>CAVPGR010000006.1:0-12708 GCA_963704035.1 uncultured Actinomycetes bacterium | reverse complement strand
AGGGCGACGTCCCGCACGACATCGACTACGAGGAGTTGCTCGGCGCGGGTGATCCCGTCGTTCCCGACGAGCCCGAAGAAGACGATCCGGTGATCCTCATGTACACGGGGGGCACCACCGGTCTGCCGAAGGGTGTTCTTCTCGACCACCGTGCCGAGATTCTCAACCTCTACCACATCGCGTCCCAGATCCGCCTCAACGCCGAGGAGGTGTTCCTCCACCAGACACCGATGTTCCACGCCGCGTCGATGGGTGGGATCCTCGGAATACCCGCGGCGGGAGGAACGTCGGTGTTCATCCCGTTGTTCGACCCCGGAGCGGTTCTCGACCTCATCGAGAAGCAAGACGTGACTCAGACGGTGATGGTGCCCACGATGATCGGGATGCTCCTGAACCACCCCGACTTCCGTCCCGAGCGGCTCGCGTCGCTGCGCCAGCTCGCGTACGGAGCGTCACCGATGCCGCGTGCGACCGTCGATCGGCTCCTGGAGCTCTATCCGGATCTCGAAGTCGCTCAGGCCTACGGGATGACCGAAGCATCAGCCGTTCTGAGTTGGCTGAGTCCCGACGACCATCGGGATGGTGGTGACATCCTCGGCTCCGCCGGTAAGGCCATGCCGGGTGTCGTCCTGTCGATTCGTGATGCCAATGGTGACGAGGTGCCCCCGGTGAGACCGGCGAGGTGTGCGCCAGAGCCGGGAACTTCATGCGTGAGTACTGGGACAACCCTGCGGCGACGGCCGATGCGTTGCGCGACGGCTGGGACCACACGGGCGATCTCGGGTACCTCAACGATCGCAAAACTACCCTCTCCTGGTCGTCGACCGTGCCAAGGACATGATCGTGTCTGGAGCCGAAAATGTGTACTCGGTGGAGGTCGAAGACGCGCTGTATCGCACACCCGGCCGTCGCCGAGGCCGCGGTCTTCGGGGTGCCGGATGCGACGGAATGGGGTGAGGCCGTGCACGCCATCGTCGTGCGAAGCCGGGCGCCACGCTCACCGAGGGCGCGGATCAAGGCACTGTGCGAGCGTCGCGGCTTCAAGGTTCCGAAGTCGGTGGACTTCCAGATGGACCCGCTGCCGCTGTCCGGCGCTCTCAAGGTGCTCAAGGATGCGCAGCCCTACTGGAGGGCAAGGAGCGCTCCGTCGGCTGATGCCGGATTCCGAGGCCATCTCACCGATGCGCGTCGAGGTCGCCGACGACGTGCTCGACGATCTCCGCCCACGTCTGCGCGCCGACGCGCTGGCCGAGTGGCCCCCGGCGACCCCTGGACCTCGGCACCGAACTCATTACCTGCGTGATGTCTGCGAGTACTGGGCCGACGGGTACGACTGGCGTGCCGCCGAGCAGCGACTCAACGCCTTCGACCACTTCACGACGACGATCGACGGCCAGAACATCCACTTCGTGCATGCACCTCTCGCCGGAGCCCGATGCCCAACCACTCGTCATCACCCACGGCTGGCCGGGATCGGTGGTCGAGTTCCTCGACGTCATCGGTCCTCGGTGTAATCCGTCTCGCACGGCGGCGATGCCGCTGACGCCTTCCACGTCGTGGCGCCGTCGATTCCGGGTTATGCCTGATCGGGCCCGACGACTGAGCCGGGTTGGGACTCGCGTCGTGTCGCCGAAGCGTGGGCGACTTTGATCGATCGTCTCGGCGACACGCGGAACGGCGCGGCAGGGTGGCGACTGGGGTTCCCTGATCACCACGGAACTCGGCCTCGTCGATTCGGCACATCTCACCGGTATCCACCTCAACATGGCCGTGTGCGGACCTCCCGCCACCGGCGGCGAGATGACAGATGCGGAAACGGCCGCGTTCGCCCGCGTCCACCGACTACCTGGAGAACGGGTCGGGCTACGCCGCCATCCAGGGCACCAAGCCACAGACCCTCTCGTACGGCCTCACAGACTCACCCGCAGGCCTGGCAGGGTGGATTCTCGAGAAGTTCCACGCCTGGACCGACCACGAAGGCAACCTCGAAACAGCTGTGGGGCGCGACGACCTGCTCACGAATCTCATGACCTACTGGGTGACCGGCACGATCAACTCCTCGACTCGGCTCTACTACGAGTCGAAGAAGGCGGGCCGGCTCGGGCCTGTCGACGAACGAGTCGAGGTGGCCACGGCGGTGGCGCGCTACCCCCACGAGATACTCACGTCCCCGAGGTCCTGGCTGGAGGCGGCTTTCAACCTCCGTCGAGTCGCCGACATGCCCCGCGGCGGCCACTTCGCCGCCTTCGAGGAGCCAGAGCTCTTCGTCGCCGACGTGCGTGAGGCGTTCGCCGAACTTCGTACCTGAGGACGATTACTCTCGCTCTGATGCACGAAACCGTGATCAGGGGTGGTTCGGTCGTCGACGGAACGGGTGCCCCGGCTCGCACGGCCGACGTGGCCATCGACGACGGCATCGTCACCGAGGTGGGCCGCGTGTCGGGCAGCGCCCGACGGACAGTCGACGCCGACGGGCTCGTCGTCACGCCGGGTTTCGTCGACATTCACACGCACTACGACGGCCAGATCACATGGGATCCGACCCTCACCCCGTCGTGCTGGCACGGGGTCACGACCGTCGTGATGGGCAATTGCGGGGTCGGCTTCGCCCCGGTGCAGCAGGACCGTCGCAACTGGCTCATCGGACTCATGGAAGGCGTCGAGGACATTCCCGGCGCGGCGCTCTCCGACGGGATCCGCTGGGACTGGGAGAGCTTTCCCGAGTATCTCGACGTCGTCGACGGTCTGCCCAAGATGCTCGATGTGGGTGCACAGATTCCGCACGGCGCCGTGCGCGCCTACGTGATGGGTGAGCGCGGTGCGGCGAATGAACCCGCAACGTCCGAGGACATTGCTGCGATGCGTGACATCGTCCGTGAGGCCCTGGAGGCCGGCGCGCTCGGGTTCACCACGTCGCGGACGATCGCCCACATGGCCATCGACGGTGAACCCGTTCCCGGGACCTTTGCCGCCGAAGAGGAACTGTTCGGAATCGGGTCCGCGCTCGGCGATCTGGGCGCCGGCGTGTTCGAACTCGCACCTGCCGGCGCGCTCGGCGAGGATCTCGCGGCTCCGGAGGCCGAGATGGCATGGATGCGGCGTCTCAGCGCCGCCATCGATCGTCCGGTCACGTACGCCCTCACCCAGAACGATCACGACCCCGAGGCGTGGCGGCGCATGCTGGCGCTCGCCCGTGAGGCCGAGGCCGAGGGCGCCCGGGTCCGGGCACAGGTGGCCGGCCGCCCTGTCACGCTGCTGCTCGGGCTCCAGACGTTCCACCCCTTCGCGTACGTGCCGTCGTGGGCAGAGTTGGGACTGCTTCCGGTCGATGAACAGGCGGCGCGTATGGGCAACGCGGCCGTCCGTGAGCGGCTCATTCGTGAGGCCGACGCCATCGATCCGTCACTCACGCAGTTCCTCGACCCCGAGCGGGTGTTCCCGTTCGGCGACGAACCCGACTACGAGCCCTCCCCGTCGAGCGCTGTGGCGGCGATCGCCCGCGACCGGGGCGTCGAACCGCTCGAGGTCTTCTACGACCTCCTGCGTGAGCGCAACGGCATGGCCCTCCTGATGCGACCACTGCTCAACTTCTCGGACTTCACACTCGATGCGGTGCGCGAGATGCTGCTGCACCCCACGAGTGCCTGGGGTCTCGGTGACGGAGGAGCACACTGCAACACGACGTGCGACGCCTCCACGCCCACCTTCATGCTCACCCACTGGGTGCGGGACCGCGAACACGACCGCCTGCCTCTCGAATGGGCAGTACGGAAGATGACGGCGGAGACGGCCTCGCTCTACGGGTTCGAGGACCGCGGAACACTGACCCCGGGAATGCGTGCCGACGTGAACTGCATCGACCTCGACACGCTGCATCTGGAGCTACCCGAGATGGTTCACGATCTTCCGGGGGGCGCACGGCGCTTCATCCAGCGGGCCCAGGGCTACCGCTCGACCATGGTCGCGGGAGAGGTCGTGCTCGAAGACGGCGCCGATACCGGCGCTCGACCGGGTGCACTCGTACGTGGAGCGGCGGCGGTGTCGGTGTGACAGGCACCTCATGACGGAGGCGGGGACGGCGGCGCAGAGGACCGGGCGGCCGGTCAACAAGGCGGCGGCGCTCGCCACCGTGTGCATGGCCATCTGGGTCATCGCCCTCAACACGACGGCCATCAACACGGCGGTCGGAGCGATAGCGGACGATCTCGACCTCTCGACCTCGGTCCTGTCGTGGTCGGTCAACGCCTACGTTCTTGCAGCCGCAGCGTTCGTGGTGATCGGTGGACAGATCGGCGACGTTGTCGGACGTCGAAACGCGTTTCTGATCGGCATCGCCGTGTTCGCCGTCGGTTCGGGTCTTGTCGCCGGCGCGCAGAGTGGGCCGATGCTCATCGGAGGTCGTACGTTCCAGGGGCTCGGCTCGGCGGTCATGATGCCGTCGACGATGTCGATCATCTCCGACGTCTTCCCTCCGGAAGAGAGGGGCACCGCGCTCGGCGTGTGGGGTGCGGTCGGTGGTCTGGGGTTCGCGATCGGCCCGCTCTACGGAGGCTTCTTCTCCGACGAACTGAGCTGGCGCGGGATCTTCCTGGGCGACTTCGTCTGGTTGGGTCTCGGGGCCGTGATGACACTGACGGCCCTGAGGAACCTTCCCCGCGCCACCAAGGGCACGAAGTTCGACAAGCTCGGCGCGCCGTTTCTCGTCATCGGGCTGTTCTCGCTCGTTCTCGGGATCCAGCAGGCCGGCACGTGGGGGTGGACGTCACCGGCCATCCTGGGTTCTCTTCTCCTGGCGGTGGTGCTCCTCGGCATCTTCTGGGTCATCGAACACCGCGTCGCCCACCCGATGATCCACTTCGAGTTGTTCAGACTCGGTCGCTTCACCGCCGGCAACGTCACCACCTTCGTGAACGCCATGGGCCTGTTCGGCATTCTCTACTTCTTCAACTTGTGGGCGCAGGCACCCGTGCTCCTCGACGAGAGCGCCATCGGAGCAAGCCTTCTCCTCATTCCGTTCGGCGTCGCGATGTTTGTGTTCTCGTTCCTCGGCGGGCGGATCGCCGATCGCATCGGATTCGCGATTCCGCTCACGCTGGGTTTCCTCTCCATGGCGGCGGGTTTCGCTCTGATGACCACCGTGTCGGAATCGACCTCCACGAGCGACCTGTGGCCCGCTATGACGTTGGGAGGTATCGGCGTCGGGGTGACGTTCTCGACCTCGTCCGCAGCCGGAATGGTGGCGGTCCCCGACAAGAGCGCCGGCGAGGCGTCGGGTGTCATCAACATGTTCCGGTATCTCGGTGGTGTCTTCATCATCGCCGTGGGCACGTTGCTCTACGTGGGCCTGGGGACGGCGGCACTCAACGAGAGCCTCGACGCGGCCGGCATCAGCGAGCAATCCGATGACACGCTCGACCACGCACTGACTGCCTCGGCCGAGGACTTCGAGACCATCGAGCAGGAGCAGGACGCGAAGGCCCGCGAGGCGTTCGAGGCGGGCGCCGCGCAAGGCATCACCGACGGCTTCAAGGCCACGTCGATTCTCACCGGCGCGGCAGCTCTTGTCGGTGCCATCGTGAGCGCAATCCTCCTGCGAAAACGTGCTCCCGCCGCTCGGCGTGTGAGAGCCGAGAGCAGGGAAGAGGTCTTCGGGCTGGCGGATCCCGACTCGCCCTGACCCTCAGGCGTCTGTCGCCGACACCGCCCACGCCATCCCCCGGGCGGGATCGTGCACCGCGAGCTGGAACGACCACCCGGTGGCGGGCTCTCCGGCGTCCCACCTGTACCACCGCAGAGCCTCCGCCGAGTCCGCCAGGTCGTCGCCCTCGAGGGGCCAGTCGTCGAGCCGGTCGGCCAGCGCGGCCACTGCCCACCAGGCGCCGAAGCGACCGGTCGCCGCGCCGCGCCGACGACCGTGCGCCCCGCCGCTCGCTCCGGTCCACGCCATGAGCGCCAGAGCGTCGGACAGGTCGGCCTCCGTGATGCGCGCGACTCGGGGACCGAGCGCGCCGATCGCCTCCGGAGCGTCACCGCGCACCGCGGCAGTTTCGACCCGACCGTCGGACGCCGTGGTCCACGGTGTGACGAGATCAGCCAACGCAGCGGGACCGTCCGGGGCGGGGATCCGCATGGCCTCTTTCGACAGGTTGAACAGTCCGCCGGGGCGAGGTTCCGGGGGAGCGGGGAAATCGCCGCGGTGGGCCTCGTAGGTGGCAAGCGCGTAGGTGGGCTCCCACGTCTGGAGTGCGAGGGGGATGTCGAGCACGTCGGGACCGTTGAGCGACACACCGGTGAGATCCTCGCCACGCACCACACGCTCGTGCACGGTGAGAGCGGCGCCCGGCCCGTTGGGAACGTGGGGCCCCAGTTCCTCCCAGGTGTGGGTCGACGCGGCGACCTCCGGAAGCGGCCCGGGCGTGAACCGCCCGGCTCCTTCGACGATGACGCGTCCTGCCCACTCACCGGGTGCCTCGAGCGCCAGGCGGTATTCGACATGGTGGGCGATCGGCCAGAGCTGAAGTCCCCGCTCGACAGCATGTCGGCATCGCTGCGCGAGGAGCTCCAGCGAATTCCAGTCACGCGTGGCGCACCGCCGGTCCACCTCGCGGAGCAACTCGTCGTGGTCACCCGCGTCGACGAGTCGGGTCAGTCTTGCGTCATCCACAGGCGGTTCCATGGGCGGTTCCATCTGCGGCTCCATGGGCGGTTCCACGGGAGTGACTCTGTCACCTCGCGCAGCCCCACCCCCGGCTGCCACTCTCCGTGGTCGTCCCGTGACCCACCGCTTGACAGTGGTCATGTCAACGCTCAAGGTGAAAGGCCAGGGGCCGATCGTAGAGACAGCACGGCAAAGACAGCACGGCAAAGACAGCACGGCAAAGACAGCACGGCAAAGACAGCACGGCAAAGACAGCACGGCAAAGACCGCACGGCAAAGACCGCACGGCAACACTCGACCGGAATTCGGTCGTGGCATGTGCTCGAGGGGCGTGTGCCCACGAAGGGCAAGGGGGCGGAGTGCGGGCGGAGGCAACGACGTGGCATCCCGGCCGGGGCTGGAGCGCGCCCGGGTTGCCCGACCTCGATTCGGACCGCTCGCTCGTCGCCGCCTTCGGCGACGCCCGCCTCCGGGATTTTCCCGAACCCCTGCACGAGCTCCGGGACGCCTATCCGCGCGCTGCCGTGCTCGGATGCTCCACGGCCGGCCAGATCGCCGGCGACACCTTGAGCGACGGAACCGTCAGCGTGGCGACGGCGAGCTTCGATGACGTGGATCTGCGCGTCGCCACCGCGCCTGTCGAGGACTCCGGTGGTTCTGCTGAAGCCGGGCGGGAGCTCGCGGCAGCGTTGGCCGATGTCGGCCTACGTCACGTGCTCGTGTTGTCCGACGGTGTCGTCGTGAACGGCAGCGAGCTCGTTCGCGGCATGACCGGAAATCTGCCCGAAGGCGTAGCCGTCACGGGCGGCCTGGCCGGTGACGGCGATCGTTTCTCACGGACGTGGATTCTCGCCGACGACGGACCGCGCGAACGCCAGGTCCGCGTGGTGGGTCTCTACGGAGACGCGCTGCGCGTCGGCTACGGATCACTCGGTGGATGGGACATCTTCGGGCCGGAACGCCTGATCACGCGTTCCGACGGCAACATGCTCTACGAGATCGACGGCAAGCCGGCATTGTCCCTGTACAAGGAGTATCTGGGCGATCGAGCGGACGGACTGCCGGCCACCGCTCTCCTGTTTCCTCTCGCGATCCGACCGGCCCGTGGTGGGAACCAGGTTGTCCGCACGGTCCTGGGAGTCGACGAAGACGATGACGCAATGCGGTTTGCCGGTGATGTTCCCGAGGGTTGGACCGGACAGCTCATGCGTGCGAACTTCGACCGCCTGGTCGACGGTGCCAGCCACGCCGCCACGGATGCCGCGGCGATGAGTGACGGCACCGAGCGTGGCACCATCGGCGTCGAGGGCGATGAGCTCGCCGGCGACACGCTGGCGATCGCGATCAGCTGCGTCGGCCGTCGACTCGTGCTCGGCGAGCGCACCGAGGAGGAACTCGAGGCGACGCTCGAGATGCTGCCCGACGGAGTCACTCTCGCGGGGTTCTACTCGTACGGGGAGATCGCTCCGCACGCCGCGGGGACCTGCGATCTCCACAATCAGACGATGACGATCACGACGATCGGCGAAGTATGACGGCCGGTTCCGAACCAGCCTTCCACGAACTCCTGGCACGGCAGTTGAAACGCCTGGATCTCCGGTCGAACAGTGTGCCGCCACCCGACCGGTGGGCCCGTTTCCTGCAACGTGTGAATGCCGCGTACAACGACGCCGACGAGGGCCGGTACCTGGTCGAGCGCGCCATGGAGATCTCGGGTGACGAGATGGCTGAACTCTACGAGCGTCTCCGCCGGACCTCCGAGAGTCAACTCAAGGCTGAGCGGGACCGCCTTCAGACGGTCACCTCTCATTCGCCCGTAGGGATCCTCGAACTGGACGACAGAGGTGGCGTCATCTACGCGAATCCGAGGGCTGTCGAGATCGCACAGCGGCCGCTCCTCGAATCCGGGACGTCACTCCTGAGCTGGGTGTACAAGCCTGATCGCCGCCCGTTGTTCCGCGCCGTGCGCGACGCGCACGCCCGCGGAGGCGACTTCGACCTCACTATCCGCTTTCACGGCGGCGGCGGCGAGATTCGCTGGTTGCGCGTCCACGGGCGGCCTCTCGCGGTCGACGGTGAGACGGCCACGAGTGGTCGGGAATCGGAAACCGGGGAGTCCAGCAATCGCCTGTTCGTCTCGGCCACCGACGTCACACGCGAGGTCGACGCGTGGGCCGTGGGGGAGCGGTTCAATGCGCTGTTCGAAGCCACGACCGATGTCGTGGCCATGTTCCAACCCGACCAGTCCCTGTTCCACCTCAATCAGGTGGGGGCGGAACTGCTCGGGATTCCCCACGGAAGCGACCCGTCGGACCACCGTTTCGCGGACTTCCTCGACGACCGAAGCCGGGAGGTCCTCTCCGACAGGGCGATGCCCGCTGTTCGCCACGGTGGGACCTGGACGGGCGAGATCACGATCGTCGACCCCTCGGGCGGTCGTCATGTGATGTCGCTGGTCATCGTCGGTCACGAAGGTCCCGAAGGCTCCGTGGATCATTACTCGGCCATCGCGCGCGACATCACCGAGATCAAGGTCGCCGAGCAGGCATTGGTCGAACAGGCGACGCACGACGCGTTGACGGGACTGCCGAACCGTGTGCTGTTGCTCGATCGGCTGCGCCAGGCGCTGGCCGGCGCCCGGCGTCGTGCGATGAGATTGGCCGTGCTCTACGTCGATCTGGACCGTTTCAAGGTCGTGAACGACTCGCAGGGTCACGTGGCGGGCGACAAGCTCCTGGTGCAGGCCGCCCGGCGGCTCCGGGCCACCGTTCGGTCCGGCGACACGGTCGCCAGGATCGGGGGTGACGAGTTCGTCGTTCTGTGCGAGGACATCGACGATGAGCACCACGTCCCGCCGACAGCCCGCAGAATCATCGAGGAGTTCCGTCGTCCGTTCGAAGTGGCGGACGAACACGCCTTCGTCACGGCGAGCGTGGGGGTGGCGATGAGTCACTCAGAGGTCGAAACCGCCGAGTCGCTTCTGCGTGACGCGGACGTCGCGATGTACCGGGCCAAGGATGCCGGACGGTCGCGATTCGAGGTCTTCGACGAGGACATGCGGGCCTGGGTGACGGAGCGGTACTCCATGGAAGCAGCGCTCCGGCAGGCCATCGAGAACGATGAGCTCATGGTCGCTTACCAGCCGGCTCAGGACCTCGTCACCGGCGCATGGACTCTCGTCGAAGCGCTCGCTCGTTGGGACCGTCCCGGAGTCGGACCCGTATCGCCGGACCGTTTCATTCCCTTGGCGGAGGAAACGGGCCTCATCGGAGCTCTCGGAGAGTCCGTTCTCAGAAAGGCATGCGAGCAGGTGGCTCGCTGGAACTGGGCGCTGCGCGGCTCGGAGCCCTTGTCGATCGCCGTCAATGTCTCGGGGAGGCAATTGACCCAGCCCGGGCTCTTCGAGACCGTTGGTGAGGTGTGTCGGTCCAAGAACGTGGACCCGTCGTGGTTGATCCTCGAGATCACCGAGTCGGTTCTCATCGAGGACCCCGAACTGGCTCGCCGTCGACTCCAGGAGCTGTCGGACACGGGAGTGCGCATCGCGATCGACGACTTCGGAACCGGGTATTCGGGCCTGTCGTACCTCCAGCAGTTCCCGTTCGACATCATCAAGATCGACCGCCGCTTCATCGACGGCCTCGGATCGGGCGACGACGAGGACTTGACGGACCGCGCCATCGTCGAGTCAGTCATCTCCCTGGCACATCAGCTCGGGTACGAAGTCGTCGCCGAGGGCATCGAGACCGAGGAGCAGCGACAGGTCCTGACCGACCTCGGTTGCGACACTGCCCAGGGCTTCCACATGGCGCTCCCCGCCCCGGCGTCGGAGGTCGAGGGGCTCCTGCTCGCCGGATCTTCGGACCGCTCCGGGGTCCCCCGTTTCCCGGGCGCGTACTCGAACCCGGTGCCGCCGCCGAAGGCCCCGTGGGTTCGTAGCGCCGAGTCGTCGGGCTGCTTCGTCACTACGGTCGTCGCGCGAGCTCACGAGAATCTCGGGCGCTGTGTCTCCTCGCCGCGCTGTCTACGATGCGGCCATGACACGTTCAGGGAGATCGCACGACCCGATCGTCGACGAGCTCCTGGCGCACAACGCCGAGTTCGCAGCCGGCTTCGACGGTGGTGACCTCCCGGTGGCACCTGCGCGCCACGTTGCTGTCGTCGCCTGCATGGACTCGCGGATGGACATCTTCAAGATCCTCGGCCTGGACAACGGCGAAGCCCACATCATCCGCAATGCGGGTGGAGTCGTGACCGATGACGTCATCCGCTCGCTGTGCCTGTCGCAACGACTGCTCGGGACGCGCGAGATCCTGTTGCTCCATCACACCGACTGTGGGCTCCAGAAGGTCACCGACGACGCCTTCAAGGCCGAGCTGGCAGCCGAGCTCGGCGTCACGCCCCGCTGGGCACTCGAATCGTTCGCCGATCCCTACGCGAACGTCCGTCAGTCCATCCAACGACTGCTGCTCTCGACGTTCGTCCCCCACAAGGACCACATCCGGGGATTCGTCTACGAGGTGACCACCGGCGAGCTGCACGAGGTGGTTTCCGCCCCGGGAACGCCAGACGCCGCAGGTCCCTGACGCGAGGATGAACCTCGACGTTCGTCGCGCGTGGTTACTCGCGGGTCTGGTCGGCGTCGGTGTTCTACTCGTCTACGCGGCGGTCCAGCCCGATCACATCGCCTCCTACGACGGACAGGTCACGGCGGGGGTCGGCCGCAACGTCTGGGAGCACGGATCGTTCACGCGTTCTCGACGACGTTCCGGGGGGCGGCACCTTCTCGCGCGTACGACCTCGGCACCAGCCTCGTAGCCGCCCCTTTGTGGGGGATCCAACTCGTCGTCGGGTCGACGAACACGGACTGGGTGACGCTCGGGAACCCGTTACTCCTCGCGCTCTGCGCCGGCGTCCTCGTGCTCATCGGCCTCGAGCTCGCCTGGAATCCCATCGCCGCGGTTTCGGCCGCTCTTGCCTTCCGGTTTTCTCACGACGGCTCTCTGGCACAGCACCGAGGCCTTCGCCGAACCAGGTGTCACGCTCGGCACGCTGATCGCCGTTCTCGGGCTGGTGCGCTGGAGGGTTCGAGCCGGCTCCGGTCCGTGGCTGGTCGGCGGCGGGATCGCCCTGGCCGTGTTGTTTCGGATGGACTCGCTGCTACTCGTCGGAGGTGCGCTGGCGTTCGTTCCGGCGTTCATCGGGTTCCGACGGCTCCGCGACGAGTGGAAGCGGTGGTTTCCCGCGTCGTTGTGCCGTTGACGATCGTGATCGCCCAGTTGGCCTGGTACAACCACTACCGAACCGGATCGATCCTCCACGGGCCCGCCACCGCCGATCCGGGCTTCACGACACCGATCCTCGAGGGGCTCCACCTGATCGTCGTCAGCCCCGGCAAGGGTCTCATCTGGTTCGCGCCGATCGTGCTGCTGGCGGTTCCCGGCGCCGTCGTCCTTGTCGCGTGCCGACCGACCGGTGCTCGTGGCGGTTATCGGCCTCGTGGCTCTCCGGCTCGTGTTCTACGCGGCGTGGTGGGCACCCGACGGTCGGGCCGCCTGGGGGCCGCGCTTTCTCCTTCCCGTTTGCCTGCTGCTCGTCATTCCCGTCGGCGCGCTCTGGGACACACTTCCCCGGATGCGGATGGGATCGAGGGTCACGACACTCCTCGCGAGCGGCGTCCGGCTGCCGCGGGCATGGCCGTGGCCGTGCTGTCCGTATGGGTCCCGTACTCGCAGGTGTGGGCCGAGCTGCACGATCCGGAAGGCGTTGTGCCCGATCGGTACGCGGACGTCGTCGAAGATCGAATCGGCGACTGGCGCTACACGATCAGCGGCAGCCACATCGTTCGCAATGCCCGGCTCGTCGACGAAGCAGACCCCTTTCCCCTCCGACACTGGCGGGGCGGCCCGTCGATCGACGGCGTGGAGCTGCTGGTCGGCGGGATCGTGCTCATCGCCGGTGCGATGTTCGTTGCTCGGCGAATCCCGGAAGAGTCGGTCGTGGTGGAGCGGCGTGCGACACGACGGAGAAGGGTGTTGAGTGACACTGCA
>CAVPGR010000005.1:0-17136 GCA_963704035.1 uncultured Actinomycetes bacterium | reverse complement strand
GTGAGCTTCACGATCGCGGGACAGCATCTCGGGTTCTCTCGCGAGGCATGTCGGAAGGCGACGGCCCACGCCGTCGGTTCGTACCGGGAGGCGATGGCCGAGTTCGCGCAGATGCGTACTCTCGACCTCTGGTACGACTACGTCAGCGTGGCGGACCTCCAGGCGTCGGGGAAAATGGATTCCGCAGAGTTCGCATCACGACTCGACCGGTTCCAGCGCCGCTCCGAGAAGAAGAACAGCCTCCAGGCGCTGCGCAAGCTGGCGGTCGAGGTCGACGGCCGCTACCAGATCCGCAGCGACCCCCCTGTGCTGTTTCCTCTACGCGATCTACCGGCCGAGTACGAACCGGCCGCGCTCGAAGCGGTGGTGCTCGCAGCGCTCGAGGACTACAAGGGAACCCTCAGCGACGAACGACGCTGGCTTCTCGACCAGTACACGCCGGTCGACATCGGCATCAAGGTCGTCGGTGTCGGCAGTGTGGGTACCCGGTGCTCGATCATCCTTCTCCAGGGACGCGACGAGCAGGACCCCCTGTTCCTCCAGGCCAAGGAGGCCGAGGCCTCGGTGCTCGAAGAGCACCTCGGGTCCAGCCCCTACGAGAACAGCGGGCGTCGCGTCGTCGAGGGACAGCGGATGTCACAGGCCCAGTCCGACATCTTTCTGGGCTGGACCGAGGGCATGGAAGGCCGTCAGTTCTACGTGCGCCAGCTTCGAGACTGGAAGGGCTCGGTCGAGACCGAGGGCGGCACGCCCCGGCAGATGCACTTCTACGCCAGGCTCTGCGGTCAAACGCTCGCGAGGGGGCACGCCCGCTCCGGGGACCCGATCGCCGTCGCCGCGTACACGGGCAAGGGCACGGTGCTCGACGACGCACTGGCGGACTTCGCCGAGGCTTACGCGGCCCAGAACATGGAGGACTATGAACGCTTCCAGGGGGCCATCGAAAGCGGCCGCCTGGAAGCGTCGGACATCAGTTGAGGGCCGGTGCGCTGTGCGGGCCTCGTCAGGGATCTAGTCAGCGGGCGCCGGCGGGTGGTGTTCGCGTGCGGCCCGACCGGCAACTACAGCGTCGACGGCATCGGCGAAGACCCGGTCCGCGCCGACAGCGTCGATGGCGCCGGCCCGCTTCCACAGGTCGAGCACCGCACCCTCGACGCGAGCCAGACCGAACCAGATGTCGCGGGCACTCATCTGCTCAGCGAGGGAGATGAGGACATCGGCTCCGTCGGTGTCCGACTGGGAGACGGCCTCCATGTCGGCGACCACAACGCTCGGTTGCGGGTCGCACTCCCTGAGCATGTCGTCGATACCGCTGCGGAACCGGTTCGCATTGGCGAAGAAGAGAGGGCCGTCGAGACGGACGACGAGAGCGTCGTCGTCGACGACCGCGTGGGGGTGGCGCTCCGGGTCGAAGTAGCTGCGGCTGTCGGGATCGTGTCCCAATCGGCGTAGCGCCGGCGACGAGGCCCGTGCGATCAGAAGCAGGAGCGACAGGATGACTCCGACGGCGATGCCCGCTGTGATCGACAGGAAGATGATGCCGAGGCCGGCTGCCATGAAGAACACCCAGTCGGCGCGGTTCACGCGGTAGTACCGCCGGAAGTCGGCCACGGTGATGAGGCCGATCATGGCGTCGATCACGACGGCCCCGAGGACGGCATCGGGCAGATTCTTGAACAGGCCCGCGAGGAAGAGCATCGTCAGCAGCATGAAGACCGCGTTGATCAGCGACGCCATCTGGCTGCGCTGTCCCGCGGCGTCGGCGACCGAGGTCTTCGAAAGGCTCCCGTCGGTGGCGTAGGAGCCGGTCAGGCCGGCACCCGCGCATGCGAATCCCTCAGCGACGAGCTCCTGGTCAGGGTCGATCTCGTAGCCGTGCTTCGCCGCCATGGCCCGGCCCGACGCGAGCGTCTCGGAGTACCCGACGAAGACGATCGACAGTGCCCCGATGAGGAGAGCGCTGATGTCACCCCAGACTCCGGTGGGGATGCCGATGCTGAACAGTCCCGTGGGGACGTCGCCCGTGATGGCGACGCCCTCGTCGGCCAGGTTGAACACCGACACGGCGATGATCGACAGCACCATGACGATGAGTGCCCTCGGAAGGCGCGGCGTGAAACGGCGCATGGCGAGGAGCACGACGAGCGCGGTGGCCCCGAGAAGGAGCGTGGTGCCGTTCGTGTCGGGTATCTCTTCGATCGTGCCGATCAGCTGCTCCCAGTAGCTGCCGTCGACCGAATCGACACCCAGCAGCTTGTAGGACTGCCCGATGATGATGCCGATCGAGAAGCCGAGGATGAATCCGGCCATGACGGCTTTGGACAGGAAGTTGGAGACCCACCCCATGCGGGCGAACCCGAGGGCCAGATAGACAATCCCGGTGGTGATGGCCAACGCGGCGGTTGTCGCGACGGCGTCCTCGGTGCCCATGGCGGACGCCCCGACGAGTGGCAGGATCGTGGCGGCGGAGACCGCCGCGACCGCCGCGCTGGGTCCCTGGACGAGCTGTTGGGATGTGCCGAAGATCGCGTAGGCGATCAGAGCGGCGAAGGAGGCGTACAGGCCGTATTGGGCGGGCACACCGGCGATCGAGGAGTAGGCCAGGGCCTGCGGGACGAGCAGGGCCCACACCGAGACGGCAGCGACCGTGTCGCCGCTGAACCAGGCCCTTTGATACGAGGGCATCCAGCCCGTGATGGGCGCGTAGCGGGTGATCACCCGTCGGACGACGCCAGGTTTCGCGGAGGGCTTTCCGGTCACGGGCTGCTCTGGTGCCATGAAGACGCCCTTTCACGTTGCTGTCGAACCAGCCGGGCGTGAAGCACGAGTCGTCCGACGTGGGACCGTGGGCCCCGAAGACCCACGGTCCCACTCGGTGAGCTCTTTCACATGACGCCCGGGTCAGTCGAGTGTCTTCATCTCCTTGCCGTGCGCCGTGAGCGCCCAGATGATGAGGACGTCGATCGTGATGATGATCAGCGCCCAGATCGGGTACACGGGGATGTAGAAGAAGTTCGCAATCAGGCTGAGCGCCGCGACGATGACCCCGACGGTCCGGGCCAGGATGTTCCCGGTCAAGACGCCGAAGCCGGAGATGCACACGATGGTCCCGACGATGAGGGCGACCCATCCCCACGCCTGAACGTCGAGAAAGGCGTTGTCACGGTTGGTGAATCCCACCCAGTCGTCGTTGAGAATCCCCACGAGGCCGGAGCAGGCGTGGAGAAAACCGCCGAGAATCAGCAAGAATCCGGCAAATGCGATCCAACCGGTCCAGCCGGTCGGTTCGGTGTCGTACGTCTCTCGTGCCATGGCGTATCCCTTTCGTTGCGAGGTGTGTTCGGACGCTGCGTTCCGCGAGAGAGCGCAAGACACTCCGCGACGCATGGAAACGCTACGACGAACCCGAACCCCAGGCATCCTCCAGATCGGATGAATGGCTGGGTCGGCGGGCACGAGACCTGTGTAACGGATGGCCGCAGTACCGTGATGAGGCGATGCCGAACGGCCGACGCTTCAGTCTGACCCGGCGATCCGCGGTTGCCGCGATGGCGGTGCTCGTGGTTGCCTGCGGAAGCAGCAAGGAGGCGGGCGAACCGGATACGACAACAGCTCGGTGCGATCCGGAGGCTTCGACGGCACTCGACGTTCCGTACGCGTCTCACCCCGGGACCGATCTTCGGCTCACGAGCGTTGACGTGCACTCCCCGCAGCGCTTGGACTGTGAGCCTCTCCCGGTCGTGGTGTGGGTCCACGGCGGCGGTTGGGTCACGGGGGACAAGAGCAATCGCGTCGACGACAAGATCGCGTTGTTCGGCGACGCCGGTTACGTCTTCGTGAGCGTCAACTACCGGCTCACCGACCCCGAGGCAGAGGACCCACTCCGGTATCCGGCGCACAACGAGGATGTGGCTCAGGGGCTGGCGTGGCTGGTCGAGAACATCGACGACTTCGGCGGCGATCCGGAGCAGGTAGCGGTGCTCGGCCATTCCGCCGGAGCGGGGGTCGTGGCTGCCGTGGCAACAGACCCGCGGTACCTGGGCGCCCACGGCCTCGGCCTCGATGCGCTGGAATGCGTCGCGCCACTGGATACCGAAGCCTTCGACATCTCGCGGTGATGCGGGGTGGTCCGAGACTGGTGGGCACGTACACCACCGTCTTCGGCACGGACCCCGACGTGTGGGTCGAGGCATCGCCGATCACTCACGTGTCAGCGGACAGCGAGATCCCGCCCTTCCTGTTTGCCCGACGAGGCAGCCCCGACCGGCGGTCGATGGTCGACGACTTCGCCGGCGCGCTCGCCGACGACTCCGTCGACGTCACGGTCGTCGACGCTGACGGTCTCGCGCATGAAGACGTCAACGTCCTGATCGGAGCAGCCGGGGACTCGGTCATGACTCCACCGCTCATGGAGTTCCTCGATGAATGTTTCTCACCCGGCCCCGGGTGAGGATCCGTCGAGTCCGGTTCGTTCGAGCTCCGACTAGCGGCGGCGACGGTTGTTGCGTGGTTCGGTCTTGTTCTTGGCGTCGGTCAACTGACGGATGAGGTCGTCACGTACCTCGCTCAGCGCGGAGCCGAAGTCGGTCTTGGTCGACGTCGCCACCAGACGCGGCCGTCCTGCGATCCAGGCCTCCAAGGTCATGTGCTGGCTCGGAGTATCCCGGTCCTTGACCGAGATCTCGAGGTCGACGCTACCGGCGCGAAATGACCGGAGGCGATGGTCGAGTCGTCCCCAGTGCTTGACGATCCGTGCACGCTCGGCTTCCTCGATTCCTCCACCGAGTCGGAGGCTCGCGTCGACTGTTGCCGGATCATCGTTCTTGGTCATTTCCGTTCCTCCACGACGAGTCCTTGGCAGTGGACTCCATCCTAGGGAGGGCCGACGCCCGCCAGCGTGTCGAGTGCGACCTCGGTGAGGACCCGGATGCCCACACCGATGGCCCGTTCGTCGACGTCGAAGTTCCCGGCGTGGAGATCCAGCGCCTTCCGGCCGTCCGACGGATCGTTCACACCGAGGCGCGCGTATGAACCGGGAACCTCTTCCAGATACCAGGAGAAGTCGTCTCCACCGGCGCTCTGAGGAGCGTCGACGACCGCTTCGGAGCCCAAGGCGACACGGGCGGACCGCTCGAGTCGTCGCGTTGCGCCTTCGTGATTCACGACGGGCGGAACGCCGCGGGTGTAGTCGGCCGTGGCTCGCACCCCGAGATCCGCTTCGACCCGGGCCAGAGAGCTCTTCAGGATCGTGGGCAGCGCATTCCACACAGGTCGTTCGGGCGTGCGGATGGAACCGAGTAACTCGGCGTGCGCCGGAATGACGTTGGCCGCCGCTCCCGTGCGGAGCGAACCGAAGACGAGTGACGCCTCACCGAATTCTGTTGCCCGCGCCCGGACCTCCTCGGGGAGCTCGAGCGCCAGACGGGACGCCACCGCGACCATGTCGACGGTCTCGCGCGGGCGGGCCGTGTGGCCGCCCGGACCGGTGATCTCGATGTGGATCATGTCGGCCGCCGACGAGATCGGACCCACGCGAGTGCCGAGCTGTCCGGTGTCGAGCTTCGGATCGCAGTGGAGCCCGTAGATGGCGGACACACCGTCGAGCGCGCCGGCGGCGATGGCATCGAGCGCTCCTCCGGGGACGGTCTCCTCGGCCGACTCGAAGACCAGCCGGGCTCCGCCGTCGACGCCCTCGTCACCCAGTCGTTGAGCGAGGGCCAACCCCGCCCCCAGAACGATGGTCGTGTGCACGTCGTGGCCGCACGCGTGGGCGACTCCGGGAACCTGCGAGGCGTAGTGGACGTCCTTGTCGTCGGTCATAGCGAGGGCGTCGAGGTCGGCGCGCAGGGCGACGACAGGCGCGTCGCTCCCGTGTTCGCCGACATCGCAGAGCACCCCGGTCCCTTCGGGGAGGACCCGGGGTTCGAGACCCGCGACCTCGAGTCGGGCCGCGACCGCCGCGCTGGTCGCGACTTCCTCGCCGCTCAGCTCTGGATGCGCGTGGATCTGGCGACGGAACGCCACGAGCTCGTCGGAGTGGGCATCCAGGAATGTGTCGAGCCATGTCGTCCGGTCCGATGCGGTCATGAGACGACGACCGTGTCGGTGGCGAGCTCGGCGACCAGGCTGTCGACGACGTCCTCGAGCGTGGCGCCACCCGCTACCTGCCGGCGCTGACGTTCGCAGCTGGATCCCTCCTCGAGGATCCGGTTCACGCCGGCGAGCTCATCAGAGCATCCGAGCTCGGCGGCGATGGGTGTCAGTGTTGCCATGAGGTCCGCAATCTCCTCTCGGATCGCGCGACGGGTGCCGCTGTCGTCCACGATGATCTCGGCGTCGAGCCCGTAGCGCGCCGCCAGCCACTTGTTCTCGCGCACGACCCATTCTCTCGGCACTCGCGGCAGCTCACCGCGATCGATGAGCCGATCGAGCCGGGTCACCATGGTCTGTGCCATCGCGGCGAGGGTGGCGCACTCGTGCATCGTCGGCGTTCCGTCGCAGATCCGCAGCTCCACGGTGCCGAAGTTGGGATGCGGACGTACGTCCCACCAGACCTCGCGGATGGTCTTGATCGCATGAGCGGCCACGAGGGTCTCGACGTACTCCTCGAAGTCCTTCCAACTGTGGATCTGCGGCGGCAATCCGGCGGTCGGCAGAGCCTCGAACACCTTCACGCGGGACGAGGCCAGCCCGGTGTCGTGACGTTCCCAGTACGGGCTCGACGCCGACAACGCGAGGAAGTGCGGCAGCCAGGCCGTGAGCTCGTTGGCGATCGAAATCGACTTCTCCGCCGAGCGCACTCCGACGTGGTAGTGGATGCCGAAGATCTGGAGGCGGCTGGCCGTCCACTGCATGTCTTCGACGAGCTCCCGGTACCGCGGCGGCGGGCTGATGGTCTGGTCCTGCCAGCTGGAGAAGGGATGGCTCCCGGAGCAGATCAGGTCGAGGTCGCGTTTTGCCGCGGCACGTCGAACCTCACCGAGCGTCTCTTCCAGATCGGCACGGGCCTCGGCCACGGTTTGGCAGATCCCCGTGATGATCTCGATCGTGCACTCGAAGAGCTCGTGCTTGGCTTTCGGGTGGTCGTTGTCCGGGTGGGCTTCTCCGATCTCGGCGAGGATGTCGGAGGCGGCACTCACGAGCTCGCGGGTCGTCCGGTCGACGAGGGTCAACTCCATCTCGACGCCGAGGCTCGCCCGCTCTGATTCGTGGAAGTCGATCTGCACGCCTGCCCTCCGGGTCGCGGCGATGCTGGTCGGCGTGGAGGCGTCAGGAACGCTTCTCACTCCACCTCGGCCTTGATCCGCTCCAGCGTTGTGCGCATCCCCTTGCGGTTGGTGCGACCACGCGCCCAGCCGAGGAGAAGCCAGTAGAGACGTAGTGCCATCGTCGGTGTGAGCTCGAAGAACTCGGTCACGTCGGTTCCGTCGCCCGACGGTTCCAGCCGGTAGCCCCATGTGTTCAAGGGTTTCCCTGGCTTGCCGACGCCGAAGGTGAACTCGCGCCCCGGCTCACATGTCACCACCGAGCACGTCGTCCAGTAGGTGGGGCCGATCCCGTTGCGTTTCACGTGCCCGCGGAACCGGGTTCCCACCGCCGGGCCGGTGGCGCCGTCGAGCCACTCGGCCTCGAACGTCTCGGGGCTGTACTCGCCGATCCGGGTCACGTCGCTCACGAGAGCCCAGATCCGGTCGGGCGGCGCTTTCATGTGGACGGTGACCGAGTCGTGCATCCCAGCGAGCTTATGGCCCGCAACGCTTCACGACACAGCCAGGGTCGGGCGACCCTACCGGCGCTTCACCGGCGGCGGTACGGTCGCGTCGCAGGTTCACGTCACATGACCAGGGGAGCGACGATGGCGGACAATCAGGACTCGGACGGTGACTTCGACGAACAGATCCTCGAGCTCGTGCGCAAGGCGCAGGAGACGATGGTCGATGCCGGGCGAAAACTCGCCAAGGCCGGTTCGGACGCAGCGGAGAAGGTCGCACCCGAGGCAGCGGCCGAGGTGACCAGACTCGTCGACAGCGCGTTCGACTTCACGGAGAAAATCCTCGAGACACAACGTGAGTTCGCTCGTGAGGCGATCGAGACTGTAACGAAGAAGACGGGCGGCTCGTCGATGTGAGCTAGTAGGTGGGAGAGCCCTCAGCGTTCGATCAGAGCTTCGTCGAGGACGTCGCGGTCCTCGGCGACCGCGCGGATACTGAGTCCTTCGTCGCTCAGTTCGGCGGCGACGAAGTGGTACTCGACGGCGGACGCCGTCTTGATCGACTCCTGATCACAGGAGCTGCGTTCGTCGTAGAGGCTCTTGCCGCCGCCACCGGTGACGATGTAAGTGACGTCGTTTGCCGACACGAACCGCTCGTAGAGGTGGTCGTGACCGGTCAGAACGAGTGCAACCCGGTGCTTCTCGAGGATCGGAACCCACGTGTCGACGACGCCCTCGGTCGAGCCGTGCTCCCCACACGAATACGCAGGTTGGTGGAACACGACGACACGGAAGGGTGGTCCCGACTCCGACAGGTGTTCATCGAGCCATTCGGCCTGCCCATCATCGGGTTCGTTGGCGTCGAGGAACAAGAACTGGATGCCCTCGAGTTCTTCGGTGTAGGGAAGCAGAGGTAGTCCGAGGTGTGAGAGCTGCTCGTCGCCGTGCCCGCCGGCGACGTCGTGGTTGCCGAGGGTGACCCAGAACGGCCGCGTTCGTCGGAGTTCTGCATAGGGATTGTCGAGGTGGTCATCGAAGAGGCCCGGGTCACCCGACGGGTAGACGTTGTCGCCCGTCGTGACGAGAGCATCGACGCGGTGCGATTCGGCCCAGGCGGTCATCGCGTCAGCGACGTCTTCCTGGTGCGAGCCGCCACCGAAGTCCCCGAACGCCACGAATCCGGCATCTGATGTGGACGGCCCCGATACGGTGGTCGACGGCTGCGGAAGACCGGAGGTCGCCGGCCCGGGGTCGCTGCTGCACCCGCCGAGCCCGATCCCCAATTCCAGTGCGAGTGCGGCGACCCCCGCGCGGGGCATCATCGGAGACATGACGACCGATGTTTCCACGTCCGGCGGTACACCAGAGCGCGAGGTGGCGGGGGCACTTGCCACACTCGACGTCCCGACCGCACATCCCGACGACCACCCCACCGCGATCCTCGACCGGATGAAAGGCCGGGCATACCGATCCGCTTCACATCTGGTCGTCGTCGACGACGGCTCGATCGTGGGTGTCGTGCCGATCGAGGATCTCCTGAGCGCAGACTCCGGGAAGACGGTCGCGTCGGCGATCCGCGGCGCGCCGACGACCGTCACGCCGGACACGGACCAGGAGGTGCTGGCGTGGAACGCGGCACGAAGCGACGACACCGCGGTCGCCGTCGCGGACGAGGCGGGACAGTTCCTCGGGCTCGTTCCTCCCGCTGCCATCCTCTCGGTGCTCGAACACGAGCACGAGGAGGACCTCGCTCGTCTCGGTGGGTATCTTCACGAGACCGAGACAGCGCGCCGAGCCTCTTCGGAGGCCATTCGCCGTCGCCTGTGGCACCGGCTTCCGTGGTTGCTCGTCGGACTGGCGGCCGCCATGTTGGCGGCGAGCCTCATGAGCGCGTTCGAGCACGACCTCGAGCGGAACCTTGCGTTGGCCTTTTTTCTGCCCGGTGTCGTGTACCTGGCCGACGCTGTCGGTACCCAGACGGAGACCCTCGTGATCCGGGGGCTGTCGGTCGGTGTCGGAATCCGACAAGTGGTTCTCCGGGAGACGGTCACCGGTCTGCTCATCGGCCTCGCGCTGGCGGCGGCATTCCTCCCCCTTGCGTGGTGGTGGCAAGGCCCGGAGGTGGCGATCATCGTGGCGCTCGCGCTGCTGGCGGCCAGTTCCATCGCCACGATCGTCGCGATGGCTCTTCCGAGCGTCTTCTCCCGCTTCGGGATCGACCCCGCCTTTGGTAGTGGGCCGCTGGCCACGGTCATCCAGGACCTCTTGACGATCGCCATCTATCTCGGAATCGCACGAGCGATACTGGGCTGAGGAAGGTTTCGCCGTGGCGCCCATCCGACTCGGGATCTCCTCGTGCCTGCTCGGTGACGAGGTCCGCTTCGACGGCGGGCACAAGCGCGACGACTTCCTGGTCGAGACCGTGGGCCCGTTGGTCGAGTGGGTCCCGGTGTGTCCCGAAGTGGAGCTCGGCCTCGGAGTTCCCCGCGAGCCGATGCACCTCGTGCGCCGCGATGGTGAGATTCGGCTCGTCGGTACCCGCTCCGAGAAGGACCACACAGACGAGATGGAGGCCTACGCGCGCTGCCGCGTCGCCGAGCTCGTCGACCATGGCCTCCACGGCTACGTCCTGAAGGCCCGATCACCCAGCTGTGGTCTGGGCGACGTCATGCCCCGGATTGCTGACGAGGATGCGTCCGAACCCACGGTCGGCAGGTTCGCCGCTGTGCTCATCGAGACGTTTTCCGGCCTACCGGTCGAAGACGAGGAGCGGTTGAGGAATCCGGCACATCGGAGAGCGTTTCTCGAGCGCGTCCTCGGATCCGAGAGGTATGCGAGACTCCGGCGATGAGCGGTTCTCCTTTCGAGCTGTCGTCGACGTTCGTTCATCTCGGCCTCGGAGCGAGCGCCACCCCGGTGCCCGATTTCGAGTGGAACCCCGAGTTCCTCGAGGCGTATGCAAAGCGGTTCGCGTCCGACGGCGACGACGGTCGTCTCGTGTGCATCACACCCCAGAGCGCGTCATGGAATGTGTGGGAGCGTCACCCCGCCGGCGAGGAGTTGGTCGTCCTCCTCTCCGGACGGTCCGATTTCATCCAGGAGATCGACGGAGCCGAGCAACGCATCGAACTGGAACCGGGCCAGGCGTTTGTCAACCCGACGGACGTGTGGCACACCTCCGACGTCCACGAACCCGGAGAAGCCCTGTTCGTCACCCCGGGCCGCGGAACCGAGCACCGGCCCCGCTGATTCAGGCCTGCGGTTCACATGCGGCGTTCCGCCGGCGTTCAGCCGGGGTTCAGCCCGTCTCGTCGATGATGCCTCCACGACGACCTCGAGGAGGCCACCGTGCAACGGGCACCAGAACACGTACGACGTCAGAAGACAGGAACAATGAAGCGACTCGGCCGGCGCGTCGCCGCCGGGCTCGTGCTCGCGTCGTTGCTCCTCGCAGCGTGCAGCGGAGGTTCGGGCAGCGCGTCATCCGAGTCAGGCGCCGACGAAACGGGAACCCAGGTCGAGTTCGACCCTGCCAACTTCGTCGATCCGACGCTGAGTACGAATCCGTATCACCCCCTCACACCGGGAATGCAGTGGGTGCGTGGTGGCACGACGGAGGTCGGGTCGCGCGTCGTTCCCCACGAGGTGATCACGACGATGACCGACGTGGTCCGAATGATCGAAGGTGTGCCCGCGATCGCCATGCTGGACGAGTCGACCGACGCCGGGGAGATCGCCCAGCGTTCGATCGACTATCTCGCCCTCGACAAGGACGGCAACGTCTGGATCCTCGGTGGCTACACCGAGGACTACGAAGGCGGCGAGTACACCAACACCGACACCGTCTGGCTGGGGACGATCGACGACGGCCAGCCGGGCATCCTGATGCCCGCCACGGTGGAGGCGAACACGCCGAAGTGGTTCATCGGTGCCGCCCCGGGAGAGGACGCCAGCGTCGGCGAGCCCGTGGAGCTCGATATCTCCCACTGCGTCACGTTCGACTGCTACGACGGCGTGCGCGTCATCCAGGAGGGTGAAGTCGGGGCGCCGGACAACGAGAACAAGTACTACGCGCCCGGTGTCGGTGTCATCGACAACGTCCCGCTCGACGCGAGCCTGCACCAGGACACGTTCGAGCTGCTCAATCTCGTGGAACTCAGCCCGGAGGGTCTGGCGGAAGCGAGCCAGGTGGTGCTGGACCTCGAAGCACACGCCGCTGAGGTCGTCCCCGACGTGTTCGGCACCGCGCCCACCTCGGAGCCTGCGGCGTGAGCGTCGAACCGGTCATGCGCCTGAGTGGCGTCTCGAAGTCGTACGAATCCCTCGATACCGAAGGGTCAGTCGTGCTGACCGACGTCGACCTCAGACTGGACCACGGTGAGAAGGCCAGCTTGATCGGACCCTCGGGCAGCGGGAAGTCCACGCTCCTGTCGCTGATGGCAGGTCTGCTGCGACCTGACGAGGGCACTGTGGAGGTCGACGGCCGGGAGATGAGCGAGCTCGGCGACCGAGACAGAGCCAGGATCCGGGCGGATCACGTGGGTATCGCCCTCCAGTCGGACAATCTCATTCCCTTCCTCACCGCGCGCGAGAACGTGCAGCTCGCGCAGTCCTTCGCGTCGAAGGGCCGTCGCCGGTCGGGGCGGGCGCGGGCTCTCGAGCTGCTCGAACGGGCCGGTGTGGCAGACCGCTCGGAGCACCTTCCCCGACAGTTGTCCGGTGGTGAGGCTCAGCGTGTCGCGCTCGCCGTGTCGATGGCCAACGAACCGGCGCTGCTTCTCGCCGATGAGGTCGTCGCGCAACTCGACGCCGACACCGCGAGCGACGTCATCGACACCATTCTCGACGCAGAGTTCGCCGTGTTGTTCGTCAGCCACGATGTGGGGTTGGCCGACCTGGCCACCAGCCGCTACGAGCTCTCCGACCACGGAGTGCAGCGTCGATGAATGCGGCGTCGATGAATGCGGTGCCGATGAGCAGGGGTGTCGCCATCGCGGCGCGGAACGTGACCGTCGAGCATCACACGACCTCGGGCCTGGTGTGTGCCCTCGACGATCTCGATCTGGACGTCGAAGCCGGCGAGAGCCTGGCGATCATGGGGTCGAGTGGCTGTGGCAAGTCGACGCTGCTCGGGCTCCTCGCCGGACTGGCGGTCCCGAACTCCGGCACCGTCACGATCGGCTCGGAGACCCTGACGGAGATGTCCGAACGTGACCGTGTCCGCTTCCGCCGTCGCAATCTGGGAATGGTGTACCAGGCCGACAATCTGCTGCCCCACCTCACCGTCGAAGAGAACGTCGCGTTGCAGCTCGCCATCACGGGAGTGGAACCGGGCACGGAAGGCTGGAGCAGCCCGGCTGACGTGCTCGCTCGGTTGGAGATCGGCGACTTCGCGGCCCGCCTTCCCGACAAGCTGTCGGGCGGTCAGCGCCAGCGGGCCGCTGTGGCGCGGGCCGTGGTGCACCGACCGGCGATCATGCTCGCCGACGAGCCCACGGGATCTCTCGACAAAGCCAGTGCCGAGAGGGTGATCGGTCTGCTCCTCGACGTCCAACGTGAGATCGGAGCGACCCTCGTCATGGTGACCCACGATCCGGCGATGGCCGCTCACGCCGATCGCAGCATGCGACTCGAACGACCGAACACCCCGACGAGTACAGAGCCGTGCGCGCTCGCTACGTAGTCGCCGACCTGATCCGCAATCCCCGCCGCACGCTGTCGGCGATGGTGGGGGTGACCCTCGGCGTGGGGCTCTTTTGTGGCGTCCTCTTCTTCGTCGACGGGCTGTCGGCTTCCATGACACAGCGGGCCGTGGCGCCCTTGCCGATCGACATGCAGAGGATCACGTCCGACCGCATCGGCGGCGAGCTGACGCTCACCGAGGACGTTGCCCCCGCCATCTTCGACCAGGCCGGCCAACGCCACGCGGTACGTCTCGAGATCCGCAACGACGCTGCGGTGACCGCTCACGAGGTGACGGTCCGCTCGGCTCCGACGACGGGTTGGGTCTACGAAGCCGGTTCGGCGGGGATCGACGGCGTACCGCTCACCGATGTCGCCCCGAACGATGTTGCGGCGGCCGACGCCGCGGACAATCCCTTCGCTTCCGGTCCCGGCAAGACCGGCTACAACCTCGGGAATCTCGAACCTGGCGAGTCGCACGTCATCGACTTCGAGGTTGTTGCGGACGCGGCATCACCGGGGAGCGACCCGGTGGTGGAGTCGTGGTTTTCGACCCGAGAGGCCGTCACGCCCGTCGCGGCGAACCAGCCTCCTCCTGTGCCGCCTGATCAGCTCGCCGACCAGATCGCCGGCATCGAAGGGGTCGCCCGGGTCGGTATGCTCGACAGCGCCGACCTGGGGGCCGAGGCTCTCTCCGCCGGGGGCATGGCGGCGCCGGGGCCGGCGAAGGTGTTCGGCCTCGATCCTTCCTACGCCGAGAACGACCCGACGATCGTCATCGTCGACGGCGAGCTCAACGGCCAGGGAGCCGTCATCAGCGCCGAGACGTCACAGGCACTCGGCCTCGGGATCGGTGACACGGTCACCGTGCAGCTCCCCGACGGGAGCACCGCCGACTTCGAGGTGTCGGGCGTCGCCGACCTGTCGCGGGCGCGGTCGCTGTTCGCCAGCCGTCGCGGCGGTGATCTCGAGAACTTCGTGTACACCCGACACTCCGTGGTGGTCACGCCCGACGTGTTCGGTGAGACCGTGCTCCCCGCATATGAACGGGCGGCGGTCGCCCTCGGCGGCCGCCTCAAGAACGTGCCGGTTCGTGAGATCGACATCTGGGTCGACCGCGCGCCGCTCGACGCCGACCCGTCGACGGCCAACGCCCAGACCCAGCGCATCGCAGAGGACGTCAACGCCCAGGCCGCCCATCAGGACTTCCTCCTCGACAACATCTCCAACACGCTGACCGTGGCGGCCGACGACGCCTCCGCGGCCAAGAGCCTTTTCGTGTTCCTCGGCGTTCCGGGGGCGCTGCTCGCCGCTCTTCTCGCCGCCTACGCGGGAAGCGTTCTCGCCCAGGCTCAGCGTCGCGAACAGGCGACTCTCCGTATCCGCGGGGCGAGCAGACGGGATCTGCTCCGGATGCTGACGCTCCGCACCGCCCTTCTCACGGCGGTCGGCTCGATCGTCGGCCTGGGGCTCGGCTACCTCGCCGCCGTCGGCGCTCTCGGTCTCGACTCCCTCCAGCGGGCCGGGATACCCCGCCTCCTCACGTCGGCCGCTCTCGGGACCATCGGTGGTCTCGTGGCGACCGGCGCCGCGCTCTACATCACCGGGCGGCGCTCCATCGACCGGGAGATACACGAGGACCGCGCCCGATTCGCGACTCGACCACCGCTGTGGCGTCGGGCCGGCCTCGACATCGTCGTCATTGCGGTGCTCGCCGTCGGCACGATCCTGGCTGTGCGCGCCGACGCCTTCGCCGGCGAAGCCGGATCGGTCTACTTCGGCCGGGCGGTGCATCTCCGCCTGAGCCTGCTCGTTCTGCCGATCGCCGTCTGGATCGCGGGAACCCTCTTCGGCGCCCGCCTCTTTGGAGCACTGCTCGCTCGAAGCCACCGCGGCGCGACCGTCGGGTCGACGAAGCCACTCATCAGTCTCTACCGACTCGGCGTCGGCCGTCGCCCCTGGGCGGTCGGCAACGCCGTGGTCGCCGTATCTCTGATCGTCGCTCTTGCCGTCAGCCTCACGGCCTTCACGGCCTCCTACGACGCGGCAAAGGTCGAGGACGCCCGGTACGCGACGGGCTCCGACATCCGGATCACACCCGGCCCCAACTCCAGCCGTGACTACACCGTCGAGGACGCGTCGCTGTTCCGCACGTCGGGAGTCGCCGACGTCGCTCCCGTCATCTACGGCGTTCACAACGTGATCCTCAAGAGCGCCCGCACCTCTGACCCCGCCAATCTCGCAGCGGTCGATCTCGACGCCTACCGCGCGGTGGCGCCGCTCGAAGACCGGCACTTCGTGACCTCGACGGCGAACGAGGCGATCGAGATTCTCCGAGCAGACTCGACGGCGGTGTTCCTGAGTGCCGACATGGCCGACTTCCTCCGCGCCCAGGTCGGTGACGGCCTCCAGGTCCTCCTTGCCCGCGGAACGGACCAGCAGACCACCATCGACGTCACCGTCGCCGGGCTCTTCGAGCGACTTCCCGGATTTCCTGACGGCGCCGCCGCTCTCATGTCGATCGACGAGCACAGCCGTCAGATCCCGTCGATGGGCCCTGACTTCTACCTCGCGTCCACGACGTCGGGGAATGACGCGGGGCTCCAGGCAGCGACAGGATCGCTCGAGGCCGGCCCGGTTGCCGCCGACTCGTTCCAGGTCGATACTCGGGAGACCACGCTCGCCCGCGACCAGTCGAGCCTCGCAGCACTCAACATCGGCGGCCTCGTCGATCTCGACGCCGCCTTCGCTCTGGCGATGGCCGTCGTGGCGATCGCGATCTTCGTCTTCGGGCTGCTCCTGCAACGCCGGCGCGAGTACGTGACGCTGCGTGCCCAGGGCCTCGAACAGCGGACGATTCGGGTTCTCATCGGAGCCGAGGCCGGTACGGCTGCGATCGGCGGAGCGGCCCTCGGCGTTCTCGTGGGTGCGGCGATGGGCTACTACTTCGTGACGGTGCTCCAGCCGCTGTTCGTCCTCTCGCCTGCGTACGTTCTTCCCGCCGGAGCCGCCCTCGTTCCCGTGGGCATCGTCCTGGTCGCCACGGCAGTCACCGCGGTGCTGGCCTCGGCGCTCGTGAACCGCCTCGACCCGACCGAGCTCCTGCGCGACGAGTGAGCCGAGCCCGGGCGAAACACTCGGCGGGTACAATTGGTGCGTGGCGGATCAACCGGTGGAATCGCGACACGGGCCACCGAGTGCCGGCCCCAGCCTGACACCCTCACGGGTTTCGCAGCCGCCGTGTCCGGCTACCTGATCGGAGCGCTTGTCCCCCTTGGCATCGCTGTGGGGGCAGCAGCGTGGTGGAGTTCGGCCAACCCCTCCCCGAGCGACGAGAACTGCTGGCACGACTGGACCTCCCACTGTCAATGGGGTTGGGCGTTCATGGCCATCATCGTCCTCACGTATATCTGGGCGATGGTCGGGCTCGGTCCGCTGGGATCTGCCGCGGCCATTCGGATCTCGGGCCAACCCGGCGGCGCCGAAACGGCAATGTGGGGTGTGGCACTGTCACCGCTGCACCTGATCGACACGCAGGCGGTGGGCGAAGGCGTTGTCCCCTTCTCCATCACCGTCGCCATCGTGTCGTCCGCGGTCGGGTTCCTGGCGCGCATGATCTGGTCAGCGCGAGAGAAGGCACGAGAGAGGAAGCACGCGGCACGTCCCGCGTAGAGCCGACTCGTGGCAATCTGGGTGCCGGTACCAGGCGAGTCGGAAGGAAGCTGTGCACTTCAGCATTGATC
>CAVPGR010000004.1:0-1754723 GCA_963704035.1 uncultured Actinomycetes bacterium | reverse complement strand
GCTTGTCATCTGCGTTCCTCCGTCCGGGTCTCAGCTGGTCCAATCGGTACCACGTAGACGACTGCGCCGGATGGGGCGGCTCCGGTGTGTCGTGGGTGGTCCGGCGAAGGCGGCCAGGTGGACGAGCGCGCCGTCCCACTCGAGTCCCAGACCGCTGATGTCGTCGGAGTTGAGATGAAGCTCGGTGCCCATGCCGACACCGGCCTCCGACGCTACGTCGGTCGCAGCGACCCGGGCCACGAAGGCCTTGGCGTCAGCGATACCGGTCGCAGCATCAGACTCGTCGAGGGCGTCGAGGGCGTAGCCGGCGACGAGTCCTTCCCAGTAGGTGACGAGTGTCGTGGTCTTGTCGAACAGGTCGAGTGACACAACCCGGTTTCCGATCGCGGCGACGACACCCTGTTGGCCATCTACAGGACGACAACCGTTCGACGATCCCGTCGATGTCCGGAGCTGACTTGTCGTAGACGTCTTCGAGGGCGTCGGTCTGCGACGGCGCGTCCAACCGGTCCGAGTAGGCGGCCACTGCATCCCACACTGCCCCCTGGTCACTTCGACCGCCGGTTCCAGCCGCCCGCGACGCCAGCACGCTCGCTGTCTTCACCCGACGTAGCGAACCTGGCGCGTGGCGGGGCGAACGCGCCGTGGTCTGTGGTGTTCCCCACCGGCCCTGCTCGACACACGACACCGGGACCGTCGTAGCGACCTTCGGCGCCAGAGCACCGTCAGATTCAGCGTCCGGTTCTGTTTCGCGCCCAGGACGGTCTCACCTTCGATCAGCAATACCGGCTGATCACCACGGTTCTGGACGACGAGCTCAGACACGGCTGCTCGTTCGTCGATCTCATCGACGACCAGCACATCGGTCGCTTCTGCGTCGGGACCACACATGTAGGCGGGAGCTGACGGGCCAGCCGAAACCAGCGGGTAGAGCGCCAACGGTCCGTCGACGACGGGTTCCTTCACCTCGATCGAGAGTTGCATCGTGTCCTCCTTTACGTTGTCGTCTTTGTTCGAAAAGCCGTGGCTGCTTCGTCACGTTCGGAACCGCCCGCGGCGGACGTCGTGGATTCGCGAGATCGACCTCTCGTGCGGTGCGCGCGCCAGTGGAGGCACACCACACTCGACGCAGCAGCCGCGAGATCACCCGACAGGCCGTCCGGGGTGGCGATCACCACCACGTCCACCCCCCGACCTCTGATCCCCCTCGCTCTCGGGGCGAAGATCCCGTCGCCGCTTCCGACGACCAGCCGGTTGAACCTGCACGCGACCCACTGGGAGCCGCCTGTGCAAGGAGCCTCCTGTCGGCGCCGTCTTCTCCGTGGCCGAACTCGAGATGCCACGGCACCAGCGGTTCCCAGGCGATCCTCTTGTACAACCACGGGTTCGTGGCGACATAGACCAGATCGCCCGGACGCCACCGCGCCAACTCCAAGTACCGCTCGAACACCCCGAGAGCGGTCGCACGATACGCACGCGGGTCACCCGTCAGATTCTCGAGATCCACCAGATGCAAGGTCCGCACTTCGTGCTTGTCGTTGTGCCTCGTTTCGTTCATCGCTCTCCCACGTCTCTGCAATCAGTGTGCAGACCGGGTGGGACAATTACACCGCTGTCATTCGAAGGGAGAGCTCTCGGTGACCACCGGATCTGAACGGACCTGCCGCAGTCGGGGTCCACGAGGCCCGGTCCGACTCGACGCAACAAGCCCCTCGGGTGCCCAAACGAGCCTGTCGGCGACGGTTCACTTATCGCCCGCTGCCGACCCTTCTTGCGTCAGCCGGCCGCCTTGAGCAGCTTGGCCGAGCCGCCCGATCTCGCTCGGTGCGGGAGATAGGACGCAGGTCGGCGCCCTTGGATCTGCCGAACCACTGCGTGTCGGCGCCATGAACGACAGAAGACCAAGCGCAGGTCGACGCGTGGCGTGTTTCATCTCGATGGTGGATGACGTCCCGAGCGTGTGCGCGAAGCAGTCGCCGCTCAGCGGGGTCTCGATCGAAGCGGTGGGCGAGCGGATGAAGCGGTGCGATTCCGTCTAACGTCCGTAAGGGACTGCATCCATCGCTGACACGTTGTTGCTTCGCTAGGGCGTCGAGCCGTGGGTCCGTGAGGGGTTCGTGGCCCGTTCGAGCCACCGTTCGTGTCTCCAGCAGTCCAAGAGTTGAGCCTGCTGGCGCCCAGAGGGAGCAGTTGTCAGGGTCGGTCACAGAAGGACCCCTGCTAATCTTCGCCCCACTCGGAGGTGTGGTTTGTCGGCAGGGCCGAGCGGCGGGGGGAACCTGCAGGAGTCTGAGTTGGTCTCGCATTCACAGAGCGGGATCAACCCAGACCAGTCTCTTGACGATCTGATCTCAGCACCGGAGCGACAGACCCTCGAGTTCAAGTCCTCGCTTCGCTTCGATCTCGACAGCGGCCAGGTCAACAAGGACCTCACCAAAGCTGGTAGTCAAGACTATTGCGGGCTTTCTCAACACCGTTGGCGGCGACCTGCTCATCGGTGTTGACGATGAGGGGAACGGTCGTGGGAATTGACCACGACCTGCAGACGCTCAGCAAGAAGTCCGTCGACGGCTTCCAGTTACACCTCCGCAACGGCCTAAAGAACCATCTTGACGCTGCAGTGGGGCCATATGTCGAGGTGAACTTCACAACAGCGGATGGCCAGACGATCTCCAGAGTCACTTGCACTCCACATCCTTCACCCGTGTATTTCCGAGATGGCGATCGCAGCGAGTTCTATATCCGAGACGGCAACCAGACCGTCCCACTCGATATCCGAAGGGCGCACGACTACATCGACACGAACTGGGCCCAACCGTCACCTCTCGACGCTGAGATTCTTCAGGAGAGCATCGCTGAGGCGATCCAGTCCCAGCTATCGACTGGAACGCTTCTTGAAGGCCACCCAGACGACGCGCCACCAGCGTTGACTCAGAGACCCCCCGGGGCTTCCCGCCTGGCTGAGTGTTGCGACGCGACAAGTGCTAGACCTCTATCTCAGCGCACTCTCGAGATCGCACCAGTGGGAGCGCCTGCACATTGTCAGCCCCTGGCTATCCGAGTTTTCAGTCCCCCCGTGGCTCCTCTCGTTCGACCAGTTCCTGGACCGTCTCAAATCTGACCTCGCGACCGTCTACATCGTGACACGACCTCCCAAGGAGAAGTATCACGTTCGGGCCGTAGATCGGATCGGTGAGACGAAGCGCGCACATCGTGTTGGTGCCAAACCTGCATACGAAGCTTTACACAGCTCGAACCAAAGTGGGTGAGTTCGCAATCGATCGGATCCCGCCAACTTCACGCAGCGCTCGCTCATCAATCGTGAGATCGGGGTACTGGTCAACGCCTTCAATGGAGGAAGGGCCGTAGTGAACGAATTGCATTACGAGGCGACAGATATCTACCGATCTCCTGATCGTACCCTGGCATATCAAGCTATCTTCTAGGATGGAGTGAAACATGGAGACGATGCGAAGCTGGTTCGGACTAAAGGACGAACATCGCGAGTTCATGATTGACTATGAATCCGATGCGTCGCTCTTCTTTGCCAGGCAGGCCCTTAACGAACAACTAATGTCTCTCCTCACTCGTTCCTTTCGTACCGGTAACCCGCCCAAGCTGGTTCTTTATGGCGACTGGGGTGTGGGCAAGACTCACACCATGCGCCACATCGAATTCGTGATTGAGTCCCGCGACGACTATCCCGCCCAGGTTGTGTTCGTCGAGTTGCCAGACATCAGTGCCAGGTCAACATTCCAGGTAGCGCACGCCGCGCTCCTCGACGCACTCGGATTTGAGACTGCTCGTCAATGGGTGGTCAAGTATCTGGCTGAGCATGGGGAGGAGGCGAAGGACCTCATCCAACAGGCAACGCAGTCTGGGGACATCGCGATGGCCTTCACGAGCCTCGCAGGATTCGGAGAACTGGGGCGTATTTCCTGGGACTGGCTCCGCGGCATCAGCCTAAGTGCAGCCGATGCCCGCTTGACCGGGCTTCCCTCGGTGCTTGATCAGTCGGCCCAGCTCCGATCAAGGTTCTCGAGATGATGGGGCGTCTTTGCAGTGAGGTAGAAGATGAGATGCTAGTTTTCATGTTGGATGAGGCAACGAAGCTTGACTCTGTCTCAAACATCGACGCCATAAATCACTGGGTCAACGCGTTTAAGTCCCTTGCAGATATGCAGAGCAAAGAGATGGGCTTCATCGTCTCTGGATCCTGGGTGGACCCGGACGACATGGCACTGCCTCTGAACGACCCTCAGGTTGTTACGCGCTTCGGTGAAAAGAACTGACATCGCGCTGAGAAACCTTGATGATGATGAGTCAGGAGACTTCTTGAGAAGTCTCCTTGACGAATGGGTACGCTGACCGACGAGCGAAATTGGAGCAGAAGCACCACGTCGGAGATCGAAGGCGAGGCCATCGAACAAGGTACGTTCCCGTTCACGGTCCCAGCCTTCAGAAACCCTCATTTGAGTATTGCTGCAGGAGAGGCGGCGTGGCTACGCTCGGCCACATTCAGCAATCGGTGGATGATCTCCTGAACCGAGCCATCGACGACGAGCGGCACATCGTCTCAGCGAGTTATCTGAACTCGCTCGTGAACGGTTGAACACTGTGGCGATCACGCCTCAGTGGCGGACCAAGCCCACCATCGATCCTCCACGTCAGGGCGTACGGCTTGGGCCCGGGGGCTCCGAAGGCGATGCAGTGTGGCTAGGCACATTGGCTGAGACAGTCGGCGGCCGCCAGCCGTCGGTCTCGGCTAACCACGAGCAAGGAACAGGTGGTTGCCGTTGTTGGAAAGCGGGGCAGCGGTAAGTCCTCCGCCCCCTTGGGGTCCTGATCGAGGGGTTCGTCGCGGGCGAGGCGGCTGTGCTCGGAACGCAGGCGAATCCGAGGGCTGTCCTCGTCTTCGACCCCCTCGATATCTCATTGGACCACCCGTTACACGGTTGCACCAAGCGACAACTCCGAGGCACAGCGCCATTATGAGTTGGCGAAGGGGGTGGAGTTGACAGACCTCGAGTTCGGTGTGGATGCGTGGATCCCAGGGCTGGCCAACCGGCGCGATACGGATCCGATTGGTTCCGCACGCTTACCCTGAGCGTTCCCGCCCTGGGACTCCGAGGAGTGGGAACTACTCCTTGGCGTGAATGCAATGAGCGATCCGATGGGACAGGCCCTCAAATGACGCGGTAGGCCTGGTTTCACGAGTCGGGCTTCATGCTCCACGGCCAAGACATCCCTCCGCGGACAGACTTCGACCTGCAGCAGTTGTCAGAGGCGGTTCGGTCGGACGAACTACAGGGCACCTACCACGCAGAATCCCTTCGAGCACTCCGCCAGAGACTTGGCTCCCTTTCGGCTACGGGGCTCTTCTCGAGCGATGGCACAACGATCACCGAACTGCTGCAGCCAGGCCGGCCCGCCGTCGTCATGCTCGGTCGCCTTCCACAGAGCTACCGGGATGCGGTAGTGGCTGTCATCACTCGAATGCTGATTGAAACGCGAAACCGCACGGCCTTTGCCGAGAAACGTCTCGCGCTTGACCCGCAATTGGACGCTACGACTAGGCGGCGAATAGAAGAATTGGCTGCTGAGGGAATACCAAGAACGGTGGTGATGCTCGACGAGGCTCAGACCTTCCTGGCGCCGGGCGCTAGTACCCCTGCTCGAAATCTGTTCGTTCGGCTCGTGAAGGAGGGCAGGAACATGGGGCTCTCAGCTGTTCTAGCCACGCAGCAGCCGTCGGCTCTCGACAGACGCGTACTCAGCCAAGTTGAAACGTTGCCTAGCTCACCAGCTCGTAACAGAGCCCGACATCCGCGCCGTGGGTGAGAACCTCAAGTCCCCATCGTCCACTTCCGTTCAGTACGGGAAGCAGTCACTCGATCATGCTGGGCTGCTGCGACAACTGCCCCCGGCGTCTGTCTTGTCTCGGCTGCGGACATGAACACCTCGGTTCGCCGGTCGGTTGTTGTAGCGGTGCGCCCCCGGGCCTCGGTCCACGGCGGCATCGAACTCTAACGAGACTCCATTGGCCGAGCCGTTCCTGACCTATCTAACTGTCTTCAGTTCGCGGCTGGCACTGGCGAATCTCGTCCTGCACAGAAACGAGCTTCGTCCATCAGCCGGTGGAAGCGCTGTTCGCGAAAGCTCCGGCGGGTGCTCGAGTCTCAACGCCAGCTTGATACGGAGGATCAGCGCAACCAACGCGCCTTCTCGTATCTGCTCGAGAAGTCGCTGATCTCCGCGACTCCTCGGAAGACGGGCAGATACCGCGGGCTGAGCCTCGTCCGAGACGACGACGGCTATCAAGCGGCGAGCGCCCGTCGGGGTGACCTGGATGCACTACCCGTCTTCATTGTTGACGAGTGGATGTCTGATCCCGCCCTCCGTTCGACGGTCGGTGCTCCTACGCCGGACAACGTGGACGAGCCCATCGAACTTGCCTATCAGTTACGCGTTCTGCGGTCGAAGAACACCTGGACGGCGGCGGGTCACACGATGCGGCAACTCCGTGCTCAGCCCTTCCCGGGGGATCTGACAGGTCAAGAGAACCCGTTCAGGATGGGCCTCGAGATGTTTGGCCATGCTTCGCCAGGTCGTGGAAGCCGACGGCCTTCTCGTCGGGAATTCCTTGGAGAGTTGTTGCAGATCGGATCGGTCGTAACACGGGATCAGGTTGCCAGGCGTTTCGATGTGATTGTCGAACGCGCGTTCGAGTCAGCGAAAGACAGTCGGCTGATCGAACGGAGATTAGGAAGCTCAAGACGTTTGTGACTCAGGTTTCAGACACGCTGGGCGACCGGGAGAAGATGAGCAAGGGCCCTGGCCTCCTGGAGCATCGTGTGTCACCGAGACTCGAGTGGCTGACGACCTCGGGTACCTGTCAAAGGCCGGACTGCCGAAGAACGGGTTCGAGTATGCGCTTGGGCCGCAGGCCGAGTCTCTGCTTCATGTTTAGATCGACATTCCGCTACACGCAGAATTGGCACGCGAGTCGCCGTTGACCAATGGGCAAGTAATCCGCTCTGGCAAGAACTCCACGGGCAAATCGCCATCGACGACGGTAGCGAGCGCTTCAAGCAAGCGTACCGAGACCTACGCCGGAGAATCGGTCCGGTTCCGCTCAAGGAGGAGGCGTTCGTCGCGTCACTGCGCTCGAGAGAAGAGGGAGATCTGGAAGAGATCGTACCCGGCAGATCCTGAAGCTCGCAGGCTCTACGAAGGGCGTGAGCCTGTCCGGAGGCAGGTACACACGGGAGCCACAGAATATCTTCATTCCTGACGATCTACTTGATGAGGAATAGGATGGCTTCGCAGAAGAGCCACCTGGAACTGACCCTTCATGCGCTCCGAGTGGAACAACGCTCCGACGCTCCCCTCTTCGCGTTTGGGCTTGACGGGCGACTCGTGCATCAGATCGCTTCGATCGACGCGGCCAGTCGAACGACGATGGGGTCCTCGTCGGTTATCAGCGGTCGCGAGTGGACCGTCATATCAAGGAGATCCACGACTACCTCGCCGACGACTTCGGCGATGCTGCCGAACGCAATCGTCATCGCCTTCGATGACTCTGTGCAATTCAAAGCACAGAAGCGTGTCGTTCGGAGCGAGTGGGGGACGCCTGGGCTTCTGCCGCATTCCTCTCCCCGGCCCGGGCGAACCAAGACCAGGGTTCATCGTCGACGGCCAACAACGGACCTCCGCCCTGTCTGAATTGCCACCGGACCGGCACTTCCCCGTAGTCATTGTTGGCTCCGTCACGGACTCCCCACAGCTTCAGAGAGACCAGTTCGTTCTCGTCAACAAGACCAAGCCTCTGCCGAGAGACCTGCTCAATGAACTCATGCCGCACATCAGCGCTTCCTTGCCAACGGCCTGGAGGGTTCGAAGGGTCGCCGCAACAGTCCTCGAGCACCTGCGGTTCAATGCCGACTCACCTTTCGTAGGACGCATTAAGGGGATCGGGCCTCCGGCAGGCCCGGGTGCCAACATCAGCCAGGCTGCCGTGCTAGCGGTCATTGAATACAGCATCCGTCGGAACGGAGTGCTCACCCGAGTACTACTCCCAAGAGTCCGACGACTCTGACACCGAAGCCATGGCTGAGGTTGTTTCTGTGTTTTACCGTGGCGTCGCTTGCGTGTGGCCGGATGCTTGGAGAAGGACCCAAGGACGAGCCGACTGGTCCATGGTGCCGGCCTGGTGGCCCTTGGACGCTTGATGGACCTCGTCATGGCCGACATCGAAGCTGACGACCAACAGGCTCTCTCTGAGGTGCAGGCCCGCCTGACCGGCCTGGTGCCTCATTGCGCTTGGACGAGTGGTAGGTGGCCGGTGATTGACTGCGAGTGGAACGAGCTTCAAAACACAAGTCAGGACAAGCGTCGCTTGGCCGAGTACCTGGTTGACCAGTACCGGCGCCTTCCCTAGCCACGGGGTGGCGATGTGCTGCACACGCAGATCATCCGAGCCTCCGAGCGTGACATCGCGATGGCAAAGCACCTCGCCCTAACCGGACCCCGACAAGGCGTGAATGTTGGCTGGGTCCCGTGACCGCTAGCCAGTCGCCGAACAGGCGAACATGCCATCGGTTTGGCCAAGCGCTACGGCCTCGTCGGACCCGATGCTGCTCACAGCTGCAAACGCATCGTGGTTGTGGATGCTCTCGAGGTTCTGCGCCTCGACGCGGTACCAGCGCACGCGGTGGTCGCCGTCGAGGCACGACGGCGACGTTCGCGGACCATGTCCTCGACGAAGACCGGGTTGTCGTACGCCTGCATGGTCACGTGTCGTTCGTCCGGTCGCTTGAGCAGTGGGTAGACGGGGCAGGAGCCCGCCGACTCCGCCAGCTCGACCAGCTCCTCGATCCAGACAGAGCGCGGGCCGTCCGTCGTCGTCGATCGTGCTGCTCGACCTCGATCGTGATGTACCCGCGTTGGTTGTGGGCGCCGTAGTCGCTGATCGCCTTGGTGCAGGGGCACAGGCTCGTCACCGGAGTACGGGCGCCGAGAACAAACCGGTCGCCCGCTGCCTCACCGGACTCGCCTCGAAACCAGCACTCGTAGTCCATGACGCCCCGCGCCTTACTCACCGGCGCCTCGCGAGAGATGAAATAGGTGAACACGACCTCCATCTCGGCGTGATCGCTCTGCAAGCTCTCCCGAAGCTGGCGCAGGATCGTGGGAATGGTATTCATGGTCAACTCGCCGACATGGCGCTCGAGGACCTCGATGAACCTGCTCATGTGCGTGCCCTTAGCCGTCGGCGCAACCGACGCCGATGCGCTGATGACGCCGACGGTCTCCTGCTTCCCTGCCTCGCGATCGAGGACCGCGATCGGGTAGCGCAACCCGCGCACGCCCGCTCGATCGATTCGGATGCCTCTGGAATCGGGTCGGGCCTGGACGTCTTCCACGTCGTTCTCAGTTCCGCTCGCCGCGGTAGACGCATCCAGAGGTGCAGGTCTCCTTGACCTCCACCTGGGACAGTCCCGGGAGCACCGGCTCGAGCCGATCCCAGATCCACATGGCCAGCACCTCGCTCGTCGGGTTCTCGAGCCCTTCGATCTCGTTGAGGTAGTAGTGGTCGAGTGCACTGATGCAGAGGCTTGAAGCGCATCTCGAGGTCGGCGAAGTCCATGACCCAGCCGGTGTCGCTCGTCGACGGGTCCCTCGACGTGGACGACGACCTGGTAGGAGTGGCCGTGGAGGCGAGCGCACTTGTGGCCGTCGGGCACGTTCGGCAGCCGGTGGGCGGCCTCGAAGGTGAACTCCTTGAAGATCTCCATCACGGGATTCCTAGGTACTTGTGGGTCTGGAGGCTGAGCCGCCAGCGGGGGTGGCGAAGGCAGTACTCGACTGCCTGCGCTGTGTTGCTTCTCGCGGTCGGGGCCGTCCATCGGCTGGAGGAAGAAGTGGTCGAAGTCGAGCGTCCTCGAAGTCGTCCGGCTCAGCGCCGGCTCTGCGGGTAGACGAGCTTCAGCTCGTCGCCCGCCGCCAGGACGAGGTCGGCGCCTGCCTTGGGGCTGACGCAGATCCAGTCGATGCCCGTCGGGCGGCCGCAGCGTCCCGTTGGTCTCGACGGCGACCTCGAACCCGCGCGCGTGGAGCGCGTCGACGAGGTCCTCGTCGAGCTGGAGGAGCGGCTCGCCGCCGGTGCAGACGACGAAGCGCTTCGCCACCTCGTGCCGGACCGCACATGGCGACGACGGCATCGGCGAGGTCGTCGGCGTAGCGAACGTGCCGCCGCCCGGACCGTCGGTGCCGACGAAGTCGGTGTCGCAGAACTGGCAGACGGCGATGTGCGCGGTGCTCTTCGCGGCCGGTCCAGAGGTTGCAGCCCGTGAACCGGCAGAACACGGCGGCCGTGCCGGCGTTGGACGCCCTCGCCCTGCAGCGTGAAGAAGAGCTCCTTGACGAGGTAGGTCACGCGGCAGACGCTGCGCCTCGGTAGTCGAGTGGGTCGTCGAGCGCCGGCCTCGCGAAGCCCTCGGCGCGGAGGAGGCACGAGTCGCAGTGGCCGCAGGCGAGGCCATCTGGTGCGGGGTCGTAGCAGCTGCGGTGAGTGCCGTAGTCGACGCCGAGCGTCGAGTGCCCGGCTGATGATCTCGGCCTTGGTCAGGTCGATGAGCGGGCGTGTGGATCGTGAGTGCGTGTGCCCTCCACGCCGGCCTTGGTGGCGAGGTTCGGCCATCGTCTCGAAGGCCGCGATGTACTCGGGCCGGCAGTCGGGGTAGCCGGTGTAGTCGAGCGCGTTGACGCCGATGAAGATGTCGGACGCGCCGAGCACCTCGGCCCAGGCGAGGGCGAACGACAGGAAGATGGTGTTGCGGGCCGGCACGTAGGTGATCGGGATGTCGTCGGCCAGCTCGTCGGCGGAGTCGTGCTTTGGGACCTCGATGTCGGCGGTGAGCGCCGACCCGCCGAACGCGCGGAGGTCGATGTCGGCGACCACGTGCTTCGCGACGCCGTGCGGCAGCGCGACACGTGCGGCGGCCTCGAGTTCGACGCGTGGCGTTGCCCGTAGCGGAACGACAGGGCGTAGCACCTCGAAGCCCTCGCTCTTGGGCGATCGCGAGAGCGGTCGCGGAGTCGAGTCCCCCGCTGAGCAGCACAACCGCAGGTCGATCAGCCATCGCGACTCCTTGTCACACCCTCACGGCACACTGGTGTCCGAAGATCGACGGAAAGTACTTCTCCAGATCGTAAACTACATGCTAGAAATTACACCACTGGTGCCCACGATGCAATGACAGTTTTGAGGTTGCCGTGGCTCCCGGCTTGAATGCCGGTCGACCCGGCTGTGTAAGTTGTACTGACCTGCAGCGACCGCAAGTCGGCCGAGGGCCTCGTCCCTGGGTCGGAGTACGTACCGTCAGCGGCCACTGGAGAGCGTGCCGCGACGATGGCTCGACGGATAGGCAGCCCGCCAAGTTCGCCGGTGCCTCGTCGAGACCTCTACGCAGGAGAGCACTGGTGCGGCCGTCCGCAACTTCGCCGACGACCCGAGACGCCGAGCGAGGACATCGTGTCGGTCGCGTCCGCCGGCTACGGACTGATCGGCCCTAGATGCCAAGAGATCGAGCCTCTATGCCGCTACGTTCGCTCTAGGTCACGCAGACTCCGTCGTCGCGGAATCGCGTGAACCGCGCGACGGGCTCCCAGTACTGGTGGAAGGGGACTCACCTATCGACTTGCGCAGGCAGGTCGCCCCGGGTGCGACAGTGCAGCGCCCTCGCCGAGAGGCTGCACGACTCCTACGCAGTTTGCCCCATGATCGTGGTCGCGTCAGATGCGTACGTCCGGGCCCTCGAGCAGCCGATCTTCGTCACGGCCGCCGAGCAGCCTTGGCGTCAGCGGACCTGTTGCCTCGTGTCGGCCGGATGCGACAGCAATGGCTCGCTCCGCCGGTTTGCGTTCCCGCCACCGCTCGGCATCCAGAGCCACGATGAGGTCGGTCCGCGAGTCGGACTCACTGAACATCCGCATCGCACGGGAACTCTTGCCACTCGCGCCGCGACGGGCCCATGGCGAGATCCGTGCATGGCGATTGAGGCGACGCTGGTAGAAACGGCCGGCCGAGTCGGATCCGACCAAGCGCTACAACCGGGCCGCGATGACCGACCGAGCAAGTGATGACTTCATCCGGTCCCGTGTAGACCCGGTCGAAGTCGCCAAGCAAGACGGCGCTGCTCCAGGCGAACTACGCGACCTGAGGGCACAGTGAGCGAGCATGTGAACGAGATCGCTTCAAGCGACTGTTCGAATCCGAGGTCAGAGAGGGCCGGTGGCATGACGCGATCCAACGGAACGATCATCCCGACGTGCCTTCCTGGTCCAGCAGAGCCGGAAGCGACCGATCTACCTGTTCGCGTTGACGGCGGACGAACTGACTAGCCGTCGCCGACATCTCGCGAGTGGGCCGTGACGACGTCGGAGATCTGATCGGCTACCAACGCGCGGAGGTGACGCCAACATGTCAAGACCATCGTCGAGTACTCGACTCGGAAGTGCCCGTCCTCCCAAACGCGATCTGACCTGGTCGCTAGCTCTGGCGCGGGCAGGTTCCGAAAGCGACGCAGAGGCCCTCACGGTAGACGAGGTCACGTACTCGGCGGAAGCCTGGAGATCCCAATCCCCCGCAGACGGCGACTCGAAGCCCGCGTGGATCGTCGACGGGCAACAGCGCAGCGTCTGCGCTCCGTCAAGCCAAGAACCGGCGTTCCCGGTCCCCGTCGCTGCGTTCGTGGCCGACACCGTTGACGTGCAGCGCGACCAGTTCGTCCGGATCAACAGCGCCCGCCCGTCTTCCCGCCGGCCTGGTAACTGAACTGCTGCCGAAGATCGGTGCACCGATCAACCCACCTTCGCTCAGGAAGATCCCGTCGGCCATCGTCGATGGGCTGAACCGGCAGGACGATTCACCCTTCAAGGGGCTGATCCGTCGGCACATCCACAGCCAAGGAGGACCGACGGAAGCACGCCGTCGTCACCGACACCTCACTGGTGAAGGCGCTCGAGGAAGCCCTCCAGTCGCCGTCGAGGTCCGGCCTGTTCCCCTACCGCAACGTGGCGCACCGGCGAGACCGACCTCGACGGGATCTGGGCGATCCTGCTCTGCTACTGGACGGCAGTCCGCGAGACGTTTCCCGAGGCCTGGGGATTGCCGGCCGACGGAGTCGCCTCATGCACGGCGTCGGGCATTCGCTCAATGGCCCGGTTAATGGACCGCGTGATGGCAACAGTCGACGTCGAAGCGGACGACGCTGTTGCGCGCACGACAGCGAGCTTGAGCTCATCAAGCCCGAGTGCGCATGGACGATCGCGGTGAGTGGGAAGGACTCGGCGGGTCGCCCTGGAACCAACTGCAGAACGTCCCGAGGACATCAAGCTCCTGTCGAACTTCCTGATTCGCGCCTACGTACAAGCGAAGACGCACCGATGATCGACTTCTTCTTCTCCGACTCCCAAGACCAGGTCAGTCCGTTCTTCGACTTCGAGACAGGAAGAGCATCCGCAACATCGAGTGCGCCAACGCGACGACCTGTACGCGCACGAGGTACTCACCAAAGTGCCCTACGACGGGATCCTCATTTCCAAGGCGATCGTCGACGGCACCGCGAGGGGGGCCGGCAAGTACACGATGGCCCAGCAGCAGCGCATCTACCGCTTGGGCGCATCATCGCTTCTTTCGCGCGTCACCTGTCGACCGAGCCTGATGGTGATGGGCGACTGCGGTGCGTTCAACTACGCGGTTCGAGCAGAACCGCCCTACACGATCAAGGAGGTCGTCGACTTCTACGAGGGAATCGGCCTCGACCGTGGGTCTCGATTGACCACATCCCTTTCGGCTACCTCCACGACCCGCAGCGTCCGCTCGGCGTTGAACCCGAGCGGACTGGGTCCGGCGCAGCGATCTCACGCTGGATCTCGCGGCCGAGTTCCTCGGCGAACTTCAGGACGACGTGGCACCCCTTCGCCCCGGTCGGAGTGGCCCATGGCTGGGATCCCGTCTCGTATGCCAGCGCCGTGGCGGAGCTGCAGAACAGTGGGTACACCATCATCGCGCTGGGTGGCCTCGTGCCGCTGAAGACCCACGACCTCATGAGGTCGTCGAGGCGGTCGCACCCGTGCTCGCGACCCCAACCCGCTTTCATCTCCTCGGTGTGACTCGACTCGAACGCATCCCTGACTTCGCGCCCTCGGTGCACCAGCTTCGATAGCACCTCGCCCTTTCAGGCCTACAGACGACACGGACAACTACTACTGGCTCGACGAACGGATCACAGCGCTGCGGGTCCCCCAGGTCGACGGCAACCCGACCCTCAAGCGACGGATCGCAGCTGGCCAGATCGACCAACGTGTAGCTCTTGCGGCAGAACGAGAAGCGCTGCAGTCCCTCCCGCCGAGTACGACCGCCGAGACGGTCGACGTGGAGACAGCCGTGTCATCTCTCCGTGCGTACGAGCGAATCTGGGACCCCAGCGGGATCGAAGCGACTCCTACCGCGAGACCTTGGCGGCGCGCCTCCGTGGCAGGCGTGCGAGTGCGGAGTGTGCTGTAGCGCCGGCATCGAGGTGGCCATCTTCCGCGGGACCGAACGGAACAAGCGGCGCGGTTTCCACAACCTAGCCATCTTCAGACGAGAACTCGACGAGCGAGTATCCCCCAGTGGTGCCGCCGTCGCCTCATGATTCAATTAGGAGCCAAGCATGACATTGCCTGAGCTACACGTACCCGCCCTTGAGATCAGCCAGGGACCAAGCCGGCGCCTCTACTCATTCGCAGTGGACGGCCGAAGGACTCGGTCGACTTCACGACCATCTCGCGCGCGTTCACCACGATGACGATGCCGCGGTCCAGGGATACCAACGTCCCGAGGTTCTCCGCCACATCGCTGAAATTCGCCGATACATCGAATCCGACGACCCCCTCATGCCCAACGCACTCGTAATCGCCTTCGATGACCGGGTCGTGTTCGAGCCCGCCGACTCCGACTCCGAGGTTGACTACTCGCGCTCAGGCTCCCTCGTGATCCCCCTCGACCCCGATGAGCCAGAAGAGACAGACCAGGCTGGATCGTCGATGGGCAACAACGCAGCGCCGCGATTCGCGAAGCAGACGTTGAGCCGTTCCCAGTCGACCGCGGTGGGCTTCATCGCCCGAAGCCCTGAAGAACAGCCGCGCCCAGTTCATTCTCGTGAACGCCACCAAGCCGCTACCCAAGAGCCTGATCTACGAGTTGCTGCCCGCCACCGAAGGCGAACTACCCACCCAACTGCAGCGCCGTCAACTCCCCGCCCGCGTCGCCGAGCGGCTCAACTTCGACGAAGCCTCACCTTTGCGAGGGATGGTTCAGACCCCCACAACGCCCGATGGAGTCATCAAGGACAACTCGATCCTGCGAATGATCGAGAACAGCATCACCGACGGTGCCCTCTACCACTTCCACGACGCCGAGTCAGGCGAGGGTGACGTCGATGAGATGCTCGCCATCCTGAAGCCCTTCTGGACAGCCGTTGAGCTGCGTGTTTCCCGATGCATGGGGACGTCCAACCCGCGAGTCGCGTCTGATGCACGGCGCAGGAGTCTGCGCCCTTGGGTTCCTCATGGACGCGATCGCAGACCCGATCTTGATGGACGGTGACCGACCGCTAATCGAGGACTTCGTCGGAGGACTGAGAAGAATCGAGTCCGTGTGCGCATGGGCGGACGGGTGGTGGCAATTCGGAAAGGACGACCGGCGCCGATGGAACGACCTGCAGAACACCTCGCGTGACATGCAACTGTTGGCCAATCACCTCCTCGCGAACTATCGGCCGGGAACGCTGCAGCCAGCCTCCTAACCAAGCAGTGTCCTCTCGCCGGCGCTGGATCGGGCGCAGCAAGCCCTTCAGCGCCGAATGCGGAGCCGAACTTGGACCTCCCGTTGGTCCCAGAGTCGGATGCGGCCGTCAAGTTCCGCCGCGTTCTGCACGTCCCCGCGAATCCCCTGGTCCGAGGAGCACCCGTCCGAACAGCGGCGATGCTGCAGGCTTTCGTGCTCCGAAGCCGACGCTTCGGCCTACTCACGCCACCCACCTCGCTTACCGTGAGGCACGGAGCCCAAAGAGCACGAGATCTCTTCTAGGCAGGAGCACCCCGAAGTACCTGCTCGCAGTACTTTGCGGGGGGCAAGCCGAAGAGGCCGGCCAGCTGCTTCACGACGAACTGTGGTACGCGTCGGTCATCCCATTTCTTGAGTGGCACTTTTCCGTTGGCTGTCTTCACCATGTAGGGGTGACGTCCGCCGGGTTGGATCGTGGCCTTCCGGCGACGAGCGTCTTTGAGGACCTTGTCCAGGGGAAGAGCGAGTATCCGGGGAAGAAGCTGAGCACTTGACGGGAGCCGTTTGCTGGGCGCCAGCCACCGCCGAGGCACAGACGCCTGGTACTCGCGTGCGATGGCGGGACGGAGGAGTTCGCCACTGGGTGTTGATCCGCTGAGGTCGGTCAGGAGAGTTGCAAGGGCCGCCTGTTCGCCTGATCGGTCGAGGCACTTCGCGAAGTTCCCGTAGCCCGGAAGCCCTGAAGAGAGGTTCTTTAGGGTCGCGGCCAGGTCCTCGTCGATGCGACGTGCGGCGCGGATCTCGTAGGCGGTGGCCAGAGCTTCTTCGGTGAGGGCGGGTTCATCGAGTGATCGACCAGCCCACCCTCGGTGCAAGTAACTGCGATACAGCTCAGGTGCATCGGTGACGAGTTCGGTGAGAGTACCGCCGAACTCGACGCGGAAGTGGCAGAACTCATGAGCGGAGAACGCTCGGGTGAGTGCCCACGCGACCCATGCGCAGTCAAGGCGGTGAGCGTGTTCGCGGCGGAGTTGTTCGCGAGCGATGTCGAGCAGCCCGATGAAAGTGTTTTCGACGAAGTAGATGCCCCATAGGCCTGGGCCGTAGTGGTGGTAGGGCGCGTCAGAACGCGACCGCATCCCACCCGTACCGCTGCAAGTCTCGCTCGAAGATGTCCCGCTGCTCCGACGTGTCGACGTCGCCTTCGTCTTCATCGAGGTCGGGCGGGTGCGTACCGCTGGGTAGTGGCAGTGCGATCTCGGCATCTTGGGTTTCGAGTGTCGGACCCGTAGTCAGCAACTCACCCACTGGGTGAATATCCGCTTGTTCGAAGAACCGCTGTGCGCTCGGCATCTGATGGCACTCCTAGTCGCTCTGCAGCCCGCCGCGGCGTCGACCCTTCCTCGGGGCGCGATGTCCTTTCGGCGCGCGCTTCATGATCTTCTTCTTCGCAGGTCGCGTGCCGGTGGCGAGGTAGCGCCTGAGCCGCTCCAGTCCCGACCGCGCCGCCGACACAGAGTCGGGCACCTCATCCTGTGCGGTCGTTCTGCGAGACTCGAGACCGCCCACCGCTGCGTCAAGGTCAGGGAGGACATCCGCCAACGCTCCTCTATCGAGGCGGTCTCGGAGGAGAGCTGCTTCGAGGTCCGAAACCTGGCGCCGCGCGACCAAGGGCGATTCCCTCATCAATGCAGCGGGCATGGACGCAGATCCAGCTGCGCTTCTCCTCGTGGATCACGACGTCCTGATCCCTAAGCGGATCGCCGCAGTGACGGCAAGGGTGCGCCCAGTCCCTATCCAGCAGTCTGATCGTCCACATCTAGGAACCTTCGACTAGGGAACCGGCGAAACACCAGACCAACCCGCCGAACAGTGCTGGGGGCCGGCGGAGTCACGATGCTGCCGCTAAGTATCGCCGATCACCTCACTAGCCGTGTCGGGCGCCGCCACTGGCGTCGAGAACCAACTCCAAAAATTCGGCTCTCGGTCGATTCGGTTCGTGTTTTGGGTTGGTGATGTTCCACCGCACGCCGCTGCGTCGACGATGACACCAAGGAGCAACAGATCGAGTCGAATCCTCGGTAGCCAGTTGATTGTCAGGTTGTTCATTTCCTGTACCTGCCCGGCTCGTAGGGTAGGAGACTCGCGGCACGGGTCAACTGGGTTGGACGAGCCTTGCTCGGCCTGAGCTGCCGGGGGTGAGGAGGTCGGCGTGAACGAGCGAGATAGGCGTCCGACTGACGGCGAACGATCTGGGCGATCCGTCCCGTCGGGCTCGAAACACCCGTCGAGGCGCGTCCGTCTTGGGCAACCCCCGAGGGGGTGTCCGAGCGCGGTTGTCGTCAGGAGCGTGGCCGGACTTGATCGGGTCTTCGCTCTCGACCGGTACGCGTCGCGGGAAGCGGAAGGCATGACGCCCGTCGCTCGACTGGTGCACGACGCGAAATACGAGGCATCGGTAGCTGCGGGCAGGAAGCTTGCCGAGTGGATGGCTTACTGGGCGACCACGTTGTGGAGGGTTCGAGGTGACCTCTCAGGCCCTGACGTCGTTGTCGCCGTGCCACATGAACCGACTCGATCCTACGCCAGCCTCCCATCTGTGTTGGCTGTGAGTGTTGCCGGCGGATTCGGCTGTCCGTACCGAGAGATCCTTCATCGCCTCAGGCGGCGTTGACCCGGTCAAGGACCTGCCGCAAGTCGAGCGAAAGGATGCGGTGGCTGGCGTCTTTGAGGCATGCGATGCAGCGCAGGACATGCAGGTCCTGCTCGTCGATGACCTCCTCGAGTCTGGAGCCACGCTATCGGCCTGCTCCAACACGCTCCGTCGGCACGGCGCGCACTCGGTCGTCGGCTTTGCCGCCGTTGCACTAGGGCTTTAGCACAGCAAGCGCGAACATCTGTGACGCATTCGCGTCCGACTCCCGGTAGCGTGTGGCGTGGTGCTGATCGTCGACAACAACGCGGATTCGCGCTGGACCTTCCCGGTCGTCGCGTACCGCCTAACCGGCGCCGGCGTAGAAACTGCGATGCCTTTCGCCCTCTGCGTGGCGACAGGCGAATGACCAAGCGATCGGACGCCTCGCTCGTTGCGCTTCTGCTGACCAACCGACTCGTAGAGTCCGGCGACAAGCCGCTAACCGCCAAGCAGTTCTGGCCACTGTGCCGAACAGTGGACGTGTCGACTCTCATGGATGGCCGCGACGGAACAGTTGCAGGCGTTGACTCCGGACGGATCAGCCGTCTTCTCGAGGCTGCTCCAGATCTGGCCTCCGAACTGGAGCGGCTCGAGAACAACGGCATATGGGTGGTGTCGGGGGTAGATGATGAGTACCCGAGCCGATTCCAGAGCGCGGCTCGGCGACGCGGCGCCGCCGGTGCTCATTGGGAGTGGCCCCATCAGTCTTCTCGACTCAGGTGGCCTTGCAGTGGTCGGGTCCCGCGATGTTTCCGAGGTTGGCGCCGAAGTCGCCGCGTTCGGCTGCCCGCAGCGCAGCGAGTCGCAATTGGGCCCTTATCTCTGGCGGAGCACGTGGCGTCGACCAGTTGTCGATGCAGGCTGCGCACGAAGCCGGGGCGTCGGTGGTCGGGGGCCCTCGCCGGAGGTATCACACGCCAACTCCGCCGAACCAGAGGTTCGACGCACGATCCAAGAGGGACGTGCCTGCTTCTGCTCGCCGTACAAGCCAGACGCGGGCTTCCGGGTCGGCAACGCGATGGGCCGCAACAAGCTCCTCTACGCAGCCGCCGACATCACACTCGTCGTTGCCTCCGACCACGAGTCCGGCGGCACCTAAACCGGCGCGACCGAGGCGCTCAGAAGGGGTTTTGGCCGCGTCGCTGTCTGGCGAGGTGCGGGTGAAGGACCAGGAAATGCCGCACTCGAGGGTCGCGGCGCGGTGCCCATCACCGGAATCGATGAGCTCTTCGACCTCGACCTCGAGGAGGCCGCGTCCTTGGCATCGACGACGCAGAAGGAACCTCGAACCGATCAAATGGGTCTTGAACTGGGCTGAGGAGCTCGGCCGGCCAAGACGACGGCGAGCAAGTTCCTGCATCCGCGTTCCACGCACGACGCGGCTAGATACCGAAAAGCGGATTGTGAACTCTGTCGGTGCCGGAATCTTGGTTTGGTTACCTGGACGTTCCCGGCAGGAACACCCCAGGCGACGACGGGCTGAGTCGCCCGCGACGCGCCCGTCACTCCACGATCCCAGACCCGTCCGCACACCCGCGTCTCCCCTCGTCGCGGGTATGACCGAATTTTCGGAGCCCAAGGCGTGGCGACGAGGCCAGCCAAGGCCAGGAGCGTCGCTCGCTCGCGGCACTCCCGCGAGGACAGATACGCTGTCAACGCGACCCACCAAGAAACATCCGATCACAGTTAGCTGTAGCATCCGAACACGCAGCGGTACACCGCTCATCCCCTGCACAGTCTTTCCAAAGGAACCCACTGCGTTTCTTCAGATCGTGGATGTAGACAAATGGCAGTCCTAGGTGTTCCGCTGCACCGAGAAACTCCCCTATCTCCTGAGATCAGTCCAGACTCATAGCCATCTGCTCGGAGGCTCAACGCAAGCCCGAGAATGAAGTGGTCAGCCAGAGAGGCAACTGGAATGACCCCGCTCTTGCACGTACATCGCAGCATTCGATAGTCCTCGCGGGCCTCTGCGACACCTGCGTAGTCTCTCCATTCTGGCACCAAGGCTCGCACCGCGTAGTCGAAATCCTTCGACAAAGCCTGGCCGTCAACAGAGGCGCGCAGCCGCAACGATCGCGTGCTGGTGCGCTCGGGCTCGGAGCGCGAGACTTCTCGCTGAGCTCATGCGGGTGCGATACCGGCTACCTGACTGCAATACCTCTTCGTGAGTGTTGGTAGCCAGTTCGGACAACGTCAATGGATGGAATAGCAGCTGGGGGCGATCTCCCCAGATCTCTTGAGCGCAACTCTGAACTTGTATGCCCAGTTGTTCTCTACAGTCAGAGCGCTCTGAAAGACTTGTACGATTGCAGACGTGTCGAGAACCACGGCAGGGTCCTCCGGACGCAGGTCCATCGTCGGCTAGCGCTGCGCAATCGAGTCGGGTGGCAACTCGCCGAAGAACCTGATTGCCTCCCGCGTCGCCTGATCGCGAGCGAGTCCGAGTGCTTGCGAGTACTGGGTCGAGAGGCGCTCGACAAGCTCAACGAGGTCTGTGTCGATCAGCGCGCGCTTGTTGAGGTAGAGCGACGGTGCGGCGTACGGGTCTGCCGCCTCTGCTGCGAGGAAGCCCTGTTCACTCTCGCGCCCGGTCATGTAGACGATCGGTACGATCAGTCCGTCCGATCGGTCCGTACGGATCTTGCGTATGACGTCGTATCCCGTGACGTGAGTCCCGAGGTCATGATCGACAAATAGAACGAGGCGCTCGTTGTCCGACACAACGAAGTGCTCGAATGCTGCGGGTTCGGTGTACTTGTGGAGCGGAATTCCGACCTGCTCCAGAGCCACCAGTGCATCGTCCAGGAAGTCCTGGTTGTCATCAAGGACGGCAACGGGTAACGCGGTCATCACGACGTAGTCTCCTCCACCTTGTCGACTGCAGGAAGCCGTAGCCAGAACTCCGCGCCGCTGTCGCCGTTGTGGGTCACGGCGATGCTGCCGCCAAGCGATGATACGACGCTGTCAACGAGGCTCAGCCCCAGTCCGAGACCGCGCTCGTCCTTGGACGAGAACCCGCGATCGAAGATCCGCTCTCGCACCGCCGGGGGGATCCCTGGGCCGTTGTCCCTAACGTAGACGTCGACCCATGTCTTGGCCTGCGTCGGCGTTTCAATCGCATTCACCCAGATGAGGCGCTCACCCGGAGGAATGTCATGAGTTGCCAACGCCTCAAGTGCATTCGTGACTAGGGCCTTCAAGCCCAGGCTGGAGAAGAGAAAGGGTCGCCGGCTACCAAAAGGCTGTCCGCCATTCCTTGGACTCCGTCATGCACTTGGACGCCATTGCGCGTCGCAAGATCCGCTGTCTTTCTCAGCGCCCATCCGACGGCATCCTTGATGCTGGCCGCTCCCTCCAGATGACCACCGCTCGCGACCGCCGCGTACTCGTCGAGTCGACCGCCGAGGGTGCCCACGATGCTACCGATCTTGATGAGGCGGTCGGCCACGAAGCTCGGGGCTCGCTTCAGGATCGAGTTTCCTGGTAGCGGCGACGATGCCGCCGAGCTGTCCTACAAACTGGCTGAGTTCGTGCACGACGTCGTCGAGGACAACGGCGAGGTCTTGCCAGGCTTGCGTCTCGGCCCCGCGGCACCTGAAGGGTCTCATCGGTGAAGACGCCCTCGCGTCGACGAGTTGCTTCGATCGCCCCCAGGCTAAAGCGATCGAGACGCAGTCCCCTTTCGAGCATCTGCTCCTTGACTCGCTCGACGTCCTCAGATCGGGCTGCCCACCCGTACGCCCGAAGCACGAGGTTGAAGAGGTAGGTCTCGTCGTCTGGTAGCACCGTCATGCGAGGAAGGAACGAATGCAGCACCTGTTCTACCCGATCAGGCGCGGTTGTCTTGGTGAGTGAGTCGAGGATCTGCCCAAGCTGTCGACTCCTCAGGTCATGGCCCGCTGCTAGAACTTCGGCGCAGGCTAGAGCGCGATCTGCAAGCCCCACAGCGGTTAGCGCGCCGACAAGACTTGCGAGCCCTGCACCATCGGCATCCTTGAGGATGGTGTCGCGGTGAGCGTCGAAGATCTCGGCGGCACGGTTGGCGTCGTTGTTCCGCGTCGCCACGATCACGAAGGGGATGAGTGCCATGATGGGGATCTCGCCGGTCGTAGATCGCAGCCGTTCGGCCAACTCCTCGACCTGTTCCGTGTTGCCAGCGTGTGCAAACACGCGGAGGAGATCGGATACGAGCTGCGGTTCGTCCTTCTGGGCGTCCAGTCTCTCCAGCAACGCCGATGCCCGCTCAGGTTGGCCGAGGGAGATCCACGCCCGGATCAGAAGAGCGACCACGTGCGGGTCATCGCCGAGCGATCCGCGATCTTCGAGCTCAGATTCGAACTGCTGAAGTTCATCACGACGTTCATCGGATGCCAGCGCGATGACGAGGAGACCGGAGTGGAAGCTGTCGGGAGTGAGCCCCGCGTCCTCAAGGCGATCGTACGTCAGGCGTACGTCGGCCGGTCGCCCGCTCCGCAAGTACGCAGTCATCAAATGTGAGAAGTGGATCCCATTCGGCTGAATGCTGGATTGCTCCATCTGCTCAAGAGCTAGTTCGCAACCACGGACGTCCCCCATTCGGCCCGCGCTCTCAAGATGGCAGCGAACAGGTGAGCGTCGGGTCCCGGCCCAGCCTGATCGCCGTGCTCGAATGCCGCATCGAACATCGCGACAGCCCGGTCGGGGTAGCCCTCCTCGATCCAGGCGTTCATCGCGTCGGTGATGTTGTGGCGATCCGTCTGAATCCCTGCCTCGCTCATCTCGGCGATGATCCGTGCCGCCCGTCGGCATCGCCGATCTTTCGATAGCCGGAGATAATCGGGCCGCAATGATGCCGCGGGTCGGGAAATATCCCCATGGCGTCCAGGCGAGATAGCTCGACCTCCGCGGCATGGGGGTAGCCCGCCCTGCAGAGGGCGTGGATTAGAGCGGAGACGTGGTATGTCCCGACCGGCTCACCAGCTTCAAGCATGTCGCCGAATAGGCGTTGAACGTCTTCGACTCGACCGGCTTCGGCGAGACCACGCATCAGCTGCTCGCGTAGTGGTAGCCATCGACCGACCCTGAGGATCTGATGGCGTCGAAGTGCTCGAGAACTTCTCCGCAACGCCCCTCCGTGCCAAGAGAGCGAAGATCTCGACGTGCAAACCCGACACACGCTGCGCTGGCAGGGTCGCAACTAATTCGTCCTGGCTCATCTTCTCGCGCAACTCAGCTATGCGCCCCTGGGCGAAGAGCGCTTCCAGTTCGAGCCACGGGCGCGACTCGTCATCCGGAGTGTGGGAGGGATCTTCCCTCTTTGACTGGTTCCGCGCCGCCGCCAAGAGTTCGCTGCGAGCTTCGCTTGAGGCCGCAGCGAGCTTCTTCAGCACTCGCTCGCGAGTCGGGATGCCCAGTTTGACAAACCTCAGAGCTATCTCCACGGCAATGGAATAGTTGGCCGTGGTTGCGGCTCGCTCGAGCATGGATTCGTACGAGGCGTTTGGCGGACGGATTCCGGCCTCGGCCACCTCTAGGACGGAGCAGTTCGACCGCGGTGTCATGTCGATCGAGCCGGTCGAGACTAGAGAATCGCGGCGATGTAGCTAAAACCGTTCAGCTTTCCTCGCGCACGACAGAGATCGAGGGACTCGAGGACGCGATCCGCGTCGCCCACTGTGCCCCACGCTCGTATCGCCGCCTGGTGCACGTACTGTTCCCCTCCCATGCCTGTGCGGATGGCGAAATCGCGCAGTTGCTGTACCTGTCGCGCTTGGCCGTCGCGTCCGAGCGATCGCATCAGGCCGTGCAGAATGCGAGGTTGGAGCTCAACACCCCTCTCATATGCTTGTTCGAGGTGTGGCAGGAGTTTCGCCAGGAGGCCGGTGACGGACGACATGGACGGCCGCTTTCTCGAGTTGGTCGCGGATGACGGATACCCCTTCCGCCGGGGTCGGGATTGCCTCGACCGAGGTCTGCTGGCCGAAGGTGTTGGTGCATCGATGCTGTGTCACATCGAGAGTGTCCGGGTCGCTGCCGGGGAACGATCTCGCCTGATCCAGGAGCGCTCGGCGGCTGATCGAGCAGGCGACCCGTTACGTCGGCTACAACTGCAAGTTCGCCCAGGTGCGTCGCCGTGAGAGCCCCGCCAGCTTCTATCCGATCGGTCATCGAACTCGCGCCAGGAAAATCAGCGAGTTGACGAAACGCCTTGTAGGCGACGAAGGCGCCTGGAGAGCCTGGGTGACGATCGAGCAGCCGCGAAGAACTCGGTCGATAGCGGTGCGGGCACTGCCCTCAGCAAGTTCCAGACTGGCTGCTGCCTCTTCAGCCTGCATCTCTTGCAGCATCCAGGCTGTCCATGGCAGATCGTCAACCGCTCAGGACGAGGGTTACGCGCTTCCGAGCCGTGTCGACACTGCTAACAACCACCTCAACTTGTGCGCCCTCGCGCAACACGTCATGCACACGAGCATGCTCGGCGCCGGGAATGTCTGTGTAGTGCAGAAGACCGTCGATCTCACCGATATTCACAAAGGCTCCGAAGTTCACGATCGTCCTGATGCGGCCTACGACGGTATCGCCGACCCGATGGTCGGCGGTCCAAACCTCAAGGGATGTGGCAGAACTGCTTCGCGAGAACGAGAGCCGAGAGGCTTCCACGTCTACCTCACTCACCTCCACATCGAATTCTTCGCCGATTTCGACTTCGTCGGAGACGTCGCTGATTCGATGGTGTGCGAGTTCGGAGATGTGGACCAGACCGCTGACAAGGCCGTCGGAAACAAACACTCCGAAGTCGCAGGTGGCCGTTACGGCGACGGTGCACCGTGTTCCAACCGGATAGCTCGAGAGAATGTCTGCGGTCGAAGGGCAGCACGCCGATAGCACCAAACGGTTTGCGTCCTCGGAAACATCGGTGACGTGGAAGTCGGTGCGTGCACCGAGTTTGAGTCCTCGGGCCTCGCCGAAGGGAACTCGCCCGAGTATCCCCACATCGACAATCCACGCGTAGCGGTCCTGGGACACCACACGCCCCGAAACCAGTTCGGCGCTCTTGGCTCGCGAAGTGAGGGTCTGCCATCGCTGTCTGAACGTGGCACGATCTTCTGGACGCGATTGCCGGTTGTGTACCTTCTGGCACGATTACGACGAGTTCCGCCGTGAGCCCGTTCTTGGGTTCGGGTGCGGGATCGTCGAGTTCGGCGAGCGCCCACTCGAGCCTGGGTACGACGTATCGACGACCGTCGTCGTCGATGAGGAAAACGCGGCCTTCGTCGTCGACCTCGGACACCGAGGCGACTAACGAACTGCCGTATTCAGCAGTTTCAAGAACCACGCACTGATCTTATAGGCCGCCCAGTTCGCGCTCACCGGCGGTTGGGCTACGTGGAGGCTCACGATCGTACGATCAGAGTTCGTGGGAGCTCGCACCGATCCGCAGCAGTAAATCTCGGAACTCGGATCGAAGGTTCGGCCGATAGCTGAGATGACCCATCAGGTCATGACCCAGACTCGGGTGCACGAGCTATGTCAAGACCATCTACGTCGGGTACGACGTCGGCCGCGAGATGGTCGCAGCGCTCTACGGGCACACCGACCACGTGGAGATGGCGGTGCCTTTTCCCGAAGATGCCTCAGGCGAGGCACTACTCAACGGACACGCTGACTGGGCCGACGCCCTCCCTTCCCCAGGCAGGCCCGCTGTTGGCTCAGACGTGCTCGCGCCGGTTTGATCGGTGGAGTCGCCAGTGTTCCCTGAGCCAGCGGTGGTGGCCGTCGCGGAGTTCGACCTGGGCGTTCCGGCAGGTAGATCACAGCCGACGACGGACTGGGTCACCGTCGGAGCACCTATCACACCACGATCCCAACCCGGCCGCCCGACTACCTCTCCTGGTCACGGACGTGACCGAGTTCTTGGGCACCCACAGGCTCAGGGGATCGCTAGCTCTCGACCTTTCGACCGCTCCTGGAGATCCACTCCTCGACGTCAGCCCTGAGCCAGACCCGGCCGGCATGAAGCTCCGCGACAGGGGTCGGGAAGTGCTCGTCCGTGCGGCTGATCTTGTCGACCCTCTGGCGAGAAACACCGAGGAGTTCGGCCACCTCCGAGATCCCGACCAGATCAATCTTGTTGGCCACATAGCCGATCATATGGTTGCTATGTGACAATCTCTGGGATAGGGTTGTCAACTAGCAACAACAGAAGCGGCCCCGGCGGTGCGCGAACACCCCGGGGCCTGGCCGGAACCCGGCTAGGGGTCCCGACATGGGGAAGCGTAGAACCGCAGAGCACTGCGCCGCGTGACCGACGCGGACAGGGGATCGGCGAGTGCGTCGCGCTCGTCGAGGCGGAGCTCGATCGTCGGAGCCTCCTCTCCGAGCAGAGCCTGCCTCGTATCGTCGATCTCATCGGCCGTTTCGGCGACTTCTGCCGCTGCCGGCCACGGTGTCGAGCCGGCTTGTCGATGTCGATTCCGACGTGGTCGAGGCGTTCGTTCGTGCGCCTGTCGCAGGGAGCTCGCCGGCGGTCGGCGACGATGCACGTGCGTCGCTCGGCGATGCGGCTGCTGTTCCGGGTCGGTCGAGAGCTCGGAGTTGCGGACGGGGATCCCACAGTCGATCTCGAGCTGCCGCCGCGATCGCGCTAGCAAGGCTCCGGCCTCTGACCGACGATGAGGTCGCGCTCTGCCGGAGCGCCTCGCTGCACACGTTGTCGTCGACGCGCCCTTCGGCGTCGTGGGCGCTCGCCGAGGCGACCGCGACCACGTCCGAGATCTCTCTCGTTCGCTGCGAGGACGTGGATCTCGAACGCGAGCAGCGTGCTGGCTTCGCGGGGGCAGGTCGACGATCCCTCGATGGGGAGAGCTCAGCGACTGGGGCTGCGACCAGGTCGGCGACGCGTCGACGTCTTGACGAGCGAGTGGACCGGTCGACCGCTCTCGTCTACGAGGGATCGGGTTCGGCGCAGAGCCGTCAGGCCTCGGCCTGCACCGCGATCAGCCAGGTGATGCGTTGGGCCGGGCTCGGCGACGAAGCCTGACCTGCGGCCGGCGTCGGTCACGGCGTGGGCCGGCGCTCGGCTGCTCCGCGAAGGACATCCGATCGAGGAGGTCGCGCGGCGCCTGGGCCGGCGGAGCCTCGACCGGACCGCAGCATTGATCGGCTGGGACTGGCGAGAGTCCGATGGGTAGGCCGCCGGCGTGGCGTTTCTGCGTTCGAGCGGATCGAAGCCATCCTGGCCAACCCCGAGATCTACGAGCTGGGAGAACTCGTCCCCGACCCGGATCCGGCAGCGGGTGGTCGGCGGCGCACCTATCCCGACTTCATGCTGATCGTCTACGAGGCACTCATCTCCGTCTACGGATCGGCACGCCAGGTCGAAGCCGAGCTCGCACACCCGAAGGTGTGGTCGTTCGTCCGCTCACACGTACGAAGATGCACCCGCGTCGACCGGACCTGCACCTGCCGACGCGAACCGATGCGACGGCATCACTACCTCTACGGCCGCAACCGCTACCTCGCCGACCCTGAACTCCTCGAGCAGTTCGTCGACGCTGCACCGGCAGGCCGCCGCCCGCACGGCACGAGAAGTCGGGCTCCTGGACCCCGACGGCCCGGGCTCGTTCACCCACCCCCATCGGAGTCGTCTCCTCTACGGCGACGGCAAGGTCGTCACGCCGCTGTTCAGAGCCAAGCCCGGCGAGACACGCGTCGATCCAGAGACCGGCGAAGTGATCCCGAAGCGCCACGAGCCCGACGCCGGCCTGCACTTCGAAGGAACCGGCGAAACGGCGTGGGGAACCAAGTTCGTCCTCGTCGCCGCACGCGGCGAAACCGAACACTCCCGGGTGATTCTCGACTTCGACTGCGTGCCCAAGCCCGGCGCCGAAGCCACAGACCGCCCTCGACTGCATCCGACGCACCGCTCCCCTCGTTCCCGGTGCGACCGGCGTCGTCTACGACACAGCCTTCCGAGGCACGCACCACCAGAAGCTGCTCCGCGACCTCGGGCTGCTTCCGATCAACCGCGTCACCGCCGCCAAGGCCGACGCCAACAAGCCACGACGAGGCGCAGGCCGACGCGTCGAGAAGACCGTCCGCATCGAAGACAAGCCGACCAAGTCAGACGCTCCCCGACGGATCAAGACGCACCTCCGACTCACGCTCGTACGCACGTGGTGGTGCCGTCGGGATCGGTCGACTCGACGACCGCGGCAACATGGACTTCGTCGAGCTCCGACGAGTCCGCACACACCGCACGCGAGGACAAGTCCGGGAAGTACCGCTGGTACAACCACTACGCACTGCCCGCCGAATACGGCGACACGACCATCACCGTGCGGCTCCACGGCACCGCCGACGACGACGCCCGCGGGCTCAACCGCACCGAGAACGTCCGACCGATCCCGCCGACGGATCCCGACTTCACCGATCTCTTCCGACGGCGCAACGACGCCGAATCCATCAACCGCGCGCTCGACGACACGCTCTATCTCCGCAGGGCCCACAGCATCGGCCACCACCGACAGCTCGTGAACGTCCTCGGCTACGCCCTCATGGTCAACTCGCTCACACTCCACCGCCACCGACCGCACCGAGGCCGACCACCCGACCGGCTGGCGACCGCCGCCTGATCCCCACCAGGGACCATCGAACCGGCCAGATCCGACGCGGCCGAACTCGCGTCTGAGCGCGCACGGTGCTCGCTCGTGAGCTCCGCGACCGCTGCCGGCCGGTAGATTCGACGCAGAATCGGGTGTCGATCAACGTGTCGAGAGGTTTTCGACCACGTTTTCTACATCCCCCGCCCTCGTAGCTCAGGGGAGAGAGCACCGGTTTCCTAAACCGGGTGTCGCAGGTTCGAATCCTGCCGAGGGCGCCAACCGGGAGAGAGCCATGCAATCTGTTCCTGACACCAAGTATGCGGTCGCAGACGACGGCGTCCACATCGCATACCAGGTGTTCGGTACCGGCGACGTCGACCTGGTTCTCATTCCAGGCTTCGTATCCCACCTCGAGTTCGTGTGGGAGTTCCCACCGTTCGCCGCGCTCGCTCGTCAGCTCGGATCCTTCGCACGCGTCATCGCCTTCGACAAGCGCGGCACGGGCCTCTCCGATGCCGTCACCAACCTGCCCGACACGGATCGGAGGATGCTCGATGTCCAGGCCGTCATGAACGCCGCGGGTAGCGACGAAGCGGTTCTCTTCGGGATTTCCGAAGGTGCGGCGATGGCGATCACCTTCGCGGCCACATATCCGGAACACGTTCGGGCTCTCGCCATCTACGGCGGATACGCGATGCTTCTCCACCGGTCCGATCACCCCATCGGCGTGACGCCGGAGCTGCTCGAGGTGGTCGCGGACCACTTCCGCTCGAACTGGGGAACGGGTGTCGGCCTCGGTCTCTGGGCTCCCAGCCTGTCTGACGATGAGGACAACCGACGGAGCTTTGCACGCTTTCAGCGGCTCGCGGCCGGTCCGAGTGCCGCGCACGAGGCGATCGCCAGCCTCGCGCGCGTCGACGTCCACGCGGCACTCCCGCTGGTCGACGTTCCCACCGTTGTCTTCCACCGAGTTGGTGACCGGATGGTGCCCATTGAGGTCGCCCATGAGGTTGCTAGGGGGATCGAAGGGGCCCGGATGATCGAGCTCCCCGGCAACGACCACCTCCCGGGAGTCGGCGACATGCAGCCGATCTACGACGAACTCTCGACCCTTCTCACCGGGAGCCGGGGCGCAGGCGAACCAGACCGGGTTCTGGCGACGGTCCTCTTCACCGACATCGTCGACTCGACGAGCCAGGCAGCCGTCACGGGCGACGCTGCGTGGAGGAGCACGCTCGACGCGCACGACCGGTTCGTGGAACGCCATGTCGCCGGTCACGGTGGCCGAGTCGTCAAGAACACCGGCGATGGTGCACTCGCGGTATTCGACGGCCCGACTCGTGCTATCCGGTGCGCCGCCGCCATCACATCAGGTGCCGACGAGGTCCGGGTCGCTGTGCGGGCGGGGTTACACACAGGTGAGGTCGTTCGCCGCGGCGATGACCTGTCGGGGATCGCCGTCCACCTGGCCGCGCGGGTTGCCGCCCAGGCGAAGGGCGGTGAAGTTCTCGTGTCTCGAACACTCGTCGATCTGGTCGTCGGCTCAGGACTCGCGTTCGAAGACCGCGGCGAGCACGAGCTCAAAGGCGTGGACGGGTCATGGCGCCTCTTCGCCCTTGACGCCTAAAGCGGAGATGGCCACACGCGGTCGTGAGACAGGGTTCCTGGTCGTCCTGGTCATCGGTGGTCTCCTGATTGCCGGGGCGGTGGTCGCCGGCACGCTGGCCGTGATCACAGAGCAGGAAATCGCCGATGAGGAGCGCGACGTCGTCGAGCGCGACGCGGATGCCGCGGCGGTCCGCTCGGAACTTCCGACGTTCGCGATCTCGATTCGCAGATCCAGGCTCTGGTGGCGAACCAGCCGGCGCTCCGAGCGAAAGTCGCGGAATCCTGGAACGCCCTGGTCGAACAGGCCGACGCCGCCACCCGGGCGGTCACCCGATCGATCAGGAGCTCCAATGACGGCGACACGGAGGCGGCCACCGCGATTCTCGACACCGAGGTGGGCGCGGCCGTCGTGGCGTCAGCGGATCACCAGAAGACCCTGCGCGAGGCCGCCGACGCACTTGCAGCCGCCGTCGTTGACCTGCGGAACGCGATCGATGGGGAAGAGCAATCGTGAGCCGACCCGTGGATCTGCCGGATGGCTCGGGAGACAGCTCGTCTCGACCCACTCTCCGTTGGTTCTCGACGTTCGCCGTGGTCTTCGGAATGGTGGCGTTGCTGGCAACAGGCGCATGGCTGTGGAACGCACGCGGCAAGCTCGACGACGCTCGAGCCGAGACGGCACGCGCTGAAGAGACCGTTGAGGCGGCAACCGACGACCTCGAGCTGGCCACCTCGGCTCTCGACGACACGACGAAGGAGGCCCGGGATGTTCTCGCTACGTCCGAGCGCTTCGCCGAGATCAGCGACGCCATGGTCGAGACCGCAGCACGCCAGATCGACGTCTACGGCGCGATCGTCGACGCCGACGCGCGAGGAGATCTCCACGAGTTCAACCGTCTCGTCACCGAGGTGGCGGGGCTCAGCGATGAGATCAACGACCTGGCAGCGCTCAGCAACACGGTCCTCGGCTAGGTGTCGGTTCTGAATCCCGGGCGCGGCGCGGCCTTCAGCCCTCGGACCGCACTGTCGACGCTCGCGAAGAACCACTCGTCCCCGATCAGGTCATAGACGCCCGCCTTGCGCAATACCTCTCTGCCCTGGGCATTCAGCCGCGCGACCCCGAGCGCTATACCCAGGGGCGCGACCATCTCGACGACCGAACGCAAGGCGTCGGCTCCGTCGACATCCACATAGTTCACGGTTTCGAGGTCGACGACGATCCCATCGGGATCTCGATCGATGATCTCGCTGATTCGATCCTGAAACGTCTCCGCGTTCGCAAAGAACAAAGGGGCGTCGAGTCTGATCACGGAAATCCGTTCGGGCTTGATCGCCATCGGCGCGGTATCCGTCGACGCGTACGCGCGCCTTCCCGGTAGATGTCCCAGCGTGGGCATCCGCGGCCGCGAGGCACGGTAGACCAACATCACGAACGAGATGCCCACGGCGATCGCGAGACCTTGCAGAATTCCGATAGCGCAGACCCCCAGCAGGGCGGCCGTCGCCGCAGTGAAGTCACCTCGCCGGATCCGCCAGATGCGACGCATCTCCACGACGTTGAACGTCCCCCACACCGCTGCGATGACGACCGCTCCCAGCACCGCCTCGGGAAGGTTCTCGAAGACCGGAGTGAACACCGCGATCGTCAGCAGGGTCGCCGCGCCACAGAGGAGCATCGCCATCTGACTCTTCGCGCCGGTTTCGTCGGCAGCGGCGGACTTCGAGAGGCTGCCGTCGACCGTGAACCCACCGAGCAAGCCGGATCCGACGTTGGCCACACCGGTGGCGATCATCTCCTGGTTGGCGTCGATCTGGTACCTGTGCCGACGCGCGTAGTTCGCCGAGATCCCATAACCCTCGGCGAACGCCACGATGACGATCCCGATCGCCCCGGGGACGAGAACGACGAGGTCTCCCAGGGAGACGTCCGCGAGGCCGAGCGTCGGGAGCGCGGCCGGGATGTCCCCCACGACCACCACTCCGTGGGATGCCCAGTCGAAGACGGTGGACAGCACGACGGCGGCGGCAACGACGAAGAGCGCCATCGGAACTCTGTGGCTGAAGAGCTTCCGGCTCGTCAGGAGAACCGCCAGTGAGGCGAATCCGATGATCGAGGTTGCGGTGTCGGCGTCCGGGAAGTGCTGGATCAGCGACCAGAACTGCTCGAAGAAGTTCCCGGAGGGTGTCTCGACGCCGATGATCTTGTCCGCCTGGTCGACGGCGACCGTCAGACCCAACCCGAAGGTGAAACCGACGAGGACCGGCCGGGACATGAAGACACTCACGAAACCCAGACGGAAGAGTCCGAACGCGATGAACACCACACCGACGAGCAACGCGAGCGCGACGGTCATCTGGATGTAGTCGTCGGACGCGGTCGCCACCGCCGCGATCGTCGAAGCAGAGAGAATCGCCACGGTTGAGCTCGGTCCCACGAACATTTGGCGCGAGGTGCCGAAGATGGCGTAGCCGACGATCGCTCCCAGCCCGGCGTAGAGACCCGTCTCGGCCGGCATCCCGGCAAGCTCCGCGTAGGCCATCGCCTCGGGTACGAGCAACGCCCACACCGTCATGCCCGCCAGCACGTCTGGGTCGCCACCAGGTGCTGCTCGTAGCGGGGAAGCCACCCGGCGATCGGCAGAATCCGCTGCAACCGCGTCGGTCGGATCGACTCGTCCGGATTCGCCACGCTCACCTGTCCGCTGACGAGGGCGTAGGACTCTCTCCCCCGAAGGAGAACAGCGTCGCCGCGACGGTCAGGTCCATGTCCCTCGGCCTCCTCGTGACCGTGCTGGTGCGGGACTCATTGTGTCGCGGTATCAGCCACCGAGGACGAGCAACCTGGGAACCTCACGGGATGGAATGGGTCGGGTTCGCCACGGGAATCGCGATCATCCTGGGAACGGGCAGCAGCATCCTCCACACGCTGCTGCTCCCCCGCGGCTCCAGCTCACGGCTCAGTGCGGTCCTGGGTCGCATCTCGCTACGCGTCTTCTCGGCGCTGAGCCGCTCGATCCGCAGCTACGAGCAGACCGACCGGCTTCTCGCCCTCCAGGCACCACTCTTCCTCCTCGTCGAGCTCGTCACCTGGCTTCTGCTCCTCGGGTTCGGGTTCGCGCTCCTACTGCTCCCCTACCTCGACGGTCACCTCGGCAACTCGGTGCGCGAGTCGGGATCGTCGCTTCTCACGCTCGGCTTCCAAGCCACCGACTCGGCCGCACCCACCGCCATCGACCTCGCCGCCGGGATCTGCGGCTTCGGGGTGATCACACTCCTCATTGCGTATCTTCCGACCATCTACGGAGCGTTCAACCGCCGCGAGGAAGCCGTCACCCTGCTCGAGGCACGCGCCGGAGATCCGCCCTGGGGACCGGAAGTGCTGGTGCGCCACCAGCTCGTCGACATCGTCGACCAACTCGGCGAGCTCTACGGCTTCTGGGAGCACTGGGCCGCCGACGTGGCCGAGACACACACGAGCTACCCCGTGCTCGTGATGTTCCGCTCCCCCCACCCGCTGCGCTCGTGGGTGATCGCGCACCTCGCTGTGCTCGACGCCGCGGCCATGCACCTGGCTCTCAACCCCGACACCGCGCCCCACCAGGCTCGTCTATGCCTGCGAATGGGATTCACGACACTGCGCAGCGTTGCCGGCGGGGTGGGAATCGCTCTCGACGACGACCCCGAACCGGACGCGCCCATCGACATCACCTACGAGCAGTTCGCGGAAGCCGTCGACGGTCTGCGCACATACGGATTCCCGATGGAACGTGGTGCCGAAGCGGCATGGCCGCACTTCCACGGCTGGCGCGTCAACTACGAAGCGGCCGCCTACGGGCTCGCCGATCTGGTGGCGGCGGTGCCGGCGCCGTGGTCGGGACCGCGACGCCACTTCGACAGCGCGCCGATGTATCCGGTCCGTCCCGCACAGCGACAACCCGACGCGCCGGGTAGCTGATCCCCCGGCTCGCGGCTCAGCGACCCAGTGGTGCGATTCGTTCAGCGCGGTAGCTGATGATGCCGAAGACGGGATCGTCGATCTCGCGGTATTCGAAGACGACGTCCCCGCCGCTGGCGGCGTCGGCCGGTGCGACCTCGACGATCTGGACCACCGAGGAGCCGCCACCCGAAATCAACACGTCACCGTTCTCGAGGACGTCGGCGTCGCCGAGGAATGCCGAGTAGCTGGGTTCACCGTCGAGTGTGTACTCGTACTCCCAGACCTGGCGAGCCGTGACGTTGTCGGGATCGCTGTCGTCGATCTCGTAGCGGACCGCCCGGCTCCGTTCCCCGTCAGGGCGTTCGAAACCATTGTCGAAGATCATGATGGAACCGTCGGGCTGGATATGGGGGGCGTGCAGGCCGTAGCTCCACTCTCCGTCTCCCTCCAGCTCGACATCGCCATACGGACCCGCTGCCCACAGGAGCTCGCCGGCGGATCCGTTGTCGTCGTCCTGGTAGCGCACGGCCAGAATCATGCTGTTGGCACGTTGCGTGACGATGAGAGCGTTGCGTTCCTCGTCGACGACGACGGAGTTGGCGTGCGCGGCGTCGATTGCCGGCGGGTCCAACGGGTACAGGGTCGCCACCGCAGGACCGGCTTCCAGCGCGTTGTCGTTCGGGCAGAGCAGGTTCTCCGGATCCGACAGCGGATCGAGAGCCTCCGAGAACACCCACCTGTTGACGATCTCGCCGGTGTCGTACTCCACCTCGACGGCCTGATCCCCGATGGCGTTGTAGACGCCGGCGAAATCGGCCGGATCCTCGCCGCAGAGGGGCTCGTCGGATTCGATCGGCTCGAGGATGTGAGTCAACGCCAGGAGGTTGCCATTGGGAAGTTGGCTCATCTCGTGGTGGAAGCTGTCGACGTCGACCATGATCGTGTCGTCCGTGATCCGTTCGGGCGGCACGAGGTCGGCCTTCCCGGCACCCAGCCACTCATGGACGATCTTCCCGCTCGGTGTCCACTCACGCATGAAGTGGTCGCCGCCGTTCGTGAGCAGGTTGCCGTTGGGCAGCACACGCGCATCACCGAACGGGTCGGGGCCTTCGATGTACCAGACGACCTCGCCCTCTTCGTCTACTGCTACGAGGAAGTACGTCGCGATCGCGGGGTCGGCGATGGCCACGTTCGAGTTGAGATCGAACATCGTCCATCCCGGTGCCATGCGCTCCGGATCACTCACGACGGTCTCGAACGTCGGGTAGGTGTCGGGAATCGCACCGGTCGTGAACTCGGTCGTCTCGTTCTTCGTGTCGTCGTCGGTCGAGGCCTCGACGTCGAACTCGTAGGTGCTCTCGGCGCGCATCCCCAGGACGGGAACGCTGTGCTGCGTAGCGCCGTTGTCGGGCGAGGGCACGGTGAAGTCACCACCGGGACCGCTCACGTGGACATCGACGTTCGCAGGCGAGCCCGTGTCGACCTCGACGAACGCAGCGAGAGTCGACTTCTCGTTCGGCATGACCTCGACGTTCAGATCGACGTCGCCGGAGAACGCTGCGGTAGTGGTCGAGGTCGTCGTCCGTCGGATTCGTCCGACGATTCTCCGGACGAGCACGCGGCGAACGCGATCGCTGCGACCGTGAGTGCGGCAAGCCACGCGGCCGAGCGCGGACGGATAGAGCGGTGCATTCGAGTGGTCCTCCGTGACGGTGTCCCGGAAACGCTAGCCCCCCACGGGCACCGGATACCCTCCGGGCGCCCTGGAATTCGGGACGGATCGGCGGAGCGGTCCGGCCACTATGCGGGGTCGCCGGACTCCTCGTCCCCAACCAGGTTGGCGGCCCTGTAGCTGCGGTACACGGCGAGGAGTGCGTGGCGTTGCTCGTCGGTCAGGTCCTCGTCGGCACGGATCGTGGCCTCGGTGTCGGACCCGCTCGCTTCCCGCCCGGTCCCGGTGAGGTTGTCGAGCAGACCACCCTGCGCGAGGAGGGTCTCGGCCGAGAGATCCAGTGCTGCGGCGATGGATTTCAGGACCCGCACCGAGGGTTCGTGGAGTCCTCGTTCGATCTGACTCAGGTACGGGTTGGAGACGTTCGTGCGCTCGGCGAGCTCTCGAAGGGACAGGTCGGCGAGCTTGCGCTGGCTGCGGATGAAGCGACCGAGCGACTCGAGCTGGCCTCCCCATCCTCCGCTCGCACTCACTGTGCACTCCTCCCGAAACGACAGCGGGCCCCGACCCTACGGCCGGGACCCGCTTTCGATCATGTGCCGATTCGCTCAGGCGGACGTGGCCTTGGCGGGCTTCTTTGCCCTCGGGGCCGCCTTCGGGGCTGTCTTCGGAGCGGCCTTGGGCGTCGACACGGCGCCTTCACCGGTCTCGAACAGCTCGCGGGTGAACTTCTGCTGGCTGACCAAGACCTTCTCGGCGAAATCGAACGTGGCGTCGACGATCTCGGCGACGGTCGGGATCGGGTCGGGCACGGGGATCTCGGACAGGGCCTCGGCGACCGAGTCCGCCACTCCTCTCGATCCGTCGAGCACGGTCTGCTGGCCGTTCTCGATGGTGTCGAGGAGATCGTGAACACGGTCGGACATCTCGAGTACTGGCATGGTGGCCACCTCACTCATTCATGACCGTCCCCGGAGGGATCGGCGTCACCGGGAAGCTCCCGGCTGGTGTGCAAACTATATCTAGCACTCGCACGATCTGTCAAGCGGCCATGAGTGGCTGAGCGACCACGCCGTGGTCATGTCACAGCCGATACCGGTACTCCTCCAGGAGGCGCAGCCACACCTCGCTGATCGTGGGATACGACGGCACGGAGTGCCAGAGCGCCTCGAGCGACACCCTGCCGGCGACCGCGACTGTGGCGGCGTGGAGCATCTCCTGGACGCCCGGTCCGGTGAAGGTCGCCCCGACGACCACCTGCTCGTCGTCGTCGATGACGAGTTGGCACGTCCCCTCGATGTCGCGTCCGTAGACAGCGGCTCCTGCGACGCTGCCCGTTCCCACACTCACCACGGTGATCTCGTGTTCCGACCCGCGCGCTTGCGCCTCGGTCATTCCCACTGAGGCGATCTGCGGTTCGGTGAACACGACACTCGGAACTGCGGTGTTGTCGGCCCAGGCGCTGATCTCCTGACCGGCGAGCACATCGCCGATGACGCGCGCCTGGTACTTGCCCATGTGCGTCAGCAACGCCCGGCCGTTCACATCACCTGCGGCGAACAGCCAGTCAGTGTCGACTCCGGTCGCTCGCAGTGTGTCGTCGACGTCGATCCACCTGCCGGGCTCGAGCCCGACCGTCTCGAGGCCGATGTCATCGGTGGCCGGACGCCGCCCCGTCGCCACGAGGATCTCGTCGGTCGTGTACGTGCTGCCGTCGGCCATGGTCACGGTGACGGGGCCGTCGCCATCACGTTCCACGCCGTCGGCTCTCCCGGATGATCCCGTGAGAATGGTGATTCCCTGCCCCTCCATGGCGGCGCGCAGTTCCTCGCCGGCGAAAGGTTCGAGGTTCGGGACAAGTCGATCCGTGGCCTCGGCGAGCACGACGGTGCCGGTGCCGAGTGAGTGCCAGGCCTGGGCCATCTCACAACCCACGACTCCGCCACCGACGATGAACAGACTCTCGGGTGCTTCCTTGGCGGACGTGATGTCGCGGTTGCCCCACGTCGTGATGTCACGGAGACCCGGAACCGGCGGGATCGACGACAGGCTCCCCGTCGCCACGACCACGGCCTTCGTCGCCCGCAGTGTGCGCGACGAGCCGTCGTCGAGCTCCACCTCGACGGTGCGCTCCCCCGTGAGCCGTCCCTTGCCGCGGACGAGCTCGGCGCCGATGCTCTCGACCCACTGCGCCTGGTACGTGTCGTCCCAGTTCGAGGTCACATCGTTGCGGCGTTCCAACACGGCGTCGACGTCGATCTCGCCGGTCACCGCCTCGGCGGCGCCCGGAACGCGCCGAGCAGCAGCAAGTGCCTCGGCCGGGCGGAGGAGAGCCTTGCTGGGCATACACGCCCAGTAGGAGCACTCGCCCCCGACGAGCTCCGTCTCGACCAGATCGCTGCACTCATGCCGTGGTCGGTGGCGCGCCACGCGACGTTCTCGCCGGTCGACCCGGCACCGATCACGACCACGTCGAACTCGTCGGCCATCGCTGTGCCTTCCATCTTGGTGAATGCTGACCGCGGCCGGGTTACGAACGCCCGCCGAGGATCCGTGAGAGCAGTCGCCCGAGACCACGCGGTGCGGGGGGCTCGAACCCCTCGGGGAGAAGCTGCGGCGCGACCTCCTGCATGGTGGCGAACACCTGGCCCGCGCTCGGATTCACGAGAGCAACGTCGCCGATAGCCACGGTCGGCACGGTTTCGGTTCCACGAGCGACGGACCGCACGAATCCCGCCGCTTCGTCTTCGTCCCAGATGTTGTGGCGAACGAAGTCGATCTCAGCTCGTTTGAGTTGCTTCTCGAGAGAGACGCAGAACAGACAACCGGGGCGCCAGTAGAAGTCCACCTGATCGGTCGCGTCGCGTTCGCTCACGGTCTCGTCAACCCCGTAGCTCGACGCGTTCTTCCACGTGGTCAACCCTTGCGGTACAGGCCCTCGTTGAGGGAACGGACGACGTGATACTCGTGCTCCCAGCCCAGAACGCTGATCGTGCCGGTGGCGAGAGTCAGGAGCCGGCCGTCAGCGGGAGGGAGGCCGAGCCAGCGGGCCATGAGAACGCGCAACACGTGCCCGTGGGCGAAAAGTGCCACATCGCCTCCGGCTTCGAGAACGTGGGCGAGGACCCGATCGACGCGAGCGGCGACCTGATCGGACGTTTCGCCGTCGGGCGTCGCTCCCGTCCAGATGAGCCAACCGGGATCCTGTTCGCGGATTTCGGGAGAGGTCAGGCCCTCGTACTGTCCGTAGTTCCACTCGAGCAGGTCGTCGTCGACAACGGCCTCGTCGGAGAGGCCGGCCAGACGGCAGGTCTCGCGCGCCCGTTCGAGTGGGCTCGTGACGACGAGCGAGAAGTCCCACTGCGCCAGCGGAGCGGCGATCGCACGGGCCTCGTCACGGCCCGCGTCCGTGAGTGGAATGTCGGTGAGACCGGTGTGCCGACCGTTCTTCGACCACTCCGTCTCCCCGTGTCGAGCGAGAACGATGCTGAAGCGAGCAGTCTCGGTCACGGGGGCATCGTACTCAGCCGCGGCGCGCATCTTTGCCGGCCGATCCGGCGGTCGCGTGCCGAACAAGGTTCAGACTCATAGGATCGGTGACGATGTCGAAGACTTCGGCGCCGAGTGTCGGCGTCGGTACCCACCGGAAGGACTCCTCCTCATGCAGCTCGGGATGATCGGCCTCGGCCGAATGGGCGCCAACATGTCGAAGCGCCTGATCCGCGACGACCACGACATCGTGGCGTACGACCTCAGCGCTGATGCCGTGAAGGCACTCGAAGCCGACGGTGCCACGGGTGCCGACTCGTTCGAGGACTTCCTCACCAAACTCGACAAGCCCCGAGCGATCTGGATGATGGTTCCTGCTGCAGTCGTCGACGACACCATCGCCAAGCTCGTCGACCACCTGGACGCCGGCGACATCCTGATCGACGGAGGCAACTCCTATTACAAGGACGACCTGCGACGCGCGAAGGAACTGGAGCCGAAGAAGATTCACTATGTCGACGTCGGTGTGAGCGGCGGCGTGTGGGGCCTCGAGCGCGGCTACGGCCACATGATCGGCGGCGAGACCGAGATCGTCGACCACCTCGACCCGATCTTCGACTCCATCGCGCCCGGACCCGGTGACGTCGAGCGCACCGAGGGACGCACCGGGGACTACTGCGCGAGGAGCGCGGCTACATCCACTGCGGCCCGCACGGCGCCGGCCACTTCGTGAAGATGGTCCACAACGGCATCGAGTACGGGATCATGGCCGCCTACGCGGAGGGCCTGAACATCCTCGCCCACGCCGACGCCGGTGAACACCAGCGCGACGTCGATGCCGAGACAACTCCGCTACGCGAATCCCGACGAGTTCAAGTACGACCTGGACCTGCCGGGTGTCGCCGAGGCGTGGCGCCGCGGAACGGTCATCGGATCGTGGCTGCTCGACCTCACGGCGATCGCTTTGAACCGCAGCGGCGACCTCGCGGACTTCACCGGGAAGGTGTCGGACTCCGGCGAAGGCCGGTGGACGAGCATCGCGGCGATCGAGTCGGGTGCTCCCGCACCCGTGCTCACGACGGCGCTCTACGAGCGGTTCGCGTCACGCGGCGAAGCCGACTTCGCCGACAAGCTCATGTCGGCCATGCGCTACGAGTTCGGCGGCCACCTCGAGAAGGGCGCCGGCGAGGGCAAGAAGTAGTTCGCGGGTCAGGAGGCCTTGCCGAGTGCCTCGCTCTTGCCGTCGATGCACGTGAGCAACTCGTTCCAGGAGTTGACGAAACTCTCGGCGCCCTCCGTCTGGAGTTGAGCCGCGAGCCCGTCGTAGTCGACACCGGCCTGGGTGAGCTTGTCCATCATCTCCTCGGCGTCGCCGCCGTCGGGCGGGAGCATGTCGTCGACGACCCCGTGATCGGCGAACGCGTGCAGTGTCTTCTCCGGCATCGTGTTGACGGTGTGCGGTGAGGCCAGCTCCTCGATGTACAGGACATCCGAGGCCTCCGGGTCCTTCGTGCCGGTGCTCGCCCAGAGCAGGCGCTGCGGGTTGGCGCCGGCGTTCGCGAGGCGCTGCCAGCGGTCGGCGTCGAGCAGATCGCGGTACGCCTTGTAGATCCGCTTCGACACGGCGATACCGAGCTGGTCCTTGAGCTCGGCGGGAAGCTTGCCCATGACGGCCTTGTCCCACCGGCTGATGAACACCGACGCCACGGACGCCACCCGGGGATCGAGCCCCTGCTCCACGCGCCGCTCGATGCCGCGCATGTACGCGTTCGCCGCGCCCAGGTAGTGCTCACGGGAGAACAGCAGGGTCACGTTGACGTTCACTCCTGCGGCGATGGCCTCCTCGATCGCCGGGAGACCCTCGGGCGTCCCGGGGATCTTGATGAACAGGTTCGGCCGATCGGCTCGCTCGAAGAGCCGCTTCGCCTCGTCGATCGTGCTCTGCGTGTCGTACGCGAGCTTCGGCGACACCTCGAGGGAGACGTAGCCGTCGACACCGTCGGTGGCGTCGTGGACCGGTCGGAACAGGTCGGCGGCTTCGGTGAGGTCCTCGAGCGCCAGGTCGAAGAACAGCTCCTCACCCGAGCTGCCCGCTGCACCCTTCGCTGTGATCGCCTCGTCGTAGAAGTCGGTCTTGCGGATGGCGTTGTCGAAGATCGTCGGGTTCGACGTGAGACCGGTGACGGAGAGCTCGTCGATGTAGGACTTCAGGGTCCCGCTCGTGAGCAGACCACGGGTGATGTTGTCGAGCCAGAGGCTCTGACCGGCGTCGTGCAGCTTCTGGGTCGGCTTCATCACTCGCGCTCTCCTCGTTCTCGTAGTTCTCGTACTCGGCGTTGGCTTCATACCCGGCGTCCCCCGCACGCTACCTGCCTGCGGCGGCCGCCGGACGCGGGCTCAGCCTCGATCAGACGAGACGGACCCGGAACGGCTCCCGACCCTACCGATCTCGTAGACGCGCACGTCGACGGGGGGCAGGTTCTCGACGGTTGTGGAGATCTCGGGTGTGCGGGTCTCCCGCTCGAGTCGCATCCCCAGGCCCTCGGCCACACGCGATGACGCGCTGTTGGCAGGCTCGATGACGGAAATCACCCGGTCGAGCCCGAGTGCTCCGAACGCCTGGTCCAGGCTCGCTCGTGCACCTTCGGTGGCCAGACCCTGTCCCCAGTGGTCGGGATGGAGTCGCCAGCCCACCTCCACAGACGGCATCACCTCGGGCAGAAAATCAGGTGTGCCGAGGCCGACCGTTCCGATCACCTCTCGCGTCGAGCGCAGAACAGCGGCGTAGTAGCCGAATCCGTGCTCCGCCCAGTGACCAACGGCCAACCCATGGGCGGCGGCGGCCTCATCGGGCGTGAGACCCCGACCCCACGGGTATCGCGAGAAGTCGGGGTCGGCGTACAAGCGGGCGTGGACGTCGAGGTCGGTGTCCTCCCACGGACGCAACAGGAGACGCTCGGTTTCGACAACTTCGATCTTGCCGGCAGGTGACACGGCCGCCATCGTGACACCCGGTGTCCGCCCGGATCCGGCGCGGGGCGCGGCGGTACCATGGCGGTAACCACAGGGGAGCTCGGGGAGCCGGGCTGAGAGGGTGGCCGAACCGCCTCCGACCCACCGAACCTGACCCGGGTAATGCCGGCGGAGGGATGTCGTGGACAGGCCCAAGACCGCGATCGTGTGCACGGGCGGAGACCATCTCCACCCGTCGAGCGCTGCGGATCTACCCGCGCACGACCTCGTGGTCGCCGCCGACTCGGGTCTCGACCTCGCCGCGGCGCTCGGGCTTCACGTCGACGTCGCCGTAGGCGATTTCGACTCGGCGAGCAAAGCATCCGTGGCGGCGGCAACCGCCGCGGGAACCCGGATCGAACGCCACGCGCCGGACAAGGACGCCACGGACCTGGAGTTGGCACTCGATGCGGCGATGTCGCGCAGGACCCAACGGATCGTCGTGCTCGGCGCCGACGGTGGTCGGCCCGACCACGCCCTCGCCAACCTTCTGCTCCTGGGTGCATCCCGCTTCGCCCAGGTCGACGTCGAGGTCCGCACCGCGACCGGACGGTTCCATGTCGTCACCGACAACATCGAACTGCCCGCAGAGGTCGGCGCCATCGTGTCCCTCCTTCCTCTCGGAGGCGCGGCTCGAGGCGTGCGCACATCCGGACTTCGTTTTCCGTTGAACGGCGAGGATCTCGAATCCGGCTCCACGCGTGGCGTCAGCAACATCGTCGCCTCTCCTCCCGCGACGGTGTCGGTCGCCGAGGGCACGCTGCTCGTCGTCCTACCCGAAGAAGAGAAAGGAGAAGGAGGAGCAACCCCATGAACACGACAACGAAACCACCACGCCGGGGGGCCGCTATCGCCCTGCTCACCTTCGTCCTGGCTCTGACCGCCTGCTCCTCGGGCTCCTCGAGCGGATCAGCCGACGACGTCACGCTCACCCTCGTCACCCACGACTCGTTCGCGGTCAGCGAGGAGGTCCTGGACGAGTTCACCGAGGAAACGGGAATCTCGGTCGAGACCCTGATGGCGGGTGACGCGGGCAGCGCGCTCAACCAGGCGATTCTCACGAAGGGCGATCCGCTCGGCGACGTCTTCTTCGGAGTCGACAACACCTTCCTCACCCGCGCCCTCGACGAAGACCTCTTCGTGTCGTACGAGTCGACTGAGCTGGAGCACGTTTCCGACGACCTCGTGGTGGACGACGAGCACCGCGTGACACCTGTCGATCTCGGAGACGTCTGCATCAATTACGACAAGGCCGCCTTCGAACAGTTCGATTTCCCAGCTCCCCACAATCTGGAGGCGCTGGCTGATCCGATGTACGCGGGGAAGCTCGTCGTGGAGAATCCCGCCACGTCGTCGCCGGGGCTGGCGTTCATGCTCGCCACGATCGAGGAGTTCGGTGAGGACGGCTGGCTCGACTACTGGAAGACACTGCGCGACAACGACGTCGAGGTGACCGACGGCTGGGAGGACGCGTACTACGGAGGCTTCTCTGCGGCCTCCGATACCGGCGACCGACCCCTGGTGGTGAGCTACGCGTCGAGCCCCGCGGCCGAGATCTTCCTCTCGGAGGGCGCTCTCGAGGAGGCGCCGACAGGGGTGGTCGCCGGCTCCTGCTTCCGTCAGATCGAGTTCGCCGGCATCCTCGCCGGGACCGGTCACCCCGACGAGGCGGGTGAGCTCATCGACTTCATGCTGTCGAAGCCCTTCCAGGAGGACATCCCGCTCAGCATGTTCGTGTTCCCCATCCGGGACGACGCGGAACTCCCGCCGGTCTTCGCCGACAACGCCGAGCTTCCGACCGACGCCTTCGAGATCCCCGCGAACGAGATCGGTGCTCATCGCGACGAGTGGATCCAGGCGTGGACCGACACGGTGCTGCGCTGACCGGTCCGCCGGGTCACCCGGGGAGGGGTGGGCAGAGATCGCCTGCGAGGCGCATCGCCGTCGGTGCCGCGCTGATCGTGCCTCCGCTGGCGTTCCTGGCGGTCTTCTTCGTGTACCCGCTGGCGTCGATCGTCGTCGAGAGTTTCACGCGGGGAGACGGGGACGTTTTCGGCAGTTTCTCCGACGTCGTGTCCGATGCAGGACTCCGTCACGTGATCTGGTTCACCGTGTGGCAGGCGGCGGTCTCGACCGCACTCACGCTGCTCGTGGGACTGCCGGGCGCCTACGTGTTCGCCCGCTACATCTTCCCCGGCAAGGGCATCATCCGGGCGGCCACGACCGTCGCGTTCGTCCTCCCCACGGTCGTCGTGGGGTCGGCCTTCCTGGCGCTGCTCGGGCCGGGTGGGCTCGTACCCGTCGACCTCGTCGACACCGTCTGGGCGATCTTCATCGCCCACGTCTTCTTCAACTACGCCGTCGTGCTCCGAACGGTCGGAGGATTCTGGTCACATCTGGATCCCCGGGCTGTCGACGCCGCCCGCGTGCTGGGAGCCTCGCGCCTCCAGGCGTTCCGCAGCATCACGCTCCCGCTGCTGCGTCCCGCCATCTCGTCGGCTGCGCTGATCGTGTTCTTGTTCACGCTCACGTCGTTCGGCGTCGTGCTGCTCCTCGGTGGCCCGACGCACGCCACGGTCGAGGTGGAGATCTACCGGCAGACGACCCAGTTCCTGAACCTGCCGATCGCCGCGGCGCTCGCGATCCTCCAACTCCTCGCCGTCACGGCCGTTCTGATCGTCTACGGCCGCTCGCAGGAGCGGCGCTCGGTCCATCATCCACTGCGAGCCGCGGGAGACACGGCCCGCAAACCTCGCGGAGTCGGTCCGTGGACGCTCATAGGCGTGAACCTCACGTTCGTCGTCGTCCTGATCGGGGCTCCGATCGCGGTGCTCGTGCAGCGCTCGTTCTCCACCGCCGGGGGCTACGGCTTGCGCTACTACCGCGAGCTCGCCTCTGATCCGCGGGGCAGCACCTTGTTCGTCCCACCCGTGGAGGCGATCCGAAACTCGCTCGTGTTCGCGTGCGTGGCGACGACCATCGCCGTCGGTCTGGCCGTCATGATCGCCGTTCTCGTCGTGCGACCCGGTGCGGCGCGCCGGGGACTCGACATTCTCGTGATGCTGCCGCTGGGTGCCTCCGCCGTGACTCTCGGCTTCGGATTCCTGATCGCACTGGACCAACCGCCCCTCGACCTGCGGTCGTCCCCCTGGCTGATCCCCATCGCCCACGCGCTCGTGGCCACCCCGTTCGTCGTGCGGGTGCTCGTACCGGTGTTGCGCTCCCTCGATCCCCGGCTCCGCGAGGCGGCCGGCGTGCTCGGAGCGGGGCCGATCCGGGCGTGGCGGGAGGTCGACCTGCCGATCGTCGGCCGCGCACTCGCCGTGGGAGCCGGGTTCGCCTTCGCGATTTCCATGGGAGAGTTCGGCGCCACCGCTTTCATCGCCCGGCCCGACTATCCCACGATCCCGATCGCCATCTTCCGGTTCCTGGGCCAACCCGGCGCACTGAACTTCGGTCAGGCCATGGCGATGAGCACGATCCTCGTCGTTGTCACCGCCACCGTCGTGATGCTCATCGACAGAGTGCGTGTCGGCACTGTCGGCGAGTTCTGAGGGGAGCGGATGCTCACGTTCGAGAATCTCCACCGCACCTACGGTGACGTCGCCGCGCTACGCGGCGTCGACGGCACGGTTTCCGATGGCGAGATTGTCGGCGTTCTCGGGCCGAGTGGGTGCGGCAAGACGACTCTGCTCCGGATCGTGGCCGGCCTCGATGCTCCCGACGCCGGGCACGTCCTCTCCGACGGCGACGACCTCGCGGGAGTTCCTCCCGACCGGCGCGGGTTCGGACTCATGTTCCAGGACCACCTCCTGTTCCCCCACCGCAACGTCGGCGAGAACGTGTCGTTCGGGCTCCGGATGGCGGGAATGCCGATCGATGAACGACGTTCGCGCGTGGTCGACGTCATGGAGGTCGTGGGCCTGGCCGGGCTGGATGAGCGGTCGATCGCGACACTGTCGGGGGGTGAACAGCAACGCGTCGCCTTGGCGCGCGCGCTCGCCCCGCGCCCCCGACTGCTCATGCTCGACGAGCCGCTCGGGTCTCTCGACCGATCGCTGCGAGAACGCCTGGTGACCGACCTCCGACGGATATTGAAGGAACTCGGGATCGCAGCGATCTACGTCACTCACGACCAGGACGAGGCATGCACGATTTCTGACCGGGTCGTCGTGATGCGTGCGGGCCTCGTCGAACAGGTCGGCACACCTCCGGAGGTGTGGCATCGACCGGCCAACGTGTTCGTAGCCCGGTTTCTGGGCTGGGCTGACGTCGCCGACGGAGTCGGCGTCCGGCCCGGCGGCGTGCGCCTCGACCGCGACGGGACCATCCACGGCATCGTGCGTCACATCGGTTTCCGAGGCGACCACTTCGTCATCGGCGTCTCGACACTCGACGGACGGAAGCTCACCACGTCGGTGGCCGACACTCCGCCGTCTACCGGAGATCGCATCCGCCTGTCGATCGACCCCGACGCGGTTGTCGATCTCGACGAAACCCTCTAGACGAAACCCTTCAGCGGTTGTTGCCGAAGTAGGAAGAGGTCCCGCCGGCTTCGATCGCGCTGCACAGCCGGCGAAGGGCGTGGACGTATGCAGCCGTACGCAAGCTCACCGACAGGTCAACCGCCACCTCGTGCACTGCCGCGAATTCGCGGTGCATCCGCTCGGCCAAGCGGCTGTTCACCGTATCGAGGGTCCAGTAGTCGCCCGTGCGGTTCTGGACCCATTCGAAGTAGCTGACGGTGGCTCCTCCGGCGTTGGCGACGATTCCGGGTACGACAGTCACGCCGGCGGCCTCGAGAATCGGGTCGGCATCGGCGTTGACCGGTCCGTTGGCGACCTCGACGACAGTGTGGGCTTTGACCCGTGAGGCGTTCTCGGCGGTGATCACTCCTTCGATCGCCGCGGGAACGAGTACATCGACGTCGAGCGCGAGAAGTTCGTCGTTGCTGACGCGCTCGGCAGGGATTGCTTCGCAGACCGTGCCCTCGCAGTACGTGGCGTCGATGCGACGCGTTTCCTCCTTGAAGCGCACGAGACTCGGGACGTCGAAACCGCCGGGGTCGTGGATACCACCCTGGGAGTCACTGACCGCCACGACGCGATATCCGGCCCCGTGCAGCAGTGTGGCCACCGATCGCCCGGCGTTGCCGAATCCCTGCACCGCGACCGTCGTGCCCTGACGACTCCACCCGTGCGTGTCAGCGAGGTCCTCGATGCAGAGGAACGCGCCGCGCCCCGTCGCCGTGTCGCGACCCAGACTGCCTCCGAGCTCGACCGGCTTGCCGGTGACGACGGCAGGGACGCGTTGGCGTTGGATGTTCGAGTACTCGTCCATCATCCAGCCCATCACGCGCTCGTTCGTGTAGATGTCGGGGGCAGGCACGTCGGTTTCGGGCCCGATGAAGTCGGCGACGTGCTCGATGTACTGACGGCTCAGGCGCTCGAGCTCCAGATTCGAGAGCTGTTTCGCGTCGACGACGACGCCGCCCTTGGCACCGCCGAACGGGAGCCCGAGCGCCGCACACTTGAAGGTCATCCAGAACGCGAGCGCCTCGATCTCGTCGAGGTCGACCTGGGGATGAAACCGGATTCCCCCCTTGCCCGGACCGCGGATGTCGGTGTGACGGACCCGGTACCCCTCGAATATCCGTTGCGTCCCGTCGTCCATCCGCACCGGGATCCACATCTGGAGCACGGCCTCGGGTCTCTTCAGGCGTTCGAGCACCTCGGGATTGGGTTGGACGTGCACCGCGGCCGCCTCCATCGAGGCGATCGCGCCGCTCAGGATCGGGCCGGCCACGGCTGCAACCTAGCCAGTTCCCGTTTGCTCGTCTCGGGCGGCGCAGGATACCTGCGCCGCTTGTCCTCGCCTCGCGTGTCCCAAGCGGCGAAAGGACAGAAGTGCACCAAATCCGCACATCTCCGGCGGGTCTCCCACACAGAGCCTTCCTTATGCTGGTGGGGTGCCTGTGACCGCTCCACCCAAGTCGGCAACCGTTCTCGTCGTCGAGGACGAGACGTCCATCGCCTCCGCGGTGGCCGCCAGACTCCGCAGCGAGGGCTACCGGGCCGAGGTCGCCCATGACGGACCGTCGGGCGTGGCGCGCTGCGAGGCCCTGGAGCCAGACCTCGTCGTTCTCGACCTGATGCTCCCCGGATTCGACGGTCTCGAGGTGTGCCGCCGGATCCAGCAGCGTCGCCCCGTACCCGTTCTCATGCTGACGGCCAAGGACTCCGAGACCGACAAGATCGTCGGACTGGGCGTGGGTGCCGACGACTACGTCACCAAACCGTTCAGCGCGCGTGAGCTCGTGGCGCGCGTGGGAGCGATCCTGCGGCGCGTCGAGCGTGGTGGCGCCGAGCCTCCCGCCCGGATCGTGATCGGTGCGCTCGACATAGACCGCGAGTCCCGCCGGGTACAGAGCGACGGCCACGAGATCCATCTGACACCCACGGAGTTCGACCTCCTCGCCGCGCTCGCCGCGCGACCCGAGCGGGTGTTCACCCGCCAGGAACTGCTCTCCGAAGTGTGGGGGTATCCGGAAGGAACCGGTGAACGCACCGTCGACTCGCACGTGCGCGCGCTGCGCAGCAAGGTCGGCGCCGACGTCGTGCGCACCGTGCACGGTGTGGGCTACGCACTCGCCACCGAGGATTCTGACGAGGCCGACGAGAGCGCCCCGGCATGAGGCCACTCGACCAGATCCCCTATTTCAAGATGCGCCTCGGCGCCGTGATCCTCGCCGCGGTCGGTACGACCGTGGTCGTGTTCTGGGCCGGTGTGAGGACGGGGTTGTGGCCGTCGGTGAGCGGAATCCTCGCCGGATCGCTGGCGCTCGCGGTGGTCTGGGTCCTGACCCGGGGAATGACCGCGCCGCTGCGGGAAATGGCCGAAGCATCGGAGGCGATGGCGCGCCACGACTACTCGCGCCGGGTACGTGTCACGTCTGCCGACGAGATCGGCCGCCTGGCCGACGCCTTCAACCGGATGGCCGACGAGCTCGCAGAGAACGACCGGGTCCGGCGTGAGATCGTGGCGAATGTCTCCCACGAGCTGCGCACGCCGATCACCGCGTTGCAGGCGAAGCTCGAAAACCTCGTCGACGGCGTGGAGCCGGCCGATGCCGAGACGCTCACGGTGATGCTGCATCAGGTCGAGCGCCTCGGACGCCTCGTCACGCAGCTCCTCGACCTGTCCCGCCTGGAATCAGGGGCCGTACCCCTCGAGCGACGCGAGTTCGCCGTGGGTCCCATGCTCGAACAGGCGGCTCGCGAGTCGGAGCTCCACGCTCCCGACACCGAGGTCGCCGTACGCGTCGAGAGCGCAGGGCTGGCGGCCGACGGTGATCCGGAGCGGATCCACCAGGTGGTCGCCAATCTTCTGGAGAACGCCGTGCGCTTCACACCCCAGGGTGGTCTCGTCGAGGTCAACGCCCGCAGGTCTCCCGAATCCGTTGTCATCGAAGTCGCCGACGAAGGTCCCGGCATCCCCGAAGCGGAACGTGGGAGGGTGTTCGAACGGTTCTACCGTGCCGACGCCGCCCGCGCGTCGAGTGACGGTGGCGCCGGGCTCGGCTTGGCGATCGCGCAGTGGATCGTGGATCTGCACGGGGGACGGATCCACCCCGAGGCCCGCGAGCCCCGGGGATGTCGAATGGTGGTCGAGTTGCCGGCGTCGCACGATAGCGACGCCCCGAGGTCGGACGCGAGGGTCGGACAGGAAGCGAGGTGACGGCGTGAGCTTCACGACCGTTGAAGACGCGGTACGCAGAATTCGTCGAGGTGAGATCGTCCTCGTGGTCGACGACGAAGACCGCGAGAACGAGGGTGACCTCACGATGGCGGCCGACTGGGTGACCCCCGAGGCGATCAACTTCATGATCACCTGGGGCAAGGGTCTCGTGTGCATGCCGGCGACCAGTGAACACCTCGACCGGATCGGAATCGCGCCGATGGTCGACGACAACACGTGCGATCAGGACACCGCGTTCTGTGTCACGATCGACCACGCGTCGACCGGGAGCGGCATCTCGGCCGAGGACCGCTCGACGACCATCCGCAAGGCGGCGCACCCCGACACCATGGCCGACGACTTTCACCGACCCGGTCACGTCTTCCCCTTGCGCGCGCGCAACGGCGGTGTCCTCGAACGCCCGGGCCACACCGAAGCGGCCGTCGATCTCGCGCGGCTCGCGCGGCTCGCACCGGTCGCCGCCATCTGCGAAGTACTCACCGAGGATGGTGAACCCGCGCGGCTGGGGTGGCTCGCCGACTTCGCCGACAAGCACAAGATCGCGATCGTGTCCATCGAACAGCTCGTCGCCTACCGGCATTCGGGCGACGAGCACCCCGAGTCGCTCGCGGTCCTCTGACCCCTCCAGACAGCTCCGCACGGCGCGCGTGGGCGCGTTTCAGCGATTCGGTCCGAGCCGCCGGCGAGCGCCTGCTCGCCGACGACGCTTCCGGCGACAGTGCTTCCGGCGACCGTGCTCCCGGCGATGAAAACCGGCGCGCCGCAGCCCTCCAGTACCTGGCGGAGTACCTGAGCGCGGGGATCGCCCAGTGCGTGACGCACGCCGATCCCGACGACCCCAGCTTCGTCCGCATGATCGCCCCCGACGCCCGGTGGGGCCTCGACAATCCCGACTGCCTGTACCACTACGCGCCCCTGGCCCCCGGGCGGACCTACACCGTCACGGGCCGGCGGGGAACGGCGACAGCCATCGAGCTCCAGGTGAACACCGGACACTTCGCGAGTGGCGACCCGGGCGAATGGCATGCGCTGTCGTCGCTGTCCGACGACACACTGGCCTGTGACGATGAGGGATCGTTCACCGTGACCGTGGGGCCTGGTGAGTCGGGAACGAACGCGCTCGACAGCACCGGCGACGCGTCGTTCCTGCTCGTGCGCCAGTATTTCGGCGACTGGGCGTCGGAGGAGCCGGCCGACCTCACCATCGAACGCGTCGGCGCCGAATTCCCGACACCGCAGCTCGATCCGGCTACCACGACGGCGCGTCTGGACCGTCTGACGACGTGGATGACCGCCGGCCTGGCGTTCTGGGACGACTGGATGCAGGCGCTCGCGCAACGTCCCAACGAGCTCACCATCTTCGTGGAGCCCGACGAGAACGCCACCGCGATGCACGGGCTCGTCTACGGCGTGGGTGCGTTCCGATGTTCGCCCGACGAGGCGGTGATCCTCGACGTCGCCGTGCCGCCGTGTCGCTACTGGAGTGTCGCGCTGATGAGCTGGTTCAACGCCGCACTCGAGTACCACGGTCGTCAGAGCCATCTCAACCACACCCAGGCGCGCGTCGACACCGACGGAGTTCTGCGCCTCGTGATCACCCACGACGATCCCGGCGTGGCCAACTGGCTCGACCCGTGCGGTTTCGAGAAGGGCGGCCTCTTCTGCCGGTTCCTCGACCCCGAATCACCGGTGCCCGAACCGACGCTGCGAACCGTGGCGCGATCGCGGACCTCGACGCCGCACTTCCCGACGACACTCCGCGGGTGACTGCCGACGAACGAGCTGGCATCCTCAAACGTCGCCGCGCCGCCGGCCTCCGCCGCTACCGGACATAGCTGGATCAACGTCCTTGCAGCGCGTCGCTACGCGTTGCGCTGAGACCAGTAGTCAGCATGATCGGGAAGCACCCAGCGAATCCCGCCGCGTGGGTTCGCAACGTCTCCCGAGAATCGAGGAATGACGTGCACGTGAGCGTGGGCCACGGTCCGTCCAGCCGATACGCCTTCGTTGAGCCCCACGTTCAACCCATCCGCTGCAAGGTCCTCAAGGAGATCTCGACTCACGTCGTCGACCAACCTCCACACGGTTGCTCGGACTTCGGGCTCCAGGTGGAACAGCTCGGCTTCGTGATGCCGAGGAACTACGAGGGTATGACCAGGCCCGACGGGGAACGCATCATCGAACGCCACGGCATGCTCGTTGGACCAGCGATAGTCGCCTGACTCGACTCGGGTGCAGAACGGGCAAGATTCCATCAGAAGAGCGGTTCGCCTTCCTCGGGTGCGGTCCATCCGGCTGAGTCGGCAAGAACCGACGCGTCGTTGCCGACAGTGACGAGGAACCGGTGCCGATCGCTGGGGCTCGTTCCGGTGGTTTGGATCAGAGAATCCTTCAGCGGGTGATGCGAGGCGATCAGGTATTCATTGCGGCGTTCCAGCCGAGCGACATACCGGTGATCCGCCAGGGCGGCTGACTTCCCGGCAGGCCCACGATTGCATCCTGTACAGGCCAGAACAAGGTTCCACGGTGCGTCGAGATCTACGCCGAAGCCGCGGGCCATCAGCGAATGCGGGAAGAAGTGGTCCACGTCCGCAGCGGTGTCGGGATTCGGCATCGCGAAACTGATCGGGCGGAAACAATAGAAGCAATGGCCCTTCTGATATCCGTTCAGCGCAGGACGGATCTCGGTGATGGAGCGGCGCTTCCCGAGGAGCGCTGGAACCAACAGTTCACGTGGGGCGTCGTAGAGCACCGTGGTCTGCCTGCCGTCAGCTCGGGCATCCCAGGCTTCCTCGACAAGGCACCATCGCGCCTGTATCTCGCCGAGAAGGTCTGCGGTGTCCACTCCAGCCGCTAGCTCAAACAAGTTGTCGGTTACACGAATCCCTCCGGTCGTCGCGCGCTCGTCGAGGAAGAAGCGAGCGGGCACTTGTTCGGCGCCGACAACGTGGAAGGCGTCAATGACGTTGACGAATCCCATCAGCGTGGCCGCGTCGCGAAGCTCGTCGGCACTGATAGATCCCGCATTGAAGAAGCGGCATGCGTCCAGGAACCTGCTGTGACTGAATGTCCCTTGCCGGTCGACGCTCTTGAGGTGCTCGCAGATATGTCCGGCGAAGGGGACCGCCAGATCCTCGAGCGGAATCAGCTCCTGGTCGCCATTGCCCAGCTCGAGGAGAGACTTCGCGAGCGCGAACTTGTATGACGCGACATTCCTCCCGAACAACACGATGCTGCGCCAGTGTTCGCGAGGCAATGCAGAGTGCCCGGCAAACTCCAGCTGTGGCGCGGATCCCATCTCGGCATTCTGCCTGGATTCTCCGACACTTCCGAACGCAAGGTCATCGACACCGAGGGTTCGTACTCCGACACCACTGGCTGCTTCTTACGCGTCGAGGAGCCACCGGACGGTGTCGTAGTGCTGAGATCGATAGGACGAGTCGAAGCTCCATGCCATGGTCTGGGCGATCGTCCAGCCGCGAGCGCGTTCCCTGTCGAGTTCCAGCTCTCCACAGAGCCGGTCGAGGCGACCGACGACGTCTCCCGGCGAGTGGCCGAACTCGAAGCTGCGCACGACAGGTGCGACGGCGAACTCGCGCTCTCCCACGAGCGGTTTCGGGTCGATCACCAGCCACGGAGTTCGCTGAGCCGCGAGAACGTTGTCGCCGTGCAGGTCCTGATTCACGAGAACCTGCTCGCCCTGGCTCTCCGGGAGCTCGTCGAGATACGACAAGGCAGCGTCGACGAGGCGTCGTTCGCACGGACGATCCGCTCCATTCCAGCGATCGACCATGAGCATGCTCCAGAGGAACGACCGGTGGACGAGAGATCCAAAATGAGGTCCGACCGTCTTCCAGAGACGCGGGAGCAGGTCGATCATGACGGCGAGTGCGTCTGACCCTCCGTCGTTGGCCAGGTGGGTGCCCGGCAGGCAGCGTTCGAGCAGCAGGGCATGGCGGTCAGGGTCGTGGGCGATGAGCTGCACGGCACCGTCACCCGCCCACGTGCGCAGCGCCGCTGCTTCCTGCTCGCACTCGTCATGCGGCCACTGCACCTTGAGGACGACCTGATCACCGTCACGTAGAGCCGGCGCCACCCACGACACGTTCGATCCCTCGAACGGGTCGCCGACCTCGAGATCCCAGATGTCGGCGAGCTCGGCCACCAGAGCCGGCAGACCCTCCAACCACGCGCGGCCGGCCTCGAATGTTCCCAGGTACGACCACAAGCCACGAGGAATCTCCACGCACCGAGTCTCGCGCCATAGGTTCGGGTTCAGATGCCGAAGCGCTCCCGGTAGGCGGAGAACCGTTCGTCGACCTCGCCGGCGCTGAGCCCGAACTCCTCGAGGGAGTACTCGACGCGGCCGTGCTTGCCCTGAGGGTTGTCGTCGAGGTAGGCGCGCATCGCGATGTCGGCCGCGTCGGTGAACGCTCGCTCCGAATGCCGGTAGATCCCGTCGATGGCGGCCAGAGGTTCGGCGACGAGGTCGGAGTACCGTACGTGCAGCACACGGTCGCCGCGGCGCGCATCGAAGTCGACCAACCGGTCGGTCATGGCTCCCAGGAGCTCGAGCCACTGGCGGGCGACGGCGAGCGGGTCCGCCTCGCCCAGGGAGGACGTTCCCAGAGACACGAGCTTGCAGGTCGACGCGACCGCCTCGGTCGGATCCCGGTGTGTCACCACGATCGAGGCATCGGGATACTCGTCGGCCAACGCGTCGAGAGCCATCAGATGGTACGGCGCCTTCAGGGTCCAGTTGCCCGGCGCGGCCCACCCGAGGACCTGGAGGGCGAGCCGGTGGTACCGGTACGCCGGAGCGGCATCGGCGGCGAACAACCAGTCGGTGTACGCGGGGATGTGGGCCATACCCGCCACATCGACGCAGCGGAAGTCCTGGCCGAGCAGCATCCCGCACTCGGTCGGTCCGTCGCCCGCCTCGTAGTGCATCGCGCGCAACTCGGGCGCGCCGTCGTACATCGCCTCGGTCGACGCGATCGACGGGCCAACCCGCGGATCGTCGTCGAGCTGCCCGCCGTCGGGAGGCGGGATCGAATCGAGCGCCTCCCACTTGAGGAGGCTCCGGGCGCCCGGGTCGGCGGCCAACAGGTTGTGAAGCAGCGTCGTGCCCGTACGCGACATCCCGACCACGAACACCGGTGCTTCGACGAGCTCGCGTCGGACGTCGGGGTTCTCGAGTGTCCAGCCGACCAGCCGCAGCCGATTGCAGAGGCGCTCCTGGATGTAGCCGTCGAGAACGGTCCAGCCGCCCTCCGACAGGTGGCCTTGAGTGTCGAGGGCGTCGAGGAGGTTCTCGAGCCCGGGTCTCCACGAGTCGGTCCCGAGATCGTCGAGCCCCGTGGCCTCGACGGCACGGGCGATTCGCTGCTCGACCATGGTGGACGCGTCGCTGCGCACGGTGACTCCTTGTCTTCTCTGGCTCGGCTGCTTCGTTGATCGGCGCTCAGCCCAGCAGACCGAGGGTCAATCCTGCCTGACCGAGGTGGTACGTGACGATGATCGCCACCGGCATCCACGGAGTCGGCCGGACGAAACGGTTCCAGGCGATGAGAGCATCGCTGGCGTAGAAGAGGATCGCGCCGACGATCATCCACGCCACACCGGCCGCGAGGGCGCTCACGACCATGGCGGTGATCGCCAGGACATAGACGACCACGGGACCGACGAGCCTGTGGTCGGTCGCCATCACCGCACGCACGATCCGCACTGCCAGCGGCGCAGCCACCGCCACCACCACGATCGACGCGACGATCACGTCGAGGGCGTCACCTCCCAAGACGTTGATGCCGACGATGTAGGCGAGATGCCCGACGAGGAACGACGCCAGCCCCGCCACGAACAGATCGCGGGGAAGCATCAGAAACACGTCACCGCCGAGCGAGAAGACCAGGGCGGCCACGAACCAGGCACGCTGGGTGTCGCTCACGGGATCGAGGAGCACCGCAGTCACGATGAGCGCCACCAACGTGGCCGGCTTGGCGACGTATTCCGTCGGCTTGGAGGACCGGGCGACGGCGAACCAGTCGACCACCGCGAACACGCCGGCGACGGCGAGGAAGGCTGCGGCACCTGCGTTCACGATCCGCCGGTCTAGCCGTTCGCTCCCACCGCGGCGAATCCCCTCGGATCAGACGCCTACGATGCCCGACCATGACGCGCCTGACGTCGACGCGCCTGCGAGATTCCCGGCCGGTCGCCTGGGCGCTCGGCGTCCAGAAGAGGTTCAGCGAGATCAACGGGAGCGGCCTGGCGGCTGCGATCACGCTGCGATCGTTCCTCGCCCTGTTTCCCCTCCTCGTCCTGGCCACAGCGATCCTCGGCTACCTCGCCGTGGGGATCACCGACTTCACGGAGAGGGTCGTGGAGAACCTCGGTGTGACCGGAACCGCCGCCGAGTCGATCACCGACGCTGTCGAGGCGGCGCAGCGGAGCCGGGTCACGGCCACGGTCGTCGGTCTGCTCGGACTCGTCTGGGCGGGGCTCGGTCTCGTGATCGGCATCGACCTCACGTTCAACTCCGCCTGGGGTGTCCCGGGCCGCGGGCTCATCGACCGCGCCGTCGGCGCGGGATGGCTCGTGGGCGCCGGGGTCATCACCGCGCTCTCGATCACCGCCGTGGCCCTCACCGCCTCGCTCCCCTGGGAACTGGGCATCGTGGCCGTGATCGTGGCCACGATGCTCGATTTCGCGCTCCTGATGTGGACCTCACGGATCATTCCCAACCGGGTCATACCGTGGCGGAGCCTGGTCCTGGGATCGGCCCTCGGGGCGCTCGCCCTCGCGGTCCTGAAGCTCGTGGGCACCCGGGTCGTTCCCGCGCTCGTGGCCCGCTCCTCAGCCCTGTACGGCTCGATGGGAGTCGTGTTCGCTCTCCTCGTGTGGTTCCTGCTCTTCGGGCGCGTCGTGGTGTACGTGGCCTGCATCCAGGTCGTGGGATGGACGGACACGCACGGCACTGCGCTCCCGCCCGTCAAGGCCGGGGTCGATCCCGACGTCGCCTGGAGCCCGAGCGGCGAACCCACCGACGAGGGGTAGCCTGCGCCCGCCCCACACCGTTCGCCCGCACAGCCGCCCCCGCCGTTACGAGGAGAATCCGTCGTGGACTTCGCACCGAGCCCCCGATCCGAAGAACTCCGTACGAGACTTCTCGACTTCGTCGAGGAACGGGTTTCGCCGGCCGAAACGGTCTACGAGAGCCAACGTCGCGAGTCGGGCGACATCCGTTTCCACCCGCCGGTGATGGAGGAGCTCAAGGCCGAGGCGAAGCAGCGGGGCCTGTGGAACCTGTTCCTGCCCGATGACCGCTTCGGTCCGGGCCTGTCCAACCTGGACTACGCGCCGCTGTGTGAGGTCATGGGTCGCCACCTTCTCCTGGGCGAGGCGACGAACTGCGCGGCGCCCGACACCGGCAACATGGAGATCCTGGCCGAGTTCGGTACCGCCGACCAGCAGGAACGCTGGCTGCACCCCCTACTCGAAGGCGAGATCCGTTCCGCCTTCGCCATGACCGAACCGTGGGTCGCCAGTTCCGACGCCACGAACCTCGAGAGCCGGATCGAGCGTGACGGCGACGAGTACGTGATCAACGCCCACAAGTGGTTCACGACCGGTGCTCTCTCACCTCGCTGCGCGGTCGCCATCGTCATGGGCGTGTCGAATCCCGACGCCGACAGATACCACCGTCAGTCGATGATCCTCGTCCCGTTCGGAACTCCGGGTTTCGAGGTCACGCGTGGGCTCACGGTGTTCGGCCACGACGAGGGGCCAGGTCACGGAGAAACGGTCTTCGAGAACGTGCGCGTCCCCGCCACGAATCTTCTCGGCGAGGAGGGCGGGGGCTTCGCGATCGCGCAGGCCCGCCTCGGTCCGGGCCGTATCCACCACTGCATGCGTGCCGTCGGTCTGGCCGAGTACGCACTCGAGCTCATGTGCGAACGGGCTCAGCAGCGTGTCGCCTTCGGCAAACCACTGGCCGACCAGGGTGTGGTGCGCGACACGATCGCCAACATCCGACTGGAGATCGAACAGGTCCGCCTGCTCGTGCTCAAGGCGGCCTGGCTGATGGACACGGCCGGCAAGAAGGCGGCCCGCTTCGAGATCTCGGCGATCAAGGTGGCGGCTGCGCGCGTCGCCACCCGCGCGACCGATGCCGCCATCCAGGTGTTCGGCGGAGCGGGCGTGACCGGCGACTGGCCGCTGGCCGCCATGTACGCCCACGCGCGCACGCTGCACTTCGTGGACGGTCCCGACGAGGTTCACCTCGACCAGATCGCCCGACGTGAGGTCCGCAAGTACGAGGACCTGCGCACCTGAGCCGCTCCGATCAGCCCACCGGTGGTGGTGGCGGCGGTGGCGGTGCAGCGGATCCGGGAGCCGCGCCACCGAGCGGTGGGCTCTGCTCCAGCGAGAACGGCGGGTACTCGTCGGTGAGGAACATCCAGTACAAGTTCACCCGCAGAGTCCCCATCGGAAGAAGCCGACGACGAAGTTTCGCATTCCCTCGGGATACTTACCCGTGAACAGGACGGCGAAGAACGTGATGAAGTGGACGAACGCTGCGGCGATGCTCAAGAAGAAGAGGACGATCAGGTGCGGTATGACAAGCAGCCACTTGATCAATGGCAGCCAGCGGTTGAGATCACCCGGCTCGTCGACGGAGACAACGGCCTGGTCGATGCCGTCGTCGGCGGTCACCGTGGAGAACGAGAACGGCGGGTATTCCTCCCGCATGAAGAAGATGTAGGTGGAAACCCGGAGTTGGTAGCGCATGACCATGGCCTGGGTCCGAACGAACCCGTCGGGCACGCGCTCGGTGAACAGCACCGCGAAGAACGACAGGAACGCGACGACTCCGCTGACGATCCCCAGTGCCCAGAGCACGATGATGTGGGGAATGGCGAGCAACCAGTGGACCAGAGGTCGCCAGTTGGCGACCTCTAGCGGCGCGTCGAGCTCGAAACGCGCGGGATAGCGTTCAACCGGCATGGTGCAACCTCCTGGATCCCAGTGTGGGCATCGTGGCACACCGACTGCTGTGCGTGGTGGATGGCGGCGCTCAGCCGCCGTAGTTGAGGCGCGTGTCCTCCATGCGCAGGATCTCGGTGTCCTCGTCCCGCTGGAATCCAGTGTCGACCACCTCTCCGGCGAAGAAGGTGTGCTCCCCGGCATCCAGGGTGTCGCGGACCTCGCAGTCGACGTACGCGACGGCCTGATCAAGGATCGGCGCTCCCGTGAACCCGTCATGGAACGGGAATCCGTTGAGTGTCGAAGCCTCAGCGTCCACGTCGACAGGCTTGGAGAACTTACGGATGATGGCGCGGTCTTCGCGAGCGATGAGGTTCACGGAAAACACGCGCCCGGCGGTGACGAGCTCGTGGGTGAAGGCGTCCTTCTCGATCCCCACACCGATCAACTTCGGCGTGAAGCTCATCTGCGTGACGAAGTTGATCGCCATCCCGTTGCGCCGCTCACCGTCGCGGCTTCCGAGAACGTACAGGCCGTAGGGCATCGTCCAGAGCACACGACGACGGAGCTTGTCGTACTCCTCGGGGTCGGCTCCGTCGGGGATGGGACCGACGATCCCGTCCTGGAGTGGCATGTCGGCAGCCTACGTGGGGAGTTCTTCGGACTGCTCGTGGGGCTCCTCCGGCTCGAATCCTTCGAGAGTGACCATCGATTCGCCTTCCCGCAAAGGCCGTACGGAGGGATCGAGACGCACAGAGCCGTCGGCGGCAACCAGCACAGTCCCCAGGTGACCTCCGTCGGGTGATACCACCGACCCGGCTTCGTCGACGGTCGTGAAACGTGCGCCGCGGGCAAGCTGCCTCTCGAGGTGCGTCTGCGAGCTCAAGACACCGAAAGGGGTCCGCGCCTCGTTCTGAGTGCCACTCGATTTCGGGAGTACGAACACCCCAGAGCGTCCGATCACCTCGACGCAGATCCGGGTGGCGATCAGATTGTGCTCGTCGTTGTCGGAGGCGATCAGCGCATGCGACATTCCGTCGAGCACGGGAGCAAGATCGGCGTCGGACAATGCTCCGGTGTAGAGACGGTAGGGCCTGGCGGATCCCGCCAGATCGTACGCGCCGGTCGCGACCACGAGAACGTCCGCCCCCGCGGCCGAGATCTCGTCGGCCAGCGCGAGCAGCCACGGACGTCGACCCACGAGCACGATTCCCCGTGGCTTGCCCTTGGCCACACCGAGGAGCTTGGCCATCGGTAGTCCGGTCAGCCCGTAGATCACGGCCGTACCGATGATGACGGCGAACGTGATCGGGACCAGTTGGTCGAAATTCTCGCCGTTGCTCTCGATCTGGAGGGCGAACAGTGCGGAGGTGGCCGCCGCGACGATTCCTCGCGGTGCCATCCACGCCACCATGCCCCTGTCACGACGAGGAACGGTGCTGAACGCCGTGGCTGCCAAGGCGGCGATCGGCCTGATCACGAGCACCAGGACACCGACGAGAATCGCTGATTGCCAGACCACGTCACCCAGGTCGCCGAGGTCGATCCGTGCCGCGAGAACGATGAAGAGAGTGCCGATGATGAGGGCGCCGAGCGAGCGATGGAAGAACGAGATGCCTTTCACGGGCACCCACGGCTGGTTTGCGAGCGCCACGCCGAGCACGGTGCAGGCCATGAGCCCGGCCTCGGACTGCAGCGTGTCAGCCACGGCGAAGGCCCCGACGGCGAACAGGACGGCCACGACGACCTCGAGGTCGTCGGGCACCAGGAACCAGCGCAGCGCCGCGACCAGCAGAGCCGCCGCGGCGAGGCCGACGAGGATTCCCGTTCCGATGGTGTCGGGGCCCTGGCGGAACGGGCTGGCGGAGTCGAGAACGAAGACGTTCAGAACGACGATCCCGAGCGCCGCACCGATCGGGTCGACGAACGTCCCCTCCCAGGTCAGCATCGACGCCGCGGGCTCACGGGGCCTGACAAGGCTGAGGATCGGGCCGACCACCGTCGGGCCGGATACCACGAGAATCGCGCCGAGTAGCAGCGCGAAGTCCCACGAGAGATCAAAGATCAGAAATGCGCTGAGCGCCGTCAGCAGACCCGTGATGAGGACACCGACACTGACGAGGCGGATAACCGGCCGACGGACGCTCCGGTCGAGATCCTCGACCCGCAGCCCGAGACCGGCGTCGAAGAGGAGCAATCCGACAGCGAGCGAGATTCCGGGGAAAAGGCTCTCACCGAACAGTTCGTCGGGGTCGATCAGGCCTGTGACCGGCCCTGCGATGATCCCGGCGATCAGGAGCAGAACGATCGAGGGCATCCGCAGCTGGCGCGCGACCCACTGCGCGCCCACGCCGAGCACCACGATCGCGGCGAGCGCGACGAGTACTTCATTGCTGTCCATGTGAGAGCGTCATCCTGCCCCATGCGATGCTCGGGCGGGTCGATCTCCGAAGCTGTCAGGCGCCGGTGGAGCGCTCGTCACCGGTCTGGGTGATCGCCAGCGCCGCGAGGATCAGCCCCATGTGACTGAACGCCTGAGGGAAATTGCCGAGATGCTCGCCGGTCACGGGATCGATCTCCTCGGCCAGCAGTCCGACGTCGTTGCAGTGCTCGACCACCTGGGCGAATCGTTGCTCGGCACGCTCGACCTGTCCGCTGCGCGCCATCGCGGCGATCAGCCAGAACGTGCAGATGACAAAAGCTCCTTCTCCCCCGGCGAGGCCGTCGCCCTCGGAGAGGTAGCGGAAGGTGAGTCCGTTGTGAGTGAGGTGTTCGTCGATCTCGTCGATCGTGGCGAGGACACGTGGGTCGTCGAAGGCGACGAAGCCCTGAAGCGGGACCTGGAGGGTCGAGGCGTCGAGTTCACGCGAGCCCAGGGCCTGTGTGAACGCCCCGGTCTCCGGGTCGACAGCCTCGGTCTCGATCCGACGCCGGATCTCGTCGCGTACCTCGGCGTAGTGAGCCAGGCGTTCGCGGTCGGGGTCGGGAAGCAACTCGGCCAGCTCGATACCGCGCTGGAGGGCCACCCACGCCATCAGCTTCGAGAACGTGAAGTGCTGCCGGCCTCCCCGAACCTCCCAGATCCCCTCGTCGGGTTCGTCCCACCGTCGTACGACCTCGTCGACGACGTCGCGCACCATGGCGGCTCCCGCGGCATCTGTCTCGACGGGAAGCTCGCGGGCGAGTCGGTTGAGGGTCACGAACCACGTCGCGGCCACGACCTCGCCGAACGTGTCCAGTTGGAACTGGTCCCACGCCCCGTTCCCCACACGCGCGGGCTGTGAACCGCGGTATCCGGAGAGGTGATCGAGCGTCACCTCGTGGAGCAGCCGTTCTCCACCGATCCCGTACATGATCTGGAGTTCGTCGGCACGTCCGGCGGTGGTGCGTCGGACCCACTGACCGAAGTCCTCGGCCTCTTCGAAGTAGCCCAGCCGCACCAGGGCGACGAGCAGGCCGACCGAGTCGCGCAGCCAGGTGAAGCGGTAGTCCCAGTTGCGCACGCCGCCGATCTCCTCGGGCAACGACGTCGTGGCGGCGGCGATGACGGCACCCGTCGAGGCGTTGGTGAGACCCTTGAGTACCAGCGCGGAACGGATGACGTCGTCGCGGTGGGGCCCCTCGTAGGCGCACCGCGCCGACCAGGCGTTCCAGAAGTCGAGCGTTTCGGCGACCATCGCGTCGAGATCCGGGTTCGGGATGCGCGCCGCGTCGAGATCTGCGGTGTCGAGCTCTGCCGCGTCGTACGACGTGAAGGCGACGTGGGCCGCGGTCCCGGGCTCGAGGGTCGTGCGGGCCGTGACTCGTCCCGAGCCATCGGCCTGGAGCGGAGCGATGTCGCTCTGGAGCACCGTGGCGTGCGCCGCTCCCATCATGACGGCGAGATCGTCGGACTCCAGGTGGGCTGCCGGTGTGGTCAACCCGTAGTCGAACCGTGGAGCGCAGGTGAGCTCCACCTCGACGGGGCCGTCCTCACACGTCACGACTCTGATCAGGAGATCCGCCGGGTCGCTGGGGGCTATCCGGTGAGGTCGGTCGGGGTGCGTTCGCAGCGGGAGGACGTCGGTGACGGTGACGGACCCGGCGTCGGTCCGAAAGCGGGTCTCGAGAACGTTCGTGTCGCCGACGTAGCGGCGCTCGACCCGGTACGGAGCGGTCGGGGCAATGCGGAAGTGGCCGCCCTTGTCACGGTCGAGGATCCGCGAGAACACGGGATCCGAGTCGAAGCGCCCGAAGCACGCCCATTCGACCGAGCCGTCGAGGGACACGAGGGCGAGCGACCGACAGTCGCTAATGAAGGCGTAGTCGCCGATGGGAGGAAAGTCAGAGTCCACTCAAGTCCTCGCTGCCGGGCAGCGCAGGATACCTGCGCTGCTGATCCTCGTTTCGGGTCCCATTGCCTCAACTCGGGCAGCGCAGGATACCTGCGCTGCTGATCCTCGTTTCGGGTCCCATTGCAGCCCGCTATGCGCGGGAGCGACGTCTCAGCAGGACGAATGCCACCGCGGCACCGACGAGGACGGCGCCGAGAACCAGGAGACCGACCACGGAGCCTGGTGACGACGTGTCGGACGCCGTGGCCCCCGAACCTGCCAGCGCGTCCTCGGAACCGTCGTCGTCTCCGCCGGTCGAGGTGTCGTCATCAGGCGACTCGTCCTCGGCCGTCGTCGTGGTCGCGTCGGCCGACTCGGAACGTTCCGCCGTCTCGGCATCCTTGTCGGTCGTGGCCTGCTCGCCCTGAACGGCCGGACCCGTGGACGCCGACCCCCCGGTCGTCGAGCCGGTTCCGGAGCCACCTCCGGATCCCGGTGCCTCTTGCGCGGGACCGCCTCCCCCGCCCCCACCGTTTCCGCCGTTCGACAGAGGTGGGGGTGAGGCAGACACCGGGGGTGGCGCCGCGGCCTCACCGCAGATCTTCGCCGCCGACACGTGGGCGGGCTTTCCTCCGCCCCAACGCCATCCCTCGACGTCGCCGTTGCGCACCGTGGATCCCGATGCGCCGCTTGACGCGACGCTGAACGACGTCGATCCCGACGTCGCTCGTGAGTAGGACCAGAACTTCGGCTGCTGGCATGTCAGACAGGAGTTGTCTCCGGGACACCCGACTCCGTTGATCCCGCAGACGGCGACGCCGAGACCACCGAACGGTGCCACGGTGGCACTCGCGGCGCGCTGCAGCGCCTCCACACCGGTGAGCGTCCCGTTGAAACGTATACACACGCGGCGCACCGAGCTGCCGTCGTCGATGATCACACCTGCCCTGTTCGACCCTGCCGCCGCGGCAGCATCGAGGCGCAATCCGGCGGAATCGAGCACCCCACGCTCGGGCGACTCCGGCGATGCGAGGACACCGGCGACGAGAAGCCCGGCAACGGCGACCACGAGGATCAGGCGCCGCACAGCTAGATCCGGACGCGCCGTGATGTGAGAACGGTGACGGTTCCGAGGAGGATGAGCAGCGCAGCGGCCATGAGGCCGACCGTCGTGACCGGACCGAGACCGGTCGCGGGAAGCGTTGCAGGTGTGGCGGGCACCTCCGTGTCGCCACCGACCTGCGCCTCGCCCGGATCACCGGTCGGTGGATCATCGGCGGGATTGTCAGGGCCGCCGGGAGGTCCGGGGTCGCCGACGGTGAGTTCGCACGGAATCGCGGGTCCGACCACGGACGGGAGGTAGGAACGGAGAAGACCCTGAACCGCCTGAGCACTGGCGAACACCGGTGAGAAACCTGACCAACTGCCATCGGCCGCTTGCGTACTGCGGAGGTACTGGTCGGGCGACACGTAGTCGCTCTCGGCGACGCCGGACCAGCAGGCTTCGTTCACGTCGTAGCCTGCTGCGGTCACACCGAGGATCACGAGTCCGGTCGAGTTGGGACTCGACGGATCGCCGGGCGCGAACGATGTGAAGCCACCATCGTCGTTGCGGAGTGAAGCCAGAAAGCCGAGCGCATTCTGGATTGGGTCGCTCGAAGGAGATACCCCTCCGGCCACGAGCGCCACGATGGTGAGTGCCGTCGAGTCGGAGTCGGCACCGAATCCGGTCTCGAACCCACCGTCGGGATTCTGCTGGGCCAACAACCAGTCGACCGTCGCCGCAGGAACGCTGCGACCCAGAGCGATGTTCGCTCCGGCCGCGAAAGGGGCGGTGTAGATCGACCCGTAGGAACCGTCACCGATCCCGGCGTCGAGTATCGCGACGAGATCGACCGGCGTTCCGTCGCCCGCGGGGTCGAAGGCGCCGGGATCATGGTCGGTCGCGACAGCGAGGATGATCATCTGAGCGGCCTTGCCGACGCTCGGGGTACCACAGAGACCCTCGGCCTGCTCGTCGAGGTAGTCCCACGCCGAGTCGCCGCCCGTGCTGACACCGGCAACGGCCGCGTCCGCCTCGGTGGCGCTCCAGGATGGCCCGGTCTGGCCTGCCTGCACGATTGCCAGCGCGACGTCAACGGTGGAGAACCCACAGCTGAAGTCGGCCGGATCCGACGTGTCCCAACCGCCCGATGGGAGTTGAGTGGCCGCGAAGTAGGACACGGCTGCGTCGGCCGATGCCTCGTTTTCGGGAGATGCCGCACTCAGCGGCAGAGACCAGGCCACACAGACGAGCGCGCTCGAACAGCGCGGGAATGAACAATCGACGGGACATCTCCCACCTCCGTAGGCCCCGGTTCCACGAGGACCCTGTGTCGCCGCCCGAAGGCGGACCGCTGACGGATCACCGGGCGAACCCGGTGGACGAGGTGGGTCTCCTGGCTCCCGCCCGAACACTGGCGTTCGAGTCGGTTACAGCTGCGGGTCAGCGCCGGACTCTCACCGGCTTCCCCCACCCCGCTGATACGGGGTGGCACGTACTTCCGGGTACGTGCACTCCTCGACAGCCCGGAGCGTAGGCCGCCTTCTGCCGGCCCGCCAGTTGACCCGGTCCCGCCCGCTCGGGCCGCCACTCGTGACGCGTGCGACAGTAACGGCGGTGGACGACCGGAACTCCTTTCACGCGGTGACCTGGCTGGTGTGGGCGATCGCTGCCGGCACGACCGTGCAGCTGGCGCCCAGCCCCGTCTACGTCGTCGTGGTGATCCTGCTCTCCGCGTTGGTCGTGCAGGTGCACGGGCGCGACAGCGCGCTTGCCCGCGCGTTTCCGGCCTTCCTGGCTCTCGGCGCGAGTTTCGCTGTGATCCGGATCGTTCTGACGATGCTGACCGCACACGGCGCCGGTCAGGCATTGTTCACGCTTCCCGAGGTCACATTGCCCCGCCTGGTCGGTGGATTCACCGTCGGAGGGTCGGTCGAGTCGGAGGTGATCCTCCAGTCCGCGGCCGAGGGTTTCGCGATCGTCGGGCTCATCGCGGCGTTCGGAGCGTTCAACGCGGTGGTGTCGCACTACGAGCTCGTGCAGGCCGCGCCCCGGTCGTTCTACGAGCCCGGGCTCATCGTGACGGTGGCCCTGGCTTTCGCACCGTCGACGGTGACCGCGGTGCACGACGTTCGACTGGCCGACCGCGCGCGCACCGGAGGGCGTCCGGTGCGACGGGGGCGGTGGCTGCGCAACACACTGCCGGTTCTCGAAACCGGGATGGAACGTGCTGTACACCTCGCGGAGTCGATGGACTCGCGGGGCTTTGCCCGGCTCGAGCCGACACGCGCCGACCATGTGGCGGCCTGGTGCGGGGTCGGCGCTCTCCTGATGCTCGGTGGCGCATTCGTGGCCCTGGTCGGACGCGAGAATGTCGTCGCCGCGTCACTCGCTCTCGGAGGTGTTCTGCTCCTCGTGACCGCGGTGGTCGGATCATCCCGATCCGTACGTCGCACGCGTTACCGCAGCCGGCGCCTCACAGGAATCGACCTGTTCGTGATGACCACGGCGCTGGCCACACCCGCGATCGTGGCGATCTTCTCGATAGCCGGCGAGAATTCGTTGCGCTGGAGTGCGTACCCGCTCACGTTCCCCACCGTGAACGCCGCCGTCGTCGTGACGCTGCTCCTCTTGGCCGTGCCTCTTGTGGCCGCGCCCCGCCGAGTCGAAACACGTCGTGACGAACCGGCCGAGGCCGAGTCGGGCGACGACATGACGCCACGTGGCGCCGGCGCAGCGAACCGACCGGCCGCGGAGCTCAGCTCGTGAGCAGTGTCGAGTTCCGCTCGGTCGGTGTGGCCTACCCGGGTCGCGAGGACTTCCCGGTACTGGCGGACCTCGACCTCACGATCGAGGGGGGTGAGGTCCTGCTCGTGGTCGGGTCCTCGGGATCCGGCAAGTCCACCATGCTCCGTTGCACGAACGGCCTGGTTCCCCACACCACCGGCGGCACCTTCCGTGGCGACGTCGTCGTGGCGGACCGGTCGACGCGTCGCTGCTCGCCACGAGATCTCGCCGACGTCGTCGGATTCGTCCACCAGGATCCGGAGGCCCAGTTCGTGGTCGACCGGGTCGAACAGGACATCGCCTTCGGCCTGGAGAACCTCGGCTCCGAGCCCGTGGCGATGCGACGCCGGGTGGAGGAGGTTCTCGACGCACTGGGTATCGCCCATCTGCGCGGCCGCTCACCTGCCTCCCTGTCGGGAGGAGAGCGCCAACGGGTCGCCGTCGCCGGGGCGCTGGCGACCGCTCCGGACGTTCTCGTTCTGGACGAACCCACCTCCGAGCTCGATCCGCAGGGCGCCGACGACGTGCTCGCTGCGTTGGGAAGGCTGAACGCAGATCTCGGGACCACGGTGCTGCTCGCCGAACACCGCCTCGAGCGCGCGGCACCGATGGCGGACCGCGTCGCGGTCCTGCGACGTGACGACGGAGAACCCGCGGCGATCGCAGCCCTCGGTGACCCTGCTGCGACAATCGTCGACTACCCGGGTGCTCCGACGGTGACACATCTCGGGCGACTGCTCGGTTGGGACCCGCTGCCGCTCACCGTGAAGGAAGCTCGTGCCCGGGCACGCGCGGTCGCGACGCCGCCAATCCGCTATCTGTCAAAGGGCGAGATCGAGCCGACGACGACACCTACTCCGGGCGACGCGCTTCTCGTTGCGCAGGGTCTGGAGATCCGACGCGGAAGCTCCCGGGTGCTCCGGAAGGTCGACCTGACCGTGAGAGCGGGCGAGGTCGTCGTCGTTCTCGGACGCAACGGCAGCGGGAAGTCCAGCCTCCTGCTCACTCTCGCGGGTCTCCACGACGCGCACGCCGGGTCGGTCACCCGCGACTCGCGGGTCGCGTACGTACCGCAGGATCCCAACGCCATGCTCTTCCGACCCAGCGTGGCGGAGGAACTGGAAGAGACACTCCGCCTCACAGGCGGAAGCCACGCCACCTCCGACGGCCACGCGGACCTCGTCGGCCACTGGCTCGACGCGTTGGGCCTGTCGGACTTGGCGCAGCGCCATCCGCGGTCACTGTCGGCCGGAGAGCGTCAACGCGCGGCGATCGCGACCGTCGCCGTGGGCGGAGCACCGCTCCTTCTCCTGGACGAGCCGACCCGGGGAATGGATGCGGGGTCCCGGACCGCGCTCGAGCACGCTATTCGCGAGCATGCGCTCGGGGGTGGCGCCGTCGTGCTCGCGACGCACGACGTGGAACTGGCGGCACGGGTCGCCACGCGGGCGCTGGTGCTCGGTGACGGTGAGATCGTGGCGGCGGGCGACGCGGTGGACGTCCTCGCCGGATCGCTGTTCGCTCCGCAGACGCTGCGCGTCCTTCCGCCGTTCCTGACGGTGCACGAGGTCGAGCGCGCGCTCGACTCGGGAGCGACGCCGTGAGGGCCGCATCCGCACTTCGGCCCGCTACCGTCTATCTCCTCGCGGTCCTTGTGGGTATCGCGGCGTTCCTGTACCCGTTCTTCCTCCCGGCGGACGCCATCCCGGGGACGGGTCACGCCGGGGATGCGCCGATCGTGGCCGCAGCGGTCGGACTACTCGTCGTCGTCGCGGTCGCGCTCGAGGTCCGCCGTGGCACGATGAACGGCGCCACGATCGCGGTGCTCGGCGTGCTCTCCGCCGTCAGCGGCCTCCTCCGACTCCTCGACCTCCCGGGGGGTGGGAGCGGCATCTTCTTCATCGTGATCCTGGCCGGTGCGGCGTTCGGTCCGCGTTTCGGGCTGCTCCTCGGTCTCACCTCGATGGCCACCTCCGCGGTCCTGACCGGCGGCATCGGCCCCTGGCTTCCGTTCCAGATGCTCGGCCTCGCGTGGATGGGTGGATGCGCCGGACTGATCGGGCGCGTGACCGCGCGATTCGACCCGCGATGTGGAGATCGGTGTTCTCGCTGCGTACGCGTGGGTGTGGGGGTTCCTCTACGGGGCCATCCTCAACCTGTGGTTCTGGCCGTTTGCAATCGGAGATGGTTCGCTCGCCTGGAACCCGGACCTGAGTCTGGCCCAGACCCTGTCGCACTACTGGTCTTTCTATGTCGCCACCTCGCTCGCCTGGGACGCAGCAGGGGCGCTTGCCAACGCAGTTCTGATCCTGGTCACCGGCGCGGCTCTCCTTCCGGCGTTCCGTCGCTTCTCGGGCCGCCTCGAACCCGTCGTGATCCTCGAGCCTGCCTGAGGTCAGGTTCGAGCGGGCGCGTCCTGATGCCCTGGGACACCCGTGGGTTCGGCCGACCCGGCGGCGGGGAGAGTGAACGTGAACGTCGAACCCTCGCCGACGGTACTTTCCGCACGGATCTCTCCACCCTGGGCTTCGACGTAGCGACGCGCGATCGCGAGCCCGACGCCCATTCCCCGGCGCGACGACCGCCTGCCCTCGGCGGACTGGAAGAAGCGTTCGAAGACCCTGTCGAGGTCGGCGGGTGGGATCCCCGACCCCTTGTCGGACACCGCGATCTCCACCATGTCGCCGCGCACGGTGCCACTCGAACGCCGCGCCGACACGCGGATCGTCGTTCCGGCATCGGAGTACTTGGTGGCGTTCGTCAGCAGGTTGGACAACACGTGGGAGAAGGCCTCGGGTGCCGCGCGCACCTGCAGGGACGGGTCCACGTCGACGACGAGCTCGTGATCGGCCAGGAGTGGAGCGATCGGCCCGGTCACGTCGTCGATCAACGACGACAGGTTGCGCGTCTCGGGCTCGACGTCCATCGCATCGTCCTCCAGCCGCACCGACGCCAGCAGTTGGTCGATGAGGCGGGTGAGCTCCTTGGCGTTGCCCGACGCGCGCCCGAGAAGCTCCTTGCGCTTCTCCTCGTCGAGTCGGTCCCATTGGAGGAGCACCGTGTCCACGAACGCCGCGGCTGCAGTCAGCGGCGTTCGCAGTTCGTGTGAAGCCATCGACATGAACTCGGCCTTCAACTCGTCGGCTTCCCGTAAACGCTGCGCGAGACGCTTCTCGTCCTCGAAGGCGCAGCGGAAGCGCTCCTCTGATTCCCGCAGCTCGTCGGCGGTGGCGCGGATCTCGACGGTGGCCTCGTCCACCATGTCGAGAGCACGGTCACGGGCGCGCAACTGCGAGTACACGAGCCCGAAGAGCAGGAAGCTCACGAGCAGGCCGGCGCCCAGCCAGAGCCACTGCTCACCCGTCTGGTCGTTCGTGAACCCGTCGAGCTCGCGGAACGTGAAGGTCCAAGGGGTTCCCAGCACGTCCACCGTCTCGACACTCGAGAATCCCGATTTCACGATCTCGCTCGCGGGCACGTCCGGCTCCGTGACCAACACCGTGTCTTCTTCCTCGACGAAATCGAGGATGGGGATCGTCTTCCCCGTGATCTCGAGACCGACCCCCGGATGTGCATCGACGATGGGGCTGACCAACGAGTCGAGATACACGACGACGGCGGCGACACCCTCGAGCGTGCCGTCGGAGTTGTTGATCGTGGTTCCGACGATGCCCAGCCACTGCTTCGTGTCGGCCGAGTCGGGAAGCTCTCCGTCCCCGAACGCTTCGATCAGCGCGTACTCGACGGCACCGAACATCGTGGCGTCCGTACCCACATCGACCAGCGCGTCGTCGGCGAGAAGGATGCCGATGTCGAGCCCGACCGCATTTCCACGAGCTCCCTCCGGTGCCGAATACAAGATCAGGTCGTGCTGTTCAGCATTGGGATCCAAGACCTCGGGCTGCCGAATTCCCCAGCTCTCGATGGGTCCGAAAGAACGAAGGCGCGCGGCGAAGTCGTCGAGATCCTCATGGGGAACACGTTCGGTCACGACCGCCACGTACGTGGCAGGCAGACGGGTGGCCACGAACTCACTGTCGATGAACTTCACGAATTCTTCATGCGTGAAGCCACCGGCCTCCGTTCGCCGGGCCATTTCCTCGACGAACTCCGCGTACGGGGCAAGGCTCTGTTCGAACTCCGGGCCACTGATCTCGGCCACTGCATCGTCGAATCGCTTCTCCGGCGCGCCTTCGAGGTTCGTGCGTTGCGCGAAGAAGACCGCGGACGTGGCGGCCAGAAGCACGACGAGGAGGAGCCAGGCCCAGACGGTGGAGACCCGTCGTGGCCGCGACGAGGCCGACCCGTCGCGTCGGGTCACGTCGGGTGCGTTGCCCTCGGAGGTTTCGTCAGCCTCGGTGTCCCGTCCTGTCACGCCACCATTTCCATCGACCGTTCTCCGGTGTCGATGAGAACAACAAGGGCTCAATCGTAGGCTCGACAGTGGGGACATCCGAGCGCAGGCAACACCGGTAGCGTGCCCGGAGTGCCTCTGCCCCGATCCCTGGGTGCCTTCCGACACCGGCCTTTCGCCCTGTTGTGGTCGGGTGCCTTCGTGTCCAACATCGGCCGATGGATGGAGGCCGTCGCCGTCGGCGTTCTCGTCACCGAAACCACGAACCAGGCAGGATGGACGGGTCTGGTGGCCGTAGCGGCATTCGCCCCGAATGCCTTCCTGAGCCCACTGGGGGGTGCCCTCGCCGATCGCTACCACCGTCGGGCACTCCTGCTCGTGACGATGAGCGTGCAGTGTGTCTTGGCGGTGCTTCTCACGCTGTTGGCGATCGGCGGAACGCCGTCACCGGGTGCCGTGACGCTGATCGTGTTCGCGGCGGGTTGCGTCAGCGCGCTGGGCTTCCCCGCCTACCAGGCGATCCTCCCCGAACTGGTTCCCCGCGACGACCTCCCCGGCGCCGTGGCACTCTCGTCGGCCCAGTGGAATCTCGGTCGCGTCATCGGGCCGGCGCTGGCCGGTGTGGCAATCAAGCTCGGCGGTTTCGGCTGGGCCTTCGGAATCAACGCCGCCAGCTACGCCGCTGTCATCACGGTTCTGGCGATCCTACCGTTGGCCCGACAGAAGCGGGTGCTCACGAACATCAGGAACTCGATCGTCGCGGGATTTCGCTTCGTGAGGGATGAACCGGGAATCCGAGGTGTGGTCGTCTACATGTGCGCCACCATGTTCCTGGCAGCCCCGTTCATCGGGTTGATCCCCGCGATGGCGATCAAGGTCTTCGACTCGGGTGCCGGTGGCACCGCGGCCCTGGTCACCGCGCAGGGAGTCGGTGCCGTGCTCACCGGCGTGATGTTCGGATCGATCCAGGCTCGGCTCGGTTCTCGACGGACACTCCTGTGCGCGGTGTGGCTCCTTTCGCCCGCACTGATCGCGTACGCGCTCGCGCCGACACTCGCGATGGCCGTGGTCGCCATCTTCGTGGTCGGAGCCGTGTATCTGGGGGCCCTTTCGAGCTTCACGACCATCGGTCAGCTGCGCGCGCCCGACGAGATGCGCGGACGCGTGATGAGCGTACTGATGATGATTCTCGGCGGGCTGTTCCCCCTTGGTTCGCTCGTCCAGGGAACCATCGGTGACCGGATCGGCCTCCGGCCCACCGTGGCGGGTGCCGCCGTGATCTATCTCGGCTTTCTCGTCATGATCAGTCGGCGCCGGGCCCTGCTCGACGCTCTCGACCGACCGTCCGGATACGAAACTTCGGACGCCGGACCGGCGGATGCGGATGCGGACGTGGATGCGGACCCGGGACCCACCGCGGCGTCGGACGACCTCCGGTAGCGTCGGTGGGATGGACGACACGCAGCCACCCGTGGTGCTCGAGGAACGCAGGGGATCGACGGCTCTCGTCACACTGAACCGGCCCGAGGCGCGCAACGCGGTGAACTCGGCCATCACCGATGCCATGACGACGGTCCTCGACTCGCTGGCGGCCGACGGCGACGTTCGAGCGGTGGTTCTCACGGGTGCCGGTGAGGTGTTCTGTGCCGGCATGGACCTGAAGGCGGCCGCGACCGGCAAGGCCCACGGTTCCAGTCACCCCGAGCACGGATTCGGCAGCCTCACCACGCGCGACTTCCGGAAGCCGGTGATCGCCGCGGTGAACGGGGCGGCGCTGGCCGGCGGCTTCGAGCTGGTGCTCGCGTGCGACCTCTGCGTGGCATCGGATGCACGCCCGTTTCGGCATCCCCGAGGTCCGCCGCGGGCTCATGGCCGTGGCCGGCGGGCTGATCCGCCTCCCCCGCCGGATACCTCGTGCCGTCGCGCTGGAGCTCGCCATGACCGGCGACACCATCGACGCCGAGCGGGCCCGGGAACTAGGGCTCGTCAACCGGGTCGTCGACCCGGGATCGGTCGTGGACGAGGCGCTCGGTCTGGCCGAACGGATCGCAGAGAACGCCCCGTTGGCGGTCCGCACCTCGCGCCGCATCATCCGCGAGTCCGCCGATCTCGACGAGTCCGCGGCGTGGGACCTCCAGGCCGAGCTCGCACGCGAGGTCTTCACGCACGATGACGCTCGGGAGGGACCTCGTGCGTTCGCCGAGAAGCGTCCACCCCGTTGGACCAGCACCTGAGTCCCCCGGCACACGTCCGGAGCCGACATCGGGAGTAACTGCTCCTAGAATCGTTGCTCATGACGTCGGGAGAGACCGAAGGTTGGAGGGTCGAGGAGCTCGCCCGCCGCGGCGACGTCTCGGTCGACACCGTCCGCTTCTACCAGAAGCGCCGGCTCCTTCCACCGCCACGCCGTGAAGGACGCATCGCCTGGTACGGCCCCGGCCACCTCACGCGGCTCGGGCGCATCCGAGAACTCCAGGGCGAGGGCTTTCCCCTGGCGGTCATCGGTCGCATCCTCGACGGAGAGATCGACGCCGCCGACGTCCCCCTCGCCGCCGCCGTCGCCCAGGCCGAGGACGCCGCATCGGGAGACGAACCCCTCAGTGCCGCCGCTCTCTCGGAACGCGCGGGCGTACCGCCTGCCATCGTGGAGGCGGTCGTGCGCGAAGGCCTCCTGGTCCCCAGACTGTCGGAGGGACAGCCGACCTTCACCGCCGCCGACGTCGACATCGTGCGCGGCGGTCTGCGGCTGCTCGAAACCGGACTCCCGCTCCCGGAGCTCCTGACGCTCGCCCGCCGCTACCACGAGTCGGTGCACGGTGTCGCCGAGGAAGCGGTGGCGCTCTTCGACGAGCACGTGCGGGAGCCACTGCGCGATGCAGATCTGAGCGACGACGAGCGGGCCGAACGTCTGGTGGACGCTTTCCGAGTTCTCCTTCCCTCGGTGACGGCGCTCGTGGAACACCACTTTCGGCGTGTGCTCCTCCAAGTGGCACAGGAGCACCTCGCAGCTGTCGGAGAACCGGCCGAACTCGCTGCGGCCGACGCCGAGACCGTGCGACTCGACATCTCGTGACGCCTTCTGCTTCCCGGGATGCTGCGCTCCCGACAACCGACGAGAAGGCCGCCGTCGTCGAGGAGATGTTCGACCGGATCGCCCCGCGTTACGACCTGGTCAACAGGGTCATGACAGGTGGTCAGGACGAACGCTGGCGGCGCTCCACGGTGGCGGCACTGGATCTCCCTGCGGGGTCGCTCGTGCTCGATATCGCCTGCGGGACGGGAGACCTCTGTCGAGCACTCGACAACCACCACCACCGTCCCGTCGGGATCGACTTCTCGACCGGAATGCTGAACGTTGCCCGGACGAGCGCACCGCTCGTCCGGGCAGACGCTCTCGCACTCCCTGTATCGACCGGCGCGGTCGACGGTGTCGTCTGTGGCTTCGGACTGCGGAACTTTGCCGATGTTCGAACATTCTTCGACGAAACCCACCGCGCCCTCCGTGTGGGGGGCCGCGCCGTGGTCCTGGAGACAGCCGTGCCGACGAATGCCGCGCTGCGCGCCGGCCACGCCTTCTACTTCGGTCGCGTCGTGCCGCTGATCGGCGGATGGCTGTCCGATCCGACGGCCTACCACTACCTCCCCGCGTCGACCGACGCGCTCCCCGGCGGCGAGGTTCTCATGTCGCGCTTCGAGGCGGCAGGCTTCGAACAGGTGCGACGCCACAGCATGGGTTTCGGAGCTGTCCAGCTTCTCGTCGGAACCCGCTCGTGAGCCAGGCATCCCCGACCGCTGCCCCCGGCCAACCCGGAGATGCGCCGCGTATGCGCCTGTCGGCCGTCACCCGCCCGATCGACGACGCGCCGATTCTCGGCGAACTGCTGTCCGGCCTCTCCGGCGACGACTTCGCGTGGCTAACGACACGCGGAGGTTTCGTGGCACATGGCGTGGCCGCCGAAATCCCGGTCGGCGGCGCCGAGGCGTTCCTGAACGCCGTCGAGGTCGACGATCCTCTCGGAATGTGGGCAACGGGGGTGATCGCCTGTGGCGCCCTGCCGTTCGCGGGCGGTGACGACGCTGTCCTGCGGGTGCCGGCGTCCGTCATCGGGCACGCCGAGGGAACCTGGTGGCACACGACGATCGGGGCGTCTGGCCGAAACCACACTCCGGATCACCGTGTCACGTCGCCGCACACGGATACCGGGCAGCGTCGACCGGAGGTTCGAGGGATCTCGTCGTCGCCGGACCGGGATGGCTGGCGCGGCATGGTTCAAGCCGCGCTCACGCAGATCCGACGCGGCGAGCTCGCCAAGGTCGTACTGGCGCGCGAAGTGACCGTCACGCTGGCGGACACCCCACTGCCGGGCGACATCGTCCGACAACTGGTGGACGATGCCGCGGGCACGTTCGTGTTCGCCGCGCAGGGTTTCGTGGGCGCCTCTCCGGAGCTCCTCGTGCGCCGTGAGGGCGGGAACGTGTCCTCCCAGCCGATGGCGGGTTCCGTCGCGGTCTCGACCGATGACGCCACGACGTCTGAGCGTCTCGACACGCTCACGCGCTCAGGCAAGGACCGTGACGAACACCGTGTCGTCGTGGAAGCGGTGGCCGACGCGTTGGAGGCCCACACGACCGAACTCGATGTCCCGACGTCCCCTGATCTGGTACGGCTTCCGTCGGTGGCGCACCTGGCGACCCGCGTGACAGGTGTCCTCGACGATGACGCTCCCTCCGCACTCGGACTGGCGCGTGCCCTGCATCCGACGCCGGCGGTGGGAGGGACACCGCGTGACCGTGCCGTGGCGTTGATCGACGTCCTCGAGCCTTTCGACCGAGGACCCTACGCGGGTCCGGTGGGATGGGTGAACGCACGCGGGGACGGCGAGTGGGCGGTGGCGCTGCGTTGCGGCAGCGTCGAGGGACGGACGGTGCGTCTGTATGCGGGTGCCGGGATCGTCAGCGGATCGGATCCCGACCGTGAATGGGACGAAACCGAGGCGAAGCTCCGGCCGATGCTCACCGCTCTCGGAATAGAGCCTCGAGAACCACGTCCCTGACGTGCTCGTGCATCGCGACGTTCGTGGACCGGTCGGTCGAAACGATGAGCATGCGAACCCCACCGGATTCGACGGCCTCGGTCAGAGCCGGAGCCAACGCGTCAGCCGACTGCACCCGCTCGGCCGGAATGCCGTGCAGCTCCGCCAGGCAGGCCAGGTCGATCCCGTGTGGCGTACCGAACAGGTTCTCGAAGTGCCGCGCCTCGACAGCCTGAGGAAGATCGGCTTGGGGAAGGAACGAGAAGATCCCGCCGCCGTCGTTGTCGACGACGACGAGCGCGAGGTCGACATCGCGCGTTGCTGCGTGAAGAAGACCATTGGAGTCGTGCAGAAGGCACAGGTCACCGAGCAACGCCACGGTCGGAGCCTCGGTTGCTGCCGCCACGCCGAGAGCTGTCGACACGAACCCGTCGATGCCGTTCGCTCCGCGGTTCGCGATCACCCGCAGGCCGTGGCGGGGCACCGCGAACGCCTCGACGTCGCGCACGGGCATGCTCGATGCCACGACCAGTGTCGAGCTGTCGGGTGGCGCGGCGACGACGTCACGGGCGATTCGGCCCTCGAAGATGGCGCCGTCGAAGAGACCGTCTGCGCCGGTGGGTTGTCCGTCGAGAGCGGCGTCGAGTACCTCTCGGGCGTCGCGTTCGACATCCAACCACTGGCCGAGCCACCGGGGGTCGGGGGCCACGGCTCCCGCGAGTGACGTCGTCAGACGGGCGAGCAACCCGTCGGCGTCCCCGAGATGGACGGCGTGTGCGGAGTGCCCGGGATCGGGCCAACTCCCGGACGGGCCGAGAAGCACGCGCATAGGCGCACGGTCCATCCACGGCCCCACGACCTTGGACGTGGGAACCGACCCGAGTTGGAGGACGACGTCGGGGGCGAGCGTCGTGGCGAGCGCGTCGCTGCGCAGAAGTGTGTCGTAGGTGCTGACCGCATGAGGACCGCTGCGCAGACCCGAGATCGGATCGGCGAGCACGGGCCAGCCGACGACGCCCGCGAACGCTTCCAGGGTGGCCGGAGCGACGCCGGATCCCCACCCCGCCACGATGACGCCCCGCGAGGCCCCACCGAGGGTTTCCTGCAGGGCATCCACCGCTGAGCCGCCGTGGGCGACTCCCGTGTCGGCGGTCGTCCAGGGTCGACCGTCGGGACGGCCGGGTACCTCGATCAACGGGGAACCTGTGGGGACCAGCGGTTCACGGAACGGGAGGTTGAGATGCACCGGACCCGGCACGACGCCCGTCGCCTCGCCGAACGCCCGCGCCGCGAACGACCGCCACTGTTCTCCCGCTCCCTGCGTGTCTGCAGGTGGGCCGGGGTCGGAGAACCAGCGAACCGAGCGCCCGAAGAGATGGGTCTGATCGATCGTCTGACCGGCACCGACGTCGCGCAGCTCGGGTGGTCGGTCCGCCGTGCAGACGATCATCGGCACGCGGCTGTGATGCGCCTCGACAACAGCGGGGTGGAAGTTCACCGCCGCGGTGCCCGAGGTCGACAGGACGACCGCCGGAGCGTCTCCGCCTCGTGAACAGCCGAGTGCATAGAACGCCGCGGAACGCTCGTCGAGGAACACGGCGAGCTCGACGCGGTCGTCGACGGCGAGCGCCAGGGCGAGCGGCGTGGACCGCGAGCCGGGGGCGAGCGCGGCGTGGCGTACTCCCGCCCGGGCCCACTCGTCGACGAGCGTCCGCGCGAAGGACGTGGTGACATCTCGAGCAGACCCGCGAGCCATGTCAGTCGCCGGTCACAATGGGACGGTGCGAGTCGTACTGGTTCACGGGTTCACGCAGACGGCGGCATCGTGGCGTCCCGTGGCCGATGTACTGAGCGATTCCTTCGAGGTGCGAACCGTCGAATTGCCCGGCCACGGCGAACGCACCGCTGAGTCGGCGACCTCGTTCGAAGCAGCAGCGGCCGAGCTCGGCGATCTCGGGGGCGAGGCGGCCTACGTCGGCTACTCGATGGGCGGGCGTCTCGTTCTTCGACTGGCGCTCGACCGGCCCGATCTCATGCGTGCCGCGGTTCTCATCGGAGCGTCGCCGGGTATCGACGATCCCGCCGAGCGTTCCCGACGCCGAGACGCCGACGCCGAACTCGCCGACACTCTCGAACGGATCGGCACTGAGGCCTTCCTCGAGGCGTGGCTCGCCCTGCCGCTCTTCGACACGCTGCCTTCTGACGCCGCGGGTCTGGCCGAACGCGCCGACAACGACGCCGAGGCGCTCGCGCGGACCTTCCGCGTTCTCGGCGCGGGCTCCCAGGAACCCGTGTGGAACCGTTTGGCGGATCTGGCACCACCGACGCTGTTGATCGCAGGAGCACGCGACCAGAAGTTCGCGGTACTCGCCGGCTCCATGTCCGACGCGACCGGCGCTCACGTGATTCCCGCGGTGGTGGACGATGCGGGCCACGCCGTTCACCTGGAGCGCCCGGGCCTGACCGCGGGCCTCATCGCCGATTTCCTCACAGCCGTCGACACGAGTCACGACCCGACCACCAATCCCGCGGCTACGAGTAGGGACCACAGAATCTGAATCCGCCCTGTGCCTGCGAGCGCCGGAATGAGCGCGGCGGGCTCCCGGGCACGAAGAACGACACGCGTGAGAATGGCCACGGGCGCGACGGCGACCAGAGCGACGAGCGCCCATGCGCTGGTCCACGCAAGGGGTACCGCCATCAGGACACCTCCGACGGCCGCCGCGCCGTAGAGCACACGCGCAGTTCGATCACCGACCCGCACCGCGAGCGTCCGCTTCCCCACGGCGGCGTCGGTCACCCGGTCACGGATGTTGTTGACGAGGAGAAGTGCAGCCGCGAGAAGCCCGACGCCGGTTGCACCCCACCAAGCGGCGGCACTCAGGTGCTCGGCCACGACGTAGGTGGTGCCGACCGTCGCCACGTATCCGAAGAAGACCAGGACCATCAGCTCACCGAGCCCGGAATATCCGTACGGGCGTGGACCGCCCGTGTAGAGCACACCCGCAGCAATCGCCGCACCACCGACGAGAAACAACCACGGGCTGACGACGAGGCAGAGCACGCCGCCCGCCACTGCCGCGACGCCGAACGCAGTGATCGCCGCGGCGCGAACCGCCGAAGCCGGAGCAGCTCCGGTGGCGGTGAGTCTCAGCGGGCCGACGCGGCGGGTGTCGGTCCCCCGCACACCGTCGGAGTAGTCGTTGGCGTAGTTGACGCCCACCTGCAACGCCAGAGAGACCACCAGTGCCAGAGCCAGCGCGCCACCAGACAGGGTCCGGGGAGCCCGCGGCCGCGGCGCCACCTACGACCACAGGCGCCACCGCCGCACTCAACGTCCGCGGTCGGGCGCCGGCGACCCACAGCCGCCAGCCGGTCGGCACGGGCACAGCCGGCGCGGGGGTCACGGTCTTTTCGGGAACCGGTCGAAGTCGGGAGTGCGCTTGTTCACGTAGGCGTCGCGGCCTTCCTGGGCCTCTTCGGTCATGTAGTAGAGCAGCGTCGAGTCACCCGCCAGTTGCTGGATCCCGGCGAGACCGTCGTCGGCGGCGTTCAGTGACGCCTTCAACATCCGAAGCGACAGTGGGCTGTGCTGGAGCATCTTCCGGCACCACTCCACAGTGGTCACCTCGAGATCGGCGAGCGGCGTCACGGTGTTGACCAGGCCCATGTCGAGTGCGGCCTGCGCGTCGTACTGCTCGCAGAGAAACCAGATCTCGCGGGCCTTCTTCTGGCCGACCATCCGAGCGAGTAGGCCCGACCCGTACCCGCCGTCGAACGAGCCGACCTTCGGGCCGGTCTGGCCGAAGCGGGCGTTGTCGGCGGCGATCGTCAGGTCGCAGACGACGTGCAGCACGTGACCGCCGCCGATGGCGTAGCCCGCCACCATCGCCACCACGGGTTTGGGGGTTCGCCGGATCTGGATCTGGAGGTCGAGAACGTTGAGCCTCCCGATCCCCTGTTCGTCCTTGTATCCGTCATCACCGCGGACACGCTGGTCACCGCCCGAGCAGAACGCGTCGGGTCCCTCTCCGGTGAGCACGATGACGCCCGTCTCGCGGTCGTCACGGGCGACGTCGAAGGCGTCGCGCAATTCGAAGAGGGTCGTCGGCCGAAAGGCGTTGCGCACCTCGGGACGGTTGATCGTGATCTTGGCAATGCCGTCGGCCGCCTCGTGGCGGATGTCGACGTAGGCATCCCGGCGGCGGGCGGCGACGGGGCGCCAGTCGGCACCGGGGCGGATGGGTGACGAATCCATGGGTGTCCTTACTCTGGGAGCGATCACTCCGACGATTACCCTAGCCGTGTGCGCAGACCGGTTTCCCATCCCCCCTCGACGAACCCATGAGCCGTCACCTCGTGGCGATCCTGGGGACCCGGGCCACGACGGCGGGGGCTGTCGAGCGCGCCTGGGACGACGGTGACGCGGTGGCGGTGCTCGATCCCAGCGCCCCGCCCGCCGTGGTCCGATCGCGTCTCGACGCGCTCGCCCCCACCCACATCGTCGACGACAACCGCCACCGGCGAGCGGACGGAATCTCCGTCGACGACGACGTGGCGGCGGTCGTCATGACCTCGGGGACGTCGAGCGTCCCACGCGCGGTCACTCTCACTTGGGAAGGAATGCGCGCGATGGCACGCGGCGCATCGAGCGCGCTCGATACGGGCAACGGTGACACATGGCTCTGCTGTCTGCCGCTCCACCACGTCGCAGGGCTCGCCATCCTGGCCCGCCACCGGCTGAACGACGAGGGTCTCGTTCTCCACGAGAACTTCGACATCGATGCCGTGTCGCAAGCCCCCCGAAAGGTGGGTGCGTCGATCGTGTCGCTCGTTCCGACAATGCTCCAGCGGATTCTCGACGCGGGCGCACCCGTCGACGGATACCGCGTCCTGCTCCTGGGGGGTGCGGCCGTGCCGGCGGACCTGCGCGAGCGTGCCCACGCGGTCGGCGGGCATGTGGTCGCGAGCTACGGCATGACCGAAACCTGGGGTGGATGCGTCCACGACGGCGTGGCGGACGAGGGTGTCACCGTGCGCATCGCGGACGATCGAGAGATCCAGGTTCGCGGCGACGTGGTGATGCCTCGGTACCACCGCGATCCGGACCGCACACGGGCGGCGTTCACCGACGACGGCTGGTTCCGCACCGGCGACCTCGGAGCACTCGTCGAAGAAGCTCTCGACGGCAAAGCGCTCGACGGATCCCCACCACGGCTGCGGGTCACCGACCGGCGGGACGACATGATCATCTCGGGCGGCGTCAACGTGAGTCCGACCCAGGTGGAGGCGGCGCTCTCGGCACACCCGGGAGTCGACGACGTCGGGGTGATCGGTACCCCCGACGAGGAGTGGGGCGAGCGCGTCGTCGCCCACGTCGTACCGAGAGATCCCGAGAACCCTCCGACACTGGCGGATCTACGCGAGTTCGGATCCGAACGGCTCAGCGCTGCGTCGTTGCCCCGTGAGATCCATTCGGTTCGCGAGATCCCGCGGACCGCGAGCGGCAAGATCAGGCGAGGCAGCCTGCGCTCCTCGTGCGGCCCAACTGCAACAGGAGGAAGGGCCGTCACTCCTCGACCACGGTAATGGCGTCCTCGGGACAGTTCTCCGCTCCCACGCGTGCCTGTGTCTCGTGTTCGGGCGGCACCCGCGTCTCGGGGATGACGCAGTGGCCGTACTCGTCGGCGTCGTAGACCTCCGGAGCCAACGTGTAGCACCGGCCGTGACCGACGCAGAGGTCGGTGTCGACGTGGACCCGGAGTGGACTCATCCGGCACGTACACCGGGCGTGAAGAGGAGTGGCAGGTACTCGACCTCGCGGATCCCCATGCCGTAGCGGGGAGCCTCGCCGTCGGCCAGCGCGTAGTCGCCGATGCGACGGTGTAAGGCCTCCAGAGCCACCCGCATCTCGAGGCGGGCGAGGTGCGACCCGAGGCAGCGGTGCACACCGGCTCCGAACGTGAGGTGCTTGTTCGCTTCGCGCTCGAAGTCCACGTCCTCCGGGTTGTCGAAGTACCCCTCGTCGGTGTTGGCCGAGGCGAGCAGACACATCACCGTCTCGCCTGCGTGCAGCGCCTCGCCGTCGACCTCGGTGTCCTCCATCACCATGCGCGGGACGGCGGGGACCGGCGTCTCCCAGCGGAGGAGCTCCTCGATGGCACCGGGAATGAGCGACGGGTCTTCAACCAGGGCGTCGCGACGGTCGGGGTGCTGGGCCAGGTACGACATCGCACAACCGAGCGAGGCCGTCACGGTGTCGAGGCCGGCGAGGAGGAACAGGTAGCAGATGTCGAGCACGTCGTGGCGGCTGAGACTGTGTCCGTCTACCTCGGCCGAGAGGAAGCCCGAGATGAGGTCGTCGCGGGGCTCCCGCTGCCGCTCGTCGATGACCTTCTCGAAGTAGGCGTAGATCTCCTGGCCGGTGGCGTTGCGGATCACCTGCTGTGCTTCGAGATCCCCGGCCTTGGGACGGATGATGTTGTTCTTGAAGCGCAGGAACAGGTCGAGATCTTCGTGGGGAAGTCCCATCAGACGGAGAAACACCGTGCACGGGAAAGGAATAGCGAATTGGGTGTCGAACTCGCAGTGCCCGTCCTCGATGAAATCGTCGATGAGATCGTCGGCAAGACGACGGACATCGTCCTCCAGGCCAGCGACCTCACGCGGCGCGAACAGCGGGTCGAGAAGTCGCCGGTACTTCACATGGTCGGGTGGATCGATCTGAAGGGGAATCAGGGGCCTGACCTGACCGATCTGGATCGCGTCGAACTGCGACGAGAACACCTCGGGGGAACGTAATGCTCCGTGGACGTCTTCGTGACGGGTCAGCAACGCCATGTCTTCGAGACGCGTGACCGGCGATGCCTCGCGCATCGGCCCGTGGAACTGCTGAGGGTTGGCGGCAACTTCCGGATCGAACACCCCCGGTTCGGTGCCCGAAGCGTTGGACTCAGGGGTCTCCGGCTTCTCGCCCATGGGGCTCTCCACATCTCGCTTCGTCATCAGCATCCAACTGACGCGAGCGTCACCATACTGCGGCTCCGACGGGTACCGTGCCCGTCATGCATGACACCGCTTTCCTCGATGCCACCGCCCAGGCCGAGCTCGTCCGCTCGGGCGACGCCACGCCCGTCGAGCTCGTCGAAGCGGCGATCGCCCGTGTCGAGGAGCTGAACGGCGAGCTCAACGCCGTCATCCATCCCCTGTTCGACAAGGCTCTCGACGCCGCACGTGGTGCCGGGCGTGCCGGAACGCGGGCCGACGTGTCCGACGGACCGTTCCGCGGAGTCCCTATCGTCCTGAAGGACCACGACGGTGAGTCGGCCGGCGATCCCGTGTGCCACGGCATGCAGCTCCTGAAGGACATCGGGCTGACAGGCGAGCGCGATTCGTTCCTGTTCCAGCGCCTCCGCAGCGCGGGCTTCATCCCGGTGGGCAAGACCAACACGCCCGAACTCGGCCTCATGCCCACGACCGAACCCCGGGCCTTCGGGCCGACCCGCAACCCGTGGAACACCGAGCACACGCCCGGCGGCTCCAGCGGGGGATCGGCCGCGGCAGTCGCTTCGGGAATGGTCCCCGTGGGTCACGCCGGTGACGGGGGCGGCTCGATCCGTATTCCCTCGAGCGCCTGTGGGCTGTACGGCCTGAAGCCCACCCGGGGTCGCACGTCGATGGGCCCTGATGAGCAGAACCCGTGGCAGGGACTGGTGGTGCGACACGTCGTGGCCCGGACGGTTCGCGACTCGGCCGCTGTTCTCGACGCCATAGCCGGGTCCGAGCCCGGGGATCCTTACCGCGAGCCGCTACCCGAACGTCCCTACGCTGACGAAGTCGGCGTCGACCCCGGTGCACTGCGAGTGGGGCTCCTCACGACCAGCCCCCTCTCCGAGACCGATCCCGCATGTGTCGCCGCTGCTGAGGAAACCGGCGCGCTGCTCGAGTCTCTCGGACACCACGTCGAGCCGGCTGTCTCCGACGCGTTGACCGACGCGTCGGTCCTCGAGCACTTCGTCGTCATCATCTCGTCGTGGGTCCGGGCCGATCTCGACGCGTTGGGCGAACGGATCGGATATGCGATCACGGCGGACGACGTGGAGCCGATGACGGGCTTCTATGCCGACAACGCCGCCAACTACTCCGCCGCCCAGTACATCACCGGGATCGAAGCGCTCCACGAGTGGTCGCGGCGGGTCCTCGCGTGGTGGGCGAGTGGCTTCGATCTCCTCCTCACGCCCACGCTGGCGATCCCGCCGCCGAAGATCGGCGAGTTGGTCCCTCCCGAGGACAACCCGCTCGACGGGCTCGTACGTCAGAGCGCGATGGCGGCTTACACCGGTCCCTTCAACATGACGGGTCAGCCGGCCGCCTCTCTGCCTCTCTCCTGGACCGACGACGGACTGCCGGTCGGATCGCAACTCGTGGCCGCCACCGGTCGCGAGGATCTGCTCGTGCGCATCTCCTCCCAGCTCGAGGAGGCACGACCGTGGGCCGACCGTCGGCCTCCGGTCGCCGCCAGATCCTGACCGGAATCCCCCGCCGGGGTCGGGGGTTATGGTCCGTGCGTGCGTCACGACCGGTACGACCTCGTCATCGTGGGGATGGGCTCGGGCGGTTCCACCGCGGCTGAATTCACCCGCGACCTGGGCCTCAGCGTGGCAGCGGTCGAACGTGACCGCCTGGGTGGCGACTGCCTCTGGACCGGCTGCGTACCGAGCAAGTCCCTCATCGCGTCGGCACGGGCGGCACACGCGATGAGCACGGCCGATCGTCTCGGCATCCCGGCCGTGGATCCCGATGTCGACCTGCGCTCCGTGTGGAAACGGATCCACGCCGTCCAGCGCGAAGTGGAGGACGCCGACGACAACGCAGCGCGTTGGGAGCGGCTCGGTGTCGATCTCTTCTTCGGTGACGCCCGCCTGGCGGACCCGCACACGGTGGTCGTGGGCGACCGACGCCTCCACACGCGCTTCGTTCTTCTCGCCACGGGGAGCACGCCCCGGATTCCGCCAATCGGCGGTCTGGGCGAGGCCGGATTCCTCACCACCGACAACCTGTTCGGTCTGGACGACCCACCGGGCAGCCTGGTGTGTGTCGGTGGCGGAACGATCGCCATCGAGATCGCCCAGGCCGTGAACCGTCTCGGCGTCGACACCCAGGTCATCGAGATCGCGCCACAGCCACTGGGACGGGAGGAACCTCTTCTCGCCGGAAAGCTCCTCGCCGTGCTTCGGGCCGAGGGGGTGCTCATCGATGCCGGCGTGACCCCCGAGCATGTCGAGAAGCAGGGCGCCGGAAAGGTTCTCCACGCCGGATCGGCCAACGGGCCCGTGCGCTACGAGGCCGAACAGATACTCGTGGCGACCGGGCGACGACCGCGCGTCGACGGCCTCGGCCTCGAAGAAGTCGGCGTGGAGGTCGGCGACAGCGGCATCCGAACCGACGACAGGCTCCGCACAGCGGTCGAATCTATCTACGCCGTCGGCGACGTCGCGGGGCACCATCAGTTCACGCACTCTGCGAGTTACGAGGCAGCGACGGCCGTTCGGAACATGTTCCTTCCCCTCCACCAGCGCGCGAACGCGATTGTGCCGTGGTGCACGTTCACCGATCCCGAACTGGCCCACGCCGGACTGACCGAGGAGGAGGCCCGTGAGCGTCACGGACGTTCGGTTCGCGTGTACGAGTCGGATCTCGGCGCGTCGGACCGTGCCCGCGCCGATGCCACGACCGGCTGGATTCGACTCGTGTGCGCGCGTCGGCGACTCGTCGGTGCCCACATCCTGGCGCCCGGTGCGGGAGAGCTGATCTCGGAGCTGACGCTCGCCATCGAAGGCGGCATGAAGGTGGACGAGCTCGCGGCTCTGGTCCACGTCTATCCGACCTACGCCACAGCCGTGCAGAACGCCGCCGCCGGTGCCCTTCGCCAGAGGCTCCGGAAGTACTCGTGGCTCGCCCGCCTCGGACGGTTCGGTCGCTGACATGGCCATCCACGAGAGAGTCGAAAGATGATCGCCACGGTCGGTCAGCCGATGCCCGATGTGAAGCTCGAGGACGCATCGGGCTCCTCGGTCGCGCTCTCGGATTACTTCAGCAGCGGTCCTCTTCTCGTCGTGGCCCTTCGCTACTTCGGCTGTCTTCCCTGCCTCGAGTTCGTTCAAAGGCTCAATGCCGAGTACGAACGCGTTCGGAGCCTGGGAGCGACCGCACTCGCTGTCGGCACGGCCGCCGGCTACCAGGCGCAACATCTGATGGACGAAGGGCTCGGATTCCCCGCGGTCGTTGACCCGAACTCCCACCTCTACCGGGCCGTCGATCTGCCCCGCATGCGTTGGTGGGAGATGCTCCGTCCCCAAGGGGCCCGCAATTACTGGAGGTCCTTTCGACGCGGAAACCGACAAGGTCGGATCACGGGCGATGCGTTCCAGCTGCCCGGAGTCCTGGTCGTCGACAGCAGCGGCGTGCTGCGCTGGCTGTATCGGGGGAAGGCGATCGGCGACTACCCGACGATGGACGAAACGATCTCGGCTGTCGCGGCCGCTCGAACTGTCTGAACCACGGACTCAGCGCGGGCGCAGATCCAGCGCCGAGAGAGCCGGATGCCATCCCCCCGCACGAGCGACGGCCTCTCGCCACCGTTCGCGTTCGGGCACCCGCGTGGGTTCGTAGCGGGCCCGCGGTGCCCACGTGTCGGCGAGCGCGGGGAATCCACTCCATGTGCCACTCGCGATGCCGGCGACGAACGCGCCGCCGAGCGACGTCGCTTCCCGCACGGGCGCGACCTCGACCGGTCGCTCTGTCGCATCAGCCAGAGCCTGAGCGAAGACAGCGTTCTCCGCCATTCCTCCGTCGATGCGCAGAACGTCGATGGCAAGATCGGTATCCGCGGTTGCCGCGTCCACGAGATCGGCTCCGCGGTGAGCCACGCCCTCGAGCACGGCTCGGACCATCTCGGGAGTCCCCGTGCCACGGGTGAGGCCCACGAAAGTACCGCGGGCGCCGAAGTCCCACTCGGGAGTCCCCAGCCCGAGGAGAGCGGGCACGAACCAGACGTCGCCCGTGTCTTCACACGCGCTCGCCACGTCCGACGAGTCGGCAACGGAGTCGATGATCCCGAGTCCGTCGCGCAGCCACTCCACATTGGTACCGGCTGCCAACATGATCGCCTCGAGGCCCCACGTGTCCTCCCCGGCGTCACGCCACGCAACAATCGGGTAGCCACCGTTTTCGGTCACACCTTCGCTCGGCCGCTCGGCGCCGACCACGACATCGAGCATGCCGCCCGTTCCGAAGGTGATCTTGGCGTCGCCACGGCGCACACACCCCTGCCCGATGAGCGACGCCTGCTGGTCGCCGGCGATTCCGGCGATCGGTGGAGCTCCCGGCAGCGCCGTCGCAGAACCCACGACGCCGGCCGTGTCGACGATCCGTCCCAGCATCGTGTCGGGAATCCCGAGACGTTCCATGCGCCGGGAGTCCCAACTCTTCCCGTCGTCGGCCACCAGACCGGTGACCGCAGCGTTCGTGGCGTCGGTGACGTGGGTAGCGCCGCGCGTGAGATTCCAGACCAACCACGTGTCCACCGTCCCGGCCAGGAGCGTGCCCGGATCGTGATCGCCGGCTGCCAGGAGCAACGCCTCGATCTTGGTCGCCGTCTGGTTCGGAGCCAGGTGGAGACCCTCGGCCCCCAGCTCCAGGCATCGACCCACCGTGCGGAGATCCTGCCAGCCGAGACCCGGTGCCACGGGCCGACCGGTCGCGCTCTCCCATACGACGGTGGACCCGCGCTGATTCACGATCGCCATGGCGTCGACGGGTCCCACCTCGTCGAGCGCCTCTGATGCCGCGTCGACCGCAGCCCTCGCCATGGCGACGGCGTCGAACTCGACGAGGCCGTCGGCCGGCGAGGTCGGTAGCTGGGGACGAACGTGCTCGCTGAGTGTCCGCAGTGTCGAGTCGATCACGCCGGCCCGCAACGAACTCGTCCCGGCGTCGACGACGAGGAACTTCACGATGCGGCGTCGCCGCACGGAGCGGCGGCGAGGGTCTCGGGCAAACCCGCCGCCTCACGTTCCGCCGTCACCGAGGCCCGGTAGCCCTTGACCTCCGTGGACGTCGTGGCGGAGTCCCAACCCAGTTCCGCGGCCAGAATCTGTGCCACCTCGGCGGCCGCCGCCGCGGATGCATCGCGGGCCAGCAACCGTGCCCGCGTTCGACGGGAGAGCACGTCGTCGAGCGTGCGGGCGCTCTCGTGGTGCACCGCGTACACGGCTTCCGCCCGCAGATAGGGCAGGCCGGGAACGAGAGGGCCGCCGAGGGACGGGTCCTGCGCGATGAGCTCGGTCAGCGACGACGCACGGGACCCGTAGCGCCCGGCGAGATGGTCGGCGACGCCCGGCTCGGGGCCGGGCACGCCACGCCCCACCGCCTCCGCACCGACGAGCGGGAGACGCTGCGTGCGACAGCGGGCCCGCCGGCCGAGGCGGGACATCACGCGGTCGACGACGTCGCGCGCCATCCGCCGGTACGTGGTGAGTTTGCCACCGGTCACGCTGATCATGCCGCCCTCGGAGGTCGTCACCGAGTGTCGGCGCGACAGGTCCGCCGTGCGCTTCGAGCCTGTTCCTCGCAGTAGCGGACGCAGGCCCGCCCACGAGCCGACCACGTCACCGCGATCGAGACTGACGTCGAGGAGGCCGTTCGCGCCGTCGATCAGATAGTCGACGTCCTCTGGTGTGCACTGCGGTGAGTCGAGTGGTCCGTCGTAGTCGGTGTCGGTGGTGCCGAAGTACGCGACGTCGCCCCATGGAGCCACGAAGATGGACCGCCGGTCGCCGCGCACGGGGATGATCGATCCGACGGTGTTGCGGACTCGTTGCCAGGGCACGGCGATGTGGATCCCCTTCGCGGGCCGCAGATCGTCCGCTTTCGTGCCCTCCAGCGAACGGATGCGGTCGCTCCACACCCCCCCGGCGTTGACGACGACCGCGGCATCGACCGACATCTCGCGGCCATCGGCGACGACATCGGCGCCCACGATCCGTCCGCCCGTTGTGCGCAGCCCCCGGACCTCGGCGTGGTTCGCCACGGCCGCTCCCATCTCCGCCGCCGTCATGGCGACCGTCAGAGTGAGGCGGGCGTCGTCGGCCTGTGCGTCGTAGTAGAGGTAGGAGGCAGCGAGGCCGTCGCTGCGTAGCGCGGGCACGAGTACCCGAGCCTCGTCGGGGTCGATGCGTTGATGTCGGCGACCGATGCGTGCGCCGCCGGTGAGGTCGTAGAGCCACATCGCCGAACCGAGCGCGCGGACTGAGCTTCTTCGGGACGACGCCGCCGCGGGCGTACACCGGGAGCACGAAGGGCAGCACCTTCACGAGATGGGGGGCATTGCGGAGAAGAATCTGACGTTCCGCCAGCGCTTCGTAGACGAGACGGAACTCGCGCTGTTCGAGATAGCGGACACCGCCGTGGACGAACTTGGAGGACTTCGACGACGTCCCGGACGCGAAGTCGTCCCGCTCGACGAGAGCCGTGCGAAGGCCGCGTGACGCGGCGTCGAGAGCGATCCCCACTCCGGTGATCCCGCCCCCGATGACGAGGATGTCGAAGCGCTCGTCGGCCAGCCGGGCGAGCGCGAGGTCGCGCGATCCGGTCATCGGATCACCGCAGCCTTTCGAGCAGTCGTGGGCTCATACGACATTGGTGTTCATCGTAGGACCGCCACGCCCGCGGCGATGTGCTCGGGTGATGGCGTACGTTGAGGGCGGTGAGAGACGAATCGGCAGGTACTCCCTCCATGACGCGCACGCCCGGAATCCCGGACCCCGGGTCGCTTCCCGGGGCTTTCCGTCGCTGGGACGTTTCGGTCGGCGAGCACCCGGCCGAACCGCGCGTCCTCACCGTCAGCTTCGACAGCACGGTGCTCGAACGGCGCACCGAGTGCATGGTCTGGGTGCCCGACCACTACTCGACATCGGATGAACCGCTGCCCGTGTGCTGGTTCCTGCACGGCACCGTGACGCCGTACACCCATCCCACGGTCAAACGCCTGGCCGCGCTGGCCGAGGACAGCGGCCGCAATCCCCCCGTGTCGTCGGGGAGGCGTCGTGTGATCCAGCCCAAGACCATGGGTTTCGACGAACTGCTCGATGACTCCCGCTTCCTCGTCGTCGCCCCCGATGCGGGAGCGCCCCCCTGGTGCCCGTCGTGCAACTGGGTCAACGGTCTCCGCACACAGGGGCTGGCGGCAGAGACCCACCTCTACGAGGAGGCCATCCCGCTGATCGAGGCGCTGTTCGACGTCCGGACCGACAGATCCGGCCGCGCTCTCACGGGACACTCGATGGGCGGAGGCGGCGCCATGATCCAGGGCTTCCGCCATCCCGACCGTTTCGGGTTCGTCGGCTGTTCGAGCGGCGTGCTCAGCCTGATGCAGGACCACCTCTCGCGGCGGCGCATCCGGTGGGTCCTGTACAACCGCAGCCAGGGATTCAGACCTCTGCCCGCCGACGAGATCCACTACCGGAACAACAACCTGCTCGACCTCGCGCCGAACGTCGTGGGGACCGGCGCGGAGATCGTGGTCGTCGTCGGAACGGGCACGCCGAGCGGCGAGGAGTACCTGCCGGACGCGTCCGAAGACATCGGCTCGCGCTCTGACGTGACCATGGAGACGGTGCAGCGCCGCGTCAACGACGAGATTGCGCACCGTCTCACCGCGGCCGGGGTCCCGTTCACCTACGTGACACGCACCGGCTACCACTCGATCGGGCGCTCGACGTTCCAGCGCTTCTTCCGCGAACGCATGGAGCAGGTGTTCGACCAGGGCATTCCCGAACCTGTCACGTTCTCGTACAAGAACGCCGATCCGAGCTTCTGCGGCGTGGGGCTACGACCTGACCGTCACACGACCGAACACCGAGTTCCTCCACCTGCTCCGCGCACGCACCGACGGGCGCGACTTCACGCTCGCCGGAACCGGAAGGGTCCACGTGGCGACACCCCGCGGTTCGAACCAGGCTCCCCCGTGACGCTGACCCGGACCTCGGGTGGGGACGTCCCGGTGAGAGAGCCACTCACGGCTGGAGCGGATGGCCGCGTGGAGATGGATCTGGACCTCGGACCCACCCGCGACGCCGACGAGACCACGCGGGCCGTCGCCAAGGGCGCATTCCCCTTCCCGCACACCCGTGTGGAGATCGTCGACTGAGCGGATCGAGCGGCGCGTCTCCCCACGCTCGTCGAGGGATCCAGAGACTCGGCTCGGCGTGCCCCGCGACGAGGCTGTACATTGCCGCCGCCGCACCAGAGCTGAAACGGAACGGAGGAGATCATGAGAGGCGAGTTCGGCTACGACTCGATGCTTCTGTTGCACATCCTGGGGACGATCGTGGGATTCGGAGCGGTCTTCCTCAACGGCCTCTACGGCGCGCAGGCCAAGCAGCGGCCCGGCCCGGGAGGCGCCGCCATCGGCGAGGCGAATCTCGCGGTGTCGGGAGTGGCGGAGTACGTGATCTACACCGTGCCCGTCACCGGCATGATCCTTGTGATGATGAGCGATGCCTGGAGCTTCTCCCAAACGTGGGTGTGGCTGTCCATCGTGGTCTTCGTCGTGGCCCTCGGGATCTCCCACGGCAGCCAGATTCCGGCCTCGAAACGGATGAACGAGCTCGCCAAGGAGCTGGCCGCGGCCGGCCCGCCGCCGGAGGGAACGGCCCCGTCGGGTCCCCCACCGCAGGTGATCGAGATGGAAGCGCTCGGCAAGCGTCTGGCCGGTGGCGGTGCCGTACTGAACCTGTTGCTCGTCGTTCTCCTCGTCCTGATGATCTGGAAACCCGGAGTCTGACGCCAAGGGCGCATTCCCCTTCCCGCACACCCGTGTGGAGATCGTCGACTGAGCGGATCGAGCGTCGCGTCACCCCACGCTCGTCGAGGGATCCACGAGAATGCGCGCTGCACGAACGACCGCATCGGACACGTGAGCCAGCGCGTCGAGGAGTGGTCACGGCCTCCGGTAGGTCGTCGGGTGAATGGAAGCCGTCGAAACCTCCGGTCAGGGACACCAGGGGCACCCCGACACGTCGCCACTCCTCCCCCTCACCGCCCCACGTCGCGGGTCCGGGGATCGCAGTGATCCGGACGGGAGCAAGGATCTCGGCGAGACGGTCGAGACGAGCGGGCTCGACATTGGTCATCGCGATGCGAGCCTCTGACAGCTCACACACTCCGTTCGTCACGACACCGGCTGCGAGCGAGGCTCCGCAGTGCAGCACGGCCCGCGGCTCCACCGGATCCGCATGCAACCAGGCCTTGGCCCCGAGGTGTCCGAGCTCGTGCCCTGTCGTCGCCACCACGAGTACCGACAGACCGGCGGCAGCGAGCTCCGATGCCGTTTCCAGAGCGACCACGATCCCGGTGGCCCGCTCTCCGGCACACGTGAACCATCCCGACAGGGGAGTTGTCACGACCACCGGCGGCGTGCCGTCTGCTCCGAACCATCCGAGGACGGTCTCACTGTGCCCCGGTACGACACGAGCCACCATCTCCACGGTGGTCGGGCCTTCGGCGACACGTGCGCTATCGGAGCCCGCGACGAGCACCGTCAGGGGCCCCGCATCCGCCTCCGGGACGACGTTCTCGGCGACGAGCCGCCCCTCACCGTCACCGGTCGTGAGAACGGCCACCTCAGCGCCGGCGGTGCGCGCGTCCGCCCGGCGTTCCGCCAGATCGAGAGCAGCCACTCCTCCCAGCATCTCGAGAGGCGCGACGTACGGAGCGGCGGTCGTCACGGATCCCGACCCTGAGTAGAACAAGGGGACGCATCCGACGTTCCGGTCGCCGACCGTCACCGTGGCCGTCGCGTCGTACCGGTCGAACTCGTAGGGCACGCGGGTGACCGTGGCACCCCGGCGTTCGAGTTCTGCGGCAACCAGTTCGCGAGTGGCCTCGTCGACCGCCGTCCCCGTGCGGTGGTCTCCCAGCGCCGAATAGCGCTCGACGAAGGCGTACAGGTCGCCTCCCGAAGTCATGTCGCCCCTCCCCCTGTGGCGTGAAGAGCGCCTCCGAATCAGACGGCCGTCGAATCCGCCGTGAGCGGGTCAGCCGAATCGCTCTCGATGCCCGAGAGTGGCGCGTGGCGCTGCCACGGTCGCAGCTCCTCGAGCTGCCTGGCCACCGACAGAATCAACGCTTCTCCGCCCTCGGGAGCGATGAGCTGCACGGCCAGCGGGACGCCGCACGGGTGCACACCGGCCGGCACGGACATCGCCGGATATCCCGCCAGGTTCCAACGCCCCGTGAACGGCATGAACGTGGCCATCCGACTGTTGGCGAGCACGGAGCGCCGAGACCAGCCCTCGGCGGGAATGGGCGGCGCCGCCAGAGTCGGCGTGAGCAGCAGATCAACACCGCGGAAGTAACCGTCGAGCTCCTCCCGCCACCGGTCCCGTTGCCCGTCTCGGACGAGTCCGAACCGGTCGACCAGGCGCCCGGCACGCACGAAGGCGCGTGTCCGGCGTTCGAGAAGGTTGATCGGGAGATCCCGTGCCGATTCCGCAATCCCCGCCATCGCCCGCACGCCCGAGCCCAGCAGCTCGCGGTTCTCGGGGGGGTCCGCCTGGAACACCTCGTGGCCGGCACCCCGCATCAGATCCACGGTTTCCGCCACGACCGCCTCGATGACCGGGTCCAGTGCTTTCCCCGGTGCCGGAATCGCCACCGACCACGCGATCCGCAACGTGTCGCTCGGAGTCGAGCCCTCGGCGAGATCCGGCCGGTCTGCCATGACGGCGAGCATCGTGGACAGATCGTCGACCGTCGTGGCGAGCGGACCGTCAGAGGACAGGCCGCGCCACCCGCCCCCTTCGACAGCGCTGGGGATGACTCCCGCACCCGGCTTGATGCCCACGAGTCCGCAGCACGCGGAGGGAATACGGATGGACCCGCCCCCGTCGCTTCCGTGTGCCACCGGCACGAGGCCCGCAGACACCGCCGCCGCGCTGCCGCCGGAGGATCCGCCCGGCGTTCGATCGAGATCCCACGGGTTGCGGGACACGCCGAACGCCGAATCGGTCCACCCCCAGGCGCAGAGCTCGGGAACCTTGGTCTTGCCCATGACGACGCCACCCGCGGACCGGATCCTGCGCACGATCTCGTCATCCTGCGTCGAGGGTTCGCGGGACGTGGCGAGCGAGCCGAGGCGCAGGGGAAGCCCTTCGACCTCGATCGTGTCCTTGATCGCGACCGGCACTCCGGCCAGAGGGAGTTGATCGAGGTCGTCGTGCGCGTCGAGTGCCGTGGCGTCAGCGAGCGCGCGCTCTGCGGCGACGAGCTGGAAGGCCCCCACCATCGAATCAAAAGCGCCGATCTGCTCGAGGTGCCCACGTACGACATCGACGGCCGAGACGTCCCGCCTCTGAACCGCGCGCGCGATCTCGGTGGCGCTGCGTCCCACGTATGTTCGGACCTGTTCCATCTACCCACCCATCATGTCGGGAAGCACCGCCATGGCCGCGGTCAACCGCTCCGCCGCGAGGTCCTCGGCCACGGGCTGCACGGGCAACGTGAGTCGCGACGGATGCTCGGGATCGTGCAGGATCGTCTGCTCGGCGATGATGCCCTCGGCGTCCTCGTGGATCGGGTTTCCCGTGTTCATGTTGCGCGCAAAGTGCGGGAACGCGGAGGAGGTCACCTGGAGACGAAGACGGGCACCCGGCTCACCGCGGTAGGCGGTCTGACCGAGACTGATCGTGAACTCGTAGGGGGTACCCGGCTCCATGAGCTCGGGAGTTCGCCAGTCGTCACGCACACGCGCCCGCAGGTAGCCGTCGGCGAGGTTGGTCGACAGTCCGTTGCGATCCACGACACAGAGCTTGACGATCCAGTCGGTGTCGACCGCGCTCGAGGCGGCCCAGAGATGCAGCACGACATCGCCGGCGATCTCGAACGGTGCGGTGTACTCGTCGGTCGTGTAGCAGAGGACGTCGTGGCGCCGCTCCACCCGCGTCTGCTCGTAGGGGCCGTTGACGACCGTCCCGCCCGTGTACATGACCCGAAAGCCCCACGCGGGCACGGGGTCCATCGGGTCGTAGCGGTACGTGTCAGGCCGCTCGCCGGCAGTCGGCGCTTCTCGCTCGAGCCGTCCATCGCCGTCCGCACCGTTGGCCCCACCATCGGAACGAAGGTGCAAGGCCTGGAAATTCGTACCCGGGATCGGCCAGTCGTCGGCTCTCTTCCAGACGTTGCTCCCCATCACGAAGTAGCGCACGACCGGTATGTCGACGTCGTCACCACGGAGGTGGCGGGAGAAGAACTTCAGGTGCGAAGCCGGAACGCCACCACCTGCTGCCGAGCCCATACCTCCCACGCCGAACTGCCCGACGAAGTCGAGCGCGTAGTTGTGGGTCCAAGGACCGATGATCATCCGGCTCCCGGTGCGGGCCACCTCCGTGCCGGCCTCACGCCCCATCTGCTCGAACATCTCGGTACCGCCCGCGTTGTCGTACCAGCCGAAGCACCACAGAGCGGGCACGGTGAACCTGTCGAAGCTCGAACCGATCTCGCTGTTGGCGTGGGCGAGCATCTCGTCCACCTCCGCGTACGACGGGTTGCCCGGCGTCTGGAGGTTCAGGAGGTCTGCCAGCGGGAGGGTCTCGGACGGCCGCGCCGGATCCACGATGGCCTCGACGAGCTTCTCCAGGTCGGACGGATCCGCCTCGCCCGTCTCCATCTTCTTCATGACGTTGTCGATCCCGAGCCCGGCCATCCAGCCGACCGTCATCGACTCCAACGGGAGGCTGTGTCCCATCGCCCGGTCGGCCGGCATCCCGAGCAGCCACGGCGCGATGGCCCTGAGGGATCGGGGCTGCCCGGCCGCCGCCGCCAATTGCGTCACCCCGACGTACGAGCCACCCATCATGCCGACGTTGCCGTCGCACCACGGCTCGGAGGCCACCCACTCGACGCAGTCTCCACCGTCGTCGACGTTGGCGGCGTGGAGATGAACGATGTCCCACTCGCCCTGCGAGGCGTAGCGACCCCGGATGTCCTGCACGACGACGGCGAACCCGGCTTCGCACGCAGTGAGGGGTGGCAGGTACCGCGTCTGGTTGATGGCCGTGTTGCCCTTCTCGTAGGGCGTGCGCATAACGATGGCCGGCACCTTCGCCGAGATCTCGGGACGATAGACGTCGGCGCTCAGCACCACGCCGTCGCGAGTCGTCATTTCCTGATCGCGGTCGATGCGGACGCTCGGTGCGGCCATACGGACACCTCCGTGTGAACGGTCGTTCACGATAGCGTGCGTCGGGATGGCCGACTCAGTGCGCTCTCGCGACACCGCGGCGCTCGAGCAGCAGGTGGCCTCGCTGCGGGCGCGTCTTCCCCGCTATCCCCTGACCTTCCTCGGCGTGATCATGATCGTCGGCGCCATCGACTTCGCCGACCGGTCGGTGCTCGCGGTCGTCTTCGAGGACATCAAGGAGGAGTTCGGGGTCAGTGACACCGCACTCGGATCTCTCGTCGCCGCGTACACGGTCGTGGCGACGCTCTCGGTCATTCCGTGCGGGATCCTGGCCGACCGGTGGCGACGTGTCTGGCTCATCGCGCTCGGCTTTCTGCCGTGGGCCTTCGCCATGTTCTGGCAGGGCGCCGCGACCTCGTTCGCCATGCTGTTCGTCGCCCGGATCTTCCTCGGTTCGATCGAGGCGACCAACGGGCCCAGCTCACTCTCGCTCGTGGGCGACTGGTATCCGTTCGAACGGCGCAGCCGCATCATGGGCATCTGGCGGACCTTCGAACTGCTCGGTACCGCGATCGGGGCCGGCCTTGCCGGCGTGATCGCGACCGCGATGGGATGGCGTGCGCCGTTCTTCGTGTTCGGCGCCCTGGGCCTCCTGAGCGCTGCCGTCGTTCTCCGCGTCCTGGAGGAGCCCGAGCGCGGCATCCCCGACGCCCTGCACGAGGCGGAGCAGCGCCTGGCGCGCGCCCGTGGGGAGACCACCGACTTCGAGGCGGAGCCGACCCGGTGCCTGCAACCACCCCGGTGGACTACGGGAGCGTGTCGTGGCGTGTCGCCGCAGGCCGCATCGCACGCACACCCACCGCGTGGATCATGGCGATCGCGGCGTCGGTCGGACTCTTCGCGTCCACCGGGCTCGCGGCGTGGGTCGCCACGTTCTTTCGGCGTTTTCACGGCATGAACGCCGCCCAGGCCGGCGCCGTCACCGTGGTCTTCGGAATCGTCTCCTTGACCGGCCTACTCGTCGGTTCGCGCATCGGTGACCGACTGATGCGCGACGGCAGAGGGCGCGACCGCGTGAAGCTGGCGGCGCTCTGCTACGCGGCGGGATGGGCGTTCGCCATGCCCGGCTTCGCTCTCGACAGCCACACCGGCGTCGATCGCTCTCCTGTCGATCGCCGGTTTCCTCATCTCGATTCCGATCGCTCCCCTGTGGGCGATGTGGCTCGACATTCTCGTGCCGCAACTCCGCGGTCGGGCCGACGCCTTCTTCTCGATCATCCGCGTGATCGCGATCTCGACGGCACCGCTCGTGATCGGAGCCGTCTCCGACGCCGCCGATCTGAGGATCGCCTTTCTCGTGGCGATGCCCGTCGTCCTGCTGAACGCGGGCATCATCCTGCTCGCTCTCAACAGCTACCCCCGCGATGCCGCGCGCGCTCGGGCTGACGCACTGGCACAGGCGGACTTCAGGACGCAGGCGACCTGATCCCGACCCACGTCAAGCGAAGGCGTGCGCTTCGTACTCCGTGCGGTCGGGGGGTCCGGGAGCGAGGTGCAGCACCGGGTTCTCCGACAACTCCATGACCACGGACGCGAAGGTCATGAAGTCCCCCTCACCCGATGGGACCACACTCACCGGGGCCGATCGGTCCGAGAGGACCTCTTGCAGCCTCGCGACGGTGAGGGGATCCTCACACCCCACGACACCCGCGGCGAGCAGGTCGTAGCGCTCGCGGGTAGTCGAGGGCGGGCGTTGCGTTCGTTGCGTGGCGGCCCCAACCTTCGGACGGTCGGTCGCCACGTCGTCGTTCACCAACGGATGGTTGGTGTGGATGATCCGATGGGCTGTCGGCTCGACGCCTCGGACCTGGCTCGCGGAGCATTCCCGATCGAGGAGCCCGTTGGGGGCACCGACCATATAGTTCTGACCGGACGCGTGGGTCACGGCCCGGAGGAACTCGTCGGCCGCATCAAGTGTTCGGCAGGTCAGGACACCGCGGATCACGAACGCCACGGGCAGGCCCGACGGTGACGGCGCCAGCTCGGCCAGCGTATTGACGCAGACGCCCACACCGGAGCTGTTGAGCCCCGTCAAGCCGATCATCCCGGCGGTGGTCAGCACGAGTGAGTCCGGCGTGTTCCCCTTCGGCCGTGATCGCAGCAACACCTGAGAGCCGTCGTGAAACGCCTCGATGTCCATGTTCTGGCCGATCACGGTGCCTGTGCCAGGCGCAATCCCACCGGCCGAACTGCACCGCTCACCGGCGGGGCCACGGCCGAGATGACGCGCGCGGTACCACCACTCCTCGTCGAGAAGCTGCCATGCCATGCACGCGGATTCGGACATGCCGGCGCCCTCGGCGATTCCGGCGACCTCGTCGAGCAGGTCGGGTGTCCAGCGACGGGCAGCGGCGGCGAAGTCGGTCGCGGCGAGAAACCCGTCGAGGTACGTGTCGACACCCGGACCGATGTCGAGCGCGATGTCGTCATGCCAGCGCCCGATGACGGCGTGTACCAGTTCGCGGACCTCCTCGCCATGGGCGCGCCCTCTCGCGGGGCGGCCCGAGAACCTCGACGACGAGCAGTTCGCCGCTCACAAGCCCACGGCCACGTACTTCGTCTCGAGGAACTCGTCGATACCGACCCGTCCGCCCTCACGCCCCAACCCCGACTCCTTGACGCCACCGAACGGCGCGGCCGGGTTCGACACCATCCCCCTGTTCAGCCCGACCATTCCCGTCTCCAGCGCCTCGCTCACGCGTAGCGCCCGCTTCACGCCCTGCGTGTAGACGTAGGCGACGAGCCCGAACTCCGTACCGTTGGCCAGTGACACCGCCTCCTCATCGTCCGAGAATCGAGTGACGGGCGCGACCGGGCCGAAGATCTCCTCTCGGGCCACGCGGGCGTCGGGTGGGACGTCGGCGAGCACCGTGGGCGGGTAGAAGTAGCCGGGGCCGTCGATCGGTTCACCGCCGGTGACCACACCGGCTCCCCTGTGGCGCGCGTCGGTGACGAGCCCGTGGACCTTCTCGCGGGCGGCGTGCTCGACCAGCGGACCGAGATCGACTCCCTCCTCGGTGCCGCGACCGACCCGCTGCGCGCTCATCCGTTCAGCGAGCCTGTCTGTGAACTCGTCGGCAACCTGATCTGCCACGAGGAAGCGGTTGGCGGCCGTGCAGGCCTCGCCGATGTTCCGCATCTTCGCCACCATGGCTCCGTCGACCGCTTCGTCGAGGTCGGCATCCTCGAAGACGATGAACGGCGCATTCCCCCCCAGTTCCAGGGACACGCGCAGAACGTGCGTGGACGCCTCAGCCAGAAGATGACGACCGACGGCCGTCGATCCGGTGAACGACATCTTGCGCAACCGTGGGTCGTCGAACAGCGGCCCGACCGTGCCGGAGGCGTCGCTCGTTGTCACGACGTTGAGCACACCGGGCGGAAGACCGGCCTCCTCCAGAATCCCGGTGAGCGCGAGCGCAGACAGCGGCGTCTGAGGTGCCGGTTTCCACACGATGGTGCACCCGGCAGCCAGGGCCGGGGCGACCTTGCGCGCTCCCATCGCCAGTGGGAAGTTCCACGGCGTGATGAGCAGGCTCGGGCCGACAGGCTGGTGCATGACGAGCATTCGCCCCACGCCGTCGGGCGTCACGGCGTAGTCGCCGCCGATCCGGACAGTCTCCTCGGCGAACCAGCGGAGGAACTCGGCCGCGTAGGCGACCTCGCCGCGCGACTCGGGAAGTGCCTTCCCCATCTCGAGTGTCATGAGCAGCGCCAACTCCTCCGACCGGTCGGTCAGCGCCTGGAAGCCACGGTGCAGAATCTCGCTGCGCAGCCGCGGCGGATGCCGTGCCCACTCGGTACGCACCGCTGTCGCGGCATCGAGAGCCGCAACAGCGTCCGCCGGGGTGGCGTCCGCGACCGTCCGTGAGAATCTCTGCTGTGGAAGGGTCTTCCACCGCCATGGTCCGACCACCCTCGGCGGCCCGCCACTGTCCACCCACGTACAGCCCGTCCGGGACGTTCTCCACCACGGAGCGTTCGTCGATCGTCGGTTCCGGTTGTTCCGCCACCGAGCATCGTCTCCGGCCCTGTTCCATTTCCTGACGCCATCTTGCGTGTGTCCTGTGAACCGAGATTAACTCGCAACGAACCCTAGGAGGTCGGCCGTGCCGCCCGCGTTTCTTCACCCGTTCGCCCCACCCGCGTCGGACGACTTCACGACCATCGTGCGCGGCGAGGGTGCAGCCGTGTTCGATGCGGACGGTCGACGCTACGTCGACGCTCTGGCCTCACTGTGGTACTGCAACGTCGGTCACGCACAGCCGGAGATGATCGACGCGATCACCACACAACTGGAAGCGCTCGAGGCGTTCCACACCTTCGAGCGCTACACGAATGAACCCGCAGAACGCCTCACCACCGAGCTCGCGGATCTCGCCCCGATGCCCGACGCCCGGGTGTTTCTCGTCAACTCGGGCTCCGAAGCCGTCGACTCCGCCATCAAGCTCGCACGCCTCGCCCACGGCCTCGGGGGCGAACCCGACCGCACGATGATCGTCAGCCGCCGGCACGCCTATCACGGCGTGACCCTCGGGGGAACGTCGGCTCAGGGACTACCCGGGAACCGCGAGGGCTTCGGCCCGCTGCTGCCACGCGTCGAGATCGCCCATGACGATTTCGCGCACGCGGAGCAGGTGCTCGACGAACACGGCGACCGGGTGGCGATCGTTCTGGCCGAGCCCGTCATCGGCGCCGGAGGGGTCCGTCCCCCCGGTCCGGGCTACCTCGAGGGACTTCGCCGACTCTGCGACGAACATGGCGCGTTCCTGTGCTTCGACGAGGTCATCTGCGGTTTCGGCCGACTCGGTGCGTGGTGGGGTGCCGAAAAGTACGGCGTCGTGCCGGATCTCGTGACCTTTGCCAAGGGAGTGACGTCCGGCTACGTGCCCCTTGGCGGACTGCTCGTCGGGCCGGCGGTCCGCGAGCGCCTCGAGGCCGATCCCGATTTCGTGCTCCGCCACGGCCACACCTACAGCGGCCATCCGACAGCGTGCGCGGCGGCGGTCGCCGCGCTCGAGATCACTCGTGTACGAGGGCTGTTGGAGCGAGCCGTCGCGGTCGGAGACCGCCTCGAAGAGGGCCTCGAGTCGCTGATCGACGGTGAGCGCATCGTCTCGACACGAGGAGAGGCAGCGCTACGGGCCGTGGAACTCGCTCCGGGGCTCGACCTCGCGGCGGTTCGGGATGCGATGCGTGACAGAGGGGTGATCGCACGCGGGATCCCGCCGTCGACGGTCGCGTTCTGCCCTCCGCTGGTCATCGGCGACGAGGACCTCGATCTCTGCGTCAGCGTCCTCGGCGAAGCGGTCAAAGCCGTGTACCTCACGCAGTGAGATAGACGGCTCCACCCGAGGCGAGGACCAGCGCCGCAGGTATCCTGCGGCGCCCGAGACGAGGCATGGGACAAAGGGAGGAGCCGTGTACCTCACGCAGTGAGATAGACGGCACCGACCGTCTCGGCGCCCATGTGAGCCCCGATCGAGGGACCCACGAGGTAGCGCACGACCTCGGTGACCCCCGGGGCATCCGTCATGTGATCTTCCAGGGCCTGTGCCATGTCCGGCACCACGGCGTCACCCACGCCGATCCGCGCGGGGCGCCCGGCCGTGGCGGTCCGGACATGGCCGGCCATGGCCCCCACGGCTTCTTCCGCCGACGACACCTGATCGACGGTCACGAGCTCCGATCCCGCGAGAGCGAGCACGGTCGTGCCCGCCGCCACGTCGTCGCCGACGGGCACACGACCGCCGGCGCGCACCAAGTCGGTCGCCCCGACGACGAACACACTTCCTACCCGTTCAGCCGCGAGGCGAGCGGCGGCTGCTGCGGTCGCGGCATCGGAACCGGCGACGAGCGCATCGTGTGCCGCCCACACGCACATCGTCACCGGGAACGACGCAGAACCGGTGTCGACCAACTCGACGGGCACCGGGCTCTCCTCTGCGGCGACGCTTGCAGCGTTCAGGGTCCCTGAGAACTGGGAACCCGTGTGAACCGAGACGATCTCCGTTGCTCCCGACGCGGCAGCTGTCCGGTACGCCTCGCGAAACAGACCCGGAGACGGAGCGCTGGTCGACGCCTCAGCACCCGCTTCGAGTCGCCGGTAGAACTCCTCAGCCGTGAGATCGACGCCCTCGAGAAGGGCTTCACCATCCAGTACGACCGTCAGCGGTACCACCCCGACATCGAGACGGTGCACGAGCCCCGGCGTGATCTGGGATCCGGAGTCCGTCACCAGCGCGATCATGACGCGCTGAGCTGCGGATCGACCTGTACCCGCGTGGCGCGGAACTTCGCGAGAATCATCGCACTCCCCGCAGCCGAGAAGGCCACGAGCCCCGGTCCGGGCCGCGGACCCCATGCGTTCGGAAGGCGAGCACGCCACCACAGCACCGCCGTGAGCGTCCACACAGCAGCGTTGATCTGAACGGTGCGTTCGGCGTGCTGTAGCCCGGCGGCGCCTGCTGCTGCCACGGCGGCATCGATGGGAAAGAACGCAGGAAAGACCGCCAGGCAGGCGCCTGCGGACGTGGCAACGCCCTTGCCGCCGCGGAAGCGGCTCCACGGCGGAGCGATATGACCTGCGATCGCCCCTGTCGCGGCCGCGTACGCTCCCCGGTCGCCTCCGATCCGTCGACCGGCGAAGCCGGCGAGTGCTCCCTTGGCCACGTCGGCGACGATGACGCCGAGCCCCCACTTCCTTCCGAGCACGGCCGCTGCGTTCACGCCTCCGGGGTTGCCGCTCCCCTTCTCGCGCAGGTCGGTCTCTCCGCCGTGGGCGAGTCGGGCCGCCACATCGGCCGAGGGAACCGATCCGAGCAGATAGCCGGCGGCACCGGCCACGAGGGTCCGCGCCACTCCGGCCCGAGGTCCTTCCACGTCAGCGCTCCGCGCTCGGCAACCAGTGTCGAAGCGCCCACGACGAAACCGATCCCAGTCCCTTGAGCTTGTGATCCTTGGTGCGCGTCACGAAGAACGTCTCCGTCGTGTCAGCCTCGATACCCTCGGCAACCCCTCGGTCCACGAGAATCGTCCCGGGATACGCCAGGCCGACGAGCCGGGCCGCCCGATTGACCGTCGGGCCGTAGTAGTCCCCTTGGCGGGAGAGGACGGGGCCTCTCGCCAGACCGACGCGCAGGTCCGGCCCGTGGTTCTCCTCACTCGCGTCGAGAAGGGCCAGGGCGATCGACGCCGCCGATTCCGCGTCCGACGTGACGTACATCACTTCGTCGCCGATCGTCTTCACGACCCGGCCACCGTGCTCGGCGACGACGTCGGTCGCCGTCGACTCGAACCTCTCGACGAGACGACCGAGATCGACCTCGCTGAGAACGAGCGCTGACGCCGTGAACCCGACGATGTCGGCGAAGCCCACGGTGTACTGCGCGTCCGAATCCGGATCGACGGTACCCATCAGCAGCGCCCGCCGCACCGCGTCGAGCAGGTGGCGGCGGAACTGGTACCGAACGAGCTCCTCCATCAGAGGCACCGTGGCAGCCGACGCCTGAACCAGCAGTTCGCTGTCTTCGGGGAGGTCGGGGTCGACGGCGCGGGCCGCCTGGATCTGTTCGATCAGCGCGGACGTATGGCTCTCCGCAATCCTGGACATCGACTGGCCGATCACGCGCGCCTCGCGAAAGACGGTTTCCTCGTCAACCGTTCCGTCGACGAGCATCTGTTCCGCCGTCTCGAGCGCACGGAGGTCGTCGCCGTGCAGGCGGGGCTGGTCCTCGGGGATTCCGGCGAAGCCGAGTGCTCGCCACAGACGCCGCACGTGTTCCGGATCTGTTTGGACCTGGTCGAAGATCTCAGCAGGTGTCAGCCAGTCGGCGTTCGGAAAGAGAGCGTGTTCGGCGGCCAGGAGGGCGAGGGCCCGAGGCCCCTCCGATCGCGCCTCGTCGACGGCATCGTCGGACACGCCGAGCGAGCGCAGCAAGGCTTCGGAATCGAGCGCGGGGTCGAGCGAGTGGGGAAACGCGTCGTCACGGTCAACACTCATGTTCCCCGCGGGCTACCCGCCTGAGACCTCGTCGGGACGGGCCTTGTCGGCGCCGATCCAGGGCATCATCGACCGCAGGCGCTCCCCGACCTCCTCGATCGGGTGCTCAGCCGACCGTCGCTGGAGAGCGTTGTAGGTGGGTCGGCCCGCCCGGTTCTCGTTGATCCACTCGCTCGCGAAACGTCCTGTCTGGATCTCGTCGAGGATCCGCCGCATCTCGGCGCGCGTGTCCTCCGTGATGATGCGGGGACCACGGGTCATGTCGCCGTACTCGGCCGTGTCGGAGATCGAGTAGCGCATGTTGGTGATACCCCCTTCGTAGATCAGGTCCACGATCAGCTTCACCTCGTGCAGAGTCTCGAAGTAGGCAGACTCGGGTTGGTAGCCGGCGTCGACGAGCGTGTCGAAGCCCGCCTTGATCAGCTCCACGACCCCGCCGCACAAGACCGTCTGCTCGCCGAACAGATCGGTCTCGGTCTCCTCTTCGAAGGTGGTGTCGAGAACACCGGCGCGGGTGGCCCCGATCGCCCGTGCATACGCCAGCGCCGTTTCCTTGGCCTTTCCGGATTCGTCGGCGTGGACGGCCACGAGAGCCGGTACTCCTCCGCCGTCCTCGAAGGTCCGGCGCACGAGGTGACCGGGTCCCTTCGGGGCGATCATCCACACGTCGACGCCACGGGGCGGCTTGATCTGGTCGAAATGGATGTTGAACCCGTGGGCGAACACGAGAGCGTCACGCTCGTCGAGGTTCGGGGCGATGTCGTTCTCGTAGACCGCGGCCTGCTCGGTGTCGGGCACGAGCACCATGATCACGTCGGCCTCACGGCACGCCTCGGCGGTCGTCAGAACACGGAGGCCGGCGGCCTCGGCCTTGGCCCAGGAACTCGACCCCTCGCGCAGGCCCACTCGAACGTCGACGCCCGACTCCTTGAGGTTCAGGGCGTGTGCGTGACCCTGGGAGCCGTATCCGAGTACGGCGACCTTGCGGTTCTCGATGAGCGCCGGGTCCGCGTCGGCGTCGTAGTAGATCGTTGCGGGCATCGTGTCTCCTCCTCGAAGGAATCCGAATCCGGCGGTCAGCCGGTCTGGTTCTTGACGGCGTGCAGCGTCGAGGCCTCACGCACCAGCCTCGGCAGAGCGATCCGCCCGGTGCGCTGAAGCTCCACGATCCCGAACGGCTCGAGCAGGTCGGTGAGTGCGTCGAGCTTGTCGGGATCGCCCGCGACCATGATCGTGAGCGCGTCATGCCCGACGTCGCTGATCTTGGCCTCGAAGATCGAGGCCAGCTCCGTGGCGTGACTGCGCGACTCGGCGGCGGCTTTCACCGTGACGAGCATCAGTTCCCGTTCCACCGCGTCGCTCGGCGCGAGCTCGACGATCTTGATCACGGGAATCAGTTTGTTGAGTTGCTTGGTGATCTGTTCGAGCGGTGTGGAGGCGACGTCGACGACGATCGTCATTCGGCTGACACGGTCGTCCTCCGTCGGGCTCACGGCCAGCGAGAAGATGTTGAAACCCCGGCGCGAGAAGAGGCCCGCCACGCGCGACAGCACGCCCGGCTTGTTCTCCACCAGGACACTCAGAATGTGGTGCTGATCGCCCATCAGTGGCCACCCTCGCCTTCGCTCGGTCCCAGAATGATGTCGTCGTTCGATCCACCGGCCGGAACCATCGGATACACCTTCTCGGTGTAGTCGACACGAAAGTCGATGACGACCGGGCGGTCGTTGATCGCGTTGGCCTTCTCGATCGTCGGGGCGACGTCGGCCGCGTTGTCCACGCGAAAGCCCACACATCCCATCGCCTCGGCCCACATCACGTAGTCGGGCAGATCAGGCGAGAGGTACACCTCGCTGTAGCGCTCCTCGTAGAAGAGCTCCTGCCACTGGCGCACCATGCCCAGATAGGCATTGTTGAGGATCGCGATCTTGACGGGAATCTGTTCGGCAGCTGCGGTCACGAGCTCCTGGGCGGTCATCTGGAAGCAACCGTCACCGTCAACCGCCCACACCGTGCGCTCGGGCATACCCGCCTTAGCTCCGATCGCGGCCGGCACCGCAAAGCCCATCGTGCCCAGGCCCCCGGAGTTCACGAAGGTGTAGGGCTGCGTGAACTGCCAGTACTGACTGGTCCACATCTGGTGCTGGCCGACTCCCGCCACGACGATCGTGCCGTCGGGCGCCTGGTCACGCAGCTGCTCGAGGCAGTACTGGGGCTTCAGGGGGCCACCTTCCACCTGCTCGTAGCGAAGAGGAAAGTCTCTCTTCCATCCGTCGATCTGCGCATCCCACGAGGATCGGTCGTGCAGAGACTCGTTCACCAACAACTTCTTCGTCTCGGCCACGATCCCCTCGATGACCTGGCGGGCATCGCCGACGATCGGCACGTCGGGACGCCTCACCTTGCCGACCTCGGCGGGGTCGATGTCGACGTGGACGACCTTCGCGTCGGGAGCGAACGCATCGACCTTTCCGGTCACGCGATCGTCGAAACGGGACCCGAGTGCCAGGAGTAGATCACACTTCTGGATCGCTGTCACCGCGGTGTAGTTGCCGTGCATGCCCGGCATTCCGAGCGCCAGGTCGTGATCGTCGGGAAACGCGCCGCGGGCCATCAGCGTGGTGACGACATGGATGTCGGTGAGCTCGGCGAGCTCGCGCAGAGCCTCGGCGGCGCGGGCCTTGAGGATCCCACCACCTGCGTAGATGACAGGCCGCTGCGCGTCCACGATGAGGCGCGCCGCCTCCTTGATCATTCGCGGGTGACCTCGGGTGGTCGGTCGGTATCCGGGCATGTCGACGCCGTCGGGCCAGAACCACTCCATCATCTGATTGCTGATGTCTTTCGGGAAGTCGATGAGCACCGGACCAGGTCGACCGGTCGTGGCGACGTGGAACGCCTCCCGCACGACGGTCGGGATGTCGGCAGCATCGGTGATCAACCAGTTGTGCTTCGTCACCGGCATCGTGATGCCGGTTGTGTCACACTCCTGAAACGCGTCGGAACCGATCGCGGAGCTCGCCACCTGACCCGTCACCACGACGAGGGGGACGGAATCGAGCATGGCGTTCGCGAGTGGCGTCACGATGTTCGTGGCGGCGGGGCCGCTCGTCACCATGGCCACGCCCGGGCGGCCCGTCGCCTGGGCGTAGCCCTCGGCCATGTGGCCGGCTCCCTGCTCATGGCGCACGAGCACGTGGCGGATCGACGACTCGATCAGCGGGTCGTACACCGGCAGGATCGCCCCGCCGGGAATACCGAACATGACCTCGACGTCCATCATTTCGAGGCTTCTGATGAGAGCCTGGGCTCCGGTGAGTTGCATGTCGGCTTCCTTGTCCTTGTTCAGAGATCGACATCGGTGGTCGTGGTGACGGAATCGGGAACGAAAAACCCCCCGCCGGAGCGAGGGGTGGATCAGCGTACGGACGCGTCGGGGCGCCCGTACGCTACGGAACTACGAGAAGCGCTGTGGTCGGTGCACTCCAGTCGGTGCGCTGAAGGTCGGTGCGCTGAAGAAGGCAGGGCGTGTTCGGTCCATGGAGCCTTCATTCTTCACGATTCGGCGTTGTGCCGCAAGTCCATTCAGATCCGGGGCGATACGGCCGATCAGAACCCGATCAGAACCCACAGCGCCAGCGATCGGAGGAACGGTGTCCGACACCGGCACGAACCGAGCCGCGCGCGATCCCGATGTCGCCGCGACGGCTCAGGACGAGGCGGCTCAGGACGAGGTGGCTGCACGCGCCGTCGTCGTCTCGATGTTCCACCGTGCTCTCGCGCTCTCGGTCGTTCTGATGGGCACCGTCTGTGTGGTCGCCGGGCTCCTCGCGCATCAGTTGTTTCCAAACGTCGAGGCGGGCGCGGGAACGGCTCTCATCACCGCGGCGTTCCTCGTGGCGATCGTGGTCCCGGTGTCAGTCGTCCTGGAACACCGTGTCGTCCTGCATCGGGCCATCAGCCTGCGGGCGCGGACACTCGCCCGTGAGCGCGAGATGCGCCGCGCCGCCGAGCAGCGCGAACTCGAAGCACGCCTGTCGCGGGGCTTCGAGATGGCCGATACCCAGGCCGACGCGGTTCGGGTCATTCGCCGCGCGATGGAGCTGATGCTCCCCGACAGGCCCAGCGAGCTCCTGCTCGCCGACAACAGCCATGCCCACCTCGAGCGCGTCATCCACGCGGCCCCGAACGGCCGGAGCGCGACGTGCCCCGTCCAGTCACCGAGCGGCTGCGTGGCGGCGCGACGCTCGCAACCCGTGTCGTTCCCGAGTGGCGACGACCTCGCCTCGTGCCCCCATCTGAGGGGGCGGCCCGAAGGTGACGTCTCTGCCTGCTGCGTCCCCGTGTCCATCATGGGTCGCTCGGTCGGAGTCCTCCACTCGACAGGACCGGCGGGTTCGGAGGTCGACTCCGATGTCGTGGAACGCCTCCAGGTCCTCGCCAACCAGGCTGGGAGTCGCCTCGGGCTGCTCCGCGTCATGGAGGAAACGAGCCTCCAGGCCACCACCGACGAGCTGACCGGGCTCCTCAACCGCCGGAGCATGGACGACCGGCTGCGGGCTCTCTACGCCGCGCGGCACGGATTCGCACTGGCACTCTGCGGAATCGACAGCTTCGAGGATCTGCACCGCGACCGCGGCACCGAGGCCGCCGATCGCGTCTTGCGAGCCTTCGCCGGAATCCTCCGGGCGGAGCTCCGGCCCGACGACCTGCTCGGTCGTCGCAACGGCGAGGAGTTCGTCATCGCTCTCCCCGACGCCGACGTCGGAGAGACGGTCGCCGTGTTCGAACGTATTCGGGAGCGGGTGAGCGTCGGCTTCAACGATGGCGAAGGTCCCCACGTCACGATGAGCTGCGGCGTCGTCACCTCGGCCGACGCCCTGGACGTAGCCGATCTCATGGCGCGGGCCGAGGCTGCGCTGACGACCGCGCACGAGTCGGGCCACAACAGAGTCGTCGCCGGCACGGTGCTTCCGGAACTCTCCGAGACCGGGGCGGTCGACGAAACGAGCGAAGCCGAAGGGGTCCCGTGAGCCGCGAGAGCCCCTATGCCTCGATCGTTCGCCAGTACATCCCTGCCGTCGCGATCTTCGTCGGGTCATTCGTCTCCGTGCTGGTGATCAACGAAGCCGTCGGAGGACCAGAGGGAATCGCGCGGGCGCTGCTCGTCGGCGTCACCGGCTCCGTCATCGGAGTGACCATCGCCGGCGTGGTGATCGTCCGCCCGTACGAGGTTCGGATGATCGAGCGTCGGCGCCGGGCCGCCCGCGAGGAGAGGCGCTACCGAATCGGAGCATCTCGGCGCGAATTCGAGACGAACCTGGGAATCGCTCTCGAAATGACCGAGACGGAAGAGGACGCTCTCGAATTGACGGAACGCGCGCTGAGAACCGCCGCTCCCGACACCCGGGCGGAGGTCCTCGCGGCCGACAAGGGCACAGAGGACCTACGGCGAGTGGCGGTGTACTCGGTGGACGGGGAACCCCCGATGTGCTCCGTCGAGTCACCCGACCGGTGCCCCGCGGCGCGGAACTCCCGGACCCTCACGTTCTCCGACAGTGATTCCATCGACGCGTGTCCCCGGCTCGCGGACCGGCCACAGGGTCGCTGCTCGGCGACGTGTGTTCCCCTGTCGATCATGGGCCAGACCGTGGGAGTGGTCCACGTGACCGGCGAACCGGGTTCGTCGATCGACGATCGCGTCACGGAGGATCTCGAAACGCTGGCACTCCACGTAGGCCAGCGACTGGGAATGCTGCGGGTCATGGCCGAGACGCAGCTCGAGGCCTCCACCGACGGTCTCACGGGGCTTCTGAACCGACGGAGTCTCGAGAGCAGGATCCGGGTCCTCAGGAACCAAGGGACGCCGTTCGTCTTCGCCATGGCGGACCTGGACCATTTCAAGAGACTCAACGACACACACGGCCACGAAGCCGGCGACCGGGCACTGCGCCTGTTCGCGAACGTGCTGCGACGCAGCGTGCGACCGGTCGATCTCGTGTGCCGCTACGGCGGGGAGGAGTTTGCGATCGTGCTGGCCGAGAGCACTCTCGACGAGGCGACGCGGACGATGGAGCGGCTGCGGGAGCACCTCGCTCTTGCGCTCCACCGGGGAAGCGTGCCGCGCTTCACCGTCAGCATCGGGCTCGCCGAACAGGGACCCGATGAGGACCTGGCGGATCTGGCACGACGCGCGGACACCGCGCTCTACGAGGCAAAGGACGCGGGTCGTAACCGTGTCGTCGCCGCTCCGATCGCAGGGCTGGAGGTCGAAGACACGGCGATCGCCGAAACAGAAGTCGCGGACTCAGGGCGTGGTGATGGCGCCGTCCTGAGCACCTGACGCGAGCTTGGCGTACTTGGCCAGAAAACCCGAGGTGTAGCGCGGGTCGGGGCGTTTCCAGTCGGCACGTCGCCGCTCGAGCTCCTCCGGTTCGACCACCAACTCGATCGTGTGCTCCTCGGCGTCGATGAGAATCCGGTCTCCGTCGGCGACGAGAGCTATCGGGCCTCCCTCGACCGCTTCGGGCGCCACGTGACCGACGCAGTACCCGTGGGTTCCCCCCGAGAATCGACCGTCGGTGATCAGAGCCGCATCGGATCCGCGCCCCGCACCCTTCATCGCTCCGGTGACGGCGAGCATCTCGCGCATACCGGGCCCGCCCTTCGGTCCCTCGTAGCGGATCACGACGACGTCGCCCGCCTCGATACGTCCGGCGAGGATCGCCTCCATAGCGAGATCCTCACCGTCGAAGACTTTCGCCGTTCCCTCGAAACGCAGTTCGTCGATCCCGGCGACCTTCACCACAGCACCCTCGGGGGCGAGCGACCCATGCAGCACCGAGATACCTCCCATGGCGTGGATCGGCTCGGTGAGCCGATGGAGAACCTCGCCATCGGGTTCCGGCGGCGCGTCCGCCTCGAGATTCTCGGCCACCGTGCGACCGGTGACGGTCAGAGCGTCGCCGTGGAGCAGTCCCGCGTCGAGAAGCTCGCGCATCACGACCGGGATCCCGCCCACGCGGTCGATGTCGGTCATGTGGTACTGCCCGTGCGGTTTCGTGTCGGCGATGTGCGGCACTCGCGAGCCGATCCGGTTGAAGTCGTCGAGGTCGAGCTCGACACGTGCTTCGCGCGCGATGGCCAGCAGGTGGAGCACGGCGTTGGTCGAGCCGCCCAGCGCCATCGTGACCGCGATCGCGTTCTCGAAGGCTTCCCGCGTGAGGATCGCGCGGGGCCGAATGTCTTCCTCGAGCAGCCGGACCACGGCCTCACCGCTGGCGAACGCGGCGTCGTCGCGCCGACGATCGACCGCCGGCGCAGTGGCCGAACCGGGAAGGCTCATCCCGAGCGCTTCGGCTATCGAGGCCATCGTGTTGGCCGTGAACATCCCGGCGCACGAACCCTCGGTCGGACACGCACGGCGCTCGATCTCGTCGAGCTCATCGCCGGACATCGTTCCTGCGGCACACGAGCCCACGGCCTCGAAGACACTCACGATGTCGAGCGTCTCGTCGCGCAGGTGTCCCGGCAGGATCGAGCCTCCGTAGAGGAACGTGGAAGGAACGTTGCACCGAGCGGCGGCCATGAGCATTCCGGGGAGGCTCTTGTCGCACCCGGCGAATGTGACAAGAGCGTCGAAGCGCTCCGCGTGCATCATGCACTCGACCGAGTCAGCGATCAGCTCACGACTGACGAGCGAGCCACGCATTCCCTCGTGTCCCATCGCGATGCCGTCGGAAACCGCGATCGTGACGAACTCGATCGGGAAGGCGCCCGCGGCGCGGATCCCGTCCTTCGCCCGCTTGGCCAACCGGTCCAGCGGGAGGTTGCACGGCGTCACCTCGTTCCAGGACGATGCCACCGCTATCTGTGCCTTCGGGAAATCCTCGTCGGTCATTCCGATCGCCCGGAGCATCGCCCGGGCAGGAGCGCGCTCCATGCCGTCGGTGACCTCGAAGCTGTGGATCTTGACGCCGTGAGGGCGGTCCGGCCGATCGCCCCGGTCGCCCTCGCTACGCTGGTCGTCTGCCATGGGGTCAGGGTATCCGGGCCTCACCGAAGACCATGATGCGTCCGTGGCGCGCGCTATGCGGACCTGTCGGACGCATCAAACGGGAGGAACGGTCAGATGAAAGTCGATTCCGCGCTGGTGGAGGGACTCGGTGACGTCCCCGACAAGGCACGCTCGACGGAGGCGCTCGGCTACGACGGTCTGTTCACCTTCGAAGGACCCCATGATCCGTTCTTTCCGCTCGTGCTCGCCGCCGAGTACACCGAACGGATCGAGCTTTCGACCGCCATCGCCGTGGCGTTCGCCCGCAACCCCATGCTTCTCGCCAATATCGGCTACGACCTCCAGAGCACATCCCAGGGACGATTCGTGCTCGGTCTGGGATCACAGATCCGTCCCCACATCCAGAAGCGGTTCTCGATGCCCTGGTCGAAGCCGGCGGCAAGGATGCGGGAGATGGTGCTCGCCGTGCGTGCGATCTGGGACTGCTGGCAAGAAGGAGCCGATCTCGATTTCGAGGGCGAGTTCTACACGCACACGCTCATGACGCCGTTCTTCAACCCCGGCCCGAACCCGTTCGGTCTCCCGCGGATCGCCGTGGCGGGCGTCGGACCCGCCATGACCCGGGTCGCCGGGGAAGTGGCCGACACGTTTCTCGTGCACCCGTTCACCACCGAGCGCTTCCTACGGGACCACACGATGCCTGCACTGGAAGAGGGTTTCGCGCGGGGTGGCCGCAGCCGGGACGACTTCGAGATCTCCTGGCCGTTGTTCGTCGTGTCGGGTGACACCGAAGAGCAGCGTGCGGCTTCCGCTGTCGGTGCCCGCCAGCAGATGGCGTTCTACGGCTCGACGCCGGCCTACCGCCCGGTGCTCGAGGCCCACGGGTGGGGTGAGCTCCAGACCGAGCTCAACGCCATGTCGAAGCAGGGCCTCTGGGCGGAGATGGGCGACCTGATCGACGACGAAATACTCGAGACCGTGGCGGTGATCGGCGCACCCGAAGATCTCCCGGCCCTCATCTGCGGGCGGTACGGCGACATCATCGACCGGATCGCGCTCCACGCCCCCGGAGGTGTCGCCATGACGAACGGTGGCGCGCGATCCTCGAGGACTTCCAGAAGCGAGGGAGTTAGGAAAGCCGTTCGTCCAGCAGCCTGTTCAGCAGTTGGGGGTTGCCCTGACCCTTGGTCGCCTTCATCGCCTGGCCCATGAAGAATCCCCGGAGCTTCTTGCGGGTTTTGTCGTCACCCTCCCGGTAGCGGGAGACCTCGTCGGGATTCTCCGTGATCAATGCGTCGAGAACGGTCACCAGCTCATCCTCGTCGCTCACCTGGGCGAGGGAACGGTCCGCCACGATCTGTTCGGGCCGCTTGCCGTCGGTGAGGGCCTCGGCGAGCACGTCCTGGGCCAGATTGCGCGAGAGCGTGCCGTCGGCGACGAGTCCGACGAGTTCCGCCAGCCCGTCGGGGGCGAGGGGCAGCACCTCGGCGGAGAGGCCCGTCTCGTTCAGGTGCGCGAGCACATCGCCCGTCGACCAGTTGACGACATCGCGAGCGGAGCCGCCTTCGAGTGCAGCGACCGCACGCTCGGCGTAGTCGGCCAACGCGGGGTTGCCCACCAGAACCTGCGCGTCGTGATCGGCAATACCCCAGTCGTCCACGAGCCGTCGGTGTCGTGCCGCCGGCAATTCGGGCATGGACTCGCGCACCGCGTCGCGCATCCCCGCGTCGGGTGACACCGGAACGAGGTCGGGCTCCGGGAAGTAGCGATAGTCGAACGCTTCCTCTTTGGAACGCATCCCGTGCGTGCGGCCGTCGTCTTCGTCCCAGTGGCGCGTTTCCTGGACGATGCGTTCCCCCCGTTCCCACGCGTCGGATTGGCGCTGGATCTCGAAGTCGATCGCCCGCGTGAGCGAGCGCAGCGAGTTCATGTTCTTGACCTCGACCTTGGTGCCCAGTTCCGACGATCCCTGGGGACGCACCGAGACGTTGGCATCGATGCGCATCGACCCTTCCTCCATCTTCACGTCGGAGACACCGATCGCCGTGAGCACCGCGCGGAGTTGCTCGGCGTACCCACGTGCCTGCTCCGCACTGCGGATGTCGGGGCGGCTGACGATCTCGAGTAGCGGTACGCCGGCCCGGTTGTAGTCGACGAGCGAATGGCGGGCGTCGTGGATCCGCCCTCCTCCCCCGACGTGGGTCGTCTTGCCGGTGTCTTCCTCGATGTGGGCGCGCTCCACCCCGATGCGGGCTCCGTCGACGTCCAGGTAGCCGTCGACACAGATCGGGTCCTCGTACTGACTGATCTGGAAGTCCTTGGGCATGTCGGGATAGAAGTAGTTCTTCCTCGCAAAGATCGACTCTTCGGGCACGGTGAAGTGCATCGCTTCACCCACCCGCAGCGCGTACTCGACGACCTTCTCGTTGAGGACAGGCAGTGATCCGGGGAGGCCGAGGCACACCGGGCACACGTTGGTGTTGGCCTCGGCGCCGAACTCGTTGGGGCAGCCGCAGAAGAGCTTGGTGGCCGTCGCCAGCTCGGCGTGGACCTCGAGGCCGATGACGGGTTCGACGCTCACGAGCTCACGCCTTCGAGCGCTGCCAACTCGATCGCCCGCGCGACTCGGAACATCACGGGCTCGCCCAGAGCGGGAGCGAGAACCTGGACGCCTATCGGCAATCCGGCTGCGTCGGTTCCGAACGGAACGTTCATCGCCGGGTGTCCCGAGAGATTCGACGGGACGGTGCACACGTCGCTGAGGTACATCGCGAGCGGATCATCGACACGCTCGCCGAGAGCAAAGGCGGTGGTGGGTGACGTGGGTGACAGCAGGACGTCGTGGTCGCGGTATACGTCGTCGAAGTCCCGGATCACCAGCGTTCTGACCCGTTGAGCCGTCCCGTAGTACGCGTCGTAGTAGCCCGCGGAGAGAGCGTACGTCCCGAGCATGATCCGACGCTTGACCTCCGCACCGAAACCGGCGGCGCGCGTCGCAGCCATCATGGACTCGACATCGTCACCGTCGACGCGCAACCCGTACCGCACGCCGTCGAAGCGCGCGAGGTTGCTGGACGCCTCGGCGGGCGCGAGGAGGTAGTAAGCCGACAGTGCCTCGGCCGCGCTCGGCACGGAAACCTCGTCGACGATCGCACCAGCTGCTTCCAGGGATGCGGCGGCCGACGACGTCGCCTGCGCGACCTCGGGCTGGAGGCCGTCGACACCGGTCAGCTCCCGGACCAGTCCCACCCGCAGTCCCTCCACGCCCTCGTCGAGCCGCGGAGTGACGGCCGGAGCGTCCCCGTGGATGGACGTGCTGTCGGCCGGGTCGTGCCCGGCCACGACCTCGAGCCCGACCGCCGCGTCGCGAACGCTGCGGCCGAACGGCCCGATCTGATCGAGGCTGCTGGCGAACGCCACGAGCCCGTAGCGCGACACGAGCCCGTAGGTGGGCTTCACGCCCACGACACCGCAGAACGAGGCCGGCTGGCGGATGGACCCGCCCGTATCGGACCCGAAGGAGAGCGGAACGAGATCGGCACCCACCGCCGCGGCGCTTCCCCCGCTCGATCCGCCCGGGACGCGTCCGGGATCGTGCGGATTGCGGGTGGCGCCGAACGCCGAGTTCTCGGTGGAACTACCCATGGCGAACTCGTCGAGGTTGGTCTTGCCGACGATGACCGCGCCGGCGTCGACCAGACGACGCACGACCGTCGCGCTGTACGGGGGCCGCCACCCGTCGAGGATCTTCGACCCACAGGTGGTCGGGACACCCCGGGTGCAGAAGTTGTCCTTGAGCGCCACCGGAACGCCGGCCAGAGGGCCCGGATCGTCGCCGGCACGCACGATGGCGTCGACACGATCAGCGGCGGCGCGCGCCTCGTCAGCCGTGACGCGCACGAAGGCCGCGAGGTCGGGATCGCGGTCCTCGATGGCGCCGAGCGACTCCTCGACGACCTCCCGTCCGCTGCGCGCTCCGGATCGCACCTCGGAAGCGAGCGCCTCCACACCGCCCGCGCTCACTGCTCCTCTCCGAGAATCCGGGGGACACGGATTCGGTCGTCCTCGGCCTCGGGAGCCTGCGCCAGAACCTCGTCCCGATCCAACGTCGGGCCGACCTGGTCGGGGCGCAGAACGTTCCGCAGGGGAAGGGGGTGCGTGCTGGGCGAGACGCCATCGGTGGGAAGGGCCGAGACCCGAGCGGCGTGTTCGAGGATCACCGACAACTGCTCGGAGAACAGAGCCACCTCGTCATCGGTCAGAGCAAGCCGCGCCAGACGGGCCACGTGCTCCACGTCGTCACGGGTGATCCGCTCGCCGGTCATGGCCCGGATCGTACCGGCGCGACCGGAGCACTTCGTATCCCGGCCGCTCGGCGACTGCCGAGCGCGCCAGCTGACGAAACGAGGAGCGTAAGATGTGGAGCCCGAGACCGCGGAGGACCAGTGGCAACGTACCCGTTTCTGTCGGACGACTGGTTCGAAGCCGTCCACGAGATCCTCGTCAGCCACACGGAGGTCTCGAGTGCCTCGGGGACGACGGTTACGGATGTGGTGATGAACCTCACGGTCACCGAGACACCGTTCGACAACCCCCGCGAGCTCCACGTGGGCTCACTCGAGGGAACCCCGCTGTGGGGTCGTGAGCACCACACCGACGCCCACCTCACGATCACGGTCGACTACGTGACGGCCAAAGAGGTCTTCGTGTCCGGCGACGCCCAGGCTGCTCTGTCGGCGTTCATGGCCGGCAAGGTCACGGTGCAGGGCGACCTCACGCGGTTGATGGCCCTGATGCAGAACGGCGACGGTGGTCCCTCGCCCGGTGGCCTCGCCGAAACCCTCCAGACGATCACGGAGTAGAGCAGGTCACCCTCCACGATCAGGGGGCAGCGGCGGGGGAACGATCGGCGGAGCGCACGAATCCGGCCGCCGCGATCGCCACCGCCGCGACCGCTGCACCCACGAGGTAGGCACGCACGAACGAGCTCGGCTCGTCCCCGCCACCCTGCACCGTGGCCAGAACCTGGATCCCCGCCACGAGGCCCAGCTGGCCCACCATCTGCTGCGCCGCGCCCGCGATTCCCTGGCGGGACAGGTCGACCGAGTTGGCCACCGAGCTGATGAGGCTCGGCGATGAGATTCCCAGACCGAGGCCCGACGCCACGAGGCCGATCACGACCAGCCAGACCGAGCCGGCAGCGGCTCCGGCGGCGAAGACGAGCATCGAGGCACCGATGCACAGGGTCCCCGTGAGAGCGGCCGTGCGCTCACCGACGCGTACAGCCACGTAGCCGGCAGGCGGCGCCGAAAGGCTGTAGGAAAGCGGCCGGCTCAGCATGACCAGCCCGGTCAGTGACAGCGAGTATCCGAACACCCCCTCCATCAAGAGCGGCGTGATGATGAACCCGCCCATGTACGCGAACTGGGTGGCGCTGAGGGCCACGAGCGGTGCCGTGAAGTTCCGGCGGGCGAAGAACTCGAGAGGGAGTATCGGATCAGCCGCCGTTGCTTCGACGCGCACGAACCCCCAGGCGCAGACCGGCCCCAGCGCGAAGAGAACGAGCGCGAGCGGCGAGGTCCAACCCTGAGCGGCGCCGACGTTGAGCGCCAGGAGCGGGGGTATGACGGTCGCTGCGAGCAGCAGCGCGCCGCGCACGTCGATGGACACGTCGTCGCGGCGCGGGGTCTCGTGGAGCACGATCGACGAGATCAACCAGGCGATCGCCACCAGGGGCAACTGCGCCAGGAACAGCACGCGCCAACCGACGGCCTCGACGAGTGGGCCGCCGACGACGATCCCGATCACCGGTGCGCCGGCTCCGACGAGAGCCCACCAGCCCATCGCTCTCACACGGTCGGCGGGTCCGAACGTGTGCATGATCAGCGCCATCGACGCCGGCCCGGTGGCCGCGCCTTCGAAACCACCGATGATCCGAAGCACGATCAGAGCCCCCGCACTCCAAGCGAAGGCGGTGAGCCCGGTGAAGACCGCGAAAAGGCCGAGGCCGATCAGATAGACGCGACGGTGACCCGACCGGTCCCCGAGGCGGCCCATCAGAGGCATCCCGAGTGCGTGAGCGAGGAACGGCCCGGTCACGACCCACGTGAGGGTCGTTTCGCTCGATCCGAGGTCGTCGGCGATCTCGGGGATCGCGACGGCCAGCACGGTGATCGTGAAGCCCGTGGCGAAGACGCCGGTGAGCACCGAACACAAGACCCACCAGCGGTACCGGTCGCTCCCCGCCACCCGCCGCCGCGCCCGCTCCCGCCAGAGGACGGGCCACGCGACACCGGGGACCTCCTCGGTACCCGGGAATTCACCGAGCAGGGGCGCGCCCTCGGGCGCGCCCCCTTCACGGTTCATTCGAGACCGGCGGTCTCCGTTCCACCGATGTAGGCGAGCATCCGGCCGTCCACGTAACCCGCCCACAGCGAAGACAGCGCGCCGAACTTGTCGGCGATTTCACCCTCGCGGTCGAGACGGCCGCTCTCGTAGGCGCCGACCGGAGCGACGGGCTCCACGTCTTCGGAGCGCAGTGTGGTTATCGATCCGGCCAGCTGATCCTCTGCCAGGTCGAGAGACGAGAGCAGAGCGCGCTCGTGCTCGACACCCACGATGTTGAGATCGTCGTCGAGCTGCGCTCCGAGGGAGTAGAACTGGGCCAACAGGGAGCTGCTCAACGTGTAGACGTCGAGCGCGCCGCCGAGGTTTGCATAGGCGAACGTATCGGCGTCGCCGAAGTACTCATCGAGGTTGCCGAGCACGCCCAGCACCGAGTTCGCGAGTGCGTAGTCGAAGAAGTTCTCCGCGAAGGCCTGGCGTACGACGTCGGCGCTCACACCTGCAGACGTGGCCTCCTCCGCGATCACGACGGTGTCGAAGGCGTTGAGGTTCGCCTCGGCCGCCCGTCGGAAGAAGTCGGCGATCGCCGTGATGTCGACGTCCTCGTCGATCGTGGGGCCACCGAGATCGCGGCTGAAGTCGAGCTGGTCCTCTGCCGATGCGATCAACGCGTCGTTGATCTCGAAGTACGCTCCGGCCAGAAGCAGATCGGTCGTCGCCTGCTCGGGCGTATCGACCGGCCTGGTCAGGAGATCCTGGGCGATGGAACACAGGCTCACTGCCTCGATCGCGCTCGTGTAGGCGGAGATGAGCCCGGATGCGCCACTGACTTCCTCGGGGTTGACCGTTCCGAGGGTGTCGACGAGCGCTTCGACCTCTGTACAGACGGCACCACGGCTGTCGAGGTCGGCCTGCCACTCCTCGGGACCCAACTCCCAGCCGGTTCCTGCCGCCACCGCCGCGGCGGCGAGCGCCGCTGCCTCGGTGGCTTCCGAGTACGCACCGGCGGTGAGTCCCTGATCCGAGAGGTCCCGCGCCGTGCCGGCCGCCACGTCAGCCTGGTCGACGAGGCCTGACGAGAGGGCGAAGTCCTGACCCTCCCGGGTCAGCGTTCCGAGCTCGGCGACCGATTCGTCGTAGCGACCGAGCCACTTCTTCACCGCCGCCGCGATCCGATCGTTGACCTCTTTGTCGAGGTCCGTGTCATCGGTCTCCTCGAAACGGGGGAGCTCTTCACCGGTGAACTCGGCGTAGGCCTCGTAGACGTCGGCGACCTCCTTCACCTCGATGCCGCTTCTGCGACCGAGGTCGATCACGTCGACATCCTCACCCGTGCCGAGGTCGACCGAGGTGCCCTGGCCCGCCGGGATCAGCATCGTGACGTCGCTGCCCGACCCGCTGTCACTGCCGGTGCGAAAGTCGGCGTCGATGATCCCGAGCGACTCCTCATCGCTCGTCTCGTCGGTGGTCTCGTCGGTGGTCTCGTCCGTTCCCCCACCGATGTTGGAGACCTCCCCTTCACTGACCGCAACCGCGCCGTCGACCTTCTGCGGGATCCCGCCGACGGGTCCGATCGTGCCGTCGGGGTTGATCGTGCCGGTCATGACGACATTCGGGTTCAGCTCGTCGCCTCGAAACGCTGCGAGCGTGCCGACCGTGAGCGCGCCACCGGCGCTCGGCCCGTCGATCTTGCCCTTGACGTCGTAGGTGACCTCACGCCCGGTGATCTGCCCACCGGTGATGATCGTGCTGACGGTTGCGGCCTCCCAGCCCGCCGCACGCCACTGGTCACCCGTGCCCGCGACCTCGTCCTCGGTGAAACCGACGCGGAACTCTTCGCCGTCGACGTCGTTGACGCGGATGCGTACGGGGTTGGCACCACCGCCGACCGTTCCATCGGGGAACTGCTGGAAGAACAACGCGTTCAGTTCGACGGTGCCGTCACCGCCGCCATCGCCACTCCCGCCTTCGCCACTCGTGGTCGAGCTCTCGCTGGTGCTGTCGCCACCGCCGCCGCAAGCGGCGCCAAGAAGTGCGAGTGCCAGCAGAGCCGCCAGCAGTCGGAACCCTCGTGTGCTGGTGCTCTTGCGCCCGGTCATGTCGCTCCCTTGATCATCGTTCGACCTGCGTCGCCCGACCGGCGCCTCTGGCCGGTCCCCTGACGATGACGCACACTACCGGTATCGCGCAGCGGAAACACCGATCGATCCAGCCGTCCGTCGCTTCGAGAGGTAGCGGTCGAGATGTACCCGTCGAGGTGGACGCCTTGAGGTGGACCGAAGGTCTCCCCCGGTCGGCCTACTCGAAGCGGGTGGCCACGACGTCCACGAGGCGTCGGCCGGCATCGATCGGCCCTGTTGCGCTGCGCTCGAGCGTGATGCCCGCAGCCAGGAGAAACGCCCCGCCGAGCGCCAGCCACATCCAGGTCGGAACCCCGGCGGCCGCGCCGAGCGACTCGTAGACGGTGACCGCTACGAGGAGCCCCGTCCCGATGAAGAGCGGAGCGGCGAGGCGACGCCATCCCCCGACGGCGACAGCGACGACACCGACAGCCCCCGCAACAACGGCGTGCCAACCCGCTCCCCCCGAGATCCGCTCGATACAGGCACTCGCTCCGAGCAGGGCGAGAGCCGGGCCGTACGCGACCCACGAGGACGGAATCGGAGCCGGTGCCTGATCGTCGCTCGTGTATTCGCCCACGACCTCGTCGACGCGCACGTGACGCGCCCGGGCGCCTGCGATCAGGAGCTGCAGGGCAACCGGTGCCGCGTAGGCCTCGGTGCTCATCACCGACGCCGCATCGAGGACGAACCACACGCCGATTGTTGCCACGATCCCTCCGGCGTGGGCCACCGCCTCCCACCGGAAGTAGACGCCGGCGCCGACCACGAGTCCTCCCGCGATGATGGTCGCGACACCGAAGGCGGTCTGATCGCCGCTCGTGAGAACCAAGCCGAGTCCGAGTGTGCCCACCGCCGCGGCGAAGAAGGACGACCTCCACTCTCGGGGAACGAGAACCGCCAAGACCCCCCAGACGACCGTCGACGACGCCAGGGCGAGCCCGAGAGCGGACGGGTCCAGCTCCATCAGGTCTCCGACACCCGTCGACGCGCCGACAACGAATGCACCCGCTGCGCTCGACGACGTGATGCGCATCCACGTCCGCGTCGCGGTCTCGGCCGCCACCGCGGCGGCCAGCACCGCGGCGAGCGATCCGACGGTTGTCCGTGCGCCGGCGACCGGCCATGCCACGACGAGCGCGAAACCCGAGGCGGCCAGCACGCCCAGTCCCGCCCGCGCCCGTCCGACGAGCAGTGTCGCCGCAGCGACACCGAGTGAGGCGAAGGCCACGGCCACGGGATCGCCGCTGGCGGACGCCACGGCCCCGAACGCACAGATCCCCGCCGCCACACCGGAGACGACCCCGAGATCGCGCACGGCACGCGCGCGGGCGACCATCCACCCGACCGCCAGCAGTCCGAACACGAGACCGAGAGTGGTGTCGGGGAAGACCGGCTCCCACAACTCGTCGGGAAACGCCACGAGAAGCGTGATGGCTCCCGCCGCCAGCACGCCGACGCCTGCTGCGACCTCGGCAGCGGCGGCAGCGACGACCATCGGCCGCGCGAACAGCGGATCGTCGGCCGCAAGCAGCGCCACGACCTCGATCACCACGAACGCTCCCGCGAGCAGAACAAGTGTCGTGTCGCCGTCGGGCGCCGCCGCGGCAAGGCCTGCGATCAGGGGCACCGAGGTTCCGGCGAGGGCGAGCCACGCCCAGCGGGCGTCCGCCCGACGGCGCGCCGCTTGCAACAACGTCGCACCGACCACGGGGCCTGTCGCTGCAAGGGCGATCGATTCACCGATCGACAGCGGACCGCGCGCACCCACGTCGGCCGCGTACGGGATTGCCACGGCGATCGCGGGAGCGACGCCGGCGACCAGCGCCCAGACGTCACCGATCTCCGGGCGACGCGCCGGGAGGGACCCCGGCATCTCCCCGACCAGCGACCAGGCCAATGCCACCGCGGCGAGCGCCAGGGGCGCGGGAACGGGGCTCAGGCCGCCCAGGCCGGTGGCGGCCACGATGACGGACGCCACCGCGACCCACCGCAACACGACGGAGCCCGACCACGCGGCGAGGGCTCCGTAGAACACGGCCCCCGACACGCCGATGATGAGTGCCATCGCAGCCCAGCCGAGCCCGATCTTGGCATCGGTGGCCGCAGCGGCGACGGGAGCGAGAAACGCTCCGAGGTGGAACAGAACCGATCCCGTCGCGGGAATCCGGTCCCGGAGTCGGCGGCCGGCGACGAGAAACGCCCCCGAGAGGCCCGCCACGATCGCGAACTTGACCTCGTCGGGAAGGGTGTCCCAGCGCACCGCCACGAAGAGCGTGGCGGCGGCAACGAGGAGAAATGCCCCTGTCCCCGAAATCCAGACGGCACCGCTCCGGCGGGTCTGATCGTTGCGGCTCTTGCTGTCCTGGGTACTCGTGATGGTGTCCATGCACCGATCGTGAGCGACCGGTGCGCCCGGCACCATCCGTGCTCGCCCTCAACGGCTCCTGGGGCCACCCAGGGGTCTCTCGGGGGTTGCGGCCAGGGTTCGGTCAGTCGTGCAGCGCGGACCGTTCTCCGGCGGTGAGGTCGATCGCCCGGCGATCCTCGAAAAGTGCGTCGAAGTCGCGAAGGGAGGCGAGGGAGCGGCGCCAGGCCAGAGCCTCACGATTCCAGGCCACAGCCGGACCGGAACGGCTCGGGCGTCCGTAGCCGTTCCCGGGGCGGGACACGGGAGGCGCCTTGGTCGCGCCCTGCGAGAACCGTCGAACGATCATGACTGCGACCCTGGCATTCCGACCCCTTGTGACCACTTTCTGCGATATCTGCCGTCTGGCCCGCTCGCCCCCCATGTCGGCTATGTGCCGTGGGACGAATGACCAAGCGGCGTGTTTCGAGCAAGCTCAGAAGAACATTGGCCTGTGGAGAGGTCAACCCCATAGACGCATAGCTAGATCGGGCTATGACCTCCCGCACGCGGACTCCACGACTCCCCGTCCACAAGGCCTCGGGTTCGTCACTGTGCGCGCGCGGACGGTCCTGAGACTCCCAAAAAGAAAATCGTGGCTCTCCGTGGGCCGCCGGGCAAAAGCCCACGAGAGGGACGATCGTGCGGGCTAGTCCCACGCCGACACGCGGGCCATGGTTCAAAAAGCGATCGTGACCGTGGCCCCGCGCTTGACTTCGGTGCCCGGTGCCGGGCTCTGAGTCGCCACAGGGGCTCCGGGTGTGAAGTTGGTGGTGTCGACGTCGAAGCCCAGACCGTTCGCCTCCAACTTCGCCGTGGCAGCGTCGATTCCGAGACCGACGACCTCGGGCACGGGGATGAGATCGGGACCCTTGCTCACCCGGACCGTCACGGTCGATCCCCGTTCCGCCGGCTCCCCGGCCGCGGGCGTGGTGCCGATCACCTGTCCCGACGGCACGTCATCGCTGAACTCGTCCGCGCGCTCGGGGACCAGCCCGATTCCCTCCAGGGCCGCCGCCGCCTCGTCGTAGCTGGAACCGGCCAGATCCTGCACGGTGCGCAGCGGTGGGCCGTCGCTGATGAGGATGTTGATCTTCGAACCGCTCACCACCTCTTTCCCGGCCGGGGGATCCTGGCTGATGACCACGTCGGCAGGAACGTCCTCGGATGGTTCGCGCGCCTGTTCCCCCACGAGGAATCCCGCGTCCTCGAGTTCGCGGATCGCCTCCTCCACAGCGAGCCCCGTCACGGTCGGAATCGCGACCGGCGGCGGCCCGCTCGACACCGTGAGGCTCACGGTGCCGTCGTCGTTCATGAACGCTCCCGCAGCGGGTCTCTGCTCCAGGATCGTGCCCGCGGGCTCCGCAGCCTCGATCTCCTCGACGACGTCGATCGACACCCCGACCTCATCGGCCACCTGGCCGGCCGCGTCGGTAGTGAGACCGACGAGCTGGGGAGCGGGGACGGTGGCTGTCGGTGTCTGGAACAGGGCGAACGCGGCCGCGCCCAGCGCGGCGAGGATGACGGCTCCGATAATCCAGGGCGTGAGCCGACGGCCGGTGGACGCTTCCTCGAGCTGGTCGTCGACACCCATCGGCTCGGCGTCGGCGTCCTGGTCGAACACGGTCGAGGCGGCCTCCGAAGCCGTGCCCGAGCGCATCTGGGTCGGGTTGGCGTCTTCGGCCACCGCGCCCGCCGCCACCAGGGTGAGCGGCGCCGGCGGGGGAAGGGCCTCCGCTGCATCTTCGAGGGCCGACCTCATCGTCGTGGCATCGGGATAGCGCTCGTCGGGTTCGGTCCGCCCGGCCCTTTCCACGACCGCGCTCAACGGTCCCATCTCCTCGGGTGCGACCACCGAGCGCCGGGCTCGTCCGGCCAACGTTCCGATGGGCGTGTCCGCGACCCCGGGAACCCGACCCGTCACCGACTCCACCAGGACGAGCGAGAGGGCGTAGAGGTCGGCGCGTCCGTCGAGAGGTGTCCCGAGACCCTGTTCGGGCGCGGCGTAACGCGCGGTGCCGAGGACCGCGCCGGCCGGTTCGGTCCAGCTCGCTTCAGCGAGCGCGCGAGCCAGCCCGAAGTCGGCCACCCGCACGATGCCGTGTTCGTCGAACAGCAGGTTCGCCGGCTTGATGTCGCGGTGGACGAGCCCGCGCTCCTGCGCGTGTTCGAGTGCCGCGCTGACCTCACGCCCCACGTGCGCTGCCTGCGCCGGCGAAAGGCGGACGCCGCCGTCGAGCATGCTGCGCAGGCTGCCTCCGGCGAGGTACTCCAGAACCATGAACGGGAGCCCGTCGTTGCCCCAGTCGTAAACGGCCATGATGTTGGGGTGGTGGAGAGACGCGGCGAGCTGTGCCTCGGCGCGGAAACGCCGCAGGAATCCCGCGTCCTCAGCCAGGGCGGCGTGCAGGACCTTCACCGCCACCCGACGCCGGAGCCGGATGTCGTCGGCGAGGTAGACCCGACCGCCACCACCTGTCCCGATCGGGACGCGCAATCGATACCGGTCGGCCAGTACGGTCCCGACCAGGTCTGAGACTCCACTCATGGTCATGGCTCGATCCACGGTACCGGCCCCGTTGGTCAGGGACGCGGCAACGCCGGGTACCGTCGCTGATGTGGTGAAGGCACGCACTCAGCGGAATCCGTGGCGCGTCGTGATCGTCGTCGCCGGACTACTCCTCGCCGCGAATCTCCTGATCTGGGCAGGGTTGGCCACCCAACAGGGTGACGAACGGGCGCCACTTCCGGGAGCGATCGAGTCGACCGTTCCTGTCGAAGGTGGCCTCACGAGCTCCAACAGCAGCGTCCAGGTCGACCTGCGCGACGACATGACCGGCGTGCTCGTGATCGACGGCCACGAGATTCCCGAGGACCAGATCACGGGAACCGCCGACCTCGGGGTCTTCGAGTTCCGACCGGGTAACGACCAGGAACTCTCCCGTTTCGAGCCCGGAACCCACAGCGCGACCGTCGTCTACTGGCCGCGCACGGGCAGCCGCGCCGATGCCGAGTCGTTCACCTGGGACTTCCGCGTCGGCGGTTGATCCTCAGACGCTCGAACCTCGTCGGGCTCGCGCTGTGCCGACGAGAACCACGCCACCCGCGAGTAGCGCGATGCCGAGGGGCAGAAGCCAGCCTCCGAGTGCTCCGGTGAAGGGCAGTTCGCCGCCGGTCGGATTCGAGCCTTCCGTAACCGTCGTGCCTTCCACCTCCGGCGGAGCGGTGGTGGGCGGTTCGGTACCGGGAGGCCCGGTCGTCGGGGGCCCGGTCGTCGAAGGCCCGGTCGTGGAGGGTGGCTCCTCGTCGGCAGCGGCCGTGAAGCGGCATTCCGCGTCGTCGCCCGCGCCCAGTTCCAGTGTCGCCGTGCCTGCCGTCACGTCGACAACGGGGTCGGGCCCATCACCGGTCACCGTGCAGACCAGATCACTCATCGTCCAGCCGTCGGGCGCCGTGGTGGCGATCGTGTGCACTCCCGGCGCCAACTCGTCCAGCGTCACGGTTCCGCCGTGGTCGAGCGTGAACGGGTCCGTGTCGTCGAGGGCGAACTCGAAGCCCGTCCCGCCGGCGGGCTCGGTGATCTGGAGCACCGTCAGCGACGCAGTGGTCGGCGGCTCGGCGCGGAAGCGGTCGCGAAGCCAGATGTCGAACTCGGTCATCGGTGGACCGGTCAGGAACGAGAGGTGAGTCGAGATGATGCTGAACAGACCCGGATCGATCTGGAACGCCCCCTGGCCGTCGGCGGGACGATCGGGTTGCGGCAGTGGATCCGGCAGCCACGGGATCGCGTACTGCTGGAGTCCGTAGAGCGGAAGATCCGCCAAGGCGATCAGACGCTCACTGGCGAAGTTCGGAACAGTCTCGTCCCCGTGCGCGTAGACGAGTTCGACGGGTTGCGCGTGGTCGGCGAGTCGGTGCGCCACGTTCGTACCATCACCACCGTCGACGAGCTGCTGGGCGATCGCCAGCAACGCCGCCGAGTCTCCGGGAGACGCGTTTTCGGCCACGATCCCGCCGAACGCCTGACCCTCCTTGGTCCAGTAGTTCGACTCGTTGAGGACGTGCGTGACGCCGAGACCCGCCACCTGGAGAAATGCTGCATCGATGCGCGGGCTCATCGCAACGAACGGGACGCCGAGGACGCCACCGAGCGACGTGCCTTCGTAGATGATGCGCTCCGTGTCGATGTCGGGCGTGCCGTCGCCGTTGTCACCGAAGAGAGAGAAGGGAGCGACGTCGAGATCGGCAAGCTCTGTCTCCACCGCCTTGAGCAGCGACGCGTGGTCCACTACCGACTGCGCGGGGATCGAGACTGCCCGCCCGGTGTCGTCGGGCGACAGCAGATCGAAGATCTGCTGCTTGTTGGGGTCTCCCGGCACCACACGTTCGCCGTGGTTCGGTTGGTCGATGCTGATTGTGGCGACCCCCCGTGGGCCGTTGGCGATTACGGCGGCGAGGAAGGTCTCCTTGTAGAAGCCGAGGCCGTGGCCGTAGATCGCGATCGGAACGGAGCGACCGGCGGGAACCCTCGGGAGGGCGAGCAGAAACGGCACGACCTGGGACTTCCCCTGGTCGCCGGCCTGGTAGTGGAGCTCACCGTTGCTGTCACGGAAGTCGGTGAGGTCGACAGTGCCGTGCACGATCGAGTCGACACCGGGAAGCAGGAAGTTCCAGTCGACCGACTGGATCGTGACGGCGTGGGGCTGCGCGTCGACAGTGGCGACCATCGCCTCCACGTCGCCGACGGCGTCGGCCTCCGAACGGATGGTGAAGTCGGTCAGGGACAGAACATCATCACGGGAGAACTCGGCGTCGACGGGAGCCAACGAGCGCGTCGTAGTGATCTCCGAGTGGCGTACCGGTGCCGCCGAGCGCCTCGTCGACACCGGGAGTGCGCGCGAACGGTGTGCCGGCCGAACCGAGCGAGTTGGTGATCACCGCCACGTACGTGTGCCCGAACTCGAAGCGCACCCGTGGCCACGCGCGGATGATCGTGTTCGGAGAGCCGCGGACCGCGGCATCGGGATCGAGGTCGACGATGATCGGGACGCGCGCGCCGGTCGATGTGTCGTACACGGCGAAGGCATTGCCGCCGTCGGCGGGGACGGTGGCGGGATCGATCGGCTGGTCGAGCTCGAAGAGAACCGGGCTCAGGGCCGGGTACCCGTCGGATCCGTTCAGCACGTTGGAGGGAGCGATCGAGGCGGGGTACTCCGCGACCGTGGCGGGGTCGAGGATGCTGTCAGGCACCTCGAGCACGCCGGCGGCGGTGCGGAACAGGTCGCTCGGCCACGGAACGGCGCACGAACCGCCGCCGGACGCGGCGACGGTACCGAACCCGAGCGGGTTGCACGTCAGCGCGTCGAGTGACGACACCACCAGGGGCGCCGCGCGGTGGCTCGGTGGGCCATCGAGCGTTGTCGGGTTCTCCGCCGTGTCGAGTGCGTTCGGCACGTCCGGACCCGCGAGTCGCGGCATTCGCCGCGTCGGCGATCTCCGTCAGACGGGCAGCGGCTGCGGCGCGTCAACGCGTCGATGAGGCTCTGGAGCCACGCCGGTGTCCGGTCACCCGGAGCGGGAGGCGGCGCGGACGGGTTCGGTTCACCCTCACCGGGCGTACCGGTGCCGTCAGGCGGCGCCGTGTCGGAGGGAACATCGGGCGAGGGTGCGCCAGGAGTGGCGGACCCTCCCCCCACCCGACCCGGCGGAACACAGGCGACCGCCACGAAAGCCACGGCCACGAGACCCACCATGATCCGACGCACGCGTGCTCCTGTTCGCCCCGGCCTGTGCTGTCCACCCATGAAGGAAGCGCGGCCTACCTGTCCAATACGGACAAATGTACCAAGAAAGCCACACTCCGCAAAATCCCCGCTACAGGGGCACCCCCGGCAGGTCAGTCCGGCAGGTCAGTCCGGCGTCTCTCCGGCCAGGAGGGCGTCGAGGCCCGCGTCGTCGAGAACCGCGACCCCGAGGTCCTCGGCTTTGGCGAGTTTGGAGCCCGGGTTGTCCCCCGCCACGAGATAGTCGGTGCGTCCCGACACGCTTCCGGTCACCTTCGCTCCCCGTTCCACCAGCGCAGCCTTGATGTCGTCGCGGGAGCGGTCGGCGAACGTTCCGGTGATGACGAGTGTCACACCCCCGAGAGGCGCGTCGCGCTCACGCGGCCCGCCCTCCGGACCGCGCAGGTTGACGCCCGCATCACGCAGTTTCGCGATGAGCTCCGTGTTGTGCTCACTCTCGAACCAGTGGATGACGCTCTGCGCGATCACGGCTCCTATTCCGTCGAGCTCGGCCAGTTCTTCTTCGGAAGCGTCGCCGATCGCGTCGAGGTGCCGCAGGCGAACCGCCAGTTCCACCGCGACGGCCGGCCCCACGTGCCGGATCCCGAGACCAACGAGAAGCTTGGCTAGGGGGCGTTGCTTCGAGGCCTCGATCGCCTCCAGGAGGTTCTGCGCCGACTGTTGTCCGATGCGGTCGAGGGAAACAAGGTCCTCGAGCGCCAGCGCGTAGACATCCCCCGCGTCACGCAACAGCCCGGCCTCGACGAACTGGGCCACGCGCTCCTCTCCCAGGCCCTCGATGTCCATGGCGGAGCGCCCGGCAAAATGCACGATGCGCTGCACGCGCTGTGCGGGACACTCGAAATTGACACAGTGATGGTCGACCTCACCCTCCAGCCGGACCAGCGGTTCCCCACACACGGGGCAGCTCTTCGGAAACTTCCAGCGGCGCGCACCTTTGCGCCGTCGTTCCAGAACCGGGCCGACGACCTCGGGGATGACGTCACCGGCCTTGCGCACGACGACGGTGTCCCCCTTCCGGACGTCCTTGCGAGTCACCTCGTCGGCGTTGTGCAACGTCGCGAGTGCCACCGTGGAACCCGCCACATGGACCGGCTCCAGGGATGCGAAGGGTGTCGCCCGCCCTGTGCGCCCGATGCTGACCATGATGTCGAGCAGCCGTGTGGTCTTCTCCTCGGGCGGGAACTTGTACGCGAGCGCCCACCGCGGTGCCTTGCTCGTGAAACCGAGGGCATGGCGCTGGTCGAGCTCGTCGACCTTCACGACGACGCCGTCGATCTCATAGGGGAGATCGTGGCGCAGCTCCTGCATGCGCACGCAGTAGGAGGCGACCTCGTCGAGAGTGTCGGCTGACTCGATGTGGGGTTCGACGGGGAATCCGAGCTCGGCGAGCCAAACGAGTGTGTCGGAGTGGGTCGGCAGCGGCGGGGCTCCCGTCACAACGCCGGTCTGATAACAGAACAGATGGAGATCGCGGCCGGCGGTGACCGTCGGGTCCTTCTGGCGCAGTGATCCCGCTCCGGTGTTCCGTGGGTTCGCGTACCGGGGAAGCCCGGCCTCGTCCTGACGACGGTTGAGCTCCGCGAAGGCGGCAAGCGGGAGATACACCTCGCCGCGCACCTCGAGAGTGGCGGGAACCCGTTTGCCACTGAGGCGGTGCGGAACGTCGCCGATCGTGGCCGCGTTCGCGGTGACGTCTTCTCCCACTGTTCCATCACCGCGGGTGGCGGCGCGACGCAACGCGCCGCCTTCGTAGAGAAGTGAGATCGCGACGCCGTCGAGTTTGGGCTCACAGACGAAGGACGCGGGTTCGTCCAGGCGCCGAACGAGTCGTTCACCCCAGGCAGCGAGTTCTTCTCCGTCGAACGCGTTGTCGAGGGAGAACATCGGCTCGAGGTGCTCGACCGGTGCGAAGTGCCGGGTGGGACGCCCGCCCGGACGCCGGGTGGGCGAATCCTGGGTGACGAGATCCGGGTGTTGCTGTTCGAGCTCCGACAGCTCCCGCATCAGTTCGTCGAATTCCGCGTCAGCGATGACGGGCGAGTCGAGCTCGTAGTACCGCCGGTTGTGCTCCGCTATCGCATCGCGCAACTCGGCGACGCGCGCTGCGACATCATCGGGAACCGCCACGCCGCCGAGCCTACGCGGGTCCGCGACGAACGCCGCCGTATCGGAGCGCGGCGCTCAGAGCGTGGTGGTTGTCGTCGTCGACGTCGAGGTGGACGTGGACGTCGGTGGAAGCGTGGTCGTGGTCGTGGCCGGTGGTGCGGTTGTCGTCGGCGCCTCGGTGGGAGGCGGTGTGGTCGTCGTCTCCTGCTCGGTTGTGGTGGTCGACGATGTCGAGCTCGTCGGCTCGTCCTTCTTGTCGCCGCCTGAATCGCCGAACAGCAGAATCAGGAGCACGACGATCGCGGCGGCGGCGGCGATCGCACCCGCGATCACCGCCGGCCGCTTCCATCCGCCGGAATCCTCGGCATCATCGGGGGGGCCGTCGGGCGGGCCTCCAGGAGGTTCGTCGCCCGCACCGCCGCCACCTGTGGGCATGGCCGCCGTCGGGTCGGCCGGAACGGCCTGCGTGGGGTCCCCGCCGGGAGCCGACGGGGTCGGGCTGTCCGCGGGCGGGACCGTCGCGTCGGTAGGTACCGCTGTGAGGGGTTCGTCGTTCGGAGATCCGCCGCTGGTCGGCCCCGAGTTCCCGCGATCGTCAGCCATGAGTGCCTTTCGTCCGGTCCGCGCGTGCGACCGGCTCGCCTCTCCGGATCACCGACCGGCGAGGGCGCCGTCGGTTCACCGGCTCCGTAGTATACGAACCGTCCCGTCCCCCGAGGAAGGTTCTCCCACCGGTGATCTGGCCGTTGCGCGTGCTGTGGGCGGCAATGCCCGTCACAGCGGGAGCCGTGATCGCCGATGCGGTCTCCGACTGGTCGTCGGGAACACGTGTGGTCGCCATCGCTCTCGGCCTGGATCGGATGGGGTGTCGTCATCCTCGGACTGTTCCTCGTGCGTCCCCCCTCGCTGACAGCCACGCGCATCGGTGCACCGGTCGCCGTGGCGGTCACCGCCGTCGTCGCCTTCACCGACGATTCATCCGCCGCACTCATCGGCGTGACACTCGTGCAGGCACTGGCCGCCACAGCGCTGGCGTGGTCGGTGCCGTTTTCTCTGCTGTGCGCCCAGTCCGTCGCATACGGCGACGAACGGCGTTTTCCGCTTCGAACACCACCGGGCCTGTTCGTGGGCCCGATCCCCGTAGCGGTCGCCCTCGTGGGAGTCGGCGTCGCGGCGGGTCCTCTGATGCTCGGCGACGGACGGTGGCTGCTCGGGTCGTGCGTCACCGTCGTCGGCGTCGCTCTCGCCGCTGCCGCGACGAGATCGCTGCACGTCCTCGCGACGCGTTGGATCGTTCTCGTGCCCGCCGGGGTTGTCGTCGTCGACCCGATGACGCTGGCCGAACCGGTTCTCCTCACTCACAGCTCTCTGGCGTCTCTCGCTCCTGCACCGCCTCGCGTCGATCCCGGTGTCGACATCGTCGACCTCCGTCTCGGTGCCGTCGCGCGGTCTCTACGGATCGACCTGAGTTCTCCCGCAGCACTCGCCCGCCGCCCACGGCGACGTCGACCACTCACGACCACCGACGTGACCGCGCTGCTCGTGGCACCCGTCCGACCCGACGCGCTGTGTGACACCTACACCCAGCGTCAAGCGGGACGGGTGTAACCACCTCGCACGCGACGATCACGCGGCGAGTGCGCCGCCTAGAAGCCTCACGCCCTCGTAGAACGCCACGACCTGGCCCGGGGCGACGCGGGGCTGGGGCACGACGAAGCGGACACGTTCGGCCTCCACGACCCCACGAACCACGTCGCCGTGCGCACGCGTCTGCACGTCGACCTCGGTGCCCGGCGGCACAGGACCGTCGACGAAGCACGGATCGCGCAGATCCGCGTGGTCGCGCAAGAGCTGTTCCCGCTCTCCGATGGTGACCGTGGACGTGGCCGCGTCGACGTCGACGACGTAGCGCCGTTCCCCGAGCGCCACGCCGAGCCCGCGCCGTTGACCGATCGTGAAGGCGGTCACACCTTCGTGCCTCGCGACCCGCCTTCCGTCGGCGTCGACCACCCATCCGGGTCGCGGCGTGGTCCTCTCGTCGAGGAAGTCGACCCGCTGCCCCGCACGGATGAAGCAGACGTCCATGCTCTCGGCCTTCGTCGCGGTCCGCAGGCCCAGATCGACGGCACGCCGGCGCACGTCAGCCTTGGTCATCTCGCCGATGGGGAGCAGCAGACGCCCCAGGTGGGCCTGCGAGAGCATGTAGAGGACGTACGACTGGTCCTTGCCGGGATCGAGGCCGCGCTCCAGCAGGTGCTGACCGCCCGACGCGCGCACCCTCGCGTGGTGGCCCGTGGCCACGGCATCGAAACCGAGCTCGTCGGCGCGCTCGAGGAGGCGGCCGAACTTGATGGAGCGGTTGCATTCGACGCACGGATTCGGTGTCCGCCCACCTGCGTACGCCTGCACGTAGGGAGCGACGACCGTGGACTCGAAGTCGTCGGCAAAGTTGAAGACGTAGTGCGGGACACCGAGTTGGGCGGCAACGCGCCGCGCGTCCTCCACGTCGGACACAGAACAGCATCCCGAGTCACTCGGGCCGCCCCACAACTTCAAGGTCACGCCTGTCACGTCGTGGCCGGCGTCGCGCAGCACAGCAGCCGCCACCGACGAGTCGACACCTCCACTCATGGCGACGAGAACACGCATCGGAGAACCTCTCAGCGACGGCGTGCGGGGCGCAGCCGCGAGACGGCGGCAGGGATCAGTGCGAGTGCAGCGTCGACGTCGTCAGGAGTGGTCGCCCAGCCGAGGCTGAAGCGCACCGAGGCCAGAGCATCGCGGCGCTCCATTCCCATCTCCAACAGGACGTACGAAGGGTCGAGCGAACCTGACTGGCACGCGGAACCCGCGGCCGCGCACAAGCCGTCGTGATCGAACGCCAGGAGCATCGTCTCCACCTCGAGGCCCGGGAAGCCGACGTGACAGTTCCCCGCAACCTTGCGCAACGGGTCACCGTTGCTCCACGACCGTGGGACCGCCTCGAGGAGCCCGGCGGCCAGACGGTCGCGCAGTGCGCCGACGCGCGCAGTGTCGTCGGGTCGCTGTACCACGGTCTCACGGAGTGCCGCGGCCATTCCCACGATCCCCGCGACGTTGTAGGTACCCGAACGGAGGTCACCCTCCTGACCCCCGCCTTCGAGAAGGGGCTCCAGACGCGTGCCCTCACGCACGACGAGCGCGCCGACCCCCTTCGGACCGCCGAACTTGTGCGCGGACACAGACACGAGTTGGGAACGTGCGGCCGCTGCCTCGACGTCGACCCACGGGACCGCCTGCACGGCGTCGGTGTGCAGAACGGCGCGGGGACTGCGCTCGGCGACGAGATCGGCAACGGTCTCGAGCGGCTGAACCGTGCCCACCTCGTTGTTCACGAGCATGACGGACACGACGACCGTGTCGTCGTCGAGAGCGTCGGCAAGCGCATCGAGGTCGACGACTCCGCCGGCGTCGCAGCCGACTCGACGGACCCGAAAACCCTCCGACTCCAGGCGGTCGCAAGAGGCGAGCACCGCCTTGTGTTCGATCGCGGTGGTGACGACCGTCTCGCCGTGCCCGGCCCGGCGCGCAGCGAGAGCGGCGCCCTTGACGGCGAGGTTGTCGGACTCGGTACCTCCCGAGGTGAAGACGACCTCACCGGGGCGGCATCCGAGGCCGTCGGCCACGGTCTCCCGGGCCTCCTCGAGTGCGGTCTTGGCCGCGCGGGCGACCGAGTGCACTCCCGACGCGTTGCCGAAGTTGTCGCGCAGAACGGCCTCGACGGCTTCGCGGGCGACAGGCCGGAGAGGTGTTGTGGCCGCGTTGTCGAGGTAGACGGTGCCGAGGGAGCTCACCGGGTCAGTCTACGAGCCGTCCCCGGTGACGGGCCCCTCGATACCGCCGAGATTCGCCAGAACGGCCGCGTCGATCGCGCCCGTCCACAAGTACGCCAGTTGCTCGAAACCGACGTCCGAGTCGCCGCTTCCTTCGTCATCGCGCGCGTCGCCGCTCGTTCTCCACTCGACGGTGCCCGCCTCGTAGTCGGCGATGACGCCGAGCGGTGTGACATCGGCGGCGCGGAGGTTGCCGAGCATCGCGTCGAGGCGCGGCGTCGGCCCTGGGTACGGCCACGTCGACAGCGGGCGGATCGTCCCACCTCGTGACGGGAACTGAGCCGTCGTCCAGGGGGGGACGATACGTGCCGTAGCGCGCGTTCAGGGCCTGCGTGCGCTCGTAGGCCGCGAGCGCAGCTCCGAGCAGTGCCCACGGTTCGCTCGGTGCGTCACGGAACACGTCGTCCAGCAGTTCCAGCAGGTGGAGACCGGCGACCGACAGGGAGTACTCGAGCTCGTGCCCCGAGATCCGGTCCTTCACGGCGCCGTCAGTGATGCCCTCCTCCTCGGCGGTCGCCAGGATCACGTCGTTCTCGAAGCGATCCAGATTCCAGTTTGCGGCGCTGCGGAACACCTCACCCAGGACCTGCGGATCCCCCGTGACCGGAGGGCCATCGAGGCCATCCCCGAACGACAGCTGCTCCGCGGCGGCCTCACCCAGAACCGGCCCCATCGCGAAGTAGGCGGCAGCCAGCGACAGCAACCACATCGTTTCCGACTCGTCGCGCCCCGGTCGCTCGAGCAACTCGACGCCCAGCAGAGAGAAGCTCACAGCGTCGATCGCGGTTCCGTACGCCGACACGAGCGAATCGGCCTGGCTGAGGTTGGCAGGCTCGAAGGTACGGAGCGGCTCGACGAACGCGCCCACCTCCTCACCTGCCGTGTCGTCCGCGGCAACCTCGGCGGTGAAGGCCTCGATCCCGCCGGCGGAGCGAGCCTCGAAGCCCTCTCCCACTGCCTCGGCCGCGGACATCAGCGCCGCCGCGCGCACGGCCTCGGCGTAGGCTCCGGCCGAGGCCCCGTCCTCGAGCATCCCGATGGCGTCGTCGGCAGCCTGGTGCGCCTGACTCGCCCATCCCTCCACGAACAGGGGTGCCTGCGGCGAGAGTGCGACGAACGACGCCGCATCTTCGCGATAGCGCTCCAACCACCGTTCGGTGGCCTTCTCGATGGGATCCCGGGTGTCGGCGTCGAGGTCCGTGGGCGACGACGAACCTGCGCAGGCGGTCACGAGCAGGGCAAGGGCGACCAGAGATGCAACCACCCGACGCGGCCAAGCGACCACACGCCGCATGCCGGGAACACGCCGAAACTCTGCGACGTTGTGAGGTGTAGGGCGACGGGTGTGGGGATGGTTGTCACACCCGGAGGGGATGATCAGAACATGGCAACGACTCGACCCGCCAGGATCCGCAAGGGCCGTTCGGCGCAGCTCACGCTCGTCACCGGGCAGAGCCCGTGGCGCCTGACGCCGCGAGCGCGCACCGTCGGTCGTGCCGGTGTCGGCCGGGCCCGCGACGCCCTCGCCGACGCCCGGCGTCCCAGAGCCCCGCGCCACGATTCCCCCCACTCCGATTCCGACCCGTCCCTGCGCCAGGCCGGCTGACCCTCGAGCCGGTAGACCTCGGCCGGCGCCGATCGTACCGGAGCGGCGGCTCCACCTCGCTCCGCCCGACCCTTCACCTCTAGCCTGACCTGCGACAACGCGTCGCGCTCCGCGGCGCGCACAGCATCGCGAAGGCGAGTGGACACGACGTGACAGCCGACGCCGAAGGACGCGAGGAACCGACGCTCGACGACTGGCGGGATCTTGCGGCCCGCGAAACGAAGGGTGACCCCGAGGACCTGACCCGGGAGTCCCCCGAAGGCATTCCCATCCGGCCGCTCTACACCGCCGCGGACCTCGAGGGCCTCCAGCACGGGCCCTCACTGCCGGGCTTCGAGCCGTTCGTGCGGGGCGTACGCGCCACGATGTACACGAACCGCCCGTGGACCATCCGTCAGTACGCGGGTTTCTCCACGGCCGAGGAGTCCAACGCCTTCTACCGCCGCAATCTCGCCGCTGGTCAGAAGGGCCTCTCGGTGGCCTTCGACCTGGCCACCCACCGCGGGTACGACTCCGACCATCCCCGTGTCGTGGGCGATGTCGGCAAGGCGGGTGTGGCCATCGACTCCGTCGAGGACATGCAGATCCTCTTCGACGGAATCCCTCTCGACCAGATGACCGTGTCGATGACCATGAACGGCGCGGTGTTGCCCGTGCTGGCGGGTTACGTGGTGGCCGCCGAGGAACAGGGCGTCTCCCAGGACCAGCTCGCCGGAACGATCCAGAACGACATCCTCAAGGAGTTCATGGTCCGCAACACCTACATCTACCCGCCCGAACCGAGTATGAGGATCGTCGCCGACATCATCGAATACACGGCGAACCACATGCCGCGCTTCAACTCGATCTCGATCTCCGGCTACCACATGCAGGAGGCGGGCGCGACCGCTGTCCAGGAGCTCGCCTACACATTGGCCGACGGTCGCGAGTACGTGCGCGCGGCGCTCGATCGGGGGCTCGACGTCGACAAGTTCGCGGGCCGGCTGTCCTTCTTCTTCGCCATCGGCATGAACTTCTTCATGGAGGTCGCCAAGCTGCGAGCGGCGCGCCTCATGTGGGCCACCATCATGCGCGACTTCGGAGCCGCAGGACCCGCGGTCTCTCATGCTGAGAACGCACTGCCAGACGTCGGGCGTGTCGCTCACCGAACACGACCCGTACAACAACGTGGTGCGCACGGCGTTCGAAGCGATGGCCGCGGTACTCGGCGGCACCCAGAGCCTCCACACCAACTCCTTCGACGAAGCACTGGCGCTGCCCTCGGAGTTCTCTGCCCGGATCGCCCGCAACACCCAGCTCATCCTCGCCGAGGAGACCGGCGTCACCGATGTGGTGGATCCACTCGGCGGCAGCTACTTCATCGAGTCGCTCACGGCCAGCCTGACCAACGAAGCCTGGAAGCTGATCGACGAGGTAGAGGAACACGGGGGGATGACCGCGGCCGTCGACGCGGGGTTGCCGAAACTCCGGATCGAAGAGAGCGCGGCGCGACGCCAAGCCCGCGTCGACCGCGGAGAGGACGTCGTTGTCGGACTCAACAAGTACCAGCCCGACGACGAGCCTCCGGTCGACATCCGCGACATCGACAACACCGCGGTGCGCGAGCAGCAGGTCGCGCGGCTCGAGAGGCTCAGAGCGACCCGCGATGAAGAGCGCTGTCGTGCAGCACTCGACGCACTGACAGCGGGCGCGCGGGCGGACGGAAACCTGTTGGAGCTGAGCATCGAGGCAACCCGCGCGCGGGCGACCGTGGGCGAGATCTCCCATGCACTGGAAGAGGTGTTCTCCCGACACCGGGCGACAGTCCGTAGCATCTCGGGCGTGTACGGCTCTGAGTACGAAGGTGACGAGGAGTACCAGGCACTACGAGAACGCGTGAAGAAGTTCGCCGCCGACCACGGGCGCCAACCCCGCATGCTGGTGGCGAAGCTCGGACAGGACGGCCATGACCGTGGCGCCAAGGTGATCGCGACGGCATTCGCCGATCTCGGCTTCGATGTCGACGTCGGGCCGCTTTTCCAGACACCCGAAGAAGCCGCCCGCGAAGCCGTGGAGGACGACGTCCACGTCGTGGGCGTGTCCAGTCAGGCCGCCGGCCACCTCACGCTGGTCCCCGAACTCGTGGCTCAACTCCGCAAGCTCGGTGGCGACGACATCGTCGTCGTCTGCGGTGGTGTGATCCCTCCCCAGGACTACGCGACTCTCGAAAAGGCTGGAGTCGGAGCCGTCTTCGGGCCCGGAACGAACATCCTCCCGGCGGCGGGTCGCGTTCTCGATCTCGTCAGCGACGGCGGGTGAGCGACACCGCCGATCTCGCGACGGCTCTGCGAAGCGGCGACCGGCGCGCGCTCGCGCGCGCGATCACGCTCGTCGAGTCGACACGCGACGATCACCGAGAAGAGGCCGAGAGTCTCCTCGGTGCCGTTCTCGACGCCACGGGCCGTTCGATCCGCGTCGGCATCTCGGGATCACCAGGCTCCGGGAAATCGACACTCATCGAAGCTATGGGGCTCCACGTCGTCGGCCAGGGTCACCGGGTGGCCGTTCTGGCGGTCGATCCGTCGAGTGTCCGGACCGGTGGTTCGATCCTCGGCGACAAGACGCGCATGGTCGACCTGGGCCGCCATGATGCGGCCTTCATCCGCCCGTCACCCACCGGCGGGTCGCTCGGAGGCGTCGCCCGACGCACGCGCGAAGCCATGCTGTGCTGCGAGGCAGCGGGCTTCGACGTGGTCTTCGTGGAGACGGTGGGAGTCGGTCAGTCCGAGACAGCGGTGGCCGACATGGTCGACATGTTCGCGGTCGTGCTCGCTCCGGGTGGTGGCGACGAACTCCAGGGAATCAAACGCGGCATCGTGGAGCTCGCGGACGCACTCGTCATCAACAAGGCCGACGGCGATCTGGCGGCGGCCGCGCACCGTGCCGCCGCCGACTACGCCGCGGCGCTCGGGTTCGTCCGAGCACGTTCCGAGGCGTGGACCCCGACCGTTCTGGAGTGTTCGGCACTCGAGAACCGCGGCGTGAACGAGCTGTGGGCCACGATCGAGAGCTTCCGCGACTCCCTGACCGCAGCCGGCGACTTCGAAGTACGTCGTCGGGACCAGGCGCGGTCGTGGATGTGGGCGGAGCTCACCGACATCGATGGTGGACCGGCTCCGCGCTGACCCCGACGTGGCGCGCCGCCTGTCGGAGGCCGAGCAGGCCGTCATCGCCGACGAGGTTCTGCCGCCGGTGGCGGCCCGGGCGATCCTCGACGCCTGACGCAGCGGCAGCTCCCGGTTCAGACACCCTCCCTGACCCCCGACCTGCCCGAAACGTAACGATTCGGACGCCCGGACGTCTCCAGGACCCCATTCGGCGGCCTCGAGACCTCAGATACCCCCCGACCCCGTCGACAGGAACGCAGGGGACAGAGGGGACGAGGGTGCAGGCAGGACCGACGGAACACTCGGACACCGTCGCGACGACGGGGCGGGGACGTCGAACGACGGCCGCGTGGGTGCTGCTGGGCATCCTCCTCCTGGCGAGCGGAGCTCTCTTCGTCCAGCGCCGCGACGCTGTCGCGCGACTCCCGTCGTGCCGCCTTCGACGCCGAGACGGACGAGGTCGTGGCAGGTGTGGAGCGCGGCCTCGATCGCTACACGGTTCTCATCAGCGACATCGCAGCGGTCGCCGGTGACAACGGCACGATGAGCCGCGACGACTTCCTCGCAGCCATCGACCGTGCAGCGCTGGGCGTCGAGTTCCCCGGGACGTACGCCGTCCTCGTGACAGAGACCGTGTCACCCGACGAGATCGACACGTTCGTCGAAAGCCTCCAGCCCGCCGAGAACAGGGGACTGCTCCTGCTCGACTCCGTTCTCGGACAACCCGCGGGTGACTACCAGATCGGTGTCCATGCCGCGCCGGAAGCTCTGCGCTCGGGAGCGATCGGCGTCGACGGCCGCGCGTTCGCTCCCGCCGATCAGTCCCTGGACGCCGCCGTCGAGACCGGCGAGGCGGCCCTCAGCCCTGCCGTGCCTCAGTCGACCTTCGAGCTCATCCCGAGTTCTCTCGACGAGAAGCCGATCGTGGCGCTCACGATCCCCCTCTACGAGGGCGCCGCTGTCCCGACGACGGCACTCGAACGACGAGCCGCGCTCGCCGGTGCCGTATCGGTTGCCTTCTACCCCGACGTCCTGCTCGACCAGGCACGCGGAGCCGGCGCTTCCGGCATCGACGTCTCAATCTTCGAGGAAGGGGGGGAAGCCGCCATCGCCGCCACGGCGTCGACCCCGGCCGAGGACCGTCAAGCGCCCGGGGACCTGACTTCGAGCCGCACGATCGACGCCGCGGGCCAGTCGTGGAGTCTCGACTTCGTCGCCCTCGAAGGCTTCCGGGGTCCCAACACCACCGCCCCGTGGATCGTGCTCGTGGCAAGTCTGATCGTGACGATGCTCCTGTTCGCCCTCGTGTACACGTTGCTGCGCAGCCGGGCGCGGGCCTTGGAGGCGGTCCGCGAGGCGACCGTATCGCTGAGTGCCGCAGCCGCGCTGTTCCGTACGGCGTTCGAGAACGCGGCCATCGGGATGGTCCTGCTCGCCGAGGACGGAACGGTTCTCCGTGTCAACCGATCGACCTGCAGTCTGCTCGGTCGCTCGGGTCACGACGTCGTGGGCTCGTCCATCGACGACCTGCTCGCCTCAGAGGACTCCATCATCGACGACGACATGACTCGGCGTCTCCTGGCGGGAGAGGTCGACACCGCTCCTCTCAAGCGACGCTTCGAGCTACCCGATGGTCGCTCCATCTGGGTCGCCGTGAGCCTCTCCCTCATTCCCGGCCAGGACGGCAGCCCCGGATACCTCGTCGCACAGGTCGACGATGTCACCGAACGCCACGCCGTCGAGGCGCAGCTCGCCCACCAGGCGACCCACGATCCCCTCACGGGTCTCCCCAACCGCGCGCTCTTCCTCGATCGCCTCGAGGTCGTCCTCGCCCGGCGAACGCGCGACGGGGCAACGCCTGCGGTGATGTTCGTGGATCTCGACCACTTCAAGTGGATCAACGACCGGTGGGGTCACATCGCCGGCGACGAGGTGCTCGCCACCGTCGGCGAGAGATTCCGTCGGGCGCTGCGAGCGAGCGACACCGTGGCCCGATACGGGGGCGACGAGTTCACGGTGCTCTGCGAAGACGTCGACCAGACCGAAGTATGCCGCGTCGCGCAGAAGTTGTGTGACGCGCTGACGGCGACCATCACGCTCGCGGATGGCGAAGCGGTGGTGGGAGTCAGCATCGGAGTCGTCCTGGCCGACGACCTCGAGGATACGGCCGACTCGCTCGTGCGTGAGGCGGACGCCGCGATGTATCGCGCCAAACAGGAAGGCCGGAACCGTATTCATGTCGTCGTCGGAGCGAGCGGGGACGGCGGTCCCCTGGACTCTCCGACAGATCTGAGCGATGTGCCGGTGGACCGATGACACCGACGACCACGGTCCGCACTCGGGGAACGACAACGGTCGCGTGGGTGGCCCTCGCTCTCGCGCTCGTCGCCACGGTCACTGCGGCGGCGCTCCGACGCCACGACCTCGCGAACGAACCCGAGCGCCGATTCAACGCAGATGCCGACGCCTACGCGGCGGCCGTCGTCGACGGACTGGACGGGCAGGCGGATCTGCTCCACGACAGCTCATCGCTGTTTGCCGAGCACCCTGTCCCCTCGACGCAGCAGGCCGAAGGCGTTGCGAACCCCGTGATCCCGTCGACGGTCCCCGGCCTCCTCGGAGTGGGCCACGTCGTCGCTGTCGGTGAGGAGCAGATCCCGGCGTTTCTGGACCAGAGAGCGGAGATCACGGGCCGCGGCTCGCAGGTCATCCAACCCGCGGGTCAGCGTGACGTCTACTGGCTGGCAGCGATCTCGATCCCGGAGTCGACCCTGGCTCTGCCGAACATCGACAACCGGGCGATTCCCCAGAACCGCGACGCCATGGAGCAGGCACAGGCATCGGGGGAGGTCGTGACCGCGATGCCGGTGGATGTTCCACTTCTCGACAGCCCCGACTCCGACGCCGTGTCGGTCTTCAACATGTTCCTGGCCGTCGACCCGTCGCAGGAGCCGAACGCTCTGCGGGGTTGGGCGTCCACGACGGTCCTGGGCAGCGAATTCCTGAACGGTGTGATGCCCGGCTTTCCCCACGACGTGAAAGCGGTCGCGATCAAGGACGGAGCCACTGCCGTCGTCGGTGAACGCTTCGAAGGCGTGAAACCGAGCGGTGCAGCCGATGACGTGCGTCCCCCCGGCGAGTCCCCGAACGACCACTTCGCGACGACGAGGAACGTGCTCGCGCACGGCCTCAGGTGGAAGCTCGAGTTCCGGTCCATCGCAGCACCTCCCGCGGCCTCGTGGAGCGAGCCGATTCTGATCCTTCTGCTCGGGGCGTCCCTGGGATTCGCCGTCTTCGCCGCCCTCTACGTGCTCGCCCGCGGTCGCGCCCGAGCCCTGGCGGTCGCGGACCACGCCACGAGCAGCCTTGGACGCGTCGAGGAACGCTTTCGCAGCGCCTTCGAAGACGCACCGATCGGCATCGCGCTCGTCGGCAGTAACCACAAGCTCCAGCGGGTGAACCGCGCTCTCTGCTCGATGCTCGGACGCTCGGAGAAGACACTGGTCGGGTCTGGCCTCGAGGCCGTCGCACATGCCGACGACGTGGCCGATCTCGCCGGACATCTCGACGCACTTCTCCGCGCCGAACCAGTCTCGTTCCCCTTCGAGTGCCGGTTCGTCGAAGCACACGGAACCCCGGTCACCGCTTCCATCAGCGCCAGTCGGGTAGCCGGCGACAGCGACGCACCGCAGCCGTACTTCATCATGCAGATCGAGGACATCTCCGACCGCAAGCGTGCTGCCGCGCGCCTGGCGTATCAGGCGACTCACGACGCTCTGACCGACATCCCGAACCGCGCGGCGTTCGTCGAACTGCTCGACGAGACGCTCATCGAGCCAGGGAACGGGATCGCCGTGCTGTTCATCGATCTCGACCGTTTCAAGGTCGTGAACGACTCGCTGGGACACTCCGCTGGCGACGAGGTGCTCCGGATCGCCGCGCGTCGGATCCGCACCGCACTCCGTCCCGGCGATCAGGTCGCACGCATGGGTGGAGACGAGTTCACGGTTCTCGCACGCGACATCGCAGACGCGGATTCTGCCGAGGCTCTGGCGCACCGCATTCGCGAGACGATGACCGAACCCGTTGCCGTCGCATCCTCCTCCGTGTCGATCACTCCCAGCATAGGGATCGCCCTCAGCGGAGACCCGTCGGCCACCGCCGAATCCCTGATCCGCGACGCCGACGCCGCGCAGTACCGGTCCAAGTCCCGCGGCCGTTCACGCATCGAGTTCTTCGACGCGGAGGCCCGCTCCGAGACCCGCCGCGTCCTCGAGATCGAACAGGACCTGAGCCGCGCGCTCGGCGCCGACGAGCTCGTCCTGCACTACCAGCCCGAAGTCGACCTCGAGACGGGCGCCGTCACCGGTGTCGAGGCGCTCATGCGCTGGCACCACCCCCGACGCGGAATGCTTCAGCCGGCGGAGTTCATAGACATCGCGGAGGAGTCAGGACTGATCGTTCCGCTCGGGACCTGGGCGATCATGGAGGCGTGCCGACAGGCGACCCGCTGGGATGCGGAGGGCGTCGGCTCGGGTCTGTCGATGTCGGTCAACCTCTCCGCTCGTCAGTTCCTTCTCCCCGATCTCCCCGACATCGTGTCCGCGGCCGTTCGGGAGTCGGGCCTACCGCCCGAGCGACTCTGCCTCGAGATGACGGAGACGGCGCTGATGGACGAGGGCGACGCGACCCTCGCGTCTCTCGAGGCCCTCCGTGCACTGGGCGTCCAGCTCAGCGTCGACGACTTCGGAACCGGCTACTCGTCGCTCGCGTATCTCAAGCGCTTCCCGGTGGACTGGCTGAAGGTCGACCAGTCGTTCGTGGACGGCCTCGGGACCGATGCCGAAGACACCGCTATCGTGACGGCTGTCATCTCCCTGGCTCACGCACTCGATCTCCACGTCGTCGCCGAGGGCGTGGAGACCGCGGACCAACTCGCCAACCTCCGGACTCTCGGCTGCGACATCGGACAGGGAACGCTCTTTTCGGCACCGATGCCCGCCTCGGAGCTCAGGGCCTTCCTGCGGGGCCGCCGCGTCGCCCCCCGCCCTCTCCCCAACCTCTCCTCCGATTCGACCCTCTGACAGGAACCACCCGACAAGGAGAAACCGATGACCCCCGAAGGACTCGCACAACCACCGGCCGGAGCCGCGGGATGGTGGCAGGCCAGCGACGGTCTCTGGTATCCACCCGAAGGCCAAACTCTCCCGCCGTCGGCTCCTCAAGGCGCGGGCCCCCAGCGGATGTCAAACGGGATGGCGACAGCAGCCCTCGTACTGGGAATCATCGGTGTCGTCTGCGGAATCATCCCGCTTTTGTTCTTCGTCTCACTTCCCCTCGGAGTACTCGGGCTCGTGCTCGGGATCCTCGGGCGTCGCAAGGCCACGAAATCCAACATCTCGGGAAAGGGAACGGCGCTCGCCGGTGCCATCCTCGGTGCCATCGCGCTGGTGCTCGGAATCATCGGCGTCGTGGTTGTCGTCAATGCGGTCGACGAAGTGGACAACATCTTCGACGAACTCGGTGGAGAAGCAGACCCCGACCACTACGAGGTCACGATCGACTGTGGCGAGGACGATCTGGGCGACGTGCTGCCGTCCGGAGAGATCACGAACACGAGCGACGAGGTGCGCGGGTTCCAGATCGAGATCGAGATCCTCGATGGCGACGTCCGGCTTGACGGCACCTCGACGTTCGTCGAGGATCTCGATCCCGGCCAGACATCCGAGTGGGAGGCCTTCAGTACAGCCGATACGGGCCCCGGCGTGACCTGTGACATCACGTCCGTCAACAACTGGGGGGTGGGCGAGTAGTCCTCCGCCGCAACGATCACGAGGGTGATGGCCCAGAGGACACGAATCGAGCGTGATTCTTCGCGCGCCTTCTTCGAGCGCGCCCGATCCGCGAGCAGAGCACGCCGAAACCGGGCAGACTGGCCACGCGTGCCCGCTCGGGCGCCAGAGGAGGAGATGGGTCCATGAGTGTCTACAAGGTGATCGAACTGATCGGGTCGAGCGACAAGTCCTGGGAGGATGCCGCGACCGAGGCCGTCACGCGGGCGCGCCAGAGCCTGCGCGACGTCAGAGTCGCCGAGGTCGTCGAACAGGACATCGACCTGAGCGAAGGTGACGCGATCACGTACCGCACGAAGCTCCGCGTGTCCTTCAAGTACGAGGGCGAGTAGGCCCGTTCCACATGGGCCGTGCCGCCGCGGCGGAGAACGGTGCGGAACCAGCTCACCGCGGCCGACGTGGGCCGCCGGCACGGCGGACCGTTCTTGCACTGGGTGCATTGGTGGCGCTCGTCGTGGTTTTCGTCGTGGGTCTGGCCACCGGTTGGGTGGCCGGGTCGCGTCAGTACCGTCTCCATCCGGGATGTAGCAACGCCCTTTTCGCCGCGGGCGACGCTTTCGCGTTGTTGGAAGAGAGTCGTGTCGTGGTCGACGATGCCATGGCTGCTGCAGCGCTCGGGGACCCCGAAACGGTCGGACAGGACCTTCGTGAGCTCCAGAAACTCCATGATCGGGTGGAATCCGCGCGGGAGGAATTCTCGACGGAATACGGCGCGTGCCCGAGCTGATCGGCGCACCCCCCTGCTACATGGAGCATGGCGGATCGAGCGAGGTGCCCCGTGTCCCGCTGTCCTGCGGCGCACCTTGCGACGGTTCCGGATGGCTGTCGAAACTACTTGACACAACTTGACGTGATCTGAGACGGTGGGCGTCCGGCCCACTTCCCCCACCACGGACCGGCACGGGCAGCCGTGCGCCGGTTCCACGGACACACGCGCGGTGCGAGGGCGCCGACGAGGAGGGGGACACCATGACCACCATCACGATCCAGCCCTGGAACGACCCGATCATCGACACGATCGGTCATGATCCGCGCTCGCTCTACGTGGAGCGCTTCTGGCTCCCCACTCTCGGGCCCACGAGCCTGCTACTCCTGCGGCATCTCGCCACGCGCTTCGACCAGGAACCGGGGGGAATCGAGGTGCGTCTCGCCACCACCTCCCAGGCCCTCGGGAGTCGGCGCGCGAGAAGGTGCGAGCTCGCCTCTGGTGCGTAGTCTCGCCCGGCTCGCGCAGTTCGATCTCGCCTGCGACGACGGCCAGGGGACCGTCGCCGTACGCCGAAACGTCCCGCCGGTGAACCGCCGGCACCTCAAGCGACTGTCGCCGGAGCTCCGTGCCGAACACGCCCAGTGGACCGACGCCGAGGACTCCGAAGCGCCACTCGCCTCCGCGAGCAAGCGTGCACGACGGGTCGCGTTCACGCTGTTGGAGCAGGGCGACGACCCCGGACGGGTCGAACGAGTTCTGTTCGCCACGGGCTTTCATCCTTCGATCTGCCACGAGGCGGCGCAGTGGGCCTACGACCGCCACCGTGAGGCGCTCGAGGAGGCCGAGAAGATCGAGGTCCCCGACACGGCCGCCTGACACGCACGCAGTGCCGGTGTTCCCGGGTAGGTTCCCGCCGTGGGCATCGACCAGAACGCCGTCGGGCGCATCGTGGCACTCATCTCCGCGGCGGACCGCATCGTCGTGCTGACCGGCGCGGGGATGTCGACCGAATCGGGGATCCCCGACTTCCGGGGGCCCCAGGGCATCTGGACCAGGGATCCCGACGCCGAGAAGATGGCCGACATCCGCTATTACCTGGCCGACGCCGACATCAGGCGGCGGGCGTGGCGGCACCGTCTCGAGAGCGGCATGTGGTCGGCCGAACCGAACGCCGGCCACAGGGCGCTCGCCGAACTGGAGCGCCACGGCGACCTGCACACCCTCATCACCCAGAACGTCGACGGTCTGCACCAGGCCGCCGGAAATACACCCGAGCGGGTGGTCGAGATCCACGGCACCGTGCACGAGGTGAAGTGCATGGGGTGCGGTGCGCGCTCCCCCATGGCGCCCACGCTGGCCCGCGTCGAGGCCGGCGAGGATGATCCGGCCTGCGAGGCGTGCGGCGGCATCCTGAAGTCGGCCACGATCTCCTTCGGCGAGAACCTCGTTCCCGAGGACCTCCGCCGATCGCAGGACGCCGCCACGTCGGCCGACCTGTTCCTCGCTCTCGGATCCTCGCTCACGGTGTATCCGGCGGCGGCTCTCCCCGAGCTGGCGGTCGGTGCGGGAGCCGGGCTCGTCGTCGCCAACGCGGAGCACACGCCGTTCGATCCCTTGGCCGATGTCGTCGCACGCGACCCTCTGGGCGACGTCCTCACCGCCGTCGTCCAGGCGCTCTGACCGTCGCTCTGACCGACACGACGCCTCAGCCAGCGCGGCCTCAGCGCGTGCGGTTCGACGGTCCTTCCATGACCCGACGTGCAAAGAGGAAACGCACGACCGAGAACACCACGACGTTGATGAGTTGCGCAGCGATGAAGAAGACCCCCGCGGCCACCATCAGCACGTAGGCGAGCCAGTCCAGACCCCGCACGATCGACACGCCGCCGAGAAAGGTCACGTACTGACGACGCACGGAGGCGTGCGCGGTCGTGGATTCGAAGACGAAGTGCCGGGCAAGGAAGAAGTTGATCGTGACTTGGACCCAGAGCACGAACGCGTAGGCGAGCCACGTTGGCACCGGTGTCCACTCGACCAGAGCGGCGTTGATCCCGATCGCCAGGACGAACGCCGGCAGGCCGATGAGCATGAAGAACCCGAAACGCTTGAAGCGCTCGAGGGACGCGGAATTCACCGGCGCAGTCTCACGCACGGATCCACGTGACCCCCATCCGGCCTCCAGGGTAGAATGCCGTGTTTGAGCAACACGCGTACTCGCGGAGGCCAGAATGGCAACTCAGGGACCCACCGCAAGGGGAATGCCGCAGCCACCCGCCGGTGCGGCCGGATGGTGGCAGGCCACCGACGGCCTCTGGTACCCACCGCAGGTCGCGTCCGCCGGGGCCACCTGCACCGGGGCCGTTCGCACCGGAGCGTTCGAACGGTCTCGCCGTTGCGGCGCTGGTGGTCGGGATCATCGGCATCGTCTCCGCCTACGGCGGCATCATTCTCGGCCCTGTCGCGCTCGGCCTGGGTGTCGTCGGATACCGAAGGACCACCGAGGACCCGGCGCTTCCCGGTCGCACGATGGCCCTCGTGGGTTCGATCCTCGGCGGTACGGCCGTCGTACTCGGCATCATGTGGGCGGTCATGTTCTTCTGGGTCTGGAGAACGGTCACCGACCCCGAATACCTCGAGGGTTTCGCTGACATCGCCGGCGAACTCAACGAAAGCGGCGGCACACCGTACCTTCCCGGCGTCGACGTCGAGTTCGAGGCCGACTGTGTCGGAGGAGAAGTCGGAGGAGAGGTCGGAGGAGAAGAAGAGAGCGTCGTTCGGGCCAAGGGGACACTCACCAACACGGGTGACGAGCGCGACGACTACACGCTTCGGATCGAAGTCCATTCGGGTGCGGTGACCGACGGCTACGTGAACGCCGAGGTCGACGACGTGGCGCCCGGAGAGACGGTGGCCTGGGAGACCGACGACAGCGATCGTCGTCGGGCCTTGGGATTTCGATCCGAACGTCGGTGCAGACCCAGGGGGCGTGGGGCCCCTGGAATGTGACGTCGTGGAGGTCAACGACCGTGACGTCATCCGCTGACGCGGGTTCCCCACCAACAGGCGCTCACGCCTCCTTGGAGGCGGCGACCGCCGCCCCCACGATCCCGGCCTCGTTGCGCAGCTGCGCCGCGACGAGCTCCGCTCGGACGTCGATGTACTCGAAGTACTTGTCGGACTTCTTCGACACACCACCACCGATGATGATCAGCTCGGGGTTGACGAGCGCTTCGAGGGTCTGGAGATAGCGGCTGACGCGCTTGGCCCACTTCTTCCACTTCAGTCCCTTGTCTTCACGGACCTTCTCCGACGCCCACGTCTCGGCGTCACGACCCTTGATCTCGATGTGACCAAGCTCGGTGTTCGGCACGAGTACGCCGTCCACGAACAGCGCCGTACCGATTCCGGTACCCAGGGTCACCATGGCGACAAGTCCTGTGCGACCGCGCCCGGCGCCGAACTCCATCTCGGCCATGCCCGCGGCATCGGCGTCGTTCAGCAGTGTCACCGGTCGACCGGTGGCCTGCTCGAGGACAGTGCGCGCGTCGGAACCCTTCCACGATTTGTCGACGTTGGCGGCGGTGAGGGCGACACCGTGTTGGATCACCGCCGGGAACGTGCAGCCGATGCGTCCGTCGTCGTCAAAGTGGCCGACGACCTCGGCCACGGTCGCCGCGACCGCGTCAGGCGTGGCCGGTTGCGGCGTCGGGATCCGCTTTCGGGCTTCGGCCAGTTCGCCGGCACCGAGATCGACCGGAGCGCCCTTGATCCCCGTGCCGCCGATGTCGACACCCACAAGCCGCTTTGTCCTGACCAACGTTGTCCTCCGTGTCCGAAGCCCAGGGTGTGTCTACCAGTGTCTGTCGGTCTGCGGGGGCTACGGAACAAGGGATTTCCGTTGGTTGGGAATATCCGACCTCTGAGGTAGGCTTTTATCGTCGATGTTCACCGGCCGACTCCGCCGGCCCGACCGCACCACACCCAAGGAATCCGAAGGAATCTCTGATGGCCAGCTTCCGCGACCTACTCGCCGACACGAAGGCGAAGATCTCCGAGGTCGATCCCGCCGAGGCCGAGGAACGCATGGAGGCCGCCACGTTCCTCGACGTGCGGGAACAGGACGAGGTCGACCAGGGCGTCGTGCCCGGCGCCGTCCACATCCCCCGCGGCCATCTCGAGAGCCAGGTCGAGAACAGGCTCACCGACCGTGACACACCCGTCGTCGTCTACTGCGCCGGCGGTGTCCGCTCGGCGTTCGCGGCGCAGACGCTGGAGCAACTCGGCTACACCGACGTGGTCTCGATGGCCGGTGGCTACGGCCGCTGGAAGGACGAGGGACGCCCGTGGGTCACGCCCGCGGTGCTCACCGCCGACCAACGCGACCGCTACCAGCGCCACACGCTGCTTCCGGAGGTCGGCGTCGAGGGTCAACAGCGGCTCCTCGACTCCAAGGTGCTCCTGCTCGGCGCCGGTGGCCTCGGCTCGCCCGCGGCTCTCTACCTCGCGGCCGCCGGTGTGGGCACGATCGGCGTCGTCGACATGGACGTTGTCGACGCGTCGAACCTCCAACGTCAGATCCTGCACAACATGAGCCGGATCGGCGACCGCAAGGTCGACTCGGCGAAGAAGACGCTGACCGAGCTCAACCCCGACGTGAACGTCGTGGGCTACGACGTGCGCCTCGGCGCCGACAACGTGCTCGACGTCATCGATGGCTACGACGTGATCGTCGACGGCGCCGACAACTTCCCGGTGCGCTACCTGCTGAACGACGCGTCACTCGTCAAGAAGATCCCCGTCGTGCACGGTTCCATCTTCCGCTTCGAGGGTCAGGTCACGGTGTTCGATCCCTACGAGGGGCCGTGCTACCGGTGCCTCCTGCCCGAACCACCGCCTCCTGAACTGGCACCCAGTTGCGCCGAAGCCGGTGTGCTCGGCGTCCTCCCCGGAATCGTCGGTTCGGTCCAGGCACTCGAGGCCATCAAGGTGCTGCTCGACCTGGGCGACCCGCTCGTGGGCAGGTTGCTCGCTTACGACGCTCTCGAGCAGAGCTTTCGGACCTTCAAGGTGCGCCGTGATCCGCAGTGCCCCGCGTGCGGGGAAGACGCTCCCCCGATCCAGATCGCGGAGTACGACCAGTTCTGCCTACCCCACGCCGTGCTCGCCGACGACTGAGCCTCCCTGCGTCGGAAAGTCAGGCAGCGGCCCGCCACTGCTCGTCGATCGCGGCCACGAGCCACGATCGCGCACGGGTCGACCCGCCGGGGCTCAGATGGAGCTGGTCCTCGTGACGCACCTTGTGAATGGTGTCGTCGGAGGCGTACCAGAGCTCGTCCGCATAGCACAGGTCGAGCCAGCGGTTGTTGACCCAGGTGCGACAGTCCACCGACGCCAGCGCCCTCCACCAGTCCACGCGGCCGACGCCGGGATTGGCCGCCAGGAACAAACCACTCTCATAGGCGACTCGAAGACGAACCGGATCCAGGAACGGCGGAGGAACCGTCCAGTACACGGCGGCACCGGACGCGGCGGCGAGGTCCACCATCGCCTGTGCCTCCGCCCACCACGCGACGAACCACTCGTCGGAGCCGTATGCCGGCTCTTCGACCAGACCGTTGTTGCCCGCATATTCGAAGACGATCACGGTCGGTTCTGTCCCCGAGGCGGCGAGAGTCTCGAGATTGGCGGTCAGAGCCTCTCGGGGCGTGACGCCCCCCGGATACGACGAGAGCAACCCGGCACTGGCGACGCTGAAGTCGTGCAGTGTGACGTCCATCCCGGACTCCGCCATGAGCTCGGCGAGGGGCGTGGTCGCCCCGTAGCCACCCGCCGCCTGCTTCATGAGTGAGTCGCCCATGAGCAGGACGTCGTGGTGCACTCCGGGATCGGGCACGTCGATAGTCGGGAACGGAGCAGCGATTCCGCAGGCGGACAGCGTGACCGCCGCGACGGCAACCGCCAGGACCCGGACACGCATGGGTGGATTCTAAGGCTTCGCTCGCTGAGCGAAGCCCGTCACTCGACGATGACGGTTCCGATCATCCCGCCGGTCGGGGTGCCGTGCAGCGAGCAGTAGTAGGCGTACGTACCGGGCTCGTCCACCGTGAACGTGTACTCGTCACCGGGCGTGAAGGCCACGGCCTCCACCTCGAACGGCGCCGGGTCCGCGTCGGTCCAACCTTCCGAGGCGTCGAGCGATGTTGTGGTCGTTGCGTCCGCCGTTTTCCCACGTGATCGTCGTCCCGGCGCTGACCGTGACGGTCTCGGGGCTTGAACACGTTATCCGTCGCCGCGACGGCCACCTCGGTACTGCCGGTCTCGTCGACGGCGTCCTCGGTGGAGACGGGTTGCTTCTCGGACGAGTCGCCGTCCGAATCGTCGCTTCCGCCGCTGCAGGCACCGAAAGCCAGCACGGCAACGGCCACGAGCGCCCCTGTCCGCCAGATTCGCCGACTCACGAGTTGTCCTTCGTGGGAACCGTGATGGCGTCGACGTCGATCTGCATCGGCACGTTGTCGGGGGTGGCGGGGACGGCAGGTGCCGTGGTCGCGTCGGGCATGTTCTCCTGGTCGCCCGGCTCGGGCGTGTCGAGGTAGTCGCCGCTCGGAGGCCCTGGTTCGGTGAGTAGCAGGATCGGGAACGGGTCGACGTCGAAGACACCCGTGCCCTCGCCGTCGCACGGAGCGGCGGCCTCGATGTCGGCCGGCTTGCTGGTCTCGAACGTGTTGCCCGAGAAGCAGTTGCCCGCGGGGTAGACGCCGCCGAGCAACGCCATCGCCAGGTCGCCTTCACCCGAGCCGCTCACGTCGTTGTCGACCACCGTGTTGTCGACCGACGGCCAGATCACCGGGTTGTTCGATCTCACTCGGGTCGGGCAGCGGACGCTCGCGGTACTCCGAGCACGGCGTCTCACGGTCCTCGGGACCGGGGACGTCGTCGACGGCATCGTCCTCGGGGAACTCCGTGAGCAGGATTCCCGCTCGGTCGTGGTCGTACACGAGGTTGCGTTCGATCGTATTGCCGAAGCCGCCGCCGACGACGATCCCGTTGTACGTGACGGTCTCGGCGATGCATGATCGCCGGACCCTCCTCGTAATTGTTGTCGTAGACGCTGTTGCCCACCATGATGTTGTCGCGCTGCGGGTAGCAGAGCTCGTAGGCGCCGCTGTTGGGCACGATCCCCGCCCGATTGTTGCGGAACGTGGAATTGGAGATGATCAGGTTTCCACCGGCGTTGGTACCCGAGTAGCCGAGCCCGTTGTACTCCGCCACGACGTTGTCGACGACGGCATCGCACGGGTAGCACTGGCCGATGTAGAAGCCGGCGTCAGGGCTTCCCGATCCGAGCGAGTTGTCGAACTGGCCTGTCACGGAGTCGAACGCGTAGATGCCGTAGTCGCCGTTGCGGTAGGCCGTGAGGTACGAGCCGCGGTACCCCTCCACGCCCGTCCAGAAGAACCCGTTCGCCTTGTAGTTGCGTGCGGTCATGTTCTCCACCGCGACACCGTTGGCGCCGACGACGAGGATCCCGTTCTCCAGGTCGTCCTCGATACTGTCCTCGTCACCGCTGGCGCCGTCGAGGATCACCTTGTTGCGGTCGGTACCTCGAATGACGATGTTGTCGGTACCCGCGGGGACGGTCACAGCTTCGTTGTAGACACCCTCGTCGACGAGGATCAGGTCGCCTTCGGAGGCGTCGTCGACCGCGGCCTGGATCGTGTCGTAGTCCTCGGGGACGTTCAGCGTCGAGGAGCCCCCATCGTCGTCGGAGTCGCTGCTCGAGTCGCTGCCACTGTCGCACGCCGATACGACGAGCGCCGCGCTCACCAGCAACGCCACGACGATTCCGAAACGCTTCCCCATCCCGATGCCCCCTTGTGGTGGCCGGCGCCCGCCGGACTGGACGCCACTCTAGGCGCGAGGTCTCAGGCCTGCCGGGCCGGACGGCGGAACGAGGAGGCGAACTCGACGAGAGTGCGCACACCGAAGCCGGTGCCGCCACGGACCAGCTCGCCGTCGTCCTTGTTGGCCCGTGCAGGACCGGCGATGTCGAGATGGGCCCACGGAACGTCGTCGACGAACTCCTCGAGGAACAAACCGGCCGTCAACGACCCTCCCCACTGGCCACCGATGTTCTGGAGGTCAGCGATCTCCGAGTCGAGCATGGAGCGGTAGTCGTCGGGAAGCGGGAGGTGCCACACCGGCTCACCGGCACGCTCCGCCGCTGCCTCCAATTGCTCCACGACGTCGTCGTTGTTGCCCATCAGCCCGGCGATCTTCTCACCGAGCGCCACGAGGCACGCGCCCGTGAGAGTGGCGAGATCGACGATGGCGTCAGGCCCGTCCTCAGCGGCCATCGACAGTGCGTCGGCGAGGATGAGTCGACCTTCGGCGTCGGTGTTGAGGACCTCCACCGTCTTGCCGTTGCGGATGGTGAGCACGTCACCCGGTCGTGTGGCACTCCCGTTGGGCATGTTCTCCGTGAGGGGCACGTACGCCACGACCTTGGCGCGCACACCCGCGTCGCGTAGCGCCGACATGGCGCCGACCACGGCCGCAGCGCCTCCCATGTCGGTCTTCATCTGCTCCATGGCCTTGGCCGGCTTGAGCGAGAGCCCACCGGAGTCGAAGGTGACGCCCTTGCCGACGAGAGCGAGGCTGCCGCGGGCGTTCTTCGGGGAGTAGGTGACCTTCAGGAACCGCGGGGGCTCGTCGGAGCCCGCGTTCACTCCCAGCAGCCCGCCGAGCTTCTGCTTGCGGATCTGGGCCTCCTCGAGGACCGTGACCCTCACACCCGAGCCGGTGAGGAGCTTCTTGGCTGCCGCGACGAACTCCTTCGGCCCCAAGGATCCCGCGGGCTCGTTCACCATGTCGCGTGCCCAGCAGGTCGCAGCGGCGGTGGCGCCACCCTGCTTCGAGCGCCTTGAGCACGCGCTTGCCGCCGGCCCCCACCGACACCACGTCGACGAGCGTGGACGGCTCGCCGTCGCCCTTGTAGTCGAGGAACTGGTAGGAGCCGAGCACGAGTCCCTCGGCGACGGCCCGGGCGTCGGTCGTCCCGTCGTCACCGGCCACTGCCAGTGTCGTTGCCAGTGTCGCCGCCTTGCGGGCCTTTCGCGCCACCGCGGCCGCTGCGCGGCGCAGGGTGTGGGGCGTCACGTCGTCGGCGCTGCCGACACCCACGAGGAGTACCGAATCCGCGGCGATGTCGCCCGTGACCGGGACCCGCAGCGTCTGACCGACCTTGCCGGAGAAGCCAGCGTCCTCCATGAAGGAGTCGAGCTCTCCTTCGAGAGCTTCGTCGACGGCGTCCGCTCCCGGTCCGAGCTCGCGCTCCGCGTACACGGGAACGGCGAGCAGGTCGGCGTCGACCCGCTCCGGTGTGGTGGTCGTGGTCGAGAAGGCGATGGACACGGGTGAGGTCTCCTTGTGACGGGTTCCGGAGGACGGGCGTCGGGGCCGGTCCGCCGACGCTACGGGATCAGTGCTCGGTGCGCACGGGGCGGAACGCCCCTTCCTGCCAGCGGGCGAGCGTGTACACGAGGTCGGCGAGACGGTTGAGATACGCCACGACGTGACTGTCGTCGAGCCATCCCACTGAGGCGGCGGCCACCGACTCGCGCTCCGCACGACGCACAATGGTTCGCGCCAGATCGAGCGCTGCGGCGACACGGTTCTCCCCGGGGAGCACGAACTCCGTGGGGGCGTCGAAACGCTCGGTGATCTCATCGATGACCGGCTCCAGGGCCGTGACCATCTCCGTGGTGACGAGCGACGTGCCGGGTTGGAGTTTGGAGACGGTTCGACGGGTCGGTGGCGAGCTCGGCACCCACGATGAACAGCTCGCGTTGGAGTCTGATCAGCAGCTCATCGAGCTCGACGCCGCGTTCCAGCTCCGCCCGGGCGAGCCCGAGTGCCGATACCGCTTCGTCGACGGATCCGTAGGCGGTCGGACCGGGTGCATCCTTGGCGATGCGGCCGCCGTGGAGCAGGCCCGTCGTACCGTCGTCACCTTTGCGTGTGTAGACCTTCATCGTGCGGCGAGTCTACGACCCGCCTGAGAATGACGATCCACCTCAGAGAAGAGCGCCCGTTCCGTCGGAGCGGATCCCCCACCAGCGTCCGGCGTAGCGGTCGAGGCCCGTCCAGCCTCCGATCTTCGGGACGGACTGCTTCGCGGCGGGAGCGCCGCGGGTGTGGACATTCCCCCACCCGTCGAGAACCGCGTAACCGCTGCCGTCGGGCATCGGCTCGATGTCGCGCGCGTAGTCCTTGCCGGGCGTGTAGGGGGCGCCCCGGAAGGTGGCGCCGTTGCGTGTGTGCACCCCACCCCACCCGTCGAGCATGTAGACGCCGCCCGCGTCGTCGAGAGCGACGGCACGGGCGATGTCCCAGCCCTTCCAGTACGCACCGGCGACATGGGGGGCGTTCCCCGAGGCGTGCAGTCCACCCCAGCCGTCGAGAACGATCACGCCCTTGCCGTCCGCGGTGATCGCAAGGCTGTTCGCGATGTCCCAGCCCTTCCAGTACGAGGTCGCCAGATACTTCATCGTTCCCTGCGCCGCGCTTCCGTATCTGTGGAGACCACCAAAACCGTCGAGCACGACGTACCCCTGACCGTCGGGCATCAGCGCGAGGTCGCGGGCGATGTCCCACGAGAAACTCGGCTGGCCGAAGTGCGGCGCACCGTTGCGTGCCTCCACACGACCGTTGCCGAACAGCACGTAGTAGCCACCGCCGGGCGCGGCCTGGATCGCGCGTGCCTTGGGGGGCGGCTTCGGCTTCGGTTTGGGCTTCGCTTTGGCGAAGGCCGACGCCGGGAGAGACCTGGGCGGAGACGAAGAGTTCGACTGCATGAACTCCTGCACGACCCACATGCGGCCACCCTGTTTCACCACTCCGACACCGATGCGGTTGAAGCGTGGATCGAGGATGTTGCGCAGATGTCCCTTGGAGTGGATGAGCGCGTTGTGCAGCGAGGCCACGCTCGGACCGACACCGACGTTCTCACCGAGAACCGACCACTGCACCGTGATCCCGCTACGGAGGTCGGAGTGCGAGATGCCTCCGGCGTTCGCCATGTGCTGCGCCCAACTCCGCGCCTTGTTGATCAGCACCGTGTGCCGCTGGAGCGGAGGCACACCCCAGGCAGCGCGCAGGTCGTTGACGCGTTGCACGAAATCGGCTTCGGCCCACCCGTCGAGGGTCCCCGCAGCGGCGGGCTTCGTCGGCGCGTGGACGCCGATCCCGGCGATCATGATCACTGCCACCGCTACTGCTGCCAGTCGTCGCATGTCGAAGAGCGTCCTCGGAGTCGTGCTGTCGTTCTCCATGACATCGACGCGCCGGCGCACCTCCTTGACGGCGAATCGATCGGTTACTCGATCTCACGCTGCGCGCGCGGACGCACCCCGCCGGAGCGGTATTCGCATACGATCCGGAAGGAGCGGGCCGGTATCCTGGGGCCGATGATCCCCTCTTTTCTGGACACGCTGCGTGAACGCGTCCTCGTCTTCGACGGCGCCACCGGCACCAACATCCAGGAGCGCGACCTCGGCCCCGACGACTTCGGCGGCGAGGACCTGGAGGGCTGCAACGAGCTCCTGGTGGCCACTCGCCCCGACGTCATCCGCGACCTCCACGCCTCGTTCCTCGAGGTGGGCAGCGACGCCGTCGAGACCGACACGTTCGGCTCCTTCCCGAACGTCCTCGCCGAGTACGAGCTCGCCGACCGGGCGTTCGAGCTGTCGGAAACGGCGGCGCGCCTCGCCAAGGACGTGGCCGGTGACTTCGCCACACCCGACAAGCCCCGCTGGGTCGTCGGGTCCATCGGGCCGGGCACGAAGCTGCCGTCGCTCGGCCACATCCGCTTCGCCGAACTCCGTGACGGCTACCAGGTCCAGGTCGACGGCCTGCTCGCGGGTGGCGTCGACGTCCTCCTGATCGAAACGGTCTACGACCTGCTCCAGGCGAAGGCGGCGATCATCGCCGCCGCGCCGGGCGATGGCGTCCGCCGGGCGTGAGGTCCCGATCATGGTCCAGGTCACCGTCGAGACAACGGGTCGCATGCTGGTCGGCTCCGAGATCGGTGCTGCGCTCACGTCACTGTCGGCTCTGCGACCCGACGTGATCGGCTTGAACTGCGCGACCGGTCCCACGGAGATGACCGAGCACCTCCGCTATCTGTCCCAACACGCCACGACGTATCTGTCCTGTCTTCCGAACGCGGGGCTTCCGTCGGTGGTCGAGGGTCGCACGCACTACGACCTGACGCCCGAACAGCTCGCGGAGGCTCACGCCCGCTTCGTGGAGGAGTTCGGCGTCAACATCGTCGGCGGCTGCTGCGGGACCACCCCGGAGCACCTCCGACGAGTCGTCGACGCTGTCGGCGGGCGCGAGCCCACTTCGCGCGAGCCGGTTGTGCGAGCCCGGGTGTTCGTCGATCTACAGTCACGTTCCGTTCCAACAGGAGTTGTCGTTCCTCGTCGTCGGCGAGCGCACGAACGCCAACGGTTCGAAGCGGTTCCGCGAGGCGATGCTCGAGGGCGATCTCGACACCTGCGTGCTGATGGCGCGCGATCAGGTGAAGGAGGGTGCGCACGTCCTCGACCTGTGCGTCGACTACGTGGGCCGCGACGGCGCGGCCGACATGGACGAACTGGCCGCGCGTTTCGCCACCCAGGCGTCGATCCCACTCGTGCTCGACTCCACCGAGCCCGAGGTGCTCGAAGCCGGTCTCCAGCACCTCGGCGGCAAGTCGCTGCTCAACTCGGCCAACCTCGAAGACGGTGAGGCCGAGGGTTCACGCTGCGACCGTGTCCTGAGCCTGGCGCGTGAGTACGGCACAGCGGTCGTGTGCCTCACGATCGACGAAGAGGGCCAGGCCCGCACGGCCGACTGGAAGGTTCGGGTGGCCAAGCGGATCTACGAGCTCGCCACCGAGCAATACGGCATCGAGCCCACCGACCTCGTGTTCGACGCTCTCACATTCCCGCTCGGCTCCGGCCAGGAAGACCTGCGACGGGACGGTATCGAGACCATCGAGGCCATCAAGCGGATCAAGGCGGAGCTGCCCGGGGTCTCCACGATTCTCGGCGTGTCCAACGTGAGCTTCGGCCTCAAACCCGCCGCCCGCCATGTGCTCAACAGCGTGTTCCTCCACGAGTGCACCGAGGCGGGCCTCGACGCCGCCATCGTGCACGCGGCGCGGATTCTCCCGATGCACAAGATCGACGAGCGGGCCCGTGAGGTGGCGCTCGACCTGGTGTATGACCGCCGCACCGACGACTACGACCCTCTGATCGAGCTTCTGGCGCTCTTCGAAGATGTCGAAGCCGGCGAGATCGAACAGGAGGACCGGTCCGACTGGCCGGTCGAACAGCGTCTCGAAGCGCGCATCGTCGACGGCGACGCCGACGGACTCGACGGCCGATCTCGACGAAGCGCTCGGGACGCGCCCGGCGCTGTCGATCATCAACGACGTTCTGCTCGAGGGCATGAAGACCGTCGGCGAGTTGTTCGGAAGCGGCGAGATGCAGCTTCCGTTCGTGCTCCAGAGCGCCGAAACCATGAAGGCCGCGGTCGCGTACCTCGAGCCGCACATGGACAAGGCCGACTCGGGCGGAAAGGGTCGCGTCGTGCTCGGCACCGTCAAGGGCGACGTGCACGACATCGGCAAGAACCTCGTCGACATCATCCTCACGAACAACGGCTACGAGGTCCACAACCTCGGCATCAAGGTGCCGATCCCCGACTTCGTCGAGAAGGTGAAGGAGGTCGACGCCGACGCCGTCGGGATGAGCGGCCTTCTGGTGAAGAGCACGATCATCATGCGCGACAACCTGATCGAGCTGAACGACCGCGAACTGGCCGACATCCCCGTACTCCTCGGGGGTGCTGCGCTGACGCGCAACTACGTCGAGCGCGATCTGCGCGAGGTCTACGAAGGGCGGCTGTTCTACGGCAAGGACGCCTTCGAAGGTCTGCGCACGATGGACACACTCATCGAGGGCAAGCGCACCGGCAATCTCGACCCCGACTTCGGGACGGCACCCGGTGGGCGGAAGCTTCCGACGCGCAAGTCGGAGCGGGAACAGCCCGAGGCGCCGCCACCGGGTACGCGCTCGGATGTCGCGCACCGATGTCCCCGTCTTCGATCCACCGTTCCTCGGGTCGAGGGTCGCCAAGGGCGTCGCACTCGACGAGATCGCGACCTACATCAACGAGACGGGGCTGTTCCGCAACCAGTGGCAGTACCGCCCCGAAAGCGGCGAGAAGGATCCCGAATTCAAGGAACGGATCCGTCCGCAGTTGCATGCAATCATCGAACAGGCCAAGGAACAGGGTTGGCTCGTTCCGGCCGCCGCGTGGGGCTACTTCCCGGCGAACTCCGACGGCGAAGACCTCATCATCTGGGACGACGACGAACGCACGACCGAACGGTTGCGGTTCAGCTTCCCGCGCCAACGCAAAGACCGCTTCCTCTGCATCGCCGACTTCTTCCGCTCGGTCGAGTCCGGCGAGCCCGACTTCGCGGGTTTCCACGTGGTCACGATGGGCAGCGAGGCGACCAAACGCGAGCGCGAGCTCTTCGACGCCGACCGCTATCAGGAGTACCTCTTCACGCACGGCTTGTCGGTGGAGATGACCGAGGCGATGGCGGAGCTGTGGCACCGGCGGATCCGCGAGGAATGGGGCTTCGCCGACGAGGACGGCCCGAGCGTGGCAGGTCTCTTCCGCCAGCAGTACCGCGGCTCGCGCTACTCGTGGGGCTATCCCGCGTGCCCCGATCTCGACGACCAGGCCAAGGTGGCCGAACTGCTCGAGATCGACCGCATCGGCGTGGCCGTGACCGAAGAGTTCCACCTCGAACCCGAGCAGTCCACCTCGGCGATCATCGTTCCGCATCCCGAAGCCAAGTACTTCATCGCCTGAGAGAGCCGTGACCGTCGGGGAGCGACACCGCAACTTCACGCCGCGGGTCGAGCTCCGGCGCTTCCTGGAACTCCTCGGCGTCTACACGCTCGCGGTGGCACAGCCGGTGCTGTCGGTATTCGGCAAGAGCCCTGAGACGTTCGTCCAGCTCGGTGCAGGACGCTGGGTCATCGTCACGTACACCCTCATCGTGCTGTTCATACCACCGCTGCTGCTGTGGGGTCTCGAACAACTGGTGGACTGCTTCAGCGACCTCTACCGACGGTGGTTCCACATCGGGTTGATCGGACTCGGAGTGGGTGTCGTCGTGGTCCAGGCGGTGGGAAGCTGGATGGGGCGGCCGGTCGCCGTCTTGCTCGTCGGCGCGGTCGCTACCGTCGGAATGTCTTTCGCGTACGCGAGGAGCGCTGCCGTCCGTACGTGGACGGCCTATCTCTCAGCCGCGGCGTTGGTGTTCGCCGTGCTGTTCCTGGGCTTCTCTCCCGTGTCGGATCTGGCCTTCCCTCACGATCCCGCCGCTGCGGATGTTCGACCGTCACGCACCGGTGTTCCCGTCGTGCTCATCGTGTTCGACGAATTCCCGACGCTCACCCTGCTCGACGGGGAAGGGATGATCGACGGCGATCTCTTTCCATCGTTCAGCGCTCTCGCCGACGACGCGACGTGGTATCGCAACGCCACGTCGGTCCACTCGCTCACGCACATGTCGGTACCGGCGATCGAGACCGGCCAAATGCCGCCCGAGGACACCGCTGCACCGACAGCGGCGGTCTACCCCGAGTCGGTCTTCACGCTGCTCGGCGACTCCTACGCGATGAATTCGGTTCAGGAGTACACGGTCTGTCCGACGTCGCTGTGTCCGTCTCCCTATGCCGAGAGCCCTTCGCAGATTCTCGGCGATCTTCTCTCAAGAAGTGTCGACATTTTCACGGAACAGCTGACGGCGAGTGCAGACGATTCAGACGTCGACACGGCGTCGGGAGGGCCCGTCGAGGGCCGGGCGGGAATGGTGCGCCGCGATGAACGCCACTCGGAGTTCGTCGCCGGCATCGACGCAGGTCAGACACTGTCCGCGGCCCACATGCTGCTGCCGCACCACTTCTGGGTGTTCAACCCGTCCGGTACCGTCTCCAACTCCGAGTACGAAGAGCGCTATCCGATTCGAACCGGCGGGTGGCCCAGCGCCGAAGCTTCGGACGTCGGCCGACAACACCATCTCCTCCAGACGATGTACGTCGACAGCATCATCGGTGACGTGACGACCAGGTTGAAGGAGCTCGACGCGTACGACGACGCCCTGATCGTCGTCACCGCCGACCACGGCATCTCCTTCGAGTTCCACGAACCGCGCCGCTTGTCCACAGCGGCGAGCATCCCCGAGGTGGCCTGGGTCCCGCTCCTGGTGAAGCTCCCTGACCAGGACGCGGGCGTCGTGAGCGACGAGAATGTGATGACAATCGACATCGTTCCGACCATCGCCGAGGTCGTCGGTATCGACATCCCCTGGGACGTCGACGGGATCTCACTGGTCAGCGAATCACGCGACGGATCGGACAAGGAATTCCTTCCCTATGTCGACAACCCCGAGGACTTCTATCCCTTCGGAGGGTTCGTCGACGGGGAGGCAGGTCTGAACACGCTCCTGTCCCGGGCGAAACGACGATTCGTCCACACCGCCGATCCCCGGGCTCGGCCCTTCGCACGCGGTCGCTACGGAAACCTGGTGGGCGGACACGTGGCCGACGTCAACGTCGAAGAACCCGTGGAGTCGGCCGCTGTGCGGGAAGACGACCGCGACACCGAACCCGTGGACGCCGGAGACGGCCTCGAACGCGAGATGGCTGCGACGTGGGTTGCCGGCTCCATCGCTGACGACTTCGGTGCGGATCCGCAACTTGCGTACGTCATCGACGGAACAATCGTGGCGACCTCAGGGGTCTTCGAGCCCGAAGGGGGCCGACGCCACTTCGAAACTCTGTTGCCCGAGGAGTCGATCGGTCTGGGACCACTGAGCATCTATCTCATCGACAACGCGGGTGGTCAGCTCACTCTTCACGAGATCCCGTTCCCGAGCTGAGTCCGGTCCCCACTCCAGGTCGTGGTCGTCCCCTAGGGAGACAAGACGGCGCGGGCCACGAGATCCTGGCCGAGCGCGGTGAGGATCGCGAGATAGAGAAGCCCCGTGGTGGCCATGACGGCCGAGTAGTAACGCTCCCGCACAGCGGCCCACGCGACTCCGATGAGGATGATCGTGGCGGCGGAGCACGCGATCCAGATCCAACCCAGGAGCCCTCCCCAGCCGTCGTCGATCTCGCCGGTGAGAACGTCGACCATGCCGACCGGAATGAGGTACACGATCACTTCGAACGGCCACATCACCGCGCACCACAGGACCAGCTCACGCAGCGGTGCCCGCGAGAGTCCGGGCTGCACGAGATACCAGTGCCCGAGAAGCATCGCGTCGGACACGACGCCGAGGAACGCGGCGCCCACGACCAGACGCGAGATGGACAGGCCGTAGGCGCCTCCGTCGGCCGACGCAGCGCCGAGGAGCCCGATGAGTCCGACGACAGGTGCGATCAGGTCGAGCAGCGGAGGAAACTCGCGCCCGACAGGTGTCGCATCGGAGTCCGGAACCGGCTGAGCGTCGCCGTCTGCTCCGTCCACCATCGCCGCGACACGCTCGTGACGACGTTGCTGGTCGGCCCGGACTCCCGAGACTCCGGCGGAACGCATCGCGACCGAGACTCCGAGAACAACGAGCGCCGCGGCGGCGACCCCGAACGACGACACATCCCGGATGGCAGCGCCGGTGCCCGTGTCACCCTGTGCGAGGCCCGTGGCGGCCGCTCCGATCGCGAACGCCGCCCACACGGCACGCTGCACCCATCCGTAGCCCAGGCCGACCTCACGTCGACGTGTCGTCACCCACGTGAAGGCGAGACCACCGACCGACCACTGCAGCAGAACCGTCGCGAAGTCGAGGCGCATGTCAGCGAACCACGCTCAGGACTCGTCTGCGAGGTCGCAGATGGCCCTTTTCGAGACGATCGGCGTGCACGCGATGCAGGCTACGACCCGGTCGACTCGTTTACCGTGTCCGGATGCGGGTCTGCACCATCGCCACGCGGAACTATCTCGCCTGGGCGCGCGTCCTCGCCACATCGTGGTTCGAGCACCATCCCGAGGGTCAGATGGATGTTCTCGTGTTCGACGCCGAACCGGGCGAGATCACGGGAGAACCCTTCGACGTCATGACACCAGGGGAGCTGGCGATACCCCGTTCCGAGTTCCGGCGCCTGGCGACGATCTACGGACCGTTGGAGCTCTCCACCGCCCTGAAGCCGTGGGTCCTCGAGGTACTGCTCGACCGCGACGATCCGCCGGTCACCTACCTCGACGCCGATATCGAAGTCTTCGCGCCGCTCGACGACATCGACGTCCTCGCCCGTGAAGCCGGTATCGTCCTGACGCCTCATCTTCTCGTTCCGATGACCCGCGACAACGCCCTGCCGAGCGAGGGATCGATCCTGCATGCCGGTGTGTACAACCTCGGGTTTCTCGCTCTCGGATCGGCAGGCGAGCTCATACCCTGGTGGCAGGCACGACTGCGACGCGACTGTTTGGGAGACGCAGACAACGACACCTTCGTCGACCAGCGCTGGATCGACTTTGTTCCCGGCCTCTGGGACCATGCGATCCTGCGCGACGTCGGGTGCAACGTGGCCTACTGGAACGTCGATCGGCGGAAGGTGTCGATGGCAGGTGACGGGTATCTCGTCGACGGCCATCCACTGCGCTTCTTCCATTTCAGCGGCTTCTCGCCCGAGACTCCGACGGAGCTGAGCCGCTACCAGACGCGCACGGCACTCGACGACGAACCTGCCCTCTTCCGCCTGTGCGGCGACTACGCCCGTCGCCTGATCGCCGCCGGCTACCGGGACATGCGGAGCGTGCCCTACCGGTACGGCGCCACTGCCACCGGGACGGCCATCGACACCACTGCGCGGCGGGCAGCGCGAAGTGCGCTTCTCGCCGCCGAGAGCCGCGGCGTCGAACCGAGCGTCCCCGACCCCTTCGATGTCGACGGCGGTGACGCATTCGTCGAGTACATGCGCAGCCCGGCGCCGGGCAGCCGTGTGTCCCGGTACCTGATGACGCTGTGGGAGCGGCGTCCCGACCTCCAGCGCGCGTTCCCGGATCTCACAGGCGACGACGCCGAGGGTTACGAAGCGTGGGTCGATGTGGAGGGACGCCACCAGGACGGTGTGGGCGCCGAGTTCCTCTAGGTTCCGACGACCACGGCGGCGCTGACGGCACCGGCGCGGGACGCCTCCCTCGCGTGGTAGCTGGAGCGAACCAGCGGTCCGGCCTCGACGTGACCGATCCCCAGGGCATGGCCGAAGTCGGCCAGCTCGGCGAACTCGTCGGGGTGCCACCACCTGTCGACCGGTAGATGGGCGGGCGTCGGACGCAGGTACTGACCGATCGTGACGATCTCGACACCGACATCGCTCAGGTCGACCAGTGTGGAGCGCACCTCGTCCGCCGTCTCACCCATGCCGACAACGAGACCCGACTTCGTGGTGAGACCGGCACGGACCGAGCGTGCCAGCACGGAGAGGGACCGGGCGTAGCCGGCCGACGGGCGGACCGCCCGCTGGAGGCGGGCCACCGTCTCGACATTGTGGTTGAACACATCGGGAGCCGCTTCGGTGACGGCGGCGATGGACTGCTCGTCGCCCGCCAGATCGGAGACCAAGACTTCCACAGCGGTGGTGGGACGGCACGCCCGGATAGCGGCGATGACGTCGGCGACGTGGGCGGCCCCGCCGTCGGCCAGATCGTCGCGAGCGACCATGGTGACAACGGCGTACTCGAGTCCCATCCGAGCCACGGCCTCGGCGACCCTCGTCGGCTCAGCGGGATCGGGCGCTTCGGGTTTGCGCGTGTCGACGAGACAGAACCCGCACGCCCGGGTGCAGCGTTCGCCGAGGATCATGAAGGTGGCGGTGCCGTCCTCCCAACATTCGTAGATGTTGGGACAGCCTGCCTCCTCGCACACTGTGTGAAGATCGAGGTCGCGCATGGTCCTCTTGAGCGATCGGTACTCGGAGCCGAGGTGAACCCGCACCTTCATCCACTCCGGACGGCCGAAGTCGGGGGTGGGATCGACGTCGGCACCGGCGCCTGGGAGGTGCGAGAGCCGGTGGCGCCACACAACGTCAGTGCGCTCGATCTGGTCGTGGCCGAATTCCCGGCTGAACTCCTCGACCACCGCATCGGTCACGACGCGCATGTCTGACGGCCCGCCGAGTGCCGCCACCGACGTGACTCCCCGGTCGCGGATCCCGCACGGCACGATGTGCTCGAACATCCCGAGATCGGGATCCACGTTGAGAGCGAAGCCGTGTCGGGTGCGACCCTTCGCCACCCGCACCCCGATGGCGGCGATCTTCTCGTCGCCGATCCACACACCGGTGTACCCGTCGCTCGTCGCCGCAGCGATTCCGAAACGTGCGAGCGCAGAGACGAGAACGCGCTCGAGCGCGCGTACGTAGGCGACAACGTCGCGTGCGCCGCTTCGCCGCTCGGGCAGGTCGACGATCGGGTAACCGACGAGCTGACCGGGCCCGTGATAGGTGACGTCACCACCCCGGTCTGCGTGCGCAAGCTCCGCCCCGACATCCGCCGGGGGAACGAGCACGTGCCCGGGGTCGGCGTTCGTCCCGAGCGTGTACACGTGAGGGTGCTCGAGGAGCAGCAACCGATCATCGACCGTGCGCTCGTGCCACGCTCGCTGGAGCACGTCCGCCTGCGAGTACGGAACCCGTCCGAGCCAGCGGACCCGGAGCCGACTCATTCGAGTTCCGCCTCCCAGTCACGCCCCTCCAGGATCTCCTGCATCTGGGCCAGGAACGCCGATGCGTACGCGCCGTCGAAGGCACGGTGGTCCCACGTGAGCACCAGCATCCCCGTGGGGTGGATCGCGATCGTGTCCTCCCCGTCGGGGCCCTCCACGACGACGGGGCGCTTCTTGATCCCGTCGGTCGACAGGATGGCCACCTGTGGCTGGTTGATGATCGGCAGCGTCATGTGGCTGCCGTACGGGCCCGGATTCGTCACGGTGAACGTGCCGCCCACCAGGTCGTCGGGGCCGAGACCGCCGCTGCGTCGCGCGCTGCGCGAGATCACGGATCTCGCGGGCGAGGAGGCGAATGCGCTTGCCGTCAGCCGCCCGCACGACCGGCGCCACCAATCCCGCATGGTCGAGATCGACCGCGATCGACACGTTGACGTCGTGGTGAACAACGAGCGACTCACCCTCGACGCTCGCGTTGACACGCGGCCAGTCGTCGACCGAGTCGCAGAACGCCCGCAGGATGAACGGCAGATACGTGAGCGAGAATCCCTCGCGCTGCTTCCACTCAGCGCCGTGAGCCCTTCGAACACGTTCGACGCGGTCGAAATCGACCTCGACCGACGTGTAGACGTGCGCACTCGTGGCGAGCGATCGAACCATGTGCTCGGCCGTGCGACGACGGACGTTGTCGAACGGAACGGTCTCGTCGCCCCGGCGCACGGACGGCGCCGTGTCGGCAACGGCATGGGCTGCGCCTGGAGAAATCTCCGGAGAACGCGTCGGCGAACCGTGTGCCTGGTCGATGTGGGTGAGGACGTCGCGTCGTGTGATGCGTCCACCCTCGCCGGTTCCCGCGATCGTGGCGGGATCGAGACCGTTTTCGGCGATGAGGCGTCGCACCACCGGTGACGTCACGGCGCCCGCGCTCGCTGCCACCGGCCGGGGCGGTTCGGCGACCGGAGCGGGAGGGGTGGGAGCGGGTGAGGACTCCGGCGGGAGCGACGACGCTACGATCGGGGGCGGCGGCTCTGGCGGCGGAGGAGGCACGGGTTTCGGTTCCGCGGGTGTCTCCTCGGCGGCCTCGGTCGACATCGTCAGACGGTGATGCGGCGTCGCCGGCGTCGCCGATGACCGCGAGGCGGTCCCCCACCTCCGCGGTCTCACCTTCGGGCACCAGGATCTCTGTGAGGACGCCGGACTCGGGCGACGGAACTTCGGAATCCACCTTGTCGGTGGAGACCTCGAAGAGCGGCTCGTCCTGCGCGACCGCGTCACCGGGCTGCTTGAACCAGCGCGTGATCGTGCCCTCGGTGACCGTCTCACCGAGTTGAGGCATGGTCACATCCATATTTCCCGCTTTCTCTCCCGCTCTCGGCGCCTACGGCGCCAGGCCGCTCGGGCCCCGCCTCGGGCGGCGCAGGATACCTGCGCCGCTCATCCTCGGCTTAGGCATGAAGGCCGCGGCCGGTGAGGGCCATGGCGCTCTCGCCGAACAGTTCGGACAGTGTGGGATGCGGGTGCACGAAGGCTGCTACCTCTTCGGGCAACGCCTCCCAGTTGACAGCCAGATACCCCTCGGCGAGTAACTCGGTGGCCCATGGGCCCGCCATGTGCACACCCAGGATCGGACCGTTCTTCTCGGCGACGATCTTCACGAGGCCGTCGGTCTCGCCGATGATCACCGCCCGCGAGTTACCCGTGAACCGGTGTTTGGACACCACGACATCGTGGCCGGCCTCCCGGGCCTGTTCTTCGGTGAGTCCCGAGAACGCCACTTCGGGATGGCAGTAGATCCCCCAGGGGACCTTGGCGCGGTCCAGCGGCACGACGGGCTCTCCGAGAATCGTCTTGACCGCCACGATGGCCTCGGCAAAGGCCACGTGGGCGAGTGCCGGACCGGCGACGACGTCGCCGACCGCGTAGACGCCTGCGACGCCCGTGCGCTGGTATTCATCGATCTCGATGAAACCGCCGGCGTCGACCCCGACGCCGGTGCCCTCGAGCCCGATGTTCTCCGACCGGGGCCGGCGCCCGACGCTGACGACGACCACGTCGACCGCGAGCTTGTCTGTGCCCTTCGTGTCCTCGAGCGTGACAACGAGGTCGTCGCCGGATTCGACACCCTTGACAGAGACACCGGTGCGGACGTCGATCGCGCGTTTCTTGAAGGAGCGCTGCACCACCTTGGCGACGTCGACGTCGACGCCGGTGAGGATCTGGGGAAGAGCCTCGAGGACCGTGACCTCGCTTCCGAGTTCGCCCAGGAGCGAGGCGAACTCGCAGCCGATGGCTCCCCCTCCGACGATCGCGACCCGTCCGGGAACATCGACGATCTCGAGCACGTGGTCGGAGGAGAGGATTCGCTCACCGTCGAAGTCGAATCCGGGAATGGACCGGGGCGCGGAGCCTGTGGCCAGGATCACCGCGTCTCCGCGGAGTTCGGTGCCGTCGGATACCCGCACGAGACGCGCGGCGGCGTCGATCAGCTCCCCTCTACCCGGAACCACGGTGACCTTGCGGCCCTTCAGGAGCGTCTCGAGACCACCGGTGAGACGCTCGATCACGCTCTTCTTGCGTTCCTGACTCACACCGAGGTCGAGCGCGGGCTCTCCCGCGGTCACGCCGAAGTCGGCCGCGTTGCCCACCGTCCGGAGGACCTCGGCGGTCTGGAGCAGTTCCTTGGCCGGGATGCAGCCCTGGTGGAGACACGTGCCGCCGACCCGGCGCTCCTCGACCAGAGCGATCTGCAACCCTGCGGCTGCTCCGTACAGCGCGGCCGCGTACCCGCCGGGACCTCCGCCTAGGACGACGACGTCGAAGTGTTCGGCGATGACACACCTCCGAAGTGACCGTGCGGACCGGATGGGCGAACTCTGACGCAGCCGAGCCTACCTCCGGTTCGGACGACGAAACCCGCCGGGTCAGGTTGCCGCGAAAACGGAGACACTGTTCAGTGGCCCCGCTACCAGCTCCGAGACGACGCGGCGAATCATGTCGTTCGCGTGAGAGGCGTCGGGGATCGTCGGTGGTGTCGCCGGATCCAACCCGACGACGCAGTCGCGGAGACCGTGTGCGGTATCCGTCGCCGAAGAACGTCGGTCGTATCGGGCGGCATCATCTGCACGGGAGCGCATCCGTTGAGCACCGACTGAGCCAGCCGGCCGACGTCGAGTTCGTCACGCGCAGACCACCAGACGCGGACACGGGCGGCCCGAAGGATCCGTTCGACCGATGGAAGGCCGAGCGATTGCCCTCAGCCCCACGGAACGCCCGTGAGGTAGCAGAGACCGGGTCCCCAGCACTCGGTGAGCTCGTCGGCCAGAGCCACAGCTCCGGCACTCTGCTCGTCGACGAGACACCACGTGGCGGGTCGATCCCCCGTTGTTGCGATGGCGGCCAGAGAGGTGTGGGCCTCATCACGCGAGAGGTGGACCAGCGAGGCCGGCACATCCACGCTCGGAGCCTCCTGAGCCAGGAACTCGGTCGCAGCGCCGGTCCACGCGTCGCGCAGGTCCGCCATGTCATCGGGCATCACGGAAACGAGCTCGCGGAGAACCTCCTGCGCGATCCGTTCGCTGCGAAGATCGACCGCATCGACCGCCTCAGGCGTGAGCTCGGCCTCGAAGGAGGCCCCCGGGGTACCGCCCGCAATCACCATTGCCGTCATCGTCCGCAGACACTTCTCGCATTGCCGCAGTTGCGGGCCGTGTCGCCGACCCAGCACACCTTGAGGTGCACAAGCATCTCAGGACGTTCCGCAAGCTGCGTCACCTTCTCGGTGCGACCGAACGATGATCCGACGTGTTCGATCGACGTCCGCTCCGTGCTCCACAACGAGTCGAGCGTGCTGTGGGATCCATAGGGGATCTCGTCGTCCTGTCCTTCTGCGTGGAACTCACCACGACGCTTCGGAGAAGAGGGGACAGGGCCAACGCGACCGAGGCGAGGAACGCACCGTGCGTGTCGTCCCACGGAGCGAGAGGATCCAGAAACCCCCGCAGGTTCGAGGTGACGCGGACGATCGGAACCCCGACGTCGTCAGCGAAGGCCTCGGTCTCACTCCAGGTCGACGCGCGGGCGGTGGACGACACCCAGTGGTCGACGTCGGCCACACCGATGAAGTGCGTGAACGGCTCGATTGCTCCTCGCGGTGCTCTGAACGAGCGAGAACATCGAGTCGACTCCACGCGTGAAGAACAGACCTCGGCCCGGCCCCGGTGGGAACCGTGGCCTGCGGTCGGTCCACGCACTGCGAGCGATCGTGGCCCCACCATGCGGTAGAGACCAGACGCCTGGTGCGCCCCGTCGCGCAGATCTGGCGAGATCGCATCCTCGAGGTCCAGATCCTGACCCAGAACAGCGGTGCCGATCGTTGCAACCGGAACAAAGGGATTGGAACTCGGATCGACGAGTCCGACGTATCCCGGTCGACTCCGATGCGGGCGTCGAACGTCGATCGACTCCACTCGATGTTCGGCACAGAGCACGACCTCGTCGTCGGTCACCTCGAGGTCGACGTTCCGAAATGTTCACGCCGCGACCGTCACCGGGAGCGCGCCATCGCGTCCCGCTGCGGACCGTCTCGACTCATCGGGCCACGGTGATCTGCACAGCGAAGGCTGCCAGAATCGCAAGACCGCAGACGAGCGCGAGAATCACGAGCATCCGGGTGCTCATGGTGCTGCCATCCCTCGCTGCCGACGACGACGGTGTGATCGACGTGGACAAGCGACGCCAGCGCATGCTCGACGGAAAGCATCGATCGCATCGACGTTCACGACCGACGTGCCCGGCTCCCCATCGCCGCGCCACGATCGCGAGGCGTCGCTCGACCTCCTCACGACCGACCCGGTCCGCCGACGTCGACGACGAACTCGCCCGGAAGGGCCGCTAGGCGACGAAGTCCCTCGGCCTTGTGGCGGTAGTAGTCGGAAGACACGAACAGCAGAGTCGGCGTGTGCTGCTCCACGGCGAACAAAGCCGCATGGTACGAGTGCACGAGTGCGGCGTTGGCCCGTGCCGAGTACGTCCCGCCAGTAGTCCTGGGTCGTGATGACACTCGAGAACCCTCCACGCGGCTCTCCGGGCGGTCGGTTCCGTGACCCATCCGTGCGAGAGAAATCGCCTCGGCCAGCGGAGGAGTGTCGGAGGTGGTGATTCCCAAGGCCACCGCATCGCGCCCACAGGCGACCTCGTCGACGAGTGCCGCAAACGCCTCGACGGCCGAGTCGTCGAGACCGACGTACCCGGCCTGGCGAATGTGGACCGCGACGAAACTGTCGGTGGGATCGACACCCACCAACCCGAGCGAATCCGCGACCTCGTCCGCGTCTGCCGGCGGGAACCCCGACGCGTCGTCGCCGACCACCGTGACGTGGTCGGGTGCGAGGTCGTGGCGCCGCAGGAGATCGGCCGACTCCGGGTCGCGGAGCCCGAAGTCGCGCGAATGCGCGATGAGGTGGCCGACCACCCGGAGGTCGAGATCATCCTCCCCTTCGGTGAAGGGCCCCACCCCCTGGCCGGTGCACACGACCGGCACACCGGCAACGCCGGCGGCCGCCGCCAGTGCGGAGCGTCGCACCGCGTGGTCGACCCACAGTGCGTTCAGGTATCCACCACCGCCGATCACGACCATCGAATAGTCGGACAGATCGACGCGAGACGAGTCCGAGAAGCCGATGCCGGACATCTCCACGATCTTGTCGGCCAGTGCCTCGTCGGGACACCCCGATCGGACCGCGTTCGGATCGAGACCTGGCCACGACGTCGGACAGTGTCCCCGCCCAGACCGCCTGGTCGACCAACGTGCCGCTGTCGTGCCGCAGGTCGCCGTCCGTCACGAGATCAATCTGCGCCGGGGGAACGCAATCGAGGATCCGTTGGATGACGGCCGTGGCCATGGCGTCGTCACCGAGCGTTTCGGAATCCCCCCGACGACACGACCAGGACGCGGGGACCCGCCGCGGCCTCCGGAACCGCCGTGGACTCGGCGAGAGCCTCGATGAGGGCAGGGCGTATCGCCATCGCCGCCGAGGTCGCCCACACGGCGCCCGTGGCCGGATGGGCAGCGAGCACAGCCATGTCGTCGGGGTCGACGCCACCGTCGCTGCGGTAGGCGCGCTCGAGACGACGGAGCGGGACGCGGCTGTCACCGGTCATGCCGATGTAGCTGGTGTCGAGAATCCTGTAGCGACCGACCACCGTGGGCACGAACGCCAGAAGCTCCCCGAGTCGGCCGAGCCGGGTGACGAGTTCGTAGTCGTCGTAGCTGTGCAGGAGGGGATCGAGCGTGTAGCCGCCGAGCTTCCGGAGCACGGCGACGTCGACGACGGCCATCGAGTCGATGTAGTTGCCGATGGACAACGCTGCGGTGGGTGGCTCGTTCGACGCTGGGATGAATTCGCTGCCGTCGGGGCGAGCCTTGATCACGTTGCCGTAGGTGAAGACGCTTTCCCACTCGCGGGCCACGCTGTACAGAGCGTCGACACCGTCGGGGAAGCCGACGTTGTCGGCGTCGAGTACGAAGGCATGCGACGTCGCGCACACGTGGAGGAGGACGTTGCGAGCCCGCGACAGCGTGAGGTTGAGAGGGGAACGGATCGCCCGGATGCGACGATCCGAGTGGGTGAGTCGGGCGAGAACCTCCGGCGTCTCGTCGGTGGAGCGGTCGTCGAGGACGAGAACCTGACCCTGGAGGTTTCGGGGTTGAGCATCGACGATCGCCAACGAGCTGGCGACCGACTCCTCCAGGAACCCCGCGTGGTTCCAGCTGATCGTGATGACACTCAGGCCGGGGGCCAGCGGCCCGTCGTGGCCGTGTTCCTTGATCAGCCGCTCCACCATTTCGTCGCGGCGCTGATCTGCTCCGGCGACGCGTGTGAGCGCGCCCTCCTCACGAACCGTGGCATCCAGGCGATGGAGCTCCTCGCCCTCGTCCCGGAGTAGTTGTTCGAGACGCTCCGTAGTCTCGTTCAGGTCCGCCGCACCCACCAGCCCCGCAACATTGCTACGAAGGTCCTCGAGTTCAGCCTCGATGCGTGCAAGCGAAGCTGCCGTCTCGGCAAGGCGAGCGCGCACCTCGTCGGCTTCGGCATGGAGCGCGTCGATGCGTGCCGGAGCCGCCTTCGTGCGGCCCAGCCACTGACGCATGTGGCTCGTGCGGCGCGACCACTCAGCCATGGTCGACAAGTATCCCGCGCTCGGCAGCCGCGACGCCGACCAGGCCGACGGCACGGTGTCGAAGCCGGTCGCACTCGTCGGCATCCGGCAACGACGGCGTTCGATCTGGTCCGCAGGCCAGCACGTAGTCACGCAGACCCGGTGGCAACTCTCGACGAAGGATTTCGGCAGCACCGACCGTCATCGCCTGGAAGGGAACGCAGCCGTTGCGTAGGGACTCGTACATCCGGTCGACATCGAGTACGTCACCGTCGGACCACCACAGGCGGATCCGACTGCTGCCCATGATCCGGTCTTTCGCCACGGCCGACAGGCCAGACGGCTGGTCACCACCCCACGGCACTCCTTCCAGGTAGCACAACCCTGGGCCCCACCGGGCCGTGAGCCGATCCGCCAGGGCCACAGCTCCTTCGCTCTGCACATCCACCAGACACCACTCGACGGAGCGCGTGTGCGAAACCGCCTCACGGCGCAGCTCCTCGAGCGAGCGACCGGCAGACGACGGGCGGAATCGGTCGTACTCGGCGGGCTCGAGAAGACCGTGCCTCCGGCCGTAGACGAGCCATGAATCATGCAGCTCGGGTGATTTCCCGTCCAGCCAGTCGAGGTGCTCCAGGAGGATCTCGCGGGGTATCACGTGCTCTCCCGATCGGATCGCCTCGAGTGACAAGTCCGATTCGAAAATCTCCGGTTCGAGCGCGCCGACCGCTTCGAGAACCGACATCGTGAGAAGGCACTTCGGACAGCTCCCGCAGTTGCCGGGAATGTCGGCCACCCAGCAGACCTTGAGCTGCCTGACGAGCTCAGGATCCTCAGCCAGGGCTTCCAACTTCTCGGGGCGCGTTGCCTCGGCGCCGTCGTGGTGGAACCGCGTGCGCTCCGAGCTCCAGCGATGGTCGATGTCGATGTGGGAGCCGAGCGGGCCCAGGTAGCGCAGGGGAAAGCTTGCCGCAATCGTCGCCGACGAGAACCTCGCACCGACCAGCAACGCGCTGGAAGCCAGCACAGCACCATGGGAGCGACGCCAGTCGACGATCGGATCGAGAAACTCGCGTGCGTTGGTCGTGAAGCGGATGAGGGGTAGCCCGACGCGAGCCGCCATCGAGCGCGTTTGCTGAAATGTGGCGCGCAGGTTGGTGGGTGAGATCCAGTGGTCGATGTTGTCGATGTTGAGAAGATGCGTGATCACTTCGGGCGTTTCACCTCGAAGGCTTCGCAGAAGTGAGAAGGTCGAATCCACGCCGCGGGTAAAGAACAGGGCGTGGGCCGGTCCGGGTGGAAAGCCCGGCTCGGCCATCGGGGCGGTGACAGTGGCGGACCGGCTCCCCCACCACTCGGAGAAGGCGCGGGTCACGTACTCGGAGCCGGCGACCACGGCCGGGGACACAGGGTCGTCCACCCACAGGTCTTCGTCCACGTTCGCCGCCGCGACCGCGGCGATCGGAAGAAACGGTGTGGGACCGACGTCGAGTGCTCCGATGTAGGCGCGGTCAACTCCGATTCGTAGATCGAAGCTGTCTCCGTCGTCCGTTTCGACGGGTGCGGTGGCGAAGGCCTCGTGGTCGGAGAGTTCGAGGCGTGGGGTTCCGAGACGCACGGCTACCCGGCCACCCTCGAACGAAGGTGAGCGGCGTCGGCGCGGAGGTTCTCGAGTCGGAATTCATGGGACCGGCCGGGGTAGTGGTTGATCCTGGGATGGTCGGCCTCATCGGCGGCGATGCTGTTCCACGCCTTCGGGATGAACTTCGTCCGTCGGAACCAGGATGTCGTCTGTTCATGGACGACGGGCTCGAAGTCGTATCCGAGAAGCCGGAGCGCCGCGGCGTTCTCCCACCACTTGTGGTCGATGTAGCGGGTGTCGTTCCAGAGGAGATCGAGGAACTTCCGGGCGCGGCGTCCGGCCTTCATGCCGATCACGCCGAGGTTGGGAACGACCTGGTCGTCGTACTCGTGCGCGACGACGTAGAGGAACCTCCCGCGTTCCACCTCGTCGGCCACGTCGACCGATACGTCGACGATCGCCGCATCGGCGTCGATCCAGAAGGCGAAGTCGTACTCGTCGAGCAACTGGCGCAGGAGCACGACCTTGCTCCACGACGGCGGGCGCTCGGGAACGAGCAGCTCGGTGCGTAGCTCGAGGTCGTAGCCGTGGCGGTCGGCGAACACCCGGTATGTCTCGCTCGCGACCTCGAGGAGCTCCTGGTGAGGACCGGAACCGATTGAACAGAGAACCTTTCGCATGTTCGAGTTCAGCCCGACTCAACCCGTGGCGCGCCGCTCGGCGCGATCGATCGAGATGGATGCCTCGGGCGCGAGGTCCACGATCCCAGCCGACTTCGTGTCGCTGGAGATGACAAATGTGCAGTCGCGGTTGTGGTCGTGGCTGACGCGTCCGTCAATCGAGTGGACGCCGAGATGGATCTTGTAGCTGCCGTCGAGAAGGGGTACCGAGGGAAAGCGGAAGGTGGTGGTGCCGCGACCCGAGAGCCGCTGCGGCTCGAGGCCCAGAGTCGACGTGTTCGCGCCGTAGACGTTGTCGTCGGCGTCGTTGAAGATCGAAACCGCGAAGACGACGTCGTCGACGGGATTGCGGGTTTCGAAGCCCACGGTGACCGTCATCGGGTCGCCTGATGGCAGAAAGCTGCGTGAGGAGTCGGAGAGTTTGACGTTGACCGATGTGATGCGAACTTCCTGGGAGTGCTCCCACAGGGGGTTGTCGAGGGCCTCCTCGGGGACCTCGAGCCCTCGTCGCACGAGCGTCTCGCGAAACGTCGCCACCGCGTCCGAGGGCTCGCCGACCGTCACCAACTCGCCGTGGTCGAGAACAGCGGCAGTGTCGCAGATCCGGCGGACCAGGTCGGCAGCGTGAGTGACGAGAAGGATCGTCCGACCCTCTTCGCGGAATCGCTCGATTCGGGCCAGGCACTTCTTCTGGAACTGCTCATCACCGACAGCGAGAACCTCGTCAACCAGCAGGATCTCGGGCTCCACATGCACCGCGACGGCGAATGCGAGGCGTGCGTACATGCCCGACGAGTAGTGCTTCACCTGATTGTCGATGAACCTCTCGATCTCGGAGAAGTCGACGATGTCATCGAAGATGCGGTCGATCTCCTTCTTCTTGAAACCGAGGATCGACCCGTTGAGGTAGACGTTTTCGCGCCCGGTGAGGTCGGGATGGAAACCGGCACCGAGCTCCAGGAGGGCCGCGACGCGCCCGTGCACTCGAATGTCGCCGCCGGTGGGACGCAGAATCCCCGCCACACACTTGAGCAGCGTCGACTTCCCTGAACCGTTGTGCCCGAGGAGACCGAGCGACTGGCCCGACTCGACGTCGAGGCTCACACCTTTGAGCGCCCAGAACTCCTCGAACTCGAGGCGTCCGAACTTGATGACCCGTTCCTTCAGGCTCGGCGCCTTCTCGTGGTAGAGGCGAAACCGCTTCTCGACGTTGTGGATCTCGATCGCCTTGGCCATCAGATCTCCTCGGCGAAGTTGCCCTCGAGGCGACCGAAGACCCACATCGCGAACCAGAAGAGCGCCAGCGATCCGACCAAGACCAGAGCGAGGTTGCGGAAGTACCAGAACACCGACGCGTCGGGGATGATCTTGCTCCCGGCGCCGATTCCTCTTGCGTCGGCGGCGTCGACACCGCCCGTGGTCGTGTGGTTGTACAGGGCGCGCTGGAACGTGATGACGATCGATGTCATCGGGTTGAGCATGAACAGTCGCCCGTAACGCCCCAGCGACTCGACGACCATGAGGTACTGGTAGACGATCGGGGTCATCCAGAACCACGCAAGAAGCAGCAGTTCCAGCAGATGCTCGGTATCGCGCAGGTACACGTTGACGGCCGCGAACAGGATCCCGAGCGCGCCGACGAGTACGAGCAGTGTCAGGAGTGCGAACGGCAGGAGCGTCACAAAGACCGGTGAGGGTGCGACGCGAAACAACACGAGCGCGCCGATCAACACCATGAACTGAAGGAAGAAGTGCACGAGGTTCGCCCCGATGGGAGCGACGATCAGGATCTCGCGCGGGAACCACACGCGACCCACGAGGCTCGCGTTCCCCGTGATGGCGGTGGTGCCAGCCCCGAGCGAAGTGGAGAAAAGGTTCCACGGCAACAGCCCGGCGAGGAAGAAGATCGGAAAGTTGGGGATCCCCGCTCCGAGGATCTTCTGGAACACGATCCAGAAGACCACGAGATAGAGGATCGGGTTGAGCAGCGACCAGGCGAAGCCGAGGAAGCTGCCCTTGTACTTGACCTTGAGTTCCTTGCGCGTGAGGTTGCCGAGGAGCTCGCGGTAGGCCCAGACGTCACGGATCCGTTGGATGATCCCGGGGCGGGCCGATCCGGGCTCCCCCACGACGGGCAGCGGTGCGGTGTCGGTGATGTCGCTCACGATGAGGCTCGGCTCCGGTGCGGACGCACACGGTGTGGCCGAGCGATCAGGGTACTACCCGCGTTTCACGGATCCCGGGTGGCTGACCGGCCCGGCGAAGCTGTCGACGAAGGGCCGAGAACAGGTGCCGTGTGCCACGGCAGACGGGGATCAGGGTGCGACAGCGAGGAACTTGGCGGTGTTCCAGCCGAAGTACTCGTCGCTGCTGACCGTCGGGGCACCGCTCACCCGGTGGATGCCGCCATAGCCGTCGAGCGTGTAGCCGCGGGGTTGTAAGGCGTTGCCATCGGCGATCAACACGACATCGCGGGCGATGTCCCACCCGTGCCAGTAGGCGTTCGACGTGGACCGTGCTGCACCACCGAAGGCGTGCAGTCCGCCGAACCCGTCCAGGATGTAGCCGCCAGGACCCTCGGGATCGAGGGCGAGACCACAGCGCGATGTTCCAGCCGATCCAGTTCTTGCCGGTGACCGGCGGAGCGGATCCGAACTCGTGCATCCCACCCCACACATCGAGCACGTACCCCGCTGGGTTCGCCGCGGTCGACGAGGGAAGCAGCGCGAGGTCGGCGGCGAGGTTCCACCCGATCCACGTGTCGTTGTTCGTGACGGTGGCCGCGTTGCCGATCTTGTGGAGCCCACCCCAAGCGTCGAGCTTGTAACCACTGGTTCCGTCGGCGTTGAGCGCCATCCCCCTGAAGATGTTCCACCCGGGGAAGTAGTCCTGCGACGAGAGCGAGGGTGCGGTCCCGAACCTGTGCAGCCCGCCGAAGCCGTCGAGGACGTAGCCGCCCGACCCGTCGGGCAGGACGCCGAGGCCCTGGGCGATGTCCCAGGTCCACGCGGGACCGTCGGCGGCGGGACTCGAAATGCTCGCCAGACGACCGCGCCGGCTGAGGGCGTACATGCCGTTGAAGGGTCGTGTGTCCGTCGCTCCGCCGTCGACCGTCGTCGAGACCGTCGGCGAGAAGCCGGAGATGTTTCCGGCACCATCGGTCGCCCGAACACGGAAGTCGTACGACTCACCGGGAAGTCCGAAGTACTGACGCGTCAAGGTCGCGGTGTCGCCGAGAATCGAGTCCGGGGCCGTGTCGAGCCAGCGAACCCAGTTTCCACCGGAATCCCGAACGTCGACCAGGAACCGTCGAACGCCGGTGTCGGCGTCGGTCGCCGTGAACGACACGTTGAACGGTGTAGCGGTCTGAGTCGGCGCGGTCGGATCGACCGTTGCCACGGGATCGACGTCGTCGAGGTAGGTACCCGTGCGAGCGGAGTTCTTCTTGAAGGTCGGCCAGTCGGCCTGTCCGAGCGGAGTGCCCGTCTTCCACACGTAGACACCCGCGGTGTCGCCCACCCCCGGCTTCCCGTCGCTCTTGGTGTTACTCGTGGCCGTCTGGACGATGTGGGTCTCGCCGTTGATCTCGGTGATCGTCGGAGCCGACGCGGGCGCCCACGCCAACGGCCACGAAATCGCGGTCTCCTCGTTCCCCGTGGCGCCGTCGAAGATCCTCATCCAGTGCTCCGCCTGGATGACGACCTCCTGCTGACCGTCGTTGTCGACGTCGCCGATCGACGGCGCTCCGTGGGTTCCCTTCCCCTGTGGACACGAATGAGCGTCCGCTGCACACCGCGACCACTTGAGCGTGCCCGCGGAGTTGTAGACGTTGACCCGACCGTCGTCGGCGAGAACCGCGACCTCCGGTTTCGAGTCACCCATGAGGTCGGCCACCGCGGGCGACGCCATGACGCGGCCGCTGTAGATCGTCTGTGGCCAGCCGGGCAGGTTGTTGCCGTTTCGATCGAAGGCGTAGAGCTTGCGCCCCCACGGGTTCGGCCAGTTCAGACCGGTGCCCACCACGATGTCGAGATTGCCGTTCCCGGTGAGGTCCACGACCGCCGGGGTCGACCAGATGACCTGGCCGGGCAACGACTTCGGGAATCCCGACTTGGGGACGCCGTTGTGCTCCAGCACCCACAGGAGCCCGCCCCACGGATAGGGCGCTCCGGGGTAGGCGTCCATGTCGCCGCCGAAGATGATCTCGGGACGACCGTCGTTGTCGATGTCGGCCGCCACGGGAGACGACCAGATCGTGTCGTAGACGAAACGCGGGAATCCCGGCACGTACGTCTCGTTGAGATTCCAGGCGTACACGTGGTGGTCGAGACTCGTCGCGATGATCTCGAGCTGGCCGTCGGCGTCGATGTCGGCCGTGGTCGGGGTTCCGATGAACCCCTGGATCTTGAAGAACCAGTTGTCGGGACGCCAGAAGATCCGCTGTCCGTTCCCCTTGTGCACGGACGACGGCGCCGCCCACGTTGGCGACGAGCACGTCGAGAACGCCGTCATTGGTGAGGTCGACAAGCGCCGGGCTGGCCTGGACGGCGCCGCCACCGGTGCTCACGTCGAGGAACTTGCTGCCGTTGGCGTGGTAGCGCGCGACAGTCGCCCGTCCATTCCACCGGTGACGATGTCGGGCTGGCCGTCACCGCTGATGTCGCCGACCGCGGCAGTCGAGAAGGACTCGTGGGTTCCCTTGACGTGAAACGACGTTGTAGGTCGAGCCGAACTTCACAGGAGTGACTAGGCTCGTCGTCGCCGACGTCCGAGCGGGTCCCGCCGGTTCCTCCGAGAGCGCCTCCGGCCCCCCAAGGGACCGGCGTCCGGTTCGTCGACCTCGAGCGTTTCGGGGATTTCGTCGTCACCCGGTGACGGCTCCGATGCGGCGACCTGGCCCGTCGCGGCGCCGAGCGTTCCGAGCACGAGGACGAACGTGACCGCCACGACCCCCCACCGACGCGTCGTCATACTGCGGCGTCCCTTCCTGGCCTCACCGGTCGGCATCGAGGTCGCGAAACCCGTTCGCCCTCTCGGCTAGGCATCGGACGGGGGTCGGCGTACCTTGAGGTGATTCTCACGGTCCGTGGTGTCGGCGGTCTCCCTTTCCCGGGAGGACCGGTGCGACACGTCACACGAGCGTCACTGGCAACACGGGCCGCAGGACCCTAGCCTGGGGACGACCCTGTCCTCTTCTTCCCCTTTCCCCTTCTCTCTCCCCCCTCCGGAGGCGTGGTGCGCCGCAACCTGCTCCTGACGGCGGTCCTCCTGGTGGCCCTCGTCGCCGGCGCCTGTTCGCCGGGCCACAGCGGACGGATCGTCGGGTTCCACCACGATCATGGGAACCCAGCGCCTCACCGCCGACGACCTGGCCGCCTGGTTCGCCTCGGTCAAGGGCACCACACACCGACTGCCCCACGAGTCTGGGCTCGCAGTCCGCTGCCATTCGGAACCTGGCGCAGATCTTCCTCGAGGAAGGCGATGACGAGGGCGTGCGCGGCGACATCGCGTTCGCTCAGTCGGTTCTCGAGACGGGGTGGTTCTACTTCCCCGACGGTGGTCGGGTGACCCCGGCGCACAACAACTACGCCGGGATCGGCGCCGTCGACAACGGAACCAGCGCGAACCAGTTCGCGACGCCGCGCCAGGGAGTGCGCGCGCAGATCCAGCACCTCCGCGCATACGGCGACCCGTCCGTCACCGCGGCGAAGCTCGCGCACCCGCTCGTCGACCCCCGTTTTTCCCTCGTGTCGCCGAAGGGAAAGGCCCCGACCTGGCTGGCTCTCTCCGGCACGTGGGCGACGAGCACGACCTACGGGTCACGGATCCTCGAGATCTTCTCCGATGCCGCGCGACACGCCGGCAAGTCCCTGACGCCGGCTCGCGCCATCGCTGCGCATCCCGCCGGGCGGCCACTACGTGCTCTACGGCGACGGCACCGTCGAGGCACGGGAGGGCGCGCCCGACCTCGGTGACAAGTCCTTCGGCTTCGACATCGCCCGCGACATCGCGGTCATGCCCGACGGCGCCGGGTACCTCCTCCTCGACGGATGGGGCGGTCTCCACAAGTTCGGATCTGCCAAGACCGGCGCCATGAAGAACCTGCACGAACCCGTACTGGAAGGGCTGGGACATCGCCAACGCCGTGGCGATCACCGCCGACGGGGCGGGCCTCGTGATCCTGGACGGATGGGGTGGCCTGCACCCACGGGGCACCGCACCCTGCGCCCTCGGGAACCGCCTACTGGCAGGGTTGGGACATTGCCCGCGACGTCGAGGTCGACGACAACGGCGGCGTCTACGTGCTCGACGGCTGGGGCGGAGTCCACAACTACAACGGTGCCGCCAACTACGGCAGCAAGTACTGGAAAGGCTGGGACATCGCCCGTGACCTCGTCGTGCTCCCCGACGGCAGCGGCTACGCCATGTTCGACGGGTGGGGTGGCATCCACCACCGCGGTACGGCACCACCGACGATCGGTGGTTTGTGGGCTCAGGCCGACCGGTGGGCCGCGGCGAGCTGGACCGGGTCGGGCTACGTGGCCGTTCAGTTCGGCGGTCTCTCGGCGCCGGGTTAGGTCTCTGGTTCCCGCGCCTCAGGTTCTTTGGTCTCGGCGGTTTCGATGGCGGCGGCACGGAGCTTGTTGACGTGGTGGACGATCGGGTCGACCTCCCACACGGTCAGCCGTCGCACGAGCCGTTTCAGCGCACCGGCAGCGGGACGCGCCGAGGTCGTGGGCGGAAGTGAGAGCGGCGGCACCCGGCGAAACGGCGCGCTGCGCGCCGTCGAGCCGCTCCCTGACGCGACCCATGCGCCACGGTCGACACCCACGCTGAACGCCGAACCGCGTTCGGTGGCCGCGCGCGCGCGTACCTCGGCCTGGATGAGATCACGGGCAGTTGTCGGGTCGTCGGGAAGATCCGGCCAGGGCGCGGGTGGCGTGGCGCGGACCCGTTCACCGGCGGCGTCCCGCATGGCCGCCGCGAGCTCGGCGTCGTCCGCGACCAGAGTCGTCCACTGGTTCGCCTGTTCGGCCAACCCACCCGTCACCGACGCGATCACCGGTCGGTCGTAGAGGCGGGCGCGCTCGAGCACCCCCGACGACCAGATGAACCGGTACGGAAGGACCACGACGTCGCTCGCCACGAGCCACTCGTCGAAGCGCTCGTCGCTCGTGTACCCGTCGTGAATCGTCACATCCGGCGTGGCGTCCGCGAGGCGACGCAACTCCTCCGCGTGACCGAGGTATTCCGGCTCCTCGACGCGCACCGAGCCGACGATGTCGAGGCGGACATCGTGTCCACCGAGCCCCGCGAACGCCCGGACGGCGCGATCGAAACCCTTGTGCGGTTGCACGAACCCGATGCAGAGGAACACGAAGGTTTCAGGAGGGACGCCGAGCACCGCTCGAGCCTCGGGGCGACCGAGGGAAGTCCGACGCTCGAAGGACTCACCGTGGTCTGCGACGGTCAGTCGGTCGAGCCGGAGGCCGAACGTGGCGGCGAATCGATCGCGTTCGACGTCGGTGTGCAAGACAATCCGATCGACCGAGTGCCAGAGCAGCCGATCAAGCGCCGAGCGGGGCCCGCGGTCGTAGTCGATCTCGTGAACCCGAACCTCGAGCTCTTTCGCCCGCCGCGCCACCGCGAGCAGAGCCCCAGTGATGGCCGCGTGCGTCGCGGCACTGCACGGCACCGGATAGAAGACATCGGGGTGGTACTGGATGACGACGCGGTCGTAGCCGCCCACGCGCCGGGCGAGTGCCAAGACTCCGCGCGGTCCACACAGGTCCAGGTGGTGGTGGGCAGCCGTCGGACCCGGCGACAGCACCTCGACGTCGTGCCCCTCGGACCGAAGACGCTTCACCTCCTGCACCGCGTACTGCGCGATGCCGTCTCGAACCGGCGGGTACGGGGAAACCATGAGGATTCTCATGATCCAGGCATCCACGAGTCGATCGTCGCTTCCATCCGATCGAGAACCGGATCCCAGGTGTAGTGGGCGAGCACGTACTCGCGACCCGGCCGGGCGATAGCGGCAGCCGAGTCGGGTGCTTCGGCGACGAAACGCAGGCACTGCTCGAACTCGAAGTCGTCGTCGTAGAGCAGGCCCGACCCGGCGCGGTCCATGTGCCAGGCCACCACGTCGGACGCGGCGTTGGCGATCGGCAACGTTCCCGCCAGCCACGCCTCCATGAGCGTGCGGGAGAAGCTCTCGTACGGCGAAGGCTGGACGTACGCGGCAGCCGCCGAGAAAGCGTCGTTCCGGTCCTTCTCTTCGAGGAAGCCGAGATCGACGACCCTGTCCACGATGGCCGCCGGCGGGCGGACCTCTCCGGTACCCGATGTCACGAGCCGGAACGGGATGTCGGTGCGCTGGACCGCCGCGGCGAAACCCTCGAGGAGGCGCTCCCAGTTCTTGCCGCCCTCCCGTCGACCTGCGTAGTAGACGAACGGCGCCGTGATCCCGAAACGGTCGCGGAACGCGCCGGAGTCGTAGTCGTCGGGCACGTCGACGCCCGAGCCGATGACCTCGTGTGGGGCGAGATCGTCGTGCAGTCGCGCGGCGAGGTCGCGTTCGGGTTCCGACAGGAACCACAAGCCCCGGACTCCGGTGAACAACGGATCGAAGAGCTCGAGCTCCGCGTGCGGCTCGTCGTGGAGACACGGCATGAGGATCGTACGGCCGGGCGCCACCTGCGCGCAGGCGAAGGAGGGCCAAAAGAGGTACGGAGCGAACACGAGAGCCCGATAGTCGTCGTCATGGTCGAGGAGGTGGTGATACAGACCCGGGACGCGGACGTCGTCGTTCATCCACCGTTGTTGCAGCTCGATCGGGGGTCGCTCTCCTCCGAGAATGGCTGCCTCGATCTCGGCACGCTCCACACGGGGAGTGTCGATCACGGTGGGGAATCGCCTGACGGTCACCCCCCACTCCTCCGTGACGCCCGCCTCGTACTCGTTGGCCCACGAGAAGTGGTCGCGCGCGCATGTGGTGAGAACTTCGACGTCCCAGCCACGGGCGGCCAGACCGTGCGCGGCCTCGCGCATGACGGTCTCGGCGCCGCCGATGACCGCGTCTCCGTAGCGGGGCGTGACGAATCCGAGACGACCGGTCCGATGCATCCCGCCGGACACTACCGTGGACGCCGTGCCATCTCTGGCTCTGCGACTCCGACGGCTCCGCCCACTGCCCCACGCCGACAAGGCGTTCCTCGACGAGGCGTACCGTGACCTTCTGGATCGCAGCGTGGACCGGGAGGGGCGACGCCACCACGGCGATGCGCTCCGGGCCGGACGCAGCCACCTCGACGTCGTGACGGAGCTGGCGACCTCCGACGAGTACGTCGGACGTGTCACCCGCGAGGCATCCCTCGACCCGGCAACCGGTGCGGAGCGCGCCGACGCCGAGTTCCTGGACGCGGCGTACGAGATGCTCCTGGGGCGACCACCGGACAAGCCCGGCAAGCGGAGCTTCCTCCGGTCCCTCGCTGACGATGCCCCGCGACAGCTGGTCGTAGGAACGCTCGCCGGCTCCGACGAACACCTCAACCGGATTGGCCGGCGGTACCGCTCCATTCAGGACCTGCGCGAGATCCGACCCGACGCGTACCGGGACGCCCGCGACGACAGCGGCGCCACACGTCCGGTGTTCGTCACCAGAGGCTCGGATGACTTCGACTGGTTGGAGAAGGCCATCTTGGATCACGGCTACTACGAACAACCGGGTGTCTGGTCCTACGGCGTCGATCTCGACAAGCGGGTGATGGCCGAGGTGATGACGGCGTTCCGACCCGACCTCGCCCTCGATCTGGGGTGCGCCAGCGGCGCGGTGATCGCGTGTATGCGCGACCTCGGACACAAGGCAGAAGGTGTGGAGATCAGCCAACTGGCGATCGACCGCGCCGAGCCCGATATCGCCGAACGAATCCACCGCGGAGACCTGCTGGAACTCGACCTGGGCCCGCGCTACGACCTCGTCTTCGGGCTGGACATCTTCGAGCACCTCAACCCAAACCGGATCGACACCTACCTGGGCGCGATCGCTGACTGCCTCGTGCCCGGCGGGTTCGTGTTCGCCAACATTCCCGTCTTCGGTGACGATCCCGGATTCGGGACGGTGTCTCCCATCGACCTCCCTGATTGGAGAGACGATGAGCAGCGCAGCGACGGGAAGCCCGGGACGCTCTTCCACACCCTGCCTGTCGACAGCGACGGATACCCGCAGATGGGCCACCTCATCTGGGCCGATTCTCCCTGGTGGACCGAACACTTCTCGGCGGCGGGCCTCGGGCGCGAACTGGCGATCGAACAGGCGCTCCACCGTCGATACGACGACTTCATCGAGGCCACGTACCCGGGCCGTCGGATGTTCTACGTCTTCTCGAGGCGCGCTGACGCCGACATGGTCGCGGGTATCGTCGACAGGATCGACACCACACCTTCGGCCGTGCTCGCGTCAATCGGCGAGTCGTCATGAAGATCTGCGTCTGTGGAGCCCAGGTTCCGTTCGTGAGCGGGGGCGCCGAGCTCCACATGGAGAACCTCGTCGCGGCGCTGCGCGACGCCGGCCACGACGCCGAGCTCGTACGCCTGCCGACGGCGTGGGACCGCGACCGTGTCTTCGACGCCGCCCTCGCATGGCGCCTGGTCCCTGTGGACGCGGATCTCGTCATCGCCACGAACTTTCCGTCGTACTTCGTGCGACACTCGAACAAGATCGTCTGGTTGTTCCACCAGCACCGGGCCGCGTACGACGCCGCTGACTCGCCCTGGTCCGACTTCGGGCTCGACGATGACGGCCTCGAAGCACAGCGACTTCTCACGGAGTGGGACACGCGGGCGCTGGAGGAAGCACGGCGACGATTCACGACGTCGGGAGTGGTGGCGGATCGCCTCGCCCGCTACAACGGACTCGACGCCGAACCCCTCTACCACCCTCCTCCGCTGTTCGACCGTCTCCGGTCGGTCGGCACCGGAAACGGCGCTGTGTCCTCGGGCGACTACGTGTTCTGCGCCACCCGGCTCGATGCCAACAAGCGGCCGGAACTGCTCGTGGAGGCCGCACGCCACTTGACCACCGACACCCGGATCGTCATCGCCGGTCGAGGGTCCATGGAGAGCGGGCTCAACGCACGGATCGAAGAGCTCCGTGTCGGCGATCGCGTCGAGCTGGCGGGTTTCGTGAGTGACGACGAGCTCGTCGACCTCTACGCCGGTGCACTCGGCGTCGTCTATGCACCCTTCGACGAGGACTACGGCTACGTGACGCTCCAGGCATTCGCCGCCGGCAAGCCCGTCATCACGGCGAAGGACTCCGGCGGCACACTCGAGTGGGTGGAAGACGGAGTCACCGGGTCGGTCACCGACGGGAGCGCCGTGGAGATCGCCGCCGCCGTCGACCGGCTGGCCTCGAATCGTGCCGTGGCACGCGAACAGGGCACCATCGGCCACGGTCGCGTCGCGGGTCTCGACTGGAGCAGCGTGGTCTCGACGCTGACGAGCTCGTGACACGCCCGATCCTGGAGCTCGTGGTCGGCGCCGAGCCGACAGGCTGGATTCAACCCCTGCTGGGTCCGCTGCAACGCTGGTGCGAGCCACGGGCCGGTCACCCGTCGCTGCCGCGAGCCGGAGCCCGTCTCGCCGTCGGGCTGGACGCGCCCGATCTCGACCGTCTTCTCGATGAGAGCGACATCCCCTTGGCTCTCGCCACGCTGGAACCGGAGTCGGTCGGGGATTCTGTTCGATCGCGGGCTGCCGCGATCGTCACCACCGCAGGATCCGCCACCGGCGCGGGCGTGCTGGCGCTCCCGGAGCGCTCGGTGGACGTGCGGACCCACGCACCCGTGTCTCCGTTCGTGCGAGCGCGCTGGCGGCGACGCCTCGGCCTGGCCCGCCACACGGTCGTGGATCTTCGCGAGGGGTTGCCCGGTGGCGACGTACCCGTCGCCACGGTCGTGGCGTTGGCCGCCGCGATCGTGGCTTCCGACGACACGGCCCTGCTCGCGCTCGCGCTCGGAACACCCATTGTATTCGAGTCCGGAACCGCCGACCGCCTCGGTCTCGACACCCATACCGAGGCCGATGCCTTCGTCGTGGAAAGCGCAGAGAACGCGCTCCCCCGGGCGAACCTGCTCGCCGACGATCTTCCGCGTGCCGCCGGACTCGGGCGACGGGCGCGACGCCTCGCGGAGGAATCCTTCTCCACTGAAGGCACCGCGCGGTCTCTGGCGGGAAGGCTCGGAATGACGACACCGGCTCCACCGGGGCTCACGGGCGTGGCCCGCGCGCTCGATGAGCTTCGCACCTCGTCGGTGTCACCGCCGGCCTTCCACGCGTTCGCTGCTCTGGGCCCCGTGGTCGATCAGCGTTCGCTCGCCGAAGCGGGAGCGGGACGATGAGTCACCCCGACCTCCGACCCGACCTCGTCGACCGCGCACGCGACGCGCTCGCCGATGACACGTCCGGAACCAGCACATCGGACAGCAGCTCGCATCACGTCCGGGACAGCGACGCCACGCCGGTTGCTCCCTCTGACCGGGGTGAACCTCGGCCCACGGCGCGCGCACGAGCCAAGGCGGCCGCTCGCCGGATGCTCCAGCCCGTCGTCGCGCGCTTCGCCAACAGTGTGGCCGTCCGACTCAGACCCGACGTCACCGCGGCCGTGCTCACGCAGCTCGACGAACTCTCGGCGCGCCACGAGCTATTGCGCGCCGAAGTGCAGGGTCTCGTTCCGTCGCTTCGGGCGCTCCAGTCGGCCGGGGACGTCGCAGAACTCGTCGCCACCGGACGCGATCTCGCGAGCGAGCTCCACGCCCTGGCGTTGAACCTCGAGCTCCACAAGGGTGAGCTCGACGCCTTCCGCGCGGCGCTCGACGATCTCGGAACGGCCATCGCCCCCGCCGCCGGACTGCCTGGTGTTCCTGCCCGCTTTGCCGAACTGCGCGAACGCGTCAACGCACTCGACCGGGCGGCCCGTGCGGATCGGCCCGCCACACCGGAGGGTGGTACCGAGGCACCCGCACGAGGAGAGGCCGGGGGTGCCCCTCGCTCCTCCGGCTTCGACTACGTCGGATTCGAGCAGCGCTTCCGCGGCGACCCCGTCGAGGTCCTGGCCATCCTCGAGGAGCGCTACTTCGAATTGCTGTCCCGACACGCCCCCGTTCTCGACGTCGGTTGCGGCCGCGGCGAGCTACTGGCTGCGCTCGACGAGCGCGGCGTGGAGGGTGAAGGCGTCGACCTCGACGCCGGAATGGTCGCTGAGGCCCGCGCTGCCGGGGTCGAGGCACACGCCGGCGACGCGCTCGCTTTCCTCGAGTCACGCCCGAAGAATTCCTTCGGCGCCATCACAGCCATCCACGTCGCGGAACACCTGAGTCTCGAACAGCTCGTGGCGTTCCTCGAACTGGCGGCGAGCCGCCTGCGTCCCGGGGGAATCCTCGTGGCCGAGACGCCGAATCCCACCTCGTTGATCGTGCTCGGCAACAGCTACATCCTCGATCCGACCCACGTGTGGCCGCTGCACCCTTCGCTGCTGACGTTCCTGTGTGAGCGCGCGGGATTCCGCGACGTGGAACTGCGGTTCCACTCACCCGCCGACGACTACCGGCTCCCCCTCATCGAGCCCGACAAGCTCGACGCAGACGACACGAGCGGCGGGGCGGCCTGGGTCGAAACCGTGAACGAGGCGTTGGAGCGTCTCAACGAGGTGCTCTTCGGTGCCCAGGAGTATGCGGCGATCGCCACGACGCCCGCCGACCGACGATCGGACACCGGACTGAGTCCCCGCCGAAAGTCGTCGAGGGCGGCGTCCACCTGGAGTCGGTGGCGGCTGAGGAGCTCCCGGGAGATCAGGGGCCGTGTGACCTCAGCGACGTGAGCATCGTGTTCACTGTCGCCGCCGGTGCTTTGTCGCGCAGCAGGCGAACGCACCGGCCACGTGAGGCGTCGCCATCGATGTTCCGTTCGAAGTCCCCCGTGGCGGATCGAGAGTGGACCAGAAATCGGGAACGGCGAGACGACGCTCTGGCCGGGCGCGAACAGGTCGAGAGCGGATCCCGAGTTGGAGTACGAGGCGAACGTTGTCGAAATCATTCGTTGCGCCCACCGACACCGCGTGCGAGACGCACCCCGGGAAAGTTCATCTGCCACGACGAGCCCTGATTCCCCGACGCCGCGACCGGAGCGATCCCGGCGCTGCGTAGGTTCGACAACACCGTCGTGACCGACGCTGTCAGCGCGTTGCAGGTAACCGGCTCCAGGTAGACCGGATGCCCCACCGAGGCTCATGTTCACAGACGCGATCGGCTTGGCGAACGTGTTGCGTTGTGCGTAGACGTGGCTGAGCGCCGCGAGCAGGTCGCTGGTGTAGGCCGTGGCTTCGGGAACCGCTGCCACGTCACGCGCGATGTTCCACCCCGGCCAGTAGGCACCGCTTCCGAGGCTCGGTGCGGTTCCGACAGCGTGGCGCCCACCCCACGCGTCGATCACCCAGGCACCCGTACCGTCGGCGGTGAGCTCGAGACCACGGGCGATGTCCCACCCCGTCCAGTAGGGACCGCCGGTGAGCTTCGGGGCGCCACCCCACTCGTGGATTCCGCCCCAACCGTCGAGCGTGTACCCACCACCGTCGGGGTGCAGCGCAACATCGCGGGCGATGTCCCAACCGCTCCAGTAGGGCGCACCACTCAGCGGCGGAGCGTTGCCCACCCGGTGGAGTCCGCCCCAGCCGTCCATCACGTATCCGCCGTTGCCGTCGGGACGAAGCGCCACGCCGCGGGCGATGTCCCACCCCTTCCAGTAGGGGCCGCCGCCGAGCGCGGGTGCGTCACCGGCGCGGTGCAGACCGCCCCACGCGTCGAGGATGTAGCCGCCGTCGGAGTCACGCAGGGCGAACGACCGGGCAATGTCCCAAGCCGGGAACCCGCCCGAGCTCCAGCCGCTCATCGGGTCGGCGACACCGACGGCGTGGAGCGTCCCCCACCGGTCGAGGACGTAGCCTCCGACCGGCGAGAAGACCTGGATGGCGAAGATGTCGGCACCCGGCGCCACACCGGTGTAGGTGCTGCCGTTTTGGTCCTTGCCGGCGGCGATTCCCGTCACATGGGTGCCATGCCAGCACCCGGCGCCATAGCTACACGGACGCGCGGAACCGGCGCCGGTCTGAACGCTCCCGCCGTTGGGGCACGCGTTGTAGGAGAAGCAAGCTTCACGAATGACACGCCCCGAGAGATAAGGATGGGTCCGGTCGACGCCGGTGTCGAGAACCGCGACCGTCGTCCCGGTGCCGTCGTACCCTTCCGCCTGCGCCGCGTCGGCCCCCACGAGGGGAGTCGTGGAGTTGAGGCTCGCCTCCAGCAGACGATCGGGCTCGACGCTCGTGACGATCGGCGATGTCTCCAACGCCTCGAGAGCCTCGGGCGTGGCCTCCACAGCAACATACGGGGCAGTGGGGATCTCTCCCACGACGGTGCCGCCGGTTCCCGCCAGGTCCTCCACCAGTTCGTCCTGCGCGACGGCGATCTCGATGCGTTGAGCCAAGGCTCCGCGTGCGTCGAGGTCGGCCTCCGGCGTGTCAGCCGCGTCGAGGCCGACGATGACACGTGTCGTGCCGTCGGCCGATACAGCGACGGGTGCCGAGGTGTCAGGAGAAGCGGCGGAGACATCAGCGGCACCGGCCTTCTCCTGTGACCTGCGCGGAGCCTCGACACCGCCCGTGGCACCGCCCGCGGGTCCCGGAAGTGCGCCCGCCAGTGCCGTCCCGAACGCCGTCAGCGCCACGACGAGGACCGGCAGTAGCCGTCGCGGCGACCGAGTGCTCTTGCCACTCTTCGTGGTGTGCACGGGTGTCCGCTTCCCCCGGAATGGATTGCCGCTGTCCGGTCGGTCCGTAGCGGTCGGTGCTCCGGAAAAGGCCACCTCGGGGCTCCGAGGGCGCTCCGGTACCCTCACAGGCTAACGGCTCCCACCGGCCATTCGTTCCCCGTGACCACCACTGCCACACCAGCGCACCCGCGCCCCACCACCCACGCGCTCTCCCCCGCCGCATGGTCTCCCACTGGATGGTGGCTCCTGGGAGGGTCCGTCGCCCTGCTCGCCCTGCACCTCTGGCTGGGGCTACAGATGCGCGGCCCGCTCGTCTTCCCCGACGAGGCGGGCCTCCTCGGTCATCCTGGCTGGTTCCTCGGCGACGATCCTCTCCTCCAGATGGGCGCCACGTCCTACTACTCGTTCGGTTACTCCCTGTTCCTCGTCCCCGCCTTCGCCGTGCTTTCGGACCCGGACCATCTCTACACCGCGGCGATGGTCGTCAACGCGCTGCTCCTCACAGCCGTGTTCCCGATGCTGTACCTGATCCTGCGCAGGATCCTCGGCGTCGCTCCCTACCCGGCACTCCTCGGCGCGGCGGCCGGAGCCGTCTACCCGGCCGTGACGTTTGCCGGGAACCACGCGTGGACGGAACCGGCCGCCATCCCGGTGTTCTGCGCGCTCGTGCTCACGGCCTGGCTCATGTTGACGGCGGACGCCCGCTGGCAACGCATGCTGTTCGGCCCGTGTGCAGCACTCGCCTACGCGATTCATCCACGCTTCACCGGCGTGGTTGCGGTCGTTCTGGTCCTCGTGGGTGTGGCGTGGTGGTCCGGTCGGATCCGACACCACACGGCTGTCACCAACACTGCGCTGCTCGTTGCCGGGTTCATGGTCGTGCGCCTCGTCAACTCGGCGCTTTTCGACGCCCGGTGGGCCGGAGGGAACGATGTCATCGAGAACTCCCCCGAGCAGCTGGCCAGGACTCTGGGGGACCCCGGCGAGTGGCGGGAACTGGCGGCGATGGCCGTGGGCCAGGGTTGGTACCTCGTCGTAGCCACTCTCGGGCTGTTCGTGCTCGGTGTGGTGGTCCTGGCACGCCGAACCCACCCGCTCATCGCACGCACGAAGGCTGAGTGGAGACAGGCCCCGTCTTCGTCCCTCGTGGCCGGCTTCGTTCTCCTCGCCGCCCTGGCCATGTTCGTCGCCTCGATCGTGTTCATGACCGTCAACCGCCACCGCGTCGACCATCTCGTCTACGGGCGCTACAACGAGGCGTTCCTCCCGGTGTTCCTCGCGTGCGGAACGGCAGTGCTCGCGACCCGCCGGCGTCCGCGCGTGCTCCTGGTTTCCATGGGGAGCTCCATCCTGACGATCGCTGTGCTGGCACTCGCTCTGCGACTACTGCGCGACCCCGCGCTGTTCGACGGAACGGCGAACTGGCCGACGATCACCGGGATCTTCTGGCAGGTCACCGAGTGGCCATTCGACAGCTTCGGCTACTTCGTGCCGCACGCGACCGTCGTGGCGCTGGTCGGTGTCGGCGCCCTCGGCCTCGTCGCATGGAAGTTGCCGAGAGTCGCCGCAGGAGCGGCCGTCATCATCTTCCTCCTCGGAGGCGTGTACGCGTACCGGGAGATGCTCCCCGACGAGGTCGACATCTGGTACGAGGGGTGGTCGTTCCCTGATCAGGTCGAGAGCCTGCACGTCGACACGGTCGCGTTCGACACGTCGACCGGGTGTGCGTTCTGCTTCTGGCGCGACCAGTGGTTCCTTCCCGACGTCGACTTCGAAACGTTCGATTCCGACAGCGACGAAGCGCCACCCGCCGACATCGTGATCGCGCCCCTCGACTGGTCCCGTCGCCGATGCGCTCGACGCACGGCTCGTCGTAACCGACGGCCGAAACGCACAGGGTCTGTGGGTACTTCCCGGATCGACGGCCGACGAGCTCGACAGCCCAGGGACGTCTCTTTCCCGTCGGATTTCCCGCCGCCCTTCCGCCGACCGCCATGCGCTCGGAGATCGACGCGTCGCCCGAGACTCTCGAGCTCGAGCCCGGCGGGTCGGCCGACGTCGACGTCGAGGTCGCGCATGTCGGTGACGGCGGGCCCTGGGTCGAACTTCGACAGCTACGGGCTCCCGGGCCTCGTACGGCTCCACGCCCGAGTGCTGGATGACACGGGAACCGAGATCAGCGACACCCCTGTAGAGATCCCCGAGCTCACGCTCCCGGCGACGATAGGTTCGACGTCACGATCCGATGTCCGCCGTGGATGCAGCAGGTCAGCCGCTGCCACGAGGCGAGTACGCGATCGAGATCGGCCTCAGCCAGGAAGGTTTCACCGACTTCGCCGACGTGGGCGACACCGCGACAACAGTCGCTCTTCGGGTCCCGTAACGACCCTTCGTGACCCGACGGAGAGGTCCGGTATCCTGCCCGTGCGCGCCCGGTGACCCCCGGCTCGCCCCCGACTCCCTGTCGCCCGCCGGTGAGGCCGCTCGATGCCCGAAGAACTCGACGTCAGCGTCGTGCTGCCCGTCTACAACGAGAAGGGGCACCTGCGCGACGAGATCGACCGGATCAGGGCCGCGCTCGAGGCCTCGCCCTACTCCTACGAGATCATCGTGGTGGACGACGGATCCGACGACGGGTCCGGCGAGCAACTCACCGACATCGACGACATCCGTCTGCTGAGCTTCGCCCAGAACCGAGGGTCGGGATCAGCCCGACGCGCGCGGGAACCAACGCCGCCCGGGGTCGCGTCGTGGCATGGACCGATGCCGACATGACGTACCCGAACGAGCGGATACCCGAGCTCGTGGCGGAACTCGACGGCTACGACCAGGTCGTGGGAGCGCGAACCACCGAGCAGGGCACCGCCAAGTTCTTCCGTGTGCCGGCGAAGTGGTTCATCCGCAAACTGGCCGGCTACCTCGCCGAGACGAAGATCCCCGACCTGAACTCGGGGCTGCGGGTCTTCCGCCGCGACGTGGCGGCCCAGTACCTCCACCTGCTTCCTCCCGGGTTCTCGTGTGTCACGACCATCACCATGGCCTTCCTCGCCAACGGCTACTCGGTGAAGTACGTGCCGATCGAGTACGCAGAGCGCGCCGGAAGCTCCAAGTTCCACTGGTGGTCCGACACCCGCCGCTACCTCACACAGGTGGTCCGCCTCGTCCTGTCCTACAACCCACTGCGGATATTCATGCCCCTGGGCGTCGTGCTCCTGCTCCTCGGCCTCGGGAAGCTCACCTACGACTGGATCGACAAAGACTTCCGCCTCTCCGCCAACACGCTGCTGATCCTCTTCGCCTCGTTTCAGGTATTCGCCATCGGTCTCCTGGCGGACCTCTTCGTACGCCTGAGCAAGCCGCGGGAGTTCGTGGAACCGGCCGAGGTCTGAGCCGATGAGCACCCAGGTGGCGGATGCCCCGACCGGCAACATCTACGACAAGTACGCGAGTCGCAACCCGATCGAGCGCCGCCTCATGCAGGGTTTCTTCCGTGCCCTCGACTCCACACTTCCGCGTGTGGCCCCCGAACGTATCCTCGAAGTGGGCGCCGGAGAGGGTGAGATCGCCCGGACACTCGCCGCGCGGTATCCCGAGGCGCGAATCACGATTCTCGATCTGCCAGATCCCGAGCTCGTCGGCGAATGGCGCTCGCTCGACGCGAACGCTACCCACGGCGATGCCACACACCTCCCGTTCCCCGACCAGGCCTTCGACCTCGTGCTCGCGATCGAGGTGTTGGAACATGTCGAAGATCCCGATGGTGCTCTCTACGAGATCGCCCGCGTCGCGCGCGGTGCTGTCGTCGTGTCGGTGCCACGCGAGCCGATCTGGCGAGTCGCCAACATGGCGCGAGGCAAGTACTGGCGCAACCTCGGCAACACTCCCGGCCACGTCAACCACTGGAGCACGCGCGGCTTCAGCGCGTTCGTGGGCCGCGAACTCCGGGTCGAGCGCACGGTTCAGCCCTTCCCGTGGACCGTGGTAGGAGCGCACCGTGGGTAGCGAGCGGCCAGACACGAGCGAGGCCGCTACACGGCAGAAGAAGGTCGACAAGAAGGCCGAAACGAAGATCGGCCTTCCCGAGGGAACACTGACCGTCGGGGGCGGGCTCGTCACGGCCGGTATCGCCGCCTACGGCTTCATCGTCATCTCCGCCCGGGCACTCGGCACCGAGGAGACCGCCGGCCTCTCGGGGTTGTGGGCCCTGATCTTCATCCTCGGTCCCGGCTTCTTCCTGCCCCTCGAACAGGAGGTCGCCCGCGCTCTGGCCGACCGCCGTGCCCGCGGTCTCGGTGGTGGACCACTCGTGAGACGAGCCGTCGCGTTGGGGGCGATCGTCGCCGCCGTGCTCGCGATCGGGGCGATCGCTGCTGCTCCCTTCCTCCTCGATCACCTCCTCGAGGGCGAAGTGATGCTGCTCGTCGGGCTCGTTCTCGGGATCTTCGCCTTCTACGCACAGCACTTGACCCGCGGCACACTGTCGGGCAACAGCAGGTTCGGCGCCTACGGACTTCTTCTCGGATCCGAAGGCATTCTCCGCCTTCTGGGTTGCGTCGTCCTCGCTGTCATCGGAGTCAGCTTCGCCGGGCCGTACGGGCTCGTTCTGGGCCTGGCGCCGGCCGCGGCCACTCTGGTCGCGCTGTGGGGTCAGCATGGCCTCGTGACCCCGGGGCCCGAAGCTCCGTGGTCGGAGCTCTCGACACACCTGGGCTGGCTCCTCGCCGGATCCGTGCTCGCACAGACGCTCGCGTATGCCGCCATCGTGGCGGTCAACCTCCTGGCGGGACCCGGTGAAACCGACAGGGCAGGGCAGTTCTTCACCGCGTCGTTGCTCACGCGCGTTCCCATTCTCCTGTTCCAGGCCGTGCAGGCGGCTTTGCTTCCGAAACTCGCCGGTCTGGCCGGGGCGGGGAAACACACCGAGTTCAAGGCGGGCCTGCGCCAGTTACTGCTCCTGGTCGTCGCCGTCACTGTCCTCGGCGTGGGCGCCTCGTACGCCATCGGACCGTGGGCCGTCGGCGTGCTCTTCGGCGAGGAGTTCTCCGCAACGCTCGACCGCCAGGACCTCGCGCTCCTGGCACTCGGCAGCTGTCTCTTCATCGCCGCCATGACGCTCGCCCAGGCGCTCATCGCGCTCGTCCGCCACAGTCGTGCGGCCTTCGGCTGGATGGCCGGCGTGGTCACGTTCGTCGTCGTGACGGCGCTCGTCGATCCACTCTTCCTGCGTGCGGAGCTCGGCTTCGTCGCAGGTGCAGCGGTAGCGGTCGCGGTGATGGGAAGTTTCGTCATCGCCCGTCTGCGCACCTACGCGCCGAAGGACTCCCAGGCGCTCGTCGACGCGCTGGAGCACGAACCCCTCGAGTTGTAACCCGAGGCGAGGAAAAGAGAACCAGGCGCCGCGGGCCTGCGACCGCAGCAGGAAGGCTCCGTCAGCCCTGCTGGCCCGGTGTTGTCGCTTCTTCATCCCGAGGTACCAGTCACCCGATTCCGAGTAGAAGAGCCCGCGCCACTGGTCGATGGGCTGCCATCCGAGGTTCCCGCCGGGCATGTTGCCACGGGGGTGGATGCCACCCCAGGCGTCGAGAGTGGCGTAGCCACTCCCGTTGTCCTTCACGGTGAGGTCTTCGGCGAGGTCCCACCCGGGCCAGTAGTCGGCGCCGTAGTTTCCTCCGCCGTTGCGGGCGCGAACACCACCCCAGCCGTCGAGGATGTACACCCCGCGGTTGTCGTCGATCTCGACGTCCTTCGCGATGTCCCAGCCGATCCAGTACGCACCGGCCACGACGGGTGCATTCCCTCGGGGATGCAGACCTCCCCACCCGTCGAGCACGATGAGGCCCTTGCCGTCGGGAGTGATGGCGACATCACGCGCGATGTCCCATCCCGCCCAGTAGGGACCCCAGAGGTTCTTCATCGTCCCCTGGGCGGCGGAGCCGAACTTGTGGAGACCGCCGAAACCGTCGAGAACGATGTAGCCCTTGCCGTCGGGCATCACGGCGATGTCACGGGCGATGTCCCAGTTGAAGTTCGGATCGCCGTAGTGAGGGGCGAAAACGGCCGACACGGTTCCCGCTACCGTCGAGCCCGTACCAGCCGCCGTTGGAGTTCTCCTCGAGAGCCTTTCCGCTGTTGGTACAACCCGATGATGTACGCCACCTCGCTGCGCAACTGCGGGAGCAGCGCATATGCCTGCCCACCGGGACATTCGGTCTGGTTCACGTCGCGGTGGCCGATGATGGTTCTGATCGTCTGTCCGTTGGCGCTGGTGTACCCGGCCGCGTTCACGCCGTGGTAGCCGAGCTTCCAGGCCAGGATGTTGCGGAGGCCCGTGCGCGTGGCGCTGGGCACTCCTGCGGACACGTGGTTGCCGATGAGGGCGATCCCCGTCGATCGCGTGTTGAACGGAGCGGCGTGTGCACCCGACGGTGGTGGAAGTGATGCCACCGGCACGTCCCTCGTAGACGTTGCCGAACCTGTCGACGAGGAAGTTGTAGCCGATGTCGCACCAGCCGTTACCTCCTTGGTGGAAGGCCTGAATCCCGCGGACCACCGCACCGCCGTCGCTGTAGGTGTTGGTGCTGACGGTGTGGTGAACGACGGCGAAATCCACCGACGGCGCCTTGGACATCGAACAGATCGGGGCCGTCGGCGCCCCACGAGGCACGCGACCGGATCGTCGGCTGCGGTGGAATCGCACCGGCACTTCCCTCCGGATAGGTCGCCTCGGGCGAGTCGACGTCGATGAGCTCGACGTCACTCGCTTCGCCGTCGGCGAGGCGCACACGCACAGCGGTGGCATCCCCCACCCACACCGGGTCGGTGGTGCGTGAATCGCCGAGAACGGACTCCGCATGGATCGCGTCGGGCGACCCTGCATCCGGTCCGCCGTCGACGGGTGGAGCTTCCACCGCGGGCGTCCAGTTGCCGTCGTCGTCGCGGGCTTCGACCGTGAAGGTGGCCTCGGCGTCGCCGTCCCAGCGGACACCGACCATGTCGGTGTCGGTGTCGATCTCCACTCCCCACCCGGGTTCGACGGTGCCGTCCGCATCGTCGGTCAGCGGGACATCGTCGACCGTGGCCTCGGGATACGGTGTCGCCGGGATCCTGCGCGGCGTACGGAACGGCGGCGAACGCAAGAACGAGCGCGGGAAGCAACCAGAGTCGACGCATGACCTGCCTTGATTGGTGGCCGGACCCGTGGGCTGCCGGCTTCGGAGAGCTCCGCCTCCGGAGATTCTCGCGCGTTGTCGACACAATCCGTGGTCATCTGGAGCCGAACAGCCCGATAGGTGTCCGGTCTGTCGTGTTTGTGAGGCGTGGCCGCCGGACAAGCAGGTCGGATACGGAACACGGGGCTCGGGTTACTGTGCGCCGTGCTCAAGGTCGCCCTCGACGGCACACCGCTGCTCGGTGTACGCACGGGTGTCGCGCGCCTCGTCGACGGCCTGATTCGGGCACTGTCGGCGCACGGCGGACTCGACCTCACGGCCTACGCGGTCACGCTACGCGGACGACACGGCATGGACGACAGCTTCCCGACCGCGTGCGCGCGGGTGCTGCACCGATTCCGGCGCGCGCGGCCCATACGTTGTGGCGCCATGTCAGCCACCCCCGCATCGAGCGTTGGACGGGGCCCGTCGACGTCGTGCACGCCACGAACTTCGTGGCGCCACCGGTTCGTCAACCGACGGTCGTCACCGTTCACGACCTCACCGCACTGCGATTCCCCGAGATGTGCACCCCGGACACTCTGCGCTACCCCGACGCCATCCGCCGTGCCCTCGACGATGGAGCCCGCGTCCACACGACGACGTCGTTCGTGGCCCACGAGGTCTCCGACGAGTTCGGTGTTCCGCTCGACGAGATCGTACGCATTCCTCCCGGCGTCGCCGCTCCGACAGCGGGTGATCCCACAGCCGGACACGCGCTGGCCCGCACCACCCGATATCGTCCTCGCTCTCGGCACGGTGGAGCCGCGCAAGAACCTGCCGGTGCTCGTCCAGGGCCTTCGATGAGCTCGCCGGGGACGACTCCGACGTGCAACTCGTCATCGCGGGCCCCGACGGCTGGGGAGCCGGGGCGTTGGACAACGCCATTGCGACAGCGCACGCCCGCGAGCGCATTCGCCGCCTCGGGTGGGTCAGCGGTTCCCAGAGGGCCGACCTGCTGGCCGGGGCGACGGCGTTTGCCTACCCCTCGATCTACGAGGGATTCGGTTTCCCGCCACTCGAGGCGATACAGCACGGAATCCCCGTGGTGGCGGGCGACGCCGGTGCCCTTCCCGAGGTCCTGGGCGACGCCGCCGTCTTCACGGATCCGCTGGACGTGGCCGATCTTGCGCGAGCGCTCCACGAGACGATCGACGACACCGCGCTGCGCGAACGTCTGGTGGCCGCGGGACACGAGCGGGTCGCCCGCTACACCTGGGACGCGACCGCCGAGGCGTTCGCGCAGCTCTACGAGGAGATGGCGTGAGGATCGGGCTGCACGCCGGGCAACTGGCTCAACCGGTACCCGGAGGGATCGGCCGGTACGTCGAGGCCCTGCTCGACGCCCTTCCCGATGCCGGGGTCGACGTCGTCCCGTTCGGGGCGGGCAGACCCGCACAGGTTCCGGAGCGATTCGTCGATCTCGGATCTCCGCGGGGTCGCTGGCGCTACGAGGCGTGGCACCGGTTCCGGAGGCCGCGGGTCCGCCTGCCCGGCGCCCCCGTCGACCTGATCCACGCTCCCAGCCTGGCGGTTCCCCCCGCTGATCCCCTGGTGGTGACCGTTCACGATCTGGCGTTCCGCGCCCAACCCGATTCGTTCACCCGGCGCGGTCGGGCCTTCCACGAGCGGGGCCTGACCCTCGCCCGGAAGCACGCCGCCGCGGTTCTCACGCCGTCGGAATTCACGCGCGACGGCCTCCTCGAGGCCGGTTTCGAGACGCACAGGATCCACGTCGCCCCTCACGGCGCGGACACGGCGGGGGTCCGCCGACCGTCACGAATCACGGAATCGACGGAATCGACGGGATCGACGGGCCGTTCGTGTTGGCGGTGGGGACCGTCGAACCGCGCAAGGGATTCGACGTCGTCGCCGCCGCGGTCGGATCGCTTCCCGGAGGCGATGCGCCGACGCTCGTGATCGCCGGGCCGCCCGGCTGGGGACGCGTCGAGGGACTCGACCGCTCGAGGGTGCGTCGGCTCGGTGCTGTCACGCGTGAGGCTCTCGACGCCCTGTACCGCCACGCACTCTTGACGGTCGTGCCGAGCACGTACGAGGGCTTCGGTTTTCCGGCCCTCGAAGCCATGGCGCGCGGATGTCCGGTCGTGGCGTCGAACACGACGAGTCTCCCGGAGGTTGTCGGTGACGCGGGGATCCTTCTCGAGCCCGGCGACGTGCAGGCGTGGCGCGACACCATCGCCGAACTGCTGGATGACCCTGATCGTCGCCGCGAGCTCGCCACCGCCGGACTCGAGCAGGCCTCGACGTTCACGTGGGAGCGCTCGGCAGCGATACACGTGGACGCGTATCGGGCTGCGCTCGCGGAGCACTCGTAGACTCGCCGGGTGCGCGTCCTTCTCGATGTCTCCGCTGTTCCGGAACAGCCTGTCGGCGCCGGCGTCTACACGCTGAATCTGGCCCGTCATCTCGGGGAGCGGGACGACGTCGACCTCGAGCTCCTCGCTCGCTCCGCAGACGGACCCCGATGGACGCGCACTGCTCCGACCGCCGTTGTGCACGCGCTCCTGCCGAACCTCCGTGCACTTCGACTCGCGGCGGAGCAGGTCGTCCGTCCATCCGGTGAAGCCCGGATCGACGTGTGGCACGGCCCCCACTACACGATGCCGTGGTACCGATCGGCGCCGCCTGGAGTGGTCACCGTTCACGATCTGACGTTCTTTGACCATCCGGAATGGCACGAGCGCACCAAAGTGCTGTTCTTCCGCCGCGCGATCCGTCGATCAGCCGACCGGGCGCGGGTCCTCGTGACGCCGTCCGCAGTCACGAGCCGCCGCCTGCACGAGATCGTCGGGGACGTCGCGGATGTCACCACCATCCCCCACGGGGTCGACCACCATCGGTTCCGGCCTCACGACGACGAACCGGCCGACCTGGCGGTGTTGCGAGGCATCGGCGTACAACCGCCGTACATCGCCTTCGCCGGAACACTCGAGCCGCGTAAGGACCTCCCCTGTCTCGTCGACGCCTTCGCGCGCGTCGCAGCGCAACGACCCCACCTGCGATTGGTCCTCGCCGGTGGTGACGGCTGGGGCAGCAAGGCCGTGCAGACGGCGGTCGAGAACAGCGGCGTGACGACCCGGATCCTGCGACCGGGGTACGTCGATGACGGGGTGTTACCTGCTCTCTACCGCCGCGCGGCTGCGGTCGCCTATCCGTCGCTCGAAGAGGGTTTCGGTCTCCCCGTTCTGGAGTCTCTCGCCTGTGCGGCGCCGACCGTCACCACACGGGGCACTGCCATGGCCGAGGTCGCCGGCGACGCCGCGTTGCTCGTGGACACTCACAACCCCCGCGGTCTGGCCACGGCCCTCGAGGTCTGCCTCGACGACTCCTCACGGGCGGCGGAGCTTCGGGCGCGCGGGCCACGGGTTTCAGCGAACTACACATGGGAAGCGAGCGCGGCGGCGCACGTCGAGGCGTACCGGCATGCGGTCGACAGCACGGAAGTCTCGGCGGCGTGAGGACACTGATCACGGGATCGGGAGGTTTCGTCGGTCGACATCTGATCGAGCACCTCCGCACCGAAGGCGACGATGTCGTCGGCGTCGACGTGAGCTCGGGTGTGGACGTCACCGATCCTGGCGCGGTGCGCGGTGCCGTGAGTGACGCCCGGCCCGACGTCATCTACCACCTCGCGGCGCTGAGCCACATCGGCGAGTCGTTCGCCGATCCCGCCGAGGTCCTGCGGGTCAACGCCGGCGGCACACTCACGGTCATGCGTGCAGCTGTCGACCTCGGCGTGGAGCGCGTGCTGGTCGTCGCCAGCGCCGACGCGTACGGGGTGCATGACGGTCCGATCGACGAGGACACACCGTTACGCCCGGTCACGCCGTACGGGGCGAGCAAGGCGGCGGCCGATCTGCTCGCGCTCCAGACCTGGCTGGGCGACGGACTCGCCACGATCCGTGTCCGCGCGTTCAACCACACCGGTCCGGGGCAGCCCGATCGCTTCGTCGTTCCCGCGCTGGCGCGCAGAATCGCGAAGGCAGAGTCCGACGGTTCCACGGAACTGCGCGTCGGGAATCTCGACGCGGAGCGCGATTTTCTCGATGTTCGCGACGTCGTCGCCGCCTACCGGTTGCTGGCGGTCCACGGCGACTCCGGGGCTGCCTACAACGTGTGCTCCGGCGTCGCGAGAACGGTTCGCTCGATTGCCGAGCGTCTCGTGGCGATGTCGAACGGCGACCTCGAGCTCGTGATCGATCCCGACCTCGTGCGCCCGGTCGAGGTCCCCCGTATGGTGGGTAATCCGGGTCGGTTGGCCGCCACCACGAGCTTCGCCCCGCGCTTCTCTTTCGACGACACTCTTCGAGCGGTCCTCGACGAGGCGCGCGCTGCCGTGCGCTCCGTTACCCCCGAATGACCTGAGTCAGCTGACCGAGATCTCCGAGTGGTCGCCGATCAGAAGGCGGTGGCCACCCGGCATCGACTCCGACCTACCCACGCGAGCGTCGCGTCCGATCAGGCTGTCCCGGATCGGGCCGACGTCACGGATCTCGACACGGTCGAGGACGACCGATTGCTCGATGGCCGCGCGCTCCAGCACACAGTCCGTGGCGATCGACGAGAACGGACCGACGTACGAGTCGACGATGCGCGTCCCGGTCCCGATCACGGCGGGGCCTCGCACCTCGCTGCCGACGATCTCGGCACCGGATTCGATCACGACCCGCCCGCTCACCCGCGAGGCGGCGTCCACCGAGCCGTCGGTGCGGGCGACGAGTGACTCCAGGACGATGCGATTCGCCTCGAGGAGGTCCTGGAGCTTTCCGGTGTCGATCCACGGGGTCTCGAGGGTGTGCGGCAGGACGAGGCGGCCCGACTCGATCAGCCACTGGATCGCATCGGTGATCTCGAGCTCGCCGCGAGCGGAGGGTTCGATCGCCCGTACGGCCTCGTGGATGTGGTGGTCGAACAGGTAGAGACCGACGAGTGCGAGCTGGCTCGGAGGATCCTCGGGCTTCTCGACGAGCCGCACGAGATGTCCCTCGGTGTCGAGCTCCGCCACGCCGAAGTGCTGTGGCTCGTCGACCTTGGTGAGCAGGACCAGGGCGTTCGGCGTGAGCTCTTGGAACTCCTCGACGAAGGGCGTGATGCCTCCCACGATGAGGTTGTCACCCAGGTACATCACGAAGGGCTCGTCGCCCAGGAAATCGCGGGCGATGAGCACGGCGTGTGCCAGACCCAGCGGCTCGTCCTGGGGGATGTAGGTGACGCGGAGGCCGAACGCCTCGCCGGTGCCGACGGCATCGCGGATCGCCTCGTGCGTGGACCCCACCACGATCCCGACCTCTTCGATGCCCGCGGCGGCGATGGACTCGAGCCCGTAGAACAGGATCGGCTTGTTGGCCAGCGGAACGAGCTGTTTGGCGTTCGTGTGCGTGATCGGACGCAGGCGCGTTCCGGCACCACCGGAGAGCACGAGAGCTTTCACGATCGGGCACGCTACCCGAGAGACGCGGGAACGTGTCACACGCGGTCGAGCCAGCCCAGGAGGACGGCCACGGCCCGGGGATCGTGACGCAACTGATGCCCGGCCTCGTACACGACATGCAGCTCCGTACGTTCGCCACCGGCTTCGGCGAGTGCGCGCGCGTCGTCCATGGGAACGACGTCGTCCTCGGAACCCTGCAGGACCAACAGAGGTCGGGAGCCGAGCGACCGGGCGGCGGCGATCGGATCGAATGAACGGGCATCACGGGTCCAGGCGCCGTTGTCGCCGGGAAACGCGTCGGAGTGCACCGCGCCGACCTCGCGGGCGTGCGCGAGAAAGGCATCGGGGTCCCGCGACCAGAGCCCTTCGGTGGGACTCCCGAGGGTAGCGACGCCGCCGATCCGGATGTCGTCGGCCGCGCAGGTCAGAGCCACCGAACCCCCCAGGCTCGAGCCCACACACACCGGCGAGTCGACGCCGGCTCGCTGCACACAGAACCTCGACGCGCCGCTGCGAAGTCGGACCGCCAGCCGGCGAACGAGAACTCCCCCTCCGACGTGCCGGTGCCGCGGAAGTTGAACGTCAGCACGACCGAGCCGCTGTGCTCCGCGATGCGGTCGGCGAACTCCGGGTACGTGGCGGCCGACACCGTTGCTCCCCCCGGCCCCGCCGGAAAGCCATGACACAGCAGGACCGCACTCCGGTGATTCCCGCCGGGCGGCGCGGCGACATGCGCAGCAAGCCGGACGACGTCGTCGGGCGACGCATCGTCCCCGCTGAAGACGGCTGCTTCGCCGCGGGGTGCTTCGATCCACTCGTCCATGCGCTACTTACTACCCTGAACCGGGTGACCACCACCGGCACTCCACCAGGATCAGGCGCCGACGTCGACATCGGAACACCCGCCTACAAGGAGTGGGCCGTGATCGTGTCGGCACTCCTTTCGGGTGAACAGATCGTCGACATCAGAAAAGGTGGGCTGCGCGAAGAGGGGCGTCACTTCGATCTGCGCTCCCCCACCTTCTGGTTGTATCCCACGAGCGAGCACCAGCGTCCCGAGCTCCTGAAGACGGCCTACCGGCACCGGATCGAGCTGTCACCGGGATCTCCGGTCGGCGAGCCGGTGACGGTTCCCGGATGGGCGCAGGTCGTGGCCACGGCGACAGTCACCGATCCCGAGGAACTCGACGGACTGAACAGCAAGCTCATCTGGACCCCGGACTACGCCGAGAGCCGACTTCGATGGAAGAGCCGCGACCCGCTGTGGATCCTTGCCCTACGCGTCCACCGCCTCGAGACACCCGTCGAGCTTCCGTGGTCCGACGACTACGGCGGCTGTACGTCGTGGGTGGACCTGCGCGGCCTTCCCGCCGACCCGGCGTCGCTGCCCTCCGCGCCGGCGCTGTCCGACGAGGCGTTCGAGGCCCGTCTGTCGGGCGTTCGGGAAGCACTTCCGACGATGGAGCCCGTGGCGGTCTGACACCGGGCCGAGCAGCTCGCTCGGGCCGTCGGATCAGGCCGATTCCGCCCGAGCCGCGTCGAGGGCAGCGTCGTCCGCCCGGTAGCCGCGGTTGGACGCCTCCACCAGGGTGTCGGGCCCGAAGGTGGCGAACGCCTCCGAGTCGACGAGCTCGTCGATCACGTCGCCCTCCGGTGGGTTGTCGAGGTCGTAGACGACCTGGATGCGCTTGTCACCGAGGTAGCGCTGATGCTCGAAACGTTGCGGTCTGCCCACCGAACCTCCTGTCGCGCCGGCCACGATCACGATATCGCCGGCTCCCCCGCATGACCGAGGGGGGAGCCGAAGCTCCCCCCTCTGCCCACTGCTTGACTGGTTCAACGCTTCCCGGTGTTGGTGCAGGCGGGACCGTGTCCTGCCCGGGAGGCGCCGGTGCGGCGGTAGGACTCCGCCAACGGGTCCAGCTCCACGACCTAGCGGCCGCGCACCTCCAGGGTCCCTTCAGATCTGTCATGCATCGTCTGGACCACCTCCCTTCTCTGGTGGCCCGTTTCTACCATGGGCCGCAAGCACCCCCGCGAGATTTCTCAGGCGTGTCTTCTCAAACGTCCGACGTGGGCGGCGGAGGATCCTGTGCGGCGCGGGGCCCGACCGCGCCGATGGCCCTCAGATAGCCGAGTTGGGTGTCGACCACGGCGTGCACCTGCTCGGGCAGGTACTCCTCGCCCGTGGTGCTGCACCTGTCGAGGATGTAGTCGACGGTTTCGGCACCCCCGACGACCACGGATCCGGGAGGTGTTCCCGAGGAGCCGTTCCCGGAGACCCCGCGCTTGCGGAAGTACTCGAGTTGGAAGTCGAGGATCCGTCGCACGTCACCCGGCGTGAGAGTGGCGGCCACGTCGTCGGGCACGTGGGCCACCACCCACGTGTAGGCCTCTTCCAGGTCGAACACCGGGGGCGGGGGAACGGCTGCGAGCCGACTGCTCTCGCGCACCACGAACACGGCTGCGATCAGCAGCACCATCCCCACGATGAGCGTCCCGACGATGATCGCCACAGCGTGGAATCTACCGGCGGACCCGAGCCGACGAGACCTCCGGGCCGCTCAGATCCCGATGCGTTGGGCGAGCAGCTCGCGGTGGTAGGTGGCGTCACCGAGCAGGATCTCCGACGACTTCGCACGCTTGAAGTAGAGGTGCGCGTCGTGTTCCCAGGTGAAGCCGATCCCTCCGTGGATCTGGATGTTCTCGGCCGCGGCGTGGAAGTAGGCGTCGGAGCAGTACGCCTTGGCCAGACTCGCCACGACGGGGAGCTCGTCGTTGTCTTCGGCCGCCGCCCAGGACGCGTAGTAGGCCGCCGACTTGCCCGACTCGACCTCCAGGAGCATGTCGGCGCACTTGTGCTTGATCGCCTGGAACGAGCCAATCGGGCGACCGAACTGCACACGGTCCTTGGCGTACTGCACTGCCATGTCGAGCACGAACTGCGCGCCACCGATCATCTCGTTGGAGATCGCCACCGCAGCCTGGTCGAGGGTCTTCGACAGAGCGTCCCACCCTGCACCTTCGCTACCCAGGAGCTGCGCCGACACTCCCGAGAACTCGAGCTTCGCCTGCTTGCGGGTCTGGTCCATCGTGGTGAGCGCCTCACGGGTGAGACCCTCGGCGTCGCCGTGCACGGCGAAGAGCGAGACCCCGTCGGCGCCTTCACTCCCGGGGGTGCGCGCCGCGACGACGATCAAGGTGGCGACGTTCCCGTCGAGCACGAAGTGCTTCGTTCCCGACAGCGCGTACGAATCACCGTTGGCCGTCGCCTCCATCTCGATCCCGGACGCGTCCCATTTCCCGTTGGGCTCGGTGAACGCGAGCGTGGCGATCGTCTCGCCCGACGCGATGCCGGGAAGTAGTTCACCCTGTTGGGCGTCGGTGCCGACGTTCATGATCGCGTCGGCGGCGAGCACGACGGTCGAGAAGTAGGGAGCGCACAGAAGCACGCGGCCCATCTCCTCGAGCACGATGCCGAGCTCGATGAATGAGTAGCCCTGACCGCCGTACGCCTCGGGGATGTGCAGGCTCTGGAGCCCGAGCTGCTGCGCCATCTGCGTCCAGAGATCCGGGTCGTAGCCGTCGTCGGTCTCCATGAGGCGGCGAACCTCCGCGGAGGGCGACTTGTCCTCGAGGAAGCGCCGGACGGTCTGGCGTAGCTCTTCCTGCTCGTCGGAAAAGGCGAAGTTCACGTGTGTCTCCCTGTTGCTGACTGCTACCGGTTGCTCGACTCGACTACCGCGGCTCACGCGGGAGGCCGAGCACCCGCTCACCGAGAATGTTGCGCTGGATCTCACTCGACCCGGCGTAGATCGTCTCCGAACGCGAGAACATGAAGTAGCGCTGGAATTCGTTGAGATCGTACTCACCATCGGGCGACGGTGCCGCGAGCGCACCTTCGGGGCCGAGGACGTCGAGGGCGATCTCGCCCATGTCGCGGTGCCACGTGCTCCAGTAGAGCTTGCCGATACTCGATTCGGGGCCGAGCACACCCTTGCGGACCATGTTGGTGAGCATCCGCAGACCGTTGTACTTCATGATCTGCACGCCGGCGTAGGAGCCGGCCAGCCGCTGGCGCAGCACCGGGTCGTCGCTCCTGCCCCGCTCCTGGGCGGCGGCGATCACGTCGGCGAGCTGGCGCTGGAACCCGAGCTGTTGGGCGAGAAACGCCGTGCCCCGCTCGAAGCCGAGCGTCGCCATGGCGACCTTCCAGCCGTCGTTGACCTCCCCCAGCACCATGTCGGCCGGCGTGCGGGCCTCGTCGAAAAAGACCTCGTTGAACTCGGCGGAACCCGTCATCTGGCGCAGCGGTGCGATGGTCACGCCGGGTTGGTCCATCGGGACGAGCATGTAGGAGAGGCCCTTGTGGCCCGTCGACTCGGGATCGGTGCGGACGACGGCGAAGCACCATGCCGCGTAGTGGGCGAACGTGGTCCACACCTTCTGGCCACTGATGACCCACTCGTCGCCGTCGAGGGTGGCCCGGGTCTGGACATTGGCCAGGTCGCTCCCCGCGTTCGGCTCCGAGTAGCCCTGGCACCAGAGTTCCTCGGCGAGCTGGATCTTCGGGAGGAAGCGCCTCTTTTGTTCCTCGGTGCCGAACTCGATCAGCGTGGGAGCGAAAAGGCCCTCGCCGAAGAAGCTCACCCGGCTCGGTGCGTTCGCCTTGGCGTACTCCTCGCCGAAGATGACCTGCTCGATGATCGAGGCGTTGCGACCGCCGTACTCCTCCGGCCACGAAATGCCCACCCAGCCCGCTTTGCCGAGGAGCCGCTCCCATTCGACACGGATGTCCCACGAGGTGTCGTCGGCCGGACCGGCGCCTCCGCCGACCTCGGCGTACTCGCCCGTCAGGTTCTCGGCCAGCCACTCACGCACTTCCGTGCGGAAGGCCGCCTCCTCAGGGCTGTCACGAAAATCCACATTCGCTCCTGGTCACGTGCTCCCGGCCACGCTGACGGTCGGGACGCTACCCGACCGTACCGTCACGTCACGAGGCCGGTGGGGGCCGTCGCGCTCCGTTTCTCTCGGAGAATTCGGGCGAAGCGCCGAGAGGGCGCGGAACATCACGCAGCTCAGTGAGCGGCACGGGACGACAGATTCGGAATCCCTGCCCGAGCTGGACACCCACGGCGACGAGACGAGCGCGCTGCTCGTCGGTTTCGATTCCCTCGCCGACGACGACCGCCCCGACCGAGCGCGCGAACGCCGTCAAGGACTGCGCAAGCGAACGGACCACGTCCTGGTCGATGCTGTGCGTCAGAGACATGTCGAGCTTGATGATGTCGGGAACGACACCCACGAGGTGCCTGAGCCCCGCGTGACCCGAACCTGCGTCGTCGATGGCGATTCTCATTCCCCGGGCCCGGAGATCCCGGATCGAGTCCTTGAGAACGACATAATCCTCGATGGCCTGGTGTTCGGTGATCTCGACGATGAGGCGACTCACGTCGACCGCGCCGAGGGCGGCGGAGAATCGGGGTTCCGCGAGCGTCCTCGGCGATGCGTTCACGGCGAGCGCGACTCGCGGCGGAAGCACGTCGAGATCGGCGAGTGCGCTCACCATCGCCCGCAGTTCGAGCTGGACGCCGCGTCCGTGATGACGCGCAGCATCGAACCAAACGTTGGGTGGATGCGCGGGCGTGACGTCGAAACGGGAGAGGGCCTCGACCGCCACCATCTCACCGGCCGTCAGATCAACGATGGGCTGGTAGACGAGCCGGGGAGCGTCCGTCGCGAAGACGCGCTCGAAGTCGTCGAGCCCGATCAGCGGGTCAACGCGCGGCGTGCGTTGCTCATTGTTGTCATCAACCAATTCGTCATCAACCAATTCGTCAACAACCGTGGTCGACTCCGACTGCAAGTACTCGAGGACCCGTTCCTCGCCGGCACGTGCCGAGCGCGACACGGACAGCACCGCTGCCAGCATTCCGGCCGCCGGCACCACGACGATGGCCGCGGTCGCCATTTGCCCACCCCACCACGCGGTCGTCAGATCGCCGTCGACGAGCGCCCACTCGACCGAGGCCCAGAAACCGACGAAGAGCCCGACCACGATCCACCACGTCACCGGGCGCAACGCCCGCCGTCGTCCACCGACCCACGCGGCGACCGCACCGGCGAACAGCACCGCCGGGACCACGAGCAGCACGCGGGTCGGTGTGCGGAAGGTTCCATCGTCGCGGACGAACGTGTCGCCCTCGGGAACGACCAGGACGGCGAGCACGAAGAGGGCGACGAAACCGACGCCGATGGTGCGGCGCAGTCTCGTGGCGCTCGCCGACGTGACGGCGAGGATGGCGAACAGGGGTAGGGCGATCCGCGCCGCGATCGCCAGGAGCGCGTGCCCGGCGCGGTCGGTTCCGAACACGCCCCCGCCCTCCGCGTACGAGGGAAACGTCAAGGCCAGCAACACCAGTGCCACTGTCACGATCCCGAATCCCCACGCCATCCATCGCAGTCCGTCGTCGTCGAACGCGTCGGCCAGTTCGGTGAGCGTCACAGTCGCCACGAGTGCGGCGACGATCATGACGGCATTGAGCGCGACGGCTATCGCGGTGACGTCTCCCAGCCGCTGTGCCTGGTGGACACCGACCAGACTGCAGCCGACCACGATGAGCCCGGTCGCGAGGAACGCGCTGCCTCCGATCGACGTACCTCGCGACTCCATCGTCTCGCCGTTCCCCGGGGTCCGTCCCCGTTTCGTCAAGCCTGTTCGCGAGCCTAGGCCGCTACGCTGCGAACGTGAGACCTGCCCACTACGACGACGCGGCCGTTCGAGTCGAGAAGCTGGTCGTCGGTCCGTTCGAGAACAACGTGTTCGTGATCCAGTGCAAGAGCACCGGTGAGGCCGCGATCGTCGACGCCGCCAACGAGCACGACCTCCTGCTCGAGGTCTGCCGATCCGCCGGTGTGCGGCGGGTGCTCACCACCCACGGGCACTGGGACCACATCCAGGCTGTCACGCAGATGCGCGACGCCGGCATCGACGTGGGAATCGCCCCCGACGACGCCTCGATGCTCCCCGCCTACGACTTCACCATCGACGACGGCGACGTCATCGAAGTGGGCGATCTCCGTCTCCGTACGCTGCATACGCCCGGGCACACGCCGGGGTCGCTCTGCTTCGTGATGGACGACACGCCTCTGGCGTTCTCCGGCGACACGCTGTTTCCCGGTGGTCCGGGAACCACTGCGCTCCCCGGTGGCGACTTCGACCGGATCATCGAGTCGATCGACCGGCGCCTCTTCACGCTTCCGCCCGACACCGTGTTGCTCCCGGGCCACGGGCTCGACACGACCGTGGGCGACGAGCAACCACACCTCCAGGAGTGGGTCGACCGCGGCTGGTGACGCGCCACGGCCGGGCGGGACCTACCCACCCGGCCGTCACGTGCCTGTTTCTCAGACGAGACCGGCGCGCTCGAGGAACGACGGTCGCCACCTCGGACGGCTCCTTCTGCTCCTCGGTTCACCTCCGCGTTCATCTGGTTGTACTCCTCGGTGGTGATGGCCGCCGACACCTCGTTGAGCAGCGTGTTGAGCTCGTCGGTGTCGACCTCCTCACGCACCAGCACCACCGGGTTGTCGGCGCCCTGGAGGCCCTTGTCGTCCTCGAGCAGCACGACGCCGTCGGGGATGATGCTGGAGCCCGTGAACAGCACGCCGACGTCGATCACGCCGTCGGTCAGGTCCTTCGCCGTGATCGGTCCGCCCACGTCGAGCTTGTCGACCGACGCGAACTCGATGCCGTAGACGCTCTGGAGTCCGAGCAGACACGGCTCGCGCTCCTCACACTCGGGCGGCCCACCGAGCGTCAGGTCACCCGACACCTCGGCGAGATCCGACAACGTGGTGACGTCGAGCTCCTCGGCGCGCTCCTCGGTCATGTAGAAGCCGTTGACGTCCTGCGCCGGTGCAGGTTCGGTGACCACGACTCCGTCGGCCTCCGCGGCGTCGACCAGCGCCGCCTTCGTCTCCTCGACGTCACTCGTCGGAGTTCCGTCGAACGACGTGGACAGGACGGTGCCCTGGAACTCGGGATAGAGATCGATCTCCCCCGACGTCAGCGCCGGGTAGATGATCTCGGTTCCGCCGAGGTGCTCGCTGTAGCTGATGTCGTAGCCGTCGGCCTCGAGAGCCTGCCCGTAGACCTGGCCGAGGATCTGCGCCCCGGTGAAGTCCTTGGAGCCGACTGTCAGGCTTCCCTTGTCGCTTCCCCCGACGACGTGCTGCTCTCGTCACTGCTACTGCTGCTGTCGTCGCTGCTACACGCAGCGACGACCAACGCGAACGCCACGACCATCGCGCCGAGTGAGAGACCACTTCTGCGGAGTCGTTGCTTTCTTCTGAACGGCTTTCTTCTGAACATGGTGCGCCCATCCTTTCGGGCGCGCGACGAACACGTCACCCGTTATCGAAATGTCCCGCGATAGCGAGACACCCTCGGTCTACTACACGCTCTCGGAGGCTGCAGCGCGGCCCGCCGCGGGCCCGCCGCCGTCGACTAAGGCCTGCGCCGGGGCGTCGGCACCTGTCCGGAGACCGGCCGGGGTCAGCCCGCGCTGCACCAGAGCCAGCAGTCCCTCCACGGCGAGCGCGAACAGGGCCACCAACAGCGCGCCCGCCCAGAGCTTGGGCTCGCCATTGCTCTGCTTGAAGCCGTCGATGATGTAGCGACCGAAACCCCCGAACCCGACGAACGCAGCAATCGTCGCCGTGGCCACGACCGCCACCGCCGAGATACGCACACCCGCCATGATGAGGGGGACGCCGAGCGGCAGCTCCACGCGGGCCAGCATCTGACATCCGTTCAGACCCATGCCCCGCGCGGCCTCCTTCACCTCCGGATCGATCTCGGCGATCGCCACGTACGAGTTCGTCAGCATCGGCGGAATCGCCAACGCCACGAGCACGAGAAACACCGGCAGGTTCCCCGGCAGGCTCAACGGGAAGGATTGAGGCTTGTTGCCGATCCAGATGACGAACAGCAGCAGCAGACCGAAGGTGGGCACCGCTCGTCCCATGTTCGCCACGTTCACCGCGAGTGCTCCGCCCTTTCGGTAGTGGCCGACGAGGATGCCGATCGGGAGCGCGATCGCGGCTGCCACCACCATCGCCCAGACACTGATCTGGAGGTGCTCGAGGAACAGCGTGGGGATTCCCTCGTCGCCCGACCAGTTCTCGGAGTCGGTGAGAAAGTTGTAGACGTCGCCGGCCAGGCCCATGTCAGGTGGTCCCCCGGCGCGTCCAGGGCGTCACGAGGCGCTGGGTGAGCAGGATGAGCAGGTCGGCGGTGACCGCGAACGCCACGGTCAGCATGATGCCGACCGTGATCGGGGTCCGAAAGCCTCGCTGGAATCCGGCGTTCATCAACGAGCCGAACCCTCCGCGGCCGATGATCGCGGCGATCGGGACGAGCCCGATGATCGTGACCGTCGTGATGCGAATCCCCGCGAAGAACGCGGGGAGTGCGAGCGGAAGCTCGACTCGCAGTGTCTGACGCCACGGCGAGTACCCCATTCCCTGCGCCGCTTCCTTCACCTCGGGCGACACGCCGTCGAGACCTGTCACGAAGTTACGCACGAGAATGAGAATCGTGTAGCTCGCCAGGGGGATCACCACGGTGGTCGTGGAGAGCCCGGTGATCGGGATGAGGAACGCGATGAGAGCGATCGACGGAATGGTGTAGAGGACCGCGCCGATCGCGATCGACGTCGGGTACAGCCACCGGAATCGCACGGCGAGCAGGCTGAGAGGGAGTGCGATCAGAATTCCGATACCGACGGCGAGGAGCACCAACGTGGCGTGTTCGGTGAACTTGTCCCAGATGAGATCGGTGTTCCGCTCGACGTAGGGCCACCAGAACCAACGGTCGTTGATATCGGTGCCGACAGCGTTGGTAGAAGCGTTGGCAGCACCGACTGCGGAACTGAACGCGGATGTGAGCGCGGAACCGAACGTGGAGCCGGCGGAGCTGAGTCCGGACAACCTCGGCCTCCCCACCTCTGTCCGTCACTTCTGGCCGTCGGGCGGCGATGGTACCGTGGCGCGTCCCCGAGCGGGAGCGATCTCTCCTCCATGATCCGGCTCGAGTCGGTCTCCAAGCGCTATCCCAACGGCCACCTCGCGGTCGATGCCCTCACCTTGGAGGTACCCGAGGGAGAAACGACCGTGTTGGTCGGGCCCTCGGGCTGCGGCAAGACCACGACGCTCAAGATGATCAACCGGATCATCGAACCCACCGGCGGGCGTATCTTCATCGGCGACGAAGAGGTCACCGCCTCCGACCCCGTGCAGCTACGGCGGCACATCGGCTACGTGATCCAGCAAATCGGCTTGTTCCCCCACCAGACCATCGCCGGCAACGTCGCCACCGTGCCCCGGCTGCTGGGCTGGTCGAAGTCCGACATGACCGACCGCACAGACGAGTTGTTGGCGCTCGTGGGCCTCGACCCCGACACGTACGCGGCGCGGTATCCCGCGCAGCTCTCCGGAGGCCAGCGCCAGCGTGTGGGCGTGGCCCGTGCACTGGCGGCCGACCCACCCGTTCTGCTCATGGACGAGCCCTTCGGAGCCATCGACCCGGTGACGCGCATGCGCCTCCAGGACGAATTCCTCCGGCTCCAGGACGAGCTCAGGAAGACCGTCGTGTTCGTGACCCACGACGTCGAAGAAGCGGTGAAGATGGGTGACCGAATTGCCATCCTCGACGTGGGCGGCGTGCTCGAGCAGTACGACACTCCGGCGGCGATCCTGGGCGCCCCGGCGAACGAGATGGTGGCCGACTTCGTCGGTCGCGACCGGGCCCTCAAGCGTCTGAAGGTCACGCCGATCGATCTCGAGTGCCTCGAGCACCCCCCGACCGTGCAGCCCACGTCGTCGCTCGAGGAGGCACGACGCGTGATGGACGAGCAGGGTGCCGGGTGGGTCGCCGTGGTCAACGGCGACACGAAGCTGCGCGGCCACGTGCGCTCCGCCAACGCCGACGGTGGCGGACTGGTCGACGACCGTGTCGAGCGGGTCGAGGCGTGGGTGTCGATCGACGACTACCTCGAGAACGCCCTCGCCCGGATGCTGCTCACGGACTACGGATGGGTCGCCGTCGTCGACGGCGACGAGTTCATCGGCGTCCTCACCCCTGACGCCATTTACCGGGCGCTGCGCTCCTCCCTCGACGACGCGTCTCCGGACGACGCCTCTCTGGACGACGCCTCTCCGGACGAACCGGGTGCGTCCGCCCGCGCCTGACGTGCCGGCGACGTTCCTGCTTCCGTTGGGGTCTGTCGGCCTTCCGGCAAGCGATCGACGGATTTACACTACGGACATAGTGGAATTAAGCTGGGCTCCGTGAGCACCTCTGAGCCTCTCCTCGTGCTCGACGACCTCCACGTGCGGGTCGCCGACGGTGAGCCGATCCTGCGCGGGCTGTCCCTCACGGTTCCCGTCGGTGAGGTGCACGCCCTGATGGGGCCCAACGGATCGGGAAAGTCCACGCTCGCCAACACGCTGCTCGGCAATCCGTCCTACGAGATCACACAGGGCCGCATCGTGTTCCGGGGCGAGGACATCACGGAGCTCAGCACCGATGACCGCGCGGCGCGTGGCATGTTCCTCGGGTTCCAACATCCGGAGGCGATACCCGGGGTCAACGTGTTGAACTTCCTCCGTCAGGCGCTCTCCGCCCGAAGGGACATCGACATGTCGGTACTCGAGATCCGCGTGGGCCTCATGGAGTGGACGAAGCGGCTCGGCATGGACGACAGCTTCCTCGACCGCTATCTCAACGAAGGCTTCTCGGGCGGCGAGAAGAAGCGCAACGAGATCCTCCAGATGGCGATGCTCGAGCCGGAGCTGGCCGTCCTCGACGAGACCGACTCGGGCCTCGACATCGACGCGCTCCGCGTCGTGTCGGAGGGAATCACCGAGGTCCGCACCGACCGCCCCGACCTCGGCATCCTGCTGATCACCCACTACCGACGGATCCTCGAACACCTCACGCCCGACGCCGTGCACATCCTCCTCGACGGTCGGATCGTCGAGTCGGGCGGCCCCGAACTCGCCGAGCGACTCGAGGTGGCTGGCTTCGACGCCTTCCGCGCCGAGGCGAACGCGTGAGCCTCGACGTCACCCTCGACGTTGCCGCGCTGCGGCACGATTTCCCGGTGCTCGAGCGCGAGTTCCACGGCCACCGGCTCGTCTACCTCGACTCCGCGGCCACGTCGCAGAAGCCCGCTTCGGTGATCGAGGCGATGGACACCTTCTACCGGCACACCAACGCCAACGTGCACCGCGGCGTCTACACACTCGCGGAAGAGGCCACCGCCGCCTTCGAGTCCGCCCGCGCGCGCATGGCCCGATTCCTCCATGCATCGACGTCGTCGGAGATCGTCTTCACCAAGAACGCCACCGAAGCCATGAACCTCGTGGCCCGGTCGTGGGGCGGCGCGAATCTCCGTGAGGGCGACGTCGTGGTCCTCAGCCTGATGGAACACCACGCCAACGTCATCCCGTGGCACATGCTCGCCGCCGAACGCGGGATCGAACTGCGTTGGATTCCGCTCACCGACGACGGGCGCCTCGATCTCGAGGCGCTCCCGCAGCTCCTGGAGGGCGCCAGTCTTCTCTCGGTGACGAGCCTGTCGAACGTGCTCGGCACGATCAACGACATCCGGCACCTGGCCGACGCGGCACATGCCGCCGACGCACTCATCGCTGTCGACGCCGCGCAGACGATCCCGCACGTCGAGGTCGACGTGACCGCGTGGGACGCCGACTTCGTCGCGTGGACAGGCCACAAGATGCTCGGCCCCACCGGAATCGGAGGTCTGTGGGCGCGGGAGAGCCTGCTCGAGGAAATGCCACCGTTTCTCGGCGGCGGCGAGATGATCCGCGACGTGACGGTCGACGGCTTCACCACCAACGACGTCCCGTGGAAGTTCGAGGCCGGGACGCCACCGATCGCCGAGGCGGTGGGGCTCGAGGCGGCGATCGACTACCTCGACGACGTCGGGCTCGAAGCCGTGCGCCGCCACGAGATCGAGCTCACCGGCTACGCCCTCCGGGCGCTCCATGAACGCTTCGACGACCGCATCACGACCTACGGACCGAGCGACCTGTCGATCCGGGGCGGCGTGATCTCGTTTCTTCTCGACGGGATCCACGCCCACGACGTGTCCCAGGTGCTCGATGAGGACGCGGTCGCCGTTCGTGCCGGCCACCACTGCGCCAAGCCGCTCATGCGCCACCTCGGTGTTCCTGCCACGACGCGCGCATCCTTCTACCTGTACAACGACGAGGCCGACGCCGACGCCCTCGTCGAATCGCTCGCACGCGCCGAGAAGTTCTTCGCCGTCTAGCATCGTCACGCAGACGAGGAGTGACCCCACCACCATGCCCGGCCTCGAAGACCTCTACCGAGAGATCATCCTCGACCACTACCGCGCGCCGCGGAACCGCGGGGAGCTACCTTCGCCGCCCGCGACGCGCGCTGAGGGTTTCAACCCCCTGTGCGGCGACGAGGTCGTGCTCACCCTCAAGGTCGACGGTGACACCGTGACCGATCTTCTCGTAGCGGGCCAGGGCTGCTCCATCTCCCAGGCGTCGTCCTCGATGATGAGTGCCGCCGTGAAGGGGAAGTCGGTCGCCGAGGCGCGACAGCTCATCCGGGCCTTCAAAGCACTCATGTCCATCCACGAGTCCAAGCTCGGGGGCGAAGGAGACGGCGAGGACGACGACGACGGAACCGAGGCCGACAACGCGCTCGACGGCGTGCAACTCGGTGACCTCGAAGCCCTCCAGGGAGTCGTGAAGTTCCCCGTACGCATCAAGTGCGCCACCCTCGCCTGGAACACCCTGGAACAGGGCCTGGACGAGACTTCATCTGCTTGAAACCCACTTCCTCGGTTTCCGGCGGGTGGGTGTCGCTCCCCGGGTGTAGTTTTGGGGGCGTAGGGGACGCCTGAGATCTCACAGGGCCGGGCAACCGGCGGAGAGGACGAGCTGATGGATCAGCCGACCGACCTGACGAAGCTGATCGACGAGGCGCTCGAGCGTTTCGCCGCGCGTGATCTGGTTCAGGGTTCCGAGGTCGTCGACGTCCTCCTCGATCTGCGCGGCGCCGCGCTCGAACAGGACGAGCTGGCCCAACTCCTCGCCGAAGAGTCCGCGCCGCAGCCCACCTAGCCAGTACCCGCGGCGCAGAAGCGGCCGAGGTCGAATACTCGATGGTCGGCACCGAGGCGGCTGGCGAGCGGGTTGTCGTCGGGGAATCGACGATGCTGCTCGACTCGGAGCGTCTCCCGCAGGTGTTGCCCAGCGACCGTCTGCTGGCCAATGGGATGGCGCGCCGTGAGATCCGCTCCGAACTGCGGCGTATCGCGAACATCCGCAACGCGCTGAGCGTCGCGATGGTGTGGGCGTCGGTCGCCGCGCTGATCGCGCTGGCCGTCTGGCTGGGGCCGATCGGATTCGTCGTTGCGTTCTTCCTGATGGTGCCGATGCACGTGCGGCTGGCGATCCTCATGCACGAGGCCGCCCACAATCTGCTGTTCTCGAACGGTCGGGTGAACGACTGGGTGGGCACGTGGCTCATCGCCTACCCCGCGTTCGTTCCGATCGGGCTCTACCGAACGGCCCACTTCGCGCACCACAAGGAAGAGTTCGGTCCGAACGAACCCGACCTCGCGTTCTACGCGGGTTATCCCGGCCCCTGGTCGGCCCTGCGTCGCCGTTTGATCCGCGATGCCGTCGGGATCTCGGGGTGGAAGAACCTCAGGCCCCTGTTCCGGTCGGCGATCAAGGGACCCGGGCGGGGGATCAGCCTCCCGATCATCGCGGTACAGGTTGCGCTGTGGGCTCTCATGTGGTGGGCGACGGGGCTCTGGTTCGTGTACCCGGTGTTGTGGCTCGCACCGTGGATGACTGGCTGGCGAGTCGTCAACAGGCTGCGCGCCCTGGGAGAACACGGCGGCCTGGGGCCGAGCAAAGACCGGCGCGTCACCACGCACAACGTCCGCCAGTCGTGGCTCGCCCGGTTCTGGTTCGTGCCCTGGAACACGGGCTGGCACCTCGCTCACCACGTCGACATGGGAATCCCGTGGCGCAACCTCCCCCGCTTCCACGCTGAACTCGAACGGGCCGGCTACATCGACGAGACGATGACCTACCCGAGCTACGTCGCGCTGTGGCGCGCCCTCTGCTCCCTGGGTGAACCGCTCCCGGCACGGGTCGACCGAGCCTCCTGAGGTCGCATTCGTTCGGGGTGTCGGGACGCAACCTCCAGGCCGAGCCAGCCGCCGAGCGAGAGCCCGGTGACGACAGGGCGATCCAGGTCCAGAGCGTCTCACAGGTCGAGCAGCACGAAGCTCACCGCCGCCGGGACGCTCGATGTGATTCCGCCCTAGAGGTACGCCCTGTCCCGCGCGTGGCGGGCCCGTGTCGTAGCAGTCGCCACCGAAGCCACTTCCACTAACTGTGATCGTCTCGCCGCTGGCGTCAGGTTTCGAAGGGGAGGGCGCCGGCGGTGGGATCGCCGAAGGGGTCCTCGTCGGTGGTGCGCGTGACGGGGCCGTCGACGGCCAGTTCCTCGATTCCGAGCTCAGAAGCGAGACCGTCGTATCCCGACTCCTCGAGTTGGTCGGCCAGTTCGGGGCCGCCGCTGGCCACGATGCGACCGGCCATGAGGATGTGCACGCGGTCGGGCCGCAGCTCCGTGAGGAGCCGGGCGTAGTGGGTGATGGCGAGCACGCCGAGGCCGTCTTCGTGGGTCATGGCTTCGACACGGCGCGAGATGTCGCGCAACGCGTCGATGTCGAGCCCTGAGTCGATCTCGTCGAGCACCGCGATCTTCGGCCGCAGCACCGCTAGCTGGAGCGTCTCGTTGCGCTTCTTTTCGCCCCCGGAGAACTCCACGTTGACGCCGCGTGTGAGGAACTCATCGGGAATACCCAGCCGAGCGGCCTCCTCGGTGATACGCACGGAGAGATCGCCGTCGCCGTTTTCGGCGCCGTCTTCGTCGCCGTTCCCGTTCTCGCCGGTGGCGGCAGCCAGGAAGTCCTCGAGGCCCACGCCCGGCACCTCGGTGGGGTACTGCATGGCGAGGAACAGACCCGCTCGAGAACGTTGCCAGGTCGGAAGGCCCAGGAGCTCCTCGCCGTCGAGCGTGACCGAGCCTGCCGTCACGTCGTAATCGCCGCGGCCCATGAGGACGTGCGAGAGCGTCGACTTGCCCGAGCCGTTGGGCCCCATGAGAGCGTGGACCTCGCCCGAACGCACGGTCACATCGACACCGCGCAGGATCTCGTGACCGTCCACCGCGGCGTGAAGACCGCTGACCGCCAATTCACTCATGGCCTCACTCATGGTCTCGGCTCCCGGCGAACCAGAACGTCGGCTCCGTCGACCCGCACCGCGTAGGTGGGAACGGGCTGTGTCGCGGGAAGCGTCTTGGCGTCTCCCGTCGTGAGGTCGAACGCCGAACCGTGCTTCGGACACTCGATCATGCAGTCGTCCTCGTCGACGAACCCCTCCGACAGTGAGTAGTTCTCGTGGGAACACTCGTCACCGACCACATACCAGTCGTCACCGATCCGTACCACTGCGAGTCGCAGTCCGTCGGTGTCGACGCGCAGCGCAGAGCCCGGCTCCACGTCGTCGACGCCACACACCCGGAACTCGCCTGCGTTCCCACCGCTGTTCTGGTCAGGCATCGAGGTGCCCCACCTTCTCGTCGACGGAACGTCGCAGAGTCGAGACGAGGGACGGGACCGGTAGGCGGTCGAACACATCGTCGAAGAATCCGAGGACGATGAGTCGTTCGGCGTCGGCGGGCGCGACACCCCGGCTCTCGAGGTAGTAGAGCTGGTCCTCGTCGATGGGTCCCACCGCGCTGGCATGGGTGCACTGCACCTCGTCGGCCTCGATCTCGAGGTTGGGAATCGACTCGGCGCCGGCACCGTCGGTGAGCACGAGGTTGCGGTTGGTCTGGTGGGCGACGGCCTTCTTCGCCGACTCACGCAGGTGCACGAGCCCGGAGTACACGGAGCGGGCGTTGTCTTCCACAGCACCCTTGAACAGCAGGTTGCTCGTCGTGCGCGCCGCCGCGTGGTCCTGAAGGGTGCGGAAGTCGAGCATCTGGTCGCCCGCGCCGAAGTAAACGGCCAGTTGGTCGCTGTTGGCGCCCTCGCCACCGAGAAACGCTTCACTGCGCAGCCGCGAGTAGTCGCCTCCGAGAGCCACGGCCGACGATGAGAGAGAGGCGTCACGACCGAGGTGAGCCCGCTGGAGGCCCACGTGCCACGTGCGGGGTCCGTGATCCTGAATCGAAAGATATTTCGCTGTGGCGCCATCACCGATCAGCAGCTCCACGACGGCGTCGACGAGGTGGTCGGTGTCGGGTGACGAGAACCGGTCGAGGACGGTGACCTCGGATCCTTCGTCCGCTACCACCACCGTGTGGGGGAAGCTGGCGAGCCCGTCGCCGTCGGACCAGTGCACGACGACGATCGGCCGTTCGACCACGACGCCGGCCGGGACGCGAATGAACGCCCCACCGGCGAGGAAGGCGTCGTGAAGAATCGTGAAGGCATCGGGCGATGCATCGGCCACCGAGCCGAGCACGTCGGACACCTCGTCCTCTCTGCAGGTGGCCAGTTCGCAGACACACACGCCCTTGGCTTCGAGTTGCTCATCGAGCTCGTGGTGCACGACCCGCCCATCGCGCACGACGACGAGACCGGCGTGCTCCCCCGCTTCGGCCGCGACGGGCCCGCCGCCGGGGGCCTTTTCGTCACCGGGCGGCCCCAGCTCCTCATACGGCGTCGGTCGGTAACGCTCGGGATCGAAAGAATCGATGCGGGAATAGCGCCACACCTCGTCGGCGGACGTCGGCCACTCGAGCCCGTCGAGCTTCTCGAACGCGGCCGCACGACGCGCCTCGAGCCAGTCGGGCCCACCGAGGGACCGCGACGCATCGGCGGTGAAGGCGTTCGTCATCGGTCGTGGGTCTTTCCTCGGGTGCTTCTCGTGTCGGCGTGGGTGGGCCGGTCAGCCGACCGAGCCTTCCATGTTGAGCTCGATGAGCCGGCTGAGCTCGACCGCGTACTCCATGGGCAGTGTCTTGGTGATCGGTTCGATGAAGCCGTTGACGATCATCGCTTCAGCCTGTTGCTCGGTGAGGCCGCGACTCATCAGGTAGAAGATCTGGTCGTCGCCCACCTTGCTGACCGTCGCCTCGTGGCCGATCCGTGCGTCCTTCTCGTCGACTTCCATGTAGGGGTACGTGTCGGAGCGGCTCTCGGGGTCGAGGATCAGAGCGTCGCAACGGACGTGGCTCTTCACGTCCTTGGCGCCGTCCTCCACCTTGACGAGACCGCGGTACGTCGTGCGTCCGCCGTCCTTGGAGATGGACTTGGAGTCGATGATCGACGTGGTCTCGGGCGCCACGTGCGTCATCTTCGCCCCGGCGTCCTGGTGCATGCCCTCACCGGCGTACGCCACCGAGAGCACCTCACCGTGCGCCTTGCGCCCCGTCAGCACGACCGCCGGGTACTTCATCGTGAGCTTGCTCCCTATGTTCCCGTCGATCCATTCGACGGTGGCTTCCTCTTCGGCCCGGGCGCGCTTCGTGACGAGGTTGTAGACGTTCGGTGACCAGTTCTGGATCGTCGTGTAGCGGATACGGGCGCTCGGCTTGGCGATGAGCTCCACGACCGCCGAGTGCAGCGAGTCGGACGAGTAGACCGGCGCCGAACAGCCTTCGACGTAGTGAACCGACGAACCTTCGTCGGCGATGATCAGCGTACGTTCGAACTGCCCGGCGTTCTCCGCGTTGATGCGGAAGTACGCCTGGAGCGGCATGTCGACGTGCACACCCGGCGGCACGTAGATGAAGCTGCCCCCACTCCAAGTTGCGGAGTTGAGTGCGGCGAACTTGTTGTCACCTGGCGGGATGACGCTGCCGAGGTGCTCCTGGACGATCTCGGGGTACTCGCGCACGGCAGTGTCCATGTCGGAGAACAGCACACCGAGGCTCTCCAGGTCTTCCCTGTTCTTGTGGTAGACGACTTCAGAGTTGTGCACGACGAAACCCTCGGCCACAAAGTTGTGGTGTCCGTCGACCTCGATGTCGTATACAGGCTCGACCCCGACCGATTCAATCGAGTCGATCCGCACGAAGCCCAGCATGTCGCTCGTGTGGGACCGGAAGTCTGTTCCCTTCGCGGTCCTGTAGCCATGTGAGTACTGCCTGCGATTCAGCCGCTCGAGGCGACGTGGCGAACGACAGGGCAGTCGGTCGAAACGGCCGCTGAAACGAAGGTGGTATGCCGTCAGCACCCGCTCGCGATCGTGCGGGTGCCTGTTGTGAACCTCGATGACGCTGCTCGAGCCGATGCCACAGAGTGCAGCAAGCTGCTTGGCATCGCCGAGCAAGGACGAGTTTGCACTCGTCAACATGACGTCCTTGGACGTCGGGTGATCGCGCACGTAGCCGTCAGCGTCTACGTATCCCGCCAAGAAGGCGAGGCGCTGCGAGCGCGGGAGCCCGAATACCCAGTCGGGGATCCGCTTCGCGTGAGCGTTTCCGCCCAGACCGTTCAACTCGACGAACTCTGCAAGCGCCGCAGTCCGGCGGCCCGTGAGCCGGTATCTGTCCTTTGCGAGCGTCATGTCGATGCCGAAAAGCGCGTTCGTTACTCGTCTGATCTCATCTACGAGAACTTCATCGGAGGCGTCGACAGCGATCTCGACGGACGTGTAGTCGCCCCGGTGGTGGAGGTATCCGTCACCGGTGTAGACGCCCGCCCACCAACAGAGGTCGTCCGACGTCACGTTCGGCAGACTCTCCGACCCGAGGCGATCGGGCAGTTCCAACGCTGCTGCCGTCCCGAAGTCAGGAAGGTCGGTGGAAATCGCGATCAGGTCGCCCTCCACCAGTTCTTCCGCAGGTACCCACTGCGGCTGGTATCGGGCCCGCTGGCGACCGGGCTTTCGCTCGTCGCGGAGAACGAGGAACGGGTGATTGCCGGAGGCGCCGATCGAGGCACCGCGAGCGCGAATCTCGAATACTTCCTTGTCGCCAGAGCTTGCCGCGCCGACCACACGCGAACGGACGATCTTCTTGGACTCCTCGTCGAGCGAGAAGACTTCATCGCCGGGCGCGAGCTCCTTGATGGGACGCATGCCCTGAGAGGTCCACACGAGCGTCGAGCCGCGGAGACACTCGTATTGTGCGGTGACGCCGGCGAGGTACTTACGTTCGGCTTCGGGGATGCCGAGCTTCTCGTAGGTCTCCTGCATCTGCGCGGGGAGCTCGTCCCACTCGTCGACCTGATGATCGGTCGGTTTGATGTAGTAGTAGATGTCGTCGAAGTCGATGTCGGGCATGTTCTGCGCGAACCACGGCAGCATCGGCTTGTGCTCGAAGCGCTTCAGCGCCTTGACGCGGAAGTTGGTCATCCACTCGGGCTCGGACTTGTTCCACGAGATGTCGCGAACGACCTTCTCGCTCAGGCCCTTCTCGGGCTTGTAGACGTAGTCCTCGGTGTCGGACCATCCGAGCTTGTACTTGCCGAGATCGACCCCGGACACTGCCATCGTCTGCCTCCCGCGGGCGCTGGGTGCCCGAAGCGCGGATGCGTGCGAAACGGTGGAAATCCCGGGGATTCCGGTATTTCCACTACGTGGATAGTAACAATTAGCCGACCCGGGCGGCAAGGCCTGGAACCCGAGACGAGGACGAGCGTGCAGGTGAATGCGCCGTCCGAGACGATGCAGAGGACCCGATCTCGCCTAACCGCCCGACTCCGCCTGCATCAGCTCGAGGGCTCGACCGAGCAGCTCGCGGCCCTCGTCGACCTTCTTCTGGTATTCACCCAGGTCGCCGGCGTCGAGCGCGGCATCGGCGTCGTCGAAGGCCTGTGCTGACTGCGCGAGGAGTTCCTCGGCCGAACCCTCCGGCGCGGGCTCGGTGGTGTCGGGAGAGGTCGTGGTGGTCGACCCGTCGGGAGGAGTCTCCTCGGGCGGCGTGGCGCCGGGATCCTGCTGGAGCTCCTCGGGCACGGCGCCCGTGTCCTCGGGAATGATCCCGCGGAAGCCCGGGTAGAGCGCGGCGAGCGCTTCGTCGAGCGTCTCGCGAAGGACGGCCTTCTCGCCGTCGTACGCGGTGACGAAGCGCAGACGCGCGATGTTCGACTGCACGTAGATCGGACGGATGTAGACGATCGAGTCGTCGATCGGGATCGTCTGGAGGTTGCCCTGGATGACGTCGGAGCCTTCGACGTTCAGCAACGTGAACTGCTGGGAGATCTCGGCGGTCGAGTTGATGGCGTTGTCGGCCTCCACGGGGCCCTTCACCTGCACGTCGCGGGGCATGACGAACGACTGGAGCTTGCCGTACTCGCCGGGATCCGACTTGGCCGTCATGAACGACCGCATGTTGATCAGGCGGTCGTCCTCGGAGATCGGCACGAACGGCTGGAGGATCAGGAAACCCTCGGATTCGTCGCCGGGAACCTTGGTCAGGAGATACAGCGGGTCCATACGCTTCGAGGTGACCTCGATGTCGCGGGGATCCTCGGCGGTCTCCTCGCCCGAGTCGTCGGCCGGCGCCGCCGGTGCCACGGGCTCGCTGCCGAGGGGGCCCGAGCCCGGATCGGGTGAGGCGACCCAGATGTCGTTGCCGTTGAAGAAGTCGGCCACGTCGGTGACGTGGTACTTCGCGTACACGTCGGTCTGGATCCGGAACAGATCGTCGGGATAGCGGAAATGCTCCGCGAGCCCGTCGGGCGCCTCGTCGAGATCGGTGAAGAGCTCGGGGAAGGCCTTCTCGTACGCCTGGATGATGGGGTCGTCGGGATCCACGACGTAGTACGTCATCGTGCCGTCGTACGCGTCGATGGTCACCTTCACCGAGTTCCGCACGTAGTTGAGGTTCTGGCTCAGCCCGCTCCCGGGCCTCAGGCGCTCGTCGTTGATCGCCTGCGAGTACGGGTAGGCGTCGCTCGTGGTGTAGCCGTCCATCAGCCAGACGACCCGACCGTCGAGGACCACCGGATACGGGTCAGCGTCGTACTCCAGGAACGGCGCGGCGGCTTCGACCCGCTCTCGGATGTTCCGGCGGAACAGCGCCTTCGACCCACTCGTGATCTGATCCGACCACAGCGTGTTCCAGTCGCCGAACCGGAGAGCGAACGCGGCGCGCTTCACGAAGCTCGACACGGGGACACCGCCCGCGCCGTCGTAGCGGGTGAACGCCGCGTCGTCCGACTCGTCGTCGCTGCGGGGGAAGTCGAACTCCTCCTGTTTCGAATCCGCGTAGGCGAAACCGCTGATGCCTTCACCGAAGTAGATGCGCGGCTGTTCGTCGAGCGGGATCGCGTCGCCGACCGGTGGAATGTCGGAGAGCAGGTAGACCGGCTCGTCGGCGGAATCGCGGGCGTTGGCCTCCGACACCACGGCCCCGTATCCGTGCGTGAACACGAGGTGTTCGTTCGTCCACGAGCTCGACGGAAGCTTCTCGGGTGAGAGATCACGGGCCGACAGCAACACCTGCTGGATCGTGCCGTCGACGGTGTAGCGATCGACGTCGACATCGGCGAACTCGTAGAACGAGCCGACCTCCTGACGCGTCCGGTAGACGCCCTGAAGAGGAGCCGGGTCCCAGAGACGGGCGTTGTCGACCGTGACGAGGTTCTGGTTGACCTGTTCGGCGGTGAGGTCGGGCTCGTACGGGAAGACCTCCTGCTCGACGCCCTCGATGTTGAACGCCTGGCGCGTGGCCTCGATGTTGTACTCGATGTACTTCGACTCCTTCGACAACTCGTTCGGATCGACGCGGAACCGCTGGACCACCGCGGGATAGATCGTGCCGACCGTGACACTCACGAGTCCCCAGAGGCCGACGGCGATGACGGGAAGCACCCACCCGCGGCGGAAGATGTTCCACAGGAAGAGAGCCGCCGCGATGACCGCTACGCCGGTGAGTAGCTCGAGCGCGGGTATCTGCGCGTTGACATCGGTGTAGCTCGCCCCGTCGACGACACCTCGCTTCGATGTCGTGAGCTCGAAACGCCCGAGCCAGTAGTCAGCTGCCCTGACAAGGGCCATCGCAGCCAGGATGACCGAGAGGTGGGCCTTCACCTGGGGTGTCACACGCTGGAAGGGGGTCTGGAGGCGGATCCCGCCATTGAGGTAGTGGGTGATCGCGGTGACGATGAGCACGATGACGAGGCCGGCGAAGGCCCACTGCACGATGAACTTCAGAAACGGCAGTTGGAAGACATAGAACCCGATGTCCTTGTGGAAAAGCGGGTCCTTGATCCCGAAGTCCACGGCGTTGCGGAACAGGATCCACTCCCGCCACTGCGACGACACGCCGATCCCCGCGATGAGGGCGAAGAACAGCGCGATGCCGACCCGGATCCGGCCCTGGTAGGGCCCCACGACCTGGCGGTAGCGGTCGACGATCTCGTCCTCGGGGCCCGTCGAGCGGAACGAGGGGGCGATCCGGTCGGCGATGATGAGGTTCGCCAGCATGACGACGAAGAAGATGGCCGTGAATACAGCCGCCGGGATCACGCGGGCACCGAGCAGCCCGCTCCACACACCACCGAAACCCGCGGCGTCGAACCACAGCTTGTCGGTGTAGAACTCGGCGAGCTGCCAGAGACTGGCGAACAGCAGAACCAGGACGATCGCTGCGGCGATCAGCCAGGATCGCAACCGGTGTCGCGGGCGCGGCTCGGGTCGGGTGTCTTCAGGGGCGACGCGCATTCGGCCCGCATGCTAGCCGGGGCCCTCACGGATCCGACCGCGGCAGTCAGGACCCGACTGTCACGGCAGCGCCGCGCGATTCCGTTTCCACGGCGTCGGCAGGGGCGGCCACACAGCGGCATCCGGGAAAGGCCGGCGGGTGCGTGTGTCCGGTGGGGAACTCCTGGCCTGCCGGCGTGGGCTCGAGGGCGTTGTCCTCGCAGTCAGGGCCACAGGCGCCCGACGGGTCGACGATCCACCGGAGCATCGTCCCCTCCTCGACGGAGTCGTAGATGCCTTGCGCATAGGCCGTGGCGAGGGCCTCCTCCACCCAGTCGTCGACGGGATGGCTCTTCCATTCCCGGTACCGCGCGCGGATTCGCTCCACGATCTCGTCGGAATCCGCACTCTCGTCATCGATCGTCGTGGCGAGGCGCTCGCGTAGCGGTACGAGCGGGCGGACGGCGAGATCCTCGACGAGACCGTCCGGCGCGTCGGTGTCCTCGCCGCGACCGGCCGCATAGGCCGCTGCCACCGGTGTCGCCACGACGGCCATCCAGGTCGAGCGCACGTCGGCCTCGGCAGGCAACAGCTTCTCCGACCTGAGCTTGCCGCGCTTCTTGCGCAGTGCGTCGAGCAGATCGTTCTGGTCGTCGCGGAGCTGACGCTTGAGCGCGCTGGCCAACTCGCCGCGCTGAGCCGACAACGCCTCGTCGCGCGTCGCCAGGAAGGCTGTCGCAGGATCCACGACCGATTTCGGGGCAACGACGGCGTCGTCGACCGTGTCCTCGGCCTCGTTGGCGGCGACCTCGGGTTGCGACGCGGCGTCCTCGGAGGTGACGGCTCCGGGTGTTTCGCTCTCGCGCAGCTCGGCGAAGATGCGCGTCGGCTGAGCGCCCGGACTCATCATCGGCCTCTCCCTCTCCCCCTTCTTCTGCGTCCTCTGCTCCGTGGCCCTCGCGCGCGCCCAGTCCGAGCGCCCCCTTCACGTACGCACGAACACCCTTGCCCGTCTCGTGTTCTCCTTCGCCTGTTCGATCCGACGCCGCCGTGTCCTCTTTGGCGCTGTCTGCTTTGGCGCTGTCTGCTCTGGCGCTGTCTGCTTTGGCGCTGTCTGCTCTGGCGCTGTCTGCTTTGGCGCTGTCTCCGTTGCCGTTGAGCCGTACCGATTCCTCGGGCACCGGCCCGTCTGCCGGAGGCTCTGTGGCCGTCTTCCGGGGCGGCAGCGCCGGAGAGTCCACGAAGGTCGGGACATCGGGTACCTCGCTCATGTCGGCCGGATCCGCCCCGCTTCCGCCCGACAACGCATCCGTCGCCTCGGCCACCGCGCGCTGTACGACCCGATGAGCCTCGAGAAGGCGCTCACGTTCGGCCTTCATCGCCTCGAGGTGCGCTTCCAACTCGTTGCGTCGCTGGGTGAGGTCGGTGAGGATCCGCTCACGCACGGTGCGCGCCTCGGCGACCATCTCGCGTCCGGTCGTGCGCGCCTTCTCCAGAGCCGACTCGGCATCGCGTTCGGCTGTCGCGCGCATATCAGCGGCTTCGGTCGCCGCGCGTTCGGATGTCTCTCGCGCGTCTCGTTCTGACGTCTCGCGGATCTCCGCCGCGACATCCTCGGCGCTCTTTCGCTGTTCCGCGACGAGGCGTTCCGTGGTCTCTCGAAGACGCTGCGCCTCCTCCTGTGCTTCGCGCACGATGCGACCCGCCCGTTCCTCGGCCTTCGCACGCATCGCATCGGCAGCGTCCTGCGCGGACCGCAAGTACCCGACTCGTTTCGGTGCCGAGCGCGTCGAGAAGTTGGCGTTCGTCTAGCTCCACAGGCTCGTCGAGGCGGACCTCGAGGCGCTCCACCTGGGCCACGAGCTCTTGCTCGCGCTCCTGCGCAGCACCCAGCGAATCTGCCACCCGTCGCAAGAAACTCCGCACCTCGTTGGGTGAGAGACCTTTGCGCGCGACACCGAAGGAGCGCTCCGCCACCTCGACAGGCGTCAACATGTTCGACGTCGAGATCATCTGGTGCTGTGATGCACGCTCGCTCATGTCCGAACCCCCGGGTCCACGGTCCCCCACGCGACTGCTCATCGTATTGCCGTGCGCGTCGAATTCCGTTGACCCTCGCATCAGGTGGCGGGATCAGGCCGCGGGTTCGAGCACGTCCCCGAGAGGGCTCACGAGTGGATCGCCGCCTGCTTCTTCCAGAGCAGCCAGGGCGTCGTCGATCGTCTCGACAGCGACGACCGTCACACCGCCCGCATGCTTCAACGCGTCCTCCTCCTCGCCGGGCGGCACGAGGAACAGTTCCGCGCCGGCATCCTCGGCCGCAGCCGCCTTCTGGGCGACGCCGCCGACGAGGCCCACCGTTCCGTCCGAGCGCATCGTGCCGGTCACCGCCACCTTCATCCCGCCTGTGAGCTCACCCTCGGTGAGTTGATCGATGATCGCCAGCGTGAAGGCCAACCCGGCGGATGGGCCGCCCACTCGACCCGAATCGATCTGGACGTCGACCGGATAGTCGATCTGGAGATTCTCGGTCTGGAGCGCCACGCCGATGAGAGCAAGGCCGTCGTCGCTCTCCGCGGTCTCCAGCGTCGTCGTCTGTGTGATCCCGTCGCGGACGAACTCGACCTCGACGGTCTCGCCGGGCGTGTGTGCTTTCACGAGTTCTCCCGCGTCCGGCGACAGTTCAACGGTCTCGCCGTCGACCGCAACGATCACGTCGCCTTCCTCGAGTTCTCCGTGGGCGGGGCGCCCCTCTTCCACAGCGATGACGACGGCACCGTCACCGTGCACCGGGACCTCGTACCCGAGATTCTCGAGCGCGACGATCGTCGCGACTTCCTGTGACTCGACCATCGCGATCCGGCCGATCTCACGAACCTCCTCGCGCGAACTCCCCTGCAGGTACTCGTCCTCCTTGACGACCTCGGAGTCGTCGTCGATCCATCCCCACAAGACCTGGAACGGCACCGCGCGACCCGAGACGGTCACGGTGAGAAAGAGGATGTCGCCGTCGGATTCGTAGGTCTGTGCGCCGTCGATGGTGACGACGTCTTCCACGGGCGTTGCCGATCCCGGGCTGAACACGATGTAAGGCAAGGGAATGAGGAGACCCGCAGCCAGAATGAGGAGAACGACACCCGTGGCGATACCGCCGACGATCCAGCGACGACGACGTCGTTTGCGTGCATCGCCGGTCGGGTCGTGTGGCGCGCCGGCGCCGGGAGCCGGCGCGGAAACCGGGGGAGGCGCGGGAGGTGTGGGACCTGTCATCTCAGGTGGTCAACGACGGCCGTGACCGGAGCGTTCCCTCAGGCCGCCGGTGCCGCGCGGTCAGAGCTCACGAGCTCGCCGTAGACGACGATGCGCTGCGCGGCGCTTCCCGGTGGGTGGCAGGCAAAAAGGGTCACGGTTCGGCCCGGCTGTTGTTCGACGATCCGCAGAGCCGTCGGTTGGACGATCTCGGTGCCGGTGACGGAGTAGACGTGTGATCCGGTGTCGTCGTTCAGGATGATCTCGTCGCCGACTGCTAGTTGATCGAGATTTCGAAACGGATGCGAGTTGGTGACCCGATGCCCCGCGATCACAGCGTTGCCCCATCCGCCCGGCACGGCCGTTCCGGGCCAGTGCCCGGGGCCATGGTCGAGCACCGTGAGCCACACGCCGCTGTACATCGTGTGGGAGAGCCCGATCTTGGGGATGTCGATCGACCCGATCGGTGTGATGGGAACCTCTTCGTAGGGATCTACAGGAGCAGCGGACGGAATCGGGAGCGGTGGCTGATCCAGCGCGTTGCTGATGACCGCGGCGGCCGCCGGATCGGCCGGTTGTGCACTTGCCTCGACGACCACGGGCTCGAGTTCTGCTGCGGCGCCGACCGCCACGGTCGCGCTGAGGGCCACGCCGAGAGCGAGAAGCGCCCCGGCGATCGGGGGAAGAACGCGACGACGCACGACGTGGACGTTTCGCGCGGTACTCGGACGCGCTGAGGTGTGCGGCGAACTCGGGCGGGTCACGTCGGTCATTCTAGGAGCCCCCCGGAGGTCTCGTTTGGCGAAGATCGTTGGTGGCGCGGTCGGTCGCGCCGTCGCGGTTGCTCATCGGCCTCAGGGGTCCGGCCTGTAGGGTTCGCTGCCGTGAAGCCCCCGAGGGTCGACGCGGAAGGCGTCGACCCGGTGCCAGGTGGCGGACTCGCGGCCGAGGACCCTCACGAACGTGCGGCGGCAGCGGCCGCGTTGGGTCTGGCGGGTGCGCGGCAGCAGAGCGACACCGCCACTGACCTACAGCCCCGCCGACGGGCCGACAACCGGCTGCTCGACCTCTGCCGTTCCGATCCGTCACCGCTCGTGCGCGCCGCCGCCCTCGCGGCGCTCGCTCGCCTCGATCCCCTGTCACGTCCCGTGCGCAGCGCGTGGGAGACCGCCGCGAGCGACGTCGACCCGGGCGTCCGCCGCCGTGTCGCGGAGCTCGCGCCGGTTGTCGCCGCCGATGACACCAATACCGCGAGCGTCGTTGTGGCACTGCTCGAAGACCCAGACGTCGCCGAAGTCGCCGCGTGGGCTCTCGGAGAACTCGGAGCGACGGGGATCGCCGTCGGCGCTGTCGCACGCTTGTCGGCGATCGTGGTCGGCGACGAGCGCGAGAGTGGGGACGAAAAGAGCGGCCGTCTCGTTCGCGAGTCCGCGGTTGCCGCTCTCGGGGCGCTCGGCGACCCCGAGGGCCTCGACGCGATCCTGGCGGGGTGCCGAGACCGTCCCGCTGTTCGTCGGCGTGCCGTGCTGGCTCTGGCGCCGTTCCAGGGACCCGCGGTCGACGCCGCACTCGAGACGGCGCTCGCCGACAGCGACTGGCAGGTACGCCAGGCCGCCGAGGACCTCGCCGCCGATTGATTCAGCCGATTGATTCAGCCGGTTGGGTCAGGTGCGGGCCTTGGCCATGAACAGGTCCTTCAGAGAATCGAAGGACTCGAGGCAACGTCCGGCGCCGAGGACCACGCACTCGAGCGGTGCGTCCACGAGATGTACGTCGACGTTGGTCTCCTTCTCGAGGCGCGTATCGAGGCCACGCAACATCCCGCCGCCACCGACGAGGTGGATTCCCTGAATGATGAGGTCCTGCGCGAGCTCGGGCGGGGTCTGTGCAAGACAGCCGATGACGGCATCGCAGATCGCGCGCAACTGCTCCTCGATGGCGGTACGGACGTCGAGCGGTGACAGGACAACGGTCTTGGGCAGCCCGCTCATCAGATCTCTTCCACGCACCTCTGCCCTGAACTCCTCGCGCGTCGGATACGCCGAGCCGATGGCCAGCTTGATCTCCTCTGCGGTGCGTTCACCGATCGCGATGCCGAACTCACGACGGACGAAGGTGGCGATCGCCGCGTCGATGTCGAACGAACCCACACGGACCGCCTCGAGAGCCACGACACCACCGAGTGAGATCACCGCGACCTCGGAGGTACCGCCGCCGACGTCGACGACCATGTTCCCCATCGGCTCGTGAATCGGCAGTTCGGCTCCGATGGCGGCGGCCATGGGCTGCTCGATGAGATAGGTGGACGCCGCGCCTGCTCGGCGTGCAGCCTCGAGTACGGCCCGTTGTTCCACGTGCGTGATCGCCGACGGGACGCAGATCAGCACTCGGGCACGGCTCAGCCGCGAGATCCCCGCCCTCTGGAACAGCAGGCGGATCATCCGCTGGGTGATCTCGAAATCGGTGATCGCCCCGCCCCGCAGGGGTCGGACGGCCTGGATGTATCCCGGAGTCCGCCCGATCATCTGCCAGGCCTCGTGGCCCATGGCCAGTACTTCCATCGTGCGTGTGTTGAGCGCGATGACCGTGGGCTCGTTGAGAACGATGCCCTGGTCGCGGGCGTACACGAGAGTGTTCGCCGTCCCGAGGTCGATCGCAATGTCGCGCGCCATCAGCGATCTCGCGTTTCGTCCAGATCGTCTTCGCCGCGACCTTCTTCATCGAGGACGTTGTTGTCGAGAGAATCGCGGTCGTCGAGAGAATCGGCGCAGTCGGGCGGACGCAACGCCTCGCGCCGACGCTCGTAGGCGTCGATTCCGGATTCCATCGATCGAGGCTCGCGGTTGCGAAACACGAGGACAACGACACCGACCACGACGACGACGAGCGCGACCAGGAGGAACGGCATCTCTACTGCGCCTCGTGCACCGTGTCGGCGCGTGAGGCCTCGGGGGAAGGCGACACGACATCGTGTCCACACTCCGCCCAGTCGGAACCTTGCGACCAGTGCTCACGTTTCCAGATGGGCACCATTTCCTTGACCGCGTCGATCGCGAAGCGACCTGCTTCGAACGCTTCGGGACGGTGAGGTGCCGACACGACGACAGCGACCGAAACTTCGCTGACCGTGAGATCGCCGAGACGATGCAACAGGACGATGCGTTCCACCGCGGGCCACCGGTTCCGAACGATCTCGCCAACACGGTGCAACCGACCTTCGGCCTGGTCGACATAAGCCTCATAGGTGAGGCCGGTCACTCCGGGGCGGCCTTCCGAGTTGTCCCGGACGACCCCCAAGAACGACACGACAGCACCCGACCCGGGAGTCGTGGCCCACGTTGTCGCCTCCTCTACCGGAAGACGCGCGCGTCGACGAGACCGATCCAGTCACTGTCCCCCGGTCGCGCGTCCACACCGTCATTCTAGGGAGCAGAGCCGCGCGAGCCTCGCGGCATACAGGGCGAGGCCAAAACACGCCGGTGCGTCATTACACTCCGGCACATGTCGGATCGAGGTGACGAGCACGATCCGTTCGACGGGCCACCCGATCCGCACGACCGCGTCTGGTCACACCCGAGCGAGATCGGAGGCGCTCGTACCCCGGCGCCGCCACCGCGTCCGCAGCGCAGCGGACACCCCAACTGGGCCGTTCCCGTCCTGGCAGCGGCCGTCGGATCGCTCGCGACGTTGGGCGTCGTGGCCCTCTTCGATGACGGCGGACCGGCGGCGGAACCGTCCTCCACCGCGGCGACCAGCGAAGTCTCGGCCGCTCTGGCATCGGAGGTGTCGCCGAGTGTCGTGGGCGTCCGGGCGGCCACGGGCGACACGGCCCGAACCGTGGCCGGTGTCGTCGTGCGACGCACAGAGGACGGCGGCGGGGAATTGTCGAGCGACGTGGTCACGAGCTACGACGCCGTACACGGCGCCGACGAGATCGTTGTCGTGCCCGCCGGTCGCGCCACTCGCACCGCATCGGTCGTGGGAGTGGATCCCGCCACGGACCTGGCGCTGCTCCGGTTCACCGGACCGCCGTTGCCGTCACTTCTGCTCGACCGTGGCGCGATCGTCGAACCGGGCGACACTCTGATCGTCGTGGGCGCCACTGCCGACGGCACGCTTCCCGTGAGCACGGCGTCGGCGGCGGCTCTGGACACTGTCGTCACCGCGGGCACGGACACACACCCCGGCATGATGGAGCTGACGGTGACCCCTGACGGGCATCCCGTCGGTGGCGCCGTCGTGAACACCGACGGCCGGCTCGTCGGCGTCGTGACCGACAGCCGCGACAAGTACCCCTCCGGGTCAGCGACCCCCGCGCCTCTCCTGGCCGACACCGTCGACCAGCTTCGCGAGTGGGGTGCGGTCATCCCGGGCTGGATCGGCCTGATCGGCCGCGACGCTTCGTCGGGTGGCGTCGAGGTCGTGGAGGTGGCCGACGGGAGCCCCGCGGACCGGGCCGGGATCAGACCCGGCGACCGGATCACCGACATGGGCGACGATCCCCTGGAGGGCGTGGAGGAGCTGGCTGCCGAGGTCGTCCACCATGCCCCGGGGTCGGAGGTGACGGTGACGATTGCGGGCGACGACCGGAGCGGCGACGATCACACGGTGACCGTCCTCACCGCTGAGCGGCCCTGACTTGTCCGGCACGGGAGTCCCCGGCACCATAGGAGCCATGCCCGAACTCGAGGAACTCGACCGTGAGCTGCTCAACGCGGTGCAATGGGACTTCCCGCTCGTCCCGCGTCCGTTCGCCGAGCTCGGGGAGCGGCTCGGTATCAGCGAGGCCGACGTCCGACAGCGCGTCGCTGACGTCAAGGAAGCCGGCGTGCTTCGCCAACTCTCCGCCATCTTCGACACGCGCGCCCTCGGGTACGGCTCCTCACTCGTCGCGGCCCGGATCGACGCCGACCGCATCGACGAGGCGGCGGCACACATTTCGGCCCACCCCGGCGTGAGCCACAACTACAAGCGCAATCACCACTACAACCTCTGGTACACGATCGCTGTCCCACCCGGCGACGAACTGAGTGACCACGTCGACGTGCTCCACGCACTGTCGGGTTCGTCGGCGACGCGGCTTCTCCCGACTCTCAAGCTCTACAAGATCGGCGTGAAGCTCGACATGACGGGCGAGACCGCCGCGAATGCCAAGTCCGAGGTCCTCGCGCACGAGCGGCCCGAGCGGAACGAAGTGATGGACACTCCCGAGCTCAGCGATCTCGAGATGGCGACGATCAGCACTGTGCAGTACGACCTCCCGCTCGTCGAGCGTCCGTTTGCGGCACATGGCGAGGTGATCGGCTGCGACGAGGAGACGGTTCTCGACCTCCTCCGATCGTTCGAGGAGCGAAAGCTGATGCGTCGCTTCGCCGCCGTGATGAACCACCGCACCGCCGGGTTCAAGGCGAACGCGATGGGCGTGTGGGCTGTTCCACCGGAGGATCTGGAGACACTCGGGCCGCGGATGGCGGAGTTCGCCGCCGTGAGTCACTGCTACAAGAGACCGACCTACGACGACTGGCCCTACTCGGTGTTCACAATGGTGCACGGGCGAAACGCGCAGGCGTGCGAAGACACGATCGCCGCCATCCGGGACGAGACCGGCGTGAGCGAGTACGACGTGCTGTGGTCCGTGAAGGAGTACAAGAAGACCCGGGTCCGCTACTTCACCGACGAGTGGGACGCGTGGTCGGCCGAGCACCTCGTAGCGGCTTCCACCTGACCTGCCGAATCATCACGGGTCAGTTCATCGCGTGCGGCGGCGGTACCGCCGAACCGTTTCCTCACCCAGAATCAGAAGTGCCACGCCTGCGGCGCCGGCAGCCAGCCACGGCCACACGGGAGGCGTCGACAGCGAATCTGCCGTCGCCATCAGCGACTCCTCGTTGGATGCCTGCGGCTTCCAGCCGGTGGCACGCAACCGGTCGTTGGCCACGACCCACGGGTGTGTGACGAGCGGTACGACACCCGGGGGCACGTCGCCCAGACCCGAGATCCACCCGACCGCGAGCAGTCGCTGCACGACACCTTCAGGAAGCGACGGGCGAAACCGCGGCGTACGCAATGCCGCGGCGTCGTCGGGATCCAGCCAGCCGTCCGAGGCCACGTTGTACACACCGGACATAGCCGTGGTGCACGCCCTCGCCAGAGCGTCGGCCACGTCGTCGACGTGTGCGCACTGCACCGGTGCCGACGCACCACGCACGCCGACGTGTGCACCCGCCAGCACCCTGGCCATGAGGTGACCCGCCCCCGCGCCGAGCACCGGAGCCGGGCGCAGAGTCACGATGTCGACGCCCGGGTGTTGTTCGCTCCACTCCGACAGGAGGCGCTCGACCTCTGCCGACTGGACCGCGGGGAGAAACTCGGGATTGGGTCGTAGCGGCGCGTCTTCGGTGAGAGGAATCGGATTGTTGGTCCAGGCGCCGTAGACCGTCGCGCTCGACATGAGCACGAACCGTCTGACGCCGACGGCCGCGGAGGCATCGAGGACCCGCCGCGTCGCCTCGACGTTCACGCGGGCCATCAGAGCCACATCGGGGATCGGATCGTGGATCGCGGCGAGGTGCACGACAACGTCGACGCCCTCGAGGAGTGGCTTCAGCTCGGCGTGGGCGATGTCGACCCGGTGGAAATCGAGATGTCGGACACGACGCTCGGGATCGCGCATGTCGAGACCCACGAGACGTCCGACACCGGCAGATCGGTCGAGGTGGGCGAGAAGCCGCTGCCCCACGTAGCCGGAAGCCCCGGTGATCGCGACGGCACGGCCGCCCCCAGATCCATTTCGCACGATCTCTAGACTGGCCGCGTGAGCGACGAGCCACAACCCGGATCATCACCCTTCGGCCCCGGCTTCGATCTCTCACGGCTCTTTGGCCTGCTGGGCAGCGGAGGCAGCGGGCCGGTGAACTGGGAGGTCGCCCGCGAGGTGGCCGACTTCACGACCACCGGGGAGACCACACCCACCGAGGAGGAACCGGTCGCGGTCGACGACGCCCGACAGTTCTCCGACCTCGCGATGGCGGCACAGACGGCCGTGGTCGCCGAGACGGGTCTCTCCGCCGCTATCGGTACGGGGACTCTCGCGGTCGGGCCGCGTCGCTGGGCACGCCTGCATCTCGACACCCTGCGCCCGGTTCTCGAGACTCTCGCCGCGACGCTGACGCGTGACGGCTTCGGAATCGGTTCTGCCCGCAGCGACGAAGAAGGAGTGGGAGAGGATCCGGCGTTCGACACCGACGCCCTGGACCCCGAGCTGGCCAAGCAACTCGGCGCCTTGGGGCTTCCACCCGAAGCTCTGAACACAGGGCAGCTCGGAGAGATGCTCGAGATGATCGCTCCGGCGCTCCTGGGCGTGCAGGCCGGATCGATGATCGGACACCTAGCCACCCACGCGTTCGGTCAGTATGACCTTCCCCTTCCGGTAACCGGCGAGCCGAAACTTCTGTTCGTCGTCCCGAACCTCGATGCGTTCGAGAGCGACTGGTCACTGCCACGTGACGACCTTCGCTTCTATGTTGCTCTCCACGAGGTCGCGCACGCGGCGACTCGCAGTGTCCCGTGGGTGCGGTCGCACCTCATCGAGCTCGCGAACGAGTTCGTGTCGGGCTACCGGATGGACCCCGACGCGATGGAGAGCGTCATCGACATCTCGGGGCTCGACCCCACCGACCCCTCCACGATCGGCTCGGCTCTCGGCGACCCGGAACGACTGCTCGACGCGATGCGCACACCGGCCCAGGGCGAAACGCTCGCGCGTTTGTCCGACTTCACCGGGGTGCTCGAGGGATACGCCGATCTGGTCATCGAGTCGATCGGAGCGCCGCTCATCCCGTCGTTCGCACAGATCCAGGAGGCCATGCGGCGTCACCGCGTGGAGCGCGGGGAGGCCGAACGTTTCATCGAGCGCCTCCTCGGGCTGGGGCTGAACCGTGCCGACTACGAACGCGGCGAGTCCTTCTGCCGCGGGGTTGTCGAGCGGGCCGGCACCGACGGCCTCCACCGCCTCTGGGAGCGTCCGGACCGATCGCCCACCCACAGCGAACTGGAAGCACCGGGTCTGTGGCTCGCGCGCATCGACCTGCCAGATCTCGACGCTCCCGACTGACCGAAGGCCCCGACCGAAGCCGGCGGACCCGACACGGGAGCGGACCGCGACACCGACACAGGAGGAGACATGGAGATCACGAATATCGGGGTACTGGGTGCCGGCGTCATGGGAAGCGGTATCGCCCAGGTGGCGGCAACCGGCGGCTTCGACACGGTGTGCTATGACCCCGACGCCGACGCCGTCGAGCGGGCCCGCGAGCACACCACGACGGGCCGCTACGGCATCGACCGCGGCGTCGAACGCGAGAAGCTGACCCCCGAGGAGGGCGCGGCCGCCAAGGAGCGACTGCGCTTCACCGACTCCTTCGAAGAGGCCGCCGCCGCCGATCTCGTGGTGGAAGCGGTTCCGGAGCGGATCGACCTGAAGATCAAGGTGTTTCGCGACCTCGACGCGGCGGCTCCACCTGCCACGATCCTGGCCTCGAACTCATCGGGATTCCCCGTGGCGGCGATTGCCGCCGCCACCGAGCGGAGCGGGCAGGTCCTCACGTGGCACTGGGCATCTCCCGCGCCGGTGATGAAGCTCGCCGAAGTGGTGCGCGGCCCCGACACGACCGATGAGACCGTGGCCGCGGTCGTCGACGTGGCCACGCGCTGCGGCAAGAACCCCGTCGTCGTGGCCGATTCCCCGACCAGCTGGGGCTACGTGGCGAACCGTGTGTACTTCGCGGCCATCCGCGAGGCCCAGCAGGTGGTCCGGGAGGGCGTGGCTGATCCCGAAGCGGTCGACACACTCCTGCGTGACTGCTTCAACTGGCCCGTCGGGCCGCTCGAGATGGTGGGCGGCGCCAACAGCGGCTGGGACTGAGCCCGGACTGGACAATCGGACTGGGCAAGCAGCCGGCGAACCAGCCTGAGCGACGCTGCGCGGTCGTTGGGCCACCGACCTGGGCACTTTTGTCCCGTTTAGGCAGAACTTTCCCGTGGCTACGGGGATTTCTCCTTGCAGCGCCACCACTTCGGGTCCAAGATGACACGAATGTAATTACAGGCGTGTCGCACGGCACGCCGGCAGGAGCGTCGGGGGGCGTCCGGCCATGAGCCGGACCGGGCGGACGACGCCGGGAGCAGGGGGAACACCGGTGCAGGAACTCCTACCGGACGGGTCCATCAATGCCGCGCTGTTGAGCGGCGACGACAAGCATTGGCAGGAACAGGCGAACTGCCTGGGGGTCGATCCCGACCTCTTCTTCCCCGAGCGGGGAGCCTCCACCAAAGAGGCCAAGGGCGTGTGCGCGGGCTGCGAGGTGCGCTTCGACTGCCTCGAGTACGCCCTGAGCAACGGAGAGAAGTTCGGAATCTGGGGCGGTCTCTCCGAGCGTGAGCGACGGCGACTCCGCCGTCAGCGGGCCATGGCCCGGCGCGGCCTCATCCCTGCCACGGGCGCCTGAGGCCGACCGTCGGGCTACCCCCGACCGGTCTACCCAGGACGATCCCGGCCATCCAGCCTGTCCTCGACGGTCTGGTCGCGGGTCAGAGCGTGCTGCTCACGCCACGCAGGCGGGCAGCGTTCGAACTCCGCGGCCGGCACGAGGCCCACGAACTCGACCGAGACGACACTCGCCCCACGGCACGCGCCGACTGCTCCACCGTGTCGCTCGCGGCGAGTAGTCCGGTCACCGGCAGGTCCACCAGGTTCATCGACACCTGGATCTCACCCGTCGACGGCAGACGGAGCCCGAGGGCCCGCACTCCTTCGAGACCTCCGTCGCGACCCCTCACTTCTGATGCGATACGCCGAGCCACGGCCAGGTCGTCCACGTCGAGGACGCAGTTGAGAGCGATGAGGGGCGGGCGGGCGCCGACGGCCGCGGCGCCCGCCGTCGGGTGAGGCCCCATCGGCCCGTGATCGGGCCACCGCGCGCTGAACGCCTCACGACGCACGTCGGGGAGAGTCCGTCCCAGAGTGTCGACGTCGCCGTAGAGGAAACACGGCAAATCGAGTTCCGTGCCCGCCCAGTCCGCGAACCGCCGAGCGAAGCCCGCCGCGACTTCTCTGTCTGTTGATCCTCCGCCGAGCGCCACGAACGGCACGACGTCGAGTACGCCGAGGCGCGGGTGAACCCCTGCGTGGGTGCCGATGTCGAGGCGTGCGACGGCGGCAGCGGCCAATGCCTGCATGGCCTTCTCGACCACGACCGGGTCGGGATCGGCCAGGGTGAAGACGCTGCGGTGATGGTCGGGGTCACTGTGCACGTCGAGCAGGGCACCGCCGCAGGCGGTAGCGAGCGCGTCGATCGCGGCCCGGTCGCGACCCTCCGACACGTTGGGAACGCACTCGTAGATCACACCCATGTGCTCACCCTAGGACCCGGACACGATGACCCGGTCCGCACACGATCGACGCCCGCCCGTAGCCTGACGGGATGCGTATCGGCCTCGCTCTGCCCCAGTACGACTACTCGGTGCCGGGACGCGACCCCCTCACCTTCGACACGATCGTCGAGCACGCCCTGCTCGCGGAGCGCGTCGGCTTCGACTCACTGTGGTGCTCGGACCATCTGTTCCTCGACATCGCCAAGTACGGCGGTTCCGACGAACCGCGGGGCGTGTTCGATCCGATCGTCACACTCGCGGCGCTGGCGCGCGAGGTTCCCCGCGTCAGGCTCGGAACTCTCGTACTCCTCGAGGCACTGCGTTCCGCCACCGTTCTGGCCAAGAACCTCGCGTCCCTCGACCAGGTGTCGGGCGGTCGGCTCGACGTGGGTCTGGGCGCGGGCTGGTACGAGCCCGAGTACGCGGCGGTGGGGACGTCGATGCCGAGCCCGGGTGTGCGCCTCGCGCGGCTGCGCGAAGCGGTGGAGGTCGTGCGCGGTCTCCTCGGTGGAGGCCCCCTGTCGTTCGAGGGGAAGTACCACGTGGCGCAGGGCGCGGTGAATCTCCCGCCGGCGATCCAGCAACCCACACCTCCCGTCTTCGTGGGCGGCAAAGGTGACCGTCTGCTCGCACTCGCCGCGGAGCTCGCGGACGGATGGAACACGTGTTGGGTGTGGACCCCCGAGAACTATGCAGAGCGGCTCAGGGTCCTCGGCCAGGCGTGCGAGGCCGTGGATCGTGATCCGGCGACAGTTTGGCGAAGCCTGGGCCTCTACGCGCTCGTCGGGGAGGACCAGCACGACCTCGAGCGGCGCTACGAGCGGATGCGCGACGCCTATCCCCCCGGAGTCCTCGGCGAGGTCGGTCTCGACGAGTACCGGCAGGGTCGCCTGGTGGGAACCGTCGAACAGGTTCAGGAGCAGATCGCCACGTGGAAAGGGCTCGGCGTGGAGACCCTCATCCTCGGTGCCGGGCCGCTGCCGTTCTCGGTCACGTCCCCTGACGACGTGGAGATCCTCGCCGACACCTGCCGCGGAGTCCTGCACGGTGACTCCGACGGGTAACGTGGAGGCAGACCGCCTTCGGAAAGGCACGACCCATGAACCTCGGTATGCCCGAGCTCCTCATCGTGGCGCTCGTCGTCGTTCTCGTCTTCGGGGCGAGCCAACTCCCGAAACTCGCCCGTTCGGTCGGCCAGGCCCAAAAGGAGTTCAAGCAGGGCCTGAAGGAAGGCGCGAAGGACGACGACGACGAGGACCAGGACGAGGACCAGACCTCCACCTGAGTCCCCGGGGCCGGCGCCGCACGACGTCGCCCACCTCGCTCCCCCCGACCTGCCCTCCGCCCATCTCGTCGGCGCGCACGATGCGACGCGCCGCCGCGCACGCCGGACCCGACGCGGGGAACCAAACCACCCCATGCCGTCGTTTCTCATAGACACCGGTCCCGTGACGACAGGCGGTGTACCCACCTGGGAGGAGGTCGCCCGTGATCACGGGCGGTTTCTCTACAACGTGGCTTTCCGCCTGGCGGGGAACGATGCAGACGCCCAGGACGTGGTTCAGGAGTCCCTGATACGAATTCGTCGGGGCCTGGAGAACTACGAGCCCGGGTCGTTGGAAGGATGGTTGGCGCGGATCGTGACGAACACGTTTCTCGATGAGATCAGACGGCGGAAACGGCGTCCCGCCGACGCACTGCCCGACGACCCCGATCTCGTTGTTCCCCCTCCCCTGCGGCCGACGAGGTCTCCACCGGCTTCTCCGACGACGTCCAGGGGGCGTTGTCAACGCTTTCCGAGGAGTTCCGCACCGCCGTGGTCCTGTGCGACGTTGTGGGTCTGCCCTACGAGGAGATCTCCGTTTCCACCGGCGTGCCGGTCGGCACGGTCCGTTCGCGCATCCACCGTGGCCGCAAACTCCTGCGCACCGAGCTCGCCGGACCGGACGTCCCATGAGTCCCCTCGACGAGCACGGTTCTGGCGCCATGACCGAGGAGATGCTCTCCGCCTACCTCGATGGCGAGCTCAGCGAACCCGAGATCGATCGGGTGGAGGGCGCTGTCCGCAACGACCCCGGATGGGCCGCGACCCTCGCCGACATCAGCGCTGTCCGCTCGATGCTGCGCGAGCTTCCTGTCCGTGAAGCACCTCCCGGCGTGTGGGACACGATCGTCGAGGGCGTTTCTCGAGAGAGCGTGTCCGAAGACAGCGTGTCCGAAGACAGCTCAGCTCCTGTGTCACTGTTTCGTTCACGCACCGCCCGGTGGGTGGCCGCGGGCGCGGCGGTAGCGGCGGCCCTGGCGCTGTTCGTCGTTCCCGGCACCGACACACCCGATCCGGCCAACCCTCCACTGGAGGAGCTCGCCGACTCCGCCGCGGCGCGCCGGTCAATGTCGTCGGATCCCGTGTCCGAACTCGTTCCCGTCGGCGTTCGAGCCGGGCTCGGGCCGTGAGCGGCACGCCGCAGCCGATGTGGCTGCACGGATCGCCACCCGCTCGACATCACCGGGGGCGCGTCGTCGGAGCAGGTCTCCTTGTCATCACCTTGATGGCTCTGGGTCTTCCGTTCGCCGCGGGCGACGAACCCGATCCGGGCGACGAGATACTTGCGGAGGCACGCGACGCCGCGTCCCACCACGACTTCAGCGGTCATCTTTCGATCCAGTGGTACGACGGCTCGAGCTACCACTCCGAGGAGATGCCGGTTCGATCCGTCGACGGCGTCGTCGAGATCCTCGGCACCCGTACCGTCGTCAGCGACGAGAGCGGTCGCTACGTACTCGATGACGACGAGTGGCAGACGCTCTGGAGCGAGAGCGACATTCCCGACGCTCCGGCGCCGAGCGAGAAGTACGACCTGTCCATCGCCACGACGGCGGTAGCCGGGCGCGAGACCCAGGTCGTCGAGGTCAGCTCCACCGGCACCCACGTGCTGCGCGAGCGGCGCTTCATCGACGAGGACACCGGGATTCTCCTGCGACGCGAGCAATTCGACGACCAGGGTCGGGCGGTGCGTGTGGTGTCGATTCGAAGCGTCGACGACATCGCCGATGGCGCGAGCCCGGAACACCCTGATGACTCCCCTGTCACCGATGCGCAGGTGGCGCCCGACGGCCATCTTCCGGCTCCCGACACCGTCGGCGACGGCTGGGCCCTCCAGGGCAGCTACACGCTCACCGACGGGACGGTGCAGCGGTACTACTCCGATGGAGTCTTCGGGCTGTCGGTGTTCCAGCGAGCAGGCACGGTCGATTGGGAACACCTCCCTGCGGGCAGCGACGAGACTGAGTTCGACGGCCACGACGCGCGCCTGTGGATCGGCCCGAGCGGAACCGTCGCCGTGTGGGAGATGGACGACACCGTCTACACGGTCGTGACCGACGCTCCCGGCAGTGAGCTCGACGCAGTGGTCGATGACTTCGAGAACCCGCCGGCACTGTTCGGCCGCGTGGTCCGCTTCGTCATCTCGCCCTTCAGCCTGTTCTAGAAGTGCGCAGCAGGCGGCGGCGTCCGCGCTCGGAGACCCCGCCCCAGACGCCGTGATCGATGCGGTAGTCGAGGGCGTATTCCAGGCACTCCGACGCGACCGGGCACTCGGCACAGATCCGTCGGGCGTTCTCAACGCCGGCACCGTCGGAAGGGAAGAACACCGACGGCTCGTATCCGCGGCAGAGGCCGTGGCGCATCCACGGCTGCTCACGCTCTGCAAGGGGTGGAAAGTCGCTGGCGCTCATGGCTCTCGCCTCTGGTGACGTGCGCGGCGTCTGAAGACTCCGACTGGTTGTTTCAACGTTCCGCAGGCGTCCCTCGTTCCCGTATTCTGGAGAAACACGCCGAAGGAGGAAACCTGAACGTTTCCGAAGAACTCGGTGGAAGCGGAGTTTCCCGGAACGATCGGGGTGGCGGCACCGTTTCACCCCATGACTCCACCCACTGCAACCCACGATCGCTCCCCCGACCTGGAGGAAACATGACCGACGACCCCACGAACCCGTACCCGGCGCCCGACACACCACCGGAGGGCCCCGGGACGCGACCCGACACCCCGAGCACACCACCGCCGCCCACTCCCCCCAGCTCGGGCGACCAGCCCTGGTCGGCGTGGAGCGGCGCGGGAGCAGCAGCGGCGTCCGACCCCGACAACACCGTCGACAACACCGACGTGGGTGGCACATGGAGTGCAACCGATGGCGATCCGACCGTGGCCGCCGGACCACCCGTGACCGAGCCACCCACCGGCGACACGATGGTCGGCAGTGCAGTCGACAATGCAGTGGCCGGCTACGGCGGCTCGGGGACACCTCCGGTGGCGCCCACGCCGAGCGATGTCCCGACCGGCGGCGGGGGCGGCTTCAAGAAGTTTCTCGCTGGTTCCGTCGTGGGTGCGGTCGTCGGCGCGCTCGTCGCAGGCGGCCTCGTCTACCTGAACGACGACGACGCCGGCGTCTCCGCCGCATCATCGTCGAGCACGCCGGCGCAGAACACGGCCTTCGAGGAGGGCGACCAGCTCGACATCCAGGACGTCCTCACCCGCGTGAAGCCCGCCGTCGTCACCGTGCGTTCCACGATCGGCGATACCGGAAACGGTTCTGGCGGCGAAGGTGAGGGTTCCGGGTTCATCGTCAGCGAGGACGGCATCATCGTCACGAATGCGCACGTCGTGGCGGGCGCCGACACCGTCGAGATCGACTTCGACGACGGCGAGACCCGCGAGGCCAGCGTGGTCGGCACCGACACCGACAACGACCTGGCGGTTCTCGACGTCGACGCGACCGGGCTACCGGTGGTCGAGCTCGGGAACTCCGACGCTCTGACTGTCGGCGACGAGGTCGTCGCCATAGGAAATGCCCTCGGACTTGAAGGTGAGCCCACAGTCACCACGGGGATCGTCTCGGCCGTGGGCCGGGCGATCGACACGGGTGACGGTGCAGCGCTCGAGAGCACGATCCAGACCGACGCCGCCATCAACCGGGGTAACTCCGGAGGACCGTTGCTCAATTCGCAGGGACAGGTCGTCGGAATCAACACGGCCATCGCCGACCCGTCCTTCGCCCAGGGTGTGGGCTTCGCCATCGCCATCGAGCAGGCCAAGCCGGTCATCGAGACCCTTCGCAAGGGAACGTTTCTCGGAGTGAACACGTTGAGTGTCACCGAGGAGGTCGCCGCGTCCGAGAACCTGTCGGTCGACGCCGGGGCGCTCGTCGCCCAGGTGGAGGACGGCTCCCCCGCAGACCAGGCAGGTGTGCAGGAAGGTGATGTGATTCTCGAGGTCGACGGAACCGCCATCGAGCGCAACGTCGACGTCGCCACAGCGGTCCGTGCCCGTGAACCCGGCGACGAGATCGAGATCGTGGTCGACCGTGGTGGAGACACGGTCACGCTCAGCGCAGTTCTGGGGACCCGCGCCGGTTAGTCTCGGCGCCATGGTCGACGGAAGCACACCCGGCAGTACCACCAGCAACACCACCAGCGACACCGTCCCTGAGGAGGAACCGCTTCCTCCTCAGGGACACGTCAAGGTCGTGTATCTCGGTCCGGTCGCCCCGCACTGGGAGGTCCACGACGTCATCGGCGACCGATCGTTGATCGACGCGTTCCGCCAGAGGGCGATGGCGCGGCTCCAGCTTCTCCCCCCACACGACCCGCAGTTCCACCGCAACCGCGCCCGCGTCGACCGCGACGCTGAACGGGAGCGCCTCGTCATCGAGTGGGACCTCGGCCTGGACGAACAGACGGAGTCGACATCGAAGAGCGGGACCGCGGCGCCTGACGCCGGAGCACCGGAAGCCCCGGTCACGGAAGCGGCACCCGCCGAAGCTGATTCCGGCTCGGCGGCCACCGACGCCTGAGACGTCAAAGACAGGACGCGCGGCATCGGACGTCAGCGCTTCTTCTGGTAGCGGTTCCGCAGGAGAATCGCCGCCAGATTGGCGAGCAGCGTGATGCCGAGCAGCACGACAATCGCCGCCGAGGTGAGCTCACGGAACTCCGCCTGCGGCTGACGGGCCCACGTCAGCACCGTCACGGGCAGAGCGGTGTAGGTACCTTGGAGCTGCTCGAGATAGCCGGCGTTGCCCGAGGTGAAGAAGTTGGATGCAACAGCGCCCACGAGGAGCAGAGGCGCTGTCTCGCCGATGGCCCGCGACAGGGACAGGATCAGCCCGGTGAGGATCCCCGGTGAGGCGTCGGGGAGCACGAGGCGACGGGTCACGTCCCAGCGGGTGGCACCGACACCGAAGCCACCTTCGCGGAGCGACTGCGGCACAGCGCGGATCGCCTCAGCGGAGGTGATGACGACGATCGGGAGAACCAGGACCGACAGCGTGAGACCGCCGGCGATGACGCTTCGCCCCCCGGTGAACCCCTCGAACCACTGCACGAAGATGATCAGGCCGAGGATTCCGTAGACGACGGACGGTACGCCTGCCAGGTTTCGGATGTTCAGGTTGATGAATCGTGTGAATCGGTTGTCGGGCGCGTACTCCTCGAGATACACCGCGCACGCCACACCGAGCGGGATCGCCACGACCAGGGTGACGATCCCGAGGACGAGCGATCCCTTGATGCCCTGCCACACACCCGTCTGCGCGGGATCGCGCGACAAGTCGCTGGTGAGGAAGCTGGTGCCGCGCTCGGCGAAGACCGGCGCACCGTCTTTGACCATGTCGACGATCAGGATCATCAGGAAGGCGAAGCACGCCAACAACGAGGCGATGAGGGCGAGTTGGAAGGCGATTCCCGCGATGTCGAGCTTGCGGCGCCTGATGTGGTGATCGGGAATCTCGGTCGCGGTCTCGGTCTTCGTGACCGCCTTCGGGGTCGTCTTCGTCGGACCGGCCATCAGTACGCCTCCCGGATCCTGCGCACGAATCGGGCTCCGACCATGTTCAGACCGAGTGTGAAGGCGAACAGCAGCAGACCGACGAAGTAGAGACTGTTGAAGGCCTGGCCTGCATCCTGGCCTCCACCGGCGGCCACCTGGTCGCTGCCCGTGGCGAGGGAGGCGATGGCGGTCGCCATGGTCTGACCGGCTTCGAGCGGATTGACCGTGTAGAGCGAACCGCCCGAGGCGGCCGCCGCGATGAACACAACCATCGTTTCGCCGATCGCGTGGGAGGCAGCAAGGATGAGACTCGCCACGATGCCCGAGATGGCGGCGGGAAAGACGACCCGTAGGCTCGTCGTGGCCTTCCGTGCCCCGAGACCGTACGAAGCCTCGCGCAACGTGTCAGGGACCGCACGCATCGCGTCTTCGGAGATCGTGGCGACGAGCGGCGTGATGAGCACGCCGACCGCGATACCCGCCGACAGGAGGTTGAAAGTGCCCGCCGTCCCGAAGAGGGCCTGGACGAGGTTGGGGGAGATCCATTCCAGGGCGAAGAAGCCGAGCACGATGCTCGGGATCCCCGCCAGGACCTCGAGGATCGGTTTGAGGATCCGACGCGTGCGGGGCCTGGCGTACTCCGAAAGGTAGATCGCCGAGGCCAGACCGAGCGGGGTCGCAACGATCATGGCGATCCCCGTGACCATGAGGGTTCCGACGACGAGCGTCCGCACGTCGAAGAGCCCGCGCCGCGGGAACCATCCCCTCGACCACAGAAGGCCGAGGTCGATGTTCGTGAGGAACTCCAGAGCCTTGCCGGTCAGCGCGAGCACGAAAGCGGCGCTCACCGCAAGCGTCAGCACGGCAGCCGAAAACAGGACGTACTTGACCGCGCGCTCCTTGCGGTGCCGCCGGGGATCACCCCGGAGATCGACGTCGGACCTCGCGTCGGTGCTCAACGACCGTCCCAGGCCGTCACGGACGCCTGCCAATCCTCGTCGGTGAGATCCACGTATCCGACGTCCGCCACCGACGCGCGCCCGGCCTCACTCATGAAGAAGTCGACGTAGTCGGTCACGGCCGCGTTGTTGGTCGCCTTCGCCTTGTTGACGTAGATGTAGAGGTCACGAGCCAGTGGAAACTCGCCATTGGCGATGGTCTCGTCCGTCGGGGCGACACATCCGTCTCCACCGTCGATCTCGAGAGCCTTCACCGAGTCCGAGTTCTCCACCACGAACGTGTACCCGACCCAACCGAGTGAAGTATCGGAGCCCGCCACACCTTCGATGATGACGTTGTCGTTCGGCGACGACTCGTAGTCGGCGCGGGCCACGGGGTCCTGACCGCGCTCTTCGGCGATACCCTCGAGAGCGAGCTCCACGAAGCTGTCGTAGGTTCCCGACTCCTCACCGGGGGCGGTGACCGTGAGATCGGCGTCGGGGTAATCGCCCGATCCACCCACTTCCGCGCCGAGGTCGTCGGCGTCACTCCAATTGTTGATGCCCTCGGACTCCGGTCCGAGGAGCGCGTACAGGTCCTCGAACGTGAGACAGTCGACCGCGTCGTTTGCGGTTGACGTGATGACTGACAGACCGTCGATGCCCACCTTCAACTCGACGTACTCGATCCCGTTGTCCTCGCAGGCGGCGAGCTCCTCGTCCTTGATGGGGCGGGAAGCGTCGGAGATGTCGGTCTCACCGTTGCAGAAGAGCTGGAACCCGTCGCCGGTTCCGGGTCCGTCGACGCTGATCGCGACATCGGGGTTCTCTTCGGCGAACTTCTCGGCGTTGGCCGCCGAGATCGGCTCGACGGTGGACGAACCCGACACGGTCACGGTTCCCGAGCCACCGTCGGAGTTGGAGTCAGAGCTCTCCGAGTCGCTGCTGCAGGCGGCGCCGACGAGAGCCAGGATGAGAACCAGAGGTACAAGCAGTGATCGGAACCCTCGGTGCGTGCGCACGCGTCATCGTCCTTTCGTAGGAAGTCCGGCACGGTGCCGGACCACCGGGGCAACGGGCCCCGGACGACGATGACGTTACGGACGAGACCTGACGCGCCGGTCGCCGGACGGTGAACCGGGAGTGAACGTCGGGCAACGATCTCCCTCGCGAGGGTGCTGTCGGCGAGAGGTACCGGCGGCGGCGGGGCTCAACCGGCGCCGTGCGGATCCTTCGAATCGAAGTAGTCGATCTGGTCGACGGGCATGATCACCGACGACACCACACCGAGCAGATTGGCCGCGATGCGCTTCATGTAGCGGTACAAGAGTGCGCGTGGGACGGCCTCGGAGGCCGGCGCGTCCGAATGGATGAGCTCCACGACCAGTTGGTCCAACTCCTTGCGGAGCTCGTCTCCGTTCGCGATGAACTCGGCTGCCCTGTCCTGATCTCGCGCTCCGAAGATCTCGGCCGTCGCGGCGATCATCTCCGAAAGTCGGTCACGGAACCGGATGTGTGCGTCGATGTCGGGCGCGTCCTCGAGGCGGACCCCCTCGGCCGCGAGGTCGAAGATGTTCTTGGCGTTGTCGCCGATGCGTTCGATCTTCTTGATCACGATCATGTAGGCGAGGATCGTGGAGACGTCTTCAGCGCCCTGCACGCTCGCGTGAACGACGAGCTCACGACGGATCTCCCGCTCGGAGGCGTTGATACGCCCGTCGGTGACCCGGATGTCGGGACCGAGAACCGTGGGGTCCGCGCCGCCCACGAGAGAGCTCATCGCCTCGTCGAACTCGTGGCGCGTGTCGACGAGCATGCGGATGATCTGCTGTTCGATCCGCTCCAGCCCGCCACTGTCGGACTTGCGGAAGAACTCCATCACCATGTTTCGCTCACCCGTGTTCTCCTTACTTGAGGATCAGTATGCCAACAAGTGGCACGACAAGGAACAGGCCGCCGACGTAGGCAACCACGGCGACCCGGTTCGTCACGGCGAGGTTCGCCAGCCCCCGGGCCAGGCGCATGGGAATTTCGCGGAGGAACGGCACCGGGTAGAACAGAATGATCGCCGAGACGTTGAACAAGGTGTGGACGAGCGCGATCGTCAGCGCCTCAGGGCTGTCCGTGGCCAATGCGGCCAGGAGTGCCGTGATCGTGGTCCCCACGTTCGCACCGAGCGTGACGGGATAGGCGTTCTCGAGCGTCAGAATCCCCGACGCCGCCAGGGGAATCAGGATCGACGTGGTGATGCTCGACGACTGCACCGTCATGGTCACGACGAGTCCGAGTGTCATCGCAATGATGCCGCTGGAATGCCCGAGAAGCCGGTTGAACGATCGCTCCACCCGTTCGGCCACGAGTTCGCGCATGTTGCGCGCGATGAAGAACAAGGCGACGAAGATGAGGGCGAGCCCGACGAGGACCGTGACCGCCCCGAGCACGTTGCCGTGCAGGCCCAGCGACGCGAGGATGTCCTCGATCCAGCCGACCGGCTCCTTTACCGCCTGATTGATCGGGCTGTCGAACTTCGCCCCCCGCGATCCGGCGATCAGGTCCGCCAACCACGAGGCGGTGGAGGCGAGGAACCCGGTCGCCAACTCCAAGGGAAGCAGGACGGCCACGGCCAGCACGTTGAACATGTCGTGCACCGTCGCGGCGGCGAACGCGCGGCGGAACTCCTCGGTCCGACGCACATGGCCGAGCGACGCCAGCGTGTTCGTGACCGTCGTGCCGATATTGGCGCCCATCACCATCGGCACGGCCGTGTCGACAGGCAGCACGCCCGTAGCGACGAGGCCGACGATGGTGGAGGTCGACACCGACGACGACTGCACGAGAACGGTACCCAGGATTCCCACGAACAAGCCGGCGAGAGGATTCGTGACGTTCTGGAAGAGCTTCGCCTGGGTCTCGGCCCCCAGGGCGTTGATACCGCCCTCGATCGTCGACACGCCGACGAGGAAGAGGTAGAGAAGCCCGAGAACGAGCAACGCGCGCGGCCACGTGCGGTGTCGCTGCTCGGTCGCCTGGAGGGTGGAGTCGTCGGGTGGCACGCGAGCCTTGGAGCGGCGGTATCGGGCGGGGGCCGGGTGCGGCCAGCGTAAACGGGTACGTGGTCCGAGCGGGTCTCGGCCGCGTCGGGCCCGGGAGGTGTTCACCCGTTGTTCACCTTCGTGTCACCGCCCCGCCAGAACGGGTCCAGACCCCTTTCCTACGCTTCGCCGGTGAGATACCCCGTCCGGCTGACCGCACCGAGGAGTCCCGCGTGACCGAGCTCGCCGTCCGCCCCAACGTTCCCACGCGCGACATCGACGTCCTGACCGACTCCGTGTTCGACATCGAGGGCCTAGTGGTCACCTACGACGGCGTGCCGGCCGTGCGCGACGTCCGGCTCTCGGTGCCCCGTCAGCGCATCACAGCGCTCATCGGCCCGTCGGGTTGTGGGAAGAGCACACTCCTGCGGTCACTGAACCGGATGAACGATCTCATTCCGGGTGCGAAGGTGTCAGGAGTGGTGCGGTACCACGACCAGGATCTCTACGGCGGCGACGTCGACCCCGTCGAAGTGCGGCGCCGGATCGGGATGGTGTTCCAGAAGCCGAACCCCTTCCCCAAGTCGATCTTCGACAACGTGGCCTTCGGGCCCCGCGTCAACGGTGTGCGCAAAGGCCTCGAGGACATCGTTCACCATGCTCTCGTGCGTGCTGCGCTGTGGGACGAGGTCGGAGACAGCCTCGACAAGTCGGCGTTCGCGCTCTCGGGTGGCCAGCAGCAGCGCCTGTGCATCGCCCGCTGCCTCGCCGTGGAACCCGACGTGCTGCTCATGGACGAGCCGTGTTCGGCATTGGATCCGCTCGCTACGACCCACATCGAGACCCTGATGCGTGAGCTCGCGGCCGACTACACGATCGTGATCGTCACCCACAACATGCAGCAGGCAGCGCGGGTTTCGGACGCCACGGCGTTCATGACGGTCGAACTCGACGAGGTGGGCAACCGTGTCGGACGTCTCGTCGAGGTCGACCGGACGGATGTGATCTTCAACCGTCCCGTCGACCCCCGTACCGAGGGATACGTCAACGGCACGTTCGGCTGATTCCGCCGGCGTCGTCGGCTGCATGGAGATCGGGGCACAATGGATGCCGTGACCCTTGTTCTTGCCGTCGTGGTCGTCGTTCTGCTGATCGCGCTCGGTGGCCTCGCGTGGGAGTTCCGCCGCATCCGCCACCGCCTCGTGGGGGTGACGCGGCTGTTCGGTGAGACGCGCTCGCCTGGAGGTGCAACCTCGGTCTCCCGCGCCCTCGAGGAGCTCGAGGACCTTGCCTCGGTCGAGCGTGACCGGCGGGTCGACCTCGAGTCGGAACTCAACCGCCTGGCACTGACGATGCGCGAACACGACTCGGGCATCGTCGTCATCGACGCCGCAGGGCGGACCGTCCTCCGGAACGCCGAGGCGGTGCACCTGGCCGGCATCCACCATGCGGAGGCCAGTGTGGACGAGGTGGTGACCGAGCTGTTGGAGCGGGCGCTGGAGGGCGAGGCGGTCGAGCGGGAACTCCAGATGTTCGGGCCACCCCGGCAGGTCATCCGTGTCATGACATTCCCTCTCACCGACCGTCTCTCGGTCATCGGTGCCGCAGCCTTCGTCAGCGACGTCTCGGAATCGCGGCGCCTGGAGAGTGTGCGGCGTGACTTCGTCGCCAATGTGAGCCACGAGTTGAAGACACCCATCGGCGCCCTCGGACTTCTCGCTGAAACAGTTCTCGACGGCGACGTCGACGACGTCACGCGACAGCTCGCCGCTCGGATGGTCCGCGAAGCGGACCGACTCGGCCACACGATCGACGATCTTCTCGACCTCACGATCATCGAGGCGCAGGAGACGCCGGTGCGCGAATCGGTGGCGCTCAGTGCTCTCCTCGCGGAAGCGTCTGAACGCATGGAGGAGTCTGCCGAGGCGCGCGATATTCCGATCCGCATCAGCAACTCGGCCCAGGGCGCGGCAGTGGTCGGCGACCGACGCCAGCTCCTGAGTGCGGTCGTGAACCTGGTGGACAACGCCGTCAAGTACTCAGAGCCCGGTCAACCGGTGGAGCTCGGCACGGTGACTCGTCGCGACGGAAGCGTCGGGGTCGTGGTGCGGGACCACGGAATCGGGATCCCGGTGGGCGACCGCCAGAGAATCTTCGAGCGCTTCTACCGGGTCGACGAGGCACGCAGCCGCCAGACAGGCGGGACGGGCCTCGGTCTGGCGATCGTCCGACACATCGCACAGGTTCACGGCGGGGATGTCGAGGTCGAATCCACCGAGGGAGAGGGCTCGGTCTTCACCCTGTGGTTCCCGGGTGCTCAGCGCCGCAGACTGTTCGAGGCCTCCTGATGGTCTCGGGACCCGTCGTTCTGGTCGTCGACGACGAACAGTCGTACCGGGACGCACTGTCGGTCGGGCTCGAGAGGGAGGGCTTCACCGTCGACATGGCGGCCGACGGGCGCGAGGCTCTCGAACGTTTCGAGAAGAACCCTCCCGACGTGGTGCTCCTCGACGTCATGCTGCCCGAGATGTCCGGCATCGACGTGTGCCGCGAGATCCGGACCCACTCCCAGGTACCGATCATCATGGTGACCGCTCGCAGCGCCGAAATCGACGCTGTCGTGGGCCTCGAGGTGGGCGCCGACGACTACGTCGCCAAGCCGTACCGCCTTCGTGAGCTGATCGCGAGAATCCGTGCGTCGCTACGACGGCATTCCGAGCCGGGCGAGTCCGATTCGGACGTCCTGGAGGTCGGTCCGGTCGCGCTCGATCTCTCGCGCCACGAGGTACGCGTCGACGGCCACCTGGTCTCGATGCCTCTCAAGGAGTTCGAGCTGTTGGCGCTGTTGTTGGCGAACGCCGGCCGGGTCCTCACCCGCGACGTGCTGATCGACCGGATCTGGGGACCGAACTACTTCGGCGACACCAAGACCCTCGACGTTCACGTGAAGCGTGTGCGCGCAAAGATCGAGGACGACCCATCGACTCCGCAGCGGATCGTGACAGTCCGCGGCGTGGGCTATCGCTACGAACAGGAGTAGCAGGAGGCCCGGTCAGCTCTTCTTCTTCCCGAGCTTGATCTCCTTCTTGTACCACGGAGTCTTGTCGCTCCCTCCGCCGGACCTCTGCTCCGCACGCCGCGCTTTGCGCGGCGTGGACGGTATGTCGGAGTCGGGAGCAGGCGAGGAGGACTCGACCTCCTCGGGACTGGGTTCCGCTGGCGCTACCTGATCAGGAGACGCCGGAGCGGAATCATCCTCGCGTCCCACGGGAGCGCTTCCGGCACCCGACTTCTTGCGTTCCTTCTTGACACGGGAGGTCTTCGGACGCCCTCCCACGGGGAGCAGGTCGTCGTCGGACGGCTCGATCGGCCGGGTGAGGATCTCAGCCCCGATCGGCTCCTGCACCGGAGCGGGAGCCGGTGACGCGACGGGCGCCGGAGGCGCGGGAGTCGTCGGAGGCGCCGGAGACGTCGCGGGCGTCGAGATCGTCTCGGGCTCGGTCGCGGGCTCCGGGACCGAAGGCTCGGGAGTCTCACTGGCGGCAGCCGCTCCCGCGGCCTCCTCGAGAATCTCCGTCAGGGAACGGCCGTCGGACGCGCCCGTGTCGCTCGCGGCGTCTTCGGGCGAGCCGTCGGGATGCGCCACTTCGCGCCCACCACCGTTCTCGTCACCCGACTCGTCGTCGGGCTCGTCGCCGAGCAGATCCGAGATACGCATCGTCACCCCTTGAACGTCCTACCGCCCAAGGTATCGGCCCCCGATCACGCCTGCTGTAGCCGCCGACCGAACCGTGGTGCAGCTGTTACCGGGAAAGGGCCACGTGCGAAGAGCGCTCACGACGAGGGAGCGGGGATGTGATGCCCCGACACGATGTCCCCCTCGACGGTCTCGAAGACCCACACACTCCCCTTCGGAAAGACGAGGTCGTCTTCGAGAATGACGCCTTCGGCCACGAGGTTCTCCAGCGCGTTGCCGATGACATCGCCGTGCGTGCACAGAACGACATCGGTTCCTCCCAGTTTCCGCAGAAGCCCCGAGAGAGCCGTCCAGGACGCTCCCTCGGCCAAGGCGTCGTCGAGGTCGACAGGGAGCCGACGGCGGTGCGCAAGCGGCGTGACCGTTTCACGACACCGCACGTACTCACTCGAGATGATCCGGTCCACAGGAATCGCCTCGAACTCCTCGGCGATCGCGTGCGCCTGTCGCCAGCCGGCCTTCGTGAGCTCGCGCTGGACATCCGGTCCGACGTGGTGACGACGACTCCCCGCCTTCGCATGCCTCAGGAGGTGAATCGTCATCGATCCAGCCGATCGAGGAGCTGGCGGTCCCGGTCGTACGACAAGAACTCTCGAGCCTCGTCGAGGTCCACCCAGCGCGACATGTCGACCTCCTCGTCGTCGGCAGCCGCAACGCCATCGGAGAAGGGATCCACCGACGTCATCGCCCAGTATCGGACATGCTTTGGTCGCCCGCGGCGATCGCTGTAGCGGACCATGCCCAGTTCCTCACCCAGGCGGCAGCGATGTCCCGTCTCTTCCTCGACTTCGCGCACCGCCGCCGTTTCGTCCGATTCACCGGGGTCCAGTTTGCCCTTCGGGAAACTCCAGTCGTCATACCGAGGCCGGTGAACGATCATCACGTCGAGCGTCCCGTCGTCGCGTCGGCGCCACAGGATCCCTCCGGCAGCGCGCACCACGTCATCCTTCCCGCTGCCATCCTTCCCGGTGCCATCCTTCCGGATGCGTCGCGCGCTGCTCACATCCAGGACCGGAGCTTCTTGGCGTTGAGTCTGCGCCACGCCTTGGGAAACCTCTTCCGGGCGGCATTGGCCGCACGGCGCTCCTTCTCGGCGAGCATTCCCGCGGCGAAGACCACGGGTTCGGGCGCGTCGCGTGCCACGTTGCGCAACCACCGCCCTGCGGTGCAGGCGTCCTGATGCTCACCCAGCACGTCCTGGACGCGTGTAGCGGCTCGAGCGAAGGACCGGGCGCGCTTGGGCGCTGCGGGCGCCACGGCCTCGGCGGCGTAGCGGGCCCGTTTGGCGCGTATCCGAACCTCGTGGAGTGCCTCATCAGCCGGATGATCGCCCAGAGACGCCACTGTGTCGGCCAGGTGCTTCCAGGGTCCGGAGACGAGCGTAGGGAGAACATGGGCGGCCGGAGTGTCGCCGTCGGGGCCGACGCGGGGCTCCCGGGCCGCGTCGACCAGGCGGTCCAGGAGCAGCACGTAGCGCTCGGAGCGCATCGCTGCGAGCAGATCGGCGCGCGCGTCGCGGTGGCGCGCGTCGAGATCGTCGAGGATGTGGCGGCCCGGCAGAGCCTCGCGCGCGGGGAGAGAGGCGACACGACGCCCGAGGCGCTCCCGGAGAACCTCGATGTCACGTACCGCACCCAGTTCGGCACCCACCCACCGCAGCTCGGCACGCAGTTCCGTCTGCCATGGCTCGTCGAGAATCGACCGGAAGGTCCGCAGATCCGACCGGAGTCGCCGCACGGCGACACGCGCCTGATGGACGTCTTCGGGGCCACGTCCGATCCGGACCCACGGGTCGTGGAGAACGAGTCGCTCGACGGAGACGGCGAGAGTATTCGCCACGACGTCGCGTGTCGACGCGTCGGCCCCGATCTCGGGGTCGGGGCGCTCCGGGAGGGGCTCCCCCGCGCGGGGCCCGAGAACGCGCACGACCTCCGGCCTCGTATCTCCACGTCCGGCACCTGCGAGGCGCAACCTCTCGGCGACCATCGTGGCCAGATCGGTGGCGCCGCGTGCCACGGGTGTCACGGTCGCTTCGCGGAATCTCAGCGCGATCCGCCGTCCGTCGAACACGGAGACCTCGTCGTCGACGATCTCGGTGAGGACTTCGTGGTCTTCGTCGAGCAAGCCAACGCGTCGACTGGAGGTTCGGATCCGGGCGACGCGCACAAGAGGCGCCCTTCGCGCGAATGCTCGGACGAGATCGACCGCGGCGGGCGGCGGCGATCCCGCTGATCCCTCGATGCGCAACACGGTTCGTGGCTCCTCCCGACCACCGGGGTCGTCCGGACCCGTCGGCAGTTCCACGATCCACCCCTCGTCGCTGACGTGGCGCAGAAGGGCACCGGCGCGGATGAGTCGGAGGTCGCCGGTGTCGACATACGACGTCGAACGATCGGTGGGTTCGTGCGACGACACCACGACACCTTGAACCACGTCGCTCAAGTCGGGAAGGTGGAAGCCGGGCGCCAGCGCCAGCTTCACAGCCGCCTCGGAATGGTCAGGTTCGTGCGTCGACACGACTTCGAGCGAGCGCCAGCTCTTCGAGCGCTGTGTGGGTTTCCGTGCCGGGTCGCCGCTCCACTCGTCGCCAGACGTCGTCGGGTCCGAGCTCCCACGCCAGCTCGCCGTCGGACAGATTGATCTCGAGCACCTCCGCGAGGCGGCCTCGAAGGTTGGCGTCGCTCACAGGAACAAGGGCCTCGACGCGGCGATCCAGATTGCGCGGCATGAGGTCGGCCGACCCGATGATGTACTCGGCTGTTGCAGGGTCTGCACCGAAGCGATAGATGCGGGAGTGCTCGAGGTAGCGCCCGAGGATCGAGCGCACCCTGATGTTCTCGGAGAGCCCGGACACGCCGGGACGCAGCGAGCAGATCCCGCGCACGATCAGGTCGATGCGGCATCCAGCGTCTGACGCCTCGTACAGAGCATCGATGATCTCGGGATCGAGAAGCGCATTCATCTTGAACGTGATGTGCCCATCGGCGCGCGCGGCCTCGTCCTGGATGCGTGCGAGGAGGCCCGGCTTCATCGTGTCGGGTGCCACCAGGATCTTGCGGTACTGGACCTGGTGGCTGTAGCCGGTCAGGTGGTTGAACAGCTGGCTCAAATCGGAGCCGATCTCCTCGTCGGCGGTGAGGATCCCGATGTCCTCGTACAAACCGGCTGTCTTGGGGTTGTAGTTACCCGTCCCGACATGGCAGTAGCGGCGGATGCCGTCGGACTCCTGACGCACGACGAGCATGGTCTTGCAGTGGGTCTTCAGCCCCACGAGTCCGTACACGACGTGGACCCCGGCCTCCTCGAGTACTTGTGCCCGTTCGATGTTCGCCTGCTCGTCGAAGCGCGCCTTGAGCTCGACGAGCGCCACGACCTGCTTGCCGGCCTCGGCGGCCTTCACGAGTGACGCCACGATGCCGCTCTCCTCACCGGAGGTGCGGTAGATGGTCTGCTTGATTGCGAGGACGTCGGGATCGCGGGCTGCCTGCCCGATGAACGCCTCGACCGATGTGGCGAACGAGTCGTACGGGTGGTGGACCATGATGTCGCCGTCGCGCATCAGACGGAAGAAGTCGGTGGGGGCATCGGGGCGTCCGAGCGCCGGCTGGGTCTGCGGCGTCCATTCCGGATCTTTCAACTCCGGGCGATTCAGGGCGTAGACCGACCACAGCCCGGACAGATCGAGAGGGGCGTCGATGGTGTACACGTCTTCTCGGGCAACCTGAAGCTCGCGGATGAGCAGGTCGAGGACCCCGTCGGACATGTCGGCGCCGACTTCCAGGCGCACGACGCGTCCGAACTTCGTGCGTTCCCGCAGAACGGTCTCCATCGCCTCGAGGAGGTCGGCCGACTCGTCACCCAATTCGTAGTCCGTGTCGCGGGTGACTCGGAAAGCATGGTGCGCGAGCACCTCCATGCCCGGGAACAGTGCGTCGGCGCGCGCAGCGATGAGCTGTTCGAGCGGGAGGAAACGCAAGTTGTCGGGAAGCGTGACGAACCGCGGCAGGATCGGTGGCACCTTCACCCGGGCGAAGCGCCGATCGCCATCGACAGGATCGCGGACGATGACGGCCAGGTTGAGCGACAGGTTGGAGATATAGGGGAAGGGGTGCGCAGGGTCGACGGCAAGAGGAGTCAGAACCGGGAACACGCGCTCCTCGAAGATCTCGACAAGCTGCTTCTGATCGTCGATTCCGAGATCGGACCAGTCGACGAGTTCGATCCCCTCCTCGGCGAACGCGGGCGCCACGTCCTCGGTGAAGACCGACGCCTGGCGCGTCACGAGCTCACGAGCCGCGGATGAGATCGCACGGAGTTGTTCGAGAGGTTCGAGACCGTCGGAGCCCGGCTCGGACATGCCGGCGAGCAGTTGTGCTCGCAACGCCGAGACTCGGACCTGAAAGAACTCGTCGAGATTCGACGAGAAGATCGCCAGAAACTTCGCCCGCTCGAGCAGCGGCCGCCCCGGATCTTCGGCCAGCGCCAGGACTCGGGCGTTGAAGTCGAGCCACGAGAGCTCGCGGTTCAGGTAGCGCCGTTCGCCATCGGCGCCCGGATTGCCGAACCTGCCGGCGGCATCGGGAAGCAACGGCGGGCGCTCCGATGCCGACGGATCCGATGAAGCGGCGCCCGCGCCCTCGTCGAGAGGCGGCGGCGAGGCGGGGTTCGTCACACCAACAGCCTACCGGTGGCCCCGGTCGCGGTTCTCCAGGCCGGTCGCCCCCCGCCTGCTCTCGTCGGCCCGGACTCCTCCAGCTGCAATCCGGGTCGGCGGTAGGCTCGCACCGCGATGGCGAACCCGAACCCTCCGGGGCCCCGTGATCCGAGATTCGCGGGGGCGACGCCCTTTTCACGACTCGCGGTGACCCACAGCTTCTCGGTCTCGGGTGACGTCTTCTTCTTCCTCGCGCTATCCGGGTCTCTCTTCTTCACCGTGTCGGCGGATGCCGCCCGTCCGCGTGTGATCCTGGCGCTGCTCTTCACGATGGCGCCCTTTGCGATCGTCGCCCCCTTCATGGGACCGGCCCTCGACCGGATCCGCGGTGCCCGGTCGCTCATGATCACGGCCGTGGGCATCACACAGTTCGTGTTGTGTCTCGTCACGGCCGACCACCTCAACGACCTCGCGTTGTATCCCCTTGCGTTCTCGCTGCTCGTTCTGGGCAAGACCTACTCGATCTCGAAGAGCTCGCTCGTTCCCATGCTCGTTCGCGACCACGACGAGCTCGTCACGGCCAACTCGCGCCTGTCGGTGGTCGGCGTCGTCGCCGGAGCGATAGCCGGCATCGTCGCGGGTGCGATCCTGGGCCTGTTCGGTCCCGACTGGGTTCTGCGCGTCGGGGCCTTCATCTACCTGGCGGGCGCGGTCTTCGCTCTGAGGATTCCGAGATCGAAGGTGCGACGAACCGCCGACGAGAAACGAAGCGCTCAGCTCGAGCTCGAACGCGAGGAGCTGCACCTGCCGAGCGTGGTGCTGGCCGGCACTGCTATGGCCGTCATGCGCATGGGCGTGGGCTTTCTCGTCCTGTTGCTGGCGTTCACCTTCAAGCGCGCCGGTGAGCCCTTCTGGGTCTTCGGAGCCGCGCTGGCTGTGAGTTCACTCGGCACCCTTCTCGGCGCCGTCGTGGCACCGAGCCTGCGCGAGCGGATCCGCGAGGAATACATCCTGGTGGGGTCGCTCCTCCTCCCCGCCGTCGCTGTGTTGGGGGTCGCCCGGTTCTACAACTCCGTCACCGCCCTCCTGGCGTCGTTGGCAGTGGGTATCGGAGCGAGTGCCGGCAAGCTGGCCTTCGACAGCGTGCTCCAGCGCGACGCTCCCGATGCCATCCGTGGTCGGACGTTCGCCCGGATGGAGACGAAGTTCCAGATCCTGTGGGTCGTCGGGTCGCTGCTGGCCGTCGTGTTCGTGCCGAGCCCGCAGATCGGATTTCTCACGCTCTCACTGGCGCTCGGATTTGCGGGTCTCTCCTACCTCCGTGGACTCCGTCGGGGTCGCGACCGGCCCGGGACTCCGCGGAAGCCGAGTATCAGTGAGCGGGTACAGGCTTGGAGGCGGAACCGAACAGAACGTACGTCCCGCGCCGGACACCGTTCCGAAGTGGAGAGCTCCGGCTAGCGAGTCGAAGAGGTTCGGCTAGGTGGTGTGATTCACCACGTCGGGCGACGTTGTCTGTGACGGAGCGTCGGACGCGGTCTCCGGCGCGGTTTCGACCCGTTGGGTCTCCCGGCCGGCAAGGACTTCGCGCAACGTCGCAACGAGATCCATGGGGTCGAACGGCTTCGTGATGTACGCGGCAGCGCCGAGCTCCTTGGCGCGGGCGATGTCGAGCTCTCCGGTCTTGGCCGAACACACGACGACCTTCGGACGGTGCGGACGGTCGGAGAGCTGTGCGAGAACCATCCAACCGTCGAGGACAGGCATCATGATGTCCAGCAGCAGGAGGTCCGGCTGCTCATTGTCGATACGTCGAAGAGCCGTCTCACCCTCGGCAGCCAGAGACGGTTCGAAACCTTCGCCCTCGAGCAGGATGCGCAGCGTCAGCAGCACATCGGGCTCATCGTCCACGATCAGGACTTTTGGCTTGCCGCCCACGCCGGCTCCTCCCGGTTCGGTGCTGGTTCGTCGACTTCTGATCGGACGGGGAGGGTCACTCTGAAGGCTGCGCCACCGTTGGTGGCGTCTTCCACCCAGACAGTTCCGCCACAGGCGGTCACGAGCCCCCGGACGATGGGGAGACCCAGGCCGTGACCAGGCGTGCTGTCTGACCGATTTGCCCGGTAGTAGCGCTCGAAGATCCTCTCCCGTTCGGATTCGGGAACGCCGCGGCCGCCGTCCTCGACCGACAGGACCACGGAGTCGTCGTGGCACCCCACCACGATCCTGACGGGGGGTTCGCCGTACTTGAAGGCGTTCTCGATCAGGTTCCCGACGATGCGCCGAATGGATTCGGGGTCGCCGCGGACATCGCAGCGCGGTGGAGCGTCCACCTCGACCGGTCGGCCGGCCACCTGAGAGTCGAGGGCGACGAGGCGCACCAGAGCCGCGAGGTCGATCGGGCGCAGCATCGGCATGACCCCCGGGGTTCGCTGGTCGGCCGAGGTGAGCATCTCCTCCACCATCGCGTGCAGGCGTTCGGCCTGGCGATCCACGACCTCCAGGAGGTGGCCACGTTCCTCGTCGGCGAGCACGGGACGACGCGAAGCCGCAACGGCGCCCCGGATCGAGGTGAGAGGGGTCCGCAGCTCGTGGCCCATGGAGGCCATGAACTCCGTCTTCATGCGGTCGAGTTCGAGCAGCTCGGCCACGTGGGCACGTTCGGCTTCGTAGAGCCTGCCGTTGGCGATCGCCGCCGCGGCGGGCTCCGCGAAGAGGCGCAGTGTCTGGAGGTCGTACTCGTCGTAGTCGGAGGAGTCGCGGCTCACGTTGATCACCCCGAGCAGCTCTCCGCGGTGCTCCAGGGGCGCACAGACTGCACTCGTCGGCGCCTGCTCGCTGGTGGGTTTGCCGGGGAAGCGTTCCCCGTCGACATCCCCGGAGAGAACCACGGCCTCACGAGTGCGGGCGACATGCCCGGAGATGGACTCCCCGAGCTTCACCGCGGCACCCTTGGCGCGGTCGTTCCCCCGCACGGCGACCGAGCGCAGCTCGTCAGTGCCCTCGAGGAGCATGACCGAACCGCGGGTTCCCTCGAGCATGTCGAGCGCGTTCTCGAGGATGACATCGAGAACATCCTCGAGTTCCAGAACGGAGTTGACGACCTGACCTGCTGCCACGAGTGCGCTGTACTGATCGAGACTGTGAGACAAGGCGGTGTTGATCGCGAACTCGTCGGCGAGCAGACGACCGAGGCGACGGAGGTGGAGTTCCTTTTCGATCGCATAGACCAGGAAGCCGATGGCCAGAGCCAGCAGGCCGAAGCGCAACACCGTGGGCGACAGAACGATGTCCTCGTCCGGGCCCACGCCCGACGCAAGCGCCGTGACGACCAGGAGACCGATGACGACCAGCACGGCCACGGACGAGATCTGGAACCGGCGACGCCGAATCGCGGCGATGGTGGGCTCGTGGCGCAACCCCGCGCCCCGCGCCTCTTCGTTGATCCGCTCTTGAACGTCCTGCGGCAACGCCGCTAAAGCGTCCTGACGCGGGTCGGTGGTGACGTCATTCATGTCGGCTCCTCCCCCCAGTCATCGGCTGTGGGTGGGCCGGCTTGAGCCAACAGGTCACATCCGGCGCTCAGCTCACACGGCGCCGACGGGCCCGGGCCTCCAGGAAGTCCACGAGAACGTAGCTGCCGAGCTCATCGGGAGTCGTGAAAAAGGCCCGGCCCCGGTTGAGCCGCGTCATCCGCTCGACGAACTCACGGAGGGCGTAACTCTCGTCGAGCATGAACGTGTTGATACGTATCTCCGCCCGTGTGCAACGCGTGACCTCACGCAGGGTCTCTTCGACGGTGGCGGTTGACGGCGGGTACTGGAAGACGGGCTCTCCCTGTTCGATGTGGGCGGTCGGTTCCCCGTCCGTGATCATGATGACCTGCTTGGTTCCCGAACGGTGAGCGAGATCGCGTCGGGCCAGCATCAGCGCGTGCTGCATGTTGGTTCCCCACTCGAAGTCCCATGAGACCTCGGGCAGCTTCTGAGCTTCGATGGGACGCGCGACCCGCCCGAACCCGACCAGCGCGAGGTGGTCACCGGGGAACTGACCGGAAATCAACGCGTGCAGCGCCATCGCCACCTTCTTGGCGGGAAGAAAATTGTCGCGCATGGGCATGGACATCGACAGGTCGAGGAGCAGGACCGTCGACGTGCGCGTCGTCGCCTCCGTGCGTTCGATCTCGAAGTCATCGGGACTGAGGCGGACGGGGACACCCGAACCTTGTCGCCAGAGCGCGTTGCGTATCGTCGGGCCGACGGCGAGATGGAACGAGTCGCCGAACTCGTAGGGCTTGTGCTCGTAGGTTCGCTCGTTTCCGGTGCCGGTGGATTCGGTGTCGTGGCGCGCCGGAGCGTCGTTCAGTATCGATCGGAACAGCTCGCGAAGCGCCTGGTTCCCGAGCGCACGGATACCGCGTGGCGTGAGCTCGAGGCGGCCCTCCCGCTGCTCGATGAGGCCCGCCTCCTCCAACATGCGCGCCAGGTCGGCGAGACGTTCGAGCGACGTTGCCGCGTCGTCACCGAGAAAGGCCCTCGCCTTGTCGATGTCGACTTCGGCGAGCTGACCCGGCTGCGTGGTATTGCCGAGGAGGTGCTCGAGCTCATCGAGGTCACCCAGCGTCTCGAGCAGACCCGGCATCGCTCCGAAACCCAGTGGGTCGTTTCCTTCGAAGGGAAGGCTTCCCTCCCACGGGAGGTTCGGGAACGCCTGTGCGAGGTGTCGACCCAATTCACTGACCTGCCACCCCAGATCCAGGTCCCCGAGGAGTTCCTCGGAGAGCTCCATGAGCTGCGCCCGCTGTTCGGGTGTCATCGAGTTCAGGAGCTGCTGCATCTGGGCCATCGAGCGCGCCATCTGCTCGAGGAGTTCGTCGAGCGTTTGCGGATTGCCGGGAAAGAAGTCGCCGTGACGCTCCATGAACCCGGCGAAGTCGGGCTCGTCACCCCGCTCCCGCGCCTCGAGCATGGTGTTCAATTCGGCCAGCATGTCCTTGGTCTTCTGCATCTGCTCGGGGGACATGTCGCGCATTCCCTCGGAGATCTGGTTGAAGTAGCTGCTCATGAGCTCGCTGCGAAGCTCATCGAGCAGTTCCTCGAAGTGACGGCGGGCGTCGTCGCTCATGAACTCGTGGTCCTGGAGGCCACGAACGCGCGACACGAGATCGGGTGGAAGCTCGTCGAGCGTACGCCGTGCCCGAGTGGCGGCCTCTTCGAGCAGGTCGTGACTGCGCTGGTCGGACGAATCGCGCGGCTCCGCCAGCCGCTCGTCGATGCCGCGGCGTTCCTCGTCGATCACGTCGTCGAGCCGTCTGTTCACGTCCGCGTACGCGCCCCCGAGATCGTGCTTCTCCAGCTCCTCACGGCGACGCTTCCGGAGCTTGCGGAGCATCTCACGCAGCCCCATCATCCGGTTCCCGTCGGAGTCCTCCATTCCCCCCTGGAGCAGGCGGCGAAGCGCCGCGTTGAGATCGCCGTGATAGACGAGGTCATCGGAAATCTCCGAGAAGAGCGCCTCCGCGTCGAGATCGAAGCCCTGTTGGGTTCCGTCCCACCGTGAGTACCGGAAAACCCGCGCCATCCGGCGAGGGTACCGGCCGATGCGGACCCCACACCCGGGGTGTCGCAGCATGGACCCGTGGAACCCCTGCGACGCCGGCATTGCCCGACAAGCACATGGAGGTGGATCCGGCCGCTGCTGGGTGCCGCCGCCGTCGGCCTCCTGGGGATGGCCTGTTCGGGCGGCGACACGGCGGCAGCGTCCGACGAGTTCTGTGACGCCGCGGCGACCTTCGACGAGGAGGTGCCGACCGCCACACCGGAAGAACAGATCGAACTCGTGACGGAGATGGTCGAGACCGCACCCGACGAGATCGTCGACGAGGCGCGCGTCTTCCTCGAGTCGCTGGAGGTCGCAGCCGACGGCGACGAGTCGGTGGTGGACGATCCCGAGATCAAGAAGAGCGTCGACGAATTGAACCGCTTCGCATCCCAGGGATGCGAACTCCTGGGCGGCAGCTCGCCTTACGGCTAGGAAGCAGGGTCCGGCTTCGGGCGCCCCCTATAAACGGCGCGGCCGGCGGCGGCGTCCTTGTTGAGCCGCTTCGACAGGTGGAGGCCCTCGAGGATGAACTCCACCGCCGCCGCCACCTCCGCGGGCGACTCACCGACGTCGAGCGAGCGGAGAACCTCGCCCAACTCGGGGTGGTCGGTGACCAAAGCGACGTAGTCGTCGCTCGCTACGTCGTCGCCGGTATGGGCGATGAGGCCGTCGTCGAAGGCCGACACGACACCCGGAAGAAGTGTCGGGTCCACCTGAATCCGGAATGTTTCGAGCACCGCGCCCTTCATGATCCGGTCCAGAACCTGTTCGTCGCGGCCTTCTTCGACCGTCTCGAACTCGACCTTCCCCCCGGTCGACGCGACGAGGGCGTCGAGGTCGCTGATCCGTGGCACGACCTCGCGTTCGCCGCGACGTAAGGCTCGACGTAGTGCGTTGGCCACCAACGTCTCCCGGTTCGTGATGGACAGCCGCACCGACACGCCGCTGCGCTGATTGATGTGGGGAGACTGTCGGGCGAGCTGTGACACCTCGGCGACGATCGCTGTCATGAACCCGGGAACGCTGACGTCGACCCCATCCGGTTCGAGAAGTTCCGCCTCGAGATCGATGACGGCAACCTCCACGTTCGCGTCGAGCGGATAGTGGGTACGGATCTGAGCTCCGAACCGATCCTTCAGGGGCGTGATGATCCGTCCCCTGTTCGTGTAGTCCTCGGGGTTCGCCGACGCCACGAGCATCAGGTCGAGCGGCAGGTGAACCTTGTAGCCGCGGATCTGGATGTCGCGCTCCTCGAGAACGTTCAGGAGACCGACCTGGATGCGTTCGGCGAGATCGGGCAGCTCGTTGATCGAGAAGATCCCTCGGTTCGTTCGAGGGACGAGTCCGTAGTGAATCGTCAACTCGTCAGAGAGGTATCGACCCTCCGCGACCTTGATCGGATCCACCTCACCGATGAGATCGGCGATCGACGTGTCCGGGGTCGCGAGCTTCTCGCCGAACCTCCGATCACGATGCACCCATTGGAGTGGCGTGGCATCGCCCTTGTCGACGACGAGCTCGCGCGCATACGGAGAGACCGGGGCGTAGGGATCGTCGTTGATCTCGCTGCCGGCGACAATCGGCATCCACTCGTCGAGAAGGTCGGTCAGCGAGCGGATCATCCGCGTCTTGGCCTGCCCGCGCTCGCCGAGCAGGATCACGTCGTGTCCGGCGAGAAGTGCGTTCTCCATTTGGGGAAGCACCGTCTCGTCGTATCCGAGGACTCCGCGTACGACCGGTTCCCCTGCGCCGATCCGTTTCGCCGCGTTGGCCCGGATCTCGTCCTTGACCGAGCGCGACATCCACCCCGCGTCTCTCAGCTCGCCGAGCGTCGACGGTCGGCTCATCGAACGGGCTCCTCGTGACGGGTCCGGGCCGTGAGGCTAACGCCGTGTCCCGCTCGGTACCATCGGCGCCGACCGATGGCCTTCTCCTCCTGCGCCGACCCGCGCCGCTCCACCCACCTCCCGCGCCCCCGGGCTGTCGCGTCGACTGCCTCGCCCGTGCAGGTGGCACTCGTCGCGCTCCTGGCCGTCGGCGTACTCACCGCGGCATGGGCGGGCACGGCGGACGCAGCCGACGAGGGTGACGGCGTCGAGGCTCGTGAGAACATCTCATACGGACCGGAGCGGGAACAGCGCCTCGACGTGTTCCTTCCCGCCCCCGACGATCGTAACGGCGCAGCCGTCGTTTTTGTCCACGGCGGTGGCTGGTCGACCGGGAACCGATGGAGCATGCGTCCTTCGGCACGACGTCTCGCCGCCGGCGGGTTCGTCACCGTCACGATCGACTACCGCCTCGTGGGAGAGACCGGTTCACCCTTCCCCGACGCGGTCCTCGACGTTCAGCGCGCGGTGGCGTGGCTCGCCGACCACGCCGCGACCTACCACGTGGATCCATCGAAGATCGGAATGGTGGGAAGCTCCGCGGGCGGTCATCTCGCAGCCATGGTGGCCACGCTCGGGACCAAGGGGAATCCCACCGGGGAACCCCTGGTCACCGAACCTGCCGGAGTTCGGGTCGGCGCGGTCGCCACCTGGTCGGGGATCTTCGACCTCAGCGCCCTCGCGCCGGGAAACGACGCCAAGGCCGCGTGTGGCGACGACCCCGAATGCCTCACGTTGACGTTTCCCGACATGCTGTCCGACTTCCTGGGCTGCACGCTCGACGAGTGTCCCGGGCGATACAAGGAGGCGTCGCCGATCGACCATGTCGGGGAGGAGACTGCTCCGATGTTCATCGCCAACTCCACCGAGGAACTGATTCCGCTCTCGCAGCCCGATGCGATGATCGACAAGCTCTCCGCGCACGGGGTCACCAACTCGCACCAGTTCGTACCGGGAAAGGCCCACGCCGCGCGAGTACACCGACAAGGTCTGGTCCAACACCGAGTCGTTCCTGCGAAATCAACTCGGTGTGGCCGGAACCGACCTCGCCGACTGGCTCGTTCCCTCGACGCTGGCCGTGCTGATCATCGCTGCGCTCGTCGCCGTCGCGATCCACGAGCGTCGTCGATACGAGGACTCCACGCGCGACACGGCGGTCTCGAAATGACGGGTCCGGCATGACGGTTCGGGCATGACAGAGCCGAAATGACGGAAGTACTCGATCTCGGCGGCGCCTGGAAGGCGACCGAAGCCGATGGAACGACCGAGCGAACCTTCGCCGACGTCGGTTTCGACGATTCGGACTGGCCGACAATTCAGGTCCCGGGCCACTGGCGTTCGTCGCCCGAATTCGCCACGAGCGACGGCCCACTTCTCTACCGGCGTACGTTCCCGATGGAGCCACCGTCGTCGGGGCGGCGACGCATCCTCCTCCTCCACGGCCTTTTCTACTACGGAGACATCTGGCTCGACGGCGGATACGTGGGCGACACCCAGGGCTACTTCGAGTGCCACGCGTTCGACGTGACCGAGAGGATGGGCCACGGGAACGATCACACACTCGCGGTCGAGCTCGCGTGTCCCCCGCAGCCTGACGCCACCGCGAAGCGCCTCGTGACCGGAGTCTTCTCCCACTGGGACAACCTCGACCCGGACTGGAACCCCGGTGGCCTCTGGCGCCCGGTTCGGATGATCGAGACGGGCCCCGTGCGGCTCGCGCGTGCCCGCGTCGTGTGCACGGAGGCAACTTCGGAGCACGGGCAGCTGCTCGTGGATCTCGACCTCGACGCTGACGAGGAACTCGAGGTCGAGAAGTCGGTGTCCCTCCATGCTCACGTTCGGGGTGAGGGTGTGGACGTCCACGCGATCCGCGACGACACGGTGGCCGCCGGATCCAACCGGCTCTCGTGGAACATCGACATCACCAACCCGCCTCTGTGGTGGCCGAGGCGCTTGGGCGGGCAACCGCTCGTCGACATCGAGATCACCGTCGACGTCGATGGAGTAACGAGTGACACCCGGCGGTGTCGAACGGCGTTTCGCGAGATCCACGTCGACGACTGGGCGTTCACCGTCAACGGTCGACAGATCTTTGTCATGGGGTCCAACCAGGGACCGGCGCGCATGGATCTCGCGACCACGACGGCAAGCGACTTCCGTCGCGACATCCGCCTCGCCCAGGAAGCGAACCTCGACCTCCTGCGCGTCCACGCGCACGTCACGCTCCCCGAGTTCTACGACGCGGCCGACGAGGCGGGTCTCCTCGTGTGGCAGGACTTCCCGCTCCAATGGGGCTACGCGCGGGGTCTTCGCCGCGAGGCCTCCCGCCAGGCGGTAGCGATGGTCGACCTCCTGGGCCACCATCCGAGCGTCGCCCTGTGGTGCGCGCACAACGAGCCGATAGCGGTCGACGCCAACCCCGGCGAGCCGCTCGACGCTTCGACCGGGGGTCGGCTCCTTGCGTCGATGGCGCTCCCGACCTGGAACAAGGACGTACTGGACCGCTCCGTCGCCCGGGCGATCCGTCGGGCGGACCCGAGCCGTTTCGTGGACCGCCACTCGGGCATCGTGCCCGGGCCGGCGTCGGGAGGAACCGATACCCACTGGTATTTCGGCTGGTACCACGGCGAGATGGCGGGTCTGGCTCCCATGCTCTCGGCGTGGCCGCGCGCCGCGCGCTTCGTGTCCGAGTTCGGTGCCCAGGCGGTTCCCGACGACGCCGACTTCATGGAGCCGCAGCGCTGGCCTGATCTCGACTGGGACCGGCTCTTCGAGCACCACGCGCTCCAACGACGCCTCTTCGACCGCTACGTCCCACCGCAGGACTACGAAACCTTCGAGCAATGGCGCTCCGCGACCCAGGAGTACCAGGCCATCCTGATCCAGTTGCAGATCGAAGACCTGCGCCGCATCCGCCACACCCCGACAGGCGGCTTCTGCCATTTCTGTTTCGCCGACGGGCACCCTGCCGTCACCTGGAGTGTCCTCGACCACGCCAGGAACCCCAAAGCCGGGTACGGGGCGCTGCGGGACGCGTGCCGGCCGCTGCTTCCCATGCTCGAACCGCGCACCGGAGCGGTCCACGTCGTGCACGAGGGCGGCGAACCGCTCATCGGTGCCGTCATGGAAGCACGGGTCGGCCGTGCTCACCACCGGTGGCAGGGCGACATCGCCGGTGACGACGTCACCTACGTCGGCCGGATCCCCATCGACGACGCCGGCCGCGAGGAACAGGCGGAGCTCACGCTGACCCACACCCGGGTCGGCGACGTTCGCAACGTCTATCCGCCGGCCCTGCTGCTCGCGACCCGACCGGGAGCGTCGCTTCCGAGCTGACCCGTCGGGCAGCTCACGAGCCCATTCGTGCCCGGTTTCACAAGATGCGCGGTCTCGCGGCCTCCCACTACCGTCAGATGTGTGCACCGAGCCCGGCGCACCGAGCCCTGCGCTCCCCCACCGCCACTCAGGACACGCGGACCCCAATGGCCGAAGTGACCACCGAGGACCAGAGCGCCGGCGCCGACGCCGCCGACTCCCTCACCCGCTACGTGGGCCCGGCCGTTCCCCCACCGCCAAAGCCGAAACGATCCTGGCCGATCGAGTTCTACTCGTCCGACGTCGGCAAGAAGTGGGTCATGGCCGTCACCGGCCTGATGCTCCTCGGTTTCGTCCTCGTCCACATGATCGGGAACCTCAAGGTCTTCCTCGGCCCCACCGACATCGACACCTACGGCGAAGCCCTTCGTGACCTCGGGGGACACCTGGTTCCGCGGACGTCGCTGCTCTGGATCCTGCGCATCGGCCTGGTCGTCGCTTTCGGTCTGCACATCCTGGCGGCCGCGCAGCTCACGGCTTCAAACCGGCACGCTCGAGGGGAACGTGGCCAGGCCAAGCGCGACTACGTGGCGGCGAACTTCGCGTCACGCACGATGCGCTGGACCGGCATCATCGTCGCCGCGTTCATCGTCTACCACCTTCTCGACCTCACCTACGGCGTCACAAATCCCGACTACGTGCGCGGTTCGGTGTACGACAACATGGTCGCCAGTTTCGAGCGCGTCCCCGTGGCGGCCTTCTACATCCTCGCCAACGTGCTCCTCGGCATCCACATCTTCCACGGTGCCTGGAGCATGTTCCAGAGCCTCGGAATCAACAACCCGCGTTTCAACCTGTGGCGTCGCTACTTCGCGTTCGGCTTCGCCGCTCTCATCGTCGTCGGAAACGTGAGCATGCCGCTCGCCGTCCAACTGGGGATCGTCTCATGACCGCTGTTTCCACGGGCGGAGCATCGGGCACGGGCGCGCCCGATCCGGCGCTCGACTCGAAGATCCCCGACGGCCCGATCGCCGACAAGTGGGAGAACCACAAGTTCGACCTGAAGCTCGTGAACCCGGCGAACAAGCGGAAGTTCACGGTCATCATCGTGGGTACCGGCCTCGCCGGGGCGGCCGCCGCCGCGTCTCTCGGCGAGCTCGGCTACAACGTCAAGGCGTTCTGCTACCAGGACTCGCCGCGCCGCGCCCACTCCATCGCCGCGCAGGGCGGCATCAACGCCGCCAAGAACTACCGCAACGACGGCGACTCGGTGCACCGGTTGTTCTACGACACGGTCAAAGGTGGCGACTACCGGGCCCGCGAGGCGAACGTGCACCGCCTCGCGGAGGTCAGCGTCGACATCATCGACCAGTGCGTCGCCCAGGGAGTTCCGTTCGCCCGGGAGTACGGCGGGCTGCTCGACAACCGGTCCTTCGGGGGTGCCCAGGTTTCGCGCACGTTCTACGCCCGGGGTCAGACCGGTCAGCAGCTGCTGCTCGGTGCGTACCAGGCCCTGGCACGCCAGATCGACGCAGGCACGGTCGAGATGTTCTCCCGCACCGAGATGCTCGACGTCGTCGTGAAGGACGGGCGAGCGGTCGGCATCGTCGTGCGCGACCTCGTTACCGGAGACGTCTCGTCGCACTCCGGGCACGCCGTCGTGCTGGGCACCGGCGGTTACAGCAACGCCTTCTTCCTGTCCACCAACGCCAAGGGCTGCAACGTGACGGCCGCGTGGCGGGCACACCGCAAGGGCGCCTACTTCGCGAACCCGTGTTTCACGCAGATCCACCCCACGTGCATCCCTGCGAGCGAAGAGTTCCAGTCCAAGCTCACGCTCATGAGTGAATCTCTGCGCAACGACGGCCGTATCTGGGTTCCCGGCGATTCCGGCGACGAGCGCGCGGCGATCGAGATCCCGCCCGACGAGCGCGACTACTACCTGGAGCGTCGGTACCCCGCGTTCGGCAATCTGGTTCCCCGTGATGTGGCGTCGCGTGCGGCGAAGCTCGAGGTGGACCGCGGCCGCGGTGTCGGCTCGAAGAAGAACGGCGTGTACCTCGACTTCGCTGACGCCATCGGCCGTCTCGGGCGCGACACCATCGAGGAGAAGTACGGGAACCTCTTCCAGATGTACGAACGCATCACCGGCGAGGATCCCTACACCCAACCGATGAGGATCTTCCCGGCACTCCACTACACGATGGGTGGGCTGTGGGTCGACTACGACCTGATGAGCACGATTCCCGGGTGCTACGTCGTCGGGGAGGCCAACTTCTCCGATCACGGTGCCAACCGCCTGGGCGCGTCCGCTCTCATGCAGGGCCTGGCCGACGGATACTTCGTCCTGCCGTTCACGATCTCCGACTACCTGGCCGGTCAGCTCGGTGACGACCCGGTACCCACGACCGATCCCGTGTTCCACCAGGCCGAGGCCGAGGTCGACGAACGGGTCCGCGAGCTGCTGGCGGTCCAGGGAAGTCGCACGGTCGACTGGTTCCACCGCGAGCTCGGCAAGTTGTTGTGGGAACACTGCGGGATGGAGCGATCCCGAGAGGGCCTCGAGAAGGCCCTCTCCGAGATTCCGGTGCTGCGGGAGGAGTTCCACAAGGACGTGCGGGTTCTCGGAGGTGACGAGCAGCTCAACCAGTCGCTCGAGAAGGCGGGGCGCGTGTCCGACTTCCTCGAGTTCTCCGAGCTGATGTGCGCGGACGCTCTGCACCGCGAGGAGTCCTGCGGTGGCCACTTCCGTGTCGAGAGCCAAACCGACGAAGGTGAGGCGCTGCGCGACGACGAGCACTTCGCCTATGCAGCAGCGTGGGAGTTCCAGGACGTGGGTAGCCCCGAGTCGCTGCACAAGGAACCGCTCGATTTCGAGAACGTGCAACTCGCGCAGAGGAGCTACAAGTAGTGATGCGCCTCGAGCTTCGGATCTGGCGGCAGAGCGGCACCAGCGGTGAGTTCCGCGACTACGACGCCACCGACGTCAGCGAGGACATGTCGTTCCTCGAGATGCTCGACGAGCTCAACGAGAGACTGATCGAGTCGGGTGAGGAGCCGATCGCCTTCGACTCCGACTGCCGCGAGGGCATCTGTGGAATGTGCAGTCTGATCATCGACGGCCGGGCACACGGACCCGAGCTGGGAACGGCGACATGCCAGCTCCACATGCGCAAGTTCCATGACGGCCAGCAGATCACGATCGAACCGTGGCGTGCGCGTGCTTTCCCTGTCGTGCGCGACCTCGTCGTCGACCGATCGCCGCTCGACCGGATCATCGAGGCGGGCGGCTTCATCAGCGTGCCCACAGGATCGGCTCCCGAAGCGAACAACGTCCCCGTGCCCAAAGAGGCCGCCGAGGCCGCCATGGACGCCGCGTCATGCATCGGTTGCGGCGCGTGCGTGGCGGCATGCCCCAACGGGGCGGCGCAGCTCTTCACGTCCGCCAAAGCGATGCACCTCAACCTCCTTCCACAGGGGGCGCCCGAGCGCGACTCGCGGGTCGTGGGCATGGTCGACACCATGGAGCACTTCTTCGGATCCTGTACCAACCACGGCGAGTGCGAGAAGGCGTGTCCCAAGGAGATCTCGATCGACTTCATCGCACTGATGAACCGCGACTACGTGCGGGCGAAGTTCTCCAACCGCGCGCTCGCCGGTCGTCACTGACCCCGGTCGTCGGCGCCGCGACCCACGCAACAGCACTCCGACGTACGACCCACATGGACGCCGCCGACTGGAACCGCCGCTACGACGAGTGGGAACTCGTATGGAGCACAGGGCCCAATCAGTTCCTGGCCGCCGAAGTTGCGGATCTTCCCGCCAGGCCGGGCCCTCGACCTCGCCTGCGGTGAGGGGCGCAACGCGCTCTTCCTGGCCGAGCAGGGCTGGCGCGTCACGGCCGTCGACTTCGCGGATGTCGCGTTGGAGAAGGCCCGGCGGATCGCCGCCCGGCGCGACATCCACGTCGACTGGGTGCTCGCCGACCTCCTGGAGTACGAACCGGCCGAGAGGGTGTGGGATCTGGTCGTCGTCTGCTACCTGCAACTCCCGGCAGGGGAACGCCAGCGTGTGCTCGGGCGAGCCTCTGATGCCGTGGCGCCCGGCGGGTCGATCCTCGTGATCGGTCACGACGTCGAGAACCTGACCTCCGGCGCGCGCGGGCCGAAAGATCCGGCGGTGTTGCTCACACCCGACGCGGTCGCGGGTGATCTGCCCGGCTTGCGCGTCGAACGGGCCGAGCGCGTGCGGCGATCGGTGTCGACCGACGACGGGGAGGTGACAGCAATCGACACCTTGGTGCGCGCATCCCGAGCCTGATCTTCGTCGCCTGTGTCCGTCAGCACAGCAGAGACGACCTCCCTAGACTCCGCCGCGTGGGAGCAAGCGAGACGCAGACACGCACCGACGAGAGCACCGACGAGAGCACCGACGCACTCGACGAACCTTTCGACGACGAGATCCCCTGGCTCGACGGCCGTGTGGTCGTGCTCATCGGCGCCGACGGTGAACCCACGGCAGGGATCGCCTCGGGTCTGGTCGGAGCCGGAGCCACCGTCGGTCTCGTCGGTGGTGCGGAGGTACTCGATCTGGCCACCGCTATCGACCGGGAACCCGGCGGCGCCGTGCCGATCGCGGCTCGACTCGGCGACCGGGCTGCCATCGACGATGCGTTCACCGTGGCCACCGACGTCCTGCGACACATAGACGCCGTGGTGCTCACGGCATATCCGCCGCCCGCGCTCACCCAGCGCGCACTCGTCGACCTCGACGAGCCGGCCTGGGACGCATCGTGTGAGCAGGTCCTGCGAACGACGCTGTTCGTCCTCCAGGGCGCCTATCGAAGCCTCCACGAACGAGGTGGCCGGATCGTCCTCGTCACGCCCACCATCGCGATGACAGGAGCGGGTGGCCTGGCACCACTGGCCGCCGCGACCGAGGGACAGCGGGCCCTGGCGAAGTCGGCGGCGCGGGCTTGGGGGGCCCGCGAAATCACCGTGAACTGCATCGCGCCGTCGCTGCCTCCCGAAACCGTGGGCGCGCTTCGACTGGGTCTCGACGACGCGGCGCTCGGCGACACTGACCCGGAGCGTGATCTCGCCCCGATCGCTGCGTTCCTGGTGTCCGATGACAGCCATTCGCTCACAGGGGCCACGCTCGTCGCCGATGGCGGTGTCTGGATGGGACCGTGAGCGGAGGCGTCGACGACAGCGGTGCCCTCGGCGGTCGCGTCGCACTCGTCACCGGCGCAGGATCGGGGATCGGTCGCGGGATCGCGCTGGCGCTCGGTGCCGCAGGTGCCGGCGTGGTGGTGACCGCGCGTCGGCCCGGGACCGGCGAGGAAACGGCGGGCTTGATCCGGGGTGAAGGTGGGGAGGCACTTCCGATCGGCTGCGACGTCACGAGCCGCGCCGAGATCGACGCCACGGTGGAAACGGCCGTCGACCACTTCGGTCGGCTCGACATCATGGTTCACAACGCCGTGAGCGCCCGCTCGCGCGAGGCGGTACCACTCGAGGAGGTGACGGATGACCACTGGGAAGACGTCATGGCCGTGGCGTTGCGCGCGTCGTTCGACTGCGCCCAGGCCGCACGACCCCACCTCGAAGCGGATCGCGGCCGTCTGCTGTTCTTGTCCTCCACCGCTGGAATCGGCGGAAGCGCCACCCTTCCCGTCTACGCCGCCGCGAAGGCGGCACAACGCGGGCTCGCGAAGAGCCTCGCTCGCGAATGGGGCCCCGACGGGATCACCGTGAACACGCTCGCGCCACTCGCCGTGACTCCGGCGCTCGAGGACTACTGCGAGAAGCAGCCCGACGCCAAGCGGCGCCTTCTGGAACGCACCGCGCTCGGCCGACTCGGTGACGCCCGACACGATGTGGGCGCTGCCGCCGTGTATCTCGCCGGGGACGGTGGCGGCTACGTGACGGGTCAGACGCTCGTGGTCGACGGTGGGAGCTACCTCGGCCTCTGACCGCATCCGCACCCACCCGGCGTTGAAGGGTGCGCGGATTCTCGAGGTTCCGACCGTACGCTGGACGGAACCTCGACAGACACGGACGTCACGGACGCATGGACGATTCGCCGCCACCGACCACCGCGGACAGCGGCGCCCCTCCGGGCGGGAACCCGGCCGAGCACGCGGCCGAGAATCCGACCGAGGTACCGCCCTGGCTGAACCGGGCCATGGTGCTGTTCTTCGTCGGCGTCGTGGCGCTCTTCGTGTCCTACTGGCTCCTTCGGCAACTCCGGACGCTGCTCATCCTGATCCTCGTTTCCCTGTTCCTGTCGTTCGCCATCGAGCCGGCCGTGAACTTCCTTGCCCGTCGTGGATGGCGTCGTGGTCCGGCCACGGCGATGGTGTTCGCGGGCGTGTTCGTCATCGGAGTCGCGTTCATCGCCGCGATCGGCGCTCTGGTGGCCAACCAGGTCTCCGACTTCATCGACGAGGCCCCCGACTACGTGGCACGTACCGAGAACTGGGTCAACGAGCGCTTCAACGCCGAGATCGACGCTGACGCTCTCATCGACGAACTGAAGGACGAGAACGGACCGGTCCGCGACTTCGCCACCGGCATCGCGGGCAACGCCCTGAACGTCGGGGCAACGGTTCTCGCACTCATCTTCCAGCTCTTCACCATCGCTTTGTTCACCTTCTATCTGGTGGCCGACGGCCCCCGGCTACGCCGTACTCTCCTGTCGGCCCTTCCGCCGCAACGACAACGTTTTCTACTCCAGACCTGGGAGCTCGCCATCGACAAGACCGGCGGCTACATCTATTCGCGCGCACTGCTCGCCGTGATCTCCGCCGTCGTCCACTGGATCGCCTTCTCCATCATCGGTGTTCCCTTCGCGGTGGCACTCGCGCTGTGGGTCGGTGTTGTCTCGCAGTTCATTCCAACCGTCGGGACCTATCTCGCCGGGGCTCTGGCCGTGCTGGTCGCGCTGCTGAGCGATCCCGTCGATGCCGTGTGGGTACTCGGATTCGTCGTTCTGTACCAGCAGGTCGAGAACTACCTTCTCCAGCCCAGCGCGTCACCGCCAGGACGATGGCGTTGCACCCGGCGGTGGCCTTCGGCGCGGTGATCGCCGGTGCCGGCCTCATCGGACCCGTGGGAGCTCTGCTGGCGCTTCCCGCTGCGGCGGTCATTCAGGCCTTCGTGTCCACCTACCTGCGACGCCACGACGTGCTCGATGAATCGAGCCTCACCGATGAACCGGCCGTGGGTCGTCCGTGGAAGGAGCGGTGGCCGTTCCGCAACCTGCGTGGAGCCGGCTGAACCACCGGAACAGGTGTTCCAGGACCCCTGCTCTCTCACACCCTGTGCGTTGCGACGACCGCTCGTAGTGGTCGAAGGGGACCGAAGCGACGGCGGGTGTCAAGGTGTCCGCTCACGACGCCGATCAACAGGAGATAATCCCTGCTCGGAGTCGAAGAGCCGGGACCGTGTCTGGGAATATTCCGGACCCTCCGGGCGTCGTGAGATGTACAACCGGTACCACGACATCGGAGGACCGGGTAGCACCGGATCGGTGCACGACCGGCGAAGGAACGAGGAGTAGACGGTCATGCTGACCAAGACTGAGCGCAAGTGGCTGGACGAGATCCGCAGGATCGGCATCGCAGGTGCCGGCGACCGCGGCCGTCTCCGCTCCCTCCGCGAAAAGGCCAGCAAGCGTGACGCCGCCATGATCGATCGGGTGTTCGCCCGCGCGGCAGCCGGCGAGGACGACGGCGAAGGCCTGAGCTGAGCCGGATCCGCTGGGTGGACGACCCGCCCGGCCTCGAGGACGTCGTCGCCGCGATGCGCCGCGAGCCGGTCTACGGGCTCGACACGGAATTTCACGGAGAGCGCAGCTATTTCCCGAAACTCGCCCTCCTCCAGTGCTCGTGGTCGAGCGGCATCGCGCTCATCGACCCCCTCGCCGTTGACGTCGCGCCACTCGCCGAGATCCTTCGGGGCAACGCCACGATGGTCACCCACGCCGGCGATCAGGACCTGGCCATCCTGGAGCGCGCGACGGGTACACGCCCGACCCGCCTCTTCGACACTCAGGTGGCAGCGGGCTTCATCGGGATGGGTCAACCCGGACTGGCCGAGCTCGTGCGTCGTGTGACCGGCGACGCGATGGCCAAGGGACAGCAGCTCACCGACTGGACCCGGCGTCCACTCGACGACAACCAACGCCGCTACGCGGCCGCCGATGTCGAGTACCTGTTGGAGCTCCATGACGAACTATCGAGGAGTCTCGAGAAGGCCGAGCGTCTCGACTGGGCACTCGACGAGTGTGAGGAACTCCTGGAACGCGACCGCACGTCGCGGGATCCTGACACGGCGTGGTGGAAGATCAAGGGAAGCCGTCGGTTCCGCGGCGAAACGCGCCGCGTCGCCCAGTCGGTCGCGGCGTGGAGGGAGCGAACCGCCATGGAACGCGATCTCCCCGCACGCTTCGTCCTCTCCGACCTGGCACTGGCGGGCATCGCTCAGCGGCGTCCCCAGAACGCGAAACAGCTTCAAGGTATCCGCGGCCTCGACGGTCGCGGCCTCGGTGAACGGGCACAGCGTGAAGTCCTGAAGGCGGTCGAAGACGGCATCGCCCTGTCCGACAACGCCGTCATGCGCCCTCCCGCGGGTCAGGAACTCGACCGGTCGATCGGTCCCGCTGCCAATGTCGTGCTCGCTTTCGCCAACCAGTGCGCAGCCGACCTGGATCTGCACTCGTCCGCCCTCGCGACACGTTCCGACGTGATCGACTTCCTACGCGACCGAACGGGTCGCCTGGCGCACGGATGGCGCCACGAGGTCCTCGCAGAGCCGATCGAGCGGCTCCTCGACGGTGGGGCGGCACTCGGTCTGCGCGCCGAGGGCGGGCTACGACTGATCGACCTCGACTAGAGGAACCAGAAGATCCATGGGACATCGCATTCTCTTCTTCACCACCGACCAGCAACGCTACGACGCCCTCGGCTGCAACGGCGGGCGAATCGCGCGCACGCCGGTCGTCGACCGGATTTCCGAATCCGGGGTGAACTACCGCCGCGCCCACAATCAGAACGTCGTGTGCATGCCGGCGCGCTCCACGATCATCACCGGTCAGTACGTGTCGACACACGGCGTGTGGATGAACGGCGTGCCGCTCCCGGTCGACCACCCGAACGTGGCACGCGTTCTCCACGACGTGGGCTACCGCACGGCGCTGTTCGGCAAGGCCCACTTCGAGCCGTATCTCGCGCCCGGAAACGACTTCTGGGAGTCGAACGCCGGAGCCGAGCACACCACCGGGCCCCACCGTGGCTTCGAGCGCATGGAACTGGCGAACCACACTCCCTGGGGGAACCTCCACTATCACCAGTGGCTGAAGCACGAACACCCCGACGCTCCCGCCGGCTTCTACCCGGTGCTCGATGCCGACATGCAGGTGAACGCGGCCGGCGGTGGCGACACGGATGCGATCCAGGTGAAGCGCAACCCGGTCGCGCGCAACGTGTACCACACGGACTGGACGGCAGACCGCGCCGTAGCGTGGCTCGACAGCCTCGACGATGACGACGACTGGTTCTGCTGGGTCAGCTTCCCCGACCCCCACCACCCGTGGGACCCGCCCGAGTCCGAGATCGGCCGTGTGCCCTGGCGTGACCTCGAGGTGCGCGACGGCTGGCTGCCGCCCGACGAGGCGCGGCGCGTGCTCGGCGAGAAGCCCCACCAGTGGCTCGACTATTACGAGGGTCGCGACGTGACGAACTACGAGGCGCCACCGAAGTTCGTACCCGCACAGATGACCGCCGACCAGGTACGCGAGATCGACGCCCTCACCCACGTCGAGAACGAACTGATCGACGAGGCGTGCGGTCGAGTGGTCGACGCCGTGACCCGACGCGGATGGAACGACACGACCGACATCTTCTACACGACCGACCACGGGGAACTCCAGGGCGACTTCGGTCTCATGTTCAAGGGGCCGTACCACGTCGACGCCATGATGAGGGTCCCGTTGGTCTGGCGACCCGCGCCCTCGACAGGTGCACAACCCGCCGAGGTCGTCGCACCTGTCGGGCACGTCGACCTCGCCCCCACGTTCTGTCGGGTCGCCGGGGTCGAGCGTGCCCGAGCTGGATGGAGGGGCGTCCCCTCCCGCTCGACGAGGCGGCGGCCGAATCGGACCATCGGGAGCAGGTGCTGACCGAATGGGACTGCGAAGTCGGCGGACGCTCGGTGTCGCTGCGCACCGTGTACCGCGACGGGTGGGTCTGCACGACCTACGGTGCCACGGACCTCTTCGACGGTTCCGAGGGAGAGCTCTACAACCTCGTCGACGACCCTGCCCAGCACCGCAATCTCTGGGACGAAGCAGCGCACCGACCTCTTCGTGACGACCTGGTCGCGGCCATCCGCGATTCATTTCCTCCGGCGAGAACTCCCCGGATGGAGCCCGTCGCAGCGGTGTAACCCGAGGCGAGGAGATCAGCGCACGTGTCGCGGCGAAGTCGGATGGTCGTCGGGGACCTCGACGATCACGAGCAGAAGTCCGTCCGGATCCACGATGCGTGCTTCGCGCAACCCCCACGGCTTGTCGGTGGGTGGTTCGACGACCTCGACGCCGGAAGCCGCTAGGCGTTCGTACTCCCGGTCGACGTCGCGTACCTGCCACCAGAGGCCAACCCGGTCGCCCGGCGGTCCGTCGTCACTCCCGCCGGAGAGTTCCAGGTACCCGCCACCGGTGAAGAAGACCGCACCACGCGCCGCGTCGTTCCCAAACTCGCGAAACAGGTGCAGGCCCACGACCCGGGCGTAGAAGTCGAAGGACCGGTCGAAATCGGACGGGTGAAGCAGGACTCGACTCGCCAGGACTTCCATCCGGTCGATCCTACGAACTCGCCTCCCGCTGCAGAGCGCCATGGCGGTTACGCTGCGGACTTCGGTCCTCCTCGGGTAAGGTTGTCATGCGACGGACCAGGCTCATGTTCATCATCGGTGTGGCGGGTCCTCGTCGCTCGTCTGGCGCGCGCATGTAGCAACGACAGGAGGTGAGGCGACGACAGCGGTGACATCTCCATCGACTCCTTCGACGTCTCCGACAGCGCCAACTGTTCGGGTGGCGAGACCGGCACGGTCCAGACGAGTTGGGAAACCAGCGGAGCCACCGACGTGGAGATCTCGGTCGACGGTGACCTGGTCGCATCCGGACCCGACCCGTCGGGCAGCAACGTCATCGACGTGCCCTGCGATGGCGAAGACCACGAGGTGGAACTGACCGGCATGGACGGCGACGGCAAGTCCGCGTTCGAAGACGGCGACCGTCACCACCGAAGCCGGAAGGGCGGTGGTAGTCGCCACGACGACCGGCGGTAGCGTCGGAACTACGACCACCACGGACGGGTCGACCACCACGACGGGCGGTGGGACGACACCGACAGGACCGAGTGCGCCGACCGGTCAGGTCGCGCAATGAGTTTCGAGGGGTGTCTTTGGGTCTGACGCGCCGAAGCTTTCTCGGCGCGTCAGCGGCCGCCGCCTTTCTCGCGGCATGCCGTCGCGGCGACAGCGACGCTGCGTCGCCGGCGAAACCACCGCCGCTCGGCAGGGATCCGTTCACGCTCGGAGTCGCCTCGGGAGATCCCACGTCCGACTCCGTGGTGTTGTGGACCCGCCTGGCGCCGGTGCCGCTCGAGGGTGGAGGAATGCCCGGCACCGACGTCGAGGTCGGCTGGCAGGTCGGCACCGACGACTCGCTATCCGACGTCGTGGCCGAAGGCGTCGCACTCGCCGTTCCCGAGCTGGGCCACTCGCTACACGTCGATGCTGGCAGCCTCGATGCTGACCGGCACTACTGGTACCGCTTCTTCGTCGGCGACTGGGAGACGCAGATCGCGCGGACACGCACGATGCCAAAGCCGGACGCATCGCCCGAGCGGCTCCGCTTCGGCCAGGTGTCGTGCCAGAACTACGACGCTGCCTTCTTCACGGCCTACGACGATCTGGCGGACCACGACCCGGATCTCGTCGTGCACTGCGGCGACTACATCTACGAGCGACCCTCCACCGACATCGGGCGAAGGATTCGACGAGATCGTCGTGCGCGACGACCCGGTTCCCGAGGCGCTCGACATCGACGGCTACCGCAACCGCTACGCCCTCTACAAGCAGGACGAAGACCTCCTCGCCGCGCACGCGGTCGCTCCCTGGCTCGTGACCTGGGACGACCACGAGGTCGAGAACAACTACACGAGCGACAGCCCCGAAGCCGACAGCGAGACTCCCGACCGGGAGTCGTTTCTCGCACGGCGTGCCGCGGCCTACCAGGCCTGGTGGGAACACATGCCGGTACGGATGGAGGCCCCCGACGGACCGGACCTGCCCATCTACCGCCGAACGTCTTTCGGTGATCTCGCGCGCTTTCTCGTGCTCGACACGCGCCAGTACCGCACACCGCAGACATGCGGCAATCCGGATATCCCGATCGGCGATGTGGGCCCCCGCTGCGACGCCGCCTTCGATCCCGCCACGACCGTGTTCGGCCCGGAACAAGAGCAGTGGATCGACGACGAACTGGGTACGTCACCCGCTCTCTGGAACATCCTCGTCCAACAGATCGTCATGCAGCAGTGGCGCTTCGCTCCGGGAAACGCCGCGTGGAACCTCGACCAGTGGGATGGGTACCCGGCCGCGCGGGATCGCCTGTTGGCCACGATGCGCGACAGCGGCGCGTCGAACCCCGTGGTCCTGACGGGTGACGTGCACTCGAGTTGGGTCGGCGAACTCGTCGAGGACTTCGACGATCCCGATTCACCGACGCTGGGCACGGAGTTCGTCGCGCCCGGCATCTCGTCGGACCCCGGCGCCGTGGCCGCTGTGGTCGACACGGTGCTGGCGAACAGCCCACACATTGCCTGGGCGGAAGCGATGCGCAGGGGCTGGGTCCTCCACGACGTCACCAGGAACACCTGGACCACGGAGTACCGCCTGGTCGACAACGCCGAGGTCGAGGGGTCACCGGTGACGACCGCCTCGTCCTGGTCGCTGGCCTCCGGCGCCCAGGCACCCGTGCCCATCTGATGCATCCTTGAGGTATCACATACGTACCTGAGGGACGCATCAAACGGAGGCGACATGGGTGAGCGTGTGGGGACAGTGTCCGCTGTCGTGATCAACGTCACGGATCTCGAAAAGGAACAGAAGTTCTGGATGGAGTTCCTCGGTGTCGGGGTGGCCCGCGAGGTGCCGGGCTTCTTCGTGTGGCTCGAGCCACAGCACGAGGGGGGCATCTCGGTCGCACTCCAACTCGTCGAGGCGACGCCTGACGGCCGAAATCCCGTACACCTCGACAATGGTGTCGACGATCTCGAGGCGGCCGCAGCACAGGTCATCGACCTGGGCGGGAGTTTCGTCGAGGACCACGAGATCTTCGGCTTCTCCTGGAAGGTGATGGCCGACCCGGAGGGCAACGAGTTCTGTATCGCTCGGGCCGAATGAGGGGCAGGCGGAGAAGACGCGACAGCTCCGCTACAGCTCGACCTGGATCCCCGCCTCGAAGATGCGGTCCGGTGGCAGATTGAAGTACGACGCGGCGCTCGACGCGTTGCGGCTCATGAAGCACGTAGAGGTGCTCTCGCCAGCCGCGCCATCCCCGGTCTGGCGGTCGCCAGCACCGTCTCCTTGCCGAGGAAGTACGTCGTGTCGGCCTCGCCGATTCCGAGCCGCGCCAGGGCGTGTGGCACGTCGGGGCTCTCCATGAATCCGTAGTGCAGGGCGACCTCTCGGATCCCGTGACCGAGTTCCTTCGTCTTCACGCGGCGCACTGGGTGCACCCGGGGTACGTCGTCGGTGACGATCGACACCACGAGGACGTCCTCGTGGAGGACCTTGTTGTGACGGAAGTTCGCGAGCAACGCCGGTGGTGTGGTGCCGGGGACGCTGTACATGTAGACGGCCGTGCCCGGGACTCGCTCGTGGTCGCCCTTCACGGCGCTGCTGATGAAGCGGGCGAGATCGGTCTGGCGGCGCTGGATGCGCTCGCCCACCAGGCGGCGCCCGGTGTACCAGGTCGTGAGCAACGTGAACACGATGAGGCCGACGACGAGCGGAAACCAACCGCCGTGGGGGATCTTGGGCAGGTTGGCGCCGAAGAAGGCCAGGTCGACGACGAAGAACGCACCGCACACCGTGACGGCCGCAGCCAGTGACCATTTGAAGACCTCGCGGGCCACAACGAAGAACAGCACCGTCGTGATCACCATGGTCGTGGTGACGGCCACGCCGTAGGCGGCCGCCAGACCCGACGACTCCTTGAAGCCGATGACGAGGCCGACACAGGCGATCATCAGCACCCAGTTGATGGCGGGGACGTAGGTCTGTCCCACCTCCGCTGGCCGACGTGTGGATGATCTTCAGTCGCGGCGACGTACCCGAGCTGTGCGGCCTGACGCGTCAACGAGAACGCGCCGGATATCAGCGCCTGGGATGCGATCACCGTCGCCATCGTCGCGAGGACGACGAGCGGGTAGAGGCCCCACTCGGGGGCCATCCGGTAGAAGGGGTTGTCGATCGCGGACGGATCGTTGATGAGGAGCGCACCCTGCCCGAAGTAGTTGAGCAGGAGACCGGGGAGGACGAGCACGAACCAACTGATGGCGATCGGACCGTGACCGAAGTGACCCATGTCCGCGTACAGGGCCTCCCCACCCGTGACGACGAGGAACACCGACCCGAGCGCGAGGAAACCCGTCCACGAGTTGTCGGCGAAGAACTGAACCGCATACGTCGGGCTGATCGCACGCAGAACGTCGGGGTGCTGCACGATCTCGATCGCCCCCAGGGTTCCGATCACCACGAACCAGAGAATCATGATCGGCCCGAACACACGTCCGACGACGCCGGTGCCCCAACGCTGGACGGCGAAGAGCCCCACGAGAATCACCACGGAGATCGGGATCACCAGGTCCTCGAGACCGGGCGCGGCCACCTGGGTTCCTTCCACGGCGCTCAGCACCGAGATCGCCGGCGTGATCATGCCGTCGCCGTACAACAACGCCGTTCCGAAGAGACCGACGAGGATCAGCACCCACCGTCGCCGTCGACCGTTGCCCTCGCGGGGAGTGCGGGGGGTCACCAGCGACGTGAGGGCGAGGATCCCTCCCTCGCCCTCGTTGTCGGCCCGCATGACGAAAACCAGGTACTTGAGGGTGATGACGATGATCAGCGACCAGAAGATGAGCGACAACAGACCGAGGACGTTTGCGTCGGCGACGGCGATCTCGTGTCCGGATCCCTCGAACGACTCGCGCAGTGCGTACAGGGGACTCGTTCCGATGTCGCCGTAGACGACGCCGAGCGCGCCCAACGACAGCATGGCCGTGTACGAGGCGGTCCGTGTCTTCTTCGCGCGCGCTTGCTCCGTCATCGCTCCCGACACCGCCTCACAGAGGCTGCATCATGCACCCGCGGGAGGTCCGGGACGGAATTCCTGCCCGACGGACGGCGAAGCCCGGACCGACATGGGACCATGCAGGGCGTGACGTCTCCCGAATGGTTCCAGGACGCTCTGGCCGCGCCCTCCGATAGCGACACCGTCGAGGTCGACGGTTGCCCTGTCCACGCCCAGCGCTGGGGAGAACCCGACCGTCCCGGCATCGTGCTGGTGCACGGCGGCGGTGCCAACTCGCACTGGTGGGACCACGTCGCGCCGCTGGTTGCCCAGAACGAGTACCGGGTGGCGGCGATCGACCTCTCGGGCCACGGTGACAGCGGTCGACGCGAGCACTACGTCCACGAGACCTGGGCGACGGAGGTGCTCGCCGTGGCCGAGCAGGCCGGGATCACCGGACCGCCGATCGTCATCGCCCACAGCATGGGTGGGTGGGTCGCCATCACCGCGGCGGCGGAGTTCGGCGATCGACTCGCCGGGATCATGATTCTCGACACACCGGTCTGGCGGCTCGCTCCGGAAGAACAGGCCGCGAAGCGAAAAGAGGCGTTCGGGCCGCTGCGCACCTATCCCACGCTCGAAGCGGCTCTCGAGAAGTACCGCACGGTCCCGGACCAACCCACGTCGCTTCCGTTCATCATCGAGCACGTTGCACGGGAATCGCTTCGACGCACCGATGACGGATGGACGTGGAAGTTCGATCCCAGCATCTTCAGCTTCCGGTTTCCGACCGGTGACAGCCTCCAGCGAGTGAAGAGCCGCGTGGCGCTGTTCCGGTCAGAGTTCGGGCTCGTGACCCCCGACATCGGCGACTACATGTACGAGCAACTCGGACGCGTGGCCCCCGTCATCGAGATTCCGCTGGCTTGGCACCACGTGATGCTCGATCAGCCACTCCCCCTGATTGCCGGCCTCCGGACTCTGCTCGCGGACTGGGAGCACTCCGCACCGTACCGACGGGCCTGACCCGGAGGCCGTTCCTCGTTGATGTAGACAGGAGATCCCATTTCGCGATCTTCGAAAGCCACAGCCGTGACCGAACCCCGCCGGGCCGACAAAGCCGACCGCGCAGCCGCTGCTGCCACCCTGGGCGCCGCGTTCCTCGCGGATCCGCTCATGTCGTGGATACGTCGCTCCAACGCGGGAGAGCGGCATCTGCGGGCGTACTTCCGCGCGGAACTCGGCGCTGTTCTCAGCGATTCTGACCACCTCACATTTGTCACGCCGGATGTCGCAGCCGTCGCCATGTGGCGCGATGTGGACAAGTGGAAGCCGGGCTTCACCGAGATAGTCCGCATGATGCCCGCGGGACTGCGGGGGTTCCGCTCCGGAGCGGGCATCAGGGCCATCCGTCGGATCGAGAAGGCGCACCCGCGCGAGCACCACTACTACCTCGAGACACTGGGAACCCACCCCGGCCGACAGGGCGAAGGGCTCGGCGCGTCACTCGTGAGCGTGATGACCGCCAGAGCAGATGCCGAAGGTCTTCCCTGCTACCTCGAGAGCTCGAACCCGGAAAACGAGCCCTTCTACATGCGCAGGGGTTTCGAGGTCCGCGAGGAACTCGATGTCGGCAAAGGTGCCCCGGTCTTTCGAACCATGTGGCGCGAACCCCGCGACCCCGATCAGTCGTAGAGCGCCAAGACACCCGTGGCGAGGTCGCGGCGACGCTGCGCCAGCGAGTGTGGGGCGACGAACCCCGCCTCGGGCGGCAACCGGAGCAACAGGTGATCAAGCGTGGCTTCTCCGTACGCCGTCAACTCGACGTCGACGAGGTCCGCATTGTCGGAGACACCGCGCACGTCCCGGACCCGGTAGTCGGCTTCGAGCATCCGCAGGCACGACCGGGGTACGCGCAGTTCCAGGTCGACGGCGTGATCGGAGAGGTCGAAGAAGTCCGGAAGCTCGAGTTCGGTCGGCTCCCCGATCGAGCCACTCCCCAACTCTGCTCGGGTCATCCGGTCCACGCGGAAGTACTTGGGTTGTTCGCCACCCACTTCGGGTCCGTAGACGTACCAGTTGCCCCAGCTGCAGAACACGCGATGTGGTTCGACCTCGCGGTCAGCTGACTCGGCCAGCCCGGCCTTGACGTACCCGAAGCAAAGGGTTCGGCCTTCCCGCGCCGCCTCACGCGCGATCGCCAGCATGGGTGGCACGTCCATGGCGACGTGGACCGTCGCACCGAGCGCATCGCCGAGGCGCGCGACCGCCCGGTCGAGGTCGGGGCGCTCTGCTCCGGTCCCCGCCCTGTACGCGAGCCCGGCCGTCAGCAGGTGCAACGTGACCTCACGCTCCGGAGGTTCGGTCATCAGGTCGCGCAACCAGTGGGACTGTTCGGAAACGAGGACGTCGTCCTCGGTGAGAAGAAACGCCCGCGACTCGTCGATCTCCCTCCCGAGCCGCCCACCTCGAGCGGTGAGGCGAAAGTCGAGATAGAGCACGGGTTCCAACAGGGTGCGCAGCGTGTCGGGGTCGACGTCGGATGCCGCGGCAGCGTCGGCGAGGCTCACCGCCCCGCGCTCCTCGGCGAGGGCGAGAGCGGCGAGAACGACGTCAAACCGTCGGCTCCTCCCCACGGCGCTCATGACTCCACCAGGCCCCGCAGGTGGTCACGGACACGCTCCACCAGGACCGGTGGCTCCACCACCACGGCCCTGTCTCCGGCAGCGAGGATCCGGTCGACGAACGCGTCGTAGTGGCGGATTTCCGCCTCGACGACCAGGCGGTCGCCCTCTTCGCCCGTTACGGCACCCTGGAGCTGTGTCGCCAGCGGTCCGGCGACCTGGCGATCGACGAGCAACCGCGCCCGGGCGGGCGGGTCGTGGCCCCATGCGTCGGGATGCAGGTCGAAGGCCTTTGCCGGCTCGAACTCCTCGGGGATCTCGTAGGACCCCGGCGGGCCGACGGACGTGACCGATCCGTCACCTTCCTCCTCGATCCGATCCAGACGGAACCGACGAATTTCTCCCCGGTCACGGTCTCTTCCGACCAGGTACCAGCGCCGGCGCCAGTGCCCGAGTGCCCAGGGCTCGACGCTGCGACGCACGCCGTCGTGGACGAACTCGACGGTGCGGCGTTCCGCGATGGCATCGGTGAGTGCCCGCACCATGCGGTGGACGTACATCCACACCGAGGCATCGTCGCTGTCGACTCCGCCGGCCAGGTCTCCGGGTCGGAGCCGGAGGTCGTCGTCCACGTGAACGGCCGCCGCGGCGGCGAAGAGCGCACGACGCTCGTCGGTGCCGAGGAACGGATCCCGAAGGCGGTACTCACCCTCGTCGCTCACGTCGACACCGATTCCGAACGACTCCTCGAGCTCGGTCAGGTCTCGCCGGAGCTTCTTGCGGACGCCTTCGTAGTTGCCGCCTGCGTAGTCGGGCAGGTCGTCGGTGATGTTCTCGAGGGTGACGCCCCGGCCGTTGGAGGCTTCACGCTTGAGGTAGGCAGCCAGGTGCAGGAGTCGCTCCGCCACAGCCGGACGTAGCAGCGGTCGCTCCTCGGGGTCCGGTGGCATGTCGCCCTCCGATGATTTCGGTGCCGGTCACCATTGTGCCCGCCCCCAGAAGGACGACGGACGAACCGGCAGGTCCCACCCCCGGCCTACGATCGGCCCGAGATGAGCATCCAACTCCTGACGACGCCGTACGGGCCCCGCGCGGCCGAAACACTCCACGGCGTCCTTTCTCGCGCGAAGACCGGCGATCCGCTGGCACCGGTGAGCATCGTCGTGCCGACCAACTACGTCGGCGTGGCCACACGTCGAATGCTCGCCGAGGGCCGCCACGGAGCCGTGACGCCGGCCGGCGACGGCATCGTCGGAGTCACACTGCTGACGCTCTACCGGATCGCCGAGATGCTCGGAGCGCCGCGCCTGGCGGCCTCGCGGGCCGTCGTCCCGTCTCCACGCCGGTGATCGCCGCCGCGATCCGCGACGTGCTGGCGAACGATCCCGGCATGTTCGCCGACGTGCGTGAACACCCCACCACCGAGGAATCGCTGGTCCGCGCGCACCACGAGCTGAGTGACCTCGAGCTCCACCCCTCGATCGTCTCGCCGAGCAGTCCGACCGGGGCCGCCGACGTGGTCCGCATCCACCGGGCCACCCGCGCCACCCTCACGGACGGCTGGTACGACGAGCACGACCTCATGGACGCGGCGGTCACGGTCCTCGGTGACGGTTCCGCCGTTCTCGCGGATCTGGGCACGATCGCCGATGCTACCTCCCCCAACGGTTCTCGACCCCGCAGGCCGCGCTCGTCCTGGGCCTTGGCCGAGCACGCTCCGGTCACGTGATCGCCGGATGCACCGGCGTCGAACGACGCGGACGCAGCGGTGCGCGACGACCTGCGCGCCTCGGGCTCGGTGCGGACGACCTCGGTCCGGACGACGAAGACTTCCGCGGAGCCGACGGCACGATCCCGAGCCCTCACGGCACGCGACTCGTGAGTGCGTGCGACGCCGACGACGAGGTGCGGGCGGCGGTCCGCCTCGTCGTCGAAGGCGCTGCGCGACGGGTGACCTCCTCGATCGGATGGCGATCCTCTACGGATCCGACGAGCCGTACGCGCGCATCGTCCACGAGCAACTGGAGGCCGCCGGCATCGCCCACAACGGTGCAGCTGTCCGCACGGTGGACGAGAGCGTCGTGGGGCGCACGCTCCTCGGCGCTCTGGCGTTGCCCGACCACGACTTCCGTCGTCAGGACGTCCTCGCCCTGCTCGCCTCCGCTCCCGTACGAGGCGACGACGGGCGGCTCGTTCCGGTCTCGGCGTGGGAGCGGGTCAGTCGCCGGGCGGGAGTCGTACGCGGGGTCGGCGAGTGGCGGCGACGACTCGACCGGCGGATCGAGGAACGCACGGCGGAGCTGGCGGCGCGAACGGCATACGCACCGACCGGGAGCCCGGGTCGAGTCCCTCGAACGCGAGATCGCACCACGCCGCGGATCTGCGCGACTTCGTGGAGCAGCTCGCCGCCGAGCTCGACGCCCACGCAGCTACCTCCGACGTGGGCGGACAAGGCGGCCTGGGCCCACGCTCTCGTTCGACGACTTCTCGGCGACGACCGTCAGCCGGCGACGCCTGGCCCGACCACGAGGTCGCGCCGCCGAACGGGTCGAACAGGCGCTCGACCGGCTCGCCGGCCTCGACGGCGTCGAACCCACCCTCGCTGGCGGTGTTCCGCCGCACCCTCGAGATGGAGCTCGACAGCGGCCTCGGTCGCGTCGGCCGGTTCGGTGACGGCCTCCTCATGGGGCGGGTCCCGATGGGCCTCGGCGTGGAGTTCGACCGGGTCGTCGTGCTCGGTCTCGCCGAAGGCACGTTCCCGGCCGCCATCGCGAGGACTCGCTCCTTCCCGACGACGAACGTGAGGTCGCTCGGCGGTGAGCTACAGCTTCGTGGTGCACGCCCCGACGACGATCACCGGGCGCTCCTCGCCGTGCTCGCCTCCACCACGGGCGACTCCGTGTTGTGCTTCCCCCGCGGCGATCTGCGCCGCTCCACCGAGCGGATGCCGTCGCGGTTCTGGCTCGACACGCTCCAGACCCTGCACGGCGGTGACCGCCTCTACGCCGACGACCTCGAGTCGCTCTACACGGCGCACGTCGCCGTGGCTCACCGAGATCGAGTCTTACGTCGCGGGGCCTGTCTCGCGTGGTGTTCCCGGCGACCGTGCAGGACTACGACCTGCGCGTCCTGCTCGAAGACCACCACGCGGGCGGTCGGATCGACTCGCACCCGCTCGCCACCGAGGATCCCGTCCTGGCGTCCGGATCTGCGTCTGGTGCGCGCCCGCCAGTCCCGCTCCTTCACCCGCTTCGACGGCAACCTGGCCGGTCACGACGTGCCCGCCCCCTCGGATTCCGACGTGATCGTGTCCCCGACGCCGTCTCGAGACGTGGGTGAAGTGCCCGCACCGCTACTTCATGGAGTCGGTGCTGGGTCTCGGCGAACCCGACACTCCCGAGGAGCAACTCGAGATCGCTGCACTCGATCTCGGCAACATCGTTCACGAGGCTCTCGACCGGTTCGTCAAGGAGGTTCTCGAGGACGTCGAGAACCGACCGGGTGCCGGCCGCAAGTGGACGAAGAAACACCGTGCGCGGCTCCAGGAGCTCGGTGGTGCGGTCTGCGACGAGTTCGAGGCGCGTGGGCTCACCGGTCGAGCTGTGCTGTGGCGGCGCAAACGGCGCACGATTCTTCGTGACCTCGACATGTTGCTCACCAAAGACGACGACCGGCGGCTCGTGTCCCGGTTGGCGCCCGTCGCTGTCCGAGTTGGCGTTCGGGTTCTCCGAGGAGTCACCGGCGCTCGAGGTCTCCCTCGGCGACGGAAGGACGCTGCGCTTCCGCGGGAGCGCCGACAGGGTCGACGTGGGAGCCGACGGCGATCTCGTCGTGATCGACTACAAGACCGGCAGCGACTACGCGTTCGGTGGCATCGGCAAGGGCGAGGACCCGACGGTCGGCGTACCAAGCTCCAGCTCCCCGTCTATGCACTCGCGGCGCGCCGTGAGTTCGGTACGGACACGACATCGGTGTCGGCCGCGTACTGGTTCGTGACGTCGAAGCGGAGCTTTCGTTGGATCGGCTACGAGGTGACCGACGACGATCCTCGACGTGTTCCGTGACACGTTGGCGACGATCACCGACGGGATAGACGCCGGCGTCTTTCCCCCGCACCCCGATCGACCGGGTGGTTGGAAGGGCTTCATCGAGTGCCCGTGGTGTGATCCCGACGGGCTCGAAGGCAGTGACCGGTACCGCGAGTGGGAGCGCAAGCATCCTGGCGCCCGAGCTGCGTGGTTACGTCGAACTGGCGGCACCCGACGAGCTGGCGGAGGCGGAGAAGCGGAGACAAGGGGGTCGGGGATCATGGGTGAGCCCGTCCTCATCGACGACGACGCGCGGCACGCGAGGCGATCGGCACGCTGCTCGCCGACACGCTGTTCGCCGAGGCCGGCGCAGGATCCGGCAAGACGAAGTCGCTCGTCGACCGCGTCGTGGCGCTGATCACCGCGGACGACGACACCGTTCGCGTCCCGATGCGCCACATCGCCGCGATCACCTTCACCGAGAAGGCGGCCGCGGAACTTCGCGATCGGATCCGCAAGGAGCTCGAGCTGGCCGCCGCCGACCCGCTCGACGGTCGGAGCAGTTCCGGGAGCGGTGCAGCGGAGGCGCTCGACGAGGTCGACTCCGCCGCGATCTCGACGCTGCATGCGTTCGCGCAACGGCTCCTCACCGAGCACCCGATCGAGGCCGGACTACCCCCCGGTGTGGAGGTGCTCGACGAGATCGCTCCCAGGTCGATTTCGACGAGCGGTGGAGACGCTTCGTCGACCGGCTGTTGGAAGACCCGTCCGTCGAACGCGGCGCTGCTGCTCGTCGCTCGCAGGCGGCGTGACGATCGAGCGGCTGTCGCGACGTGGCGTCGCAGTTCAACGCCAACTGGGACCTCGTCGACGAGCGCGTGCCCCGCGACGAACCCGACCCGCCCGAGATCGATCTCGTCCGCGCTGATCGACCGTGTGGCCGAGCTCTGCGAGGTGCGCCGACGTCTGCGCCGGCCGAGGACGACAAGATGGTTCGAGCACCTCGACGAGATCGTCGCATGGTGTGCGCGGGTCGGTGCTGCCGTCGCTGACGACGACGAGCTCGAGACCGTGCGCCTGCTCTCCGACCCACCGAAGTTCTGCAAGAAGGCCGGCCAGAAGGCCAACTGGGAGAAGGGCGGCGTCGACATCGATGATCTCCGCGACGACCTCGCGGCCGTGAGGCCGAGTCGGTCGCAGCGAGGTCGCTCGACGCCATCGCCGTGCGCGCGGTGCGCCGCCTCGCCGCCGAGATCGCACGCTTCACGCTCGACGAGGCCGAGGAGCGACGCCGCAGCGGTCGCCTCGAGTTCCACGACCTCCTGGTGCTCGCCCGACGGCTCCTGCGTGACCCCGACCACGGGTCGGAGCGTGCGTCAGCGGCTGCGGCGGCGCTACCACGCGCCTCCTGCTCGACGAGTTCCAGGACACCGACCCGATCCAGATCGACCTCGCGGTGCTCCTGGCGTCGACCGACCCGGACGCCGGGCTCGAAGCCCTGGTCGGACGTCGAGGTCGAGCCGGGCCGCCTCTTCGTCGTCGGCGATCCCGAAGCAGTCGATCTACCGGTTCCGCCGTGCCGACATCGCGATGTTCCTCGAGGCCCGCGACTCGCTCGGCGGACGGCGGCTGTCGCTCACGACGCAACTGGCGCACGACGGCTCCGATCATCGAGTGGGTCAACGCGACGTTCGGCGACCTCATCGAGCCCGCCGGGAGCTCGCAGCCCGAGTACGAAGCGCTGGAGCCCCGGCGCGACGCGGCCCCGGTCGGGTCCGCCCGTCACGCTGCTCGGCGTCGACGAACACGACAGCAAGCTCGAACGCCGCCGATCTGCGCGAGCTCGAGGCGGCCGACGTCGTCGCGGCGGTCCGTGCCGCCGATCTGCGACGGCTGGTCGGTCGACGCCGGGGTCGACGACGAACGGCGACGAGCGGTGGCGCCCGGCGCGCCTCGGCGACATCACGATCCTGCTCCCGACCCGCACGTCGCTGCCCGCACCTCGAGACGGCGTTGGACGACGCCGGCATCCCGTACCGGGCCGAGTCGTCGTCGCTCGTGTACGCGACCCGCGAGATCCGCGACCTGCTCGCTGGTGCTCCGGGCCGTCGACGACCCCACCGACGAGCTGTCGCTCGTCACGGCGTTGCGGTCGCCCGTTCTCGGGTGCGGTGACGACGACCTCTTCACGTTCCGCCACGGACTTCGGCGGGTCCTGGAACCACCAGGCGCCGCCTGCCCGACGCCTGCCCGACGACCATCCCGTCGGTCGAGGCCATGCGGTACCTGGCCGACGCTCCACGAACCGCGCGCGTGGACTCCCCCGAGCGAGCTGCTGGCCCGGATCGTGCGCGACCGGCGGCTCCTCGAGCTCGGGCTTCGCGCAGGGTCGGCCGCGCGACCTGTGGCGACGGGTGCGCTTCGTCGTCGACCAGGCGCGGGCCTTCGGCGACGCCCAGGGCGGGGGCGTGCGGGAGTTCCTGGAGTGGACACGCCTCCAGAGCGACGAGGGCGCGCGGGTCACCGAGACGGTGCTTCCCGAGACCGACGACGACTCGGTGCGGATCCTCACGATCCACGGAGCGAAGGGCCTGGAGTTCCCGATCACGATTCTCTCGGGGATGAGCACGCGGCCGATGAACCGACAGCGGGGGCGTCCAGGTCACGTGGCCGCACAATGGCGACTACGGGCTGAAGCTCACGAGCGACGTGAAGACCGACGAGTTCGAGAAGTTCCAACCGATCGACGAACAGATGAACTTCCACGAGAAGCTTCGGCTGCTCTACGTCGGTGCGACCCGCGCTCGCGATCACCTCGTCGTGTCGCTGCACCGCAAGGATCGCGACAAGAAGCCGGCGATCGAGCGGTCGACGAACGCCGAACTCTTGATGCACGCCGGGTTGCGAAAATGCACCACACGCGAGAAGAGTTGGTGGAGGCGTCACGACCGCACCTGCCCTCGCAGCCCGCCGCGACGGTGATGGCGCCCTGGCAGGTCGTGACGAGTGGGAGGCCGGAGCTGCACGAGATCCTCGAGCGTGGGTCCGTGTCGCGCACGATCGCGGCGACGACGGTCGCCCGACGGCCGCCGAAGAACGCGAGCGCCGCGAGGCCGACGCGAAGCGTGAAGCGAGCGTGCCGAAGAATCAGCCGAGGAAGCTGAGGGAGCCGACGACGACCCCGGCCTCGAAGAAGAACGCCCGTGATCTGGAGCTCCCACCGTGGATGAAGGGCCGCTACGGCACCGCGATCGGTCGCGCCGTGCACGCCGTCCTCCAGACGATCGACCTCCGCACCGGCGACGGTCTCGACGAGACCGCCGCCGCACAGGCGGCCGCCGAGGGAGTCATCGGACACGAAGGCCGCATCGCCGCCCTGGCGCGTTCCGCGCTCGACAGCGACACCGTGCAGGAAGCGGTGCAGGGCGACTTCTGGCGTGAGACCTACGTGGCGACACCGGTCGGCGACCGCATCCTCGAGGGATATGTGGATCTGATCTACCGAAGCGACGACGGCCTGGTGGTCGTCGACTACAAGACCGACGCGTGGCGCACCGACGAGGATCTCGACAACAAGCTCGAGCGCTACCGTCTCCAGGGTGCCAGCTACGTCCTGGCCGTCTCCCGGGCCACCGGCCAACCCGTCACCCGCTGCGAATTCCTGTTCCTCGGCGAAACCGGCGCCGAAGTGCGGTCGGTAGATGACCTCGGAAGCGCGCTCGAAGAGGTCCAAGCGGCGCTGTAGCCGCCGTCAGCTCGCTTGCCGAAACTCCTCGTAACGCTCTTCCAGCAGGTTTCGATCCGGTCGATCGGAAGCGCTGCGAGGAACGATCAGCTTCGCGTCATGCATTCCTTGAAGGCCGTACCGCAGCATCGGACCATCGATCTCGGCCAGGACGTCATCGTTGACCTGGACGACAAGATCTGGCCGGATTCCCACGACGTTGCCGTCGAAGGCTGCGTGATGGATCTTGCAGAGCGCAAGTCCGTTCGGCACCACTGGTTCTCCGCCTCGGCTGTCGGAGAGGATGTGGGCAGCGTCGAGCAACTCGGGGTGATTCCGCAATCGACATATCGCGCAGGTGGTTCGATACGCGGCGAGGACCTTGTATCGGAACGCGGTCTGGTGGAGCCGCTGAACCGCCAGGCGGGTTGTATAGGCACGCCGCGCCTCGTCCACCGTGCTTGTCGCGAGCGTCTCGTCGAGTAGCTGGGGATCATCAACTGCAACCACGAACGTCAGCGAGCCCGGATCGTCACCGTGAATGAACGCCGGCCACAGGGCTTGATAGGACCCGCTGGCCACCCCATGGAAGTAGATGAGCGGCAACCCTTCAACGAAACACTTGCGAAGCTTCTCGTTGTCAGCGCTTCTTGGGTCCGTTCCCTGATATCGATAACGCAGGAACCCATCGGGACCCAGCTCGTCGTCATAAGGGCGGGGGCGTCCCGGCTTCTCCGGCGCCGTTGTGATTGAAAGCGGCAGATCCATCTGCGCCGGCTTGAAGATCCCCCGAGGGCCGAGGAACCGAACGTGGTCACCGCGAAACGGAAATCCCTGACTCAGAACTGACCATGGCAACAAGTCGGAGTAGGTCCGTGAAAGCTCCTCGAGCCTCTGAAAGGCTGCATTTCGAAGCAGCAGATCCCGATCGAGATCCAGGCTCATCGAGCACCCTCGCACTCTCGAGTTCGGCAGATCGCCGCCGTGACGATACCCGTCGTCATCTTGATGCGCGGCGGCGATGACGGCGTCCTCGATTCTTCCTCCCAACAACTGGGCCGCGCTTGACTCCAGCGATGGACATCGCTGAGTCTCAGGATCTGATGGTGCCCACCATCATCACAGCGGAACCGTGGGTTGCGGAATACCTCAGGCGAGGAGGTCGCTGAGTACCGCCACCGTCCAGAGGGCCGCTCGCTGGGCACCCGCCTCGCTCATGTGGAGCATGTCGGCCGCACGCACGGTCTCGATGGCGCCGGCCTCGGGATCCGTCGAGTTCGTCGGCGTAACACAGCGGCATGCTCTTCAGACCGCCGCTGGGTTTCGCGATCCAGACGATGCAGTCCTTCGAGGCGAGCGCCTCCCACCAGTCGATCGCCGGACTTCCGTGTGCCGCGGCCGCGCCCGGGTAGTCCTCGGCCAGGGTGGTGCGGGTCACTTCGCCGGGGCTGAGCGGTCCGTACGGGGGCGGAATCACGGTCAGGGGCGTAGCACCCGCCGCGACGATGTCCGCCACGATCAGGTCGTAGTTCTCCCACCAGGCGGCGAACCACTCCTCCGAGCCGTACTCGAGATCCTCGTATCCCGGCAGGATGTCCGCGAACCAGTGGTTGCCCGAGAACTCGACCACGACGTAGTCGGGTTCGAACTCCGCGAGATGCGCCTGAAGAATGTCGCGAGGTGCTGCGTCGAACCCGTAGGTCGTCAGGAGCCCCGCTCCGTTCTGCGACTTGTCGACGACGTCGACGGGCAGGACGTTGGCCTCGGCCTGCAAGGCGATCTCGGGCGCGGCCTGATGCAACAGTGAGTCGCCGAAGAGCAGGACCGTCGCGTTGTCAGGACGCGACGCCACGGCCTGCACCGCCGGAACGGTGCGGGCGATGCCGCACGCTGCGCAGAGCAGGAGCACGGCAAGTGCGAGCGCCACGGGTCGGGCGCGACGTGTGAAACCGGGCAAGTCCCAGCCATCGACGGGGCCAGTCGGGGTCTTGAGTACCCAGCAGCGTCAGCCGAAACCTCCCCGGACATGCTGCCCCATTTGTGGTGCATAATGGTGAATCGCCCCGTTGCGGAGGCCCGACGATGGAACCCCATCCGCCCGACACCCCACCACCGTGGGAACCACCGATCGCGAGTGACGACGACCCGTGGGCACCGACCTGGTCGGGGTCTCTCGAGCCGCCACTCGAAGATCCGCCATTCGAAGATCCTCCCGGCGAAACGGTCCTGGAACCCTCGCCACCTGAACTCCGGCAATGGCGCCGTTGGCCGTGGATCGTCGCCGTCTCGGTTCTCAGCATCGGAATGGTCGCCGGTGGCGCCTTCTCCTTCAGGATCAACGAGCGGGGCAGAGAATGGAAGGGGCGGGCGCTGGCTGCAGAGTCCGAGAACCTTGATCTCAATGCCCAGCTGACGACGTCCGAAGAACACGTCGCTGGACTCGAAGGACGAGTCGAAGGCCTCGCCAGTGAGAAGGCAGCTCTGGAGGGCGAACGCGAAATCGTCGAAGGTGAGCGCGACGCCGCCCGGGGAGAGCACGCCGCGGCCCAAGCAGAGCGGGCCATCGCCGCTGCCTTGGCGATTCTCGCGGCGGATGCAGCCGACAAGTCGCAGTTCTGCCTCGCGGACCTCGACACGCTGCTCAACGGAGTCCTCGATGCGTTCACCTACAACCAGAGCGTTTCGTACCTGATCCCGACGGCCAACGACGCGAGGGCGCACTGTGCAGCGGCCGACGAGAGCTACCTCGAGTTCACTCGGACCATTGAGGGGCCGTAGATCCCTGGGCGCCGCGTCGTTGGGGACAATCAGCCCTCGTTGATGCCGTCCTGGCTGACGACGAACCACGTGCCGCCGACACCCTGGCCGTTGGTGTCGCCCGGCGAGCTGTCGCCCGTGTACGTGTAGAGGGGCAGACCCTTGTAGGTGACCTGGACGGATCCATCGGGGTTGTCGACGCTTCCGAAGTCGGCGCCGCCCCACGGCTCCGGCGCGTTGTTTCCGTTATCGGCGAACGGCGGCCACGTCGAGGCGCACGCGTCGACACACGTGGGCTCGCCGGCCGGCTGGTCGGGCGTGAAGGCGTAGAGGGTGAAGCCCTCACTCGTGGCGAGAATCTCACCGAACTCCGCGTTATCGGTGACTTCCACGGTGAGCGAGGTGGGATCGGTCGTCCCCGAATCGGAGCCGACCGACGTCGTCGTGGTGTCGCCGCCATCATTGCTGTCCGTCACCACTGCTGTCATCGCTGCTGCATGCGGCGAACGCCACGAGTGCCACGACGATCAGAATCAGAAACCTGTGCCGGCGCATGCGCGCTCCTCCGGGTCGGACCTCTTCCCGCGATCGATCGGCGGGATTTCCGTTCAGGCTAGAACCCGGGCCGGCCCGACCGCGGTCATCAGCACCCCTGTCGTCAGCACCGCGGTCATCGGCCACCGGAGTCGTCCTCGATCTGCTCGGCCGCATAGCCGTAGTCGGAGAACACCTCGAGATAGACCTCCGCATCACCGTCCCAGTCCAACTCGCGGATCTGGTCGAGTGTGCGTCGACCGGTGAGCGCCCGAATGGCCGGGATCGGATCCGCGCTCACGGTCGCAGCGGGCTCACCCTCACCCACGAGGTACTCGTCTCCGCCGGCACGGATCCGCAGTGCCGGCTTGTTCGCCCCGGTCAGTCTCTTGCCGAGCGCGTCGGCGTAGTACCGAAGCGTCGTGGCGACGGCGTCGTCGTCGACCACGACCTCCTCCCCCAGTGCGAATCGCAGGTCGAGCTCGTGTGTGTAGAGGTCGCCCACGGCGGGTCCGGCGGCCATCTCGAAGGGAAAACCCTCGAAGGCGCCGGTGAGAGCCGGCGCGTGCTCGGCCCACTGGTCGAGCGTGAGCGCGATCGGCTGGTCGGCACGTTCGGCGACCTGCCGTGCCGTGTACGCGTCGGTTCCGACACCGTCGATGTTGCCGTTGGCCACGTCCACGGTGATGGCCGACAGATGCGCCACGAGGTCGGCGACCGACCACCCCGGACATGCCCGCACCGGCGTGGCCAAAGCGTCCGCACCCAGATCCCGAACAAGCGCGTCCACACGTCGGCGCGAACGGTCGTAGGCGTCGGCGTCAGTTCCCATGATGCGCTTTCCTCGTCTCGGGTTCCCTTGCCTCGCCTCGGGCGCCGCAGGATACCTGCGTCGCTGATCCTCGTCTCGGGTTCCCTTGCCTCGCCTCGGGCGCCGCAGGATACCTGCGTCGCTGATCTCGTCTCGGGTTCCCTTGCCTCGCCTCGGGCGCCGCAGGATACCTGCGTCGCTGATCTCGTCTCGGGTCTACGACGCCGGGTGCGCCAGCTTGATGACCTGGAACGCCGCTCCCTGCGGATCCATGAGCGGGGCCATGCGCCCGGGAGGCGTGTCCATCGGCTCGGCGAGCCGGTCGCTCCGTTCGACTTGGCCGTCTCGACCGTGCCGTCGCAGTCGTCGACCGCGAAGTAGACCGTCCAGAACGTCGGCATGCCGTCCATCGGTGGCGGCATCGCACCGGCGATGTCCTCGCCGTTGTTCTGAAGCACCGTGTACGTGAACTCACCCATGTCCATCTCGCCTCGTATTCCAACCGAACACGTCGCCGTAGAAGCTCGACGGCCTTGTCGACGTCGGGCGTCATCAGCTCGGCCCAGGTGAAGGTGCCGTGCTCGTTCACGAGCTCGCAACCGATCGCCTCCTTCTTCTGCCAGAGGGCGATCGCGGCGCCGGTCGGATCCATGATCACCGACATGCGCCCTGCGCCCATCACGTCGAACGGCGGCGCCAGCACCTGACCTCCGGCCGCCGTCACCTTGTCGGGCATCGCGTCCACGTTCTCGACCGTCACGTACGTGTTCCACGCGGGCGGCATGCCCATGTCGGCGTGTTCCTTCTGCTGCTGGAAGACGCCGGCGACGTGCTTGCCGTTCTTCTGAGCGGCGGCGTACCCGCCGGCCTCGGGGCTCGGGTCGATCTCGAAGTCCCACCCGAAGAGCGCGCCGTAGAACGAACGCGCTGCGTCGGGGTCGGTGGTGGAGAGGTCGACGTACGACGGGGTTCCGGGTGCGTAAGCGTTTCGTTCGGGCATGGCTCCTCTTCCTTCGGGTCGCCGGGGGAAGATACCTACTATCGATTCTTAAAGCTGTCAATACTGAAAACGTATACAATGGGTACCGTGGTGAAACGCTCGTACGCCCAGTTCTGTCCGGTCGCCCGAACCTTGGACGTCGTGGGCGACCGCTGGACACTTCTCATCGTGCGCGAGCTGCTCACGGGAGCGAAGCGCTACACGGATCTGAAGGCCACCCTCCCCGGCATGGGGTCGAATCTCCTCGCCCAGCGTCTGCGCGAGCTCGAAGCAGCCGAAATCGTCGGTCGCGCGGTACTGCCTCCGCCCGCCGCCCGCACGGTGTACGAGCTCACCGCGCGAGGACACGAACTCGAGTCCGTCCTGGCGGAGATCGCACGATTCGGGCTCCCCTATCTCGACGTCCCCACCGAGGACGAACCGCTGAACCCTGGGCACATCCCGCTCGCGCTGAGGGCGCTCGTACGCACCGAGGAGCTCACCGGCGAGGAACTCACCATCACGTTCGTCATGGACGAGGGCTCGTTCGTGCTGTCGGTGTCATCCGAGTCGCCGCCGGGAAAGCGCGTTCCACCCAGGGATCGCATGGAAGTCACCTCCGCGCAGGACGACGGCGAGGACGAGGCTCGCTCCGACGTCCTCGTGCGCTCGTCGCTGGCTGCACTCCTCTGGATCCGCCGTGGCGACATCGACCTCGACGACGCAGAGGCGAAGGGACTCCTGGAGATCCGGGGCCCAACAGAGAAGGTGGCCGCGACCATGCGCCTTCTGACAAGAACCGTCGATCAGGGAGACACGGGGAGAATCGCGTCGACAGTCGGCTCGTAGGGGCCGCTGACGATGTCCCACACGCCCCACCGCGCGCCCATTCGATCACAGCCGCGGGCCCCAGGCTAGTGTCGATGTCGGGATCCCCGAGGGGGTACGCATGCAGCACCGCACGGTCGATCTGCACGGTCACAGGGTGAGCTACCGGATGGCAGGCAAGGGACCGTCGATCCTGCTGATTCACGGTATGGCCGGCAGCGAGGCCACCTGGGAGCCGATCATTCCCGCCCTCGCCGAAGACTTCACTGTCCTCGCCCCGGACCTCCCGGGCCACGGTGCGTCCGACAAGCCGGAAGGCGACTACTCGCTCGGCGCGTTCGCCAGCATCTTGAGAGACCTGCTCGACGCGCTCAACCTCAGTTCCACGACGCTTGTCGGCCAGTCTCTCGGCGGCGGGATCGCGATGCAGTTCTCCTACCAGTATCCCGAGCACACCGACCGTCTCGTTCTCGTGGGCAGTGGAGGCCTCGGTGAGGAGGTGAGCCCGCTGCTCCGCCTGCTGGCTCTTCCGGGCTCCGAGTACGTCCTGCCTCTCATCTTCCCGAGTTTCGTGCGCACCGCCGGCGACCACGTGACGGAACTCCTCCACGGGCTCGGCATGCGCGCGCCGTTCGCTGAGGAAGTGTGGCGCTCCTACGCGGGCCTCACCGATGCACCGACCCGAAGGGCTTTCGTCCGCACACTGCGCGCGGTGATCGACCTGCACGGTCAGTCGGTGTCCGCCCTCGACAAGCTGCACCTCGCCCACGGCATGCCGGCCCTCATCGTGTGGGGCGAGAACGACACGATCATCCCCGTCGCCCACGCCCACGTCGCGCACGACGCCCTCCCGGGGAGTCGCCTGGAGATCTTCGAGGGCTGCAACCACTTCCCGCACACCGAGGAACCCGAGCACTTCGTGGAGGTGCTGACCTCGTTCATGAACGAGACGGTGCCGACAACGCGGGAGCTCCGCGCCCGCGCACGCCTCCGGGCCGCGCACGCCGACTGACATCGTCGGGACCCCGCACCTCGCCGCGGCGGCGCGGACCGTGGCCTCCCTCGTTTCGCTCGTCGGCGGGCAGCTCCTCATCAGCGGGCAGCTCCTCATCAGCGGGCAGCTCCTCATCAGCGGGCAGCTCCTCATCGGCGGCCACGAACAGGTCCGCCCGGATCTCGTCGCCACTGATATCGGTGTCCGCGACGATCAACTCCGAGAGTGACACCTGGTAGTCGACGCCGTAGCGCTGTGCGATCTCCTCGAGTACGGGGTCGTTCTCGTAGAAGAAGCGGTCTCCATCGCGAAGAGCCGCGAACTGCCTTTCCCACATGGCCAGCTGGAGTTCACCGAATTCGGTTCCTTCGACGTGAGGTTCCGCGACCATTCCGACGAACGCGTCGAGCGAGTCCACGTCTCCGTACAGCGCGCTGAGACGCGCTGCCACGGTTGAGCGCTGATCGGCCCGCACCGCCCCGACCTCGGCACCGTCGCCGTCGGGGTCGAGGGCGTTGCCGTCGCTGTCCTCCAGAGCCACGACGTCGAGGATGTCGGGATCGTCGATCGGGTTCTCCTGGTCGATCGCCGGGTCGTCGGGGAACACATCTGTGTCCTCGCCGGTGACGTCGGTGAACGACGTCGCCGGTTCGAGGCCGTAGGCGACACGCAGGTCGTTGTAGCCGGGCATTCCGTGATCGCGCGCACGCTGCACATCGAGGGCGCCGAGATCGTTCACTCCCGAGAAGCAGCCCGAGAGGCCACTGCCGTCGAGGCAGTCCTCGGGGTTCTCGACGTCAGGACCGGGCACCTGGAACAGAACGCTCCGGAGCTGGTTGTCGATCTGCTCGTCGTTGTTGTACTGCGGCTCGTCCCCGAGACCCACGAGCAACTCGCCGAGGCCGAGATCCCCTACCAACGACGGGTTCCCGAAGGCCACGTTGAGAGGTACGGCGAGTTCAGCGTCGACTACCTCCACGCCCTGCGCCTCCAGGGCAGCGAGCTCCGACTCGTCGAGCTGACCACCGTCGAGCTCGAATTCCCCATGGATCATCGAGTGCGCGCGGTAGCCGACCGTAGCGAACTCGTTGGTTATCGACGCGTCGACGTGGGAGTCGTACCCGTCGTAGTCGCCGACGTCCACACCGAGCGCTGGAAGGAACTCGTTGTAGGTGATGTACTGCTCGATCGCACCGACGACACGCCGCGCGATGTCGAACTTCTGCTGCTCACTCAGATCGTCCGGCAGCGAGTCGACTATGCGGTTGTGCTCTCGGGCGAACAACGTGTGAACGGCCGTGAGTGCCATGTTCTCGTTGGCGCGCACGTCACCCGCCACGACCGCCTGCTCGGGTGTCGCCATGAGCCGACCGGGCAGTTGCATTTCAGGAGCCGTCGCGGCATCGCCGCGCACGTCGGCAGTGGGCAACTGCCCGTCGTCAGTGAGCAGGAGCCGTGCGCCGTTGTTCGACAGATCCCCGTCCACGGGTCCCTCCCGGAGCCACTCGAGGCGATCCTCGTCGCCGCCGTACACCGACCAGGCGTCGATGTACGAGCTCACCGTGTTGACCTGCTCGCGCGCAGATTCGGTGCCGGAGCCGTCGGCCACCCCCGACCTCGTGAACCCGATCGTCCCGAGATCGTTCGTGAACTCCTCGAGTGGATCGTCGGGATCGAACGCGATCGGCTCTTCCTCGTCGCCGTCCTGCACGAGACCGATGGTGTGGTCGAGGAACTGGCCCCAGGTCCAGGCCCACTGCGTCACATCGTTCTCGGAGAACGTGTTCTGTGCCACGTCGTTGAAGACGCGGTTGCTCACATAGCGGGCCTCTGGCCCGTCGACGAGCGTCGCGAGTCCGTCGGCGTAGTCGGCGTCGGCGACGCGCGGATACACCTCGTCCGCTGCACCTTCGTCCAATCGGTCAGCATTGTTGCCGGAGCCGTCGAGGCTTCTCGTCTCGAAGATCAGCTCGGACTCGACCGAACCCCCGGTGTCGTCGGCCTCGGTGGGGAGAACCACGATGGCAGCCCCGCCGAGTACCACGGCCGCGACGAGCGCCACCACCAGGCGTCGCGTGGGCGAGGAGCCACGGGGGGATTCTCGGACATGGCCTTCTCGAACGAAGCTGTGGTCGGGCACGGCACACCTCACTGGGAGAACGGATGTGGGGTCCGACCCTGACGACCGGTGTGTGACGCTGGCGTGAACGACGGGCTGTCCAAATACCGCGAGCAGCCGGCGGTCTAGCGGGCAGCGGGAAGTGTGACGGTGATCCGGAGCCCTCCGGCCTCGAGTGCTTCCGCGCGGACGGTGCCGCGGTGGGCGGTCGTCACCGCGCCGACGATCGCAAGACCCAGGCCGAAGCCGCCCGTCTTTCGATCGCGGGACCGCTCGCCGCGCTCGAAGCGCTCGAACAACCCGGCGACCCGCTCCGGCGGCACGCGCTCACCGGGGTTCGCGACCTGCAACACGGCGTGTTCTTCCTTCACAAAGGTGGCGACCCGGACCCAGCCGCTCGGCTCGTTGTAGCGCACGGCGTTCTCGACGAGATTTCCGACCAGGCGGCCGAGCAGCGCAGGGTCTCCACTGACCTCGGCGTGCTCGAGCGAGCGCTGAACGTCGAGGGATCCGTGTGGGGAGAACGTGACGGCGTCGTCGAGCGCGGAAGAGGCCACATCAGCAAGGTCGACACGTTCCATCCCGATGGGCCCGTCGGCACGAGCCAGGACCAGGAGTCGGTCAGTGAGCCCTTGTGCGCGCTCCACGCCGTCGCGGACAGCGCCGAGCGCATCGCGGTAGTCCTCAGGCCGCGCGTTCGGATCCTCGAGAACGACATCGACTTCGGTACGCATCAGAGCGAGCGGCGTTCTCAGTTCATGTGACGCGTTGGCCACGAACTCCTTCTGACCGCGGAAGGCGGCGTCGAGCCGCGCCAGCATGGAGTCGAACGTGTCGGCGAGTTCCTTCAGTTCGTCGCGGGGTCCTTCCAATGCGATTCGTTCGTCGAGGTTCTCCTCCGAGGCGCGTCGGGCGGCGTCGGTGATGTCGTGGATCGGTCGCAGAACCCTCCCGGCGATCCACCACCCCAGAGCGAACGACACGCCGGCCATGCCGATGAGCGCCAGACCCGAGACCAGCACGGCGTTGCGGAGTGTGTCGTCGCGGATCTCGCGCTGGATCTGGTTGCGCTCCTCGCGCCGCTGCTGGTCATCTTCGGCCTGGCTTCCTCCCTGATTCCCGCTGCTCTGCGATTGGGCTTGCCGGGGAGGAGGAGCGGTTTCGGGCAATCGCAACCCGAGGATCCCCAGGTTGATGGCCAACAGCACCGCCCCGCTGAGGAGGAAGAGACCGCCGTAGATGAGCGTGAGCCGGGTGCGGACCGACCGGTGCGGGGGTGTCACAGCTTGTAACCCGAGCCCACCACGGTCTCGATCACGGGCGGGTCGCCGAGCTTGCGACGCAGGCGGGCGACGATCACGCGCACGACGTTCGAGAACGGGTCGACGTGCTCGTCCCACGCGCGCTCGAGGAGTTCCTCGCTGCTGACGACTCCTCCGTCCGCACCGAGCAGGATCTCGAGGACCGCGAACTCCCTCTGAGTCAGCCCGAGGTCACGCTGATCCCGGGTCGCTTCGTGCTTCGCGGGATCCAGGCTGATGCCGCGACGTTCGAGCACCGCCGGCGTGGCCGGTGTCGCGCGACGGGCGAGGGCACGGATCCTCGCCACGAGCTCCGCGAACTCGAAAGGCTTCGGGAGGTAGTCGTCGGCTCCGAGCTCGAGCCCGTCGACCCGGTCGTCGAGCTCGCCAGCGGCCGTGAGCATCAGTATCCGGCTGTTCGACTCCGACTCTTGGAGCGCGCGGCACACGTCGTCTCCGTGGACTCCGGGGAGATCGCGGTCCAGAACCACCACGTCGTAGGTGTTGGCGAGCGCCTTGTGCAGGCCGGCATCACCGTCGTTGGCGACATCGACGGCGAGGCCGTGACGCCGCAGCCCCTTGCGAAGCGTCGCGGCGAGACGTTCCTCGTCTTCCACCACCAGCACGCGCATGCGCTCAGGCTACCGACGCCACTGTGAACGTCGGATGAACGCGCGAACCCGAGACGAGGAAACGGGAAAACGATAAGAGTCTCCTGAAGTCGACGGATCGTTATCTCCGCGTCACGTGCTGCTCCGTACCTTGCGACACGCAACACCCGAGGTGACCGGAAACTCCGGCGCCGTCAACCGACAAGGAGCAGACATGAGTGACGAAGCGCCCCGACCGCACGCGGAAGCTGCGGTTCAAGATTGCCGGTGGCACACTCGCCGCCGTCGGCGCGCTGGCGCTGGCCATCCCGGCCGTCGCCGCACAGGAAACCGACGACACGACACCCACCGACGAGACCCCGACCCAGGAGGCTCCGGCCCCTGACGAGGGGACACCCGGCACACCTCCCGAGGGCGAAGAGGGCCCGCGGGGTCACTGTGGCGGCCACCACCTCGAGACGGTCGCAGACGTGATCGGCATCGAGCCCGAGGCGCTGCGCGAGCAGCTCGAAGCGGGCGCCTCGATGGCCGAGGTCGGGCAGTTGAACGGCGTCGACACGGCAACGGTGGTCGACGCGATCGTCGCCGACATCAACACGCGCCTGGATGAAGGCGTGGAGTCGGGACGCCTCACCGCCGAGGAGGCGGACGAGAAGCGTGCCGACGCCGAGACGAAGGCCGAGGAAATCGTCAACCGACCCGGTGACGAACGGCCCGAGCGTCCGGAGGGTGCCCCGTCACCCGACGGTGCGCCGGAGGAGACGTCCACGAGCTGACCGCTCCCCCTCGGTCATCACGGATGCCCTCCCCGGCATGCAGTGGGGCGTGGCCACAGGGCCACGCCCCACTCGCGCGGCACACCGGTAGCCGACGAGGGGTAGTGTCTCGCCGGGCGCAGAAGCGGACAAGCGGTGCGACGGGGGCCATAATGCGAATGACCAAGTGGTCGCGTCACGGCGTGACCATGCTCGTCGGCATGGCGACGCTCGCGGCCGCGTGCAGCGGTGGAGGCGGCGACGCGGCATCGTCCGACAACACGTCGTCCGGAGACGCGCCGTCCGAGAAGTCGGTGGAGACCACCGTGGTCTATCCCGATCCCGACTGGAACGAGATCACGCCGGAGGACAGCGGGCGTGGATCCGGCTGTGCTCGAGGAAATGGCCGACCTGGCGCAGGCTGGCGGATCGAACTGCCTCGTGGTGACACGCGACGGCGAACTCGTCGGCGAGTGGTACTGGAACGGCACAGACGCGACCACGCCGGGCGAGCTCTTCTCCGCGACGAAGTCGGTCACCTCCGCGCTCGTGGGTATCGCTTCGGACCGTGGGGAACTCGACATCGACGATCCTGCGTCGGACTACATCACCGAGTGGCAGGGCACCGACAGCGAAGACGTCACGATCCGTAACCTCCTCAGCAACGACTCTGGACGTGAGTGGGACTTCATCACGGACTATCTGAAGATGGGAATCCAGGCGCCCGACAAGACCCAGTTCTCCATCGACCTGGGCCAGCAGTTCGAGCCCGGCACCGAGTGGGAGTACAACAACGCCGCCATCCAGACCCTCGACGCGGTGCTCGAGGAGGCCACCGGAATGGATCCGGGCGACTACGCCGACAAGTACCTGTTCCAGCCCACGGGCATGGAAGCTACCTACGGACACGACACCGCGGGTAACGCCAACATGTTCTTCAACGTTCAAGCCTCATGTCGCGACCTGGCGCGCTTCGGATACCTCTGGCTACGCGACGGCGAATGGGCCGACGGTGAGCAGGTCGTGTCGGCCGACTACGTCGAAGAATCGATCACACCAACAGAGCTCAACTCGGCGTACGGATTCCTCTTCTGGCTGAACCGTCCCGGGCACTGGGTCGAGCCGAGCACGCTCGCCGGCAAGCCGGAGGGTGACGGCATCCCGATCGAGGGTGTTCCCGAGGACGTGTTCTTCGCCGAGGGGCTCGGTGGGCAGGTCAGCGTGGCCTACCCGTCAACCGGCATCGTGTTCACGCGTATGGCCCCAGGCGACCTCGAGGAAGCAGCGAACGCGCGCGACGCCGATGTCATTCCCGAGCTCCAGCGCCTCGCGGCACAACTCGTTCCCGACGAGGGGTAGTGTCTCGCGAGCACAGAACCGGACAAGCGGTGCGGCGAGGCCCATAGTGCAAACACGAACGCGGTGGACACGAACGCGGTGGACACGACGCAGCGTGATCATGCTCGTCGGGTTGGCGATGGTCGCAGCCTCGTGCAACAGCGGGAGCGACGACACCTCGAGCACTTCGGGAGACGCGCCGTCCGAAGCGACCGATGCCACCCCTGTGGTGTACCCCGACCCCGACTGGAACGAGGTCACACCGGAGGAGGGGGGCGTCGACCCGGCCGTTCTCCAGGAGATGGCCGACCTCGCCGAGGCCGGTGGCTCCAACTGCCTCGTGGTCACCCACGACGGCGAGCTCGTCGGCGAGTGGTACTGGAACGGCACGGACGTGACGACCTCGGGCGAGCTCTTCTCAGCAACGAAGTCGGTCACCTCCGCGCTCGTCGGCATCGCTTCGGACCGCGGCGAACTCGACATCGACGAACCGGCTTCGAAGTACATCACCGAATGGCAGGGCACCGACAGCGAGGACGTCACGATCCGCAACCTGCTCAGCAACGACTCGGGACGTGAGTGGAGCTTCGTCACGGACTATGTGGAGATGGCCGCCAAGGCGCCCGACAAGACGCAGTTCTCCATCGACCTCGGCCAGCAGTTCGAGCCGGGCACCGAGTGGGAGTACAACAACGCCGCGATCCAGACCCTCGACGCGGTGCTCGAGGAGGCGACCGGGATGGATCCCGGCGAGTACGCCCAGCAGTATCTGTTCGGGCCGACCGGCATGGCGGCCGAGTACGGCCACGACGCTGCGGGTAACGCCATCACGTTCTTCAACGTGACGACGACCTGCCGGGATCTGGCGAAGTTCGGATACCTCTGGATGCGCGACGGCGAGTGGGCTGACGGCGAGCAGGTCGTGTCGGCCGACTACGTCCGGGAGTCGGTCACGCCGTCCACGGATCTCAACTCCGCCTACGGGTTCCTGTTCTGGCTGAATGCGCCGGGTCACTGGGTCGAGCCGAGCGGTCCCCAGGGCAAGGCGGAAGGAGACGGGGTCCGGAATCCCGACGTCCCTGAGGACGTGTTCCGGGCGTCGGGCCTCGGCGGACAGGTGAGCGTCGTGTATCCGTCGAGCGGCGTCGTGTTCTCGCGGATGGGCCCGTCGGATCAGCAGGACGCCGGCGCCATCCCGGCAGACGACTTCATGCCGGCTCTCGAGGCCCTCGGGGCGGATCTGACCGACGGAAACGGCTGACCGTCGTGCGGGCACACGGGCGCGTTCTGGTGGCCGTGTCGGCTCTTCTCGCCCTCGCGGCCTCTGCCTGCAGCTCGGGGGGTGACGACGAAGGGAGCGTCGGATCGTCCGAAGATCCGTCGACAAACAGCGCTGCCGCGGGCGAGTCGGTCCCGTGCGGATATCCGTGCCCGGAAATGGACGGCGCCGATCCCGAGTCCGCAGTTGATGCCGTGTACCCCGAGCCCGACTGGCAACAGGTGACCCCTGACGAGGCCGGGGTACGCCCGAACGTTCTTCGGATCATGGCCGACGTCGCAGGAGCTGGTGATTCGGACTGTCTCGTCGTGACACGCAACGGCCAACTCGTCGGCGAGTGGTATCTGGTCGGTCGTGATGCCACGACACCCGGAGATCTCTTCTCGACCACGAAGTCGCTCACGTCCGCGCTCGTGGGCATCGCTTCGGACCGCGGCGAGCTCGACATCGACGAACCGGTCTCGAAGTACATCACCGAATGGCAGGGCACCGACAGCGAAGACGTCACGATTCGCAACCTCTTGAGCAACGACTCGGGACGCGAGTGGAACCTCGCCACCGACCACGTCTCGATGGTGAAGAACGCTGCCGACAAGACGCAGTTCTCCATCGACCTGGGCCAGCAGTTCGACCCAGGTGAGTTGTGGGAATACAACAACTCCGCCGTCCAGACTCTCGAAGCCGTCCTGAAGGAAGCCACGGGCACGGATGTGGGCGACTACGCCCAGAAGAACCTGTTCGAACCGATAGGGATGGCGGCCGAGTACGGTCGCGACTCGGCCGGCAACGCCCTCACGTACTCCGGAGCGCGCTCCACGTGCCGGGACCTGGCGAAGTTCGGCTACCTCTGGATGCGCGACGGGCAGTGGAACGGCGAACAGGTCGTGTCGGCCGACTACGTGGAAGCCTCGGTCACCCCCTCGACCTCGCTCAACCACGCGTACGGATATCTGTTCTGGTTGAACCGGCCGGGGCCATGGAAGGAACCGACGACCGTCGAAGGTCAACGCGAGGGTGAGGGGCCCCGGTTCCCCGACGTGCCCACCGACGTGTTCTTCGCGTCCGGCTCCGGCGGTCAGGTGGTTGTCGCGTATCCGTCCACCGGTGTGGTGTTCTCCCGGATGAGCCCTGACCCTGATCAGCCCGCCATCGACGTCGTCACGGAACTGATGGAGCTCGGAGCCGAACTCGTCGCCGACGGCGACTGACGACCCGATCCGTCAGCGTGGGCGCAGGAGACGGTCAATCGACCTTGCGGAAGGAACGCACGCTCATGGCGAGCATCGCCACACCCATGGTGAAGATGATCACGACGTCGAGCCAGATCGGGACCGGCCACCCGAAGATCGTGACCGCGGGAGCCCCCGGGATCATGACCCGCCGGATCGCATCGACGCCGTAGGTGGCGGGATTCAAACGCGTGAGGAACGCCAGCCACGTCGGAAGGTCGTTGAGCGGGAACAGGGCACCCGAGAGGAACAACATGGGGTTGACGACCAGCGCCATCACCATCTGGAAGCTCTCCATGCGCTGCATGCGGCTCGCCAGGACGATCCCGAATGCCACCAGCGCGAAGGCCAGGAGCAGAAGGAGGGCGAAGACGCCGAGTACCTGGAACGCGTCAAGGCTGACACCGATGAACGGCGCCAGCACCAACAGGATGATTCCCTGCATGACGGCGACCGTCCCGCCACCGGCTGCCTTGCCGAGGACCAGCCCCGTACGCGACACGGGCGCCACGAGCATCTCGCGCAGGAACCCGAACTCCCGGTCCCACACGATCGAGATGGCCGAGAACAGGCTGGAGAACAACACCGACATCGCCAGCACACCGGGAAAGATGAATTCCTGGTAGGTGACTCCGTCCGAGCTGTCACCGACGAGCGGGTTGAGGCCGGCGCCGAGCACCACGAGAAAGAGAATGGGTTGCGCGAGCCCCGAGACGATCCGTGCGGGCGACCGCAGGAACCTGATGATCTCCCGGTACCAGACCATGTAGACGGTTCGCGCGTTGTGTACGAACCTCCCGTCGCGCTCCGACGACGGAGCTGCTGAGGTGGCGGTCGCGCCTGCGGCGTCGGCGGCTTCGGCGGTAGTCATCAGCGCTTCCGAAACGCCTGGACCATGCCGCTCGACTTGAACTGGTCGACCGAATCGGACTCGGCGTCGCGGATGTCGCGGCCGGTGTACTTGATGAAGACGTCGTCGAGACTCGGACGCCGCACGCTGACCGACTGGACGCCGACGCCGGGGGTGTCGAACAAGCGGGGGACGAACTTCTCCCCCTCGGGAACGCGAAGACGCAGACCCGACGAACAGTGTTCACCCTCCACGTCGAGTTCGCGGGCGATCGCGACGCGGGCGCCTTCCTCGTCGTCGGTCGTGATGGTCACCGTGTCGGTACCCACCGATGCCTTGAGATTGTCGGGAGTGTCGATGGCCACCACGCGACCACGGTCGATGATGGCAATGCGATCGCAGCGCTCGGCCTCGTCCATGTAGTGAGTCGTGAGAAACATGGTCGTGGACTCACGGTGTCGAAGATCTTCGACGTAGTCCCAGATGTGGGTGCGCGTCTGAGGATCCAGGCCGATCGTCGGCTCGTCGAGAAACAGCACACGAGGAGCGTGCAGGAGGCCGCGCGCGATCTCCAGACGTCGCTGCATGCCACCCGAGTAGAAGCGCACCTGCTTGTCGACCCAGTCGCTGAGCCCCACCATCTCGATCAGCGGCGGCATCCGTTCCTGGATCTGTTCCTTGCGCAGCCCGTAGAGAACGGCGTGGAACCGGAGGTTCTCCTCACCGGTGAGGTAGTCGTCGAGCGTGATCTCCTGGAAGACGAGGCCGATGCTGGACCGAACGGCGTCGCGCTCGGTGACGACGTCGTGGCCTGCCACCCGGGCCGACCCGGCCGTCGGGTTGAGCAGGGTGCACAGGATCGAGATGGAGGTCGTCTTGCCCGCGCCGTTCGGGCCGAGGAACCCGAAGAGCTCGCCCGGTTCGACGTCGAAGGAGATGCCGTCGACGGCGGTGAAATCGCCGAATCGGCGGACAAGACCGTCGACTTCGATGGCCTTCGAGTACGCGGGCATACTCCAGCGTCGCAGGTGCCGACACCCCCCGGCAAAGCGACTGCGAGACGAGGATCAGCGGCGCAGGTATCCTGCGCCGCCCGAGACGAGGAAGCAGTTAGCCTCGCGATCTCTCAAGGAGCAGTCGAGGAGGAGCCATGGGAATCGTGCACCGCGCCGGCATCGGATCCGTGCGCCCGATCGAGTACCGCAGTGAGCCCGCCGGCACCTGGCTTCTCGACGTGCGCGAGCTCGGCGAGTGGGAGGCCGGCCATGCCCCCGACGCCCACCACATCCCTCTCGGCTCGCTCGAAGACCATCGTTTCGACCTTCCTGTGAACCTGCGGATCATCTGCATCTGCCGCTCTGGTGGACGTTCCGCCGACGCCACCGCCACGCTCGGTTCATGGGGCTTCGACGCCGTCAACCTCGAGGGTGGCATGCAGGTGTGGGCGGCTGAAGGAATGCCCGTGGTCACCGACACCGGTGGAGCGGGAACCGTCGTTTGAGCTCGACAGTCGCCCGACCCGGGAATAGGGGCGGCCGGTCGTCTGTTCACCATCTCGAACCTCCCGAACACTTCAACCTCCCGAACAAAGGTCCGAGATGGCTGCCATCACGAACGCCGACGACTCCAACTTCGCCACCGAGGTGCTCGACAGCGACATCCCGGTGATCGTCGACTTCTGGGCCGAGTGGTGCGGACCGTGCCGCATGGTCGCCCCCGAACTCGAGGCCCTGGCGGCCGAGCGCGACGACGTGAAGGTCGTCAAGGTCAACGTGGACGCGGCCCAGGGGACTGCGGCCAACTACCGGATCCAGAGCATCCCGACCATCGGTCTGTTCAGGGACGGCGAGCTCGAGCGGACCTCCATCGGGGCCAAACCGCGGACCGGTATCGAAGCCGACCTCGGTCTCGGTGCTCCGGTCTGAGCCGGCGGACCTGAGCCGGCAGACCTGAGCCGGCAGACCTGAGCCGACAGACCCGAGCCGGCAGATCCCCCCGAGCGACCCCGGACGCGATACGAGCGTTCGGGGTCGACTCGTGTCCGGAATCGTCAGGGAGATCCGATGGTGATCTGGCCCTCGGAGGTCCCGTCGGGTCCGAACAGCTCGATCGTCGGCGCGTTGAACGCCGTGAGAGCGAAGCCGTCGTCGGTGATGGCGAAGTTGTCGACCAGAGGAATGGAGGGCGTCGCCACTTCCGTCATCTCGCGGGTCTCCAGATCCACGCTCCAGAGCTTCGGTGGCGCGGTCTGAGCCACATAGGCGGTTCCGTCCTCGCCGAAGCGCACCGAGACCGAGTAGCCGAACCCGTCAGTGATCACCTCGGTCTCGCCCGTCTCGACATCCACACGCACGAGTGTGCCCGCGCCTTCCAGGCCGAAACCGGGTCCGTACAGGAAACCGTCGGGACCGACATCGAAAGCGTTCAACCGCCCCATGTCCTCGCCGACCAACCGTGGCTCCGTGTCGCCCGTCAGATCGATTTCGTAGATGGCATCGGCCGGGGCGTCGACCTCGAGGCCGACGAAGAGACGACCGTCGTCGGTCAACGTGATCGGGTTGACGCCGACGGGAACCTCTGCCACGACCTCGACGTCGCCTTCGGTCGTGACCCGACCGACCACGCCGTCGTTCAGCCCGGTGTAGTAGACCGACCCGTCGTCAGCGATCGCCACGTCATCGGGAGCGGTCAGACCGTCCGCCTCACCGAAACGGGCCAGGATCGCGCCGCTCGTCGCATCGACGCGCAACAACTCGCCGCCGGCGAGATCGGCCACCCAGAAGCTGCCGTCGCCCGCATCGGCGATCCCGTTGGCTCCGACCGGAGGTGTCTGGTCGTCGATCGGTGGGGGCAACGGCGTCGTGGTGGTCGTCGTGGCGGCCTCGCCGCCGCCGCCGTCGCTTTCACCAGACTCACTTCCGCTATCGCTGCCGCTGTCGCACGCCGCCAGAGCGAGCGCCACAACGCCAATCACCGCCAGTGCCCTTCCGATCCTCACCATGTGGGGGTTCCTCGCCTCGGGTTTCGGGCCAGTGTGACAGGTGGACCGCCGAGTCATCCGGCCGCGACCATGGTCGAATGCTCTTCACGCAGTACTACCTGGATTGCCTGTCCCACGCCTCGTACCTCATCGGGGACGAGACCAGCGGAAGGGCGGTTGTGGTCGATCCCCAGCGCGACGTCTCCGAGTACGTGAAGGACGCCGAAGAAGGCGGCTTTACGATCGAGTGGGTTCTCGAGACCCACTTCCATGCCGACTTCCTTTCGGGCCACCTCGAGCTCGCGGCGGCCACCGGCGCACGCGTCGGCTTCGGACCCGGCGCGCAAGCGGACTTCGAGTTCGAAGCTCTCGAGGACGGTCGCCGCATCGAGCTCGGTACCGTGACGCTCGAGATTCTCGCCACCCCCGGTCACACGCCGGAGTCGATCAGCATCGTCGTGTACGACGACGAGAGCGCTGCACCGTACGGGGTCCTCACCGGCGACACACTCTTCGTCGGTGACGTGGGTCGCCCTGATCTGCTCGCGTCGGTCGGTGTCTCCGCGGACGATCTGGCGCGTCGCCTGTACCAGTCGCTGCACGAGAAGCTCCTCACTCTCCCGGACGAGACTCGGGTCTTCCCCGCTCACGGTGCAGGATCCGCGTGCGGGAAGAACCTCTCGACCGAGACGCAGTCGACGATCGGTGAGCAGAGACGCGGCAACTACGCGCTCGCACCCATGAGCGAAGACGACTTCGTCGAGGCGGTCACGCAGGGTCAGAGCGTGGCGCCGCTCTATTTCTCCTTCGCCGCCGGTCGGAACCGTGCCGAACACGACCTCATGGCCGAAGCTGAACCTCCGCCGGCGCTGTCGCTCGATGAGGTGATGGCCCTCCAGGCCAACGGTGCTGTTGTCCTCGACACGCGGGACCAACGCGATTTCGCGGCCGGGCACGTCGCAGGCTCCGTGAACGTCGGGCTCGGTGGACGGTTCGCTGAATACTCGGGCGACGTCGCGCGGCCCGATCAGTCGATCGTCGTGGTCGGTGACCCCGGCACGGAGTTGGAGGCAAAGGTTCGTCTCGGGCGTATCGGCTTCGACCGCGTGGTCGGGTACCTGGACAGCCCCGTGCGCGCACTCCTCGATACGCCCGAGCGGTCGGTGCGCAGCTCCCGCGTGACTGCCGCCGAGCTCACCGAGCTGCTCGACTCCGGAGCCGATCTCCAGCTCGTCGACGTCCGGAATCCCGGAGAGATCGAGGAGGGCATCGTGGCCGGAGCAATCACGATCCCTCTCGCGGAACTGCTCGACGATCCGAGGGAGCTGGAACCGGAGCTCCCCACCGTCGTGTACTGCGCAGGCGGATACCGTTCGTCGGTGGCCGCGAGCGCCCTCGCAGCGCGGGGTTTCTCCGACGTGTCGGACCTCGTGGGCGGCTACCAGGCGTGGACCGGGAGCGGGCAGGAACCCGCTGTCGTTCCGACCGGCTGATCACCGGTCTGCGGGCGTCCACGTGACACGGTGACCCGGTGAATCTCCGCGGACTCCTGGCGTCGCCTTTCGGGTTCCTCATCGGCCTCGTGATGGGGGCACTCGGCGGTGGTGGGGCCGTGCTGGCCGTTCCGGCTCTCGTGTATCTCGCCGGACAGGATCCCCAGGACGCCACGGCCAGCGCACTTCTGATCGTGATGTGCACCGCCCTGGGCGGGCTCGTGGCGCACTCACGTGACGGGACGGTTCGTTGGAACGTGGGCCTCGTGTTCGGGACCGGCGGTGTGGCGGGGGCACTCATCGGGTCGGGCCTCAACACATTCGTCAACGACGAGACGCTGCTCCTCGCCTTCTCCGTTCTCCTTCTCGTCGTGTCGGGCTTCATGTTCCACCAGGCACGGCACCCGGTGTCCGACGACGATCCCGGACTGGGGGTCACCGTGCAGTTCCGGGGGCACCCGAGGAGAGTCGGCGAGATTCTCGGGCTCGGCCTGGTCATCGGGGCCGTGACCGGCTTCTTCGGCGTCGGCGGCGGCTTCATCCTCGTGCCGGTCCTCACCGTGATCCTGAAGTTTCCTGTTCGCGTCGCAGTCGGAACGTCGCTCCTGGTGATCTCCATCAACTCGCTGGTGTCGCTCATCGCCCGTCAGGCGTGGGGATCGATCGAGTGGTCGGTAGCGATCCCCTTCACGATCGCGGCCCTCGTCGGCGTGACGGCCGGCAACGCGCTCGCCCGTCGGGTCGATTCGGCCACACTCATCCAGGCCTTCGCGGTCCTGCTCGTCGCCGTCGCCACCTACACCGGCATCGATTCGCTTCTCGCGCTGTGAACACCTGCGGTGCTCAGGAGCGGACTCGTTTCCGCGCCCACTCCTTCCAGTCATCCGAGAGCCCATCGAGAGCGAGAAGCTCCGCCGCGCGGTCACGCTCCCGTCCGTGGATACGCGCGACCTCGGCGATGCTGAGGCTCTCCTCCGGAACGTCGACGATCTCGACCGCGTCGCGAGCGGCGATGTCGCCCGCCTCCACGAGTCGCAGATAGGCGCCGGGCCGCCCCGCCTCGCGGAACTCCCGCGGAAACGCCGGGTCACCCATACGCATCCCCAGTTTCCAGCAGGGCCCGCGGGGCTGGGACACCTCGAAGATCGCGGTTCCGACACGCCAGCGCTCACCGATGAGGGCGTTCGTGACGTCGACACCCGCCGTCGTGAGGTTCTCGCCGAGAAGGCCCGGCTCGATGCTTCGACCGAGTCGGCCTTCCCACCACCGGGCGTCCTCGGAGGCGTAGGCGTAGGCCACACGGTCCGGCCCGCCGTGCACAGACAGGTCAGCCTGCGCATCACCGGCAATCCGGACACCCGAAACAGGCACGCGACCGCTGACGGGCCGTTTGAGAATCGCGGTCGTCGCCGGCGTGCCGTCGCGATCGACGCTTCGAATCTCGCCGACGTTCACCGACACGAGTCGTCCACCCACGCGCAACGAGGTTAGGCCCCGCCGTCGCAAGGAGGCGATCCCGTGCACGACGGTCTCGGCCTTCGCTACGATCGCCGTCGTGGGTGGGACAGCACCGGAGACGCAGGGAACCGCTCAGACGGGAACGGATTCCGCTCCGAGCCTCGCGAGGCTCGTCGAAGGCCTGCTCGGGTCCGACCTGCCGGTGCGGATCCGCTTCTACGACGGCAGCGATCTCGGTGATGCCGACGCTGCCTGCACGATCATCGTGCGCTCGCCCGACGCCCTGCGCCGGATCGTGTGGGCGCCGGGCGAACTCGGTCTCGGCCGGGCGTTCGTGGCCGGCGACATCGACGTCGAGGGCGACATCTTCGCGGGCCTCGCGCTACGCGACCGCGCTCCGGATCTCCAGATCCGTCCACCGCGACTGGTGGGAGGCGCTGCGCAGCGTCGGACTCGGGGGCCTGCGTCCGCTACCACCCCCACCGGAGGAGGCGCGCCTCAACGGGCCGTTGCACTCCCGCGAGCGCGACGCCGCGGCGATCGCCCACCACTACGACGTCTCCAACAACTTCTACCGGCTCGTTCTGGGTCCGTCGATGACCTACTCGTGCGCCGTGTGGACCGATCCCTCTATCGATCTCGCCGACGCCCAGGCCAACAAGTACGAGCTGATCTGCCGCAAGCTCGATCTCGAGCCCGGAATGAGACTGCTCGACGTGGGCTGCGGATGGGGAGGCATGGCGAAACACGCCGCACGCCACCACGGTGTCGAGGCTGTCGGGGTGACGCTGTCACGTCGTCAGGCCGACTGGGCCGGGAAGAACATCGCGGAGGAAGGTCTGTCCGACCGTGTGGAGATCCGCGTCCAGGACTACCGCGACGTGGCGGACGGACCTTTCGACGCCATCAGTTCCATCGGGATGTTCGAGCACGTCGGGCTCGCGAAACTCGGAACGTATTTCGAAGCGTTGCGCGGTCTCCTTCGACCCGGCGGGCGTCTCCTCAACCACGGGATCAGCTCACCACCGCGCGCTTCGGAACCGATCCTGTCGAAACTCCGACGCCGCCACAGGATTTCGCCCTTCATCCAGCGCTACGTCTTCCCCGACGGTGAGCTCCACGAAGTCGGTGAGGTCACCTCCGCGATGCAGCACGCCGGCTTAGAGGTCCGCCATCTGGAGAGCCTGCGTGAGCACTACGCGCTGACGCTGAGAGCGTGGGTCGCCAATCTCACCGAGCACTGGGAAGCCGCCGTGGCAGAAGCCGGCAGAGCCCGTGCCAAGATCTGGCTCCTCTACATGGCGGCGTCAGCCATCAACTTCGAACAGAACCGCACCCAGGTGCACCAGGTCCTCGCCACACACACCGACGGCGGTGCGGCTCACATGCCGCTGCGCCCCGACTTCGCGCCCTAGCGAGTCGCTTCGAGCTTGCGCGTCTTCGGACACATCACGCGCATCCCGTCGTCGCAGCGCGGACAACGCCACCCTTCCGCAGTCGGTGCGCTCCACAGCATGGCTCCACAGGTGGGACACCGTCCCTGGCCCTGTGTGCACAGCCATCCCTCGAGCCGAGCCGACGTGAGCGGGCAACCCCGACCGTCGCAGACCGGCCAAGCGGGATCGTCCTCGAAGGCGTCGACGGGACATACAGGGATGCACTCCCGACAGTCGTTGCACAACAGCGGGTCGACCACGTAAGCAACACGAAAGTTGTCGCTCTGGCTGATCGCGCCGGTGGGACACACCGTCTCGCATGCCCCACAGCCGAGACAGATCTCGAGCACGCTGAGGCTCATGGCCGTCAGGTTAGTGCGGCGAACTCTGTCGGCACTCGTGCCGCACGGTCGAAGATCTCCTGGAGCGTCTGGTTGTACCGGAAGAACAGATCTCGACCCATGGGATCGTCGGCGACCACCCGCAGCGGGGTCTCGGGAAGTGACAGCGCGTTGAGCGTGTGCCCGAGGTCTGCCGCGCCGTGCTCGACGATGTTGGCGACCATCTCCTCCCACACCGGCCGCGGGCCCTTCCAGCACGCAGTCGGCGCCCCAGTCGCCCGGATCGACTTCTCCGTCGCTGAAGACGTCGTAGTCCTCGAGGCGCAGGCCGTAGACGGTGTCGCCGTCGGGAGCACCCTCGATCCGCAGCGCCAGCCGGACGTTGGCGAACCCCAGGGATTCGAGGACCTCGTTGTCCTCTCGCGCCGCCGCGGCGAGCGCATCGAACCAGTCGGTGGACGGAAAGATCGGCACGGTCAGCCTCCTCAGTTAGCCGCGACCGGTTGTCCGGCCTGCGCGTATGCATCGGCGCTCGTGACACCCGCGGTGGCGGGATCGAAACCTGTCAGCACGCCCGGAATCTTGATCCGCGACCTGCGATCAAGTCCTGCTCGATCGCAGCGCTGCAGGTACTCGGTGATCACACGCCCTTGGAGCATGTTGGACGCCTCGTCGCCCACGTCAGCGGCCGCATCGGCGCCGCCGGCGATGATGACCGTCAGTGGCTCGACGACCTCGGGAACGGTGAACAGCGCCGCGATGATCTCCTCCCCCGCGTCGAGGTACTCGTGGAACTCCTCGGCCTTGTCGGGATCCTGCTCCAGCACATGGCGCAGGTGCATGGTGCCGTAGGCGACGTGGCGCGCTTCGTCCTGCATGCAGAGCCGGAAGATCTTCTTCTCGACCGGACTCGGGGAGATCAGCTCACCGGCCCGGAACACCGAGAGCACCATGCCCTCGCCGAGGAGGTGCATGAGAGCGGACCCCTCCTGGTAGTTCTGCGCGTCGAGGACGAGCTTGAGGAAATACTCGGTCGTCGTCTTCGCCCGGCCGAGGCCGCCGCCCTTGGCCAGCGCCCGCTTGCGGAACACCTCGGTGTGACGTGCTTCGTCCATGATCTGGGATGCCAGAAACATCTTGGTCTCGACGAAGTCGTGGTTGATCTGCCACATCCACTTCGCGGGAAAGTCGGAGGCGATCATCTCGACCTCGGAGAGGAACGTCGAGAACTGGCACATCGCGTGCTCGATGTCAGGGTCGAGATCGGGGATCTCACTCCACGGGATGTCGCGCGTTGCCGACCACTGACGGCTGACGCCTTCCTCGTAGAGGTCCATGACGTTCTCGGCCCAGACCTCGTCCTTGGTGTTGATCGTGTAGCCCATGTCGGGCAGATCGGCGTCGCGTTGGGAGCCACGAGGCGCCATTGTGCGCATGGGGGCAGTCTCGGGGATCTCGCCGTACTGACCGACGGCGATGTCGCGCAACGTGAGCCCGATGCGCGACGGCACGATCTCGCCGTCGACCTCGTGGTCCCACTGGCGCAGCCATTCGAGATCGAGCTCACCCCGTTGGACCCGCTCGACGTAGCTCCAGTCGATGACCGGCTTTCCCATGACCCCACCTCCACGAATCGTCATCCGACCATGAGACACTGCGACAACGAATGTTTCATAACAAGGGTCCAAGGTCCTCAGACGAACTGTCGAACGTCCCCCGCCCCCGGATCCGTCGTCAATCCAGGAGCGCCCGGGCGATGACCGCGCGCTGGATCTCGTTCGTGCCTTCCCAGATCTCGTACACCTTGGCGTCCCGGTACCACTTCTCGACGGGGTGATCTCGCATGTACCCGTGCCCGCCGAGGATCTGGACCGCGTCCCGGGTCACCGCCACCGCGGTGTCGGCCGCGTAGCACTTCGCCATCGACCCCTCCGCACGGTCCAACGGCGCGCCGGCGTCGACCATCCAGCCCGCTCGCCACACCAACAGACGCGCTGCGTCGACGCTCATCGCCATGTCCGCGAGCAACGAGGCGATCGCTTGATGATCGGCGATCCTGCGGCCGAACGACTCCCGTTGCTTCGCGTAGTCGAGCCCGTACTCGAAGGCCGCGCGTGCCAATCCGACCGCGGCCGCGGCGAAGGTCATGCGCGAGTACTGGAGGAGCATCAGCGGGTTGGCGTCATTGGGTCCTCCGCGCCCGCCGGTCACGCCACGGTCTCGCTCGTCCCCGGGCTCCCCGCCCAGTCGGTTCTCCAGAGGAACGCGACAGCCCGAGAGCACCACCTCGGCGGTGTGTGACGCACGCACACCGAGCTTCTGCTCGACCTTCCCCATCTGAAGACCGGGGTTTCCGTGCTCGACGATGAATGCGGCCATGTCCTTCCATCCCGCGCCGGGACGCCCGACGGCGAAGACGATGTGGAGGTCGGCGATCCCCCCGTTGGTGATGAAGCACTTCGTGCCGTCCAGCACGTACTCGTCACCCTCCCGACGGAACGTCGTGCGCATCGCCGCGACGTCGGACCCGCCGTGGGGCTCGGTGATGCACAAAGCGCCGAGCCGGACGGTCTCGGGATCGCAGAAACGGGGGATGAACCGTGCATGCTGCTCAGGCGTACCGAACGCCAGAATCGGTCCGGCCGCATAGATCGAGGAGCCGATCGTGGTCGCGATCCCCGCACAGCCCCAGGCGAGCTCCTCCATCACGACGAAGTTCGTCGTCCCGACCAGGCCGCCGGGAACGCCACCTCCGCCGTAGGCCTCCGGGAGCCCGAACGAGAGGAGCCCGATCTCGTTCGCCCGCTCGAGAACCGGCCACGGCACCTCCTCGACCTGGTCGTAGTGGGCGGCGACCGGGCGGATCTCGTTCACGGCGAAATCTCGTGCCAGCCGGCGCATGTCGTCCTGCTCCGGTGTGAGAGGGCAATCGACCACAGGGACCTCCGTGTTCGTCGGGTCGGGCGAGTCAGCCCGGCTCCGCCTCTTTGCGATCGACGACGGTGCGATCGACGACGGGGCCACCGACGACTGCGCCGTTGCCGTACAGGTCGCGGCGCAGCCCGTCGACGTCGACGGTCCGCACATCACCGCCGACGTCGAGGGAGTGCACGGCCGCGGCACCGGCAGCCTCACCGGTGGCCATGGCGGCCGGGATCTCCTTGGTCGCCTGGTGCACGTACCGACTCACCGAGATGCAACGTCCCGCCGTCAGTAGGTTCGACACCACGGGGGTGGTGAGACACCGATACGGGATGTCGTAGACGACTCCACGCTTGGTCCAGTGACCCGTCCGGGCCACCGAGTCGGGGAAGCCGACGTCACCGTGGTCCTTCTCCAGGACGAAGTCGCCGACGAGCCGTCGGCTCTCGGTGATGCCCAGCTGTTTGGCAACGTCGTCGAGCCAGGTGTCGGCGAGCTCGGGCACCTCGGCGCGCAGGCGTTCGGCTTCGCGCATCGCGTCGCGCCGACACTCGAGCTCGGCGCGCGTGAGATCGTCGGGATCGAGGGGATCGATCTTGTCGTCGATCGCGCCAGGCCCGCCCCAGGGGACCAGAACTCGGCCCGGGGCGGTGGTCCGAAAGAAGATCCCGTCGGACCATCCCCGGTCGTCGGCGAGATCGTGGGCACCACCGAGACGGAACCAGAGGTAGGGATGAACCTTCACCGACTCGTGCTTCGCTCCGGCGCCGGCGAGCACATCGCCGTCGCCGGTCGTGTCGATGACGACCCGGGGCCGCACGACCTGTCGGCCGGCCTTCGACTCGAGGACCACGGCCTCGACGCAGCCCTCGGGAGCATGCACCGCCACACACCAGGAGTGGAGGCGCAAGCGAACACCCGCGGCACTCAGGTGCTCGTAGGCGACATCGATGAAATCCTCGGGGGCGAAGGCGACCGAGTAGCGAACGACATCGGGGGGTGCACCCCAGATGAGACCCCACCGACGCCACCGCTCGACCGGCTCGACGTCGGTACTTCCCCACTCGCGCCGCGGTGGATACCTCGCGGCGCCACGCGTGTCGAGGATGTCGACCAGCTCCTGGCACAGTCCACGGACAACCTGATTTCCGTGCCCGTCATCGAGGGTGAGGAGGAGATTGATGAGTCCGCCGGTCGCCAGGCCACCGACATAACTCAGTCGCTCGACGAGCCAGGTGTCGGCACCTCGCCGGGCGGCGGCGATCGCCGCCGCTACTCCCGCTGATCCGGCGCCCACGACCAACACGTCGGGACTTCCGATGACCGGAAGGTCACGGGCTGGTTCACGCCACGTCATCGGCGCCTGTGGCGAGTTCCTCCAGCGCTACGCGCTCGGCGTCGAGCGACGTGTCCGCGAGTTCGCGTGCGAGGCGAAGATGCAACACGGCCGACGAGAACGCGACGGTCGCCCCGAAGAGGCGACTCCGCTTCGACACTCCCGGGCTCGCGACCATCACCACGCTGTCGCCGAGGTCGATGAGAGCACCCATGCTCAACCAGTTCTCGGGGCGGCTGTCGTCCTTCAGCGCCATGACGGTGGCGGCGCCGACGACGAAGTCGCGGATCCCCACGAGGCGGGTCACGCCCTTGGTGCGCGCGCCGACCGGGCCGCCGCCGAAAAAGGCCCGCGATGCGACGCCGGGGAACAGAGCGGCGGCGATCCCCCAACCGAGGCGCCCGCGGGCGGCTATCAGTGTCGCGCGGCGCGCGTCGAGCGCACCCCCTGTCAGCTCTTCGATTCCTCGCATCGTGTCCATGGCGTTCATCCTGCCACCGATCAGCACCGGTTCGTCGGCCGGCATCAGCCGGGAATCAGCGGGGCGGTACCAGCCACTCCGCCCATCCGGTTCCGCCGGTTCCACCGGTTCCACCTCCGAGGAACCGACACAACGCTCGGAGATAGCGAGAAGTGCGACCGTCGTCGGCCACCACGGGCGTGGCCGTCAGCGAGAGCACCTCGACGTCGATTTCCGTGTCGTGGTTGACGACGTAGCGGGCAGCGGTCGGGTATCCCTCGGCGTCGGTATGCGACTCGACGCGCAGCGCCTCCACGACATGCGTCTCGTCGCGGGGATCGCTGAGGTAACCCGTCACGAAGGAATCTCCTCCGTAGCTGAGAACGCTGGTGGCATGCCCGTCCGGCGTCTGCCACGCCGCCCAGTGCCACGGCGTCGACCACCAGTCGCGGGGTCCGAAGGAGTGATCCCTCTCGCCGCGACCCGAGAAGGCGATCCTCTCGTCGTCGAGCAGGATCTCGCCCTGCACCGTGCCGGGTTGCTGGTCGTGGCCTGCCGATCCGTCACCGGGTTCGGGATAGGAGAAGACGTCGCCGTCGGCCTCCCAGTCGAGGTCGAGACCCACCGCCACCCGTTCCCCGCGCTCGCCACGGAACACGTCGCCGGGCTCGTCGAGTCGGACGCCGAACGCCTCGAGCCCGACCCCCCAGTGCTCGAACGGCGTCTCGCAGGTCAGCTCGGCCCAGAGGCCGCCGGCACGGATCTCGAGCGCGGAACTCGCCCGGCGGGGGTGTCTCGTCGTCGCGGACCACCACGTGGCCGATCCCGGGTCCCACGAGCCACCCCCAGAAATAGGCGGTGGACCGGCACGGCCGACGTCCGAGCTGGACGAAACCGCCGACGCCGTCGTCCCGGGAGAAGTCGACATGCCAGGACTCCACCCACAGGGGGTCGGCCGTGGGCTCGTGTCGACCCTCACGGGCCCGGTCGGCGGCTACCACCCGATGCCCCGAACCATCGGTAACAAGAGTCGTGGACCCCGGCGACGCCACATGCGCCGGAGCGTACCGCCGCCGCTCGGTCACCTGCCCGAGATCCGCGGTCCGTCGCCGAAATCTGCGCTTTTTTGATCTCGACACGTATCTGGGTCATTTGCCTATTGCCCGAATTGACCCAGACACGTAGAGTGGTCTACGAATACCCGGAGGGATTTCACGAGCTTCCGGGATCGGGGCGCTCCACGAGCGCCGGGAGGACGCAGGACGATGAAGCCACGACGGGGACCTGGACGGATGGTTCGCCGAGCAACGACGCTCGTCGCCGCGGTTGCGCTCCTGGTCGGTATTGCGGCCGTTCCCGCGGGTGCCGAGTCGGAGACTCCCGGCGAGACCAAGCAGCGCGTCGAACAGGAGATCCGCGACACCCTCCGGCAGGTCGCCGGGGTCGTCGACGGAATCGAGAGCAACGTCCAGAATGATCTCGGGCAGGCCGTGGGCCAACTCGCCTCCGGCGACGTGCAGGGAGCCCAGCAGGGCCTCGAGGGACTCGGACACGAGGTCGAGTGCACGGCCATCGAGGCCGCCGCACGCTATGCGCCCTATCCCCGCGGCCTCCTCAGCTACGACATCCCCTCCGGTCTGGCCTTCGCCGACATCACCGTTCCGAATGCGTCGGACGGCACGCCGTGTGTCTTCGCCCAGGGAGTCGAGATCGTCACCGTGTCGTGGGGCCTGTACCTCGACCAGTGGGGAACCCTGCCGCAATGGGAAGAGGACACCGACGCCGTGACCGTGACCGGGAGCGGGACCTACCGGATGCAGGTCGGCCTTCCCGGTCCCACGGCAGATCCTGAGGCGCTGGCCGCCGCCCAAGACCTCATCTTGGGGGGTGAGTCAGGTGCTGCGCTCGGCGACGCTGCGGGTCCGCTCAGCGCGGCCGCCGACGGCCTGTCCGGCATCATCGACGGCATCATCGGCTCGTTGACCCCGGAGCAGATCAGCGGAATCCTCGACTTCATCTGCCCCTTCCAGGTCGACACCTTCCGGGGCAGCGCTGCCGACGTCCCCCAGACACTCGGCGGCGGATTCGGCACCACGAACCTCACCGATCCGAACCTTTCTGTTCTGGGCATGCTCGACGGAATCGTCGTCGAAACCCCCGAGATCGCCGCGGCGGGTCGCGACTCGGGCACTGCCGTCACCAACACGCTCGGTGCGTCGGCGGAAGAGCTCGATGCATCGGCGGGAGGGCTCGACCTGGGCAACCTCGATTGGGAGACCCTCTGTGTCGATCCGGAACCTCCTGGCGACACCGACGTCGGCGGGATCCAGGACACGAACATCCCGACCGACTCGGGCACCGAGGTTGCGGGGGCGAGCACACTGCCCCGCACCGGAACGGAAACACCCGGTGTCGTGGCGGTCGGTCTGGCGCTGATCCTCGCCGGCTGGCTGGTCCTCACGGCCAACGCCCTCACCCGGGCACGCCGGCGCACCAGCGGACGGATCTGATTCCCCGAACCTGATCCCCGAACCTGATCCCCGAACCGGGTCGTTGTCCCGGTTCGGGGTGGTTCAACGCTTTCCCACCTGTCTGCAACTTTAGGTTGCGTCTGACCACTCAGCGCGGTAGCATTTCGGGGAAATGGGGAGACGTCGACCCGACGGGCGCGAGATGGTCGCTTGCCCGTCGGCGAGTCAGTAGCGAACCCGACCCCGCAATCGTCATCGGCGCGATGCTCGCGCCGGCGGGAGGACACGGGGGTCGACATGGCTGCGCGTAGGGCAGAACGCACCAGGGCTCGCAGGAACCGACGAGGTGCCGCTCTCATTGCCGCGGTGGCCGCGCTGGGTCTCACCCTCGGCGTCACGCCGGCGGGTGCAGCACCACCTCCGAGCGCGGACGAACTGACAACAACCACGCTGTACACCGCGATCGCCAACTCCGACGTCCTCGGGCCGGTGTTCGCCCACGCCGACGAGATCATGATGTCGGTCGGCGTGGGACGAGAGATCCCCGACGGTCCTCGGCGTGAGATCACCGACGAGGTCCTCGCCGAGTACGCAGAGCTCGACGCGCAGGCCGACGCCCTCGTCGACCAGATCGCCGACGATGTGCTCGGCTTCGAAAGCCAGGGACTGCGCCAGGCAGCGGCCGACTACATGGGGTGCGCCGAGGCGCCCGTCGAGCACGAGTTCGGTAGCGACTCCGGCCAGACGTCCTACATCTCGATGGAGGGCACCGAGGCGGTCGTGCGCATCACCCTCGACAAGCCACTCTGCCAGCCCCTGCCCGTCGATCTGCTCAGCTTCGCCAAGATCGACGGCAAGGCCTGGCCACACCCGCAGAAACTGCACGACAGTCGACTCGCGCGATTCTCGACAAGGCCGGCACGACGGAACTGCGGGTCGATCTTCCGACGATCCCGGTCGTGGCCGCGTCCTCCGAGGGAAGCGCATCGGCGAGCGGTGACGCTCCCACCGGCAGCAACGACCAGTTCGTCGGTACCCAGATCGGCGGCGACGTCGTCGGAGCCGAGGTGTGTGCGGCGCAGATCGACCTGATCCGCGATGGCGATGTGAGCGTGCTGGGCGCCACCCTGCCCGGGCTCGTCGACGCGGTGCAGACCGATCAGCCGGAGAACCCGGCGTGTGTCGCCGGTGCCCAGGTCGTGCAGGCCTCCACCGATCCGGTCGAGGTGCTGGGAATCCAGACGATTCCGCGCACCGGCTCGGAGACCCCGACCCTGTCTCGCCATCGGGCTCGGGCTCATCGTGGCGGGCTGGCTGGTTCTCACCGCCAACGCGGCGTTCGGCTACCGCCGCCGGAACGCCTGACGACCTACCGCTCGACCTACTGCTCGCCTACCGCTCGACCTACCGCTAGCGACCTACTCCTCGGCGAACTGGCGCACGTCGGCCTGCTTGGCCTTGACCGCATCCGCGGCTTCGCCGAGCGCCGTCTTCTCGGTGTCGTCGAGGTCGAGTTCCACCACCTCGGCCACACCATCCGCACCGAGCTCGGCGACGACGCCCAGGTAGACGTCGCTGATGCCGTACTCGCCGTCGAGCCATGCGCAGACCGGCATCGCCTCGCTCGAATCCGTGGCGATGGCCTCGACCATCTTCGCCGCGGCGCTCGAGGGTGCGTAGTAGGCGCTACCCGTCTTGAGGTAGCCGACGATCTCGGCACCACCGTCGCGTGTGCGTTGCACGAGCTCGTCGATCACGCCAGGTTCGGCGATCTCCGTGAGAGCCTTCCCGCCTACGCGCACGAGGCTCGGGACCGGCACCATCGTGTCGCCGTGGCTTCCGAGAGTCACCGCATCCACCGAGGTCGGCGACACGTCGAAGTGCTCGGCCACGAAGTGCTTGAACCGTGCCGTGTCGAGCATCCCGGCCTGGCCGATCACGCGGGCGTGGGGGAAGCCGCTGACGAGGGACGTCAACATCGTCATCTCGTCGAGGGGGTTGGAGACCACCACGATCACGGCATTCGGTGAGTCGGCCACGAACTTCTGGGTGACCTCGCGGACGATCCCGGCGTTGACCTCGAGGAGGTCCATCCGGCTCATGCCGGGCTTGCGCGGCAGGCCAGCGGTGATGACGCAGATGTCCGAGCCGGCGGTTTCGGCGTAGCCGTTGGTGCCGACGATGCGGGTTTCGAAGCCCTCGATCGAGCGGCTCTGCATCATGTCGAGAGCAAGACCCTGAGGCTTACCCTCGACGATGTCGACCATCACCACCTCGTCGGCGTAACCGGCTTCGGCGATGCGCTGAACGGTGGTGGAGCCGTAGAAACCGGCGCCGACAACGGTGACCTTCATGGCTGTGTGACCATGGCTGTGCGACCTCCCGGACGTCGTTGTCGCCGAATGTTTCCGCCGAATGTTGCCGCCGAATGTACCCCGGAGCACAGCGGCCACTCCTACCGACTCATCGGCGAGCGGCGACGGTTCAGCCCGCGAATCAGTCGCGCGAGTCAGTCGCCCGAGTCAGTCCCCTGAAGCCATTCGCCCGGGTGCGGTCTGCAACAAGATGTGGCGTGCCTCGGTGAGCTCGGAGATGCGGTCTGCGGCCGCGGCCCCGGTGCCCCCGTGGTCGGGATGCGCATCGCGCACCAGCAGCCTGAAGCGGGCCTGGACGGAGGCACGCTCCACGTCGTCGGTCGGTCCGAGATCGAGGACCTCCATGGCCCACCGCGTCTCCGTGGGGATGCCACGCCAACGATCGACCGCACCGTTGGCCTGAATCCGGGCCGTCTACCCCCGGTGGTGTGGGGCGCGCCACGGGAACGCCGTGCAGAAGGCGCCTCTCCACGATTCCCGGCGGGACGGTCCATCCGTGGCGCACGACCTGCTCGATGGCCTGGAGCGCCTCACGGCGGGGCGTGTCGGGCAGAGCGGCCGCAGCCATGACGGCGCCGAGGATCTGCGGAGTTGCTCTCCCGTGGACGTCGAGTTCCAGGACGCGGACCCCGTATTCCGTGACGATCCGGTGTCGTGAGCGGTCGAGTCCGTGGTTGTCCGTCTGGAGTCGGTAGCGCAGGGCGATGCGCGGCACGGCCAGTCCGTCGCGTGCGTCGGCGAGGAGAGGGGAGAGCATCTCCGCTCGTTCGTCGTCGAGATCGACCACGAACTCGGCGACGACGGCACGCAACAGCAGCAGCCCGTAGCCGGTGCCCCCGAACGGAAGGTATCCGTCGTCGATCGCGACGCGCCGCGTCGGCATGTGTCGGCGGGTGTGGCGGACGTTCAGCTCAGCGAGCACCGGGTCTGCCGCTGCGCCCGCCGACTACAACCTGTCGATGATCGCCGAAGCGAACTCGGAGGTCTTGACCTCGGTGGCGTCGTCCATGAGGCGGGCGAAGTCGTACGTGACGATCCTGTCGGCGATGGTGGCCTCGAGAGCCGTGACGATGGAATCGGCGGCCTCCTGCCAGCCGAGGTGCTCGAGCATGAGGACACCGCTGAGCAGCACCGAACCGGGGTTCACCTTGTCCTGGCCCGCGTACTTCGGCGCGGTGCCGTGCGTGGCTTCGAAGATGCCGTGGCCGGTCTCGTAGTTGATGTTCCCCCCGGGCGCGATGCCGATGCCACCGACCTGCGCAGCCAGAGCGTCGGACAGGTAGTCGCCGTTGAGGTTCATCGTGGCGATCACGTCGAACTCGGCCGGCCTCGTGAGCACCTGTTGGAGGGTGATGTCGGCGATGGCGTCCTTCACCAGGATCTTGCCGCCCGGATCTCCGCCGCAGTCGTCCCAACCGACGGCGACGTCGCTGAACTCCTCGCGCACGAGGTCGTAGCCCCACTGGCGGAAAGCGCCCTCGGTGAACTTCATGATGTTGCCCTTGTGCACGAGCGTCACCGACTCGCGTTTGTGCTCGACCGCGTACTCGATCGCCGCGCGCACGAGACGTTTCGTGCCACGCTCCGAGATCGGTTTGATCCCGATCCCCGAATCGGGACGGATGTCGATGTCGAACTCGTCCTTCATGAACTCGATGAGCTTTCCGGCTTCGGCCGATCCCGTCTCGAACTCGAGTCCGGAGTAGACGTCTTCGGTGTTCTCCCGGAAGATGACCATGTCGACGAGCTCGGGATGGCGCACCGGCGAGGGCACGCCCTCGAACCAGCGGACAGGCCGGAGGCAGACGTAGAGGTCGAGGATCTGGCGCAGCGCCACGTTGAGGGAGCGGAAGCCACCACCGATCGGTGTCGTGAGGGGCCCCTTGATCCCGATGAGGTGGTCGCGGAACGCCTCCACGGTCTCTGTGGGGAGCCAGTCACCGACCTCGTCGTAGGCGGCCTGACCCGCCAGAACCTCCTTCCAGGCGATCCGCCGGGCACCGCCGGAGGACTTCTCGACGGCGGCGTCGATGACCCGCTTCGCGGCCGGCCAGATGTCGACGCCGGTGCCGTCGCCCATGATGAACGGCACAATCGGCTCGTCGGGAACACGGAGTACGTCGTCGACGAGGGTGATCTTCTCGGGCATCGGTTCCTCCGGCTGTGACGGACCAACCATCGTAGGGGAGGCCGCTTCGGACGTGCCCATCGCCCGAGGTCGGCGGGTGGTATCCGACAGCGGGAGGTATCCGTCAGCGCGCGAGAGCCACGACGCCGAGCGTCACGAGGTAGACGGCCAGCAGCACCGCTCCGAGACCCCAGGCCGCGATCCGCGAGAAGGGGCGGGGTTCGCCCGGACCGAAACCCGCCGTCATGCGGCACTCGGGGCAGCGCTCGGCGTCGGCGGGCACCTGGGCGCCGCAGAGCCCGCACGTGGACGGCTCGAGCGGACGTGGGGCCTCGCTGAACTGGGCCGTCATGATGGGGCGGTCACGACTGGGACGCCCGCTGCTCGGCCCGCTCCACCGTGTTGCGCAGGAGCATGGCGATCGTCATCGGGCCGACGCCACCCGGGACCGGTGCCAGCCACGCGGCGACGTCGACCACGTCGGGAGCCACGTCGCCGGCAATACCGTCGTCGGTGCGTGAGATGCCGATATCGACGACAGCCGCACCGGGCTTGACCATGTCGGCGGTGATCATCCCGGGCTTTCCGGCGGCTGCCACGAGAATGTCGGCCGAGCGGGTGTGCTCGGGCAGGAACTGGGTGCCGGTGTGGCACTGCGTGACCGTGGCGTTGCCGCCTTCCTCCTTCAGGGAGAGCAGCATCGCCAGCGGGCGACCGGCGGTCGGTCCGCGCCCGACGATGACGACGTGACGGCCTGCGATCGGAACGTTGTTGCGCTCGAGAAGCGCCACGACACCGAGCGGCGTACACGGACGCGGCATGTCGCGTGCTCCCAGCGCGAGGTGACCGAGGTTCATGGGGTGGAGCCCGTCGGCGTCCTTGGTCGGGTCGACCGCCTGAATGAGCGTGCCGTAGTCGAGGTGGTCGGGAACCGGGTACTGGATGAGGTACCCGTCGATGGCCGGATCGGCGTTGAGCGTCTCGATCACACGCAACACGTCGGCACCCGACACGTCGGCGGGGTGGTCTTCGCGAACGCTGTGGATACCGATGTCGGCACACGCCTTGTGCTTCATACGCACGTAGACCTGGCTACCCTCGTCGTCGCCGATCAGCACCGTCGCCAGGCCCGGCGTCACTCCCTGCTCGGCGAGCTTGGCCACACGTTCGCGCAGCTCGTCGCGGATCGCCGCCGCGGCAGCCTTCCCGTCGAGGATCTTCGCCGACACCCTGTTCCCCCGTTCCCCGTGTGCGTGGTAGTGCGTCAGTGCCGGAAGTGTCGCGCTCCGGTGAACACCATGGCGATTCCGTGCTCATCCGCAGCGGCCACGACCTCCTCGTCACGCATCGATCCCCCCGGTTGGATCACCGCCTGTACTCCCGCTTCTGCGGCAGCGTCGATCCCGTCCCGGAAGGGGAAGAAGGCGTCGCTGGCACACACGCCACCCTTCGCCCGGCCCTCCGCCTTCCTCGCTGCGATCTCCGCCGAGTGCACCCGGCTCTGCTGGCCGGCGCCGATCCCGAACGCCTGGGCGTCCCTGGCCAACACGATGGCGTTCGACCCGACCGCTGCACAGACCTGCCAGGCGAACGTGAGGTCGCGCCACTGCTCCTCGGTGGGAGTGGCCTTGGTGGCGACCTGCCACTCGTCGCGGTCGGTCGAGACGCAGTCGGGTTCCTGCACGAGCATCCCGGCTTCGAGCGCCTTGAGCTGGAGCCCGCTGACGCCAGGGAGCGGCGCCTCCAGTACTCGGAGATTCTTCTTCGCGCTCAGCGCTTCGAGGGCACCGCCGGCGTAAGAGGGGGCGACGACGACCTCGGTGAACACGCCGGCGATCGCCTCGGCGGTGGACACGTCGAGCTCCCGATTGAGTGCGACAACGCCCCCGAACACGCTGAGGTCGTCGCACGCGAACACGCGTCGGTAGGCCTCGGCGGGAGTGTCGGCCAGCGCCACACCGCAGGGGTTCGCGTGCTTCACCACCACACAGGCCGTGTCGCTGAACTCGTTGACGAGGCTCCACGACGCATCGACGTCGAGAAGGTTGATGTACGACATCTCCTTACCACCGTGCTGCACGATCCGGTCGGGCCACGCCGGTGCCACGTTGCGCTCGCGGTACCGCGCCGCCTGTTGGTGCGGGTTCTCGCCGTAGCGCAGGACGTGTGCGCGCTCGAGGGGGATCACGAGATGTTCGGGAAGCGTCTCTTCGCCCTGGAGCCACGCCACGATGGCGGCGTCGTACGACGCCGTGAGAGCAAACGCCTCGAGCGCGAGGTCACGCCGCATCTGTTCGCCGACCGATCCGCCGTTGGCGCGCATCTCGTCGAGCAGAGCGTCGTACTGGTCGGAGCGGGTCACGACCGTGACGGATCCGTGGTTCTTGGCCGCGGCGCGCACCATCGTGGGCCCGCCGACGTCGATCGTCTCGATCCCGGGACGTTCGACGAACGGGTAGAGGTTCACGACCACAAGGTCGATGGCGTCGATGTCATGAGTGGCCAGGTCGTCCCGGTGTGACGCTTCGTCGCGGTCGGCGAGGATTCCGCCGTGAATGCGCGGATGCAGCGTCTTGACACGTCCACCGAGCATCTCGGGAGCGCCCGTCACGTCCTCGACCGCGGTGACGGGCACACCCGCCTCGGTGAGTGCCGCTGCGGTGCCGCCCGAGCTCACGAGCTCCACACCCATTCCCGACAGCTCCCGGGCGAGCTCGACAAGCCCCTCCTTGTCGGACACCGACAGCAGCGCGCGTTCGATCTTCCGTCTCGTCAACTCCCTGCACTCCCTGCTCGTCGATCTCGATTCCTCTCTCCGACCCGGACATCTCCGTCTGCCACGACTCGAGCCAGAACCTCGGGGTAGAGACGACGCTCGACCTCCTTGATCCGCTCGTGGAGACTCTCGGCCGTGTCGCCGTCGCGAATGCCGACCGCCTCCTGCGCCAGGATCGGACCCGCGTCGACCTCGGGGATGGCCACGTGGATCGTGCACCCCGTCACCTGCACCCCCGCCTCGAGGGCGTCCTCCACCGCGTGCGCTCCCCGGAACGCCGGCAGCAGGCTCGGATGCGTGTTGAGAACCCGACCTTCGAAAGCGTCGAAGATCGGCTTTTCCAGGATCGTCATGAATCCGGCCATGGCGACGAGGTCGACGTCGTGATCGCTCAAAGCGTCGACCACCGCCTCGGTGAACGCCAGGCGGTCGGGCAGATAATCGGAGCGGTCGACCACGGCAGTGGTGACTCCGGCCTGTCTCGGCGCGGTCCAACGCCCCCGCACGTCGACGGTCCGCGACCACCACAACGACCGGAAGATCGGCGTCGAGGATCGCCTGGAGGTTGGTGCCGCTGCCCGATGCCAGAACGCCTATGCGCACTTTCGCAACCTAGCGCAACCTTCGAACCACCTCCGATGGACCGAATAGTGCTAGAAAGCAGTCGAAACTTGCGTTCGGGCCGCACGTCTGATCCGATGCAGGGCGGCACAGGGCCATCGAGGCCCCACCACAACCACTGAGGAAGGCCTCATGGACAAGATCAACGAATTCAAACTCGGAGAGAAGATCATCGGAATTTCCGGGATCCTGCTCTTCCTCGACTCGTTTCTGACCTGGTTCGACTTCGCCGGCTACGGCGCCGAGAACGGTTGGAGCAACTTCCTCAGCCTTCTCGCCATCCTCATCGGCATCGCGATGGTGGTACTTCTCGTCCTGCAAGCGTTCACAGACGTGCAGCTGCCCGAGACGCTCGGACCATTGACGCACCCGCAGCTATACACGATCGCAGGCGGACTGGCGTTCGTGCTGGTACTCATTCAGCTCCTCGTCGGCAGCTCCGTGGGTGGCTTCGGCGTCACCGTGGACCTCGACCGTGCGTTCGGTCTGTATCTCGGAGTGATCTTCTCGGCCGGTCTGGCCGCAGGCGGATTCATGCTGATGCAGGGAATCGGTGACAGCGAGGCTCCCGGTGGTGGAGCCGCCGGTGGCACGCCTCCCCCACCGCCTCCGCCCAGCGCCTGACCCCGTCGGGGCAGCGCCCCGACACCGGTGGAACAAGAGAGAACAGGTCAGACCGGGCCCCGCTGCGGCGGGGCTCTGTCGCGTCTCGATCCGAGCGCCTGACGCGAGACGAATACCGTACGAAACGGTACAATATGTCGAGCACCTGGCTGAAGGGACGGCGCATGGCTTATTGCAGTGACTGTGGAGTGGAACTGCGCGACGGCGCCCGGTTCTGTGCAGGATGCGGGAGCGCCGTGGGGTCGCCTGATCGTGCATCGACCGGCTCGGGAGCACCCAATCCATCGGCGGGCCCGAACCGGCCGACCACACCCACGACACCGCCCAGACGGCCGACACCAAGCAAACCCGGCTCCTCGGGATGGGGCCGGCCCAGCGCTGGGACAAGCACGTACGTTCCCGACTACTTCGTCTTCGCCATCGTCTCGCTGTTCCTGTGTCTCCCGACGGGGATCGTAGCTCTTGTCTTCGCCAACAACGCCAACAACGCCAAGGCCGTTGGCGACTACGGCACGGCATGTAGCAACGCCGACCGGTCGAAGCAATGGTGCTGGGCATCGGTGTGGCTTGCCGTCGGCTGGACCGTCATCGTGCTGATCATTGTCGCTTCGAGTGCCAATACGGTTTCTAACCGCGGCTACTAGCGTGCACTCGTCCCTCAGCCGTACCGCGCTCGGCGGGGAAAAGAGCGCGGGTAGGCGCCCTGGTCATCGGAGGAGCTTCGCTGGCACTCGTGGTGCTCGCGTTTCACGATCCGAACGACGCGGGCTCGTACCCGACGTGCCCGTTCCTCAGCATCACGGGCTTCGACTGCCCTGGATGTGGAACGTTGCGTGCCGTTCACGCGTTGCTCCACGGTGATGTCGCCGGCGCGATCGGATTCAATCTCCTCCTGATGGTCGTACTGATCGGCTCGGTGATCGCGGGTGCGTCCGCTCGTATCGCGCCGCTGTCAGCGACGCAGCGAGCCGCTGTTTCCCGCGCTGTACGCAACTCCCTTCCCCTGGTCGTCGTCGCTTTCTGGGTCCTACGGAACACGAGCCTCCCGATCGTGGAGGGCCTCGGAGCCTGATTCCGGCCCGGCCGGATCGACCCGCTGGGTGATCCACGGAGAAGTCCTGAGGACGGGTATCCACCACGAGGTGTGCCCGGATTGCGAAGATCGGGGCGCCCACCACGTCCTCGAGGAGGTACCCATGACCGATCCGACGCAGCCGGGAGACTCGCTCCCCTACGCCGATGCCACCAACGGTGGGGCTGACGACGGCGGTGGCAGTGGCGGTGGCAGCGACAACGATGGCGCCGGCGGGGCGACGGAGCCTCCTGGCAAGCGTTCGGGCACCGACTACCTGGGCTGGCGGACGCGGCTGCGTCCTCAGCCCGCGTTCAGCGGCGCGATCGGTGCCGCCGGCGGTCTTCTCGCGGTCATCGGTGTCATCACGCTGGGCTTCGACCAGTCGGACATCGCGTCGGGAAGTGGCGGCTCGGGAACACCGGGCGCGCTTTTCTGCGCACTGACGGTCCTCGTCGGGATGCTGGCGATCTTCCTCGGGAACGAGCCGGTGCGAGCCGGCGCCGTCACAGCCGTCGCGGTCGCTGTACCGGCCTTCTGGATGTTCCTTCTCGCTGTCGGCGCCACGAGTGATCCCACGACCTCGATAGAGATTCTCACCCTCCTGTCGTGGGCCGCTCTGTACGCGGTTCCCCCACCAAGGGCCGTACCGTCTTTCTCGCACTGACCCTCGTGTTGCTGTGGATCTTCATCGTCGACCAGGTGCAGAGCGACGAGCCAGGGGTCACCTTCGACGTCGGGAGCGCAGAGGTCGGGAGCACAGAGGTCGGGAGCGCAAAGACAGTTCCGGTGGTGAACGCCGGGTTCGACGACGATGGGCCACAGAACTACGGCGACGACCCCGCTCTCGACGACCTCTACGACGACTGTGAGAGCGGCGACCTCGTCGCCTGTGACGATCTGTACTTCCAGGCCCCCTTGGGCTCCGAGTACGAGGAGTTCGGTTCCACCTGTGGCGGTATCGGGGGTCCGAGTTCCTCGGGATCGTGCGCGTCGGGCGACACCTCCGACAACAACTTCGACAACAACTTCGACGACTCGCCGCCTCCGGACGATTTCAACAACGACTTCGACTCCGGTGGAGGCGTCGACGATTCGCCGATTCCGAATGTGGAAGACGAGATCGGACAACTGACGGGGAGCGGATCGGACCCCGACCGCGGGCCTGGGGTCGTGTCGATGGTCATCGGCCTCGTCTACCTCGGCGCGGCCTTCGGTCTCGACCGCAAGAAGTTGGACGGTGCGGCCACACCCTTCCTCGTGATCGGGATGTTCGCGCTCGCATTCGGGTCTATCGGTGCTGTCTACGACACCCCATGGGTTCTCGGCCTCCTGCTGGTGGCCACGGGGATTCTCGGGGCCTGGATCGCAGTAGCCACAGCCCTGCGGCGAGGGTCCGCCTGGTTGGCGCTACTCATCGTCGTTGTCGGAGTGCTCGTGTTCGTCGCCGACCTCTTCGAGAGTGCACTGTCCGACGGTTCGGTGGTCGGCTTCGGCCTCGTGACCGCGGCGATCGGAGTGGTGATCATCGCGGGCGCCGGGTTGGTCGTGGCCCAGGGAATCCTCCGTGATCCGCAGACAGAGGAGGAGCTGGAGGAGTTCACACGTACCGGCGAGTTCACCCGCCCCGAGCCTCCGGCACCTCCCGCGCCTCCCGCGCCTCCGCCTCCACCCGCACCTCCAGCACCAACCGTTTGATGCGTCCCTGACGCGCGTACAGCGCGCGTCAGGGACGCATCAAGTCTCAGAGGTTGGCGACGACCTCGGCCATGGCTTCGGCCATCGATGTCGGGTTCTCGGCGACGACCGCGCCTGCCGCCACCAGAGCTTCCATCTTCGCTTCGGCCGTGCCCTTCGAGCCCGACACGATGGCGCCGGCGTGACCCATCTTCTTGCCGGCGGGAGCGGTGACGCCCGCGATGTAGCTCACGACGGGCTTGGACATCTTCGAACCGATGAACTCGGCGGCCTCTTCTTCGGCCGAGCCGCCGATCTCACCGATCATGATCACGGCCTTGGTCTCCGGATCGGCCTCGAAACGCTCGAGGCAGTCGATGAAGCTCACACCCGGCACCGGGTCGCCGCCGATGCCGACACAGGTGGTCTGACCGATTCCCTTGGCCGTCATCTCGTGCAGTGCCTGGTAGGTGAGCGTTCCCGAGCGAGAGACGATGCCGACGGGCCCACCCGGCAGTGTGATCTCTCCGGGGGTGATGCCTATGTTGCACCGCCCCGGGCTGATCACGCCCGGGCAGTTCGGGCCGAGAACCAGCGTGTCGGGGAAGTCGCGTCGCAGTCGGTTGTAGAAGCGCGCTTCGTCGTGCGCGGGCACACCCTCGGTGATCACCACGATGAAACCGATCCCGGCCGCGGCGGCTTCCTCCACCGCCGCAGCGACGCCCGGGGCGGGAATGAAGATGCACGACGTGTCGGCACCGGTGGCTTCGCGCGCCTCGGCGACACTCCCGTAGATCGGTATCCCGTCCACGTCGGTACCGGCCTTCTTCGGGTTCGTCCCGGCGACCACCTGGGTCCCGTAGTCACGGTTGCGGAGGCCGTGGAACCGCCCCTGGCTGCCGGTGAGGCCCTGGTAGACGACCTTGGTGTCCTGGTCGACGAAAATGCTCATGATCTCGTGTGTCCTCCGAGGTTGGAAAAGAAGTAGGTGCCGGCCGCCGTCAGGCGTTCGCGGTCTCGACAGCGCGTCGCGCGGCATCGAGCATCGTCGGTTCCGACATCAGCTTCTCGTTGGGGCTGGCGGCCAGAATCTCGCGGCCTTCCTCGGCGTTCGTTCCGTCGAGGCGTACGACGATCGGTGAGCGCAACTCCACCCGACCCATCGCCTCGACGATGCCCGTGGCGACCTCGTCGCCGCGGGTGATGCCTCCGAAGATGTTGACGAGGATCGCCTTGACGTTGCCGTCGTTGTTGACGACCTCGATGGCGTTGGCGAGCAGGTCGGCTCCGGCGCCGCCCCCCACGTCGAGGAAGTTGGCGGGCGATCCGCCCACCTGGTTGACGACGTCGAGCGTGCTCATGACGAGCCCTGCGCCATTGCCGATGATCCCGACGGTTCCGTCGAGACCGATGTAGTTGAGCCCCTTCTCCTTCGCCTCGCGCTCGCGTGCGTCGAGGACCTGCGTGGCCTCGTAGGCGTCCCAGTTGTCGTGGCGGTACCGGGCGTTGACGTCGAGAGTGACCTTGGCGTCGAGCGCGTGGACGCTACCGTCGGGCGTGAGGATCAGCGGGTTGATCTCCACGAGGTCGGCATCGCCGTCGACGTACGCCCTGTAGAGCTTGGTCAGGATGTCGATGGCGCCATCACGTGCAGCAGGGTTCAGATTCGCCGCGTCCACCCACGCCGCGGCCGCGTCAGCGGTGAGCCCGTCGACGGGGTCGACGTGGATTCTGGCGATGGCGTCGGGCTCCTCGGCAGCCACCTGTTCGATGTCGACACCACCGCGCGCGGAGAGCATGCCGAGGTGCAGCTTGGCCGAACGATCCAGCGTGAAGCTCGCGTAGTACTCCTCGGCGATGTCGCTCGCCTTCTCGATCCAGAGCAGTTCCACCGTGTGACCCTTGATGTCCATCCCGAGGATGTTGCCGGCGTGCTCGCGCACCGACTCCGCGCTCGTCGGCGAGCTTGATCCCGCCCGCCTTGCCGCGACCCCCGACGAGGACCTGGGCCTTGACGACGACCGGATAGCCGATCTCCTCGGCGACGGCGACCGCGTCGTCGACCGTCTCGACCGCCTCACCGGGCGACACGGGGATGTCGTAGCCGGCGAAGAACTTCTTTCCCTGGTACTCGAACAGGTCCACGGTTCTCCTTGGGTCTCAGAACGCGAAGGTCGGAATGCGAAGGGTTAGTCAGGCGGATCCAGCGAGGCGGACCTCGCGCTCGTCGAGCGCGGACTCCAGCCATTCCGAGATGTCGTCGAGCGGCGTACCCGGCGTGAACAGCTTGGCGACACCGGCGGTCTCCAGATCTTCGACGTCGTGGTCGGGAATGATCCCGCCGCCGAATACGAGGGCGTCACCCCGGCCGCGTTCCCTCAGGGCGTCGACGATCTTGGGGAACAGGGTCGCGTGCGCGCCCGAGAGGAGAGACAGGCCCACGGCATCGACGTCCTCCTGGAGTGCCGCCTCGGCGACCTGTTCGGGACTCTGGAAGAGGCCGGTGTAGACGACCTCGAACCCGGCGTCGCGAAGAGCGCGGGCGATGACCTTGGCTCCGCGGTCGTGTCCGTCGAGGCCCGGTTTGGCGATCAGCACGCGGTAACGGCGCTGCATCCGTCTCCTGGATCCGTCTCCTGGGTTGCCGGGAGCTGCCGATGCCCGGACGGCCGTTCACGGTACCTGCCCACGGGCAAGCCTCTCCAAAGGACCCGATTCCCACCGACACCGCAGCCGGTTCGTCGGGCGGCTCGCAGCGCCGCGACACTGACCCCGTGCCGATCGCCAAGAAGGACGTCCCCATCCTCGTGATGTCGACGGTGATCGTGGTCGCGGCGGGTCTCGCCGTCGCGGCCGCGATCCTGTTCCTGCTGCCGCGCGGCGAGACGGGCGAGAGCAGTGGGCCAGTGCGGATCGGCCTGGCTTCGAGCATCGAGAAACAGCTCGAGGAGGGTCCCTTCTTCCAGGCCGACCCCCTCGGCGGGAACCGGTCCTTCTGGGTGGCCCTCGAGGACGGCGAGATCGTCGCCCTCGTGATCGAGGCGCCCGGGCGACCGGGTTGCGTCGTCGACTATCGGGGCCGCGACGAGACCTTCGTCGACTGTGATGGCGAACCCGTGGCGACCGAGACGCTGGATCGCTACGCCCTCACCGTGTCGACGGATGAGGCCACCGAAGGCGCTCTCCTCGTGGACCTCGAAGAGGTGGAACCCGCCCCGGCACCTGCCGTCACCTCACCCTGAGGCGCCGACCTTCTCGAGAGGGGCCCAGGCCAGCAGGAGGCGACGTTCGCCCGCCTCGGGGAAGCGGATCACGACCTCGGCGTTGTCGCCCTGACCGTCGATGTCGAGGATCACGCCGTCACCGAACTTGTCGTGGCGGACGTCGTCGCCCACGCGGAGCCCCAACTGCTCCGCCCCGCGGGCACCCGCAGGTTCGGCGGGCACTCCCGGCATGTCGTGGCCCGCGGCAGTGCCGGAGTCGCCTCCCGACCGCATCGCTGCATCGGTGACCTGCGAACGGTGCCGCGCCACTCCTTCGCGGCGGTGTCGCGACGAACCGATCTCGTGGACGAGCTCTTCGGGGAGCTCGTCGAGGAAGCGACTCGGCGGGTAGTAGTCGGTCGAGCCGAACAACGTGCGGCTCCAGGCGTGGGAACAGAACAGGCGCTGCTGTGCGCGTGTGATTCCCACGTAGCAGAGTCGGCGTTCCTCCTCGAGCTCGTCGGGCTCCCCGAGGCTACGTGAGTGCGGGAAGATTCCGTCCTCCAGGCCGGTGAGGAACACCGCGGGGTACTCGAGGCCCTTGGCAGCGTGCAGCGTCATGAGCGTGACCGTGCTGGCATCGTCGCCGGTGTCGTCGAGTTCGGTGACCAGCGACACTCCTTCGAGAAAGGCCTGGACGCGCGCACGACCCGCCGGTGCCTCCGGCGGGACGTCGGATTCCGGTGACGTACCGGGAATGCCGACGCCTGCGATGTCGACGAGGCCCGCGACATCGCCCGCATCGAGCGCTGCGTCGAACTCCTCAGCCGTACCGACCAGCTCGGCGAGGTTCTCGATGCGGCCCTGCGCCTCGATGGAGCGGTCGGCCTCGAGCTCGGCCACATAGCCCGTGCGCTCCAGAACTCCGCGAAGGGTGGCCGCCACTCCGTCGGTCGCCACGTTCTCCAGCTCGTCCATGACCGACAGGAGGTCGACGATGCCACCGACCGCACGGCCGGTCACGCCTGCGGCACGGGCCTCGACGAGTGCGCTGCGGAACGGGATCCCGGCGCCCTGCGCATACGCCTCCACCTTGTTGAGCGACGCCTGGCCCACGCCGCGCTTGGGTGTGTTCGCGATCCGCTTCCAACTCACCTCGTCGTCGGGATTCACGAACGCCCTGAGGTAGGCCAGTGCGTCCTTGATCTCGCGACGGTCGTAGAACTTGGTGCCACCGACGACCCGGTACGGGACGTTGGCGCGCACGAGCTGTTCCTCGATGACCCGGCTCTGCGCGTTGGTGCGGTAGAAGACGGCCACCTCGGAGTACCGGTGCTCGGCGGCGTCGACGAGGCGCAGGATCTCGCCCGTCACGTACGCGGCCTCGTCGTGCTCGTCCTCGGCGTGGTAACGGACGATGAGCTCACCGCCGTCGTGGGCCGTCCAGAGCTTCTTGGCGTGGCGGGTGGGGTTGTGGGCGATCACGGCGTTCGCCGCGTCGAGAATACGCTGGGTGGAGCGGTAGTTCTGGTCGAGCACGACGACGCCGGCTTCGGGAAAGACCTCCTCGAAGCGTGCGAGGTTTCGGGCGTCGGCCCCCCGGAAACGGTAGATCGACTGGTCCGTGTCGCCGACGACCATGACGTTGCGGTGCCCTTCGCCGAGCATCCTCACGAGCTCCCACTGCGCGATGTTCGTGTCCTGGAACTCGTCGACGAGGATGTAGCCGAATCTCCGACGCCAGTGCTCGAGCGTGTCGGGGTGCTCGCGGAACAGCTGCACGGTGAGCATGAGCAGATCGTCGAAGTCGACGGCCGACGCGTCGGCCAGTCGCTTCTGGTACTCGCGGTAGACGTCGGCGACGCGCCGATCGGACATGCTCTCCGCGCGCTCGGCGGCTTCGGCCGGCCCGATGAGCTCGTTCTTCAGCGTGGAGATCGCGGCGTGCAGCCGACGCGGGGGGAACCGCTTCGGGTCGAGATCCATGTCGCGGCGCACGTAGTCGGTGAGACGTACCGCGTCGGACTGGTCGTAGATCGTGAACCCCGAGCGGTACCCGAGCACGGGCGCCTCGCGCCGCAGGATCCTCGAGCACGCCGAATGGAACGTCGACACCCACATCCGTTGCGCCACCGGTCCCACGAGCGCCCCGACGCGCTCCTTCATCTCGGCGGCGGCCTTGTTCGTGAACGTGATCGCCAGGAGCCCGAACGGCGAGAGACCCTGTTCGGCGATGAGCCACGCAATCCGATGGGTGAGCACCCGCGTCTTGCCCGACCCGGCACCCGCCACGACGAGCAACGGCCCGTCGGCGGCCGTCACGGCGTCCTCCTGCGCCGGGTTCAGTCCGGCCAGCAGCTTGCTCTCGGAGGTATCGCCATCGGAGGTAGTGGCGCGGGCAGGTGTCACGCGGTCATCGTAGCGACTATCGCCGCAGGGCGATCATATGTTCGACGCGCTGTCGTGATCTGTTGCGCCGTCGCGCTCAGTCGCCCTCGGTCGGTGGCACGTCGACAGGCGTGAGCGACAGCTCCGTCGTGTCGACGTCGGAGGCCACTTCGACCCGCGTCGCTCGGATCAGTCGCGTGCGCGCATCGTTCAGCGCGACGGTGAACGTGCCGCTCTCGTCGTCGAGCTCCAGCGCGTAGTACGTCTCCCAGTCGGCCGCGAGGGACGGAACGCTGACATCAGACCCACGCGGGAGACGCCGGTAGACCATGCGTTCCTCGTCGAAGAGCCACACGGAGTGTGCCGAGTCGATCTGCCTCATGAGGGGATTCAGGCTAGCCCCCTGGACGGATCCGTCTATCGGCCGCGGGTATTGTCCGTTACGGTCGAGATGCCGGGATCTCGAGGAGAAGCGTCACAGGGCCGTCGTTGACGAGGGAGACCTCCATGTCGGCACCGAACACGCCCGTCGCGACGGTGGCCCCGAGGCCTCTCAGCGCCTCGGCGAACGCTCGACACAGCGGTTCGGCGACCTCGGGAGCAGCGGCGGCCGACCACGAGGGCCGACGGCCCCTGCGGGCGTCGCCGTAGAGCGTGAACTGGCTGACGACGAGGACCTCGGCGCCGATCTCTGCGGCGCTCCGGTCCATGGCGCCCTCCGGCCCTTCGAAGACGCGCAGGTTCCACACCTTGGAAGCCAGCTTCGCCGCGGCGGCGTGGTCGTCGTCGTGGGTGACGCCGACGAAGATGCAGAGACCCGAACCGATGGCGCCGACGGTCTCGCCGGACACGTCGACAGCCGCCTCGGTGACACGTTGGATCAGTGCGCGCACGGGCGCCTCCGAGTCGCGGTCGGGGTACGAACCCTACGCGCGGACTCTGCGGCGGTTCCTCCAGGTGAGCGTCGACCCGAGTGCGACGGATGCGAGGGCGGCCAGGGCGATCTCGGTGAGGTGGAATCCGGTGAACGGCAACGTGCCCGTCGGATCGCTGCTCCCCGCAGAGCCACCACCGGCGGAGTCGTCGACAGGATTGGCGCCGCCGGGTGGGTCGTCGGGGTTGTCGCCGGGGGACGAGTCGGGCACCTGGCCGGGAGCCGTGGAGAACGTCGGATCCGACACTGCCGAACGTCGACACGCCGGCGGTGTTAGTGATGTTCGGACCCGGGTTCGCCGTCGATCGACGCCACGATGTCGAGTTCGGTGACCACCCCGGGGTCCAGATCGTCGTCGTAGAAGCACGTGACCGTCTGAGCCTTGACCGAACAGTCCCAGTCGGGAGCAGCGACTGACGTGTAGCTGACAGCATCGGGCAGCGTGTCGGCGAACGTGAGTCTCCCCGGAGCGGGGTCGGTCCCGACGTTGCTGATCGTGATGTGCCAGTGCGCTTCGCCGCCGGCTTTGGCCTCACCCACGAGTGTCTTGTCGATCGTGAGTTCGTAATCGAGGTCGGGCGGTGGCGTGTCGGTCGTCTCGTACGCGCCGGTGTCGCACGCCGCTCCCACGGATCGGCAGCGACACCCCGCTCGTCGGTACCGCGGACACGACGGCGAGTCGCGCGTGATCGATCGCCGACGTTGCCCGGCAGCAACGCGTGGGTTTCCATGACGCCGTCCGCGCCCACCGTTGTCGGCCAGCGGGCCGAGCGTGCTTCCCAGCATCGGGCCTGCATTGTTCATGTCATTCGACTGGCCGAATCCACAGGTGTTGTCGCCGATGACATTGAAGTCGTTCGACGTCACCGCACACCGCTGTTGTCAGGTCGCAGTCACCGCCCGGTTGTCGGTGATCAGAGAGGCCGTGTAGCCTCCACGGTCGAGGTGTCCATGTTCGGACACCTCCGCCCACCGACGGTGCGTTGTTGTTCACGATCGTCGAGTACACGAGATCGAGAGCGTTCCCGAGTCCCAACTGCATCGATTCCACCGCCCTCGCCGTCGTCTCAGTCACCCATTGCCGCTCACGGTCACATTCGTGAACGTGTGTGCGCCGTCTTCCGGGAGAACCCCGGCTCCGCCGAAACTCTACCGAGTTCCCGCTGATCGTCGCCCGGTCGAGATCGATGTCGCTGAGGGTCCGTCGCCGATGTCCTCTGGTAGATCCTCCCCCGCCGAAGCCAGCGTGCCCCCGTTGCCCGTGACGGCGAGTCGATGGCATCCAGTGTTCCGCCGACGACGACAACCCTCCACCGACACGGTCGCCTGTTGTTGCCCACGACGATCCCTCGTCCAGAGTCGTTGTCACCGGTGGTGTAGATGCCTGCCGGCATACCGGGCGTTGCCGTCGTTCTCGAGGACGTCGCCGTCGAAGCAGTGTCGAGGTGCCCCTGCGAAAGTATCCAGGCCACCACGGTTGACTCGTCGTGGAGAAGTCGTGTTGTCGACGGTGGCGCCTCGTCGAGAACGCCGCCGCCTCCCGACGTGCCGGTGAAGATGTTCACCGAAGCCCCGCTGAGGTGCATCGGCGAAAGTTGTACATCGCATCCCGCCGGCCCGCTGTCGAATGTCGACGTCGCCCACGGCGAAGCGTCGCCCACCGACCCACGACCATGCCGGCGGCGCCGCCTGCCGTCATTGGACCGATCTCCCCTTCGTGACGTCGATCGTCCCTGCACCGCGAGGCCCCCACCAGAACCCGGTGCGTCGTTGAGTGCGCGTGACGAGACCCGTGCCGTCAATGATCCGGTCTCGTCGATCCGGCCACCACCACCGAACGAGCCGACGTGTTTCTGGTCGACACTGAGCTCGCTCGGCGACGGCTGAACCGGCGATGTGATAACCGCCGCCACCGGAGTACTCGTCGGTGTCCGGGCGCGCGTTGTTGCCGAAGCTCGACGTCGGTGAAGTCGCCTGTCGCCGTCGATCCGATCGAAACACCACCCGCCAATGCACCGTCGGTTGACACACCACCGCCGGTGCCAGGCCCCGTGGCGGTGTTCTGGTCGATCGACACGGTGTCGAGGGTGAGGTCTCCGCCTTTCATCGCGATGCCGCCACCGTCGTCTCCGGTCGTGTTGTCCTGCACCGAACCGTCCGACAGATCGAGCCTGCCGCTGAAGGTCGCAATACCTCCCGCCGTCGGCGTCGTTCGTTCCCACCGTCCGGGATTGGTGTTGTCGGCACCCTGACCTGCGTGAGGGTCAGCGAACCGTCCTCCTGGAGGATCCCGCCGCCGTACGGTTCCCGATCGGTAGCCTGCCCGTCCGTACCTCCATGTCGTCGAAGCGACAACGGCGTCGTTCATGTGTGAAACACCCGGTCGGGGTCGCCACCGAACCCGAGCGTCTGGACCGATACCGATGGAGGCGTACCGTTGATCGTGACGTCGTCGGCGATGTCGAGGTCGCCCGTCGCGGCGGAGTTCTCGAGCGATCCCGGAATCGTGAGGAAGTACGTCGCCGCTCGGCAGAGTCGATGATGTCGGCGCCGGAGGTGCCGTTGGCATCGATCACCGCCTCACGCAAGCGAACAGTCGACCCCCGAGTTGCAGCCGTCGGGGACAGGGTCGTCGAAACGAGTGACGTCGAAGGTCGCCGCGTCGGCCGGGCCCGCCGGGACAATGACCACCGTGGCCGCGACCAGGGCCACCATCCCGGCGATCCGGCCGAGAGACCTCGCGGCACCGAGAGGTCCGTTCGGACGCGTGTGACGAAAACCTCGTTGGGAAGCCATGCCGACTCATCGACCACACGGAACGATCCTTGAGAGAATCTCCTGCCGGCCACGGGGACACGAAGCCCGGCAATCGTGATCCCGACCACGAGGTGGGCGTCACTCCCACTCGATGGTGCCGGGGGGCTTGCTCGTGATGTCGTAAGCGACCCTGTTGACGCCGGGGACCTCGTTGATGATCCGGTTGGAGAGCGCCTCGAGAAGGGAATGGTCGAGACGTGCCCAGTCGGCGGTCATGGCGTCTTCGGAGGTCACGGCGCGGATGATGATCGGGTAGGCGTAGGTGCGGTCGTCTCCCATCACTCCGACGGTGCGTACACCGGGCAACACCGCGAAGTACTGCCAGATCTCGCGGTCGAGACCGGCCCGGTGGATCTCCTCGCGCACGATCGCATCAGCCGAGCGCAGTGTCTCGAGACGTTCATCGGTGATCTCCCCGATGATGCGGACCGCGAGGCCCGGGCCGGGGAAGGGCTGGCGCCACACGATGTCTTCGGGTAGGCCGAGTTCGGCGCCCACCGCGCGCACCTCGTCCTTGAAGAGGTGACGGAGCGGCTCGATGAGATCGAAGTCCATGTCGTCGGGAAGCCCGCCGACGTTGTGGTGCGTCTTGATCTTGGCGGCATCCGCTGTACCCGATTCGACCACGTCGGGATAGAGCGTGCCCTGCACGAGGAACCGTGCGTCGCTGTGATCGGCAGCGACTTCCTCGAAGACGCGGATGAAGGTCTCTCCGATGATCTTTCGCTTGGCCTCCGGATCGGTCACCCCGTCGAGGAGCTCCAGGAAGCGGTCGGCCGCCTTCACGTGGATCAGATCGACATGGAACTGACGCCGGAACGTCTCCTCGACCTGTTCGGCCTCACCCTCGCGCAACATACCGGTGTCGACGAACACGCACGTGAGCTGGTCGCCGACCGCCTTGTGCACGAGCGCGGCCGCCACCGCGGAGTCGACACCACCCGACAGGCCACAGATGACCTTCCCCTCGCCGACCGCGGCGCGCACCTCGGCGACGGCCTGCTCGATGATCGAGATGTTCGTCCACTCGGGAGCGAGACCGCACGCGTCGTAGAGGAAGTGCTTGAGGATCTCCTGGCCGCGTTCGGTATGACCGACCTCGGGATGGAACTGCGTTCCATAGAGGCCACGCGCGCGGTCTTCCAGGGCGGCAACGGGAGCACCGGGAGAGGAAGCGGTGACGACGAAGCCGTCGGGTGCGGCCGTGATGGCGTCGCCGTGGCTCATCCAGCACTGCTGTCTGGACGGGAGGTCGGCGAAGAGAACGCCCGGATTCGTGACCGTCAGGGACGTGCCCCCGTACTCACCCGAACCGGTGCGTTCGACCACACCACCTAGCTGCTGGGCGAGGAGCTGCGAGCCGTAGCAGATGCCCAGCACGGGGACGTCGGACTCGAAGATCGCCGGGTCGATCGACGGGGCGCCCTCGACGTGGACCGACTTCGGGCCACCCGAGAGAATGATTCCCGCTGGATGGCGGTCGAGCATCTCGGTAACTGGCATGTCGTGCGGGACGATCTCGGAATAGATGTGCGCCTCACGGACGCGTCGGGCGATCAGCTGCGCGTACTGCGCCCCGAAATCTATGACGAGGACAGGGGAAGGTTGGCTCATTTACCCATGCCGATGCCCTGGGCGCGCTGGAGGGTCTTGCCCTCCGTCTGAAGTGACGGCGCGACCATGACCTCGGCCTTCTGGAACTCCTTGACGGTCTCGTAACCCGTGGTGGCCATCGACGTGCGAAGGCCGCCCATGAGGTTCAGCGTTCCGTCGTTCTCGTGCGCGGGGCCGGCGATGATCTCCGACAACGTGGCCTTCTGGCCGGCGTAGACACGTGCGCCGCGTGGCAGCGTGGGGTGGAACGTCGCCATGCCCCAGTGGTACCCGCGCCCCGGCGCCTCGTGTGCACACGCCAGAGGCGACGCGACCATGGTGGCGTCGGCACCGCAGGCGATCGCCTTGGCGATGTCGCCTCCCGTACCCATGCCGCCGTCGGCGATCACGTGGACGTAGACGCCGGTTTCGTCGAGGTGACGGATACGGGCGCCCGCGACATCGGCGATGGCGGTGGCCTGCGGCACACCGATTCCGAGAACACCGCGGCTGGTGCAGGCGTGACCGGGACCGACGCCCACGAGAATTCCCACGGCGCCGGTACGCATGAGGTGCAAGGCCGTGGAATAGCTCGAACATCCACCGACGATCACGGGAAGGTCGAAGTGCCGGATGAACTTCTTGAGGTTCAGCGGCTCGACCGACTTGGACACGTGTTCGGCCGATACGACCGTCCCCTGGATCACGAGGATGTCGAGCTCCGCTTCGACGGTGAGCTTGGCGTACTGCTCGGTGCGCTGAGGGGTGATCGACGCGCACGCCACGACGCCGCCATCCTTGATCTCGCGGATACGCCGGCCGATCAGTTCCTCCTTGATCGGCTCGTTGTAGATCTCCTGCATCCGCCGTGTCGCCTTCTCGGGCGGCTCATTGGCGATCTCGTCGAGAAGCGGCTCGGGGTCCTCGTAGCGCGTCCACAGACCTTCGAGGTTCAAGCACGCCAGGCCGCCGAGGTTTCCGATCTGCACCGCAGTGCTCGGCGAGACGACGCCGTCCATCGCCGAGGCCATCAGCGGAAGGTCGAACTTGTAGGCGTCGAGCTCCCACGAGATATCGACGTCTTCGGGGTCGCGTGTGCGGCGACTGGGGACGATCGCTATGTCGTCGAACCCGTACGCCCGACGACCCGACTTCCCGATCCCGATCTCGACTTCCACCGGTGCACCCCGTTCGTGATTGTGTTCGCTCGCCCGCCCGCGCTGTCGAACCCTCTAGCCTACTGTCCGCTTCGCTCCCGTCCCGGGTGGGATGGCATCGGGAAGGGCGGGTCTACGGGGTGTCGACCAGGTGGGCCAGGAAGCGGGTCAGGATCCGGGCCGTGGCGCCCCAGACGGTCTCGTCCTCCAGCTCGAAGAGCTGGATCGTGAAGTCGGGCAGGCCCACCTCCCACTCCTCCTCGCTGTGGACGCCGTCGGCCAGGAGCTCAGCCAGCGGAACATCGAACGCCTTCACGACCTCCACGGGATCGGGGCTGAGCTCGGGGCGACCCTCCAGGAGGCCGACAAACGGCGCGATAGTGAAACGGGAACCCACCGTTCCGAGCGTGTCGAGCTCGCCGGCGATCTCCACCTCTCCGGGATCGATTCCGATCTCCTCATGAGTCTCCCGCAGTGCCGCGGCGACCAGGCTGTCGTCCACGCCCTCGTCCAGCTTCCCGCCGGGAAAGGCGATCTCGCCCCGGTGCGTCGGCATCGTGTCGGGTCGCTTGGTGAGGATGAGGTGTGTCTCCCCGGCCTCCTCGAAAATGGGGAGCAGGACCGCGGCGTCGCGCGCGCCCGCCATCGTGATGTCGGGGGGCGAGGGTGGTGGGAGATCAGCCAGGCGCGCTCGGACGGCGTCGAGACTGAGATGGCGTCGCTCCGCGGGCACGTGCGCCCACGGCGAAGGTCGCCCCGGCCGGATCGTGGGAGGCCGCGGAATGCGCTGTCGTCCGCCGCGTGTCGCCATCCCCTCACATTATGTGCGGGACTCAGGCGAAGTTCTTCGCCTCGAGGTCGAGAAGCTCGTCGAAACGGCGGCGGACTTCGTCGCGTCGCCCGGGATCCATGGCCAGGTTGACCATCTCGCCGGGATCCTCCTGGAGGTCGTAGAGCTCGTGGTCCTGGTCGTCGAACGCGGCATCGACCGGATACAACTTCTCCCCGGCGAGGGCCGGGTCGAACAGATCGTTGGGAAGCCCCCCACCGACGCCGTAGTAGCGCGCGTACTTGTAGCGGCCGTCGAAGTACCCGCGCAGCGCGTAGCGGGTTCGCTGGATGTTGGTGGTGTGCGCCGAGTCCTGGGCGAAGAGGACCCGATCGCGAACGGCCGACGACGGATCCGACAGCACGGGCGTGAGATCGACACCACGGAACGTCGACGGGACGTCGACACCCGCGAGCGAGCAGACCGTGGCCGAGATGTCGACCGCTGATCCGAGTGAGTCCGTGGCCGTTCCCGGCGACGTGATCCCCGGTGCACGCACATAGAGCGGGACGTTCATGACCTCCTCGTACACGAACGGGCCCTTCGAACGGAGGCCGTGCGAGCCGCACATGTCGCCGTGGTCGGATGTGAAGATGACGATCGTGTCGTCGGCGGCTCCGCTGGCATCGAGGGCGTCGAGAACCGTCCCCAGGCTCCGGTCGCCGAGTTGGTGGAGCTTCACGTAGTAGTCGAGGTGCCGGAGCCAGGCCTTGTGGTCGTCAGGGTCGATGTATCCCCAGGTGCCGTGCTGCTGGTCCCAGCGCCACTGCCGATGTGTTCCCGGTTTCGTGTAGAGGTCGTCGTGGAAGTTGTCGGGAAGCTCCTCGAAGATCTCGTCGTAGTCGTCCTCGAAGACGGGAATCGGATCGCCCTCCTTCCACTGCGCGGACGCGAGCAGCTTCTTGAAGAAGCCGACTTCCGTCGCGTTCTGATCCTGGTAGGTGCTCTGATCGATCGGGTACCACATCACGTCGTGCGGATTCACGAGGCCGACAGTCAGGAACCACGGCCGGTCGAGTGACGTGCCGTTGGTGCGCAACCATTGCGATGCGTTCTCGGCGATGACGGGATCGAAGTGCACGCCCGTTCCGGCCCACCCCATGAACTGGCGGTCGTCGCCCTCCCAGTCGTTGTAGCCGTAGGCCTCCATGTCGGGATGTGCTCCCCGCGACAGGTGCCATTTGCCGATGTAGCTCGAGCGGTAGCCGGCGTCACGCAACAACGACCCGATCGTCGGTGTGTCCCGACTGAGTTCCGCGTGGTGGTCGTGAATCACGTTGTCGACCACACCGTGCTGCGGTAGGTACTGGCCGGTCATCAGCGAAGCCCGCGACGGTGAGCAGGGGACCGAATGCGTGTAGTAGTTCGTGAACTCGACACCCTCGTCGATCAGGCGCTGTCGGGCGGGGAGGTCGATCGAGTCGGGAAGCCAGTCACGCTGGCGCTCCTGGTCGGAGATCACGAGAAGGACGTTCGGACGCCGCGCAGGTTCGGCCATGGGAGATAGAGGATATGTGAGCGGGAACCCGAGGCGAGCACATGGGGACCCGAGACGAGGAAATGGGGCCTGTGTCATTCTTCTTGTCCATGACTCCAGAAGATGACGTCTCAACACGCGTGGGCGAAGGGATGAACCTGGCAACGTTGTGGGAAACGGTCGCCGACACCATCGGCGACCACACGGCGCTCGTCCACGGCGACGTACGTCGGACGTGGTCGGAGTTCGAGGACCGCAGCGCCCGCCTCGCTGCGGGCTTCGAGAAGCTGGGGTGTGCTCCCGGCGCCAAGGTCGCCTCCTTCCTGTACAACTCGAGCGAGTACCTCGAGGGGATTCTGGCCGCCTTCAAGCTCCGGGCGGCGCCGGTCAACGTCAACTACCGCTACGTCGAAGACGAACTGCTCTACCTCCTCGACAACTCCGACACCGAGATCCTGTTGTTCCACGGATCGCTGGCCGATCGGGTCGACGCTGTGCGCGACAAAGCGCCGGGCCTGCGGGCGGTCGTGCAGGTCGACGACGGAGCGCCACACCTCGACGGTGCTCTCCGCTACGAAGATCTCATCGCCGAGAACGACCCGGCGCCGCGCATCGACCGCAGCGGCGACGACCTCTACATCCTCTACACCGGCGGCACGACGGGTATGCCCAAGGGCGTCATGTGGCGCCACGACGACCTGTTCGGCTCGCTCGCCCCGACCGTCTACCCCTTGGCGGGATTCGAGATTCCCACCGACGCGGTCAGCGCCGGCCGTCTCGCAGCAGACTTCCTGTCCTCGGGTCGCGCGCCGGTGCAGATCCCTGCGTCGCCCCTCATGCACGGCACCGGATTCTTCACCACGATGATCGCCATGGTCGTGGGCGGAACGGCCGTCACGCTCGATAACCGGCACTTCGACGCCACGGAGCTGTGGGAGACCGTGGAACGCGAGGCGGCGACGCAGATCTCCATCGTGGGCGACGCTTTCGGAAAGCCCATGGTCGCCGCCCTCGAGGCTGCCGAGGCCTCCGGACGCAGTTTCGACCTCTCGTCGCTCTTCCTGATCGTGAGCTCCGGTGTCATGTGGAGTGCCCCGTGCAAGAACGCCCTTGCGGACAAGGCCGGCGTCATCTGCATCGACACGCTCGGCTCCAGCGAGGGCATCGGCTTCGGAGCGAGCATGGACGGCCCCGGCGGAGAGGCCAAGACGGCGCGCTTCACGATCGGCGAGACGACCAAGGTGCTCGCCGAAGACGGCCGCGAGGTCGAGCCCGGCTCCGGGGAAAAGGGGCTCCTGGCCCTCGCTGGCGCCATACCTCTCGGCTACTACAAGGACCCGGAGAAGACCGCCGCGACCTTCCCGACCCACGACGGCGTGCGCTACTCCATCCCCGGCGACTGGGCCACCGTCGACGCCGACGGCACCATCAATCTGCTGGGCCGTGGATCGGTGTCGATCAACAGCGGCGGAGAAAAGGTCTACCCCGAAGAGGTGGAGGAGGCCGTCAAGACCCATCCCCACGTGGTGGACGCCGTGGTGGTGGGTGTGCCCGACGACAAGTTCGGCGAGGCTGTTGCTGCCGTCGTCGAGCTCGAGCCGGGATCATCAGCAACGCCACAGGAGATCGCCGACATCACGCGTGCTCACCTGGCAGGGTTCAAGCGGCCCCGTCACGTCGTGATCGTCGACTCCGTGCCGCGGGGACCCAACGGCAAGGCCGACTACACGTGGGCGAAGAGCCGAGCGCTCGACTCCCCGCTCACGTAGTCGACTCTCTACTTCTTCTTCTTGCCACCCACCTTGGCGAGAACGTCGCGGCCGGAGAGGATCAACAGCTCCTCGCCGTCGACCTCGATCTCGGTGCCGCCGTACTTCGAGTACACGATGGCGTCGCCCACCTCGACATCGAGAGGAATGATCTCGCCGGTCTGGTCGGAGCGTCGGCCCGGGCCCACGGCGAGCACTTCGCCCTGCTGGGGCTTCTCCTTGGCGGTTTCGGGGATGACCAGTCCGCTGGCGGTGGTCTCCTCCGCCTCGGCGGAACGGACCACGATGCGGTCTTCGAGCGGCTGCAGATTCATCGACGTGCCTCCACGTGCTGTTTTCGGCTGAATGACGGGTCTGTGCCCGGCCTGAGCCGGGTGTACTGCGATGTCTCGGGGCCGGTGGCGCTGACCCGTGCCCCGGTGGTGTTAGCACTCGCCCTCGACGAGTGCTAACGGCCAAGGTACCAGCAGGCCGCCGGGCCCGGCAACACGGGGCCGGACCACTCACCCCAGGCGCAGGCCGGGTTCCACTCCCCCGCTGAGGGGTGTCGGTCCGTCCGCGCCGAAGCGGACGTGGGCGGCGGCGGCGATCATGGCACCGTTGTCGGTGCAGAACGCCGGTCCGGGGAGAGCCACGGCCCACCCTCCCGCCTCGCTGTCGACCGCCACCCGTGAGCGCAGAGCCCTGTTCGCCGCCACGCCTCCGCCCAGCGCCACGGTGGCCGCACCCGAACGCTCTGCGGCACGGGCGAGTTTCGTGGCGAGCACATCGACCACCGCCTCCTGGAACGCCGCCGCCACATCTGCGGTCGCGAGGCCGGGTTCCTCGTGCACGCGGTTGACAACCGCCGTCTTCAGACCGGAGAAGGAGAACATGTCTCCCGCGTCCATCATCGGACGGGGGAACCTCACGACGGTCGGGTCACCCTCGGTCGAGATGCTGTCGATGGCGGGGCCTCCGGGGTATCCGAGACCGAGGAACCGCGCGACCTTGTCGAACGCCTCACCCGCCGCGTCATCGACCGTCTCTCCGAGCACGCTGTAGTCGAGTCGGTCGCGCACCTCCACGAGCATCGTGTGACCACCCGAGGCGATCAGGACCACCGCGGGGAACTCCACCGACGGATGCTCGAGCACGGTCGCGTGCAGGTGCGCTTCGAGGTGGTTCACCCCTACGTAGGGGATCGAAGCTGCAAGCGCGATCGCCTTGGCGGCGCTCACGCCGACGAGGAGCGCACCGGCAAGGCCCGGTCCGAAACACGCTCCGACGAGGTCGATCGTGTCGAAGTCGGCACCACCCTCGACAAGGGCCTCGTTGACGACTTCGTCGATGAGTTCCACATGGGCACGACTCGCGAGTTCGGGGACCACACCGCCGAACCCGGCGTGCAGGTCCACCTGGCTCGACACGACCGACGACCGCACGTCCACGCCGTCGGCCACTACCGCCGCGGCCGTTTCGTCGCACGACGTTTCGATACCCAGAGTCAGACGTGTCACCGGAGTTCCTCCTCGATGCCGGTGAGTCGGACGGAGTACTCGGGGGTGTCGATGTCGTGAACCCACATGATCAGCGCGTCCTCGTTGGTCGCTGTGTAGTAGCCGGGCCGGGTGCCCACGGGAGCGAGGCCGAAGCGCCGGTAGAGCGCCTGGGCGGCGATGTTGTTGGAACGGACCTCGAGAGTGAGATGGCGCGCGCCGCGCTGCACAGCGGCACGGGTCAGCGTCAGCATGAGTCGAGTTCCGATACCACGGCGCTGGTGGTCAGGGTCGACGGCGAGCGTCGTGACGTGAGCGTCGTCGTCACTCAACATGACCCCGCCGTAGCCCACGACCGACCGGCCCGAGCGGGCGACGAAGTAGGCGCGGCTGGAGCGCAACGACATCTCACTGAGGAACAGGGACCCGCTCCACGGGCGCGGGTAGACCTGCTCCTCGATAGCGAGGACGCCCCGGAGGTGGCGGCGACGCATCACGGCCACCTCGATACCCATCGGGCGCGTGTCGGGTGGACGAATGCTCATGAGCTGCGCTGTTCCCAGTTGATGCGTGCGTCCGCCGCCCGCAGGTAGACGGGGGCAACCTCGGCGGGCTGGGCGAACTCCTCACGTTCCACGCGGTGAGCGGTGAGCGCCACGAGCGAAGCCGGGCTCGGGAAGTCGAACGTCGGACCTGCCCACTCGGCGCGATCCACGTCGGTGAAGACCTCCGGATGGGCCGACACGCCGTCGCCGGCAAGCAGCGTCTCCACACCTCGGCTCAGCAGATCGCCGACGACGTCTTCCGGTGGCACGACGGTGGGGTCGCCGATCCGTAGCACCCCTCCCGGCACCGTGCGGTAGCGGCCGTAGAACACCTCGGAGCGCCGGGCGTCGAGCACGGCGGCGATCTGGCGGTCTGCGTGGCGAAGCGGATGGGCCACGAGGTCGAGACTCCCCACAGCGACCATCGGAATGCGCAGTACCCGCGCCAGCATCTTCGCCGTGGCCACGCCCACCCGGAGCCCGGTGAAGAGGCCGGGACCGACACCCACGCCGATCGCCGCGAGCCGATCGAGACGCACGCCGGTGTCGTCACACAGCCGCTCCACGACCGGCACCAAGTGCTCGGCGTGGCGGCGACCGCCGACGAGACGGACCTCACCGGCGACGTGGTCACCGACCCCGATGGCGACTCCCACCTGGGCCGTCGCCGTGTCCATGACGAGCACGTGCATCGTCACGACTTCTCAGGCCTGTTCGCAGGGCTGTCGCAGAGACTCGCCAACGTCGCGCGGCGCGCCGCCCAGGTCGGCCCGCGAGCCTCGATCAGAATTCGACGCGAATCGGGTGCGTCTTCCACGCGCTCCAGTGTGATCTCCAGGCGGTCGGCGGGCAGCGCCGAAGCGACGACATCGCCCCATTCCACGAGAGTGACAGCCGTGCCGTTGAACGCCTCACCGACGTCGAGATCGACGAACTCGGCCAGGTCGTCGAGCCTGTACACGTCGGCATGGACGAACGGGACACGACCGTCGTACTCCCGGACGAGCGTGAACGTGGGCGACACGACAGGTCCCTCCACGCCGAGGCCCGCGCCGACACCTCGAGCGAGAACCGTCTTGCCGCTTCCCAACCCTCCTCCGACGAGAAGGAGATCGCCCGGCTCGAGTATCTCGGCGAGTGCGGCGCCGAAGCCCAACGTGGCCTCGGGGGCGTGCGTGACGAGATCCATCTCAGATCGAGGACCCGTGGAGGACACGCCGGACGCGGACGAAGTCGGCCCGCATGTCGGCGAGCACTCCTCCGCCCCCTCGCAACGCGGCGGCCGGGTGGAACGATGGAATCAGAACGGCGTCGCGATACGGATACTGCTTCCCTCTCATCTTCGTGATGCCCTCCTTCGTGTCGAGAAGCAGCTTCATCGCGAAGTTTCCCAGCGTCATGACGACGCGAGGCCGGATGAACCCGAGTTGCGCCTCGAGATACGGCCGGCACGCGGTGATCTCCCCGGGGAGTGGATCACGGTTGCCGGGCGGTCGACACTTCACGACGTTCGCGATGTAGCACGCGGAACGCTCCAACCCGATCCCGTGGATCAGCTCCGTGAGCAGATTGCCCGACGGGCCCACGAACGGCAGACCCTGCTCGTCCTCGCGGGCACCGGGACCCTCTCCCACGAACATCAGGTCCGCCGCGGGATCACCGCTACCGAACACGACCTGCGTGCGACCTTCCGCCAGATCGCAACGTGTACACACCATGGCGGCGCGTTCGAGTTCCCCGAAGTTCGCGAACTCCACGGCCACGGGTTCTTCGGCGCTCATCGGGGTCGGTCACCCCCCGCTGTAGGTGCGCGGGACCCTGCTGCGGATCCCGGTGACGATCTCGTAGTCGATCGTGCCGAGCCGGTCGGCCCATTCCGTGGCGGTGATCGTGTCGGATCCGTCGGGTCCGTCCTGGGAACCGATCAGCACGACCTCGTCGCCCACGTCGACCGACGCGGACCCGAGATCCACCATCATCTGGTCCATCGTGACGGTACCGGCCACCGGTCGACGTGTCCCGCCCACGAGAACTTCGCCACCGACTTCCGCCAGGCGACGGGGGACACCGTCGGCGTAGCCCAGTGGAATGGTCGCGATCCGGCCCGGAGCAGAGAGCTCGTAGCGGCGGCCGTAGGACACCCGCTCCCCGGCGTCGAGGTCGCGCACCGCCGACACGCGGGCGTGCAGGGACATCGCCGGACGCAACGCCGGATCGGGAGTGATCTCCTTGCCCGGCGCGAGCCCGTAGACGGAGATCCCGGCACGAACCAGGTCGAGGTGGGACCGGGGGTGCGCCAGCAGGCCCGCCGAGTTCGCAGCGTGCGCCAGCGGGGGGCGTGCGTCGACTCGGTCGAGATCGTCGAGCACCCGGAGGAACTCGTCGAGCTGACGGTCGGTGAAGGGATCGCCGACCGCGTCGGCGACGGCGAAGTGGGTTCCGATGCCGGAGAATCGGAGCTCGGGTTCGGCCTGGAGACGATCCACGATGTCCCGAACCGCGTCCGGAGAGCACCCCACCCGGTGCATTCCCGTGTCGACCTTCAGGTGGACGTCGAGACGTGTCTTCGCTACGCGAGCGGCGTCGGCAAGGGGCCGAAGCGACGCGCTGTCACTGATCATCGGAGTCAGACGGGCTGACACGACCTCGCCTGCGGCACCGGCCGGCGGGTCGGACAACACCATGACGGGCGCGTCGATGCCCGCATCCCGCAACTCCACACCCTCGGCCACCCGCGCGACGCCGAGCCACGACGCACCGGCGCCGAGAGCCGCGCGACCGACCTGCTCAGCGCCGTGTCCGTAACCGTTGGCCTTCACCACGGCCATCAGGGCCGCCGACGGTGCCGCGCTCCGGAGCACGGACACGTTGTGCCGCACGGCGTCGAGGTCTATGGCCGCCCACGCGGGGCGGAGGGCGCTCATGTCGTGTCGGACAGGTGCCGGATCAGGTCGCCACGAGCGACGATTCCCACGACCGCACCGTCGTCGATGACGGGAACGTGGGTGACTCCCTTGTCGTGCATCAGCGTGGCGACGGCCATGAGGGGATCGTCGGACGCGACACTCGGGTGGTCGGTGTCCATCACGTCGCCGACGGTGGCGCCCACAGCCTTCTCCAGCTCCTCCTCGAAGCGGTGCTGCGAGCCGGGCATCACGATCTGGGCGCCGAGGATGTTGAACGTCGTGGGCAGGTGGAGGCGAGCCTCGGAGACGATGAGGTCGTCGTCGTTGAGCATTCCCACGTACGTGCCGTCGTCGACCACCGGCGCCGCCCCGATGGCATCACCGGCCAGCACGTCAGCGGCCTCCGCGACACTCTGGTCGGGACGCAACGTCACGACCTCGCTGGTCATGACATCTTCGACGCGGGTTTCCTCGGTCATTGTTCCTCCGCCTCTGGGGCTGGGTCTCCGCCGGTGATCCGTGCCAGCGTAGGCCCGAGTGCGCCGATGAGGTCACCCGCGACCAGGCCGCTGTGCCCCGTCGTGCCTTCTGTGGCGGTGTCGGCCGCCAGGCCGTGCACGAAAGCTCCGGCCGCGGCCGCCTCGAACGGCCCCATCCCCCGGGCGAGGAACGCTGCGACGATTCCGGTGAGGACGTCGCCCGTTCCCGCAGTGCCGAGCCACGGGCCTCCCGTCGGGTTCACTGCCGTACGTCCGCCGGGATCTGCCACCACGGTTGCCGGGCCCTTCAGAAGCGTCACGGAACCCGAACGGGCCGCGAGGTCGGCGGCGGCGCCCACCCGGTCGTCACCGACAGCGCGGCCCATCAGTCGCTCGTACTCGCCGTCGTGCGGGGTCAGAACAGTCGGAGCCGGACGGGTTCGGAGGATCTCGGGTTTTCCGTCGAGAGCGTTGAGGCCGTCGGCGTCGAGCACGAGCGGAATCGACGCCTGCTCGACCAACCGGATCACGGCGAGCGCCGTGTGTGCGCTCCGCCCCAGACCGGGCCCGAGCGCCAGCGCGCGGAAGCGACCCAGACTCGTCAGGACCTCGTCGGCTCCGGGAAGATCGAGGGAGCCGTCCGGTGTGGCGGCGATCGCCCGCGTGATGACCTCATTTCCCGAGGCGGCACGGGCGGCGTCGCGTCCCGGCAGGTTGCACCACACGATGCCCGCTCCCGCGCGCATCGCCGCGTGGCTCACGAAGTTCGGTGCACCGGTCATTCCCCCCGATCCCGCGACGACCGACACCCCCGACGTCCACTTGTTGGTGACCGGATTCGGTGGGAGAAGCCACGACGCGACATCCGAGCGCTCGGTGACACCCATCGTCGCCCCGGAAACGTCGATTCCGATGTCGGCGACCTCGACCTCGCCGGCGTGAGTCGCGCCGGGCTCGAACACGAGGCCGGGTTTCAATGCTGCGAACGACAGCGTGGCGACTGCCCGCACCGCCGGCCCCTCCACAGCTCCCGTCGCACCGTGGACCCCCGACGGAATGTCGACGGCCAGGACGGGAGGACCGTCAGCGAGACAGTCAGCGACCTCGGCGGCGTCACCACTCAGCTCTCCGTGGAAACCCGTGCCGAACATCGCATCGAGTGCGAGATCGGCGCGTTTCAGGCTCCGGTCGAGATCCGAAGACCGGATTCCTTCCTCCAGCCGGACGATGTCGACGCCTACGCCGCGCCGCCGCAGAGCCGCCGCGGCAATGAGTCCGTCTCCTCCGTTGTTCCCGGCGCCGCACACCGCGACGCACCGTTTGCCGTAGCCGCCTCCGAGGAGGCGCAACGCCTTCCGGGCCACGGCACGTCCGGCGCGCTCCATGAGCACCTCGCCCGGCGTGCCCGCGGCGATCGTGGTGGCATCGGCCGCCGACATCTCCTCGGGGGTGAGCAGCGGTCGCATTCAGCGACTCTCCGGTGCGAACGCCAGAGCCACCGCCAGAGCGGTGGTCGCCGTGTGGGTGAGAGTCAGCGCCCAGGACCCGACGACGCGCTCCTCGCACAGCTCCGCGGCCCGACCGGTGAGAACGAGCATCGGCTCACCGCTCGGTGAACGGCCCACCTCTACGTCGCGCAGTCGGAACTTCCAGAGTCCGACACCGAGGGCCTTCATCACGGCCTCTTTCGCGGCGAAACGCGCGGCCAGGCTGGGCACGGGGTCACGCGACCGGTGGGCGTACTCGCGTTCGGCCGGGGAGAAGCAGCGTTCCGCCAGGGTCGGGCGCCTGCTGAGAGCCAACCGCATGCGGTCCAGCTCGACGAGGTCGACCCCGATGCTCGTCACCTGCCGGCCGACGGTGACGCGCTCGAGATCCCGGGTCAGCTCCACGGTGAGTGCGTGAACGGTGGCCACGACATCACTCCACGGTCACGGTCTTGGCCAGATTCCGCGGCTTGTCGACGTCACGCCCGCGCTCCTTGGCGAGGTGATAGGCAAAGAGTTGGAGCGCCACGGTGTCGACCGCCGGCGAGAAGAGCTCGATCGTGGGCGGCACCCACAGCACGTGATCGGCGAGCCCCGCCGCGGTGTCATCGCCGTCGTTGGCCACGAGGACGACGGTCGCTCCCCGCGTACGCATTTCCGAGACGTTCCCGAGCACCTTGGCGTAGACGTGCGAGCGGGTCGCCACACCGACGACGACGGTTCCCGGTTCGATCAGCGCGATCGGGCCGTGTTTCATCTCGCCGCCCGGGTAGGCCTCCGCTCGCGCGTAGCTGATCTCCTTGAGCTTCAGTGCGCCCTCCATCGCCACGGGGTATCCCACGCCGCGGCCGAGGAAGAAGAAGTCTCGGACGTCGACCAGTTCGTGGGCGATCGGACGGATGTCGTCGCTACGACTGATCACCGTCTCGATTCGCGAAGGGATCTCACACAACTCCGCGAGCAGATCACGTGCCTCGCTCGTGTAGCGGGTTCCCCGCAGGCCAGCCAGGTACAGCGCCAGCAACTCGAGCGCCACGACCTGCGCAAGGTGCGTCTTCGTGGCGGCGACGCCGATCTCGGGCCCCGCGTGCGTGTAGAGGACGGCGTCGGCGAGGCGTGCCATGCTCGAATCGACGACGTTGGTGACCGCGATGATGCGGGCGTCCCAGCGCTTGGCGTACTTCATCGCCTCGATCGTGTCGGCGGTCTCTCCCGACTGGCTCACCCCGACCACGAGCGTGCGGGTGTCGACCACAGGGTCCCGATAGCGGAACTCGGACGCGATGTCGATCTCGCACGGCAGACGGGTCCAGTGCTCCAGGGCGTACTTGGCGACCATCGCGGCGTGGTAGCTGGTACCACATCCGACCAGGAACACCTTGTCGACCGCCCGCAACTCGTCCTCGGAGAGCCGCAACTCGTCGAGCATGAGCTCACCGCTCGGCGCGGTCCGTCCGCTCAACGTGTCCCTGACGGCCGCCGGCTGCTCGTGGATCTCCTTGAGCATGAAATCCTCGTAGCCGCCCTTCTCGGCCTGCTCGACGTCCCACGTGATCGTGCGCGGCGCGGGCGTCAGTTCGGCGCCGTCGAGGTCGGTGATGCGCACCGAACCCGGACGCAGCTCGACGACCTGGTCGTCGTCGACGATCAGGACGTCGCGGGTGTGCGGGAGCAGCGCGGGGATGTCGGACGCCACGAGCGCCGCTCCGTCGGCGACACCTGCCACCAGGGGCGACACGCGCCGGGCAGCCACGATGAGCCCGGGGTCGTCGGCGTGCACCACGGCCACAGCGAAGCTTCCGTCAGCGCTGTGGAGCAGCGATCGGACGGCGTCGGCGAGGCTTCGTCCTTCGGCCAGCTCATCGGCGACGAGGTGTGCCAGAACCTCGGTGTCGGTTTCGGAGCGGAACTCGTGCCCACTCGCTTCGAGCTCCTCGCGCAGCTCCAGAAAATTCTCGACGATGCCGTTGTGCACGATCGCCAGATCCCCGGAGCCGTCTGTCTGGGGATGGGCGTTCCGTTCCGACGGTCGCCCGTGGGTGGCCCAACGGGTGTGACCGATTCCTGTGGTGGCGTCTGCCGGCGCGTCACCCACGGCGCCGGTGAGCTCAGCGAGCTTGCCCGAGCGACGACGTAGCCACAGGCCGTCGCCGGGAACCTGGAGGGCCACACCGGCGGAGTCGTAGCCGCGGTACTCCAGGGAGGCCAGGCCGTCTAGCAGGACGGGCAGAGCCGCGTCAGAGCCCGTGAAACCGACGATGCCGCACACAGGGGTGAGTCTACGACTCCCCTTGCTCTTCCTCCTGTGTCGCTTCCGAGATCCGGAGGTGAGCCGCCAGCGACGACTCCAGACGTCGAGCAACGGCGTTCGCCACGTCGATCTCGGTCGCCTCGACCATGATCCGCACGACGGGCTCAGTGCCGGACGCGCGCACGAGGATCCGACCGTCGTCGGCGAGCTCGGCTTCGGCGACATGCACGTCGTTCCAGAAGCCCTCCGAAACGTCGAGGTCCTCGGTGGACTCGACGGCGACGTTCGTCAGGATCTGCGGGAGCTTCACGACGGCGTCGGCGAGGTCTCCGAGGCTCCTCCCGCTGCGACACACGACGTCGAGGAGCATGAGGGCGGTGAGAGTGCCGTCGCCGGTCGACGCGTGCTCGGAGAAGATCACGTGCCCGGACTGTTCGCCCCCGAGAGCGAGGCCCTGGTCCTCCATCGCGCTGAGCACGTGGCGATCCCCGACGGGTGTCTCCACGATCGTGATCTCCTCCGCCGCCAACGCACGTCGAAGACCGAGATTCGCCATGACCGTCGTGGCGATTGCCCGTCCCGGCAGCGCGTCGCGGGCCGCGAGGTCGAAGGCGGTGATGGCCAGAATGTGGTCACCGTCGCGCAGCGTGCCGTTCTCGTCGACAGCCACACAGCGATCCGCGTCACCGTCGAAGGCGAACCCGGCATCCGCACGGTTCTCGACAACCGCTCGCTGGAGCTGTTCGGGAGCCGTGGAACCACAACCGTCGTTGATGTTGAGGCCGTCGGGATCAACGCCGATCGTGGAGACATCGGCACCGAGTCGCTCGAAGACCGCGGGCGCCGTGCGCGACGCTGCGCCGTTGCCGCAATCGAGCACGACACGCCGACCGTCGAAACGGCGTCCCTCGAGTGTCTCGACGAGGTGATCGACGTACCGCCGCGCGGCGTCGGGCCCGGCGCGCGACGTGCCCACCGCAGCACCCACAGGCTCCTGCTCGTCGACGGCACGTCCGAGAACCGTCACGAGCTCGGTCTCGATACGGCGCTCCAACTCGTCGGGAAGCTTGCGGCCCCCGGCGGCAAAGATCTTTATGCCGTTGTCGGCGAAGGGGTTGTGGCTGGCCGAGATCATGGCCGCGGGAGCGTCGCTCTCCCGGGAGGCATGAGCCAGGCCGGGAGTCGGCAGGACGCCGAGCGAGACGACAGTGCCCCCCTCACCGCACACACCCGCGGTGAGCGCGGCCTCGAGCATCGGGCCGGAGCGCCGTGTGTCGCTGGCGACCAGGAGTGGGCGGTCCGCCCCGAGTGCCCGCACCACCGCGCGACCGAGCGCGAGCACGAGCTCGGGAGTCAGATCACGGTTGGCGACCCCGCGAACGCCGTCGGTACCGAACCGCAGCGACATGGTGCTCTCCGCCGGGGCTCAGCGCTTGCTGTACTGCGGCGCCTTGCGGGCCTTCTTGAGACCGTACTTGCGACGCTCCTTCTCACGCGCGTCGCGGGTGAGAAGACCCTGCTTCTTCAACTCGGGTCGCTGCTCATCATCGAGAATCGACAGCGCGCGGGCGATGCCGAGTCGGACCGCACCGGCCTGACCGCTCACACCACCGCCGTTCACGCTGGCGTCAATGTCGTAGACCTCGGCAGTTTCAGTGAGGCGCAACGGCTCACTGACCGTCATCTGCTGCACGAGTGTCGGGAAGTACTCCGTGTAGGACTTGCCGTTGATGGTCACGACACCCGTGCCGGGGCGCACGCGGACGCGGGCGACGCTGCTCTTGCGACGTCCGGTGGACTGGATGAGCGGCTTCGACACGTGGATCTCCTCGTCAGCCGGCGTTCGTGCCGGTTGTGCTGCCGCCTGGCAACACGCGGGTCTCGGGCTGCTGCGCAGCGTGCGGGTGGGCGGCACCCGCGTAGACGCGCAGGTTTCGGAGCATGGAGCGTCCGAGACGGCTCTTCGGGAGCATCCCCTTGACCGCCTTCTTGACGACCCTCGCGGGGTCGCGCTCGATCATGTGCTCGAGAGACTCACTGCGCAGACCACCCGGGTACCCGGAGTGGCGGTGATAGATCTTCTGTTCCGCCTTGCGCAGTGTGACGTCGAGCTCGGACGCGTTGATCACGATGACGTGGTCGCCCCCCGCCGCGTGCGGAGCCCACGTGGGCTTGTGCTTGCCGCGCAGAAGCGTGGCGACCTCGGTGGCGACACGGCCGAGACGTGCCCCTCGGGCGTCGATGACATACCAGTCGCTGCTCAGATCGTCGGGCTTGGGGGTGTAGGTACGCACGCTGTCCTGTTCGATCTCGTGTTTGATCTCGTGAAACCGGTCGTCCGACCGTTCTCGTGCCGCTCTCGTGCCGCGCGACGCGTGAAGATGCCGCGAAGAGCACAACGCGGGACCGCATTCGAAACGGGTCATTCAGGGTACCCGCGCCGACCGGATTCCGGCAATCGGGCCGCTAACCTCGTCCCATGGCCCCAGAGAACCTCACTTCCACGATGACGACCCGGGAACCCGATCCGGCACTGCGGGAGCTCTCGGAGCGGGCGATCACGGCTCTGTGTGATCCGGCGGTGGCACCGAGCGTCGAGATGGTGCTGCGGGTCGCCGACGGCCTCTACGAGGCCATCGCTCCCGACGGTCGAGTCCGTTTCGACCGGCCCGACGGGCCCGATGCCGAACCGTCGACCGTGACCGTGGAAGGGAGAAACCCCCTGGGCGACCGGTCCGTCGACCGCTTCGTGGGATTGGAAAGGGAGCGGGCGTCACTGCATCCCGACCGTACGGCCAACTCCTATCCCCACGGCTACGACCAGGTGGCCCAGCTCTTCGATCACGCCGCGGCTCCCGACCTCTGCGTCGTGCACTCCGCCGGGCACCACTGGCCCGAAAGCGGCGGTCACGTCGGCGAGCACGGGTCTCTCGACGTCATCCAGGCACGGGCCCCGTTCGTCGTCGCCGGTCGCGGAATCCGTCGTCACGGAATGGTCGACCGGTCGATCCGCCTCGTCGACGTCGGGCCCACCCTGGCCGAGCTGCTGGGCGTCGCACCCCACGACGACACCGGCGAGTTCCTCGCGGGAACCGACGGAGTGGTCCGACGCGAACTGCTCGACCCCGACGACGGGCGTCCGGAACACGTCGTGGGCTTCCTCTTCGACGGCGCCAATCCGAACGTCCTCTACAACCTGGCCGCTTCCGGGGACGCCCCCAACGTGGCACGCCTCATCGAGGCCGGGACCGCACTGCGATTCGGAGCGATGTCGGGCATGCCCACCGTGACTCTGGCGAACCACACGTCGATCCTGACGGGGCGGCTCCCCGGACATCACGGTGTGCTGCACAATTCCTGGTACGACCGCCGGATCGAGAAGTCGATCGAGACCAACTCGCTGGCAACCTGGGCGTTCGCGATGCAGCACCTCGTCGAAGGGACCGAGACCCTCTTCGAGGCGATCAGGCGCACGTGGCCCGACACCTTCACGGCAGCGGTCGACGAACCCTGCGACCGCGGAGCGGCCTACTCGACGTTCGACTTCTTCCGATCGGGCGACGTCCCCGAGATCTCCTCCGACACATCGGAGCTGCCGTACACGAACCCCGCGTATGCCACCTCGTCGCTCGGCTACGCCGCCTGGACGATCATCGACCACCAGGCCGTCGAACAGGCCGTCGGTATCTGGTCGGGTCGATACCGCGACCAGAGCTATCCCCTTCCGCGGTTCATGTGGATCAACTTCACCGTCATCGATTCCGCCATGCACGAAGGAGGACCACACTCCGACATCGCCGAAGCCGCCGTCCGCGACACCGACGCCCGCCTCGGTGCCGTTCTGGACGCCGTCGAGAAGGCAGGCGTCTACGACGACACGGCCTTTGTCCTCCTCGCTGATCACGGGATGGAACAGACGAACCCGGGTGTCCGCAGTGACTGGGATGCCGTGTTGCGCGACGCCGAAGTGCCGGTCCGCAACGAAGCCTGCGGCTTCCTCTACCTGAACGAGCCAGCAACATGAACTCGCGAGTCTTCACCCTCCTATCGCGGTTCCGATGAGGAACGTCGCTGTCGCCGCGCCTCCACCTATCGCGACCATGCGCAGGCCGGACACGACGGCGTTGCGACCGGTGAAGATCGAGATCAGGGAGCCGACGCAGAAGAGAGCGACACCCGAGAGCGTCGCGGCCATGACGAATGCCGGGTCACCCGAGCTGAACACATAGGGCAACACGGGAATCAATGCACCGATACTGAACGCCAAGAAGGAAGCAACCGCAGCCATCCAGGCCGAAGGAAGATCTCCGGGCGTGATACCGAGTTCCTCGCGGGCCATCACGTCGAGCGCCACGTCTTCGTCTTCCATGATGCGCTCGGCGAGCGCTCGTGCCTCGTCCTCGCTCAGGCCGCGCGCACGGTAGATCGTCTCCAGCTCTTCGAACTCCTCCTCGGGGAAGTAACGGATCTCGAGGCGTTCGACCTCGAGCTCCCGTTCGTAGAGCTCGGCCTGAGCGCGCACCGACACCCACTCGCCGGCGGCCATCGAACACGCACCCGCCACGAGGCCCGCCATGCCGGCCAGAAGGATGAAGGACTCGTCGGAGGTTCCCCCGGCCACGCCGAGAACGAGCGACAGGTTCGACACGAGACCGTCGTTCGCCCCGAACACGAGCGGACGCAACGGTCCGCCGACACCGATCCGGTGACGCCCTTCGGCGGCGGCGATCGCCGCACCGACGCCGCTGTCCCCGTGGAGCCCGGCCACGAGACGACCGTGCGCGACCTCCTCGTCGACGAGCTCGTCGGGGATATCGTCGTCGTCGCGGTAGCGGCGGACCTCCTCGGCCTCCATTCGCGCCACGAACGGCAGAATCCGCTTGACCCCGATGAGGTGCGCGGCCGCTCCGAGAGCCCGGACCCGGAAGGGGGTCCTGTAACGGGGCTTGTCGGCCCCCGACTCCTCGAGGAGCGTCGCCCAGTAGGCGGCGTGCTCGTCTTCGGTAACCGCGATCGCTCGGAGTTCGTCCGCGAGTTCCGTGGTCCGCGAACCGGCGAGGCGACGGTACAGCTCGGCGGCCGCCATCTCGTCGAGCCAGAGCTCGCCGTAGCGCTCTACGAGCTCGGGAGCACGCTTCTGCGGGTCTTCCATTGCCTGATCCGACGCCACGCATTCAGACTACGAGCGGGTACCCTCGCCGCGCCGACCGGAACGAAGGAACGAGCAGTGAAGGTGCGAGTCGCGACGAGCCTGTTCGTGGCCGGGATCCTCACCCTGACCGCGTGCACCACCGGGGACGACGGGCAGAGCGGCGAGCCTCCTGCGCCCGAACCGCCCCCCGCGGCGACCCGCGACGAGTTCGCGGCACTCCTCGAGACCTCGCAGGACTCGGCAGTGCGCGTCACGTACCGCTTCGAGGACGGAACCGCCGAGCCGACCGAGACCGAGGAGATCATCTTCTCGCAGAGTCCCCCGCGCGTCGCCGTACGCACCAAGAACGGGGTCGTCATCGACAACGGCGATGGCAGTCTCGCGAGTTGCACGGAAGGCGACGAACCCGTGTGCGTACGCCTCCCCGGCGTCGGCGACGCAGGCCAGGGACTTCTCAGCGGGTTCCTCGGCGTGTTCGCGTCGCTCGTCTTCGACGATTCTCCGTCCGACCTCGCGGGCTACACCCCCGAGGACGGTCGAGTCATCGCTGACCGGCCCGCCGTGTGCGCGGCCTATGCCACGACTCCCGTCACCGTCTCTCCCACCGCGGGGGAAGTCCGCCTCACCGAATGTGTCGACGCCGACGTGGGTGTCGCGCTTCTCCTGGTCGCCGAGAACGAGGAAGGAACCATCGTTCGTCTCGAAGCACTCGAGGTCGACACACCCGAAGCGACGGACTTCGAGGCTCCCGCACCCGAGAACGCAACACCGGGCACCTAGATCCTGGCCATGCGACGGATGGTGCTCGCTACGACCGCGGTGTTCGCTCTGATCCTTTTCGCGGCCTGCGGCGGCGGCTCCTCGTCGACGACCCCCGAAGACGGAGGCAAGGGCTCCGTCGGCATCACGGGCGAAGGGGACAACACGATCGAGTTCAGCGACGACGACGGCGGAGGCTCGGTCACGATCGGTGGTGGCGAGGTGCCGGCCGACTTCCCCGACGACATCCCACTCCCCGACGACTACGAGATCACGGCCGCATTCTCCGGATCGACCGGTGAAGGAGGTCTGGGAGCCAACGTGTCGGGCGTGACAGCGGAATCGGTCGACGATCTGCGCACGACCTACGAACAGGCTCTCCCCGACGCGGGCTACACGATCACGTCCGACAGCACCTCCGAGGTGAACGGGGCGGAAGCCGTCGCTATCACCTTCGAGGGCAACGGCATCGTCGGCGGCAAAGTGGCGATCTCGACCCAGGACTTCAGCGGTGAGAACAGTGACAAGAACTCACTCTCCGTTGCCTACGGTGCCGCAAGCCCCTAGGATTCCGAGAAATCGGACGCGTTGCCGACAAGCTGCCCGTTCGGAGCAGAGCGTACGATGATGTGTTCGATCGAACAACGGGAGAGATGATGCGACGGACGGCAGTTCTGGCGATGCTCGGAGCGCTGGCGATCGTGGCTCTCGCGGCCTGCGGTAGCGATGGCGACGGCAAGGTGTCCATCGACACTCCCGAGGGCAAGGTCGAGGTCGACCCCAACAGCGGCGACGGCGGCTCCGTCGAGTTCCAGGGCGAGGACGGTGAAGGCGGCTCTATCGACATCGGCGGCGGCGAAATCCCCAGCGACTTCCCCGACGACATCCCTCTTCCCGACGACTTCGAGGTCGTCTCGTCGTTCAGCGGAGATGACGGGGCAGGCTCCGCCACTGCCTCCGTCACGGGTACGACGGGCGAGTCCTTCGAGGACCTGGTGAGCATGTACGAGGACGGCATGCCCGACGCCGGCTACGACGTCGTCAGCAGCGGCACGACGACCCTCAACGGTGCCGAGAACTTCTCGATGACCTTCGAGGGCGACGATTTCAACGGTGGCCTGATCACGGTCTCCACCGACGAAGCCCTGTCCGAAGACAGCGACAAGCGGTTCGTTTCGGTCAGCCTCGGAACGAGCTAACCTATCGACGATCGAACAACGGGAGAGATGATGCGACGGACAGTTCTGGTGATGCTCGGAGCACTGGCGATCGTGGCTCTCGCGGCCTGCGGTAGCGACGACGGCAAGGTCTCGATCGACACCCCCGAAGGGAAGGTGGAGGTCGACCCGAACGCCGACGGCGACGGCGGCTCCGTCGAGTTCTCGGGCCCCGATGGCGACGGCGGCTCCATCGACATCGGTGGCGGCGAAGTCCCCGACGACTTCCCCGACGACATCCCCCTCCCCGACGACTTCGAGGTGACCACATCGTTCAGCGGAGGCTCGGGCACCGACAACGCCACCTCGGTGACCGGCTCGTCGGGTGACTCCTTCGACGACCTCGTCAGCATGTACACCGACGGGCTTCCCGATTCCGGCTACGAGGTCACGGGCAACAGCACCTCCACGATCAACGGCGCCGAAACAGCTGTGATCACTTTCGAGGGAAACGGGATCACCGGCGGTGGAATCACCGTCTCGAGCGAAGACGTCGTCAACCCGGACAGCGACCGTCGAGCCCTCTCGATCTCGTACGGCGCCGGCGGCTGACCACCCGTACGGCTCAGGAGCTCAGGACGGGTAGCCGACCTCGGTGAGGCACAGGCCGTGCGACGGGGCGACCTGACCGGAGGCTGAACGGTCACGGGCGCGCAGGATCGACATCACGTCGCCAGGTCGGAGCTCTCCCCGCCCGATGTCGACGAGGGTGCCGACGATGGAGCGCACCATCTGGTGGCAGAAGGCCTGCCCGCGGATGTCGTAGTGGAGGATTCCGTCACCGGCGTCGGTCCATTCCGAAGCGAACACCGTGCGTCGCGTGTTGTTCCCCTCCGGTCTCTTCCGGCAGAACGAAGCGAATTCGTGATTCCCGACGAAGGGGTCGGCGCCGAGATGCAACGCGGCGAGGTCGAGCGGCTCCGACACCCACCAGGCGTACCGGGCGAGGAAGGGGTCGGGCTCGGGGCGTTGGACGACCGTGTAGCGGTACGAACGCCACGCTGCCGAGCGACGTGCGTCGAACGAGCCGTCCACGAGTTCGCAGGAGCGGACGACGACCTCCGGTCCGAGCATGCTGTTCAGGGAGTCGCGCAGTTTCCAGGGATCGACACCGGGATCGGACTCGAACGACACGACCTGCCCGCGAGCGTGGACACCGGAATCTGTGCGCCCGGCGCACACGAGATCGACCGGATGGCGCAGGACCTTCTCGATGGCCCGCACGAGGACACCGCCGACGGTACGAACGTCGGGCTGCTCGGCGAACCCGCGGAAGTCGGTGCCGTCGTAGGCCAGGACGAGGCGCAGTTTCGGTCGCCCCTCAGCGTCGAAGAGGCTGATAGGAGACCCCCCAACCGGGAAGGAGTTAGACCAGCTCGACGCGGGCCATTGGCGCGTTGTCGCCGGGGCGGGGGCCCAACTTGAGGATACGCACATACCCGCCGTCACGGTCCTCGTAGCGGGGGCCGATCTCGGCGAAGAGCTTCGCGGCCACGTCGGGGGCGTGCAGCTGCGACACGACGACCCGCTGGTTGTGGACGCCGCCCTTTCGGGCTTTGGTGATCATCTTCTCCACGACCGGACGCAAGGCCTTGGCCTTGGCCACGGTCGTGACGATCGCCTCGGCCTCGAACAGGTGCGCGGCGAGGTTCGCCAGCATGAGCCGCTGGTGGTCGGGGCTTCCGCCCAGGCGAGGTCCCTTCGTGGGGGTGGGCACGACCGTCAGTCCCGCGTGTGCAGCGTGAGGCCACGCTCGTCGAGCTTCACACGCACCTCGTCGAGCGACTTCTGACCGAAGTTCGTGATCGCCAGGAGGTCTTCCTCCGACTTCTCGAGCAGCTGACCGATCGTGTCGACACGTGCACGCTTCAGGCAGTTGCGCGGACGCTCGGACAGGTCGAGATCTTCCACGGGGAGCTCGAGGTCGGGCGACGTCGGTGAGGAAATCGCCACCTCACCGAGCTCCAGACCCTTGGGCTGGTCGGAGATCTCCGCCACCAGGCCCACGAGATTCCGCAGCGTGTCTCCCGCGGACGCCAGTGCCTCGAGCGGTGTGATCGAACCGTCGGTCTCGACCTCGAGGCTCAGGCTGTCGAAGTTCGTGGCCTGCTCCACACGCGTGGGCTCGATCGTGAACGCCACGCGCCGCACCGGCGAGAAGATGGCGTCGACGGGGATCTCGCCGATCGTGCCCGAGGCGTTCGCCCGGGCCATGTCGGCCGAGAGGTAGCCGCGGCCCTGCTCGACCGTGAGATCGCAGGCCAGGCGGCCCTTGGCGTTGACCTGGGCGATGACCAGTTCGGGATTGAGGATCTCGACGTCGGAGGTGGTCTGGATGTCCCCGGCGGTCACGTCGCCCGGTCCGCCCACGTCGAGCCGCAGCGTGACGGACTCGTCGCTGTGGCAGTGCAGCACGATGTCCTTGAGGTTCAAGATGATGTCTGTGGCGTCCTCTTTGACACCGTCGATGGTGTCGAAGGGGTGGAGGGCGTCGTCGAAACGCACCTGCGTGACCGCGGCGCCAGGAATCGCCGACAGCAGCGTCCGCCGGAGGCTGTTGCCGAACGTGTGGCCGAAGCCGGGCTCGAGCGGAGCGATCGTGAAGGTCTGAGCGGAGCCTCGGGCCTCGCCGACCTCGATGTCAGGTCGCTGAATGATGAGCATCTCTGTTCGCCTCTGGTTGCTTGGGAAGGACGCCGTACCGACGCCCGATCTTCTGATGTTGAACTCGGCTACCCGAACTCGCCTACTTGGACTCGCTTACTTGGAGTAGAGCTCGACGATCAGTTGCTCCCGCACCGGAATGTCGATCTGCTCCCGAATGGGGAGCTCCCGAACGGTCGCCTGAGCGCCGGACACGTCGAGCCACGCCGGGACGGCGCGGTCGATCGTGTCGAGGTTGTGACGGACGACGATCATCGCCTTGGCCTTGTCGGACAGTTCGATGACATCTTCCTTGCGTACCTGGTAGGACGGGATGGTCACCCGCTTGCCATTGACCGACACGTGCCCGTGGCGGACGAACTGGCGGGCCTGGTTGCGACTGGTCGAGAACCCTGCCCGGAACACGACGTTGTCGAGGCGCTGCTCGAGCATCCGGAGGAGGTTCTCACCCGTGATCCCCTCGTCGGCCGCTGCGGTGGCATAGAGGTTGCGGAACTGGCGCTCCAGAAGCCCGTAGATACGGCGGGCCTTCTGCTTCTCCCGAAGCTGGAGCATGTACTCACTCTCGCGGATGCGCCCCCTGCCGTGGTCGCCGGGCGGGTAGGGCCGGCGCTCGATCGGGCACTTGGACGACTCGCACTTGGGGCCCTTCAAGAAGAGCTTCATGCGCTCGCGCCGGCAGAGCCGGCACACGGGTCCGGTGTAGCGAGCCATCAGACTCTCCGTCGCTTCTTGGGGCGGGTGCCGTTGTGCGGGATGGGCGTGACGTCCTTGATGCCGGCGACCTCGATGCCCGTGTTCTGGATGGACCGGATCGCGGTCTCACGACCGGAGCCGGGGCCCTTCACGACAATGTCGACCTTACGCACGCCGTGTTCCATCGCCCGGCGAGCGGCCGTCTCGGCAGCCATCTGCGCAGCGAAGGGTGTGGACTTGCGTGATCCCTTGAACCCGACGTTGCCCGCCGAGGCCCACGACAGGACCTCACCGTTCTGGTCGGTGATCGTGATGATCGTGTTGTTGAACGACGACTTGATGTGCGCGATGGCGTAGCCGACGTTGCGCCGTTCCTTGCGCTTGGGTCGTCTCTGTCCGCCCGAAGTCGCCATGGCTACTTCACCACTTTCTTGCGACCGGCGACCGTCTTCTTCGGACCCTTGCGGGTCCGGGCGTTCGTGCGTGTGCGCTGACCGTGCACCGGGAGCCCGCGACGGTGGCGGATCCCCTGGTAGCAGCCGATCTCCATCTTGCGCTTGATGTCCTGTTGGACCTCACGGCGCAGGTCACCCTCGACCTTGACGTTCTGCTCCACCCACGAGCGAATCTTGGTGACCTCGGGATCGGTGAGGTCGCGGACCCGCGTGCCCGGGTCGATGCCGTTGGCCTGGCAGATGAGCGAGCCGGTGCTCTGCCCGATGCCGTGGATGTAGGTGAGCGCGATGTCCGTCCGCTTCTCGCGGGGGATGTCAACGCCTGCAATTCGAGCCATGTGCCGTTCCCCTCAACCCTGCCGCTGCTTGTGGCGCGGGTTCTCGCAGATGACGCGCACAGCACCGTGCCGACGGATCACCTTGCACTTCTCACACATCTTCTTGACGCTGGGTCGGACCTTCATCGTCGTTCTCGTTCCCGTCCGGTCATTTGTAGCGGTAGGTGATGCGACCGCGGCTCAGGTCGTAGGGCGTGAGCTCGACCTGCACCTTGTCGCCGGGGAGAATCCGGATGTAGTGCATCCGCATCTTCCCGGAGATGTGGGCGAGGATCTTGTGCCCGTTCTCCAGTTCCACACGAAACATGGCGTTGGGCAACGGCTCGATGACCGTGCCTTCCACCAGGATCGTGTCGTCTTTCGGCTTCGCCAGTGTCCTCACCACTCCCGCGCGCGCGGCGCGTACTCGTATTTCGGATGTATTCACTCGAGGAAACACCCCGCGTCGGAAGCGCCGACCTCGGGGCCGAACGCTTCAGGCTACACGAACCCCCCGGGATTTCCCAAGCCCGCCAAGAGGCGTCCGAGAGGTCCGAATAGCGCGCGCCACGGACGCATCTGGGTAGCGGAGCTACCACGGAACCGTCAGGACCTCGGGGCCCTCGCCGGTCACGGCGATCGTGTGCTCGAAATGGGCCGAGCGGGAACCGTCATCGGTCACGACGGCCCAGCCGTCGTCGAGGATCCGGTTCCCGGCCGATCCGACGTTCACCATCGGCTCGACGGCAAAGACGTGCCCCTCGCGGATCTTCATGCCACGCCCCGCCGGGCCGTAGTTGGGAATCTGGGGATCCTCGTGCATCGCGGTGCCGATGCCGTGGCCGACGTACTCCCGCACCACGGAGAACCCGCCGGCGACGGCAACCTCCTCGACGGCGGCCCCGACGTCACCGAGACGGTTGCCTTCGACGATCTGTTCGATGGCCGCTTCCAGGGAACGCCGTGTGACGGTGATCAGCCGCCGTGAGACATCGTCGATGTCACCGATCGGCATCGTGATGGCGGCGTCCGCGTGCCAGCCCTCGATGATCGCCCCGCAGTCGATCGAGAGGATGTCGCCCTCATCGAGGACCGTCTCGTCGGGGATGCCGTGCACGATCACCTCGTTGGGTGACGTGCAGACCACCGCAGGAAAGCCGTGGTAGTTGAGGAAGTTCGACCGGGCGTTGCGTCTGTCGAGAACCTCGCGGGCTGCCGCGTCCACGTCGAGGGTCGTGGCGCCGGGTTTCGCGGCGCGGATGCACTCCTCGTGCATCTCGGCCACCACCCGTCCGGCTCGCCTCATGAGGGCGATCTGATCAGGCGACTTGCGGGAGATCACGGCCGCGTGGGGTCGAAGCGTTCGTCGACCACCACCGCGATCCGTTTGGTGATGTCGCCGACCTCGCCGAGACCGTCGACGCGCTCGAGCAGGTTCTGATCTCCGTAGAACTCCGCGAGAGGCTGCGTCTCACGACGGTAGAGCTCCAGGCGCCGCTTCATGGCCGCTGCCGTGTCGTCCTCCCGACCGCGTTCGATCATGCGCTCCAGGACGACGGAGTCGGGGACGTCGATGTCGATGACCGCATCGAGCGCGTTGTCGCCGAGGATGCGGCGAAGCTCCACGGCCTGGTTGTGAGTGCGGGGAAAGCCGTCGAGGATGAAGCCCTTGGCCGTCGTGTCGTGGCGAGCGAAGTGTTCCTCGACGATCTGCACGACCGTCTCGTCGGGAACCAGCTCCCCGCGGTCCATGTAGGCCTTGGCCTCGAGGCCGAGCGAGGAACCCTCGTCGGCGGATGTGCGGAAGATCTCGCCCGTCGAGAGGTGGGTCACGCCGTACTCGGCGGCGAGGATCTCGGCCTGAGTCCCCTTGCCTGATCCCTGTTTCCCCAGAAAGACGAGCCGCGGGCCACGTGTCATGGGGATCAGCTCAGGAATCCCTCGTAGTTGCGCATCATCAACTGGCTGTCGATCTGCTTCATCGTCTCGAGGGCCACGCCCACCACGATGAGCAACGAGGTACCGCCGAACGCAGCGCCCGTCGGCAGATTCGCCAGCGAGAAGTACAACAGCGGGGCGAGTGCGATCGTGGCCAGGAACAGCGACCCGGGAAGCGTGATCCGGTTCAGCGTCTTGGCGAGGTAGCGCTCCGTGGGCGGCCCAGGTCTGATACCGGGGATGAACCCACCCTGCTTGCGGATGATGTCGGCCTGCTGCTGCGGATTGAAGGCGATCGCCGTGTAGAAGTAGGCGAAGAAGATGATGAGCAGCGTGAACGTCGTGATGTAGAAGAAGCCCTGCGGCGACGTGAGGTTGTCGCTGATCCAAGTCTGGACGCCGGAGGGCAGCACCGGAGCGATCAGCGCAGGGAAGAACAGGATCGAGCTGGCGAAGATCACCGGGATCACACCCGACTGGTTGACCTTCAGGGGGATGTAGGTGCTCTGGCCGCCGTACATGCGGCGACCCACGACACGCTTCGCGAACTGCACCGGTATTCGGCGCTGGCCCGATTCGACGAAGACGATCGCCACGATCATCGCCACACCGATCAGCAGCACGATGACGAACTGGAACTCGCCCTTGTTGGCGAGCACCGACTGCCCCATCGCCGGAAGCGCCGAGATCACCGAGGCCATGATGATGATCGACATGCCGTTGCCGATCCCGCGCTGGGTCACGAGCTCGCCCAGCCACATGATCAACGCCGTGCCGGCGGTCAAGGTGAGGATGAAGAACAGGGCCCGCGGCGTATTGAAGCTCGGGAACAGGTTGATTCCCTGGGGCAACCCGGCGCTACTCAGGATTCCCGACGACGTACCGCTCTTGAAGGCGAACGCCAGACCGGTCGCCTGCATGATGGCGAGGCCCACAGTCAGGTAACGGGTCCACTGCGTGATCTTCTTCTGCCCTGTCTGGCCCTCGTTCTGCCACTCCTCGAGCTTCGGGATGACCACACCGAGCAGTTGCATGATGATGGACGCCGTGATGTACGGCATGATCCCGAGCGCGAAGACCGACACGTTCGTGAGTGCACCGCCGGAGAACAGGTTCAGCAGGCCGAGCACGCCTGACTGCGACGCCTCGTCTTGAAACGACCGGATCGCGTCGAAGTCGATGTAGGGAACCGGCACGTGCGACCCGAAGCGGTAGACCGCCACGATGAGGAAAACAAACAGGATCTTCTTCCGCAGGTCAGGAACGCGGAACATGTTGCGAAGACGTCCGAGCTGCAACACGCGCGAAAATCCTCCTGACCGGGCGGGCGCCCGAGTCTACCGATTGGTGAGTGCGTTTCCCCGGGCGGGCGGACGGCGGTCGCCCCACGGTGCGGGCAGGATCTCCACACTCCCGCCGGCGGCCTCGATGGCCTCTCGAGCGGCGGCCGAACAGGCGTGTGCCTTCACCGTGAGCGACACCGACACGTCACCGCGCCCCAGGATCTTCACGAGTCCGCGCTTGGCGACCAAGCCGCGTTCGCGCAGCGTCTGGGGGCTGACCTCGCTCCCGCCACCGAAGGAGCCGAGCGTGTCGAGATTCACGACCGCATACTCCACGCGGAACGGGTTGTTGAAGCCCTTGAGCTTCGGCATCTGGCGCACGAGGGGGGTCTGACCACCTTCGAAGCCCGGCTTCACCGTGTTGCGCGCCCGCTGGCCCTTGTGGCCGCGGCCCGCGGTCTTGCCGCCCTTGCCGCCGATACCACGGCCCACGCGACGCGCGGGCTTCTTCGAACCGGCCGGCGGTTGCAGGTCGTGGATCTTCATGACGACGCGTCCTCTTCGACGTTCTCTTCGACGGTGACCAGGTGCGGAACCCTGTCGAGCATTCCGCGCAGTACGGGGCCGTCCTCGTGCTCCACGGTCTGATCGATCTTGCGCAGTCCGAGCGCGCGCAGGGTGCCGCGCTGTTTGGGCTTGGTGCCGATGTAGGACCGCTTGAGCGTCACGCGCACGGTGGCCATCACTTGACCTCGGTGGGTTCGGGTGCCGGTCCGCGCTGGCGCTCCCGAAAGGCGCGCAGGAGCCCGGGCGTCGACACCTCTTCGGGCGTGAGGCCTCTCAGCTTCGCGACCTCGTCGGGGTCCCGCAGGTCCTTCAGGCCCTGGATCGTGGCCCGCGAGACGTTGACGGCATTGGCCGACCCGAGTGACTTGGCCAGCACGTCGTTGATACCCGCGGCCTCCAGGATGTGGCGCGCGGCACCGCCGGCGATGACCCCCGTACCGGGGGCAGCGGGCTTGATGAGAACGCGGGCCGCGTCATGACGACCGATGATCCGGTGGGTAACCGTGGACCCGGCCAGGGCGGGCTTGAACACGTTCTTCTTCGCCTCTTCCATACCCTTTTGGATCGCGGCCGGCACTTCCTTGGCCTTGCCGTAGCCGAGACCGACACTGCCGGCGCCGTCACCCACGACCACGAGCGCGGTGAAGGAGAACCGCCGGCCGCCCTTGACCACCTTGGCGACCCGGTTGATGTCGATCACTCGCTCTTCGAACTGGCCCTCGGCCATGACTGCTCCCTGCTCAGAACTCGAGGCCGGCTTCGCGTGCGGCCTCGGCCACACCCGCAACCCGGCCGTGATACTTGAACCCACCGCGATCGAACACGACCGCCGTGACACCCTCGTCCTTGCCGCGCTCACCGATGAGTGTGCCCACTCTGCGAGCCGCCTCGACGGTTCCCGACGCCTTGTCACGCGCCGAGGGCTCCATCGTGGAGGCGGCGGCCAGCGTGCGACCGTCGACGTCGTCGATGAGCTGCGCGTAGATGTGGCGGTTGGATCGGTAGACCGACAGGCGCGGGCGCTTGGCAGTTCCCCGAATCTTCTTGCGGACCCGGCGGTGTCGCCGGTTCCGTCCGATCACCTTGGTGCGTCGCATCGCGAACCTCTCAGGCGCCCGAGCCGACGGCGGCCTTGCCGGCCTTGCGGCGGACGTGCTCGTCGACGTAGCGGATTCCCTTGCCCTTGTAGGGCTCGGGCTTTCGGACCTTGCGGATGTCGGCGGCGACCTGACCGACCAACTGTTTGTCGGCACCCTTGATGATCACCTGGGTCGGCTGAGGCACCTCGATCGTGATGCCGTCGGGGGCGTCGAAGACGACCGGGTGCGAGAAGCCGACCTGGAGCTCGATCCCCGAGCCCTTCGACTGAGCCCTGTATCCGACCCCGACGATCTGCAGCTCACGGGTGAATCCCTCGGACACACCTGTCACCATGTTCGCCACGAGCGAACGCGTGAGACCGTGCAGCGCCCGCGCCGACCGTTCGTCGCCCTCGCGACTCACGATGACCTCGCCGTCGGCCACGGCGACCGCGATCTTCTCGGGCGCGTCGTGTTCCAGGGTGCCGTTGGGACCCTTCACGGTGACATGGGAGCCCGCGACCGTGACCTCGACGCCGTCGGGGATCGGGATCGGAGCTTTGCCGATTCGGCTCATCGTCGTTCCTCGCCTACCAGACCTGGCACAGGATCTCGCCGCCGACCCTGCGCTTGCGCGCTTCGCGGTCGGTCAGCAGACCGACGTTCGTAGACAAGACGGCGATACCCATTCCACCGAGGACCCGGGGTACGTCATGGGCCTTCGAGTAGACACGCAGCCCCGGCTTGGAAACCCGGCGGATACCGGAGATCGTCCGTCGCCGCGAGGCGTCGTACTTGAGCTCGATCGTGAGGGTCTCGCCCGGGCGACCCGGGTTGTCTTCCACGCGGTGTCCCGTGATGTAGCCGGCCTGTTCGAGCACGTCGGCGAGAGCCACCTTCACCTTCGAGGACGGCATCGAGACGTCGTCGTGCTGACGCTGATTCGCGTTGCGAAGCCTCGTGAGCATGTCGGCGATGGGGTCGGTCATTGTCATCGGAGCATCCCCCTCACCACGACGCCTTGGTGAGCCCGGGGACTTCACCCGCGTGCGCCAACTCGCGCAGACAGATTCGACAGAGCCCGAACTTGCGGTACACCGCACGCGCGCGACCACAGCGGCGACACCGTGTGTACCGGCGCACCTCGTACTTGGGCTTGCGCTGCTGCTTGTTGACCAGTGCCTTCTTCGCCATCTGTTCCTTTACGCCTCCTCGCGGGCAAACGGGAAGCCGAGCGCTGCGAGCAGCGCACGACCCTCCTCGTTCGTTCGCGCCGTCGTGACGATCGTGATGTCCATTCCCCGGACCGTGTCGATCGAGTCGTAGTCGACCTCCGGGAAGATCAGCTGCTCGGTAACGCCGAACGTGTAGTTCCCGCGCCCGTCGAACGAGCGGGAGTTCATGCCGCGGAAGTCCCGGATCCGGGGGATCGCGAGGCTCACCAGCCGGTCGAAGAACTCCCACATCCGGGCGCCGTGCAGGGTGACCTTGGCGCCGATCGGCTGGCCCTGCCGGAGCTTGAAGTTGGCGATCGAGTGTCTCGCCCGGGTCACGAGGGGCTTCTGGCCCGTGATGACCCCCAGGTCGGTGACCGCACCGTCGAGGATGGACTTCTGGTCGGCGGCCTCGCCCACACCTGTGTTGACGACGATCTTGTCGAGGCGCGGGACCTCCATGATGTTGCCGAGCCCGAGCTCGCTCTGGAGTGCCGAGCGGATCTCGTCGCGATAGCGGTCGCGCAGCCGGGGTGGTGGTGCCTGCGTGGCGGAGTCTGCTGCCATCACGCACCTCGCTTGTCGTTGTCGGGCAGGTCGGCGCCGCACTTGCGACAAACGCGGAACTTCGCGCCGTCGGGATCGAAGCGAAAACCGATACGTGTGGCCGCGCCGCAGGAGTCGCACACGATGGCGACGTTGGACACGTGGATCGGCATGTCCTTGTCGATGATTCCGCCCTGCATGGTGGCGCGCGTCGCAGCCTGGTGACGCTTGGCCACGTTGATCCCGTCGACGATCACACGCTCCTTGGCCGGTATCACGTCCATGACCTCACCACGACGGCCGACGTCCTTTCCGGCGAGCACCTCGACCTGATCACCCTTCTTGATCTTCATGGCTCAGAGCACCTCCGGAGCGAGCGAGATGATGCGCATGAAACGACGGTCGCGCAGCTCACGACCGACGGGCCCGAAGATCCGTGTGCCCCTCGGCTGCTGCTGCTCGTTGATGAGCACCGCGGCGTTCTCGTCGAAACGGATGTAGCTGCCGTCCTCGCGGCGGCGCTCCTTGGCCGTGCGGACCACGACGCAGCGAACGACTTCGCCCTTCTTGACAGCGGCGCCGGGAACGGCGTCCTTCACGGTCGCGACGAACTCGTCGCCGATACCCGCGTAGCGGCGGCGCGTCCCTCCGAGCACCTTGATGCACAGGACTTCGCGGGCGCCCGAGTTGTCGGCGACCTTGAGCCTGCTCTCCTGCTGAATCATGGTTTCGTCGTTCTCTCCGGGATCCTCAGCGTGCCCGTTCGAGCACGTCGACGATCCGCCAACGCTTCTGTTTGGACTGGGGCCGGGTTTCGGCAACACGAACCCGGTCGCCTTCATTGACGTCGTTGTTCTCGTCGTGCGCGTGTAGACGACTCGTGCGCTGCAGTGTCTTGCGGTACTTGCGGTGACGCACGCGGTCGGTCACGGCCACGACGGCTGTCTTGTCCATCTTGGTGGACACGACAATTCCTTCGCGAACCTTGCGCGACGCCCGCACGGCGTCGTCTCCGGTGTCGGATTCAGGCATCGGTCTGCTCCTCGAACATGGTCTCGGCAAACAGGGCCTCGGCGGCCTCGATCTCGCGCTCGCGCAGCACCGTGCTGATTCGGGCAATTTCGCGACGCAACTGCCCGAGACGCGAGTAGGCGTCGAGCTGTCCCGTCGCGTTCTGGAATCGGAGGTTGAACAGCTCCTCCTTGGCGCCTGCTAGCTGCTGGACGAGATCGTCATCGCCCAGCTCACGGAGTTCGGCTGCGGTCGTCATCACGCCTCGTCCTGTCGGACCACAAAACGGCTCTTGATCGGCAGCTTGTGCTGAGCGAGTCGCATCGCCTCGCGCGCCGTGGCCTCGTCGACACCCGAGAGCTCGAAGAGAACCCGGCCCGGCTTCACGACGGCCACCCACGACTCCGGGTTGCCCTTGCCCGAGCCCATCCGCGTCTCGGCGGGCTTCTCGGTGACGGGCTTGTCGGGGAACACGTTGATCCAGACCTTGCCGCCGCGCTTGATGAAGCGGGTCATGGCGATACGGGCGGCTTCGATCTGCCGGTTCGTCAACCAGCACGGCTCGAGTGCCTGGATGCCGTAGTCGCCGTAGGAAACCTTCGTCCCACCCTTGGCGGTCCCCTTCATCCGACCGCGGTGCTGCTTGCGGTGCTTGGTCTTCTTCGGCATCAACATTTTTGGTCGCCCTCGCTCGCCTCCGGGGATACCCCTCCGGCGCCCTCCGGGCCGCTCGGGACTCCTGCTCGCTCGACGCTGCTCGCTCGCGGGCTCCTGCGGTCACGTGTGCTCGAGACCATCTCGACTAATCCTCGTTCCGAAGTGAGGGGCTTCGTGGTGCTCGCGGGTGCGGCGCTCGATCTCTTCTTCTTCGGCCAGGAGCTTCTCGAGCTCGGGGTCGGCCTCCTTGACGAGCGGCGTTGCCTCCTCGGGCGTGTCGTCGCCGGCTGTAGCGCCGACCTCTTCCTCGGACACGGGCTCGGACACCGGACGACGCTTGCCTCCACCGGCGGTGACGACCTTGCGACCCGGTGTCTGGCCCGACGTCTCACCTACGGCCATGGCCGCTTCCTTGGTGATCTTGTCTTCGGCAGCGGACTTGTAGGGAAGGATGTCGCCCTTGTAGATCCAGACCTTGCAGCCGATCCGCCCCTGCGTCGTGCGAGCTTCGGCCAGGCCGTAGTCGATGTCGGCACGCAATGTGTGCAGCGGAACTCGACCCTCGCGGTACCACTCGGTGCGCGACATCTCCGCGCCGCCCAGTCGACCGCTGCACTGCACCCGGACGCCCAGACCGCCGGCCTTCATCGCTGTCTGCACGGCGCGCTTCATCGCACGCCGGAACGACACACGCCCGGCGAGCTGGTCGGCGACACCCTGTGCGATGAGCGTGGCGTCGAGCTCGGGCTGCTTGATCTCCTGGATGTTGAAGTGGATCTGCGCGTTCCCGGTGATCTTGAGCAGACCGGCACGCAAGCGGTCGGCCTCCGAGCCACGTCGACCGATGACGATTCCGGGACGGGCGGTGTAGACGTCGACACGCAGGCGGTCGCGTGTCCGTTCGATCTCGACACGGCTGACGGCCGCGTGGGGAAGTTCCGTGCGCAGGTAGTCGCGGATCTTCCAGTCCTCGATGAGGAGTTCGGTGTAGTCCTTGTCGGCGAACCACCGCGACTTCCAGTCGGTGGTGATTCCCAGGCGGAACCCGTAGGGGTTGACCTTCTGACCCATGTGCTTACTCGCCCCCGCCCGCGGACTCGTCGTCCGCGTCGTCGATCTCGGTGTCGGTGTCGGTGTCGGTGCCGATCTCGGTGTCGGTCTCGGTGCCGATCTCGGTGTCGGTCTCGGTGCCGATCTCGGTGTCGGTGTCGGTGCCGATCTCGGTGTCGGTGTCGATCTCGGTGTCGGTGTCGGTCTCTTCGATCTCTTCGGTTTCCTTGTCGGATGCGGCCTGGGCAGCCTCCACCCGGCGGCGGCGGAGCGAGCGGCGTCGCGCCGCTCCTTCCGACGTCTCCGATTCGGACTTGCGGGCCAGGTCGTCCTCGTCGAGGCGAGCCAGGACGATCGTGACGTGCGACGTGCGCTTGTTGATCCGCGTCGCACGGCCACGAGCGCGGGGCCGCCAGCGCTTGAGAATCGGTCCCTCGTCGGCGAAGGCTTCGTCGATGACCAGTTCCTCTTCGGGGACGGCCAGCTTCGCTTCCGCGTTGGCCACCGCGGAGTCGAGCAGCTTCAACACGGGCCCGGTGGCACCACGGTCGGTGCGCTCCAGAATGTCGCGCGCGACCTCCACGTCCTCGCCCCGGATGAGGTCGAGAACCTGTCGCACCTTCGACGGTGCGGTCCGCAGGTAGCGGACACGGGCGAGCGCTGTCGTGTCGGCCATCAGCGACGAGCCATGCCTTCCCCGCTGGCGTGCACACGGAACGTGCGCGTCGGAGCGAATTCACCGAGCTTGTGCCCGACCATGGACTCGGTCACGTACACCGGGACGTGCTTGCGGCCGTCGTGTACGGCGAGCGTGTGGCCGACCATGTCGGGTGTCAACGTGGAACGACGCGACCAGGTCTTGATGACCTTCTTGTCGCCGGACGCGTTCATCTCCTCCACCTTCTTGGCGAGGTGGTCGTCGATGAACGGTCCCTTTTTCAGAGCTGCGCGGCATGGCGTTACCTCCGCGAGCCGCGTCCGCGGCGGCGTCGCACGATCTGCTCGTTCGACTTCTTGTTCTTCTTGCGTGTGCGGCCCTCGGGCTTGCCCCACGGCGACACCGGGTGGCGTCCGCCGGAGCTCTTGCCCTCTCCGCCACCGAGGGGGTGGTCGACGGGGTTCATGGCCACACCACGTGACTGCGGGCGCTTGCCCTTCCAACGGCTTCGTCCCGCCTTCCCGACCGACACCAACTCGGCGTCGACGTTGCCGACCTGTCCGATCGAGCCTCGGGCGTCGATGGGGACGCGGCGCATCTCGGTGGAGGGGAGGCGCAAGGTGGCCCAGTTCCCCTCCTTGGCCACGAGCTGGATCGCCGACCCCGCACCGCGACCGAGCTTGCCACCCGCTCCGGGCTTCAGCTCGACGTTGTGGACGGTGGTACCGACCGGGATGTAGCGCAGCGGCATGGCGTTGCCGACGCGGATCTCGGCTCCGTGACCGTTCTGGAGCACGTCGTCGACCGCGAGGCCCACCGGGGCGAGGATGTAGCGCTTCTCGCCGTCGCGGTAGTGCAGAAGGGCGATACGTGCGTTGCGGTTGGGGTCGTACTCGATGCTCGCCACACGGGCGGGCACGCCGTCCTTGTCGCGCTTGAAGTCGATCTCGCGGTACTTGCGCTTGTGGCCTCCGCCGCGGTGACGCGACGTGATTCGGCCGTAGGAGTTGCGGCCACCGGTGCGCTTCTTCGACTTCGTGAGCGATTTCTCGGGCTCCGAGCGCGTGAGCTCGGAGAAGTCGGCGGCCGTCTGGAAACGGCGACCGGGACTCGTCGGCTTGCGCTTGCGCGGTGGCATCCTCAGCCTCCGAAGATCTCGATGGAGTCGCCCTCGGCGAGCGACACGATGGCGCGCTTTTGCGAACTGCGCTGCCCGAACGTTCCGGTGCGACGGTCGCGGATCTTCTTGCCGCGACGGTTGATCGTGTTCACTTTCGTGACGCGCACGCCGAAGATCGTTTCGATCGCCTGGGCGATCTCCACCTTGTTGGCGTCGGGAGCCACGTTGAATGTGTAGACGTTGCGGTCGAAGGCCGCGTACGACTTCTCGGACACGACCGGTTCGCGGATGATGCTGCGCGCTTCGCGGTTCATGACGCGTCCCCGGAGTCGGCGGAGTCGGCGGAGTCGCGGAGTCGGCGGAGTCGCCGAGTCAGCTGTGCCGCTCAGACGCGCCGTGGTGGTGTCGAGGGTGGCCTGTGAGAACACCAGCCAGTCGTTGGCGAGGACGTCGTACGCGTTGAGCTCCTCGGGCACGACGATCTGGACGCTGCGACCGAGGTTGCGGAACGACTTCCAGGTGTTGACCTCGCCGCGGTCGAGAACGAGCAGCACCCGCGGGTCCTTCTTCTCGTCGGTGCCGCGGAGCTCGAGTGACTCGAGGGTGGTCTTGGCGTCCTTGGTCTTGGGCTCGGGGAAGTCCCAGGAGTCGACGACGAGCACCCGGCTCTCCGACGCACGGTCCGACAGCGCGGACAGCAGAGCGAGACGGACCATCTTCTTCGGTGTGCGCTGGGTGTAGTCGCGGGGTCGGGGACCGTGGGCGATTCCGCCGCCCTCCCAGTGCGGGGCCCGGATGGAACCCTGGCGGGCGCGCCCGGTTCCCTTCTGCCGCCACGGCTTGGCACCGCCGCCGGCCACCTCGGCGCGGGTCTTGGTGCTTGCCGTTCCGCTGCGGGCTGCGGCGAGTTGGGCGGTGACGACCTGGTGGAGCACAGCAGCGTTGGGCGTGATCCCGAAGATCGCCTCGGGCAGCTCCACGCTTCCCTTCTTCGTGCCGTCCTGGGCGCGCACGTCGGCCTCGAGAGCGGCGGTCACGACGCGCTCCTCACCCGCGGCTTGGCGGCGTTGCGCACGAAGACGACCGAGCCCTTGGCGCCGGGAACAGATCCCTTGATCAACAAGAGGTTGCGTTCGGCATCGCCCTCGACGACCTCGAGGTTGAGCGTCGTGGTCTTGGCGTTGCCGTGACGTCCGGGCATCTTCTGGCCCTTGAAGATCCGTGCGGGCGTGGCACACGCGCCGACGGCACCGGGCTTGCGGTGGACCTTGTGCGCACCGTGCGAGGCCGGCTGTCCCTTGAAGTTGTGGCGGGCCATCACTCCCGTGAAGCCCTTGCCCTTGCTGATACCCGAGATGTCGACGAGCTCTCCGCTCTCGAACACGTCGGCGGCGATGGTCTGTCCGATCTCGAAACCCTCGAGGTCGTCGACCTTCAATTCGGCGAGATGTCTGCTGGGTGGCGCCTCGGCAGCAGCGAGGTGGCCGAGCTCGCCCTTGCTGAGCCTGGACTCCTTGACGTCACCGAACGCGAGCTGCACCGCGGAGTAGCCGTCGCGCTCGGGAGTCTTGAGCTGCACGACGCGACAGGGCCCGGCCTGGATGACCGTCACCGGTACGACCCGGTTCTCGTCGTCCCAGACCTGGGTCATTCCGAGCTTGCGCCCGAGGATCCCCTTGCCTGCCATGGTCTTCCCGCTTCTCTGCTGGTGTCTTCTGCCGACGCGAACGCTCCGCTCGGAGCAGGGCCCCGGCGGAGCGTGGTTCGGTTGTGCCGCCTGGTTCCGCCCGCGGGCGGCCTGAGCAGACTTCGGTTGTCGAGGTGGTCCGATCTGCGATCCGGGGCCGTGGGAAGGGCCCCAGCGCCGAACGGGCAGTGTATCGGCCCCACCCGCCCCGGGCGAAACCGCCCCGCCTCGACAGTTCGGGCGACTACCTTCAGCCTATGGTTTCTCCCGTTGGCCGTCTTCTTGCCCGGACGGGGCCCGGCACGGTCCGTGACTGGGTGGCCGACCACCCCCGGCCGCTCACCCAGTCGCTGGCAGGTGCTTCAGATCGCGTGCTGGCAGGTGAATCCTTCAAGCCCGCCGTTTTCGAGCTCATCGACGAGCTCCAGTTCGCAGCGACAAAGGAGGATCTCACCCACGCAATCGAAGGAGAGCCCACGCTCTGCGGTGACGACCGGGTGGATGCGCTCTTCGGTGGGCTCGGGGAATGGATCGCCGTGCGGGCCCGCCTCCCGACGCCGGGCTGGACCCGGGGAAACGATCGCTTCCTCGACCACTTCTGGTTCCTGAGCGACACACCGGGATTCCGCGCTCTGGCCGTTGCTCAGAGCCCCGCAGCCTTTCGTCGCCGCGGCATTTTCGTCGCCGAAGGCTTCCTCGACCGCTGCTGATGGACCGCGACGAGATTCTGCGCGCCTTCGAGGCGTTGGCCCGGGTGCTCGAAAGCCGCGACGTCGTCGGTGAGATGTACGTCGTCGGCGGTGCGGCGATGGCTCTCGCCTACGCTCCGCGTCGCTCCACGCGTGACATCGACGCTGTGTTCGAACCGAAGATGGCGATCTACGAGGCGGCCGACGAAGTAGCAGGCGACCTCGGGCTCCCGCAAGGTTGGCTCAACGACGCCGTGAAGGGTTTCCTCGCCGCAGATGACCCGAATGCTGCTTCGGTCTTCGACGAGCCGGGCCTACGTGTCTTCGTGGCGTCGCCCGAGATCCTCCTGGCGCTCAAGGTCCTCGCACACCGAGTCGGCGAGGACGAGGACGACGTGCGCCTCCTGGCGGGGGAACTCAACCTGGAGACATCCGCCGAAGTCCTCGAAGTAGCGGAGCGAGTGTTCGGCGACCGGCTGGACACCGCCGCGCGCTTCTTCATCGAAGAGCTCTTCGCAGCTCACTGACGGAACGGCGTCGCCGGCGTGGGCATGATGCGTCCGAGAGGCTCGCATAGCGCGCGCCAGGGACGCATCTAGGGATGGGTGACCGGTCAGACGCCCTGGATCTTGATCTCGATGTCGACGCCGGCGGGGAGGTCGAGGCGCTGGAGCGACTCGACGGTCTGACTCGTCGGCTCGACGATGTCGAGAAGGCGCTTGTGGATGCGCATCTCGAAGTGCTCCCGGCTGTCCTTGTCGACGTGCGGTGAGCGGATCACGCAGTACCGGTGGATCTCGGTCGGCAACGGCACGGGACCGCGCACCTTCGCGTTGGTACGCACGACCGTCTCGACGATCTTCTTCGTCGACTGGTCGATGATCTCGTGGTCGTAGGCCTTGAGCCTGATGCGGATCTTCTGACCCGTCGCGGTAGCTGCCATGTGTGGTCGTTGTCCCTATTCGATGATTTTGGTGACGCGGCCGGATCCGACGGTGCGGCCACCTTCGCGAATGGCGAACAACAGGCCTTCTTCCATCGCGATCGGGTTGATCAACTCGACGGTCATCTCGGTGTTGTCGCCGGGCATCACCATCTCGGTGCCCTCGGGCAACTCGATACTGCCGGTGATGTCGGTCGTACGGAAATAGAACTGCGGACGGTAGTTCCCGAAAAACGGTGTGTGACGTCCACCTTCGTCCTTGGTCAACACATAGACCTGACCTTCGAACTTGGTGTGCGGCGTGATACTGCCCAGGCTTGGCGAGCACCTGACCGCGCTCCACGTCTTCTTTGGCTGTGCCACGCAACAACGCACCGATGTTGTCGCCCGCACGACCCTCATCCAAGAGCTTGCGGAACATCTCGACGCCCGTGACCGTCGTGTTCGGTGTGTCTTTGATCCCGACGATCTCCACCTCGTCGTTCACATGCACGATCCCACGCTCCACACGACCCGTCACGACCGTGCCACGACCCGTGATCGTGAACACATCCTCGATCGGCATCAAAAACGCCTTGTCGACATCACGGGTCGGCTCGGGCACGTACTCGTCGACCTTTTCCATCAACTCCAACACCTGCGCTGCCGCATCCGCGTCGCCCTCCAGAGCCTTCAACGCAGACACCGCCACGATCGGCACCTCATCACCCTCGAAGCCGTACTCGGTCAACAACTCACGCACCTCGAGCTCCACCAGCTCCATGATCTCTTCGTCATCGACCATGTCGGCCTTGTTCAACGCCACCACAATGCTCGGCACACCCACCTGGCGGGCCAACAACACATGCTCACGGGTCTGAGGCATCGGCCCATCAGTCGCCGCCACCACCAAAATCGCGCCGTCCATCTGCGCGGCACCCGTGATCATGTTCTTGATGTAATCCGCATGGCCCGGACAATCCACATGGGCGTAATGACGATTCTCGGTCTCATACTCCACATGAGAAATCGAAATCGTGATCCCACGCTCCTTTTCCTCAGGAGCCTTGTCGATCGAATCAAACGGCGAAAAATTCACGTCCGGATTCTGATCCGCCAACACCTTGGTGATCGCCGCGGTCAACGTCGTCTTCCCATGATCGATATGACCAATCGTCCCAACATTCAAATGCGGCTTCGTCCGCTCGAACTTCTCCTTCGACATGGGTGTGACTGCTCCTCGTGTCCTTCTGGGCTCTTGTGACGGGACTTGGTTGGGGGTTTCGGTCTGACGTGTGACGACCGGCCCGCCGGGCCGGTCGGTGGCTCACTCGCCTCGTGTGCGAGCGATGATCTCTTCGGCGATCGACCCCGGTACCTGCTGGTAGGAGTCGAACTGCATCGTGTAGGTCGCGCGCCCCTGGGTGCGCGAGCGGAGGTCGGTAGCATATCCGAACATCTCGCCCAACGGCACGTGGGCGTCGACGACCTGTGCGTTCCCGCGCTGTTCCATGCCGCCGACCTTGCCCCGCCGTGACGACAGGTCGCCGATGACATCGCCCATGTAGTCCTCGGGGGTCACGACCTCGACCTCCATCACGGGTTCCAGGAGAACGGGCTTGGCCTGGGCAACCGCCTTCTTCAGGGCCATCGATCCGGCGATCTTGAACGCCATCTCGGATGAGTCGACGTCGTGGGACGATCCGTCGATCAGCGTCGCCCGGAGGTCGACCAGCGGATAGCCGGCGACGACGCCGCCCTCGGTGGCCTCCTGGATCCCGGCATCGACCGACGGGATGTACTCGCGGGGAACGGCGCCACCCTTGACCTTGTCGACGAACTCGTAGCCGCCCCCGGGCCCGGTGGGCTCGAGATTGATGACCACGTGCGCGTACTGACCCCGGCCGCCGGTCTGGCGGACGTAGCGGGTCACGACGTCGTCGATGGGCTGGGTGATGGTCTCGCGGTAGGCGACCTGCGGCTTACCGATGTTGGCGCCGACGTTGAACTCACGCATCATGCGGTCGGTGAGCACCTCGAGGTGCAGCTCACCCATTCCGGCGATGATCGTCTGGCCCGTTTCCTCGTCGCTGTGGACGATGAAGGTGGGGTCTTCGGCCGACAGCGCGCCGAGCGCCTTGCCGAGCTTGTCCTGGTCGGCCTTGGTCTTGGGCTCGATGGCGACAGAGATCACGGGCTCGGGGAACACCATGCGTTCGAGAACGACGGGGTTGTCGGGAAGAGTCAGCGTGTCGCCCGTGGTGGTGTCCTTCAGGCCGACGACCGCCACGATGTCGCCGGAGAAGACGGCGTCCTTCTCCTCGCGGTGGTTGGCGTGCATCTGGAGGATGCGGCCGGCCCGTTCCTTCTTGCCCTTGGTGGCGTTGTAGATCCCCGAGCCTGTGGGCAGCGAACCCGAATAGACGCGCATGTAGGTGAGCTTGCCGACGTAGGGGTCGCTCATGATCTTGAAGGCGATCGCCGAGAACGGCTCGTCGTCGTCGGCACTGCGGGTGATGACGTCTTCACCCTTCACGTCGGTGCCCTCGATGGCGGGGACGTCGAGCGGGCTCGGCAGGTAGTCGACGATGGCGTCGAGCAGTGGCTGGACGCCCTTGTTCTTGAAGGCGGTACCGCACAGAATCGGAACGATGGCGTTGTCGAGTGTGCCCGCACGCACGGCCTTGCGCAGAGCCTCGGCGGTGATCTCCTCGTCACCGACGTAGGCCTCGAGAACATCCTCGTCGAAGTGCGAGAGAACGTCGACGAGCTCGTGGCGCCAGTGTTCGGCGTCAGCCTTCATGTCGGCTGGGATGTCGACCTCTTCGTACTCCTCACCCATTCCGTCGCCCCACACGAGGGCCTTCATCGTGAGGAGGTCGACGACACCCTGGAACTTGTCTTCTGCGCCGATCGGGAGCTGCACGAGTGCCGTCGTGGCGTCGAGGCGGTCCTTGATCATGTCGACGGTGCGGAAGAAGTCGGCTCCGACACGGTCCATCTTGTTGATGAAACACATGCGGGGCACCTTGTACTTGTTGGCCTGGCGCCACACGGTCTCGGTCTGGGGCTCCACGCCGGCCACGGCGTCGAACACGGCGACGGCGCCGTCGAGCACCCGCAGCGACCGCTCGACCTCGATCGTGAAGTCGACGTGGCCGGGGGTGTCGATGATGTTGATCCACGTGTCGCGCCACTTACAGGTGGTCGCGGCACTCGTGATGGTGATCCCGCGCTCCTGCTCCTGGACCATCCAGTCCATGACCGCGGAACCCTCGTGGACCTCACCGATCTTGTAGGTACGGCCCGTGTAGTAGAGGATCCGCTCGGTGGTGGTGGTCTTGCCCGCGTCGATGTGGGCCATGATCCCGATGTTGCGCGTCCGCGCGAGCGGGAATTCTCGAATCGCCGTGTCAGCCATGTGACGTCGCTCCGACTACCAGCGGTAGTGAGCGAAGGCCTTGTTCGACTCCGCCATCTTCTGAAGGTCTTCGCGGCGCTTGATGGCGGCGCCGATGCCGTTGCTCGCGTCGAGCAGTTCGTTGGCCAGACGTTCCGACATGGTCTTCTCACGTCGCTGGCGCGCGTAGCCGACGATCCAACGGATCGCGAGCGTCGTCGCACGACGGGGTCGAACCTCGACGGGAACCTGATACGTGGCGCCACCGACACGCCGGGATCGGACCTCGAGAGCGGGTCGAACGTTCTCGACAGCACGCTTCAACGTGGCGATCGGCTCGGAACCGGTCTTCTGTTCCATCTCTTCGAGCGCGGTGTAGACGATCTGTTCGGCCTGCGAGCGCTTCCCGCGCTGGAGAACCTTGTTGATGACCTGCGTGACGACGACCGACTTGTGGACGGGGTCGGGCTTGATGTCACGACGGGAGGCGGGTCCCTTGCGAGGCATCGTCAGTCCTTCTTCGCGCCGTAGCGACTACGGGCCTGCTTGCGATCGGAGACCCCGCTCGCGTCGAGCGCGCCGCGCACGACCTTGTAACGGACACCGGGAAGGTCTTTCACACGACCGCCGCGCACGAGCACGATCGAGTGTTCCTGGAGGTTGTGACCGACACCGGGGATGTACGCCGTGATCTCCATGCCCGTGGAGAGACGGATACGCGCGACCTTGCGCAGCGCGGAGTTCGGCTTCTTGGGGGTGTGGGTGAACACACGCGTGCACACACCACGTCGCTGCGGCGAGCCCTTGAGGCCCGGCGTGGACGACTTCTCGGTCTTGCGCTGCCGGCCCTTGCGGACCAGTTGCTGAATCGTGGGCACAGGTGTCCTCGTAGGCAGAAGATTTCGGGGGAAAAAGCACGCCGCGACCGTGGCCGGGCCGACGGGTCAGGTTACAGGACGGGCCGCCCCCACCGAAATCCGGGGAAGCAGCCCCGGATCAGGTCGCAAGGTCACCGAGACCGAGCCGCTGTTGGCCTTCCCCGCCGAAGAGATCGGCGTTCTCGAACTTCGGCTTCTTGGCTCGGATCTTCGTGAAACCGTCGAGGAGCTCAGCGGAGCCGACGTAGTAGCGACCCCGGGTTTCGCCGTGCGATTCGAGGAGACCGCAGGCCACCAGCGCGCGTAGGTCACGGCTGGCAGTCGGGACGTCGATTTGCTCCCCCCCGGACTCCTCGACCGCGACTCGGTAGGACGCATTTCGGATTCGCAACCCTCGGGCAGCATCCGAGAGTGGGCCGACGACGCGTTCGGCAACCTCCTGTCGACGCGCGAGGTGCCCGCACAGATCCCACAACTCCTCTGCCTCCTGAACCCGCCACAGCATCGTTTCCGCGCACTGGTAGTGGGCGTTCAGACAGAACCGAATCCACGGTCGGGCATCGTCCTCCGAGTGCCATTCACCGCGGCCCACCTGTTCGAGAACGTCGTAGTACGGCTGGGTGTTGCGACCCAGGTACTCCTCGATGGAGGAGAACACGGGACTCACGATGTGCTCGCGCGCCAGTACCAACGTCTGAAGGCAGCGGCCCATTCTCCCGTTGCCATCCCGGAAGGGGTGGACCATGACGAGATTCAGGTGCGCCATCGCCGCACGCATCAGGACCGGCCCGTCATTCTCCTGCGCGTCGTTGAGCAGTTCGCCCATGAGATCCGGAACGATCTCGGCAGGCGGGCCTTCGTAGACGGTTTCACCATCGCTCTCCCGCCGTACGAAGATCGTGCCCTGTCGGTACCTGCCGGGACGTTTCGACAGGTCGTGCTTCATCATCATGAAGTGGAGCGACCTCACGAGCTGTTCGTTGATGGTGACGTCATCGTCGTCGGCGAGCTGCAGGACGTAGGTCATCGCATCCCGGTAGCCCTGGAGCGCGTGAATCGTTTCGGTGTCGGCGTCGAGGGTCTCCTCGTTGTCCACCGCCGCCATCACGTCCTCGAGAGACGCGTCGTACCCCTCGATGGAATTGGAGCCCTGGACAGCCTTGGCGAAGACGAGTCGGCGAAGCCCCCCGTACCAGCGCCGGGGTTCGCCCACGCGGTGTCGAAGACTCCTGCGTCGATCCTCGATCTCCGAGATCGCCGCTCGTTCCAGGTCCCCGAGGACCGGTGTCCTGAAGATCATGCCTCAATGATAAAATCATTTATTGATGTATACAAATAATTTATCAGCCCCGAGGTCGGGGACCCGCTCCGGATCAGTCTGAGGTGGGGTCGAGGGGTGCCACGTGACCCTGGGCCTCGCTGGGGTTCAGCGCCCGGAAGAGCCCGGCAGCCAGGAGCCCGCCGACGAGGGGGGCCACGATGAACAGCCAGAGCTGCGGGATGTAGTCGCCACCGGCAAAGACGTTGGTGGCGATGGAGCGAGCCGGGTTCACACTCGTGTTGGTCACGGGGATCGACACCAGGTGGACGATGGCGAGCGCGAAGCCCGCGGCGATCCCGCCGGCGGCCGCCGGGAAGTTCCGCGTGGTCGTGGCGAGGACCACGAACACGAAGATGCCGGTGAAGACGATCTCCGAGACGAGCGCTGCGAGAAGGTTGTACCCACCGGGCGAGAGGTCGTCGTAGCCGTTGGCCCCGAACAGCGCCGGCCGCGTCGGAGTCGATCGAGAAGCCGTCGGCCCCGTTGGCGATGAGCCACAGGATGGCGGCACCGAGCAGGGCGCCGAGCACCTGGCTCACCATGTAGAGCGGCACGTCCTTGCCGTCCATCTTCTTACCGACCCACATGCCGAGCGTGACCGCCGGATTGACGTGACACCCCGAGATGTGCCCGATGGCGTACGCCAGAGACATCAACGTCAGCCCGAACGCCAACGCGATGCCGAGCGTGCTGTCCCCGAGGAAGCTCCCGGCCAGCACCGCCGTCCCGACGGCCACGAGCACCAGAGTCGCCGTCCCGAATACCTCGGCAATCGCCTTGTTCGCGTTCATCGAATCTTTCTACTCGAAAAGGCCCGCTCGCCGCGCAACCTCTATGCGTCGGCGGCCTCTTCGCCTTCGGCCACGACAGCCAGAGGAGGATCGGAGGCGACCGAGACACCGTCGGTCTGCTGGCGCAGCCATTCGGCGGCCTGCGCAGCGTCCGCCTCGGGGTCGGTGATCTCGTCCTCGCCCCCGAAGGAGTAACCCTCGGGCGGAACGTAGCCCGGAGCGTCGGTGCCCACCCGCTTGTACTCGTCCATGCCGGTCCCGGCCGGGATGAGCTTGCCGATGATGACGTTCTCCTTCAGGCCCGCGAGGTCGTCGGACTTGCCCTCGATCGCCGCCTCGGTGAGCACGCGGGTGGTCTCCTGGAAGGAGGCCGCCGAGAGCCACGAGTCGGTGGCGAGCGACGCCTTGGTGATCCCCATGAGCACGGGACGTCCCTCGGCGGGGGTCTTGCCCTCCTCCACCAGACGGCGGTTCGTGTCGGTGAACACCTGGGCGTCGACCTGCTGACCGGGCAGGAAGTCGGCGTCACCCGAGTCGGACACCGTACGGCGGCGCAGCATCTGGCGGACGATCACCTCGACGTGCTTGTCGTGGATCGACACACCCTGCTCGCGGTACACGTGCTGCACCTGACCCACCAGGTAGCGCTGCGTCTCACGGACACCGCGCACCTCGAGGATCTCCTTGGGGTCGAGCGGCGTGTTCTCGTCACCGGTGAGCTGGTCGCCGGCGGCCACTTCGTCGCCGTCGGCCACGCGTAGGCTCTGGCGACGTGTGAGGACGTGGTCGACCTCTTCACCGTCGTCGGTGACGACGGTGAGTACACGCTCGCCCTTGTCGTTCTCGCCCTCGCGGGCCACGCCCGTGGCGATCGCGAGAACGGCCTTGCCCTTGGCGGTGCGGGCCTCGAAGAGCTCGACGACGCGGGGCAGACCGTGGGTGATGTCTTCTCCGGCGACACCACCGGTGTGGAACGTCCGCATGGTGAGCTGGGTACCCGGCTCACCGATGGACTGGGCGGCGATGATCCCGACGGCCTCACCGAGGTTCACGGTGCGGTTCGTGGCGAGCATCGTGCCGTAGCAGCGCATGCAGAGACCGTGCAGCGACTCGCACGTCAGCACGGAACGGACGGCGACCTCGTCGAATCCGGGATCGGTCGCCATACGGCGCATGAGCTCTTCGTCGACCTCGGTGTTGCGCTCGAGGACCGTGCCGTCGTCGAGCTTCACGTCGGCGGCGAGGAAGCGACCGCGCAGCTCACTCTCGAGCTCGCGCCGCGGCTCGCCGTTCTCGTCGAGTGTGACGCTCTCGACCGTGATCGAACGGCGTGATCCGCAGTCCTCCTCGCGGATGATGATCTCCTGGGACACGTCGACGAGTCGGCGCGTCAGGTAGCCCGAGTCGGCGGTGCGAAGCGCCGTGTCGGCCAGACCCTTGCGGGCACCGTGCGTCGAGATGAAGTACTCGAGCACCGACAGACCCTCACGGAAGTTCGACTTGATGGGGCGCGGCATGATCTCACCGCGCGGGTTGGCCACCAGGCCGCGCATACCGGCGATCTGACGCACCTGCATCACGTTTCCACGGGCACCGGAACCGACCATCATGTCGATCGGGTTGAACTTCTCCTTGGCGAGCCCCGTCGTCATGGCGTCCCGAACCTGGTCGGTGGCGTCGGTCCAGATCTCGATCTCCTTCTGGCGCCGCTCGTTGTCGGTGATGATCCCGTTGTCGAACTGCCGTTCGACCTTGTCGGCTTCGCCCTCGAACTTGTCGAGGAGGGCGGCCTTCTCGGGAGGCGTCTTGACGTCGGCGAGCGAGATCGTGAGCCCCGCCTGGCTGGCGTAGTGGAAGCCGAGGTCCTTCAGCCGGTCGAGCGTGTGGGCCACGTCGGCCTTCGGGTAGCGCTCCACGATCTGGCCGATCAGCTCGGTCATGTCGCGCTTCTTCAAGGTCTTGTCGGCGAACTCGAAGTCGGGGGGGAACGCCTCGTTCAAGAGGAGCCGCCCGAGCGTCGTCTCCACGAGGACGCGGCCGTCGCCGTTCGAGCCGCTGCGCCGGAGCACGATGGCGTCGGGGTTGTCGTCGTCGCGGGTCGGGAACTGCTCCTCGGGAAAACGCGTGTCGGGCATGCGCACGCGAATGGGTGCGTGCAGCGCCAGACCCTGGCGACCGAGGTCGTCGTGACCGAACACGTTGCCGTGGCGGCCCTGACCCTCGTAGGCCATGCGGGCCTCTTCGAGCGAGGAGAACGCGCGGCCTTCACCGACGCCGTTCTCGACGGTCTCGGTGAGGTAGTAGGCACCGATCACCATGTCCTGGGAGGGCACGGCGATAGGACGGCCGTGTGCCGGCGACAGGATGTTGTGCGCGGAGAGCATCAACAGGCGCGCCTCGGCCTGGGCCTCGGCCGACAGCGGAAGGTGCACCGCCATCTGGTCGCCGTCGAAGTCGGCGTTGAACGCCGCACAGACCAACGGATGGATCTGGATGGCCTTGCCCTCCACGAGCACCGGCTCGAACGCCTGGATGCCCAGACGGTGAAGGGTGGGCGCACGGTTGAGCAGTACCGGGTGTTCCCGGATCACCTCTTCGAGAACGTCCCAGACCTGCGGGCGCGAACGCTCCACCATCCGCTTGGCGGACTTGATGTTCTGGGCGTACTCGAGGTCGACGAACCGCTTCATGACGAAGGGCTTGAACAGCTCGAGGGCCATCTGCTTGGGGAGCCCGCACTGCTGGAGCGTGAGCTGCGGGCCGACCACGATGACCGAACGGCCCGAGTAGTCGACACGCTTGCCGAGCAGGTTCTGGCGGAACCGGCCCTGCTTTCCCTTGAGCATGTCGGAGAGCGACTTGAGGGGCCGGTTGCCCGGGCCCGTGACCGGACGCCCGCGGCGACCGTTGTCGAACAGCGCGTCGACGGCCTCCTGGAGCATCCGCTTCTCGTTGTTGATGATGATCTCGGGCGCGCCCAGGTCGAGCAGCCGCTTCAGGCGGTTGTTGCGGTTGATGACCCGGCGGTACAGGTCGTTGAGGTCCGAGGTGGCGAAACGGCCACCGTCGAGCTGCACCATCGGGCGCAGGTCGGGCGGGATCACCGGGATGGCGTTGAGCACCATCCCCGAGGGCGAGTTGGGCTGGTTGCCGTCTTCTCCCGCGCGCAGGAACGCCGTGACGACCTTCAGGCGCTTGATCGCCTTGGCCTTGCGCTGACCCTTGGCGGTCGCGATGACCTCCTTCAGGATCTCTTCCTCGGCTTCGAGATCGAGCTCGGAGATCAGCGTCTCGACGGCCGCGGCACCCATGCCGCCGTCGAAGTACTCGGGGAAGCGGTCGACGAGGTCGCGCCAGACGAGCTCGTCGTCGACGAGGTCCTTGACCTTCAGGCCCTTGAACGTGTCCCAGGTGAGATCGAGATGCTCGAGCTCCTCGGTGTAGCGCTCGCGGATCTCCTCGTAGTCCTTGATCTTCGCCTTCTCGGCGCGCTCGAACTCGATCTTCTTGGCCTTGCGGCCCTCGAGCTCCTCCACCTCGGCGACGTGCTGCTCGTCGCGCTCGCGGAGCTTCTTCTCGAGCTCCTTCTCCACCAGCTCACGCTCGGCCTTGTACTCCTTTTCGAGCTCCGGCAGGTCTTCGTGGCGCTTGTCTTCCTCCACACCGGTGATGAGGTGTGCCGCGAAGTAGATGACCTTCTCGAGGTTCTTGGGTGCCAGATCGAGCAGGTAGCCGAGACGGCTCGGAACACCCTTGAAGTACCAGATGTGCGTGACGGGAGCGGCCAGCTCGATGTGGCCCATGCGCTCGCGACGGACCTTGGAACGCGTGACCTCGACGCCACAGCGCTCACAGATGATCCCCTTGAAGCGAACGCGCTTGTACTTGCCGCAGTAGCACTCCCAGTCCTTGGTGGGCCCGAAGATCTTCTCGCAGAACAAGCCGTCCTTTTCGGGCTTGAGCGTGCGGTAGTTGATCGTCTCGGGCTTCTTCACCTCGCCGTTCGACCACATGCGGATCTGATCCGCCGTGGCCAGCGAGATGGAGAGCTGCGCGCTGTCGTTCACATCCAGCAATGTCTTCTGCCTCGCTCTTTGTTAGAAGGCCGGCTGTTCGCGGCGTCGTCGTTCGTCTTCCTCGTCGGTCCCCCGCTCCGGCCGTGAGAGGTCGATGCCGAGTGATTCGGTGGTGCGGAACGCGTCTTCGTCGAGCTCGCGGATCTCGACCTCTTCACCGGCCTCGTCCATCACCCTCACGTTGAGACACAGAGCCTGCATCTCCTTGATGAGGACCTTGAACGACTCGGGGATACCCGGCTCGGGGATGTTCTCGCCCTTCACGATGGCCTCGTAGACCTTCACGCGGCCGAGCACGTCGTCGGACTTGATCGTCAGGAGCTCCTGGAGCGCGTAGCTGGCGCCGTAGGCCTCGAGGGCCCACACCTCCATCTCCCCGAAGCGCTGACCACCGAACTGCGCCTTTCCACCCAGGGGCTGCTGCGTGATCATCGAGTAGGGACCCGTGGAGCGCGCGTGGATCTTGTCGTCGACGAGGTGCGCCAGCTTCAGGATGTACATGTAACCGACCGTGACCGGCTGGTCGTAGGCCTCGCCGCTGCGACCGTCGTAGAGCGTCGCCTTGCCGTCGGGACCGACCATCCGCGTGCCGTTGACGCCGTCGGGGTTCATCTTCGTGAAGAGCTCTTCGATCGTGGCCGGTTCGCCCTCGTTGCGCTCGTCCCAGTGCGCGCCGTCGAAGACCGGGCTGGCGATCCACTCGGCGGGCTCGGTGACGGGACGCGTCTTTTCGGGAGCCACGGGAGCGGGGCGCTCCTCGTCCCAGCCGTGACGTGCCACGTAGCCGAGGTGCGCCTCGAGGACCTGGCCCACGTTCATGCGGCTCGGCACACCCAGGGGGTTGAGCACGATGTCGACGGGCGTGCCGTCCTCGAGGAACGGCATGTCCTCCATCGGGAGGATCTTCGAGATGACGCCCTTGTTGCCGTGACGGCCCGCGAGCTTGTCGCCCTCGGAGATCTTGCGCTTCTGCGCCACGTACACGCGGACCAGTTCGTTGACACCGGGAGGAAGCTCGTCGCCGTCGTCGCGCGAGAAGCGCTTCAGGTCGATGACCTGTCCGGTCTCACCGTGCGGAACCTTGAGGGAGGTGTCGCGCACCTCACGGGCCTTCTCACCGAAGATCGCGCGGAGCAGCCGCTCCTCGGGTGTCAGCTCGGTCTCTCCCTTGGGCGTGACCTTGCCGACGAGGATGTCGCCGGGGCCGACCTCGGCGCCGATGCGGATGATCCCGCGCTCGTCGAGGTCGGCGAGGATCTCCTCGGAGAGGTTCGGGATGTCGCGGGTGATCTCCTCGGCACCGAGCTTGGTGTCGCGAGCGTCGATCTCGTGCTCCTCGATGTGGATCGACGTGAGGACGTCGTCGCGCACGAGTCGCTGGGAGATGACGATGGCGTCTTCGAAGTTGTGGCCCTTCCACGGCATGAACGCCACGAGGAGGTTCTTGCCGAGCGCCAACTCGCCGCGCTGGGTCGACGGACCGTCGGCGAGTACATCGCCCTTCTTGACGGCGTCGCCCTCACTCACCCGCGGCTTCTGGTTGATGCAGGTGCCCTGGTTCGAGCGACGGAACTTCGACAGGCGGTAGGTGCTCGTACCTTCCCTCTTGTAGTCGACGGTGACCGAGTCGCCGGTGACGCCGCTGACGGTTCCGGCGTCTTCGGCGAGCACCATGTCGCCCGCGTCGTGCGCCGCGCGCTTCTCGACTCCGGTACCGATGAACGGCGCCGTGGAACGCAGAAGCGGAACGGCCTGGCGCTGCATGTTGGCGCCCATCAGGGCACGGTTCGCGTCGTCGTGCTCGAGGAACGGAATCAGCGCCGTGGCGACCGAGACCATCTGCTTGGGCGACACGTCCATGTAGTCGACCTGGGTCGGCTCCACGTAGGCGACCTCACCCCGCTGGGCACGAACGAGCACACGTTCGTTGAGGAAGTTCCCCTTCTCGTCGAGCGGCGCGTTGGCCTGCGCGATGACGACACGGTCTTCGTCGTCGGCGGCGAGGTATTCGACCTCCTCGAGCGCCCGGCCCTTCACGACCTTGCGGTAGGGCGTCTCGATGAACCCGAACTCGTTGATCCGCGCGTAGCTCGACAGGTAACCGATGAGACCGATGTTCGGCCCCTCCGGCGTCTCGATCGGGCACATGCGGCCGTAGTGGGAGTGGTGGACGTCGCGGACCTCGAAGCCCGCGCGCTCACGTGACAGACCGCCCGGCCCGAGAGCCGAGAGGCGCCGCTTGTGGGTGAGGCCCGACAGCGGGTTCGTCTGGTCCATGAACTGGCTGAGCTGCGAGGACCCGAAGAACTCCTTGATCGCCGCCACCACCGGGCGGATGTTGATCAGCGTCTGGGGCGTGATCGCCTCGACGTCCTGGGTCGTCATGCGCTCGCGCACGACGCGCTCCATGCGGGAGAGCCCGACCCGCACCTGGTTCTGGATCAGCTCACCGACCGAGCGGACCCGACGGTTGCCGAAGTGGTCGATGTCGTCGGGGAAGTACCCCATGTCGTTGTTGGCGAGCTTCACCAGGTAGGAGACCGTGGCGAGGATGTCGGCGCGCGTGAGCGTCAGGTCCTTGGAGTCGGCCTCGGGCGCGACGAGGTCGAAGCCCTTGAGGTCGACGTTGCCGTACTCGTCCTGGAGCTTCTTGGTGACCTTGTGACGACCGACCTTGGCGAGGTCGTAACGCTTCGGGTTGAAGAACAGGTTCTCGATCAGCGTGCGCGCGGATTCGGGCGTGGGCGGCTCACCCGGGCGGAGCTTGCGGTAGATGTCGATGAACGCTTCGTCGACGGTCTCGGTGTTGTCCTTCTCGAGCGTGTTCGCGATCGCCTCGTAGGGGTTGCCGTTCTCGTCGATGACGAGGCCGAGTAGCTCTTCGTCGCTCTCGCCGAATCCGAGGGCCTTCAACAGGATCGTGACCGGCTGCTTGCGCTTGCGGTCGACACGGACGTGGACGATGTTCTTCTTGTCGACCTCGAACTCGAGCCACGCGCCACGACCCGGGATCATCTTGGCGTCGACGATGTCTTTTTCGGGGTTCGTCTTGTCGGGTGAGATGTTGAAGTAGACGCCCGGCGAACGCACGAGCTGGGAGACGACGATGCGCTCCGTGCCGTTGATGATGAACGTTCCCCGGTTGGTCATCACGGGGAAGTCGCCCATGAAGACCGTCTGCTCCTTGATCTCTCCCGTACCCGCGTTCAGGAAGCGCGCCGTGACGAACAGCGGCTGCGAGTAGGTCATGTCCTTCTCGCGGCACTCGTCTTCGGTGTGCTTCGGAGGGTCGAAGACGTGGTCGGCGAGCTCGAGCTTGAGCTGACCGGTGAAGTCTTCGATCGGGGAGATGTCGCGCAGGACCCCGGCGATGCCGACGTCGAGAAAGGTGCGGAACGAGTCTCGTTGGACCGCGATCAGATCGGGCAGGTCGAGGGGCTCACTGAGCTTCGAGAACGAGAAGCGTTCACGCGTCGCGGGACGGGACACCGAGCACTCCTTTGCTGCGCGCGTGCCGATGCGCGCAAGGACGGGGACGAGAGATTCAGCGGACGAACCAGAGGGCGGTCACTGCAACCCGCCAGTATACGCGGGACTGCCTGGGAATTCCAGTGCCGCGGCGCGAAAAGACGAGCCGCCCCGGGCGTGCTCCAGCAGAGCATACGCCCCGCCCTTCGAGGGGTCAACGGACCCCGGAAGGGCGCCGGAGCCGCGCTTACTGGAGCTCGACGCTGCCGCCGGCCTCTTCGAGCTGCGCCTTGGCCTTCTCGGCCTCTTCCTTGGGCACGTTCTCGAGAACCGGCTTGGGAGCGTCGTCGACGACCCCTTTGGCCTCTTTCAGCCCGAGGCTCGTGAGGGCCCGGACCTCCTTGATGACCTGGATCTTCTTGTCGCCGGCCGCCGTGAGGACGACGGTGAACTCGTCCTTTTCGACCTCGCCGCCACCGCCGGCGTCGCCGGCCGCGGGCGCCGCCGCCATCGCGACCGGTGCGGCCGCCGTGACGTCGAACTCCTCCTCGAACGCCTTCAGGAACTCGTTGAGCTCCAGGACGCTCATCTCCTTGAAGACCTCGAGAAGGTCCTCGGTCGAGAGCTTGGTCGCCATGTCAGTCCTCCGTGCTTTCCGTGTCGTCGTCGTTCTTTTCGGTCTCTGTCTCGGCTTCGTTCTCTTCGGATTCGTCGGGCTCGGCGGGCGGCAGCTCCTCGCCTTCGGCCACGCGCTTGTCGACGAGGGCCGAGGTGAGCTGCGCCATCTGGCGCGGGATGGCGCTGAACAGACCGGCAGCCTTGGTCATCGGGGCCTGGAAGGCACCCGCGATCTTCGCCAGGATCACATCGCGGGGCTCGAGTTTGGCGAGCGCCTTCACGTCGACGGCCGCGAGGAACGTGTCGCCGAGCAGCCCGCCCTTGACGATGAGCGCATCGTGGTCCCCGGCGAAATCGTCGATGGCCTTGGCCGCCACCGCTGCGTCGCCCTGAACGAAGGCGAAGGCAACCGGGCCCTCGAGTAGGTCGAGGAGCTCCTCGTGACCCGAGGCTTCGACGGCGCGGCGGGCGAGTGAGTTCTTGAAGACCTTGTATTCGGCGGCGGCGGGGCGCAGGGCCGTCCGGAGCTCCGCCAGTTCGCCGACGGTCAGACCGCGGTATTCGGTGAGCACGGCCGCGTCGGATCCGTCCAGCTTCTGCCGGATCTCCTCGACGATCGCCACCTTGTCGGGTCGGGCCATGGCCCTTCCTCTCAGAAAATGAAAAACGGAGTGCCGCGAACCGCGCAGCACCCCGTACGTCGGGCACCTCGTCCGGCCCGCCACGCTGGGCGGATTACCTCGGTGGCGACCCGCCGGAGCAGGTTCACCGACCGAGACCGAAGGTCTGCGGCACAGATGAAGTTGTGAGCCGAAGAGGCTACCCCGCCTCGGCCTCCTCGGTCAGATCGGCCGCGTGGGCCGGGTCGATCCGAACGCCGGGACCCATGGTCGACGACAACGACACGGTCACGAGGTAACGCCCCTTGGTGGAGGCCGGGCGTGCCCGCATGATCTCCTCGAGCACGGCGTGGAAGTTGGCCGACAGGTCTCCAGCGGAGAAGCTCGCCTTGCCGATGGGAACGTGCACGTTGCCGTGCCTGTCCGTGCGGTACTCCACCTTGCCCGCCTTGAACTCCCCGACAGCCTCGCCGATGTCGGGGGTGACGGTGCCCGTCTTGGGGTTCGGCATGAGCCCGCGGGGCCCGAGGACACGACCGAGCTTTCCGACCTTGCCCATCAGCTCGGGCGTGGAGATGGCCACGTCGAAGTCGACGAAACCCCCCTCGACCTTCTCCACGAGGTCGTCGGCACCCACGATGTCGGCGCCGGCGTCCTGCGCCTGTGTGGCGAGATCTCCCTCGGCGAAGACGGCCACCTTCACCGACTTACCCGTGCCGGAAGGGAGCGAGACGGTGCCACGCACCATCTGCTCCGCCTTTCGGGGGTCGACGCCGAGGCGGAACGTCGCCTCGATCGTCTCGTCGAAGTTCTTCGTGGCGAGGGTCTTCACCAGCTCGAGAGCCTCGGCGGGCTCGTGCAGGTTCTCCCCGTCGTAGCGACGCGTCGCGTCGGTGTACTTCTTTCCCCTGGTCATGATCACTCGACCTTCAGGCCCATCGAACGGGCGGTGCCCGCCACCTGGAGCATGGCGCCCTCGATGTCGACGGCGTTCAGGTCGGGCATCTTGATCTCCGCGATCTCGCGCACCTTGGCCTTCGGCACCGTGCCGGCCGGCTCACGCCCCGGTGCCTCCGACGCCTTGTCGAGACCAGCCGCCTTCTTCAGGAGAACGGCCGTGGGTGGCGTCTTCGTGATGAACGTGAAGCTGCGGTCCTCGAAGATCGTGATCTCCGCGGGGATCACGGTGCCGCGCTGGTCCTGGGTCTTCTCGTTGTACGCCTTGCAGAAGTCCATGATCGCGATCCCGTGCGGACCGAGGGCAGTACCCACCGGCGGCGCGGGGTTCGCCTCGCCGGCCGGAATCTGGATCTTCACAACTGCTGCGACTTTTTTTGCCATTTCCCTTTGCTCCTGATTCCTACAAGCTTGGCGACTTGGCCGAACTCCAACTCGACCGGGGTCTCCCGGCCGAAGATGTTCACCAGGACCTTGAGCTTGGACTTGTCCATGTCGATCTCGCTGATCGCGCCGTTGAAGTCGGCGAAGGGGCCGGCGGTGACGCGCACCTGCTCGCCGACGTCGAAGCCGAAACGCGGTCGGGCCTTGCGCTCCGGGCCCGTGCTGTCGGGGGTGACCCCGAGGATCGACTCCACTTCCTTGCGCGACAACGGCGTGGGCTTGGAACCACTCCCCACGAAACCGGTGACCCCCGGTGTGTTGCGCACCACGTACCAGGCGTCGTCGTCGAGACGGCAGCGCACCAGCAGGTAGCCGGGGAACACCTTCTTTTTCACGGTGACCTTGCGGCCACCCTTGAACTCGATCACGTCCTCGAGCGGTACGGCCGTCTCGTAGATCCGCTCTTCCACGTTCATCGAGCGGACGCGGCTCTCGAGGTTCTGCTTCACCTTGTTCTCGTAGCCGGCGTAGGTGTGCACGACGTACCAGTCGCCCGGGCGGTCGAAGGGGCTCGGGGCGGCAGGCTCCTCTTCGCCACCTTCTTCACTGACGTCGATCAGTTCCGCGCTCTCCAGCGCCTCGGCCGGTACCTCGGGCTCTTCCGCCGGCTCCTCGGGTTCCTCGGCAGGTGTCTCGGCAACGGCCGCGAGCGTGGCCACGGCCTCTTCGGGCGTGGCGTCCTCAGGGCGCGTCGGCTCGACCTGGGCCCACTCCGGGAGGGACTCGTCGGTCTCGGTGTCGTCTGCGGGGGCGTCGGGAGCCGCGGGCGGCTGCTCACCCACCGGTGTGCTGTCGGTGGTCATGGGTTCCTACTCGTAGAGCCAGAGGATGAACTTGGACGAGACCCAGTCGACGCCGAACACGAACGCCGTCAGGATCACGATGGCGATCAGGACGATCACCGTCGAGTTGACGACCTCGGCGCGGTCGGGCCACACGACCTTCTTGAGCTCGCTGCGCACCTCGCTGAGGTAGGTGCGCGGTGACGTGCGCTCCTTCTTCGGGCGCGCCGCGCCGGCCGCTGCCTTGGCCCTCTTGTCTTTCGGGGCCTTTCCCTCACCCTGCTTCTCCATGAGACGCCGGGTCTGGCGATTCTGCGACACGCTGGCTCTTCTTCTGCTCGGATTCGCTCGGATTCGGGTCGTGCTGATCGGTGGCGGGAGTACGTCGGGGCTGATTCGGAACTGATTCGGAACTGAGCAGGGCAGGAGGGAATCGAACCCCCAACCGCCGGTTTTGGAGACCGGTGCTCTGCCTAATTGAGCTACTGCCCTTCGTACACCGGCACCGGCGCACAGAACATCATGAGGTTAGCAGTGAGGTTGCGAGCCCTCCGGACGGAACGAAGGCGAGGAACAGTGGCGCAGGTATCCTGCGCCGCCCGAGCCGGGGCCCGAGCGGCCTGGCGCCGAAGGCGCCTAGAGCGGGAGGATCAGCTGGCGAATTCAGCTTGCTAGCTGATGCCCGCGTCGGGAGCGGGCGATCATCACGGCGGTCGCCGCGGCGCCTGCGGCCGCCAACGTGCCACCGATGGCGCCGGCGTAGGCCAGCCGACGGCCGGTGAGCACCGAGCGCAGTACCCGACGTTCACCCTCGGCTTCCAGGGCGGCCAGTGTCTCGGCCAACAGACCGGGAGCCGGCTCGAGATAGCGGGTCCGCAGCTCGTGAAGTCCCCGGAGCACGACCCGGTAGCGCGCCACCTCCGCCTGGCAGCGCAGGCAGCTCTCCACGTGGTGCCGGACCGCGAAGTCGAACGGCTCGGCGGTGTCGATCGCGTCGGGCAACAGCGCGGCCACCTCGGCACAGGTCGGTTCGGATCGGGTCGCGAGCGTGGCGTCAGACGGCATGCGCGGCTCTCCCCTCCCGGGCGTCGAGCTCCTCACGCAGCTTCTTTCGGCCCCGGTGGAGGCGAACTTTGGCAGCGGTCTCGGAAATGTCGAGCTCCTCGGCGATGGCCTCGTGGGTCAGGTCGTACACGTCCTTCAACACGACCACGGCACGGAGTTTCGGAGGCAGGGCGTCGAGTGCGCTCGACAGAGCGACCATTCCCTCATCCGACTCGGCCATGAGCTCAGGCTGGCGTTCGGGGGCGAGGTCGATCGGCTCGGCCAGCTCGTCGAGAGCGTCGGCCTGAGTGCGGCGCCGGCGCTCGCGGTGGTTGTTCGCCGTGTTCGCCGTGATGCGGTACATCCAGGTGGTGAAGCGCGCGTCGCCGCGGAAGCGCCGGATGCCCTTCCATGCCCGCAGGTACGCCTCTTGGGTCACGTCCGCAGCGTCTTCCTCGTTCCCCATCAGCCTGACAGCCAGGGTGAACGTGTCGGCGTGGGTGCGACGGACCAGTTCCTCGAACGCGACCAGATCGCCGTCGCGTGCGGACGCGGCCAGCTCGTCGAGAACGTCCCCGGTGTCTGTGCCCACGGTGCTGTCGTCACCCATGTAGGACCTCCGCGGAGCCCCGGGGGTTACTCGCCGGCAAGACCAGCGGGATCAGGGATATCAGCGCGTTTCCTTGTGGAGCGTGTGACGTTGCTCCCAGCGGCAGTACTTCTTCATCTCGATCCGCTCTCGGTGGTTGATCTTGTTCTTCGTGGTCGTGTAGTTGCGCCGCTTGCACTCCGTGCACTCGAGCGTGACCTCGACCCGTTTGTCGCTTGCCATGGTCTCTTCCTATTCGATGATTTTGGTGACGCGGCCGGATCCGACGGTGCGGCCACCTTCTCGAATGGCGAACAACAGGCCTTCTTCCATCGCGATCGGGTTGATCAACTCGACGGTCATCTCGGTGTTGTCGCCGGGCATCACCATCTCGGTGCCCTCGGGCAACTCGATACTGCCGGTGATGTCGGTCGTACGGAAATAGAACTGCGGACGGTAGTTCCCGAAAAACGGAGTGTGACGTCCACCTTCGTCCTTGGTCAACACGTAGACCTGACCTTCGAACTTGGTGTGCGGCGTGATACTGCCCGGCTTGGCGAGCACCTGACCGCGCTCCACGTCTTCTTTGGCTGTGCCACGCAACAACGCACCGATGTTGTCGCCCGCACGACCCTCGTCCAAGAGCTTGCGGAACATCTCGACGCCCGTGACCGTCGTGTTCGGCGTGTCTTTGATCCCGACGATCTCCACCTCGTCGTTCACATGCACGATCCCACGCTCCACACGACCCGTCACGACCGTGCCACGACCCGTGATCGTGAACACATCCTCGATCGGCATCAAAAACGCCTTGTCGACATCACGCACCGGCTCGGGCACGTACTCGTCGACCTTTTCCATCAACTCCAACACCTGCGCTGCCGCATCGGCGTCGCCCTCCAGAGCCTTCAACGCAGACACCGCCACGATCGGCACCTCATCACCCTCGAAGCCGTACTCGGTCAACAACTCACGCACCTCGAGCTCCACCAACTCCATGATCTCTTCGTCATCGACCATGTCGGCCTTGTTCAACGCCACCACAATCGATCGGCACCCCGACCTGGCGGGCCAACAGACACATGCTCACGGGTCTGAGGCATCGGCCCATCAGTCGCCGCCACCACCAAAATCGCGCCGTCCATCTGCGCGGCACCCGTGATCATGTTCTTGATGTAATCCGCATGGCCCGGACAATCCACATGGGCGTAATGACGATTCTCGGTCTCATACTCCACATGAGAAATCGAAATCGTGATCCCACGCTCCTTTTCCTCCGGAGCCTTGTCGATCGAATCAAACGGCGAAAAATTCACGTCCGGATTCTGATCCGCCAACACCTTGGTGATCGCAGCGGTCAACGTCGTCTTCCCATGATCGATATGACCAATCGTCCCAACATTCAAATGCGGCTTCGTCCGCTCGAACTTCTCCTTCGACATGGGTCGTCTCCTGTGTTCGCCGTGTACCGCTGTGCCTCGGGCGTCGCCGCCGTCGGCCTTGGTAGCGGAGGCGGGATTTGAACCCGCGACGCCGCGATTATGAGCCGCGTGCTCTTACCAGACTGAGCTACTCCGCCGTGACCAGGGTCGCAGCCCCGGACAGAGCCCCCTTACGGATTTGAACCGTAGACCTCTTCCTTACCATGGAAGCGCTCTGCCGACTGAGCTAAGGGGGCGGAGCCGGCCAAGGATAGCAACGCCGTGCTCGCCACCATCCGGCCGGGCGGCAACTACCTTGGCGACCCATGAGCGACGCCTCGAAGGGCCCCGCAGAGCCGACGCCAGAGCCCCTCGGTGTCGATCCGGAGGGTCACCCGGCGGACGCCGCCGGGATCCTCGCCATCCACAACGAGGTCGTCACCCGCTCCACGGCCATCTTCGACATCCTCCCCCGCAGCCTCGGAGGATCAGGTGCGCTGGATCGCGGAGCACTCCGGCGGCCACCCGGCGATCGTGGCTGTCGAGAACAGCCGATCCGGAAGACACCGGCGGTGGAAGACATCGTCGGGTTCGCTGTCGCTGTCCCCGTTCCGCTCCCGACCGGCCTACGCCACCACCGTCGAGGACTCCGTCTACGTCCGCGAAGACCGTCACGGCCGCGGACACGGACGCGCTCTGCTCGACGAACTCCTAGTCCTGGCCGCCGACGGCGGATTCCACTCCGTGATCGCACGCATCGCCGACCACAACGAGGCGTCGATCGCGCTGCACACGGCGTGCGGGTTCGAGATGGTCGGGGTGGAGCGTGAGGTCGGGCGCAAGTTCGGTCGCTGGCTCGACGTCGTCGAGATGCAGCGCCTGCTCTGAGATGCCGATCGAGCCCAGGCGCCGCGAGTGCTACGCTCGGCGTGATTCGCCGCTGACGAAGAGGGAAGCGCATGATGTCGACGATGAGACGGAGACAGTATGCAGGCGGCTGATGCTCGTCTCGCCGCTACGCAGCCGGGGACTGCTCATGGCTGCGTGCGGGAATGACAGCGACGGAGACTCGTCGTCGGGGTCGCAGAGCGCGGCAAGTGGCTTCGAGGTCGGTGACTGCACCACCGAGCTCGAAGGAGGCACGGCGGAGAAGGTCCCCTGCGACGACCCGTCAGCCGTCTACGAGGTCGACGGGGTCATCTCCACCAGCCTGGAGGGCAGCGCCTGTGGCGAGGGCTACGAGAAGTTCGAGGCCGACGGCGACAACATCTGTCTGGGTCCGATCACTTTCGACCTGACGTCGCTCGAAGTCGGCGACTGCACCGATGCGACATCCGAAGAGTCGGAGCCCTCCACGAGCCTCCCGTGCGACGACCCGGCGGCGACCGCCCGCGTCGTCGAGTTGGTCGACGAGGCGCCGGGCGAATGCACGATGGGCGACATCGACTACGGCATCATCAGCAACGGCGTCGAGCGCACCATCTGCCAGGAATTGCTCTAGGTCTCCGCGGGCTCGCGCCAGTGGGCCGGGTTGGATTCGAACCAACGTAGCGTTGCCGCAACGGGTTTACAGCCCGTCCCCTTTGGCCACTCGGGTACCGACCCTGAGCGGCGTACGATACCAGCGGCGGTTTCCGGAACGGACTTGTGGGAGCGGGATCAGATGGCGAGTTTCGACGTGGTGTCCGAGGTCGACATGGCCGAGGTGACCAACGCAGTGGACCAGGCGGGCCGCGAGGTGCTCCACGCGCTTCGACTTCAAGAACACCGGCACCAAGCTCGAGCTGAACGACAAGGACCGCACGATCGAGGTGAACTCGGCCACCGAGGACCGCCTGAAGGCCGCCCGCCAGGTGCTCGAGGAGAAGCTGGTCAAGCGCAAGGTGTCGCTCAAGGCCGTGAGCTACGGACCCGTGGAGGAAGCGGCGAAGGGAACCGCCCGCCAGGTCGCCACGCTCAACGTCGGGATCGACCAGCCCAAGGGCAAGGAGATCGGCAAGCACATCAAGGCCATGGGCCTGAAGGGTGTGCAGCACCAGATCCAGGGCGACCAGCTGCGCGTCACGGGCAAGAAGCGCGACGCCCTCCAGGAGGTCATCGCGGAGCTGAAGAAATCCGACTTCGGCATCCCCCTCCAGTTCGTGAACTTCCGGGACTAGATTCCGCTTCCGTGACCACCGCCGTGCTTCATCGTGGTGGCGCCGCCACCTGACACCATCAACACCATGAACCTCACCGGAGGAGACCGCTCACTCGGGCTCGCGCCCGCGTCGGTACGCGACTACCGGGATCTGGCACGCAAGCGACTGCCCCGCCAGCTCTTCGACTACATCGAAGGTGGGGCCTACGAGGAAGCGACGATGGCCGCCAACCTCGTCGACCTCCGTCGGATCCACCTCCGCCAGCGTGTGATGCGCGACGTGTCGGTACGGAATCTCGGGACGACGGTGCTGGGCGAGGAGCTGTCGCTCCCCGTCGTGCTGGCGCCGGTCGGCCTCGCCGGCATGTTCGCCCCGCGCGCGGAGGTCCAGGCCGCCCGTGCGGCGGCCGATGCGGGTGTGCCCTTCTGCGAGTCGACGGTGTCGATCTGTTCGATCGAGGAGGTCGCCGCCGCCACCGACCGGCCCTTGTGGTACCAGCTGTACGTGATGCGCGACCGCGCCTACGCCGAGGACCTGATGCACCGGGCACAGGCAGCGGGGTGCCGGGTCCTCGTGCTCACCGTCGACCTCGCGGTGGTGGGTGCCCGCTACCGCGACGTCCGCAACGGCGTCATCGGCCCACTCCCGACAGCCCGGAAGCTGGTGCGGGGGCTCGACTTCGCGCGTCATCCGGCGTGGGTGCGCGACGTCGCTCTCGGCGGCAAACCACTCACGTTCGGCAATCTCGAGAAGGCCGTGCCCGACGCCTCGACGCCCGATGCGTTCAAGGCGTGGGTCGACGGCCAGTTCGACCCCGGCGTGACCTGGGACGACCTCGCCTGGGTCCGCGAACACTGGTCGGGACCACTGGCGTTGAAGGGGATCCTCGATCCCGAGGACGCCCGCGAAGCGGTGGAGCACGGTGCGGACGCGATCATCGTCTCGAACCACGGGGGCCGTCAGCTCGACGACGTGCCGTCGACCATCACGGCGCTCCCGCCGATCGTCGACGCCGTCGGTGATGGCGGCAGAGATCCTCGTCGACGGAGGCATCCGAAGCGGCCTCGACGTCGTGAAGGCGCTCGCCCTCGGAGCGCGGGCATGCCTCGTCGGTCGGCCGTGGGCGTACTCGGTGGCCGCTCGTGGGGAGACGGGCGTCGCCCACGTTCTGAACATCCTTCGAGACGAGATGGACGTGGCGCTCGGCCTCACCGGCATCACCGACGTCGGCGACCTCGACGAATCCGTCCTCGTCACGGCACCGGGCAGGAAACCCGCCTGACCGAATATCACCCAGGCCTTGGATTATCAGATATGATAATCACATGACAGAGGTCAGCTCCACCCTCCAGCGCGTTCTCACCTCGGCGGCCCGGCTCCAGGAGGTCGTTCCCGACGCCGTGCTCGTGGGCGGGTCGGCGGCGGCCCTCCACGCCGGGCACCGGGACTCGTTCGACCACGACCACGTGCTCGCCGACCTCGTCGACCGCTACGACGCCGTGCTCGAAGCCGTGGAGGCGACCGAGGGATGGGCGACGTCGGTTCGCGCGTCGCGTGCCGCCCTTCACGATCATGGGGAGCCTCGGTGGAGTGGAAGCGGGGCTCCGACAGATGCGTCGCACGCGGCCACTCGAGACGTGCGAGATCGACGTGGGTGACGGCGCCACGGTCGTCGCGCCCACCGCGCCCGAGGCGCTCCGGGTCAAGGCGTATCTCGTCGTGCAACGCAACGTGGTGCGCGACTACCTCGACGTCGTGGCGCTGGCGGATCACCTCGGTGAAGACAGTGCCGTCGAGGCCCTCTCCGACATCGACGCCTACTACGCGGATCGGTCGGGCGAGCCGGCGTCGGTTCTCACGTCTCTCGTGGGCTCGCTCGCCGATCCGCAACCGCACGACAGCGACGTGATCGACGAGCTGCCCCGCTACAAGGGCCTCGATGAACGCTGGCACCGCTGGGACGATGTCGTGGACGCGTGTCGCGCGCTGGCGCTGCGCCTCGGTGGAGCGGTCTGATGGCGTTGAAGTTCCGCAACGTCGACGCGTCGCCGGGCGATGAGGTGAGTACGTGGCCCTACGAGGCACTCGTCACGGTGATCGACCGAGGGCTCGTCCCCGACTGGCAGCCGGTTCTCGCCGAGATCCGCCGGTCGCCGTGGGGCCCGGTGGCGCGCCGTGTCGAGCGGTACCTCTCCTACCGCGACCCCGATGGTGTCGGGACGTTCTTTTCGCTCGCGATCGACCGCGCCCGAGCCGACGTCGACAGTGCCGCTCGTGCCGAAGTCGCAACGCGGGTGCGTGCCGCCGTCGAACGGTCGGGCCTCACGAACGCACAGTTCGCGACGCTCATCGGCACGAGCGCCTCACGGCTCAGCACCTACCTGAGCGGGAAGGTCACCCCGTCGGCCGCGATGCTCGTACGCATGGAGCAGACCGGCGTAGGTGTCACATCACCTCCCTAGAATCGAACATATGTTCGAGATCGAAGGCGTCGGGCACGGGCCGGGCGCGGCTGGGGAGGTCACGGTGGCTGTATCAGAAGTTTCGACATCCGCACCCGTTTCGGAGCCCTCCGATCCGGGTCTGGAGACGATGGAGCGGGCGGCGCGGATGCCTCTGGAGCGTCTCGAAGACGAGATCACCCGCGGTTCGGCGGATCTCGCTGCGGCGACGTGTCGGTGGCTGTTGTTCCTGGGTGAGCTCGACCGCCGCGAAGGCTGGGCCGGCTGGGGTCTGAAGTCCTGTGCGGACTGGTTGTCGTGGCGGTGCGGGATCGACATTCGCACTGCTCGCGAACACGTCCGTGTGGCCCGTGGGCTCGCGGATCTGCCGGTGATCCGAGCGGCGTTCAGTCGTGGGGAGCTGTCGTATTCGAAAGCACGGGCTCTCACCCGGGTCGCCACAGCCGAGTCGGAATCCGACCTGTGTGAGTTGGGACTGCAAGCCACCGCATCGCAGTTGGATCGCATGCTGTCGGCACACCGCCGGGTGTCACGCGCCCGGGCCAACGACCGCCACGCCCAACGCGAGCTCCACGTGCGCACCGACGCCGACGGAATGACGGTGATCCACGCTCGGCTCTCACCCGAAGACGGCGCCCTGGTCGTGGCGGCTCTCGACGCGACCCGTGACGGTTCCGCGGAACCGTCCACGGTCACCCGCGCCGACGCTCTCGTGGTTCTTGCGGAGACCGCCCTCGCTGACGGTGCCAGGCCCGCCACGGGCGGCGACCGCACCCAGGTCGTCGTCCACGTCGACGTGACCTCGGGTCGCTGCCACCTCGAGGACGGCCCCGCCCTCGCTCCCGAGACGGCCCGCCGCCTGGCCTGCGACTCCTCAGTGGTTTCCGTGACCACCAACGGCGACGGCACACCGCTGTCGGTCGGTCGACGTACGCGCACGGTTCCGGCCGCGATCCGGCGGGCCCTCCAGGTCCGTGACGGCGGCTGCCGCTTCCCCGGCTGCAGACAACGCCGCTACGTCGACGCCCACCACGTGCAGCACTGGTCACACGGCGGAGAGACGTCCCTCGAGAATCTCGTGCTGTTGTGTCGTCGCCATCACCGCACGGTCCACGAAGAAGGCTTCACGCTCCGACTCGTCGACGGCCACCATGTCGAAGTGCATCGGCCCGACGGCAAACCGATACCCCACGACGGTTCCGCGGAACCGTCCTCGCCCCCACCGGATCCCGACCGGCCCATCCACACCAACCGGACGCACGACGTCTCGCCAGGCGCATGGACGGCCACCGCACGCGACGGCGGACCACTCGACCTCGACTGGGCGGCGGCCGTCATCTTCCCGATCATCGACCGGGAGAACTGACCGGGCTTCGCTCGTAGGGGTAGGTCAGCCGGTGAAGGTGGGCTGTGCAGCCACCGGTGCCGGTGCGGCCGCGGCGGCCGGTTCGGGTTCCGGCTCGGGAGCGGGTTGAGCAGGCGGTGGTGGCGTAGCGGTCACGGTGAAGGCCACCTCGAGCGGCGGTCCCGTGTCATCCAGGCAAATGACCTGGATGATCGCCTCGCCGGCCTGCGCCGAGCCCGGAACCTCGATCGCCCCGGCGTAGTCCGTGTTTCCCCCGGGCACCGAGACCGTGACGGGGCCGGCAATCGCCACGTCGTTCTGGAGAATTCGGATCTCCACATCCTGCGAGGCGAGCGCACAGGTTCCGCTCACCGAGATGCTCGTACCGGCCGAGCCCCCGGTCGGGTTGATCTCGATGGTCGGAATGTTGGCCGCGCCCACGGGCACGACGAGCACCACGACCAGTCCCACGGCCGCCAGCAAGACAGCCGGCGCCCGACGCGGGCCTTCGGACCACCACGATCGCTTCACGACAGGCCTCTTTCTGCTTCTTCTTCTGCGCACACTTCTACGCACGGATCGAAAAGGACCAGGTGGTCTTATCACGCGCCGTCGCACCCTGCACGCTGAGCGGTAACAGGTGAGTAACAGCTCACTCGTAGTAGCCCGAGTGGATGTAGACGCAGGGCACACCTTCGAGGTGGAACATCTCGACGTTGCGGCGGTCGTCCTCGAAGGCGAGGCGCAGGTCGAACCCGTAGCGACGCAGGTCGCCCACGCTGGCCTGCTTGAACTCGCTGGCGACCTCGTAGTCGCCCCACGACCGCATGATGAGCAGGTCCCAGCGGATGGCGTAGCGGTGCAGCCACGCCTCGGTGAGCTCGTGGACGCGCACCGGTCGGGCCGTGAGGAGCACGATCGAGAGGTCGACGTCGAGGTGGTCGAGGAGCACCCGCACCTCGTCGATGGGCTCGTCCTCGCCGCAGGCGTCGAAGAACGACCGCCAGTCGCGCCGTGGCGCCTCCAAATAGTGCTGTCGGCTCACGGCGCTGGAGAGGACGCCGTCGATGTCGACCACCACGGCGGGCCCGGAGCGCACCGGGCCATCGCGCCAAGTCCAGTGCTCGGGGACCTGGGGTGTCGAACCGCTCACTCGTCGTCGCCGGCTGACGCCAGATAGCGGTTCTTGATCCCCTCCACGACGCCGGGATCGGCCAGGGTCGTCGTGTCGCCCAGTGCGTCGTCCTCGGCCACGTTCTTCAACAGTCGGCGCATGATCTTGCCCGAGCGCGTCTTGGGAAGGTCCTCGGTGAACAGGATCGACTTGGGCCGGGCGATCGGGCCGATGGTCTGTGCCACGTGTTTCTTCAGCTCGTCGACCAGTTCCTCGGACGGCTCGGTTCCCGACCGCAGGATCACGAACGCACTGATGGCCTGGGTCGTCTGTTCGTCGGCCACGCCCACGACGGCCGCCTCGGCCACGCGATGGTCGTCGACCAACGCCGACTCCACCTCTGTGGTCGAGATGTTGTGCCCGGAGATGAGCATGATGTCGTCGACACGGCCCAGCAGCCAATAGTAGCCCTCCTCGTCGCGCTTGGCGCCGTCGCCCGCGAAGTACAACCCGTCGAAGCGCGACCAGTAGGTGTTTCGGTACCGCTCGCGGATCACCCCAGATGCCGCGCAGCATCGCCGGCCACGGCCGCGTGAGCACCAGGTATCCGCCGCCGGGTACCGGTGACGCGTTGCCGTCGTCGTCCACGACGTCGGCTCCGATCCCGGGGAGCGGGAACGTGGCGCTGCCGGGCTTCAGCGTGGTCTCTCCCGGCAGGGGCGAGAGCATGATGGCGCCGGTCTCGGTCTGCCACCAGGTGTCGACGACCGGGCAGGTCCCGCCGCCGATGTGGTTCCAGTACCAGACCCAGGCCTCGGGGTTGATGGGCTCACCGACCGTGCCGAGCAGGCGCAGCGACGTGAGGTCGTGGGCGTCGGGGAACTCGGTGCCCCACTTCATGAACGTGCGGATCGCCGTGGGCGCCATGTACAGGGTCGTCACGCCGTAGCGCTCGATGATCTGCCAGAACCGGTCCTTGCCGGGGTGATCGGGCGTGCCCTCGTACATCACGCTCGTGGTGGCGTTGGCGAGCGGGCCGTAGACGATGTAGCTGTGCCCGGTCACCCATCCGCAGTCGGCCGCGCACCAGTAGACATCGGTGTCGGGGTGAAGATCGAACACGTCGCGATGCGTCGAGGCCACCTGGGTGAGGTAGCCGCCGGTGGTGTGCATGATGCCCTTGGGCCTGCCGGTCGTCCCGCTCGTGTACAGCAGGTACAGGAGGTCCTCGGCGTCCATCACCTCGGGCTCACAGGTCGTGGACTGTTCCGGTACGACGTCGTGCCACCAGACGTCGCGTCCCTCGACCATGTCGATCTCGTTGCCGGTGCGGCGCAGCACGAGGCAGTGCTCGATCGTGGGCGTGTGGGGCAGCGCGAGGTCGATCTGAGCCTTGAGGTCGACGACCTTGCCGCGGCGCCACGATCCGTCGCCGGTGACGACGACCTTCGCCTCGGCGTCGTTGATGCGGTCGCGCAGCGAGTCCTGCGAGAAGCCGCCGAAGACCACGGAGTGGGCAGCGCCGATGCGGGCGCACGCCAGCATCGTGACGGGGAGCTCGGGCACCATGCCGAGGTAGACGGCGACACGGTCGCCGCGCTCCACGCCGAGGGACCGCAGGGCGTTGGCGGTACGGCACACCTCGTCGAGGAGCTCGGCGTAGGTGATGGTGCGTGTGTCGCCGGGCTCACCTTCCCAGTGGTAGGCGACCCTGTCGCCGAGGCCGTTCGCGACATGGCGGTCGAGACAGTTCACCGAGGCGTTGAGCCTGCCCCCGACGAACCACTTCGAGAAGGGCAGATCCCACTCGAGCACGGTGCTCCACCGCTGCTCCCAGTCGAGAGCCTCGGCCTGGGCCGCCCAGTAGGCCTCGAAGTCCTCGTCGGCCTCGCGACGTACCGAGTCGTCGGTGATCCGGGCGTTCGCCACGAATTCGTCGCTCGGGGGGAAGGTCCGGCCTTCCTCGAGAAGCCCCTCGATGGTCTCGGACATCACAGTCCTCCGTGAGTCGTTGTCGGTCTTCGTACGTCGCTGCGGGGGAATCTACCCGGGCGACGGGTGAGCCCCCTTGTGGAACACGAGAACCCGGTGCGCCCCGAGACCGGGATCGGCGCTCAACACCTGCGCCTCGTGGGCCCGGCTCCGCCCGGCGAGCGCCTCGAGATCACCGATGTGCGCCCGCTTCGCCCACACCTGCTCCCCTCCCTCGACGAGCTCGTCGATGCCCAGCTCGCGGAGCCACTGCGCCTGTGTGGCGTCGTAGGCGACGTTCAGGCCTGCGGCGCCTGCGGCCGACCGCAGGTACTCGAGGGGGAGGTCGATCGTGATGTCACACGTTCCCGGTTCGGCCAGGGGATCACCGACCCTCTGGTGCGCACGAAACGTACGGATCCATTCCCGCGACCCGCGCTCGACGAGCTCCGCGACCGGAGCCGCGTAGTCCACGACGACGACCCTCCCGCTCTCGAGGAGCTCGGCTGCGGCGGCGAGCCACGCGGCGGCGGCGCGCGGCACCGGCAGCACGGCACCGGCCGGGAGCACCGCGTCTGCGGCCACCCGGTCGGCTTCGTGTTCGAGCACCGCGTCGGCTCTCACGAGAACTTCGATCAGGTCGCCGGCGCTGTCGACCCCCACGCGCACCTCGTCCCATCCGGTCGTGGTGCGCGCCACGACGTCGAAGGGCAGGTTGTCGAGGAGCTCGTTGGCGAACACGACACCGGTCAACGGTCCGGCGGGGAGGTCGGCGAGCGACGTCAGGATCGGTCCCTCGCTGGACAGGCTCGATGGCGAGGTGCTCTCCCTGCGCCGCCCGGGCGGCCTCTGAGCGCTCGACGAGGACATAGCGAAGCGCAGGAGCACACTCCGGCGATGCCCTCAACACCTCCCGGGCCAGGCGACCGTCGCCGGCGCCCACCTCGACGACGAAGAAGGGGTCGGGTGAACCCATCTCTGCCCACCAGTCGGACAGAGCGCCCGCGACGAGAGCACCGAAGAGGGATCCGGTCTCGGGGCTGGTCAGGAAGTCGCCGTCGGCCCGGCCCGGTCCGCCGCCGGACGTGAAGAAACCACCGGGACCGTAGAGCGCGGCCTCGACGAACTCGGAGTAGGCGATCGGTCCGTCACGACCGATCCGACCTGCGAGCCGCCCGGTGACCGTTGCGTTCAGAACAGCCCTGCCAAGAGGACCACGCCCTAGCCGACCCCGGCCGCGAACTCGCCGAGCTTGGCGAACAGCTGGGGGTAGACACCGACGACGAGGGTGGTGAGTGCCGTCAGGAAGATGGCGGTGTTGAGTGCGGGTGGCACGACGACGGGTTCCTGCTCTTCGGCCGGGTCTTCGAGGATCATGCGACGCGACACACCCGCGTAGTAGAAGAACGCGATCACGGAGTTGATCGCCGCGATCACACCGAGCACGACCGCCGCGGTCGTCCCGGCGTCGAGCACGGAGCGGAACATCACGAACTTGGCGAACCAGCCGGCCAGCGGCGGGATGCCGGCCAGGGAGAACAGGAAGAGCGAGAACGTGACGGCCAACGCGGGCGACGACTTGATGAGGCCGTTGTAGCTCGAGAGCTCGGCCGATCCGGTGCGGCGGGCGATGGCGATCACGCAGGCGAAGGCGCCGAGGTTCATGACGCCGTAGATGAGCATGTAGATGACCACCGCCTCGAACGACGACAGGGCGGCGGTGCCCGACCCGTCGGGTGCCACGGCGAACGGGACGAGCATGAAGCCGCCCTGGGCGATCGACGAGTAGGCGAGCAGCCGCACCATGTTGGTCTGGCGCAGCGCCACGAGGTTTCCCAGCGTCATCGACGCAGCCGCCAGCACCCACAGCACCGGCTGCCAGGCCTCGGGCCGCCCGAAGAACCCGGCGTAGACCAACGTGAGCATCGCCACGAGACCGCCGGCCTTGGAGGCGACCGAGAGGAACGCCGTCACGGGGGTGGGGGCTCCCTCGTAGGTGTCGGGAGCCCAGAAGTGGAAGGGCACCGCCGAGACCTTGAAGGCGAAACCGACGAGCGTCATGAAGATGCCGACCAGCAGCAGCGGCGCCACACCGTCGGCCGACACGGTGGTGCTGATGTCGGACAGCAGCGTGGACCCGCTGAATCCGAACACGAACGACATCCCGTACAGCATCACGGCGGAGGACAACACGCCGATGAGGAAGTACTTCAGACCTGCCTCGTTGGATTTCGGGTCGTGTTTTCGCCACGCGGCGAGAACGAACGTCGGGAGAGAGATGGTCTCGAGTGCCACGAACAGAGTGATCAGGTCGCGGGCCGAGGCGATGACGAGCATGCCGAGCGTGGACGTGAGCAGAAGGAAGTAGAACTCACCCTGGTAGTAGTCGCCCTCACCGATGTAGTCGAAGCTGATGAGGAGCGTCACCCAGGCCGCCACGAGGAAGAAGCCCTTCATGACGAGTGCGTAGTCGTCGACGACATAGGCGCCGCCGAACATCACCCGGTCGTTGCCGTCGACCGCGAGCGTGATGACCGGAATGAGCGCGGCGAGCAGGCCGATCGACGCGATGCGCGACGTGCGCCACCTCTCTTCCTCGTCGAGGAAGAGGTCGACGACGAGCACCACGAGGATCACACCGGTGAGGATCAGCTCCGGTGCGAGCGTGTGGAAGTCGAAGCGGGGGTTCACGGATCAGCCCCCGAACGCTCTCGTGGTGAGCTCGACGACGGCGTCGTTGGTGACGCCGAAGATGATGGCGGGGTAGACGCCGAGCGCCAACACGAACAGCAGGATCGGCGACCACGCGATCCATTCCGAGGTGTTGATGTCGTGGACGTCGGTCTGCTCGAACTCGGGCTTCACCTTGCCCATGGCGACGCGTTGCAGCATCCACAGCAGGTAGCCGGCCGCCAGCACCGTGCCGATCGCCGCAATGACCATGTAGGAGCGGAAGGTCTCGAGCGGCAGCGCGTCCAGGGGGTTGTAGGCGGCGAGAATGGCGGGGAACTCTCCCCAGAAGCCGGCGAGGCCGGGCAGACCGAGCGAGGCCATGGCCAGAAAGCCCAAGGTCCACCCGAGGCGTGGCGTCTGGGTGAGCAAGCCACCCAGCCGCGACATCTCGCGGGTGCCGTAGCGCTCACCGACGCTCCCGGCCATGAAGAAGAGCATTCCGGTGATCAGGCCGTGCGCCACCATGCCGAACACGGCCGCGTTGATGCCGATGTCGGTGAGCGTGGCGATGCCGAGCATCACGAAACCCATGTGGGCCACCGACGAGAACGCGATCAGGCGCTTCATGTCGCGCTGCGCGAGGCAGGCGAGCGCGCCGTAGATGATGCCGATGACCGCGAGCAGACCGAGCCACGGTGCCCAGTCGATGGCGGCGTCGGGGAGCACGGGCAGTGCGATACGCACGAAGCCGTACGTTCCGAGTTTCAGGAGCACCGCCGCCAGGAGCACGGAGCCGACCGTGGGTGCCTCGGTGTGAGCGTCGGGCAGCCACGTGTGGAACGGGAACATCGGCACCTTGATCGCGAAGCCGAGGAACAGCCCGGCGAAGATCAGGTTCTGCGTACTCCCGACGATGCTGTCGCCGGCCATTGCCGAGAGCTCGGGGATGTCGAACGTGCCGGTCTGCCAGAAGATCGCCAGGAAGCCCAACAGCATGAACGCCGAGCCGAACATGGTGAACAGGAAGAACTTGATCGAGGCGTAGCTGCGGTTGGGACCTCCCCACACACCGATCATGAAGAACATCGGCAGGAGGACGATCTCGAAGAACACGAAGAAGAGAATCAGGTCCTGGGCGAGGAACGTCCCGACCATGCCGGTCTCGAGCAGCAGGATCAGCGCGAGAAACGCCTTGGGCGTGTGCGGCTTCGGGAAGTGGTTCCAGGAGTAGATGATGCAGGCGACCGAAATGAACGTGGTCAGGACCAGCAGCGGCAGTGAGATTCCGTCGACGCCAAGGTGGTAGCGGCTCGAGATGGCGTCGATCCACGGCTTGTTGACGTCGAACTGGAGCCCTCCCCCGGCGTCATACTCGAACCTCGCCGCGATCGCGACCGAGATCCCGAACGTGACCACCGTCGTGAGGAGCGCCGCGACCTTGATCGCGTGCTCCTCCGAGCGGGGGATCACCAGCATGACAACCATGCCGACGATCGGGATGAAGGTCACCAATGTGAGTGCCCACGAATCGAACCAGTTCATCGTTTCCCTCAGTTAGCGAAGACAAGGGCGAGGCTGAGCACGCCCACGGCTGCGAACAGGATCAGCGCGTACCGCTGGACGCGCCCGGATTGCAGGTAACGCAGGAGACCACCGGTTTCGTCGGTGGCGGCACCGATCTCGTTCACCGCGCCGTCGACGATCTTCTGGTCGATCACGTCGTAGGTGAACCGGCCCACACGCCGGGTTCCCGTGCCGGCGGCGTTGACGACACCGTCGATCACGTTCTGGTTGAACCAGTAGGTGCCGCGCGCGATCGGCCCCTTGATGGAACCGACGACGAGGTCGGTGTAGAGATGGTCGAGGTAGTACTTGTTCTCGAGGAACGTGTAGCCGGCGCGAGCCGAGGCGTTGCGCTCCGTGAGCCCGCGCGGGCCCATCCCGTACACGTAGTACGCCCCGGCGACAGCGACACCCGCTGCGGCGACCAGGAACGAGAACGCCGCGAGGGGAACCGAGAACTCGGGCACGACGACCTCGGGGAACGCGGAGGTCGGTTCGACCCACTCGGTGAACTTGTGGATGTCGAACGCCGTGGCGTTGAGGAACCCGGCGAACACCGCGCCGACGGCCAGGATCCACAGCGGCACGAGAATCGCCTTGGGCGACTCGTGCGGGTGCTCGGCCCCGCGGTACTCGCCGAAGAACGTGAGCCAGACACAGCGCGTCATGTAGGCCGCCGTCATGAACGCACCGACCAGGCCGACGACCAGGAAGAAGTCGTAGTCGGCCTTTCCGGCGGTGTTGATGATCTCGTCCTTCGACCAGAAGCCGGCCAAAGGGAAGAACCCGGCCAGCGCCAACGACGAGATGATGAACGTCCAGAAGGTGTGCGGCATGACCTTGCGCAGCCCGCCCATCTTGCGCATGTCGAAGGTGTGGACCGCGTGGCTCACCGATCCCGAACCGAGGAAGAGATCGGCTTTGAAGAAGGCGTGGGTGAAGAGGTGGAACACGGCGGCGAGCCAGGCGCCCACCCCGAGGGCCATCACCATGTAGCCGATCTGCGAGATCGTCGAATAGGCCAGGACCTTCTTGATGTCGTTCTGCACGAACGCCAGTGCCGCCCCGATGATCACGGTGATGCCGCCGATCACGGCCATGGCGTTCAGACCGCCGTCGGCGATGTGGAATCCCTCGAAGAAGACCGGGTAGAGCCGGGCGCCGAGGAACACACCGGCGACCACCATCGTGGCGGCGTGGATCAGCGCCGAAACCGGTGTGGGCCCGGCCATGGCGTCGGGCAGCCAGGTGTGTAACGGGAACTGGCCCGACTTGCCGATGATGCCGATGAGCAGAGCCACCGAAGCCGTCGTGAGGACGGTCTGGCTCATCTCACCGTTGACGGCCATCTCGTTGATGGTCTGGATGTCGAACGTGCCACCGGCGCCGAAGAACAGGATCACGATGCCGATGATCAGACCGATGTCGCCGGTGCGGGTGGTGAAGAAGGCCTTGAGCGCCGCGTCGGAGTTGGCGCCCTCCTCCCACCAGTGCCCGATGAGCATGAACGAGCACAGACCCACGAGCTCCCAGCCGACGAGGAGAAGGAGGGTGCTGCCCGAGATGACGAGCGTGAGCATGGAGGCGCTGAACAGGCTGAGCCCCGCGAAGAAGAAGGTGTAGCGCCGGTCGCCCTCCATGTAGCTCGTGGAGTAGATGTGCACGAGCAGCGACACCAGCGAGACGACGAAGAGCATCATCACCGAGAGGCCGTCGATCATGGTGCCGGCCCGGATGTCGACGCCGCCGAGTGTGAACCACGACACCGAGGCGAGCACCGGCTCGACGACCGTGTGACCGGCCTCCTCGGCGACGTGGAACGCCTGGCCGAGGGCTCCCGCGGCGTGACCGCCCTCGCCACCGTCGCCGCCTTCGGCCGCGCCCACACGGTCGATCCACTGGACCGCGGCGACCACCGAGAGGACGAACGACGCGCCGAGTGCGGCGATGCCGATCTCGGAGCCGCCCTTGGGCATGCGCTTCCCGAAGAACAGGATCAGGAAGAACGACAGGGTCGGGATGAAGGCGATGATCCAGGCGTAGCGAAGCATCGTCGTCAGCCCTTCAGCGAGTCGAGCTTGTCGAGGTCGGGGCTGCGCAGGTTCCGGTAGACGAGCAGGACGAGCGCGAGCCCGACGCCGACTTCGGCGGCGGCGATCGTGATGACGAACAGCGCGAAGACCTGGCCGGCGATGGCACCCGTGAAGGCGGCGAACGCCACCAGGTTGATGTTGACGGCCACGAGCATGAGCTCGACCGACATCAGCACGAGCACGCCGTTGCGGCGTGCCAGCACGCCGTAGATCCCCGTACAGAACAGGAAGGCGGCGAGCATGAGGAAGAGGTTGAGTTCCATGGCGTCAGTCCCTGCGCGCCAGTGCGATGGCGCCGACGAGAGCCCCGAGAAGGAGCATCGACACGACCTCGAAGGGAACGACGAAGTTCCGGAAGATCGAGTCGCCGATCTCGGCGGTGGTGGTGGGGGCCACGAGCTCGATCTCCTGGGCGCCGAAGGCGTCGACCAGCAACGCGACGAGGACGCCGAGGACGAACACGGACACGACGAGTGCCGGCCAACGCTGGTCGTTGTCCTGGGGCTCGCCTTCCATCGGGGCCCGGGTGAGCATGATCCCGAACAGGAACAGCACGGCCACCGCTCCGATGTAGATGAGGACCTGCACCCAGCCGACGAACTCGGCGGCCAGGAGGATGAACTGGGCGGCCGCCCCGGCGAGCACGACGATGAGGTAGAGCGCGGCGCGCACGACGTTGTTCGAACGCACGACGCCGATGGCGGCGCCCGCCATGGCGGCGGCGATGATCCCGAAGGCGACCGTCTGGGCGACCACGGTTACGTGTCTGCTCCTGCTTCGAGGGGCTCGGGCTCGGGGACGGTGTCCATCCACTCGCCGAGCTTGTACTTCTCGTGGAGCAGCGATGCGATGTTGGGCTCGGAGTACTCGTACTCCGGGCTCCAGAAGAGCGCGTCGAACGGGCAGACCTCCACGCAGATTCCGCAGTACATGCAGAGCGCGTAGTCGATGTTGAAGCGGTCGAGGACGTTGACCGACCGCGGCTTTCCGCCCTCACGGCGGGGCGGACGCTTCTCCTTGTGGCCCTCGATGTAGATGCACCAGTCGGGGCACTCACGGGCGCACAGCATGCACACCGTGCAGTTCTCTTCCTTGAGAGCGATGACGCCCCGCGCGCGTGTAGGAGGAGCTTCCTTCTCGTGCGGATAGTGCGTGGTGACCGTCGGCTGGAACATCGTCCGCAACGTGACACCGAGACCTGTGATGAACCCCGGAAGCTTGGGTTTGTTCATCAGACCGCTACTTTCAGCACGCCGGTGATGGCGATGTTGAGGAGGGCGACGGGGATGAGGACCTTCCAGGCGAGGGCCTGGAGTTGGTCTTCACGCAGACGGGGATACGTGAAGCGGACCCAGAACATGAAGAACGCCACCGCCATCGTCTTGACGAACAACACGAGGGGCCCGAGCAGGTTGGCCAGCCCCCCGTCGATCCCCGGCACCGCCCAACCTCCGAGGAACAGGGTGGCGGCCAACGCCGCGAAGGCGAACGCCGTGCCGAACTCCCCGATGAAGAAGAACAGGAACCGGAAGCCCGTGTATTCGACCATGAACCCGCCCATCAGTTCACTTTCGGCGACCGGCATGTCGAAGGGCGTCTGGTTGAGCTCGGCCTGCGCCGCCACGAGGAACAGGGCGAAGCCGGCGAACTGCGTGAAGATGTAGGGGTTGCCGAAGAATCCGACGCCGAAGATCGACCCGTCGGCCTGCGCGGCGACGATGCCCTGGAGGTTCATCGTTCCCGCCAGGATCACCACGCCGACGACCGCGAGCAGCAGCGGGAGCTCGTAGGCGATGAGCTGACCTGTGGCTCGCAGGGCTCCGAGCAGCGCGTACTTGTTGGCACTCGCCCACCCGGCCATGAGCACGCCGATGACCGAGAGGCTGGACACGGCGAGTGCGAAGAACACACCCACGTCGAGATCGCGCACGACGAGGTCGGGCCCCGTGGGTACGACCACGAAGATGAGGAACGTCGAGGCGACGACGATGGCGGGAGCGAGAGCGAAGACCGCTCGATCGGCACGGGCGGGTATGACGTCTTCTTTCTGAGCGAACTTGAGACCGTCACCGATGAGCTGGAACCAGCCGTGGTAGCCGCCGGGGTCCATCGGACCGACGCGGCTCTGCATGTGCGCCATCATCTTGAGGAGGAACGTGTAGCCGAGAATCAGGGCGGCCAACGGCACGAACAACATGACGATCAGCGCCTTGATCCCCAGGGTCAACCCCCAGCCGACCTCGATGGCGAGGAAAGTCACCGGTCGATGTCCCCGAGGATGAAGTACAGCGAGGCCAGGATCGTCACGATGTCGGGCACGAACACGCCCCGCAGCAGCCACGGCAAGATCGAGACGTTCGAGAAGGACGCGGAGCGGATCTTCGTGCGGAAGGGGCCGAGCGCTCCCTTGGAATAGACGTAGTAGCCCATCTGGCCGAGGGGGTTTTCGGTCTCGACCCAGATCTCACCCTCGGGCACCTTGATGATGCGCGGGACCTTGGTCATCACCGGGCCGTCGGGGATGCGGTCCAGCATCTGGAGAACCATCAGCACGGATTCCCGTGTCTCCTGAAGGCGTACCCAGTACCGCGAGAACGAGTCGCCGTCGGGGTGCGTCCAGACCTTGAAATCGAGCTCGGGATACGCCAGGTAGGGCTTTCCGTCGCGGCGCAGATCCCAGTCGACGCCGCAGGCCCGCAGGTTGCTGCCCGACACGCCATAGGCCGCACCCACGGCGGCGGGGATGATCCCGACGCCACGGCTGCGGGACTCGAAGATCTCGTTGCCGACCAGCAGATCCTCGAAGTCGTCGCAGGCCGAGAGCACCTTGCTCATGACGCCGCGCGTCTCGGTGATCCATCCCCAGGGCAGGTCGTCCTTCAGACCACCGATGCGGTTGAAGTTGGGGTGGAACCGACCACCCGTGGCCCCCTCGATGAGGTTCAGGACGTACTCGCGGTCGCGAAAGCCGTAGAACGCCGGCGTGAGCGCGCCGAGTTGGAGGCCCATCTCGCCGAGAAACAGGATGAAGGTGGAGATGCGGCTCAACTCGGTGAGGATCGTGCGGATGTAGACCGCCCGGGGCGGGGCCTCGAGCTCCATGATCTGCTCGGCCGCGCTCGACGAACGGAACCTCGTTGGCGAAACTCGACAGCCAGTCGATGCGGTTGATGAGCGTCGTGACCTGCGGGTAGGACCGGTACTCGGTGAGCTTCTCGTAGCCACGGTGCATGTAGCCGATGACCGGCTCCGCCGAGACGACCCTTTCACCGTCGAGGCGCACGGCGAGCCGGAGCGTCCCGTGCGTGGCGGGGTGCTGCGGCCCGATGTTGAGGACCATGTCGCCGGTGTCGAGCTCGACGTTGACGGCGGCGTCCGCGAGGTGGTGCATCGCGCCGGGCTCGACCTCGATCTCGGGCACCTCGGTGGTGGGACCGGTGGTGGGACCGGTGGTGGGATCGCTGGTGGGGCCGCCGGCGCTCACGCGTCGCCCCCCTCTTCTTCTTCTGCGTCTTCGGGCATCGCCTCGACGTCGACGAGGCCCGGCCACGGCTTCACGTTGCGGGCGGTGAGCGGAAAGTCCTTGCGCAACGGGTGACCCTCGAACTCGGCGGGAAGGTAGAGCGGCCGAAGCGACGGATGGTCGTCGAAGACGAACCCGTACATCTCCCAGCATTCACGCTCGTGCCAGTCGGCGCCTGCGTAGACACCCACCCACGACTGCACGCGGGGATCGGCTTCGTCGACGTCGGTCTTGAAGGTGACGCCCCACTTCCGACTGGTGGACTCCACGTGGGCGAACGCCTGGAAGCGACCGGCACCGCCCGCGACCCCGGGGGTCGTCTCCTGGGGCTGAACCGGAGCGGAGGGTGCGTCGCCACCTTCGCGGGGCGTGGGCGCCCAGTCGACCCCCGACACGAAGGAGAGATAGTCGCAGGCGAGGTGCTCGTGCGCGACCTCCGCGGCATGGCGCCACGCGTCGGGCTTCACCCGCACGACGTAGTCGCCGTGGTTGTGGGCGGCTTCGATGACCTCGTCGCCGAGTAGTTCGTCGATGCGGGCGGCCAGCTCCTCATAGGCAGGACTGGCCGGCGCGGGCTCGTCGGCCGCCTCGGTCGTCGGCGGCATCGGTGTCGGCGGCGTCGGTCGCCATGTCCGCGTCCTCGTCAGGCGTCAACGACGATCGGCTCCCCGCGCCAGTGCTCACCGCGCCAGCGCTCGGCCATGTCTTCGTTCTGGATGCGCTCCTGCAGCAACACGATTCCCTGGAGCAGAGCCTCGGGCCTCGGGGGGCACCCCGGCACGAAGACGTCGACGGGGATGATCTGGTCGACTCCCTTGGTGACCGAGTAGGAGTCCCAGTAGGGGCCGCCGCAGTTGGCACACGACCCCATCGAGATCACGTACTTGGGGTCGGGCATCTGCTCGTAGAGACGCCTGACGGACGGAACCATCTTGTCGGTGACGGTGCCCGAGATCACGATCAGATCGGCCTGGCGGGGGCTCGCCGGGAACGGGATCACGCCGAGACGCATCATGTCGTAGCGAGGTCCGGCGAGCGCGGCGGCCATCTCCATGGCGCAACAGGCCAGGCCCCACTGGAACATCCACAGCGAGTACTTCCGGCTGTAGTTGAGCAACCAGGACAGCGGCTTGGGCGTCTTGCCCGAGTCGATCAGGCCCACCGCAGCACCCGCTTCCGCCATGCGTAGAGCAGGCCCACAGCGAGGATCGCGATGAACACGAGCATCTCGATGAGCCCGAACGTCCCGAACGATTCGAGGTTCACGGCCCAGGGGAAGATGAAGATCGCCTCCACGTCGAAGATCACGAAGAGCAGTGCGTAGATGTAGTAGCGGATGTGCGCCTGGCCCCACCCACCGATGGGGTCGACGCCGGACTCGTACGTGACGTACTTGTCGGCCTGCGGGCGCGTCGGGCGGATCAGCCGTCCGACACCGAGCATCAAGGCGACCATGACGAACGCGGCACCGATGAAGACCGCGACCGTGATGTAGGACTGGTAGTACCTCGTCACGCGCGGACCCTCCCTGCCCTTGGGCTGGCGGAACGCGCCGCAGTATAGGAGCGGCCTTTCCTCGATCGCCTATTGCGCGACACCATGTACCGGATGCCCACCACCGCCCCCACGCTCGCGGACCTGAGCGGCCGGGCACCCGGCGACGAGGCCGTACGCGATCACCGCGTCTCACGCACCTGGGGTGACCTCGAGGAGCGCACGAACGCCATCGGGCGGGGCCTGGGGGCGCTCGGGGTCGCTCCGGGCGACCACGTGGCGCTCGTGGCCACGAACCGCGTGGAGTTCGTGGAGGTGCTGCTGGGGGCCCTGCGCTGTGGAGCCGTGCTCACGCCTCTCAAGACCAGCTGGACGCCCGACGAGGTGGGCCGGGTTCTCGAGGACGCCCGCAGCACCGTCGTGATCACCGACACCGACCCGGGCCGGACAGCCGCCGCTCGGGCCGGGGTGGCGCTGGTGGATCTCGGCACCGGCTTCGGCAGCGGCGGGAGCTTCGACGCCTGGGTCGCCGGATTCGACGCCGCCCCCCTCCCGGCGGAGCTCGGCGGCTGGAGGATGTCGTTCACGTCCGGCACCACGGGTCGTCCGAAAGGAGTCGCGCGGCAGAGGGACCTCGACATTCCCTTCTGCGAGTCGTTCCCACGCTCGGCCGGATGGGCCCGGCTGCTCGGCCTCCCCGTGGATGCGCCGCACCTCGTGGTCTCGCGCCTGTTCCACGGCGCCCCGCTCTCGTTCGGCCTGTCGGCTCTGGCCGCCGGAGCGCCGATGCGGATTCTCGACCGCTGGGAGCCGCAGGACGCGCTGGAGGCGCTCGGTGACGGTGTCGGGTCGTCGAGCTGGGTCCCGTCGCAGTTCCGCTCGGTGCTCGCGCTGCCCGACGAGGTCCGGTCGGCCTTCGATCCGGGCGCGCTCGGGACCGTCGTGCACGGCGGGGAACCGTGCCCGGAGGAACTGAAGCGACGCATCATCGCCTGGTGGGGTCCGATCCTCACCGAGTACTACGGATGTTCCGAAGGCGGGCTCACTCTCGCGACCGCCGAAGAGTGGCTGGAGCGGCCGGGAACCGTCGGACGTCCGATCGAGGGTCAACGCATCCGCGTGCTCGACGACGATGGGCACGACGTGCCGACCGGGACAGAGGGGCAGGTCTACTTCGAGTACGAGACGGGCCGGGCGTTCCGTTACGCGAACGACGACGCCAAGACCGAGCGCGCGCACGTCGGTGACGCCTTCACGGCCGGCGACCGCGGGTGGCTCGACGACGACGGGTACCTGTTCATCACCGGCCGGACCTCGGATGTGATCGTCACGGGAGGGGTCAACGTGTACCCGGCGGAGATCGAGGCGGCGCTGTCGGGTGTGGCCGGAATCGCCGACCTGGCCGTGGTGGCGGGCCCCGACGATCTCCGGGGGGAACAGCCCGTGGCCTTCGTCGCGTTGGCTTCGGGTGCCGATCCCGACGAGGTCGCCGAGGCGCTGGAGGACGCGGCGCGCGCATCGCTCGCCGGGGAGAAGAGGCCCCGCTCGGTCGAATTCGTCGACGCCGTGCCCCGCGACCCGACGGGCAAGCTCCTGCGCCGCTCCCTGGAGGAGCGCGTGTGGGGCGATCGCCCGCGCTTCGCCGGCTGAGGTGCGCCTGTCCCTAGGGCGTGGGCAGCAGGAAGTAGAGCGTGGCGTCGCGCGCGAACTCGAAGAACTCGTTCGGGAGGATCCCGATCGCGAGCACCGCCACGACGCAGATCGCCAGTGCCAGCCCGGCACCCACGTCGACGCGGGTACGGGTCCTCGTGAGCAGCGTTCCCGCCGGCGCCGCTTCGGGCGCCTCGTCGTCGGGTTCGTCGCCTTCCATGTACATCGCGACGACGACGCGCAGATAGAAGAACGCGGCGATCACCGCAGCGATCACACCGATGATCGCGATCACGTAGTCCTCCGCGTCGACGGCGGCCTGGAAGACCATCAGCTTGGCGACGAACCCGGCGGTGAGCGGCACACCGGCCATGGCCAGCAGCATCAGAGCGAACACGCCGGCGAGCAGCGGTTCTCGCCGCGCCAGGCCCTTGTAGTCGTCGATCGAATGGAGCCGATCCTCGGCGCCGCTCACGAGGGTGATCACGGTGAAGGCGCCCGTCACCATGAAGGTGTAGGCCAGAAGGTAGAAGAGCGCCGCCGCCACGCCGTCGGTGGTGGCCGTGTAGACGCCGATGAGCACGTATCCGACGTGGCTGATCGACGAGTACGCCAGCATGCGCTTCACGTTGGACTGCGTGAGCGCGGCGATCGAGCCCACCGCCAGTGACAGCACCGCGAGTACCCACACGATCCCGCGCCAGTCGTTGCGCTGGAGGCTGAACGCCCCGACGATCACCCGTAGGAACGCCGCGAACGCTCCGGCCTTCACGGCCGCGGCCATGAAACCCGTGATCGGCGAGGGGGCGCCCTCGTAGACGTCGGGCGCCCACATGTGGAAGGGAACGGCGGCCGACTTGAAGCCGAGGCCGACGATGAGCAGGCCGATTCCGGCGAGAAGCACGCCGTTGTCGAGCAGCACCCGGTTGGAGAAGAACTCCGTGATCGTCGTGAGGTTCGTGGAGCCGACCGCTCCGAACACGAGGGCGAGGCCGTAGAGGAAGATCGCGGACGAGAACGCGCCGAGCAGGAAGTACTTGAGGCCGGCTTCCTGCGACTCGGCCCGACGGGGGTCGAGTGCGGCGAGAACGTACAGCGGGATCGAGAGGACCTCGAGGGCGATGAAGACGACGATCAGGTCGTTGGCGGTGGCCATGAGCAGGAGACCGGCCGAGGAGAACAACAGCAACGCCAGGTACTCGGGCCCCTCGAGCTGCGCGCGCTTCACGAAACCCGCCGAGACCATCAGAGCCAGCAACGTGGCGATGAGGATGACGATCGAGAGGTACACGGCGAAGCCGTCGAGAGCGACCATGCGCCCGAACGTCAGGTACGCCCCGTCGTTCTGGACCTGGATCCACTGGTAGACCGTGAAAATGCAGCGCGCCGACGACGCCGACGAACGCGGTGAACACCGACGCGGCGTAGACGCCCGGTGAGCGCTTGGCGAGGGCGCGGCCGAGCACGATGACGATGCCCGCCCCGGCCACCGCCAGGATCGGGAGCAGAGCCAGCCATTCGATGCCGGGAGTGGTGAGCTCAGTCATTCGTGCTCCTCACCCTCGGCATCCCGGAGCGGCGTCCTTCTCCTCGGTACTCACGATCTCGACGTTGACGTCGGGCTCGCGGTAGTCGGTGCGCTCCTCGAAGTGGTTGATCACGACCTCGGCGGTGGGCTCCACACGGTCGAGCACGGGCTTCGGGTAGAGGCCGAGGAACAGGCTCATCACGAGAAGCGGTGCGACGACGACGATCTCGCGCACGCTGAGATCGGGAAAAGTCCGGTTGGGTTCGTCGGCGTCGTTCGTGAAGACCCGGCGGAACGCCCACAGCATGTAGACCGCGGCGAAGATGACACCGACGGCGGCGATGATGGCGTAGGGCCGCTCCACGAGGAAGGTCCCCAACAGGGCCAGGAACTCACCGATGAATCCGGAGAAGCCCGGAACGCCGATACCCGCGAGCGTGGCGACCAGGAAGAACGCCGTGAAGATCGGCGCCACGTTCCAGATGCCCTTGAGCTCGGAGATCTGCCGCGTGTGGCGACGTTCGAACAGCATGCCGACGAGAAGGAAGAGCGCGCCGGTGGTGAGCGGGTGGCTCACCATGTTGAACAACGCGCCGTCGAGACCGATCGTCGTCAACGAGAAGATTCCCAGGATGATGAAGCCCATGTGCGCGACCGACGAGTACGCGATGAGTCGCTTCAGGTCCTTTTGCACCGACGCCACGATCGCTCCGTAGAGGATCCCGATCACCGACAGGGTCAACAGCAGCGGAGCCAGATCGACCGAGGCTTCCGGGAAGAGGCTGAACGAAAAGCGCAGGAACCCGTAGGCACCCATCTTGAGCAGCACGCCGGCCAGGATCACCGAGCCGAACGTCGGCGCCTCGGTGTGGACGTCGGGCATCCACGTGTGGAACGGCACGAGCGGGGACTTGATCGCGAACGAGATGAAGAACCCGAGGAACAGCCAGGTCTCGGTGGTGCGGGCGAGTCCGTTCCACTCCATGAGCGTCTGGAAGTCGAAAGTGAGGATCCCGGTGTCGGCCTGGTGCAGGAAGGCCAGCGACAGGATCGCGATCAGGAACATGGCGGATCCGGCCATCGTGTAGAGGAAGAACTTCACGGCCGCGTACCGGCGACGCTCGTGTCCCCACCCGCCGATCAGGAAGTACATCGGGACGAGCAGCAGTTCCCAGAACACGAAGAACAGAATCAGGTCGATGCTGAGAAAGATCCCCATGATCGCGGTCTCGAGCAGGAGAAAGTGGAACATGTACGCCTTGACGCGGTAGCGCAGCGGCTGCGCGGCGAGCAGACCGATCGGGAACAGCAGCGCGGTCACCACGATCATGAAGAGGCTGATGCCGTCGACACCGAGCGTGTAGCTGATTCCGAGTTCGGGGATCCACGAGTAACTCTCGACGAACTGGAAGTTGCCGTCGCCCGTCTGGAAGTTCCACAGCATGAAGAGGGTGAGCCCGGCCGTGGCGGCGGTCGTGGCGTACGCGACGCCGCGGGCCAGTTCCGGGCGCCGTTCGGGCGTGAAGAGCACGAGGAGCGCGCCGAGGGCGGGCGTCAGCGCGATGGCGGTGAGGACGGGCCAGTCGATCATCTAGAAGACCCGCCAGACCATGTAGACGAGGATCACGGCGGCGCCGATGAGTACGGCGAGCGCGTAGTTGCGTACGGCCCCCGTCTGGACGCGCCGGACCTTGTGGCTGGCCCAGATGAAGATCCGGCCGATCCCGTTGACCGCCCCGTCGATTCCGACCGAATCGACCGGACCGGCGAGCTCGTCGGCGAACCACCGTCCGGGGCGTCGCACGAACCAGGACACGAGACGGTCGAGGTAGAAAGCATTGGCGAGCACCACACCGAGGCGCCCCAGCTTCTCGGGCAGGATGTCGGTGTGGCCGGGAAGGCCGCGCTGGTAGATCGCACGGGCCACGAAGATGCTCGTGACGGCGATCGCCAGAGCGAACATGCTGAGCGAGAAACCGGCCAGGAACGATGGCGCGTGGATCGGCGGCGTGCTCGGGAACACCGGCTCCAGCCACTTGTCGAGGTTCTCGAACGACTTGAAGGGCAGGTTGATGATTCCGCCGATCGTGGCGAGGAACGCCAGGATCGCCAGGGGAACCGTCATCACCAGAGTCCGCTCCTTCGGCGGTCCGTCGAGTTGCGGCTCCGGATCGACGGGCATGAGCAGGTCGACGGCCACCTCGGCGGCCAGGTCCTGTGGTTCGACCGGAGGGTCTTCTGTGTCAACCGGGGCGTCGTCGTCGGAGCCGCCCGAGACGACGGGGACGCCCTTTTGGAATCGCTCGTTGCCGAAGTAGACCATCCACACCTGGCGGGTCATGTAGAAGGCGGTCAGGAAGATCGACGCCGTCCCGATCGCCCACACGGCCTTGTTCGACCAGCCACCGGCGAAGAACGCGCTCTCGAGCACGTCGTCCTTCGACCAGAAGCCGCCGAAGGGGAAGATCCCCGAGATGGACAGCCACGCCGCCATGAACCCGAGTGCGGTGATCGGCATGTACTTGCGGAAGGCGCCCATCACGCGCATGTCCTGGTTGTCGGCGTTGGACTCCATCACCGATCCGGCACCGAGGAACAACGACGCCTTGAAGAAGGCGTGCATGATCACGAAGAAGATGGCGGCACTCGGGGCGCCGACACCCAGGCCGAGGAACATGTAGCCGATCTGGCTGATCGTGGAGTAGGCGAGGACCTTCTTCAGCTCCAGCTGCACCGTCGCCGCCGAACCCGCGAGGAAGCAGGTGATGGCGCCGACCCACGCCACCGTCGTGAGCGCGGCACCCCCGCTCGCTTCGAAGAACGGGTAGGCACGTGCGATGAGAAAGACGCCCGCGGTCACCATCGTGGCGGCGTGGATCAGCGCGGAGACGGGAGTGGGGCCCGCCATCGAATCGGGGAGCCAGATCGACAGAGGGATCTGCGCGCTCTTGCCCACCGCTCCGAGGAGCAGCAGGAGGCCGATGGCGGTGGCGGTGCCCTCGGCGAGGCCCGGTGCCGCGGCGAGTCCGGGGACGTACTCGAGGGTGCCCACGCTCGCCACGATCAGGAACATGGCGATCATCAGGCCGACGTCGCCCACACGGTTGGCGATGAACGCCTTTTGGCCGGCGACCGCGTTCTTCTCCTTCTCGTACCAGAACGAGATGAGGAGGTAGGACGCCACGCCGACGCCCTCCCAGCCCAGGAACGTGAGCAGGAAGTTGTCGGCGAGGACCAGGACCAGCATCGCGGTGACGAAGAGATTCAGATACGAGAAGAACCGCGTGAAACGACCGTCGCCGTGCATGTAGCCGATGGCGTAGACGTGGATCAGGGTCGCCACGCCGGTGACGAACACGATGAACGTCATCGAGAGGGGATCCACGAGGAAGCCGAGATTGACCTCGAAGGCGCCGGCGGGCACCCACTCGTAGATGGTGGAGATCTGGAGTCGCTCGTCCGCGGGGAGGCTCCACAGCGCGAAGAACGACACGACCGACCAGACGAAGGACGCGCCGACCATGGCGGCGGCGAACCACCCGGCGCGCGGCTCCCGGAAGAACCTGTGACCGAAGAAGAGCAGGACCACGGACCCGAGCAGGGGAAGCAGCGGGACGATCCAGATCAGTTCGAGGACATCGCGCGCCGTCATGCTCAGCCCTTCAACAGATCGATGTCGTCGGCGGTGGCACCGCGCTTGCGCCGGAAGATGGCGACGATGATGGCGAGGCCGACCGCAACCTCCGCGGCGGCCACGACGAGCACGAAGAACACGATGGTCTGCCCGCTGATGTTGTCGAGGGCCTGCGCGTACGCGACGAGCGACAGCGTGGCGGCGTTCAGCATCAGCTCGACGCACATGAACATGATGAGCACGCTGCGGCGAACGAGGAACCCGATGGCGCCGATCGTGAAGATCATCGCCGCCAACACGAGGTAGTAGTCGGGAGTGATGGTCACGTCGACCCCCCCGCCGATCCCTCGGGCTGCTTCTCGTCGACGACCGGGGAACCGGCGAAGGTCTGGCGGGCGAGCACGACCGCACCCACCACCGCGATCACCAGGAGGATGGCCGTGATCTCGAACGGCCAGAGGTAGTCACCGAAGATGCTGCGTGCGACGGTTTCGACATTGCCTCCGGCTTCGGGTCCGAGGCCGTTCTCGAGGGAAGAAAGGCCTGTGACCCAGGTCTGACCGGTGAGGAACAGCACCTCGGCGAGCAACAGGAACCCGAAGCCCAGCGCCAGAGGCCGCTGGTACGGCCGGGGGTCGTCGAGCGAGATCGACTCATCCACGCCGAGCAGCATGATGACGAAGAGGAAGAGAACGACGATCGCGCTCGGCGTAGACGATCACCTGAACGCCCGCGAGGAGCTGAGCCTCCAACAGCAGGAAGAACACGGCGACGCTGATGAGCGTCGCCACGAGCGAGAGTGCGGCGTGCACCGGGTTGCGCACGAGCACGACGCCGAGCGCTCCTGCCAGGGCGACGACCGCGAAGACGAAGAAGACGATGGCCTCCATCAGGCTTCCTCTTCCTGACCGCGTGTCTGGCCACGCTCGGGGGGACGGACACCGAAACCGAGCTCGCCCGACCAGTTGACGCGACCCTCGTACTCGACCTGTCCGGAGGGAGACGTGGCACGCATCCATTCGCTCGTGTGGTCGTCCTCGCCGCCGGTCCAGTACTCCCACGGCTGACGCCGGGCCCGGCCGTCGTCGTCGACGAGGAGCTCGCTCTTGGTGTAGATGGCGTCGTCGCGGTTCGTGAACGCGAACTCGAAGAGCTTGGTCTCGGTGATCGCCTCTGTGGGGCAGGCCTCGACGCAGAGATCGCAGTGGATGCAGCGCAGGTAGTTGATCTCGTACACGAACCCGTAGCGCTCCCCCGGTGACACGGGGTCGTCGGGCGGGTTGTCCTTGCCGCGCACGTAGATGCACTTGGCGGGGCAGACGCCGGCGCAGAGCTCACAGCCGATGCACTTCTCCATGCCGTCCTCGTAGCGGTTGAGGACGTGGCGTCCGTGCACACGCGGTGGCTTCAGCCGCTTGACCTCCGGATACTCGGTCGTGACCTTTCTGTTGAACATCTGGCGCAACGTGACGCCGAAGCCGCTGAAGCGTCCCATCAGCGCACCTCCCCCGGTGCGCTCTCGAGGTCTTCGCTCTTGGACATCGACGCCCACAGGACGGCGTAGGCAAGAAGCGCCACCGCCGCGGCGATCGGTACGGCGATCCAGAGGTTCCAGTTCTCCTCGCGGGCCACGACGACCGTGACCGCCACGAGAGCCCAGAGCACCGCGATCTCGATCAGGTACTTCCAGCCGAGCCCCATCAACTGGTCGTAGCGCATGCGCGGAAGCGAGGCCCGGATCCACACCGTGCCGAACAGGAGGAGCCAGAGCTTGAGCGTGAACCACACGATCGGCCACAGCCACGATGCGAACTCGATGTGCGGACCGGCCGGGCCGCCGAGGAACAGCGTGACCGCCAGCGCGCAAAGTGTGATGACGTTCATGAACTCGGCGAGGAAGAAGATCGCGAAACGGATGCCCGTGTACTCCGTGTGGAATCCGCCGACCAGTTCCTGTTCGGCCTCCACGAGGTCGAACGGAGGGTGGTTCGTCTCGGCGATCGCCGCGATGAGGAAGATCACGAACGGGATCAGCGCGGGGAGCCAGAACCAGTCGCCGACCACCGAGCCCCAGCCCGTCCAACCCTGCTCGTCGACGATGGCGCGTGTGGAGAGCGTGCCGGCCTGGATCAGGACCCCGACGATCGCGAGTCCGAGTGCCCCCTCGTAGCTGAGGAGCTGGGCAGAGGCACGCACCGAACCGAGCAACGGGTACTTGGAGCCCGACGACCACCCGGCGAGCATCACGCCGTAGAGCCCGAGGCCGGACATGGCGAGAACGAACAGAACACCGATGGGGAGGTTGGCGACCTGGAGGTAGGTGGTCTTGCCGAAGACGGTGACCTCGCCGCCGATCGGAATCAGGCTGAAGGCGAGCAACGCCGGGATGATCGACAGGTAGGGCGCCAACAGGTAGACGGGCCGATCGGCGCGGTCGGGGATCATGTGCTCTTTGAAGAAGAGCTTCACCCCGTCGGCCAGTGTCTGGAGGATGCCGAACGGGCCTGCCCTGTTCGGCCCCGGCCGGTTCTGCATGCGCCCGATCACGCGGCGCATGAACCAGACGTAGAGCATCACCGAGACGAGAACGAGGACGAAGACGAGGACGACCTTCGCCAGAGCGATCAGGATCGCGGTGGCGTCGACCCCGTCGGCCCAGAGAGGATCGCCGACGAATGCGCTGGGATCGTTCACGGTGGCGGTGGGGTCGGTGGCACCTCCCGGAACAGGCACCGGGGCGGGCGGAACCTGGAGCAGGATCATGTGATCGTCTCCACGCGCAGATCGGTGACCGTTTCACCGGCGGCGATGAGCTCGGAGGCACCACGTTCACCGGGCTGGTTCCAGGCCAGGAACGCCGTGCCGGCGGGTGTGGCTGCGTCGGGGCGCACCTCGAGCACGCTCACGCCTCGCTCGCTCGTGGCCTTGACCCGGTCTCCGTCGGCGACGCCGAGGCGGTCGGCGTCGGTGGGGTGGATCCGCAACGCAGTGTCGGTGGCGAGAGCCGCCAGCGAACCCGACAGGGCTGTGGCGCGCCCGGCGTCGTAGAGGGACCGACCGACGACGAGTCGCAGCGCGTAACTGTCACGCCTCGGGATCTCGGGTCGGGCCGTGGTGCCGTCCCAGCGGTACACGGCGGGAGGTTCGGGAAGCTCGTCGGGCGCGGCAGGCTCGTCGGGCTCGTCGGGCTCGTCGGCCACCGGAGCCGGGGCGGCGTCGCTTCCCGAGGGAAGCGGCTCCCACGACACCCCGGCCGGACGGCCGGGCCCGAACACGACGTCGTCGAGGTGGTCGCGGGCGGGGAGGACGATGCCGTCGCGCGCGGTGGCCAGCAGGGCTGCGTCGGCTCCGCGGAACGCCGAGGCCACCGCCGAGATCTCGTCGCGCACCTCGTCGATGTCGAGCATGTCGAAGTCGGAGCCGAGGCGGAGAGCGAGCTCGACGGCGATACGCCAGTCGTCCATGACGACGCCGGGAGGCGTGACCTTGCGCCCGAGGCGCTGCACGCGACCTTCGAGATTCGTCGTCGTACCCTCCTTCTCTCCCCACAACGGGGTGGGAAGGAACACGTCGCCGTGACGGGTGCTGTCGGACTCGAAAGCGTCGACCACCACGGTCCAGTCGACGGCTGCCAGGGCGTCACGCGCGAGCTGGCCGTCGGGGAAGTCGGCGAGGACGTCGGCCCCGAGCAGGATCAAGCAGCGCACACGGCCGTCGACCGCGGCGCGCAGGATGGATTCGGCGTCGAGGCCGGGCTCGTCGGGGGTCGAACCCCAGGCTGCGTCGAACCACGCCTTTCCGTCTTCGGCGGTGACACGACCCGGCAGGAACCCCGGCGCCAGGCCGAGTTCGAGAGCGCCGTGGACGTTGCCGCGACGCAGCGCGGAGAGAAAACGTGTGCCGTCGAGTGCCGTGAAGGCGGCAGCCGCCAGTTCGGCGGGTTCCGTGGACTCGGAGAGCGAGGGACGTCCCAGCACGACAACAGCGGGCGCCTCGGCGTCCCGCAACAGCGTCGCCGCCTCACCGAGCGGTCCGTCGGACGGCCCGTCAGAGGGCGCCGCCGCGACCGCCGCCACGAGCTCTTCGGCCGTCGTTCCGAGCGCACCGGGTGCGTGACGCACCACCACGTCGGCGTATCGGGTGAGCCCGTTGTCACGACTGGAGAGGTCGATCAGGGGAACACCGAGGTCTTCGGCGGCGCGGCGGACCCGCAGATACAGGACCGGCAGCTCCTCTTTGAGGTCGGGACCCGCCAACACGATGGCGCCGGCCGTGTCGAGGTCGGCGATCTCCGCGCGCTCCAGGCCGAGCACGACCTCGGCCGGCAGACCGTCGCCCAGCTGCGCGTCGACGTTGTCGGTGCCGATCACGCCTTTGGCGAGTCGCGCCCAGCTGTAGGCGTCTTCGTTCGACCCGCGCGCCCCGCCCAGGACCGCCACCGACGCTGCACCATGCGTGGCAACAGCGTCGCTGATGCCCTTCGTCGCAGCGTCGAGTGCCTCCGGCCAGGTGGCCGGGGTGAGCGCGTCGTCACGACGGAGCATCGGCTCGGTGACACGTTGGTCGGAGTCGACGTGCTCGTACGTGAAGCGTCCCTTGTCGCAGAGCCATCCGTGGTTCACCGGCTCGGAATCGACGCCGAGCAGGCGCACGAGCCGGTTGCTCGTCGACTGGAGTGCCCCTCGACACCCGACCGAGCACGTCGTGCACGACGTCTCGACGGTTTCGAGGTCCCACGGCCGCGCCTTGAACCGGTAGGGCTGCGCGGTGAGTGCACCCACGGGGCAGATCTGCACGGTGTTGCCCGAGAAGTAGGACGAGAACGGCTCGTCGGGGAAGGTGATGACCTCGGTGTGCATCCCCCGGGCCCCGAAGTCGATGAGCGGGTCACCTGCGATCTCGTCGGCGAAGCGGGTGCAGCGCCCACACTGGATGCACCGTTCCCGGTCGAGCATCACGAGGTCGGAAATCGGGACCGGCTTCTCGAAGTGCCGCTTCTCCTCGACGAAGCGCGACTCCCCGGGCCCGAACGCCAACGTCTGGTCCTGGAGGGGGCACTCCCCGCCGCGGTCGCACACCGGGCAGTCGAGGGGGTGGTTGACGAGCAGGAACTCGAGGATGCCGTCCTGGACCTTCTTCACGGACTCGGAGTTCGTGTGAACCACCATGCCGTCGGCGACGGGCGTGGCGCAGCTGATCTGGAAACCGCGCATTCCCTCGACCTCGACGAGGCACATCCGGCACATCCCGACGGGCTTCATCCGGTCCTGGTAGCAGAAGCGCGGGATGTAGGTGCCGTGCTCCTCGGCGACCGTGATGAGCAGCGCTTCCGTTGGACGCGGTGACCACCTTGCCGTCGATCGTGAGCGTCACCTCGTCGGGGCCCTTGGGCTTGGGCATCGAATAGGTGTGCGCCGACGGCCACTGGCTGATCGGAACCGACGTCACGAGCCGGCTCCCGCGGGGAAGCTGACGGGCACCGTGGGACCGGACGGAACCGCGGGTGGCTCCTCGCCCGCCCTGACCTCGGGTCGGCCGAAGCGTTCGACGATCTCGTCGCGGAAGAACCGCTCGAGGCTGACGATCGGCGACACGATGCTCGGACCCAGGGCGCAGATCGTGGTCTGCGCGAAGGGGGCGTTGAGACCGGGGACGATGTTGTCGCTCACGTCGAGCAGGAGGTCCATGTCTTCCGCGCGTCCCTGGCCGTGCGACATCCGGTAGAGGACCTTCTCCAACCAGCCCGATCCCTCACGACACGGTGTGCACTTGCCGCACGACTCGTGGGCGAAGAACTTCACGAGCCGCCACGCCACGAGAAGCGGGTCGACCGTCTCGTCGTAGACCATGATCGCCCCGGAGCCGAGCATCGACTTGTAGTCGTTCTGCACGACGTCCATGTCGAGGGGAACGTCGAGGTGCGACGGCATCAGCCACGGCGACGACGCTCCGCCGGGAATGAAGAACTTCAGGTCGCGTCCACCGGGTATTCCTCCGGCGAGGTCGTAGAGCAGCTCGCGGAACGTCATGCCCAGCTCGACCTCGTAGTTCCCCGGACGCTCGACGTGGCCGGAGACGGAGAAGACGCGGGTGCCCGTGGACTTACCGACGCCGAGGCTCCCGTACCACTCGCCCCCCTTGTCGATGATCGCCGGGAGGGTGGAGAGGGTCTCGACGTTGTTGACGACCGTGGGGCAGGCGTAGAGCCCCTCGGCGGCGGGGAACGGGGGTTTGACGCGCGGCATCGCGCGTTCTCCCTCGAGGCTGGAGAGAAGCCCGGTTTCGTCACCGGCGATGTAGGCACCGGCTCCACGGTGCACGACGACATCGAGATCCATGCCGGATCCCTTGATGTTCGTCCCGAGCCACCCCTGCTCGTAGGCCTCACGCACAGCCTGATCGAGACGGTCGGCGCCGAGCGCGAACTCCCCGCGGATGTAGATGAAGGCGTTCTTCGTCTGGATCGACCGGGCGGCGATGGCGATCCCCTCCACCAACTGGTGGGGGTCGCCCTCGATCAGCATGTGGTCCTTGAAGGTGGACGGCTCACCTTCGTCGGCGTTGCAGGCGAGATAGCGCGGCTGGTCGACCTCGTCGCCGAGGAACGACCACTTGGTCGCGGCCGGGAAGCCTGCGCCGCCACGGCCACGCAGACCGGAGGCCTTCACCTGCTCTTCGCGAATCTCGGCGGGGGTCATCTGCAACGCCTTGCTCAGCGACTCGTAGCCGCCGGTGGCGAGGTAGCGCTCGAGGGTCCACGAGTCGTCGGGGTGATCGCGGAGGCGCTTCGTGACGATGCGGGTTTCACCCATCAGCGGTCGCTCCCGGCAACGGCGATGCGACCGCCCGAGATTCCGCGACGCGTGCGGTTACCCGACTTGTACTCCTCGATGACCGTCTCGGCGGTCTCGGGCGTCATTCGGGAGTGGTAGTCGTAGTTCACCTGCATGACCGGAGCGGTGTCGCATGCCGCGAGGCACTCGACCTCCTCGACGAACACGTCGTCGTCGGAGGCGTAGCGCGCACGGAGCGCTTCGTAGAGCTCCGGGCCGCCGCGAACCAGACATGTGACGTTGGTGCAGACCGAGACGACGAGACCGCCGACGGGCTCGCGCTTGAACATCGTGTAGAAGGAACAGACACCGAGCACCTGCGCCGCGCTGATGCCGACGAGCTCGCCCACCTCTTCCATGGCCTCGGGCGTCACCCAGCCGTCCTGGTCCTGGGCGAGGTGCAGCAGCGGAAGCACCGCCGAGCGCTTGAAGGGGTAGCGCTCGACGATCTCTCTCGCCGCGCGCGGTTCGGAGCCGTGAACGCCATCAGCGGTCGACCTCACCGAGGATCGGATCGACGCTGGAGATCACGGCGATGGCATCGGCGATGATCGTGTCCTTCAGCATCGGTTCCATGCTCTGGAGATTGTTGAGCGACGGTCCGCGGATGTGGAGACGCGCGGGCTTGCCGGATCCGTCGGAGACGATGTAGCAGCCGATCTCCCCGCGCGGCGACTCGATGGCGACGTACGTCTCGCCCGCAGGCACACGGAAACCTTCGGTGAAGAGCTTGAAATGGTGGATCAACGCCTCCATCGACTCGTTGATCCGGGCACGGGGTGGTGGCGTGACCTTGAGGTCGTCGGCGCGGTAGTCGCCGCCGGGCATCTTCTCCACGCACTGACGCACGATCTTGATCGACTCGTAGATCTCGTAGAGCCGGATCCGGAAGCGGTCGAAGCAGTCGCCGTTCTGCGCGTAGACGACATCGAAGTCCACCTCGTCGTACGCGAGGTACGGCTCGGCCTTGCGCAGATCCCAGCCGAAGCCCGTGGAGCGCAGGATCGGGCCGCTGGCGTTGACCGACAGTGCCTCTTCGGTGGAGAGCACGCCCACGCCGACCATGCGCTCGAGCCAGATGGGGTTCTCCACCAGCAGCGCCTCGTAGTCGGGGAGGTTCGTTTCCAAGAGGTCGCACAGCTCGAGAGCGTCGTCCTCCCAACCGTCGTGCAGGTCGGCGGCCACGCCACCGACACGGATGTAGTTGGTGTTCATCCGAAGGCCGGTGACCTTCTCGATGAAGCGCAGCACCATCTCGCGCTCGCGCCACCCGTAGAGCATCATCGAGAGCGCGCCGAGATCGAGCCCGTTCGTGGCCTGGAAGAGAAGGTGCGACGCCATCCGGTTGAGCTCGGCCATCAACATCCGGATCCACGTGGCGCGTTCGGGAACCTCGAGGTCGAGAAGACGCTCCACGGCGAGCGCGTACACGAGCTCGTTGGACAGCGGCGACGCGTAGTCCATGCGCGTGACGTTGGTACCGCCCTGCACGTAGGTGAGCTGTTCGGCGGTCTTCTCCATGCCCGTGTGCAGGTATCCGATGACCGGCTTGACGCGCAGGACCCGCTCGCCGTCGAGCTCGACCATGACCCGGAGCACGCCGTGCGTGGAGGGGTGCTGGGGGCCGAAGTTGACGATCATCGTGTCGTCGTCGTCGGGCCAGGGCCCGCCGGTGAGCACGACCTCGGTCATGGAGCGCTGGCCCATCTCCTGATCGGCCTCGTCGGTCTGATGCAGAAGGCGCGCGTCCTCACGCTTCTCGCCGGCGGCGACCTCGCGCGCGAACTCGTCTTCCACCTCGTGGAGCTCGTCGCGTGTCACGGTTGCATCGGCGTCGCGGGCGCTGTCGCTCATCGGGGGCCCGGGTCTTCCTTGAACGTGACCGGAACGTGGCTCGGCGGGTCGTCCTTGCGCAGCGGGTGACCGACCCAGTCGTCGGGCATCAGAAGGCGCGACGGGTCGGGGTGCCCCTCGAACACGACGCCGAGCAGATCCTGGACCTCGCGTTCGGCGAAGTTCACCCCCGGGAACACCTCGGTGAGGCTGGCCACCGTCGGAGCGTCGGCGGGCACCTGGGTGATGGTGCGGATCCGTCGCACGCGCTCGTGCGAGAGGAAGTTGGCCACGACCTCGAACCGCTCGGGCTCGACTCCGTCGACGACCAGTCGCGTGTCATCGACCAGATGGTCGACGGCCGTGACGTCGACGCACTGTGTGAACTCCTGCTCGTCGCGCAGGAACGTGGCGGCGTCACGCCAGTCGTCGCGGTCGAGATACACGACCGCCTGACCGTGGGAGTCGTGGAACACCGCCGAGTCGAAGCGCTCGACGAGCGCGGCGGCCACGTCGTCGTCGGGAACACCGTCATCGGGCCGGGGAGTCTCGACGCTCACGCCGGGACGTGGGTTTCTTCGATGTGGATCCCGGCTCCACCACCCCGCTCCTCGCGTCGCCGCAGAAGCTCGCCGGTACGGATCTGCTCGTGCACGGTGAGGATTCCCTGGAGGAACGTCTCGGGATGCGGCGGGCATCCGGGCACGTAGACGTCGACGGGAACGATCTGGTCGACGCCCTGCACGAGCGCGTAGTTGTTGAACATGCCACCCGTGCTCGCGCACACGCCCATGGAGATGACCCACTTGGGCTCGACCATCTGGTCGTAGACCTGGCGCAGCACCGGGGCCATCTTCTGGGACAGGCGCCCCGCCACGACCATGAGGTCGGCCTGGCGCGGGCTCGGGCGGAACACCTCCATGCCGTACCGGGCGATGTCGTAGTGCGCGCCACCCGCCGCCATCATCTCGATGGCGCAGCACGCGAGGCCGAACGTGGCGGGCCACACCGAATGCCGACGCGCCCAGCGCACGAGGTCTTCGAGACGCCCGGTGAGGAAGTTGTGGGGAATCGAGTCGAGAGGCACTAGGCGGCCTTCCCCGGAACCGGCTCGGCGTCACCGTCACCGTCACCGTCGCCGGCACCGTCACCAGCACCGTCATCCGGGTCGAGCCGGCTGTCGCGAGCGGCGAGCGCTTCGGAGAGTCGTTGCATCACCGTGAGGCGCTGCATGGGAGCACCCGCCTCGCTGCTCCACTTACGGCGCGGACCCCACTCGAGCGCCCCGACCGAGAGGAGATATGCGAACGGCACGAGCAGAACGAGGAGGAACACGGCGATCGCCACGATTCCGCCGAACCCGAGGTCGCGGAACACGAGCGTGAACGGATACAGAAAGACGATCTCCACGTCGAGAACGATGAACGCGAGCGCCACGAGATAGAAGCGCACGGGGAAGCGGGTCGAGGGTTCGGTCTCCGGAACGATGCCGCATTCGTAGGGGGCGGACTTCGCCGACGTGGGGCGATACGGCGTCAGCAGACTCGAGGCGAAGAACGAGCCGCCGGCGAAGAGGGCGACGAGGCCGATCATCATCAGGATGGGCAGGTACTCCACCACGACGCGCTCTCCCCTCGTCCCCGGACCCGGCTCCCTCTGGTGGGCGAATCTAGCGGACACCCCCCACCCGGACGATCTGGGCGAGGGTCGCGTAGGCCGCCTCTGCCGGGCCGATCTCGTCGGGACGCAACAGGTTGGCCATGATCCGCAGTACCCACTCCATGAGAGGCCGTGACCGCATCCCCACCCGGGTGAGCTCCCGCATGACCGCGGGGTTGCCGATCGCCTGGACGAACAGGCGCGCCGTCTTGAAGTAGAGACCGAAGCGTCGGTCGATCTCCTCGGTGTAGCCCGACAGAGCCAGGCCGTCACCGGTGACGAGGGCCGTGTGGAGGGACCCCGCGGCGATCCGGCCCGTCTCGTACGCGTAGGAGATCCCCTCACCGTTGAAGGGGTTGATCGAGCCCGCGGCGTCTCCGATCACCAGCCAGGTCGGTCCGGTGCGCGGCATCACCGAGGAACCGGTGGGCAGTTTGCCCCCCGTGGGAGGCCCGCAGGAGGTCGACGGGTCGATCCCCCAGTAGTCGGGAGCGGTCTCGACGAAGGCCTCCATCAGGCGACTCGTGTTGATCGTCTTCCATCCGGCGTAGGTCGACAGCAGGCCCACACCCACGTTGATCGTGCCGTCGGCGACCGGGAAGACCCAGCCGTAGCCGGGTAGGTGCTCGCCGTCGCGGTCGCGTATGTCGAGGTGGCTCTCGATCCAGGGGTCGGCATGCATGTCGCTGCGGTAGTACCCGCGGATCGCCATCCCGAGCGGATACGCCCGGTCGCGGGCGGTGCCGAGTGCCCGGCCGAACCGGGAGTTGGCACCGTCGGCCACGACGAGATACCGGGCCCGAACAGTCTCGTGAGTGCCCGCCTCACGATGGTGGATCACCGCACCCGTGACGAGACCGTTCTCGACCAGTGGTTCGGTGGCCTCGGCGGCCGACCACATGGTGGCGCCGGCTTTCACAGCCTGGCCCGCCACGAGCTCGTCGAGCTCACGGCGACGGACGACGTAGCCGTGGTCGGGGAACTCGGGGTGCTCGGGCCACCGCATCTCGAGGGTGATGCCGTGGGCCATCGCGCGCAGCCCGTCGTAGCGGTGGAAGTCGCGTAGCTCACCGGTGAGCCCCATGAGATCGAGCTCGTGGACGGCCCGGGGTGTCAGGCCGTCACCGCAGGTCTTCTCGCGCGGGAATCTCTTCTTCTCGACGACGAGGACGTCGTGACCCGCGTCGGCGAGCCAGTACGCCGCGGAGGCGCCGGCGGGACCAGCGCCGACCACCAACACGTCGCGGCGATGCTCCATGGTGAACCGACTCCATCGCTGACGGGTCTGGCGGACGTCGATGGTCCCACAGCCTCCGGATCCACGATCTATCGTGGCCGTACCCCGATATGCCGCTGTGTCGCGCTCCGGCGTAGCGTGGTAGTCATCGGATCGTAGACGGTGAGAATTCCGGGGATCGCGGCTCCCGAGACCTGAGACGTGGAAAGGCCGACTGTGCAGGGCGGGTTGGTGGCACTCGTGACACACGTGGGGGGCCTCACCCCCCCGTGGCTCGACGACGCCGGCCGACTCCTCATCGCCACGACGATCACGCTCGGGCTCATGGTGCTGCTCACGGGCTACATCCTCACGGTGCCACGTTCGGACAAGCCCACCACCTGGGCGCAGAACATGGCCGGTGCCGTGCTGGTGTTCGCGTTGTTCCTTCTCGCCTACGGCGTGGTCCCCAGTGAGTGGATCATCTTCTCCAACGCGTACCTGCGCTGGGACGAAGCCAACGTCCTGCTCGAGACGTACCCCATCACGATGACGAAGGCCGTGGCACGCGACATCGTCGCCGTGCTGATCTACGTCTTCTTCCTCGTCGCCAACGTGGTCATGTTCGTCATGTGGCAGAATCGCAAGACAGCCGAGGAAAAGGGCGGTGGCAGCTCCGATGAAGCTGCGTCCGCCACATCGGCCACGTCGGCATACGGCCGGCCCGTCACGAAGAAGGTCTGACCGTGGCACGCACCGAGGCCAACCCTCCGATGCCCGACTTCGTCACCGACTACGAGCTCGCCGAGGTCGACCCGAGCTACCTCACGCAGGCGGTGAAGCCGAAGCAGTTCCTGCACATCGACCAGGCCGAGTGCATCCTCTGCGAGGGCTGCGTCGACATCTGTCCGTGGAAGTGCATCCACATGGTGAGGGTCGACGCCATCGCGGACGCCATCAACACCGAACAGCCGGGCGAAGACCCGCGTGACCATGTGGCGTTCATCGTCGACGAAGACGTGTGCACCCGATGCGCCCTCTGCGTCGACCGCTGCCCCACCGGCGTGATCATCCTCGGCAAGCTCAACCCCGACATCGCCGACGGCGACCCGCACACCCGCACGAACCGCCACGGCTACAGCTACGGCCTGCGGTTCTAAGGACGAAGGACGTCGACGTGGCGAACGGAAACGGAAGCGGAAACGGGAACGGCCGAGGGGGCAGGATCCTCGAGAAGGCCCGCGAGATCCCCGGCAAGATCGGCGAGTCGCAGGCGTGGACGTCGATCTTCCGTCCCGGCTCGATCTACCGGAAGGGCTACACCGACAGCCCCCGGAACCGCTCCTACGTGATCATGAACAACGTGCTGTACCACCTCCACCCGGTGAAGGTGAAGCGGCACGCCGTGAAGGTCTCATACACGCTCTGCCTCGGCGGTCTGTCGTTCTTCCTGTTCATGCTGCTGACGGTGACCGGGATCTTCCTGATGTTCTTCTACCGGCCCACCGACGTACAGGCGTGGAACGACATCCAGACTCTCGAGACCGCGGTCACGTTCGGCTCGCTCGTTCGCAACATGCACCGATGGGCGGCGCACCTCATGGTGCTGTCGGTGTTCCTGCACATGAGCCGCGTCTTCTACCACGGCGCGTACAAGGCGCCGCGCGAATTCAACTGGGTGATCGGTGTCGTTCTGCTCATGCTCACCCTTCTGCTCTCGTTCACCGGCTACCTGCTCCCGTGGGACCAGCTGGCGCTGTGGGCGGTGACGGTGGGCACGAACATGATGGGCTTCACCCCCGTGTTCGGAAGCGAGGTGCGCTTCGTCTTGCTCGGTTCGAAGGAGATCGGAACCGATACCTTGCTGCGCTGGTACGTCCTGCATGTGCTGCTCTTACCGTTCACGATCGTGATCTTCATGGCCGTTCACTTCTGGCGCGTCCGCAAGGACGGCGGAATCTCCGGACCTCTGTAGGCCGATGCACCCATGACCGACATACCCGAACATCTCCTCAAGCGCAGCCAGGAGCGCCGTAAGGCACTCGGACTGCCCACCGACGACGAGGGCGACAGCGCTGCAGAGGACGCTGGAGAAGCCGCTGGAGAGGCCGCGGGAGAAACAGCGCCCGAAGCCGACACGGGAGGCGCCGCCGAAGAGGCCGCGCCCGCGGCTTCCGACGAGGCCGCACCCGCCGCGGGAAGTGGTGCATCGGCCGCGTCGGAGGAGGCCTCCGAGAAATCCGGGGTCCCCGCTCATCTTCTGGAACGCTCGCGGCGTCGCCGCGCATCGCTCGCGGGTGAGGACCCCGACGCCGGCGGCGGTGCGGCCGCGCCCGCCGCCGCAGGTGCGGGAGCCGCCACGGCCACCGCCACCGCGGCGCCGGCTCCCACGGTGACCGGCCCGGGCGGTCACACCCAGCGCCTGCTCACCGTCGTCAAGTCCGGGTCGATCCAACAGACCCGCGCCCAGACCGTCGACAAAGTCCACACCTGGCCGCACCTGCTCGTGATCGAGTTCTCCGCTCTGTTGCTCATGACGGCGCTCGTCTTCATCTTCTCGGCAGTTGTCCGCGCCCCACTCCTCGGCCTCGCCGACTTCAACGCCACCCCGAACCCCTCGAAGGCGCCGTGGTACTTCCTGGGGCTGCAGGAACTCCTCACGATGTTCCAGCCGATGGTGGCCGGCGTCACGATCCCGGGTATCGGTTTGTTCCTGCTGATCCTCGCCCCCTACGTCGACAAGAACCCGTCGCACAAGCCCGAAGACCGAAAGTTCGCCATCTCCCTGTTCACGTTGTTCCTGATGTTCTGGGCCGTGCTCGTCATCATCGGCTCGTTCTTCCGGGGAACCGGATTCAACTTCCTGTTCCCGTGGGACAACCCGATCTTCTTCGAGCTGTAGACCCATGACACTCGCGCTCTCCCTGTCGACGCTCCTCCCGATCCTCATCGGGGTGTTCCTCGTGCTCGCCGCCGCCACCGTGTTCCTGCTCGGCGGATCGCGCCGACGTTCCGACACGGGCCGCCTCAGTCGTGAAACGAGACAGCGGGACACGTCGACCGACACCGGCGACACCATCGCGACTGATACCGCCGAGGCCGGCACCACCGAGGCCGGGGCCGCGGGCACCAACGTCGAAGTGGCGGCCACCGCACGGGCACGCGCCGACGAAGCCCGCCGGGCAGCCAGTGGCGAAATCGCCACGAAGCCGGCGGGAACGGTCGCCGCCTACGAGCCGATCGACGAAGAGGAGCTCGGGGTCACGCGCCGCCAGTTCTTCAACCGGTCGACTCTGATGCTCGTGGGCCTCGCCACGGCTGCCTTCGGGGCGTCGCTGATCGGGTTCCTGTGGCCATCCAGCGCCGGTGGCTTCGGCGGGAAGATCCGCGTCGGGAGCCTCGACGACATCCTGAGCCAGATCGAGGAGAAGAAAGCACCGGTCTACAACCCCGAGGCACGCACGTTCCTCAACCCCTACCCCGCCGACGCGCTCCCCGCCGCAGAACAGGTCTACGACCCGGCGCTGCTACCCGGCATGGAGGCTGGTCTCGTGGCGTTGTGGCAGAAGTGTCCGCACCTGGGTTGCCGGGTGCCGTGGTGCGAGACGTCGCAGTGGTTCGAGTGTCCCTGCCACGGTTCGAAGTACAACCGCGTGGGCGAGAAGAAAGGTGGTCCCGCCCCCCGGGGGATGGACCGCTTCCCGATCGAGATCACCGCTGGTGACGTCACCGTCAACACCGGGATCGTGATCCAGGGCCCGCCCATCGGCACCGACACGACCGAACAGGGCCAAGAGGGCCCGAACTGCGTCTGAGTGAGGCTTCCATCCCCATGATCCTGGCCGAGTCCATCCCCAGCGAGATCGTCAACGACCCCACGTCGTTCCGCTCGTTGGTGATCATCCTCAACCTCCTGGTCCTCCTCGGGTTGACGATCTGGGTGTTCCGTGCCCGCTTCCGCACGACCCGAAAGCCCCCGAACCTCACGCCGAACTACGACGACGACATCCTCGAGACCAGTCGTCTCGAGAAGGTGCTGGGATGGGCGCTGCTCTCGTCGGCGATCATCGCGGTCGCGCTCCCGCTCTACTGGTTGCGGGAGCCGGGTCGCCAGAGCGCGGCCCAAGAGGGCTTCGACGGCCGGTCGGTCGAGCGCGGGCAGGTTCTCTTCGCCGCCGAGGGAGGCGAACACTTCGACGCAAACCTGTCCCTCGCGTGTGCCAACTGCCACGGTGGTGACGGCAGCGGCGGGAATGCAACGACCGTGATCGCGAACCCCGACCCCGTGTGTGAGCCTCCCGAGGGCGGGGAGGTTGACTTCGACGCCAACCCCGAGTGCCGACCGTCACAGGTGTCCTGGAGCGCTCCCCCTCTCGACACCGTGTTCCTGCGCTATCCCGACCAGAGCCCCGAGAACCGCACCGGACGTGAGCAGATCAAGCAGATCATCGTGTTCGGGCGCCCCGGCACGCCGATGCCGGCGTGGGGTACCGACTACGGCGGTGTCACGTCGACGGGAGCGAAGAACGACCAGGCGATCGAAGACCTCCTCAACTACATCGAGTCGATCCAGATCTCCCCCGAAGACGCCCAAGCACGTGCGACCACTCAGTTCGACGACCTACGCGGTACCGCGACCCCTGAGGAACTCGCCCAACGCGAAGAGGCTGTCGCCGAAGCTCGCGTCGCCCGCGATGCTCTTCCGGTCGACGCTCCCGAGGAAACGGTCGCCGAGGCGACCGACGCGGTCACGAACGCGATCAACCAGCTCAAGGAGATCCAGAGCACACCGCAGCAGGCCGTCACCGACGCCGAGGTCGCCGTCGAAGAAGCGGAGGCGCAACTCGCCGCGGCCGAGACCCTCGACGAGGTGGAGGCGTCCGAGCTCGCCCTCGAGTCTGCGGAGCGCCAGCTCGAGAGCGCTCAGGCGTGGGTCGACCGCGTCGAGATCGCCAGTGATGGCGAGCTCCTGTTCGAGCTCAACTGCGCCCGCTGTCACACCGACGGCTGGTCATACTTCAACCCGCTCGACCCCGCCGCCGCGCCGCTTCCCGGACCGCAGGGTGGCGGCGCATTCGGCCCGAACCTGCGCGACGGCTCCGAGGCGCGACAGTTCCCCGACCCGGCGCTCCATCTGGAGTTCGTCCGCACCGGCTCCGTCTACCAGGTGCCCTACGGGGTGGCAGGTATCGGCACGGGCCGGATGCCCGGGTTCGCTCAGATGCTCACCGACGAGCAGATCGACGCCATCGTCGACTACGAACGAAACCTCTAGGAGCCTGACGCGATGACCGCACTACTCATCACGGCGTCCGAGGAGATCGGCGAGCGAACGCTGTGGAACCCCACCCTCAAGGGTGTCCTCGTCGTGGCGTGCGCGATCGGGCTGTTCTGCGGCTCGGTCTACCTGCTGCTCGGCACCAACCTCGGTGCCCGGCTCGGCTTCCTCGTCGCGGCAGGCGGGCTGTCGGGCTTCATGGTGCTGCTCTCGCTGCTGTGGCTCACCAACACCGACCCGCTCGGCACGCTCAAGGGCAGGATCCCCGAGTGGCAGGGTGTCGAGGTCGTCGAAGAGCCGGCGAAAGCCGAAGCCGCTGCCGTCCAGACGATCGAGACCGACGGCACCGAGGTGCCTGAGGAGGACAGATCAGATCTGGCGGCGGCCGCCGACGTCGCGCTCACCGGGGAGGAGAGCGAGCTCGCCACGTTCACGAGCTCCGCGGACTACCTGGTCGTCGACGCTTTCGAAGTCGGAGGCGAGAAGGACAACCTCCTTTGGCACGTGCCTCACTACGCGGCCGTGGTCGTGTGCCCGGTCGACACCGCGGCGCTCGAGGTTCCCGTGGGCGACCCGATCCCCGAGCCGGAGTGCAAGTTGGGAGAGCCCACTCAGACACTCGTGCTGCTGCGTGACCTCGGGTCGATGCGCCAACCGCCGTGGATCGTGTTCGGCGCCAGCTCGATCTTCTTCATCCTGTGCCTGCTCAGCATGCACTGGCGTGAACAGGACCTGCTTCGCCAGCGCGAGGAAGCCGAGCTCGCCACCACCGACGCCCCGACGCCGACGCCGACCGCCAACCCGAGCCTGTCGGGTAACGAGGAGCCACGATGCTGTCACGGATGCCGCCACGGACGCGTCACGGATGCTGCCACCGATCCTGCGACGACACTGGTGCAAGGCGGTCCAGGCTCTCACTCTGGGCGTCCTGGCCGTGCTGGCCTTCGCCACGCCGGCCTCCGCTCAACAGCTCGTCGACGCCTCCGAGGACGGCGACGTGGCGTTCATTCTCTTCTCCGTGATGTGCTTCCTCTTCGTGGGTGGTCTGTTCCTGATGGACCGCGTCCGCCGCAAGCGCCTCGAAGACGACGACATCGAGAACCAGTAGGGCTCACCGCTGCCGGTTCCGTTTGATGCGTCCGAGACGCGCGCTATAGCGCGCGTCTCGGACGCATCATGCGCTCGGCTCAGGGGCGAAGAACCAGCGAGATCCCGACGGTGACGTCGGGGTGGACCTTCACCACGAGCAGCTTCGGTGGTTTGACACCCCAGTCACGCACATCGAAGACCTGTTCGCCTTCGATACGCAGAGTGTCGTCGCCGGCGTCGGCCGCCTCTGCACGGCTGATGGTCAGCTCGCCCTCGACGTCGACGGACTCACCCATGAGTTCCACCGAACCCGTCGCGGCATAGCGGTCGCCCTCCACGTGTGACAACGACGTCAACAGGCCGCTGATCTCCGGGTGGCTCTTGGTGTCGAGGCGCCGACGTGTCTCGCGGTCGATGAGCGGATTGCCCGAGCGCAGCTCACCGAGCGGAACGTGGAGCTCGCCGGGACTCGAGCCCGCGGGCGAATCCGAAAGGCTGAACACGCCGTCGGTGTCGTCGAGCTCCACGAAACCGGTGAGACCGCGGGTCGATGTGTGGATCGGATGCACGCTCGACGAGGCGTCGAGCTGGATCTCCGAGCTGTCGGCGACGATCTCGTAGCGCACCATCACGCCAGTGTCGCGGCCACGGCGCCCGCTGTGTCGATCGTGTGCTCGATGTCGGCGGTGGTGTGGGCAAGGCTCGTGAACAGCACCTCGTATCCACTCGGTGCGAGCGAGATCCCGGCGTCGAGCATCCCGTGGAAGTAGCCGCGCGTAGCGGTCGTGGTAGGCCGCCCGGGCCGTGCTGAAATCGGTCACCGGACCATCGCAGAAGAACAGCCCTGCCAGAGTGCCGACCCGGGGAACCTGCGCCGCCACGCCCGCCGCCTCGAAGACCTCGGTGAGCCCGCCGCAGAGCAGTGCGACACTCGATTCCAGCCGGGCGTACGCGTCGGGGTTCAGGCCCTCGAGCGCGGCGAGGCCCGCGGCGGTGGCCAGCGGGTTTCCCGAGAGTGTGCCTGCCTGGTACACGTCGCCGAGCGGCGCGAGCTCATCCATCAGGTCGGCCCTGCCCCCGATCGCGGCCAGCGGCAGCCCGCCTCCGATCACCTTCCCGAGCATCGTGAGATCAGGACTGACACCGAATCGCTCCTGCGCTCCACCGAGGCCCAGCCGGAAGCCCGTGATCACCTCGTCGAACACGAGGACCGAGCCGCTCGCGTCGCAGCGCTCCCGGAGTTGCTCGAGAAAGCCGGGGGCGGGCGGGACGAGCCCCATGTTGGCGGCGACGGGTTCCACCAGAACGGCAGCGAGATCGTCGCCGTGCTCGTCGAATACGGCCTCGACTGCTATGACGTCGTTGTATCCGACGACGACGGTGTCAGCGACGGTGCCCTCAGTCACACCGGCCGACCCGGGAAGACCGAGTGTCGCCACGCCGCTCCCGGCCTCGACGAGCAGTGCATCGACGTGGCCGTGGTAGCAACCGGCGAACTTGAGGAGCTTCGGCCGACCCGTGGCTCCGCGGCGAGGCGCACCGCTGTCATGCCGGCCTCCGTACCGGAGTTGACGAGACGGACCTCGTCGACCGACGGCACACGCTCGACGATGGCCTCGGCGAGCTCCACCTCACGAAGTGTCGGGGCGCCGAAGGACGTACCTTCGGCCGCCGCAGCCTGGACAGCCTCCACGATGTGGGGCGCGGCGTGGCCGAGAATCGACGCGCCCCACGACTGCACGTAGTCGAGGCGGCGGCGGCCGTCCACATCTGTGAGATACGCCCCCTGCCCGCTGCGTACGAAGACCGGCTCGCCGCCGACGGACCCGAAGGCCCGCACCGGCGAGTTCACGCCACCGGGGATGACCCGGCGCGGACGGTCGAACGGTGTATCGCTCACCCCTCGAGACGTTCGGCCAGGTCGCGCGTGGCGTAGGTGAGGATGAAGTCGGCACCCGCTCGCTTGATCGCGGTGACGTGCTCGAGCATGACGGCGGGGCCGTCGATCCATCCCCGCTCGGCGGCCGCGTGCACCATCGCGTACTCACCGCTCACGTGGTACGCGGCCACGGGAACGTCGAAGGCGTCGCGCATGTCGCTCAACACGTCGAGGTAGGCGATCGCCGGCTTCACCATCACCATGTCGGCACCTTCGGTGATGTCGAGGGCCGTCTCCTCGAGAGCCTCCCGGGCGTTGGCGGGCTGCATCTGGTAGCCGCGGCGGTCGCCGAACGCGGGCGCGGACTCGGCGGCGTCGCGAAACGGTCCGTAGAGCGCGGAGGCGTACTTGGCCGAGTAGGCGAGAATCGCGCGCTGGTCGTGGCCCGCTGCGTCGAGTGCCGCCCGGATTGCCCCCACCTGGCCGTCCATCATCCCCGACGGTGCGATCACGTCGGCGCCGGCGTCGGCCTGCACGACGGCCGTCGAGGCGTACCGTTCGAGCGTGGCGTCGTTGTCGATCTCCCCATCGTCGTCGAGCACGCCGCAGTGCCCGTGATCGGTGTACTCGTCGAGACAACAGTCGGCGATCAGGACGAGGGAGTCGCCGACCTCGTCGCGCAGTTCACGTAGCGCCACCTGGACGATTCCGTCGGGATCGTCGGCGCCGGAGCCGACGGCGTCCTTGGCCGCGGGAACGCCGAAGAGTGTGACAGCGGGAACGCCGAGATCGGCCAACGCGCGCACCTCCTTGCGCAGGCTCTCGACCGTGTGCTGGAGGATCCCGGGTAGTGACTTCACGGGTTCGGGGGCGTCGATCCCCTCCTTGACGAACAGCGGTGCCACGAGATCGCCGCGCTGCACCTGCGTTTCGGCCGTGAGGCGTCGAAGCGCGGCCGTGCGGCGAAGGCGCCGGGGACGTTGTTCGGGGAAGCCCATTGCCCCCAAGCGTACCGGGACTCGTGTGGCCGACCTCTAGGCTCTGGACGTGACCGAGAACGGGCCACCGCCCTCGCCGACGCCGCCGCCACCGGGTTGGTACGACGACCCCTGGGGTGAGTCGCCCAAGCGGTGGTGGGACGGCACCGAGTGGACCCACCACCGTTCCGACGCCGGATCCGTCCCAACGGGCCCGCCCGGCCCCGCACCCGCGGCGAGCCTCGATGCCGAGCGTGCGTCGGCGCGGTGGGCACGCGGTCTGATGCCGTGGGGCGGCGTCGCCCAGGCGGCCTCGGCTGTCACGAGCGCGCTCTTGTTCCAGGAACTGGGCGACACCTTCCGCGAGTCCGTCGACTCGGGCGACATCTCGGGGGTCTCCGGCGGGAACCCGACGGTGTCGCTGATCAGCAACGTCGCGTCGATGCTGCTTCTCGCCGTCGGCATCGTCTTCCTGATCTGGTTCTACCGGGCGCTGACGGTCGCCGCCGAGAGCGGCCTTCCCGCCAAACGCGGGCCGGGGCTCGGTGTGGCCGGATTCCTCATCCCGATCGTGAACTTCTGGTGGCCGTACCGCTCCATGGTCGACGCCATGCCCGCAGGCCATCCGGCGCAGCCGCTCATCCTGCGTTGGTGGTTGCTGTACATCGCCATGAGCGTGCTGACGATCGGCGTGGTGGTCGGCGCCCTGTTCTCGACCGCGGTCATGTGGATTCTGGCCATCGCCGACGTGGGCGTCTCCCTGGCGGGAGCATTCGCCGCCCGCGACGTCATCGACGCCGTGACGGCCGCGCACACGACCATCCGCGGCGAGAACCCGAGCTAGCGCCGACTCGCGTTCAGCGCTTCGTTCCGAGCAGGTCGCACACGGCGGCGACGAGGCCGTCGATGGTGTGCTCTGCCGCCTCGACGGTGACCGGGAGGCCGGCCTGTTCGGCGGTGGCCGAGGTCACAGGACCGATGGACACGACGGCGGGGCTGGCATCACCGAGGTCGCCGACTGCGTCGCGGAAGTTCCACACCGTGGATGACGATGTGAACGTGACGCAGTCGACCTCGTCATTGCGGACGGCATCCAGATCCGCGGCGTCGGGCTCGACACGAGTCGTGCGGTAGACGGCCAACACGTCGACGTCGAAGCCACGCTCGGCAAGTCCTTCGGGGAGCACATCGTGGGCCTGCTCGGCCCGGGGAATCAGCACGCGCGCTCCGGAACCGTTCGAAGGCAGTGCCTCGAGCAGCGACTCGGCGACGAAACGCTCGGGTAGCACATCGACCACCACGCCGCGCTGCGCCAGTGCATCGGCAGTACCCGGGCCGATTGCCGCCACCTTCGATCCCGCCAGAGCACGAGCGTCGAGGCCCGACGCAGTGAGCCCGCGCTCGAAGAAAGCTGACACACCGTTGGCCGACGTGAAAACGATCCACGCGTAGTCGGTCAGCTCCGGAAGTTCGAACGGCAGATCATCGATCTGGATCGTCGGAAGCTCCACGACGCGGGCTCCCAGGGTTTCGAGCCGACGGCGCAGGCCGCTGCACTGCTCACGCGCTCGCGTCACCACAACGGTGCGCCCGAACAGCGGCCGCTTCTCGAACCAGGAAAGATCCAGAGCGGCCACGTCGCCGACGACGATGACGGCCGGTGGCGACAGACCGGACAGTCCGCCCTCGGCCACGTCGCCAAGAGTCGAGCGGCGGGTCTGCTGGTCGGGACGGGTCCCGCGGGCCACCGCGGCGACCGGCGTGTCCCCGGAGCGGCCGCCCGCCACCAGACGTCGAGCAATCTCCTCCAGGCGCCCGACACCCATGAGGATCACGAGCGTGCCCCCCGCCGCGGCGAGCACCTCCCAGTCGACGTCGGTCCGTCCCTTCTCGGGGTCCTCGTGGCCGGTCACGACCGTGACGTGCGTGGACAGGCCACGGTGGGTCACGGGGATTCCGGCGTACGCGGGCGCGGAGATGGCCGACGTGATGCCCGGCACCACCTCGAACTCGATCCCGGCGCGTTCGAGTGCCTGTGCCTCTTCACCGCCGCGTCCGAACACGAAGGGGTCGCCGCCCTTCAGGCGCACGACCCGCTTTCCGGCCGCACCGAGCCTGACGAGCGTCTCGTTGATGGCGTCCTGGGTCATGGCCACGTCGCCCGGTGCCTTGCCCACGAAGATCCGTTCGGCGTCGGGCGGTGCCAGATCGAGCAGAGCCGGCGCGGCCAGTCGGTCGTAGACAACGACCTCCGCGTCGGCCAGGAGCTCGGCTCCCCGCAGGGTGAGGAGGCCGGGGTCGCCCGGGCCGGCGCCGACGAGAGCGACGCTCACGCCGGAACCTCCAGTCCTGCGTCGTCGAGGATCCGTCGGCCGCCGTCGTGCAGGAGTCGTTGTGCCGCCTCGACGCCGATCACCTCGGGATCGGTACCCGAGCATTCCGTGCGCACCACGATGTGCCCGTCGAGGGAGGCCAGCAGCGCCCGCAGGGTGATGGTACCGTCGCTCGCCTCCTCGGCCAACGCTCCGACGGGGAGGTTGCAGCCACCGCCCAACTCGGCGAGGAAGGCCCGCTCGGCGTCGAGGACGGTGTGAAGCGCCGGATCGTCGATGGCCGACAGCGCCTCTCTCGTCGCGTCGTCACCGGCTCGGCATTCGACGGCCAGGGCACCCTGTCCGACCTGCGGGAGCATGTCGTGAGGGTCGAGTCGCTCCGACGCGGCGTCGGACCGGTCGAGTCGATCCAGTGCGGCGGCGGCGACAACGACGGCATCGAAGTCGACCGCGCGCTCGAGGCGCGTCCCTATGTTCCCGCGGAGGTTCCCGAACGTCAGGTCGGGACGACGTGAGGCGAGCTGGCTGCGGCGGCGCACCGATCCCGTACCGACGCGCCCGCCTGTCGGGAGCCCCTCGAGCGTGCTTCCGACGAGGGCGTCGCGGGGGTCGGCCCGGTCGGGTACGGCAGCGATCACGAGGCCGTCGGGCACCGCTGGCGGGAAGATCCTTCGCCGAGTGCACGGCCGCGTCGGCCCGTCCGTCGAGGAGGGCCTCTTCGATCTCCTTGACGAACACACCGGTTCCACCCATCGAGTGGATCGGTACGTCCGCTCGCTGGTCGCCGGTGGTCTCGACGACGAGCGGCTCAGCCGCCCCGTCGAAGGCAGCAAGCTCAGAGGCAGCAAGGTCGAGGGCAGCCAGAACGAACCGGGTCTGCGCCAGAGCAAGGCTGCTCCCGCGGGTGGCCACCCGCAGTGGGGCGGGCACGGTGGCTACTCCGCGTCGGGAAGGGTGTCAGGGAGCGTGTCGGGAAGATCGTCACCCGCCGGTGTGTGGGGCAGGTCGAAGAGCGCACGCAGCGCGTCGACGAAGATCTCGCTGTTGTCGCTGCCGGCGGCCTCCTTCACGCGCACCGTCGGCTCGTGGAGCAGCTTGTTCACCAGGCCACGGGTGACGGCATCGATGGCCTCCCGCTGGGCAGGGTCGAGCACGTCGAGCTGCGATCCCCACCGAGCGAGCTCCGCCCGGCGGATCTCTTCGGCGCGCTCCCGCAGGACCGTGATCAGCGGGGCGACCTCACGTGCCGAACGCTCGGCACGGTAGCGGTCGAGTTCGTCGGTGATGATCGCACGCACAGTGCCCACCTCACCGCGGCGTTGCTCCATGGAATCCTCGGCGAAGGCCTTCAGGTCGTCGATGTCGAGGAGCGTGACGCCCTCGACCTCTGCGACACCGGGATCGACGTCGCGGGGCACCGCCACGTCGACGACGAGAAGGGGCCGGTCGGGCCGACTCTGCATCAGCGACTCGACGTCGGAACGCTCCAGCATGAGGTCGGTGGCCGCCGTCGAGGCGAGCAGCACGTCGACCTCGTGCAGCGCGCCACGGGCGTCGTCGAGCGAGACGGCACGTCCTCCGACACGCGTGGCGAGAGCCTCGGCGCGTTCGGGCGAGCGGTTGGCCACGATGACGTCGCGTACCGACGAACCGGCGAGGGCGACCGCCATGCCCTCTCCGACCTCCCCGGCGCCGAGGACGAGGATTCGTTTACCCGCGAGCGACGTGAGGTACCGGCTCGCCAGTTCGACCGCCGCCGAGGCGATCGACACCTTGCGTCGTCCGATGGTCGTTTCGGTGCGCGCTCGCTTGCCGACCTCGACCGACTGGCGGAACGCGCGGGCGAGCGCGGTGCCGGTGCAACCTTCGTCCTCCGCAGCGAGCCAGGCGTCGCGCACCTGACCGAGTATCTCGCCTTCGCCGACGATCATGGAGTCGACACCTGCCGCGACGCCGAAGAGATGCGCCACCGCGGCGTCGTCGTAATACGTGTAGAGGTGCTCGCTGAGCACGTCGTCGGAGAGGCCCGGCGTGGCGCAGAATCGACAGGCGCACGTCGTCGACAGCCGCGTGGAACTTCGTGCAGCGGGCGTAGACCTCGGTGCGGTTGCAGGTGGAGAGCAACACGACCTCGGAGAGGTGATCGCGTTGGGTGAGGTCGAGCAGAGCCTTGGGCAGATCGCCGCACGGGACACCGCGACGCGTTCCAGCACCTCGACCGGTGCCGTGCGGTGGTTGAGACCGACGACGATCAGAGACACGAGCGCAACAACTCCTTGGCCTCGTCCACCTTGCCCGTACGGACCAGGTCGAGGATGCCCGCATCGAAGGCGCTCCGCCAGTCGGCGTCCTCGCTGGAGCGCCCGCCGGCACGCAGCTCCTCCCGGGCGTCGGCGAGCACCTCGAGGAGGGTCGTGTACTCCGGCCCGATCTCGTTCTCCATGCGTTCCCTCAGCCAACTGGCCAGAGCAGGGCTGCGTCCGCCCGTGCCGATGGTGACCACGATATCGCCGCGCCGGAACGACGACATCAGCGTGAACGAGCAGTGTTCGGGGTCGTCGGCGGCGTTGACCCACACCCGGCGCTCGTCTCCGGCGGCTCGGACAGCGGCGTTCACGGCGGGGACATCGGTGGCGGTGACGGCGAGCCAGACGTCATCGAGATCGGAATCGCGAAACGGCCGCTCCTCCACCGTGAGGCGGCCGTCGTCAGCCCAGGACCTGATCTCGTTTCCCACCTCGGGCGCCACGACATGCACGTCGGCGCCGACGTCGAGCAGCGCCTGGGCCTTACGCGCTGCGATGCGCCCGGCGCCCACGACCAGGACCCGGCGTTCGGCCACCAACAGGTTGGCGGGGAACCCGGTGAGGGCTCGGCGTCCGCTGCCGGTCACGACACCTGTGCGGACGACACCTGTGGGGGCATCGCCTCGTCACCCGAGGTCGGGTCACCCGAGGTCGGGTCACCCGAGGTCGTGTCGCTCGATGTCGGGCCGCCCGACAGGTTCGAGCGCCGGAGCTGGTAAAAGGACAGGATCTGGAGCTCGGTGGCCAGATCGACCTTGCGTAGCGAGACTCCGGGCTCGACCGTCACGTGCGCGGGTGCGAAGTTCAGGATCGAGCGGGCGCCCGCGGCCACGAGAGCGTCGGCGACGTCCTGCGCGACATCGGCCGGTGTGGCGATGACGCCGATGGCGATCGACCGGTCCCGCACCAGGCGATCGAGCGCGTCCATGGGCTCGACGCTCAGGTCGCCGACAGCCATACCGACCTTGGCGGGATCCGCGTCGAGGAGAGCCGCCACCTTGAAGCCCCGGGTCGAAAACCCCGCGTACTTGGCGAGAGCCTGGCCCAGGTTCCCGAGTCCCACGATGGCCACCGGCCAGTCGTGGGTCAGCCCGAGCTCCCGTGAGATCTGGTGGAGGAGGTACTCGACGTCGTAGCCCACACCCCGGGTGCCGTAGGAGCCCAGGTAGGAGAGGTCTTTTCGGACCTTGGCGGCGTTCACGCCCGCCATGTCGGCGAGGCGCTCCGAGGAGATGGTGGCAAGATCCGTCTCGGCCACCTGGAGCAGCGACCGGTAGTACAACGGGAGCCGAGTGACCGTTGCCTCGGGAATCGTGCGGGGCGCGGAATCCGCCACGGATCAAGGCCTTTCGTCGGTTCTGGAGCACCGATCCTACCGAGCTTGTGATCGAATTCTCGAAGTCTGGGGCGCTGCGACAGGCGGAGTTGGCCCCGGTTGCCTCCGGCGGCCTCACGCTCGCCGTCGGAATCGTCGTGGTCTACGCGGGCTTCCTGGTGGCCGGCTCACCCGGAGAGCCGGGAGACACGAGGTCGCGCAGCGCCCGACGCAGCACCTTGCCGGCCATGGTGCGCGGGAGATCGTCGACGACCTCGACACGCGACGGAACCTTGTAGCGGGCGATCCGCGCGGCGGCGAAGTCGCGGAGTTCCTCGGCACTCGGATGCGTGCCGTCGGCGGGTACGACGAAGGCCACGACCGCTTCACCGGTGCGCGCATCGGGAGCACCGATCACGGCGACCTCGCCCACGGCATCGCTTTCGGCGAGGACTTCTTCGACCTCAGCCGGGTACACGTTGAAACCCGAGACGATGATCAGATCCTTGATCCGGTCGACGATCGACAACCACCCATCAGGGTCTGCGACGGCGATGTCGCCGGTGCGCAACCAGCCGTCGTCGGTGAGGACCTGCGCGGTCGTGTCGGGGTCGCGCCAGTAGCCGGCGAAGATGTTGGGGCCGCGCACCCAGATCTCTCCGGGGTCTCCGACGAGAACGTCCTGACCGTCACCGTCGACGAGGCGAACCTCCACGCCGGGAATGGGTGGCCCGACCGATCCGGGCCTGCTGGGCGAACCGACGCCGCCGGTGGTGACGACCGGAGACGCCTCGGTGAGCCCGTAGCCCTCGTGCAGGTCGACGCCGAACCGCTCCGTGACCCGCGACGCCAGGTCCTCCGACAAGGGGGCCGCACCGGACAGGGTGAGGCGGACCGAGGCAAAGGCGTCGTCGAGCTCGCCTCCGGCATCAGCGGCCGCGGCGCACCATGCCTCGAACATCGCCGGCACACCCGCCACGACCGTGGCGTGATGGTCGCGCATCGTTCGCAACGTGGCGACAGGGTCGAAGTCGCGCACGAGCACCTGGCTCGCACCCGCCGTGAGGGCCACGCCGAGACCGGCGTTGAGGCCGTAGATGTGGAACAGCGGAAGCGATGCGAGACCGACGTCGGTGGGTCCGACGCGCACCGCCGGCTGGTCCTGGACGAGTCGGATGCTCGCCGCCAGGTTGCCGTGCGTGAGCATCGCCGCCTTGGGCGAACCAGCGGTGCCGGCGGTGAAGAGCAGGACGGCGAGGTCGTCATCGCCGCGCTCGACGGGCTCGTCCAGCTCGTCTGCCGCCCGCAGTTCGTCCCACGTCATCGGTGACGGGCGACTGAGCGCACATCTCGCTCCGATGGCAGGAACTTCGGCACCCGAGGATTCGAAGGTGCCAACGCCACTCGCGTCCACGAGTGCGAGGGCGGCTTCGACGTGCTCGAGCTGGCGGGCCATCTCGACGGCCCCTGCTGTCGGGTTGATCGGGACGGCGACGGCACCGGCCTGCAACGTCGCCAGGTAGGCGACCACGAACTCGGACTCGTTGCCCGCCACGATGGCGACCCGCTCGCCGGTGCTGACGCCCGCCTCACGCAGACCACCGGCTGCCGCACGTGCCTCGGCCGCGAGGCTCCCGTGGGTCGACGTGCCGGCCTCGGACACGAGCGCCACCGCATCAGGAGCGCTCCGGGAGGGCCCGAGGAGCAGTTCGACGAGGTTCACGGGCCCGAGTCTGGCCCACGGAAGCCCCCCGTTTCGAGCGGAGCTGTGGTGCCGGCGCCCGAAGGTGGGTCAAATCCCTCAAGTGGGCCCCGTCAGAGGTCGACTCCAAACCCATGCGACGACTGCTGGTGGCGGTGCTCCTCATCGCGGGGCTCGTCGTCGCCTCCCCCGCCGAGCGCAGTGACGCCGCCGACGTCGGCGCCGAATCGCAGTTCGTCTCCCTCACGAACGGTGTGCGCGCTTCACAGGGCCTGCCTCCACTCGAGATGCACGGGAACCTGACCGCCAAAGCGCGCGGATGGGCCCAGACCATGGCCAACTCCGGAGGCATCTTCCACTCGAACCTCCCCGACGGCATCACGGTGAACTGGTACCGCCTGGGAGAGAACGTCGGGAAGGGTCCGAGCGTGGACTCCATCCACACCGCGCTCGTCAACTCACCCGGCCACTACGCGAATCTCGTAGATCCGGGGTTCCGGTACATCGGCGTCGGGGTGGTGAACGCCAACGGGATCATCTATGTCTCCGAGGTGTTCATGGAGCCAACCTCCCAGCCCGCCCCAGCCGCGCCGACGTCGGCGACCGGAACCCCGAACTCGCAGCAGGTGCCCGTGACGGCTCCCGTAGCAGCGCCGGTGCCTCCGCCCCCACCGCCACCACCCGAACCCGAGCCGATGCCGACGTCGATTCGGCTCGTCAGCGCCTTCGAGCGTCTGGACCGCCTCGCGATCTAAAAATCCTTCAGGGGCCGAGTTTGAAGACGAACTGCGCGGCCGCTGCACCGAGGATCGCCAGCAGCAACACGACGATGGCGATCGTGGTTCCCGGTCTCATGTGGCTTCTCCCGGTGTGATCACGGTGACCTCACTCCCTGCTCGCAGTGTGCACTCGCGTGCGGCCGATGAACGATCCAGTGCCAGAGATGCCAGCCCGTACGAGTCGACGACGAGGACCAACTCGCCGGGCCTGGCATCGCCGTAGGCCGTGACCCACCGCGCGAGCCGTGGCGTGTCGGCGCCGTGGGCGATCTCGACGGGTCCCCCCGGCTCGGCGCCCAGGCGCCGAAGCGTGTCGGGGTCGACGTTGAGTTGGCAGTTGCCGAACCGGTCGACCCAGAGCACCTCGGCGCGCGCCTCGGCGCCTTCTTCGGTCGCCACGGGCAACGTGCCGGGCATGAGGTGCGCGGCGTCGATCTCGGGGCCGAGCGACTCGAGGGGGACTCCCGACGCCAGGTATGCGGCGGCGGGCGCCATGACATCGCGGCCGGCGAACGTGGGGCCCGGCGAGTCGAGCTGGTACTCGGTGTTGGTGAGCTCCACGATCCGCTCCGGTCCCCCGGCCATGGCGACGGTCGGGGCGAGCAGGCCGTTGTCGGGACCCACGAGGAAACCACGTGCGAGTTGAACGGCGACGGCACGCCGACCGGTTCCCACGCCGGGGTCGACCACGGCCAAGAGCACGCCCTCGGGCAGGTACTGCGCGGCACGCACCAGGGTGAGTCCGCCGGCGCGGATGTCGTAGGGAGGAACCCCGTGGGTGATGTCGATGATCGGCACGCCCGGGGCGATGCCGGCCATCACCGCCCGGCACACACCGGCGAACTCGTCGACGTCGCCGTAGTCGCTGAGAAACGAGATGCACGGGGCCGGCGAGGCGCCGGCGGTCGCACTCATGTGAGGCGGAGCGTCATGAGGGCGCGACGCTAACCGGTCGCTCCGTCACCACGTGTGTCGAACAGGTGGGGTCGGGCCCACCAGGCCGGGATCAGCCGGTCTGGGTGTACCGGGACTCCAGGTATGCGTCGACATCAGCGTCTCGAACCCGAAACGAGCGCCCGACTCTCACCGCCGGGAGGTCGCCCGCCTTGATGAGGCGGTAGACCGTCATGGATGACACCCGAATCAGATCCGCGACTTCCTGCACTGTGAGAAATCGCGCTTTCGCGAAGGACTGCGCCATGTGGCTCACCCCTAACTCCGTCCGTGGACGAGCTTAGGCTCTGAGACTGGTGTTGTCCACCGTGGCGGATGGTGCAGGAGTTCTCAGCGGTCACCCAGCTGCCGTGATCGGCGCGTCGCCTCGCTGACGGCGTCGAGCAGAGCCGCCCGGAATCCGTGGTTCTCCAGGGCCTGGAGACCTGCGGCGGAGGTGCCCCCCGGCGACGTGACGGCCGCCCGTAGTGCCTCGGCGCCCTCGGCGCCCTCGTCGAGGAGGGTGGCGGCCCCGAGCAGAGTCTGGACCGTGAGGGTGACCGCGACCTCACGCGGCAGGCCGACGAGAACACCGGCCTCCACGAGGGCTTCGGCCATCAGGAAGACGTAGGCGGGACCGGATCCCGACAAGCCGGTGACGGCGTCGAGGAGGCCTTCGTCGACCCGCACGACGGTCCCCACCGACCCGAGGACCTGTTCGGCGAGTTGGAGGTGGGTGTCGTCGGCGGTGGAACCACCCGAGATCGCCGCAGCGCCCCGGCGCACGAGTGCCGGTGTGTTCGGCATCGCGTGGACCACGGGCCGCCCCGGGACACATTTCTCGAGGGTCTCGATCGTTACACCCGCCGCGATGGACAGCACGAGCGCATCGGCGGGCATCGTCGGTTCGGCACCCGCCAGGACCTCGGGGACCTCACCCGGCTTGACGGCGACCAGGACCACCTCGGAGTCGGCCACCGCCCACGCCGGGCTCGGCACGATGCGGACCTCGGGAAAGTGCTCCTCGAGATACCGCCGTCGGTCGGGGTCCACCTCGGCGACAGCGCAGACGTCGGGCTCCCAGCCGGCCTCGAGCAGTCCGGCCAGCAGTGCCTCGCCCATCCGACCGCCACCGAGCAACGCCACACCTACCATGACCGGGGACGCTAGCGCGCCGGCCCTGCTACCGGTTGCGGGTTCAGGGCTGTGAACGTGGGCGGACCCGAGGAACGCTCGAAACGCCCCGCACTTCCCCGAACGGGACGGCCTCGCTGCACCTCGGGTCCGCCTCTCGCCACGTTTCCGTGGCGGCGGACGCAACATAGGCACCTGTCCGGGCGGTCGTCAAGAGGCCTGGTCGGAGCCTGTGAAATGAGCATCGACGCCTGGAGTCGGCCTCGGTGGCGCTCCGTCAGAGGTGGGGCGGCTCGACGATCGCCGTCCACGCGTCGGGGTCTGTCGCACCCTCGGTCGCCAGCAGCAACACCGAGGCGTCGGAGCGCAGTCCGGCCGCCGCGCAGACCTCGGGCGGCGCCTGCTCCCGCAGTGCCATCAGGCCTGCCAGCCCTGCAGCTCCGCTCTCGCCCACCACGACTCCGGTCTGCGCGAGGGCTCGCACACCCTCACGCGCCCAGTCGTCGTCGATCACGACGGTCGCATCGAGGCCGGTCGCGAGCTCGTTCCACGCGACGTGAGAGGGCGTGCCGCAATTGAGACCGGCCATGATGGAATCCTGGCCACCCGGGAGTGAAACCGGTCGACCCGCGGCGATGGAGCGCGCCACGCAGTCCGCCCGTTCCGGCTCCACCGCAACGATACGCGTCTCCGGAGCCGGATAGTGATCGATCACGGCCGCGGCGAGCGCGCCCACTCCGACCTGGACCGCGACCACGTCCGGAACCGCCATCGACATCTGCGAGAGCTGTTCGTCGATCTCCGCGAAGATCGTCGCGTAGCCGTCGATGATCCATCGTGGCACGGTCTCGTACCCTGGCCACGACGTGTCCGACACGACCAACTCACCGGGGCCGACACCCTTCGAAGCCTCGACGGCGGCGTCGTAGGGACCGTCGATCACCGTCACCGTCGCACCCTCGTCGATCAACGCCTCGCGCCGCGCGTCGGCCATGTCTTCAGGGACGAGAATGGAAGCCTCCAGCCCCAACCACCGTGCGACGCGCGCGACCGCCCGACCGTGATTCCCGTCCGTCGCGGCGACGAGCGTGAGCGGTTTCAGCTGCTCCAGAGCGCGAGCCATTTCGTCAATCGACTCACACTCCGTCAGCGACGTGCCGAGACGCTCCTCGAGCAGACGGAGCGTCGCCCACGAGGCCCCGAGGATCTTGAACGACGGGAGACCCAGGCGGTCCGACTCGAGCTTCACGACGATCTGACGAACCCCCAGTCGCTCGGCGAGAGCAGGCACATCGATCAGCGGCGTGTCCTCGTAGTGAGGAAGACGCCGGTGGAACGGCCGGGGGTCGCGGTCTCGTTCGACCCCTGACCGAGTCGCCGTGTCCGAGATCCGCCAGTGCACCCCTCGCCCGGCGCCCGACAGCACGCCGGTCATGCCACCGGCTCCGGCTCCACAGTCCGGCGTGGCACATACCGGCCCGCGCCGCGCTCGCCGACGAAATGACCCTCCAACGCGACGGAGCGTCCGCGCGACAGGACCAGTCGGGGCCAGCCACGCGCACGTCGTCCTTCGTACGGTGAATGGTCGACCCGCATCGACAGCTCGTCGGCGGCGAGTGACTGCTCGCGTTCGGGATCCCACACGACGAGGTCTGCATCCGCACCCGGTCGCAACGAGCCCTTCGAGGGCCACAGCCCGAACGTGCGGGAAGGCGCCTCGGAGCAGAGACGGACCCAGTCCTCCACCGACAGGATGCCGGCGGTCACCCCTTCCCACACAAGGGCGAGTCGCGTCTCGATCCCGGGAAGTCCCCCCGGGATCTCGGTGAAGTCGCGGAAGCCGTCGGGCCGATTCCGAATTCCGCGTCGACGGTCGTCGGTCCAGAACGGGCAGTGGTCGGTGGCGACGGTGTGGATCCAGCCGCGCGCCAGTCCCTCCCACAGCTCGTCCCGGTCGCGCTGTTCACGGAGTGGAGGGGTGCACACGAAGTCCGGGGCCTCCGGACCCTCGAGCAGGGCGACATCGAGGTGGAGGTACTGGGGACAGGTCTCGGCGCGCACGTCGACGCCGCGCTCCTGAGCCGCTCGGACCTCGGCCAGGGCGGCACCCGAGGAGCAGTGCACGACATACGCCGTGCATTCCGCTCGCTCGGCCATGTTCGCGACCCGCGCGACCGCCTCGGCCTCGAGCCCCGAAGGACGAGTACGGGCGTGTTCGACGACCGCGGTGCGTCCCGCCTCCAGGGCGCGCCGTCGGAGCTCCTCGATCGCATCGCCGTTCTCGCAGTGAACCGTCACGAGACCGCCACGCGCGCTCGCCCGACGCATGACGTCGAGAATCACCGCGTCATCGACGGCCAGGAGCTCCGGATACGCCATGTAGAGCTTGAACGACGTGACGCCCTCGTCGATGCACTCGGCGAGTACTCGATCGGGAATCGCTTCTGTGAAGGTCATGTGCAACGCCCAGTCGATCGCAGAGGGTTGCGCCCAGCGTTTCCAACGTCGGAAGGACTCCAAGGGATCCTCGCCCCGGTACGCGGTCGCGTAGTCGATGATCGTCGTGGTGCCACCTACCGCCGCTGCACGGGTTCCCGTCCAGAAGTCATCGCTGACGCGAACAGCACCGACAGGCAGATGCAGATGCGTGTGCACGTCGACACCACCGGGGATCACGAGGCAACCGGACGCGTCGTGGAGGACCTCTCCCTCCTCGGCGCGCAGGTCGTCGCCGACCGCCTCCACCCTCCCGGCACGATCGATGCGCACCGACGCGGGCCGGCGGCCATCGACGTCGACGACCGTTCCTCCACTCACGAGCATCGTGACGTCCGGTCCTCTCGTCCTCGGCGGCGCTTGCGGTGCACCCAGCTTGACAATATGTTGAATTGGGCACCCGGGGCGACCGGGATCGAGAATGACCCGAGAGAAGACCCGGTATGAGCGGAGACGACAGGGGGCTCCACAAGGCGTGACGATCGGCGCTGGTGTTCGTCCCCGGCCGCGACGGCATCGGTCGCAATCCGCCGAGTTCAGGGCTGACTTGCTATGTGAGCGCGGCGCGGCGCTCGAAGAGCTCCTCGGCCGCTTCCTGCGCGTGCGACCTCACCTGGTCCTCGTCGGCGGTGCCTACCACGCCTCCCGCGACCAGGTGCGCGCCGTCGACCCAGACGTCGCGAACGTCGGCTCCGCTCGCGGCGAACACGAGATGGGCGGCGACGTTGAAATCACTGCCATGCAGGACAGGGGTGCAGTGCAGGCCCTCCAGCGACACTGTGACCACATCGGCGCGCTTGCCCGGCGTCAAGGACCCGGTCAGGTCGTCGAGGCCCAGCGTCCGCGCCCCTTCGATGGTCGCCATCTCGAGGATGTCCCATGGATCACCCGTGGTCGGATCGAGGGTGGTGACCTTCTGCAACAACGACGCGAACTTCATCTCCTCGAGCATGTCGAGGTTGTTGTTCTCCTTCTCGCCGTCGGTGCCGAGGCCCACGGTGACGCCCGCGGCCCGCAGCTTCCCGATCGGCGCGGGGCCCGACGACAGCTTCATGTTCGAGCACGGGCAGTGCGCCACAGCGGTTTCGTGGCGGGCGAGGGCCGCGATCTCGTCGTCATCGACCCAGACGCAGTGCGCGACGACCGCGTGCGGCCCGAGGATCCCGCGATGCTCGAACTCCGCGATCGGTCGCCGGCCGAAGCGCTCCAACGACTGCTCGACCTCCCACGTCGTCTCCGATGAGTGGGTGTGGATGCCCGTGTCGAACTCCTCGGCGAGCGCTGCCGCGGCGCGAAATGCCTCCTCCGAGCAGTAGAGGAGGTGCTCGAGGCCCACCCAGGAGCGCACCCGCCCGTCGGCCCCGCTCCGGCACCTCTCGAGCAGCTCCCGGTTGGTCTGGATGGTCTCGAAGTAGTCGTAGCCGTCGAGATCCGCGACGTAGGGCACCAGGGTGGCCCGGATTCCGAGCGTCGCGGCGACCGCGGCCGAACCTTCCATGAACCGCCACATGTCCATCACCGAGGTGGTCCCGGCCCGCAACCCTTCCGTGTACGCCAGCTCGCTGGCGGCGCGGGCGATCTCGGGTGTGAGTGCCCGGTGAGCGGGATCGACGTAGTCGCGCAGCCAGTCGAAGAGAGACTTGGACTCGGCGGTGCCGCGCAGAAGACCGGAGTGGAGATGGGTGTTGTGCAGACCCGGGATCACCGCGTGACCGGTGGCGTCCACCTCCTTCGCGCCGTCGCGTAGCGGATGGGCATCCACCTCGGCGACCGGACCGACGGCGAGGATCTCGCGTCCGGCGAAGAGAACCGAACCCGGGTCGAAGGCGCGTCGTGGCCCGTCGACGGGAAGCACGACTCCCCCGCGCACGAGGACCGCAGAGGCGTCGTCGCGTCCAGGACTCTCAACAGTTCGTTGAATCGAGCCAGCCTTCACGACGTCGTCGTCGCTGTCAAGGCGTCGCAGGAAGCTGTCGGCTCGCTTGCGCACCACGGTGTCGCCCAGAATGGCACCCGGCAGGAGGACACAGACGATGACGACGACCACTCTGAATGCGCAGACCTCGACCCGACGGAGCCTGGGCCTCGAAGACACGGTCGTCGACGACGCCGTTCGGCGCTCGGTCGTCCAGCACCTCCGAGACGCGCACGTCCTGCTGCCGACCTTCGCCGAGCTCGCCGATCCGCGAACGATCGCACCGAACGTCCGGTCCGCGCTCGAATCGGTCGATCCCGCCGCGGCGCATCCGCTCAACCTCTTCCGCGTGCACTGGTACAACTCCGCGCGCGGCAGGAACACCGTCGATGTTCCCGAGCACGTCGTGCTCGGAGAGGAGTTCACGGGGGTAGCCGCCCCCATCGTCGTCGTTCTCGGAGACCGCTTCCCGATGATCGACACCCACAAGGTGCTGGCGGCCTACGGCTGCCTTGCGCCGCGTCTCGTCACCGGCCGATTCGACCCCGAACGCCAGCGAGCCGTGTGGCCCTCGACAGGCAACTACGCGCGCGGCGGGATCGCGATCTCCCGCGTGCTCGGTTGCCGGGGCGTGGCGGTCCTCCCCGAAGGCATGAGTCGCGAGCGGTTCGACTGGCTCGACAACTGGGTCGTCGGTCCCGAAGACATCGTGCGCACTCCCGGCTCCGAGAGCAACGTGAAGGAGATCTACGACGAGTGCAACCGGCTCGCGGCCGACCCCGGCTGTGTGGTGCTCAACCAGTTCTGCGAGTTCGGCAACTACCTCGCGCACCGCTCTGTCACCGGCCCTGCCCTGGAACGCGTCTTCGACGCGCATCGCGAGCACGCTCCGGGCGCTCGCCTCGCCGCGTTCGTCGCCGCGTCGGGTTCGTCGGGCACGCTCGCTGCGGGCGACCACCTCGCAGCGCGCCAGGATGCCCGCGTCGTCGGTGTCGAAGCTCTCGAGTGTCCGACCATGCTCTACAACGGATTCGGCGAGCACAACATCCAGGGCATCGGTGACAAACACATCCCGCTCATTCACAACGTCATGGCCATGGACGCCGTCACCGCTGTGTCCGATCGGGCGACCGACGAGCTCTCGGCCGTGTACGCGAGTGACGAGGGCCGCGAGCTGCTGCGTTCCCGCGGGGTCGACGACGAGGCGATCGCGGCCCTCGACAGCTTCGGCCTGTCGAGCATCTGCAACGTGATCGCGTCGATCAAGACCGCCAAGCACTTCGGGCTGGGTCCCGACGACGTCGTGCTCACGGTCGCGACCGACGGCGCGCAGCTCTACGGAAGTGAGCGGGCACGCATCGTCGAGGAACGCTTCGGCGGCCGGATCGATCGTGCCGGCGCGGACGAAACGCTGCGGCGTCACGTGGAGAACGTCGACACCGACGACTACCTCGCGCTCGAGAACGTCGACCGCCGTCGAATCTTCAATCTCGGTTACTTCACATGGGTCGAACAGCAGGGAATCCCCCTCGACGTCTTCGAGGCGCGCCGCTCCCCGTCGTTCTGGGACGATCTTGTTCCCTTGGTCGATCACTGGGACGAGATGATCCGGGCCGTGAACGACGAGACCGAGGTGGAGCCGGGCCCGTAGCCGTGCATGGCATCAGCTGGTTCCGCTGCGTGGGGTGTGGAGCATCGCTCGACCCGGACGACGCCGCGCCGTTCCGCTGCCCCAACGCCGACGCCGGTGGGGCACACGTGCTCGCACGAGTCCTCGACGTCGAAGAGACGGAGTTCCGTCGCCGCGACTCGCAGAACCCGTTCCTCCGGTACCGCGACCTGTTCCACACCCACGCGCTGGCGCGGCGTCACGGGCTCGACGACGACGGCTACGCCGAGATGGTGGATGCACTCGACAGGCGTGTCGAGGTGGTGGACGGTCGTGGCTTTCGGATCACCCCGACGCTCGAGGTCGACCCACCCGGAGGGGGCGGGCTCTGGGTCAAGAGTGAGATCGACAACGTGGCCGGCTCGCACAAGGCCCGCCACCTGATGGGCGTGATGATCCACCTCCAGGTGGTTGCCCGCCTGGGGCTCCCCGGTGCACCCGACCCGTCGACGCCCCTCGCCATCGCGAGTTGCGGCAACGCCGCGTTGGCAGCCGCGGTCATCGCCCGGGCCGCCGACCGGACCCTCGACGTGTTCGTACCGACGTGGGCCGACCGCGACATCGTGAGCCGACTCGAAGACCTCGGGGCAACGGTCCACGCGTGCGCTCGGGATGAGGGCCGCCGGGGCGACCCGTGTGTCACCGCGTTCCGCACGACCGTTCAACGCGGTGCGGTTCCCTTCTCGTGCCAGGGTCCCGACAACGGACTCGCGATCGAAGGGGCCAAGACGATCGCATGGGAGCTGCTCGACGCGCTCGGGACAGCGACGCTCGACCGGATCATGGTGCAGGTGGGCGGTGGCGCGCTGGCGTCGGCCGTGTGGTCGGGCCTCGACGAGTTCGCTGCCCTCGGTCTGCTCGCACGGCCCCCTCGGTTCCACCCGGTACAGGCAGTCGGATGTGCGCCGTTCGCACGGGCCCACGAGCGTGCCCGGCGCCACCTCGCCGAGGGGGCAACCATCGACGAGGTCCTCGCCGCCGCGGCGACCTCGCCCTCGGAGTACATGTGGCCCTGGGAATCGGAGCCGGCGAGCACGGCCACCGGCATCCTCGACGACGAGACCTACGACTGGCTCGTCGTCCTGGCGGGCACCCTGACGTCGGGTGGGACGCCGGTCGTGGTGAGCGAAGACCTGATCGACGCCGCGCCCGCGCTCGCCGAGGAGCTCACCGGGCTCCGTCCCGACCCCACCGGAGCTGCGGGCTTCGCCGGCCTCCTCGCCCTCCGAGATGGGCCCGACGGCGGGCCCGGCACCGCTGCCGATGTGGGCCCGAATGCCGATCTCGGGCGCAGTGCCGTTCTCTTCACGGGAGGCTCACCGCGGCATTGACAATTTGTTGAATTCGCGGGAACCTGGGACTCGAACCACTCGCAACAGTCCGAGCCCGGGCTCAGAGGAGGCGCAGTATGCCGGCGGCCACCGTGACCTCGCTCGAGCTGAACGGACGACCGTGCGAGATCCGCGGCGACCACCCCCATCTCCTCGCGGCGCTGCGCGACGAACTGGGTGTCCTGTCCCCCAAGGACGGCTGCTCCCCCTCGGGTCAGTGCGGTTGCTGCACGGTGCTCATCGACGGCAAGGCCCAGGTGAGCTGCCAGCTCTCGCTCGAGAAGGCGGAGGGACGGTCGATCACGACGCTGGAAGGCCTCGATCCCGACGAGCGAGATCGCTTCGCCTCGGCCTTTGCAGCACGCGGTGCTCTCCAGTGTGGCTTTTGCACGCCCGGGATCGTCGTGCGCACGAAGGCACTCCTCGACAAGAAGGGGGACTCGCTCGACCGGAAGACCGCTGCTCGGCATCTCGGGGCCCACCTGTGTCGTTGTACCGGATACACGAAGATCCTCGATGCGGTCGAGGATCTTGCCGCAGGGCGTGTGGCGGAGCCCGTGTCGGCCGGAGAGATCGGTACGGGTGGAGTTCGATACCAGGGTATGGAGCTCTCACTGGGCGACAAACCGTATGTCGACGATCTCTACCCACAGGGACTACTGCACGGCGCACTCCGTCTCGCTGATCACGCCCGCTCGGAGATCGTCCGCATCGACACGGCCGCCGCCAAAGCCGTGGACGGCGTCGAGGCGGTGCTGACGGCCGCCGATGTTCCCGGAGAGCTGCGCGTCGGGCTCATCCACAAGGACTGGCCGGTTTTCATTCCCGAGGGTGGGCGAACCTCGTACCTCGGCGATGTGCTGGCCATGGTCGTCGCCGCGGACCGGGAGACGGCACGTCGGGCAGCGTGCCTCGTCGAGGTGGAGGCTCGACCGCTGCGACCGATCGTCGATCCCGTTGCCGCCATCGAGGACGACGAGGACGCGGTGTGGACTCTCGACAGCAACGTCCTGTCCCGCTCCACCTACACGCGCGGTGACGTCGACGATGCGCTGGAACGTTCCGCCCACGTTGTCCACGAGGTCTTCCAGACGCAACGGGTCGAGCACGCCTACCTCGAGCCCGAGTCGACGCTCGCGGTACCCCACGAGGACGGAACGCTCCACGTGTACTCAGGAGGGCAGGGGATCTGGGACGACCGCGACCAGATCGCAAGTGTGCTCGGTGAACCGACCGAGTCGATCACCGTGGAGCTGGTCTCCAACGGCGGCGCCTTCGGAGGCAAGGAAGACATGAGCAACCAGGCGCAGACTGCGCTCGCCGCCAAACTGCTGGGACGCCCGGTCAAGTGCACCATGTCGCGCGAGGAGTCTTTTCTGTTGTCTCCGAAGCGTCACCCGATCCGAATCGAGGCATGGGCCGGCTGTGACGAGGACGGGACACTGACCGGGCTGCGCGCCCGCATGATCGGCGATTCCGGACCGTACGCGTCGGTCGGCATGAAGGTCCTGGAGCGCGCGGCCGGCCACGCGAGTGGGCCGTACGTCTTCGACGCACTCGACGTCGAGGCCGTGGCTGTGCGAACGAACAACAGCGTCTGCGGCGCGTTTCGTGGCTTCGGTGCCAACCAGGCGCAGTTCGCCACGGAGGGCCTCCTCGATCGACTCGCCGAGAAGGTGGGCATCGACGGGTGGGAGATGCGCTCCCGGAACGTTGTAGAGCCGGGTCGGATCTGGGGACCGGGCCAGCGCATGGACGACGGATCGCGTGGTGCCCGCGAGTGCCTCGACGCCGTGCGCGAGCCGTACCGCGCAGCACGGGCGGACGGGAAGGCGATCGGGGTCGGGCTCGGTATCAAGAACTCCGGCCTCGGCAACGGTTTCCTCGAGATCGCTCGTGCGGTCGTGCGCTTCGACGAGGACGGAGCCGTCGAGGTACGGCACTGCTGGACCGAAATGGGCCAGGGCGTCCACACCGTGGCCGCGCAGGTCGCAGCCACCGAGCTCCACGTGCCACCCGAATCGATCCGGGTGATCGTCGACACGACGAGAGAGCTGGGCGCCGGCCAGACAACCGGTTCGCGAGGAACCCTGATGGGTGCAGGCGCGATCGCCGCCGCCTGCCAGGAGGCGAAACGAAACGATTGCCGTCCGGGAGTCGACTACGAGGGTGAATATCGCGTCGACTGGACCAACCATCTCGACGACGACGTCGACGAACCGGTGATCCACTCCACCTTCGGTTTCGCCGCTCAACTGATGATCTGCGACCCCGAGACAGGTGCCGTCGAGCGCGTGATCGCCGCCCACGACGTGGGCAAGGCGATCAATCCCATGCTCTGCGAAGGTCAGATCGAGGGCGCGGTCCACATGGGGCTCGGTTACGCGATCTCCGAGCAGTTCCCCTGCGACGACGAGGGGCGTCCCACGAACATGACGCTGCGCAGCCTCGACATCATCCGACCCAAGGACATGCCTCCCGTCGAGGTGATCCTGGTCGAGGCGCCCCAGCCGCGGGCGCCCTACGGCATCAAGGGGGTAGGGGAGATCGGGCTCGTTCCCACCGCCGGGGCCGTGGCGGCCGCGTACCACGAGCTCGATGGCACATGGCGCACCACCCTGCCGCTCGATCCGCCACAGATCACGAGCTGATCCGCGGTGAACGTCACCACGCAGGGCCTCGTCTGTGCGCACCACCACCTCTACTCCGCACTCGCCCGCGGAATGCCACCTCCGTCGCGAACGCCCACGAACTTCACCGAGATCCTCGAGCTCGTGTGGTGGCGACTCGACGGCGCCCTCGACCTCAAGTCAATTCGTTGGTCGGCGATGCTCGGTGCACTCGAGGCGCTCGAGAACGGCACGACGGCGATCGTCGACCACCACGCTTCGCCCAACGCCATCGAAGGATCGCTCGACGTCATCGCGGACGCCTGCGCCGAGGTCGGGGTACGCAGCGTGTGCTGCTACGAGGTCACCGACCGCAACGGCCTCGACGGCGCACGGGCCGGGCTGGCCGAGAACGAACGTTTCCTCCGTGCCGGTGGGCGAGGACTGGTGGGCGCCCATGCGTGTTTCACGCTCTCGGACGAGACCCTCGAAGCTGTCTGTGGGCTCGCGGCCGATCTCGGTGTCGGCGTCCACATCCACGTCGCCGAAGACCGCGCCGACGCGGAGGCAGGCGCTCGCCTCGCCGGCCGCTCGCGGCCCGAGTGGCTACTCGCCCACTGCGTCCACCTCGAATCCGATCTGCCGGGCACCATCGCCCACAACCCGCGCTCGAACATGAACAACGCGGTCGGATATGCGCATCCGGCTGTGCGCGACAACCCGATCGTGCTCGGCAGCGACGGCATCGGGGCGTCCATGCTCGACGAGTTTCGCGTCGCGTTCGTCCGCCTCCGCGAGTCGGACGTCACCGCCAGCCCCGAGACCGTGTGGGAGTGGCTCCACGCGGGTGCGGCGCTCGTCCCCGAGGTCGCGGACGACGTCGTCACGTGGTCGTACGACCCGATGGATCCCTGGCATCTCGCGTACACGCCGGGAGTACGGGCGGAGCGGGTCGAGATCGACGGTCGCGTCGTGCTCGACGGAGGTCGTCCGACGCGTGTTGACGGAGACGAGATCCGGGCGCGTGCCCGGGAGGAGGCTGAACGGTTGTGGCAAAGGATGTGAGCAGCGAGCGTGTCGCCCTGTATCTCCAGGACGCGCACTCGATCCGTGATGCAATGGAGTATGCCCGCGCCGCCGAGGAACGCGGCTTCGAGGCGGTGTGGCAGGCCGAGAGCCGTCTCGTGCGCGAGGCGACGGTACCGATGGCCGCCTTCCTCTCGACCACCGACACGATCAAGGTGGGCTCGGGGGTGGTGAACAACTGGACCCGCAACCCGGCGTTGCTTGCGTCGACCTTCTCGACGCTCGACGACCTCGCGCCGGGCCGGGTGATCCTCGGGATCGGCGCCTGGTGGGATCCGCTTGCTGCCAAGGTCGGTATCGAGCGTCGGCGACCCTTGCAGGCAATGCGCGAGACCGTCGAGGCGGTGCGCGGTCTCCTGGCCAACGAGGTCGTGACCTACGACGGCGACTTCGTCCACCTCGACGGCGTCGAGCTCGACTACGTCCATCAGGAGCGCCGGGCCAAGGACGTGCCGATCTACATCGGCGCGACGGGAATGAAGATGATGGAGCTCGCGGGCGAGATCGCGGACGGCGTCGTCTTGAACTACCTCGTCTCGCCGACCTACAACGCACGCGCCATGGAACACCTGCGGCTGGGCGCGACCCGCGCCGGGCGCGAACTGTCCGACATCGATCGGCCGCAGCTCGTGGTGTGCTCGCTCGACGAGGACCGCGGGCGCGCTCTCGACGCGGCGCGCCTGCTCGTGACGCAGTACCTCGGCCAGCAACCGCACATCATGAAGGCATCGGGTGTGCCGAGCGAACTCCTCGACGAGATTGGACAGGTGCTCACCTGGCCGGCGACCGACGAGGAGATCGCCGCCGCCGCGAAGCTCGTCCCCGACGAGGTCGTGCAGATGATCACCGCCTCCGGTACCGCCGACGAGTGCCGGGCCAAGGTGGCCGAATACACCGCCGACGGCTGCACGTGTCCGATCCTCTATCCCCTGGGCGCCGACGTACCGGCGATGCTCGACGCTTTCGCCACCGCGTGAACACGCCGGAACCGCCACCCGTCGACCTCGTGCTCGCGGGCGCGGAGCTGGTCGCCACCCTCGACGAGGACCGGACCGAGATCCCCGGCGGTTGGGTCGCACTCGATGACGGCCGGGTGGCGGCTGTTGGAGCGCCGGGTGAAGAGCCGCCGGCGAGCGCCACCCTCGACGCCCGCGGATGTCTCATCACCCCCGGGCTCGTCAACACCCACCACCACCTCTACCAGAACCTCACCCGCTCCTTTGCGCCGGCTCTGCGAGGCGACCTGTTCCATTGGCTGCGCACCCTCTACCCGCACTGGGGTCTGATCGACGAGGAGGCGGTGTACGTCTCGACCTGGATCGGGCTCGCCGAGCTCGCTCTCGGCGGCTGCACGACGACATCCGATCACCTGTACCTCCACCCGCGGGGCGCCGGCGACTTGATCTCGGCCGAGATCGCGGCCGCGACGGAGGTCGGGCTGCGGTTTCACGCCACCCGCGGCTCCATGAGCCTCTCGGAAAAGGACGGGGGCCTGCCCCCCGACTCGGTGGTCCAGGACGACGACGAGATCCTCGCCGACTCCGAGCGGCTGGTGCGCAGCCACCACGATCCGGGCCCGGACGCGATGGTTCAGGTGGCGTTGGCGCCCTGCTCGCCGTTCTCGGTGACACGCGAGCTGATGCGCCGCACAGCCGAGCTCGCCGAACGCCTGGACGTGCGCCTCCACACACACCTCTCGGAGACCGCCAACGAGGACGAGTTCTGCCGCGAGAAGTTCGGCTGCCGGCCGATCGAATACTTCGAAGAGGTCGGATGGGGCGGCGACCGCTCCTGGGTTGCTCACTGCGTCTGGCCGAATGACTCCGAGATCGAGCGACTCGGCGCCTGGGGCACGGGAGTCGCGCACTGCCCCAGCTCGAACATGCTCATCGGTGCAGGGGCCGCACCGGTGGTCGACCTGCGTGCGGCCGGTGTCCCGGTGGGTATCGGTTGCGACGGCTCGGCCTCGACCGACTCGGCGTCGCTGTGGATGGAGTGCCGCAACGCTCTCCTCCTCGGCCGCCTCCGCGGAGGAGCAGCCGCGATGGGTGCGCGAGATGCGCTCGAGATCGCGACCCGGGGCTCGGCTGCGTGTCTGGGCCGTTCGGGTGAGCTCGGTCAGTTGACCCCCGGCGCGGCCGGCGACGTCGTGGCGTGGCCGCTGGAAGGCATCCCGTTCGCCGGCGCCCTCTCCGACCCGATCGAAGCCTGGCTCCGCTGCGGCCCGGTGGGCGCCCGTCACACCGTCGTCGCGGGGCGCCCGGTCGTGCGCGACGGGGAGCTCCGCCTCGGCGACGTCGAGAGGATGCTCGTCCGCCATCGAGCCCTCGCCACCAGCATCCAGCGGCCGTCGGGGACCCCATCGAATGGGTAGAGCCCGGGTTGACAAATTGTTGATTTCGCTGGGATCCTAGGGCCGATGGGAATCACCGTGGCAGAGACGCTGGACGACGCGCTGGGCGCTGTCGCGGATCAGCCCGGAGCCCAGGTCCTCTCGGGCGGGACCGACTTCATGGTCGAGGTGAACTTCGGTCAGCGACGACCCACCGATGTCGTGACCCTGCGCCGGGTAACCGAGCTGCGCGATTTCCAGCGCCGCAACGGATCGGTCGAACTGGGCGCCGGACTCACCTATTCGCGGATGCAACAGCCCGAGCTCGCCGATCTCGTCCCCGCGCTGGCCCAGGCGGCCCGCACGGTGGGATCGCCCCAGATCAGGAACGCGGGAACCCTCGGTGGAAACCTCGGTACGTCATCACCGGCGGGCGACACGTTGCCCGCGCTCGCGGCGCTCGACGCCTCCATCGAGGTGGCATCGGTGCGGGGGCGGCGAACGCTCGGACTCGACGAGCTGATCGTCGGACCGAAGAAGAACAGCCTCGAACCCGACGAGCTGATCGTGGGCGCGACCGTTCCCGTCGCAAGCGGGCCCCAGGAATTCCTCAAGATCGGGACACGTAACGCCATGGTCATCGCGGTGTGCAGCGTCGCACTCGTCGTCGACAGTGAGGCGCGCGCCGTGCGCTGCGCGCTCGGGGCCGCCGGACCGGTAATCATCCGCGCCACCGAAGCCGAGGAGTGGATCGCTCAGCGGGTGAACTGGGACACAGGACGCATCGACGATCCCCGCCTCGCCTCGGAGTTCGGGCAACGGGTCGCAGCCGCCGCCCGACCCATCGACGACCACCGTTCCACCGCGGACTACCGCCGTCACGGTATAGGTGTGCTCGCGACCCGAGCGCTGGAACGTGCGCTGTGAGTACCGACCGTCCCACCGAGGCGCTCCCCGAGGTGGGCTACCGACTCCGCGTCAACGGCGAGGACCACGACGTGGAGTCCGGATGGCTGGGCGAGAACCTGCTCTGGGTGCTTCGGGAGCGGCTCCAGCTCTCAGGATCGAAGAACGCCTGTGAGCAGGGGGAATGCGGCTCGTGTTCGGTCCTCGTGGACGGCGAGCTGGTGTGCTCGTGCCTCGTACTCGCCGGTTCTGTGGTCGGCAGCGAGATCACCACGGTGGAAGGACTCGGCGACGGGGCTCTCACCGACGTCCAGGAGGCCTTCCTGGCCGAGGGCGCGGTGCAGTGCGGCTTCTGCACTCCCGGACTCGTGATGGCCGTACACGACCTCCTGGAGCGCGACCCTGCCCCCGATCCTCTGACGCTCCGCGAGGCGATCTCGGGCAATCTCTGCCGCTGCACCGGCTACGGCCGCATCTTCGCCGCGGCAGAGGCGACGATCAGGGCACGATCCGGTGACTGACACCTCGACGCCCGCCGGGAGTACCCACGAGGCCACCCGGTCACGTGCCGGGCGCGTCGGGGACAGCGCGCGCCGTCCCGATGGAGTACCCAAGGTGAACGGCTCGTTCGCGTACTCGTCCGATTTGTGGGCCGAAGGGATGCTGTGGGGCTCGACGCTGCGCTCCCCGCATCCCTCGGCCCGCATCATCGCGATCGACCTGAGCGGGGCGTGGCAGACCCCGGGGGTCCGAGCCGTCGTGACCGCCGATGACGTGCCCGGAAATCCCTTCTACGGGCTCGAGGACCACGACCAACCCGTCTTCGCCGACGCAGTGGTCAGGCACGCGGGCGAGCCGATCGCGGCCGTGGCCGCCGATCATCCCGAAATCGCGCGGCTCGCACGCGACCGCATCGAGGTCACCTACGAAGTGATGGAACCCGTGCTCGACCCCGAGGTGGCGCTCACCGGCGCACCGCTGCATCCGAACGGAAACGTCTTCCGCCACCTCCCGATCCACAAGGGCGACCCCTCGGTCACCGGCGACGTGCAGGTCGAGGGCACCTACGAGCTCGGGATGCAGGACCAGGCCTTTCTCGGACCCGAATCAGGCCTCGCCATCCCCGACGACGACGGCGGCGTCGAGCTGTTCATCTCCACCCAGTGGCTCCACGTCGACCGCGACCAGGTCGCCAGCTGCCTCGACCTACCCCCCGAGAAGGTACGGCTCGTACTCGCCGGCGTGGGAGGCGCCTTCGGTGCGCGCGAGGACATCAGCCTCCAGGTCCACACCTGCATGCTGGCGTTGCAGACCGGCCGGCCGGTGAAGATGCTCTACTCGCGAGAAGAGTCGTTCTTCGGACATGTCCACCGACACCCCGGCCGTCTCTGGTACCGGCACCACGCCGATCGTTCCGGGAACCTCGTCAAGGTCGAAACCCGGATCGTCCTCGACGGCGGCGCCTACATCTCGTCGTCGTACCACGTCACCGGGAACGCCGGGTGCTTCGCCCTCGGCCCGTATCGCTGTGACAACGTCGTCATCGACACCTACAGCGTTCGCACGAACAACCCGCCGTGCGGCGCCATGCGGGGCTTCGGAGTGGTGCAGTCGTGCTACGGGCACGAGTCGCAGATGGACAAGCTCGCCGCCGCGCTCGACCTCGACCCCGTCGAGCTTCGCCTACGCAATGCACTGGCGCCGAACGACACACTACCGACGGGCCAGCGCATCACGGGCACGCTCCCCGTCGCCGAAGTCATCCGCGCGACAGCGGCCGCTCCGCTTCCGCTCGACGAGGTGGCCGACCCGATCGCACGTCCGGGCGGTGCCGGTCGCACCGCCGATCCCGACCGGGTACGCCGCGGCGTCGGCTTCGCGGTGAACTTCAAGAATCTGATGTATGCGGAGGGCTTCGACGACTTCTCGACCGCCACTGCTCGGGTCGAGGACGGGATCGTCACGATCATCTGTGCGTGCGCGGAGGTCGGCCAGGGCTTCGTGACCCTCGCCGAGCAGATCGCCCGCTCGGTGCTCGGGATCGACGACGTCGTGCTCGCGCCGGCAGCGACCGCCACCGTCGGCTCCGCGGGATCGACCTCGGCGAGCCGGCAGACGTGGATGTCGGGAGGTGCGGTCGAGGCCGCGTGTCTCGCCGTGCGCGATCGCCTCGTGGAACACGTGGCCCGCACCCGCGACGTGGGCCTCCAAGGCCTCGAGGTGACCGACGATGCCCGTATCATCTCGGTGAGCGGAGCGGTCGACGTCTCGTGCGCAGAGGTCGCCGAGGGTCTGGTTCTCGAAGAGACGCGCGAGTACCACCACGAACCGACGCGACCTCTCGACGAAGCCGGCCAGGGTGACGCCCACGTGTCTTTCGCGTGTGCCGCCCACCGCGCCGTCGTCGACGTCGATGTCGATCTCGGACTTCTGCGAGTCGTGCAGATCGCCACTGCCCAGGATGTGGGTCGCGCGCTCAATCCCCTCCAGGTCCTCGGGCAGATCGAGGGTGGAATCGCACAGGGCGTCGGGCTCGCTGTGATGGAGGAGATCGTGCTCGACGGTGGCAAGATCGCCAACGCGTCGTTCACCGACTATCTGATCCCGACGGCGCTCGACATGCCCGAGGTGGTCACCGAGGTGATCGAGCAGCCCGAGCCCGGCGCACCCTTCGGCGCCAAGGGCGTGGGCGAACCTCCCGTGGTCTCGCCGACGCCGGCGGTTGCTGCCGCCGTGCGGGCGGCCACCGGTCTCGCTCTCCCTCGTGTCCCTATTCGTCCCCAGGACATCGCGTTGGCGCACCCGACGGTGCGGCGCTGAGCGTGCGATCAATCGAATCAGCGGAGGACTGATGCTCGACCATGCAGCACAAGAAGCGATCACCGGCCTGAAGGAGGCGGGGATCGACTTCGTCTCCGGGCTCCCCGACGGTTGGCAGCGCGACCTCCACGAGCTCATCGAGGCCGACCCCTTCTTCGAGTACGTACCTGTGTGCAACGAAGGCGTGGGTTTCTCGATCTGTGCCGGCGCTTGGCTCGGCGGTAAGCACACGGTGTTGGTGATGGAGAACTCGGGGCTACGGGTTGCTGCGGAATACATCGCGCGCATCTCGCTGGGCACGGGCGTTCCCGTCGTCCTCATGCTTTCGTACCGTGGAGACCTCGGCGAGACCGAGCACTGGGGAATCCCCCACGGCATCGTGGTGGAGCCCCTTCTCGACGCGTTGCGCATTCCGTATCAGATCGTCCGCGATCCGGCACTGCTCCGACGGGCACTACGGCGCGCCAACCGCCTGGCGCAGGCCCAACTCCACCCGACGGCGGTACTCGTGTCGGGCGACTGCATCTGGGAGGAATGAGAATGGCCCTGGACCGCTACGAATGGCTCGGACGTCTCGCAGCCCGCGTGCCCGACGACGCGCTCGTGATGTCCACCTACATAGGCGCGGTTTCCTTCGAGTGGGCCGATCTCACCGACGAGAACCCTCGCACTGCGCATTTGGGCCAGATGGGTGACGTCATCGGGATGGCGGTAGGACTCGCTCTGGCCCTTCCCCACCGCCTGGTCGTGGCGCTCGACGGGGACGGCTCGGTGCTCATGGAGCTCGGCCAACTCGTGGCGATGGGTCAGACCCGGCCGGAGAATCTCGTCGTGTGGGTCGTCGACAACGGCTGCTACGAGTCGATCGGCTGGAACACGGACGGTCCCCGACCGACCGCCACCGCGGCGAGTGCCGACCTCGCCGCCATGGCAGCCGCCTCGGGAGTCCCCCACACAGCCACCGTCGAGACCGACACCGAACTCGACGCCCAGCTCGACGCAGCCTTCGGCGGCGAGGGTGGATGCCGGTTCGTATGTGTGCGGACCGCGCCGGGACACGCCCGCGTAGCACCGCGCCAGACCGACGGCTTCGAGGACAAGTACCGCTTCGTCCGCCACGTCGAGCGCACCGAGGGCCGCTCGATCCTGCATCTCGCCGAGCAGGACCGTCAGCTCATGGCGGATCCCGACTCGCACTGAACGAACGCGTCGGAGCGTCGGTCAGGCTCCGTCAGCCAGACCGACGGTCAGCCGCCCGCCATCGGGAGAGCGATCGCCATCTCGATCTCGTCGACACCGTCGAGGGACGCGTCGAGCCCCCCGAGCTCCCGCGAGTCCTCACCGTCGATGAAAACCATGCACCGGGGATCGAGCCATCCGTACTGGTTGTAGAACCAGTCGCGCAGCTCGGCGCCGTGGCGCTCCACGAGCACCTCGAGCACATCGCGCACGCGCATCGGCGGCTCGAGCACGAGACGATCGTCGTCGCACCCGAGCTTGTGCTTGAGGTTGCCGACGTAGTGGACCCGGATCTCGACCGACGACGTCATCGTCGGAACGGCGGCGTCATGGTCGAAACAGCGTCATGGTCGGAACAACGTCAGGGCCTGAAGAGCCCGGGAACTTCCTTCACAGGCGGGAAGATACCCACCCGGAGCGTGAGCAGGCGGAGTCCGAATCCGGCGATCACGAGCACGACCAGCATCACGATGGCGAGAGCGTCGCGGGTCCCGTCGACAGCGAGTGCCACGACGGCGAGACCGAGCGGGACGATCGTTCCGAGCACGATCACCCCACCCACGAACGCGTTGCGATAGCGACCGCGGAGCAGTCGGTCGAGACTCTCGCTCTTGCCCGGAGCCTCCGTACGGGTGAGAAGGTGCGCCACGACCGTCACGAGGAGTGCGGCGAGGAACCCAATCAGTATCCAGAGATCGCCGCTCTCGATCGGTACGTCGTTGGCCACCGCCATCGTGAGGACCAGCGCCATCGAGATGGCTGCCGACGAGAACAGGAACTGGAGCGGCACGTTCACAGAGTGCCAGTAGGGGATGGCGCGGGGGCGTGCGAGCACCCCGCCGGCGTAGACCATCACGACCACCGCGGCCACCATCGCCACGATCTCGATCGTCTGGCCGAGCCCCGACGTGGCCTCGGCCTCCCAGGGCAACGACTCGAACGGCCGAGCCGAACCGAGCCGCAGAGCGGGCAGGACGAGCAGCCCTCCCAGGGTGAGGAACACCAGGTCTGCCCACGCACCCCAGCTGATCGCGCTCCTACGCACGTTGACGAAGGCGCGCCAGGCGCGAAGCGGCCGGCCGAGGTCGCCGATCAGGATCAGGCCGCCGACCGAGATCGCAACGAAGCTCACCCAGTCGACGAGCGGGATGCCGAGCCAATGCCCGAGGCGGCCGCTGAGATCGAGGGCTCGAGCGAGGATGAACAGGCCGCCGCCGACTCCCATGAGCGTGAACCAGATCGCGTGCGGCACACCCCAGACGCGTTGGGTCTTGGGTTCGAGCCGCCAGCGATCCATGAACACGTTCTCGGGACGGTGCCCGTTGTGTCGCGCGCGGGCCTCAGGGGCACGGATGGCGGTGTCAGCCGACATAGGACGTGTGGGCTCCCGTCTCGGCGTCGGGCCGCAGCACTTCGGAGGGACCTCGACGTTCCAGGTAGAGACTGATCGGGCTGGTGTCGTCCTCGAGGTCGCCGAAGATGCGGCACTCAGCCGGGCAGGTGACGACGCACGCAGGCGTCGCGAGCGGATCGACCCCGGGGGTGAGTCCGTTCTCGAGACCGAAGTCGATGCGGTGCGCGCAGTACGTGCACTTGGAAACCGTTCCGATCTGGTGACGTTCGCGCGCGACCCGGTCCTGCACCGTGGGCAGGGTCCGGGTGCCATCGGCCAGCATCTCGCCTTCGGCACCGTCGAAGAGGTGGAGTGCACCGTAGGGACAGGCGTTCATACAGGCCCGCGACCCGATGCACACGTCTTCGTCGGCGAGCACGATGCCGTCGTCGCGTCGCTTCAGCGCACCGGATGGACAGGCGGTGATGCACGGCGCGTCCTCGCAGTGGTTGCACAGGGAGGGCAGGTACTCCATCTGCGCATCGGGATACGTCCCGACCTCGTACTCGATGACGGGCGCGTAGAACGCATCTGCCGGTGACTCGTTCTCGGCCTTGCACGCGATCGTGCAGGCGTGGCAGCCGACGCAGCGCGCGGTGTCGATCACCATCCCCCAGCGCATCAGCGATCGCTCCCGTTCGAATAGACGCGGGCGGAGATCACCGAGTCGAGCGCACCCGAGAGGAAGTCGATGTGGTCCTCGTCGATCGCGAGCAGCGCGTTGAAGTTCACCTCGTCGCCGTTGGCGCCTTTGGACCAGCCGCCACCACACCCCTGGGTCGCCAGGACCTCGGGATGGACGAGCTGGGTGACCCGTGCCGCCGCTGTCTGACGCCGTCCCTCGAACGTCTCGATGGTGACCTGTTCGCCGTCGACGATCCCACGGGCGCGTGCGGTCTCGGGATGAATCCAGACCGAGCGCAGGTCGTTGTGCGCCGACGCCACCGCGGTGAGCAACGGGTTCTTGTGCGTGTGCCCGAGCGCGTGGTGCGGCACCTTGAGGTTCACCACGTACAGGTCGTGCGGCGGCGGATGCCGGTACGCCGGCCCGGGCTTCCAGTCCGGCAGCACCTGGTAGTCATCGGTCTCCCAGGGGATGTCGAGCTCCTCGGTGACGCGGCGAACGTCCTCGCCCACCTTGGGCATGAACTCGAAGTAGATCTGCGCCCTGGCGTCGTAGAACGGGCGCGGGTACTTCTCCTCGACCGTCTTCGTGTCGGTCCACAGCCCATCCTCGAGGTGCCATGCGAGGCCCTTGCCCTCGCCGAACTCGTTCTGGAGCCAGCGGTCGACGAGATCCGTGTAGCTGTATTCGGCCTGCGGATCGAGCTTCCACGGCTCCTTGAGGTGCGCGATCGTGTTGAACGACTCGTACACGTCGGAGAGGAACCCGCTGCGGCGGGCCAGCTCCAGGAAGATCTGCATGATGTCGACGTAGCGCTCGCCGGGCACCGGCCCCTCGAACGGTGGATGCACGACCGGCTTCGCTCCGTAGGCCGCGAGGTCCCCGTCACCGGCCGCGTAGTGCTGGTACGTGAACGGCACGAGACGCTCCAGATAGTGGAGGTCGGGCAACACGATGTCGGCGAACTCGGTGGTCTCGTCGGGACGTCGCGTCACCGACACGATGAACTCGAAGCGCTTCAGGAACCGCTCCATGACGTCGGGGGGTCCCGAGGTCTTCATGAGGTTGGAGTGGTACTGGAGCATCATCTTGGGGAAAGGCGGCGGCTTGTAGACCTCCTCCTTCTCAGAAGCGAGCAGGTAGAAGATGGCGCCGTACGGACCGACCGGCAGCAGCTCGAACATCTCGGGGGTCTGGGGTGGGCGCACCTTGCGCGGTGGATACACGCCTCCGACGCGTCCGCCACCGATGAATCCCTGGGCGATCAGCCCTTCGGGGCTCGACGGGCACGAGTGGGCGCGTTCCGCAGCCTTGCCCTTGAGTGAGTACGGGTCGCTGAGCAGACCGCCTGGAACGTCGAGCGCGCCCACGATGGCCGGAAGCAGGACGATGGCGAGACCATTGAGCATCGAATGTTTGTGCGCGGAAAGGCCTCGGTACCACACGACCGAGGCGGGCCGGTAGGGCAGCTCCACGCCGTCGATCTCGATTGTCTCGCCGATGCACGCCGCCTCCCCGAACTCGCGTGCCAGTTGACGAACGGTGTCGGCGGGAACGGTGGTCACTTCCTCGACGTACTCGGGCGAGTAGCGGCGGACGTGCTCGCGCGAGTGCCTGGAAGGCCGTGCGGGCCTTCACGCCATCGACCTCGAAGGTTCCCGACAGCGCCATGTCGCGAACGTCGCCGTCGAACGGCTTCGCCGAGCCGTCGGCTTCGTCCCACACCAGCGGCTTGTCACCGCCGGCGTGGCGCAGGTAGTAGCCATCGGGGCCGACGAGGTAGGCCGCGTTGGTCTTGTTGACCAGGAACTCCCGGTCGTAGATGTCGAGCTCGTTGACGAGCTGGTCCACCATCCCCAGGATGAGCGCCGCGTCGGTGCCGGGTCGGATCGGGACCCACTGCTCAGCGCGAGAGGCTGCCGGTCCGCACACGGGGTCGATCGAAACGACCTTGACGTCGTCCTCTGAGCGGCGCTCAGAGAGCGTGTGCGCCGAGTGCATCGTGTCGTAGTGCACGACGGAGCCGAACTGCGCGCCGAACAGCATGATGTGCTTCGAGTACTTCGGATCGGGCACGCCCTCGAAGCTGTTCTGGTTCATGTAGCTGATGCCGTGCACGTTGTTGCCGCAGAAGATCTGGGCCGACCACGTCGAGTACCCGGGCAGACCGGCGCCGTGGATGAACGACGGGACGAGCGCTCCGCGCAGGTGGAAGGCGTCGAAGGTCGAGAACATGAAGCGCTCGGGCTCGGTCTCGCGGATCTCGCTCAATCGGCCCGCGATCTCGTCGAGCGCCTCGTCCCAGGAGATCTCGGTCCAACCGGGATCGATCCCGGGCCCCTTGTCGGGGTTCGTGCGGCGCATCGGCGCCGTGACGCGGTCGGGGTCGCGCAGGCCCTCGAAACCGGAGTCACCCTTGGCACAGGTTCGACCGTGGTTGTGAGGGTTGGCCGGGTCGCCGAGGATCTTGTCGACCACACCGTCGTCGGCGACGTGGGCCAGGATTCCGCAACGATTGAGACAGATCGTGCAGGCCGACCGTACCCAGCCGTCGCCGTACGCCGTGCCCGACCGTGCTCCGAGGAGATCGGTCTCCACGATGTACCTCCGCGACACCGACCGGTCGCGCCGCCGTACGAAGACCGGCTCCCCCCGGTCACAAAGCTCGTGGCGGCGCCGTCTCGGTGCCGGTGTCGAACCTAACGACACTCGCTCCCGATAGCAAGGACTATTTCAACAAATCGTCAATCGAGCCCCGAGCGGTCGCTCGTCGTGGTCACGCTCTGAACGCGTCGCGACCCGAGATGGATCAGCAGACGATGGAGACGAGCTTGGTTTCGAGGAAGGCCTCGATCCCGTCGTGGCCACCCTCCCGGCCGAGCCCCGATTCCTTGAAGCCGCCGAAGGGAGCCACCGGCGAGGCGGGAAGCGGGTCGTTGATCCCGACGAGCCCGAACTCGAGTGCATCGGCGACCCGATGGGCGCGACCGAGATCCCGGGTGTAGCAGTAGGCGGCCAGACCGAAGGGCGAGTCGTTGGCACGCCGGACCACCTCGGTCTCGTCGGTGAACGTGAGCAGCGGGGCGACCGGCCCGAAGGTCTCTTCTCGCGCGACGAGCATGTCGTCATCGCAGTCCGCGAGCACGGTGGGAGCGAAGAAGTAGCCCTGCTCGAGGCCTTCCCCCTGTCGCCGATCGCCGCCGACGAGCACCCGCGCTCCTCGCCCGACGGCGTCGGCGACATGAGCGCACACCTTGTCGTAGCCGGCCTCGTCGATCAGCGGACCGACGACAACCTCGGGATCGGAACCTCGACCGACGACGAGCTCTTCGACCGCGTCGGTCAGCCGGTCGGCAAACGATTCCACCACGCCTTCCTGGACGAAAACGCGGTTGGCGCACAGGCACGACTGCCCGTTGACCTGGAACTTCGACGCGAGAACGCCGGCGATCGCGGCATCGAGGTCGGCGTCGTCGAACACGATGAAAGGCGCCTGGCCCCCGAGCTCGAGCGAGACTCGGGCGAGGTGATCGGCGGATTGGCGCAACAGGAGCTTCCCCACCTCGGTCGAACCCGTAAAGGTGATCTTGCGCACGCGTGGGTCGCCCACGAGCGTGTCGGAGATGCGCCTCGGATCGGAAGCGGTCACGAAGTTGACCACCCCCGCGGGAACTCCTGCCCGTTCGACGGCGTCAACGAATGCAGCGGGTGACAGCGGCGTCTGCTCGGCGGGCTTGACCACGAGGGGACAACCGGCGGCGAGAGCAGGTGCCAACTTGCGAGCGATCATCGCCACCGGGAAGTTCCAAGGGGTGATGGCGAGCGCGACTCCCACCGGTCGGCGCTGCACGAGCAGCCGCTTCGTGGCTGTCGGGGGCGGAACGATCTCGCCGTAGGTCCGGCGCGCTTCCTCGGCGTACCACTCGAGCCACTGCCCGGCGTAGGCGACCTCGAATCGAGCCTGGCCGATCGGCTTGCCCTGCTCGGCGACGATCAACGAGACAATGTCGTCGGCCGCACGTTCCAGCTCGACCGCGATACAGCGCAGCACAGCACCGCGTTCGGCCGCCGGCGTCGCGGCCCACTCGGCGAAGGCCCCCTCGGCGGCGTCGATCGCGGCGCGGGCCTCGGCCGGCGTCGCGTCGCTCGCGCGACCGACCTCCCCACCGGTCGCGGGATCGACGACCGTGAACGTCTCGGCCGTGGCGATCCACTTACCGTCGATGAAGCACCCTCGGGCCTCGCCCACGTCGTTCACGGCTCCTCTCCAGGGCCGGCTCCCTCGTGGGTGTCGACCTCCCGCCACCCCGTCACAGCGGAGCCGACCGTCCCGCCGACCGCTCCGCCGACCGCCCCGCCGGCCGCCCGGAAGGACGACCGGCGAGACCGGCGCTCGGGGGAGGTGGACTGCTAGACGCCGTCGGGCAGCGTGATGCTCCCGTCGTTGATCGCAGCCTGCGTGTCGTCGACGACCTTCGTGAGCTCGGGTGTCTGGAAGTTCGGACACAGCTCGAGACGCTGGATCTCGGGATCCTCGACCCCGTAGAAGAACGGCTCTGCCACGAGATCGTCGTCGAGGTAGTCCTGGACGATCGACTCCACGAGGATGTCGGAGTTCAAGAACGCGGTACCGACGAGGTTCGGGTAGTCGTCACAGCGAGGGAAGATCACACTGAAGAGCAGCTCCTCGCCACCGGCCTCCTCGGCGGCCTGGATGATCCCCGGGTAACCGGCATCGATCAGGCCGAAAATCACCTGGGCCCCGGCGTCGATCTGGGCGACCGCTGCGTCCTTGGCCTTCGGTGCGTCATTGAAGTCGCCGACGATCGTCGACGCGTACTCGATCGAGTCGTCGGTGTCCTCCACGCCCGCCTTGTAGCCGTCGTCGGACTGCGTGGTCGGTGGGATCTCCTCGCCGCCGACATAGCCCACGGAGGTGACGTCGACACCTGTCTCGGCAGCGAACTCCTCCGACGCCGAGAGCACGCCTGCCACGTATGCCGGGACGCCCTGGCGAACTCCGTACACGTGGAGGTTGTCGATCTCGGGATCGGTCTCACCGTTGATGACCACGAACTGCACGTCGGGGAACTGGGGCGCGATCGTGAGCCCCGCCTCCGCGAACTCGGCTCCGACTCCGATCACGAGCTCATTGTCGGCTGCGAGGTTGCGCACGGCGTCGATGCGCGCGTCGGGATCAGCCACGTTCTCCTGGACGTTCGGGGTGATTCCGAGCTCCTGTTCGGCGAGGACGATCCCGTTGTAGTGCGCCTCATTGAAGCCCTTGTCGTCCTGCGGGCCGGGCAAGGCCATCCCGACGGTGACGCCTTCGCCCGGCAGACCCGAGCCGTCGCTGGCTTCGGTCGTCGTGCTGTCACCGCCGCTGTCGTCGCCGCTGTCGTCGCTACTGCACGCCGTGGCGACAAGCATCACGCCGAAGAGCACCGCTACGAGCCGTTGCCAACGCTTCATGTTTCTCTCCCAACCTTCAACGAAACCTTCAACGAACTGTTGATGTCGGCACGATGCCCCTCGCGCACGGAAATGTCAAGCGGGTGATCGAACGGACTCACGGCGGAGACCACGGAGTGGGGTGGCGTCGGGGTGGATTGACAAATTGTTGACGCGGACCGGTGCCACGTCGTACGTTCCCTGAACGCATGGCGCCTTTCCTGCGGATGCAAGGGATCACGAAACGTTTCCCCGGGGTCGTCGCCAACCGCGACATCGACCTCGAGGTCGATCGCGGGGAGATCCGCGGCCTCCTGGGTGAGAACGGCGCGGGCAAGTCGACCCTCGTGAAGATTCTCTACGGACTCTTCCACCCCGACGAGGGAACGATCGAGGTCGACGGCAAGCCGGTGCAGATCCGCTCCCCGCGACACGCCGTCGACCTCGGGATCGGCATGGTCCACCAGCATTTCATGCTCGTGCCGACCATGACCGTCGCCGAAAACGTCGCGCTCGGTCTGCGCGAGAACCACTCGCCGTTCTCGCGACTCCCGGCCGTCGCCCGTCGGGTGCGCGAGCTGTCGCAGCGGTACGGCCTCGACGTCGATCCCGACGACCTCGTCGAGGACCTCTCCGTCGGTCTGCAACAGCGCGTGGAGATCCTCAAGCTCCTCTATCGGGGCGCCGAGCTGCTCGTCCTCGACGAGCCGACCGCAGTGCTCACCCCCCAGGAATGGCACGAGCTGGCCCAGACGCTGCGTGACCTCGCAGACCACGGCAAGGCGGTGATCTTCATCAGCCACAAGCTCGACGAACAGCTCGAAGCCTCCGACTGGTGCACGGTGCTGCGCGACGGTGCCGTCGTCGGCACGGTTCACACCCACGACGTCGACAAGGCGGACCTCGCCCGCATGATGGTGGGCCGTGACGTGGTACTGCGGGTCCCTCGGGAACCACTCCCACCGGGTGAACCCGTGCTCGAGGTCTCCTCGATCTGTTTCGAGAACAAGGACGGGCGGACGGTCCTCGACGACGTGTCGTTCGAGATCCGCGAGCGAGAGATCCTCGGTGTCGCCGGTATCGACGGCAATGGTCAGCGGGAGCTCGTCGACGTGCTCACCGGCGTACACCAGCCCTCGAGCGGCACGATCCGTGTGCGCGGACGGGACGAGCCGCGCCTCACACCCCAGCGCTTCCACCGTCATGGCGGCGCCGTCATCCCGGAGGATCGGCATCGCACCGGGGTCGCTCTCGACCTGACCATCACCGACAATCTGATGCTCAAGGAGTTCCGCCGCCTCCCGTTCGCGCGCCGCGGTATCACAGCGGTCTCGCCGATCCGCGAGCACTGCGAGCGCCTCGTCGCGGACTACGACGTCCGCACTCCGAATGTGTCGGTGATCATGCGCCAGCTCTCGGGCGGGAACCAGCAGCGGTCCGTTGTGGCGCGCGAGCTCTGCGGCGAGCCGACACTGCTCATCGCCGCGCAACCGACGCGCGGCCTCGACGTTGGAGCCATGGAGTTCGTCTACGACCGGCTTCTCAATCACCGCAAACGTGGTGGCGCGATATTGCTGGTGTCAACCGAGCTCGACGAGATCCTCTCGCTCAGTGACCGGATCGCCGTGATCGTCGGGGGGCGGTTCGTCCGTATCCTCGATCCTGATGAGGTCGACGACGAAACACTCGGCCTCCTCATGGGTGGCGCCGAGATCGCGCCGGGCTGACCGTGTCGAATCGGTTCAAGCGCGCACTCGCCTCGCTCGGCGTCTCGGTCTCCGCCCTCGTCCTCGCACTCGGGTTCTCGATGCTGATCATCACTCTCACCGGCAACGACGCCGGGGAGGCTGCCCGAGCCATGTGGGACGGCGCCTTCGGCAACCGGGCCCAGATCGCGGGCACCTTGAGCAAGATGATCCCGCTGCTGCTCGTCGCGCTGGGCTGGATCGTCGCCTATCGGGCGAAGAAGGTGAACATCGGATTCGAGGGCCAGATCCTCGCGGGAGGGATCTGCGCGACCGCCGCAGGGTTGCACTTCGCGGGAATGCCGATCCTGATCCATCTCCCGCTCGCGGTCTTGGCCGGCGTGGCCGGTGGTGCGATCTGGGCCGGCATCGCGGCATGGCTGTGGGCCCGACGCGGCGTCAACGAGATCATCTCGACCCTGCTGCTGAACTTCATTGCGATCGAGATCGTCAGCTGGGTCGTCCGCGGCCCGCTCCAGGAACCCACCGAGACCTTCCCGCGGTCGGGTCCGATCGCGGAAAGCGCACGGTGGCCGAGCCTTCTCGACAACACGTCACTGTCGTGGGATTTCGTCCTCGCGATTGTCATGGTCTTCGTCGTCGCCTTCGTCCTCAACCGCACGACATTCGGTTATCGGCTGCGCTTCACGGGCGCCAACGAACCCGCGGCTCGCCACGCCGGCATCGCCACCAAGACGGTGACGACGATTGCGCTGATCGCGTCGGGTGCGCTCGCCGGCCTGGCGGGAAGCTCGTTGATCCTCGGAGGCGAGTCCACGAGCATGTCCGACAACTTCTCGGCCAACTTCGGTTTCGAGGGCATCGTGGTCGCCTTGTTGGCACGGAACAACCCGATCGCCTGTATTCCTTCGGCGCTGCTCTTCGCCTTCCTGCGTCAAGGAGGCGGTCTCATGGAGGCACGCGTCGGGGTGCCGTCGGCCGTCGTCCTCATCACCCAGGGACTCGTCATCGTCTTCGTCGCGGGAGCGACGTTCCTGCTCGACCGAATCGGGAGTGAACGCGTCGACAGCGAGGAACCGATCGCGCCCGCCACCGCCGGGGCCGCCTGATGGGTCCGTTCGACTCCGCCTGGCTCGCAGCCAGCGTCATCGCCGCCACCCCGTTGATCTTCGCCGCCACGGGAGAGCTGTTCTCCGAACGGGCCGGTGTGCTCAACGTCGGCATCGAGGGCATGGTGCTCATGGGTGCCTTCTGGGGCTTCTGGGGAGACTGGTACTTCGGCGACATCTGGGCCGGCATCGCGTGTGGCCTCGTCGCCGGCATGGTGTTGGCGTCGGTCATGGCGGTGCTCTCGATACAGGCGCGCGCCGACCAGATCGTCGTGGGCGTGGGCTTGAACATCCTGGCTCTGGGTGTGACGACGTTCTCGTTCCGGGAGATCTTCGGCAGCCGCGAGGAAATCGTGCTCTCGCGCATGGATCCGATCGAGATCCCGGTGCTCTCTGACCTTCCCGGAATCGGCGAGGCGCTCTTCGACAACACGCCGATCACCTACCTCGCCTTTCTCGTCGTTCCGCTCGCGGCCTTCGTGCTGTACCGCACGAAGTGGGGGCTGTCGATCCGCGCCGTCGGTGAGGTACCAGCAGCCGCAGACACCGCAGGTGTGAGCGTCGCCGCCAAGCGCTGGCAGGCGATCCTCGTCACCGGCGCCCTCGCCGGTGTGGCCGGGGCGTCGCTGTCGGTCGTGCGGCTGGGGCTGTTCCAGGAGAACATGAGCGCCGGACGCGGGTTCCTCGCCCTGGCCGCCGTGATCTTCGGCAGGTGGCGCCCCCTCGGGGTCCTCGGGGCGTGCTTGGTGTTCGGGGCCGCCGATGCTCTCCAGCTTCGCCTCCAGGCCGAGGAGTTCATCCCGAGCGAGGTCTGGTTCGTCGCGTGGGTCAGCGTCCTTGCGCTCACCATGTGGGTCGTATGGCGTCGTTGGCGCGGGGGGGTCGACCTCTGGCGGCCGTCGAACCTCGCTCCCGCACTCGGATTCCTCCTTGCCGCGGGGGCGTTCGCTCTCTGGGTCGCCGAGCCCGACATCTCCCTTCCCTCGCAACTGTGGCTCGCGCTCCCGTTCGTGGTGACGCTCCTGGCGCTCGCCGGCATCGCCGGGAGCAGCCGAGCTCCCGCAGCGATCACCCAGCCGTATCGGCGCGAGATCGAAGCGTGATCGCGGCCGAAGTGCCCGTTCGCGCGGTCGTCAGGAAGGGCTTTCCAGGAACGCGGACAGCTCGTTCTGCAATGCACGCTTGACCGCGGCAGGCGCGAAGGACGCGTCGATCGAAGTTCGCGCCATCTCGGCGACGACATCGGTGCCCCAGCCGAATGTGGTCGCAACGCTCGCCATCTCGGCAGGAATGTCGGTCCCGAGGAGGAACGGATCGTCGGTGTTGATCGACACCCGAACGCCTGTAGCGCGCAATTGCTCGACAGGGTGATCGTGCAGCGACGACACGACCCCGAGCCGCACGTTCGAGGTCGGACACACGTCGAGTGCGATGCCCCGGTTCACGAGCTCGGCCACCAGCGCAGGGTCGTCGACGCAACGGATGCCGTGATCGATCCGCTCGGCGCCGAGGAGGTCGATCGCGTCCCAGACGCCCTCGGGGCCACTCGACTCCCCCGCATGGACACAGCGATGCAGCCCCGCCGCCGCAGCTCGGTCGAACGCGTCGGCGAAGCGCGGGCCACTACGACCCGCAGCCTCTTCGTTGCCGTCGATCGACAGGGCGACCAGCCGCTCCGACTGGTCGGCGACAATCCATTCGACGAGCTCGACTGCCTCTGACGCCGATTGATCTCGCCCGATGCTCGGGCAGACCCCGACCGGCGTGAGGCCGTCCGTTTCCGCCGCGGTGAACCCGGCATCGAGCGCGGCGACGAAACGATCGAGACGGTCGCGCCACGCCGGCCAGTGGGCGGGGTTGACGATCACGTCGGCATAGCGCACGCCCGAATCCGCCTCGTGCTGTGAGAACCCGTAGGCGATGTCGATCAGTTCGGCTTCGGTGTCGACGAGCGCGCACGAGATGTCGAGCGTGCGAAGCAGGGAATCGAGATCGTGCACTCCCTGCTCCAGGCCGTCGGGGAGCTCGGCACCGGCCCGCCGGGCTGCCGCGCTGACGAGCTCGGGAGCGAGGCAACCCTCGAGGTGGACATGCACCTCGGCCTTGGGAAGGGCCATGAGCCATCCACGATCCGGAATCGGTGTCTGTGGTTCCTGCTCCGAGTGTTCCATGTGACGACCGGGGCCCTTCTCGACAGAATGTTGACGCTATTGTGCGCGCAGCAGGGAGGTGAACCGAGTGTCTCAGGCGATGATCGATGCGGTGACGCCGCTCATCGATGCGGTCGGTGGGGAGCTGATCGCACCCGACAGCGTCGAACCCGGTGACGTCCTCCTCGAGTGGAAGGGGCGCGTCGTCACGGGAGTCCGCCTCCCCCGCCTTCAGGGCGCGCTACAACGCGTCATCGCGACGGTCGAGGATCAACTCGGCGCGCCGCTTTCCGATCTCAGCCGCGAAGACAAGCAGCGCGCCGTCGCCATGCTCGACAAGCTCGGAGCCTTCACGCTCCGAAAGGGTGTGGAAGATGTCGCCGACGCCCTCGCTGTGAGTCGCTTCACGGTTTACAACTACCTCAACGCGGTCAACGACCGCTGACCACGAAGGAGTCGACCGATGTTGCGAGCCGAGTTCACGGTCGAACCGTTCATTACGGGCGATCGCGGCCCCCACGGAGAGGCCGCGCTCGCCGCCGTCAGGAGCTCGGGACTCGACTTCGACGACGGACCGTTCGGCACCTCGATCACCGGTGAAGACGGCGCCGTGGTCGAAGCGGTGAGCGCTGTGCTCCTGGGCGCGATGGAGCATGGCGCGACGAGAGTGTCGCTCCAGCTGACCTCCGCAGACTCCGCGGAGGAGTCGCTCGGCTCCTAGATCTCTTGGGGGCGGAGCCCCCGAATCTTGTGACAAGAGTTCATGGCGAAGCCGGTGACGGTGGGGACGACGCAGCAGAGCGCAGCGCGGCCTCGAACGTGAACTCCTGGAGTTTCGGGATCTTCGGTGAGAAGACCGATATGTGGGCCTGACACATGACCAAGCAACTGATAGACATTGACAACTTGTTGAAACGACTGCGTAGACGACCCGCTGGAGCCCGGCGTTGAACGGTTCTGAGCAATGATGAGCAGGTCGCGCGAGCTCACTGTGGTGGCGATCGGTGGGCATTCGTTGCTCGATCCTGATCTGCCGTCGACCGTCGAGAACCAGTTCGCGGTCACCGCCGCTGCCCTCACTCCGATCGCCGATCTGCTGGAGCGCGGTGAGCGCCTGGTCTTGACCCACGGCAACGGACCACAGGTGGGTTTCATGGCCCTCCGCTCCGAACTGGCGAAGAACCGCGTCCACGAGGTGCCCCTCGACTCTCTCGTCGCCGACAGCCAAGGTTCACTCGGATACATGATTCAGCGAGCACTACGTGAGGAACTCCAGCGGCGAGGAGTCTCCGGAGGAGTTGCCGCGGTCGTCACCGAGGTTCGCGTGGACTCGAACGATCAAGCTTTCCGCGACCCGACGAAGCCGATCGGTCGTTTCTACTCGTCTGAAGAGGCAGAGGCGCTCACGGCTGAGCACGGTTGGAAGATGATCGAAGATTCCCACCGGGGCTACCGGCGGGTTGTGCCGTCACCTGTTCCGCAACAGATCGTGCAGATCGATGTCATCAAGGACCTGATCGATTCTGGTGTGACCGTGATCTGTTGTGGCGGCGGCGGGATTCCTGTCACTGGTGATCCGGGCGAGCATATCGAGGGTCGCGAAGCGGTCATCGACAAGGACAGAACGAGCATGCTTCTCGCCATCGAACTCGGCGCCGATCGCTTGGTGATATCGACCGGTGTCGACCGCGTGTATCGCGACTTCCTCACCGACCACGCGGAACCGCTGACGGCCATCTCGATGGCCGAGGTGATTCAGCTCGACGAAGCCGGACAGTTTCCGCCCGGCTCCATGGGACCGAAGATCGAAGCAGCAATCCACTACCTGGAACACGTCGACGGCGAGGTCCTCATCTGCTCACCCGAGAAACTCGTCGCCGCGCTCGACGGCGATGCCGGCACTCGCATCCGAAGGGACTGACATGGCCAGCCTCGTGTCCACGATCGACCCTGAGTCCAGCGCTGCGCTGTACGGCCGCAGCTTGCTCATGACCCAGGACTGGTCAACGGCCGACATCGAGACTCTCCTCTCGATAGCAACCACGTTCGCGTCCGCCGACCGAGCCGGTCTCCGGCTACCCCTATGCGAACACGAGCTGGCCTACGCCCTGTTCTTCGACAACTCGACCCGCACCAAGAGCGCGTGGGCCGGTGCTGCGGCCCGCCTCGGAATGCATCCGGTCATCGTCGACGGGTCGTCCACCCAGATCTCGCACGGCGAGACCGCCGTCGAGACCGGCGCGATGCTCGGCATGAACGCACACGCGCTCGGGATCCGCCACGATCTGATTCTCGGCGAGGGAAACGCGTTCATCCGTGACGTGGAGCGCGGGATCAGCGGCTATCTCACCGCCACCGACAGGTCACGCAAAGTGCCCGTGGTCAATCTCCAGTGCGACGTCGATCACCCCACCCAGACTCTGGCCGACCTCCTCTGGCTCCGCGAGGTGTTCCCGGACGGTCTCCGGGGCAAAAAGATCGCTGTGAGCTGGGCCTACTCGCCGTCGTACGCGAAACCGTTGTCGGTTCCCCAGGGCCTCATCACGCTGCTCACCCGGTTCGGAGCCGACATCACGCTCGCCCATCCCGACGGCTACCAGCTCTCGGACCCGGTTCTCGACGTGGCCGCGGCCAACGCGGCCGCCTCGGGTGCGTCCTTCGAGGTCGTCGACGACATGGACGCCGCGTTTACCGATGCCCATGCCGTGTATCCCAAGAGCTGGGGACCCTATGACCTGATGCTGGAACGCGTCGAAGCCAACCGCGAACGCGACGAAGAGGCGCTGCGCTCCATCGAGCAGCGGGCTCTCGGCCGCAACGCATCCTTCACTGATTGGATCTGCGACGAACGACGCATGCATCTGACCCACGAGAGCAACGCGATGTACATGCATTGCCTGCCGGCGGACATCGGCGCAGAGGTCGCGCCCGCAGTCATCGACCGGCACAAGACCGATGTCGCCCGCGAGGCGAACTGGAAGGTCTATGTGGTCATGGCCCTGCTGGCCGCAGCCAAGGTTCCCGACCTGTCCGCACGAATCGATACCGCTCTGTCGCGACCGCGCGACCCTGAAGCCTGAAAGGACGTACGTGAACCCACTCGACGATCGAATCCGAGAGCTCAGCGAGCAGTACCTGCCGATCGCGGTCGAGATCCTGGCCGAAGCGATCCGCATCCCGGCCGACTACGTGGACCGCGATCCCGAAGCGGGTGGTGACCCCCTTTGTGGGCTCTCCAACCATGAAGGCCCGCGCCTCGAATTTCTCCGGGACTCGATCATCGCCCACGGCGCCGTTCGGTCGGCCGACGACGTCGGGTTCGACGACTACGGGAACCTCGTCTGGACGGTTGCCGATCCGGACGACGGGGTGCCCGATGCGGAGAAGATCGTGGTCTACTTCGACGGGCACACCGACACCGTGCGCGCGCTGCGGGACCAGTGGAAAGACAAGCTCGGTGGCGGAATCGACGCGTACGACGGCTTGGTCGATCTCGACCGCGTCGATCGCGAGTTCCTGCGCCGAGAACTCGGTCACCTCCCTCCCGACGACGAATGGGAACATCTGGTGTTCGGCCGTGGGGCCGCCGATCAACTCAGCGGCGTGATCAGTCAGATCCTGGCAACGAAGATCGCCCTCGAACTCGCTCCGGAGGGCGCCTTGCGCGGGGTCATCGTCCGCTCGTATGCCACCGCTGCCGAAGAGGACAACGACGGCGCCGGCCCGATGTTCCTCGTTCGCCAGGTGCTACCGGGAGCGGGGCCCGAGCTGATCCCCGACGCGGTCATCCTGACCGAGGGCACCGGCGACGCCTCGAAGGGCGCGCTCGGCATCTACCGTGGACAACGCGGCCGCATGCAGATCGAGGTCGCGGTCACGGGCCGTTCATGTCACGGCTCGATGCCGTGGGAAGGGCTCAACCCCCTGGAGCACGGCGGAGCGATCCTGGCCGAGGCGGCTCGCCGCTACGACGAGCGCGACGGTTTCGCCGACGATCCGTTCCTCGGCCACGGCACCCGCACCGCTTCGTGGGCACAACTCGAGACGCCGAGCGACTGCGCGGTACCCGACCGTTTCACGTTTCGCTTCGACCGGCGCCTCACCGTCGGCGAGCTGCCCGATCAGGCTCTCGCGGATATCGAGGACCTCGACGCAGTGAGGGCCGCGCGCGACGCCGGACTCAGCGTCGACATCTCGGTACCCGAATACACCCAACCCACGTGGCGCGGCTACGAGCCCGGGAACGCTCAGATCTACATGGGTTGGGCCACGCCCGAAGACCATGGCGCGATCCAGTCCGCGGTGGCGGTGTACGAGTCGCTCATCACATCGAGTCTCGGTCCGACGAGTGCCGCCGCCGGCGACCGCAGATCGGAAGCCCGTGTCGATCGATGGATCTTCTCGACCGATGGTGTCGGCTTCCCGATCCCGTCCGACGATGACTCGATCGTCGTCCCCGACTCCAAGGCCTGGGTCGAAGCAGGCAAGTTCAAGCATCCGGCGATGTTCGGCTTCGGTCCGGGGATCGAGCAGAACACGCACAAGATCGGTGAATGCGTCGACCGGCGCGAGATCCGCCTCGCCATTGCCTTCCTGGCACGTTTCCCCAGCGCCTACGCCGAACGCTGACCCGACGGATACCGAATGTCTCAGGCGATGATCGATACGGTGAGGCCGCTCATCGATGCGGTCGGCGGGGAGTTCATCGCACTCGACAGCGTCGAACCCGGTGACATCCTCCTCGGGTGGAAGGGGCGCGTCGTCACGGGAACCCGCCGCTAACTGCGCATCACGAGGCCTGGTCGGGGCTGCGGAATCCCAGGGTGACGGCGGATTGGAACCAGAGTTCGACCGCCTCGTAGAGCACGCCGATGACCCGGTCGAGCTCTTGGACGGTGAGGTGTTCGAGCGCCACGCGACCCGTGAGGTAGATGTCGCCGTCGGAACCGATCGAGAACCGCGCACCGTAGAGATCGTGGTTGTGGCGAAGGAGCCACCGGTACAGCGGGAGGTGGTTCCGCGGCGGGTCGGGCATGAAGTACACCTCGTAGCGCAACGTGCGCTGGTGCAGATCGAAGTAGATCGTCGAGGCGTCGCGCGCGTCGCAACCGAACCGCACGTACCACCGCCGCAGTTCCGGGTCGTACTCGACGTGCTGGACGTAGGGCTCACGGCGAACGGAATCGAACAGGTGCCGGTCGACGAGGTCGTGAGCGGCGCCCATGTCGGGGACGCCGCTCACGCGCAGCGGACCAGCGAACGGATGGTGAGGTCGCCGTAGAGCCGGCGGAGCCGGGCGGCGGTGACGCTCCACGAGTAGTCGGCCGAGAACTCGACGGCCTGGGCTGACAACCGCTCCGCCAGATCGGGATCGGCCAGGATGCGTTCGACGGGACGGGCGAAGTCTTCGGGCTCCCGCTCGTCGATCAGGTAACCGGTATGGCCGTGGTCGACGAGCGTACGCAGACCACCGACGTTGGCCGCCACGACCGGGGTGCCCGATGCCGCCGCTTCGAGCGCCACCATTCCGAACGATTCCGTACGGGACGGCACGAGACAGACGTCGGCGGCGCGGTAGTACGTGACGAGATCGTCGTGAGGCTGCGGAGCCACGAAGCGCACTCGGTGGCCGAGCCCGAGTTCGTCGACGAGTGCATGGAGGCGGGTGAGTTCGGAAGCTCCATCGGGGCCGCTCGGGCCTCCGACGAGAACGAGCTGGGCGGAGATGTCCTCCAGCATCGACAGTGCACGGATCGCGAGCCCTGCTCCCTTGAGGGGCTGGATCCTTCCGACGAACAGGAGGACCGGCGCTCCGTCGAGTCCCAGGGTGGTGCGCGCCTCGAGACGGCTCCCCGGTGCGAAGACCCGATGGTCGACGCCGGGGGGAACGACTTCGATCCGGCTCGGCACAGCGTCGTACAGGTCGACGAGTTGACGATGCTCCGCGAACGTGGGTGCGACGATCAGATCGGCGCACGCCACGACCTCACGTTCCACCCGGGCACGCACCGTGGCGTCGTCGTCGATGCCGGCGTCAGCCTTGACCCGATCGAGCGTGTGGAACGTGACGACGAGCGGAAGATCCAGAGCGTGCTTGAGTGCGTGGCCGACCCCGCCGGAGACCCAGTAGTTGGCGTGGACGGCGTCGTAGACGGTGCCTGATCGCGAGATGTGCTCGAGAGTGGCGGCAGTGAACGGTTCAATGATGTCGGCGAGCCCGTGGCGGGGAATCGGCGCCTTGGGACCCGCCTCCACGTGCACCACACGGAATCCGGGCTCGATGTCGATCACGGGAGGTGCTTCGGGATGCTCGGCGCGGGTGAGCACGTCGCAGTCGACCCCGGCGCGTGCGAGGGCCGTGGCGAGCGCACGAACGTAGACGTTCATACCTCCACCGTCGCCGAGACCCGGCTGGGCGAGCGGCGAAGTGTGGACGCTCAGGATCGCGAGTCGGGGCCGTGACATGGTTCGCATCGTATCTGTGAGCCGTTCGCGGCCTGCTAGCCGGTTCCGCCACCGGTCGCGTCGTTGCTACCGGCGCCGCTACCGGCGCCGTCGCCACCCGCGTCGTGTTCGGCCTGGAACGACCGGTAGATCTCGACGAGAGCCTGCTTCTGGCGTTCGCTCAGCGTCGGGTCGAGACGGATGTCGGTCTCGAGGTCGAGGCTCTGGTCGCGCTCCTCGAGAATGCCCGCGCGTATGTACAGCGTCTCGGCAGAGATCTGCAGACCGCGGGCGATCGACTGGAGGATCTCGGCGCTGGGCTTGCGCAACCCGCGCTCGATCTGCGAAAGGTACGGGTTCGAGATACCCGCGCGTTCCGAGAGCTTGCGCAAGGAGAGGCGGGCGGTGCGCCGTTGCTCGCGGATGAACTCCCCGAGCTCGTGCAGTCGGTTCTCCAATGCGTCGCCCGCCATGACGCGACGTTACCCGGGCGTCGTCACGTCGGTGTGGCGAGCAGTCGATCGCAGCGGGTCAGGTCGAGGCGTGACGCGCGGCCAGCTCGAGTTCCAGAGTGTCGATGACCTCGTGCAACTTCGAGCGCGTACCGGAGATCTCCTCTTCGAAGCCCCGAAGCTCCTCGAGCGTGGCGCCCAGTTCTTCCTCCGACAGGGTCGGGAGGTTGGCGAGCGTGGCATCGGACACGAGACGCTCGAGACCGCGATTCCACTCGATGCTCATCGAGGGAGCCAGGGGCTGCGGCAACCGTGCCTGCGCCGGACCCGAGCGGGGTCCCTCGTCGGCGAGAATCCGCGGGAGCGCCGCGATCAGATCTTCGACCGAACCGCCGTCGCCGCGACGCTCGAGCTCGGCTTCCAGAATCTCGATCCGGGCCTGGGCGAGACGCCGCACGTACGAAACTTCCGTCTCGACCTCGACACAGGCGCCGCGCATCTCGCGCAGCGCCTCGAGATCGAGCTGGTCGATCCCGGCGAGGTAGTCGGACTCGAGGACGCGGTCGAGGCGTCGCTCATGACGTGGCTCTTCGGGCACCCTGCGAGGCTATCCGTTCATACGACACACCCCGCGCGCCGCACCGTCTGAGCCCGACCCACCGATGTGTCCGGTGGCGTGTCGGGTGGATCAGCAGACGGGCGCCACGTGTGGGTAGGGACTGATCGCCGGACCGTGACCCGGGTGGATCTCGAAGTGCGTGTGAGGTGCACCCGCCGCGTTTCCGCTGTCGCCACCGCTGCCGACGAACTGTCCCTGACTCACGTGACCGCTGACGCCGGTGCCCGGCTTCATGTGGATGTAGTAGTAGAGGTTGCCGTCGTCACCCGACAGCGCCACGCCGTAGCCACCGATGCCGAAGCTCTGCGGGGTGACCGTGCCCGACACGACCGCGTAGTTGGGTGTGCCGATCGGGGCCATCATGTCGACGCCCTGGTGGCCCCGGCCACCCGAACGGGGCGCTCCCCAGCTGTCGACAAAACTCGAGCCGGGTACGGGGCACACGAGGTTGAATGCTCCGCCGGGCGACCCTCCCCCCGAGCTCGGAGGCGGGGGCGCGGGCGCCGGTGCTGGTGCCGGATTCGATGGCGAGGTGGGAGCCGCCTGGCTGGCCGCCGCCTCCTCCGCGGCGGCATCCGCCGCGGCCTGCGCCGCTGCCGCGGCCGCCGCCGCGGCTGCGCGTCGCTCTTCCTCGCGCCGTTGCTGTTCCTCGAGCTCGCTCAGCCGATCCTGTGACGCCTCGAGCTGCTCGTCGAGCTCCGCCGACTCTGCATCGAGCGCGTCGAGCACGGCGGCCTGCTCGGTGCGGGCGTCTTCCAACGTGGCGCGGCGCGTGATGAGATCGTCTTCGAGCGCGCGGAGCTCATCGAGCTTGTCGTCGTCGTCCGCCTTGACCTGGTCGAAGAGTTGGGTCTTTCGCGCCGCGTCGAGCACGTTGTCACTCTCGAGTGTCTCGACGAAGTCGACGCGCTGGCCGGTGTAGGCCTCGCGGGCGATCTGTCGAGCATCGGCCCGCAACAGCTCGGCACGGAACTCGCCGGCCTCGATTCCGGATTCGAGAGCTGCGATCTCGTTCTCGAGGGCGTAGAAGTCGGACACGGCCTCCTCGTGGCGCGCTGCGGCCTCGTTGGCCTCGGCGCGCGCCTGCTCATAGGCGGCACGCGCATCGTCGAGCGCCGACGTGGGTCGCTCTGTCACCTGTGCCGACACGGGCGCGGCGAGCACGAACGTGAGAGCCACAGCGGTAAGGAAACGGATCATTGAACGCTAATCCTGTGGGCGTACGACCGCAACGACTGCGGCCGGAGCCCGTGGGCTCAACAGACGGGCGCGACCCACGGATAGGGGTTCGTCGGGCCGGCGCCGCCGGGGTGAACCTCGAAGTGGAGGTGGGCGAACCCGTTGGCGTTGCCGGTGGCGCCGTTGTAGCCGATCACGTCACCCTGCTGAACCGAGCCACCCTTGGCGTAGCCCGAGAGGTGCATGTAGATGTAGACGTTGCCGTCACTACCGCTCAGCGTCGCGGCGTTTCCGCCGCCGCCCATGTTGCTGAACGACACACTTCCCGACACCACCGCCACGACCGGCGCGCCGTGGGGCCCGCCGATGTCGACACCCTGGTGGGAGTGGCCCGAACGCGGGTCACCGTAGGAGTCGGAGAATCCGCCGTGGGAGGGGAACGGGCAGATGATGTTGCCCGGGCCGCCCGGCGAACCGCCGAGGTTGCCTCCGGGCCCGGAGGGAGCGGGAGCGGCGGGAGCGGCGGTTTGCTGCTGGGCAGCTGCTGCAGCCGCGTCACGACTCGCGCGGGCCGCGGCTTCGGCGGCGCGGGCGGCTTCGGCTGCGGCGGCGCGCTCTGCTTCGATACGCGCCTGCTCGCGCGCTTCGGCCAGCACCGACTCCGCGGCGGCTGCCTTCTTCTCGAGATCGGCGATCTCGGATTCCATCTTCTCGAGCGCGGCGGCCTGGTCCTCGCGCTTGGCGTCGAGCTCGGCGCGTCGGCGGTCGAGATCCTCTTCGAGCGCTCCGAGCTCCTCGACCTTCTGGTCGTCGTCGGCCTTGAGCTGCTCGAGCAGCTGCGCCTTGCGCGCGGCGTCGAGCACGTTCTCGCTCTCGAGGGCCTCGGCGAAGTCGACGTTGCCGCCGGTGTAGGCGTCAGCGGCACGGGCACGAGCCACGACGCGTAGCTCGTCGGCGTACGCCTCGGCCATCTCGATGTCGGCCTCCAACGCCGTGACCTCGTTCTCGAGCTCGTAGTAGGCCGCCTGGGCATCGGCGACGCGTTCGGCTCCCGCGTTCAGCTCGGCCTGGGCCGCCTCGGCGGCGGCACTGGCTTCGTCGACGGAGACCGCAGCACGCGGCTCGGCTCCCACCGGCAGGGCCAGTGCGAGCACGACTGCGAGAACGAGAAGGATCGTCGTGAGACGAGAAGGAAACACGAGAGCTCCGTAGGAGGGGGCTGGCGAGTTCGGAGAACCGTAACAACGGCTTTCGCGTCCATGCAATTACCCGAGGTCACATTTCGACGGGACGAAGGGCCCGATCACGAACGCACAAGCGTCACGCCCCGCCCGCGTCCCGCCAGTTGCCGCCGGACGCGGACCGGTCCTGCCCCGAGGACGGAACCGGTCGAAATCAGACAAGAAAGTTACACGATGATCGCCTCGAAGGCGACGAAGTAGAGGACCACCCAGGCGACGAAACCCCACATGATCGTCATCTTGTGATCGTCGAAGAACGCCTTGGCCAGGGGGCCGTCGTAGCCGCCGAACCACCCGAGGGCCGCGCCCTCGATGGCGGCGAGTACGACCACGAACACGATCCAGGCGACCGAGCAGCGTGTCGCCGCTGATCTCACCGGTGTTGCGGAACAGGTCGACTCCGTGGGTCGTGAACGCCATGAAGAACAGCATCGGGATCGACATGAGGGTGTTGGCCCGGGATGCGCGAGCCGCGGGCTTGGCCACGGTGGCGGCCCCAGGGTCGGCCTCGCCGCCGGCGGCAACCCTCTCCGCGGAGCCGATCACGATCTTCTGTGCCGGCCAGATGATGACCCACACGTTGGTGAACATCGTGATGCCGAGAATGGCGCCGAATGCGATGGACGTTCCCGGAACACTCTGGAAGTACGTGCTGAAGTCACTGCCCAGGTTCTTCTGGAACCCGAGAATCATCAGCCCCGTGAGGAGCGTGAGCAGCGCCCCGAAGCGGAACCACCACAGCGCCCGCCAGGTGATCTTGCGCAGAGCCTCCGAGCGGCTCTCGGCGGTCATCTCGGCGAAGGCCGGCGTCTGGACGAAGTTGAAGTAGTAGAGCAACCCGATCCAGGTGACGCCCGTAAGGTAGTGCCCCCAACGCGACAACAGCTCGGCGCCGTAGCCGGGTTCGAAAAAGTCTGTGAACAACTCCACGTGGTTCCCCCCCGGGATGCGTGCCGCTCGCAGCGTATCCACCGCTACCGACCGGCTCAACGGCTACCGGGAATGAAGAGGGCCTCGCGAGCGTCTGGTAGTAGTGAAGAACGCGGCACCGGCCCATCGACACGACGAGGAGACGACGATGTCCGAATACACGCTGCCCGAACTGCCCTACGACGCCGGCGCGCTGGAGCCCCACTACTCCGGCGAGATCGTGGAGCTGCACCACGACAAGCACCACGCTGCCTACGTGAAGGGCGCCAACTCCACCGCCACCGCTCTCGCAGCCGCTCGGGAGGCCGGTGAGTTCGGCAACCTCAACCAGCTCGAGAAGAACCTGGCCTTCCACGTCTCGGGGCACGTTCTGCACTCGCTGTTCTGGAAGAACATGTCGCCCGACGGCGGCGGCGAGCCCGAGGGAGAACTGGCCGCGGCGGTCGACGAGTACCTCGGCTCCTTCACCGGTATGCGCGAACAGATGAACCAGGCGGCCCTGGGCGTCCAGGGTTCGGGATGGGCCTGCACTCGCGTGGGAACCGCTCGGCGGACGTCTGGTCATCGAGCAGGTCTACGACCACCAGGGGAACATCGGCAACGGCACAGTGCCGCTGCTCGTCCTCGACATGTGGGAGCACGCGTTCTACCTCCAGTACAAGAACGTGAAGGCCGACTGGGTCGACGCGTTCTGGAACATCGTCAACTGGGACGACGTCGGCTCACGTCTGGCGTCGGTCCGCTCGCTCAACCTCGATCTCTGAGGTCGATCGAGCCACCGCTCACCGGGGGGAGCACCGCGACCTCGTCGTCGGGGGCAAGCCGTGTGGCGGTGCCGTCGACCGGCTCGTCGCCGTTGACCCAGACGCGCGAGTTGTCGAGCACCGCCGCGAACTCCGACCCGTAGCGGGCGCGGGCTTCCATGAGCAGGTCACCGAGGACCGTCGTCTCGAAGATGTCGGACCGTGTGCCCGCCGCATCGGCGGCACCGGCGAAGAGCAGGAGCCGTGGCACGAATCAGGACGAGATCTCGACCCGTCCGTCCTTCACCACCACGTCACCGGAAGGGTCGGTGGTCTCGAAGCCGTACGCGGCCGTGTCGGCTCCGACGCCCGCGTCCGACGCGCTCAGAGCCCAGAACCGGGTCGTGATCTTCTCCCCGGGTAACACCGGCTTGGAGAAGCGCACAGCGAGACGCCGTAGGCGGACGGGGTCGGCGTCGGCCAACTCGGTGACGGCGGCCCAACTGGTGAACGCCATCGTGCACAGGCCGTGGTTGATGATCCCCGGCAGACCCACCGACCGGGCGACGTCGTCGTCGGTGTGGATCGGGTTCAGGTCGCCCGACGCGACGGCGTAGCGATGCGTCTGGTCCTCGTCGATCGCCTGTGTGGTTTCGGCGACGGGCGCACCCGCCTTCATCTCGTCGGTCAGACGGTGCGGCGGAGCGGTCTCACCCGCGCTCTCGCCGTCTGCCATGCCGCGAAAGAACGTGACCATGTACTGGCGGACCACGAGATCGCCGTTGGCGTCGTCGGTGTCGATCCGCACGACGGGCGTGGTGCCCGACGGCTTCACATGCACGCCGAGAATCGTCGCCCGGGATGTGAGCACATCGCCGGGGCGAACCGGACGGTACAGGTGAATGTCCTGTTCACCGTGGAGGACCTGGAGCATGACCTCGGGTGGCACCAACGACGCCAGCGCCTCGGCATTGGCGTCCCAGATGGGAACGACGGCGAACACGGGAGGAGCGAGCTCCCCGTCACGGTGTGCCGGAATCGGGTCGTTGGTGGCGGCGGCGTACTGCGTCGTGCGTTCAGCGTCGATCGTGAATTCGTGGGGTGGACCGGGCCGACCGACCGTGCTCAGGTCGAACGTCATCGCCGGGCGCTGGTGTTCGACGGATCGGATTCGACGTTGGTACGGGCGGCCGGTACCGCCTCGAGTCGTGCCGGGTCGATCGGCTCGCCGGTGACCTCGTCGATGCCGTAGGTGCCCTTCTCGATCCGCTCGAGAGCTGCCTCGATCTCGGCGAGCTCCGCCTCGAGGGACTCCAGGATCGAGAAGTCCTTCTCGCGTTCGAACGTCTCGGTCCCCGTGTCGGCGGGGTGTTGGGCGTAGTCGGAGAGCTCCGAGAGCTCCTCGCCCTCCGTTCCCGTGCCGAGCTCGGCGCGGACCTCGGCCAGTGTTCCCTCCACCCGTGCCCGCTCGGCCCGGAGGCGCTCGGTGGGGTCGGTGGCATCGGTGGCGGGCTGTTCGGCGTCGGTCATGATGTCAGGATAGAAGAGGCCCGGCGCTCGGTACACTCGAACCGTGGCGTCATCGTCGGCCGAGATGCACGAGACGGTCGCGGAGCGTCTCGGCTCGGTGGGTCAGCGCTTCACGCCCAAGCGACGCGAGATCGTCGAGATCCTCGAACGGGCGGGTCGACCTCTCACCATCGCGGCTGTTCTCGAGGCGGGCGACGGTCTGGCTCAGAGCTCCGTGTACCGCAACCTCGTTGTTCTCGAAGAAGCGGGTGCCGTGCACCGAGTCGTGACCCGTGACGGCATTTCCCGCTACGAGATGACCGAAGACCTGATGGGACACCACCACCACCTCGTGTGCACCCGCTGCGGCTCGGTGGAGGACGTTCCCGCCGGCGAGGGCCTCGAGAACTCGATGGCCGACGCCGTGGCGCAGATCGACCGTTCGACGGGTTTCACCACCGACCACCACCGCCTGGACCTGGTCGGTCTCTGTCGCCGCTGCGCCTGACCGTCTTGATGCGTCCGTGGCGCGCGCTATGCGCGCGCCACGGACGCATCAAGACGGGTGATCCTTGCCTTCGGTCGGGTTCCGGAGGCGGGGCCGGCGCTCGGGGTCACCAGCGGCTCGCCCTTGGCCAGAGCATCGGCACGCGCCAAGAACTGGTCGGCTCCGATTTCGCCCGACGTGCGCAGGGCCACGTTCCCGTCGCCGTCGATGAACACCATGTAGGGGAATCCGCTGATCCCGTAGGCGCCGGCCGCGCCGCTGTCGGCGTCGTCGGCGAGAGTGGGAAAGGCCCATCCCTCACCCTCGAGCCACGCGGAGGGCGGGTAGTTCTCCCTGTTGTTGTCGGTGGCGGTGGTGATACCCGTGACCGTGACGCTCTCGGGCCAGTCGGGTGACGACGTGGCGGCCACGATGCCGGGTACCTCGTTCTGGCAGTGCGGGCACCAGTGCGCCAGGAACACGAGGATCTGGGGTCCCTCAGCGCTGATGGTCACCGGCTCGCCGTCGGACGAGACGCCCTCGACCCTGGGGCCAGGTTGACCCACGGCGACATCACCCTCGCTGGCCTGGAACACGGCGAGCGGCTCACCGTCGACGGTGACCGGGGTACCGATCTCACCGGAAACCTCTTCGGAGCCACGCGACGCCAAGACCGCCCACACGGCGGCGGCGACCACGACGGCGCCGATCCCCACCCACAACCACGGCGACGTACCCGACGACCGTGGCCCCCGACCGGGCGGCCGCCGTCCGGCGGCGGTGCGCTTGTTGCTCACGACGGTCCTCCCTCGGCGCCCTCTTCGGAAACGCCCTCTTCGGACGCCTCTTCGGAAACGTCTCTTCACCGGTGGGGTTCCGGTTCCACGCGGCGTCGAGGCCCAAGAGCGCGGCCACGGCGAGGAACCCGGCGAGCGACATGTAGGCGATCGTCACGAACCCCGCCTCGGTGAACCACGGTACGGAACACGGAGCCTCCAGCGAGCATTCGAGACCCTCGCCCAGGCTCGGATACCTCTCGACGAGGACGTGGAACAGGGCCACCCCGGCGCCGAGCACGACGAAGGGGGCCGACAGGAGCCAAACCCCGCTGTCGCGCCGCCACCAGCTCACCCCGAGAATCACGACGAGCGGGTACATGAGGATCCTCTGATACCAGCACAACAGGCACGGCGTGAGATCGGCGACCAGCGAGTAGTAGAGGCTGCCGAACGTGGCGGTGGCGGCCACGGCGAACGCCAGAGGCAACGCGGCGGGCCCGACCTTCTCGACCACGGCTGCGAGACCCGGGCGCGAGCCGGGGACGATGAGTGCGATCAGCGCGCCGACGAGGATCGCGAGCGTCAGCGCATTCGCGAGGAAGGTGAGGGCGACGAACAGGTTCGTGACGGCCTGCTCCGCGTTACTCATGAGAGCGGCGCTCATGAGAGCGGGCTCATGAGAGCGGGCCGTTCGTGCCGTCCGGGGCCGAGTGCGACATCCGGCGCTGCGTGATGACCCGGGCCGTCACGCCGCCGACGATCAGGAGGACCGCGAGGCCGACCAGAACCGGCTTCCACCACTCCGAGCCGTCGTCCGTGGCGTCGTCGGATCCGTTCTCGGACCGCTCTTCGGTCAAGGGGCCTTCCTCGGCGAGGTCGTCGGGCGTGGCGCCTTCGACCTGGAGTACCGACGCCGGGAACTCGAGCCTGGTGCCGTCGTCGGTGGGCTCCTGGATCCAGCGAACCTCCTCGCCGGACTCGTAGATCTGGACCGCTTTGAACACAAGGGTGGGCGTGTCGGGGACCGGACCGACCGTGATCACGAACTCCACGATCTCGTCGGGACCGGTGGGCCCTCCGGTCCAGACGAGCGCCGACACGTTCTCGAAGGTCTCGGACGGCCCCGGCGCGGGCATGGACGGTGAACCGGTGTCGGCCGGAGCGCTGCTCGCAGGAGCGGTGGCCTCGGGGTGGTCGTCATCGGGGTGTTCGTCATCGTCGTGGATCGGAACGATCGGAACCGCGGAGTGGGAGAGCGCGTTCCCGGCGCCATCGTGTTCGGCCTCCACCGTCCAGCCCGTTGTCGGAACGACGCTGACGGTCCCGAAGACCTCGGGGAACACCAGCTCCAGGCCGACCGTGCCGACCTCGCGCTCGTTCGGGACCCGAACGGTCAGTGTGGCGTCGTCTCCTGGTTCGACCGGAGCACCGTCGGCAGGTTCGACGTCGACATGGGCCGCGACCGGTTGCACCGATGCGAGCACTGCGCCCGCCACCACGGCAACGGCCAAAACCGCTCGTGTCTTCATCGGAACCCCTCTCGTCGTCATCGGAGCGGAACGACGGTCGTCGCCGAGGCCTCGTCGACGCGGTCGAGCACGACCGTGACCGTGAGCTCCCAGTCTCCCGAGATCGGCAGGTCCATGCCGAATGCGGCGTAGTGACCAGGCGCCAGGCGACGCAGGCGAACCTCGCCGCCGGTGTCCCCGGGGGCGGAGGTGGCGACGAACGGTCCGATGTCCTTGTCGGGAAGCGTCAGCTCCATGCGCATCTCCAGCACGTCGCGTTGGGTACCCGCGGGAGTCAGCGTCGTGGCGTGGACGTCGTTGAGCCCGGCCGTGGCGGGCGTGACCAGGATGTCGAAGGTCACCACGTCTGCCTCGACCAACGCCTCGTACGGCTCGGTGTCTTCGGAGCGTGCCGGCTGCGCGTAGACGAGAACCGCGGTGATGCCGAAGATCGCGACCGCGAGCACGACCTCGACGGCGACGAGGCGTCGGAACCGCCCGGCCAGGTAGCGGTCGGCGTTTCGCAACTCTTCAGGGGTGAGCTCCTTGTCGTCTTCGTCGGTGTCGTCTTCGTCGGCATCGAGGTCGGCGGAATCGAGGTCGGCGGCGATGGCCACGCGGTCGTGCAGCACACGTCTGCTCATCGCCGCCACCACGAACAGGACGGCGAACACGACGAGCTTGACGATCAGGATCGTGCCGTAGTCGGTGCTGGTCAGCGCTCCGAACGAGCCGACCTGTCGCCATGCCTGGAAGGAGCCGCTGAGAAACACGAGGAGAACCGCCCACGGAGCCATGGCCGAAAACCCGGCGACCGGGGGACCCATCGACCGCCCCGAGGACCCGGGCAGCACGGCCACGAGCACGACGGCGAGACTGCCGATCCACGCCGCGATCCCGGCGAGGTGCGCGACGTCGGCGGCCACGGCGCCGACGACGACGATCCCGGTGGTGGCGTGACCGGCGACCGAGATCGTGAGCAGGCTCGCCAGTCCGACGAGCAGGGTCAGCGTCGTGAGAAGACCCGGCGCCCTCTTCTGTTCGCCGTCCGAACCGTTCGGCGCGGGGCGCGTCGCGGCGAGGATGATCGGAACAGTCGCGACGAGAAGCAACATGCGTGCCGCGGCGGCTCGACCGAAGCGTGTGGCGAGGACGTCACCGATCAGGGAGGACGAGATCACATCGCCGAGCGGAAGGCCTTCGGCGAACGCCCCCTGGAGCCCCACGGCAGCAACAGCAGCGATGACACCGAGACCCCACACACACCAGAGCAGCCATCGAGTGCGCCGGAGCGGTCGGCCGGTCGGCCAGAGAACGAGAAGGAAGGCCAGCGCTCCGAAAAGGACCGTGGTCGCCAGGAACCCAGCCGCCCGATCGACGGCGAACAGCACACCGACGGTCGTGCTGCCGCCTTCGGCCTTCAGCAGTGTCGAGCTCAACTCGTCGAGTTGGGTGGTCGTGGCCTCCGACTCACCGACGCGGAAGGTGAACGCGCCGCGCACGGGATGCGAATCGTCCGACACGACACGCCAGGTGACGACGTATCCGCCGGCGTCGAGCTGCTCGGGGATGCCGACCGTCACCGTGCTGTCGTCGTCGTCGAGTCGGTCCGTCGACCCGAGGCCGACCCGCCGACCGTCACTGTCGAAAAGTCGTACACCACCGAGGTCGGTCGTCACCGGCTCGGTGAAGCGCAGGACGATCTGATCGGGTGACTCCTCGATGCGGGTGTCCGGTGACGGATCAGACCCGACCAGCACCGCGTGGGCCCCTGCGGGATCGGCCGTGACGAGGAGCGAGACGAGTGCCACCGTCGCGCCGAACAGCGTCGCGACGACGAACGCGGCCGCGCGGGAACCGATGGTCGGTCGGCGTGACCTGAGGAGGGGTGTGTGCACGAGGAAGCTCCGTCCGCCAGCGTAGCGATGGTCGCACCCGGTCACGGGGGCGCGAACATTGCCTCGATGGACGCCGGACCCACTTTCACACGTTCACGACCGATGGGTCGGAGCGGATCCGGCGGGAACCGGCGATGCCGGATGCCGAGGTTCGGTGCGGCGGTACTCGCGATCGTTCTCGGCACGGTCATCGTCCTGGGGAGCGCGGCCCCGGCCGCCGCGCACGGCGTCGGCGGCGTCGAGCCTTCGAACTACGTGACGACGATTCGCGGGGTGGAGCCGTCGGCTGCCGGCGTGCAGGTCCACGTGCGGGACACCGGCGACTCGATCGAACTCGTTGCCGACCCGGACGTCGAAGTGATCGTCCTCGGCTACGAGGACGAGCCCTACCTGCGTTTCGACGCCGAGGGTGTGTCCGAGAACAGGAACTCCCCCGCGGTGTTCCTCAACCGGTCACGCGACACGAAGAAGAGCGCTCCGCCCGAGTACGACGCGAGTACAGAACCCGACTGGCGCCGGATCTCGAACGGTCACAGCGCCACGTGGCACGACCACCGTGCTCACTGGATGGGCGCCAACGACCCGCCCGCCGTGCAGGACGACCCCGGAAGCCGGCACGTGGTCATCGAGGACTGGGAGATCCCGATCGTCGTCGACGGCACGGAGGCCGCTGTCCGCGGTGATGTCACGTGGGTTCCCGGGCCGGCTGTGTGGCCCTGGCTCCTGGTCGCGCTCGCGCTGTTCGTCGCGGCGATCGCGCTCGGGCGCACGCGGCGCTGGCCGACGGTTCTCGTTGTGGAGCTGGTTCTGCTCGTGGCGCTCGAGACGTCACACATCGTCGGACTGTGGCTCGGGACCACCGGGATGCTCGGCACCCAGGTCGGAGCCAACGTCTACTCGTTCCTCGGTGTCCTTCTCGGCGCGTACGCGCTGTGGCGCCTCGCGCGACGTCCCGACCCCTATGACGCAACCCCCACGGTCCTCGTGGCCGCGATCGTTCTCTTCGTGGCGGGCGGTCTCGCCGACATCTCCACGCTCGGCTCCTCCCAGCTCCCCACAGCGCTCGCCCCCGTTCTGGCGCGTCTCGGGGTGGCGGTGTCACTGGGAGCAGGCGCGGGTGTCGCTACGGTGGCCGCCATGCGTCTACGACGCCCGGGGGGTGCAGCGTCCGCCCGTGCGTCGCGTCTCCGCGGTCGCGCGGCGTGAGCGGACACACCCACAGCCACACGCCGAAGAGCGCGTCGGGTCGTCACCGACGACCGCTCCTCATCGCGTTCGGCCTCACGCTCGTCGTCCTCGTCGCCGAAGCGATCGTGGGAGTGATCACCGGCTCCCTCGCACTGATGTCGGACGCGGCCCACATGCTCACCGACGCCGCCGGCATCGGCATGGCACTCGCCGCCGCACAGCTTGCGACGCGACCGGGTAACGCCCGGCACCGGACGTTCGGCTGGTACCGCCTCGAGATTCTCGCCGCCCTGGCGAACTCCGTTCTGCTCTTCGGTGTCGCGATCTACGTGCTCGTCGAGGCGATCCGACGGTTCAGTGACCCGGTCGAGATCGACGGCGTACCCGTTCTGATCGTGGCCACCATCGGCCTCGTGGCCAACGTGATCCTCCATGGCGCTGCTGCGCCGCGGCTCGGCCGAGAGCCTGAACGTCCGGGGCGCCTATCTCGAGGTGATCGCCGACACGTTGGGATCGGTGGGGGCGATGGTGGCCGGGATCGTTCTCATCACGACCGACTGGCCCTACGTGGACCCGATCGTGGGTCTGGCCATCGGCGTGTTCATCATCCCCCGCACGATTCGCCTGGCCGGCCAGGCTCTCCGGATCCTGGTCCAGGCCGCGCCTCCCTCGATGGATCTCGACGGCATGGCCTCCAACCTCGAGGCGATCGACGGGGTCGTCGACGTCCACGATCTGCATGTGTGGACCCTCACCTCCGACATGGAGGTCGCCACGGCCCACGTGATGGTGTCCGCCCGCACGGACACCCACGGCGTGCTCGACCAGGCCCGCGCTCTCCTGGCCGACGAGTACGGGATCGATCACGCCACGCTCCAGATCGAACCCGACGACCACGTGGGCTGCGACGAACACGGCTGGTAACCCGCTTCAGATCCTCAGAGCGCGCCGTGTCCACCAGCGCCACGTGTCGCGTGCGCCGAGAACGACGAAGAAGATCAAGACCGCCGTGGCCGACATCGACGCACCGGCGGCAACGTCGAAGTGCCAACTCGCCAGGAGACCCGTGACCACGGCGACGCTTCCGAACGCCACCGAGGCGACCATGACCATCGGCACACGACGGGCCACGAGCGTGCCGGTGGCAGGCGGCGCCACGAGGAGCCCGAACACGAGCAGCGTGCCGACCGCCTGGAACGACGCCACCACCACGAGTGCCACCAAGATCAACAGCAACGTGCGGGTGAGCGCCGGACGCATTCCGAGCGTGGCGGCCTTCCGTTCGTCGAAAGCCAGGGCCAGCAGCGGTCGGTGCAACGCGGCGACGGCGACGAGCGCCACGAGCGCCGACACGGCGAGCAGGCGCAGTTGAGCGTCGTCGACACCGAGCACGTCGCCGAAGAGAAACGCCGTGATCTCGGTGGCGAACGACCCCTCCCGGGACACGATGATCACGCCGAGCGCGAGCATTCCGACAAACAGCAATCCGACGCCGGCGTCCTCGCGTAGATCCGTTCGCTTCCCGACGACGGACACACCGGCGACGATCACGGCCGCTCCCATTGCCGCGCCGAGTGTGACGCTGAATCCGGCGACGAAGGCCACCGCGATTCCGGGCAGAACCCCGTGAGCGAGCGCGTCACCGATGAACGTGAGACCGCGCAGCACCACCCACGTTCCGACGACCGAACACAGAACCACCACGAGAAGACCGGCCACGAGAGCGCGTTGCATGAACTCCGGCTCGAACGGCTCGACGAGCCAGCTCACGACGAACCGTCCGGTGCCAGAGCGTCGGCGATTCGCCGAGCGTTGGTGAGGATCAGATCGCGGTAGGTGCCGCCGCCCAGGGAACCCGTCGCCGACCTCGACGATCTCGATGTCGCCATTCGTCTCGTCGGCCACCGTGTCGCGCCAGCGTGTCGGATGCCGTGTTCCCGACGAAGAGCACCGGGGCACCCCGGCGTCCTCGAGGTCCCCGACGAGGGCGTCGAGGTCGGAAGCGCTCGGCTCGGCGAGCGTGGAGCCACCCGGCACCACCACACCCACGATCTCGAAGCCGTAGCGGTCGGCGAAGTAGCCGAAGACGTCGTGGTCCGTCACGAGCAGCCGGTCCTCGGCGGGGACCACGCTCAAGATCTCCTTCACCTCGGCGTCGAGACGCCTCAGAGCATCGGCCCGGTCCCGGGCGCGTGTCGTCCATCCACCCCCGGGATCGATCTCGTCGAGTCGAGTCCCCGATGATCTCCACGGCACGCGCCATTCGCAGCGGATCCAGCCAGAAGTGCGGATCGTCGAGTGTTCCCGTCGGCCGTGATCGTCGTCGGATTCACCTTCGTCGGTACCGTCGTCGGGCTCGCCGTGGACACGAACGGGATCGGATCGACGAGAGAGCGCCACTTCGAGGACTCGGCACACCGTCGTCTGACGACCCGATCGAGGACGACGTCAGCCCGGCTTCCAGACCGAGACCGTTGGCGACCACGAGATCGGCGCCTTCGACCTCGGCGACCTGGCGGGCTGAGGGCTCGAAGGAGTGCGGGATCGGCGCCCTCGGGCATCAACGTCATGACCTCGGCGTCGCGCCGACGATCGGCTCACCACGCCGCCCAGGACGTCGGTCGTCACCACGATGTTCGGGCCGCCTCCCGTGTTGCCCGTGGTGGTGTCGGTGCCGCACGCCGGGAGAGCCGGAGAGCCGCCAGGGCTATAATGAGAATTGTTCTCAAACCCGTCATGGGAATGATTCTCATACCGTGCCTCTCTCCTCCGCAAGTCCCTCCCCCACAAGTCCCTCCCCGAAGGCCCCTCCCCGGCCGGACCGTGCCGGCCGTCGCGGCCCGCGATCTCCGTCTCGCCTACGGCCGCGAGGTCGTCTTCTCCGTGGAGCACCTCGACATCCCGGCGGGCCAGGTCACGGCGCTGATCGGGCCCAACGGGGCGGGGAAGTCAACACTGCTCGATGCGGTGGCGGGGCTCCTACGCCCGGTCGCGGGAACCCTCGAGGTCCTCGGAACCGGGGAACGAGACCACCGGCCCCGTGTCGCTCTCGTCCCCCAGTCGACCCACCTCGATGAGGCTCTGCCGATCACCGTGGCCGAGGTGGTGGCGATGGGTCGCTATCCCCGTCGGGGCCCGTTCCGGCGCTTCGGACCCTCCGACCGGGCAGCGACAGCGCATGCGATGGAACGACTCGACGTGGCCGCGTTGTCGGGCCAGCGGATCACCGAATTGAGCGGCGGACAGCGACAGCGGGTACTCGTGGCTCAGGGTCTGGCCCAGGAAGCGGACCTACTGCTCCTCGACGAACCGGTGACCGGCCTCGACCTCACGTCGCGCCAACGGATCCTCGATGTGCTGAACGACGCACGACGCGGCGGTCAGACCGTGTTGTTCTCGACCCACGACCTGCGCGATGCCGCGTTCGCCGACCACGTGCTGCTGCTACGCGGGGGCGTGGTCGCCGAAGGCCCACCGTCGACCGTGCTCACCGAGGACAACCTCGCGGAGGCGTACCGCGGCCGCTTCCTGCGAGTCGGTGACGGGTTCCTCGTCGACGACGCCACCCATCACGGCCACGGAGAACCGCACGATCACTGACGAGTCAGGTGGTCGTGGGCGCGGCCTTCCCGCCGAGAACGTCGGGGTGAACGAGGCTCACGACGACGTCGCCGGGTTCGGCGGCCAGCCCACCCTCTTCGGAGAACACCTCGAGCCGACCTGACTTGTGGATCAGGAACAGGGGAACCGCGCCGAATTCGTAGCGCTCGCGCAGCGCGGCGAGGTCGAAGGCCTCCGTCAGGTGGGTGGCGCGGATGACCGCGTTCTCCCGCTGCCAACGCTCGAAGTCCGATATACGTGTGAGAACCGAATGCACGCCGTGCGAGAAACCGTGAGGACGTCCCCCGTCGGCTGCCGTCCTGTGACTCGGCGGGCATGAGCTGAAACGCCTCGCGACGACCGAGAATCCGCGCGAAGTGCTCGGCGGCGAGAGCGTTCGCCTCGTCGTTCGACGTGATCGCGACGACGCGCCCGATCCCCGAGAGATCGATCTCCTCGAGCACGCGCTCGGACAGGGCGTTTCCGTAGTACGTCGAGATGCCGGCGAGACGTGCCGCCACGATGTTGGCGCGGTCGGTGTCCACCATCACGACCCGGTAGTGATGCTCCATGAGTTCCTCGGCGATCTGGCGGGCCCAACGTGGCGCGCCGATGAACAGGACACCCTGCGGATCGGAATCGGACAGACCCAGTCGGTGGGCGAGCCACCCCGCCGTGCTGCCGTACAGGGCGATCGTCGTGATGATGACGAGAAACGTGACCGGCACGAGGATGTTCTCGGCCTCGGTGGCCCCTGTCTCCGCGAGACGGATGGCGAAGATCGACGAGACTGCGGCAGCCACGATTCCCCGGGGAGCGAGCCAGGCCAAGAACACCCGGTCCCTCCACCCCAGGCCCGAGCGGAGCGTGGACAGCGCCACGACCAACGGTCGGACGAACAGGACCAGAAGCGCGACGAAACCGAGGCCGGGGAGAGCGACGTCGGCCAAGCGACCCGGCTCGAGGCGCGCCGCGAGAAGAATGAACAGGCCCGAGATGAGCATCACCCGCAGCGTCTCGTTGAACTCCATGATGTGGTGAACGGGTGTGACGCGCTGGCTCGCCACGGCGATACCCATCACCGTGACGGCGAACAAACCCGACTCCTCCTGTGCGAAGTCGGCAGCGGTGAAGACCGCGATCACCACGGCGAGAACGAACAGGTTGTTGAGCTCGTCGGGGACCAGGAAACGCCGAAACACGATGACGAGCAGGAACGCGCCGATCAGCCCGAAAGCGCTCCCGAATCCGATGGTCCGGGCAATGGCGGTGATGACTGCGCCGGTTGCCTCACCCAACTCCTCTTGCACCACGACTTCGAAGACGAGCACAGCGAGCAGAGCACCGATCGGATCGATGAGGATGCCCTCGGCGCGCGCGATGGAACCGACACGACCGACCGGGCGGACGTGTCGGAGCAGGGGGCCGATCACGGTCGGGCCCGTCACCACGACCACGGCACCCAGAAGAGCCGCCACATTCGAATCGACGCCGAAGAAGAAGATCGCGCTGTATCCGGCGATCGTTGCCGTGACGAGTACGCCGATCGTGACGAGGTTCCGTACGACAGTCCCCGTCTTGCGGAGCTCCTGAACGGGAAGACTCAGACCACCTTCGAAGAGGATCAGCCCGACGGAAATCGAGACGAGCGGCAACAGCAGATCCCCGAGCAGCTCGTCGGGATCGAGCAGCCCGGTGACAGGACCTGCGAGCAGACCCACGACAAGAAGAAGCAGGATGCTCGGAAGCCGGAAACGCCACGCCGTCCACTGGGCCACCACGCCGAGAACCACGATGCCGGTGATGCTGAGAAGGACCTCCTCAGTGCTCACGTCTGCTCACGCCGTGGCGTTTCCCAGGGCTTCTGTGATGCGCTGCTGCGCATCGTCCATGACCTCGTCGGCCGGACTCGTGTCGGCGCGCTCGAAGCGCAAGTCGGCTTCGGACCCGATCGGGACCACGTGCAGGTGGGTATGAGGCACCTCCATCCCGGCGATCATCAGACCGACACGTGCAGGCGAGAACGCCTGTTGCTGGGCGACACCGATCTTCTGAGCGATCAGCATGAGGTGCGCGGCCAGCTCGGGGGGCAGGTCGATCCAGTGGTCGATCTCCTCGCGAGGGACGACGAGCGTGTGGCCGGGTCGGAGCGGAGCGATCGAGAGGAACGCGACGCAACGCTCGTCCTGCCAGACGAAACGGCCCGGGAGCTCACCGTCGATGATCTTCGTGAACACGCTCGCCATCAAACGCGGCTCCTCAGAGGACCTCGCGCTCATAGCGCACGACGTTTTCGATCTCCTCGTCGCTCAGCTCGCCCTGGAAGGACGGCATCTGACCACGTCCCCCCGCTACGACAGCGATCTGGTCCTCGATGTCGGGGTAACGGTCGGCGACGGAGCCGTCGGAGAGCTTGGGCCCCTGGCCGCCGTCGCCGGTGAGCCCGTGACAAGTCGCACAGCTGGACTGGAAGATCTCCTGACCGGCGACCAGTGCCTGGTCGTCGGCCTGGTCGCCCGTGGGCGGCGGTGCCGTGCTGTCGCCGCCCCCACCGTCGTCTCCACCGCACCCGGCGAAGACGACGAGCGCGGCGGCCAGGATGCCGAGGGCTCTCCACGCGAGCCCTGCCCGGCCGCGGCCGGCACGTCTCCGGTTCCTCGATCCACTCGCTTCATCACGATCCCATCCTTCGTCCCCGACCTTCGGCCACGACCTTCGGCCCCGACCTTCGTCCGATCCTCGGCTCCGCCTAGGCTCCGTCAACGTGTCGCTCGAACCCGACGGCCCTGAAGCATCGCGCACCGAGCTTCGCCGCGCGCTGATCGACGTCGTGCGCACCGCCGGTCTCGAGACACGCGACGAACCGTTCCAGCTCACGTCGGGGGCCTGGAGCCGCGACTACATCGACGGGAAGCGGGCCCTCGCGAGCGGCGCAGATCTCGAGCTCGCGGCACGCGCGGCCGTCGAAGCGGTCGCGCAGGCCGGCGTGGGTGAATTCGACGCGGTGGGCGGTCTCACGATGGGAGCCGACCATCTCTCCCATGCCATCGCCATGGTGAGCGGCTCGCGGTGGTTCTCCGTCCGCAAGAAGGCCAAGGAGCACGGGAAGGGCAGAGCGGTGGAGGGAGCCGTTCTGGAACCCCGGATGTCGGTACTCCTCGTCGACGATGTCGTGACGACAGGGGGCTCGATCCAACAGGCGTTCGAGGCCGTGGCAGACACCGGCGTCGCCGTCGTTGCTGCGCTGACGCTCGTCGACCGGGGCGAGGTCGCCACGCGCTTCTTCGCCGAGCAGAGCGTGACCTACGTGCCGCTCGCCACCTACCGCGATCTGGACATCGAACCCGTCGAATGACCCGAGCGGGCCGCACGCCCGATCCGTTCAGCTCCCCATCCAGTTGACCCGGCCGAGATGGAACCCCGAGGTCGCGAGCATTCGTTCGTCGGCGCCCGGCCAGGTCGTGCACCAGAGCTCGGCGTGCTCTGTGTACGCGGTCGGCTCGAGCCGCAGCCACGCCAGCGGAGCGTCGGCAGTGGCGTGCGCGCCTGCCGAGTCGAGCAGTTCCCAGACACGAGCCTGTTCGGATTCTTCGAGAAATCCCCACACGACCGAATGGAACACGACAGTGGCCACGCGGTCACGTCGCTCGCCAAGCCGGCGCTCGAGCCACTCGGCGGCCTCTGCCCGGTCCACGATGGCGGGAAAGTCACGCGCCACATCGAGCGCATCACGGAGCATGTCGAAGCGCTCACGCTGGTCGGGCCAGACGTAGGACAGAAGCGTGAGGCGTCCGTCCTCGTTGGTCGGATCCACCGGGTTCGTGTCACAGCCGCGTCGCTCCGCGACGGTGCAATCGGCGTCGAAATCGGGGATGGAACCGTCCCACAGATCGACGAACCGAACCGGCGAGCGGGGATCGCCGAAGCTGAAATCACCGTCGGAGTAGTAGTAACGGTCGAAGCGCAGATTCAACCCCGCGCTGGCACCGATCTCGAGGAGCCGGAGAGGGCGACCGGTCGTCGCAGCGATCCGCAGGAAACCCGCCGTCAGCGCAGCCGACCGGCCCACCTCGTTCGTCTGCGGCGCTCGCTGGAGATACGGCTCGAGTTCTTCGGAGCGCATGGCGACCAACTCCCGGAACTTCGGCCAGGCTGCTTCGGCATCACCGTCGCCGTCCACCGACGGGTAGTGCTTGGCGAGGTCGTCGGCCTCACCCTCCAGGACGAGGCGATGAACGCCTCCGAGCAGTCGCATGCCCAGCGTGGCGCCGAACGGAACGTCCACGTAGGGCGCGAGCAATGCGGCGCAGGGGCCTCCCTCTTCGATGTCGTCGGCCACGGAGCTGTAGAGGACGCCGTAGAAAGGAGACCCGAGCTGCTCGAAAGAACGAGCCTGGTCGCGCGCGAGTGATGCCAGGCGGGACCGCACACCGATGTCGATCTGCTCCACGGGTTCAGACTACGGGAGCTCACGGCCGCGTCCCCCACGCGTACGCTCGCGGACATGTCCCCTCACGCTGAGGATGCTCTCCCGTCGCCGTGGTTCGGTCTGTTCCTCCCTCAGCTGCGTATGGACTACGCGACGATCCGCGACCGCGTACTCGTCGCCGAGGACGCCGGCTTCGATTCCCTGTGGCTCATGGACCACATGGCGGCGCCGATGGCACCCGAGTTCGACGCCTTCGAGGGCTGGACCCTGCTGAGCGCGCTTGCGACCGTCACCGAGAGGATCCGGCTCGGTCATCTCGTGCTGTGTGACGCGTTCCGCCACCCGGCGCTTCTCGCCAAGATGGCAGCGACCCTCGACGTGATCAGCAACGGGTCGTCTCGAGCTCGGGATCGGCTGGGGATCCGCGCCCGACGAGCTCGAGACCTACGGGATCAGCGACGACACGCCGACACGTCGCAGCGCTCGTCTCGCCGAAACCCTCACGATCCTCGAAGCAATGTTCACCGGTGAGCGCTTCGACCACGACGGGGAGTTCTTCCACCTGACGGGAGCCGTCGGTCGACCGCGACCGGTGCGCGGACGCGTGCCGGTGCACATCGGCGGTGCCGGTCCCACGCTCACGATGCCGCTCGTCGCGCGACACGCCGACTGGTGGAACTGCCCGAGCTACGCCATCGACGAGCGCCGCCGACGACAGCGCCTTTCGGGCTCGGCGCGGGTATCGGTTCAGCGTCCCATCGGGCTCGCCATCACCGATTCCGATGCCGAGGAGGTCACGGCTCTCGCCACGCACCGCCTGGGTCGCTGGGGCGGTCTCGTCACGGGAACCGCTGACCAGGTCGCCGATGTGCTCTGCCGCGACGCTGCCGAAGGGGTCGAAGGGTTCGTCCTCACGTTCCACGACTTCGGACAGGAGGCAACACTTCGCCACTTCATGACAGAGGTCGCGCCACGCATCCGCGAGGGCGCGAGGCGAGGACCAGCGGCGTAGGTATCCTGCGCTGCCCGAGACGAGCCAAGGGAAAGGCAACTAGGCGAGGAGGCCCCGGGCCACGGCCTCACGGAGCGCCTCGTTGCGGTTCTTCGCTCCGAGCTTCTCGTAGATGTGCGCGAGGTGTGTCTTGACCGTGGCGACGGTGACCATCAACTCGGCGGCGATCTCGCGGTTCGAACTTCCCTTTCCGAGTCGTGACAGGACTTCACGTTCGCGTGCGGTGAGAGAACCCTCCTCGGCGGCCTCATCCTCACCGGGCACGTCGAGCTCACCCACGACGGTCGACAGCAGTGCGGGCGCCACGACACGCTCTCCCGCCAGGACCCTCTCGACAGACCGCGCGATCTCGTCACCGTCGGCGGAACGCACCAAGAGCCCGCCCACCTCCTGGTTGAGGAGCCAGGTCAGCTCTCCCGCGTGTGAACGCGGGAGAAGAACGACCACAGTGGGCGGATCGGCGGCGTCACGGATCTTCCCCACGAGATCCGTGACGGGCGTCTGTCCCACAGATCCGATGACGACGAGATCGACGTCGTGGAGGTGAACCGCCTCGAGCAGATCGCGGGGCGAGCCGGTCTCGGCGACGACATCCACGCCGATCGGCTCCAGGAGCGCCATGAGCCCCAGGCGGAACATCGGGATGTCGTCGATCACGAGCGCGACCGACGAACGCTGGGTCATCGAGCGACCTTCCCCCATCTCGTGGCACCACGCTACCCGTGGCGCCGGGTCGAGCGTCGCGCCTCGACGACGAAGGCCCGCTAGCTTCGGTTCCGTGACCGACCTGCCCGCCACCGGCGACAACACCGGCGACGCCGGCGGTTCGCGTCTCGTCGCGGAGCGGGATCACCGGCTCTCGAAGCTGTCGTCGCTACGCGACGAAGGGATCGATCCCTACCCCGTCCGTTTCGATCGTGACCGCACACTCGGGGAACTCGTCGAGGAGTTCGGGAACCTCGGAGCCGGTGAGGAAACCGACATCTCGGTCAAGGTCGCCGGCCGCGTCATGCTCCGCCGCGGTCACGGAAAGCTCTTCTTCGCGACGGTGCGCGACCACAGCGGCGAAATCCAGCTGTTCGTGTCGAAGGCGGTCGTCGGCGACGACGCGTTCGACAGGTTCGACACTGTCGACCTGGGCGACTGGTTGGGGGTCGAGGGAACCGTCATGAGCACCCGCAAGGGTGAGCTCTCGGTCCGGGTCGAGCGCTTCGAACTGCTGGCGAAAGCACTTCTCCCGCTCCCCGACAAGTGGAAAGGCCTCTCAGATGTCGACACCCGCTTCCGCCAGCGCTACGTCGACCTGATCGTCAACGAGGACGCCCGGCGCGTCTTCGCTATCCGGTCGGCCGTCGTGGCATCAATCCGAAACTCTCTTCTGGAGAGGGGTTTCCTCGAAGTCGAGACGCCGATGCTGCACGACATCGTCGGCGGTGCCGCGGCCCGACCATTCTCGACGCATCACAACTCTCTCGACATCGACCTCTACATGCGGATCGCGCTCGAGTTGCACCTGAAGCGCCTCATCGTGGCGGGCCTCGATCGCGTGTTCGAGATCGGTCGGTGTTTCCGCAACGAGGGCCTCGACACACGCCACAACCCCGAGTTCACGATGCTCGAGGCGTACCAGGCGTTCGCCGACTATCACGACATGATGGACCTCACCGAGCATCTCGTCGCCGCGGCCGCCGAGGCCGCGATCGGCACGACGACCGTGGAACTCGACGGCCGCTCGGTCGACCTGACGCCACCCTGGCGCCGCATCACGGTCGCGGACCTCATCCGCGAATCGGTCGGCGTGTCGATGCACCCCTCGATGCCCGTGACCGAGGCGCGGGTGGCGCTCGACGACGCCGGGGTCGAGTACCGCGACGAGTGGGGCTCGGGAAAGCTCATGGACGTTCTGTACGACGACCGCGCGCAACACGACGTCTTCGAGCCCACCTTCGTCATCGACTACCCGCGCGAGGTGTCACCGCTCGCCCGCGCCCACCGAGACGATCCACACCTCGTGGAACGCTTCGAGCTCATCGTGGCGGGCCGCGAACTGGCGAACGCCTTCAGCGAATTGAACGACCCTGTGGACCAACTCGCCCGCTTCGAGGCCGGCGCGCGGGCGAAGGCCCAGGGCGATCCCGAGGCGGGAGACGTCGACTACGACTACGTGCGCGCCCTCGAGTACGGGATGCCCCCGGCAGGCGGCCTCGGAATCGGGATCGACCGCCTGGTCATGTTGATCGCCGGTGTCACGTCGATCCGCGAGGTCATCCTCTTCCCGACGCTGCGCCCCGAGACCTTCGACGAGGCCGAGTTCCACTTTCCCGACGCCTGATCTTCCGACACCACGCACCTCGATTCTCGCTAGCGTTGACTCCGTGCCCACGCACGCGGATGAGTGATGGAGCGCCTGAGCGGCCTCGACGCCGGCTTTCTGTACATGGAGACGCCGACGCTGCTGATGCACACGCTCAAGGTGGCGGTCGTCGAGCCTCCCCGCGACGAGGAGGGATACTCTTTCGACCGGTTCGTACGGACTCTGGGTGAGCGGCTCCACACTCTTCCCCCGTTCCGGCGGCGGATCATGGAGGTACCCGGCCGGATCGCCCATCCCGTCTGGATCGAGGACCCCGACTTCGACCTGTCCCGACACGTTCGCCGCACCACGGTCGCCGCGCCCGGCGGGCCTCGCGAGATGGACGACGCCATCGCGACGATCGCCTCCACGCCTCTCGATCGTTCGCGCCCCCTGTGGGAGCTCTGGGCTCTGGAGGGTCTCGCTCACGACCGCTTTGCCGCCGTCACCAAGATCCATCACGCCGCAGCCGACGGAGTTGCAGCATCCGCACTCCTCGCGAACGTGATGGCCACCGACCTCGCCGACACCGATCCACCCCCGGGCGCGCGGAACTGGAAGCCCGAACCGATCCCCTCGCGGTGGAGGCTCGTGCGCGACGCGATCGCCGACCAGCTCGCCAACCTGTGGCGTCTACCCGCACTCATCAGCCGGACATGGCGCAGCGTCGGTCAGGTCCTGAGGCGGCGGCGCGAGACATCGCTGTCGCCCCCGTTGCCGATCAAGGACACCCCCGACACGGCGTTCAACGCGTCGCTCACCGCCCGCCGGTCGTTCGCAACCTCCTCGATCTCGCTCGATGACGTCAAGACCGTGAAGACCCGTGTCGGCGTGACCGTCAACGATGTCCTGTTGGGGATCGTCGCCGAATCACTTCGTCGCTACCTGTCGAAGCGCCACGCGTTGCCGGTACGTTCACTCGTCGCCGGGATCCCGGTCAGCACCGACCGCCCCGACGACGTCGCTCGCCTCGGTGGCAACCGCGTGTCCAACCTCTTCACCTCTCTGCGTACCGACATCGACGACCCCGTGGAACGGCTCGGGGCCATCCACGCCGTCACCGCCGAAGCCAAGGTGGTCCAGAACATGCTGGGAGCCACGATGATGCAGGAGTGGGTGGAGTACACGCCTCCCGGACCGTTCGCGTGGTTCATGGGTCGTTACTCGGCTCACCGCTTGGCTGATCGTCACCATCCGCCGATCAACCTCGTGGTGTCGAACGTCCCGGGCCCACCCGACGCCCTGTACATCGCCGGCGCCGACCTCTGTGAGATCTACTCCGTCGGCCCGATCCTCGAGGGCATCGGACTCAACATCACCGTGTGGAGCTACGCGCAGCGCATGTACGTGAGCGCCCTGAGCTGTCCCGACACCATGCCCGATCTGCACGAGGTCACCGACGCCATCCCGCACGCCCTGGCGGATCTGCTGGCTACGACCGACCCACGGGAGCGGACCGCTCTGGCTTGAACGTCCCGAACCGACGGAACAAAAGCGTCAATACGGCCGGTTCCATGCCTCATCATGCAGAGCGCACACCTAGCATTCGGCCATGGAACGCCTGAGCGGCCTCGATGCGTCGTTTCTCCACATGGAGACGCCGACGATGCACACGCACGTTGTCGGTGTGCTCGTGCTCGACACCTCCGACATGCCCGACGGCTACTCGTTCGAGCGCGTGCGCGACCTCATCGAGCGCCGCATGCACCTGATCCCGCCGTTCCGCCGGCGTCTCGTGCCCGTGCCGTTGAATCTCGATCATCCGGTATGGATCGAGGACCCCGATTTCGACCTCGACACACACCTCTACCGCATCGGAGCGCCTCCACCAGGTGGAATGCGCGAACTCGCCGAGATCACCGCTGACATCGCGGGCCGACCCCTCGACCGGTCGCGTCCGCTGTGGGAGATGTGGGTGATCGAGGGTCTCGCCGACGACCGTGTCGCCCTGGTGACGAAGATCCACCACTCCGCCATCGACGGGGTCTCCGGCGCCGACATCATGGCGAACCTCTTCGACCTCGAACGTGACGCACCTGGTCCTCCACCGCCCGACGACGACGACGCCTGGAAACCCGACGACGTCCCCTCGGGATGGACTCTCATTCGCGACGGCCTGACCCACAGGGCCACGCACCCCGGAGAGATCGTCCGCGCCGCCGGGAATGTGGGCAACTCCCTGGTCAAGACGGTACAGACGGGAGTCAGTCAACAGAGGGGCGACGGACGTCGACCCGTGTTCTTCGACGCACCCCGCACCCACTGGACGGGAGCGCTCACCTCGCATCGTTCCATTGCGTTCGGACAGGCGTCGTTGGACGACTTCAAGGCGGTGAAGTCGGCATTCGGGACGACCGTCAACGACGTCGTCCTCGCTGTGTGCGCCAACGCGCTGCGTCGCTACATGCTCGACCACGGCTATCTGCCCGACAAGCAGCTCATCTCGTACTGCCCGGTGTCCACACATGGCTCGGGTGGCGAAGGAGCGAACCAGGTCACGGTGATGGCCGTCCGGCTCCCGACCGACCTCGAGGATCCCGTCGAGCAACTGCGTGCGATCCACGACGAGACGAAGAGCGCCAAGGAGCTCACCGACGCCGTCGGCGCCACGGCGCTTCAGGACGTCGTCCAGTTCGTCCCACCCGTGGTGTTCAACCGAGCGATGCGCCTGTACTGCAGCATGCACCTCGCCGACCGGCACCCCGCCGTTCAGAACGTTCTGATCTCGAACGTACCGGGGCCGCCGTTACCGCTCTACTGCATGGGCGCGCGAGTGGCGGCCATCTACCCGTTCGGCCCCTTGATCGAAGGATGCGGCATGAACATCACGGTGCTCTCCAACACCGGGAACGTCGACGTCGGCGTGATCGCCTGCACCGAGTCGGTGCCCGACGTGTGGGCCGTCACGGACCGCATCGCCGATGCTCTGAACGAGCTGGTCGAGGCGGCGGCGGGCGAGCCCCCACTACTCTGAGCGCCGTGTCGGACAGCCCCTTCTCGCCCGGAACGCTCGGACCGGTCACGCTGCGGAACCGCACGATCAAGTCCGCGACCTTCGAGGCCATGACGCCGGGCGGCCTCGTGTCGGACCGTCTCATCGAGTTCCACCGTCGCGTTCGCGGCCGGCGGCGTGGGCATGACCACGGTGGCCTACTGCTCCGTGGCCGACCGAGGGCCGCACGTACGTCGATCAGATCTGGATGCGTCCCGACGCCGTGCCCGGGCTGCGTCGCCTGACCGACGCGGTGCACGCCGAAGGAGGCCGCGGCCTCCGTACAGCTGGGTCACGCCGGCTGGTTCGCCGATCCGAAGGCGAGCGGCGAGCGCACGATCGGGCCGACCCGCATGTTCAGCCCCTACGGCATGACGTTTCCACGTTCGATGAACGACGCCGACTTCGAGCGTCTGACCGCCGACTACGCACGTGCGGCAACCCTCGCACGTCGACGCCGGCTTCGACGCTCTGGAGGTGCACGCCGGGCACGGCTACCTGCTGTCACAGTTCCTGAGCCCCTACACGAACCGTCGCACGGACGGCTGGGGCGGTTCGATCGAAAATCGGGCACGATTCCCCCGTCAGGCACTCCGGGCGGTGCGTGAAGGAGCGGAGTGCCGACGCGGCCGTCTACGCCAAGCTCAACATGGACGACGGCTTTCGCGCCGGGCTCCAGATGGAGGACGGCCTCGAAGTGGCGCGGATGCTGGAAACCGACGGAAGCGTCGACGCTCTGGAACTGACCGGGGGCTTCACGTCGCGTTCGCCGATGTACCTGATGCGCGGCGATCCACCCGTTCGGCGATGCTCGAGACGATGCCCTCGGCACTGCGGAGGTTCGGTCTTCGCATGGGGGCGAAGAAGCTGATGCGCGAGTACCCGTTCGAAGAAGCATTCTTCCTTCCGAACGCCCGTCGGGTCCGCGAGGCGGTCGACCTTCCGCTCATCCTCCTCGGAGGAATCACGCGGCGCGAGACGATGGAGTCCGCCGTGGCGGAAGGTTTCGAGTTCGTGGCGATGGCCCGGGCGTTCTTGCGTGAACCGGATCTCGTCAACCGCTATGCGGCGGACGAAGTCCGACGAGTCTCTGTGTGTCCCGTGCAACCGGTGCCTGGCGGAGATGGACCGCGACGGCATCCGGTGCGTCTTCGCTGCCGACACCGTCTGAGACTCCTACCGCGAGACCTCGCGATCCACGGAGATGAGCGAGGTGGACGCCGGCGAAGAACCGTGGTGGAAATCCGCGGTCGTGTACCAGATCTACCCACTCAGCTTCCGTGACACCACGGGCAACGGGATCGGGGATCTACGCGGGATCATCGACGGCCTCGACCATCTCGTCGGGCTGGGCGTGGACGCGTTGTGGCTGTCGCCCGTGTTCCGCTCGCCGATGGTCGACCACGGCTACGACGTGAGCGACTACTGCGACGTCGACCCCCTGTTCGGCTCACTCGAGGATCTCGACGAACTGATCGACCGCGCCCACACCCGCAATCTCAAGGTGCTTCTCGACTGGGTCCCCAACCACACGAGCGATCAGCATCCGTGGTTTCAAGCGTCGCGTTCATCGCGCGACGACCCGAGGCGGGACTGGTACATCTGGCGCGACGGCGATCCCGACACGCCGCCGAACAACTGGACCCGTGCCTTCCCGTTCGGCGAGCCGGCCTGGTCGTACGACGAGCACACCGAGGCGTGGTTCCTGCACCTGTTCAGCCCCGAACAACCCGATCTCAACTGGGCGAACCCCGACGTGCGCGAGGCGATGCACGACACGCTGCGGTTCTGGCTGGATCGCGGCGTCGACGGGTTCCGGATGGACGTCATCCACGGCATCGGCAAGAACCCGGCCCTGCCCGACCTGTCCGACGATCTGGCCGTCATCCCCGCCACCGCGTTCAACGACGAACCCGTGACCCACGAGTACCTGCGGGAGATGCGCCTGCTCCTCGACTCCTACGACGGTGACCGGGTGGCCGTCGGAGAGGTGTACCTGCTCGACACGGCGCAGGTGGCGACCTACTACGGCGACGGCGACGAGTTGCACCTCGCCTTCAACTTTCCGCCGATGTTCAGCTTCTGGGACGCGGACATGTGGCGGCAGAACATCACGACCGCCCAAGAGCTGATCACAGCGCCCGGTAACTGGCCGACGTGGGTTCTGTCGAATCACGACAACCCGAGGCACCGCACCCGCTACGGCGGCGACGAGGCGATCGCGCGTGCCGCGGCAATGCTCCTCCTCACGCTCCAGGGCACGCCGTTTCTCTACGCGGGCGAGGAGCTCGGACTCGAGGACGCCGACGTACCGCCCGATCGGATCGTGGATCCGTCGGGTGGGCGCCGCGACGGATGCAGGGCACCCATTCCGTGGACACCCGATCCCGGCCACGGCTGGGCCTCCCCGGATCCGTGGCTGCCGTTCCCTCCCGAGGCCGAAACTCGAAACGTCGAGACCGAGAACGACGAGCCGGATTCGATGCTGCGTTTCTACCGCGACCTCCTGCGCGTGCGACGCTCCTCGACGGCACTGCGCCTCGGGACGCTGGAACTGCTGGATACTCCCGAGGGGATCCTCGCCTGGCGGCGGGCACACGACGACGATGAACGGGTGATACTCGTGAACTTCACGCCCGAGCCGGCCGCGGTGGAGGGCTTCGGCGACCACACTGTCGGGCTCTCCTCCGACGCGGCACGCCACGACACGCGCTCCTTCGACGCTGTGTTGTCTCCCCACGAGGCGGTCGTTCTCGCCCGCGCCCGGCCGTGACCGATCCGGACTCCGACGCGACCGGCTCCGAGCCCGAGGCGTATCTTCCGACACCGGGCTCGACCCGCGCCGAGCGCCGCGATCGTCGTCGCTACAGACGTGTCGGACTGATCGCGGCGGGCGTGCTCGCCGCGATCGTCGTCGCGGCCGGGGTCGGTCTCCTCTTCCTTCGGGATGATCCCGCACCGGCGAAGACCGCGGCCTCCGTGGCGACCGAACCGTCGGCCACCGCCGGCGCACCTGACGAAGCGCCGTCGAGCGGCACGCCGTCCACGACGGCTCCTCCGCCGTTCGAGGGGTGGGTCGACCCGGCCTCGGTGGGCAAGCCCTTCCCGGGCGCCACCGTCGAGGGGCTCCTCACCTTCCGCGGCAACCCCACCCGCACCTTCTACGGCGCCGGCCCGGTCCCCACGGCGCCCGAGGAGCTGTGGCGGTATCCGGGCGAGGCGATGTGTTCGCTGTCGGTCGACAAGGGTGAGGAAACCCAGTGGTGCGGCACCGGCTGGACCGGCCAGCCGTCGGTGTTCGAACGCGACGACCGCACCTGGGTGACGTTCGGCGCCTACGACCGCAACGTCCACTTCGTCGATGGCGACACCGGCGACGACATCCTCCCGCCGTTCCCCACCGGCGACATCATCAAGGGGTCGGTGAGCATCGACCCCGAGGGCTACCCACTCCTCTACACGGGATCGCGTGACAGCTTCTTTCGCATTCTCGCCTTCGACGGATCCGAGGCGCGCGAGTTGTGGAAGCTCCCCGCCGACTACGTGGGGGAAACGATGTGGAACGACGACTGGGACAGCTCCCCGCTGATCCTGGGCGACTACCTCTTCGAGGGTGGGGAGAACAGCCGCTTCTACATCGTGAAGCTCAACCGCGGATACGACGACAACGGCGCGGTCACGGTGGCGCCCGAGCTGGTCTTCCACGAGGCGGGATGGGACGACGAGCTGCTCGGCGCGGTCGGCAGCGAGGTGTCGATCGAAGGCTCGCTCACCGTCATCGGCGACACGCTCTACTTCGCCAACTCGGGCGGGCTCGTGCAGGGTTGGGACATCGGCGGACTGCGTACCGGCTCGGGCCCACCCACGCGCGTGTTTCGCTTCTGGACGGGCGACGACACCGACGCCACGGTCGTTGCCGACGAGGAGGGGATGCTCTACGTCGGCTCGGAGTGGGAACGTCACAACGAACGCTCGAAGGAAACGGGTCAGATGATGAAGCTCGACCCGTCGAAGCCCGACAACCCGCTGGTGTGGTCGCACACCGACCAGGGGGCCGAGAAGTCGGGGGTGTGGGGCACGCCGGGAATCTACGAGGACCTCGTGATCTACACGACGTTCAACGGGCGTGCACTCGGCATCGACCGGGCGTCCGGGGAAGTGCGTTGGGAGATCACGGTGCCGCCGCCGCTCATGGGCTCGCCCGTGATCGTCGACGGTGTGTGGCTCCAGGGCGACTGCAACGGCTCGCTGCACGCGTACGACGTGACCGACACCCACGCCGAGCCGGCCGAGATGTGGTCGGTGCCGGTGGGCGGCTGCATCGAATCGACCCCGGCCGTCTGGAACGGCCGCATCTACGTCGGCACCCGCGCCGGCCAGATGCACGCTCTCGGCGACGGGTAGTGGCGACCGCTGCCGGCATTCAGGCTGGATTCAGCGAGGTGCCCGTAGCTTTTGGATGTAGGTGCGTGGCACCGACCGTAGGAGGGCGACGATGATCCGGAGAATCAGCACTCCCAGGGGAGTTCCGTTCGTGTCGAGGTCGTTCGTCGCACTCCTGGCCGTCGGGACCCTGGCCATGGCCGCCTGCGGCAGCGACAGCGGCGGATCGGGTAGCACCAGTTCGTCGGGCGGCGCCGACGCGTCGACGTCCACCGGCGGGGCCGCCGCTACGTCCGATCTGCCCCAGGGTGACGACCCGGTCGACCTCGACCCGGCCACGTTCAGCGCCGACATCACCAACCCGTACTGGCCGATGAAGCCCGGCACGCGGTGGACCTACACCGAGACCGACGCGGACGGCACCGAGCTCGAGGTCGTGGTGATCGTCACCGACGAGACCAAGGAGATCGCCAACGGGATCACGGCCCGCGTGGTGCGCGACACGGTCACCGAGGACGGCGAGCTGATCGAGGACACGTTCGACTGGTACGCGCAGGACGACGCCGGCAACGTCTGGTACATGGGCGAGGACACCGCCGAGTTCGAGAACGGCGAGATCACCACGACGGCAGGATCGTTCGAAGCGGGCGTCGACGGCGCGCTGCCCGGGATCATCATGCCGGCGGATCCGAAGCCGGGAATGACGTACCGCCAGGAGTACTACGAGGGCGAAGCGGAGGACAACGGCGAGATCCTCAGCGTCGACGAGATGGCCGAGACGCCGACGGGCTTCTACGACGACGCGATCCTGACCAAGGACACGATCACACTCGAGCCCGACGTCCTCGAGTACAAGCTCTACGCCCGCGACGTCGGCCCCGTGCTGGTCTTCGGCGTCTCGGGCGGCAGCGGCGTCGAGCGCCTGGTCGAAATCGACCAAGCGTCCCCGGGTGCAGGGACGAGCCCGCTCGGAGAACCAACGACGTAGCCGACGCGCACATATGCAAGTTCTTGAAAGGATTATTGCAATTAGTTTGCTTATCCCATAAGCCCGGTCTCCATGGACCTCAGCCGGCCGGTCGAAGCGCTCGTCCCGGGGGCGCGGGGCAAGATCCTTGCCGCACTGGCGGCCGTCGAACACGAGTTGAGCACGTCCGACGTGGGCCGAATCTCGGGGGTCAGCCTCCCGCAGGCCTCTCGGGTGCTCGCGGCACTCGTCGAGCTCGGCGTCGTCGAGCGACGCGACGTTCCACCTGCGGTCGTGTATCGGCTGGTTCCCGGCAATGCCGTCGGAGGCCTCGTTCGGGAGCTCGCCGACCTGCGCTCGTGCGTCGTCCGACAACTCCGTACCACGATCACGGCGTTGACTCCTACCCCCGTTCGTGCCGTGCTCTTCGGGTCGGTGGCGCGCGGGACGAGTGATCGGTCGAGCGACATCGACGTCATGCTCATTCGGCCGAAGGGATGGGACACGACTGACGCATGGACAGAGAGTGTGGGTGAGTGGCGCGAAGCGATGTCACGATTCGCGGGCTCGCCCGTCAACGTGGCCGAGATCGATGAAGAAGACGAACCCGATCGATCGACGTCGGACGCCCCGCTTTGGCGTGAGATTGCTGCCGAAGGAATCGTTCTCCTGGACCGAGAGCGCTCTACCACTCCGGGTCTTCCAGCCGGTGGCTGAACGAACCACGCCGGAATCAGTGCTGCCGACGCGATCTGTGGCGCTCGTCTCGGACGACGATCCTCCGGCAAGGAGCATGCCGGCGCCGTCGAGCTGCTTCGAGGGGTCACCGCTGTAGGACGAGAGGCATCGAACCACCTTCAGCGGCTCCTCGCGGACAAGCAGCGCGCGGAGTACGAGCCCGTGGAGATCCGTCCGGCGGCCGCCCGCGCCGCGGTTCGACGCGCCGAGAAACTGGTGGGGTTGGCTCGCCGAGCGCTCACGGAGCAGGGAGTCCTCGAAGCGGAGTCGTGATCCACCTCGCCTGCGGTCCAAAACCCGACTAGACAGGTCGGGTTTTGTGGCTTACCGTTTCTCCTTGGCGCGGATCGTGGTCCACGCCCCGGCGTCCTCCCGGCGACCGGAATGCCCGTTTTCGACTCGAGGAACCTCCCCGTGACCGCCGCCCCAACCGCTCGTCTCCCGTTGCGCACCGGGCCGCTCGTCGCGATCGCAGGCCTCGGACTTCGAGACGATGATGACCCGCGAACGCGTCCAGACCATCCAGGCGCCCGACTCGCCGCCTCGCTTCTGGTCGCGCTCGCGTCGGTTCTCGCCGCGTGCGACAGCGACAGTGACGACGACTTCACCGGAATCTGGCACCTCGAAGGGACGTTCAGCCCATGACATCTCCGAAGGTCGAAACACCGAAAGCTGAAACCACGCAGGTCGGGACGGCGGTGTGGATGAGCGAACTGTTCAGCTTCCCCAACCCGGTCAACGAGCTCTCGGCGCGCCTGGTCGCGGCCGGGGTGCTGGTCATGGCGATCGCGATGCTCGTGTTCCAACAGCCCTGGATTCTGATACCCCTCGCCTACGGCTTCGTCGCCCGGGTGGCGACGGGCCCGACGCTGAGCCCGCTCGGCCAGCTCGTCACGCGGGTGATCGTGCCGAACGTGTCGTTGCCCGCCAGGTACGTCGCCGGTCCTCCCAAGCGCTTCGCCCAGGGAATCGGCGCCACCCTCTCGGTGACGGCCTTCGTGCTGCACTTCGCTTTCGGGCTGACCGGCGCGGCCTACGTGCTCGTGGCGATGATCGTCGTGGCGGCGGGCCTCGAGGCCATCTTTGCGGTCTGCCTCGGGTGTCAGTTCTTCGCGCTGCTCATGCGCCGGGGAGTGATCCCCGACGACGTGTGCGAGCGCTGCAACAACATCTGGATCGACGAGCACGCCCCGGACTGAGCGAGCGGGACGAAATCCTGCACGTCGACCTCGTGAGGGCGACGGGGGAGCTACCCGTGCCACGCCGCCTACCTGCTGCACAGCCGGGTGGCTACCTCGCCGTGGATGCCACCCGTGTGGCAACGGCGACGCAACGTCGAGCACGCTCGACGGCCTTGACGGCAGCCGCGGGGGCGATGTCGTCAGGCTCGTACTCTGCCTTTGTCTTGAGGGACAAGAGCCGGCGGAGGTGGCGCTCTACCTCGGCGCCGTCGGGACCTGCTTGCCGGAGGAGAACCAGAACCTCGTCATGGTCCTCGCTGGCAGCGGCTTCGGCGAACTCCTCCGCCTTGCTCGCGTAGGAGCGGACCTGGGATGCCGACACGCGCTTGGTACGCGCCTTCCTAGGCACTACGGATGCTCGTCAGCTCTTCGAACCCGGCGCCATGAACGACGCTGCCGTCACGGAGGAGCTCGCTCCATAGCTGGCTGCCGCCGGCCAGCCGTGATGTCGCCTCATCAAGGCCCACCTCGAGGATCTCGATGGGATTGCCCGTGAGCCGTCGGACGTCTGTGCGCCACTGCTCGATCGAGTTCGCCCATCGTTCGTCGTCTTCGTCGACCCCACTCGGTCGCACCACGACCAGATCGATGTCGCTGTCGGCCCGTGCCTGACGTCGGGCGAAGGAACCGAACACGATGACGCTTGCCGGCGGCTGGGGGAGCGACCGCGTCATGCGACGGATCTCGTCGAGAACCGTGTCCGCGGAGCGGGAAAGGTCCAGAATGGCGCGTGCGGCGACGTGCTCCGGGATGAGACGGAACAGCGAGGAAGGGGGCACCTCCCGCCGCTCGACGACGCCGAGTTCGACCAGTCCCGGCAGCACACGGGACGCCTGCGCCTGGCTCACCCCGGAAAGCTGAGCGATCGTTCGTAGGTTCAGTTCAGCCGTCGTCTCGGCCAGGACTGCCAGGACGCGTCCCTGAGCCCCAGGCACGATTGCTTCGACCGGTCGCACGAAGTCCACGCTGACAGAATACCACCTAACCATCATAAGTGGAACAGTTCTTTCATTTGTGATCCTAACTAGCGGCTCCGGGGAACCCCCGAGAGACATTGTCCCGGCTGGCGAATTGCCTGACGCAGGCAATTGGCGGATCCGGACAATTGTCGTTCCGTTGCATATTGCGTTATTATGCAATACGCAATGGCTTATCGCGTGCTCCCGCAACAGCTCGAAGCCGCCGCTGTCGCGGCGCTTGACCAGGCCGCGAAGGACGCCGGCCTCAGGGCGCATCGATCGCCCCGGACCGATACGTCGGAACTGGTGATCACCCCACCGAATGGAAAGCAGCTCGTCGTCGACGTGGCGGCAACCTCGATACCGACCATCGACAAGCTCGAGAATCTCGCAACCTCGCGGAACCCGGATCGGCCCACGGTTGTCGTGGCCGACCAGCTCTCGGCACCGGCGCGGGAGCTGCTCGACGGCGCGGGGATCGGCTGGCTCGACCGCCGCGGACATCTCCGGCTCGTGGCTAAGGGCCTGTACGTCGATTCCGACGTGTCGCCGGCGATCCGCAAGGGAGAGGCACCCCGCTCGTCCCAGCCGATCGCCGGACGGTCCGGGCTCGCGGCCGCAGCGGCACTCCTGCTGGATCCGGAGGCTCCGATGCGCGGCTCCGACATCGCTCGGTTCGCCCAGTTGAACCCGAGCTCGATCACGCGCGCGATGTCCGCTCTGGTCGAAGCGCACCTCGCCGAGAGGCGCGCCCGCGGCGACTACCGGGCCGTCGTGCCGGAGCTCTTCTGGGCACTCGCCGACGAGTGGCCACATGACGCTGTGTCGATCAGATGGTCGATGCCCCCCGAAGACGACGACCAGCTGGGATTCAACCGTCACGACCTCGCGGCTCCGGGCTGGGCGGCGTCCGGCGTGAGCGGCGCGCTGGCGTGGGGAGCGCCCCTCGCTGCCACGGCGGACTACCCCGTTCGCCTCTACGTGCCCGACCCACAGCTCGTTCGCAAGGCGCGTCTCCTCCACGAGGGAGGCACAGGCAACGAAGCTCGGTTGTCCGTCGACCCCGTCGGTCTCGTCACGTTCGCGGCGCTACAACGCCGGCGTCCTCACATGGCCCGCCGCGCATCCACTCTTCTGTGCACTCGACCTCACAGCTTCCGCGCGTGACCGTGAGGCTCTGGAGCAATGGACACCTCCCGGAGAGTTCACCCGTGTCTGGTGAGGTGACTCTTCTGGACACACCTGATGGCTCAGTCGCGCGCCTGGTCCACACTGCAGAAGCGGTCTTCGGCCGCCCGGAGTTCGCCGCTGCCGCACTCGTCGGGGGGCTCGCAGTCACCGCGCGGATCGCAACTGTTCACCGGGTGACCGTCGATGTGGACTTTGTGGTCGAAGGCGAGGCTCCCGGAGATCTCGCGATTGCCATGCCCGAAGGACCTGCAGGCGGTGAACGGCTTGTCGTCGGCGGCGTCAAGGTGGACGTGATGCCCACGATGGCATTGCCCGAGGATGCTGACGGATTGCCGGACGAGGACCTGCCGCGCCTCTTTGTCCTCGGTCACCGATGGGCCTTGGAGAGCGCCACGCGGCTGGCCATTCGGGTCGAAGGCCTCCGCGAGACCCAGGCCGAGCTCCCGGTTGCGTCCGCAGCGGCTCTCCTGGCATGCAAACTCCACGCGATCGCCGACCGACGAGATTCCCGAACAGACAAGCGCGAGAGCGACGCCCGCGACATCGTGCGGCTCACACAGCTCCTAGCGCGATCCCGTCTGACGAGAGACGCCTACAAAAGTGCGCCGTTCGACCTCGCGCCACTCGTCTCGTCGTCAGTGCAACGCTGGCTCGTTCACGATGCGACTCGGACCGCGCGTCTGATCAGCTCCGACGCAGAGGCGAGTGAGTCGACCGCATCCCCGGAAGAACTCGTTGCCCTCGGCGAGCTGTTCTGCGACCTGCTACGAGTCGAGTAGGGGCGAGCGACATCCCGCAGGATCACCGCTCGTCAGATCAGGCGGCGAGGTGGCCGTCGATGATCTCGACGGTCCGGTCGGCGAACGCGGCCATGCGGCGGTCGTGGGTCACGACGACGGCGCCGACGTCCCGGCCCTTGGTGCGGGCGCAGATGAGCTCCATGACCTGTTCGCCCAGGTGCGTGTCGAGCGACGACGTCGGCTCGTCGAAGAGCACCAGCGCCGGGTCGTTCATGAGCGAGCGGCCGATCGCCACCCGCTGACGTTCGCCGCCCGACAGGTCGGAGGGCAGGTTCCCGGCGCGGGCCTCGAGGCCGAGCTCGCCCAACAGACTGTCGGCGCGGCGGCGGGCCTCCTTGTTCAGACGACCGTTCATCTCGGCCACCACGAGCAGGTTCTCGCGCGCCGTCAGGAACGGCACGAGGTTCACCGCCTGGAACACGAAGCCCACCGTGGAGCCGCGGAACCGGCTGAGCTGCTTCGACGAGTAGTCGCCGATGACCTCCCCGTCCACGCGCACCGTGCCTTCCGAGGGCGTGAGCAGACCCCCGGCGATCGACAGCAGCGTGGTCTTGCCCGACCCGGAGGGCCCCACCAGGGCCACGACCTCGTCGGGCGCGACGGTCAGCGTGGCGTGGTCGAGGGCGACGACCTCGTCGTGGCCCGACGAGTAGACCTTGCGGACGTCGCGGAGTTCGAGTGCGGACTGGCCGGTTGCGGACGGTTCTGTTGGAGACATGGCTCCTCCTACACGCCCGACCCGAGGGCCGAGGCGGGATCGATGCGGATGATGCGCCGGAGCGACACGAGCGCCCCGAGGACGGACGTCGCCACCACGGCGGCGGCGGTGAACACGGCGCGCCCGGTTTCGAACTCCACCGGCACGGCGTCGGGGATGACCCCGGTGAGGGCCAGCGTGACGGCGCCGCCCACGAGGAACGCCCCGAGGGCGACCGCGACCGACTGAAGCACGACACCGACGACGAGGCGCGGCGTCGAGCGCGCCGAGCGCCTTGAGGACCGCGTAGAGACCGAGTCGCTCGAGGGTCAACAACGCGAAGAACAGCGCCACGACGAGACCGACGACGAACAGCGTGACGCCGATCACGGCCCCGAAGGTCGTGCTCTGCTCGGTGATGCCGGGGATGGCGAACACGGCCTCGTTCTCGCTCAGGCTGTCGGTGGTGCCGGTGGTGTCGTCGATCTGGTTCCGGACGGCCTCGGGATCGGCGTCGGGTGCGACCTCCACGGTCAGGACCTGGAACTCGCCGGCGGCCACGACGGCGTCGGGCCGGTTGGCGTTCTGGATCTCGCGCCACGTGTCGGGCTCGACCCACAGCCCGTACTGGAGCAGGTAGTTGCTGTCGTCCACCCAGCCCACGATCTCGAGCGGGACCTCGGCCGGGCCGACGAGGACCGTGTCGCCCACCTCGACACCGGAATCGCCGAGATCACGGTCGGCGTAGGCCTGCCCCGGCCCCGGAGGCTCGGGCAGCGTGCCCGTCGCTCGCTCGTAGCCGATGACCGCGCCGTCCTCGATGTCGCCGGTTCCCGAACCGTCGGAGCCGTCGCTGCCCGACACATCCACCCCGAGCAGCGAGAGGCCGAGCCCACCGACCGTCTCGACGCCCTCGACCGTCTCGACCTCGGCACGCGTCGAAGGGTCGATCCTGGAGCGCAGGAACGACTCGCGGGCGTCGTCGGAGAACACGATGGCGTCGGTGTCCTGGGCGCGGATGGCTCCCGTGGAGTTGAGGAACAGACCGTCGAGCAGCGCGCCGAGAAAGAGCAACAGCAAGACCAGCAGCGCCGAGCGCGCCGCCCACGATCGCGAACCGGCCGGGACGCCGGATGAGCTCACGCCACGCGAGACGCATCAGATCTCCCGACCCGAATCGAGGGTGGCGCGCAACGGATCGATCCGCAGCACCCGACGGATCGAGGCAAGCCCACCGAGAAGTGCGATGACCGCAAGCCCGATGATGGTCGTGAGCGCCGTGCGCGGGTCGAGGTCGACGGCGACGTCTCCGGTGGGGCTCACCGCGCCGACGAGCGCCACGAGCGCGACACCGACGGCGACCCCGGCCCCCAGGATGAGAGCGATCTGAATCAGCAGGTTGCGCACGAGGTACCCGCTGGGGGCGCCGACGGCGCGAAGCAGCGTCAGGGCCTTGGCCTTCTGCACGGTGAGGATGAGGAAGAAGAAGCCCACGACGAGCGCCACGACGAGGAACGCCAGGACGAGGATGATGCCGAAAGACTGGTTGACCCCCTGCACACCGGGGTTGCTGTCGACAGCCTCCTGGCGTGTGAGGGCCTCGGTGCCGGGAACCTCGCTGTCGATGCGATCGGTCAGCTCGCCCGCGTCGACGCCGTCGGCGGGGGCGACGGCCACCAGCGACGGCAGGACCACGTCGGCGTCGGGGTTCACCGCCCGTTGCGCGGCCTCGAACGTGTCGTAGGAGACGAAGACCGTCGGTGAGACGCTCCAGCGCAGGTCGTCGCCGGTGCCGACGATCGTGATGCGAGGTCCGTCGGCGCCGACGATCTCGACGGTGTCGCCGACGTCGAACCCCTTCTCGGCGTCGGCTGCGGACGCCACACCCTCGTCAGGACCGGTCGGCAGGCGGCCGCTTCTCAGGGTCAGAGGTTCTCCGAGACCGTCGAGCTCGTAGCCGAAGAGCACGGCGTCCTGGATCTCGCCGCCGGCGTCCACCGTGTAGGTGCCCTCGCCGATGAGCCCCGACTGCGCAACGCCGTCGACACCGGCCACGCCCTCGGCCTGGTCGGGAGTGAGGAAGCTTCCCTCCACGTTGCGGCGTGCCTGGTCGTTGAAGACCAGCACGGGTGAATTCTGGTTGTCGACGGCGCCGATGAAGTTGGTGACGAGGCCGCCGAGCAACCCCTGTTGGAAGAGGATCAGGAACACGAGGAGCCCGATGGCTCCCGCCAGCAGACCGAAGCGGGTCTTGGCGCGTGCGATCTCTCGAAGTGCCAACAGCATGGTTCGGGATCCTACGGGCGCCGACGACGTCCGGCGGCAGCAGCGATCACGGCTTCCCGGGAACGGTCGGGGGGACGGTGGGAGGCTTCGGTCCGGTCGAGATTCCTACTCGTCGATCACCGCGATCGAGGTGCCTGGCGTAGCCCACTCGTGGAAAGCGCCGTCAGACGCTCCTTCTGCAACGACCTCGAACCGTCCGTAGACATCGAAGGTGACTGCCGACATCTGCGACAACGCAACGGCGCGCGTCGGGAGTCATGTACTAGTCGTACCGCAAGTGTGCCCGGTTCGCACGTCGTTCAGAGTGCCGACTTCGGTGTATCAAGGCGTTGCAGCGACAGCTGCTGGATCTGGATCGGTCGCCGCCGAGTCGGGTCTCAGATGTGTCGGTCGGCGGGCGGTTTCGTCGGGACGCGAAACAGCACGACGAGGACACCGACAACGCCCGCAAGAGCGACCACGACTCGAAGTACCCAGTGGTCGAGCATCCAGACGCTCAGGCTGACAAAGGCGACGATCATCACAGCCGCGGTGACCTTGGCGCGCTTGGGCATCCCGAGGCCGGCCCGGTAGTCGCGCACAGCCGGACCGATCGTCGGCAGGTTGAGGACCCACGCCTCGAGCCGCGGGCTCGACTTGGCGAACGCGCCGGCGGCGAAGACGAAGAACACCGTGGTGGGCGGAATGGGCAGGACGATGCCGACACCGCCGATGCCGACAGCCTGATGCATTTCGCCCGCACGCCCGTGAGCATGGCGACCGTGAGCGGGCGGAAAGGTGCAGAGAGTAGGAATTGCCGCTACCCTCGCTCTGAGCGCGATTGACCGATAAGTGTCGATCAGCCGGAACTCGGATGGGCGGGGGAGCCTGATGGGACGAGCGGCAAGCAACACGAAGCGATGCGCACGGTACGCAGCGTTCACGGTCGCTCTGGTTCTGATCGGCGCAGCGTGTGTCCCCAACCCGCCCGTTGTACCTCCGGGAAACATCAGTGGCGACGTGCGCCCCGACTACAGCAACGGCCCTCCGGTGTCTGTCAACAACGAACGCTACGGGGAGCGGGTCGACCCCTGCACCGACGAGAAGTACCAGGAGCTCGACGTCTACCGCCCGAGCGTCCCCCGCGCCGAGCAGCACGGCGTGATCCTCTTCCTGCATTCCGGCGGATGGATGTCGGGAAGCAAGGAGTACAAGAACGGCAAGTCCCCCGACCCGAACGCCTGGGCCTGGGTCGCCCAGGGTTGGGCGGTTGTCTCGGTCGACTACGCCCTGTCATGTTTCGACAACGGCTGGAAGAACTCGCACCCCCAGGCGCTCCATGACATCAAGCGAGCCATCCGCTACATCAAGGCGAATCAGGTCGACCTCGGCATCAAGACGTCGGAGAACCTGTTCCTCTGGGGCACCTCGGCCGGCGGGCATCTGGCTGCTCTGGCCGGGATGACAGCCGGAAAGCTCGAGCCCACCGGTCTGCCGAGCGACCTGGCTGCGCAGAACTCCCGGGTCGACGCCGTTGTCACCCGATCAGGCCCCCTGAACTTCGTGTCCTGGAAGGCACACTGCCAGGCCGACCCATACTGCGATCCAACGTCGGCGAACGCCATGCCGGGTTTCATGGGTGCGTACCTGGGTTGCGGATCCACGGCGAACAACGCCAACCTCGACAAGTGCGAGGCGGTGGAAAAGACCCAGGCGTCGGTCTCCACCCACTACGACGCCAACGACCCGCCGATCTACGTGGCGTTGGGCAAGAAGGACGGGTGGGTTCCCGAGGCGCAGGTCGACACTCTGGTCAACGCCTACAAGAACGCGGGCAACAAATATGAGATCTGGCCCGACATCTCCAATTCAGCGCACAACAACGAGTACCTGAACTACGTGTACCTGAACTGCTTCCATTCCTGGGTGTTCTCGAACCAGGCGAAGTTCTCGGTCTGGCCGAACAGCGTCTTCTGCGCGGCCTCCGTCGAAGGCCGACCGGGCCCCGCTGAGTACTGGGGATGGAACGGCTCGACGTAGCCGCACGGTCGCAGGCCACGACCCACGCCGCTGACGCGCCACTGGTCGGCGCGCCGTCGTGAGCCAGCCGGCGCGGTGGAATCTCTTCGCGAAGTAGGTTTCGCGTATGGACGAGTTCGACTACGTCGTCGTCGGCGGCGGGTCGGCCGGGTGCGTGGTGGCAAGCCGTCTCAGCGAGGATCCGTCGGTGACGGTGTGCCTGCTCGAGGCGGGTGGCGAAGGGCGGGGCGTGATGATCCGCGCGCCGTTGGGCTTCGCGGTGGCGGCACCCCGGGGGATCAACAGTTGGCACCACGAGACCGTGCCCCAGCCCGGCCTCAACGGGCGACGAGGTTTCCAGCCACGCGGCAAGGCACTCGGGGGCTCGAGCACGATCAACGCGATGGTCTACGCGCGGGGCCACCGCAGTGACTACGACAACTGGGCCGCCATGGGGAACGCGGGATGGGGTTACGACGACGTACTCCCGTTCTTCAAGAAGTCCGAGGCGAACGCAATCCACCGGGACTCCCCGTTCCACGGGGTCGACGGTCCACTGAGCGTCACCAACCTGCGGAGCCCCAGCCCTCTCAACGAGGTCTTTCTGGAGGCGTGCCAGTCACAGGGCATCCCGTACAACCCCGACCCCAACGGCGCGGAGCATCACGGCTGCTACCGCGTTCAGGTCACGCAGAAGGACGGTGAGCGCCACAGCGCTGCGGCTGCCTTCATCCACCCGAACCTGGACCGGCCCAATCTCCATGTCCGCACCGACGCTCACATCACTCGCGTCTTGTTCGACCAGCGTCGTGCGACAGGGGTCGAGTACGAGCGGGGCGACCGGGTGGACTCCGTGCGGGCGCGCCGCGAAGTGGTCATGTCCGCCGGCGCCTTCGGGACACCCCAGATCCTGATGGCGTCGGGTGTCGGACCCGGTGCCCACCTTCAGGAGTTCGGAATCGCCCCCGTGCTCGACGTGCCGGGTGTGGGTCAGAATCTCCAGGACCACATCTCGGCGCTCCTGATCTACCGGGCGCGGATTCCGGATCACACCCTCGGCGTCTCCGCCACCGGGGTCGCGCGACTCCTCAAGGCGGCGTGGGAGTGGCGCCGCCACCGCACGGGGTTGATGACGAGTTGTGTCGCGGAGTCCGGCGTCTACTACCGCACCAGTCCCGACGTCGAGGTGTCGGACATCGAGATGGAACTGCTCGTGGGTATCGCCGACGACCACGGCCGCAAGCAGCACGTCGGTCACGGCTACTCGGCCCACCTGCTGCTCGCCAGGCCGAAGAGCACGGGCGAGGTGCGACTCGCCGGCCCCGACACCCGGGTGCCGCCTGCGATCGACCCGCGGTACTTCAGTCACCCCTACGACATGGAGACACTGGTGAAGGGCACGCAGGTCGGGCTCGACGTCATGGCCAGCCCCGAGTTCGATCCGTACCGCAAGGAAATGGTCATTCGCTACGACCGTGACGACCCCCGGGAGATCGAGGAGACCCTGAGGGAGCACGCCGACACCGAGTACCACGTGTGCGGGACGTGCCGGATGGGGCCCGATGGCGATCCGATGGCCGTCGTCGACCCGGAGCTCCGTGTCCGGGGGATCGAGGGCCTCAGAATCGCCGACGCCTCCGTGATGCCGCGCGTGACGAGCAACAACATCCAGGCGCCGGTGATGATGATCGGTGAGAAGTGTGCCGACCTCATCAGAAACTGATCGCGTGATGTCGGACCACTGCCACCTGTCATGAGTACCGTCCGGACACGTCACGCGCCACCGCCGTTCCGGCGCGTGGAGGTCGAACGTGTCGAGGATCGGAGCCCGTGGATGAAGCGCGTGACCCTCGGAGGGCCCGAGCTCGAAGGGTTCGACGTCGACCTTCCGGCTGCGAGCGCCCGACTCCTCCTTCCTTCTTCGGTCCGGTCGAGGTCCCTACTCGTCGATCACCGCGATCGAGGTGCCTGGCGTAGCCCACTCGTGGAAAGCGCCGTCAGACGCTCTTTCTGCAACGACCTCGAACCGTCCGTAAACATCGAAGGTGACTGGCGACATCTGCGACGCCGACCGCGCGGGCAACGAATCCCCGGCATCATCCATGCAGTGGCCGCCGGCCGAAGAGCTTGAGCAGTCGGGTCTGCGCGTCGTCGTTCGGCGCCGGCGTGATCGGCGGATCGAAGTAGTCGGGCACCGACGCGAAGATCTCGGCGTAGGGCTCGGCCCACGTGAGACACGGCTCGACGAGGTCGGCGCCGAGGTGGTCGTCGGCGCCGATGCCGCGGGCGAGATCCCACGCGTGCACGATGAAGTCGGCGTAGCGCTGCCAGAGGTACTCCTCGGCGGGCAGATCGCCGAACGAGAGGTGCACGACGGTCTGGACATCATCGAGGCCCTCGGCTGCCTCGCAGGCCGCCTCGGCCGATTCCCGCCACGCGCGCTTCGGGTCGTCGCCGAGGACGTCGCCCTCGAAGCGCTCCCCCACCTCGTCGATCGTCTGCCCCTCGAGGATCGGCGTCACCCACAGGTTCTCGCCGACGTTGTGGTCGAGCAGCGCGGTGACATCCCACTCGGTGCACGGCGTCGGCCGGCGCCAGTCGTCGTCACCGATGGCGTCGACGACCTGCGTGAACCGCTGCGCACCCCGCCGGTGAAGCTCGACGATCACGATCTCTAGCTGAGTCGCCCGAGGGCTGCGGCAAAGCCCAGACCGGTCAGCATCGTGGGAAGCATCCATTTGAAGATCGACGCCTTGAGCGCATGCATCTCGCCCGTGAGCTCGAAGCGCAGAGCGTCGAAGCGGGAGTCCATCCGCTGCTCCAAGGAGTCGAGTCGCATCTCGAGAACCTCGAGATCCCGCTTCGTGGCGACGTCGGCCCAACCCACCGGTGGAAGCATCTCCATCAGCGTATCGGCGGCGCCTGGGCCCACGCCCCGCCGAGCTCCGTAGTTCCCGCGGCGCCTGGCAGTGCGTCAGACGGTGCGTCCAAGGAAGGCAGCGAGCTGGTCGGCGACGCTCGCACCGTCGGGCGCCTGCTGTTCGGGACCGAACGGAGCCTTGCCGTCGGGGCCCCGGAAGGCGTCCTGGATGTTCGCCTTCGACTGTTCGAGGAGCGTCTGGGCGAACGCGGGATCGAGGTCGGTGGGCTGGCCGGTCGCTTTGGCGAGGTCCCAGCCGTGCACGAACATGTCGCTCGTGACGATGCCGAAGAACGCTTCGGCCGGCATGGGGCCGAAGGGCAGAGCGAGCGTCTTTCCGTCAGCGTCGGGCTTGCCGAACGCCTTCTTCAGGTCTTCGAAGCCCTGGTCGAACGCGGCGAGGTAGTCACCGGCGGAGAAGTCGGGCGCTGTCGACCCGTCGTCCGCCCAGGAACCCGACTCCACCGTGCTGGTGGCGAGCTTCGCGCCCCCGATCATGTGGTTGATGACCTCACCAACGTTCCACGACGCGCAGGGCGTCGGATTGCTGATCTGATCCGGTGAGACGTTTTCGAGGACGCGTCGAGTGGTCGCGTAGGCCTGCTCCATCGGTTTGGTTTCCATGGGGGTGCCTCCCGACTCGGATCCGCGGAGCATACGTGTCGCACCTCGGAGGCGAAAGGCCGCAGGCCGCAGGCCGCAGGCCGGCAGTCTCGACGATGAACGCGTCATCGTCAGTCGCGATCCGGCGGGGATGTCCCACTTCCGGGCTACGGCAAGGTTTGGCAGGGATCGCCGCCACAGACATCGATGATCTGCCTGGTCGGGTCGAGAAACGCCACCACGATGGCGAGTGCTTCGGGAACGTCGCCGATCTTGCCGTGCGGATCCTCACCTTCGCGCGGTGGGGTGTTCGCTATCGGAGGCGGTGGCGTACCGAAGTCCCACACCACCAGACCCGAGCCTTCGTGGGGCAGCTCTGAAATCGGCTCGATCCCGAAGAACGGTTCGGTGTCGGTTGATCGACCGTCGCCCAGCGCGGGCGTGCGAAGGGGGATGTCCAGCGTGCGGGCCAGCTTCTCGGTGCTCACGTTGGCGACCTGGTGGTCACCGAACGCCTCGATGAGCAGAACGTTCTTCGCCGGTGCGCCGTCGTAGGTGTCGGAAGTGAGGTGTTGAGCCCACCCGGCGTTCTCGCCACGATCCCACAACATCTCCATCATCTCCCGCGCCATCGTGCGATCGAGAGGATCGGGGTAGTTCTGCTCGAAGAGCGGCGCGAATTCGTCGAAGTCGATGCTGCGTGGCAGCAGCAGGTTGTAGCCGATGCCGGGTACCGCCAGGATCACCTGGGTCCAGTCGGACGTCAACGCGGAGGGTGCTCCGCCGAGGATTCCACCCTGGCTGGCCCCGAGAAACGCCAGCCGTTCGTGGTCGATGACGCCCGTGCCGGACGCATCCTGGAAGGCGGGGTCGGTCACGAAGCCGGCGTCACTGGCGAGCAGCCGTCCGAGCAACAGCCAGGCGAGGTGGCCCTGTTGCATTCGGTCGGGCTGGGTGCGAAACGCCGTCAACTCCCCGAGAGCCTCGATCACCGTGGGAACGTCGGTGGAGCTCATACCGATCCAGTCCAGGGCGCAGAACGCCACGCCTGCTCCTGCGCCCACCTGGCCGATGTCGAGCACTTCCTCTCGACTTCCGAGCAGACCATGTCCGTACAGCACGGCGGGGGCGGGCTCCGAGCCGGTGGCGGCGATCGGGACGGTGCACGTGAAATCGGCGGACATCGAGCCGTTGCGTGTCGGGATGCCGTCGGCGTCGTCCTCGTTGTTGAGCACCGAACCCGTGGAACCGTCGCCACTCAGATAGTTGGGCATGTCGAAGGTGCCTGTCACCACCCGCGCGGGCCCGGCATCTTCGGTCGCCTCCACGACGAACTCGGGTGCTGTGTCACCCAGCTCGGATTTCGTTTCGTCCCACATGTGGCGGAGCCGACCCGACAGGGACGTGCTCGACGCCACCGTGAAGGACCATGCCGTGGTCATCTCGTCGGCGTCGAGTCCGGCTTCGCCCAGCCCGTCGATGAGCTCTGCGGTCTGTTCGTCGGGGTCGTCGAGTGCGGCAACGTAGCCGGCAACCTGTTCGATCGGGGTCCCGTCGCCACGCTTCAGGTCTCGAAGCGCGACGACGTGGCGGTGACCCTCGGCCAGCGACGTGGCCGGCTCGATCAGAAGCGGGGTCCGTTCGGGGTCGGTGGCGGCCGAGTCGAGTTCGGCCCACGCCGGGACACGTTCTCCGGTGTCGACGTCGAACAACACGAGGGTGGAGTCCTCGTCGAGTGATCGACCGATGTCGGTGACCGCCGGGAGTCGTGAAGCTTCGACGTCGAGTTCGGGAACGACGGTCACGCCGATTGCGGCGGGGCTGAACCCGTCGTTGCGATTCCATTCGTCGACGGCGATGGCCACGCCGTTCGCGTTCACCGGTGTGCCCTCTGCGGGCAGGTCGATTCTCAGTCCGGTGTCGGTGGTCGGGTCGGGTCGGGTGAAGCTGTCGTTGGGCCACGGAAGCAGACACGCCGCCGGATCGATCGGGTCACATTCGCCGTGCTCGGTGCTGTCCGGCGTGGATGCGCTGTTGTCGGTGCCTCCCCCCGAGCACGCCGCACCGAGGAGCGCGGCGGTCACGACGAGCGCGAACAATGTCCGATGCACGGCGATCCTTCGGTTCGGAAACCGCAGTCAAGCATCTCGGAATCTCCGGTGCCAGGGCCTCGGGCTCCGTGCCTCCGAGCACAGCCCGCAGGTGCGATAGCGGAGATGTAGCGGATCCGCTACACTGTGATCATGGGTAGGGCAGCGGACCTGATCTTCGAGGCGCGGCGTCGCTCCGGGATGAGCCAGGCGGAGCTCGCGCGGCGCTCCAGGATCCCCCGCCCGGTCGTCAACGCTTACGAGCGCGGGCGGCGTGAGCCGGGGGTCGACGCCCTGGTGCGGCTCCTGGAGGCAGCCCGCTTTCGACTCGTGATGGCGCCGGCCGTCGAGCTCCCCGACGAGCACGCAGCAGCCCGGGATCTGGAGGAGCTGCTCGAACTCGCCGATGCGATCCCGGGTTCACGATCGCGACGTCCGTTGTTGTTTCCTTCTCTGGCGCGACGATGAGCGGCCCGACGCTCGTCGAGAAGGTGCTCACGATCCACGACGCGTTGGAGGCGGCCGAGGTTCCGCACGCCTTCGGCGGCGCGCTCGCGCTCGCGTACCACGTGGGCGACGTTCGAGCGACGAAGGACATCGATCTCAATATCTTCGCGTCGCCCGAAGACGCCGAGCGTGTGCTCGCACTTCTGCCCGTCGGCGTCGAATGGGACCGCTCGAACATCGAAGCGGTTCGTCGCGACGGCCAGGTGCGCTTGTGGTGGGAACACACGCCCGTCGACCTGTTCTTCGACGTCGACGACGTGCATCGCGAAGCTGCGCGACATGTCCGCGTTGTTCCGTTCGCGGGAACCGCGATTCCCGTGCTGGGGAGCACCGAGTTGACGGTCTTCAAGATGATCTTCTCCCGTCCGAAGGACTGGGTCGACATCTCGGCGATGCTCGAAGCAGGGACCGTCGACCCCGAGGCGGTCGGCGCGGCATTCGCTCGCATCATGGGCCCCGAGCTCGAAGCTCTCGGCCGACTACACGAGCTCGCAGACGCCGCACCCGGTCGCGACGCCGGCGTCGAGCCGACGTTCCGCTCTCTGATCGACCGCGGTGCCGACGCGCTCGACCACCCGGACGCGAAGGAGTGACCTGGACCGCTTCGTCGACGATGTCCTTGTCGGCACAGCGTCGCCTGAGGCGCGCTGTCATCCAGGCGACGTGGCGGCGGTGCAGCTCTTCGAGCGCCCCCGGTCGCCGTCGGCGACCGCTTCCACGAGTGCTCCGTCCGTGTCCATCACGAGAACTGTCGCGCAGACTCACCTGATCGGTTCACGGCGTCACGCTGATCCACGTACCAGCTACGACGACCCAGCGCCTTTGTCCTTGGCGGGACCGCCACGATCGGGCCGTTCTACAGAAGTCTGGCGACGGCCGCTGACGCTCCCACCCCTGCAAGGACCGTGGGCACCAGCCACATCACCAGGCGCGACTGCATGGCGTGCATTTCGCCGATGAGCTCATGGCGGAGCCCGTGCATCTGGGGGTATCGGTGCGGTCTTCGAACCCTGCGAAACGTGCATCGGTGCGTTCCTCGAACGACGCCAGGCGGAGGTCCACCATCTCGAAGCGCGCGTCCATCCGTTCCTCGAGGGCGTCGAGATCCCGTTTCGTGGCGACATCGGCCCAACCAACAGGAGGAAGCATCTCCATCAGCGTATCTGCAGCCTGGTCGTCCCACGTTTCGCGGGCGAACTCGTGAAGGTGGTGGCGGGTGTGCTCGTCGATAGCCATCTGATCTCCCTGTCGATCCGTGTACGAGAGGGAGCCAGACGGCCAGGCTCCGAGCCTCGAAACACCATAGGGAGAGGGTGTGACGGCTACCTTTCGCACCCAGGAACCGACCTTTCGCCTCTGGGTAGGCTCGGGCGATGAGGATCGTCGTTCTGGGTGCGGGTTTCGGTGGTCTGGAACTCACGACGAAGTTGTCCGAGGAGTTCGGTGACGACGTCGACGTCGTCCTCATCGACCAGGCAGAGGGCTTCGTGTTCGGGTTCTCGAAACTCGACGTGATGTTCGGTCGGGCCCTTCCGGCGTCGGTCGTCCACCCGTACAGCGACGCTGTCAAGCCCGGCGTCCGCTTCGTGCGCTCGACGGTCCGCTCGATCGATCCGGCCGCCCGACGGGTCGAGACCGACGACGGAACCTTCGAGGCCGACGTCCTCGTCGTCGCCTTGGGGGCCGACCTGCATCCGGAGGCCACGCCGGGGCTCGTCGAGGCCGGCCACGAGTTCTATACCGTCGACGGGGCGTTCGGCCTGCGTGAGGTACTCACGGACTTCGGCGGGGGCCGGGTGATCGTCGGTGTGGCGTCAGCGCCGTTCAAGTGTCCGCCCGCACCGAGCGAGACCGTGCTGCTCATGCACGACTTCCTCACCGAACGCGGGTTGCGCGACGCCTCCGAGATCTCACTCGTGATGCCGTTGCCGCTACCGGTTCCGCCGTCGCCCGAGGCGTCGACGGTCCTCCTGGAGGCCTTTGCCGAACACGGGATCGCCTGGTACCCGGAGCGGATCGTGACCAGGCTGGACCCGGAGCGGAACGTGGCCGTGCTCGCCGATGGTGAAGAACTGGCCTTCGATCTGTTCCTCGGTGTCCCCGTGCACAAGGCGCCTGCCGTGGTGGAGAGTTCCGGACTGACCGTCGACGGGTGGATCCCTGTGGACCCCTTGACGCTCGAGACGTCTTTCGAAGGCGTGTACGCGGTCGGCGACGTGGCGAACGCCGGCACCCCCAAGGCCGGTGCCTTCGCTGAAGGCCACGCGGCCGTGGTCGCCGACCGGATCGCTGCGAGGATCCGCAACACGACGGAGTCGGCGACCTACGGAGGACGCGGGGTGTGCTATTTCGAGTTCGGTCATGACCAGATCGCCCGCATCGGCCTCACGGTCCGCAGCGGTGACGCCCCGTCGGCGAGCTTCGACGGCCCCTCTCCGGAACTGGTGGCGGACAAGGCGGAGTTCGGAAGCAGCAGGCTCGAGCGCTGGTTCAACGCGTAGCTGAATCGAGCGTCGGCTCGCGTCCTTCGTGTCGCAGCCCACAGCTATCGTCGATCCCATGAACTGTCCGGCCTGCGGGGCCTCGCTCCAACCCGGAGCCCTTTCGTGCGGCCGGTGCGGTCGCACGGTCCCCACCACACAGGGCGCGAGCCCACCACCCCCTCCTCCGCCACCCTCGACGACAACGTCGCCTCCTCCGACGTCGCCTCCTCCACCCACCACGCCCTACGGCACTCCCGTCGATCCACCACCGTCCGGCTCGCGTCGAGCGTGGGGCCTGTGGGCCGCCATAGCTGTTGCGATCGTCGCCGTACTCACAGCCGCCACTGTCGTCACGATCGTCCTGGTCTCTGACGACGAACCGGATCCCGTTGCAGCGAAGGAACCCGCAGCCAAAGGTCCTGTCGACGTGTCAGATGCGAACGGTCTCACCGAAGCCGAGCTCGGAGCGATCGGCAGGACGGCGCTGTGTCCCAGGTGGTGAGTAGGAATGTGCCACTAACGGCTCCCGCCACTTCAGGATCAGATCACCATGCCGATCAGAGCGCAGCAGGTAGAGAGGCAACAGAGGAACCCATGAAGGTCGGCCCACTCACCATCGAGCGTGCGGGACCGGAGACAGTCGAGGAGTACCCCATCGGTGAATTCGAAACAGTCTCGGCAGATGCGCAGTGCTTCGACATCACCGGTGGAGGCGTCGACGTGCGGGTCATCGACGTCCACTTCCCGTCGCACGAACGCTTCGTGCGAACCAAGCTCTGCCGAAACGAGGCGCCGAGGCTCAGGCGCCTCGAGCACGGGTTGCGCGTGACTGCCAACAGGAGCTCGCGAGGATTCCTCTGGATGCAACTTCGGATTCCCGTGCCGGGCGCAGCGGTCAGGACACGTTCCACCAGACCTCGCTCGAGGGGTTGGACGGAGCCACAGGTCTCGACGTGCGAGAGGTCATGCGGTCGTTCGGAGCCGTGACCGTCGACACTCGTGCGAAAGCACTCGGCGACACCGGCCGATCCAGAAACCAACTGTGCGCCACCTTCCCAGGGGACGAGGCGGGAAGAAACGTTCCCGTGGTCGCGTACACGCTGACCCCTCTTCTCGTGCTCGTCAGACGTGCGGAGTCGTAGTGCACTCCTCAGACCGTGCCCCGGCGGTGGTGCTCCCGGGTCCCGCCTTTCGAAATAGTGTTCTTCGGTTAAGCAGATACTCAGCGAGGAGCTGTCGGTAGCACAATGGACTTCAGTCGGATCGAGCGGTTGGACCCACGCGCCGTATGGATACACGAGGCACACGACTTCACGCCATGGTTGCTCGAGAACGCGGACGTGCTCGCCGACGTGCTGGGAATCGATCTCGAGTTGATAATGGCGGAGCACCCTGTTGGATCGTTCAGCCTTGATCTCTTGGGCCGCGACCTCACCAACGATTGCGTGTTGATCGTCGAGAATCAGCTCTCCGCGACGGATCATGATCACCTCGGAAAGCTTCTGACGTACACAGCCGGAACCGATGCCCGGACCGTTGTGTGGATCTCGACGAGCTTCCGCGAGGAGCACCGAGAAGCGCTCGACCTGCTGAACGACCTCGGTGGTGACCAGGTCCGGTTCTTCGGCGTCGAGTTGGGCGCTATTCGGATTGGTGACTCTCCGCCGGCACCAATGCTCGAATTACGTGCTCAACCGAACGATTGGCACGCGGCAGGTCTCTGCCGCCGCCCGCGCAACATCTCAGCACAGCGGCAAGCCTGCTTTGTACATGGAGTTCTGGAAACGGTTCCTCGAACGGGTTCGGATCGATCACCCGACCTGGACCAAAGCCAAGAAGGCCGGCTCCGGGAACTGGTTTGCTATGCCGTGCCCCTTCAAGGGTGGCCCTTACTACGCCTTCAGCTTCGGCCACGGTGGAAAGATCCGCAGCGAGATCTACATCGACTACGCGGGCCCCGACCGGGCGGCTGATTTGTTTGGCGCTCTCGCCGAGCGTCGCGCGGACATCGAGCGCACCTACGGACGCGATCTCACATGGGAGGAGCTCCCGGAGCGACGCCGCGAGTCGGGTCGCTGACTACGGAGATGGAGACGTCTCCGAGATCGACGAGCACGATGCCTACATCGACTGGTTCTTTCGCAGCGGAGAAGACCTCCGACGTGCGATCGATGCTGTCGCTGCCGATGTCGAAGCCGAGCTGAGCGAGATCGCGCGTTGATCGATGCACCACGGTCTCGCCCGCCAGCCTCTTCGAGAGAGATCGATGCTGACAAGCTCGAAGAGATCGCCGACGACCTCCGCGTCGATCTGAGCCCGCGTTAGGGAGATCCGATGAGTGCTTTCGCCAAGTGGCTGGCAATTGCCCTCACGGTGGGATTGCTCGCAGTCGGCTGTTCGAGCGACGGACAATCTTCGGGTTCTTCTAGCTCGAGCGCGGAACCCGAAAACGCGACCTCGACGACCGAAGAGCTCGAGGCGACGTTTCCCGTGGGTTCTTCGACCTGCCGGGATGTCCGAGGAGGTGTTCTTCTCTACAACGACGACCTCGCGGGCGAAGCCAACTCTGACCTGCTCAAGGTAGCTCTCGAATCCGACGCCGAGACGCTGCTCGTGACCTGGATCATGGGGGCGCCGCACTACCCGGCCGAGGAGGCCTACCGACGGCACTGGGCGGTCACTGCGTTCGACCAGGGAAGCGGCGAAAGGATCGCAGTCCTTTCGTTCAGCCCCGATGCAGAGGATCAGTCGCAGAGATTGACCGTTGCCGACCTCGGTGGCGGAACAAGCTCACCCGAGAGTGCGGTGGGAGCGACCGACACCATCGCCGACTCGCGGATTCGGTGCGCGTTTTCCGGTCGACTCCTTGGAGGCCCTGCCCGATGAGTTCGCATGGTCGGGCACTTACATCCTCGAATCGCTCGATCCGCCCAGCGAATATCACTCAGCCGTGGATGAACAGGATGACTGCCCGCGAGAGACGCGTGGCGCTCAGGCGATCCTCGACGACCTGCCTGTGTTTCCGGGTTCTAACGTGACGGAACCGACCACAACGACGACGCTTCCACCGACCACGAGTACGATAACTGCGCCGCCCTGCCCCTTCCATGGAGGCGAACCGCCCCCGTGTCTCATGACCCCTTCGGAGGCAAGCAGCTTCATCGAGTTCGTCGGAATCGAGACCTTCGAGGCTCTCGGCTACGAGTACAACCGAGATCGAGATCTGGCTACGTCGTTCTGCGATTTCCCTGAAGGGTTGATTGGCCAGGACTTCCGCTGTGAATTCCAGCTTCCGTCCGGTCGCTATGGCGAGGCGATTGCAAGATTCTCACCGTCTGGCGACATCACGGTCGTCGAGATTGAGCCGCTGGAGATCGACCGGGACTGACTTCGCCGTCCCCGCTCAGTCGCTGGCGAAATGACAACGGTGTAGTTGTCCCACCCCCTCTGTAGACATGGAGACGTACATCCATCTCCTGTCTGCGAGGAGTCTTCTGTGGACGCATCTGTTCGTTTCGATCAAACACTTCTGGCGCTCGAGTCGGAGCACACCGTGCACGCCATGCTCGAGCTCGACGCCCCGCCGCCCCTGAGACCGACCGGCCGTCGTCTGCACGTGGCTCTCGTCATCGACCGCTCGGGCTCCATGGCCGGCCCCAAGCTGGAGGCCGCCAAGAAGGCGGGCGTGTTCCTCGCCGAGCGCTCGAAGGGCAACGACGAACTGGCCGTCGTGACCTATGACAACGAGGTGGCGCTCGATGTGCCGCTTACATCTCCGAGCGATGACGTCCGCCGCGCCATTCAGCCGCTATCCGCCCGGTGGGATGACGAACCTGTCGGGCGGATGGTTGAAGGGCCTGGAAGAGGCCCAGCGTTCCGGCGACGACGGCGTCCGACGGGTGCTGCTGCTCTCCGACGGCCTCGCCAACGTGGGGATCACCGACCCGGAACAGCTCGCCGGACTCGCGGGCAACGCACGAGAAACCGTCGGTACGACCACCATCGGATTCGGAGAAGGCTTCGATGAGGACCTGCTCGCCGCCATGGCCGACGCCGGCGGCGGATCCACGTATTTCGCCGAAACGCCGGAAGATGCCCCCGGGATCTTCGCCGAGGAGTTCGAGGGCCTCGCGTCCGTGGTGGCCCAGAACGTGAGCGTCGAGATCCACACGAGCGAGGACGTGAAGCTGCTCGGGGTGCTGAACGAGTATCCGATCGACGACACTCCCGACGGCCTTCAGGTGCAGCTCGGTGACGCGTACGGCGACGAGAAGCGGCGTGTCGTGTGCAGGTTCCATGTCCCGAACGTCGCGGCGCTCGGGCCATGCACTCTGGCCGGAGTTCGTGCTCCGCTACGTGTCGGTCGGCGAGCAGGTCTCAGCACACACGGTCACGCTGCCGCTCGTCGTCAACGTCGTGAACGCGGACGAGGCAGCCGAACAGGAGCCCGACCAGGTCGTCCACGACGAGGTACTGCTCCTCGAGGCGTCGAAGGCTCGCCGGGAAGCCATCGACCTGGCCGACAGCGGTGACTTCGACGGTGCCGCCCTGCGGATGGAGTCCATGCACGGTCTGTTGTCGAAGGCCGACCCCAACTCGGAACGGGTGAAGGAGTTCGCTGAGGAGGCCGAGCAGCTCCAGAGCCACGCCCTGAGCATGCGGTCCGGCGTGTACAGCGCTGTCCAGCGTAAGAAGATGCGTGTCGAGGAGTACACGCGCCGGAAGGGCCGGTGATCCAACGCCCCGCACGACGCGAGACGTTCGGTTCACCCACTGCCTCGGGGCTACGAGATCGGCCGCGGGTGGCCGTGTACCGGGCACACGCCAAGGTGGGCCCGCACGGACCGGGCAGAGCGTCGGCGGTCCGCGAGCACGACGTTCTCTGCATCGTGCCCAGGCCGAACGTCTCAGGTAGACGCTAGGGAGGTCGATCGTTATGATGGAACCAATCCTCCTCGCCTTTCGGGCTTCGGCCCGGAATGGCGAGGTTTATTTTTCTTCGGACCTTGCCGGCCCGTTCGGAACGCGAAGCGGGCTCCGATGACCCGTGTCAAGATGTTCATTGATTACCAGAACACCTACATGGGCGCCCGTGAGAGCTTCGGGGAACCGCACGGCGATCCCTTCACGTTCGGTCAGGTCTACCCCCGTCGGCTGGGGATCCTCCTTCGCACCAAGGGCGAAGCGGTTGACGCGGCTCGGGAGCTACAGGAAGTCCGCGTCTACCGCGGCGAACCTGATGCCCGGCACTCTCGAAGTGGCCAGGCGGCCTGCCAGCGTCAGATTCGATACTGGCAAGCGCAAGCCAAGGTGATCTCCGTGTCGCGCCCCCTGCACTACCGTCCGACGGCGTGGGACGCGACGGGCCGCCCGACCGCCTTCGAAGCCGCGAGAAGGGCATCGACGTTCTCATAGCGATCGAGATGGTGATGGGTGCCGTGCGCGACGACTTCGACGTGGCCGTACTGATGTCGGCCGACACCGACCTCGTGCCCGCGCTCGAGGCGGTGCTCGGGCTCGGAAAGCGCGTCGAGGTGGCATCGTGGAAGCCAACCAAGGGATGGGGCTCGAGGCTGGTGCTTCCCGGGCGGAACGTCTGGTGCCATTGGCTTGATCGTGCGGACTTTGAGCACGTGCGTGATGACACCGACTACACGCAGCCTGTCGAGGCTGATCCTACGGTCGACCAGCAATAACGCGAGCACGGACTGGGGTCGAACTCTCGCTGTCCGGCGCGTGGCGATCGCGGATTTCGGCCCGGGAGCATCAATGGCAAGGAACTCGCCTAACGGCGACGCTGTGACTCTCGCGCCGGGGCGATGATCGTTGCCCTGTAGCCGTTGACGGGTGGGTCGTTCTCGCCCAGCACCTGGCATCTCTCTGTTGCGTGGCGATCCCACAACGCGGCGGTCCATGCACAGAGCGCTGCGTCCAGGAGGTCCTCGCGGTGCTTCGCCTCGACATCGGCCTGCGGTGTCGGCATCTCGAGGAGCCGAAGCGTCTCGGGATGCGAGGTCAGATCCATGGGTGGTTTCTCGGTCACGAAATCGCCGATGCGCCGAATCAGCTCGTCCGTCTCGGATGCCCGAAGCTCACGCCACGAAGCGGCGGGCATCTTCGGTGGCTTGCGCTTGTAGCGCGGTCGCTCGTGGTCGTAGCCGAGCGCGGCGAACGCCGACGATCGTCGTGTAGGGGTAGCACTCGAGGATCCGCCGTCCACCGACGTCGTTTCCGGCGGTTCCGTCGTCGTACTGGAACCCGCGGTCTTCGAGGAGACTCCGGAGCGCCACACCTTCCTGACCGGTGCTTGACGTGTTGGAGGCGTTGGCCGCGACCTTCCAGCGCCCGTAGCGTCGGCCGACCTCGCGCTCACACTCCCGCATCCCGTCCGGGTTCTCGATCACGAGCGGAGCGTCGATGAAGGTGAACGAGTCCTCTGCCGCGTGGTCGTCGATCCACTGAGCGACGTCATGCGTGCTGGTCAACCATCCGGCATCAGAAATGCTGCCGTCATGCTGGAGAGCAACGACACCCGTTTCGTTGACGCCCCGCCACGCCAGATCGATACCGAGGTAGGGGGCGATCGGCATGGAGGTCATTGTCACAGGTTCAGTCCAACGGAGGCATGCGCCGGTTCGCTAGTGGCGGCGGGCGAGAGGGGGCGGACATCTACCTTCGACCGAAGAATCGACCGCGTTCGATGTCCCGGAGCCGGTCCCGATTCTTCTTCCACTCTGCGTTCTCTTCCTTGGTGAGATCCCTGATGTTCTTCGTGGCCGGAGTGTTCTCGGCCGGGAAGACCCATCCCCACAGGGCCAGCGCACCGAGCACGACGATCCACCCACCGAAGTCGACGATGGCCTCGAGCGGTCCCCACCACCACTGGATCAGGTTCTCCATGTCCTCGACCGTACAGAGGGGCTGGGACACAGCGGTGGCCGTTCCCTGACGGCCTGCTCTGAAGTCTCATGTCCCAGCCCCGCGGCACCATGGAGATGACTGATCCCGAGTGAGGAGGGACCAGCCTCGCTGCAGGTAGGAGTTCTGCCGTGTTCAACTTGCTCAAGCTCTCGAAGACAGACTGGAAGAACCTCAGCGATGCCGGCTGGATCTTCTACGGATTCCTCTTCTTCATCTGCATGGCCGGCTCGCTTCAGCAGAACGACAACTGGCTGGTGGCTTTCGGATGGGCGTGTGCCGCCTTCCTGCTCTGTTTCGTCGTCATGGCCGCTGCCGTCCTCGTTTGGGCGCTTCCCTGGATCATCTGGGAGTTCTTCGAAGACCGTGCGATCGCTCGGCGGAGTCGCCGTGACGCCTGAGATCGTCGAGTTCGGCTCCGACGACGTCTACTGGGGCCCGGGTGACGTTGGTCACCGCTGTTCGCGACAGCCAGTTGCCCGATGGAGTCGCCGTCTGGGTGGCCGGGGAAGCAGGCGCCGTGCAGAAGATCCGTCGCTACTTGTTCGACGAACGTGAGCTACCGCGCTCGCAAGCCACCGTCCGGGCCTACGGGAAGCACGGTCGCACCGGTCGTTGACGGCGTGGCCGAGCTGGCGGTGTAGTCGTCGAGATCGACGCTCCTTGTCATCGACCAGTACTTGTGCAGCCGCCACGGGCTCAGGATGTAGATCCTTCCGGAGTCGTTCTGATACCAGCTCGAGCGGATCGAGTCGTGTGACCACACCATGTTGGCGAGCTCGGCCTGGAGGGCGTCGTTGTAGAAATCGTGGACCACTTGGCGGCAGTCGATGGCGTCGATGTCGCCGCCGATCAGCTCGGCGAGGCACTCGGTGATGTACTGCATCTGACACTCGGCGTGGAAGATCATGCTGCCGGCGCTGGCCAGGTTGGTGCCGGGGCCGTACATGATGAACAAGTTCGGGAAGTTGGGGACCGTGATGCCCAGGTACGCCTGTGGCTCATCGCCCCACTGGTCGGCGAGGACGGCGCCATCACGTCCGGTGATCTCCATCGGCCAGAGGTAGCGGTTGGCGTCGAATCCGGTGGCGTAGACGATGAGATCCGCCTCGTGCTCCGTTCCCGTGTCGTCCACGACGCCGCGGGGCGTGATGTGGGAGATGGACTCGGTGATGAGGTCGACGTCGTCGCGCGTCAGGGCGTTGAGCCAGCTGCCGTTGTCCTGGAGAGTGCGCTTGCCCAGACACACGTAGTCGGGAACCACCTTCTCGGCGAGCTCGGAGTCTTCGCCCACCTGGGCCACCATCTGGGAGGCGAAGATCTCGCGCACGGCGTCGTTGGCGGCGCTGACCGCGCGCTCAGGGTGCTCCCAGTCGTGGTCGACCTCCATCGCAGCGAAGCCACCGTCGCAGGCCGGCCAGAAGATCAGGAACCGGTACCACCGACCGTAGAACGGCAGGTGGCGAAGAGCCCAGAGCGCCCCCGGCGGCACCTTGTCGTGGTAGTGGGGGCTGGGGAACATCCAGGGCGCCGAGCGCTGGAAGACGTCGACATGCTCGGCGTCGGGTGCGATCGCCGGGACCAGCTGGAACGCGCTCGCTCCTGTCCCGATCACCGCGACACGCTTGCCGTCGAGCTCGGTGCCCTCCACCCACTGGGCCGTGTGCATCGACTCTCCGGCGAAGGAATCCCGCCCTTCGATCTCGGGCAGCTTCGGGATGTTGAGCTGACCGGTGGCGCTGATGAGCGCCGCTGCCTCCATCGTCTCGACGTCGCCGGACTCGGTGCGGATCTCCACGAGCCACCGTGCCGTCGCCTCGTTCCATGTCGCTGCGGTGACGCTGCACGAGTAGCGGGTGTTCTCGTGAACCCGGTACTTCTCGGCGCAGTGCTCGAAGTACTCGCGGAGCTCGTTGTGCTGCGCGAAGAACTCCGACCACTCGTTGGGCTCGAAGGAGTAGCAGTAGAAGTGGTTGCCCACGTCCACTCGACATCCGGGGTAGCGGTTCTTGCGCCACGTGCCACCCGGACCGGCGTCCGACTCGATCACGGTGTAGGGCACGCCGGCCTGACCCAGCCGAATTCCGGCGAGGATCCCCGACATGCCGCCCCCGATCACGACGACCAGGAAGTCCTGGCGTGCCGCCTGATCGAGGGCCGTGAGCCGTTCTGGAGCCCTGGCGTCGACGCCGTCGAGTTCCAGTTCCTCGAGCATCAACGGCACGTAGTCGGCGGGAACCTCTTCGGCGACGATGAACTCCATCATGCGATGAACCGTCTCATCGTCGGGCGGCGGTGGAGGTGCGCAGCCGCCGTCGCGGTACCCGCGGATCACCCGGAGTGCCGCTTCCCGAACCTCGGCCTGGTCCTCGGGGCTCATGAAGCCCTGGATCTCGTTGATGAAGGAGCCCTGGGGTCGGAGCTCGCCGTCGAGGAGGCTGTAGTCGCCACTCATGTGCATCATCGAGACCATGAGCGTGGGGATGCTCACGTCTTCGAGCATCGCCGCGATCGTGGCGTCGTCGTCAGCGATCGGCTCGCCGGCGAAACGACTTCTCTCCATCACCAGAAACTAGCCGGGGTTCACCAGCTTCAACCGCGGGGTCGCGGGCTGGCCGAGCGCCTTCTCCTCGACGACCGGATGGTGCGAAGCGCCGACCCGCGGGGCCGAAGTCAGTTCGCCGTGAAGGTTCCCTCCAAGTGCCAGACACCGGTGAAGCCGTCGAAGGCGCCGCCCACGATCGTGCTCGTCCACTCCAGCATGTAGGCGCCGGTGTCGGCGTCGTAGGTGCCGGTCGGTCCGCTCGTGCCGTCGGAGGTCGATCCGTCGGGCTTGGGCGCACCCTGGTTGAAGGCCAACCCGTTCCAGTCGACGCCGGCCGCACTCAGGTCACCGCTCAGCGCACCGGAGTCGTCGGCCGAGAGCTCCGGAGTAGGAGCATCAGTGTCGAGCTGCGGGTCGGTGGGGTTCGTCGACAGTGCGAAGCCGACGGCGAAGAAGATCGGGGGCTCGATGATCGCCGAGGCGAGACCGTTGCCCGCGTCGTCGAAGGCCGGATCGGGCGCCGGCTGGTAGTCGCCGGTGACGAGTCCGCCGTCGGTGCCGGGGCTCAACGCGGTCCACGTCGTGTCGCCACACGTGGAGTCGGCGTTGTCGATGAACGGCCCGTCCTCGAGCGTTCCACCCGACTTGACCATACGGAAGGAGGAACCTGCGGTGACACCGGCATCCGCGCACTCACCGGCGTCGAGCCCGAACAGACCCACGAGCGATCCGCCCGCGGCCTCCTCACCGGTTGTCTCGCTCGAACCGCTGTCGCTGTCGTCGTTGTCGTCGCTGCTGCTGTCGCTGCTGCACGCAGCCGCCACCAGGACCAGGGCTGCCAGCATCGCGATCAGCGCCGCCATGCGGGGATGGGATTTCATGATTGTCTCCTCGTTCGGGAAGTTCAGACTTCTTCGTGATCTGTCTCGGTGGGCGGCCGGCCCGCCGCGATGGCGAACCCTATGACGAGCAGGCCGGGCACCACGAAGAACCAGGGAAACAGCGGGAACGGCGGGAGGTCGTCGACCGCCTGGTAGTTCACCACGTTGTCAGCCATCGTGCCGATCATGGGCGCCATCTCGTTGGAGATGGTCGGCCAGTCCTCGATGAACTGGTCGGTGGCGGGAAGCTCGGGTGGCGTGGCGCCGGCCTCCTCGAAGGCGGGGAGCATCTGGACCCGCACGGTGCCCTCCCCCGCTCCGATGACGAGGAAGTAGCCCTGCACGGTCTGGACCTTCTCCTCGTTCATGAGGTAGCGGAACTCGTTGATCATGTCGCCGCCCTTGGGGGCGCGCGTGAACATCTGGAAGACCGCCGGCGCAGCGATCAGACCGACACCCATCACGACCAGTGCGATCACCACGCCGCGTCCCGGCCGGCCGCGCCGCGAGCGAACCAGCCCCCACACGGCGATCCCCGCGATCAGCAGACCGGGGATGACGAAGAACCAGGGAAACAGGACGAAAGGTGGGAGTGACGACACCGCATCGAAGTTGCCGAGGTTCGCCTCCATCGTGTCGAGCATGTCGGTCATCTCGGTGAAGATCTCGTCCCATTGCGCCTGGAAGTCGGCGTAGGAGGCGTAGGTCTCGTCGATCTCGGCGGCGTCGAGACCGGCCTCCTCCACGAGCGCGGGCTCGAGTTCGTCGCTCATCTCGGCAACCGCTGTGTCGATCTCGACCATGTAGTCCTGGAACTCGGTGATCTTCTCCTGGGTCATGTAGGGGCGGAAGGCCTCGATCATGTCGCCGCCCTTGGGGGCGCGGTCGAACATCTGGAAGATCGCGGGTGCCGCCACGAGCCCGAGCCCGATCACCAGGGCCGCGACGAGCCAACCTCGGCGCGCGGGAGCTGAGCTCATGACCGTTCCTTCGTGTCCGTCGTCGTGGGTCGAGGTCAGATGAAGATGATCTGGGCGCCGTCGCTCATATTCATGAAATCGGTGGCACCGATGATGTCCTCGACCTCCTCGAACATGTCGTCGGCTTCGAGGTTCATCATGTCAGCCGACATCTTGCAGGCCCACAGGTGGCCGCCGGCGTCGACGATCTGCTGGAGGAACTCGTCGACCGGCGGGAAATCGAGCTTGTCGATCTCCTTCTTCATCATGTGGGTGGCCATGGCCGTCATGCCGGGCAGCGGGCTGAGCGCCTGCGGCATGTGCATGGCCGTGTTGCCGACGGGTGTCGCCTTCAGCTTCGCCATCGTCTTCTTGTTCAGCATGTCGAGGCCCCAGAAGGTGAAGAACATGTTGACCTCGATGCCCTCCATCAGCGCGGCGTTCGCCAGCACGAGGCCGGGGTAGGCCATGTCGAGCGTGCCCTTGCTGCAGATGATGCACAGCTTGCGGTCGGTGTCCTCCCCGAAGTCGGGGATCACCTTCTCCTCTGTCTGTGTCATGGTCGACTCCCTTCCCGGCGCTCTCGACGCCGACTCGGTGCTCGGGCAACGTCCGTGATCAGGACGCCTAGATGCAGCCGTGCGGCTTGGGCAGCCCGGCGCAGTACGCCATCTTCTTGGCCGGCTTCTTCGGAAAGAGTCGGTAGAGATCCTTGGTGGGGACTCCTGAGCGCTTCGAGACCCGTCGCAGGGTCGCGGTCTCGCCCTCTTCTTCGAAGTCGGAGCGGAGGAAGTCGATGACCTTCCAGTGCACGTCGGTGAGCTCACCGAGGTTGATCTGCTCGGCGAGCTGCGCCGCGATCTCCCTGTTCCACTGCGACGGGTCGGTCATGAAACCTTCCTCGTTCACATCGACTTCCTGGCCGGCGATGGTCTGCGTAGGCATGTCGTCACTCCTTGTCTGCGTTGTCGGCCCGACGGATCGGGCAGCCGGCGTTCATTCCGCGTCCTTCCCGGCCATCGACATCGCAGCCGGCATCGGCGTGTCTCTGCCCTTGAGGAGGACGTTCCAGTAGAACCAGCGGAACATCATCTTGCCCCAGTGGTTGATCTCGGTCTCCTTCAGGAGGGAGAACGGCCCGATACCCGGGAGGGGGTACTTCCCACCCAGGGGTTCGGTGTCGTAGTTGAAGTCGATGATCGCGGCCTTGCCGAAACCCGACTCGATGAAGCAGTTGGCGTGGCCGTCGAACTTCTCGAGCATCGGCAGGCCCTGCGCGTAACGCACGAAGTTGTCGGCGAACACGTCGACGGCGAAGTGCGCCACCGAACCGGCCTTCGAGATGGGGAGGTCGGCCGCGTCGCCGAGGGCGAAGATGTTGTCGTACTCCTTCGACAGGAAGGTGTGCTTGTCGACGGGCACGTAGTTGAGCTCGTCACCGAGGCCCGAGCGGTCCACGAACTCGGCGCCCATGTTGACGGGAACGGTCACGAGCAGGTCGTAGGGGATCTCGCGTTCGTCGTACGACACGAGCATGTTTCGGTCGGGATCCACCCGCTCGACGGCGAAGTCGGTCTCGACCTCCACCTTCTTGTCCTCCAGCATGCGACCCAGATGCTCGGAGGCGGTCGGCGTCGTGAAGGCACCGTCGAGCGGTGTGACGTAGACGAGCTCGACCCGGTCGCGCATGCCCTTCTTGTGGAAGAACGCGTCGGCGAGGAAGGTGAACTCGAGGGGAGCGACCGGGCACTTGCAGGGCATCTCGGCGATGTGCACGACGAGGCGGCCGCCGTCCCACGTGCGAAGCTCGTCGGCGAGAGCGACCGAACCGTCGAAGGTGTAGAAGTCGTGGATCGTGTCGCGCCAGGCGTCGTCGGTGAGCCCCGGGGTCTCGTCGGGTCGGGGTTGTGTCCCGGTGGCGATGACCAACACGTCGTAGTCGAGGTACGTCCCGTCGGCGACGAGCTTGACCCGGTTCTCGTCGGGTTCGACGACGTCGATCTCCGAGACGACGAGCTCGACCTCGGGAGGCAGGAAGCTCCCGGTCGACTTGACCACGTCGCCGGGGCCGTAGATCCCGAACGGGATGAAGAGGAATCCGGGTTGGTAGTAGTGGATCCGGTCCTGATCCACGACGGTGATGCTCCACTCGTCGGAATCGAGACGTCGGTTCAGCTTGTTGGCGACGATGGTGCCGGCGGTGCCGGCGCCCAGGACGAGCAGCTTCTTCATGTCGTGCTCCTTGCTGTGTCCGTTGTACCGGCCCGATGACCGCTCTCCACAAACGACCTCTTCCGTCCGCTACCAGGATGCAGATCGTCGCTCATGACATCGACACCGTGCAGGCTTTCAGCTCAGACCTCGGGGTCGGGCAGCCGGGTCAGAGCGTCGTCGATGCGCTCCTGGGGATACTCGTAGTCCTCGACCTCTCCGCTCAGGTACTTGTCGTAGGCGGCGAGATCGAGCTGTCCGTGACCGCACAGCGCCGTGAGGATGACCTTCTCCTCTCCGGTCTCGGCGCACCTCCTCGCCTCGTCGACGGCTGTGGCGAGGGCGTGGGTGGGCTCGGGTGCGGGCACGATGCCCTCGGAACGCGGCGAACTCGACCCCGGCAGCGAAGCACTCCGACTGGTGCCGGTTCTCCGCGGTCATCAGCCCGAGCTCGTAGACGTGCGAGATGAGCGGCGACATGCCGTGATAGCGAAGGCCGCCCGCGTGGATGGGGTCGGGCACGAAGTCGTGTCCGAGCGTGTGCATCTTGAGCAGCGGCGTCATGCCGGCCGTGTCTCCGAAGTCGTAGGTGTAGGTGCCCCTCGTGAGCGTGGGACACGCCGCGGGCTCGACAGCGCGGATCTCGCAGTCGAGGTTCCCGGCGAGCTTCTCCCGGATGAACGGGAAGGCGAGGCCGCCGAAGTTCGATCCACCTCCGACGCAGCCCACGACGAGGTCGGGACTCTCCCCCGCCATGGCCATCTGCGTGATCGCCTCCTGACCGATGACGGTCTGGTGCAGGAGCACGTGGTTCAGCACCGATCCGAGCGCGTAACGCGTCTCGGGGTCGGAGGCAGCCGTCTCGACGGCCTCGCTGATCGCGATGCCGAGGCTCCCCGGCGTGTCGGGATCGTCGGCGAGGATCTTGCGTCCGACCTCGGTCACCTCCGAGGGGCTCGGATGCACCGTCGCTCCGAACACCTCCATCATCGACTTGCGGTACGGCTTCTGGTCGTAGGAGGCACGGACCTGCCAGACCTCGCACTCGATGTCGAAGAGCGAACAGGCAAAGGCCAGTGCGACGCCCCACTGACCGGCGCCGGTCTCGGTGGTCAGCCGGCTGATTCCCTCGGCCGCGTTGTAGTAGGCCTGCGGCACCGACGTGTTGGGCTTGTGTGAACCGGCCGGGCTCACGCCCTCGTACTTGTAGTAGATGTGCGCCGGGGTGCCGAGCGCCTTTTCGAGACGACGTGCCCGGTGGAGCGGCGACGGTCGCCACAGGCGGTAGATGTCGCGCACCTCCTCGGGGATGTCGATGTACGACTCCGGGGACACCTCCTGTTCGATCAGGCCCATGGGGAAGAGCGGCGCGAGATCGTCGGGTCCGAGCGGCTGACCGGTGCCCGGATGCAGCGGTGGCGGTGGCGGCTCGGGCAGGTCGGGGATGAGGTTGTACCAGTGGGTCGGGAGATCCGACTCGTCCAACAGGTACTTCGTACGCTCGGTCATGGCTTCTCCTGGACTCGCACGCGAATCGTTCGCGGATCGCGGCCAAGGCTACGTGCGTTGCCACGTCGAACCACGATGGGGTCTGGAACTAGATTCGACGAGATGATGACAGGCGGCGAAGCCACCGCGTCGAAATCCGCCGCCGAACTCGAGCTGGTGGAGGCGGACCGGCTCCAACACGGGAGACCGCAGTAGTGACCAAGAAGCGCACCACCAGCGGCATGCTGCGACTGCCCAAGCCGATCTACGAGAAGGAGCTGGAGCGTCTCCAACGCGAACTGGTGAAGCTCCAGGACTGGGTCCAGGCCGAGGGCCTGAAGGTGTGCGTGATCTTCGAGGGCCGTGACGCCGCCGGAAAGGGCGGAGCCATCAAGCGCATCGTCGAGCGCACGAACCCCCGCGTCGTGCGGGTCGTCGCGCTCCCGAAGCCCACCGACCGCGAGCAGACCCAGTGGTATTTCCAGCGCTACATCGCCCACCTCCCCGCTGCCGGAGAGATCGTGCTCTTCGACCGCAGTTGGTACAACCGCGCCGGGGTCGAACACGTCATGGGATTCTGCACAGACGCCGAGTACGACGAGTTCCTGCGATCCTGCCCCGACTTCGAGCGGATGATCATCCGTTCGGGGATCATCCTGATCAAGTTCTGGTTCTCGGTCAGCGACGAGGAGCAGGAGCACCGTTTCGCCGATCGGATCGCACGCCCCGAGAAGCGCTGGAAGCTGAGCGCCATGGACCTCGAGTCTCGGCGACGTTGGGTCGACTACAGCATCGCCAAGGACAAGATGTTCGAGTACACCGACACCAAGACCTCGCCGTGGTGGGCGGTCGACGCCGACGACAAGCGCCACGCGCGCCTCAACTGCATCCGGCACCTCCTCGACTCGATCCCCTACAAGGACGTCTCCGAACCCGATCTGGTCCTCCCCGAGCCCGAAGACCAGTCGTACATCCGCCCGCCCATGTCGGAATCGACCTACGTCACCAACCACTACCCCGACAGCGAGGCCTAGGAGACTGTCGGGAATCCGTCGCGCGATGCTGTAGTGGTTCCTTGATGCGGATCGAGATTGGAACAGCGGCGAAGATCGTCGTCAGTGAGTTCATGACGCTCGACGGTGTCGTGCAGGCGCCCGGGGGCCCTGACGAGGACACCGACCGCGGGTTCGCCCACGGCGGCTGGTCGATGCCGTTCTTCGAGCCCGAGACCATGGGCCCGTTCCTGGACGCGACGATGGCATCGACAGAGGCGCTGCTGTTCGGTCGACGAACGTGGCAGACGATGGCAGCCGCGTGGCCGGAGCGAGCCGGCGATCCCTTCGCCGGCCGCATGAACGCCATCACCAAGTACGTGGCGTCGACGACGCTGCACACCGACGACCTTCACTGGGCCAACTCGGTGCTGCTCCCTGCCGATTCCCCCCTCGACGCGATCGCCGCGCTCCGCGAACGGGACGGCGGCGACCTCCAGGTCATGGGAAGCGCCAGCCTCGTGGCATCCCTGGCGTCCCGTGGCCTGTCGACGAGTACCGGCTCATGATCGAGCCGATCCTCGTCGGAGGCGGCAAGCGGATCTTCCCCGCCGACGGCGAGAACCAGCGTCTCAAGCTGGTCGACACCGCGACGACTGACACCGGCGTGCTGATGTGCACCTACCGACCAGCCGACAGCTGACAGCTGACAACGGTGAGTCGACGTCGAAACGGAGTGTTCCCTTCGACCACGAGTAGTCGCTGAGGTCGCCAGACAACTCGGAGAGAACGGAGCGGGAATCCGGGTTCCGGCTCCCGCGCGCCGCGGCTCTCTTACGTGGCCGAGAGGACTAGCTGAGCCCTCGCGCGGCGATCGCACGTCCCGCGTCCCATCCGGGTGCTCGACCGTTGGTCGGCGGTCGGACCGCCGCGATGTCGGTCTCGCTGCGCGCCAACACCCAGGAAACAACGGAGTTCGAGTTCCACATCTCGCCCGTACCGAGCTCGTCGCGGCCCCAGACGGGTGTCGGTATCAGCGGCAACTGTTCGAGAACCCGCCTGGCCACCTCGACGTCGTCCGTCAGCGTCACCGGGCTCGCGATCGTGTGGTCGATGTCGGGAATCACGCCGTCCCGCCACCGTCGTACCTCGTAGCGGAAGACGCGAAAACCTCCGAGCCATCGCATTCCGACGGGACCCTGTGCCACGACGCCTCGCCGCTCCCCGTCGAGGTCGGGAACCGGCGCCTGTTCGATCACGAAGCGCCCTTCCGGCACCGAGATCACGAGAGCCGAATGGTAGAGGTGGAAGCGACGACGCCGTTGAACGAAGGCCGACACCGCCTCGAAGATTTTGCCGCTGATCTGCACCACGCTCGTACCCGCACCCAGGGGGATCCAGTAGAGATCGACCGCCGCATCGCCCCTCACAGGACGAGGTGCGCGGAGGTGATGCGGAAACGGAAGAACTCGCCGTCGGCCGAGCTCTCTTCTCCGAAGTGCCAACCGACGCTGCCCATCGTCGGGATGGTGATTCCTCCGAAGGTCCGGTGCTCACTCATCGTGCCTCCGAATCGGTGAAGACCGAACGATCCGGTGTTCTCGGGATCGCCCCAGCGGTCGAGCACGACCGACTCCACGAGCCCGTTCTCGTCGAGCCCGTACTCGACGTCGACCGGTCCCGTTGCGCTCGGAATCCTCGCGATCGCGAGTCGGTCGGCTCCGGGCAGCCATTCGACACCCGAGCCGGGGAGGAGTGCCGTCGGGACCCACATCGCCTCGCCGGCTTCGCGACCCGCCGCGCTGCGACTCACATCGGGGCCCGACCCGCTCGCCACGGTGAGAAGCCCGAGGAGCTTCCATCGCATCTCACCCTGACCGTCGACGAAACGGTCGTAGCCGTTGATGACACCTGCGACACGGGCGCGCCACACGAACCCGGCCCCGGGGGCGATGATCTCCGTCGAACGGAACGGCAACCACCGGTTGAGCTTGATGGCGCCTCGTATCCGAAGGCGTACCGCAGCCGCGCGCGGCGTTCCGGGCGCGATCGCGGCTGTCAACATCGAGCGAGCGGACGCCGGGAGGTCGGCCACATCCGACTGCGAGAACTGCCCGGGGCGCGGCGGCACCGTTAGGCGCGTCTCGAGTTCGCGAAGCGACGACGTCGACACCGATGGACCTTAGCGGGCACCTGAAAGACCCCATCGGCACCGGCTGGGGAGCGGCCGGGCCGATCCGCCGGCGCCGGTGCCGGCAGGCCTCGGTACGCTGATCCGAGTGATGGCGAACCCTCGAGTCGATCGCTACATCAACGAGTCGAAGATGTGGCCGGAGGAGATGACCGACCTCCGGTCGGTCCTGTTGGACTGCGGGCTGACGGAGGAGATCAAGTGGGGCAAGCCGTGCTACAGCGATGAGGGCAGGAACATCGCCATCCTCCAGGAGATGAAGGAGTTTCTCGCCCTCATGTTCTTCAAGGGTGCCTTGTTGGGCGATTCTGAAGGCGTTCTGGAGGCGCAAGGACCGAACTCACGATCGGCTCGCCGCATTCGGTTCACCTCCGTTGACGACGTGGCCCGGCTGACAGAAGCCGTGAGGACCTACGTTGCCGAGGCCATCGATCTCGAGCGGGCGGGCGTGGAGGTGGGCCCGGCACCTGAGCTCGTCCCGGTCGAGGAGCTGCAGAATCGCCTCGACCAGGACCCGGCGTTCAAAGCTGCGTTCGAGGCACTGACCCCCGGGCGGCGCCGGGAATACAACCTCTACTTCTCAGATGCCAAGAAGGCCAAGACGCGCGACGCGCGGGTCGAGAAGTGTGCCCCGAGGATCTCGAAAGGAAAGGGCCTGCGCGACCGATGATCGCGAGTGGGCCGCCGGGGACTCGAACCCCGAACCTGCGGGTTAAAAGCCCGTTGCTCTGTCCAGTTGAGCTAGCGGCCCTACGACGAGGCTACGCAGTGGCGACCGACGTGGCCGACAGGGCCACGATCCCTGCGAGGAGGAAGAATCCGCGCTGCTACGATGCTTCTCTCCCTGGCGGGAGACGAGCCCCCATCGTCCAGTGGCCCAGGACGCCGCCCTTTCAAGGCGGTAACGGGGATTCGAATTCCCCTGGGGGCACTGATCGACCGGAGCGAGCTCCGGTGTTCACGGTCCTGTGGTGCAGTTTGGAGTGCACGCCGCCCTGTCAAGGCGGAGGTCGCGGGTTCAAATCCCGTCAGGACCGCTCGGAGCCCGGATACGGGCGACGGCATCCGGGGCGACCCGGACACAACCCGGCCGGGTAGCTCAGTTGGCAGAGCACACGCCTGAAAAGCGTGGGGTCGACGGATCGACGCCGTCCCCGGCCACTCGCGACGACGCCGGACCCGTCAGGGCCCGGCGTTTCGCTTGTCTGGTGGTTTGTCCGGTGGGAACCCCGGTCGGATCCCTGTCAGGAGTTCAGGCTTCGACGTCCTCGTCGACCTGGTCGAGGAAGCGCCTGATCTCGGAGGCACGGAAACGACGGTGACCGCCGAGCGTGCGGATCGCCGAGATCTTGCCGGCACGGGCCCAGCGGGTCACGGTCTTCGGGTTGACGCGGAACATGGCCGCGACCTCCGAAGGTGTGAGCAGCTCGTCGTGCTCGATCGGGGTCTGCATCGGATCTCCGGTTCCCTTGGTCATCTCTCTCCGCCTTCATCGCTTGTGGTCAGTGGTCGGGTCGGGCGCAGGGGATCTTCGATATCCCCCGGTACACCCGGAGTGTCCCTTTCACAACCTAGGATATCGGTTGCGTATTCCGCGTGGCTATAGCTTGATGGTGTCATTCTAACACGCCCAACCGGACTAGTTACCCGTCGTATCCCATACACCCTGTATTGAAGGACGGCAGGCTGTGCGCGATTTCCGTGTGACGAAGGCCACACGCGCACTCCCTGCCTGTCACCGTCCGTAGAGACACGGTGACGCTGAGCGAACCGTTGTAGGAAGCGGCCCCCCGAGCGACCGAGCGGAGGGGAGCGGCCGTACACTCGGGCGCCGTGGCACAGATCCTGGCAGTGGCGAACCAGAAGGGCGGGGTGGCCAAGACCACCACGACCCACACTCTCGGCGTGGCGCTCGCGGAGCTCGGCGACCGGGTGCTGCTCGTCGACCTCGACGCTCAGGCCTGCCTCACCTGGGCTCTCGGCCTCGACCCCGAGGCTCTACGCGTCACACTCCACGACGTGCTCACCGGCAGCGTCTCAGCCGCCGAGGCGATCACCACCACGGACAAGGTGGACCTGTTGCCGGCCGCCATCGACCTCGCCGGCTCGGAGGTCCATCTCCTCACCAAGACGGGTCGCGAACACGCGCTCGCCCGCGCCCTGCAACCGGTGGTGGACGAGTACGACGTCGTCATCATCGATTGCCCGCCCTCGCTCGGGATTCTGACGATCAACGGACTCACCGCCGCGCGTGAAGTTCTGATACCCCTTCAGTGCGAGACGCTCAGCCACCGCGGTGTCGGCCAGCTTCTCGAGACGATCGAGGACGTACGTTCCTTCACCAACCCCCGCCTGACCGTGCGCGGCGTCATCCCCACCATGTTCGACGGCCGAACTCGACACGCCCGCGAGGTCCTCGAAGACGTCGGCGAGCGTTACGGCCTTCCCGTCCTCGAGCCACCTATTCCGAAATCGATCCGGTTCGCCGAAGCGCCTGCCCGCGGGTTGACGGTGCTCGACCACGCACCCAAGGTTCCCGGAGCCGCCGCGTACCGCGAGCTCGCCGCGCAGCTCCGTGCGACGCGTGACGACGATCCCGCTCAGCCGTGACCGACGAAGTCGCGAAGAGCGAGGCCCTGGGCAACCCCAGGGCGGGTGGTAGGCGGGCGCTCTACTCACGCCCGATGCCCGAGGAAGCGCCGGGACCGGATGGGCCGACTCCCCGAGCGCCCGGCAAGGAGGCCCTCTACTCCACGGCCCAACGCCAAGCCGGGACGGTCGTTCTCGAGTGTTCCTCGTGCGGGGCGCGCACGCGGGTTCTCTATACCGAGTTCGCCCGCCGGCATCTGCCGTTCTGGCTCTGGATCCCCGGCAAGCGCCACTCCCGGCTCATGCGCTGCCCTGCGTGTGAGGAACGAACCTGGGTCGGAGCCCGCTGGCTCCTCTGAACGGACTCGAGCGCTCGGCGCGAGCGACCGCGCCCAACGGGACCCGCCTACCGCGAGATGTGGACGCGGCCCGAGCCTTCGGTGATCTCCCCGACGAGCCAGGCGTCATGACCTGCGGTGCGCGCCACGTCGACGGCCCGCAACGCGTCACCCGGGGCCACGACCGCCAGCATGCCGAGACCGAGGTTGAACACTTTCTCCATCTCGTCCTCGGGAACGTCACCTGCTTCGCGGATCTCACCGAAGATCCGGCGTTCCTCCCAGCGTCCGCGGTCGACCACCGCGTCGCACCGGCCGGGAAGCACGCGCGCCAGATTGCCGGGAATTCCGCCACCGGTCACGTGCGCGAACGCGTGCACGTCGACCTGGCGGCGCAGATCGGCCATGGCGGGCGCGTAGATCACGCTCGGCCGCAGCAGTTCCTCGCCGAGCGGGTGGTGAGCGCCGTCCCATGCGGGACCGTCGAGGCTCCGGTCGGCCACGTCGAGGAGTGCCGCGCGTGCGAGTGAGTACCCGTTGCACCGCAGACCCCCGCTGCCGAGACCGACGACCCGGTCGCCCGGCACCACGCCCGACGGCAGTACCTGCGCGCGCTCGACCACCCCGACCGCCATTCCGACCAGGTCGAACTCGCCGGGCTGCATGATCCCCGGATGCTCCGACATCTCGCCTCCGAGCAACGCTGCCCCCGCCTGGCGGCAGCCCTCGGCAACGCCTGCCACGAGGTCGTCGACGAGGTCGGGATCGAGCTTGCCGAGCGAGATGTAGTCGAGGAAGAAGAGCGGCTCGGCGCCCTGCACGGCGATGTCGTCGACCGACATGGCCACGAGGTCGATGCCGATGCTCTCGAAGTTCCCGACCATTCGCGCCACGATCGACTTCGTACCGACGCCGTCGGTGGACGACACGAGCAGCGGCTCCCGGTACCGGGTCGGATCGAACGCGAACAGGCCACCGAAACCGCCGATGTCACCGACGACCTCGGGCCGGAAGGTGCTGCGGACGTGTTCCTTGATGCGTTCGACCGCATGCTCGCCCGCTGCGATGTCGACGCCGGAGTCTTCGTAGGTGAGCGGACGCCCCTCCCGTTCGTGACTGCTCACGCGTGGGCGCCCTCGTCGTCGGATGGTTCGTCGAGCAACTGCTCCGAAAGGTCGTCGGTGGTCATCTCGAGAACATCCTTCGAGAGCGACTCGGGGATCGGGACCGGATACTCACCCGAGAGACACGCGGTGCAGAACGAGCCCGGTGATGCACCGGTCGCCGCGACCAGGCGGTCGAGTTCGAGATACGCGAGCGAGTCGGCACCGATGTAGTCGCCGATCTCACCGACCGACATGTCGGCGGCCAGGAGCTCCGAGCGACGCCCGGTGTCCATCCCGTAGAAGCACGGCCACCGGTACGGCGGTGACGAGATCCGCAGGTGCACTTCCTTGGCGCCGGATTCCCGCAGCATCTTGACGATCTGGCGGGTGGTGGTGCCCCGCACCACGGAATCGTCGACCACGACGACCGACTTCCCTTTGATGTTCTCCACGAGGGGATTCAACTTGAGGCGCACGCCCATACCGCGCATCTCCTGGTTGGGCGCGATGAAGGTTCGCCCGACATAGCGGTTCTTCACGAGGCCGTCGCCGTAGGGGATTCCGCTGGCGCGGGCGAAGCCCTGGGCGGCAGGGATTCCCGATTCGGGCACGGGCATGACCATGTCGGCACGAGCCGGTGCCTGTTCGGCGAGCGACTCGCCCATGCGTTGGCGCGCGGCGTGCACGCCCTGCCCGTAGAGGTCGGTGTCGGGTCGGGAGAAGTACACGAATTCGAAGAGACACAGTGTCGGTTCGGGCTTCGCCCACTGGAACTCCCGTAGGCCCGAGGCGTCGATCACCACCATCTCGCCGGGCTGCACATCGCGTACGAAGTGGGCGCCCACGATGTCGAGCGCGGCGGATTCGCTGGCGAGAACCCACCCGCCTTCCAGTCGACCGACCACCAACGGTCGGAATCCGTGGCGGTCGCGCACACCCACGAGGTGGGCGTCATCCATCACGACGAGCGAAAAGGCGCCCTCGAGCTCCGGCAGCGTCGCGAGGAGGGACTCCTCGAGGTCACGACCATCGGCTCGGTCGTGGTTTCCCCGCTCGCGGCCCATCATCGCCGCGATGAGGTCGGAGTCGCTGGTGGAATCGGCAACCGAGGCGCTGGGCATCATTCCCGGAAGTTGGCCGAGCCCCCCGGCGAGCTCCTCGGTGTTGGTCAGGTTGCCGTTGTGGGCGAGCGCAAACCCGGCGTTGCCCACGGAACGGTAGACGGGCTGCGCGTTGCGCCAGTCGCTCGTACCGGTCGTGGAGTAGCGCACGTGTCCGATGGCGAGGTGTCCTTCGAGAGCGGCGAGACGCTGCTCGTCGAACACCTGGGTGACGAGGCCCATGTCCTTGACGACCGTGATCGTCTCGCCGTCGCTGGCCGCGATGCCCGCCGACTCCTGGCCCCGGTGCTGGAGTGCATAGATGCCGTAGTACGCCTGGCCCGCCACGGGTTGGCCGGGAGCGTAGACACCGAAGACGCCGCAGGACTCGCCCACACCAGTTTCCACCGGTCCAGTATCCCATGTGAGCCCGTACTGTCCGTGCGTCGGGCTCCCGGGTATCGTCGCTGCTCCAGGGTGCGCAGCTTCCACATGCGCCCTCCTCAGGAGTGACACGTGCCCCCCGAATCCCCAGGTTTCTGCCTCTGGTTCACCGGCCTGTCCGGAGCCGGCAAGAGCACGATCGCCAACGAGGTCGTCGAGGAACTACGCGAGCGCGGTCGTCTCGTGGAGATCCTCGACGGCGACGAGGTCCGCGAGAACCTGTCCAAGGGTCTCGGGTTCTCCAAAGAGGACCGCGACACCAACATCCGTCGAATCGGCTACGTGGCCGCGATGCTCGCGCGCAACGGTGTCATCTCGGTGACCGCGGCCATTTCCCCCTACCGCGCGATCCGCGACGAGATTCGGGAGACCATCGAGCACTTCGTCGAGATCTATGTGGACACCCCGCTCGAGGTGTGCGAGGAACGCGACGTGAAGGGTCTCTACGCCAAGGCCCGCGACGGAGAGCTCCCGGAGTTCACCGGCGTGTCCGATCCCTACGAGGAACCCCTCTCCCCCGAGGTGCGGGTCCTCACCCACGACCGTGACGCCGCAGGTTCCGCCGCACAGATCATCAGCTACCTCGAAGAGGCGAAACTACTCGCTCCGGAGTGAGCGGCAGCGTGTGAGACTCTGACGTGGCAGAGATTCTCCGAGATCCCCTGAGCAGAACCCCATGATCGACCTGCACTCCCACTCGACGGTTTCGGACGGCACCGACTCGCCCACCGAGATACTCCGGCTCGCCTCCGACGTGGGCCTGAACGCGCTGGCGCTGAGCGACCACGACACGCTCGATCACCTCGACGAGGCAAGCACCGCGGCCGATCGCTTCGGTGTTCGGCTGATCCCGGCCTGCGAGATCTCGTGCGAGGTGGGCGACCGTGCGCCGGGGACGATGCACCTGCTCGTGTACTTCCTCGACGACCCGAACGGTCCGCTCGGCTCGAGGCTCGCCGCGGTGCAGGACTCACGCGACAACCGCAACACGAACATCGTGAAGCGGCTCAACGAGCTCGGTGTCGAGATCACGATCGACGAGGTGCTCGAGGTCGCCGGCGACGGCACCGTCGGCCGTCCGCACATCGCCGACGTCCTCATGGCGCGCGGCCACGTCGAGTCGGTGCAGGAGGCCTTCGACCGCTGGCTCGCGAAGGGACAGCCCGCGTACGTCGAACGGCTCCGTCTCGGTCCGGAGGAATCGATCGAATTGGCCCACACCGGCAATGCCGTCACGTCGATCGCCCACCCCACCACCCTCGGCTTCGAGGACGACGACCTCGAGAGTTTCATCGCGGAGATGGCCGCCGTCGGGCTCGACGCGCTCGAATGCGTGTACTCGCGCTACACCCCCGAACAGCGCACGTCGTTCAGTGATCTCGCCGGTCGTCACGGTCTGGCTGTCACGGGAGGATCCGACTACCACGGCACGTACAAGCCCGGCGTGCGCCTCGGCGTGGGTGAAGGCGACCTGGCCGTACCCGATGAGCTCCTGACCGCGCTCGAGGCGCGCCGACCGACCGGCTGAGCGGGCGGACCGGGGCTCAGACCCGGGGCGCCAGGTCGGCGCCGACGGCATCGGGAATCGGGCGGCGCCAGGCGTCGGTCGCGGCATCGAGCGCCACGTCGAAGCCACCACCGCGGCTTTCGCGTGCGGTGAGCCGCGCGACACCCTCGGTTGCCTCTGTGCGGCCGACCACTGCGCCGGGAACTCCGGCGCCGGCCGCCAGTTCGAGGACCTCGTCGACACCCGAGGGCTCGACGCCGAGGATCACGCGCGACGCCGACTCGGCGAAGCAGAGCGCACCCGTCGGCACAGCATCATCCGAATCTGCTCCGGCGGAACCCACTGCGACGACCGGCACAGCGTCGAGATCGACCGTGAAGCCCACATCGCCGGTGATCGCCATCTCGGCCAACGCGACGGCGAGACCGCCGTCGGAGCAGTCATGGACGGCGACCACGTCGGGACGCCCGACCACGTCGACAAGCAGGCCGTGGAGAGCCGCCGCGCGTCCGAGGTCGGCCGCGGGTGGCCTGCCACCGTCGAGACCGTGGCTCCGAGCCCACTGTGTTCCGCCGGTCTCCTCGGCGGTCTCGCCGAGCACCACGATCGACACACCCGGCCGCAGAGCCGTCTGCGGAGGTGGTGCGGCGAGATCCTCGATCACGCCGACGACGCCCACCACGGGCGTCGGGTCGATGTCGTATCCGTCGGACTCGTTGTAGAAGCTCACGTTTCCACCGACAACCGGAATCCCGAGCGCCACGCACGCCTCCCGCATGCCGTCGATGACCTCGCTGAACTGCCACATCACCTCGGGGTGCTCGGGGTTGCCGAAGTTGAGACAGTTCACGAGAGCCCGCGCGTGCGCTCCCGTGCACGCGACGTTGCGTGCCGCCTCGAGAACCGCGAGGCGCGCTCCGGTTCGCGGGTCGAGGCGACAGAACCGTGCATTGCCGTCGGTACTGAGCGCCAGACCACGCTGCGTTCCCTCGAGGCGGAGAACGGCCGCGTCGTGACCCGGGCCGACGACCGTGTTGAGAAACAGCTGATGGTCGTACTGGTGCCACACCCACGACTTGTCGGCGATGTCGGGGATCGACAGCAGCGCCAGGAGCTCGTGCGAACAGTCGTCGTTCGTTCCGGGCGCCGCACGGAGACGTGGCGCGGGGTCGTCGGCCGCCACGGCGTCGCGGTCCGCGGGCGGAGCGAGCGGCCGGTCGTAGACCGGGCCGTCGCCGAGGCTCCCCACGGGCACGTCGGCGACCGGTGCTCGGTCGGAGTCCGGGATGAGCGCTTGTTCACTGCCCGGTGGGGGCGGATTGCAGCCGGCGACTCCGAGGGCGTCGAACGTGCCGTTGAATACGCGGAAGCGTCCCGTGTCGGTGACACGCCCGACGACCGACGATCGGATCTCCCACCGGTCACACAGACCGATGACCTCGTCGAGGTTCTCCGGCGTCACGATGGCGAGCATCCGCTCCTGGCTCTCGGAGGTGAGCACCTCCACCGGAGTCATACCCGGCTCGCGTCGGGGCACCCGCGCCACGTCGAGATCCATACCCGCACCCGCGTTGGCCGCTGTTTCGGATGCTGCGCAGGAAATCCCCGCTGCTCCGAGGTCCTGCACGCCCACGGCGAGACCCGCTTCGAGCAGCGCCAGGCAGGCCTCGATGAGCTTCTTCTCCTCGAACGGGTCGCCGACCTGCACCGACGGACGCTTCTCGTCGTCGCTCTCCTCGAATCCCGCCGACGCCAGCACGCTCGCGCCCCCGATTCCGTCACGACCCGTCGCGGCTCCGAGCAGCACGGCGAGATTGCCTTCACCCTCGGCACGCGCGAGGACCATCCGCTCCTGAGGGAGGACGCCGAGGCAGAGCACGTTGACGAGCGGATTGTCGCGGTAGCTCTCGTCGAAGATCACCTCACCGCCGACGGTGGGGACACCCACTGCGTTGCCGTAGCCGCTGATCCCGGCCACGACACCCTCGAACAGGTAGCGGACCCGCGGATCGTCGAGTCGCCCGAAACGGAGCGGGTCCATGAGAGCGATCGGGCGCGCTCCCATCGAGAAGATGTCGCGGATGATCCCCCCGACGCCGGTGGCGGCGCCCTGATAGGGCTCGACGGCGGACGGATGGTTGTGGCTCTCGATGCGGATCGCCACGGCCAACCCGTCGCCGACGTCGATCACACCGGCTCCCTCGCCCGGTCCGACGAGCACCCACGGCGCCTCAGTGGGCAGGCGCCGCAGGTGCGTACGCGACGATTTGTACGAGCAGTGCTCGGACCACATCACGGCGTACATCGCCAGTTCCTCGTCGCTGGGTGCGCGACCGAGCAGAGCGACGACGGCCTCGTGCTCCTCATCGGTGAGACCGAGTTGCCGATGGAGCGGAACGTCCTTGTTCGTACCCGTGTCGGACATCACGCCGAGCCTAACGGCTGCTCCGCTGTGGTCTTCGCCGGACGGGCCGGCGGATCGGGTACCTATTGACCGCATGTTCTGCTTCGACTTTGACGGACTCTCGCGTGTCGTTTAGCGTTCTCTTCTCCGGTTTCGTTCATCGACTTCTCGGGAGTGTTTTCCATGGCGAAGAAGGCAGCCAAGCGCAGCACGAAGAAGGGTGGGGCGGCCGCGAGCCGTGCCGTGTCCGAGTACCTGGAATCGCTCGAACACAACAAACCCAAGCGTGGTCGGAAGCGCACGAAGGCCTCTGTGGAGAAGGCGCTGGCAGATGCCGAGGCAAAGCTGGCCGACGCCACACCGGGGCGACGTCCCTCGTGGGCCGAAAAGGTGGTGCAGTTGCGCCGGCAGTTGAACGCCATGGAGTCCAGTGGGGATCACGGCGCCAAGGAGGCCGCCTTTGTGAAGGTGGCGGCCGACTACTCGAGCCAGAAGGGGATCTCCTACGCCGCCTGGCGCGAACTCGGTGTCCCGCCCGACGTCCTCAAGAAGGCAGGCGTTTCCCGCGGCGCATGACCGGTTTTCCCGCGCTCGCTTGCAACGAGCTCGCGCGAGCGCTCAGCCAGGCGCTCAGGCAGGTACCGACGCGGCCGTGAGGAGCGATTCCAGCAGCGGCACACCGTCGGCCGAGCCGAGAATCGCATCCGAGGCCCGCTCCGGATGCGGCATCAGGCCCACCACGTTGCGGGCTTCGCTGCAGATCCCCGCGATGTCGTCGATGCTGCCGTTCGGATTGTCGACGTAACGGAACACGACACGGTCCTGGTCACGCAACTCGGCCAGGGTGCGCTCGTCGCACACGTAGTTGCCCTCGAAGTGGTTGACCGGGATCCGCAACACCGATCCGAGCTGGGCACGATGGGTGAGGGGTGTCGTCGTGGTCTCGACGCGCAGGTCGACGCTGCGGCAGATGAAGCGCAGGTGTTCGTTCTTGCCGAGTGCGCCGGGAAGGAGCCCGGCTTCGGTGAGGACCTGGAAACCATTGCAGATCCCCACGATCGGTCCGCCGGTCGCCGCGAACGCGCTCACGGCCTCCATGACCGGGGAGAAGCGCGCGATGGCGCCCGTTCGCAGGTAGTCGCCGTGCGCGAAGCCGCCCGGAATGACGACGGCGTCGAGATCCCCGAGATCACTCTCGCCGTGCCAGACGGTACGGGCATCGCCTCCGAGTGCGCCGAGGGAACGGACCACGTCGAGCTCACAGTTGGTTCCGGGGAACACGACGACCCCGACACGTGCACTCATACGGAAGAACCTGCGGGCACGGGCTCCAGATCCACCGAATACGACTCGATCACGGGGTTGGCGAGCAGCCGGTCGCACATCTCCACGACCTGCGCCTCGGCGCCGGCGGCATCAGGTGCGTCGACGACCAGACGGATGGTCTTGCCGACCCGCACGTCGGAGACGTTGTCGTAGCCGAGCGCGGGCAGTGCGCGCTCGATTTCGCCTCCCTGGGGGTCGAGAATCCCGGCCTTGAGCGACACGTCGATGTGGGCCACGAACGCCATACGCTCAGCCTACGGCACGCACCCGCAAGAGATGCGTCCCTGACGCGCGCGATAGCGCGCGTCAGGGACGCATCTGATCTTGGAAGGGGAGGCCGGTGAGACGTTCGTAGGCCTCGACGTAACGCTGCCGCGTACCTGCGACGACCTCCGGGGGCAGCGGCGGGGGTGGCGGCGTGCGGTCCCACTCCTGCGCTGCGAGGAAGTCGCGTACGAACTGCTTGTCGAACGACGGCGGCGACGTGCCCGGTCGGTAGGTTTCGAGTTCCCAGTAGCGCGACGAGTCGGACGTCAGGATCTCGTCGATGACGACGATCTCTTCGGGGCCATCCCCGGAGCCATCTCCGGAACCCTCACCGGAGATGACGCCGAACTCGAACTTGGTGTCGGCCAGGACGAGATCGCAGCTCGCCGCGTGCGCGGCACCGTGGGCGAACAGGGCCAGCGAGTACCGCTCCAGGGTGTCGTAGACCTCGGCGCCCACGAGATCGGTCGCCTGCTCCGGGGTGAGGGGCTCGTCGTGACCGACCTCCGCCTTGGTGCTCGGTGTGAAGATCGGCTCCGGTAACGGGTCGGCCTGGCGCAGACCGTCGGGCATCGTCAACCCGTTGACGCTTCCTCTCTCCTCGTACTCGGCCCAGGCGCTGCCGAAGAGGTGCCCACGCACGATGCACTCGAGGCGGATCGGCTCGGCGGCACGCACGAGCATCGCCCGCCCGGCCATGTCGGGATCGGTGCCGGCGGGAAAGTCACCGGGATCGACGCTGATGAAGTGATTCGGCACGGCCCGTGCGGTCTGGCGGAACCACCACGCCGAGAGTTGCGTCAGCGCTCGGCCCTTGTCGGGGATGGGTTCGGCCATCACGACGTCGAACGCCGAGATCCGGTCGGTCGAGACGATCAGCAGCCGGCCATCGCCTGCGTCGTAGAGCTCGCGGACCTTGCCCGACGCGAGGTGAACCGGCCCCGCGGCGCTCACGCCGAGGTTCCACCCGGCTCGTCGAGATCGTCGAGATCGTCGAGGGCATCGAGGTCGTCGAAGATCCGCTGTGCTCCCGAGAGAGCCTTGTCGAGGTCGAAGCAGGCGTCGAGATCTGCATCGCTCAACGCAGCCGAGACCTCGGGGTCGGCGTCGAGCATCTCGCGGAACGGGCGGCGCTCCTCCCATGAGCGCGTCGCCGCCGCCTGCACCAGCCGGTAGGCATCGTCACGGGTGACACCCGACGCGACAAGGGCCAGGAGAACCGGCTGCGAGAAGACGAGACCGAATGACGCTTCGAGGTTCTCCAGCATCCGTTCGTCGTGCACGACCATGCCCTGCGCGATCTTCGTGAACCGCACTGTCATGTAGTGCGCCAGCGTCGCCGAGTCGGCGAGAACGATGCGCTCCACCGACGAGTGGGAGATGTCGCGCTCGTGCCAGAGGGCCACGTTCTCCATTCCCGCCTGGAGGTTGCCGCGCAGCACTCTCGCGAGTCCGCAGAGCTGTTCGCATTTCACCGGGTTCCGCTTGTGGGGCATGGCGCTGGAACCCTTCTGGGTGCCGGTGCCGAACGGCTCGGAGACCTCGCCCACCTCGGTGCGTTGCAGGTGGCGAATCTCCGTCGCGAAGGACTCGATCGTGGCGCCGAGCGAGGCACACGCGTACAGGAACTCCGCATGGCGGTCGCGGGCGAGAACCTGGGTGGCCGGCGCGGGTGTGAGGCCCAAGCGGTTGCACACGAATGTCTCCACCTCGGGCTCGACGTTCGAGTAGGTGCCGACCGCCCCCGAGAGCTTGCCGACGGCCACCGCGTCACGGGCTCGGACGAGGCGGTCGCGATCGCGCCGCAGTTGGAGCACCCAGAGGGCGACCTTGCGACCGAACGTCGTGGGCTCGGCGTGGATGCCGTGCGTACGCCCGACCATCGGTGTGGTGGCGAACTCGCGGGCCCGAGCCACGAGGACGGTGTCGAGAGCATCGACCGCGGCGAGCAGAAGGGTGCACGCGCGCGTGAGCGTCGCCGACTGGGCCGTGTCGACCACGTCGGACGACGTCAGGCCGTAGTGGAACCATCCGGCAGCCGGAGAGCCGATCGCCTCCTGCACGACGTCGACGAAGGCCGCCACGTCGTGCTGGGTGATCTGCTCACGCGCGTCGACGGCCGCCACGTCGAACGCGGCCTTTTCGCGGACCTGCGCGGCGTCCTCCTCGGGAACGTCACCGAGTGCGGCACGGCCTTCGACGGCCAGGATCTCCACTTCCAACCAGGTGGACAGGCGCGCCTCGTCGGTGAACAGCTCCGACATCTCGGGGAGCGAATAGCGGGGAATCACGGCGAGAGCCTCCTCGGCGTCACGATGTCATCACGGTGTCATCACGCTGTCATCACGGGGTGGCGATCTTCGGGTCGGCGGCCTCGAGCGCCGCCGCCTCGGCGATGTCGCGGCGGTACTGGACGCCGGGCCACTCGATCAGGTCGGCGGCGGCGTAGGCGAGCGATCGGGCCGCTGCGATGTCCGAACCGAGTGCGCTCACCGCCAGCACACGCCCACCGGACGTGCGGATCCGGCCGTCGGCCGCGCTCGTTCCCGCGTGGAAGACGGCCACGTCGTCGAGTGCGTCGGCCTCGTCGAGCCCCTCGATCACATCGCCGGTGCGGGGCGAGACGGGATACCCCTCGGACGCCAGCACCACAGTGACGCACGCGTCCTCGCGAACGGCCACCGGGGTGACAAGCCTGCCCTCGGCGGCCTCCATGCAGTGAACGGCCAGATCGCTCGCCAGACGCGGAACGACCGCCTGGCACTCCGGGTCGCCGAAGCGCACGTTGTACTCGAGGACCTTCGGGCCCTTCAGTGTGAGCATCAGGCCCGCGTAGAGAACTCCGCGGTAGGTGATCCCACGGCCACGCAGGACGTCGAGGGTGGGATGCACCGCCGAGTCCATCACCGTGTCGACCACCGCCATGGGCGCCTCCGGCACCGGCGAGTAGGCGCCCATGCCCCCCGTGTTCGGACCGGTGTCACCGTCCCCGATGCGCTTGAAGTCCTGCGCCGGGGGGAGCGGCACCGCGTTGTCTCCGTCGCACAGCACCAACACCGAAAGCTCCGGACCGCTGAGGCCCTCTTCGATCACGACGGTGCGACCGGCGTCACCGAACGCCTCACCCGACAGGTACGAGCGCACGGCATCGGCCGCATCGCTGCGCGATTCGGTCACGACGACACCTTTGCCGGCGGCGAGCCCGTCGGTCTTGACCACGTAGAGGTCGTCGAGAGTGTCGAGGAAGGCAAGCGCCTCGTCGGCCCGGTCGTCGGTGAACGCGCCGTGGCGGGCCGTCGGAACCCCTGCATCGGCGAGCACACCCTTCATCCAGGCTTTCGAACCCTCCAGTTCGGCCGCCGCTGCTCCGGGACCGAACGCGAGGCGGCCATCGGTCTCCAGAGCGTCGACCACGCCCGCCACGAGAGGAGCTTCAGGGCCGACGACGACGAGGTCGGCGTCGACCTCGGCAGCGAGAGCGGTGACCGCCTTGGGGTCAGCGGCGTCGACCGGCACGCAGCGCCCGAGCACTCTCATCCCCGGATTCCCCGGAGCCGCGATCACCTCGTCGACGGCCGACGATCGCGCGAACGACCAGCGCGAGCGCGTGTTCACGCCCGCCCCCACCGAGGACGAGAACCCTCAGCCCCGCCACCTCAGGCGGCCCGCGGGAGGACCACGGTCTGGTCGCGCGCAGGACCGACCGACACGAGCGGAATGGGGACGCCGGCGAGCTCCTCGATCCGACGTAGATAGCTCTGCGCCTCGGCCGGGAGATCGTCGTATCCCGACGCCTCCCCGATCTCGCAGCCCCAGCCCGGATGGGCCTCGTAGACGGGCCGGACCTTGTGCAGGACCGACTGGTGGTACGGCACGTGGTCGTAGCGGGTGCCGGTGTCGTCCTCGTAGGCCACACAGATCTTCAGTTCTTCGAGAGGCGCCAGCACGTCCAGTTTCGTGAGGGCGAGCTCGGTGCAGGTGTTCAGCCGAACCGCGTGGCGCAGCATGACCGCGTCGAGCCAGCCCGTGCGTCGTCGACGCCCCGTGTTCGTGCCGAACTCGTGGCCGCGGTCTGCGAGGAGTTCTCCGGTGGCGTCGTTCAGCTCCGTGGGGAACGGCCCGCTTCCCACACGAGTGGTGTACGCCTTGGTGACACCGATGATGCGGTCGAGCGCCCGTGGGCCGACCCCCGCTCCCGTGCATGCACCACCGGCGATCGGGTTGCTCGACGTCACGAAGGGGTACGTGCCGTGATCGAGGTCGAGGAACGTGGCCTGCGCGCCTTCGAAGAGAACCTCGCGACCGTCGTCGAGCGCGGTGTGGACCAGGTGGACCGTGTCGTCGATGAGCGGCTCGAGGCGTGGGACGTGGGAGAGGTAACGCTCGGCGAGCTCGTCGGCGTCGAGAGGGAGACGGTTGTAGACCTTTGCCAGCACGCCGTTCTTCTCGCGCAGGACCAGGTCGAGCTTCTCGCGGAAGATCTTCGGGTCGAGAAGATCCTGCACCCGGATGCCGACGCGGGCGGCCTTGTCGGCATAGGTGGGGCCGATCCCGCGTCGGGTGGTTCCGATCTTGGCCTTGCCCAGGAAGCGCTCGGTCATCCGGTCGAGCTCCTGGTGGTAGGGCATGATCAGATGCGCGTTGCCCGAGAGTCGCAGACGGCTCGCGTCGATCCCGCGGTCGGTGAGCATGTCGAGCTCCTCGAGCAGGACCTCGGGGTCGACCACCACGCCGTTTCCGATCACGGGAGTCGTGCTCTCGTAGAGAACGCCGCTCGGAACGAGTTGCAGACCGAACGTCTCGCCGTCGACGACGATCGTGTGGCCGGCGTTGTGCCCGCCCTGGTACCGCACACAGAGGTCGCTCTCACGGGCCAGGTAGTCCGTGAAACGGCCCTTGCCTTCGTCGCCCCACTGGGTACCGACGATCACCGTGCCGGGCACGTCGACCTCCTTGGGTTCCGCGGCGTGCTCCACGCCGCGCGCGTCAGGAGAAGGAACTGAAAGGGGCACGTAGACGCGTCGGCGCTCACGTTGATCAGACGCTACCAGAGCCCGGAGGCTCACCGGCCGGAGATACACCCGGAGAAACGCCCGGAGAGGCGCCCTGGGAAATGGCGTTGCGGTAGACGGCCCTCACGGCGAAGGAAACCCGGAATTCGTCGAGCAGCTCGGCGAGGAACTCCTTGCGGTAGGTGGGGTCCGTCAGGAGGTACACGGTGAAGTACAGAACCGAGAACGACGCCAGAAAGGCGCACACCTTGAGCAGCTCCCAGGTGAACACGATCTCGCGTCCGCCGAGGTCGAAGTCGGTGATGATCTCGAGCTCGTCACCGCTCAGTCCTGTCCACAGGCTCTGGATCGACGGTGTGACCGTGAGGAGCCCGAACACCAGCAGGAAGAGGAACATCCCCGCCGCCACGAGCGCTACCTGGATGGCCTCGGTGAAAAGGAGCGAGAGCCCGACGTTTCCCCACTCCCGTCGCGAGAGCTTGGGAGTCGGGACGTGCGGTGAGCGGGGGTCGCCCACGAGTTCCTGAGCCGGCGTACCGGCGACCCTCTCGCCCACGACCTCCCACGTGTCGAAGGTGGCGAGGCTTCCCAGTTCTCGGGGCAGTCGCAGCACGGCGAAGAGAGTGGCCAGACCGATGAAGAGCCCGATGGTGGCCCAGAAGAACCAGCCGTCGAGATCGGACGCCACGGCCCAGACCTCGGCGTTGAGGAACATGAACGTGGTCACGAGCAACAGGAGCGGAAGCGCGCGCGACGACCAGGGCCAGAACGTCGCCGAGCTGTCGCCAGAGTTGCCGGAACCCCCATCCGATGAGCTTCCCGACGGCATACGACGTGAAGACGTACACGAGTCCGAGCAGGATCACATTCCCGAGGAGCACACTGAGCGCCTCACCCTCGTGGACGCCGAAGATCAGCGGCGGGATCGCGGGGACGACGACGAATACGGCGAGCTCGGGGACGCCGATGCTTTGTGGGCGCTGGAAGGCGGAGCGACCCTGGGCCTTGTTCAGCGCCGCCCACGCTCCGAGGAACAGCGCGGTACTGGCCGCGAGTGCGACGAGGTTCAACCAGACGGGCCACTCGTCCTCCAGGTTGACCCCGTTCAGAACCTGAGCGAAGAACAGAAAGACAAGGACCGGAAGCGCCCGGGTGAACACGTCGCGCGAAGCGCTGTAGTCGGCGATGAAATGCGGCACGCCACGGCGGATGAACCACCGTTCGACGTCAGGCAGTGGATCACCGGTGACCGCTTGCCGCCCGGGAGGAGCTGTCACGTCTCCAGTGTGGCGGTGTCAGCACCTTCATCGGGGGAATCGGGCGTGCCTTGGGGGATCTCGGTCTGGGCGTAGATCTCGACCAGCACGAGATACACGGCGAGCACCAGGGCGATGACGGCGAGGACCTCTAGCGTGGGCCGTGGCCAGAGTATGAGAGCCACCAGAGACGCGATGATCCCCCCGCCGAACCAGTACGACCTGTGCCGGAGGAAGCTCACGCGTAGTCGGCCCAGGGCGCCTCTCGACTGGTGCCGACCGGCACGCACCGACTCCAGATGCGACGTGACCCATCCGCGCAACCAGGTCGCCCATCGGTACGGGCCCATGACCAGTCCGCCCACGAACAATGCGAGACCCACCAAGAACATGACGTAGATCTGGGTCAGCAGGCCCCGCACGATCGTGTCGAACACGTCACCGACTGCAGTTCGTTGAAGATCCGCATCGACGGCATCCACGATGAACGACCGGACGATGTCCAGCGAGATGAGCGTGAGGAGCATCACCACCACGGACGAGGCGCCGATCGCCATGATGATCGGCCGTCGCCGGACCGCCGCGACAACGGCCCCCACGAACGCGACGAGCGTGAGGACGTACAGGACCTGCGCCAACTTGTTGAGCAGGTCGATGGTGTTCTGGAGCTCCCGTAGCTGATCGCCGCTGTACAGCGTGATCTCACCGACGTTGTCGAGCTGGTCCTGGATGGTGCCCTGTGCGGAATCCGGGAGCTCGAGGCCGGCGTCACTCAGCTCCTGGGAGACCTTGTCGACCACCGAGGTGAGGTCCAGCACGACCTTTCCGTCCGTGGTCTTGAGGACCTCCTTGTCGTCGTTGAGCGCGGCCTTGACCTGATCGTGCACGATCGCGAGGGACTCACGCCAGATCGTGCTGAAGGCCTCGGAGTTCAGAACCTTCTCCACCTGCTCGGCGACGAATCCCTCGACGCTCGTCGTGATCGGGCCGGCGATGAAGGAGAGGTCGTCGGGCAGGCCGTCGGTCACGAGGTCCTCGACGCCGATGGCGTCGGAAATCACCAGCGTCAGGCGCTCGGCCAGTGCCGCGGTGACGTCGGTGTCGGAGCTCAGTGGCGCCAGCGTGTCGACGAACGAGTTCGTCTCCGCCATCGTGCGCCGGACATAGAGCATGAGGTTGGCGCCGAGCAACGACAACGTGCCGACGATGACGAGAACGACCGCCAGCACCCGCCGCCACCGCGGCCCCTTGCTCTTCTTGCTGCCGACACCGCTCTTGCTGCCGACGCCGTTCTTCGCACTCTCCTCGGGATTCACGCCCCGCATCCTGTCACGTCAGGTGTGGGCGGGTGTACTCCCCTCGAAGACGAGGGAGCCGTCTGCCGAGGCGTCGACCGACACCGTGTCGCCGTCGTGGTAGTCGCCCGACAGCAGCGCCAGGGCAATCGGGTCGGCGAGCTCCTTTTGGATCACCCGCTTGAGAGGCCGGGCGCCGAAGTCGGGGTCGTAGCCCACCCGGCTGATGTGGGCCCGCGCCTCGTCGGAGAGCACCAGATCGAGGTTGCGGTCCGTGAGGCGTTCCCGGAGGTGCTCCACCTGGAGGTCGACGATCCGGGCGATGTCGGCTTCGGTGAGCGACGTGAACACGACGATCTCGTCGACACGGTTCACGAACTCCGGCTTGAAGTGAGCGTGCACCGCCGCCATCACCTGCTCGTCGGTTCCACCGGATCCGAGGTTGCTCGTCATGATCAGCACCGTGTTCGTGAAGTCGACCGTGCGGCCCTGGCCGTCGGTGAGTCGTCCGTCGTCCATGAGCTGGAGCAGCACGTTGAGGACCTCCTGGCTCGCCTTTTCGATCTCGTCGAGAAGGACGACCGAATAGGGCCGACGCCGGACGGCTTCGGTGAGCTGACCACCCTCGTCGTAGCCGACATACCCAGGAGGTGCTCCCACGAGGCGCGACACGGTGTGCTTCTCCATGTACTCCGACATGTCGATACGCACCATGGCCCGCTCGTCGTCGAACAGGAAGTCGGCAAGCGTCCGCGCGAGCTCGGTCTTGCCGACACCTGTCGGGCCGAGGAACATGAACGATCCGATGGGACGGTTCGGGTCGGAGAGCCCTGCCCGGCTTCGCCGGATGGCGTTCGCAACCGCTCCCGCCGCCGCGTCCTGGCCGATCACACGCTCGTGCAGGACGTCCTCCATACGCACGAGCTTCTCGAGCTCACCCTCCATGAGGCGCGAGACCGGAACGCCGGTCCAGCGCGCCACGATCTCCGCGATGTCCTCTTCGTCGACTTCTTCCTTCAGCATCGTGCGGTCGGACTGGAGTTCGGCGAGCGCGGCGCTCTTGACCTCGACTTCGGCCTCGAGCTCGCGCATCACGCTGTAGCGCAACTCGGCGGCCTGTTCGAGGTTGCCTTCCCGTTCGGCGCGTTCGGCCTCGCCCCGCGTGTGCTCCAAGCGCTCCTTCAGGTCGCGGATCTCGGTGATCGCCGCACGCTCGTTCTCCCAGTGGGCGACCATGCCCGTCCGCTCCTCGGCGAGCTCGGCGAACTCCGACTCCAGCGCGGCCAGGCGCTCCTTCGACGCCTCGTCGGTCTCCTTCTCGAGGGCTGTGCGTTCGATCTCGAGCTGGCGGATACGTCGTTCCACGACGTCGATCTCCATCGGCATCGAGTCGATCTCGATACGTAGACGCGACGCCGCCTCATCGACGAGGTCGATCGCCTTGTCGGGGAGCTGGCGACCGCTGACGTAGCGATCGGACAGCATCGCGGCCGCCACGAGGGCCGCGTCCTGGATCCTCACTCCGTGGTGGACCTCGTAGCGCTCCTTGAGGCCCCGCAGGATCCCGATCGTGTCCTCGACGGACGGCTCACCCACGTAGACCTGCTGGAAGCGTCGCTCCAGGGCCGCGTCCTTCTCGATGTGCTTGCGGTACTCGTCGAGGGTCGTGGCGCCGATCATGCGTAGTTCACCGCGGGCCAGCATCGGCTTGATCATGTTCCCGGCGTCCACCGCTCCTTCGGCGCCGCCGGCGCCGACGATCGTGTGCAGCTCATCGATGAAGCTGATGATCTCGCCCTCCGCATCGGCGATCTCCTTCAGGACCGCCTTGAAGCGCTCCTCGAACTCACCGCGGTACTTGGCGCCCGCGACCATCGAGCCGATGTCGAGCGAGACGAGTCGCTTGTTGCGGAGGCCTTCGGGAACGTCGCCCTCCATGATCCGACGGGCGAGACCCTCCACGATCGCGGTCTTGCCCACACCCGGTTCACCGATGAGCACGGGATTGTTCTTCGTGCGGCGCGACAGAACCTGGATGACGCGGCGAATCTCGTCATCGCGCCCGATCACCGGGTCGATCTTGTTCTGGCGGGCCATCTCGGTGAGGTCGGTGCTGTACTTCTCCAGAGCCTGATAGGCCTCTTCGGGGTTCTCCGACGTGACGCGGTGACTCCCGCGCACGTCCTTGAGAGCGGTGAGGACGGCCTCGTGCGTGATCCCGAGACCGCGCAGCAGGTCGCCGACACCTCCCGCCACCTCGGTCATCGCCAGGAGCAGATGCTCGGTGGAGAGGTAGTCGTCGTCGAGACCTGCACGTTCCTCGTCGGCCGACTCGAGCACCTCGTACGTGGCGCGCTCCAACGCCGGGTCTTGCGTCGTCGACCCGTACACCGACGGCAACGCCACCAGCGCTTCGCCGGCAGCGTCGACCGCGGACTTCGGCGCCACACCGATGCGCTCCAAGACGGGCAGCACGACGCCTTCGGCCTGCCCGAGCAGAGCCACGAGCAGGTGGACGGGAGTGACCTGCGAGTTGTTGCGCTCGCGCGCGAGCGACTGCGCGGCGCCGATCGCCTCCTGCGTCTTGCGCGTGAACTTGTTCGGGTCCAGCGTCATCTGGATCTCCTTCCTGAGCCTCGCCGTATCGGAAGCCTGTTGCGGCTGACGGGCACGAGGTCGCGTCGGTAGCTCCGGTGGACCTCCTCCACCTGCTCGACTGCAACGCGGCGCGTCTCGTCTACCTCGCGCTCGAGGGCCTCGATCCGCAGCGGGTCCGCGCGATCTGGTCCTCCAGTGCCAGCACGCGCTGCACGCCGGCGAGGTTCAAGCCTTCGTTCGTCAGTTGCTGGATCCGTTCCAGGAGTGCGACGTCGGACTCCGAATACCGGCGACTGCGACCACTGGTCCGCTCCGGCTCGATGAGACCCTTGCGCTCGTACATTCGAAGCGTCTGCGGGTGCAGACCCGCCAACTCCGCCGCGACCGAGATCACGTACAGCGCCTGATCGTCTGACTTGCGTCTTCCACTCATGTGCCCATCCCACTCATACGCCCAGATGCTCCCGAGGGTTCTCGGTGATCGTCTCGGCCAGTGCCTCGACAGCCTGCTTCTGCCCCTTGGGCGTCTTGCGGGGCACGGCCACCTCGAACCTGGCGAGCAGGTCTCCGGCCTTGCCCTTGGCCGGCTTCACACCCCGGCCCCGGATGCGCTGCACCGTTCCACTCGCGGTACCGGCCTTGATCTTCACGGTCACGGGGTCGTCCATCGTGGGGACCTTCACGGTCGCACCGAGGGCCGCCTCGGGGTAGGTGACCGGCACCGTGACGGTCAGGTCCTTGGCTCCCTTACGGGCGAAGAACGGGTGTTTCGTGACGTGGACGACGACGTAGAGATCTCCCGCCGGGCCCCCGTTGGCTCCGGCGGCGCCGCGACCCTTCACGCGGATGCGCTTCCCGTCGGTGACGCCCGCCGGGATCCGCACCTTCACCGTGCGCGGACGTCGCTCGACACCGTGTCCGTGACACCGCGAACAGGGATCGCGCACGATCCGGCCGGCGCCGCCGCACGACGGGCACACCTCGGAGAACGAGAAGGGGCCCTGGTCGACCGCGATGGCGCCCGATCCGCCGCACTGCGTGCACATCTCCGGTGTGGTGCCGGGCGCGGCGCCACTGCCGTGACAGACAGAGCACGCCGCGTCGGCGGTGAAGGTCACCGAGGTCTCGGCGCCGCGCACGGCGTCGTCGAAGCTCAGCGTGAGCTCGGTCTCCAGATCCTGTCCGCGCCGCGGCCCCGCTGACGCGCTGCGTCCGCTCCGGCGCCCTCCTCCGCCGAACATCTGCCCGAAGATGTCGCCGAGATCCGCACCCTGGGCTCCGCCGAAGCCCGGACCGCCGAATCCGCCGGCCCCGGGACCGAATCCGCCGGCGCCGTCGGGGCCCACCCCCGAGGCCACCATCTGGCGGACCTCGTCGTACTCCTCACGCTTCTCCGCGTCGCCGAGCACCTCGTACGCAGCAGACACGTCCTTGAAACGCTCTTCGGCGGCGGCATCGCCCTTGTTGGCGTCGGGATGGTTGGCCTTGGCGAGTTTCCGGTAGGCCTTGGAGAGCTCCTCGGAGGACGCGGCGGAATCGACACCGAGGTCGGCGTAGTAGTCCTTCTCGAACCACTCACGCTTCGGGGTCACCGCGCGACCTTCACCGCGGCGACCTTCATCGCGCCACCTTCACCATTGCCGGTCGCAGCACCCGCCCCTTCAGGCGGTAGCCGGTCCGCACCGTCTCGACCACCATCGTCTCGGCCACCACCGTCTCGCCGTCGGCGTCTCCTTCCACGTCTCTCTCGACGGTCATGACGGCCTCGTGCTCGTTCGGATCGAAGGTCGAGCCGTCGGCCGCGATCCGCTCCAACCCCGCCTTCTCGAGGGCCCCGAGGAACTCCGCGTAGACGAGCTCCACTCCCTTGCGGACATTTGCGGTCTCCGGCGCATCCTCCATGCCGACGAGAGCGAGCTCGAAGTTGTCGAGCACCGGGAGCAGATTCTCCAGCAAGCCTTCGGTGGCCCGCTGGGTACGTTCGGCCTGCTCGCGTTGCGTGCGCTTCCGAAAGTTCTCGAAGTCGGCCTGGACACGACGCAGCTGCTCGACGAGCTCGTCGCGCTCGCGCGTCACATCGTCGGCGTAGGAGGCCTCCGCGCCCTCGGACTCTTCCGGTTCGTCGGCAGGAACCGAATCCGTCGGACCCGGTTCGGTCTGTGGGGCGACCTCGGGGCTCGGAGTTTCCGAGCCCTCCATCACGCGTCGCTCTCGTCGCCGCTTTCGTTGCCGCTTTCGTCGTCGACGATCTCGGCGTCAGCCACCTCGTCGTCATCGGGAGGTGCGGCGCCACCGTCGGCCGATGCTCCGGCATCGGCGCCCGCCTGCTCCTGCGCCGCGGCCTCGTACATCCGCTGGGTGAACTGCTGGCTCGCACCCATGAGCGCCTCGTGCTTGGCCTTGATGGCCTCCACGTCGTCGCCCGCGAGTGCCTCCTTCAGCTCCTTCAGCGGCTCCTCGACTGCGGCTTTGTCGTCATCGGACACCTTGTCGACCTGCTCGGTGAGGAGCTTCTCCGTCTGGTAGACGAGCTGGTCCGCCGTGTTGCGGACGTCGACCGCTTCGCGGCGCTTGGCATCCTCTTCGGCGTGCTCCTCGGCCTTGCGGATCATCTCCTCCTTGTCCTCGTCGGAGAGCGCCGTCCCACCGGTGATCGTCATCGCCTGTTCCTTGCCCGTGCCCTTGTCCTTCGCGGATACGTGCACGATGCCATTGGCGTCGATGTCGAACGTCACCTCGATCTGAGGCACACCTCGGGGGGCCGGGGGCAGACCCACGAGCTGGAACGTCCCGAGCGTCTTGTTGCGGTCGGCCATCTCGCTCTCGCCCTGGAGGACCTTGATCTCCACACTCGGCTGGTTGTCATCGGCCGTCGTGAAGACCTCCGTGCTCTTGGTGGGAATCGTGGTGTTGCGCTCGATCTGGCGCGTCATCACCCCTCCCTTGGTCTCGATGCCGAGAGACAACGGCGTCACGTCGAGGAGAAGGACGTCTTTCACATCTCCCTTGAGAACACCAGCCTGAACGGACGCTCCGATCGCGACGACCTCGTCGGGGTTCACGCCCTTGTGGGCCTCCTTGCCCGACATGCTCTCCACGAGTTCCGCCACCGCGGGCATTCGTGTCGAACCACCCACGAGAATCACGTCGTCGATGGCGCTGGTGTCGACGCCCGCGTCCTTGATGGCCTGCTCGAAAGGTCCACGGCACGCGTCGAGCAGGTCCGCCGTCAGCTCCTGGAACTTCGAACGCGTCAGCGTCAGCTCGAGGTGGAGCGGTCCGTCGGCGGTGGCCGTGATGAACGGCAGGTTGATCGAGGTCTCCTGGACGGACGACAGCTCGATCTTGGCCTTCTCGGCAGCCTCCTTCAGCCGTTGGGTCGCCATCTTGTCGACCGAGAGGTCGACGCCATGCGCGTTCTTGAACTCGGAGACCATCCAGTCCATGACGCGGTCGTCCCAGTCGTCGCCACCGAGCTTGGGATTTCCCGCGGTGGCCTTGACCTCGAACACGCCGTCGCCCAGTTCGAGCAGCGACACGTCGAACGTGCCGCCGCCCAGGTCGAACACGAGGATCGTCTCGTCGCGACCTTCGTTGAGCCCGTACGCGAGAGCAGCGGCAGTGGGCTCGTTGATGATGCGCAGCACGTCGAGGCCGGCGATCTGGCCCGCCTCCTTGGTGGCCTGGCGCTGGGCGTCGTCGAAGTACGCCGGAACCGTGACGACGGCCTCGGTCACCGAATCGCCGAGGTAGGCCTCAGCGTCGCGCTTGAGCTTCTGGACGATGCGCGCGGAGATCTCCTGGGAGTTGTACGCCTTGCCGTCGATGTCGATCGACCAGTTCGTGCCCATGTGGCGCTTGACCGACCGCACCGTCCGGTCCGGATTGGTGATCGCCTGACGTTTGGCGACCTCACCGACGAGGACCTCCCCCGTCTTGGAAAAGGCGACGACCGACGGGGTCGTGCGCGCCCCCTCCGCGTTGGGAACCACGGTGGGCTCCCCGCCTTCGAGGACGGACACAACGGAGTTGGTGGTACCGAGGTCGATTCCGACTGCCTTGGACATGTGGTGATGCTTCTCCTGCTCCGATGGGGTTCTGCCCGCGGTTCTGCCCGCTGAGGCTTGGTGGTCGTCTACTCCACAACCTTGAGTGTGCTCTTGTCAACTTGTGGCCGGCGGATTTCATTCCCGACATCCCCGAGAATCTGCGGATTCGCCTACACTCCCCGCGGTTCGGCGGTGCTCGGGGAGCCAGTGGGGGGCAGGTCCGGCCAGTGGGCAGACGCATCCGGATCATCGTCGGGCTCGCCCTGCTGGCCGCGGCACTGCTCGGCGCCTTTCCCGGCCTCACCGGGAGCTTCACCGGTGGTCCCGCCGGTGCCCAGGAATCCGTCGACGAGGCCCCGGGTGGCGGGACTCCCGGTGACGAGGCACCCGCTGACGAGGCTCCTGCCGAGCGCATCTTCGGCACGATCAAGGACGGCGACGGCGAGCCGATCGAGGGTGTCGCGATCATCGTCGAACTCAACGGCGACGCCACCGGAGAAGTCGAAACCGCGGCGGACGGCACCTTCGAGGTGGCCCTTCCCGGTGCCGGCACCTATCAGGTGACGCTCGACGAGGATTCGCTTCCCGACGGGGTCGCGCTGCGCGATCCCGATCGCGCCACCCTCGACAAGGTCCTCATCCGACCCGGACAGGCTCGCGCGGTCCTGTTCGCCATCGGCGAGTCGAGCGGCGCGGCGTCACCGACCCGGCTCGAACGAGCCCTCAATCGGTTCGTCGGAGGGCTGCGACTCGGTCTCATCATCGCGGTGGCGGGGGTCGGGCTCACCCTCGTGTTCGGCACCACGGGCCTCGTGAACTTCGCCCAGGGCGAGCTCGTCACCCTCGGCGCGCTGGTCGCTTGGTTCCTGAACGCGGGGGCCGGTGGGCCCGGATGGTCGCTGATCCTGGCGGGCATTCTGGCGGTCATCGCGGGCGGTCTCTTCAGCGCCGGCACCGACCTCGTGCTGTGGCGACCGTTGCGCCGCAGACACACCGGGCCCGTCGCCGCCATGGTCGTGTCCATCGGGCTGGCGCTGTTCCTGCGCCACATCTACCTCGTGGTCTTCGAGGGCAAGCCACGGCCGTTCGCCGACTACACGGTTCAGCGGGCCTGGGACCTCGACATCGTGGAGATCGTTCCCAAGGATCTGGCGATCATGGTCATCGCCGCTGCCGCACTGGTCTCCGTCGGGATCCTCCTCGAAATGACGCGGATCGGGACCGCCATCCGGGCCGTGTCCGACAACCGCGACCTCTCGGAGGCCTCCGGCATCGACGTGGAACGCGTCATCCTCGTGGTGTGGATCGCCTGCGGTGCGCTCTCTGCGCTCGGCGGCGTGCTGCTGGGCCTCACCGAGTCGGTCCAGTGGGACATGGGCATGCGGATCCTGCTCGTGATGTTCGCGGCCGTGATCCTGGGCGGCCTGGGTTCGGCCTACGGTGCCATGCTCGGCGGCATCCTCGTCGGTGTCGTCTCGGAGATGTCGACCTACTGGTTCCCGACCGACTACAAGGTCGTCTTCGCACTGGGCGCTCTGATCCTGGTGCTGTTGGTTCGTCCTCAGGGGATCATGGGAATCCGGGAGCGGGTCGGATGAGGCGCCGCCGGTTGCGCCCGGAGGTCCACTGATGGACTACGGAGGCATCTTCGCCGACGCCGTGCGCACCGCCATCGGTGTGCAGGCGGCCGCATACGCACTGACGTCCGTCGGGCTGAACCTCCACTACGGCTACACCGGTCTGCTCAACTACGGCCAGGTGGGCTTCATGCTCGTCGGGGCCTACGGCACCGCCATCACCGCTGACGCAGGCCTCCCGCTCTTCCTGGCGATCCTCGTCGGGGTTGCCGCGGCCGTCGTGCTCGGCCTGATCATGGGTCTGCCGACACTCCGCCTGCGCGCCGAGTATCTCGCCATCGTGACGATCTCGATGGCCGAGATCCTCCGTCTCGTCGCCCGGTCACGCCCGATGGAGGGATTCACCGGCGGTTCGTTCGGGATCAAGGGCTTCGCCAACGCCTTCTACGACCTCAACCCGATCCCCAGCGGCGACTACGGGTTCTGGGAGATCACGTTCTCCAGTCGCGCGCTCTGGGTCATGACCGTCGGGTGGGGTCTCGTGGCGCTGGCCTCGCTGCTCATCTGGCTCCTGATCCGCAGCCCGTGGGGCCGCGTTCTCAACGCCATCCGCTCCGACGAGGACACCGCCCGGGCGGTGGGCAAGAACGTGTTCTCCTACAAGCTCCAGAGCCTCGTGATCGGCGGTGTGATCGGAGCCCTCGCCGGCACCCTGATCGCCGTCGACGCCCAGTTCACCGCGCCGGAATTCTGGGACTCGGTCGTCACGTTCTTCGCCTACACCATCATCATCCTGGGAGGGCCCGGGAGGATCTTCGGCCCCATACTCGGCAGCGTGATCTTCTGGTTCCTTCTCGGATTCACCGACCAGTTCCTCCGTGAGGCGATCGACGCCGGGTGGCCCGTCGTCAGCCTCCTGGAACCCACCGACATCGGTGCCGTACGGTTCGCGCTGGTCGGTCTCGGCCTCATGGTCCTCATGATCTACCGACCGCAGGGGATTCTGGGTAGTCGCGCGGAAACCCTCGTGGGAGACCGCTGATGAACCAGCCCACCACACCCGCTCGTAGCGTTCTGGGCGACGTCGAACCGCGTCCGGGTGTGGCGAAGCCCGATCCGATCCTTGTCGCCGACGGCGTTCAACGGCGGTTCGGTGGCCTCAGCGCCGTCGACGTGGAGCACCTCGAGGTGCAGCGGGGAACGATCACCGCGCTCATCGGTCCCAACGGTGCGGGCAAGACGACGCTGTTCAATCTCCTCACCGGATTCGACCGGGCCGACGCCGGCGAGTGGGCCTTCGACGGCACCCGCATCGAGAAGAAGTTCTCCTATCAGGTGGCGCGCACCGGCATGGTGCGGACCTTCCAACTCACCAAGGCCCTGCCCCTCATGTCGGTGCTCGACAACATCACGATCGCCGCCGGGAACCAGCGGGGAGAGCAGCTTCCTGGCCTCTCTCGTTGCACCACTCTGGAGGCCCCAGGAGCGCCGGATCGAAGCACGCGCCCGTGAGCTGCTCGGTGCCATCGGCATGACCGACAAGGCCGACGACCTGGCGGGCACGCTGTCGGGAGGCCAGCGCAAGCTACTGGAACTGGCGCGCTCGATCATGGCCGAGCCGTCGCTGATCATGCTCGACGAGCCGACCGCGGGCGTGAACCCGGCGCTCACCCAGACCCTGCTGGCGCACATCACCGACATCCGTGAGACCGGTCGCACGGTGCTGTTCGTCGAGCACGACATGGACGTGGTCATGCAGATCAGCGACTGGGTGGTGTGTATGGCCGAGGGTCGGATCATCGCCGAAGGACCCCCACAGCGTCATCGGCGCCGACCCTGCCGTCATCGACGCCTATCTCGGGCGCCATCACGGGAAAAGGCATCTCGGGGAGAAGCAATGACTGCCGGCACGAGCGACGCCTACACCGCTCCCGTCATCGCCGCCCGAAACGTCGTCGCCGGCTATGTGCCGGGCGTCGACATCCTGGTCGACTGCTCACTCGAAGCCGCCGACGGTGAGCTGGTCGGCATCATCGGCCCGAACGGCGCCGGCAAGTCGACGCTGCTCAAGGCTCTCTTCGGGCTCGTGGGTGTGCGGGCAGGATCGGTCCATCTGCGCGACCACGACATCACGCACGCGGCCGCTCACCAGCTCGTCGAGCTGGGCATCGGCTACGTGCCCCAGAGCCTGAACGTGTTCAGCACCCTCACCGTCGAGGACAACCTGCGGATGGGCGCATTCCTCACGCCGCGTCAGTTCGAACGGCGGATGGACGAGCTCACCGAGCACTTTCCGATCATCGCCGAAAGACGGGGCCAACGTGCCGGTTCGTTGTCTGGCGGTGAACGCCAGCGGCTCGCCATGGCGCGTGCGCTGATGACGGAGCCGTCGGTCCTGCTCCTCGATGAGCCGTCGGCGGGGCTGTCCCCCGCGATGCAGGACGACGTGTTCGACCGTATCGCCTCGATCAACGCCGCCGGCACCACCATCGTGATGGTGGAACAGAACGCCCGGCGCTGCCTGCTCATCGCCGATCGTGGCTACGTGCTCGACCAGGGTTCGAACGCGTACACGGGAACGGGCCGAGAGCTGCTGAACGACCCCAAGGTCATCGAGCTCTACCTGGGGACCCTCGCCCAGGCCGACTGAGGGACAAGAATCCGCGAGACGGGGCCCGGTTTTCCGGGCCCCGTTCGCTACTCGTCTTGCTACTCGTCTCTGTGATCGGAACGGGTCAGCTTCCGTCTCGTCGATCACGATCTGATCAGCGCCCTCGACGGTGGTGTCGGCACCTTCGGCGTCGTACTCCCAGACGTCGTAGACACCTCGCTGCGGCTCGCCGACGTCACTGAAGTCCAGCGGACCCGACGCACCGTCGTAGTTGATCGTCTCACCGTCTTCGAGGAGCTGCTTGCACTCCGCGAACTCCTTGCAGGCGTTGTCGCCCGTGAGGATGTCGGCGATCGCGTCCCTGATGGCCGTGGGGTCGTTCGATCCCGCCGACTGGGCCGCGAGAGCGGTGATGATCGTGCAGTCGTAGAAGTACGAGGAGAAGATCGTGTCCTCACCCGTCTCTGCGTAGACCGCCTCGAACGGGTGGTCGGTGCCACCGGGTGCCGCAGCCGGAGCGGTACCCCGCACGCCCACCAGCACGGCCGCATCGGCAGGGTCGACAGCCTCGAAGAACGAGCTGCTCTTCGTGCCGTCCGCCATGTAGGTCGGGATGTCGGCCGGGCCGGCTCCCGCCTGGATGAGCGCCTGCTCGACGAGCCCACCGTCGTCGTTGAAGCCGATGAGCACCACGGCCTCGGCACCCGCGTCCACGACCTCCTGCGCCTCGGCGTCGAAGTTCGTGCCCTCGGGGTCGTAGGCGACCTCGGCCGACACGGTTCCGCCGGCCGCCTCGAACGCCTCCTTGATGGCGTCGGTGAAGCCGACACCGTAGGAGTCGTTGCGGGCGATGATGGCGACGTTCGTGATGCCGTCCGACGCGAGGAGTTCGGCCATGGCCGGGCCCTGGAGCTTGTCGGGCGGAGCGGTACGGAAGTAGTAGCCGTCGTCCTCGATGTCGGTCAGCTCGGGCGACGTGTTCGAGCCCGAACACATGACCACACCCTCACTCGTCACCTTGTCGACGATGGCGACGCTCACGCCGGAGGCAGCCGCTCCGAGGATCACGTCCACGTTGTCGGCCAGGAGCTGGTCTGCGGCGGCCGACGCAATGTCGGGGTCGGTCCCGCTGTCGGCGCTGATCACCTCGACGTCGGCGCCGTTCACGCCGCCGGCGGCGTTGATCTCGTCGGTGGCGATGTCGATCGGCGTGCTGAGCGCACCGATGATCGCCGAGAGGTCACCCGTCTCGGGCAACAGCTTGCCGTAGGTGAGCGCCTCGTTGTCGGACGAACCGCCTTCGGTGGTCGTCGTCGATTCGTCGCCGGTCGACGTACTGCTCGAGTCGTCGTCGCTGTCACACGCGGCGGCGAACAGACCGACCACCGCGACGACAGCGAACAGTCGTACCCAGTAATTCTTCTTCATGAATGCTGCCCCCCAAGGCTGCAGTGGATGTTTCCCATGCTCACCGCGCTCACCTCGGACCGCGACTCGCTCGTGCGGACCGGAACACTAGCCATCGCGTTCTCCCGTCGCGGGTCGGAGGCGCCGACACCCGCGCGCTAGGAGCGGTTTTGTGCCGTTTGTCCGGCCAATTCGCGCTCGTGACGAGCGTGGGCTCTGGCAGGATCAACCGGTGACCGCTCCGATCACGATTCGCGCACTCGATGTGCACTCGGCGACCGACGTGGAAGGCGGGCGCCGCGTCCTGGCGGACTACGTGGACGTCACGGCCGATGAGATCCTCGAGGCTCGCGACCCCGCGGCTGGTTCCACCCGCGAGGAGGCTCTGGCCTTCCTCTACGGGATCATGCCCGACGCCCGCGATCTCGTCGGCGTGTACGGAGCCGACCGCGCTGCCTTTCTCGTGGCGGAGCGGCCGCCGACGGCCGATTTCGTCGGCTGTGTCGGCATCACGCCACTCGACGGACCACTCGACGGACCACTCGATGTGTGCGAGATGAACCGGCTGTTCGTAGCAGCGGCTGCGCGCCGATCCGGCGTGGCGCGACGCCTCGTCGACGCGACGCTCGACACGGCACGCTCGCTCGGCTTCACCCGCATGGTGCTCGACGTCGTGCCGTACCGAACCGGCGCGATCGCCCTCTATCGTTCAGCCGGCTTCCGCGACGGGCCGCACGTGGTCGACCATCCGATCTGCACCGTGCCGCTCGAGATCAATCTATGAAGGCCCTGTGAACACCCCGCCGGAGCGTCGTCCGGCACGCCTCGTCAGCACGGCGGAGGGGACGCACAGCGGCGCCTTCGGTCCGACGGAGTGGGGTCTGCTCGCCGCCACCGCGGCCATGTTCGGCTCGTCCTTCCTCTTCATGTCCGAAGGGTTGGAGAACCTGAACCCCGGCCTGATCACCTTCTTGCGCCTGCTGCTCGGCACAGCGACGCTGGCGCTCCTGCCGTCGGCGCGGACCGTCAAGCTCGAACGTGAGGACTGGGGCCGCGTTGCCGCTCTCGGCGTCGTCTGGATGGCGGTCCCGTTCGTCCTGTTCCCCGTCGCGCAGCAGTGGGTGGATTCGGCCGTGGCGGGAATGATCACCGGAGCGACACCCCTGTTCAGCGCGGTGGTCGCCGGCGTGCTGCTCCGGCGGCTGCCCGGTCGGATTCAGCGGTGGGGCCTGCTGATCGGGTTCCTCGGTGTGTTCGCGGTCACCTGGCCATCGCTCCGCGGTGCCGACAGCGGCACCGTCGGGGTATTGCTCGTGGTCGCAGCCGTGGGCTGCTACGGGTTCGCCACCAACATGGCCGTTCCCCTCCAGCAGCGCTACGGCTCGATTCCGGTTCTGCTGCGCGCACAGTTGGTGGCACTCGTGGCGGTCACTCCCCTGGGACTGGCGAGCATCCCGGGGTCTCACGCCGGAGGATTGTCTCTGGCCGCGATGGTTCCGCTCGGCGTTCTGGGCACAGGACTGGCGCTCGTCACGATCACCACGCTCGTGGGCCGAGCGGGAGCGTCCCGGGGATCCGTCGCGATCTACTTCGTCCCCCCCGTGGCCCTGTTCCTCGGCGTCGTCGTCCTCGGCGAGCACGTGGAAGCCCTCTCCTTTGTCGGAATGGCGCTCGTGGTGGCGGGGGCATGGCTCACGTCCCGCGCCGACTCGAACGTCCCGGCGATACCCGAGGGAGTATCCGAGATCTGACGATGACCGGGCGGACACGCCTTGTGACGTGCCTCAGTGGGGGTCGGTCACCTCGATACGCACACGCTTGTTCCCCTTGCCCTTCGACTCGGTCTTCACGACCCGGAAACCGCCGATCTCGCCGGTGGAAGCAACATGTGTGCCGCCATCGGCCTGGCGGTCGAGTCCGACGATGTCGACGACCCGGATTTCGGGAACCGTTTCGGGAACGAGATTCACCTTCGTGCGGATGAGCTCTTCGTCGAGAACCGCCACGTCGCGGGAAAGGAACTCGACCTCGATCGGCCGGTCGCCGCGATCTCCTCGTTGACGCGCTCCTCGATCGTGGACCGGAATCCCTCGGGGAGGGGATCGAACTCGAAGTCCATGCGCGCCCGGAGCGGCTCCATGTTGCCCCCCGTGACCGACTTCCCCCACTCGTGCCAGATGACACCGCACAGGACGTGCAACGCCGAGTGGGTCCGCATGAGCGCGTGGCGTCGTGACCAGTCCAGCTCACCGGTCACCGGAGTGCCGGAAGCGGGCAGGGTTCCGCCCAGGGTGTGCCAGACGAGATCACCGTCCTTGCGCACGCCGGTCACGGGAACTTCGTTCAGCGTTCCCGTGTCGTGGGGTTGGCCACCTCCAGTGGGGTAGAAGGCGGTCCGGTCGAGCGCGACAGCGTCATCACCGACGTCGACGACAGTCGCGTCGAACGACCGGAGGTACGCATCCCGGAGAAACAGGAGGTCCGTCGCCACAGGTCAGAGTCTGACTCCTACAGGGCTTCGGTTCCTGATTCCCCGGTTCGGATCCGCACGACCTCGTCGGCGGTGGTGACCCAGATCTTCCCGTCACCGATCTTCCCGGTCCACCGCGGCGTTCACGACGGCGTCGACGACACCGGGTTCCTGCCCCGCGGCCACGAGCACCTCCACCTTCACCTTGGGGACGAAATCCACCGTGTACTCCGCGCCCCGGTAGACCTCGGTGTGACCCCGCTGACGGCCGTGGCCCTGCACCTCGCTCACGGTCATGCCGGAGATCTCCATGCTCTGGAGAACATCCTTCACGTCCTCGAGCTTGTGGGGTTTCACGATTGCCGTGACGAGTTTCTGCATGTCAGCGTCCTTCCGTCGTCGCCGTCGATCCGACGAGGCCTGCTCCGATGGAACCGCTTCCGGCGTCCATGTGCCCGGCACCCGCCACGACGTTCTCGCCGTAGCCGGGAACACCGTGCTCGGCCACGTCGAGACCGTTCATCTCGTCCTCCTCGGAAACACGCAGCCCGATCGTCGCCTTCAGGATTGCGAAGACGATCAGAGAGGTCGCGATCACCCAGACGAAGTTGCTGATCGAACCCAGGGCCTGACGACCGAGCTGTGTCACCCCGCCGCCGTAGAGCAGGCCCTCGCTTCCACCGAGCCCTGCGGCCTCGATGAGATCCGGCGCAGCGAAGATGCCCACGGCGAGCGTGCCGAGCACACCGCACACACCGTGCACCGAGATCGCGCCCACGGGGTCGTCGACACGCACACGGTCGAAGAACTGCACCGCGAACACGACGACGGCGCCTGCCAGCCCACCGATGACGACCGCCGCCCACGGGTACACGAACACGCACCCCGCCGTGATGGCCACGAGGCCGGCGAGCATCCCGTTCGCCGTCATCGAGACATCGGGCTTCTTCGAGAGCGTCCAGCTCGCGACCATCGCCATGACGGCACCGGCCGCGGCGGCGAGCGTGGTGGTGACCGCAACGTCGGACACGATCGGGAAGTCCGCGGCGAGCTGGGAGCCGGGATTGAACCCGTACCAGCCGACCAGGAGGATCAATGTGCCGAGGATGGCGAACGGAACCGAGTGGCCCGGGATCGCCCGCGGCTTGCCGTCCTTTCCGAACTTGCCGATGCGCGGTCCGACGAGGATCGCACCCACCAGCGCAGCCCATGCACCCGTGGCGTGCACAACGGTCGACCCGGCGAAGTCGAGGAACTCGCGCTGCGCGAGCCATCCACCGCCCCACATCCAGTGCCCGAAGATCGGGTAGATGAGGCCGCTGATGAACACCGTGTAGCCGATGTACGCGCTGAACTTCGTCCGCCCGGCCATGGCACCGGACACGATCGTCGCCGCCGTGGCCGCGAAGGCCGTCTGGAAGAGGAAGAAGGTCGCCGGCGCCAGTGTGCCGACATCTCCCGCGTCGCCCAGGAAGAAGTTGTGATAACCGATCCAGTTGTTGCCGACTCCGAACATGATGGCGAAGCCGAACGCGAAGTAGATCAGCGCACCGATACAGAAGTCCATCATGTTCTTCATCACGATGTTGCCGGCGTCCCGGCCCCGCGTGAGGCCGGTCTCCACCATGGCGAAGCCGGCCTGCATGAAGATCACCAGGACGGCAGACACCAGGACGAAGACGTTGTCGACGACGACCTTCACCGCATCGGCGGTGAGTTCCTCCATGGCGGTCTCCTTCGTTTCGATTGCGTCGGTTCCGAGTCACGGCGATGCGGCCGGACTCACGGACCGGGACATCGTGGATGCCGACCTTTTCCCACCAGCGACGCCGCCGTTACGGACCGGCGTCAGTCCTCTTTCGGCTTTCTGACACCGAGCACGCTCCCGATACCGGCGCTACGATCCCGGCCCATGGCGATACGACGCGGTGATCCGTTCCTGAAGCAACTCAAGAAGGTGCCGCTGTTCACGGCGCTGTCCCAGAAGGACCTGAAGCTCGTGTCCAAACGAGGCAGCGATCTCGAGGTGCCGGCCGGGAAGGTCCTCGTGGAGCAGGGGGCAGCGGGCGCCGAGTTCTTCGTCATCGTGTCGGGCAAAGCCAAGGTGACTCGACGCGGCAAGAAGGTGGCCACGATCGGAGCAGGTGACTACTTCGGTGACCTGGCCCTGCTCGACAAGGCACCCCGTAACGCCACCGTCGTCGCCGAGACGCCGATGGAGGTCGTGGTCCTTCCCCAGCGCGAATTCGCCGGGCTGATCGAGGATGTCCCCGGATTCGCGCGCAAACTGCTCGCGGGCATGGCCCGGCGGCTGCGGGAAGCGGACGCCAAGAGCGTCCAGTAGCCGGACATCCGGAGAAATCGCGTGCGACGTCCCAAGGCGAGCGAACTGGTTCTCGGTGTCGGTCTCCTCGCGGCGATCGGTACCGTGGCGTCGGGTATCGCTCCCCGCCTCACCGGGTGGGAAGAAGACTCACCCATCCACCGGGCCGTCTTCGGCAACATCCCCGATCCGATCTACTGGGCCTTCTACGCCACAGTCGGCGTCATGCTCTTCTACGTCGCGTGGCTCGTCTCATTGCGTATTCGCAACTACGAACGCGGCCAACCCGACAACCGTCGCACCACGAAGAAGAACGCCAAGCGACGCATGGAGGACTTCCGCTCCGCGGTGTGGATGCAGACGCTGTTGCGGGACCCGGCCGCCGGCGTCATGCACTCGTTCATCTACTTCGGGTTCCTGATTCTCTTCGTCGCCACCGTGGTGCTCGAAGTCGACCACCAACTCCCCGAATCGTTGAAGTTCCTCCACGGCACCGTGTACCAGGGCTACTCGGCCACCGCCGACTTCTTCGGCGTGATCTTCGTGATCGGGATCCTGTGGGCCCTGGCCCGCCGCTACATCCAGCGGCCCTACCGCATCCGCATCAAGACCAAGCCCGAGCATCTCGTGATCCTGCTCGTGTTCCTCGTGATCGGTGTGACGGGATTCGTTGTCGAGGGACTTCGCATCGCCGCCCAGGGCCGGCCGGCTTTCGAGCAGTGGTCATTCGTGGGCTATGGCTTCGCTTCGGTCTTCGACGGCTGGTCGGAAGGGACACTGAGCGACCTACACCGTTGGGCCTGGGTCATCCACTTCCTGGCGTTCCTGGCGTTCCTGATCATCCTGCCGACCACGATGCTGCGCCACATGATCACGTCGCCGATCAACTGCCTACCTGCGGGACCGGGAGCGCCCGAAGGGCGCCATGAAGCCGATGCCGAACCTCATGGAAACCGACCTCGAGACGTTCGGTGCCGTGACGGTCGAGGACTTCACCTGGAAGCAGCTCTTCGACACCGACGCCTGCACGATGTGCGGCCGTTGCACGTCGGTGTGCCCGGCCCATCTCACCGGCAAGCCGCTCGATCCCCGCGAGATCGTTCTCAAGGTCGGCGAGGTGATGGACGCCACGGGCGACCCGAAGGTGTCGCCGCCCATCGGCACGGTTCCCGAGATCACGGTCACGGCGAACTCGGTGTTCGAGCGGGTGAGCACCGAGGAGGTCTGGTCGCTGCACCTCGTGCAAGGCGTGCGACGACATCTGCCCGGTCAACATCGAGATCCTCGACAAGATCCTCGACATGCGCCGCTACCTGTCGCTCATGGAGAGCGACTTCCCCACCGAGCTCGGCACCGCCTACCGGGCGCTCGAGAACCAGCAGAACGTGTGGGGGATGAACCAGTCCGAGCGCGGCGACTGGGCCGAGAACCTCGACGACGAGGTCGTGATCGTCGATCCGTCGTCGGGCGACCTCGACCACGAGTACCTCTACTGGGTGGGCTGTACCGGATCGTTCGACGACCGCAACAAGAAGGTCACCGAGGCCATCGCGACACTGCTCCAGCGCGCCGGGGTCGACTTCGCGATCCTCGGCCCCAGCGAGCTCTGCACGGGAGACCCGGCCCGGCGCTCGGGCAACGAGTACCTGTTCCAGATGCTCGCCATGCAGAACGTCGAGACCCTGAACGGTCTCGGCGTGAAGAAGATCGTCACCCAGTGCCCGCACTGCTTCAACACGATGCGCAACGAGTATCCCGACTGGGGCGGGAACTACGAGGTCGTCCACCACTCACAACTCCTGAGCGAGCTCGTGGAGACGGGCGCACTCGACATGAGCGGCACGAACCTCGCCGAACGTGTCGCCTACCACGACTCCTGCTACCTGGGTCGCCACAACGACGTCTACATGGCGCCCCGCGAGGTGGTCGCTTCCATCGGCGGTGTCGACGTGGTCGAGATGCCGCGCAACGGCACGCGAGGCCTGTGCTGCGGCGCGGGCGGTGCGCGGATGTGGATGGAGGAGCACACCGGCAAGAAGATCAACATCGAACGCACCGAGGAGGCCCTCGCCACGGGCGCCGACCGCATCGCCACGGCATGTCCCTTCTGCTACGTGATGATGGACGACGGCGTGCGCGAGAAGGGCAAGGACGAAGAGGTCGTCGTGCAGGACATCTCGATGGTGATGCTCGACGCGCTGAACGCCCCGGTCACCGAGCGGGCCCCCGCCGGCACGGGCGAGGCCGAGCTCGGCCTCTGAGCCCGGCTCCGACCCGACTTCAGTCCTGGTCGAAGTTCAGGTAGTAGCGGCTCGGCGTCGGGCCGCGCTGGCCCTGGTACTTGGAGCCCTTCGACGTGGACCCGTAGGGATCGTCGGCCTCGGTCGTCATCCGGATGAAGCTGATCTGGCCGATCTTCATGCCCGGGTAGATGGCGATCGGAAGGTTGGCGACGTTGGACAGCTCCAGCGTGAGATGGCCGTCCCAACCTGCATCGACGAAGCCCGCGGTGCTGTGAATGAGCAGGCCGAGTCGGCCCAGACTCGACTTCCCTTCGAGTCTGGCGACCAGATCGTTCGGCAGCGCGACGCGCTCGAGGGTCGAGCCGAGGACGAACTCCCCCGGATGGAGGATGAAGGAGCCGTCCTCGGGGACCTCCACGAGTTCGGTGAGGTCCTCCTGCGGTTCCTTCGGGTCGATGTAGGGCGTCGTGTCGTTGCGGAAGACGCGAAAGAAGCTGTCGACGTGCAGATCGACCGACGAGGGCTGAACCATTCCCAGGTCGAGCGGTTCGATGACGATGCGCCCCGCCTCGAGCTCTTCGCGCAGTGTCTTGTCGGAGAGAATCATCGGTCCGGCACACTACCGGTGGATCGGAATCCGTCCACGATCGCTGCCAGCGCCGCGTCGGCGTCGTCGGGATCCGTTCCGGCGAGGGCCAGCTCGCCGATGACGGCATTGAGAATCCGGGCGAGCAGTTCGGGCGACGGCGGATCCAGGAGACCGGCTTCGGTTGCGGCACTCACCGCTGCGGTCAGGCTGAGCAGGCTGTGGCGATCCTCGATCTCGCGGCAGCGTTCCCAGCCCAGAATCTGCGGTCCCACGTCGAGCAGCACCGACCGCACAGCAGGACGCCTGACCCGCTTGAGCCACGCTCGGCACCCAGCCAGAAGCCTCTCGACCGGGTCGGCGACATCGGCGCTCTCGCGTCCCGCCTGGAGGACGATTCCGAACGACACGTCGTCATACAGCGCAGCAACGACACCGTTCACAGCCTCGAAGTGGTGGTAGAGGGCTCCGCGGCTCAACCCGGCTTCGGCTGCCCAGCGCCTCGCTTGTGAGACCCGGCGCTCCTTGCCTCACGACGGCCGCGTCGAGGATCGCGCGAACGGTGGCGTTCGCGCTCACGTGTCGCCATTTCGAGAAATGCTACTTACCGAACAGAGTGTCGGTAAGTAGCCGGCACTCTGTTGGTAACTTGGATTCTCGGATCCCTGAGGACACATGCAGCCACCGGACGCACTCATCCACCTGCGTCCTCTTGGTACTCTGCGCCCCCACACGTGGGTGTAGTTCAGGGGTAGAACATCAGCTTCCCAAGCTGAGAACGCGAGTTCGATTCTCGTCACCCGCTCCGATGTAGCGGTCCAGGTCAGGGCCGGTTTCACGACCTACCGCGGGAAGAGCTCCTCACCGGAAGTCCGCACCGCAGTTCCGCTCAGACTCGCAGCAGGACCAGCGCATCGTCGTTGTCGGTGAGGGTAGGCAACGCTCCGTCGAAACTCACGAGGGGTCCGCCGTTACGGACAGCCAACGCCAGGAGATGCGCGTCGGTCACCTGTCGGTAGCCGAGGATCCGATCGAGGTCGATGTCGTCGCAGTCGGCGATCGACACGTCGTCGGCCCAGAACTCGTGGCCGGGTAGCTCGCGCCACTGCCGCAGAATCCGGATCGCCTCGGCCGGACTTCGTGCGTCCCGAAACACTCGCCGGTTGGACGACACGCGAACAAAGCCGGTCTCGGTCACGGGGCAGGTCGCCCATCCGCGCTCGTGATTCCCCCTGAACCACTTCGTGGCCGCTCGATGATGGAGGTGGTTCGGCCATGCCAGCGCCACGATGACATTGACGTCGAGGAGCGCGGTCACGACTCCTCGAGCGCACTGCTGACGTCCTCCGGTGTCATCACCGGTGCATCGGCACTGACCGCGAACACCGGGAGACCGCCTTCGGTCTGGGAAGCGACCGGGCGCAGCCCTTCGCGGGCGAGCTCCGACAAGGCCAGACCAAGGCTGATCCCCCGCTCTGCTGCGAGTGTCCGGGCGGCTGCCAAAACGTCGTCGTCGATTTCCACCGTCGTGCGCATCACAACATCATAACATCATGATGAGCACGGTGCGCGGTCTCTGCCGTCAGAAGCCGGGCGCCGTCACAGACCGGTCGGCCGGGATTACGCGCCGGGGCGGCTCTTTCCGGGCGCCACGGTACGGGCGAGGATGCCGAGCGTCGCGAGCAGCCCGGTCTCCTTGATGACGGGGAAGATCCCGGCGTCCCGATAGTCGGGATGGATCTCCGACCAGTCGTAGTACGAGGTGACGAGTGTTCCACCGTCGATCGCCTCGAGGCGGTACCCGTAGACATGGCCGAGCGGAGGTTGAATGTTGCCGTCGATCGTCCAGGCGATCTCGGTGTCCTGGTCGTACTTCGTGATGATGACCGTCACGTCGTACTCGCCCAGGTCGAAGTCACGCAGGGAGTCACGATCCATGTGCATAACGAAGCGGTCGTCGACCGCGGTGGCCGGCTCGCCCTCTGCCCACATCAACATGCCCGACCCGTCGATCGCCACGTGACCCTGAGGATCTCGCAGAACGTCGAAGATGGCGGCCGGCTCCGCGGCGATTGCTCGCTGTGCCTCGAGGCGTTCCCGGCATGTCCTGTCCCGACCGCGCGCGAACGCGTGTCCCTTACGGGAGCGTACGTGCATGGGCGTGACGCTCCGACGCCCGAGCCGACGCAGCACCGCGGCGTCCCCTGCCCGGAACGGCGGCCGCTTCGGTCAGGCATTCCTCGACCTCGCTGGCGACGAGCTGCAGGCGGCCCGGTCCTCGCCTCCGAGACTGTCGTCGATCCGTAGCGATTGTCTCCGCTTCGGGTGATCCGTTCGGCGCCGGTGACGGCGTAGTAGGCGTACGGTCGCCGAGCGCCACACGTACGACGCCCTCGAACACTCGGGCCAGAGCCTCGAGGTCGAGTTCTCGCCGACCTCGAGGCCGTCCTCGGGCTTGCCTCCCGGGTGGCTCGGGAAGCATGAGGACCGCCGCCGCGTTGCAGAGACATCGGACTCCTGGCGTCGGCCTCCGATGACTGTGAGGAGATCGTCTGTCTTCGGTGACACGCCTTCGGAGTCTGTCGGCCGGCTCGTAGATGTCTGCTCGACTTCGAGCGAATTCACCAGACCCTCGCCTTGTCACGGCTACGTCGCTGGGGTGGCTCGACCGCCGTTTTCCGTCGCACCGTCACGGAGAATCTCCACTGCGTGTCCGACACGGGACGTCGTCCTACGACGTCGTCATCCACGTCGCGACCCGTCACTGCCGCGTCGAAGATCGCGTCGACTGCTGGCCGCGGTCAGCTCGACGGCTCTCGCCCGTAGGCGGATCCACCTCCCAGGATGCGAGCTCGCAGCATCGAGGCCTCTCAGCCCCCCGACCGGGGACTCCACCGAACCCACGGACGAGGACGCTAGCTCACTGACCGCCCTGGTCCGAGTCAGTCCTCGACCTCGACGGCGGCCTCCTCGGCGAGGCGGCGACCGGCGGGAGAGAGCACCGCTCCGAGAACGCCGGCGAGTGTGAGCAGGCCTGCGAGGATCTGAGCGGCGTTGATCGACTGCCCCAGCACGACCCAGGCGGTGACGCCGGCGATCAGCGGGGTCGCGAGGCGCATGACGGGCGGGATGTTCGCCGGAACCCAGGCCAGTGGCCACGTCATGACGAAGTGACCGATCAGTCCGGGCACGAACGCGATGCCGGCGGCGAGAAGCAGCGACTTCCCGTCGATCCCGCCCACGGCCTCGCCGGTGGCGAACACGAAGCCCGACACGGTGATCGCCGCCACCGTCATCACTCCGAACAGGAACGGCACCACGTCGATGTGTTCGCGACCCTGTTTCGAGAACATGAAGAACAGAGCGAAGAACAAGACGTTGGTCGCCGCCAGCAGCATCCCGCCCAGGTCACCGTCGGGACCCGACGATCCGGACACGACCACCAGGGCCGACCCCGCGATCGCCACACCCGACCAGAGCCGAAAGGGCACGCCCGTGCGCTCGTTGAACATCGGGACGGCGAGCACACCGACGATGACCGGCGACAGGCTCGCCATGAGAGTGACGTCGACCACCGACGTCGCCTTGATGGCCGTCATGAACATGAGCTGGTGGATTCCGAAGGCGACGCCCGCCTTCAGCGCCCAGGTGAGGCCAGCGCGGTCGGGGCGCCGGCCCGTGCGACGGATGTAGACGGCGGTCAGGACCCCGAAGGCCAGCACACCGAACCAGAGTCGGTAAAAGGACAGCACCGGTCCGGGAACGTTCGAGGCCGAGACCATGACCGGCCCCATGCTGTAACAGAACACCCCGATGGCGATGAGGACGAGAGGCTGGCGCCGGGCGGCGGCCTGCACCCGGTGGGAGAGACCCGTAGCCACTGCGGAGTCGGCGGGGTCCAGCGTGGCCATGGCCTCCAGTATGGAGGTCCACGGTCCGTGGTCACCCGGGGATTCCTCCGGTGACCCTCAAGGTGCCGACACGACGGCCGATCAGGGGGTTGTGGCACATCTCAGCGCCGTACCGACCCTCACCGGCACACCCGGGCTGGGGCGCAACGCGCTCTGCACCGCCCGGATGCGCCTCGTCCCATCCTCGGCCCGTCATCTCCGAGCCGACCTCGAGGGCCCCGAGACGTTGAGTCGGGAACTCGGCGCCGGCGTGTCCGACGACTGGCCGCCCGACATCGCCGCCGCGGACCGTCCGGCACTGTGCGCGATGCTCGAAGCCGACCCTGCTCTCGTCGGATGGCTCCCCTGGTACTGGGTCGCCCAGGACACGCCGACGGCATCGCTCGTCGGCTTCGGCGGTTTTGGCGGTCGTCCCGAAGCCGGCCGTGTGGATCTCGCGTACGCGGTGGTTCCCGGTTCTCAACGCCGCGGCTACGCCACTGAGGCCGTCGGCGCTCTCGTCGCCTGGGCATTCGGGAGCGGGCGCGTGCGCCGGGTGGACGCGGAGACCCTGCCTCACCTGACCGCGTCGGTGGCCGTACTCGAGAGCAACGGCTTCTCACAGACGTCCGGAAGCACCGGCACGGGCGTCATGCACTTCTCACGCGTGGCCTAGTGCTACGCGACGAGTGAGCCGATCGCTGCCAGCATCACGACGAGACCCACGACCATGTAGACCACGCTACGGAGTACCGGAGCCTGGGTCAGGTCTTCGTCGCTCTGGTGGGCCGAACGCTTTCCCTCGTTGCGAGCCCGTCCTGTCGCGGCGGCCCGGGCGTCGGCACGACGACGCGCCAGCGCCAGCCCGTTGCCGAGAAACAGGGCAGCGCCGAGGGCAGCGAGCAGCTGGACCAGGAGGTCATCGTAGAAGTCCACGCTCGGAACGCTACGTGAGCTCCGGAAGGCGCCCCGACTCCGGCGAACCCGTGACGGACTGGAGCGGATAGCGGGAGAGAACGTCGACGAATTCCGGGAGCGTTGCCGGAGCCGTCGACGTCGCCACCCAGGAGTCGACGATGCCCTGCCCGTCACCCTGCCTGTCGGACAGACGGGCCAGCATGAGGCCGACGGAATCGAAACAGCTCTCCGTCCGGACAGCTACACGGTCATCGCCCACACCGACACTCTCGATCGAGCTCACCTCGAAGCACCGCGTGGACACCCCGAGCACCTCGAGACCCTCGATCTCGGTCACCACGAGATCTCCCTCCTCCGCCGTTCTTTCGGTCACACGCTCGTGGAGGCGCGCGGAGCGTTCGAAATAGGTGTCGACGGTCTCCGGAGCGAGGCACTGGCGCTCGCCGTCGAAATCGGAACAGGAGACCTTCTGGTTGCCACTCCAGTAGGTGAGTCCGCTGATTCCCACAATGACCTGCATGTCGTCGAGGGTGATCTCGGTCTCGGTTCCGGCGAGCACCACCTCGCCGTCGATGCTGCGCTCGTAGTCGAATTCCACCCGCGCTCCGCCGAGGAGACTCTGCCCGTAGAGGGCCAGGAAGTCGGAGCGGGAGTCGGAGGCGCCAGAGGCGTCGTTCGTCCCCTCGAGACGTCCGGAGCGGTCGTGCGGTTCGGGGATCGCCGGGTCGACGGAGTCAGCACAGGCCGTCAGGACCAGGCCGGCCGCCACAGCGGCCGAGAACCACCGGAACATCGACACTCAGCGTGCCGTTGATCGGTCACGAACGGTCGTGCGCACCGCGTCGGCGATCACCGGAAAGGCCGCGTCGGCCCACACGGCGTGTCCGGCCGCGTTCGGGTGGAACAGGTCCGGCGAGTAGAGGCCAGGGTCGCGGAAGCGCTCCGTGCACTCCTCACGCAGCGGGGCGCGTACGACGCCATCGACCCGCTCGGCGACACGTTCGTGAACGCCGTTGGCTGCACGACACCGCTCGCCGGCAATGGCAGCCAGGGGGAACGGCAGCCGCGGACAGTCGCCGAGGTCGCCCACACCACAGAGCACGACCGCCGCGTGGTGGAGTCGCAACTCGGTGACGATCTCCTCGATCAACAACTCGACCAGGCTCATCGACGTGCCACGTACTGCGTCGTTGGCCCCGACCGACACGACCGCCACGTCACCGCGCTCGGCCGTTGCGGGCCCGACCTGGTTCTCGAACACGTCACGCGCGCGCGCTCCGCTCTTGGCGTGGTTCACGATCTCGACGCGGTAGCTCGTGGCGAGACGATGCGCGATCTGACGGATCCAGATGTCGTCGGGATCGTCGAGGCCGGGCGCGGTGATACTGCTGTCGCCGAGCATCGTGATCCGTACGGGAGGAAGCTGCGGATCCCCGAACGTGCCACTCGGGTCGAGCTCCTCGAACTCCGGGAGGTTGCGGTTCGCGACCCACCAGGCCTGGGCGCCCACCGCCGCCATCGCTCCCACCGCAGCAGCAGGCACTCCGAGGGCCACCGCGCGCGGCGACGCCTTGGGAAGCCGCGTGGGAAGCCCCTTCGGGAGCCGGATCGCCGGCAGACGCACGTCGTGCATCCCGCCATTTTCGCAGAGACGCGAGGCGAGGGGAAGCAGCGCAGGTATCCTGCGCTGCCCGAGACGAGCAAACGGGAACACGCCAACTTCGTCCACCGCATCGCCTACCGTCCGGTAGGCCCGAGGCGAGGAAACGGGAACAGGTACCCTGCGCCGCCCGAGGCGAGGCAAGGAAGCATGCGGTTGATCGTGGCGGACTGCGAAGTCGAGTACGACGGGCGGCTCGGCGCCCGTCTCGCCCGCGCGCCGCGCCTCGTGATGTGCAAGGCCGACGGGTCCGTCGCCGTGCACTCGGACGCCAAGGCGTACAAGCCGCTGAACTGGATGACACCGCCGTGCACCGTCACCGAGACCGACGACGGTCTCGTCGTACGCAACAAGCACGGTGAAGAGCTGCGGATCACGATCCACGAGGTGCTCTCCGACCACACGACGGAGTTGGGCGAGGACCCCGGCCTCGAAAAGGAAGGCGTGGAGAAGGAGCTCCAGGCGCTGATCGCCGATCGCGTGCAGCTCCTGCGGCACGACCTCGAGCTCGTCCGACGCGAGTATCCAACTGACATCGGTCCGGTGGATCTTCTCTGCCGCGACGGCGACGGCGGGACCGTTGCTGTCGAGATCAAACGCGTCGGCGAGATCGCCGGCGTCGAACAACTCCTGCGCTACCGCGAACGCCTCGAACGCGATCCGTCCCTCGCTCCGGTGCGGGCCATGTACGTCGCACCGGAGATCAAGCCTCAGGCCAGGGTGTTCGCCGAGAGCCGCAACATCGACTGCGTGGAGGTCGACCTCGACACGCTGCGTGGCACCGACGACGGATCGCTCCGCCTCTTCTGAGCTCGCCAGGGACTCAGCTCAGGACCTTGGCTTTCGCCGCGGCGAACTCCTCGTCGCTGAGAACGCCCTGGTCGTGCAACTTGGCCAGATCCTGGAGCTTGGCGATGTCGTCGTCGCCCCCGGCCGCAGGAGGCGGTGCCTGCTGAGACTGCTGGTCGGTGGCAGCCTGGTCGGTGGCGGCCTGGTCGCGGCGGTCCATGCGTCGGTTCATCCGACGACTGGTGCGTCGTGAGGTCCGGCGAGCTGTGCGGCGCATGCCGCGTCTCATCGGTGGCATCGGGGCTCCTGTCTGAGCGATCGATTGGTACGAACTTAGTCGCGGGCCATGTTGGCGAACTGGGTGAACTGGGGAATGAAGGCGAGCCGCACCGAGTCGGTGGGTCCGTTCCTGTGCTTGCCCACGATCACCTCGGCGATGCCCCGGTCGTCGGACTCGGGGTTGTAGACCTCATCGCGGTAGATGAAGCACACGACATCCGCGTCCTGTTCGAGGCTGCCCGACTCCCGCAGGTCGGCGAGCACGGGGCGCTTGTCCTGGCGGTACTCGAGCTGGCGGTTGAGCTGCGAGAGCGCCATCACCGGCGTTTCGAGCTCGCGGGCGAGGATCTTGAGGCTCCTGCTCATCTCCGAGACCTCGATCTGGCGGTTCTCGGCTGAGCCGCTGCTGCTCATCAGCTGGATGTAGTCGACCACGACGAGAGCAAGATCTCCGTAGCGGGCACGAATCCGCCGGGCCTTGGCGCGCATCTCCATCACGGTGCAGTGTGGGTTGTCGTCGATGAGAAGCGGTGCTTCGGCGAGGCGTCCGACGGCATGCGAGAGGCGCGTCCAGTCGGCTTCGGGGATGTTCCCCGTGGCCAGCTTCTTCGAGTCGACACGCGCTTCGCTGGCGAGCAGCCGCTTGGTGAGCTCGAGGTGACCCATTTCGAGCGAGAAGAACAGCACCGGTCGCCGCTGCGTGAGCGCAACGTTGCGCGCCGCTCCGAGAGCGAGCGCGCTCTTTCCCATACCGGGGCGCGCCGCCACGATCACGAGTGAGGAGGGTTGGAGACCCAATAGGACGTTGTCGAGCTCTTCGTATCCGGTGGGAACGCCGGTGATGTCGCCTTCGCGGTCGTAGAGGTACTCCAGCTGGTCGAGCGTGTCTTCGAGTGACGTGTGCAGGTCGACCGGGTCGGTGACACGACCACCGGCCACGTCGTAGACGAGCGATTCGGCACGGTCCAGCGTGTCGGTCACGCTGTCGGTGGACACGTAACCCATCTCGGCGATCTCGCCTCCCACCGCGATCAGGCGCCGCATGAGTGCCAGTTCACTGACGATTCCGGCGTAGTGACCGGCGTTCGCCGACGCCGGCGTATTGGCCTGGAGAGTGACGAGGGCGGCCTTGCCGCCGATGGCGTCGAGTAGCCCGACGCGACGTAGTTCCTCGGCGATGGTGACCGGGTCGACAGGTTCACCCTGGCCGTAGAGGGCCATGATCGCCTCGAAGACGTGACCGTGCGCCGGCTTGTAGAAGTCGGAGGTGTTCAGGCGGCGCTCGCCCGCTGCCGTGATGGCGTCGCGCGACAGCAGCATCGCACCGATCAGCGACTCCTCGACCTCGAGGTTGTGGGGAGGGGTTCGCAGCCCGTCCTCGCGGCGACGGCGCGCGTCGTCGATTGCCTGGACCACCCTCACTCCCCCCTACGGATCCATCGGACCGGAGACTGATCCTGACACCAACACCCTGTGGGCTGTAAGTGGTGAAACCCCGATATTTCCGGGGATTTCCCTGTGGAAAAGTCTCCCTGTTCTCCACAGGCCGGTGGACGACACATACTCCGAAGTCTGCACGCCGGGTGTGACACCTACGTCGGTCCGTGCCAGGGCACCCCGACCATTCCCGGAACCATGCCTCCGGAGCTATTCTCGGGAACCATGCCTCCGGAGCTATTCGGTGAACACCGGTGGGCGGCCTTCGCGGAACGCCGCGCGGGCCTCGTCGAGGTTGCCCGTGTGGCCCGCCAGGAGCTGGGTCCGGTTCTCGAGATCGATGGCCGCCGTGAGGCTCCCGGCCTCCAGGTTCGCCCACAGGACTTCCTTGGTCATCATGATGCCGAAGGGGCTGAGGCGACACATGTCGTCTGCCATGTCGAGCGCCGCCTCCACGACCTCGCCTGCGGGAAGAACCCGTGAGACGAGACCGATCCTCTCCGCTTCGTCGGCGTCGACCCGACGGCCCGTCAACAGAAGCTCCGCCGAGCGCGACGCTCCGATGAGTCTCGGGAGAAGAAACGTGGCACCGAGCTCGGCGGCGGTGAGCCCGTTCACGACGCCTGCTCCACAGAACACCGCCGTCTCGTCGGCAAGTCGGATGTCGGCGCCGAGCGTCATACACATGCCGCCCCCGTAGGCGGGACCGTTGACGGCAGCGATCACGGGCTGAGGTAGTGCACGCATCGCCGGGACCACGCCCGACATGAAAGAGATCGCCTTCATCCCGAGACACGCGAGTCCGAGCCCGTCGCTTCCGGGGATGTCGCCGAAATCTTCGAGCTCGAGACCGGAGCAGAAACTCCTGCCCGCTCCGGTGAGCACGACGACCCAGACATCGTTGTCGTCACCCACCTCGCTGAGCGACGCGTAGAAGTCGCCCACGAGATCGAAGCTCATGGAGTTGAGATGATCGGGATGATCGAGACGCACCACCGCCACATGCGGTCGCGGGCGTTCGACGGCAACGAGGCTCACGGTGCCACCCTGATCGTGCTCGGGGATGCGCCGGGGTTCACGACACCGACCCGGTCGGGGTCACTCCGCGACGACCTCGACGCTGATCACGGCCTCGACGTCGGGGTGCAGGCGGAGCCGCACCTCAGTGGTACCGAGATCCTTGATCGGCTCGTCGAGCTCGAGCTTGCGGCGGTCGATCTCGACCCCGACGCGCTCGGTGAGCACCGTCGCGATCTCGGTGGTCGTGATCGAACCGAAGAGTTTGCCTTCCTCGCCGGCGCGGGCCGTGACGACGACGGGAGCCGACGCCAGACGCCCACTCAACTCTTCGGCCGCTTCGCGTTCGCGCACCTCGCGGGCCTCACGGCTACGCCGCATGGCCTCGGCCTGGCGAACCGTGCCCTTCGTGGCCGCCATGGCGAACCCGCGAGGCATGAGGTAGTTGCGTGCATACCCGTCGGCGACGTCGACGAGATCGCCTTTGCGACCCAGGTGCTCGACATCATCTCGCAAGAGGACCTTCACGACTCCTGTCCTTCCGTCGCCTGGCCCTCTGCCGCGTCTGTCGCCGTATCTGTCGCCGCTTCTGTCGGCACCACATCCGTGGGCTCCGCGGGAGCCTCGGTGGCAGGAGCCTCGGTGGCAGGAGCCTCGGTGGACGGAGCCTCGGTGGCCGGAGCCTCGGTGGCGGGAGCGTCGGTCGACACCTCGTCGGCCAAGACCTCGTCGACAGGAACGTCGGCGCTGTCGGGCGAACCCGTGGGAGGCGGAGGCGGAGCCGACGGCGTCGGGAGTGTCGCCTCGTCGCGCGAATCGCGGTCACGACGACGCTTCCCGCCGCGCTGGGTGACCTGACGCACCTGGTACGGAAGCAACGCCATCTCGCGGGCGACACGAATGGCGCGGGCCACCTGGCGCTGCTGCCGGGCGTTGTTGCCCGTGACCCGGCGTCCACGGATCTTGGCGCGTTCGGACATGAACCGCCGTAGCAGGTTGATGTCCTTGTAGTCGACGTAGGTGATGCTCTCGGTCGTGAGGACCGACACCTTCACCTTGCGCGGCTTCAGGTCCTTCTTCGGGGGCTGCTTGTTCTTCTTACGTGCCATCGCTCGTTCCTCGTGGGTTCGGTGACCGGACAGCCGGCTCCGCTAGAAGGGCTCTTCGCCGAAATCGTCGGTGGCGGCGCCTGCACCACCGCCGCCTGCACCACCGCCACCTGCACCCCCCACCGGAGCACCGCCGCCGGAGTTCCCGCTACCGCCACCGCTGCCGAAATCGCCGCCGCTTCGGCGCTCGTTCTTGGTGACCTCGGCGGTGGCCCAGCGCAGGCTCGGGCCGACCTCGTCCGCGTTGATCTCGACGGTCGAGCGCTTCTCGCCCTGGTCGGTCTCCCAGGAACGCTGATCCAGCCGGCCGGTCACGACGACCCGCGCACCCTTCGGCAGCGACTCGGCGACGTTCTCGGCCATCTCACGCCAGCACACGACGTTGAAGAAGCTCACGGCCTCTTCCCACTCCTGGGTCTGGCGGTTCTGCCAACGCCGATTGACGGCCACACCGAAGTTCGCCTTGGCCGCACCGCTCGGCGTGAAGCGGAGCTCCGGGTCGCGGGTGATGTTCCCCACAACGGTGATCGAGTTTCCTGTTGCCATGATCAGTCCTCTCCGACGCGTCCTCGCGCGTCTGGGTGTCAGCTACTCGGCGGGGAAAGCGAGGAAAGTCGGGACCGACTACTCGCCGGCCGTTGTCTGCATCGCCGCCGGAGGCCCGTAGGCCTCCTCGGGCACACGCAGGACCTTGTGCCGGATGACGTCGTCGGCGAGGGAAAGTGCCCGGTGCAGTTCGTCCATCGCGTCGGGCTCGGCCATCGCCTGGAGGACCACGTAGTAGCCCTCCTTGCGGTGGTCGATCTCGTAGGCGAATCGACGCTTGCCCCAATAGTCGACGTACCCGAGATCCGCTCCGCGGCTCTCGAGGGTCTGGCGACGGGATTCGACGTCGGCCCGGATCTGCTCCTCATCCAGGTTCGCGTCGAAAATGACCATGACCTCGTACGGCCTCATGTGCCGTACCTCCTTTGGACCGTCCCCACCCGCAGATGGGGGTGCGGGCTCCGGTCGTCGCGGTGTCTACATTCGCGGTGTCTACACCGCGACGTCTACACCGGCGCCGGAGCAGAATCGATTGTCAGGTACCGAGAACCGGTACCAAGCGGTCAGGCTAGCAGCCGCCTCCCGAAAGTCCAGGTGCGTCAATAAGGTCCGCTGTGCGGACCTTATTGACGCACTACCCCTACGCCCGAGCCCCTACGCCCCGAGGGATCCCTCGGGCAGCTCGCCGGCCGGCATCTCCACCGCCACGAGGAAGTCCCCTCCGGAGGGATAGCGCGGACAGGTGGCGTCCGTACCGGTACAGGGCTCCATCTCGAGGCGGTTCACGAGGTCCCCCGCTCCATCGTAGAAACCGATGTCGAGGGAGATCAGCGTGTCGGCCATCGTGAACGTGGCCGGACCGGGCTGGGGGTACACGAACGCCATGCCGTCGTAGTCGTCGAGGTCTTCCACGCCGCGCAGGCCCTGCGACCTCTGCTCGGGGGTGGCGGCCACCAGCAGGCGCAGCGACTCGCCGCCCACGGTCACGCCGGCCTCGCCGAAGTCCTCGAACGGGGCGTCCGCGGTGCCCGTGACCGGGAACGACCCGCTCTCGCCCGTCGGATCACTCGTGGAGCCACCGCAACCTGTGAGCGCGACCGCGAGCGCGACCGCCCACACGGCGATCACGATGCGCACGGGTCGGGCGCTGCTCAGGCGTCGACCGGGAGCCGAGCCGTAGAGCCCGAGCGCTTCCGCCACGTCGTCGGCGAGGTGGTAGGTCTCCTCGGCGGAAGGGAACCGACCGGCACGGACATCGGCGGCGAAAGCTGCCACCGCGTCGGTACCGTCGCGGCCGAGCTCGGCGTAGCGCCGCACGAACTTCGGCGTGATCCGGTCTTCGAGACCCAGGAGATCGTGCATCACGAGCACCTGACCGTCGCAGTGCCGCCCGGCCCCGATACCGATCGTCGGTACGTCGACCGCATCGGTGACGACTCGGGCCACGGCGTCGGGCACACACTCCAACACGATCGCGAAAGCTCCGGCGTCTGCGAGCGCCACGGCGTCGTCGACGATGCGCTGCGCGGCGTCAAGCTGTTTGCCCTGCACCTTGAAGCCTCCGAAGGCGTGGATGGACTGGGGCGTCAGCCCGAGATGCCCCATGACGGGGATCTCGAGATCGAGGATCGCCTCCACCGACTCGAGCCTCTTGGCGCCACCCTCGAGCTTCACCGCGCCGGCACCCGCTCGGACGAGCGCGGCGGCGTTGCGCACGGTCTCTTCACGCGACACGTGGTAGCTGAGCCAGGGCAGGTCGCCGACGACGAGTGCGTCGGGCCGCGAACGGGCGACGGCGGCCGTGTGGTGGGCCATGTCGTCGATCGTGACCTGGAGGGTGTCGTCGTAGCCCAGCACCACCATGGCCACGGAGTCGCCGACCAGGATCATGTCGACCCCGGCGGCATCCGCGATGCGTGCGGTGGGCGCGTCATACGCCGTGACCATCACCAACGGGGTGCCGTCCGCCTTGCGCGCGCTGATCGCGGGCGCTCCGATCGAAGCCATCGGATTCCTCCACCGTCCAGGGCTCGTGCGGCTCCCGGCGGCGATTCCCAGGTTACTTCGTCAGCCGGCGTGGGGCTCAGCCGGCGTGGGTTTCAGCCAGGCTGGGACTCAGCCGGCGTGACGACGACCCATGAGGTGACGTTGCATCAGGTGGTTCCACGAACACCCGATGCAGACCTCCACGACGTACCGGGCGAACTCGTCGACCGAGTCACCCAGGCGTGCGAGCTCACGGTCATGGCTGATGCATGTGCCGTTGGCGCGTTTCAAGCCGTCGCCGTACACGTAGGAGACCAGACGCAGCTGATCGCTTCCACACACGGGGCAGTCGGAACCGGCGTCGGTGCCGATGTGGCGCGCGGCCCGGAGGAGTTCGGGATGGGCGTCGCACACCTCGTCGCGTCGGAGCTCGCCCCGGCGGAAGTCGCGGAGCACCACCCGCTTGGCCAGCGCGTAGTCCGTCGACGGCACGCCCGGCAGTGTACCGGCGCCGGACACAGCGTCGCCCCGATGTGCCTCATCCCGCCGGGTACGGTGCGTCCATGCGCAGTGTCGACGAACTGACCGGCGAGTACCTGGACATTCTCTGCGACACGTTCCCCGTGACCGCCACCGCGCTCGGACGACACGCACACGATGGGGATCTCGGCGGGTATGACCCGGTCGTGTTCGACGAATACGCCGGGGATGTGTCGGGGTTGCTCGCCGAGCTCGCCGCGTACGTGGACCCGACGATGGGAGGCGACGCCGACCCGGGCCACGACGTCGAGGCGAAAGCACTGTACGGCGTCGCTCGCACCGCGTTGCTCGAACTCGAGACCGAACAGCAGTGGAGGCGCAACCCGGCGGATGCCGTCGACACCGCACTCATGGGTTGTTTCAGCCTTCTCCTCCGCGAGTTCGCGCCGGTAGAGGATCGCCAGGAGTCGCTGCGGTCGCGACTGGCTGCCACGCCCGGATACTTGGCTGATGCACGCCACACCTGGTCGGACGTGCCGGCGCTCTGGGCGGACACGGCGGCAGAGTCGGCGCGAGCCGGCGCGGAGTTCCTGCGCGACGAGCTGGGCGCGGCGCTCGGAGACTCCCCCGCTGCCTCAGCGGTGATGGACGCCGCCGGATCGGCGGCCGACGCGCTCGACGTCACCGCCGCAGCCCTCGACGACATGCCCACAGACGACGGCGGCTGGGCGATCGGCGAGGGCCTCGTGGCTCAGCACCTGCGTTTCGAACACCACCTGAAGGACACGCCGGCCGAGATGGAGGCGCGCGGTCTCGCCCTCGTCGACGAAACGCTCGGTGCTCTCGAGGACCTCGACCCCGCCTGGCGGGCCACGCTCACGGCGACGAAGAACGACCACCCCGCCGCCGACCAACTCGTCGACGGCTACCGCTCGGAGATGGAACGCTCGTACGCCTTCGTGGAGTCGACCCGCCTGGCGCCACTCACCGATGCTCCCCTCGAAGTACGGCCGACACCGTCATTTTGGGTGCCGGTTCTCCCCTACGCGGCGTACGACCCACCGGGACCCTTCGAGACGGACCAACTCGGCATCTTCTGGGTCACGGTTCCCGAGGGCGACGACGCCACCGAACGGCTTGCAGGCCACCCGCGGCCGGGGATGACGATCACGGCGGTCCACGAGGGCTACCCGGGTCACCATCTCCAACTGACCCACGCGAACCGCCACACGTCGCTGACCCGCACCATCGCCGATTCGACCCTCACGATCGAAGGTTGGGCCTTCTACTGCGAACAGATGCTGGCCGAGGTCGGCTACTACGGCGACGACCTCCCGCTGCGCCTCTACCAGCTCAAGGATCAGCTATGGCGTGCGGCCCGCGTCGTGCTCGACATGCGACTCCACACGGGGGAGATCGGTTTCGACGAGGCGGTGGACTACCTCGTCAACATCGCCGATCTGGAGAGACCCAACGCCGAGGCCGAGGTCCGCCGCTACACCTCCACACCTACCTATCAGATCTGCTACGCCATCGGAAAAGCCGAAATCCTGGCGCTGCGCGAGGAACTCCGTCGTCGCGATCCAGGCGGTTTCGAACTCGGCGAGTTCCACCGGAGTCTGCTCGACTTCGGCTCCGTGGCGGTGCCGTTGTCGGCCCACGAAATGCTGTCCGCCTGATCGCCTGCCCCGGGAGCCGGCGATCTCCCTCGCCCTCCCTCGCCCTTCCACGCGTTTCGCTCGCGAGCACACGCTGTATCCGGCACAATGGGCCCATGTCCGACAACACGCAGAGCTGGGACCGGATCGCCGCCGCGTACAGGGCCGACGAAAAGTGGCCGTCCGACGTCGTGCACTACGGGCACTCGGTACCCGACGAGTCGGAGCTCCGGTTGCTGGGCGACGTCGACAGGAAGCGGGTGCTCGATCTCGGTTGTGGTTCGGGTGAATCGGCCGTAGCCCTCGCGCGGGCGGGGGCGTTCGTCACGGGTGTCGACGCGTCCTCCACGCTCCTCAATCACGCCCACACGCTCGCCGACCAGAAGGAGGTCCGGGTCGAATGGCATCACAGCGACGCTTCCGATCTGGCCTTCCTGCGTGCCGACTCGATCGACATGGCCCTCAGCGTCGGGTTGCTGAATGAGATCGACGATCTCGACCGGCTGCTCCGCCAGGTTCACCGCGTCCTGCGACCAAGCGGCGCGTTGGTGTGCGCCTACACCCATCCGGTCGCGGTGTCTCTGGGTCTCGAAGGAGACGGCGGCAGCCCCGCCGGCGCGACTCCCGTGCTCCGGCGGCCCTACGGCGGGGGCACCCCGATCGTGGTCGAGCGCTTCGGCGCCCGCTTCGTGCTCCATCCGCGCAGCCTGGGCGACATGTTCTCGGCGTTCACCCGTGCGGGCTTCCATGTCGAGATGCTGCTCGAGGAGCCGAGCGGCAACACCGCTGAGTCGGTTCCCTCCACCGTCATCTGGCGCGCCCGGAAGGTGGGTGTCTGACATGGGTCGGGGGATCGCGACGGTCGGCGCTGATCAGTCGTTCGCCGTGATGCCCTTCTCACGAGCCCAGACATCGAGGCGGGCGTAGGCCTCGGCTTCATCCATCGGGCCCTCGTCGAGGCGGATCTCGAGGAGATGGTCGAGAGCACGTCCGACGTCGCGGCCGGGTGGCAGGCCGAGGTGCTCCATGACCTGGCGGCCGTCGAGCGGCGGCTTGATCGCGTCGATCTCCTCCTGGGCACGTAGTTCCGCGATCCGCTCCTCCAACTCGTCCATGCGCCGCGAGATCTTGAGGGCCTTGGCCTGGTTGCGCGTCGTGCAGTCGCAGCGCACGAGGTGGTTCAGATCGTCGAGCAGCGGCCCGGCGTCGCGCACGTAGCGCCGCACCGCACGGTCGCTCCAGCCCATGCGGTAGGTGTGGAAGCGCAGATGGAGGTAGACGAGATCGACGACCTCCTGGGTGAGCTCGTTGGGAAACTTGAGCGCGCGCATGCGCTCGGTCGCCATGCGCGCTCCCACCACCTCGTGATGGTGGAACGTCACTCCCTGAGGACCGAAGTCGCGTGTGCGGGGTTTCCCGACGTCGTGGAGCAACGCCGCGAGCCGTACGCGCAACTCGGGCCTCGTGTTTGCGACCACGGCGATCGTGTGTGCCAGTACGTCCTTGTGACGATGGATCGGGTCCTGTTCGAGGCGCATGGTGTTGAGCTCCGGGAGGAACCCGTCGGACAGACCGGTGCTCACCAGGAACCAGAGCCCCGGGCTCGGGTCCTCCACGACGAGCAGCTTCGACAACTCGTCGCGAATCCGCTCCGCGCTGACGATGCCGAGACGGTCGCTCATCTCCTCGACAGCGGCCACGAGATCCGCATCGGGCTCGAGGCCGTAGCCCGCGATGAAACGCGCCGCCCTCATCATGCGCAGGGGGTCGTCGGCGAAGGAGATATCCGGCGCCATCGGCGTGCGCAGACGCTTCGAGACCAGATCGAGCGCCCCCTCGAACGGGTCGACCAGCAGCGGATCCGGGAGCCGCACCGCCATCGCGTTGACCGTGAAGTCGCGTCGGGACAGATCGGTCTCGATGTCGTCGGCGTAGGCGACCTCGGGCTTGCGGCTCTCGGGCCGGTACACCTCGGCACGGAACGTGGTCACCTCGAGGCGCACGCCTTCGCGCTCGCACCCCACGGTGCCGAAGCGCTGCCCCTGGAGCCACATCGACTCGGCCCAGTCTCCGAGTAGTTCGGCCACGGCGTCGGGGCGAGCGTCGGTGGCGAGGTCGACGTCGTCACTCGGGCGGTCGAGAAGAGCGTCGCGCACCGACCCTCCCACCACGAAGCACTGGTGGCCCGCCGCGCCGAGTAGCCGCGCCGCCTGCTGGGTGACGGAGCTCTCCTCGAGGAGCGGCCGCAGGCGCGGCGGGACGGCGGGCTCGGTCATCAGAGGATCATTGTCGCGGCCATGGGCTCCGGCCCGCGGATTCTGGGGTGCTTGCCGGGTACGCGGTGGTATCGTCGGTCTGGAGGCCGCATGGATCTCGAATCCCCCGAAACATGGCGCTGGATCTGGCTGGTGGCCGCCTTCGTGTTCGCCGTCGGCGAGATCACGCTGGTCGGTACCTTCTTCCTCCTCCCCTTCGGGATCGGTGCTCTCGCCGCGTGCGTCACGGCGTTCGCCGGACACACGGTGCTCACGAGTTGGATCGTGTTCGTCGTCGTGTCCGTGCTCTCCTTCGCCGTGTTGTTCCCCCTCGGCCGTCGTCTGGAGAAGGCCACCACCGACGCCAACGCCGGCGTGGGCGCTGATCGCTGGAGGGGGCGCCTTGCCGTCGTCCTCGAAGACATCCCGGGCGGCCCGAGCAACTCGGGGATGGCGCGTGTCGACCGCGAGGAGTGGCGTGCCGCCTCCGCCGATGATCGTCCGATCCCCGCAGGCACGACCGTACGCGTGCTCCAGGTCGACGGCACGCGCGTCATCGTCGAAGCCGCGCCCGACGAACCTCTGCCCGACATCCCCGTAGAACCCGCTCCGCCCGAGTGACGGGCTGACCCCGGAAGGACCCCATGGCAGCCGTCATCGTTCTGGCAGTCGTCGCCCTGTTGCTGCTCATCGTGGCGGCGTCGGGCGTCAAGATCATCCGCCCGTACCAGAAGGGCCTGAAGGAACGTCTCGGGCGCTACCACTCGACGATGGAGCCGGGCCTGCGGCTCATCATCCCGTTCGTCGACAAGCTCGTCACGATCGACATGCGCGAGCAGGTCGTCGACGTTCCTCCCCAGGAGGTCATCACCGAAGACAACGTCGTGGTGACGGTCGACGCTGTCATCTACTACGAGGCCACCGACCCCCGCCGCCTCGTCTACAACGTGGCCAACTTCCGGCTGGCGGTCACCAAGCTCGCCCAGACCAACCTCCGAAACGTCGTGGGCGACATGCAACTCGACGAAGCGCTCACGTCGCGCGACACGATCAACACACGTCTGCGCGAGATCCTCGACGACGCCACCGACAAGTGGGGCGTGCGCGTCGTGCGCGTCGAGATCCAGCGGATCGAGCCGCCGCCCGACGTGGTGGCCTCGATGCACGACCAGATGAAGGCCGAGCGCTCCCGGCGTGCCGTGGTCACCGAGGCGCAGGGAACCCGCGAGGCGGCCATCACCCGCGCCGAAGGTGAGAAGCAGTCGAACATCCTCGAGGCCGAGGGTCTCAAGCAGCGCCAGATCCTGGAAGCCGAAGGTGAAGCCGAGGCCATCGAACGTGTAGCCGACGCCGAGCGCTACCGCCGCCAGACCGTGGCCGAGGGTGAGGCCTCCGCCGTGCGCAACGTGTTCGGCGCCATCCACGAGGGCGACCCCACGCCCGACCTCGTGGCGATCAAGTACCTCGAGGCACTCCAGGCCGTGGCCGACGGCCGCGCCACGAAGATCTTCCTGCCCACCGAGATGCAGGGACTCTTCGGCACCGTCGGAGGCCTCGCCGAGCTGCTGAACGGCCGCGGCGGTCCCGGCGACTCCGATGGCCGAACCAGACAGACGGCATCGACGACGAGCCACGCGCCCCGCCGGCCCGAGTGCGGCGGTGCCGCCACCTCCGCCGGGTGTCCCCGGAGGCCCACGGTAGGGGTAGTCACTTGATGCGTCCGTGGAGCGTGCTACTCGGCTGACCTCGTCGGGAAGCAGCCCGATCCAGCGCTTATCCTTCCCCTTCACCCTATGACTGCCACCTGTCGCACTGAACTGCATCGTCGCGTCCTGCCAGTCGCCGGCGCGTGAGCTCACCGAAACCGGTCATCGGCTGGCGCGAGTGGGTCCGGCTCGTCGACCTCGGCGGTGCACTCGTGAAGGCGAAGGTCGACACGGGTGCTCGAACATCGGCGCTCCACGCCTTCGACCTCGAGGAAATCGAGCGCAACGGCATCGAAGTGGCGCGCTTCGAGATCCACCCGGTGCAGCGCAGGTCGACGCCGAGCATCCATGTCGAAGCCCCGATCACGGAGCGGCGCGATATCCGGAACTCAGGTGGCAAGATCGAGATCCGGCCGGTCGTGACGACGGAGATCCAGGTGGGCGAAGACACGTTTGCGATCGAGGTGACGCTGACCCGACGCGACGAGATGGGTTTCCGCATGCTCCTGGGTCGACACGCCGTGCGCCGACGCTTCCTCGTCGATCCGGGACGCTCCTTTCGCATGGGCAAACCCGAGGGGATCTCGTGAAGATCCTCGTCCTCTCCAGGAACCAGAAGCTCTACTCGACGCGACGGCTTGTCGAGGCCGGCGAGCAACGCGGCCACGAGATCCGCGTCGTCGACTATCTACGTCTCTACATGAACATCACGTCGCACAAGCCGGCGGTCATCTTCCGAGGCGAGCACCTCGAGGTGTACGACGCCGTCATCCCGCGCATCGGTGCGCCTCACACCTTCTACGGCGCCGCAGTTGTCAGACAGTTCGAGATGACGGGAACACGTCCGGTCAACGAGTCGCAGGCGATCACGCGCAGCCGCGACAAGCTCCGCTCTCTTCAGCTCCTCGCCCGCGCGGGTGTCGGGCTGCCCGTCACGGGTTTCGCGAACTTCACGCGCGACATCGACGGTCTCATCGACGCGGTGGGCGGTACTCCCGTCGTGATCAAGCTGCTCGAGGGCACCCAGGGCATGGGCGTGGTGCTCGCCGAGACACGCAAGTCGGCGAAGGCGGTCATCGAAGCGTTTCGCCAGCTCGATGCGAACATCCTCATCCAGGAGTACATCGAAGAGGCCGGCGGCAGCGACATCAGAGCGTTCGTGGTGGGGCGCAAGGTCGTCGCCGCGATGCAACGAACGGCGCCAGAAGGCGAGTTCCGTTCCAACGTCCACAGGGGCGGCAGCATCGAGAAGGTCAAGCTCACACCCGAGGAGAGGAGCACCGCCGTGCGTTCCGCCCGCACGATGGGTCTCAACGTGGCAGGCGTGGATCTGATGCGCTCAAACCACGGTCCGGTCGTCCTCGAGGTGAACTCGTCACCCGGGCTCGAGGGAGTCGAGCGCGCCACCGGAGTCGACGTCGCCGGCACGATCATCGAGTTCATCGAACGCCAGGCCAGACCGCGCGCTGCCAAGATCGACACCGCGGAATCGACCCCTTCCTCCGATACCCCGGACTCCGTCATGAGGCTCGGAGGTACCGACGCTCCACGCGGGCGACGTACCGACGTGGAGCTCCCGGTCGCCCGTCTTCCCACCGGAACGTGGATGTCGCTTCCCGTTGCCGTCATCGTGGGTTCGGAGCCGGGCCCGACGGTGTGGATCAGCGCGGCGATCCATGGCGACGAGATCAACGGCGTCGAGATCTGTCGTCGCGTCCTGGCGGCGATCGAACCCGAATCCCTGGAGGGCACGCTGATCGCTGTTCCCGTGGTCAACGTGTTCGGGTTCGTGGAGGGAAACCGCTACCTCCCGAACCGACGCGATCTGAACCGCTCGTTCCCCGGCTCGCGCCGCGGCTCGCTCGCGTCGCAGCTGGCTCACCTGCTTCTCACCGAGGTCGTCGACCGCTGCGAGCTCGGCATCGACCTCCACACCGGATCGAACCACCGCTCCAACCTCCCGCAGATCCGCGCAGACCTCGACGACGAGCGCACGAGAGAGCTCGCGGGCCGCTTCGGCGCGCCGTTCGTGTTGCACGCCCAGACTCGCGACGGCTCGCTGCGGGCGGCCGCCACCAAACGCGGGGTGCGCGTCCTGTTGTTCGAGGGTGGCGAGGCCGAGCGCTTCGACGAGGAGGCGATCGCGGTGGGTACCCGCGGAGTGCTCTCGGTGCTGGACGAGCTCGAGATGACGTCCGGACTCGGTTCGACCGACGGTGAGGTGGTCGAAGCGCGCCGGAGCCGTTGGCTCCGGTCGCCCCGCGGCGGAATCCTGCGGCTCGAGACCGAGCTCGGCGAGGTCGTCGAGCGTCGACAGACGATCGGGATCGTGACCGACGCGCTCGGTCGCGAGGAATCCGTCATCCGCGCGCCGGTACCGGGTCTTGTGATCGGAATGACGAATCATCCGTTGGTCGGCCGCGGCGACGCCGTCGTCCACGTCGCCGAGAACCCGACTCCGTTGACAAGCAGCGAGGTGCCGTCGTAGCGTCCGGTATCTGCAACGATGGGGGTCTGTAGGCATGCGCGCGGTCAGGACGATCATCACGGGCGTCGCGATCGCAGCGCTCGTCGCCACGGGCTGCGAGTGGAACTTCGAGACCCTCGACGGCCACCAAAACGGCCCGAACGGCCAAGATGCCGACAAGGCCGGCGCTGACCAGGCAGCACTCCTCTACAACGGCCGCCCACACGTTTTCTACCGCTCCGACCCGGACGGTGCGGCGGGAAACGACGACCTGCGCCACGGCTACTGGAACGGGTCCTTCTGGGCGTTCGAAACCCTCGACGGCGCTGGCGGGCCGAACGGTCGCGTGAACTCCTTTGTGGGTGACTACATATCGGCGGTGCTCTACAACGGGCGACCGCACGTCTTCTACTACGACGTCAACAACGGAAACCTCCGACACGCCTATTACAACGGCGTGTCATGGGCCTTCGAGAGTCTCGACGGCGCCGGCGGACCGAACGGACGACTGAACGGGAATGTCGGCGAGTACACGGTCGCGCTCCTCTATCAGGGGCGCCCGCACGTCTTCTACCGCGACATCACCAACAAGGACCTGCGCCACGGCTACTGGAACGGCGTCTTCTGGGATTTCGAGACCCTTGACGGCCACATGAACGGCCCGAACGGCCGCATCGACGCAGACGTGCAGAACGGCAACGGGTCGGTGATCGTCTACAACCTCCGACCCCACGTCTTCTACAAGGACGGCACAAACGGAAACCTCCGGCACGCCTACTACAACGGCAGCGTGTGGGTGTTCGAGACACTCGACGGGCACCAGACCGGGCCGACCGGCCAGATCGACGCCAACGTCGGCAACGCGAGCCAGGTCGTGCTCTACAAGGGCCGGCCCCACGTGTTCTACAGCGGCGCGACAAACCTGCGCCACGGCTACTGGAACGGTGTCGCGTGGGCCTTCGAGACGCTCGACGGCATGGGCGGACCGAACGGGCGCATCACGGGCAACATCGGAGGAACGCAGACCTCAGCGATTCTCTACGGCGGCAAACCGCGAGTCTTCTACCACGACAACACCACCAACACACTGCGCCTCGCGTACTTCACCGGCACCGCCTGGGGTTTCGAGACCCTCGATGGCCTCGGGGGTGGCAACGGCCGCGTCACGGCGGGGGTCGGGAACTTCTCGACGGCAGTGCTGTACAACAACCGGCCCCACGTCTTCTACCAGGACAGCACCAACCACGATCTTCGCCACGCCTACTTCGGCTGACCGAAGGACGCCTTGATGCGCTCAGGCAAGACGTTTCTCGTCGGAATCGCTGTCGCGGCCCTTGTCGCCACGGGGTGCGAGTGGAACTTCGAGACGCTCGACGGTTCCGGTGGACCCAACGGCCGCACCACCGAGAGCGTCGGACGGTACAACTCGGCACTCATGTACAACGGGCGCCCGCACGTCTTCTACTACGGGGAAGGGGTCAACGACACCCTGCGCCACGCGTACTTCAACGGCTCGTTCTGGGCCTTCGAAACACTCGACGGCCCAGGAGGAAAGCCCGGCCACACCGACAACGACGTCGGATCGTACTCCTCGGCGATCCTCTACAACGGCCGACCTCACATCTTCTACTACGACTCTGACGACCATTCGCTGCGTCACGCCTACTACAACGGTGTCGCGTGGGCGTTCGAAACCCTCGACGGTTTCGGAGGTAGGCCCGGCAGCACCGGCAACGCCGTCGGGGAATACACGGCGACGATCCTCTACAACGGCCGACCCCACATCTTCTACTACGACTCTGACGACCATTCGCTGCGTCACGCCTACTACAACGGTGTCGCGTGGGCGTTCGAAACCCTCGACGGTTTCGGAGGTAGGCCCGGCAGCACCGGCAACGCCGTCGGCGAGTACAACGCGGCGATCCTCTACAACGGCCGACCCCACATCTTCTACTGGGAGTCCGACAACCGCCTTCTGCGCCACGGCTACTACAACGGTGTCGCGTGGGCGTTCGAGACACTCGACGGCCACCAGAACGGTCCCAACGGACGGCTCCGCGTCAACACCGGCACCCACAACGCCGTCGTCCTCTACGGTGGGAAACCCCACGTCTTCTACCACGACTCCGACAACAACAGCCTCCGCCACGCCTACTACAACGGCGTGGCGTGGAACTTCGAGACCCTCGACGGTCCCGGTGGTCGCCCCGGCCACACCAACAGCGGTGTCGGTACCTACAACGCCGCCGTTCTCTACGGCGGGAAGCCCAACGTCTTCTACCTCGACAGCACGCTGAAGGACCTCCGTCGCGCATCGTGGACCGGAAGCGCATGGGCCTTCGAAACCCTCGACGGTCAGAGCGTCGGTCCGAACGGTCGAACGAACGAAGCCGTGGGTCAGTACAACGCCGTGGTGATCTACAACGGCGGACCCCACGTCTTCTACCACGAGGATCTCAACAACTACCTACGCCACGCCTGGTTCGGCTGACCGAAGGACAACTTGATGCGCTCAGGCAGGACACTTCTCATCGGAATCGCCGTCACGGCCCTTGTCGCCACCGGCTGTGAGTGGAACTTCGAGACGCTCGACGGCCAGAGCAACGGACCCAACGGCCGGATCAATGCCGGCGTCGGCACCTTCGGGTCGTCGGTCATCTACAACGGTCGACCCCACGTCTTCTACCGCGATGACACCGCCGGCGACCTGAGACACGGCTACTACAACGGCTCGTTCTGGGCCTTCGAGACCCTCGACGGCAGCGGGGGCGGGAACGGGCGCGTGAACTGGGACGTCGCGTGGACCACCTCGGTCGTCCTCTACAACGGACGCCCGCACGTCTTCTACTGGGACAGCACGAAAGGCGATCTGCGCCACGCGTACTACAACGGCGCCGCCTGGGCCTTCGAGACCCTCGACGGCAACGGTGGAGCCAACGGCCGACTCGACGCGAACGTCGGCATCTTCAGCGAAGCGCTCCTCTACAACGGTCGACCGCACGTCTTCTACTACACGAACACCGCCGGTGACCTCCGCCATGCGTACTACAACGGGTTCACCTGGATCTTCGAGACCCTCGACGGCGACGGCGGAGCGAACGGGCGGGTCGATGCTGCGGTGGGCGAGTACAGCGCGGCGCTCCTCTACAACGGACGGCCCCACGTCTTCTACCGCAACGACAGCAACAAACAGCTCCGCCACGCCTACTACAACGGCTCGGCGTGGGGGTTCGAAACCCTCGACGGCAACGGTGGTTCGAACGGCCGCACGAACGGAGCCGTCGGCACATTCAACGCTGTCGTGCTCTACAACGGACGGCCACACGCCTTCTACTACGACACCTCGGACGCCGACCTGCGCCACGCATACTGGAACGGCGTGTTCTGGGCCTTCGAGACACTCGACGGTGCCGGCGGACCCGGCGGGCGCCTCGACACCGACCTCGGCAGCTACAACGCCGCCGGGCTCTACGGCGGTCGACCACAGGTCTTCTACTACAAGGAGACGGGCGCGGAACTTCGCCACGCGTCCTACAACGGATCGGCCTGGGTCTTCGAGACCCTCGACGGCAACGGCGGTTCGAACGGCCGCACCACGAACAGCGTCGGTCTCCACAACACCCTGGTGCTGTACAACGGCCAACCGCACGTCTTCTACTGGGACGCACCCGGTGGTGACCTGCGCCACGGCTGGTTCGGCTGACCCGATGAGAAGCGCTCCATCTTTCAAGTCGGGCCCAAACCTGCCGATCATCGAAGCGTGGGACACCGCTACCTGCGCTCACTCACGATTGCCGTCGCCCTCGTGGCGCTGCTCGCATCGGGGTGCGAGTGGAACTTCGAGACACTCGACGGCAACGGGTTCGGGCTGAACGGGAGCGTCGACGCCGATCTCGGCGAGTACAACGCGGCCGTCGTCTACCACGGTCGACCCCATGCCTTCTACTACGACAGGGAGCACGGGGATCTCCGCCACGGATACTGGAACGGACAGTTCTGGGCCCTCGACGTGCTCGACGGCAACGGCGGTGGCAACGGGCGAACGCTCCATGACGTGGGTCGGTACAGCGCGGCGATGCTCTACGGCGGACGGCCTCACGTCTTCTACTTCGACGGGACCGACGGTGCACTGCGCCACGCCTACTACAACGGTGTCGCCTGGGCGTTCGAGACACTCGACGGCAACGGCGGACCCAACGGACGCACACCCAACAACGTCGGTGAGTTCAACGCGGCGGTGCTCTACAACGGACGACCCCACGTCTTCTTTTACGACGACACCGCGGGTGCACTGCGCCACGCCTACTACAACGGCGTCGCCTGGGCGTTCGAGACACTCGACGGCAACGGCGGCCCGAACGGACGCACACCCAACAACGTCGGCTTCTACAACGCCGTGGTTCTCTACGGCGGTCGACCCCACGTCTTCTACTACGACACCACCGAGAGCAACCTCCGCCACGGATACTGGAACGGCCAGTTCTGGGCCTTCGAGACACTCGACGGCAACGGCGGACCGAACGGACGAACCAGCAACGACGTCGGCACGTTCAGCTCCGTGGTGCTCTACGGCGGACGTCCGCACGTCTTCTACTACGACGAGGACTTCGGCGGGACGCTGCGCCACGGATACTGGAACGGACAGTTCTGGGCCTTCGAGGTCCTCGACGGAAACGGCGGCCCCGACGGTCGTACCGGCCACGACGTCGGTGAGGACACCGCCGCGATCCTCTCGGGCGGACGCCCCCAGGTCTTCTACTACGACCGCACCGCGGGCAACCTCCGACGCGCCCGCTACACCGAGGTCGGATGGGTATTCGAACACCTCGACGGCAACGGATTCGACCACGGCCGCACCCTCGACGACGTGGGCTGGTACAACGCGGCCGTCGTCTCGGGTGGACTTCCCCACGTCTTTTACTACGACAGAACGACCGGCGACCTGCGACACGGCTGGCTCGGCTGACACGGTTCCGCGGAATCGTTGACGCTCGAAGCCGGCCCGCGTAGCGTCCTTCCCTGACCCCGTCTCGGAGGGACTCGTGCGCGCAGCCAGAACGATCGTCGCAGGCGTCGTGATCGCGGCGCTGTTCGCCACCGGGTGCACGTGGCACTTCGAGACGCTCGACGGCAACGGCGGATCGAACGGCCGCACGACCGACACCGTGGGCACGTACAACGCCACGATCCTCTACAACGGCGGGCCCCACGTCTTCTACTACGACGCCACCGACAACGCCCTTCGCCACGCCTATTGGAACGGTTCGTTCTGGGCGTTCGAGACTCTCGACGGCAACGGCGGGCCGGGCGGAAGAACCACGAACGACGTGGGGCTCTACAACGCGGCGATTCTCTACAACAGCCGACCCCACGTCTTCTACCAGGACCAGACAGACGGGAATCTCCGCCACACCTACTGGAACGGCGTCGCGTGGGCGTTCGAGACCCTCGACGGGGCAGGCGGAGCCGGCGGGCGAATCAACTCGATTCTGGGTTCGAACACCTCAGTCGTCCTGTACAACGGTCGGCCCCACGTCTTCTACCTCGACGAGAGCGACGGGAACCTGCGTCACGCCTACTACAACGGTGTCGCGTGGGCCTTCGAGACGCTCGACGGCGCCGGAGGACCCAACGGTCGCGTCGACGACTACGCGGGCGAAGCCTCCAGCGTCATCATTTACAACTCCCGCCCGCACGTCTTCTACCACTCCGACACGGGCGGGGCCGCCGGCCTCCTGCGTCACGCCTACTGGAACGGCGTCGCCTGGGCGTTCGAGACACTCGACGGCGCCGGAGGGCCCGACGGTCGGGAGCTCGGGAGCAGCGGATTCGACAACGCAGCGGTCATCTACGGCTCGCGGCCACACGTCTTCTACCGCAACGCCACGACCACCACGCTCCGGCACGCGTACTACAACGGAGCCGCCTGGGCCTTCGAGACACTCGACGGCGCCGGCGGATCCAACGGACGGATCGTGGGCAACGTCGGCAACTACAACACCGTGGTCGTCGACAGTTCGAAGATCCACGTGTTCAACAACGACGAGGTCAACAACGAGCTCCGTGAGGCTCAGTACACGGGCAGCATCTGGTCGTTCGAGATCCTCGACGGCGCGGGCGGACCAGCCGGGCGCACGACGGACTCCGTGGGTGTGAGCGCGGCTGCGATCAAGGACGGCGCCAAGACGCGCGTCTTCTACGAGAACCTCACCGACGGCACTCTGCGCCACGCGTGGTTCGGATGAGCCGTCTGCGGACACTGACCGTCGGCGTCGCGCTCATGGCTCTATTCGCCACAGGATGCGACTGGCACTTCGAAACGCTCGACGGCCCCGGCGGCCGACCCGGTTCGTCGACCGAGTCCCAGGGTTACTTCAGCTCGGCGATCGTCTACAACGGCAACCCGCATGTGTTCTATGCGGGGCGCGCCAACGGGACCAACTGGGTACTACGCCACGCCTACTGGAACGGCATCGCCTGGGCCTTCGAGACGCTCGACGGCTCCACCAGCCCCCGGCCGGGCCACACCAACAACCACGTCGGTCGCCCGTCGGCGGCTCTGGTGTACAACGGCCGGCCGCACATCTTCTACGACGACGAAACCGACGATGTTCTGCGCCACGCCTACTGGAACGGTGTCGCCTGGGCGTTCGAGGTCCTCGACGGCGCCGGGGGCGGCGGTGGGCGTACGACTCACGACGTGGGCAAGGCGACAACGACTCTTCTGTACAACGCTCGGCCCCACGTCTTCTACTACGACGACACAGACAAATCGCTGCGCCACGCCTACTACAACGGCGTCGCGTGGGCCTTCGAGACGCTCGACGGCACGGGAAGCACCCGACCCGGTCACACGCTGAACGAGGTCGGCACACACTCGGCCGCTGTCGTCTACAACGGCAGACCACATGTGTTCTATGACGACATCACGGACACCTCGTTGCGTCACGCCTACTGGAACGGCGTGGCGTGGGCCTTCGAGGCGCTCGACGGCCCGGGAAGCACCGTGCCGGGTCACACCGTGAACGCTGTCGGCCAATATCCCGCAGTCGTTCTGTACAACGCGCGCCCACACGTCTTCTATCAGGACGCCGCCAACAAGGCGCTGCGTCACGCCTACTACAACGGCATGGCTTGGGCCTTCGAGGCGCTCGACGGCCCGGGAAGCACCCTGCCCGGGCACACGAACAACAACGTGGGCTACGAGGCCGCCGCAACGATCTACGGCGGCAAGCCCCAGGTGTTCCACGGCGGAGCCGTACCCGACACGCTCCGGCGCGCCTACTGGAACGGAACGGCATGGATCCTCGAAACCATCGACGGCGTCGGCGGACTACCCGGTTCGACGAACGACGCCGTGGGTTACAACAACTCGGTAGTTGTCACCGGTGGAGACGTCCACGTCTTCACCCGTGACATCACCGGCACCAACACCCTCCGCCACGTCTGGTTCGGCTGAACCCCTCAGAAGCCGCGTCGGCGCTGGGCGCCCGTTGACGGCTTGCGAGCCCGGTCGTAGCGTCGCGGAATAACCGGCAACACGGGGACCGGTGCGATGCGACGGATCCGGGCGCTCCTGATCGCCGTCACCGCCGCCGCCCTGGTCGCCGCCGGCTGTGAGTGGAGCTTCGAGACCCTCGACGGCGATGGTGGACCCAGCGGCCGGACCACTCACCAGGTCGGGTGGCTGCCGAAGGCCGCGCTGCTCTACAACGGTCGGCCCCACGTCTTCTACTACGACGTCACCGACGAGGCCCTTCGCCACGCCTACTGGAACGGCCAGTTCTGGGCGTTCCAGACCCTCGACGGCGTCGGTGGCTCGAACGGTCGCACGACACGCGACGTGGGGCGGTTCACGTCTGCTGTCATCTACAACGGTCGGCCCCACGTCTTCTACAGCGATGTCGGCGCGCTCGATCTCCGACACGGCTACTACAACGGAAGCGCCTGGGTCTTCGAGAAACTCGACGGACACCGCGACGGACCGAACGGTGAGCTCCTCGGCAACGTCGGCGACAACGGCACGTCGGTGCTCCACAACGGCCGTCCCCACGTCTTCTACCGCGACAACACGAACGGCGACCTCCGACACGGCTACTACAACGACCTCCAGTGGGTGTTCGAGACACTCGACGGCGCCGGGGGCTCCAACGGACGAACGGCCCACAACGTCGGATTCGCGAGCACCGTGGTGATGTACAACGGCCGACCGCATGTCTTCTACCTGGACAACACGAGCTTCGATCTCCGCCACGGCTACTGGAGTGGCACCACGTGGGCCTTCGAGATTCTCGACGGACACCAGAACGGACCCAACGGACGCGTCAACGAGAGCACAGGATACGACAATGCTGCCGTGCTGTACGGCGATCGACCGCACGTCTTCTACCGAACGAACTCGAGCGACCTCCGCCACGCCTACTTCACGGGTTCCGCATGGGGATTCGAAACGCTCGACGGGAACGGTGGACCCCACGGCCGGACAACCGCTGCCACGGGGCTCGACAACGCCGCCGTCGTGTCGGGTGGACGGCTGCGCGTCTTCTCCCACGACCTCACCAACGGAGACCTTCGCCACGCGTACTACACAGGAAGCGCCTGGGGTTTCGAGACACTCGACGGGACGAGCAACGGCCCCAACGGGCGAATCGACGGCAACACCGGTCGGTACAACGCCGTCGTGGTCGACGGAACCCGAACACGCGTGGTCTCCTATGAGCAGACCGGCGGCGGCAACCTCCGCCATGCTTGGTTCGGCTGACAGGAAGGGTGCGCAGAATGAGGGGAGCCAGGGCGATCGTCATCGGGGCAGTCGTCGCCGCACTGTTCGCGACCGGGTGCGAGTGGCACTTCGAGACACTCGACGGCCACCGCAACGGTCCCCACGGGGAATCCACAGCGACGACGGGGTCGGACAACGCGGCGATCCTCTACAACGGCCGCCCGCATGTCTTCTACTACGCCTCCGGAAGCGGCGGTGAGCTGCGCCACGCCTACTGGAACGGTCAGTTCTGGGCGTTCGAAACGCTCGACGGCAACGGCGAGACCCAACGGCCGGCTCGACGCCAGCATCGGGCGGTATCCCGCCGTCCTGATCTACAACGGGCGACCCCACGTCTTCTACCGCGACTTCACCGGCGGTGACCTGCGTCACGGCTACTACAACGGCCAGTTCTGGGCGTTCGAAACCCTCGACGGCCAGGGCGGGTCCAACGGTCGGATCGACGCCGACGTCGACTACTTCACCGACGCTGTGATCTACAACGGACGCCCGCACGTCTTCTACCACGACGACGACAACGGCGACCTGCGTCACGCCACCTACAACGGCGCAGCGTGGTTCTTCGAGGCACTCGACGGAGCCGGTGGCCCGAACGGGCGGCTGAACACCAATCTCGGCGAGTACAACGCGGTGGTGCTCTACAACGGTCAGATGCACGTCTTCTACCGGCACGCCACCAACGGCTGGCTACGCCACGCCTACGGCAACGGGGTTGCCTGGGGCTTCGAGACGCTCGACGGAAACGGCGGGGGAAACGGTCGGGTCGTCTCGAACGTGGGCTTCTACAACTCGGCGATCCTCTACAACGGCCGGCCACACGTCTTCTACTACGACTTCAACGGAAAGGAGCTCCGCCACGGCTACTGGAACGGAGTCGCCTGGGCCTTCGAGATCCTCGACGGCAACGGCGGAGGAAACGGACGCACGACGCAAAGCGTGGGCCGGTACCCGGATGCTCTCCTGTACAACGGCCGACCGCACGTCTTCTACGAGAACGGCGCGATGGGACATCTCCGCCACGGCTACTGGAACGGAGTCGCCTGGGCCTTCGAGATCCTCGACGGCAACGGCGGTCCGAACGGACGCACCACGAACGACGTCGGCGAGTACAGCGGCGTGGTGCTGTACAACGGTCGACCGCACGTCTTCTACCGCAACGTCGACGCCGGCGATCTCCGCCACACGTACTTCGGCTGAACCCGTTGACGCGTCGAACCGCCGGTCGTAGCGTGGTATTCCACTCTTGGGACAGGAGCCGCGATGCGCAAGGCCCGCAAACTCCTGGTCGGGGTCGCGATCGCCGCTCTGTTCGCCACGGGCTGCGAGTGGCACCTCGAGACGCTCGACGGTCCGGGTAGCACCAGACCGGGTCACACCAACAACAACGTCGGCTACCAGAGCGCGCCGATCATCTACAACGGCAACCCACATGTCTTCTACAAGGACAGCAACAACGAGTCGCTGCGTCACGCCTACTGGAACGGCGTGTTCTGGGCCTTCGAGACCCTCGACGGCACGGGCAGCGTTCTACCCGGGCACAGCGAAGCCGACACCGGCTGGCAACCGTCGGTCATCCTCTACAACGGACGGCCCCACGTCTTCTACCACGACGAGGACGCCGACTCGCTGCGACATGCCTACTGGAACGGCGTGTTCTGGGCGTTCGAAACGCTCGACGGCAACGGCGGACCCAACGGACGGACGACCAACGACGCCGGTTCCTACAGCGCGTCGATGCTCTACAACGGCCGGCCCCACATCTTCTACTGGGAGTCCGACGACCGCACACTGCGCCACGCCTACTACAGCGGTGTGGCCTGGGCCTTCGAAACCCTGGACGGCAACGGCGGAGCCAACGGCCGCACCACAAACGGGGTCGGTCTCCAGCCGTCGGTGATCCTCTACAACGGACGGCCGCACGTCTTCTACGCCGATCAGACTGACAACGCGCTCCGACACGCCTGGTTCGGTGGGTCGGCGTGGGCCTTCGAAACTCTCGACGGAAACGGCGGGGCCAACGGACGCACGGCCCACAACGTCGGCCGCTACCCGTCGGTCGTTCCCTACAACGGCCGACCGCACGTTTTCTATTACGACCAGTCCGACGACTCGCTCCGACACGCCTGGTTCGGTGGGTCGGCGTGGGGCTTCGAAACGCTCGACGGCACCGGCAGCACGCGCCCGGGGCACACCAACAACGGCGTCGGCCAGTGGGCGGCGGCGACCGTCTACGGCAGCCAGCCTCACGTCTTCTACCAGGACACCGACCTGGGTCTACTGCGTCGCGCCTACTGGACGGCGCGAACGTGGAAGTTCCTGATCATCGACGGATCGGCGAGCACACTCCCCGGCCACACGAACGACTTCGCAGGGGGAAACGCCTCGGCGGTCACATCCGGCGGTCGGATCTACGTCTTCTACCTGCGCACCGACTTCTCCACGACGTCCATGCGCCACGCATGGTTCGGCTAGCGGTGTCACCGAGATGACGACAGGCTCTGCGAGGAACCTGCTGGTCGTGGTCGCGACCACGGCGCTGCTGTCGACCGGCTGTGTCTGGAGCTTCGAGACACTCGACGGCGACCACAACGGGCCCACGGGCAGCATCGACGCCAACGTCGGTACGTACAACGCCACGGTCCTCTACAACGGGCGCCCCCACGTCTTCTACTACGCGCAGACGGGAGGGAATCTTCGCCACGCGTACTACAACGGGTTGGCGTGGGTCTTCGAGACCCTCGACGGCGCCGGTGGACCCACCGGCCGCATCAACGCTGACGTAGGAACCGACAGCGCGGCAGTCCTCTACAACGGTCGGCCCCACGTCTTCTACCGCGACGAGACCAACGACGATCTCCGCCACGGCTACTACAACGGGACGGCGTGGGTCTTCGAGACCCTCGACGGCGCCGGTGGTAGCGCCGGCAGAACGACACACAGCGTCGGCGTCTTCAACACTGTGACGCTGTACAACGGTCGCCCCCACGTCTTCTACTACGACGCCACGACCGTCGACCTGCGCCACGGATACTGGAACGGTCAGTTCTGGGCGTTCGAGACCCTCGACGGTGCTGGCGGTCCGAACGGTCGGATCAACGCGGGTGTCGGCTGGTACAGCGCGGTCGTCATCTACAACGGACGGCCACACGTGTTCCACCACAACGTCGACGCGGGACACTTCGGCACGCGTACTACAACGGTCAGTACTGGGCGTTCGAGACCCTCGACGGCAGCGGCGGCGCCCACGGGCGCACCACCAACACCGTCGGCCGCTACAACTCGGTGCTGCTCTACAGCGGTCGACCCCACGTGTTCTACTACGACGCGTTGATGGGTCATCTCCGCCACGGATACTGGAACGGCCAGTTCTGGGCCTTCGAAGTCCTCGACGGCGCCGGCGGCGCCAACGGGCGCACCGACCACAATGTCGGCGCGTTCAGTTCGGCCGTGCTCCAGAACGGCCGCCCCCGCGTGTTCTCCTGGAACGTCTCCGATGACTCCCTGCGCCACGCGTACTACACCGGCGCCGCATGGGGTTTCGAGACCCTCGACGGTAACGGCGGGCCGAACGGCCGAACGACCGACTTCGTCGGTACCTACAGCGCCGTGGTCCTGTACCAGAACCAACCCCACGTCTTCTACTGGAGCGAAACGAATCGCGACCTTCGCCACGCGTACTTCGGCTGAACCCGTTGACGCGCTGAACCGCCGGCCGTAGCGTTGCTGCGGTGCACGCCACGCCAGGAGCCCCGATGCGCAAGGCCCGCAAGCTCCTGATCGGGCTCGCGATTGCCGCTCTGCTCGTCACCGGGTGCGAGTGGAGTTTCGAGACGCTCGACGGCCAGGGCGGTGCCGACGGGCGCACATTCAACAGCGTCGGCTCCCACAACACGGCAGTCCTCTACAACGGCCGGCCCCACATCTTCTACTGGGACAACACCGACAGCACGCTCCGTCACGCGTACTACAACGGCTCGTTCTGGGCATTTGAAACACTCGACGGCAACGGCGGGCCCAACGGCCGAGTCAACACCGACGTCGGTGAGTACGGAGCGGCGATCCTCTACAACGGCCGACCACACGTCTTCTACCGCTCTGACGGTCTCGACAGTCTCCGTCACGCCTATTACAACGGTTCGGCCTGGATCTTCGAGACGCTCGATGGCATGGGTGGCCCGAACGGACGCGTGAACACCGACGTCGGTTGGAACAATTCGGTGGTCCTCTACAACGGCCGACCGCACGTCTTCTACTACGACAGCACGGACGACACCCTGCGACACGCCTACTACAACGGCGTCGCGTGGGCGTTCGAGATTCTCGACGGCAACGGGGGCCCCAACGGACGCGTCGTCAGCAACGTCGGCGAGTACGGGGCCACGATCCTCTACAACGGTCGACCACACGTCTTCTACCACGCCGATGCTCTCAACAGTCTGCGTCACGCCTACTACAACGGCACCACCTGGGCCTTCGAGACCCTCGACGGCGTGGGTGGCCCGAACGGACGTATCAACGCCACGGTCGGCGTCGACAACGCGGCGATTCTCTACAACGGTCGGCCGCATGCGTTCTACTACGACGCCAACAACGGGAATCTGCGACACGCCTACTACAACGGTTCCGCGTGGGGGTTCGAAACTCTCGACGGAGCCGGCGGAGCAAACGGCCGCATCAACGCCGACGTCGGCCTGTCGAACGCGGTGATCCTCTACAACGGACGTCCCCGGGTCTTCAGCTACGACAACACGAACGGGGACCTCCGTCAGTCGTACTACAACGGTTCCGCGTGGGGGTTCGAGACTCTCGACGGAGCCGGCGGAGCAAACGGCCGCATCAACGGCGTTGTGGGCCAGTTCAACGCGGCGGTCCTCTACAACGGGCGCCCCCACGTCTTCTACTGGGACATCGGTAACGCTCGCCTTCGCCACACCTACTTCGGCTGAACCCGTTGACGGTTCGTGGCTGGGGTCCTAGCGTCGCGTTCTCTGACCGGCCGCCGGAAAGTTGGTCCGATGAGCGCAGCCCGTGGGTTCGTCATCGGAACCCTTGTTGCCGCCATGGCCATGAGCGGCTGCGAGTGGAGCTTCCAGACGCTCGACGGCGACGGCGGATCCCACGGCCAGTCGATCAACGCGGTGGGTTCGGCCAGCAGCGCTGTCGTCTACAACGGTCGGCCCCACGTCTTCTACTACGACATCACCGATGGTCGTCTGCGCCACGGCTACTGGAACGGCCAGTTCTGGGCGTTCGAGACCCTCGACGGGCACCGATCGGGCCCTCACGGCGAGGTCATGCGTGATGTCGGCGAGCACGTCTCGGCGATCGTCTACAACGGCCGGCCCCACGTATTCTACCGGGACACGGGCGCGGTCGAACTCCGACACGGCTACTACAACGGTCAGTACTGGGCGTTCGAGACGCTCGACGGGCACCGAGTCGGGCCCCACGGAGAGCTCGTCGCCAACACCGGTGAGTACATCACCGCGATCCTCTACAACGGGCGCCCGCACGTCTTCTACTACGACAGAACGAACGAGTCGCTGCGCCACGGCTACTACAACGGGCTCTTCTGGGTGTACGAGACCCTCGACGGCGACGGGGGCCCCAACGGACGCACGACGAACGACGTGGGATGGTCGACAGCCGTCGTCGTCTACAACGGACTGCCGCACGTCTTCTACCGCGACCTCGACGGGCTCGATCTCCGTCACGGATACTTCACCGGATCCGGCTGGGGCTTCGAGACGCTCGACGGCCACATGAACGGGCCCAACGGCCGGAAGCTCGGCAACGCCGGGGTCGACAACTCCGCAACGATCTACAACGGCCGCCCCCACGTGTTCTACGCCATCGTCTCACCCGACTCCGACCTCCGCCACGCGTACTTCACCGGATCCGGCTGGGGTTTCGAAACGCTCGACGGCCACCAGAATGGCCCCAACGGCCGCATCCAGGGCACGGTCGGGGCGAGAGCTCCGCGATCGTCTCGACGGGACGGTTGCGGGTGTTCTACTGGGACGGAGGGAACAACCGCCTGCGCCACAGCTACTTCACCGGGTCGGGATGGGGCTTCGAGACGCTCGACGGCCATCAGAACGGCCCCCACGGCCAGATTCACGGCCCGGCCGGTCGGTGGTCGTCAGTTCTGGCCGACGGAAACCGCACACGTGTCTTCTACGCGGGCGGAGCGCCCACCCACAACCTGCGCCACGGCTGGTTCGGCTGACGGACGCTTCGGCTGACGAACGGTGCTGTTCGAGAAGGGTTCCGCCCACACCGCCGCCAGGTGGCCGTTGACCGATTCCGACCGCACGCTACCGACACCTGGGGTTATCGACTTCGATATACTAGACGGGTGATCGAATCAATCATCCGACGGGCCCGCGCCGAACGGGGCCTCACGCAGACCCAGCTCGCCGAGATCTCGGGCGTGAAGCAGGCGAACATCTCGGCGATCGAGAACGGCCGGCGAACGCCGGGCCTGGACACCCTCCAACGCCTGGTGTCGGCGTGTGGGTTCGAGCTCCTTGCCGCAGCCGGCGACCGCGTCCTGGCGTTTCCTCCTCCGGTCAGCGACGCAGCCGCTGTCGCCGGCACCTCGGGCGGTGACCCACCGCCGGAGCCGCCGAGCGTCGACCGGAACACACCGGTTTCGGAACGGGCCCGGATGCTCACCGCTGCACTCGAGGCCTCGGAAGCGATCGTCCGGGCACGCTGATGGACTTCGTCGGTCTCATCGTCGCCGTTCACGATCATCTCGACCGCGCAGGTATCAGCCACGCCTTCGGCGGCGCACTGGCACTCGGCTACGTGGCCGAGCCTCGGGGAACCGTCGACATCGACGTCAACGTGTTCCTCCCACCCGCCGAGATGGACCGCGTCGCCGATGCGCTGGCGGCTCTCGGCTACCAACCAGCCCCTCGAGACGAGAAGGCTCCCCCGGTCGCCGGGGTCCGGTTCGAACACGAGACCGAGCCGTTCCCCCTCGACGTCTTTCCGTCACTGGACAAACGCTACGCCGAAACCGAACGGCGGCGGGTTCTCCACCCCTTCGGACCACAGGAGAAGGAGCTCCCGTTTCTCTCGCCCGAAGACCTGTGCGTGTTCAAGCTCTCGTTCGGTCGGGCCCAGGACTGGGTCGACCTCCAGTCCGTCGCGACAGTGCGCCCCGACGTGGATGCCGAGTACATCGAGGAGCAGGTCGTAGCGTTGCGCGGACCGACGATGTACCCGCGTGTCGCCCGGTTCCGGGCGTTTCTGCGAGACCGCCGCTGAGCGGGCTTCTCGACAACGGCCGTCGCTGCTCGAGACCGGCGAAATCCGAGTATTTCGAGATCTTCGGGATTTTCGGGAACCTTTCGTGTGACCTGTGCGTCCAATGCCTAGAGCGCTGGTAATCGTGCAGGTCGCGCCGCCCCGCGGTCCTGCTCCTGAGCACCTCCACGGCTGTGGAGTAGGGGGGTAACGATGAGACGAATTCGCACATGGGCCGCCGGTGTCGCACTCGTGGCGCTGATCGCCACCGGCTGCGGCTGGCAATTCGAGGTCGTGGACGGTGCCGGCGGTGGAGGTGGTCGCACGACCGCGGACGTCGGCTCCGACGTGGCGATGGTGGGCTCACACGCCTTCTACTACGACGCCGACAACGGGAACCTGCGCCACGCGTACTACACGGTGGCCGGCTGGCAACACGAGGTCCTCGACGGTGCCGGTGGCTCGAACGGTCGGATCGACGCCGACGTCGGTTCGGGCGTCACCGGGATGCTCGACGACACCAGATTCGCGCGTCTTCTATTACGACGCCACGAACGGCAACCTGCGTCAGGGCTACTTCGCGGGTGGCGTCTGGCACTTCGAGACGATCGACGGTGACGGCGGCGCAGGCGGTCGCGTCGATGCTGACGTCGGCACGAGTAACAGATCAGCGGGGCAGCTCATGCTGGATCCGTCGAATCCGAACAACCCCATCGGTGTTCTGAACGTCTACTACCCCGACTCGGAGAACGGCAACCTCCGACTGGCGACATATTCGCAAGGGGCCTGGGTCTTCGAGAACCTGGACGGTGCCGGTGGCTCGGACGGTCGGATCGACGCGGATGTCGGAGAGAGTGCCTCTGTGATCGACGAGCTGTTCGACTTCTACTGGCGGGTGTTCTACTACGACGCCACGAACGGCGACCTCCGCTACGGGTTCTACGACATCCTGGCGGCGACGTGGGAGTTCGGAACCGTGGACGGTGCCGGCGGTGGAGGTGGTCGGATCGACGGGGACGTCGGGTCCGACCTGTCCGCAACGGGTCACTCGTCGGGCCCGGCGGTCTTCTACTACGACGCCACGAACGGCAACCTCCGCTCCGCGACCTGGAACGGATCGGGCTTCGTGCTGACGACACTCGACGGTGCCGGCGGCGGCGCGGGGCGCATCTCGTCTGATGTCGGATCCGCTCCCGATGCCGTGTACAGCGAGTTCAGCGACGAGCCACTACGCGTCTTCTACTACGACGCCAAGAACCGCGACCTGCGTGTCGGCGTCCACAACGGTGGCTCCTCGTTGATGACCGGTTGGTCGTTCGAAACGATCGACGGGAAGCTCGGCAACATCGGCGCCACGACGAACGACGTGGGCTCCGACAGCTCGGGTGCCCTCATCCAGCGACCCGGCGACTACACCGACTGGGGTCCGCAGGACCCCCACGTCCTCTACTACGACCGCACCAAGGGTGAACTGCGGCACGCGTGGAAGGGCTGCCAGATCGGCGGTTGCTCCGGCTAGCCGTCTGCGATTCGGCGCACGCGCCGTCGGCCGGGGGATGGGTTCCCTCTCCGGTCGGCGGCGCGTCGTCGCGTCCGACAGCGCCAGCGTTGCTTCAGGCGCTGGTGCGCTCGCGGTCCATCGACGAGGAGATGAGGCCGGCCTGCTCGATGGCGAGGCGCAGGTCGTGGGGGTGCGACGCCATGCCGAGCGCGTCGCGCAGCGACACGAGCTCGTTCTTGAAGAGCTGGAGGATGCTCTGGTCGAAGGTCTGCATCCCGTAGTACTCACCGTCGGCGATGACCGTCTCGATCTCGTGGGTCTGACCGGCGTTCACGATCTTGTCGAACACGCGTCCCGTGTTCACGCACACCTCCACGGCGGGCACGCGCCCCTCGGCATCGCGGCGCTCGATGAGGCGCTGGCTCACGATGCCCCTCAGGGAACCAGCGAGCGTGTGGCGCACCTGCTGTTGCTGGTGCGGAGGGAAGAACTCGATGACGCGGTCGACCGACTCCTTGGCGCCGATCGTGTGCAGCGTCGAGAACACGAGGTGGCCCGTCTCAGCGGCCGACAGCGCCGCGTGAACCGTCTCGGGGTCACGCATCTCTCCGATGAGGATCACGTCGGGGTCCTGGCGCAGCACACGTTTCAGGGCGGTGTGGAAGTCCTCGGTGTCCGTGCCGATCTCGCGCTGGTTGACGATCGAGCGTTTGTCGGGGTGGAGTACCTCGATCGGATCCTCGATCGTCACGATGTGTCGTCGCTGCGTCTCGTTGATGTGGTCGACCATCGCTCCGAGGGTCGTGGTCTTTCCGGACCCTGTCGGCCCGGTCACGAGAACAAGGCCACGCGGTTCGCCGGCGAGGCGTTCGAGGACGGGCGGCATGCCCAGATCAGCAAGGCTCGGAATCCCGGTGAGAACACGGCGCATCACGACCCCGACAGAACCGCGCTGGCGGAACACGTTCACGCGGAACCGACCCATGCCCGCGACAGCGTGCGCGAAGTCGGCTTCGTTCGTGGAGTGGAACTCCTCGGCGCGCGTCGGAGGCATGATGGCGAACGCCACGCGCTCGGTGTCGGCGGCTGTCATCGTGTCGAACTCGGTCGGCACGAGGTGTCCGTCGATGCGCACGTAGGGCGGCGATCCGACCTTCAGGTGGACGTCGGACGCGTCCTCCTCGATGGAGAACCGCAACAGCTGTTCGAGATCGAGCACGTCTCCCCCGGGGGGTCTGGGCTTCCGATGGAGTTATCGACGCCCGGCGACCCGACCTGAACCGAACGACGTGGATCTCACCATTAGTGGTCGAACTTCTCAGATTCCTCACGGATCGTGGCGTGGATCCGCCGGGTGGCCTCGACCACATCTCGTCCCGGCCCACCGGTCGTAGGCGGTTCGGCTTCCGCTCGGCCACCGACTTGTCCCGTTCCGATCACACGCTGCTCCGAAAGCAACGCCGCCACCGTGACGGCAATCGATCCGACCAACGCCTGCTCGTCGTATCCCCCTTCGAGGAACGCCACGATCCGACCGGGCGTCCACGTCGCGACCCGCGCTGCAAGAGCGGCGAAGTCTCCCGAAGAGAGGGCGAGGCCTGTGAGTGGGTCGCGCCGGTGAGCGTCGAAACCCGCGGAGACGACTGTCCAGTCGGGGGCGAACCGCTCCACCAGGGGCTCGACCACATCGTCGAAGGCGGCGAGGTACACGTCGCCGGTGGTACCGGCGGGAACCGGGATGTTGCAGGTCGTGCCGAGCGCGTCGGGCCCGCCGGTCTCGTCGAGCCGACCCGTGTGAGGGAACAGTGGGAACTCGTGAGCGGAGACGTAGAGCACTCCGGGATCGTTCCAGAAGAGATCCTGCGTTCCGTTTCCGTGGTGGGCATCCCAGTCGATGATCACGACGCGCTCACCCGCTGCGCGCAGCGCCGCTGCCGCGACGGCAGCGCTGTTGACGAGACAGAAACCGCGAGCAGTCGACGCAGAAGCGTGGTGTCCGGGTGGGCGTACGGCCAGGAACGCCGCGTCACCCCGACCTTCGCTCAACACGTCGACGGCCGCCAGCCCCGCTCCGGCCGCGTGGGTGGCGGCGGTCCAGGAATCCACGGAGGCGACCGTGTCGGGATCGACCATTCCGCCGCCCTCTTCGCAGAATCGCTCGACGGCCGCCAGGTACGTGGGATCGTGGACCCGTGCCATCTCCGCCGAAGTCGCCGCGCGGGGCTCCAGCTCGACGACGGCGTCGCGGAGCCCGGCAGCCTCGATCCCCCGGGCCGCTGCCACGAGTCTCCCGGCCCGTTCGGGATGGCCACGACCCGTGTCGTGAGCGACGAACCACGGATCGGAGGAGACCAGCAACACGCTCGGAGAGTACAGCCGACGCGCAGGTACGATCGCTTCTGCGCCACCCACGTCCCGGGGAACGCCGCGGTCCGCTCGTGACCGCGCCGAGAGCCCGCATGGCGGTCCTTGCCGTGACGACACAGACATTGCGCTGGCGAGGAGGCTGGGTACGGCTCGGGGCCTGGCGTGGTGACGAGGCCCTCGCCGCAATCACCCTCGGTGCCGAGTCGCCCCCCAGTATCGAGTTCGTCGAAGAGTGTGTGGAACGACTTCGCGACCTCGGCTACTCCTCTGTCATCACGAACGCTCTCACCGCGGCCGACTCCCTGCCGTTCGTGGACGCGGGGTTCCGGGTCCGCGAGCGGCTTCACCTGCTGGCCCACGACATGTCGGATCTCCCCGAGCGGACAGCTTCGACCCGTCGGGCCCGCCGGCGCGACCGGTCCACCGTCCTCGAGGTCGACACCGCGGCCTTCGATCCGTTCTGGCGCCTGGATGCCGCCGGACTCGACGACGCCCTTGCGGCGACGCCCGTCTCCCGGTTCCGTACATTGTGGGACAACGGGAACCTCACCGCCTACGCGATCGCCGGTCGGGCCGGTCGCCAGGGGTACATCCAACGCATCGCCGTCGATCCGGCCCGACGGCGCCGCGGTCTCGGGTCTGCTGCTGTCGCCGACGCACTGGCCTGGTTGGCTCGCCGCGGGGCGAAACGCACCGTCGTCAACACCCAGGAGAGCAACGTCGGCGCCGTGAGGCTCTACGAGCGGTGCGGTTTCACCCTGCTGCCGGTCGGACTGAGCGTTCTGGCCCGGGATCTGTGATGTCGCGATCCCTCTGGTTGTCCCGAGCTCTCGCCGTTCTCGGAGTTCTCGTGGTGTCGGCGACGACCGCCCCGCTCACCGCCGGCGCCGGCGCCGGCGCCGGCGAGGCGTCGTCCGCGGGCACGGTCACCCTCGTGGACCAGGCCCCCTGGGTGCCGCTCGGCGGCTCCACCGAGCTCGTCGTCGATCCCACGGAGACCGACGCCGATGCCGAAATCGCCGTCACGGTTCACGAGCGCCTGAACTCCAGCATTCGCTTCGGCGAGACATTGTTCGGCGACTCGCTCGGCTCCACCCTGGGTCAGGTCACGTTTCCGGTGGCCGACCTGGAGGAGGCGGCAGACGGCGTGCGCATTCCCGTCGTCCTCGATCCGGGTGTTCCGAGCTCACTCGGGTTCCCCACCATCTCCCGACGCGGCGTGTATCCGGTCGCCGTCGAGGTGCGCGACCCCTCCACTGGGGAGCCGGGCGGCGGCTTCGTCACCTACCTCGTGGTTGTCGACGAGGAGAACGACCCCATCGGTGAACGTCTGCGGGTCTCCTGGATCTGGCAGATGGTGGCCGAACCCGCATTCAACGCCGACGGCACACCTGATGAACAGGTCGTGGCCGAGTTTCGCTCCGACGGCCGCCTGGGCCGGATCGCCGCGTCCGTCCCCGACCCCGCGGACGTGGCCGTGACCCTGGCTCCAGGACCGGAGACCTTCGAGTCCTGGCGTGAGCTCGCGTCCCCACCCGACCCCGCGGATCCCGACGCGACCGCGGACGCTCTCGCCGCCCGAATCGCTCCCGGCATCGACGCTGTGCAGCGCCGGGTGGACGCAGGACAAGAGCTTCTCAGCGGACCCTTCGTACCGGTCGATGTCCCGGCGCTGGTCGCAGCCGGGATGCACGCGGAAACCCGCGAAGAGCTCATCGCGGGTGCGTTCAGCCTCGGAACGACCTTCGAGACCGGCATCGATCCGACCACGGCTTTCGCCGATCCGCTCGACGACGAGGCCGCTGCGATGCTGGCCGGAACCTCGATCGAGCAGTTGGTGGTTCGACCCGACGCGCTGACGTCGTTCGAGTCCGACCTCACGCCGGCGGAGCCCTTCCTTCTCGACTACGGCGACGGAACGATTCCCGCGACCGCCTCCAACGCACAGATCCGCGAACTCCTCGACGGCGACGGCCCGCCTGCGCTTCGGGCCCAACGGTTTATCGCCGCCTTGTCGGTCGTGGCTCTCGAAGAGCCGAACAACCCTCGCGGAATCGTCCTCGCGTCGCCGCAACGCTGGAATCCCGATTCGGCGGCTGTCGACCGGGCCGTCGACGGCCTCGCGGACCACCCGCTGCTCGCCCCCGTCGGGATCGCTGACTATTTCGACGAGGTTCCTCTGCAACTCGGCGACAACAACGAGCCCGTCGTCCGCACGCTCGAGAGCCTCGTGCCCGGATCCCCGCCCGTGACCCCGGCCGATTACCGGACGGCGGCTTCGGACCTCGTGGGGCTCCGTTCGCTCACCTCGGCCGAGGATCCCCGAATCGTCGACGGAACCCGCTCGTTGCTCGTTTCACTCACGTCTATGTGGGAAGGCGTGGGGGGCCGCGCTCGTGCACGGGAGCAGCTCGCGACCATCGACCTCGCTACCGAGGACTTCCTGTCGACGGTGAGCGCCGCCGACGACAGCACCGTCACCATCACGGCGCGACGGGCGCGGATCCCCGTCGCGTTCCAGAACGATTCGGACGAGCCCGTGCGTGTTCTCGTAAGCCTGGAAAGCGAGAAACTGTCATTCCCCGACGGGTCGGATTTCATCATCGACCTTCCTCCCCGAAACAGCACCGAACGGTTCCTGGTCGAAGCGCGCACGTCAGGCACCTTCCCCATGATCCTCACGGTCTCCTCGCCTGACGGTCGGTTGCAGTTCCAACGGAGCCGCCTCACCGTGCGATCGACGGCGGTGAGCGGTGTGGGCATCATCGTCACCGTCGTCGCGGCCGGATTCCTCGCCCTCTGGTGGACGATCCACATCATTCTGGGGCGGCGGGCCAAGCGGCGGGCCGTGGAATCGTGACAGACGGTCAGCCTCCGATTCCGAGCGACCCGAGCGAATCCGATCTCGATCTCGGTGAAGGCGAAGCCTTCGCCATCGAGTCGGGTGGGCGGCGCCTCGTCCGCTCCAGCGCTGTCGTCGGCGCGGGAACGGCACTCTCGCGAGCGACGGGGATGTTGCGCGTCGGTGCAATCGCGTTCGCACTCGGGGCGACGGCGACCGCCGACACGTTCAACATCGCCAACATGGCCCCGGCCATCGTCTACGAGCTGATCCTCGGCGGGGTTCTCTCGGCGACTCTGGTTCCGGTCTTCGTCGAGCACCTCCGCGATCCCGATGACGACGCCGCTTCGGCGGTGACGACGGTCGCGATGGTCGGCCTCGGGATTCTCGCCGTGGTGGGTGTTCTCGCTGCCCCGCTCATCATGCGCGTCCTTGCCCTCCTCGCCAGCGACGACGTCAAGGACGACCAGCTCGCCCTGGGCACGGACCTTCTTCGGCTTCTCATCCCCCAGGTTCTCTTCTTCGGCTTCGTCGCTCTCGCCTCCGCTGTGCTCAACGCCCGTCGCCGGTTCGCTGCGCCGGCGTTTGTCCCCATCCTCAACAACGTCGTCGTCATTTCCGCCTTCCTCGCGGTAGCGGCCGTGGCGGGAGGCGACGTGAGCCTCGACGCCGTGCTGAGCGACACCGGACTGATACTGCTGATGGGGCTCGGGACGACCGCCGGTATCGCTGCGATGGCTGTTGCGCTCTATCCGGCTCTGCGGCACGCAGGCGTGCGGCTCCGACCCCTCTTCACTCTCCGACATCCGGCTGTCCGCAAGGTCGCCCGCCTGTCGGGCTGGACGTTCGGCTACGTGCTCGCGAATCAGGCCGCGTTTCTCGTGGTTCTGATCCTGGCGTTCTCCCGTCGGGGTGAAGTGTCGGCCTACCAGTACGCCTTCATCTTCTTCCAGCTTCCCCACGGCTTGTTCGCCGTGTCGATCATGACGGCGATCACGCCGGACTTCGCTCGGTCGGCGACACGACGCGACTGGACCGACCTGCGCAACCGTTTCTCGTACGGCATGCGTCTGATGGGTCTGCTGGTGCTCCCGACCTCGGTCGGATTCTTCGTCATCACGCGGACAGTCGATACGACCACGTTCGCCTTCGGCGAACTCTCCGCGTCATCGGCTGCGCTGACAGCTCAGACCCTGTCCGCGTTCGCTCTCGGGATGTTCGCGTTCTCGGCCTATCTGTATTCGCTGCGGGTCTTCTACTCCATGCAGGACACCAGGACACCGTTCCTGTTGAACTGCGCCGAGAACGGCCTGAACATCATCCTGGCGCTGGCGCTCTTCCCGTCGCTCGGCGTGCGCGGCCTGGCTCTGGCGTGGTCGATCTCCTATTGCTTCGCGACCATGCTCACTCTCGTCGTTCTCCGGCGACGCCTCGGCAGGCTCGATGGTGGCCGGATCCTGCACAGCCTCGGGCGCATGCTCGTCGCCTGCGCGGTGCTCGGCGTCGTGGCGTGGGCCGTCATCGACGGGCTCGGTACCGCCACGCGGGGTCGGGCGCTCGTGGTCGTCGGCCTGGCGGTGATCCTCGGTGCGGCGTCCTATTTCGCCGTCCTGGCTGCCATGCGCGTCGAGGAGATCAGAGGGATTCGGAGCCTGCTCAAGGGGAAATCCCCACCGGTCGCGTAACCCGCGAGCCTTCGGGCAGGTCCAACGCTGGCAGGGGGCACCGTGGGCCAATACCTTCGCGGCAACTCCCGCCGACCGCCGAGGAGGCAAGGGTGGACATCCGAGTCGTCACCGACAGTGCATGTGACCTACCCGAGGACATCGTCGATAAGCACCGCATCGAGATCGTTCCTCTGACGATCCGATTCGGCGATCTCGAATTCGTCGACCGTTTCGAGCTCGACAGCGAAGCCTTCTGGACCCGCGTCGCCGACTCCGACACGCTCCCCGAGACGTCCGCTCCTTCAGCCGGAGCCTTCGAGAAGACCTTCACCAAACTGTTCGACGAGGGCGCCGACGCGATCCTGTGTGTGAACCTGGCATCGCGCCTCTCCGCCACCATGCAGTCCGCCGAGGTCGCTGCAAAGTCGGTCGCCGATCGCGGCGACGTCCGCATCGTCGACTCACTCAGCGTGTCGCTGATCCAGGGAAACCTCGCCGTCACGGCCGCCGAGCGAGCGGAAGCAGGGGACGACCTCGATGCCGTCGTCGCCGCGGTGGAACGGCAGCGCGACCACGGGCGGCTGTACGCGACGCTCGACACACTCGAGAACCTCCGCAAGGGCGGCCGCATCGGCGGTGCGCAGGCCCTGTTGGGCTCGATGCTGTCGATCAAACCGATCGTGACGTTCACCGACGGCGAGGTGACCCCACTCGCCAAGGTGCGGACCCGCGGCAAGTCGCTACGTTGGCTCGTTGACAAGGTGGCCGAAGAAAGCGTCGAGCGCGTAGGTGTCGTGCATGCCGACGCGTCCGACCTGGACGACTTTCTCGAGATGCTCCGCCCGGTGGTTCCCGGGGAGGACATCATCGTCGGCACGATCGGGCCCGTCGTGGGGACCCACTCCGGTCCTGGCGCCATCGCCGTCACCTTCACCCTCGCCTAGCGCGAGTCGACCCGTCCTGGGTCTCGCGCCGACTACCGTCCGGGGTCATGACTGCAGGCGTGTCCGTGGGAAGCGTTCTGGCCGACCGTTACGAGCTCACGCGTGAGCTCGCCGGCGGCGGCATGGGAACGGTGTTCATCGCCGACGACACGCTCTTGTCGCGCCCCGTGGCCGTGAAGGTCCTACACCCCGAGTTGGCGCGGGACCCGGGCATCCGCGAACGCTTCCATCACGAGGCGCTCGCGGCCGCGCGCCTGTCCCATCCGGGCATCGTGGCCACCTACGACACCGGCGACTCCGACGGGATCGCCTACATCGTGATGGAGTTGGCCGACGGGGGGACCCTGCGCGAGATCCTCGACGGGCGACCGATGATGCCCCTCGACGTAGCCGCCGACATCGCCGCCCAGGTTGCCGACGCCCTCGAGAACGCCCACCGCCACGGCGTGATCCACCGCGACGTGAAGCCCGGCAACATTCTCGTTCGCTCCGACGGTCGCGTGCAGGTCGTCGACTTCGGGATCGCCAAGGCCACAGGAGCGGCGGATCTCACACGCACCGGCATGGTCATCGGAACCGCCCGGTACCTCGCTCCCGAACAGGCGCAAGGTAACGCCATCGACCCGCGGGCGGACGTGTACTCGCTCGGTCTCGTGCTCTACGAGATGCTCACCGGCCAGGTTCCGTTCACCCGCGACACCGACATGGCCACCGCCGCGGCGCGCCTCACGAACTACGCGCGGCCTGTGCGCGAACTACGGCCGGAGGCGTCGCCGGCCCTCGAGGCTGTTGTGATGCACGCCCTCGCTCGAGAGCCTGCCGACCGCTACCAGAGCGCCGGGGCGTTCGCCTCCGCCATTCGTGACGCCGCCTCGGGCCGCGTCGAGGAGCCGGCGAAGCCACGACCGGCGCCCCGTCCGACCCCGCAGCCCACACCGGCCCCTGCGTATCAGCCCGCTGTCCGTTCCTCTCCGCGCAAGTCCTCTCCGCGAAGCGACACACGAACCCGATGGCCTGGCTCCTCGTCGTCATCGCTCTGGCGGGAGCCGCCGTTGCCATCGCGTGGGCAGTCCAGGAGGCCTCCTCGAACGACCCCGCGACCACGACCACGATTCCCCTCAATGGTCCCTGAGCTGGTCCCTGAGCTGGTCCCTGAACCGGTCCCTGAACCGGACTCCGACACCGAACTGGCGCTGGCAGCCGCCGCCGGTGATCGTGTTGCACTCGAAACACTGCTGGAGCGCCACGCCGACCGGATCCACCGCCTGTGCCTGCGGGTCGTTCGCGACCACACCGACGCCCTCGATGCCACCCAGGAGGCGATGATCGCCGTCGCCCGGGGCATCGATCGCTTCGACGGGCGTAGCGCCTTTACGACCTGGCTGTACCGGGTGGCCACGAACGCCGCCATCGAGGAGACCCGCCGACGCGGGCGCCGGCCCGTGCCGACGGACACGACACCCGAGATGGTGGCCACCGCGCCGGGGCCGGAATCCACCGCCACCGACCGACTCGACGTCCGTTCCGCCCTGGCGTCGGTACCCGACGAGCTGCGCAGCGCTCTCTTGCTTCGTGACGTCGAGGAGCTCGAGTACGCCGAGATCGCCGAGGTCCTGGGCGTCCCGATCGGGACGGTTCGTTCCCGAATCTCCCGCGGACGGCGCTCCCTGGCGAGGATTCTCGGGAACTCGCGGGGCTCGCGAGACGCCATACGAGAGACGCACCATGACTGACCCTGCCACGACCCGCAGCCTCCTGGGAGGTGACGTCGACGCCCCCGGCGTCGACGCCCTGGTCGACGAGGCCATCTCGGCCGAACTCGACGGGAGTTTCGACGCGCTCGCGGCAGACCTGGGTGTCGATCCCGACGCCCTCGCGGGCGCTGTTCGCTACGTCGACGACTACCGCGAGCGGCGCAGCGCCCTGTCGTCGGCCCGCGAGGCTCTGCAGTCTCCGGCTTGGGCGGCCGCTCCACTCGACGAGGTGACCCGGCGCCGGCTCGTCCGCTCCGCACTCGACGCGGTGCCCGACGCCACCCGTGAGACGATCGACGCCGACGCCAACCGACGCCGTCGGTTCGTCCCCCGGCTCGGCACGGCCGCCGTGGCCGCTGCCGTTCTCGCCGTGGTGGCCGTCGGGGCCGTGTTCTTCACCCAGCGCTCCGACGAGCAGACCGCCTCGGATCAGTTCAGCGAAGCGCCCGCCGACGGCTCAGCGGATGCAGGTTCGGCGACCGCCACCGACGAGGCGGGCGTCGAAGATCTGGGCGAGGTCACAGCCGACACCACCGTCGGCGATCTGGTGGGTGAACGCCTCGGCACGACCCTGACGGGTCCGAGTCCCGACGAAGCACCGGCGCAGCTGCAGGTCCCCCCGACACCGGCCGAACCGCGCTCCGTCTCCGGCGACGGCGCTTCGGGAGCGGAGTCGGCGGAACCCGACGCCGCTGACAGCCTCGACGCCCAGGGGTGTGCCGATCGTCTCCGCGGCGACTTCGCCGGGTTGGGTGATCCGGTCCTCGTGGCCACCGTGCACGTCGACGGCGCCGAGCGGGTGCTCGTCGTCTACGAGGTGGCCGAGCGGACGATCATCCTGAGCGGCGAGCTACCCACCTGCACCACGCTGCCGGTGGAGTCGTTCGCGACCGCCGAGTAGCCTCGGAGCCGATCGGGCCCGAGTAGGCCCCGCCACGGGACACACCAAGGGAAGCACGCGAATGAGCGACTGGACCGCGGACGCCGCCGACACCGTCGAGCAGGTCGTGGCGACCGTTCGCGACCGGACGGTCGTACCCGCACGAGCGGCGGCCAAGGCCGTCGTCTACGGCCTCCTCGTCGGGTTCTTCGCTGCCACGGCGCTGATCCTCCTCGCGATCGGCACGTTTCGCTTCCTCGACATCTGGATCCCCGCCGGCGTGTGGGCCTCCTATCTCATCGTGGGTGGAATCCTCGTGATCGGAGGTGTGTTGGCTTGGACGAAGCGCCACGCCGTCCCTGCCAGCAACGCTCGAGAGTCCTAGCCACATGCCGACCCACCGCAGGCTCATCATCATCGGATCCGGCCCCGCCGGTCTGACCGCCGCGATCTACGCGGCGCGCGCCAACCTCGAACCCCTCATGTTCGAAGGCATAGAGGCCGGTGGACAGCTCATGCTCACGACCGACGTCGAGAACTACCCCGGTTTCCCCGACGGGATGATGGGTCCCGACCTGATGAAGAACTTCCGGGAGCAGGCGCTGCGTTTCGGAACCGAGATCGTCGGGGCCGACGTGGGAGAGGTCGACCTCTCGCAGCGACCGTTCCGCGTGACCGTCGACGACGAGGACTACACGGCCGACGCCTTGATCGTCAGCACGGGCGCCACCGCCCGCATGCTCGGGCTCGAATCCGAACGTGAGCTCCTCGGACACGGCGTCTCCACGTGCGCCACCTGCGACGGCTTCTTCTTCCGCGACAAGCCGATCGCCGTCGTGGGTGGGGGCGACACCGCCATCGAGGAGGCGCTGTTCCTCACGAAGTTCGCGACGCGGGTCACGGTGATCCACCGACGCGACGAACTGCGCGCATCCAAGATCATGGCCGAGCGTGCGTTCGCCAACGACAAGATCGACTTCCGCTGGAACGCCACGGTCACCGACGTCCAGGGCGACGGCAAGGTGGAACGTGTCGAACTGACCGACACGGTCACCGGTGAAACCTCCACGCTCGACGTCGACGGGCTCTTCGTGGCGATCGGCCACGATCCGACCACCGGCCTGTTCGCTGACCAACTCGATCTCGACGAGAACGGCTACATCCTCACGGCGCCCGACAGCACCGTCACGTCGGTCGAAGGGGTCTTCGCCGCAGGTGACGTGCAGGACCACGTGTTCCGTCAGGCCGTCACCGCCGCCGGAAGCGGCTGCATGGCCGCCATCGAGGCGGAGCGCTGGCTCGAGGCCAAGGCTCACTCCGTTGGCTGAACATCCCGTCGGCTGAACATCCGTCGCGCATCGCCGATGGTTGCGCGAACCTTCCTGACACCCTCTTCGACCGAGTTCCTCCGAAAGGACCTTCCGTGGCCGACGGCATCGTGACCCTGACCGACTCCAGTTTCGACGAGATCGTCGGATCCAGCGACACGCCGGTGCTCGTCGACTTCTGGGCAGAGTGGTGCGGACCGTGCAAGCAGGTCGCTCCCGTCCTCGACGAGATCGCCACCGAGCAGGTCGGCAAGCTCCGCATCGCCAAGTTGAACATCGATGAGAACCCCGACACAGCGCGGCGTTTCAACGTCATGAGCATTCCGACACTGCTGCTCTTCGAAGCGGGCAACGCGAGTGCACCCGCCACCCAGATCGTCGGCGCCAAGCCCAAGGGTGCTCTCCTCGCAGACCTGTCGGGTCACATCACTTGACCGAGCCGATCACGCCGGGCGACACGGGCGAGGCCGTTCGCGACCTGCAGGTTCGTCTCAGCGGAGCGGGACACGACGTCGGCGGCGATCGCGGCGAGTTCGGTGAGGCCACTGAGAGCGCCGTGCGCTCGTTCCAGACCGAGCGAGGGCTCCGGATCGACGGGATCTGCGGGCGCCAGACCTGGTCGGCGCTCGTCGAGAGCGGATACGCGCTCGGTGATCGCCTCCTGTATCTGCGACGACCGATGCTGCGCGGCGACGACGTGGGCGACCTGCAACACCGACTCAACGCCCTGGGTTTCGACGCTGGCCGCGAGGACGCCATCTTCGGACCCGACACGGCCGGAGCTCTGATCGATTTCCAACGAAACGCCGCCATCATGCCCGACGCCATCTGCGGTCCGGCCAGCCTGGCGGAGCTCCGACGTGTGGGATCGCTCGCCCAAGGCTCGATCGCCGCTCTGAAGGAACGCGAGGCGCTGCGAGCGACCCGCCAGATTCCCGGGACCCGCGTGTACCTGGCGTCGGAGCCGGGTCTGGAGGCGCTGGCTGAGTCCGTGGGGCGCGAGCTCAGCCTGCTGGGAGCCGACGTCGTCGTGAACCGTTCCGCCACCGACGAATCCGCCGTCGCCGACGCCGCCAACCGTTTCGAGGCCGGAGTGTGCCTGTCCCTTCGACTCGGCGACACCCCAGGCTGTTGCTGTTCGTTCTTCGAGTCAGGTCGTTTCCGTTCAGAGGCAGGGTTCCACCTCGCCGGGCGTCTTCTGGAAGAACTTGCCAAAACCGGTCTGGCCGTGGGCGGGGCCCGCGGCCGGACCTACACTCTGTTGCGCGAGACGCGCATGCCGGCGGTGGTGTGCGAACCGGTCGAGGCCGGTGACGTCGCCGCCATGCGGCGACTCGTGAGTGGGTCCGGAGCGGTGGCCCGTGCGGTGGCGCTGGGTGTCCAGCGCGGCGTCGAAGAACCCCCCGACGACTGAGACCCGGGTCACGAGCGAGACCGTGGCTCAGCCGGACGAATCGGCGTCCGCTCCTTGCCTGGCGCCGTCGGTCATCTGGCGATAGATCCGCTCGAGATCCTCGAGGTCGGAGAACTCGATGGTCACCTTGCCGCGCTTGGCGGTCATCGCGACCCTCACGCGGGTGTCGAGGTGGTCGCCGAGCAGTTCCTCCAGCTCGAGGAGTCCCGGAGGTCTCAGTCTCTTGGCTGCCGGTGAGGGCTCCCTCGTCGACCCGGCGGCCTCTCCCCCGCGGGCCCGCACCGACTCCTCCAGATCACGCACCGACAGGTCTTCCTTGACCGCTCGGCGGGCGAGCTGCTCCTGGAACGCCCGATCAGGGGTACCCAGCAACGCCCGAGCGTGCCCGGCGCCGATGCGCCGCTCCTGCACCAGCTTCTGGATCGACGGAGGTAGTTGGAGAAGCCTCAACGTGTTGGTGACCGTGGCCCTCTTGCGGCCGACACGCTTGGCCAGTTCCTCGTGGGTGAGCCCGAAGTCCTCGATGAGCTGCTGATAGGCCGCTGCCTCCTCCATGGGGTTGAGGTCGGTGCGTTGGACGTTCTCCACCAGTGCCTGCTCGAGAGCGGAGGCGTCGTCGGACTCGCGCACCACCGCCGGGATCGTCTGGAGACCCACACGCTTGGCGGCACGGCAGCGCCGCTCACCGGCGATGAGCTCGAAGCCCTCGTCGGGCCCCGGGCGCACCAGCACCGGCTGGAGCACCCCCACCTCGCGGATCGACTCCGCCAGCTCCGCCATCTGCTCCTCGTCGAAGTAGCGCCGTGGCTGGAACTTGTTGGTCTGGATCGCCGCGATCGGGATCTCCTGGAGCCCCCCGCTCGCCGGCCCGCCTTCAGCCGGGATGAGAGCCCCGAGACCCTTACCCAGCCCGCCCTGTCGTGCCATCACTCACTTCCTTCGCCAGGTCCCGGTAGGTTGTGGCCCCCCGGGACGTCGGATCGAACACGATGATCGGCTGTCCGAACGAGGGGGCCTCGCCGAGTCGTACGGTCCTCGGAATCACCGTCTTGTAGACCTTCGGTCCGAAGTGCGTCCGCACCTCGTCCTCCACCTGCGCCGCCAGGCGCGTCCGGCCGTCGTACATGGTCAGCACGATGCCGCGCACGTCGAGAGCAGGGTTGAGACTTCCCCGCACCAGGGACACGTTGCGGAGAAGCTGGCCCAGGCCCTCGAGCGTGTAGTATTCGCACTGGATCGGCACGATCACGTCGTCGGCGGCCGCCAGGCCGTTGATGGTCAGGAGTCCGAGCGACGGCGGACAGTCGATGAGGGTGAAGTCGTACTCGTCCTTGATCTGCTCCAGGGCCCGGCGGAGCTTGAGCTCCCGAGAGAAGGCCGGCACCAGCTCGATCTCGGCCCCCGAGAGGTCGATCGTGGCGGGCACGAGGAACAGATTCTTCAGGCTCGTGGATTCGATGCAGTCCTCCACAGGGGTGTCCGCCATGATCACGTCGTACACCGAGTGTTCGAGGTCCCTCGCGTTGATCCCCAGGCCGGTCGTGGCGTTGCCCTGGGGATCCAGGTCCACCACGAGGACCCGATAGTCGAGCTCAGCCAACGCTGCTCCCAGATTGACGGTCGTGGTGGTCTTGCCCACACCGCCCTTCTGATTGGCGATGGCCAGGACCGTCGGCAGCTCCATGGGCCCCAGAACCGCGTCGGCGACCGGATCCCCCAGGGCTGATCCTCCCGGGATCAGGGTCGCCTCCTCACCTCGGCGTCCTCATCGCCGCCCGTGACATCGCCGCCCGTGACGTCGACCCCGTCATCACCGCTGTCGTCCTCCGGTTCGGGCTCTTCCACATCGACCTCGACCACATCGACCTCGACGGCCTCGACGTCCGAGTGTTGGATCACGATGTCGTCACCCGGTTCGGCAACAGGCGGGCTCGGGGGCTCCGGGGCGACCTCTTCGGAGGGAGCCTCGTCACCGTGTCGTCGGAGCGCTGCGAAGATCTTCCGACCTCGGCGCTTGACCTCCTGCCCGTCCTTCGCCATGCGCACCTCCCATCAACACGCCTCGGTGGAGGAGGCGGTTGTTCCACGTGGAACCGTCGAGTCGAACTTCACTGCCGAAACTCTGCCGAACTTCACCGTCGAACTTCACCGGAAACGTTTCACGTGGAACGCCCGGTCGGCGCATGCTAACCCCAGAGAGGCCGTCGAACGGGGATCCCGACCCTCCTCGGAAATCTGGAGGAAATCGGCCCCGCCCGGCGGATCGTCTGAAATCCGGCACCCCCGGTTCTCAGCGCTTCGCCGGCGCTCAGACCGAGTTCGGCCAACCCTTCTCTGGGCCACCGAAGGCCGTCGGACAGGGTGGCCCCGCCGTGTGCAGGGGGCTCGCTCACCACAAGGATTCCGCCGGGAGCCAGAAACGCCGCCGAACACTCCGCCGTCACCGCCGGGATTCCAAAGGAGCGTGCCGTCACGACCTCGAAGCCCTCCCGAAACGACGCTTCGTGGCCGACCTCCTCCGCCCGACCCTCGATCACCTCGACCCGGCCGCCCCAGCCCAGACGCCCGACCGCCAGTCGCAGGCTGTCGCAACGCCGAGAGGAGGCGTCGAGCAGGGTGATGCGGGTCTGCTCCCACAAGGCCGCCAGAACGAGGCCGGGGATTCCGCCGCCCGAACCGAGATCGAGCAACCGGGTCGGTGCTGCGCCGACACACTCGGCAAAGCCCCGCGAGTGCTCAAGTTTGTCCTCGACGGGGCCAGGCCCGAGAACGCCGCGATCGCGGGCTCTCTCCAATTCGGTGACGAGGAGGCGCCGTGTCCTCTCGTCGATCGGCATCGCGCAGCGGCGGCGGTCAGGCGGGGTGGATGACCACCCGGCGGCGGGGTTCCTCGCCCTCCGAGGAGGTGGTCACGTCGTCGTCCTCGGCAGCGACTCCGTGCACGACCTTGCGGTCGGCGGCGCTCATGGGTTCGAGCTCCTGTGCCCGACCCGTTTCACGCACCTTGTCGATCAGGCCTCGTGCGAACTCCTCGAGAGCCTTGCGGCGTGCCGCCCGGTAGCCTCCGACGTCGACGCGGACCCGGGCCGCCTGGCCGCCGGTCCGCCGCTGGAGCACGGTTCGGGTCAGCTCCTCGATCGCCGTGATGGTGGCGCCTCCCCGGCCCACCAGCAGGCCGAGCTCCGAACCCTCCACGGTGATCTGGAGTACCCAGTCCTCGTCGTCGGCGTCGATACCGATGTCGGCGTCCACGTCGAAAGCCTCGACCAACCCCGCCACGAAATCCTCGGCGATATCAGCCTGCTCGTCGATGGGTACCGATTCCTCGTCGCGCTCAGCGCCTTCGTTCACCGGTGCTCCTCCTCGTTCGCCCCCGCGCGCCTTGCGCCCGGAAGCCTCGTCACGTCGATCTCTGTCACCATTCCCGCTGTCGGGACGGTCGCTTCCGGCCGGACGCCGACCGCCACCCGACGCCGCTGCGCCACCCCTGCGACCCGACCGGTTTCGACCGGGTCGGGTCCGGTCGCGATCCTGGGCGCTCGACTTCGTACCCGACCGGCCGTCGCCACCGCGCCTGTTCGCGTCGCGGGATCCGTCCTTCTTGGCGTTCTCGGACTTCCCGGCGTCCTGCTTGCGGTCGCCCTGCTTGCGGTCGCCCTGCTTACGGCCGTCCTGCTTACGGTCCTCCTGCTTACGGTCTTCCTGCTTGTTTCCGGACTGTTGCTGAGCGCCCTTGCCCCGCCGACCGTTGCCCTTGTTCCCGTCGCCACGGCGACCCTTGCCCCCCGAAGAGCGTCCACCCCGGGCACGATCGCGGCTGGTCCGGGGCTTCTCTCTGGACACCGGCTTGATGCGGGCGCGGATACGCGCCTCACTACGTCCGAGAAGCCCTCCGAGGCGCGCCTTGGAGACCTCGATCACTTCCCACTCGGCCTCGTCGCGGTGGACACCCAGTTCATCCAGCGCCCGATCCAATGCCTCGTGTTCACTCGAGGCGGTGATCTCGATCCATTCCATGAACTACTTCCGTTTCTTCTTGGGGGGACGTGGAGCGCCGGGCTCGTCGGGCGCAGCCTGCTTGCCCGTCACAGGGCCACGCCGGCCGCTTCGAATGGGGCTCTTCCCGGACGAGGACCGCTGCGAACTCGCCGGGGACCCTGCCTTCTTCGATCCCGGGGGCGGGGCTTTGGAGGGCTTTGCCTCCGTCGGCGTGGTCTTCGTCGGCGTGGTCTTCGTGGCTGCTGCGGCCTTTCCTGCGTCCGAGGACACCGCTCCGCTTCGGGAGTTCTTGGGGGGCGTCGCCCGCCCTGCCGACTTCCGCTCGCGAGAGCCTTCCGGAGCGGCTACGGGTTCCTGGCCCTCACGGCGGAAGATTATCTCCTGCTGTCCGATCTGCCAGACGTTGCTCACGAGGAAGTAGAGCACCACGCCGGCAGGCAGGGAGAGCGAGATGAACATGAAGATGACGGGCATGAGCTTGCCGATCATCTGGGTCTGGGGGTTGGCCTGCGCCTGGTAGCGCATCGACTGGCGTGACTGGAGGTACCCGCTGAGCCCCACGAGGGCGACCAGCAGGAGGTAAGGCAGCGCCGCCACGAAGGACCCGTGTGGATCCTGGGCGCTGAGCGACAGATCGACGTTGAGGAACTTGAGACCGATGGGGTTGCAGCTGTCGGGGGATACCCCACCGCAGAACGAGTCGTAGAGCGCGGAGCCCTGAGGGATGTACTCGAACGGGTTGCGCAGGATCCGGAACAGCGCGATGAAGATCGGCATCTGCGCGAGGAGAGGCAGACACCCCGCGAGCGGATTGATCTTGTTCTCCTTGTAGAACGCCATCGTCTCTTCGTTGAGACGCTGGCGGTCGTTCTTGTACTTCGCCTGGAGCTTCTTGATCTCCGGCTGGATCCGCTGCATGGCCAGCATCGAGCGTGCCTGTTTGGCGGTGAGCGGGTAGAGCAGGAGCCTGAGGAGAACCGTGAGCCCGATGATGGCAAAGCCGTAGCTCGGGACGATGGCGTAGAAGAAGGCGAGGATCGCCCCGAGGGCATTGAGAATGGCGTTCCATGCCGTGGAGAGAAGCTCCATCTAGGCCGCCTTTCGCGCCGCGTTGTGCGCGCCGTCGTGGGCTGTCGGGGGCCGTGCCCACGTGCACCGGTTCCCGGCGTGTCTCCACCCGCGTCACGTCGGTGCGTGCCGGGGACAGGGTCGTAGCCCGAGTCGCCCCACGGATGACAACGCGAGATCCGTCGGATGGCCATCCAACCGCCGCGCAACGCCCCGTGAGTACGTAGCGCTTCTTCCGCGTACGCCGAACAGGTCGGGAGGTACCGACAGTGCGGCCGGGTGCCGGCACTCACCGTCCGGTAGACCTTGACCAGTCCGAGCAGCAGCCACGCCAGGGGGGTGCGACGCCGGGTTGGTGCCGTGTTCTGGGCCGTCACGAGGTGTCCCCACCGACCATCGCCGTGGACATCGCCGTGGACATCGCCGTGGACATCCTCGAGAGCCGCTTCTATGGATCGGTCGAGCTCGGAGAAACTCAGCTGTTCGGCGCCCGCCGACGCCCCGACCAGGTACGCAAGGTCGGGCTCCAGTCGACCGCTCCGTGCGCCCATCGAAGCGCGCAGACGACGCCGGATACGATTGCGCGCCGGGGCTGATCCCACGCTGCGGGCGATTGCGTACGCCACGCATGGACCACGCTCAGTGGTTGGAGTCGCGCTCATCGTGAGCGGTCCCCGTCGGTAGCGTCGTGCACGCGCCAGCGCCTCGAAGGTCGCACGGTGACGAACGGGCTCGATCAGGCCGAGAGTCGGCTGCGTCCGCGGCGGCGGCGAGCCTTGAGGACGGCGCGTCCGCCACGTGTGCGGGACCGGGTACGGAACCCGTGGCGGCGCTTACGCCTCCGGTTGTTGGGTTGGAATGTGCGTTTCACGGAACCCTCTTCGATGGAGACGGGCGTGCACGGCACGCTCGGAGGTGGTGGATGCGTCGCTGCTGGTGCGGTGAGCCTGGTGCGGTGAGCGACGACGCCGGGGTGTTGAGTCCGGCAGTCTACGGGGCACCCCCCACGCCCCGCAACGCAGCCGGTCGCCTGCTTCGATTCAGCGGCTACGGGCGCTCCACCTCCGCTCTTGTCCGCGGGCACCGCCGGTGTTAGGTTCCGCTCGCGTTCCCCGACAGATCAACCCGAGATCCACGCGGAGGCGATCCCCTTTTCGCCTCCGTCGTTCTTTCTCCACACCTGTGGATGGCCCTGTGGATATCCAACAGAACGGCGACGCGACGGCTGAAACGCTCTGGCGGGAAGCCGCGTCCGCGTTGGAAGAGAAGGTGCCCGCCGCCGCGTGGAACACCTGGTTCCAGGGCGTCGACGCCGTCGGATTCGAGGACGGCACCCTGGTCCTCGGTGTCCCCAGCTCTGTCGTACGGGACCGCGTCAACTCCGGTTACATGGAGGAGTTGCGTGAGGCCGTACGTTCCTGCGGTCACGAGCTCGACGTCCAACTTGTCGTGCGCACCGCTCCCGGCGAGACCACCGAGCCGGCGGTGCCCGATGCCGCCGCCTCCGAGCCGACCGACGTGGCCTCCGGAGCGCGAGCGGAACCCGACGGCGAGCAGGCTCCCAGCTGGCCGGCCGGTTCCCTGAACCCCCGCTACCGCTTCGACCAATTCGTCATCGGCACGTCCAACCGGTTCGCCCACGCGGCCGCGCTGTCGGTGGCGGAAGCTCCGGCCCGTTCCTACAACCCCCTGTTCATCTACGGGGGTGCCGGCCTCGGCAAGACCCACCTCCTGCACGCGATCGGCCACCACGTCCACGACGTGTTCCCCGACAAGCGCGTCCGCTACGTCTCCACGGAGACCTTCATGAACGAGTTCGTCGACGCCATCCGTACGAACACGACGCCCGGATTCAAGCGCCGCTACCGCGACATCGACGTGCTTCTGATCGACGACATCCAGTTCCTCGAGCGCTCGCAACAACTCCAGGAAGAGTTCTTCCACACGTTCAACTCCCTGCACGGCGGCGAGAGCCAGATCGTGATCTGTTCCGACCGTTCCCCGAAGTCGATCGCCACCCTCGAAGACCGCCTCCGATCGCGCTTCGAATGGGGCCTCACCACCGACATCCAGCCACCCGAATTCGAGACCCGCCTGGCGATCCTCCGGACCAAGGCCGAATCCGAGCACTTCGGCGACATCCCCGCCCCGGTGCTCGAGTTCATCGCCAACCACGTCACCAACAACGTTCGAGAACTCGAAGGGGCCCTCATCCGGGTCACGGCCTATTCCAGTCTCAACCAGGCTCCTCTCACCGAAGCCGTGGCCCGTGAGGTCCTGTCCGACCTCGTCCCGACGTCTCAGCCCCGTGTCATCACCCCTCAACTCATCCTCGAAGAAACGGCCGAGATGTTCGGATGGCCTGTCGAGGAACTGATCGGAAAGAGCCGCCGACGTCCGTTGGTGACAGCCCGCCAGATCGGGATGTACGTCTTCCGGGAGCTGACCGACTACAGCTATCCCAAGATCGCCGAGGAGTTCGGCGGGCGGGACCACACGACGGTCATGCACGCCGTCGAGAAGATCCGCGGTCAGATGGCAGAGCGGCGAACCATCTTCAATCAGGTCAACGAGCTCATCCGTCGGATCCGGCTGGGTACCGGTGGGTAACCGACCGGTGGATAACTCTGTGGAACGGTGGGGAAAGCGAACCCGCCGCGGTGGGAATCTCTTGTAGTTCCGCCATCCGACGACCACTCGCTGTGGACGCCTGTGGACGACGTGTGAGGACGCGAACCGGGTGTGACCTGCGGGAACACCGCGTCGTCCCCAATCCACAGGTGCTACTACTACAACTAGATATTTCATAACTTCTCAGTAATGCAGGAGGGGGGAACGTGAAGTTCCGCTGTGAACGTGACGCACTGGCCGATGCCATCACCACCGCGCAACGCGCCGTGGCGTCACGAACGGGGGTGCTACCCGTCCTGTCGGGGCTTCGGATCGTCGCGTCGACCGACTCGGTGGAACTCGTCGGATCCGATCTCGAACTGACCGTACGTGTGCGTGCTCCCGCCGATGTGGGGGAGTCGGGCACCGCGGTGATTCCGGCCAAGTTGTTGGCCGAGGTCGTTCGTTCTCTCGATCCCGGTTCTGTGTCGGTCGACATCGTCGACGAAGAGGCACGTATAACGGCCGGCCCGTCGAAGTTCGCACTACGTGTGCTTCCGACCGAGGATTTCCCGAGACTTCCCGATGTGTCGGGCGATGCGGTCACGACCGACGCGGGAAAGCTCGCCACGGCGCTGCACCAGGTGATCTCGGCGGCATCGCGCGACGACGCGCGCCCGATCCTCACAGGGGTGTTGCTCGCCGCGACGACCGACGGTCTTCGGCTCGTGGCCACCGACTCGTACAGGCTGGCCGTGAGAGACCTCTCGGGTGTCACGATGCTGAGTGAGGGCCAGCAGGTGCTGGTGCCGGCCAAGGGTCTCGCGGAAGTGCAGCGTCTGCTCGGTGACGGGAACCTCGAGGTGGTGTTCTCCGAGAGAGAGGCCGTCTTCAGGGTGGAGGGCGCCGAGGTCACGACGCGCCTCATAGAAGGCGATTTCCCGAACTACGAACAGCTGATTCCGAGTGACTATCCGAACCGCCTCACCGTCGGGCGTGAGATCTTGGCCGAAGCGTGCAAGCGGGTCCGTCTTGTCGGGCAGGGTCGCGACAACTCGCCGGTCCGCATGCGTATGACGCCCGAAGGCACCGAATTGTCGGCGGTGGCCCAGGAAGTCGGTGAGGCCCGTGAAGCGATCGATGCCAAGTTCGAGGGCACCGACGCCGAGCTCACGGTCGCATTCAATCCGGAGTTCCTGCTCGATGGGATCCAGGCGTGTGGCGACGCGGCCGAGGTCGTCATCGAGTGTCTCGATCCCCTGAAGCCGGCGACGCTGCGTCCGAGCGACGGCGACGACGATTTTCTGTACCTGCTCATGCCGGTGCGCATCTCCTGAGACGATCCTCCGGCACCGGGAGCCGCGTGTGCGCGTGACGTCGGTGTACCTGAGCGACTTCCGGTGCTACGAGGAGGTCGACGTCGAATTCCCGGCCGGATGCACGGTCGTGACCGGCGACAATGGCCAGGGCAAGACGAGCCTTCTCGAAGGGATTACCTGGGCTGCCACCGGCAGGTCACTGCGGGGAGTCCCCGACAGTGCACTCGTCGCTCACGATGCACACCGGGCGATCGTGCGGGTCGCGGTCGCGACGGGGAGTCGCCACCGCCGGATCGAGGCGGAGATCCCGGCCTCGGGGAGAAGCCGTGTTCTCGTCGACGGGTCCCGTGCCACGCGCCTCTCGGACCGTACCGGGGTGCTTCTCACGACGGTGTTCTCACCCGACGATCTGATGATCGTGAAAGGAGCACCGGCACTGCGACGGGAGCTTCTCGACGGGCTGTTGACCGACCTGACGCCGCGCGTTGCGACGATCCGTCGCGACGTCGAACGGATCCTTCGCCAACGTAACGCACTCTTGCGAACGCGCTCCCGTGACGCGGAGGCACTCCACACACTCGACGTGTTCGATGCACAGTTCGCTCGCACAGGAGGCGAGTTGGCGGCCGCGCGGCTCGCGCTCACGGATCGTCTCGGTCCCTGCATCACCGAGGCCTACAGCGTGCTCGCCGAGGCCGATACCACGATCGAGGCGGCCTATTCGAGTGAGTGGCTCACGGGACCGAGCGACCCCGCGGGTCAACTGGCCGAGGCTCTCGAGGCCTCACGGGACAAGGAACTCGAGCGCGGAACGACCCTGGTCGGCCCCCAACGCGACGATCTGGAGTGCTCGATCGAGGGTCTCGCGGCCCGTACGCATGCCTCTCAGGGGGAGCAGAGGACCCTGGCGCTTGCCCTTCGTCTGGGAGGACACCGCCTCGTCGCCGAGGACACCGACGACGACCCCGTGCTCCTCCTCGATGACGTGTTCAGCGAACTCGACGATCACCGCTCGGCTGCGCTCGTGGCCCACCTGCCCGACGGTCAGACGATCGTCACCACGGCGGGACGACTCCCCGACGGGATCGTCGTGGAACGACACGTGAGCGCCGGCGAGGGCCGACTCGAGGAAGTGGCGTGAGCCGCGGCCGACCCGACGACCAGCCGCGCCCGGTCGTAGAGGGCCTCACAGAGGTGAGCGCGGAGCTGGGTCTCTCGGACCCGAGAGTGCTCGCCACGGTGGTGGGTGACTGGGCCTCCATCGTCGGCGACCAGATCGCCGCGCACGCCCGACCCCGGGGTCTGCGCGACGGACAACTCACCGTCGCTGTCGATCAGCCGGGATGGGTGACCGAGTTGCGGTACCGCCACGAGGACGTGCTCGCTGCTGTGCGCGAGGCGACCGGATCCGACGCCGTCAGGAGCTTGCGGATCGTCGCGAATCCCGCCCCGTGAGACCCCGTTTCGCAAGGCCTGTCTGGTAGAGTGGTGCAAGTGAGATTTCCGGCTCTGACCTGCGGTTTCTCGATCCGGGAGGAGTCCGGAAGCAGGTTCGCCGGCAGCGTCATCGTTCGCAGGAACGCACACAGCCGACGCCGGCGGTCGCACCCGTCGTCCCCCGAGTAGCGAGGTACCGCGCGCGTGGCATACGCCGCCAAGGACATCACCGTGCTCAAGGGCCTCGAGCCCGTTCGCGAGCGCCCGGGCATGTACATCGGGTCGACCGGCCCGTCGGGTCTACACCACCTGGTCTACGAGGTCGTCGACAATGCTGTCGACGAGGCCATGGCCGGGTACTGCACCCGTATCGACGTCACGATCCAGTCCGACGGAGCGTGCACCGTGTCCGACAACGGACGCGGCATTCCCGTCGACAAGCACCCTGAATCGCGCACGAAGTCGGCGGCCGAGGTCGTCATGACCACGCTGCACGCCGGCGGCAAGTTCGGCGGCGACGGCTACAAGATCTCCGGGGGCCTCCACGGCGTGGGTGTGTCGGTGGTCAACGCTTTGTCGTCGAGGCTCGACCTGCGGATCCAGCGTGACGGAGCGAACTGGGAGATGCACTTCGCCAAGGGTGGGCGTCCCCAGGGGAAGATCAAGAAGGGTAAGCCCTCGAAGAAGACCGGCACGACCATCACCTTCTGGCCGGACGCCCAGGTGTTCGACGACGTCGACTTCCGAGCGCAAACGCTGGTGGAGCGTCTACGCGAGATGGCGTTTCTGAACAAGGGCCTCGAGATTCGTTTCACCGACAAGCGCAGCGACCCCGAAATCAAGCATGAGTTCTGCTACTCGGGAGGCATCGTCGATTTCGTCAAGCATCTCAACGCCTCCAAGGACCCTCTGTTCAAACGTGTGGCGTCGGTGACCGAGAGCAACGACGACGCCGAGGTCGACGTAGCGATCCAGTGGAACACCGGTTACCACGAGGGCCTGCACTCGTTCGCCAACAACATCGCCACCACCGAGGGCGGGATGCACGAGGAGGGTTTCAAGAAGGCTCTCACGAACGTGATCAACAAGTACGGTCGCGCCCGCGCCCTCCTCAAGGAGAAGGACGGCAAGCTTCTCGGCGAAGACATCCGCGAAGGCATGACGGCGATCGTGTCGGTGAAGCTGCGCGACCCCCAGTTCGAGGGCCAGACCAAGACCAAGCTCGGGAACACCGAGATGCGCTCGATGGTCGAGAAGACGATGAACGAGAAGTTCGCCGACTGGCTCGAGGAGCACCCGGCCGAAGGTCGCCGGATCATCGACAAGTCGGCCCAGGCGGCGCACGCCCGCCAGGCCGCCCGCCAGGCGCGTGATCTGACGCGACGCAAGTCACTGCTCGACTCCGCGGCGATGCCGGGAAAACTGGCCGACTGCGTCACCCGCGATCCCGAGCGTGCCGAGATCTTCATCGTCGAGGGCGACAGTGCCGGTGGCCCGGCCAAGCAGGCGCGCGACCGTGACACACAGGCGATTCTTCCCATCCGCGGCAAGATCCTCAACGTCGAGCGCGCCCGCATCGACCGCATGTTGAAGAACGAAGAGATCCAAGCCCTGATCACCGCCGTGGGGGCGGGTGTCGGCGACGATTTCGACATCGAAAAGGCCCGCTACCACAAGCTCGTACTGCTCACCGACGCCGACGTCGACGGCGCGCACATCCGTACCCTGCTTCTCACGTTCCTGTACCGGCAGATGCACCCGATGCTCGAGCGCGGCTACGTCTACGTCGCGCAGCCGCCTCTGTACTCGGTTGTTCTCGGCAAGGACAAGACCTACCTGAAAGACGACGCCGCACTCGAGGCCTTCCGTGCCGAGCACGAGGGTCGCAAGCTCGAGATCGGCCGCTTCAAGGGCCTCGGCGAGATGGACTACGGCGAGCTCTGGGAGACCACGATGGACCCGGCGACGCGCTCGTTGCTGCGCGTGAGTATCGAAGAGGTCGACGCTCTCGCCGACGACATGTTCTCGCGCTTGATGGGCGACGATGTCGACGCCCGGCGCAGCTTCATCCAGCAGAACGCCGCCGACGTTCGCTTCCTCGACGTCTAGGACCCGGAACCCTCATGCCCGACGAACAGCAGACCCTCGGATCCGGCTCCGAGCCCATCGAGATCCAGGAAGAGGTCGAGCGCTCCTTCCTCGACTACGCGATGTCGGTCATCGTCTCGCGTGCACTGCCCGATGCCCGCGACGGCCTGAAGCCGGTGCAACGTCGGATCATCTACGGCATGTTCGACCGTGGCCTGCGCCCGGAGCGACAGCACTCGAAGTCCGCGCAGGTCGTCGGTCACGTGATGGGTAATTTCCATCCCCACGGCGACAGCGCGATCTACGACGCGTTGGCACGCATGGCGCAGGATTTCTCGCTGAGGCATCCCCTCGTCGACGGCCACGGGAACTTCGGCTCACCCGACCCGAACGACCGGCCCGGAGCGATGCGCTATTGCGTGGTCGGCGACACGCGGGTCCGCACGCCCGACGGTACACGCCGCATCGACTCGTTCGCCCGAGTCGAACGCGACAGCGAAGCCGAGATCGATGCGAAGGTGCTAGGTCACGACGGCGAGATCGTGCGGGCTGATCGGCTCTTCCACTCGGGGACCCACCCCACGCTGCGGCTGACGACCACCGAAGGATTCGAGCTCGTCGGGACCCACAACCACCCGGTGCTCTGCCTGGAATCGGTCGCCGGAGTCCCTTTGCTGCAGTGGCGTCTCCTGAGCGAACTACGTCCCGATTCTGTGGTCGCGCTCCATCGAGGGTGGGGGAATGCGTCGTTGGGTGAACCGTCCAACGAGCAGGTGGCCGCCGCCGCGCAGGTCGGGCTCGCCGGTGTCGAGCGCGTTCCAGAGTTCGTATGGCGAGGTGGGCTCGAGCAGAAGCGCGCGTTTCTCCAGGGGCTGTTCGAGGGCGATGGTTCCATCTCGCTGCTGCAGCGCAACACCGTGTCACTCACGTATTCGACTCGGAGCGTTCAGCTCGCCAGCGACGTTCGTCGGCTGCTGCTGGAGTTCGAGGTGGTCATGCGAACCGCTCGCTACGACAACGGAGAGATCAAACTCTTCATCTCCAACCGTCGGGATGCCACCGAGTTCGCCCACCGGGTCGGATTCTGGGGCACGAAGCAACAGCGTCTCGACGAGATCCTGTCCGATCTTCCCGTGCGGCCGACGCCGACTGGGTTCTCACGCGACACGATCCCGTTCATCGCCGACTACATCCGTAGCGAGGCAGGGGGCTCTGCAACCGACCAGGATTGGCTGCGGCGCCACAACCTCGACCGCGTCGACCGATGGGGTCACCGGTCACGTCGAATCCTCAGTCGGATCGCATCCGAGGAGGTCAAGCGGGTGATCGCTCCGTTCATCACCGGCGACTACTTCTTCTCCCACGTAGAGAGCGTCACCGACGCCGGCGAGCGCCCGGTCTACAGCTTGCGGATCGATTCCGAAGCGCATGCGTTCCTCACCGACGGCTTCGTCAGCCACAACACCGAGTGCCGGCTCGAGAAGATCGCCATGTCGATGCTCGAGAGCATCGACGAGGAGACAGTCGATTTCTCCGAGACCTACGACGGCAAGACGCAGGAGCCCACGGTCCTGCCGGCGCGGTTCCCGAACCTCCTGGTCAACGGGGGTGGTGGCATCGCCGTGGGGATGGCCACCAACATCCCACCCCACAACCTGGGTGAGGTCATCGACGCGACCAGCGCACCTCATCGACAATCCCGACGCCACCGCCGACGACCTCATGGAGTTCGTCAAGGGCCCCGACTTCCCGACCGGCGCGTACATCCTCGGCCAGGAGGGCCTGCGCGATGCCTACCGCACCGGGCGCGGCTCGGTGAAGATGCGCGCCGTTGCCGAGATCGAAGAAGGGAGGAAGGGCGACCAGCGCATCGTGGTCACCGAGGTGCCCTACCAGACGTCGGTCGAGGTCATCGGGGCGAAGACCGCGGAGCTCGTACAGGAGCGCAAGATCGAGGGGATCCGCGACGTCCGCAACGAAACGTCACGCGGCGAGTACCGCCTCGTCATCGAATTGAAGCGCGACGCCAACGCGCAGGTCGTCCTCAACCAGCTCTACAAGCAGACGCCGATGCAGACGAGTTTCGGCGTGATCATGCTGGCGCTCGTCGACGGGCAACCGCGCGTCCTCAACCTCGCCGAGGCGCTCGGTCACTACGTGGAGCACCAACGCGAGGTCGTGCGGCGGCGTACCGAATTCCGCCTCGCCCGCGCCAAGGAACGAGCACACATCGTGGAGGGCCTCCTCAAGGCGCTCGACATGCTCGACGAGGTCATCGCCCTCATACGGGGCAGCGAAGACGTCGAGGAGGCACGGGCCGGCCTGATGGCCAAGCCCTTCGAGTTCAGCGAGATCCAGGCGAATCACATCCTCGACATGCCGCTGCGTCGTCTCACGGGGCTGGAGCATCAGAAGCTGAAGGACGAGTTCGAGGAGCTCACCAAGACGATCAAGGAGCTCGAGGCGATCCTCAAGAGCGACAAGAGGCTCCGTCAGCTGATCAAGGACGAACTGGCCGAGGTGCGCGAGAAGTTCGCCGAAGAGCGGCGCACCCGCGTCACCTTCGACGACGGCGACCTCGACGTCCTCGACCTGATCGAGGACGAAGAGGTGGTGGCAGTCCTGTCGGCCAAGGGATACGTGAAGACCGTGGCCGCCGACACGTTCCGCAAGCAGGGCCGTGGAGGTCGGGGTGTCGCCGGCACCAAGTTGAAGGACGAGGACTACGTCTCACACCTACTGATCACCACGGCACACTCGTACCTGTTGTTCTTCTCCAACCGGGGAAAGGTCTACCGCCTCCGGGTCCACCAGATCCCCCGCAAAGAACGCACGGCGCGGGGAACGGCTCTCGTGAACCTGCTCCCACTCGAACCCGAGGAGCGCATTCAGGCGGTCATCGACACGCGCACCTACGAAGACGGCGCGTACCTGTTCTTCGCCACCAAGAAGGGCCAGGTCAAGAAGACCAAGATGAGCGAATACGACTCGTCGCTGCGCGCCGGGCTCATCGCCATCAAGTTGAAGGACGACGACGAACTCGTCCAGGTGGTCCAGACCGACGGGGAGCGCGACATCTTCCTTGTCGCGGCCAGTGGCAAGACGATTCGGTTCACCGAAGAGGCCGTGCGACCGATGGGCCGATCAGCGGCGGGAGTGCGCGGCATGAAACTCAAGGGCGACGACCACGTCGTCTCGTGCACGGTGGCCAGCGACAACGTGGCCATGCTGTTCGTCACCGCCAGCGGTCACGGCAAGCGCACGAAGCTCGACCAGTTCAACCGCAAGGGCCGCGGCGGTCAGGGCATGATCGGAATGAAGACCGAAAACCGCGGCGGAATCGTTGCTGCGTTCACAGTTCATCTCGACGACGAGATACTGGTGTTCTCCTCGGCCGGCAACATCGTTCGGATGGGCGCGAAGGAGATCTCGTCGCAGGGTCGCGCCGCCACGGGCGTGCGTGTCACCAAGTTGGAAGGCGACGACGTGGTCGTCGCCGTGGCCCCCGTTCTGGAGGAAGCCGATGACGCCTGACACACCACGGCGTCCGGCCAGGCCCCCGTCAGAGAAGCCACCGGCCCAGAAGCCACCGGCCGGTTCCGGGGAAGATGCGAAGAGCCCTGCACCCGCACGCCGTACCCCCGTCGAGAAGCCGCCGGCCCAACGCTCCGCGCAGGCTGCGCCGCGCACGCCCGCCCAGCCGCAGCCTCAACCGAGACAGCAACCTCAGTCGAGGCAGCAACCTCAGTCGAGACAGCAGCCCCAGTCGGAGCGCCAGGCCCGAGCCCAGGGTGAATCCGCCGCCGAGCGCCCACCGGGCCGCACGGCCCAGCAGGCGCAGAGGTCGACGTCGGGGCGACAGGCGAAGACGGCCGCGGCAGCGGGCTCCGCTTACGCCACGGGGCGCAACCGCCGAGCCGAACCGTCACGGCGAAAAGCAAAGCGGGCCCCCGCCGCGACGCTGGCACCGGATCGGCGCTATCGCCAGCGCATCTCGCGTATCGACATGTGGTCGGCCGCCAAGATCTCGATCTGCTTCTACCTCAGCGCCCTGATCGTGCTGCTGGTGGCCGGAGTCGTTCTCTGGTCGATTGCTTCGGCGGCGGGGGCCATCGGCAACATCGAGGAGTTCATGCAGGACGCGGGATTCGAAGACTTCCGCTTCCTGTCCGGACAGATCATCCGCGGCGGGGTGCTCATCGGGCTCGCGTGGGTCGCCATCGCCGAGATCTTCACGCTCGTGGCCGTGGGTCTCTACAACCTGTTCGCTGAACTGATCGGCGGTATCGAAGTCCACGTTCGAGAGGAAAGCGTCGATCGCGAGGTGAGTCGACCGTCCGGTTCGCAACGGGTTTCTCCCGACGCGACTGGTACGATTCTCGCCTTCCCGGGGCTATAGCTCAGCCGGTTAGAGCGCACCCCTGATAAGGGTGAGGTCGGTGGTTCGAGTCCACCTAGCCCCACCGAACCGGTGCCCGGCCGCCGAGCCGGGCACGCCGCCACCGTAGACTCCGGGTTTCATGAAGGCATTCCGTCGAGGTCTCATCGTCGCCGCCGTGGCTGTACTCGCCGCCGGTTTCGTTCGGCTCCGCGGGCGCGGTGGTGTGCCACCCACGAGCGGAGGGTGGCGGGAACTCGAGGCGCCCGACTTCCGGTGAGTCGGATTCTCCTCGTCGGCGCCGGTGCCGTCGGCACGCGTGCCGCGCGACAGCTCGCCGAGAGCACCGGGGTCACCGACGTCCTCGTCCACGACGTCGACGCCGAACGGGCGCAGATGGTGTCGGGAGCGATCGAGGGTTGCGCAGCGGTGGACATCGATCCCACCGCTGATTTGCCCGACGACCTCGATGCGGTGGCGGTGGCGTCGACGGGGGGAACTGAGCTTCCGGTGGTGGAACAGGCCATCGCGTCGGGGGTTCCGGTGGCCCTGGCCTGCGACGATGCCGACGCTCTGCTCCAGGTGATTCAGCTCGATGCCGCCGCGATCGACGCAGGGGTCACCATCGCCGCCGGGTGCGGTCTGGCTCCGGGCCTTGCCGACGTGATGGTGCGCCACGCCGCCGATGAGCTCGACCTCGTCGAGGAGGTCAGGGTCGCGCGCGCCGGTGTCGCAGGGCCCGAGTGCACCCGGGCGGCCCATCGGGCACGTCGAGGGCCCTCACGGGAGTGGCGGGACAACTCCTGGGAGGAACTGTCCCGGGGCTCCCGCGACGAAATCGTCTGGTTCCCCGATCCGGTGGGCTCGGTGGAGTGTCGGGGTGTCGACGGCGGGGCCGTGTTGTTGGCCCGCGTCTTTCCCGAAGCCTCACGCGTTTCGTATCGGATTGCGGAACCACCGGCGCGGCTCGCCTCGCGCATGGAGCGGCGTCGCATCGCCGCCGAACAGGAGTGGGGCTCCGCGACGGGTCGAGGTCTGGGGAAGGCGGGGAGAAGCGCTGCGTACCACCGTGTACGGCGTCGTGGAGCGTTCGGCGGTCGCCTCGGGCGCCGTCCTCGCCCTCACAGCCGTCCGACTGGCTGGTCGCACCGATCGATCGGATCGACCATCCGGGAGTTCACGGCCTCGCCGCGCTGGTCGAGCCGACGGGGTTCCTCTCGGAGCTCGCCGAGCGGGGTGTCACGATCGCGGTGTTCGAGGGTACGGCCGGATCCTGACCGCTGCGCGCTTCGGGCTCCTTCCCGGCTCACTTCTTGTTGGTCCCGGCGCTCAAGTTTCGCGGCCCCATCGGTCGATAGCGCGCGTGGGAGGGAGCAGATGGGAACCGAGATCCAGGACCTGCGCGATCGCCTGCGCGACGAAGGACGCATTGCAGGAGTCGGCGACGACTACTCGGATCGTGCGTTGCGCCGACGTAGAGCGCAGATCATCTTCGTGGCGGCGGCGCTGATCACAGGGCTCGTATTCGTGATGGCGCTCGATGTGGTCGGTGTTGACGAGAATGGACCGCTCAGCAACGTCACGGTGCTGAGGATCCTCCTGATCCTCCTGGCCTCCGTGATGTGCGCCTACGTCCTCGACAAGGAGCGCCACTTGAAGAGGGTGGAGGCCCTGCGCGCCGAAGAGCGGTCGATGAACCTCGCCCTGGCCGAGAGCCTGTTGCACAGCAGCGTGCTCGCCGAGACCGAACGGGAGCTCACGTCCGTCCTGGATCTCGGCGAGCTCGTGGAACTCAGCCTCGACCGGATGCTCGACGTCGTGGACTCGGCCGACGGTGTCCTCATGCTGCGATCCGGCGACGCGGAACTCCGCGCGGCGGCCATCCGCAGTGAGAGCGTGGCGTGGCCGACACGGGTCAAGATCCAGGAGCCACTCACCGCTCGCGACGTCAGCTCCGGCGAAATCGTCATTGCATCCGTGCCCACAGGCAACCGGATCCCGGATGAGGGTGTCGGGACCGACCGTGTGGTCGGTGAGCCGCTCCCCGGTGGTTTCGACGAGACCGCTATGGTCGGGAACGGCGTGTTCATTCAGCTCGTCTGCCGCGGAGCGTGGCTCGGATGTGTCGCGGTCGCTCCCCGCGACGAGGAGCCGTTCTCGGCCGAGGAGCGGGAGCTTCTGGGTGAGGTGGCTCAGTCGGCGGCAATGGCCATCGCCAACGCACGCCGCCATGAGGCGGCTCTTCTGCAACTCGACCGCACGCGCTCCCAACTCGCGGAGCTGGTCGAGCTCGCCGGCTGAGGGGTAGTCGGCATTCTCACCAGGCGTTCAGGCGACGCTGGCAGAATGCTGTGGTGAAGGTTCTCGTCGTCGAGGACGATCCCGCCGCCCGGACGTCGCTGGAACGCGCCCTGCGGCTGGAGAACTACGACGTGGCTTCCGCCGATGGGGGCTTCCGGGCCCTGGAGGTCCAGCGGTCCGCCGCCGCCGACGTCGTGCTGCTCGACCTCCAGCTCCCCGATATCGACGGGCTGGAAGTCTGTCGCCGGCTGCGCCAGGCAGGTGACGCCACACCGGTGCTCATGGTGACGGCGCGCGACGCCGTCGACGACCGGGTCGTCGGCCTCGACGCCGGCGCCGACGACTACGTCGTCAAGCCGTACGCACTCGACGAGCTGCTCGCCCGGATCCGGGCGCTTCTTCGGCGACGCGAAGACGAGGTCGCAGCCGAGGGAATCCTCGAGTTCGCTCACCTCCGCATGGATCCGGTGGCGATGGAGGTCCACTCGGGAGACCGGCTCCTCGAGCTCACGCGTACCGAGTACTCACTGCTCGAGCTGTTCCTCCGCCATCCGCGCCAGGTGCTCACGCGCTCGGTCATCTTCGAGGCTGTGTGGGACTACGACTTCGGCCCCCGATCGAACTCGCTCGAGGTGTACGTCGGCTACCTCCGACGCAAGAGCGAAGCCGGCGGTGAACCCCGTGTCATCCAGACAGTGCGCGGTGTCGGCTATGTGCTTCGGGAGCAGTGACCCGGCGGTGAACGGGTCGTGACACTGCGCTCCCGACTCACGATGGCCGCCGCCGTGGCGGTGGCGGTCGCCGTGGTGGCGGTGGCCTTCTTTGCCTTCCGGGCGACGAGTGACGTCCTCGTCGACGAGGTGGACGACTCACTCGTGAACCGCGCGAACGACGTTGCCGAGGCCACCGAGGCGTTCCAGCAGCGGGCAGAGCGTCGACCGGGCTTCGGGCCTCCCGGCGAGTTCGTCGTTCCGCTCCCGCCGTTCGGCGGGGCCGGAGGGTTCTCCCAGGTCGTGACGGCGGACGGTGAAGCCGTGCCCGCCCTCGACCAGGTGGGGGAGCTCCCTGTCAGCGAACAGGCCGTGGCGGTTGCCGCTGGAGAGAGCCGAGCGTTCTTCGCCACGACCGACGTTGACGGAGAACAGGTCCGCGTCTACACGTCGCCGCTCGCCGACGGGCTGGCGCTCCAGGTGGCACGGCCGCTGGGCGAGGTGGACAGCGTGCTCGCCGATCTTCGGTGGGTGCTGCTGCTCGTCGCCATCGGTGGAGTCGTGCTGGCCGCCGGGATCGGCTTCCTCGTCGCGCAGAACAGCGCTTCGCCCGGTCGACCGGCTCACCGATGTGGCCGAGGAGATTGCGGTCACCCGCGATCTCTCGCGGCGCATCGACGTCGGTTCCGACGACGAGCTCGGGCGGCTCGCCGCGAGCTTCAACTCGATGCTCGAGGCCCTCGAAGGTTCGGTGGGGGTGCAACGTCGTCTCGTCGCCGACGCGTCGCACGAACTGCGAACGCCGTTGACGAGCCTGCGGACGAACATCGCCGTGCTCACGCGCGAAGAGGAACTCGCCGACGCCGACGCCGCTCAGCTTCGCAGCGATGTCGATGCCCAGATTTCCGAGCTGTCCACACTCGTCGGCGACGTGATCGACCTCGCTCGCGGCGGTGAGCCGGTGCAACGGAACGAGGTCCTTCGCCTCGACGAGGTCGTCGAGACAGCGGTGGACCATGCGGCCTTCCATTGGCAGGACGTGGAGTTCACGACCGATCTCGAACCGACGACCGTGACAGGGGACGCTGATCTCATCGGCCGTGCAGTCACGAATCTCCTCGACAACGCCGGCAAGTGGAGTCCGGACGGCGGTGTTGTCACCGTCGGCGTGCACGATGGTGAGGTGACCGTGAGCGACCACGGCCCGGGAGTGGCAGAGGCAGACCGGGAGCACGTGTTCGAGCGGTTCTGGCGGGCACCGGCCGCACGGAACAAACCGGGGTCGGGGCTCGGTCTGGCCATCGTGGCGCAGGTGGCCGAATCCCACGGGGGCGATGTGTCCGTGGCAGACGCCGAGGGGGGTGGGGCACTCTTCAGGCTCCGTTTGGGCGGCGATCCTCCCAGAGTTGATTCTTAGGTGGATCTCACGAGTTCTTCAGGTCCGTCGTCGATGATGCAGATGATGATGCGGCGCCGGGCAGATGCTCCGGTGCCGGAGACAGCAGAGACGACGGCCGAGGAGATTCGACCATGAGTACGACGTTTCGCAGAGGTCTGGGAATCGGAGCGGGAGCAGGCCTCGTGCTGGCGCTGGCGCTCGCGTTGGCTCTCGCCTTCATTCCGGCCGGTGGCGCCCAGGAAGGCGACTCCGGGGGAGAAGGCGACGAGTCCTCCGAGTCGACCGAGCCCGACGGTTCGGCGGGACCCGGAGCGCGTCTGAGTGACGAGGACCGTGCGTGTCTCGAGGAGAACGGCGCTCAGCTGCCCGAGTTCGACGAGAACGGTCACCCCGTGCGACCGGAGCGTCCCGACCCCGCTGACCGGCCCGAGCCGGGCAGTGAGGAGTTCGAGCAGAAGCGAGCAGAGATGCAGGAGCGCCACGAAGCGTTCCGCTCCGCCGCCGAGGCTTGCGGGATCGAGCCACCGGGACGCGAGCCCCTGAGTGACGAGGATCGTGCGTGTCTCGAGGAGAACGGTGCTCAGCTGCCCGAGCTCGACGAGAACGGTCACCCCGTGCGACCGGAGCGTCCCGACCCTGCTGACCGTCCCGAACCGGGCAGTGAGGAGTTCGAGCAGAAGCGAGCAGAGATGCAGGAGCGCCACGAAGCGTTCCGCTCCGCCGCCGAAGCCTGCGGACTCGAGCTCCCGGACGGACCAGGTGGACCCGGGGGACCAGGTGGACCCGGGGGACCCGGCGGACCCGGTGGACCCGGCGGACCCGGTGCCGATGAAGGTGCCCCTGCCGAGGGAACGAGCATCGGGAACGCGTTCCTGGCCGCCTGAACCGCAACCACCAGAACCCCCTCACGCGGGCGTCACCGGGACCACGCCGGGGCGCCCGTGTGCCGCGTGCAGATCGATCACTTGACAATGAGACGATATCTTCCTATAAATAGTCCATGCGTCGACGCCCCGGATCTCTGCTCCCCCTCGAGGTCGACATCCTTCAGTCCGCCGACGGGCTCACGATGCTTCGGCGACGGATGGGTGCACGGCTTCGCCCTTGGCCAAGGAGATGCGCGACGCAGGCGCCTCCAAGCGTCTGACAGCGCACGGCACGCTGTACAAGGCGTTGGGACGCCTCGATGACGGCGGTCTGCTCGAAGATCGGTGGGAGGACGCCGACGCCGCTCTCGCCGAGGGGCGTCCACGGCGTCGCCTCTATCGGATCACCGCTGCGGGAGAATTCAGCGCTGGCTCGGCGGGCGGTCCGACGGAGACCGCGCCGTCCGGCCGAGGTACCACTCCCGGAATCGCTCCGGCGTGAAGACAGCGGGTCTTGGAGCGTGGTTGTGCACCCGGTGGGCGCGTATTTACACGCGGCGACTGCCCGCCGACATCAAGGAGTACGCGTAGAGCGCGAGATCGCGTCGGACCTGTGGGAACACGCGAACGACGTCGCGTGAGACGAACGAGAGCGGTGTGCGTTTCAGCATCGCATGTGATCGGCCGGGTGCTGTCGGGCATCCCCGCCGACCTGTCCTGGCGGCGGGAAACCCTGAGGTCGCGGTCTCGTACCGCGACAGGAGGAACCGTCATGCCCACACGACTCACCTCGTTCGCCGACCGGTCCGTGATCTACTCGCTGCTGCAGGCGTCGCTGTCGTGGCGACGTTGTTCCCGATTCTTGCTGGTTTCGGTGACTTCGGCTTGGACACGGCGTTTGTGGTTCCTCGCAGCGTTCCTGCTGCGGAGCCGCGCTCGTGGCCGGGATCGTCCTGCGCGAGCGGCGCCCGACCGTTTCCACGGTTCTGCTGGTGGTCGGCTCCCTGGCCCCGTCGGTCGCCTGGTACTGGCTGCCGCCTGTGTACCTGCTCACGATCGCCATCGCCGCCGCGGCCCTGTTGTCCGCGCGAGTCGACCCCGCACCGTTTCTTCGCACGTCTGATTCCGACAGCACCCGCGGGCCCGGGCCGAGATCCCGTATCCCGGTCCGGGCCCCGCTGCTGTGGGCAGCAGGCGGCCGAGCATTGTACAGCGACAGGTGGAAGACTCCGCCCGTTGGGCGTTCCGCCCAGCCGTTTCACCGAGCGAGGGAGCAGGGATGGCGTATCTGATCGCGCACTTCTACGAAGGTGGTACAGAAGACCAGTACAACGCGGCACTGGAGACCGCCCACCCGGGCGGGTCCTTGCCCGCGGGTCAGACCTTTCACGCCGCAGGTCCGACGGAAGGCGGGTTTCTCGTGGTAGCGCTGTGGGACTCGAAGGAGTCATGCGACACGTTCCTCGAGAACGTTCTGATGCCCGGGCTCCAAGAAGTCGACGGAACGTTTGCAGGTCCGCCGAAGCAGTGGACGGCGGAGACGACGAACGTTGCGACAGGCTGACGGAGTAGTGACGGACACCGGCAAGCTGGCTTTTGCGGCGTCGCAGCGCTCAGCTACGGGGTCGAACGACTCACCCGTTCCTCGACGGCAACGGCCGAGTGGGGCGACTCATGATCCCGCTTGTCATCATCGAACGCGGGGTGTTGCCCCAGTCGCGGCGGCGGTTGGTGGCCAGGACGAGCGCCATTCCGGCCACGATGAGAGCGATTGCGATCTGCAGGTGGCGATCGGTGTGGGAGCCCGTTCTCGGGAGTTCGCCCACCCTCGTCCCCCGTCGCCGTCGAGGGCACAGACCTCGGTGTCGTAGGTTCCGGGCTCCGAGTAGGTGTGGGAGGCGACGATCTGCTCGATCGTGGCAGCGGCGTCCAGGCTCGTGGGATCGACGCTCGAGGGATCGACGCCGAACAGCGTCACCGAGTCTTGATCGGTCCCGTCCGAGACGGTCACCATGATCGTGAACGTTCCTTCGTCGGGGTACGTGTGAGGCACAGAGAAAGCTCCTGGCGTCGCGGGCGGGATCACCTCGGGGGCTTCCCCGTCACCCCAGTCGACAGCGACCGTCCAGCTGTCGGCGTCGGGATCGTCGAAGCTACCGGCGAGCGAGAACGCGCTGCCCTCGACGGTGTAGGTGCCGCCTGCGGTGCGGGGGCGGCTACCGGTGACTGTTCCGCCGCCGGGAGCGCCGGTGACGGTGCCGGCCGTGATCGTGCCGTCCCGTCGCCCAGGTTTTCCAGAAACGGCGGGCCGGCGCCGATCCAGCCGTAGATCACGCCCGTAGAAATTCCCGGCAGGCCTTTTAGGTCGTCGTGATCCTCAGCTCCATACCCCTGAAGGCCGATCATGAGAGGTCGGCTCGGGACAAGGAGATCACGATGATGACCAAGCCCGTGCGCAGGAACGGACTCGCCGTGTTGCTGGCGGGGATCGTCCTCGTTGCAGCCTGTGGTGGTGGCGGCGGGGAGAACAACGACGACGCCGAGCCCGGGGATGCCCCGGAACGCCGCGTGCTGCTCGAGCCCGTGTCCGCGACGGGGCCCGACCCGTTCACCGACTCGGTCGCCGGTAGCACCGAAGCCGTGGCGTCGACCCCGTCCGACGGGGTGATCCAACGCGCCAACGCACCCGGCCTCTACGGCGGGACGGGGGACCAAGGCGTCTGCGATGAGGATCAACTCGTCGCGTTCTCGGACGAGAACCCCGACAAGGCGGCCGCGTGGGCCGACGCCCAGAGGATCGATCCCGACGAGATCGGCGCCTACGTCGAGTCGCTCACGCCGACGGTGCTCCAGCACGACACGCAGGTCACGAATCACGGATTCGCAGACGGCGTGGCGACACCCCCGCCAGTCCGTGCTCCAGGCCGGAACGGCCGTGCTGATCGACGACGCGGGCGTGCCGCGCACGCGCTGCGCATGCGGCAATCCGCTGCTCGAGCCCGCGCCGGTCGCGGACCCGGTGTACGAAGGTGACGCGTGGGAGGGCTGGGGTCCCCCGCCGATCGCCATCGTTCCCCCGCCGCCGGGCGAGCCCGTGCCGGGAGTCCCCGAGGACCCGGCCGTGCCCGTCGCGACGACTTCTGCACCGTCTACGAAGAGGGTCGACCGCTCGTCGAGGGCGGACCCACCGGCCCGGACGACGTCATGCCGTACCTGGCTCGGCTGGAGGTTTTCTTCGCCGACCTGATCGCGGCACGCAACCAGGAGCGGCCAGACGGAGCGGCATCGCGGCCCTTCAGCGTCGTCCGGCGTCTGCCTCGCCGTAGCGTCTCGGGGCGTGAGACCAGTCGAGGCGACGCACGTGCGTCGACAACGCGAACGTCCTGCGGCCCGCGCGGCTCAACGGCTGGTCGGCACATCGGAACCCATGTCCACAGCGGTTCGGAGCATCTGTGGCGGGACGACTACATCTTCGCTTCCGGAAGCATGTTTGATGACGGGCTCATCGAGGACGCCAGCGTCGTCGACGAAGCGGAGGTCGGCGATCTCAGCGACCACCTGCCCCTGGTGCTCGACCTCGCCCGCCCCCCCCGAATAGCGCGCTCGATCCGGTTCCGCGGGACCGTCCTTGGCGGCGGCTCGGTACGATGGGCGGTTCCGGGGACGTAGCTCAGTCTGGTAGAGCACCTGCTTTGCAAGCAGGAAGTCGTGGGTTCGAGTCCCATCGTCTCCACGTGTTGGTCCACCGCCGCTCGGGGCTGGTTCGTCGACCAACCTGCGGGCAGTTCGATGGCGTCGAACTCGTCCTGGGTGATCGCCGTTGACAGCAGGCCACCCTTGTGCCGTCATCGCGAGCCTCGATGATCTCGAAACCGGCGTCGGATTCTTGGCCTCAGCGAGCATCTCGGTCGGGTTCCAGCACTCCTCGTCGTCGCCTTCCGTGGTGGTTCAGTCTTCGCCAGTGGCGGTCGACTCCGTTGGGCCGTCTCGTCCTCAGTGGCTCCCGTAGTGTTAGTAACGTCCGCGCAGCTGGCCGCGACGAGAGCGATGGCGACAGCGACGAGCGCCAACGATCGGTGCACCCAGCGGCGCGGTCTTCTGCGGCGTCCGAGTGCCTGAGTGATGTGTGCATGGCCTCTACCGTCCGTTGCTCGTTGTGTCGAGCCACTCGACCATCCGCTGGGCGATCTCGGTGCCCTGGTCGTCCTGGAGGAAGTGGCTGGATTCGGCGAGGCGGTCGTGGGGCTGCCCTCGGCGCCCGGGGACGTCGTCGATGAGGTTCTGCTGGGTGGCGCACTGGCCGAGGTTGCCGGGGTCGTTCGACGGCCCAGAGCGTGAGGAACGGCTTGTCGAAGTCGCGCAGGCCGTCCCAGGCCTCCTCGGTCGTGCCCGGGCACCTCGTTGACCAGCGACGGGAAGGTCCGCGGTCCGCCCATGTAGATCCGGCTGGGGAACGGGGCGTCGTAGGCGGCCTCGTCGTCGTCGGGGAGGTCGAACCAGGTCATCGCCTCGACCACCTCCGAAGCGTGGAAGCTCTCGGCGGTCATCGCGTAGGCCATCCAGTTCCCGAAGTAGCCGCCGCCCTCGGTTGCATCCAGCAGGAGTTCGCAGCCGTCGTAGAACGGGGACCTGTTGGGCGGGCATCTCGGCGAACGAGCGAGCTCCATGTCGGACGGTCTCGTCGGGGTTCTCCACCGGCGGGAAGCGGCTCGGCGTCGGCCGGGAACGTCCGGGAGTGCTCCGTCGCCGACGGTGATGGTGGCGTACCGGTCGGGGTCGAGGCCGGCGGTGCGCAGCCCGATGAGGCTGCCCCAGTCCTGGGCGAACAGGTTGATGTCGGTCAGCTCGAGTTCCTCGACGAAGTGCTCGAGCCGCTCGTTGTGGCCCAGGTAGCGAGTAGGCGTCGATGCTCGGTCGGCTTGTCCGAGCGGCCCATGCCGAGGTGGTCCATGGCGATCACCCGGTAGCCGGCGTCGACGAGCACCGGGATCATGTGCGCGGTACAGGTACGACCACGACGGCTGGCCGTGCAACAACAGCACGACCTCGCCGTCGGCCGGGCCCTCGTCGACGTACGGCCTGGCGCAGCCCGTCGATCTCGACGTACTGCGGCTCGTACGGCCAGTCCGGCAGGTCCTCGAAGCACGCATCCGGCGTGCGGACGAAGTCCACACCGTCGTCCGTGGTCAGCACCTCGGGCTCGGCGTCGCACGGCACCGCTGCTTCGCTCCGGCCTCCGCCGGCGACTGACGTGGTCGGTCTCGTTCTCGTCGACGCGGTCGTCGCTGGATTCGTCGCTACAACCCGCCAGCATGACGGCAACGGCGACGATGGGAGCCACCCATTGCCAGCAACGGTTCGAATCGGTTGTTCACGTGGTACCTCCGAGTAGGACGGTTCGGGCTTGGCGGATGCGAGCACGCACGGGCTCCGCCGGCGGCGGTGAGTTGTGGACCCGACGAGCAGCAATCCGGTGCCGTGGGTGACCGCGGCGCGCAGCTCTTCGCCGTGCGGATCGACCGAAGGGTCGGCGGTGGCCCACCGGAAGATGCGGACCGCTGTGAGCGAAACCATCTGGTCCACGATCAGCACCGGCTCAGCGTCCTCGTCGAGGTCTCCCGCCGCCGAGGCGTCGGCGAGGGCGCTGACCAGCGCCAGCGCGTAGCGGCGGAACAGCGACGAGTCGGCATCGGCGAGCATCGGGGTCAAGCCCTCGACGATGATCGATCGAGCCAAGGTGGCGTGGGCAGCCATCGTGTCGAGCAGCCGGTCGGTGATCTCGAGGCAGCGGTCCAGTCCACCCTGAGAGGAGGCGGCGACGTCAGCGTCGAACATGGTTCCGAGCTGATCGAGCACCGCGGCCAGAACGTCGTCGCGGCCTCCGATGAGGCTGTAGATCGTAGGCAGGCTCACCCCGGACTCCACGGACAGCACCCGCATGGAGAGCCCCTCCACCCCTTCGGTGCCGAGGATCGCGCGCGCGGCCTCGACCGACACGGACGCGTCGGTCGGCCTTCCCACGTTCGCGGATACTCGTGCCCGGCGGAACCTCGTCTCGGCCGGCAGATTCCTCCCTCACGGGATCCGCAGCCGTTTGGCACGAAATCTGTACATGTATAGATTATTGATCATGTTCAGTCTTGGTCGCAAGATGAGTGGCCAGCCCGGGCTCCCTTCTCGACTTCATGTGAGAACAGGAACCGCAATGAACACATCGAGTCGTGGCACCAGGACCGCAGCTACGGCCGCTACGCGGCTGACACCCGTCGCGCATGGATCTCGGCGATCTCCGCAGTGATCGCTGGGGCCGGCTCTCATCCCGAGGGAGACCCGTCATGACCACCGTCGCCATCGAACGCAAGTGGGCACGTCGTCGCATCGCCTGCGTGCTACTCGCCGCCGTTCTTACCGCCTCCGCCTGCGGTGACGGTGGCGAGACCGAGAGCGGGACCAACTCGCCGACGTCGGTGACCGCGCCCTCGACGACGGCCCCACCGGCGGTCGCCGACGCCGAGGCATCGGTCGACTGCGCCTCGGTCCCGACGGGTGTGAGCGAGCTCGTCCTCGACGCCGGCGGGGCCGAACACGACGTGCGGGTCTATGTGCCGACGAACTACGACGGCCGCTCCGAGCTGCCGCTCGTCCTGAGCTTCCACGGGTTCGGCTCGAACGGGCCGCAGCAGGCCGCCCTCACCGGCTACGAGGACCTGGCCGAGGAAGAGGGCTTCATCGTCGCCCACCCGACCGCCGTCCCCGCGAGCACCGACGAGAGCGGCCGGAACTCGTGGGAGCTCGCCGACGTCGACGACCCGGCCAAGGACGACCTCGCGTTCGCGAACGAGCTCCTCGACCTGCTCATCGAGCAGTACTGCGTCGACGAGGCCCGGGTCTACGCAACGGGCATGTCAGGGGGCGGCCTGTTCACCAGCCGCCTCGTCTGCGACCTGTCCGACCGCATCGCGGCCGCCTCCTCGGTCGCCGCCCTCGCGCACTCCGAGACGTGCGACCCGGCCCAGCCGGTGCCGTTCATGGCCATCCACGGCACCGAGGACGACAGGGTCCCGTTCGATGGTGACCTCACCGGCACCTGGTTCGAAGACCAGGAGTTCGCTCAGGTGCTGTTCTCCGAGCCCATCCCCGACCAGTTCGCCAAGTTCGCCGAGGCGATGGGCTGTGACCTCGAGGGCGAGCGGGTGCAGCAGTCGACCGACATCTTCGTGACCACGTACACCGGATGCGACGACGACGTGCCGCTCTCCTTCTACGAGGTGGTGGACGGTGGCCACGCCTGGCCGAGCTCACCACTCGCCGCGGTGCTGACCGACTTCCAGGGCTACATCACCTTCGAGATCGACGCCACAGCCGACTCCTGGGCCTTCTTTGAACAGCACACGCTCGGACCCTGATCACCCTCGCTTCGTTGTGGAATCGAACGACGTCGTGGCCTCCGACGCGGCGGCCCTGATCTCAGGGTGCACTCACGCGGCCGATCGGTGCTGATCTGATCGGAGTTGCTCAATCCGACAGGCGTCGATCCGTCGACGGCTCTGACCTGCGGTTTCTACAGATCCACCCAATCTGAAGGGTCTGAAAGCTGTCCACTTGGGCCCACAACGGCATCGACGTGTCTGGGCACGGCGAGCCACAACACTTTGAGACCCGACAATCAGGCGCCCGCCTCAATGGCGGCCCGGAGCTGCTCCAGTGTCGGCGAGCCAGCGGGTCCAGCGGGAGTTCGGAAGATGCGGCACGCGAGTCCGGTCGGGTCGTCGTCTCGAGCGAACGGGTCGCTCCCATCGACGAGGATCGTGGGCGAGCCTCGGAAGCCGGTTGCATCGGCCTCTTCGGATGTCTTCACGATGCGGCGCTGCAGGTCAATGCTGCCTTCATCGGCGAGTGTCCGGAGTCGATCGTCGGCGATCTTCCAGTGTGGGCAACCATCGAAGTAGAGCAGCTCTGGTTGCAGAGCCAGCCCGTACTCCATCGGGCTACCGCGACTACGAACCCGCAATCTGCGAGCGAGTCACCTTCATCCGACACGCCCAGACTGCTGGATTCACCCTCGAGCAGATCCGCCAGGTCCTCGAGATCAGTGACTCCGGCGACGCTCCGTGTGAGCACGTCGCGGCCCTCATCACGGATCGCCTGTCCGATGTCGACGCCCGTACCGCCGAGCTCACCCAGGCTCGCCGACACCTCGAACGCCTCGCGAGAAGAGCAGCGAAGCAGGATCCCGCGGACTGCGATGGCTTCTGCTCGATCCTCGTCCCTCGCACAGAGGCGGAGTGATCGGGGCGGCGTTCAGCAGCGACTCCCACAAACGACTACGCGGGCCTCGCTCAGCATGCTCCGCGGCTTGTCGGGCGTGGTGGGATCCCGCACAGCGCTCGGTGGGGAATGCTTTGCAAGCAGGGGGTCGTGGGTTCGAGTCCCATCGTCTCCACTCACCCGAGGGGTTCTTGCCCGACGAGGGTGGTCCCGTCGAGCACTTTTCGATTCCTCACGGATTGACGAGTGAAACAGACGCCCTGTACGAACAGGCTCTGGTCGGTGCTGTCGGCCTATGCGGCAACACTCGAGGCGATCCGGTCGGCGTAGGAGCCTGCGAGATCGCGAAGCCACATTCCGCCCGCGCCGACGTGCGCGGGCCCGTGCATCGTGGCGAGCGTGCTCGGATCGAGCTCGGCCAGGTGTTCGACGGTCGGGACGCAGGCCGGTCCGAGGCACGAGTAGCCGAACGCGTCCTCGGCGGCGACGGTGCCGTCCATGGGCGAACCGTTGCTCACGGCCGGGTGCTCTCCCATCTGTGTGAAGAGGTCCCCGCACAGGAGCGTGCCGGTCGTCTCCTCGTGGAAGATGCCGGCTTCCCAACCGTGGGGAACGTGTGGGGTTGCGAGGTAGCGCACTCGCCGTCCCCCGAGGTCGAGGACCTCACCGTCCTCGAGCCCTCGAGGAGTCCGGTCTGCCAGGTCGTTCACGGACACCATGCATCCGAGTTGACCGAATGCCACCTCCGCTGCCGGTGCCGCGTCCAGCCACTGGTTCAGGCTGCCGCACTCGTCGGCTTCGACGTGGCCGAAGCCGATCCAGCGCAGGCGGTCCACAGGGATCACGCGAGCCACGGCCTCGGACACGAGTGGGAACAGTGCCCGCATCCCCGTGTGGAACAGGAAGGGTTCGTCCGCGTCCACCAGGATCTGGTTGAAAGACAGGTCGGCGTCGGGAACGAACGTCGAGATGCGGTAGATGTCATCAGCGATCTCGTCGACGGTGGTCTGCATGGTGGAGCTCCTCGTGTCGGTGGTGGGTGTCGATCTGACGGTGCCGGGTTTCGATCAGAACGGGACGATGGTGGCGAGCAGACCCGGGGCCTCCACTCGACCGGCGAGCGCTCGACAGAACTCGACGGCGTCGAGCTCGAGGGATTCCGGAGGTTCCTTGCTCTCACCGGTCCCGGGGGTCGAGGCGAACCTCCCGCCGGCGGGGCCGTCGAGCGTGAGGGAGAACGGCCGCCCATGCCGCCTGGCCCACTCGCCGACGACGTCGCCCACGATGAGCCCGTCGTGGTCGGCGGTGAGTTCGAGTTCGCTTCTCGTGGCATCGGTGGCGTCGACCCGGTGCATCCAGAGATCGCGCAGGTAGATGGTGTCGATGAGGTAGCCGAGGGTCCACTTCTCGGTCACCGGTCCGTCGATCTTCATCTTCATGCCACGCATGAGAGCGGGCATCGTCGTGCGCTTCCGGACGGTCACGGGCGCCACCGCGGCGAGCCGCTCGACGAGCTCGGTGGGGGACACGTCGGCTCTTTCCCGGACCTGGACGTTCGACAGGCCGGCCTCCAACGGTCCGCCGTGCCGGGAACGGTGTCGTCGAGCCAGTCGCATCTGGTGCACGTTCTCGCGCATCGACGCGGCGGCTTCGCAGGCTCCCAGAACGTGCAGGTACATGTGATGCACGTCCCAGTCAGGACACGCGGTCTGTGCCGTCCAGTCCTCGTCGTCCAGGGTACGGAGGAGATCGAGTGTCCTTTGAAGCTCGACCTCCAGCAGTGCCATGGCGTCGCCGTGGCTCAGCGCCGGGTTGTCGGCTATGTCGATCATGTGTGTGGTCATGGTCGGGTCCTCACGTTGCCGGGTCCAGAAGGTGTGGTGCGATCTCGCGCAGGACCATGTCGACAGCACGATCGACAATCCTTTCCCACCGGTCACCGCCGGGGTCATTGGAAATCTGTTGATCGGTGAGGCCCGTCAGCACGGCGGTCCACAAGTCAGCGGCTTCGGGGTCCGTGATGCCGAGAGCGACGAATTGGTCCCGCACGGCCTGCAGGGCGCTGACAGCGACGGAATAGCTGTCGTCAGAGGGAACGAAATCCGGAATCGTCCGCTGGAAGAGGAGTTGGTAGCGAACCGGATCCGACGTACAGAACTCGAAGAACGCGTGCGCACTCCGGCGCGCGGTGGCGAGGCCACCGACTCCGTCGCCATCGGCAGCCCCCTCGACCATGGAAGCAGCGAAGTCCAGATACGCCTCCCGGAACATGGCGTCGTAGATGTCGTTCTTCGCCTCGAAGTACGAATAGATCGACTGCGCCTTCATGCCCACTCGTTTGCCGAGATCGCGCATGGCCAGACCGGCGAGGCCCTTCTCGCGCACGAGCGTCCATGCGGCGGCCACGATCTCGTCCTTGGTGTCCTGCCTCCTGGCACTTCTACGGTCCGGCAGCGCCGTCGGCTCGGTCCGAGTATTCACGGATACGCCACCTGACAGGACTCTGAAAACCTGACGAGATTCGTCTTTCCGAACATGATTCGGAGTATGGAGTGTTCGCGGCGCCCTGTCAAGGGCTAACCGGGTTCGATGTCACGGTCGAGAGGAGCGACCGCTCCCCTCGACCGTTCTCCTCCGGCCGTTGTCGTGAGGTCCGGACGTAGGGTTGGCCATGGACTTCGAGCATTCCGAACGGTCCCGGATCGTGATGGAGCAGGTCGAGCGCTTCATCGCCGAGCGGGTGGTGCCGAACGAACAGACGTACGCGGACCAGTTGGTCCACACCGACGACTGGCGTGAGTGGCGGATCCCGCCGATCGTCGAGGAGCTCAAGGCCGAGGCCAAAGGGCTCGGTCTCTGGAACCTCTTCCTCCCCGACGAGGAATTCGGCGCCGGTCTCGACAACCGCGACTACGCCCCGGTGGCCGAGCTCACCGGTCGCAGCTTCCTCGCGCCCGAGGTCTTCAACTGTTCCGCTCCCGACACCGGCAATGCCGAGGTGCTCGTGAAGTACGGCTCCGATCTGCAGAAGGAACAGTGGCTCATGCCGCTGCTCGACGGCGAGATCCGTTCGGGCTTCTCGATGACCGAACCTGCCGTTGCATCCAGCGACGCCACCAACATGAAGGCCACGGCGGAGCTCGACGGCGACGAGGTCGTGCTCAACGGTCAGAAGTGGTGGACGAGCGGAGCAGGTGACCCGCGGTGCCGATTCCTGATCTTCATGGGCGTCACCGACCCCGACGCCGACCGGCACCGGCGTCATTCGATGGTGCTCGTGCCGATCGACAGCCCGGGTCTGAAGATTCTGCGCATGATCCCGGTGTTCGGCCACCTGGGAGCGCCTCACGGCCACGCCGAGATCCTGTTCGAGAACGTCCGCCTACCGGCCGACAGCATCATCGCCGGGCCGGGCCGCGGCTTCGAGATCGCGCAGGGTCGGCTCGGCCCCGGTCGGATCCACCACTGCATGCGCGCCATCGGGGCGGCGGAGCGTGCCCTCGAGCGGCTGTGCGAGCGCGCCATGGACCGGGTCGCCTTCGGCAAACCACTCGTCAACCTCGGCGGAAACCGCGACGTCATCGCGGATTGCCGCATGGAGATCGATCAGGCGCGGCTACTCACGTGGAGGGCCGCCTGGGAACTCGACACGCGCGGCACGATGGGCGCCCTCGTGAGTATCTCCGCCATCAAGGTGGTCGCCCCGAATGTCCTGCAGCGTGTGGTCGACGCAGCGATCCAGATCCACGGCGGAGAGGGCGTGGCCGACCCCGAGCTCAGCCGCCTGATGGGAACGGCCCGCGCGCTACGACTCGCCGACGGTCCCGACGAGGTCCACCGCGCCATGGTCGCCCGCCTCGAGGTCGGCAAGTACCGCTAGCTACGGCGGCCGCGAGGTCCGGAAGTGGCTAATATCCGGCTCCCCGATCACTGATACGGAACGGAGACCCACGATGCCCGGTGACAATCTCGCGCTGTACGTCGCTGCCTATTCGGACGCGACCTCAGCCAAGCAGGATTTCGAGGTACTCAAGGACGCGCAGGGCAAAGACCTGGTGATCCTCGGTGCCGTCGTGATGAGTCGCGACGGGGACGGCAACGTCGACGTCCTCGAGAAGGGCGACGGCATCACCGCCGGCGGTGCTGTCCTCGGCGGCGGGGTAGGTCTCGTCGTGGGTCTCTTCGCTCCGCCGCTGCTCGCGGCCACTGCGGTGGGCGCCGCGCTCGGGGGCGTGCTGGGCCACTTCACCAAGAAGCACGAGGAGAAGCAGCTCGGCGTCGAGCTCGAGGAGTACTTCCCGCCCGGTTCGTCAGCGGTCGTCGCCATTGTCGACGACAAGTACCTCGATCGAGTCGAGTCTGCGCTTCGGAAGGCCGACAAGAAGATCAGCAAGGCGATCGACTCCGACGACTACGAGAAGCTCCAGAAGGCCCTTTCGGAGGCCACCGACGACGTCGGCAAGGCGGTCGATTCCTGAGCAGTCCTGTCACCGGGGATCGTGGGCGGCCACGGCACCCACGTTGTCACACGCCGACGTCTAGCCGAGGCTGACCGGGTCCCCGGGAGGCGTCCTTCGGGTCGCGTTCCCCCCGTGGCAGTGCTTGGTCTTGCGGCCACTGCCGCAGGGGCACGGGTCGTTGCGCCCGGCCTGCGCCAGCACGTCCATCACCTCGTCGGCGTACCGATCGGCACGCAGCAGATCGGCCATCAGCGTCATCAGACCGTCGATGTGCGTGAAGAACGCCTTGTACCCGGCGCAGAGGTAGTTGAGCCCCGGCTCGCCGTCGGGCGTGAGGGTGAACCGGTTCTTCGGGCACTCGCCGTTGCAGGCGAACCGGACCTCGCACTGCCGGCAGTAGGCGGGCAGCGTGTCGCGCTTGGCGTCGCCGAAGGCCCGCTGCTTCGGCGAGGCGACCAGTTCGACCAGGTGGGTCTCGGTGATGTTGCCGACGAGATGATCGGGCTCGACGAAGTGGTCGCACGAGTAGAGGTCGCCGTTGTGTTCCAGAGCGAGGGCGTCTCCGCAGGTCTCGCGGAAGATGCACAGTGACTGCGGCGCTCCGGCCCACGACGCGAGTGCCGCGTCGAAGTGCGAGACGAACACGGTTCCGACGTCACGTACGACCCATTCGTCGAACACCGCCGTCATGAAGCGACCCCACGCCTCGGGATCGACGGACCGGTCGGTGACGGTGTCGCCCTCCTGAAAGCCCGTGTCGTTGTCGCGCTCGACGATGGGGATGAACTGGACATGCCGGGCGCCGAGGTCGTCCCGGAAGAAGCGGTAGACGTCGAGCGGGGCGTCCTGGTTGGCGGCGTTCACCGTGCAAAGCACGTTCCAGTCGACGCCGTGGCGCTTCAGGAGATCGATGCCGCGGATGACCCGGTCGAAGGTGGGTCGTTCCCGCTTGTCGACGCGGTAGCGGTCGTGCAGCGGGGCGGGGCCGTCGAGGCTGATCCCCACGAGGAAGTCGTGTGTCGCGAACAGTTCGCACCACTCGTCGGTGAGCAGCGTCCCGTTGGTCTGGATCGTGTGCGAGACGGTCTGGCCGGGCCGACGGTGACGCTCGGCGATCTCGACCGCCCGGCGGAAGAAGTCGACTCCCATGAGCGTCGGCTCGCCGCCCTGCCACGCGATCGTCACCTCGGGCGTGGTGTGCGCCTCGAGGAGCTGGGTGATGTAGGTCTCGAGCAGTTCCTCGGACATCCGGAAGCGGTCGCCGGGATAGAGGGCCTCCTTGGAGAGAAAGAAGCAGTACTCGCAGTCGAGGTTGCAGATCGGGCCGGACGGCTTCGCCATCACGTGGAACCCGGGCGGTGCGGTGGGGGGCCGCGGCGACCCCATCAGTTGGACAGGATCCCCAGGCGGCGCGCTTCGCTGACCGCTTCACTCCGTGACGAGACACCGAACTTGCGGTAGATCGCCACCGAGTGGCTCTTGGCGGTGTTGCGGCTGATGAACAGGGCCTCGGCGATCTCCCGGAGTGAGAGGTGTGTCGGAAGATAGGTCAGCACGCGCATCTCGGCCGACGTGATCGGTGGAATCTCGGTCGTGCGTCCGTCGTCGCCGTGGGCCAGTTGCGCACGGAGCTCGTCCAGTTGCTCGTTGAGGAAGCCGGCAGAGCCTTCCCGGCGTTGTGCCCGTTCGGCGTCCTTCACCGAAACCCGGGCCTGAGGGCGGTCACCGAGACACAGTGCCGTCTTGGCGAGCAGCAGATGGGTGAAGAGGACGACGCGTGGAGCCTGGTAGTCGGCTCGCGCGGCGAACTCCCGGGCGGTGGCACCCAAGAGGCGGGCTTCGTCGTGCCGACCGCACCGTGCCGCCACCAGCGCACCGATCGGAAACACGGGAAGGGCGTTCAGCACCCGCTGCAGGTTTTCGCTCTCGACGAGGCGGAGAGCCCGCGAGATGAGCCGCTCAGCCTCGGTGAGGTCGTCGTCGTAGAGCGCGAGCAGGGCGAGGTGGGCACGGGCCACCGCCTCCTGCACGGGGGCCTGGGCCGTGGTCTCGAGCGCCTCCATCAGGCGTTCCCGAGCGAGATCGAACTGGCCGAGCATCGAGTAGGTAGCACCCTGAAGCAGAGTGGCGACCCCCCACCACGGATTGTCGGGTGGGGATCCCGCATCTCGAACGAGCTGCGTGTCACTCAAGATGCCTTCGACCCCCTGCCAACCCGTGAGCGCACGAAGGGTCGCCAGAGCCACCGACAACGACGGCGAACCGTCGGCCAGCGGCCCTGTCCAACCGGACTTCTCGGCGTCCGCGACGGCACGCTTCATCAGTTCGGCGTCGCCCGTCGTGTGTCCGTAGTAGGCCCAGGCAACGGCCGCGGCGGGGAACACCTCGGCGCTGTCCGGCCCGAGCAGGTCCAGCCACTGGCGGAGAAGACCGGGCCGTCCCCGGCTGATGAGGGAGAGGGTCTGGCTGAGGATCAGATCAGCCGCTCTGCCGGTGTCACCGGCCGACGATCGCGTGACGGATCGCGCCGTCGATGTCGCCGCGATCCATGAGGAGAGCGCTGGCCCGGTTCTCCAGTCCCTGTGCGACCTGCGGTTCCCGTGTTCGAAGGCGCTCGCGCAGAACCTTTCCGAACATGTGGTGGTACCGGTACCAGCCCGGCTCGCCGTCGATCGGAATCAGAAACAGGTTTCCGGAGTGTTCCAGCTCGGTGAGCCTCCGTCCGGAGTCCGACGTGTCGAGCAGGTCGTCGAGAAGCTGGGCGTGCATTCGGTACAGGACCGCCGAGCGTTCGAGGAACGCCACGGTCTCGGCCGGTTGGACCGCCAACACCTCTTCCACCAGATAGTCGGCGGCGAGTCTGTCGGTGTCGGCGAAGGCCCACTCCACGGAAGATCCGTCGGCCCGGGCGAGGGCGAGTGCCGCGAGGTGCAGTCCGCCGGCCCAGCCTTCGGTGCGTTGGACGAGGGTCTCCACCAGTTCATCGCCGAGATCGAGCCCTGCGCGGTCGAAGACACCGGCGGCTTCGCTCGGGGTCATCGCCAGGTCAGAAGCCTCCAGATCGAACACCCCGTTCCCCATCCGACGTCGAGCGAGGTGGACGGCCGGTGTCGACCGTCCCACGAGGGTCACCTGGCAGCCCTGGTAGGCCGTCGAGAGGATGCCGTCGAGACACTGCAGAGACTCGGCGGAGTGGAGGTGGTGGGTGTGATCGATGATGAGCACGCACGGGACCCGCTCCTCGATGATCCGCGGTCAGGGTCGGGAGGAGGTCGATGATGGGGTCGGCACCCGGCCGGCCCAATGTCGTCAAGGTTTCGGCATCGAGCGGGTCGAGGTTGTGGAAAGCGACAGCGATGTGTCGCAGCAGGTTGACGGGATCGTCGTCGAGCGGACCGAGGTCGACCCAGGCGAACGGACGCCGATCCGCCTCGTCCCAGAGCAGCAGCGTGGTCGTCTTGCCGTACCCGGCCGGAGCGGTGATCACGATGGTCTCCTCAGCAGGGACGTCGACCAGTCGCTTCACGAGATCGTCGCGCTGGACCAGGCCGGAACGCCGTTTCGGTGCTCGACAACTGGCCACGGAAATACCGGTGGCCCATTCGACGGCGTCAGAAGCCGACCCAGCTTCGCGAGCGACGAGATTCACGGATCGACAGGATATTCGTACGCTGACGGCCGGTCGACCCTCCCGGATCGTCTGGTGGGGCGACCACTGCTTCGCTACAGACCCATCACGACCTGTTCGATCAGGGTGGCGTCGTCGAAATAGGTGTGGAGGCCGGCGATGCGTTCCCCACGGAGCTCGGCGATCGAAGCGCCGACCAGCGTGATCGGGGCGTCACTACCCTCGATCAGCACGTCGTCACCGATCAGCAGCGGCTCGGCGTGACGCGCCCCGAGGCGCCATTCCGCGAAGGCACATGGCGCAGCCCAGGAGAGACGGTCGAACCGGAAATCTGACACGTCCAGCGACGAGACGTTGTCGCTGAGCACGGCGCGGGCCTCGGCTGCGGACGAGAAGCACACGCTCGGAGACCACACCCGCGCGTCGGTCTGTCAGCACCGTGAGGAGTTGGGCGGCGTTGCCGAAGAGCGCCGTTGTGATCACATGCTCGAGGAGCGCTCGATGAGGGCCTTCGGCCAGGGAACCCTCTCCCGACGGGAACGGAAGCGAGGTGGGCGCCCTGCCCGTTCGCCAGGGCAGGGCGACGCTGTTACCCCGCCGTGTGGGATGAACCGCACGAGCAGCAACCCGACTGATGGGTCGGTCGGCGTTGAAGAGCTGGATGCACGACTTACACCGGTGTCCACCGACTAGGTCCGAAGCCGCGACCTCGGCTGTTTGCTCCCTAGGATCACTCCGGGCACCGGGTCATCACCCCGACTGGGTGAAGATGCTGACGACGACCGATCATCCGGATTGGGTGACGCCGATCCCGCACCGGGCCGCGAGGATGGACCCAGCGGTTCCACCTCGCGTACACCAACATGCCCACCCCGACCCAGGAGGCGGAATGACTGAACCGGATGTTCACGGTCCGATCGACACGGTGATCCTCGAATTCCCCAAGGGAGCCGAGGGAGGGGCGACCGCCCAGGCGATTCTCGATCTCGTCGACAGTGGCACGATCCGGCTCTACGACCTGATCGTCGTGAGCAAGGACGACGACGGTGTCTGCACGGAGATCGAGGTGACCGCCCTGCCGGGAGCCTCCCTTGCGGAGTTCAGCGTCTTCGAAGGAGCTCGATCGGGTCTCGTCGGAGAGGACGACGTCACGGAGCTCGCGGCCATCATGGACCCGGGAACTGTTGCCGCGGTGATCGTCTACGAGAACGCCTGGTCCGTTCCCTTCGTGGCCGCTGCCCGCTCCGAGGGCGCGGAGCTCGTCGCATCGACGAGACTCACGGCCCAGCAGATCATGGATGCGCTCGACGCCGTCGAAGCGGCCGACTGAGAGGAGATTCCCATGCCCGGACTTCTACGAGGTGTCGCCCGAACAGCGGTGGTGGCCGGAACGGCAACTGCCGTGAGCGGGCGGGTGCAGCGACGCCAAGCTGAGCGCTATGCAGACCGCGACGCTCAGATCGCCGCCGAGCGCGACCAGGCGTACGAACAGCAGGTACCACAGGCACAACAGGCACAAGCAGCAGCGCCGTCGGAGGAAGACAGGATGACCCAGCTCCAGAAGGCGGCGGAGCTGAAGTCACAGGGAGTCCTCACCGAAGCAGAGTTCGCAGCAGAGAAGCAGAGGATTCTCGGTAGCTGACCAGCGACCGAGTTCGATCGGGCGACCGTGATGTGGCCCAGGGGGAACGAGGATGAGTGACAACGACATCGAGGAGCTGGGGCCCGTCGACTACATGGTGGTCGAATTTCCGGCAGGTGAGAGCCATTTCACCGGCGAAATGGCGGCGGAGCTCGCCGCGGTCGCCGTCCACGGTGTCAACCGCCGGCAGAGACGGCGCAGGGGCCGTTGACCGCGCCGATAGATCCTTCGACCTTCCGCTCTCCCCGACATGGCCACCACGAAACAGACGGCGATCCGTATCACGGCATCGGCGAGCGTCGGGGCTCTGATCCTCGTGATTCAATTCGGTCGCTTGTTCGTGAAGCGTTTCGGGCCCCATCCCGTGCGTAGCGGCACGCAGTGCAGGAGCCGACGTGACGGCTGGTGGGCCAACGAGATCCGGCACACGCTCCGCATTGGAGGAGCAGATCGAACACGAGAACGCCGACGTCCTCGTCGAGGTCCTCACCTCCGCCGCGGTCGCCGTTGCCGCGCACAGGCGTGGCCGGAGCATGGAATCACGTTATGATCCCGAAGATCGCTCGTTGCCTAATGGAGGATCTTGATGCTCGCGTATGATTTCCCACTCCTGAGCCTGACTCTGGCAGTGCTCTGGTTCTTCTTCATCTTCTCGATCTTCTTCGCCATCATCTGGGCGTTCATCGACAACTTCCGCCGTCACGACCACGGTGGATGGGCGAAGGCCGGATGGGCATTCGTGATCTTGATCATCCCGTTCTTCGGCATGCTCATCTACCTCATCGCGCGGCCGCCGGAAGCGGACGCGATCCAGACCACCTGAGCACAACCCGCAACCGGGCCCTCTGGTCGGCGGTGAACGAGCAGTTCACCGATCAGCAGGCCGACGTGTTGTGGGCGTCACCGGCCATCACCTGGGGCCTGTTTCGACGACTCCGAGGAGCAGCTCGGGGTGCTGGGCGACATCGCCGGCCTCGATGTCCTCGAACTGGCCGGTGGCACGGCGTACCTGTCGGCGTGGCTTGACCGCGCCGGTGCTCGACCGGTCTCGCTGGATCTCAGCCGGCACCAACTCGAAACAGCCCGCCGTTGCCAAGCCAGTTTCGAGACGGTGTTCCCTCTGCTCGAGGCGGACGCGGAGGAGATCCCCCTCCGCGCTGCGTCCTTCGATCTGGTCGTGAGCGAGTACGGCGCCGCGCCCTGGTGTGACCCACGTCGATGGCTGGCGGAGGCCGCCCGGCTCCTGCGCCCCGGCGGGCGGTTGATGTTCCTCACCCACAGCGTGCTCGTCGGTCTCTGCGTGCCGGAGGACGAGGGATTCGCCGGCGATCGGCTGCTCCGGTCGCCGCGGGATCTCGCCAACATCGCCTGGCCGGGTGGCGGCGTCGAGCATCATCCGGGTCACGGAGGGTGGATCCGAGAACTGCGGACGGCGGGCTTCGAGATCGACGCACTCCACGAGCTCTACGCCCCGCCTGACGCACTGACGTCGGAGTACTACGAGATCGTGAGCGCCGACTGGGCGAGCCGTTGGCCGGCCGAGGATCTCTGGGTCGCCCACCTCCCGGGGTGAACCGCTGCGGTCATGCGGACTCGGTCGCTCCTGCGAATGGTCCCTGCAACCGTCGGCGATCGTCGGCTGTCGTGGCGACCTCGAGGGGGGGACCGTCGGCGACTTCCAGCGAGACGATCGCGACGTCGTCGCCGAGATGACGGAGCTTGTGCTGCTCGTCGTCGGACGGACTCCGCACCGAGACGGCCGAGACCTGAACCAGCCCCTCGGCCCATGCCGCCGGGCTCGCTCGCCAGGTGAAGACGTCGGACACCCACAGCGCATGACTGCGTGTCCAGCGTTTCTTGCCCGGCCGCCGAACACGGACCAGGAGGTCGCCGCCGCGCTTTCTCAGCTTCCGGTTGTTCCAGAGCAGGAGTGCAATGCCTGCAGCACAGAGCCACAGGGGAACACCGAGGAAAGCGAGGGTTGCCCAGACCACCGGAGCTACGTCACTTCGGCTTGACCTGGAGGGTGATGAATCCGTCGCCGGTCGGGTAGTAGACGCGTCCGCCGTAGCCCGGAACGAGCAGCGAGCCGAACGTCAGCGGCGGGAGGAGGTCGGAGGCCGCGAGGATCTCGCCGGTCGCGGCGTCACGCCAGGTCACCCGCTCCTTGTAGCTCGGCTCCACCCATCACCATCGCGACACCGGCGTTGGCCGGGTCGTCGGGCACCATGTCGGACACGACCATCACCCGGTCGTCCTTGCCGCCGTAGAGCGGTTGGAAGGCGGTCGTCGAGTCGTCGACGATGAACTCGGTGCTCATCTCGCCCGAGGCCGGATCGAGGTGGATGCCCGCGAGCTTCCCGTAGCCCATGTCGGCGGAGTAGAGCCGGTCGTTGTCGGGGTCGGTGCCGGTCTTGGGCGGGGCGAAGCTCATCTGACCGTCGGCGAGCGGCCCGAACGGTTCGATCGTCGTGACCTTGTCGGCGTCGTGCTGGTTGATGGCGACGACGGTCGACGGCACGGGAGCCGGGAGGCCGTTGGTCTGGATCACGAGCCAGTCGCCCATCATTCCGGGGGCGTCGCCGGTCATCTGTCCCTCGGCGACGTAGGGGACGACCCAGCTCTCGTCCTGGGTCAACGTCGACGTCGTCGGATCCCAGAAGTACCGGAACGCGTGCGCAGTCGGCGGAGATGTAGACGGCGATCCGGCCGTCGAAGGTGGTGACGACGTGCGGCGTGGTCGACGGGTTCGGAGAGCGACACGTGATCGAGGATCTCGAGCGTCTCGGGGTGGACGGCCACGAGGTGCGAGTTCGGCTGCGTCAGGCCGCTCATGAGTCCTTGCACGATGGCGAGCGTGCCCTGCTGGGTGGTGCCGGGCGGACGGGTCTGGTTCTTGAGGATCAGCGTCCCGTCGGGCGCGACCGTCAGGTGTTTGAAGTTCGAGTCGCCGGGAGGCGTGTCACCGGTCGGCAGTTTGTTGTAGGCGAGGATCCTGCCGGTGTCGGTGTCGATGCGGGCGATGTCGGCGCACCACGACGTGACGATGTGGCCGTCGGCGAGGATGTTGAGGTTCGTGCCGCCGATCCACTTGCCCGACACGTTGGCGTTCTCGAGGTACGTCCGCCAGATCTGCCGCCCCGTCGTGGCGTCGGCCTTGGCGATGTACGGACCGGGGTCCACCGGACCCTCGGGCGCGGGGTCGCACCCGCCCGTGAGGAACAGCTCACCCGGCTCCTTGTTGCACACGAACGCGGTGCCGTGAAACGTGTCCTCGCTGTGCGATGCGTAGACGACGTTCTCGCCGTCGCGTGAACCGGTGAAGCTCGCCCCGGGGAACACGCCGCTGCGGTGGGCGTCGGCGATCTCGGCACCGTTGAGCGACGGGTAGTAGCCGGGGCCGGCGACCTCGGCGCTGCGCTCGCGCTCGCGGGCGACGAGCGAGAAATCACCGGTCGAGCGGCCCGTTCGCGGCCTTCTCGTAGTCGGCTAGGTCCACGCATGTCTCCTTCTTCTCGAGCTCAGGACGGGTTCAAGTTGTAGACGTTGCCCAGGTCGTCCATGACGACCGACACGGCACCGTCCATCTCGTAGGTGAGGTCGTCGTCGAGCGTGCGGCTGCGGTAGCTCCACCCGTCCGGGAGCGTGAGGCGCTCACCGAGCGTCTCGAAGCCCTCGATCTCGATGGCGGTGGACTGCATCAGATAGACCTCGCCGCCGGGTGTCACGAGCTCGTACACCGGCTGCCCGGCCGTGTAGCGGAGCTCTCCCTTCTTGGAGGACTCGGCGGGGTCGTACCGCTTGTTGGCGGCCAGGCCGCCCGAGCTCACGATCTCGACCGAAATGTTCGCGGCCCAGCGGAACCCGATGCCTCCGACCTCGAGCGCCTCGGTCCCGAACTGGAACGTGGCGGAGTCGCAGGCCCACCAGTGCGGCCCGTTCTTGATGACCATCGCCGCGCCCAGCTCCTCGGCCGCGTGCCTCGGCGTCGATCGCGTCCCACAGGTCCGGCGGGGCCTCGCTCAGACCGGTGCAGTTGTAGAAGGTGACGTACTTGTCGCCCACGATGGCCAGTTCGGCGTACCGAAGCGCGCGTGTGGGTTCGAAATTGACCTCGTGTAGCTCACCGGGATCCGAAAGATCCCGCGCCATGTCACCCTCTCCGCTTCGAACCCCGCCTTGTCGGTGTGGGACAAACGTGGGAAGTAGGGGCCCATCACCTCGGCCTCGGTTCCCGGCGTTTCGATCTTGCTCGGGTCGTAGCGCCAGTTGTCGTTGCTGTACATGAACCGGAACACGAGCAGGCCGAAGTCGGGGCGATTGGCGGGGTCGTCGATCCCCTCACCTTCCTCGCCCCAGTCCATCCACAGGACGCCGTTCTCCTCGGTGGCATTCTCCGGACGGTCCTCGGGCCGGCAGATGACGATCGTGTAGTTGCGGTCGTCGTCGAGGGGAACCTGGAAGTCGGACACGGCGTCCATGCCCTTGCCCGAGGGTGGGGCCTGACTGATGATCACCGACCAGTAGCGGGCTTCCCAGTCCTCCATGACGTCGAGGCCACCGTCGTTGCCCTGATAGGTGTCCGGGAACTGGGGCATCCTGCCCTCGATGACGAGGACGGGGCCGTAAGCCCGCGAGACGAAGCCCATCATGAACAGCGTGACGGGGTCGCCGCCGAAGCCAGTCTCCACGTGGCCGGGGTACTTGGCGACGCGCTCGTCCCACGCCTTGAACACGCCGGCGAAGTTCCACTGGTTGTTGAAGTACCGCTCGAGCATCGGTGGGTTGCGGGCGGGTACGACGTCGCGCGTCAGTTCGGGGTCGTTGGTGGGGTCGTCGCACATCTTCAGCCACTGTTCGAGCGCAATGCCTGCAGCCGCTCCCTGAGTCCACGGCGTGTTGAACTGCTCGACGATGTCATCGCTGGAGAGTTCGGTACCGTCGGCCAACGTCGCGGTGCAGGTCGGGAGGCCGACACCGGCGTCTCCCAGGTACCCGGGGTCGGGGAGGTACACGCGGTATACGAGTTGGATCTGATATCCGACGCCCGCGTACATCGTGTTCGGCTTGCAGTCGGCAGGATCTTCGGGCTTCTCCACGTTGGCGATGTGTACGACGTAGTCGCGGTTGTCGCCCTTGCGGCTGTTGCCGGGTACGAAGGGGTTCTCCGAGCCCGGCTCCGGCTCGATGTTGTGGTCGAGAAGCTGCTCGCCGGTTGCCGTGTATCCGCCCATGTCGGGATCCGACCGGTACAGGGCGTACTGGAAGTAGCGGCAGTGTGGGTACTCGTTGGCGATGTGGAGCACGCTGCCCTCGGGCATCTCAACCATCAGGACCCAGTAGCTGGAATTGGGGTCGGGGTACAGGTTGGCGATCTGGTACGGCTTCGGGTCGGGCAGCATCTCCCCGTAGTCGCGGCCACGCGGTCCGAGGAAGAGCGGGTCGTGGCCGAAGAGCTCATCGGTCTTGAGGACCATCTCGAGTGTCTTGTTACCGGTGCGCGTCTCAGCCATCTACCGACCAGTCCTTTCAGGGAATGACGAAGATCCCCGCCATGGAATCACGGACCCGGCGGGTGCGCATCCCCCGGATGGGGTGACTCCGGGCATGTGCAGCCTCTGCGGCCAAAGGGGCCCGACGCCATCAGCCGCCGTTTGGTGCCTCCACCGGGTCGTCCACGAGCAACAGGCGCGCACCCCACAGGAAGCAGAGGGCGCCGAGCATCGTGCCGCTGTTGGCGATCGAAGCGTCGAGGGCATCCCCCGTCGCGGGCAGCGTGAAGGCGGCGAGGGCCGCTGCCATGAAGAACACGGATCCGAGCAGGTTGTACCCGGCGATCCTCCAGGTCCGTTCGTGGCGGCTGATGCAGAAGGCACGCCCGCACACCGACACCAGAGACAGATAGCTCGACACGAGGAAGCAGGTCGAGCCGAGGAAGTCGGGAGTCCAGACCCGCAGGTTCTCCTCTTGGGTCGTCAGTCCTTCCTGCATGGCGTTGAACGTGTTGATGTTGAACCAGAGCGTGCCGACGAGTTGGATCATTGCCGCCCACCAGGCGAGGCTGCCCAGGGCCGCCCACCGCACCGTCGGGGAGTCCCTGCCTTCTCTGATGTCGTGCCATGTCGTGGCCGCCACGAGCAGGCTGGCGCTCGTGAAGAAGAGGGAACCCACGAAGTACGTCGTGCCGATGACGCCGTCCGACACCACGGAGGCGAGCATCGGGATCGACGCAACGGCGAAACACGCCGAGCCGATCATGAACAGCCACGAGATCCACTTCGTCAGGCGCGGGACGGCCTCGTCCGTGGGTTGTGTCGACTCGCCGGGCGCCGGCACCACCGCCCGACCCCGGGCGTCTGCGCTCTGATCGCGGGGGTTCAACAGCGTCGGCGCTGCGCGTCGTGTGTCTTGCGGTCCTCCTCGGTGGCGGGCATCTCCCGGTCGTCGAGGTACGTGCACGCGTCCTCGAGCTGGCGCATGAAGACGTCGACCTTTTCTTTGCTCATGTCGTTGCGGACCACTGCCCGCATCACGGTCACGTCCTCGGCATTGGGCGGCAGCGTGTAGGCAGGGACGATCCATCCCGCCATGCGGAGGCGGTCAGACAGGTGGAACTCGTCGAAGCCGCCGGCGTCGCGAAGGCGGAAGGTCACGACCGGCTCGGCGAGCGACGGGTTGAGGATCTCGAACCTGCCGGTGGCCTCCAGGCGTTCGTTGAGGTACCGGGCGTTGGCCATCATGCTCGCCACGACCGCGGCGTAGCCCTGCCGCCCGAGGCGGATGAACTGGTAGAGCTGAGCCTGGATCATGGCGCTACCGCGGGAGAAGTTGAACGTGAACGTCGGCTGGGCGCCGCCGAGGTAGTTGACGCTGAAGACGAGGTCTTCGGAGAGGTCGTGGCGATCGCGCAGGACCAGCCAGCCCACGCCGGGGTAGACCTGCCCGTACTTGTGGCCGGACGCGTTGATGGACCGCACCTGCTCGAGGCGGAAGTCCCAGCGCTCCTCAGGGTGAGCGAAGGGAGCGATGAAGCCACCGCTCGCCCCGTCGACGTGGATCGGGATGTCCCAGCCCTTGTCGGTCTTGACCTTCACGAGCAGATCGTTGAGCTCCTCGATGGGGTCGTTCTCGCCGATGAAGGTCGTCCCGAGGACGGCGCCGACAGCGATCGTGTTCTCGTCGATCCTGGAGGCCACGTCGTCGACCTGGAGGACGAATTCGTCTTCGCGCATCGGGATCTTGCGGGCCTCGACGTCGAAGTAGCGGGCGAACTTGTCCCACACGATGTGGGTTTCCGCCCCGAAGACCACGTTGGGCTTGTCTGTCGTGAGCCCCGCCTCCCGGCGCTTCTCGCGCCAGCGGAACTTGTGGGCCAACAGCCCCAGCATGATCGCCTCCGAGGAACCGATCGTCGCCACGCCGACGGCCTCGTGGATGTCGGGTGCATTCCACAGGTCGGCCAGCATGCGGACGCAGATCTGTTCGACATGATCTGCGATCGGGTACTCCTCGTGGTCGATGTGGTTGGTGGCCTGAGCGTCCGCGATCAGCATCCGCGCCTCGGGTTCCATCCAGGTGGTCACGAACGAGGCCAGGTTCATCGACGGCTGGCCGTCGATCTTCAACCCGAGATGGATCTTCTCGTAGGCGTCGCGCGCTCGCATCCCCTCGTCGGGGAACTCGTCGCGTGGGAGTGGAATGGCAAAGGATCCGGTGGAGGGCAGGTCCTGCGTGCCGGGGGGAGAATCGGTGCTCATCAGGTCTCCTGAGTCGAGCCGTCGTCCCGATCTTCGCGACTCGCCTCGTCCACGGCGTCATCCGATTCGGGTGATCGGACGCCGAGCGCATCCAGCAGCATGACCATGCCCCCCAGAAGAGCGAAGGTGCCGGCAACAGCAGCGACGGTCCGCGAGACGTCGTCCACCGCGATCCACACCACGCCGATGGCGATTTCGCCCACACCGAGGGCGATCCGGCGTGTCGAGCCGGCGGGACCGTCAGCGCCATCACGGAAGGCGTTGAACAGGCGCAGAACTCCGATGACGACGGCCGTGAGCCCGAGAAGCGCCAGGGTCGCGTCGAGCGAGATCGCGCCTTCGATCAGGAAACGAGCGAGTCCGATGACTGCTGCGACGATTCCGACGATCCCCGCGATCGTGGCGAACGTCGATCCCACATTTCCGCGGTTGTTGTGCGCCCACCGGAGCGTGAGGACCGCTCCGGCCAACCAGAATGTGGCCAGCAGGTTCCCGAGGATGGGATGTTCGGTACCCGAGAAGAGGAGAGCGACGCCCAGGGCCAGAACGAGGGCGGCCCGGAAGATCAGGACCCGGCGTACGAACGCAGGATGTGGCGTCGACCGGCTGATGTTCACACGACGGGTCATTGGCCGTTAGCGACGCCTCTCTCAGACGGTCGACGTGTTGCCAAGACAGCGCGCGCCTGGCACGGTGTCCCGGTCGGCACCGCCCATCCGACCACGGCTGGGGTTCTCTGTCATCGCCCCGAAAGGGTGACACCTTCGTGCGCCCGGGGGGATCATCCCGATCGGGATGACGACCCTGTCGGCACCTCCGAGGAGGATGTTCCTGTCCGTGTGGGAGAGTCACGACCACGAGGAGCTGAAGGAGGCGTGCCGTGCGAGGTGCCGCTCAGAGAACTGTCGCCGAAAGGGCTGAATTCGGGCGAGAAGCTCGCAAGGAGGTTCCGCGGTCGAGTCACGCGACGTGGAGCCCGGCAAAGGGACGGAGAGATCCCGTCACGCTGCTCGAGGAACAGAACGCAGACCCGCGTGCCCTTCCTGGTTCCACTCCGTCACGCTCGGATGCGGGTGTCGCCCTTCACCTTCTACCGGGGGACGGCCCGCATCATGGCCGCCGATCTGGCGTCGACGCCCGTCAGTGGCCTGACTGCCCAGCTCGGCGGGGACGCGCATCTCTCGAACTTCGGTGCCTACGCCTCGCCCGAGCGCCAGCTCGTGTTCGACGCCAACGACTTCGACGAGACGCTGCGCGGCCCGTGGGAGTGGGATCTCAAGAGGCTCGCGGTGAGCTTCACGATCGCGGGACAGCACCTCGGGTTCTCTCGCGAGGCATGTCGGAAGGCGACGGCCCACGCCGTCGGTTCGTACCGGGAGGCGATGGCCGAGTTCGCGCAGATGCGATACTCTCGACCTCTGGTACGACTACGTCAGCGTGGCGGACCTCCAGGCGTCGGGGAAGATGGATTCCGCAGAGTTCGCATCGCCGACTCGACCGGTTCCAGCGCCGCTGCCGAGAAGAAGAACAGCCTCCAGGCGCTGCGCAAGCTGGCGGTCGAAGTCGACGGCCGCTACCAGATCCGCAGCGACCCCCCCGTGCTGTTTCCTCTACGCGATCTACCGGCCGAGTACGAACCGGCCGCGCTCGAGGCGAGTGGTGCTCGCAGCGCTCGAGGACTACAAGGGAACCCTCAGCGACGAACGACGCTGGCTTCTCGACCAGTACACGCCGGTCGACATCGGCATCAAGGTCGTCGGTGTCGGCAGTGTGGGTACCCGGTGCTCGATCATCCTCCTCCAGGGACGCGACGAGCAGGACCCTCTGTTCCTCCAGGCCAAGGAGGCCGAGGCCTCGGTGCTCGAAGAGCACCTCGGGCCCAGCCCCTACGAGAACAGCGGGCGTCGCGTCGTCGAGGGACAGCGGATGTCACAGGCCCAGTCCGACATCTTCCTGGGCTGGACCGAGGGCATGGAAGGCCGTCAGTTCTACGTCCGGCAGCTTCGAGACTGGAAGGGCTCGGTCGAGACCGAGGGTGGCACGCCCAGGCAGATGCGCTTCTACGCCAGGCTCTGCGGTCAAACGCTCGCGAGGGGCCACGCCCGCTCCGGGGACCCGATCGCCATCGCCGCGTACACGGGCAAGGGCACGGTGCTCGACGACGCACTGGCGGACTTCTCCGAGGCCTACGCGGCCCAGAACATGGAGGACTATGAACGCTTCCAGGCGGCCATCGAAAGCGGCCGTCTGGAAGCGTCTGACCTCGCGTGAGGGGCTGACCGCTCCGGGCGCGACACGCCCCGATCATCCGGAGACGATCGGGGCGTGCTGGTGAGATCGGTCACGTACGGGTCAGTCGAGTGTCTTCATCTCCTTGCCGTGCGCCGTGAGCGCCCAGATGATGAGGATGTCGATCGTGATGACGATCAACGCCCAGATCGGGTACACGGGGATGTAGAAGAAGTTCGCGATCAGGCTGAGCATCGCAACGATGACCCCGACGGTCCGGGCCAGGATGTTACCGGTGAGGACCCCGAAGCCGGAGATGCACACGATGGTGCCGACGATGAGGGCGACCCAGCCCCATGTCTGAATGTCGAAGAAGGCGTTGTCGCGGTTGGTGAATCCGACCCAGTCGTCGTTGAGGATCCCCACGAGGCCGGAGCAGGCGTGGAGAAAACCGCCGAGAATCAGCAAGAATCCGGCAAATGCGATCCAACCGGTCCAGCCGGTCGGTTCGGTGTCGTACGTCTCTCGTGCCATGGCGTAGTCCCTTTCGTTGCGAGGTGTGTTCGGGCACTGCGTTCCGCGAGAGAGCGCAAGACACTCCGCGACGCACGGAAAACGCTACGACGAACCCGATCCGGGGGCATCCTCCAGATCGGATGAATGACTGGGCCGTCGGGCACGAGACCCGTGGAACGGATGGCCGCAGTACCGTGACAAGGCGATGCCGAACGGCCGACGCTTCCGTCTGACCCGGCGATCCGCGGTTGCCGCGATGGCGGTGCTCGTGGTTGCCTGCGGAAGCAGCGAGGAGGCGGGCGAACCGGATACGACAACAGCTCGGTGCGATCCGGAGGCTTCGACGGCACTCGACGTTCCGTACGCGTCTCACCCCGGGATCGATCCTCGGCTCACGAGCGTTGACGTGCGCTCCCCGCAGCGCTCGGACTGTGAGCCTCTCCCGGTCGTCGTGTGGGTCCACGGCGGCGGTTGGGTCACGGGGGACAAGGCCAATCGTGTCGACGACAAGGTCGCGTTGTTCGACGCCGCCGGGTACGTCTTCGTGAGCGTCAACTACCGGCTCACCGACCCCGAGGCAGAGGACCCACTCCGGTATCCGGCGCACAACGAGGATGTGGCTCAGGCACTGGCGTGGCTGGTCGAGAACATCGACGACTACGGCGGCGATCCGGAGCAGGTAGCGGTGCTCGGCCATTCCGCCGGAGCGGGGATCGTGGCTGCCGTGGCAACAGACCCGCGATACCTGGGCGCCCACGGCCTCGATCTCGATGCGCTGGGATGCGTCGCGCCACTGGATACCGAAGCCTTCGACATCTCGCGGCGTGATGCAGGGTGGCCCGAGAGTGGTGGGCACGTACACCACCGTCTTCGGGACGGACCCCGACGTGTGGGTCGAGGCATCGCCGATCACTCACGTGCAAGCGGACAGCGAGATCCCGCCCTTCCTGTTTGCGCGACGAGGCAGCCCCGACCGGCGGTCGATGGTCGACGACTTCGCCGACGCGCTCAGCCGACGGCTCCGTCGACGTCACGGTCGTCGACGCCGACGGTCTCGCGCACGAAGACGTCAACGTCCTGATCGGAGCAGCCGGGGACTCGGTCATGACTCCACCGCTCATGGAGTTCCTCGATGAATGCTTCTCACCCGGCCGCGGGTGAGGACCCGTCGAGTCCGGTTCGTTCGAGCTCCGACTAGCGGCGGCGACGGTTGTTGCGGGGTTCGGTCTTGTTCTTGGCGTCGGTCAGCTGACGGATGAGGTCGTCACGTACCTCGCTCAGCGCGGAGCCGAAGTCGGTCTTGGTAGAGGTCGCCACCAGACGCGGCCGTCCTGCGATCCAGGCCTCCAAGGTCGTGTGCTGGCTCGGAGTGTCCCGGTCCTTGACCGAGATCTCGAGGTCGACGCTCCCGGCGCGAAACGACCGGAGGCGGTGGTCGAGTCGTCCCCAGTGCTTGACGATCCGTGCACGCTCGGCTTCTTCGATTCCACCACCGAGTCGGAGGCTCGCGTCGACTGTTGCCGGATCACCGTTCTTGGTCATTCCCGTTCCTCCACGACGAGTCCTTGGCAGTGGACTCCATCCTAGGGAGGGCCCGCGCCCGCCAGCGTGTCGAGTGCGACCTCGGTGAGGACCCGGATGCCCACACCGATGGCCCGTTCGTCGACGTCGAAGTTCCCGGCGTGGAGATCCAGCGCCTTCCCGCCGTCCGACGGATCGTTCACACCGAGGCGCGGGTATGAACCGGGAACCTCTTCCAGATACCAGGAGAAGTCGTCTCCACCCGCGCTCTGAGGAGCGTCGACGACCGCTTCGGAGCCCAAGACGACACGGGCGGACCGCTCGAGTCGTCGCGTGGCGCCTTCGTGATTCACGACGGGCGGAACGCCGCGGGTGTAGTCGGCCGTGGCCCGCACCCCGAGATCCGCTTCGACCCGGGCCAGAGAGTCCTTCAGGATCGTGGGCAGCGCATTCCACACACGTCGTTCGGGCGTGCGGATGGAACCGAGCAACTCGGCGTGCGCCGGAATGACGTTGGCCGCCGCTCCCGTGCGGAGCGAACCGAAGACGAGCGATGCCTCACCGAGTTCTGTTGCCCGCGACCGGACCTCCTCGGGGAGCTCGAGTGCCAGACGGGACGCCACCGCGACCATGTCGACGGTCTCGCTTGGGCGGGCCGTGCGGCCGCCCGCGCCGGTGATCTCGATGCGGACCATGTCGGCCGCCGACGAGATCGGACCCACGCGAGTCCCGAGCTGTCCGGTGTCGAGCTTCGGATCGCAGTGGAGCCCGTAGATGGCGGACACGCCGTCGAGCGCGCCGGCGGCGATGGCATCGAGCGCTCCTCCGGGGACGGTTTCCTCGGCCGACTCGAAGACCAGCCGGACTCCGCCGTCGACGCCCTCGTCACCCAGTCGTTGAGCGAGGGCCAAACCTGCCCCCAGAACGATGGTCGTGTGCACGTCGTGGCCGCACGCGTGGGCGACTCCGGGAACCTGCGAGGCGTAGTGGACGTCCTTGTCGTCGGTCATGGCGAGGGCGTCGAGGTCGGCGCGCAGGGCGACGACAGGCGCGTTGCTTCCGTGTTCGCCGACATCGCAGAGCACCCCGGTCCCTTCGGGGAGGATCCGGGGTTCGAGACCCGCGACCTCGAGTCGGGCCGCGATCGCCGCGCTGGTCTCGACTTCCTCGCCGCTCAGCTCCGGATGCGCGTGGATCTGGCGACGGAATGCCACGAGCTCGTCGGAGTGGGCATCCAGGAACGCGTCGAGCCATGTCGTCCGGTCCGGAGCGGTCATGAGACGACAACGGTGTCGGTGGCGAGCTCGGCGACCAGGCTGTCGACGACGTCCTCGAGCGTGGCGCCACCCGCTACCTGCCGGCGCTGACGTTCGTAGCTGGGTCCTTCCTCGAGGATCCGGTTCACGCCGGCGAGCTCATCAGAGCATCCGAGCTCGGCGGCGATGGGTGTCAGCGTTGCCATGAGGTCCGCGATCTCCTTCTCGGATCGCGCGTACGCGTGCCGGTGTCGTCCACGATGATCTCGGCGTCGAGCCCGTAGCGCGCCGCCAGCCACTTGTTCTCGCGCACGACCCATTCTCTCGGCACTCGCGGCAGCTCACCGCGATCGATGAGCCGATCGAGCCGGGTCACCATGGTCTGCGCCATCGCGGCGAGGGTGGCGCACTCGTGCATCGTCGGCGTTCCGTCGCAGATCCGCAGCTCCACGGTGCCGAAGTTGGGATGCGGACGTACGTCCCACCAGACCTCGCGGATGGTCTTGATCGCATGGGCGGCCATGAGAGTCTCGACGTACTCCTCGAAGTCCTCCCAACTGTGGATCTGCGGCGGCAATCCGGCGGTCGGCAGAGCCTCGAACACCTTTACGTGGGACGAGGCCAGCCCCGTGTCGTGACGTTCCCAGTACGGGCTCGACGCCGACAGCGCGAGGAAGTGCGGCAGCCAGGCCGTGAGCTCGTTGGCGATCGAAATCGACTTCTCCGCCGAGCGCACTCCGACGTGGTAGTGGATACCGAAGATCTGGAGGCGGCTCGCCGTCCACTGCATGTCTTCCACGAGCTCCCGGTACCGCGGCGGCGGGCTGATGGTCTGGTCCTGCCAGCTGGAGAAGGGATGGCTCCCGGAGCAGATCAGGTCGAGGTCGCGTTTCGCCGCGGCGCAACGCACCTCGCCGAGCGTCTCTTCCAGATCGGCACGGGCCTCGGCGACGGTTTGGCAGATCCCCGTGATGATCTCGATCGTGCACTCGAAGAGCTCGTGTTTGGCCTTCGGGTGGTCGTTGTCCGGGTGGCCTTCTCCGATCTCGGCGAGGATGGCGGAGGCGGCACTCACGAGCTCGCGGGTCGTCCGGTCGACGAGGGTCAACTCCATCTCGACGCCGAGGCTCGCCCGCTCTGATTCGTGGAAGTCGATCTGCACGCCTGCCCTCCGGGTCGCGGCGATGCTGGTCGGCGTGGAGGCGTCAGGAACGCCTCTCACTCCACCTCGGCCTTGATCCGCTCCAGCGTCGTGCGCATCCCCTTGCGGTTGGTGCGACCGCGCGCCAGCCGAGGAGAAGCCAGTAGAGACGTAGTGCCATCGTCGGTGTGAGCTCAAAGAACTCGGTCACGTCGGTGCCGTCGCCCGAGGGTTCCAGCCGGTAGCCCCATGTGTTCAAGGGTTTCCCCGGCTTGCCGACGCCGAAGGTGAACTCGCGCCCCGGCTCACATGTCACCACCGAGCACGTCGTCCAGTAGGTGGGGCCGATCCCGTTGCGTTGCACGTGCCCGCGGAACCGGGTTCCCACCGCTGGGCCGGTGGCACCGTCGAGCCACTCGGCCTCGAACGTCTCGGGGCTGTACTCGCCGATCCGGGTCACGTCGCTCACGAGAGCCCAGATCGCCTCGGGTGGCGCGTCCATGTGGATGGTGACCGAGTCGTGCATTCCAGCGAGCTTATGGGCCGCAACGCTTCACGACACAGCCAGGGTCGGGCGACCCTACCGGCGCTTCGCCGGCGGCGGTACGGTCACTTCGTAGGCTGATGTCACACGACCAAGGGAGCGACGATGGCGGAGAACCAGGACTCGGGCGGCGGTCTGGACGAGCAGATCCTCGAGCTCGTGCGCAAGACGCAGGAAACGATCGTCGATGCCGGGCGCAAACTCGCCAAGGCCGGATCGGATGCGGCTGAGCAGGTGGCGCCGGAGGCCACGTCCGAAGTGACGAAACTCGTCGACAGCGCGTTCGACTTCACCGAGAAGATCCTCGAGACACAACGCGAGTTCGCCCGTGAGGCGATCGAGACTGCGACGAGGAAGGCGGGCGGTTCGTCGACGTCGAGCTAGTCGGTGGAGCGCGCCTCAGCGTTCGATCAGAGTTTCGTCGAGGACGTCGCCGTCCTCGGCGACCGCGCGGATACTGAGTCCTTCGTCGCTCAGTTCGGCGGCGATGAAGTGGTACTCGACGGCGGACGCCGTCTTGATCGACTCCTGATTTCGAGGTGGTCATCGAAGAGGCCCGGTTCACCGGACGGGTAGACGTTGTCGCCCGTCGTGACGAGAGCATCGACGCGGTGCGATTCGGCCCAGGCGGTCATCGCGTCAGCGACGTCGTCCTGGTGCGAGCCGCCACCGAAGTCCCCGAACGCCACGAATCCGGCATCCGATGTGGACGGCCCCGATACGGTGGTCGACGGCTGCGGAAGACCGGAGGTCGCCGGCGGGCGGGGTCGCTGCTGCACCCGCCGAGCCCGAGTCCGAGCCCGAGTGCCAGTGTGAGTGCGGCGACCCCCGAGCGGGGCATCATCGGAGACATGACGACCGATGTTCCACGTCGGGCGGTGCACGAGAGCGCTAGGTGGTGGTCATCGTGCAGGACCTCCTGGCGATCGCCATCTATCTCGGAATCGCACGAGCGATACTGGGCTGAGGAAGGTTTCGCCATGACGACGATCCGACTCGGGATCTCCTCGTGCCTGCTCGGCGACGAGGTCCGCTTCGACGGCGGGCACAAGCGCGACGAGTTCCTGGTCGAGACCGTGGGTCCGTTGGTCGAGTGGGTTCCGGTGTGTCCCGAGGTGGAGCTCGGCCGCGGAGTTCCCGCGAGCCGATGGACCTCGTGCGCCGCGATGGTGAGATTCGGCTCGTCGGTACCCGCTCCGAGAAGGACCACACAGACGAGATGGAGGCTTACACGCGCCGGACCGCGTCGCCGAACTCGTCGACCATGGCCTCCACGGCTACGTCCTGAAGGCCCGATCACCCAGCTGTGGTCTGGGCGACGTCATGCCCCGGATCGCTGACGAGGATGCGTCCGAACCCACGGTCGGCAGGTTCGCCGCTGTGCTCATCGAGATGTTCCCCGGCCTGCCCGTCGAGGACGAGGAGCGGTTGAGGAATCCGACACATCGGAGAGCGTTTCTCGACCGCGTCCTCGGATCCGAGAGGTATGCGAGACTCCGGCGATGAGCGATTCCTCCTTTGAGGGCTGCGGAACCGAGCACCGCCCGCGGTGATCGCGGCCACCTCACTCGTCAACCGCCTCAACCTGACCGAGCTCCTGCGCGACGAGTGACCCGGTCCGGACGCGGGCGTCGCTCGACCAGCGGACCCTGCTCGTGGTCGATAGGTTTGCGGAAGCTGTGCACTTCAGCATTGATCAGAGCATCGGCCGACCCCTCGACGAAGTCGAGGAGTTGCTGTTCGACGAGAAGTTCGTGGCGGCGACGTCCGCGCTGCCGCGCGTTGGGTCATGCTCCCTTGTCAGTGTCAAACGGTCCGGCGACGCGATCACGGCCCGACTGCACCGGCGGTTCGACGCTCCGCTGAACGCCGCTGTGCGTCGGGCGATCGACCCGTCGAAGCTCACCTGGACCGAGGAGATCGAGTACGACACATCCCGCCACCGCGGCCGACACCGCATCGTTCCCGACAACTACGCGGACCGGGTGAGTAGTGAGTACAGCACGGCGCTCGCACCGAGCACGGCGGGAACGCGTCGGGTCACGGCGGGCACGATGAAAGTGCGCGCCCGGTTCGTGGGCGGTCAGATCGAAAAGGCGATCGTCTCGGGGCTGGAGGAGTACGCCGCCGCAGAAGCGAAACTTCTCACCGACTGGACCTGACCCTCTTCAGTTCAACCGCTGCTCCGGTGGCGTCGGGGAGATCAACGCCGAGAAGTGCGCACACGGTCGGGGCGATGTCCTCGGGGTCGACCGGGGGCAGGTCGACGTCCTCGGCGATGTGTGGCCCCGAGGCGAGGAAAATCCCATCGGCGGGGTGGTCACCCGTGCGCCAGTGGGTCTGGCGCTGGACGACGAGACCCACACGGCGCGAGTAGACGGCCTCGACAGGCCGGTCGGAGTTCCACGCCACGAACAGGTCCGCAAGGGTGTCGTCGGGTCGGCGCGGGTACACGGTGTCGCTGCGCACCACGTCACGAACCGCCGGTTCGCCGGTTTCCACGTTGATCAGGTCGAGGAGCTCGTCCCGGAGATGGTCACACACTGCGTCGAACTCCGTACCCGGCGCGATCTTCCCGTTGGTCTCGCGACCGATCACGTTGAGGCGAATCGGGCCGAAGGGCTCGTCGCTCGGAGGCCGAAACCAGCGGCGGTCCCGGCGCGGAGGGATCTCATCGGGTGGCGTGTCTCCCCGGGAGAGCCGCGACCGGAGGAGAGTGGCGATGCGACGACGAAGAAATTCATCGATGCGGTCGGGCAGTGCTCCCCACAGCGATTTGGCGACACGTGTGAACGCGCCTCCCTGCGGACCGCCGCTGTCGGCCACTTCGATGCGATGCAGAACCTGATCGAGCAAGGGGGTGCCGCTGTAGTGCGGCCCCATTCCATGGGGAACGAGCACGAGGACCGAGGCGTCGTCGCCGGCAGCGGCGATGAGCCGCCCGAGCGTGCGGTCGAGGCGCTCGTAGACGATCTCGACCGGGTCACCGAGCCCGGCGGCGACAGAGGCGTCGTGCCACGGGTGCTCGGCGTCGTGTACGGCCCACAACTGGTGACCCGTGCAATGACTCTCGCCGAGAACGGTCAGGAAGAGATCCCAGCCGCCCTCGCTCAGCAGCGACAGTGAGACGGCGTCCTTGCGGGCCTGTCCGATGAGGATGTCGTCGAACAGGGATCGGGCTTCGTCGGTGGTCCGGTGGTCGCCCGATCGGTGGGCGTAGTCGCACGGGGCGAAGGAAGGAAGACCCGTGGGATTGTCGTTGCATCCGACGGGATGTTGCCCGAACCGCTCGGTCAGCTCATCGGCAAGTGATCGGGGTACAGAACTCGTGCCGTGGTGGCGGTCGTGGCAACCCCATTCGATGAGCTGCACCCCGTCGTGGTCGGGGTCCGGAAGCGAGTGCGGTACGTCGAGGACAGCGGAGCGCCGGCCGGCCCTGCTCAGCACTTCCCAGAAGGGTGTGCCTGCGACGTCCTCGGCGACGTCGGTCCAGTGGTCCTCGTAGTCGGGCGTGGTCTCGACCCAGCAGTGGTAGCCGTGCTCGCCGGCTCCGCGCCCCGTGAACACGGTTGGCCACGCGGCACTGGAGTGGATCCCGAGCGGGCTGCGGACGGCGACTCGGGTCGACGAGGCGAGTAGAGAAGCGAAGTGGGGCAGGCGCCCCTCAGCGGCGAGGCGACGCGCAATCCCGGGATCGAGGGCGTCGAGACCGACCATGAGCACGCGGGTGCGCTGTTCACCGGGGGCGGCGGCGTACCGTCCCGGCCCGGAGATCTTCTCGCGGATCCTGGCGATCTCTGCCGGCCCGCCCTCGGAGCCGGAAAGACGGCCATCGGCATCGGTTGAGTAGGCGCACGCGATGGCGGGTACCCGTACGGGGGGTCGAAGCTGCGTGAGGCGCAGGACGAGATCCCAGTCGCCGTATTCGGAGAGGCTCTCGTCGAAGTGCGCCTCGGGAAGCCCACTGCGGTGGGCGATGACGTTCATGTCGAGGATGTTGAAGTGCTCGACCCGGGTGCGGTCCCAGGGGATGAACTGCATCCACGGAGTCCCCGAGTCGCTCAGACCGTGGGCGCGCTCGAAGTTGTCGAACACGCGTGCCCCGTAGAAGACATCGCTCTGGGGCCAGTTGGAACCGGCCCACGCGACAGTCTTCAGCCAGAGCGGGTGCATGAGGTTGTCGTCGTCGAGGTAGGTGCACAGGTCTCCCTTGGCGTGATCGAGCGCCAGGTTGCGTGCCGCACAGACGCCCGCACCGTCGGAGTGGAAGCGACGGATTCGTTCATCGATCAGGGTGTCGAGAAGAGCGGGTGTGTCGTCGGTACTGCCGTCATCGACGACGACGATCTCCCAGTTCTCGTAGAGCTGCCGGGAAACGGAACCGATCGCCGCTTCCAGCCGGTCGCGCCGATCGCGGGTCGGGACGATGACCGACACGAGGGGGTCGTCGTCGAGGCGAGTCGTCGCGATCCACTCCATCGTGGTGCGGATGTGGTCGTGGTCGCGGAGTTGCTCGAGCTCCGCGCGCACAGCGGAGAACTCGGCACTGAGATTCTCGATCTCGGATTCGTGCCGTCCCGGTGTCACGTTTCAGACTAACCCGGCACCATCTTCTCCCCGAAGAACGCGTCACGACCCCGGGCGACGGTGCCCGAGGCCGGACGCGGGGGCCGACGATTCGTTCGGTGGTGACCGACGAAACGGCCGACGATCAGTTGTCGTCGCTGCTGTCGCCGTCGTCCTTGTTCCCCGGACCGTCGTCGTCGGCTGCAGAACCGATGACCTGGAAGTCCTTGTCGAGGTTGACCTCGACCTGGCTCCCGTCGTCGAGCTGAATCTCCACGCCGTAGGCAGCCCCGTCGTCTCCGATCTCGGTCTCGGTGACCGTTCCTCCTCCCGTGTGCTCGAGAGCGGCGGCCGTGGCCTGGTCGAGATCCGTGCCGACGAGCGGCTGGTCGTCACCGCCGGATGAGGCGACCCCGATCCCGGTTCCCGCGCCGACGACGGCGACCGCCGCTGCGACGCCGGCGATGGTGAACTTCGTGCGACGCTTCATGGTGTCCTCGTTCCTCCTGGTGGGTATGCGTCGTGCACCCACGATCATGGCGGAGACGTGCTGAAGCCGACCTGAACGGACCTGAACGAACCGGAGGGCCTCAGAACGGCGTTCTGGCGGGGGTGCAGCGGCTCCGCCGCGGAAATTCAGCCGGCGTTCAGCGCAAGCGGACAGGATGGTGGCCGGAGCGTCAGCTCGGCCGAGTCCCGATCGAGGACAGGGCTCATGCGGATACTGGTGGTCGAGGACGAGAAGAAGGTGGCGGCAGCGGTCCGGCGCGGCATGGAAGCCGAGGGATTCGCGGTCGACGTCACGCTCGACGGTGTCGACGGGTTGTGGATGGCCACCGAGCACGAGTACGACGCGATCGTGCTCGACATCATGCTTCCGGGCAAGAACGGCTACGAGGTGTGCGCGGCACTTCGTGAGGCGGGCGACTGGACGCCGGTTCTGATGTTGACGGCCAAAGACGGCGAGCTCGACGAGGCCGAAGCTCTCGACACGGGTGCCGACGACTACCTCACGAAACCGTTCTCGTTCGTCGTTCTGGTGGCACGGGTGCGCGCTCTCTTGCGGAGATCGGTCCGGAGCGTGCCGGCACCCGTCCAGGCCGGAGACCTCACACTCGATCCGGCACGTCACCGCTGCACCCGAGGAAACATCGAGATCTCGTTGACCGCGCGCGAATTCGCCGTTCTGTCCTTCCTGATGCGGCGAGCGGGAGAGGTCGTCCCGAAGACCGAGATCCTCGAGGGCGTCTGGGACTACGACTTCGAAGGCGATCCCAATATCGTCGAGGTGTACGTCCGTCACCTCCGACGCAAGATCGACGAGCCGTTCGGACGGTCGGCGATCGAGACGATCCGCGGGGCGGGCTACCGACTGGACGCTGACGGTGGCTGAGCGGCGAGCGGAGAAGGTGGGCCGGTTCCGTCGCTTCATCGGGAGCGTCCGCTTCCGCGTCACAGCTGTCGCCACGGTGGCGGTCGCCGGTGTCCTGGGCGTCACGGCGGTCGTGTCGGTCACGGCGCAGCGCCAGGCCCTCACCGAGAACCTCGACGACCGGATCACGGTCAGCGCCGATGAACTCACGGTCGTTCTCGAGGGTGGCACGATCCCGACCAGTCTCACGATCAGAGTGGGCGACGAGGGTTTCGCCCAGCTCATCTCACCCGACGGCGAGGTCGTCGCCGCCAGTGAGCGCGTGGCGAACGCGCCCGCGGTGGTCAGCGGCCCCACACCGGACTCCCCACAGATCCGCACAGTCAGCGGCCTTCCGATCGGTGAGGATTCGAAGGACGACTTCCGGTTGCTCACGCGGCCCGTCGACGTAGACGGACAAACGCTGGCATTGGTCGCGGCAGCGTCTCTCGACGAGGTCGACGAGAGCGTGCGGGTCCTGACGCTCACACTCGTCGTCGTCCTGCCCATCGTCCTGATCTTGTTCGCCGCACTGATCTGGTTCGTCGTGGCCCGCGCCCTACGGCCGGTCGAGGCGATCCGAGCGGAGGTCGTCCAGATCGGTGGGGACGAGTTGGAGCGGCGGGTTCCCGTGCCCGAGAGCGACGACGAGATCGGGCGGCTCGCCACGACGATGAACGAGATGCTCGAGCGGATCGAGACCGCTCACGAGCGGCAACGTCGGTTCGTCGCCGATGCGTCCCACGAACTGCGGAGCCCTCTCACCAGCATCCGTTCCGAACTCGAGGTGGATCTGACCCATCCCGCGTCGGCGGATCCGCTGGCGACCCATCGAAGCGTTCTCGAGGAGACGGGTCGCCTCCAGCGGTTGGTCGACGATCTCCTCTATCTCGCGCGCAGCGACGCCGGTGTCATACCGACCGGACGCGACAGCGTCGATCTCGACGAGATCGTTCTTCACGAGGCCACGCGTGCCCGGTCGGGTTCAGGGCCCGCTATCGACGTCACCGACGTCTCCGGTGCGCAGGTGTCGGGCGATACCGATCAGCTCAGACGTGCCGTCCGGAATCTTCTCGACAACGCGCGTCGACACGCCACATCAGCCGTGACCGTGTCGCTCCACGAGAATGCGGACACTGTGGTCCTGTGCATCTCGGACGACGGGGAGGGCGTGCCACCCGACCAGGCTCAGCGGATCTTCGAGCGATTCACCCGGGCCGACACCGCGCGCGATCGTGATCACGGCGGAACCGGTCTCGGTCTGGCGATCACGTCCGACATCGTCGGTCGTCACGGCGGATCGGTGGAGCTCGACGACACCCCGGGACCGGGAGCGACCTTCGTCGTCCGATTGCCTGTTCCCTAGCCTCCACCGTCCGAGGCGAAGGCCCGAGACGAGGGTCAGTGGCGCGGGTATCCCGCGCCACCCGAGTCGAGGCAAGGGAACAGCGCCCAGGCTCCCGCCCAGCTAGCCGTTTCCATCCGAGGCGAAGACCGACACGGTGTCGCCACGCTCAACGACCACACCGGCCTCGGGTTCGGTACGCACGACGGTACCGACTTCTTCGGTGCTGATCACCCGCTCGACGGGCTCCTCGACGTTGAGTCCGCTGAACCAGAGGAGTTCCCGGGCGTCGTTGATCGCCTCGCCGGACACGTCCGGAACGTCCACCTCACCCGTACCCGCACTGACGAAGAGGGTGACCTCGGTTCCCTCCTCGACGCTGCTTCCCGCTTCGGGAGACTGGCGGAGCACGCTTCCTGGGCGTGTGTCGGGGCTCTCGATGAACGTGACCACAGTGTCGAGCCCGCTCTCGTCGGGTACGTCGACAACGTCGGTGACAGGTGGATTGTCGCTGCTGACGTCGGGAACCTCCACGGTGGGGAGAGTGTCGTCGCCAAGACGCGTGAAGACGTAGAGCCCGGCGGCCACGATCAGAACGATGGTCAGGAAGGTGAGATTGAGTTGCCAGCGCGATCGTGTCGATCCGCGCGGACGCCTGCGTTCGCTCCGGCGCGGCTTGTAGCCGTCGATGTCGACGCTCAGTTCCTCGATGGCACGGCCGTGTCCGGCCGACAGCGTGTCGGCGACGTCGGCCCGCTGATGCAGACGCGCGACCTGCACTTCGAGATTGTGGAGCCGTGTCCCCAGATCCTGGATCGCTCCGAGAACGTCGGGATCACGACCCGGGCCAAGCGGAATGGCCGCGGCCGCTTCAGCGACGGGTGGGCTTGTCGTGGGCGTCGCGCCGGTGACCGGCCCGTCCTTGTCGATCAGCCCGGCGGCCACGAGATCTGTGCGGGGGATCCGCCAGGCACCGCGTCCGCTGCCGTTGACGCGGTATGCGTTCGGGAACCGTTCACGTGTGACGAACCGACGGATCGTCGAGCGCGACAGGGAGCACTCCTTGGCCGCCTCGGAGATCGTCAGCGCTCCGCTGGAGGCGCCGCTGTCGGAACTGCCGTCGTTCGGTGTCGTCACGGGAAGTGGTCGCCTTGGGGAAAGGGGCCTCCGGTCGCTGACAATCGTAATCGCCGGGCGAGAGGCTCCTCTTTCGGAGCGGTAGCGTCGGCGTGTGCCACGACGGACGCTGGAGCTCTTCGGTTCGACCACGGTGGTTGCGGGCCATTCCGTGACGCCGGTGGCCCGAGTGACGACCACCGCCATCGCAGGACGTCGCGGCGGGTTCGTCCGGCAATGCATACGACCGGCTCAGGTCCGCGTCAGTGGTACCGACGGGAAGTCGCGCACGGTGCGAATCCGTGACGCCGAACGGATTCTGCGACTCGGTGTCGTCATCATCTGCGGGGCGCTCGTCGTCCTGCGACGAAGGAGGAGGGCCGCATGAGCGGTGTCACCGGCAATGGACCGGAAGACGACGGCGAGTCTGTTGTCGGCTTCATTCAGCGGGCGGGCGACCGTTCCGAGGCGTTGCTCGCCCGTTTCGTGGAGGGTATGACGGCTTCGCAGGTCTTCGGTGAGCCCGAGAGAGTCGGCGAGACCGTCGTCATCGCGGCCGCGACGATCCACAGATCCGGTGGTTTCGGCTTCGGTGGTGGCGGCGACGACGAGGTCACCGTCGGCATGGACGGCGGCGGCGGAGGAGGCGGCGGCGGACACGCCGAGGCGCGCCCCGTCGCCGTGATCGAGGTCGGACCCGACGGCGTGAGAGTCCGACCGGTCCTCGACTTCACGAAGATCGGCCTCACCGTTCTCGCCGGCGTCTTCGCCGTGTGGCGCGCCCGACGCGGCAGGCGCTGATAGCGGGTAACGGCTTCTCTAGGCCGGAGCGACCCCGAACGACTGGCGGATCTGCTCCTGCAAGGTGGCCAGGGTCATGCCCTGGAGCTCGGTGTGCACGAGGTTGCCCTCGGCGTCGTAGAACGCCGTGATCGGCAGGCCGACAGCACCACCGACCTCGAGGTAGAGCTCGTTGTTGTCGGGCCCGACGTCCTTCGCCAGGGTGTTGTCGAGGATTCCGTTGCGCTCCGCCATCGGCCTCCAGTCGGCGTTTTCGAGGGCGTTCACGAAGACGAACTCCACCTCGCCGGCGTACTCGTCGGCGGCGGTGTTGAAGTCGGGAAGCTCCTGGTCACAGGTCGGGCACCACGAGGCGAAGAAGTTCACGACGACCGGTGTGCCCTCGTAACCGGCGAGAGTGACGCGCTCACCCTCGGGCGCTTCCAGAGCAGGCAGGTCGAAGGAGACGTCGGACACCTCACCCGTGGCGCCGTCGTCCTTCAGCACCACGGCCGCCACGATCACGCCGGCGAGGATGGCCACCCCTGCGACCACGACGCCGACGACCATGAGCCGACTACGCCGAGCCGACGACTCCGCGTCGGCGCGCGCCGTGGCGCGACCGCGGGTCGGGGGGCCCTTCGGTGCGGTGTTCCCCTTCTCCGGTGCGTTGTTCGACACTGCGGTCCCTTCTTGTTCGGTCGTCTCGTCCGCTACCCGAGACGTGTGATCCGGCTGAGTCCGAGTGAGTCCATGAATTCGATGAGCTGTGACGAGACCCAACTGAGGCTGTCGAAGATGAGAAGGACCCCGAATATTCCGAGCACGACAGCCGACCCCGCCACGATGGCGGTGAAGTGTCTCTTCACCCACGCAAACGTCCCTGCCATCCGGCCGAACGCGAGCCCGGTGATGAGGAAGGGGATCCCGAGGCCCAGGGAATACACGAACAGGAGGGACCCGCCCTCCCACGCGCGGCCCTGGGTGGCGGCGATGGCGAGAATCGAACCGAGAACCGGTCCGATGCACGGGGTCCATCCGAATCCGAATGCCGCACCGGCCACGGGCGGAGCGAACGGACCCAGCTTCCCCGTGTTGGGCTGGAACCGCTTCTCCTGGTAGAGCCACGGAGCCTGGAGGAAGAGCGACCCGAGCATGAACAGGGCCATCGACAGCAGGATCACGCCGGAGATCCTGGTGAGCAGAGCCTGGTTGTCGAGGAACACGCTCCCGGCTGTGGCAGCGGAGACGCCGAGAGCCACGAACACCACCGTGAAGCCGAGGACGAACAGACCGGTGTCTCGCGTGATCCGGACCATCGTGTCCCGGCCGCCGTCCTGGATCTCGGCCACGTCGAGGCCCGTCACGATCGAGAGGTAGCCCGGAACGAGGGGGAGAACGCACGGGGAGAGAAAGGAGATGATGCCGCCTCCGAACGCGGCGAGATACGCGAGCGCGTTGACCTCTTCGATCTCCACGGTTCAGGAACCCTCCGGGGCCCGGTGCCCTTCCCGTGACAAGGCTACGGCTCAGCGGTCGTCTGCCGGGCCTCGCCCGGGACCGTCGAAGGGAGCTCGGGCGCGAGGATGGAGCACATGGCAGCTGGGGGTACCGGGAATGATCCGGGGAATACCGAGCCGACGTCGCGGAGTTCCGAATCCGTGCGCACAGAGGTGAGCCAACAGCGGGACACGGGTTCTGCGGTTCCCGTGCCCGCCGACCGCGGCACGCTCGACGCCGACGCTGCCTTCGCCCGGTACGTGAAGCCTGAGCTCGAAGTGTGTTTTCGCGTCGCCATGTCGATCACGCGCTCCACGGTCGACGCCGAAGATCTCGTTCAGGACACGCTTCTCCGCGCCTATCGCGCCATCGACCGCTTCGACGGCCGCCACCCCCGGGCCTGGCTCCTGACCATCATGCGCAACGCCCAGATCAACCGAACTCGCCGTATGCGCCCCGGTCTCCTCCGAGATCCTGACGAGGCGATGCGCGTAGCGTCCGACGACGCCGAAACCGCGCAAAGCGGCCCCGAGGAACACTTCATGGGTGGAGCGCTCGATCCGCAGGTCGAGGCGGCGTTCACAGACCTACCCGACAAGTTCCGCGCCGTCGTCGAGCTCGTCGACATCGACGGTCTCACCTACGCCGAGGCGGCCGACGTGCTGGACATACCCGTCGGCACGGTCATGAGTCGACTGAGCCGCGCCCGCCGACGTATGCGTGATCACCTGGAACGTCACGGTTTCGTCGGAAGCAGGGGAGTGTCATGACAGGTCTGTGGGTCAAGATCCGGCGGCGTCTCCGACCGTCCGCGCCTGCCACCTGTGCCGAAGTGGCGCGCATCCTCCAGCCGTATCTCGACGGCGAAACCGGCGCGCAGACGAGGCGTCTGGTGAGCGCACACCTCGACGACTGTCGCGACTGCGGACTCGAGGCCGAGACGTACCGGGCGATCAAGGAATCGCTGCGCGGGTGCAACGAACCGTCCCCCGAGGCGCTCGACCGACTGCGCCACTTCGCCGACGAACTGAGTGAACATTCGAGCTAGGGAAGGAATGATGGGACTCGGCGGGTTCGGGAGGTGTGGGTACTCGGATGCGCCTCGTCATTGCGGCGGTTGCGGTCCTCGCCGTGGCGTGCTCGTCGGGTTTGGGATCCGAGGAAGGTTCGGAGCCGACCCCCGTGACCGTGGAGCAGATCGAGTCGAGTGAGCCCGAGGTCGTGGCCTCGGCCCTTGTTGATCCGGAATCCGACGAGTTCGGGGCCCCACTCGTCGACGTCGGCGAGATCCGCTCCGGCGGGCCGCCGCCCGACGGCATTCCGCCGATCGACGACCCGAAGTTCCTGAAGCCGTCGGACGTCGGCTACCTCGCCGACGACGAGCCGGTCCTGGCTCTCGAGGTCGATGGCGAGGCCCGCGCCTATCCCATCCAGATCATGACGTGGCACGAGATCGTCAACGACTCGGTCGGCGGAGTACCCGTCACCGTGTCGTACTGCCCGTTGTGCAACTCGGCGATCGGTTATGACCGCCGACTCGGAGACCGCATCCTCGATTTCGGGACCTCGGGCTCCCTCTACCGCTCGGCGCTGGTTATGTATGACCGCCAGACCGAGTCCCTGTGGAGCCACTTCACCGGCGAGGCGATCGTGGGCACCCTCGTGGGGGAGAGCGTCGAGGTCATTCCCGTCTCGGTGGTCGCGTGGTCGGACTGGATGGAAGCGAACCCCGACGGCCTCGTGTTGAGCCGCGACACGGGCCACACCCGTAGCTACGGGCAGAATCCCTACCCCGGCTACGACAGCCTCGATGACCCCCCCTTCGCCTTCGAAGGCGAGACCGACGGGCGCTTCGCCGCCAAGGAACGTGTTCTCGGAATCGGCGACGGCGATGGGTCGACCGCCATTTTGTTGAGCGACCTGTTCGAACGGCGCGTCATCGAAACGGACGTCGGAGGCAGAAAGGTCGTGGCCTGGTTGAAGCCCGGTGTGTCCTCCGCGCTCGACGCGGGAGACATCGCCGAGGGGCGCGACGTCGGGGCCACCGGTGTGTTCGAGACCGTGCTGGACGGGCAGCGTCTCACCTTCGAGGCCTCGGGCCAGGGCTTCTCCGACCAGGAGACCGGGACGTCGTGGAACGTGCTCGGCGTTGCGATCGACGGGCCTCTCGCCGGCTCACGGCTCATCCCGATCGCGCATGTGGACACGTTCTGGTTCGCCTGGGCGGCCTTCCGACCCGACACGCAGGTTGCGACGCCTGGCTGAACAGGCCTGTCTCTGTAACTAGTCCGAACGGACCATGAATATGGACAGATCTGGGCCATTGTGCGCGACCTGCGCAGAGGGCATCGTCTGTGGGTGGTCGGCCACTCACACATGGCACGGCGAAGCCTCGATCCGCCGCGTCCCTACCTTCAGCGCATCCACCGTCGGGGTATCGCCGTGCGCCTCGGGCTCTGCGCCGTCGTGGCGGGTGCGTTCGCGGTCGTCCCGGGCATCGACACAGCGGATCGCCTGCTGCTCGTGGCTTCTGTCGTCGGGTACGGGATCGTGGCCACGGCGGTCGACCTGATCGCCACGCCGGTGCACAACAACCTCGCCAGCATCATCAACGCGGTGCTGGGAATCAGCGTGCTCTTCCTGGTGACTCTGTTCGTTCCCGACGCGCTCGGCCTGGCCCTGTTGCCCTATGTCATCGGCGTGCTGTTCAGCGCCATCGCCTGGGGCCTTCTCGCCGGCCTCGCCACCGCCGGGGTGGCGAGCGCTCTCACCTGGATTTCGCAGGCGCTGGCGCCCTCCGCCTCCCGGATGGAGCCGGTGGTCCTCGTGACGGCCACGGTGTGCTTCTTCGGTGTGGCTCTCGTCGCCGACCGACTCTCGGCGGAGCGCCGCAGCCAGGTCCAGCACTTCGGCCGGCTCTATGAGGCGCTTCGCGGAGTGTCGCCACAACCCGACCTCTCGGCGACGCTGGAGTCGATCGCCGCCGCGGTCACGACCGCGGTCGACGCGAAAGCCACCGCGATCATGCTCAGCGAGGGTGGCCACCTCGTGCTCACCGGACCGGCGTCCAACTGGGGTTGGGACGAGGAGCAGATCGACGAGTACACCCGCCGTGAGCTCGAGGCGGGCGACGACTCGCCACTCGTGCGAGCGATGCGGACCGGTCGCTCGATCATCGTGGAGGACATCGGCAACGATCCGTCGTTCAGCGGCTGGGCGGCCGACTGGCGCTCCGAATTCCGCGGCGCCAGCGTGGAGTCGCTGGTCGTGGTCCCCCTCGGCCCCGGTCCCGATTCGATTGGTGTCATGAGCGTCCTGTTCGACCGGTCCGGCGCCGGATCGGACGAAGAACGATTTCTTCTCGAGGCCTATGCGGAGCAGGCGGCGATGGTCATCGCCCGGGCCCAGGCGTACCAGCGGGAGAAGGAGGCGGCACTGCGCCTCGAAGAAGCCGACCGTCTCAAGAGCGAGTTCCTCGGCATGGTGAGCCATGAACTTCGAACACCGCTCACCGCCGTGAAGGGTTTCGTCGACACGGTCCTGTTGCACTGGGATCGTCTCGAGGAGGCCCAGAGACGCGAGCTTCTCGGCAGGGCATCGGCGAACGCCGACGAGCTCGCCCGCCTGATCGAGCAGCTCCTCGACTTCACCCGCGTCGAGGCCAACCGCGCCGAAGTTCGGCCGCGGCTGTGTTCGCTCGCCGGAGTCATCAGCACCGTGGCCACCGACCTCGAGCCGGTATTGGCCGACCACACGCTGCGGGTGCACGTGCCGAAACACCTGTCCGTGGTCGCCGACCCCGATGCCATCGGTCAGGTACTGACGAATCTGCTCACGAACGCCGTGAAGTACTCAGAGAGCGATACGACGGTGACGATCACCGCCGAACGGTCCGGTACCGACGTGCAGGTGTCGGTGTCCGACGAGGGCGAGGGCATACCTCCCGACGAGATCGACCAGGTCTTCGAACGCTTCTACCAGGTGGGTGCCAGCGATCGTGCCCGACGCGGGACCGGAATCGGCTTGTCGATCGTACGGCGCTTCGTCGAACTGCACGGTGGTGAGGTGTGGGTCGACAGCATCCTCGGTATCGGATCCACCTTCTCGTTCACGCTTCCTGCCGCGGTCGCGTCCGGTGGCGACGAATGGGAACCGCCCCGCGAGGAGGCGGTGTAGGCAGATTACGTGCAGATCACGTGCGCTGGACGGCGAAGGTGGCCGACGCCTTCGACACGACTTCGCCGCCTTCGGTGCTCACGGTCGCCTCCAGATGGGCGACGCTGCCGCCGATGCGCAGTGCGTCGGCGCGGACCTTCAGAACGTCGTCGACGATCGCCGCGCGCATGTTGGCGACCTTCATCTCGATCGTGACGCCGTGCTCGCCGCGCTCCAGGCCGGCGAGCAGCGCGAAGTTGCAGGCGGCGTCGAGCACCACGGCGTGGACGCCTGCCTGCACGACACCGATCGGGTTGACACACGAATCGGTCGGGGTCCACGTGGCACCAGCCCAGCCCTCTCCGTACTCGTCGAACCTCACGCCCAACGTGTCGAGGAGCAGCATGCCGCCGTTGCCCAGTTGATCGTCCATGTTCCGCGGCATGCCCGCCGACGATAATGTGAAATTCCGCCGCGCTCAGCACGCGTGGCGCGACCGCTCGCTTCCAGGAGGAACCATGCCCACGGCCGTCATCGTCGATGCAGTCCGCACCCCGATGGGGAAGCGCAACGGCTCGCTCCAGGGCACGCACCCTGTCGACCTCGCGGCGATCACACTCCGGGAGCTCGTCAACCGCAACGATCTCGATCCTGCTCTCGTCGAGGACGTGATCATGGGCTGTGTGATGCAGGTGGGAGAGCAGGGAATCAACATCGCCCGCAACATCACCCTCACCGCCGGCTTCCCCGACACTGTGCCCGGGACGAGCATCGACCGTCAGTGCGGCTCTTCCCAGCAAGCGGCACACTTCGCGGCGCAGGGTGTGATGGCCGGCGCCTACGACGTCGTGATCGCCGCCGGCGTGGAGTCCATGAGTCGGGTTCCCATGGGTGCGTCGATCATGGGTGACTGGGGTTTGCCCTTCTCCGACGATCTGATGACCCGTTATCCCGACATGGTTCCGCAGGGGATCTCCGCCGAGCTCATCGCCGAGAAGTGGGGCTTGTCCCGCGAGGCTCTCGACGAGTTCTCGGTGCGGTCGCAGACCCTCGCAGCTCAGGCGACCGACGAAGGGCGATTCGAGAAGGAGATCGTGGGTGTTCCCGTGACCACCGACGACGGCGACACGACGTTTTCCGTCGACGAGACATTCCGTCGCGGCACGACGGTCGAGAAGCTCGCCCAGCTGAAGCCCGCGTTCAAGGAGGATGGCGTCATCACCGCCGGTAATTCGTCACAGATCAGCGATGGCGCTGCCGCTGTGCTGGTCATGAGCGAGGAGAAGGCTGCGGAGCTGGGTGTGACGCCTCGCGCGCGCTTCGATTCGTTCGCGGTCGCCGGGGCCGATCCGGTTCTCATGCTCACAGCGCCGATCCCGGCCACTTCCGCCGTGCTCGAACGCGCCGGCAGGTCTCTCGACGACATCGGCCTCGTCGAGATCAACGAGGCGTTCGCACCGGTCGTTCTCGCCTGGGCTGCCGAGCACCACCCCGACATGGACCGGGTCAACCCCAACGGCGGGGCCATCGCGTTGGGTCACCCGCTGGGTTGTTCGGGGGCGCGGCTCATGACCACCCTCGTCAACGAGCTCGAGCGCACCGGCAAGCGCTGGGGCCTCCAGACCATGTGCGAGGGTGGCGGGATGGCCAACGCCACGATCATCGAGCGGCTCTGAGCGGGGCCCCGGGCCGACCGCATGCTGTGGACCGGGGTTCGTGTGGCGCTCGCCATCGGGGCGGCATTGTGCATCTATCTGCTCGCGGCGTGGTTCGTGCGGATGTTCCACTCGTTCGTTCCACCCGAGGAGCCCGACCCCGACGACATCCGGCCCGTCGACTACCGCTACCGCTGCATCGTGTGTTTCGCCGAGGTCACGATGACCGCCGCTCCCGGCGACGAGGAGCCCGAGGCACCGCGGCACTGCCGCGAGGACATGGCGCTGGTGGTCGAGGAGGGGCGATGGTGAGCCTCCCGGATTCGGCCCCGGTAGGCTGTCCACAACCTGTGGACAACTCTGTGGGTAATTACAAGAGTGTTATCTGTATTTTCCGCCTTTCCCATTTCCTCGCCTCGGGCGCCGCAGGATACCTGCGGCGCTTTCCCTCGTCTCGGGTGGCGCGCTACCGGTAGCGCGTGGTCATGATGAAGCCGGCGGTGACCAGACCGAGGCCCAAGAAGAGGTACCGGGTCTCGAAGTCTCCGGGCAGCGCGTTCAGGTAGTTCGCCACGACGACGAGGAGGCCGACGGCCATGAGTGTGAACATCGTCGACGCCCACCACAGCGGTGACGGCGGCGCCTTCTTGGGTGGCGGCGGCGTGTACCGCGAACGTTTGCTCTTCGAGCGGGGCACGAGGCGAGGCTAGTGCGCGATCGCGGATGGCTGGTGCTCGGACTGGCCTGCGTCGGATTCATCGCCGTGCTCGTCTTCCGTGATCCCCCGCCGGCCGATCCGACAACCGACGTTCCCGAGCGGGCGCGCCTGGCGACACTCATTCAGAGAGAGCAGTCGCGCGCCGAGGTCCTCCGCGAGGAGACGGCGATTCTGCGCGGCGCGATCGACGATGTCCAGAGCGGTGCCGCTCAGGTCGAGGCGGTGCGTGAGCAGGTCGACGCCGCACGGACTCGTGCAGGGTTCGAACCTAGCGAAGGGGACGGTCTGGTGGTCACCCTCCGGGATTCGTCGCTGGCGAAGGCGCCGAGCGGAAACCGCAACGATCTGCTCATTCACTCCGGGGATGTCCACGCCGTGGTCAACGGTCTGTGGGGTGCCGGGGCCGGGGCCATTGCGGTGAACGGGGAGCGGGTCGTCGCGACGAGCGCGCTCTTGTGTGTCGGGAACACCCTGCTCATCGACGGAACGGTGCACTCCCCGCCCTACGTCTTCACGGCGATCGGCCCGCCGGAGGTGATGCTCGAGCGTTTCGGGGAGGACGAACTCGTCGATCGCTTCGGGCGCGATGCCGAGGCGTTCCGACTCGGGTTCGACGTCGAGGTGGGAACGGACCTCGAGGTTCCGGCCTACGAGGGTTCCGCCGCACTCGAATTCGCCGAACAGCGCTAGTTCTCCACGGGTTAGCGTTGTTCCTCGTGGGAACCCGCGTTCTGGTGCTCGACAACTACGACTCGTTCGTCTACAACCTCGTGCAGTACCTGGGGGAGCTCGGGGCCGAGCCCCGGGTCCACCGCCATGACGACATCACGCTCGACGAGATGCGCAGCTTCGAGCCCGATCGTGTGCTCATCTCGCCGGGCCCCGGTCGTCCCGCCGAGGCCGGTCGGTCCAACGAGGCCGTTGCAGCCTTTGCGGAGCAGGGAATCCCCGTACTCGGCGTCTGTCTCGGTCACCAGTGCATCGGCGAGGTCTACGGAGCGTCGGTCGTGCGGGCACCCGCCGTGATGCACGGGAAGACCTCCGACATCGATCACGATCAGCGTGGTGTGTTCGTCGGCGTGCCGACACCCCTCACGGCAACCCGGTACCACTCACTCGTCGTGGACCGCGCCTCCGTTCCTCCGGAACTCGAGATCAGTGCCGAAACCGACGGACTCGTCATGGGTCTGCGGCACCGCGAGTTGCCGGTCGAGGGCGTTCAGTTCCATCCCGAGTCGATCCTCACCGAACACGGGCACCGCATCCTCGCCAACTTCCTCGGTGTCGACGCTCTAGGGGAGTGACGCGGTCGATCCCTTCACCACCGCGAGGCCGTCGTCTACGAGCGAGCACAGAGCCTTGTTGTCCAGTTCGACGATCGATACCGGTTTCGCTGCGGCGCGAAGCGTTCGGAGGACGTCGCCACGACACTGACGGAACGAACCCTCGTAGCGCGCCTGGCGGGAACGGGTTTCGTCGACCAGCACCCCTTTCGTGGCACAACGGCGTCGGAGTGGGCACTCCACACATGACGGGTCGCTCGCCGTGCACACGGTTGCTCCCAGGTCCATCAGCGCCAAGAACCGATCGCGCCCGTGCAACCCACGGCCCAGGCGGCCGAAAGCTTCTTCGGCGTCGCGGATCGTGAGGCGGTGTCCTTCGACACGTTCGCAGACCCGACGGATGTTGACCTCGATGGCCGGAATGTTGGCGTCATCGACCTGTGCGCGCAGCGCGGCTGCGGTGTAGCGGCCGACTCCGGGAAGGTCTTCGAGATTCCGTGGCCAGCCGTAGCGGGTGATGATCACCGCACTGTCGTACAGCCGCCGTGCCCGGCGCGGATAGCCGAGATTCCCCCAGGCCGAGATGACGGCTCCCGGTCCGGCCTCGGCGGCGTCGGTCGGCGTCGGGAAGAGCGCGAGGAAGCGTGCCCAGCCCTTCTCGACGCGGGCGACGGGGGTCTGCTGCAGCATCACCTCGGTGACGAGCACGGACCATCGGTCACGGACGGCGCGCCACGGGAGGTCGTGGCGGCCGTGACGCGCGTACCAGTCCGCGAGCAGTGACCGAACCACGCTCCGCGGACCTTCGGTCTCAGGGGGCGGCGAGTGTCGTGGTGGTGGTGGAGGTGGCCTGCCCCACCTGTATGACGACCTCGGTGCCCGTCGGGGCAGTGGTCCCTCCGGTGGGGTTCTGGTTGATGACCAGCCCGTCATTGGCGGGCGATGATTCGACGACCACGACGCGGGGCACGAAGCCCGCGGCCGAGAGCTCGGCTTCGGCGGCGGAGCGGGGCTTGCCGACCACGCCGGGAACATTGCCGCTCGGTCGTCCGCTCGAGACGAAGACCTGAACGGTGGAACCCTTCGGCGCGGAACTTCCCTCTTCAGGTGACGTGCGGATGACCTGTCCTTCGGGAACCGTGTCGCTCGGTTCCGGTACCTGTTGGGCGACCAGCCCGGCGGCGCTGAGCGCTTCGATGGCGGCATTGGCCGACAATCCGGCCACCGGAGGAACCGTGACGTCGCCCGGTCCCTTCGAGACGATCATCACGACGGTCGATCCGCGGGTCACGACCTGTCCGGCGGCCGGTTCGGTGCGGATGACGATTCCGGGCTCGACAGCGTCGGTCTCCTCCTCGCGGCGTTCGACCTTGAGGTTGATGTCGGTGAGCACCTCCTCGGCGTCGTCGGCCACGCGACCGGCTACAGGTGGGATCTCGACTTCGCCGACACCCTCGCTGACGGTGATGGTGACGGTGCTTCCTTCGCGTGCATCCTCACCGTCGGGCGGGTCCTGCTCGAAAACGAGGCCCTTCTCCACGAACGCGAGCTCCCGCTCGACCTCGACCTCGAATCCCTCGAGGCGCAGTGTCGAGATCGCCTCGTCTTCCTGGAGGTTCACGACGTCGGGAACCGGTACCAGAGGAGTGGCGGTGCCACCTTCGGAGCTGAGCCACCAGATCAGCCCTACCGCACCGCCGAGCAGGGCGAGAACGAGGACCAGTGCCCACCAGCGGCGGGCTCTGCTCCAGGACTTCGTATCGGCCGTCGCCGGGAGCGCATCGGCGACCGGAGCGTTGGCGACCGTGGTGGCAGCCGCACCGGCGGCCACCGCAGCCAGCGCCAGGGGTGCGGCCAGGGGTGGACGGCCCCGTTGGAACCGCAGGAGGTCTTCGCGCAGGTCGTGGGCCGACTGGTAGCGCTGCGCCGGGTCCTTGGCGAGACACGCCATGATGATCTGCTCGAGGTCGGGTGGGATGTCGGGATCGTGGGTGGAGGGCGGAGGCGGGTCCTCGCGCACGTGTTGGTAGGCGACGCTCACCGGGTTGTCGCCCTGGAACGGCGTGACGCCGCAGACCATCTCGTAGAGAACGACGCCGAGCGAGTAGACGTCGGAGCGGCCGTCCACGGCGAGACCCTGCGCCTGCTCAGGTGAGAAGTACGTTGCCGTACCCATGACCGAACCGGTCTGTGTGAGCGCCTCGCCGGCGTCTGCCCTGGCGATGCCGAAGTCGGTGACCTTGGCACTTCCGTCGGAGTTGACGAGGACGTTCCCCGGCTTGATGTCGCGATGGACGACACCGTTGCGGTGCGCGTAGTCGAGTGCGGCGGCGATCTCGGCGGCGAGACCGCTCGCTCGCTCAGGAGAAAGCGTGCCTTCGGTCTTCAACACATCGCGCAGCGTGTAGCCGGCGACGTACTCCATGACGATGAAGTAGGTGCCCTGCTCCTGGCCCCAGTCGTAGATCGCGACGATGTCGGGATGGTTGAGGCCCGCCGCAGACTGTGCTTCCCGGCGGAACCGCTCGACGAAGGTCGGGTCGCGGGCGTACTCCGCAGAGAGGACCTTCACGGCGACGGGGCGATCCAGGAGGTCGTCGCGTGCGAGGTAGACCTCGGCCATTCCACCCCGGGCGATCTCGCGTTGAAGCTGGTATCTGTTGGCGAAAACGGTGACAGGGGCGGCCATGACGTCTCGAATCTACTGCCCGTCCGCGGGTGTCCCGCGGCGCGTCTCGGCGTTGTCGATGACGACGTGAACGGCGAGGCGACCGACAACGTTGCTCACAGCAAGGCTCCCAGAACCTGGGCTGCCACGGGGGCTGCGACCACGCCGCCGGATCCCGAGTTCTCGACGAGGACCGCGATCGCGTAGCGGGGTGCCTCGGCCGGAGCGAAGCCCACGAACCATGCGTGGTCGACAGGCCCCTGTGTGTTTTCGGCTGTACCGGTCTTGCCCGCGACCGTGACGTCGGGAAGCGCTGCCGCGGTCCCGGTTCCCCGCTGTACGACCTCGATCATCATCGACGTGATCTCGGCGGCGGTCTGTGCGGGCATCGCGGTCGTCCAGTCGCCCGGCCGTATGCGGGAGATCACGGCCCCGTCGTCATCGCGGATCTCGCGCCCCACGTGCGGTTCGGCGATTGTGCCGCCGTTGGCGACCGCCGCCGCCGCCAGCGCCATCTGGAGCGGTGTGGTGGCCACCTCGCCCTGTCCGATCCCGGCGAAGGCGAACAGCGGCGTGTTTTTCTCGAACGACCCCGGTTCCGGCCCCAGGCTCGTTGCCGCGCCGGGTCGGAGGTCGAGTGGAGGTGCGTCGTAGATCCCGAATCGCTCCATGTTCGGCGGGAACTGTTCACCCAGCTCGAGCCCGAGCTCTCCGAAGGTCGTGTTGCAGGAGTGCACGAAGCTCTCGGTGAGGTTGCCCCCGCACGCCTGGTTGCCGAAGTTGGACAGCGTCGTGTTCGTGAGAGGTAGCGCCAGTTCCGAGATCGACGGGAACACCGGCTCAGTGGGTGTGGCCAGGCCTTCATCGAGCGCAGCGGCGGTTGTGACGATCTTGAAACCCGATCCCGGTGGGTAGATCTCGCGGTAGGCACGGGCGAGATCGGGTTTGGCGGGATTGGCCTCCAGTGCCCGGAAGTCGGCGTCGGCAGCGGCGATGTCGTGGCTGGCGAGCGGCTGAGGGTCGAAGGTCGGGTTCGAGTACATGGCGATGATCTCGCCGTTGGTGGGGTCGAGCACGACCACGGACCCGCGTCGTCCCGCCAGCGCGTCGGCGGCGGCGCGCTGTGCTCCGGCGCTCACGCTCAACACGACGTTTCCGGTGTTCTCCTTGCCGAGCACGAAGTCTTCGAGGTTGCGCACCTGGAGGTCGAAGTCGCGTCCGGTGAGCTCGTCGTTGTAGGCGGCTTCGGCGCCGGTGCTCCCCCTGCTGAAGGAGAAGTAGCCGCCGATGTGGCTCATCAGGTCGCCGAGGGGGTACAGGCGCTGGAACTCGAACTCGTCGTCGACCTCCACCGAGCGGGCGACGACTTCACCGTCGGAAGTGAGGATGTCTCCGCGGGGTCCGGAGAAATCGCGGATCAAGGTGCGGATGTTGCGAGGGTCGTTGGCGAGCTCGTCGGCCTTGATCACCTGGAGATAGACGAGGTTGCCGGCGAGCGCGAGGAACAGTACGACGATCGCCCATCCCACGTGTCGGATCGAGCGGTTCACGGCGCGCCCACGCCGGCCGAGCTGCGTTGACGGATCTGTCGTTCGAGCTCCTCCTCGGCGGACGCCGCGGTCTCGTCGGAGATACGCAGGAGCAGAGCCACGATCACGAAGTTGGCGACGAGCGACGATCCTCCGTAGGAGACGAAGGGCAACGTGATTCCCGTGAGTGGGATGAGGCGCGGTCACGCCCCCGAGAATCACGAACGTCTGCATGCCGATGATCGTCGTGAGACCTGTGGCGAAGAGTTTCGAGAACGGCCGTTGTGCCTGAACGGCGATGCGGAATCCGGTGCCGACGAGCAGGAGGAAGCCGAGAAGCACGGCAGCGGTCCCCAGTAGGCCGAGTTCCTCGCCGATGGCGGCGAAGATGAAGTCGGTCTCCACCACGGGAATCCGGTCGGGGTTGCCGAGTCCGAGGCCCCGACCGGCGAAGCCACCGGTCCCGAATCCGAACAGCGCCTCGACGAGTTGGCTGTTTCCTTCGCCAGCCGCCGGCCACGGGTTCTGCCAGTTGGCGACGCGCTCCTGTACGTGGTTGAACAACTGGTACGCGAGGACAGCTCCGAGGGCGAACATCCCGAACCCGACGGCCACGTACGAGAACCGCTGCGTCGCGACGTAGAGCATCCCGACGAAGACGGCGAAGAAGAGAAGCGACGAACCGAGGTCGGTCTCGAACACGAGGACCACGAGCGAGAAACCCCAGATCAAAAGGAGCGGCCCGAGATGTTTCGGGTCGGGCAGCGTCAGGCGGCCCACCCGCAGAGTCCCCGACGACAAGAGCTCACGCTTTTCGACCAGATACGCCGCGAAGAAGACGACGAGCAGGACCTTGGCCGCCTCACCCGGCTGAAAGGTGATCGGCCCGAGCTTGGCCCACAAGCGCGCGCCGTTGAGGCTGAAGCCGATGCCCGGCAGCAGCGGTAGGAGAAGGAAACCGATTCCGATCAGGAGAAAGGTGTAGCGGTAGCGCTCGAGCACGCGTACGCGTCGTACCAGGACGAGAGTGCCGACAAAGGCGGCCACGCCGACCGCGGCCCACACCGACTGGACCCGGGCGAGATCGCGGTCGAGGCGGGCGATCACTATGAACCCGACGCCGTTCAGGACCACAATGAGCGGAAGCAGCGTGGAATCGGCCCGGGAAGCGAACCTGCGCACGGCGAGATGAGCGAGGAAGAACAGCCCGACGAGGCCGACCAGGATGGCGACGAGATCGGGTGGGAGGTCGGCGTTCTCGGCGAGGCCCACGAGTACGTACCCGCCGATCACGAGGATCACGGCGATGATTCCGAGCCCCAGTTCCGTGGAGCGTCGGCGCGAGGCGAGGGGTGTCACGTGGAGCGTGCGGAGCGCGTCGTGCTCGGCGTCGGTCGGGTCGTCGACGTGGTCGAGGTGGTCGACGTGGTCGAAGTCGTGGACGTCGCTGCACGAGCCTGTTCCGCCACGTCGTCGGCAACTCGGTCGAGGTACTCGTCGGCGGCCGCTCGGGACGAGAATTCGAGTTCGTCCTCGAAATCAACACTCTGGGCAGGCGTCAGGTCGTCGACGGTGAGGTCGGTGGTCTCCTCGACCGTGGGATCCCAACCCAGGAGCCCGCCGGGGCGCCCCTGGTAGAGCACGACCTGTTCGCCGTTCTCTCCGCCGAACGCCACGTAGTAGGTGCGGCGCGCGTACCAACCGACGGCCATGACAGCAACGATCACGATCACGACCACCGGCACGGCCACCAGCAGGGCACGCAGCCAGCGGCGACGCTTGCGAGGCGCGGCCGCCGCTTCGTCACCGCTGGACCCGTCTCCGTCGGACCCGTCGTTCGCAGGTCGGTCGATATCGGGTCGGTCGATATCGGGTCGGTCGTCCTCGGACCCGTCGCCTGCACTCGTAGCAACGGTTCCCGCCGCCGCTCCCGCCGCCGCCGCTCCCGCCGCTGTTGCTCCGATCGCACTTCCGGCGGCGTCGCTTTCGACAACGTCGCTTTCGACGACGTCGAGGACGACGGCGGTGATGTTGTCCTCCCCACCGGCCTCGTTGGCAGCGTCCACAAGCTGTTCGGCGGCGTGACCCGGATGTGGTTCGCGGCGCAGGATGGAGGCGATGTCGTCGGAGCGGACCATGGTGGTCAGCCCGTCGGAGCAGAGGAGCACGCGATCGCCGACGTCGGCGTTCACCGTGTAGGTGTCGACGTCGACGTCGGCTTCGATGCCGAGGGCGCGGGTGATGATCGAGCGCTGCGGGTGGGCCTCGGCCTGTTCCGGCGTGAGGCGGCCCTCCCGGACCAGTTCCTCGACGAGGCTGTGGTCGTCAGTGATCTGACTGAGCTCACCCTCGTGCAACAGGTAGGCGCGCGAGTCGCCGACATGACCGATGACAGCCTCGCTCGGGCCCACCGACACGACGGCGGTGATGGTCGTACCCATGCCGGAGAGGTCATCGTCGTCGCCGGATTTCTCGAGCACCGCCGCGTTGGCGTTTCGAATCGCCTCGTCCAGCGCGGAACCCGAAGCGACGGAGGCCCGCAGTGCTTCCACCGCCGTGGCGGACGCCACCTCGCCGGCTCGGTGCCCACCCATTCCGTCGGCGACGGCGAAGAGTCGGAGCCTGTCGTCGACGACGAACGAGTCCTCGTTTCCCTCGCGGACCCGGCCGACGTCGGTGGCTGCGCCTGCGACGAACCTCATCGAACCGTCACTTCGTCGGTTCGACGATCGTCTGGCCGAACTGGACGCGATCGCCACGGCGGACGCGCACCGGGGTGGAGATGCGAGTTCCGTTCACAAAGGTTCCGTTCGTCGACCCGAGGTCCTCCACGTAGAGATCGTCGTCGCGTCGAAAGACCCGGGCGTGGATCTGCGACGCGTACGTGTCGGCGCTCAGCACGATTCCGCAGCCCGTAGCGCGCCCGACGGTGATCTCTCCGTCGACGGCGTAGGTCTGGCCCGCCAACTGAGCCGGCTCGACAACCCGGATGCCGCGCTGGGCCGAGCCCTTGCGCTTGGAGGAGCGCTGTTTGGCGGCGGGTGCTGCGTCGACCGGGGTGAGAGGGGCGGCTCGCAGCTCGAGCGCCACCACCCGCACGACGCGCACCAGGAACAGGAACAGCAGTGCCAGGAAGCAGAACTTGAGGACTGTGAGGAGGCCTTCGGACACGCGACCGCCTCAGGACGCTTCGAAGCGCATCGTGGCCGATCCGACACCGATCACGTCGCCGTCCACCAGGAGGTGGTCCTTCACGGCGACACCGTTCACCAGCGTTCCGTTCATGGATCCGGCGTCCCGCACGACGTAGCCCTCCGGCTCGGGTTTGACCTCGGCGTGGTGGCGCGAGACACGGGCATCGTCGACGGGGATGGTGCAATCCGGCATCCGCCCGATCGTGACGGGCTCATCACGCAACGGCACGCGACGCCCGTCGGGAAGGACCAGGGAGCCGACGAGGCCCATGGCTCCCTCGACGATAGCGGCGTTGATCCGGCATGTTCCCTTGCGGGTCTTGTCGCTCTCGACGAGGCGTACCTCGACTGGGCCGACGAAGTGGTAGTGCTCCTCGCGGGCGGTGTCGCGGGCCTGATCGGCCAGTTCCCGGGCGAGGACGTCGTCGAAGTTTTCGAAGCGGTCGTAGTCGGCGGCCGAGAGCTCGACGGTGAAGTCGTTGGGCACGACCTTGCCCCGCACGCCCAGCGTGCGGCCGTCTTCCATCGCACGGACGAGCTTCCGGGCGATCTCGACGGGTTGGAGACCGCTGCGGAACGCCTTCGAGAACGTGCCCTCGACCAGACGCTCCAGCCGCTGTTCGAATCGCTGGAGACCCACGCGCCGGAGTGTACCCACGGCCCAGCCACACGACTGCGGCACAGACTGCGCGAATTGCGTACCCTGTGACGGCTCGACCGCGGCCGGTGCGCCACGCACCACCGTCGGCAGAAACAGGGGGAACGATGCGCCAGTTCTGGAATGGCCTCGCGGGAGTCGTCACGAAGCACCACAAGATGGTGCTCGCGCTGGCCGGTGTGGTGACGATCATCATGGCCTTCGGGATCACCACCCTCGAGTTCGAGACGAGCCAGGACGGGCTCATCGGCGCCGACAATCCGGTCGCGCAGGACAACGAACGGTTCCAGGAAGACTTCGGCGGCGAGCCGATGCTCGTGTTGTTCTCCGCCAAGGACGGTTCCGACAAGCAGGCCATCGACCTGATCTCCGATCCGGCGAACGCGGAAACTCTGGCGGAGTTCGACCAGGAGCTGCGCGACACCGGACTGTTCCACGCGGTGGTCAGTCCGCTGACCGCCATGACGTTCGCCGCCAGTCAGGTCGGTCCCGGCACGGAGATCTTCGGGAGCGCCGAGGAATACGCCCCAAAGCTCGTTGCTGATGAGATGGACGGTGGTGGAGCCACAGCAGCGGAGGCCGAAGCCTCAGCTGTTGAGGTCGAGGACGCCGTCAAGACGCTCCAGGAGGGAACCACCACCCGGATCACCAGTACTGACGAGTTCGCCACAGCAGCGGGGCTGTCTGCGATCACCGAACCCGTCGCTCACACTGACGGAGCCATCAAGGCCCTTTCGGATACAGCTCTCGCCGAGGCGCTTCTCTACGAGAGCGACGCTGAAGACCCCTCCGTGGTCGCTACCGACGACGAGGGCAATCCCGTCATCCGTCCCATCCTGCGGGCCAACTTCCCCAAGATCGACCAGGGCCTGATGATCATCGCCACCCAGGGAAACATCGACATCGCCGACATGGGTGAGGCGGCCGACAAGGTCGTCGAGATCGCCGAGAAGTACGAGAACTCCTTCGAGGGTTTCGAACTGACCGTCGGCGGGCCTCCGCAGCTTCTCCAGGACGTCAACGACTATCTCCAGACGGGCCTCGCCACCCTCGGCGGCCTCTCGTTCCTCGTGATGGCGATCGTGTTGTACTTCGTGTTCCGCGTCCGGTGGCGGTTGCTGTCGCTGACCATCGTGGTGATCGGTGCCATCTGGGGCTTCGGGCTCATGGGCTACCTCGGGATCCCGCTGACGCTCATCACGATCGCAGCGCTCCCGATCCTGATCGGTGTCGGTGTCGACTTCTCGATCCAGACCCATTCGCGGATGGAAGAAGAGGTGAACGAGGACGGCAACGCGCCCGAAGGCATGCGTCGGCTGATGCGTTGGCTCGCGCCGCCTCTCGCTGTCGCCGCCATTTCCGCTGTCGTGGGCTTCCTGGCCCTCAACATCTCCAAGGTCCCGATGATCGGCGATTTCGGTGTGATGCTGGCCCTCGGGATCCTCGCCTTGTTCATCGCCGGTCTCCTGGTTCCCACCTCGATCCTGGCGTGGCGCGAGAAGGTGACGCCCACGAAGGCCGGCGAAGCCCGGATCCCCCATGGATTCCTCGAGCGCGTCGTGCGGGGAATGATGTTCTCGATGCAGAAGTTCGTGTTGCCGATGGCGGTGGTGGGAGTTCTCATCATCATCCTCGGTCTTTCGTTCGAGGGTCGCTTCGTCATCGAGACCGACGCCGAAAAGTGGTTACCGCAGGAGAAGAACAGCGTTCAGTGCGAGCTTCAGAAGCTTCTCGGTGGTGACCCGTGTACGGACACCGTCGCGGACCTCAAGATCCTCCAGGAACGCGCAGGATTCTCGTCGGTTCTCGCCCTGCTGATCGAGGCCGACGACGTCACGTCCGACGAGGTGTCGTCCTGGGCGCAACAGTTCACGAACCAGCAGATGGAGAAGCACGGCCCCGACGGCGACGGGACGTTGAAGGACGTCAACAGCCTCTACGGCGTGGCGTTCGACATCACGAAGACCCCACCGAACCAGGAGTCGATGAACCTTCTGATCGGTGATGGCTTCAACGATCCACCTGCCTACACCGTCGCGCCCGAGGACGTTCTTCTCTCGACGGTCGCCGAGGACCGCAAGGCCGCCGCGCTCCAGTTCCCGATCGCACCGATCTCGCTAAAAGAGCGCGAAGCGCTGGTCGACGAGATCAACGAGGACCTGGCCGAGTCGTTCGGCACCGTCGACATCGACGTCAGCATCGCAGGCTTTCCCGAAATCGGCGGGCCGCCCGACGAGTCCCCCAACGAGACCGGTGTCTCACAGGCCGGCATTGCCGCTGTGGGGGTCGAGCTCGTGAAGGCTCTCGAGGACAACCGCCAGCTCATCACCTTCGCCGGGCTGGGTGCGGTCGCGCTGTGGCTCCTCATCTTCTACCGCAGGATCTGGAAGGTCGTGCTCGTCCTCATTCCTGTGCTCATCGCTGTCGGTCTCTCGTCGGTCGTGACCTTCGTCACGGGCATCACGCTGAGCCCCATGACGAGTGTGTCGGCTCCGTTGGTGATCGCGACGTGCACCGAGTTCGTGGTGCTGATCCTCGCCCGGTACTGGGAGGAACGCGAACGCGGACGAACGCCCGAGGAGGCGATCGACGTCGGCGGCGTGCGGATCGGCCGCGCCTTCGTGGCTTCGGGTCTCACGACCGTCGGCGGGTTCATCGTGCTCGCCGTGTCACCGTTCCCGCTCGTGTGGCAGTTCGGTGTCCTCGTGGCACTCAACGTGCTCGTCGCGCTGACTCGCGGCGCTGGTGGTGCTTCCACCGCTGCTCATGTGGGCCGACCGCAACCCGCGAATCAAGTCGTTCTCCCCCGGCGAGCGCCCGGAGCCCCTGGCGGGATAGCTCCTACCCTTTGCCACGGCTCGGACCTAGAGAAGGTCCGACGCCGTGGTCCCGGGGATCCAGACCGCGTCGACGACCTCGCTCGCGACGATCGGAGGTGCTGAGTCCTCGCCTTCGACCAAGATCTGGGCGTCGCCGGCACCGTTCGTCGATTCCTGGCGTTCGACGACAGCGAGAAGTCCGGGCGCGTTCGCTCCGGCGAGCGTCGACAGCGAGTGGATCTCGTATGCGTCCGGAATCTCAAAGGTCACGGTGGCCTCTCGCAGGACCGTCGGCGTCGTGACGTCGGTCGGCACGAGTCCGATCCGCGCGAAGTCCCCAAAGATCGAGGCGTCGACGTAGAGCTCGTCGGGACCGGCGAACGCCACGTTCGGTCCTGCACTGAGGTCTGTGGCGACGACGCGGTGCGGTTCGCTGCCGTCGACCGGATGCACCGTCACTCCCGCGCGCTCGCCTTCCGGGCACTCGAGGCACATCTCCGAGACGGCGAGGGAGGCTCCGTCCGGCGACCACGCGGGCGATGAACCGGTCAGGGACAGGACGGGACCGAGGTCGGTGACCCGGGGCGAGTCGGAGTCCAGCGTGCTCAGGTCGAGGATCTTGAGCGTCACCCCGTAGTCCGACGGGCTCGACGACGGGCTCGGCGGTTCGCTACCGCACGGAAACTCTCCCTCCCCCGCAAGATACGCCAGGCTGTTGCCGTCCGGGCTGACAGCGGGTGAGGATGCGTGGGACGCCACGACCTCGGGCTCGCCGCCCTCGAGAGGAACAGCCACGATCTTCGTGTCCAGGCTGCTCGTGTCGCAGTCGGGGTCGCGCGTGGATCCGGCGAGGTAGACCGTGCCGTCGGGTGCCACCGAGAATCCCGGCGGTGCCGGGTAATCGTCGTCGTCGACGAAGCCCCACTCGGTGTCGGTGATCAGGCCGAGGTCCTCGCCGGTCGGACTGAAGCGCCGCAGTTCGCCGTCGACGGTCAGCGCCACGAAACCCGGTTCCAACTCGACGCTTTGCGGGCCGGCCACGGTGGGGCCGTCGTCTCCGCTGTTCAACGCGGCGAATCCGATGACGGCGACGGCGGCCGCGGCGGCCCCTGCCAGGCCGAGGCCCCACCAGAACCGCGGTGTGCGAGCGGGCCGGGTGTTGTCGATCCGACCGCGCACCTGCGCCCAGGCGTCGTCGGACACGCCGACCTGGTCGGTGAACTCGGTCATGACGGACTTCGCTCGGTCTCTGGCGCGGTCGCTGTCACCCATTGTCATCCTCCAGAACCGTGGCCAGCGTGGCGAGGCCCCGTTCGACGTGCGTGTTGACGGTCGAACGAGAGATGCCGAGCGTGTCGGCCACGTCGGCTTCGGTCAGCTCCTCATAGAAGCGCAGAATGATGCAGTCGGCCTGGCGCTCCGGTAGTGCCTGGATGGCGTCGAGGAAATGGCGGCTCTCGTCACGTAGTACGACGTCGACGTCGGCGCCCTTCGCGTCGGGCGGCGGTTCGGGCCGGTGCCTGCGGGCCACGCCTCGACGCCGGAGCTTCGACCGGGCGCCGTTCATCACGATCGAGCGGAGATACGCGTCGGCTCGGCTCGGGTCTTTGATGCGGCCGGACTTTCGATACAGCTTCACGAAGGCGTCCTGCACCACCTCCTCGGCTGCTTCCTGACCGTTCAGAACCAGGGAGGCCAGTCGCACAAGGGCGTGGTACTCGCTCTGAAACAGTTCCGAGACCAGTCGGTCGGGGTCACGGTTCGGCGACGCACTGGGTGGAGCGCCGGATTTCGGATCGAGGGCCATCGTGTCCATCATCACGCTTCACAGACGCACAGCCGGGCCTCTCTGCCGACAGAATTCGGAAATAGGCGCGCGATTCACTCCGGGGAGGCGCTGGGGCCGCTGGTACTCTGCGAAACCCCACGGGCGAGTGGCGGAATTGGCAGACGCGCAGGCTTCAGGTGCCTGTGTCCGCAAGGACGTGGGGGTTCAAGTCCCCCCTCGCCCACAACTCCTCTGTCGGTAGTGCAGACCGACGTCTGGGCAGTCGAGGGCCGACCCGTGGTTCACGAGGTCGATGCGTAGGAGGCTCGCCTACCGCGTCGGTGCAGGGTCTGCAGGAAGATCGTTGTACGTCGTTCCCGGGATCCAGACGGCGGCTTGGACGCCAGTGGCGAGCACTTGCTGATCCGATTCCTGGCCCTCGTCGTACAGCAACACCTGACCGTCATCAGGAGCACTATCGAGGACGCCGACCGCGAGGATTCCAGGCGCGCTCTCACCGGGAAGCGTCGACAGCGAGAGCAGCCGGTTCAGGTCCGGAAGGCCGATCAACTGAGGGATCGCCAGCGCGTCGCGGGTGACCGCCTCTGTGACGTCGGTGTCGGCCTGGCCGATCCACGCGTCGATACCGCCAGGCCCCTGGGCAATCGAGGCGTCGACCAGCAGCATCGTGTCGTCGACGAATGCGACCGCGCTCCCACCGCTTCCTTCGCCCCACGCGTACACGGCCTGGCCGCCACCATAGTGAACGTCCACCACCACGGTGTCCCAACCTTCGAGGTCTCCGTAGAGCATGTTGAGCGCGATCGACGACTGGTCCGGCGACCAGACAATCGGCGCCGTGATAGGCGTCGGCCTGCCAGGAATGTCGCCCCCGCTCGGGAGCTCGACGCGGCGGGTGTCCGAGCCCTGCCGGACCTCGAGGACCAGAGCATCTCTATCGCACTGGTCACCGGTCGGTGTTGTGAGGTATGCGAGCTCACGCCCGTCGGGGCTCACAGCCGGTGAAGTTCCCACCGGACTCACGACCTCCGGATCACCGCCCTCCAGTGGCACCGACACGATCTCGAATCCGAGCTGATCGGAACGGGGGCAAGCCCGATCGGTCGCCGGACGACTGAAGAAGACGGTCCCGTCTTGCGCCACAGAGAAGGTGGGTGGCGAGATGTTGGCACCGACCTGCCAACCGGTAGCAGCGATGACGCCCACGTCGCGCCCGGAGGTGTCGTAGCGGCGGAGCTCGCCGTCGGACGTGAGTGCAACGAACCCTGACGGGACTGTGGACGAGACGAGATCGTCGGCCGTCGTGCCCGGGATCCACGCGGCGCTCACGATGTTGTCGGTGAGTTCCGTGGGGTCTGACTCCGGCCCGTCGGCGAAGACAACTGCCCGAGTGGTTGTGGCAACGTCTCCGGAGTTGCCGAGGGTCGCGAGGATCCCCGGCGCGTTCTCACCAGCGAGCGTCGACAAGGACAGCGGCTGGGTGGCACTCGGTAGCGAGATGAATTCGGGTACCGCCAGTGCAGTGGCAGCCGTGGGATCCGAGGCGTCCCCGCCCATGAGTCCGATCCACCCGTCGGAGCCGAGCTCCGACGAGTTCACGAACACGGAAGTGTCGTCGGCGAACGCGAGGGCCGGACCGCCGTTTCCCTCGCCCCACTGGTACAGGTAGCGCGCTTCGCCTCCAGCAGTTGGCACGACGGTCGTGTAGGCGCCTTCGCACTCCCCCGGAGCGGTGCAACTGGCGTTCGTTGCCAACTCGTCGCCGTCGGGAGCCCATGCAAGCGGCCCCTCCGGTTCATACGTAAAGGGGGAGTCACCCGACGGGTTTGGGTAGGTGATGTCGGGGACGGAACGTTCCCCGGTCTCGAGATCGAGCAGTGCCACCGTGGTAGGTCGATACTCGTTGACCTCCTGCGAAACCCCGGATTCGCAACGCTGGCCGCTCGGGTTCGAGATGAATGCGAGCTGGGAACCGTCGGGGCTCACGGCAGGCGCCCAGCCCACCTCAGTGACGACCTCGGGTTCGCCACCCTCGACCGGTACAGCGACGATCTCCGACGGCCACAAGGCTGTGGAGGCTGTACCCGGCCCGCATTCCGTGGCGCCGGCGTGGCGGCTGAAGTACACGGTCCCGTCCGGCGACACGGCGATCTCCGGCTGTACGACGTTGCCCTCGGGAGTCCAGCCAGTGTCGGTGATCAGGCCACGGTCGCGTCCGGTCGGGTCATAGCGGCGGATCTCACCGCCGGTCGTGAGGGCGACGAAACCCTTGAGATCGTCGGGGGGGTTGGCCACGACGCGCTCGCCGTCGTCACCGGAGCGCACGGCGGCGAATCCGATCACGGCGATGACGGCTGCCGCGGCGCCCGCGAGGCCGAGAGACGACCAGAACACGGTCACGGCGCCTGCGTCTCCTTGGCGTTCACGTCGGCCCTGATCTTTCCCCAGGCGTCGCCGGCGGGCTCGACCTGCTCGGTTAGGTCGACAGGGCGTCGCGGAGACGATCTTCGGTGTTCCGCTCATTGTCGGTCATGCCGAGACCTCCAGAGCCGTGGTGAGTGCGGCCATGCCGCGACTCGTGTGCGTCTTGACGGATCCCTTCGAGATGCCGAGCGTGTCGGCGATCTCGGCCTCGCTCAGCTCCTGGTAGTAGCGGAGGACCAGGCAGTCACGTTGGCGGGCAGGCAGTGATCGGAGAGCCGCGACGACCTCCTGCTGGTCGTCGCGGAGATCGATGTCGGCGTCGGCGCCGGGAGCGTCGAGCATCGGTTCGGGCTGGTGCTTGCGCGCCACCATGCGCCGGCGCATCCGCGACCGCGCCAGGTTCATCACGATGGAACGCAGGTAGGCGTCGATCCGGGACTGGTCCTTGACGCGGTCGAGCTTGCCGTGCAGCTTGATGAAAGCCTCCTGCACGACCTCTTCGGCCAGCTCGCGACGGTCGAGCAGCACCGTCGCCAGGCGCACGAGGGAGCGGTAGTGATCCTGGTACAGCTCGGAGAGCAGGCGGTCGCGGTCGCGGGTCACCACCTCCACCGGCTGTTGTGCTGGGATCACCACTGTTCCGATCACTGACCCTGACCGACGCATTTCTCCATCGGTCGGTTGACACGGGTTTCCAGCGGGGAGCGCTGATGTCTACTCTTTGTGGTGATAACGCCGTTTTGCCCGGTCGGCAGCCTCGTCCGGAGCGGTCCAGAGGTCTCCACTCCCGGTGGCCTCGTGTGTCGGCTGCTCCTTCTCGAGCTCCTTGCAGGCGGTGTCGATGTCGATCATCAGCATCGAGAGGAGTTGTCGGCTCATCTCGACGCGGACCACGACCCGCAACAGATCGACATGTTCAGCGTTCGGAGGCAGCGAGTAGGCCGGGACGATCCACCCGTACTGCCGGAGCTTCTCGGAGAGGTGGTAGACGTCGTAGCCCGGGTCGCCCTTCAGACGGAAGGTGACGACGGGTTCGGCGAGCTCGGGGTTCATGATCTCGAAACGTCCGTTGGCCTCGAGACCTTCGTTCAGGAAACGGGCGTTACCGAGCATGTTCTCGACCAGCTCCGTGTATCCCTTCCTGCCGAGGCGAATGAAGTTGTAGGCCTGGGCCTGGATCATGGCCGAGCCTCTGGAGAAGTTGAACGTGTAGGTGGGCTGTGCGCCACCGAGGTAGTTCACGCTGAACACGAGATCTTCGGGCAGTTGGTCGCGGTCGCGAAAGACCAGCCAGCCGACGCCCGGATACACGAGCCCGTACTTGTGGCCCGACACGTTGATCGACTTCACCTGCTCCAGGCGGAAGTCCCACTTCTCGTCGGGACGAGCGAACGGGGCGATGAAGCCACCACTCGCACCGTCGACATGGAGAGGGATGTCGAGGCCGCGTTCCTTCTTCACCGACACCAGGAAGTCGTTGAGCTCCTCGATCGGATCCGATTCCCCGATGAAGGTCGTGCCGAGAACAGCGCCCACGGCGATGGTGTTCTCGTCGATCTGGTTCTTCACGTCGTCGACGCTGAGGGTGTAGCGGTCGGGTTGCATCGGGATCTTGCGCAGCTCGACGTCGAAGTAGCGGGCGAACTTGTCCCACACGATGTGTGTTTCCGCGCCGAACACGATGTTGGGCTTGTCGGTGGACTTCCCGGCGTCTTCGCGGCGCTTCTTCCACGACCACTTGTGTGCGAGCAGCCCGAGCATGATCGCCTCGGAGGATCCGATCGTGCCGACGCCCACGACGTCGCCGACATCGGGAGCGTGGAAGAGATCGGCGAGCCAGCGCACGCACATCTCCTCCATGAACTGCGCAGCCGGGTATTCCTCGTGGTCGATGTGGTTCTTGCGCAGCGTCTCGTGGATGAGGAGCTCGGCCTGGGGCTCCATCCAGGTCGTCACGAATGATGCGACGTTCAACGTCGGGCTGCCGTCGAGCGTCAGAACTCCGTGCATGAGCTCGTAAGCGGCGTCGGCCGGGATCCCGTCGTCGGGAAACAGATCGGGGCTGATGGCGTGGCCGAAGAACTTGGCCCGGTGGATGGGTGCCACGCCGTCGTCGATCGAATCAGTCATGTTCGTCCCCTTCGTTGCCGCCGTGCCGCGCTACGCGGAGTTCGAACGATAGCGGGCTGTCGAATCCGACGATCAGATACCGTCGAGCCTGCATGCCGTCGCGACCTCTCCCGAATCCGATCATGCCCGAGTTCTGGGTCCGACCGCAATCGAGATCGAGGCCGACCTCGCGACGTTGCGTGCGGCTCCCCTGTCGTTCCACCCCGAGCCGGATCTCAGTTCAGCGATGGACCTGCCTGTTGAGCACGGTCCCGGCGGTTGGGCGGTCACTCGCTTCGAGCAGATCCACGAGGTGTCGAAGCACCCCGAGATCTACTCATCGGCCCGGGGCATCGTCGTGGTCGACACACCGCCGGAGTTCAACGAGTTCTTCAGCTCGATGATCGCCATGGACGATCCCCGCCACGGACGACTGCGCAGGCTCGTCTCGGCCGGATTCACGCCCCGGATGATCGAATCCCTCGAGGGAGGCGTCCACGATCAGGCCGCGACGATCATCGACGAGGTCTGTGAGCGCGGCGAGTGCGACTTCGTCGTCGACGTCGCCGCGCGACTTCCCCTGCGGATCGTGTGCGATCTCATGGGTGTACCCGAATCGCAGCACGACTTCGTGTTCCACAACACGAACACGATCCTCGGTGTCACCGATCCGGAGTACCGACCTGAGGGCACCGACATCCTCACGGCGGCGCTGACCGCGGGACAGGGCCTGGCCGACCTGATGGAGGACCTGGCGACGTCGAAGATCGGCGCGTCGACCGACGACCTCACGACCATCCTCGTCAACGCCGAGCTCGACGGCGAGAAGCTCACCCACGACGAGATCGCGAGCTTCTTCATTCTCCTCGTCGTGGCCGGCAACGAGACCACCCGCAACGCCATCAGCTGGGGTCTCCGTCTGCTCACCGAACACCCTGACCAGCGCAGGATCTGGGCCGACGACTTCGACGGCGTGGCTCGCAGCGCCGTCGAGGAGATCGTGCGGATCGCGAGCCCGGTCACCTACATGCGGCGCACCACGACGCAACCCGTCGAGCTGGGCGGTCAGGCATCTCGCCGAGGGAGACAAGGTCCTGATGTTCTACCTGGCCGCCAACCGCGACGAAGACGTCTTCGAGAACCCGTACGACTTCGACGTGCGGCGCGACCCCAACCGCCACGTCGGCTTCGGCGGGCCTGGTCCGCACTTCTGTCTCGGCGCGCATCTGGCGCGTCGCGAGATCACGGTCATGTTCCGGGAGATCTTCGATCGCCTTCCCGACATCGAGGCGACCGGCGAGCCGGACCTTCTCTCCTCAGCGTTCATTCATGGGATCAAACACCTGCGCTCCGAGTACACGCCCGTCGCGCCGAGAGGGTCCTGAGCGGCCGTCAACTCCTTCCGGGCACGAGCACGGCCGCTCCTCGCAGGCTCCCGGAACGGAGACGTTCCAAGCGCCTCGTTGGCCGACTCCAGGTCGAAGACCTGGACCTCGGTGCGGATCGGGATCGTCGGGGCAAGAGCGAGCAGCTGCTCTCCGTCGGTACGGGTGAGGTTCGCCACCGACCGGATGACGCGTTCCTCCCACAGGTCGGCGTAGGGAAAGGACGGGATGTCGCTCATATGGATCCCACCGGCGACGACCACGCCACCCTTGTCGACAGCTCGCAGCGCCGCCGGCACGAGAGGGCCGACGGGAGCGAAGATCAGGGCCGCGTCGAGAAGCTCCGGCGGTGTTTCGTCGGATCCGCCCGCCCACGCGGCTCCGAGGGAGCGGGCGAAGTCCTGCGCTTCGGTGTCGCCGGGAGACGTGAAGGCGTAGACCTCGCAGTCTTCATGGCGCGCGATCTGGGTGACGATGTGGGCTGCTGCTCCGAAGCCATAGATGCCGAGTCGTTCGACGTTCTCGCCCGCGAGGCGGTAGGTCCTGTGCCCGATCAGCCCCGCACACAGCAGCGGTGCCGCGTGGGCGTCGTCGTCGAGCTCGTCGGGAAGAGTGAAGGCGAACCGGGCGTCGGCGACCGTGTACTCCGCGTATCCGCCGTCGACTGTGTAACCCGTGAACTCCGGATGGTCGCAGAGGTTCTCCCTCCCTCTGCTACAGAACCGGCACGTGCCGTCGGTCCGTCCGAGCCATGGCACTCCGACGCGGTCGCCTAGTGCCGGTTGCTCGACCGCATTCCCGACCTCGACGACCTCTCCGACGATCTCGTGTCCGGGAACGAGGGGCAGCTTCGGTTCGGTGAGCTCACCGTCGAGGATGTGCAGGTCCGTCCGGCAGACTCCGCACGCCGACACCCGGATCAACACCTCGGGTGGCCCGGGTGAGGGAACGGGCAACTCGCGTTCGACGAGCGGTCGGCCGGGGGCCTCCAGGACCATCGCCCGCATCACGTGGCGAGTTCCACCGACTGCAGGGTGCCATCGGGTCCGATCAGGAAGATCTCCACATCGTTGGGCCCGTCGACGAAGTGCGCGGGATCCACGAGACCGGCAAAGAACAGTCCATCGTCGTTCTCGAAGCTGGTCGCTATTCCTGCGACGACACCATTGAGCACGAGCGCGTACTCCTGATGTGGCTCGGCTGTTGCCGGGTCGAGGCCACCCCACACGAGGGCGGGAAGGAATGCCCCCGTCGTGTCGACCTCGTCGTAGGCCTCCGGTTCGTACAGCTCGGCGTGGACCGCGTTCGTCGAGGCAGTCGTGAGCTCGGACACGGGACGGTGCACGAGCTCGGCGTGGTCTCCGATGGCGTAGATGTCGTCGGGGTGCTGTGTTCCGAACGTGGCGAGGATCACCTCACTCAGGTCGCCGATGTCGGGAATCGTTTCGGGGAAGTCGATCGGTCCGTCACCTCCGACGAAGGTCTTGGATTCCGGAACATCATCGAGCGGACCGAGAAGCGACGTACCGTCGACCTCGAAGGGAAGCTCCGCTCCGAGGATCTCGGCGACTGTCGGCAGGAGATCGATCGTCTGGGCATTGCGGTCGTCGACGGCGCCTGTGGTCTGACCCGGCTTCTTCACGAACATCGGGACGGGCAGGATGCCCGCCTGGTTCTCGAAGTACGGAGAGATGTGGCGTCGGAAGCTCCCGCCCCGCAGTTCCACGCCGTGGTCGGCGGTCACCACAACGAGCGTTTCCGTCAGCATCCCCGTCTCTTCGAGTCGGTCGAGCACGCGCCCGAGTTGCGCGTCGGCGTATTGGAGCTGCGCGACATGGCGCTGCCGCACCAGCCTCATCATCTGCTCGTCATCGTCCCAGATCCTGCGGTCACCGGTGTTCCCGAGGAGCCCGACGTCGTCGTAGCGACGACCGTCGGGCAGATACGTCCACGGCTCGTGCGGAAGATTGGCGTGGAAGAACCACAGCGAGGGATTGTCGGAGGGTCCCAGATCGTCGAGAAAGGTGTCGAGGCGTGATCCGGCGTCGTACACACCTGCGACAACGTCGTTCAGGTCGATGGCCGCACGCGGGCGCTCGGACGCGGGTTGCGTCGTTTCGGTCGGCGACGTGTCCTCGGGGGCTTCTCCGGGGGCATCGGCGACGCCCGAGTCGTCCCGGCCGAATCCGGCCCAGCGGCCCTCCATGCTCGGTAGCCAGCGGTCGGCGGCGTCGTCGGGAAGCGCGCCGTGCAAGAACACCGTTGCCGTGTCGCTCACCAGCGTTCCGAAGCCGTACGACGGTCGGGCCTCGACCGGCTGCTCGCAGTACTCGGTGGAGCACAGATCGGTGATCACCTCGTACGAGGTGAGATCGTAGGTACCCGCCAACAGACTGAAGATCGTGTCGGGGTGAAAGCTCGTGGTGGGCGGCGTGACGTACTGGCCCTCGGGAAGCCGGCCGCTCACCATCGCGGGGATGGCATCGGGTGTGAACCCGGCCACGGTCGTGGCGTTGGGATACCAGGTCGACGTGCCGGCGAGGCGGGCGAAGTTGGGGTAGCGGGCGGCGTCGATGTTGCCTTCGGCATCGAGCAGGCTCGCCAGCGGCAGCTCGTCGAAGCTCATCCACACGATAGGTGGCGACTGCTCCGTCTCCGCGGCGTAGGCGAGGGCGTCGTCGGGGAAGACCAGCTCGTTCACCGGAGAGGCGAACAGGAACAGTGCACCGAAGACGAACGGTGCTCCCGCCAGCACGGTGGCAAAGCTGCGAATCCCGGCGAAGCGCCCGTAGGCGTACGCCGCACCTGCGCCGACCCGGAGAAGGAGAACCACGATCGCGACGATGAGCCCGAACCCGATTCCGTCGGCTAGGGGTGGCGCAACGATGAGTCCGACGAGGAGTCCGACGATCCCGAGATGGACGGCCCACCCGGCCGGACGCGACACGAGGAACACCAGGCCCTCCGCAGCGATCAGGAGGGCCGGAGGAACAACCAGGAGCAACATTGTGAAGAGCACGATCTGGGAAGGCCCCGTGTCGTGCGCGACGAAGAAGGTCGCCTGCTTCCCGAGCAGGTCGAAGACCGGCTGTGCGAAGGCGAAAGCGCTCAAACCCAGCAGGTGAAGTGCCCTGATGCCGAAGCTCGTGGTGGCCGCCGGTGTCGCGCGGCGCTCCCGTCGGGACGCGGTGTCGTCGCGCGTCGAGATCTTCCGAGGCTCGCCGGGCATCCGGGCAGTTTCGCACGGTGCGGTGGAAGATGTCCTGTCGCGGCAACCCGCACCGGGCATGGTGCCTGCGGCGCGGGTCGGCGTGTGATCGGTTGTGTGGCCAGGTGGTCGGGCTCCACGAGCCCTTCGGTCAGCCGGCGAGGGCGACCTTCTCGTGTACGTCGCGCGGCTCGGCGGACACTCGCTCGAGCGGGTCGGTCTGGGCGGCGACCCGGTTGTAGTAGGTCCGCTTGCGCCGAGCGATCTTGCCATCCGGTCGACGCTCGGGCGAGAGACGCTCGGGGTCGAGGTTGGCGTTCATTCCGTCGCGCAGCATCGAGAGGGCCTCGGCTCGGAGCTGGCTCACGCGTGACTCACTGACACCGAGGTCGTGGGCGATGTCCTGCATGGGCCGCTCGTCGAAGAAGTACTCCACGACGACCTTGCGAAGGCGGGCCGGAAGAGAGGCGACGGCATCGGTCAGGAACGCCTGGCGTTCCCGGGAGATCATCGTCTGCTCCGGGCTCTCCTCGCCGGAGGCCAGAAGGCCTTCGGCGGGGCCGTCGAAGGCCAGCGACTCGTAGTTGAGGACGGTTGCACGGTGAACGTCGGCCTGGAGTTCCTGCACCGACGCCGGCTCCACGTCGAGCTCGTCGCCGAGCTCGTCGCTCGTGGGAGTCCGGCCGAGCTTGGTGGTCATCTCCTCGGTGACCTGGCGCACTTCACGCGCCTTGGCACGCACCGAACGGCTCGCCCAGTCGCGGCTGCGGAGCTCGTCCAGGAGGGCCCCGTGGATCCGGCGGGAGGCGTAGCGGTCGAAGGGGATGCCGCGTTCCTCCTCGAAGGAGCGAGCGGCCTGGGTCAACCCGAGCATTCCTGCGGATACGAGATCGTCGCGGTGAACCTGGCGCGGAACCCGGTGTGCCACCTCGTTGACGGCGTACTGGACGAGCGGCAGGTTGTCTCTGACGAGTCGCTCTTCACGGACCCGCTGCTCATGCGTCAGCGTGACGGTGGTCCCCATGGTGTACTCCCCCGGTCGTGTTCTTCACTGGAGGCATCGACTCGATCACTCTCCGTGCTAGATAGACCGCGGGGATGATTCGCAGCTGCCAAGCGTCATCCCGAAGGATGAGTCCAAAAGGGACGAGAGTGCGCATGTCGACCGACACATCGGCGCAGGTCAGAGCGGCTTTTCCAGGGATTCGACCCCAGAACCCTTGTGCGACGCTGAACCTGGCCGATCGGAGGATTCCGGCCCCCCAGGAGACCTCAACGTGTCCATCGACGCCGTCTCGGAGATGCTCTGGCGCGAGCGTCGCCTTCTGGAGCTGTTGCTGTTCAAGCTCGAGGAGGAGCAGATGGTCCTCGCTGCCGGACGAAATCGGTGGCTGGCGCACGCCACCCGTGAGCTCGAGACCGTCTTCGAGGAGATCAACATCGCGGAGCTGGAACGGGCCGTGAGCGTGAACGCCGCGGCCCGGTGGCTCGGCCTCGAATCGGGTGCCTCACTCCGAGAGCTCGCGGCGGTGGCACCCGAGCCCTGGGATCGCCTCCTCAATCCGTCACCGCGACGCGCTCGGTGACGCTCGCCGCCGAGATCGACGTCGTGGCCGAAGCCAACCACGAGCTTCTCGGTGAGAGCGAGCGCGTTCCCGACCCCGCTTCCGACACCGCTTCCGACACCGCTTCCGACACCGCTTCCGACACCGTGCTGGTTCCCGACAACGTTCTCCAGCTTCAACTCCAGCGTGTCGCTCACGACGCGGCCTCGGGGGTGACGCGCGCGGTCCAGCCCTCGCTGAGGGAGTTCCTGCGCTGAAGCGTCGGGGCCAATCGAACAGGGCCTCCGGGTTGCCCGCCACTACGCTTCGGCTCCGTGAGGGTCAGCTATCTCGGGCCTCCGGGAACGTTCACCGAAGAGGCGCTCAAGACGCAGGACGACCTCGCCGCGAGTGATCTGCTCCCGGTGCCGCGCCGTGCCCGACGCCGTCGCAGCGGTGGAGAGTGGAGATGCCGACGCGGCCTTCGTCCCGATCGAGAACTCGATCGAGGGTTCGGTCACCGTCACGCTCGACACGCTGGCCTTCGAGAGCGAGCTCCTGATCCGACGGGAGGTCGATCTCCCCGTGTCGTTCAGTCTCTGCGTGAAGCCGGAGACGACGATGCGCCAGATCACCACGGTCAGGTCGATTCCCATCGCAGCGGCCCAGTGCCGCCAGTGGCTGCGCCACAGGGTGCCCAAGGCCGAGATCGAGCCCGCCACGTCCACGGCCGACGCGGCCCGGGCCGTGGCCCGGTCCCGCAAGGCGGGCCAGGCCGCCATCGCGAATCCCCTGGCTGCGCAGCTCTATGGGCTCCGCGAGGCGGCGACCGCCATCGAGGACCACCCCCACAACTCCACCCGTTTCGTTCTCGTCGGGCGTGGTGTTCCCGAGCCGACCGGCCACGACCGCACCTCGGTCGTGTGTTTTCAACGCAAGAACCGACCGGGCTCGCTCCTCGGGATCCTTCAGGAGTTCTCGGCACGTGCGATCGACCTCACCAAGCTCGAGTCGCGCCCGACGAAGAGCGGTCTCGGCGAGTACTGCTTCTTCATCGACCTGGAGGGCCACATCGCCGACGAGGTCGTTGCCGACACCCTGCGCGATCTGGCCGCCAAGATCGCCGAGGTGAAGTTCCTCGGGTCCTATCCGGTCGGTGGTCAGGGTGAGGGTGGGGCTGTCGTGCGTCGGTCGGCCGCCGGGAAGGCGTGGCGCGAGGCAGATGCATGGATGCGCGAGCTGCGTGCACAGATCGACGGCAACGGTCCATCTGACGAACAGATCGGCCAGACGGAGGAATCGCGGTGATCGATCTCCGTCGATTGCGGGAGGACCCGGAGTATCGCCGCGGTATCGAGCGCAAGCGTGTCGCGGAGGGCCATCTCGACGACCTGCTCGCAGCCGACCAAGCGGTCCGTGATCTGCGCGCCGGTGTCGACGATCTGCGCGCCCGGCAGAACGTGGCGTCCAAGGAGATCGGACGAGCGTCGGCTGAGGAACGCGCGGCGAAGATCGCGGCCGCGGCAACGCTGAAGGACGAGCTGAAGGGGCTCGAAGCCGAACTCGTCATAGCGGAGGACCGTCGTCGTCACCTCGCCGCCTCGGTTCCGAATCCTGCCGACGTGTCGGTACCCGACGGAGGAGAAGACGACGGAGAGGAGATCCGAGCCGTCGGTGGCACGCCCGATGCAGCGGGACTCGACCATGCGGAGTTCGGCGAGGCGATGGGCTGGGTCGACACCGAACACGCCGCCGAAGCGAGCGGTGCCCGCTTCGCGTACCTGAGGGGCGAGGCGGTGCTCCTCGAGCTGGCGCTCGTGAACTGGGTCGTCCAGGTCCTCGGGGCGCGTGGCTTCTCCCCGGTAGTACCGCCCGTTCTCGTGCGGGAGCGCACGATGGAAGAGGCAGGCTTCTTCCCGACCGACCGCCATCAGGTGTATGAACTCGACGATGACGATCTCTTCCTGGTCGGCACCAGCGAGGTGCCGCTGTCGGCACTGCACCGCGACGAGATCGTCCCGGTCGACGACCTTCCGTTGCGCTACGCGGGAATCTCCTCGTGCTTCCGTCGCGAAGCGGGCACCTACGGGAAAGACACGAAGGGGATGTTCCGCCTCCACCAGTTCGACAAGGTCGAGATGTTCTCGTTCGCGGAGCCGGACAGCTCGTGGGACGAACTCGATCTCATCCTGGCCATCCAGGAGGAGATCGTCGGAGGCCTCGGGCTCCCGTACCGTGTGGTGAACATCGCCGCAGGTGACCTGGGCGCCGCGGCCGCCAAGAAGTTCGATCTCGAGGTGTGGTTGCCGTCGGAAGGGCGGTACCGGGAACTGACGTCGTGTTCCAACTACCTCGATTTCTCCGCCCGCCGGCTCGGCACGCGTCTTCGAAGCGACGGCAGGACCGTGCCGCTACACACGCTCAACGGGACGGCGTGTGCCATAGGGCGCACGCTTCTCAATCTCTTCGAGTACTGCCAGCAGCCCGACGGCAGCTTCGCGGTGCCCGACGTCCTGCGTCCCCTCACCGGATTCGCCACGGTTCCCGCGCCCATCCTCGCCTGACACGCTCCGCGCCGCTACCCTCGGGTCCCGGAGGGATGGCAGAGCGGACGAATGCGACGGTCTTGAAAACCGTTGAGCGAGAGCTCCGTGGGTTCGAATCCCACTCCCTCCGCTGAGCGGTCGAAGAGGCGCCGAGTCAGGCGGTGTGCGACGCGGTCCAGGCGAGCAGATCGTCGACCGGCCAGGTGTTGACGATCCTGTCCACGGGCACCTCGTTCACCGCCGCGCGGTGCGCGCCGTAGGGCTGCCACTCGAGTTGGTGCGGGGAGTGGGCGTCGGAGTCGATGGCGATCTTGGCACCGGCCTCGACCGCTTCGTGAAGCAGCCGTGATGGCGGGTCGAGCCGCTCAGGACGCGAGTTGATCTCGACCGCCTTGTCGTGCTCGGCGCAGGTACCGAACAGGACCTCGGAGTCGAACTCGGATTCGGGACGACCCTTGCCCACCAGCATCCGACCCGTGCAGTGGCCGAGGATGTCGGTGTGCGGGCTCTCCATCGCACGTACCATCCGGCGCGTCATCGAGCGGGAGTCCATTCGTAGCTTCGAGTGGACACTCGCCACGACGACGTCGAGTTGAGCCAGGAGCTCGTCGCTCTGGTCGAGCGAGCCGTCGTCGAGGATGTCGACCTCGATCCCCGTGAGGATCCGAAGCGGTGCGAGCTTCTCGTTCAGTTCGCCCACGAGGTCGAGTTGTTCGCGCAACCTCTCTTCCGAGAGCCCGTGGGCGACACGTAGGCGGGGGGAGTGGTCGGTCAGCGCCAGATACTCATGGCCGATGTCGCGCGCACGAGTCGCCATGCGCTCCACCGACGCTCCACCGTCCGACCAGTCCGAGTGGAGGTGCAGGTCGCCGCGCACGGCGGGCATCACCTCGCCGGCACGCGACGTGTCGGGATCCGCCGTTCCCTTCTCGAGGTCGTGGAGATACGCGGGCACCTGGTCGGCCAGCGCCTGCATGATGACCTGCTCGGTGCGAGTCCCGATTCCGGGGAGGTCCTTGAGGCGCCTGGCCGCTGCCACGGTTCGAAGGTCCTCGTCGGTGAGCTGGGCGACCGTGGCCGCGGCCTTCTTGAACGCTTCGGCCTTGTACCGGGGCGCGCCGCTGCGTGAGAGGAGCCCGGCGATGCGCTCCAGTGCGTCGAGCGGATCCACGAACTGAACGCTAGCGTCCCTCCCATGACAACGAACGAGCAGCAGGTGTCGGTGTCGCGCGAGATCAGCGCATCACCCGAAGAGATCTTCGACGTGCTGGCGGATCCGCGACAGCACCCGGCCATCGACGGGTCGGGAAGTGTCCGTGGGGTCGTGGCGGGTCCCGACCGCCTCGAGATGGGATCGAAGTTCGGCATGTCGATGAAGATCGGCCTGCCGTACCGGATCAAGTCGACGGTGGTGGAGTTCGACGAGAACCGCAGGATCGCGTGGGCCCATTTCGGGAAGCACAGGTGGCGCTACGAGCTGGAACCGCTCGACGACGGTGCGCGGACACGCGTGACCGAGACGTTCGACTACTCGACAGCGCGTTCGCCGTGGCTCATCGAGAAGCTGGGCTACCCGAAGAAGCACCCGGCGAACATGGAGGCGACGCTCGAGCGCCTTGCCACCCACGTGGAGAACTCCGCTGGGATTCCCCACTCGCCGCGCAGCGCGTACGTCGTCCAACGGCAGCGGTCCTGCCGTCCTGCGTCGGACTGCGCCTGGTCGTGACCACCGTGCCGCACCTCGTATACTCCGCCGTGGAGGGGTGACCGAGTGGCCGAAGGTGCTCCCCTGCTAAGGGAGTGAGGGCAACCTCCGAGGGTTCAAATCCCTCTCCCTCCGCTGATCAGCGTGGTGCGTCGGTCGGCTCCGCGGAACGATGGGATCCGAGCGATACCAACGGAGGCGTCTCGACGGGGGCGTCTCGTCGATGCGGTGCGGTCTGTCGCGGCACCCGGCGGCGTGGCGACGACGCGTGTCACCTCAGCTCTTCGGCCAGGAGATCCATGAGCAGCCCGTCCCGCCACTCGCCAGCAACGGTCCGCTCGTAGCGGCGGAGTACGCCCACCCGCCGGAAGCCGACTGCCTCGTACGCCCGGATGGCCTTGTGGTTGTCGACAGCGGGGTCGATGGTCAGGCGGTGATGCCCTCGATCACCGAAGAGGTGCGCAGCGAGTGCACGAAGCGTGTCGGTGCCGTAGCCCTGTCCGTGCCAATCGGGATGAAGGGTGATGTCGACAGCGGCGTACCGGTAGTCGGGGTCTGATTCCTCCGTGTACATCACCACACCGATCACCTGCTCGTCGGCGATCACGACGTAGACCCCCGTGTACCCGCCCTCGAGCAGCTCTCCTTGCACCCGCGCCGAGTCCCAGGGGCCGCCCCACCACCTCGCGAACGTCAGGCGCGTTGAGAATCGCCACCACCGCTTCGACATCGTCGTCTTCGAATGACCGCAGGGTCACCTTCGAGCCTTCCAACACTCGGTGCGACACGACGGGCGGGATCAAACCGGTTCGTCCGGGCTCGCCTGTCCGCGCCGTCGTGCTCGATGCCAGGACACCGCCGCCGCACCGCCGAGCGCCGCTGCTCCGACGCCGGCGGCGATGGCCGCTCCGGCGCCGTCCCCGCCGTCGTTGCTCCCGCTCTGGCCCTCCGAGAAGGTCGCCGGCAACGTCGGATCACCCTCGACCCCGGCCCAGGAGCGCGCGTTGCGCAGCGCGGTGGTGAAGATCGTGAGTGTCGGATTGTGCGCTCCGCTGGTCGGAAACACCGATGAGTCGGCGACGCCCACGTTGGGGAGCGCCCACAACCGCCCGTACTCGTCGGTGGCGCCGTCTGTCGGGCCGCGGCTCATGCGGAGCCCACCGTGCAGATGCGCGCCACCGGGCACGATGCTCCCCGTCGGTGCAGGCTTGTCGGGCGTTCCGGTCTGAGCCGTCGCCCCCGCTACGTCGGCACCCGCCGCGTCGATAAGGCCGACGAGATGTGGCGTGTAGAACTCCTGAGCGACGAGCTCATGCGCGTGGGGCGCGTACGTGACGGCGGCCACGGGAAGCCCGTAGCGGTCGCGAACTGTTGGGTCTAGATCGACGCGGTTGGAACGCTGGTTGAGGTCCTCGGCGATCATCACCGATCCTGTGAGCCGATCTCGGAGAGCGCTGAGGCGCATCAGGTCCTTGAAGCGGCGACCGAACGGCTTGTCGGCATCGAAGATCTCCATCAGCTCCACGTACTGGAGCGCCTCGTCCATGAGGTGGGTCGTCCCGCCCATCTCGACGATCCCACCGCGGAAGTAGGGAAGCCCGGCGGCCGCGGCAGCCTCGCGCGCACCGGGGAAGTCGGGGTCGCAGAAGTCGTCGATGGCGTGTGATGAGTCCCGGCCTCGCCCGGCATGGATCCGCTCCGAGAGCCAGATCCCGAAACCGTCGGTGAACCAGTGAAACATCGTGCCCGCCCCGATCCAACCGTTCGAGTCCTCCACATCGGAGAGCAGCACGAGCCGCGGACTCTCGATCGCACCTGCGCCGAGGACGACGAAGTCCGCCGGTTCGGTGTGCTCGTCACCGTCGGCGTCGACCCAACTGACACCGGTGGCACGCGATCCGTCGTGTTCGATACGCGTCACCATCGCCTCGTCGCGGAGCTCCACGTTTCCCGTGAGGAGCGCATGGCGGAGAGGGACGAGGGCGCTGCCACGGTCGTGGATCGGGCAGCCGAATCCCGAGCAGAACCCGCAGTCGATGCACGCGGGGCGGCCGTCGTAGAGCTGTGAGTTGATCGCCTGGGTGAACGGATACGGGTGGAGGCCCTGACGGCGCGCGCCCTCCGCCAGAAGCGTGGAGCCGTACATCGGTGCGCCCGGAGGCATCGGGAACGGCCCCGATCGGGGAGCGTGCAAGCCGGCCGGCCCTTCAGCCAGCACGTCGGCATCGCCCTGGACACCGATCAGTTGTTCCATCACGTCGTAGTACGGAGCGATCTCGGAGTACGCGAAGGGCCAGTCGGCGATCTCGGCACCGTCGATCGGGCCGAGCATCGACAGCTTCTTGAAGTCGATATCCCAGAAGCGGGGCGTCTTGGCGTCCCAGTGAACGGTCCCGCCTGCGACGGTGGTGGGCAACGTGTTGAGGTCTCCCACGGAGAGAGGCTCGGGGTCGTCGGCCGAGGAACGGAACGTTCGAGGTTCACCGTCGAGGTCGGGTCCTCCGAAGCCTCTGCGCATCTTGAGCTCGTCGTTGGAGAACAACGTCTCTGGTGCGGGTTCAGTGAGAGCGCCTGCGAAGAGGTTGCGGCCCTTCTCGAAGATCACGACGTCCCAGCCCGCGTCGGCCAGCACCATCGCGGCAGTTGAGGCGCCGGGTCCGCTGCCGACGACGACAGCACGCTCAGCCACGCGTCCTCCGGCGGTTCCTGTTTCGACCGAGTCCGGGCATCGCCGCGGACAAGAACTCATCGGGATTCCCGATCACCTCGCTCGCTCCCGTGTCGAGCGACGATCTCTGCGCGGCAGGCTTCCCTTCGTCGGGAAGAACCTCCTCGCCCTCCGAGGCCGCTTCCGCTGCTTCGGGTGGAAACGGCAGCTTGGCGTCGGGGGGAGCGGGATCGGGACCGTCGGACTCGGAGGTCTCCTCCGCCGTCCAACCGAGAGGAGCCACGTCGCCGGCGGAGCCCGTTTCGCTCCAGCCCACCAGCGACCTGTTCCCTCCGTACTCCGGGTTCGAGTAGGTGCCTTCGATGGCGTGCTCGAAGAGAAGACCGCGGAACCCGTCGGGTGTGTCGGCGACGAGGATCGCGTCCTGATCGTCGGGTGAGGACGCGGCGAAGTCGCCCCCGGCGGCTTCATCGAGGGCCGCGATCCCGACTTCGTATCGCTTCCGGAGCTCGGCGATGCGTGCTCGCCACTGCTCTTCCTCGTGGGTGCTGAGCGGGATGAAGTTCTTCATCTCGTTTTCGGCGCCACCGTGGCGGTCGCTCCACGGCCCGCCGGCGAAGATCCGAGGTGGATCGTCGTCGAACGCCGACAGGAAGAGGTCGATGAAGACGACGACGCCGGCTTCACGTGCGCCGGGATGACCAGCCTCGGCGGGGTCGTCGGTCGGTCCGGGAATGAGGCGGGCCGTCGCCTCGGTGACGACGGCGGCCTGGTGCTCGTCGAAGAACCGGAACCCCTGTTCGGGCTGTTGCGCGTACGCGGCGTCGATCGTCGAGGTGGGGACGTAGCGCAGCAGAGGCGTGAGGCCCATTCCGACCACGAACTGACGCCGGCTGATCTCCATCGGGCGTGGCGCTCCTATTCGCGGAGCAGACCGATTCGGCGGCGACCAGGACGATTCACGGAGCGAAGGCTAACGCCGTCCTCGGGCGAGAGGGGCGCGTTGAACGCCGGCCGAGACGCCCGGGAGTACTCGGCGGCCACGGGCATCGCGAGACCTCCCGGGTACACTCGACCCTCCTGCGCTCGTAGCTCAACGGATAGAGCATCTGACTACGGATCAGAAGGTTGGGGGTTCGAATCCCTCCGAGCGCGCTCGTGAAGGGTGCAGGTCAGCGGCGCGTCCTCTCCGGGTTGGTTTCTGCACCCCCAGGAAGCGCCCGGCCCTCGTGGTCGGGGGCTTCTGCGCGCCTAGGCCACAGCGATCTACCTTGACCGGTAGCAACTGGGGGCGGATACTTCGAAGTAGATGGAACCGCGTTGTTCCTTTTCTGCTGTTGTTCAGGGGAGAGCGACATGAAGGCTGATCGGAGGCGTTCTCACGGTCGAATCAGGGCACCGATCGTCGGCGCAGCAGTCGCCCTGACCGTCCTGCTCAGCGCGTGCGCGTCGTCTGGCCTCGTATACCAAGGCGACACGGGACCGTACTGGCCGGGCAACTGGTGGGCAGATGACTGTCTCCTTTCAGCGATCGACGCCAACGGTGCATATGCGGAGCACACCTCGTATGCTCGTGCCCACAACTCCCCGAGCGGCCAGGAATGCACGAACCCCGTACCTTTCAACGCCGGGTGGATCGGCGTGTCCTTCGACGGCTATTACAACGGCTCGTACTGCGGTGGAGTCGGCGGCTATTACTACACGAGTTCCCGGTCCTCGTGGGCCCAATTGGTGGGCTCCGTGTGCGGCAACCCCCCTGGGCTCCAGGCTTTCCATACCAGGGCCTACGGTAGGTGGTGGAACGGAAGCGCATATGTGACCGGGATTCAGAACTCGCCTGCCCAGAACTACTGAGGGGATGCCCATGAACGTTGATGGAGCGCCGAGAAGTCGATGGGTTCTCCAGGTGCTGGTGATTGGCGCAGTCCTGATTCTGGGATCGCTTGTCGTGTTCGCGACGGCATCGCGGGCGCCGATAGGGGGTAGTAGCGGCTCGCCGCCAGCAGAGCCCACGAAGGGGCCCATACCTGAGTCGGCATGGACGGACAACGGAGTCGACCTTGCCCAGGTTCCGGACTTCGTCTCGGCTCTGGATCAAGACGGCAACGTGGCTGGTTACATCGCCAAGCTGGACATCCTCGATCCTGACGGCGGGCGCGCGCCGGACCACGTCGTCACTGGATTCCAGCCAGATCCACCGATTCCTGTGCTCGGTGGTGACCTCGAGACGCTCGTTGGTCACCACTACGGGGGAGTCGGATTCGTCCCGCTCGGCGAGGACCCGCCGACACTCGAAGAACAACAGGCCGGTGTGACGTTCTCTTCAGGCGGACCCGATACGGACCCAGCAACCAAGTAGGGCGAACCGATCTCGCCGGATCACGTCCCCTGGGGTCTGACGTCAACCATCCCTCAGCCGCGACCTGCCCGGTCGGCCACAGGCCGGTTCGTTCGCACACTCGGTGGGGATCCAACCCGCGTCGGATAGGTCGACGAAGCACTCCGCGTTCTCCTGCACTCTGAGGAAGACGACCACGACGAAGACAACGTCGTCGTCACCGTCAAGGCGCACTTAGCACCTAGAGCGTGCATGGGACCGACCTCCGGGTTGGTTTCTGCACCCCCATGGAAGCCCCCGGCCCTCGTGGTCGGGGGCTTCTTCGCGCCTAGAGAAGGAGGAGCGCCACACTCAATCCCACGATCCCGATGATGACGCCGAGGATGGTCCAAGCGAGAGCCGTGCGCGCTGAACGCCTCGTCGTTTCCGCGTGGGTGGTTTGTTCTTCGCTGTGGTCTTGTTCGCGGGCGAACGCGTCGGCCTTCTCCTGTTGCGCTGCGGCCGCTTCGTCGAAGACTTCCAACACGCTGTGAACCTGGGCGCGAGTTGGGGCGTCAACAGAGACGCTCAGGTCCGAGATGATGTAGCCAGCGTTGACGGAGAGGACGTAGTGGTCGTCACCCGCGGAATAGGACGAGCGCAGAGCGGCGCCACCCTCGTCCTTCGCGTAGTCGGCGAAGAACTCCTCGAGCGAGTCGTGCTGCCACGAGTCCATGCCAACCTCGACCGTGAGATCCATTCTGGGAGTCTCGGCTTCGCCGCCCGGAAGACCCTCGAAGTGTCGCTTGAGTGCTGCCCGCAGGGTCGGAATGTCGGGCCGGAAGTCATATGAGCGGCTGAGACTCACCATGATGCACGTGCCTCAGCAGGGCCCGTAGGTGCCCTCGAGGATCCCTTGGACCTGCGGGACCTCACCCTCGACGTCGAACACCTGGAAGCCGTCAGCGAGCTCCACGAGGATCTCCGCACACCCGACCGATGCCATGAACGGCAGGGCATCCTCGGGCACGTCGGACTCGGCGAGGTTCGCTGCTCTGAGTTCCTCGCTAGCGCCGCGCGCAGGGCATCCCGTGAACACGAAGATCGAGACGTCGTAGTCGTCCGTTGCGGTCTCAGCTTGGGTGACGAGAGCATCGTCGATCTCGGCGTCGTCTCCGACGCCGGTCGTGTCCGTCACGTCGAAGGTGATAGCGAGGCCGCCCTGACTGAGCGTTTCGGCGACCTCGGTGGCCGTCGGGATCTCGACGGCCGACGCCATCGTGGTCGTGGTATCTGCTGCCGTGGTCGAGGTGGTGGCGTCGGTCGTGTCTGAGCTGCTGCTGCACGCGGCCAGGGCGACGAGGAATCCGACAGCGATGGCGAGCCGTTTCACGACGCGGCACCGTACATGGCCCCTGGGTCGTCGCGCATGGCTCCCTTGGCACCGAGTTGGCACCGACCCGCCTGTGGGGTGCTGTGGGAGCGGGAGGGCGCCCGTTCGACACACCGAGCTGCCGCAACAGTTCCCCACTTTCGCCCATGATTCTCCACAAGCCTTCTCTGACTGCGGATCAGAAGGTTGGGGGTTCGAATCCCTCCGAGCGCGCTAGCCGATCGTGCTGGTTGAGCGGCGCGTCCAACTAGCTGTGCGTGCCGCCTCCGGGCCTGGTGGGCACGGAATGGAACACGACTACCGGAGCCAACCCGGAACACGGTACCGGACCTTGACAACTCGACCCCGCTGCCGGGGTTGGCGAGGGCTCCATGCTCGACGCGTACGTGGCCGGAGTCTTCCGGCTGATGGTCCCGGGCCGCGGTACAGTTCGACCAGCGAGAGATCGGGTGTGCGCAGCTGGCGCGAGAAGTCGGCCGATGTTGCTTGAGTTGATCAGAGCTGCGCCAGATCCAGAGTGGACCCAGAAATTCTGGAACGTGCCCCTGACTCCGATCTCGCTGAGCATCTCGTCAGCATGGAAGCGAAAGTGCGCGAAGAGTTCGGGAGCATGCCGAATGTCATCGAAGCAGCTGACGACCTAGCTCTCTCAACGACATCGATTGAAGCCAGACGCTGGGTCCGAATCCAACATCTCGTTGCTGTTGTGGCCGACCTGAAGAACTCGACCGCACTCCGCACCCACAACGCCACCCGAGTCGTTTCGGAGGGCAGCTACGTCGAGCTTGACGCCTCTGCAGGGACCACCAGAGTTCAACGGTCGGCCGGGAAGAAGTGACAGCGTGTTCGTCCTATATACCGATGAGAGCATCGAGAACCCTGAGACGGCGAAGACAGCGCACGGTCTCTTGCGATTTCGTGGGCCGGATGTTCGAGCAATCGTCGATACCAAGTGCCAACGCGCACTCGCTAGTGAGATTCATCCCGACTTTCCTGCCATTCCAATCGTTGCCGCGATGGCGGACGCCGGTGTAGCGAAGGGCGACGACGTAGTCGTCGGCTTTGCGCCAGTAGGGGGGCGACTGTCTTCGCACCAACGTTCAGAACTCATGGTCGCTCACGCCGCTGGCGCATCGGTGATAAATGGTCTTCACGACTTTCTCGGTCCTGGGCCTCGGATCGTCGACCTGCGCTCGTTGCACTCGGGAGAGAATCTCATCGCGCGGGGACGTACCTTTGCCACGCCGACACTGCTCACGGTGGGGACGTCGCACAGCATCGGGAAGATGACTGCGACCGTCTGCGTCCACTCCGCGCTGCGCCGGCGCGGGGTTCGCTGTGACTGGTTGGCGACAGGCCAGACGGGCGTTCTCATTCGTGGGACAGGGCGCGTCATCGATTCAATACCGATTGACTTCGTACCCGGCCACCTCGAGGCGATGCTCGCGGATGTGGGCGCCGGCTACGACATTGTGCTCGTCGAGGGCCAGGGGTCGCTGTTCCATCCGAGTTATTCGCCGACGGCGTTCGCCCTCTTGCATACGTTGAGACCGGAAATGATTGTGATCTGCCACCGCCTCGGGCAAGAGAGGTTCGGTGGATTCGAACAGCGGATGCCCTCGGTGGAACATGTCGCCAAGACCTACGAGATGCTCGGCGTGCTGCTCGACGCGCCGACGTCCCTCACCGGAGTCTCACTTGATTCAAGTCGGTCTACCGAGGCCGAGTACCGCAGCGAACGGACCCGGCTCGAGAATGAACTCGCAGTTCCTTGTGTTGATCCGGTTCGCGAGACCGCTGACCGACTTGCAGGTCCGATCGACCGGTGGTTGGCAGCGCCGGGCGTGGAGTTGACCCACCTGGTGCACGTGCGGACACGCAGGCGCCGCGGACCAACGAGCGGTACGGCATTGACGTTCTCAAGTCGTGATTCAGCTGCGCCGACAACTTACTTGCAGAGAGCCTGAGAGGGCACGCGCCGCTTTGAGCACATCGCGCAACGACGACGCCACGGCTCCAAGACCGCAGCTCCAATCAGAGCAGCCGGGCGCGCTCGTGGCACGGACGACGCCGGATCGGCCGTCTCGAACCGAGATCGGGAGTCCTGCGAGACGTCGTGAGTCCGAATGAACGCAACGCCTCCCGAGCGAACGAACACGAACCGACATGAGCGGGAAAGGACTACGGATCAGAAGGTTGGGGGTTCGAATCCCTCCGAGCGCGCTGCGTAAGCATCAGCGCCGCGCCGGCGAAGATGAGGAGTGCTGCGATGCCTAGCGCACCGAGGAAGTTGACGCCGGTGAAGGGCAATGCGGCGTCGTTCGGTGCGGCGTCGTTCGGTGCGGCGTCGTTCGGATTCTTGGCAGCGCCCGGCAAGATCGGGTCACTCGATGCGACGCTCGAGTTGCTGGCCCTGTCGGTTGCGCGCACCGAGACGAAGAATGTGCGAGTGCTCGGAGGAGGGAAACTCGCATGGGTCAGCGTGCCGGCATCGGTCCAGTCCGTAATGTCATGCGCGCCGGCCGACGTCCCGACCGCCCACGAGTATCCGGCAATGCCGCTGATGTCGTCGACGAAGCCACTCCACGTTGCGGTGATCTCCGGGCCGGAAGGCGCGGCGAGCGACTGAACTACACCGGCCGCATTGACTGATGGTTGCTCGATTGTGATGCTGCCGATCTCGGGTGCGTACGGGTCGATCGTTACACCATCGGAAACCGCGATCGGGCTGACCGAGGTGTCTTGGTTCACGGCACCTACTCGTGCGACGTAGGTCCCTCCGGGAGTCAGGGACAATCCGGCGGCACTCGCGGAGGTCGCGAGTCCGACCGTCTGCCAGTTGGTGATGGGGGTGTAGTCGGAAGTCTCGATCCTCCACTCGAAACCGACGACGTCGGGTCCGAGCCCCGCGGCGAGCGCGGTCCAGTCTGCCGCGAACGTCTCCGTAGAGGCCTGGTACTGAATGTCCACGCCCGAGACCGCTCCATCGGTGACAAGGAGCCGCACTTCCGTGCCGTCGCTTGTCGAGGGCGCGCTGACGTTCCCTACCTCGTCGACGGCGCGGACGGAAACGTAATACACGGTCCCGACGACAAACGTTGCCGACGTGGTCGAGGCGCTGGTCGCCACCCCAACGGAGGTCCACGGTTGAACGTCGGTGCCGCCGGCGGTGGTGCCGATCGCGTATTGATATTCGGCGAGGCCGCTGTCAGTGTCGGAGAACCCGGACCAATTCGCGTTGAATTCCGCCGCGGTCTGCCAGTCGATGTCGGCGCCCATGCCGTCGTTCACGGTGCCGGGGGTGGGTGCGGTGGTGTCGACGGTGACGCCGTTGGAGGTGGCAACAGAGCTGACGTTCCCGACGGTGTCGGTGGCGCGTACCGACACGAAGTAGGTGGTCCCGTCCGGCACGCGAGCGAGCTCGCCGTCACGCTGGTGGCTGTGCCGACGGACGTCCAGCTCTTCACTTGGGTGCCGCCGGCGGTCGTGCCGATCGCGTAGTCGTAGCTCGCGATGCCGCTCGTCGCGTCGGAGAACCCGGACCAGTCGGCCTGGATGGTAGACGTCGAGTTCTGCCACGTGATGTCGGAGGTGGTGCCGTCGTTCACGGTGCCGGGGGTGGGTGCGGTGGTGTCGACGGTGATGCCGTTGGACGTGGCGACGGAGCTGACGTTCCCGACGGCGTCGGTGGCGCGTACCGACACGAAGTAGGTGGTCCCGTCGGACGGCGCGAGCGAGCTCGCCGTCACGCTGGTGGCTGTGCCGACGGACGTCCAGCTCTTCACTTGGGTGCCGCCGGCGGTCGTACCGATCGCGTAGTCGTAGCTCGCGATGCCCGTCGTCGAATCGGAGAAGCCCGACCGGTCCGCCTGGATGGTAGACGTCGAGTTCTGCCACGTGATGTCGGAGGTGGTGCCGTCGTTCACGGTGCCGGAAGTGGGTGCGGTGGTGTCGACGGTCACGCCGTTGGACGTGGCGACGGAGCTGACGTTCCCGACGGTGTCGGTGGCGCGTACCGACACGAAGTAGGTGGTCCCGTCGGACACCGCGAGCGAGCTCGCCGTCACGCTGGTGGCTGTGCCGACGGACGTCCAGCTCTTCACTTGGGTGCCGCCGGCGGTCGTACCGATCGCGTAGTCGTACCCCGCGATGCCCGGGGACGCAATCGCTGAAGCCCGACCAGTTCGCCTGGATGGTAGACGTCGAGTTCTGCCAGTCGATGTCGGCGCCCATGCCGTCGTTGACCGTGCCGGAAGTGGGTGCGGTGGTTTCGACGGTCACGCCGTTGGACGTGGCAACAGAGCTGACGTTCCCGACGGTGTCGGTGGCGCGTACCGACACGAAGTATGTGGTCCCGTCGAACAGCGCAAGCGAGCTGTTGGTGACGTTGGTCGCGCTGGCGTTGCTGGTCCAGTTGTTGATGTCGGTGCCGCCGGCGGTCGTGCCGATCGCGTAGTCGTAGCTAGCGATGCCGCTCGTCGCGGTCGGAGAACCCGGACCAGTTGGCCTGGATGGTAGACGTCGAGTTCTGCCAGTCGATGTCGGCGCCCATGCCGTCGTTGACCGTGCCGGAAGTGGGTGCGGTGGTGTCGACGGTGACTCCGTTGGACGTGGCGACGGTGCTGGTGTTCCCGTCGCTGTCGGTGGCGCGTACCGACACGAAGTAGGTGGTCCCGTCGGACAGCGCGAGCGAGCTCGCCGTCACGCTGGTGGCTGTGCCGACGGACGTCCAGCTCTTCACTTGGGTGCCGCCGGTGGTCGTACCGATCGCGTAGTCGTAGCTGGCGATGCCCGGCCACGAATCGCTGAAGCCCGACCAGTTCGCCTGGATGCTCGAGGTCGATGTCTGCCAGTCCACGTCGGAGCCCGCGCCGTCGTTCACGGTGCCGGCCGTGGGTGCCGTCGCCGTCCTGGACCGATGACGCGAACGTAGTCCATGAGCATGCCGAACCCGACGCCGTTCGACGAGCCGTTCACGGCGACGCGGAAGTTCGAGTCGGAGAGCTGTGAGCTCGTCAATCCAGTGACCGTGACACTGTCGGTGTAGTAGGTGTTGAAGGCTCCGTACCCGCTCCGGTACGTGCTCGAGCCGGTGTTCACCCAGCTGCTGCCGTTCCACACCTGGGCCTGCATCGAGATGGAGCCGGAGGCAAAGAGGTTGAGGTAGGTGAGCGCCGTGCGGAGCTCGAGTGTCGCCGAGAGGTTTGTGAGCCCTGCCGGCACGCTCGAGTCGAAGCCGAACGTCGTGAAGTTCACCGTCGACGTGCTCGCACACGTGTACCAGAAGAAGCCGTTCCAGCACGAGCTAGCGCCGTTCCAGCCCGCCGCGGCCGCGCTCGTCCGACGCGGAGTACGCGTTGGCGATGTTCGCCCACTTGGTCACGTTGTTGCTGGCGGTCGAGAGTGAGCGAATACCTCGAAGGCGGGCGTCGCGGGATCAGGCCTCGCGGTGAAGACGCACTCGCGCTATCATGACATCATGACCGCAAAGCAGACGACTGTTCGGATGCCCGAAGGACTCGCTGACGAGGCAGAGGCCGTCGCTCGTGTTCGAGGCACGAGCGTGAACGCACTCATCGTGGATGCGCTCGCTGCGGAAATCGACGCGTTCGAACTGATGAGGACTTCACGGCAAGGGCGAAGAAGCTGCTCGAGCGAGATCGCGGGCTGCTCGAGCGGCTCGCCGAGTGACGCGATTCATAAGTCTGGCTGAGTACTTGTGGCTGTCCGAGCAGGTCACGGTGTCTCGGCGGAGGTTCTTGCCAAGGCCGCGTGGCCTTCTTGACCTGGCAGACTCTGCGCTCCATGCTCCGCCGCCGGCTTCGGGGAGCAGGAGTTCTATCCCGATCTTCACGACAAGGCTGCGGTCCTGACGTGTCACCTCGCTTGGAACCACCCACTCCCCGACGGCAACAAGCACGCCCGGCGTGGGCTTCGCTGGTCCTCTTCGTCGATCTCAACGACGGGCGGTGGGATCCCGATCCCCCTGACGTCAACGAAGCTGAGCGGGAAATGCTACCGTACACAGCTCAGAAGAGGTCTCGACGAGGCATCGTTCGCTGACTGGCTCCGGGCGAGGGTCGTCTTCCCCGGCGTGAGAACCTGACTTGGGATCAGAAGGTTGGGGATTCGAATCCCTCCGAGCGCGCCGGCTCTCGAACGCGCTATCGCATCGTGATACTGGTGCATCGTGATGCTGACCCGGCCGCTCCGCAGCACCGTACGCGGGTTCGTCTCGCTCGACCCACCCCGGAGGCTTCGTGCTCCCCGCCGCGCCCGAGACACCGAGTCGAGGCTCGAGGCCACCATCGAGGCCCTGCGACGTATCATCATCCCCGGTGGTCCCACCGGCCGCGAGCCGGCTCCGACTTCGAAGGACACCTGACCATGGATGGCTCGGAACTAGCAGGTCGAGGTGATCGTGGAGGTCCCCAAGGGCTCGCGCAACAAATACGAGATCGATCACGACACCGGCGAGGTCTGGATCGACCAGTTGCTGTTCACCGCACCCGCTACCCGCCCGACTCCGGTTCCTGCCTTCGTGCCCTGGCCGAAGACACAATCCCCTCGACGCTCTCGTGCTGGCGACGGCCACCTTCCCTTGTCGCTGCTGGGCGCCACCCTGTCGCCGTTCTTCTTGATGGCCGATCGAGCCGGACCCGACGCCAAGACCTCTTCGTACCCGACCCGACCCGCTGGGACGCCGTGCAGAACCTGCCCGACCTTCCCGAGCACCTCCAGTCCGGATCCGCCGCTTCTTCGAGGTCTACAAGGCGCTACGAGCCCGATAAACGCGCGCAACGTGGGCGAAATCGGTAAACACCACGGCCGCCCGGGAAGCGATAACGAGCAAGACGAGTGCCACATTCGACGTCGCCGGCCGGCGACGGCGCATCGACCTCGCCGCGGTGATCAGATCGGGCGACGGCCAGGCCCAGGTAGACCGTGATGAACAAGAAGATCCTGCACGATGGTCACCGGCGGGCCGCATTCCGAACGCCAACCTGACCGATCGCGTCATCGCCACGCGGCGGACCATCCCCGTCGCCTGGCCGTGGCGCACGACGCCAACACGGCCAACATCACCGTCCAGGCCACCGACGCCTCCCCGGCGATCCCCAGCAGAACGGGAAGGTGATGACCGCCAGCAGCAATGCCACCACGCATCCGGTGACGACCTCACCTCGGATGATGCTGCGCACCGACACCCCGACCGAGAGGCCACGAACGACCAGCGTCTCGGTCTGGGTCCCGACCGCGCCGGCCAGATACACGATCCCGCGGGATGAAGAACGCCAGCGACACCCGATCAGCCAGGCGCGCCTCGAAGCTTCGCAACAACACCGCCGACGCCAGCGCCCCGGCGAGCCCGACCACCAGCCACGGCAGGCGATGCATCAACCGGCGGCCAATGGCCTCACCGGGATGCCAGCCTGGCCTGGGCAGTGTCGTGGAGGAACCCGCCGAGGCGACGCAGATCCTCCTCGTGTTCCCGCAGGAGCACCTCGAGCATCTGGGTCGGCGGGATCAGTCCGACGAACCGATCCTGGCCGTCGACCACAGCGAGGCTGCTCTCACCACGATGGATCATCTTCCACGCCGCCACCTCCTGATCGGCACCCGGGCCCACCCGTGGGGGATCGGGTTCCATCACCTCCTCCAACAACAGATGCTCGTCGGCGCCGAGGAGGGTCTCGATCGTCACCAAGCCCACCAGCGTGTCGTCGACACACACCGCGACATCTCGAGCGCTGAGCAACCGACGGCCATCAACGACGACCGCACCTCGCCCGCTGACACCCGCGTCCGAACACCGGGACGTCCGTGGCGACATCAGTCCGCCGCCCGTCTCTGTGGCAGCCACATCCGACACAACCGTCGACATCGGCACCTCCTCGGCTCGAGCGTCCCCTGGAGTACCCCCGCTTTTCCGGACGGGTCGGGTGCAGTGGGTAGTGATCATGCCGCGTTCCCGGTGAGGCGTGTTTGGTCGTAGTCGGCGGGGGTGCACATGTCGACGGTGGAGTGGCGTCGTTGGCCGTTGTAGAAGACTTCGATCCACTCGAAGATCGCTTGTGCGAGCTGACGCCTGTCGGCCCAGACGTGATGGTCGAGCAGCTCGGTCTGCAGGCTGGCGAAGGAGCTTTCGGCCACGGCGTTGTCGAGCGCGTCGCCGACGGTTCCCATGGAGCCGACCAGCCCGGCGTGGCGGAGTCGTTGCCCGAACGCCTACGACGTGTATTGAGTGCCGTGATCGGAATGCCACGCGGATACCCAGACCGAGGCGCAGCTCCGCGTGTACCCGAGGCGACCCGTAGGTGGCGCGAGACTGGCGATGGATCGTCGTGATCGTCTCGATCAGTTCGGTGTCGGCGACCATCCGGCGACACGGCGAAGCCTGTGAGCGACGCCAGTCGTAGAACCCTGCGGTGGAGATACCCAGGACCCGGCAACCCATCGTGACCGAAAAGCCCGCCGGGGCCAGCTCGGTCTCGATGAACCGGGACGTCATTTTGGGAGGATGTTCTCCCGAGCGAAATAGGCAGAGGCTCGCTTGTGGGGCTGAGGGACCACGAAGCCTCGCTGCGTCAGGATCCTCCAGATCGTGCTGACGGCCGGGCTCTGGCCACGACGCTTCCCGAGGTCGAACGCGATCGTCGCGGCGCCGGCTTCATGGCCGTGTTTGTCCAGGTCTTTTCGGAGCTCGATGATCTCGTCTTCGACGGCCTGGGGGTCCTGTTCGGACACCGGTGGGGACGACGCGACGACGGATCCAACCCTGTATCGCCCTCGGCAAAATACCGCTGAACCAGCGTGATCACCCACCGCCGCGAAATCCGTACGTGCGGGCGACCTCGCTCTTGGAGCGACCCTCGACCAGAACTGTCGTCACCACCAGTTGCGCCATACCCATGGTTCACCCCTTGTTCTGAGGTGTGAACAATGTCCCGAGACAGCTGTGAACGATGTCCTGAACTCACAGACCTCCGCGCCGCTGGTGGCCGTTGGGACAACTTGGCCCGCTCGACGACGCCGCACCCATCGGGTGCTCGGCTCAACCCGCATTTTCGGCTGACGTCCAGCGCAATCGCGATCGGCTGTCAAGCGCATCAGTGTCGCCGGTAGAATCGCTACATGACCGTGGGTTCCGGTAGCACCGAAAGTTCGGCGGGTGGTCTGGCGGAGGCTTCGCCGCTAGTCGGGCTCCACGCCTGCTCGGTCCTGTTCGCGGTAGCCGTGCTGGTCGCCGCCGGCTGTTCTGCGACAGCCCCCCGCGGGGATGGAGCATCACCCACGACGTCGCCCACGGCAGTACCCCGACCCGGTGACGGCAGCGTTCGCGCTACTGCACCGGGCCTGTTGGTAGAGCCGCCGGCCGAGGTGGCATCCACGGCGATCACCGAGCTGAGTGGTCTCGCCGCGAGCGTGTCGCTCGAGGGTGTCCTCTGGGGGCACAACGACTCGGGGGCACCAGCGACGGTCTATGCGATCGGTGCCGACGGCTCCGGTCGCGCGGCGCATCAACGTCGTCGGCGCCGAGGCCACCGACTGGGAAGACATGACGCTGGGCCCCGGTCCCGGCGACGCCTCCGAGGAGTCCTGGCTCTACGTGGGCGACATCGGCGACAACTCCAGCCGACGCAGTCGGTGACCGTGTACGGCTTCAGGGAGCCCGACCCGGCTGATGGAACAGCGACAGCATTCGGTGTCGAACTGGTGTATCCGGACGGTCCCCACGACGCCGAGAGCCTGCTGAGTGACCCAGTCTCTGGGGACCTGTTCATCGTGACGAAGGAACAGGTTAACCGGAGAGAGGCCGAGGGTCTGCCCTCAGGGTCTACCGCGTCGCAAACACGGACTTCGCCGCCGCAGGCGTCGGCGAACCGGTCCGGATGGAACGGGTTGGCGAGGTGGATCTGGGCCCGTGGGGTCAGTTGACGACCGGCGGCGACGTCAGCGGGGACGGCAGCGTCGTGGCGCTGCGCACGTACCACCAGATCGTGATGTGGCCACGGCCACCCGGCACGAACCTGGCGGAAGCCTTCGACAACGAACCCTGCGAGGCGCCGACTGCGGCCGAAAGACAAGGCGAGTCCCTGACGTTCGCAGCCGACGACGATTCCTACCTGACGATCAGCGAGGGCCGACACCCGCCGATCAACCGGTTCACCGTCAAATAGCGGCCGAGTGAACACGGCGCGGTTCGGGCGACGAGCAGGTCCTCGATCACCGGCTGGCGAGGATCGAGTACTTTACGCCGCCGGAGAAGTTGTCGGTGGGGGCAGGTTCTGAGGAGTCTCGAAGGTCACAGACCGTGACGCCCACCGGCTCACCTCTCGCGTCGGCAGCCTTGACTCTGACCACGGATCAGAAGGTTGGGGGTTCGAATTTCTCCGAGCACGCTCGATCTAGAGCGCGCTGAAGCTCCGCAGGGGAGTCAACCCGAGTCCGGCGCGGAAGGGTGCGGCCGCTCGGGGGGCCGGGGTGTCAGCGTCATCGACGGTACGTCGGCGTCTGTCTCGAGCAGGCCGACAACCGTGTCGACGATCTGGTCGACATCGAGGACGGCGCCCGACACGTGGCCGCGCTCCAGCCAGATCGGGAAGTACTCGGCGACGAGATCGGCGTCCCACGACGACGTGAACTCGGTGGCGCCGCGGCCGGAGCCGCCGGCGCTGTCGCCCAGGACCAGTCGGGTGAAGCTGACTTCGGGGTGCTCGACGCGCCAGGCCTCGACCAGCTTGTCGAGCGCGGCTTTGCTCACCGCGTAGGCCCCCAGGCCCGGCCACGGCGGTGTCACCGACGCCGACACCGACGAGAGGTAGATCGCACGGCCGTCACTCGCCGCCAGATGCGGGAGCGTGGCTGCTGTGGCGAGGGCGGCGCCGACGACGTTGGTGTCGAACACCTCGCCCCACAGCTCTGAAGTGGTGTCGACCAGCGGGGTCAGAGGCCCGATTCCGACACTGTAGACGAGGCCGTCGGCGCCGCCGAGCGTGTCGCATGCCTGTTCGAGGGCGGCGGTGCACGACGCGGTCCGTCGCGGACGTCACAGGTCACGGCCACGGCGCCGGCGCCGGCTTCGCTCACCGCATCGTCGAGACGGTCGGTGCGTCGTCCGAGCAGCGCGACCTCGTACCCCTGACGAACGAGCCCGATGCCGATACACCGACCAATCCCGCTCGACGCGCCGATGACCACGACTCGGGGCCGCGTCGGTCCTGAGTCGCGGGTGTTGCTCGTCGCATTCATCCGGCCGCTCCGGGGAGAGGCCGAAGTGGGGGGAGAGCCTGTAGTCGGCTGTGCACCCGATGGCCCTCGGCGCCGTAGGCGCTTCGGAACACCGTGCCGGCGTGGAGCCGGCGCGCGATCGACTCGGTGAGCGTGTCGTCCCCGCTCCACGCCGTGGCACCGGACGTGGCCGCATCGGCAAGGGCCATCGCGGCCAAGATGAGACGTGCGCGCCCCCATCCATTGTCGACGACGACCTCCATCCCCGTTGTCGTACGTTGGCTATCGGACCACAGCCTGCCATCGGGCGGATTCCGACGTCTCAAGAAGTCGTGATTGCTGACGACGAGACGATCCTCAGCCTCGATGAGGACGAGGCCGCCGACGTGGTCGAGGTGTTCGGAAAGCACTTCCGCTGAGGAACGGACGGCCCACGACGAGCTTCCTGATCTGAGCAGGATCTCCACGAAACGCTGGGAAACGCTGAACCAGTACCATTCCGCCGTGACGAACGAGCCGACCACGAGTACAGCGTCGGTGCTGTTCACCGACCTCGTCGGTTCGACCGAGTTGCGCACGCGTCTCGGGGAGGAGGTGGCCGACGACATCCGTCGACGTCACGACGAGGTCGCGGCGGCCGCCATCGAGGAAGCCGCTGGGCGGGTCGTGAAGTCGACGGGTGACGGCCTGATGGCCGTGTGCGACTCGGCCGCCGACGCGGTGGCAGCCGCGATCCGTGGCACAGCAGCGTGTGACCGCACTCGGCGACGACCTACCAGAGCCGATCGTCATTCGCGTCGGCGTGTCGGTGGGTGACGTCAGCTTCGACGGTGACGACTGCTTCGGCACAGCGGTCAACGAAGCTGCCCGTCTGTGCGATGCCGCGGAGGGTGGTCAAGTTCTCGTCGCAGACCTGGTTCGGGCGCTCACGCGAGGCCGTGGGGGTCACCGGTTCGAGTCGGTCGGGACCCTCGAGCTGAAGGGACTGCCCGAGCCGGTCGAGGCGTGCGCGGTCGGCTGGGATCCGCTTCCCGACGTGGCCGATGACAACCTCGTTCCGTTTCCTCCCGCACTGGTACCCAGCAACCGCGGCACGTACGTCGGGCGGACCGACGTTCGCGACGCGCTCGCGAGATCTGTGGGACGGGACCAAACTCGAGGGTCCTCGCGCGGGGCTACTCGTCGGCGAGCCGGGAATCGGCAAGACCCGCACCGCCTACGAGATCGCCATGGAAGCTCGCGAGTCCGGCGCCGTCGTGCTGTTCGGGCGTTGCGACGACGAGCTCCAGGTTCCGTATCAACCCTTCGTGGAGGCGCTCGACTGGCAGACCGAGCACGCCCCCGAACTGCCGCTGGGTCGACTGCCCGGTGAGTTGGCACGCCTGGTACCCGACCTCACGACACGGTGTTCTGGGCTCGAGCAACCGGTGGCGTCCGATCCGCGTACCGAAGAGCACCGGCTGTTCGAGGCGGTCGCATCGTGGATCGTCGCAACGGCTGAGCAAGCCGGGCTGGTTCTCGTCGTCGACGACATCCACTGGGCGACCAAGCCGACCCTGCTGATGCTGATGCACACCGTCCGTCAGGCAGCCGGCCTCGAGGGTGTTCGGCTCTTGGTGATCGGCACGTACCGCGACACCGATGTCGACCGGGCCCACCCACTGTCCACAGTGCTCGGTGACCTACAGCGCATCGAGGGTGTCCGTCGGATCCCCGTCGATCCCCTCGACGTCGACGAGGTGATCGCCCTTGTCGAACAGGCCGCCGGCCATCCCCTCGATGACGTGACACGCGGAGTCGCCGCGCCGACACGCCGAGACGGAGGGCAACCCGTTCTTCGTGGGCGAGGTGTTGCGCCACCTGATCGAGAGCGGTGGCGTCAGATTCGTCGACGGTCGCTGGGTCGTTCCGGATCCCGACCAGATCGACGTACCCGAGGGAGTTCGCGACGTGATCGGTCAACGGCTGTCGATGCTGTCTGACGTCACCAACGAGGTGTTGCGCGCCGCGTCGGTTGTCGGTCGCGAGTTCGACCTCGATCTGGTCGGTGAGCTTGCGGGTATCGACGAGGACCCGCTCCTCGACGCCATCGACGACGCGACCAGGGCTCGACTCGTGGAGGAGGTCGACGCCGATCGGTTCCGCTTCGCGCACGCGCTGGTCCGTACGTCGCTCTACGACGAGCTGTCGGCCAGTCGTCGCCGTCGGATGCACCGGCGCGTCACCGACCTGATCGCCAAGAGAACCCCCGACGACCTGGCCGCGCTCGCTTTTCACTCTGTCGAGGCGGGCCCTCGCGGCGGCGATCTGAGTGACGCCATCGCCTACGTGCTCGCCGCCGCAGACCAGGCGCGTGAAGCGCCTGCGCACTCGGCGAGGCCGAGAACCTCTACCGCAAGGCCATCGAGTTGCTCGAGGAGGACGACGCGGAGGAGCTCGATCGGCGCTCACTGTTGGCCCGGTGCGGGATCGGCGAGATCCTGCGTGATCAGGGTGACCCGTCGTTTCGGGAGGCACTACTCGACGTGTCGAGGGATGCCGTCGCAGCGAACGACGACGAGTTGTTGATCCGGACAGTACTGGCGAACTCCCGCGGGTTCACGAGCATCGTCGGTCGGGTCGACACCGAGCGCATCTCCTACATCGAAGCCGCCCTCGGTCGCGTGTCCGACGGCGCGGTTGCGGATCGTGCTCGCCTCGAAGCGCTGTTGGCCGCCGAGCTGATGTTCGATTTCGACCGTCGGGAGGAACGTCTCGACCTGGTCGACCACGCGGTGGCTCTCGTCGAGGAGCGGGACGATGCCGTGACCGAGGCGTGGGTGCTGGGTCTGACGCGGATGCCCGATCTGGTTCCCGAGCGGTGGACAGCCGGTCTCCACCGTGCTGAACGGGCAGTCGCAGCCGCCGACCGGTGTGGTGACCCCAACCTCCGCGTCGCCAATAGGATCTCACTCGGGTGGAACCTGCTGTCCCGCGCGGAATTCGAAGGCGCCCGGCGTGTGGCCGATGAGTACCTGGTGATCGTGGTGCAGGACGCCGCTCCGCTGAGTCGAGTGGGCCGCCCGCGGCCAGGCCTGTCAGTACCACGTCTACGACGGCGAGATCGCCCGGGCTGAGGAGGAGAACAACGCGGCGTTCGAACTCGGACTCGAGATCGGCGCTGTGGACTGTGACTCGTGGTGGGGTGCCTCCACGGCTCAGGTCACGTGGTGCCGTGATGCCGAGCTCGGTGATCCCGATATCGCCGGTCGGATGGCCGATCAGTTCCCCGGTACGCCTACCTGGCGGATCGTTCAGGCCCGCATCCTTGCCGGAAGACGGCGGATCGACGAGTGCCGTGACCTGATCGACCGATATCACCTGGCTGACCTCGAGTCGGTCCCGAAGGACGCGTTCTGGTTCACGCATGCGTTCCACCTGGGACGACTGATCGACGAAATCCACGATGCACCGCTCGCTCAGGGCTTCCTGTCGTCCGTCGAGCCCTACGCCGATGAGGTCGTCCACTACTCCATCGGTGTCCTGGGGCCGATGAGCCAGTCGCTGGCGTTCGCCCGGGCCGCAGCCGGTGACCTCGACGGCGGAATCGCCGACGCTCGGGCCGCACTCGAGCTCCTGACGAACTGGAAGCTGGCGCCGTTGCCCATTATTTGCCGCATCGACCTGGCAGAGCTGTTGGCGCGGCGGGGCACCGATGCCGACATCGAGGAGGCCCGCAGCGTCGTCGCCGAGGCACTTCCCGAGGTCGACCGGATGGGCATGATCGGCTGGCGCACTCGCGGCGCAGCTCCTCGACCAGCTCGGATAGCGGCCGGGCAATGGTGAACCGTTGGTGCCGACGTGGAGGAGGATGAACGATGACGGGACGCTGGGCATGGTTACACGTCTCCGCGCTGATGGTGGCCGTTGGGTTGGTCGCCGGCGCGTGTTCGTCCGACGACGGCAGCCCGACCCCGACCACCGAGGCGGGCGGGGAGGAAGTGAACTCCGCTGATCAGGCACGATCCGCGGAGGAGATCTCGGGCCCCGTGACGGGCGGCGACGGCATCGTGGTCCCGCAGCCGGCGGCTCCCCTTCCCGACGGCTATGTCGAAGAGGAGTTCTTCATCACCGGCATGGCCACGCAGTACACCGGCGACACTCCCGAGGATGGATTCTGGACCGCCGAGCCGACAGGTGAGGCGGACTACCGCACCCGCGTCATCGTGCGACGGCCGCAGGAACCTGCCGACTTCAGTGGCACCGTGATCGTCGAGTGGTTGAACGTGAGCGCCATCGAGGCGTCCCCGGACTGGGGGTACGCGGCGCAGGAGATCGGTCGCGAGGGCCACGCCTACGTGGCCGTGAGCGCGCGCAGGCCCAGGGTGTGGTCGGTGGTGAAGCCCGCCTGGACGTCACCGTCGACGAAGAGGCAGCCACCGATGCCGGCGCGCTCGGTGCCCTCGAAGGCAACGGCCTGGTGAACGCGGATCCCGACCGCTACGGCACCCTCACCCATCCGGGCGATGAGTACGCCTACGACATCTACAGTCAGGTCGGCCGCGCCCTCGTCGACGAGGCCGAGATCCTGCTCGGGGGACTGGAGCCAGAGCAGATCATCGCCGTCGGTGAATCCCAGTCGGCCGCATTCCTCACCACCTACGCCAACGCCGTTCATCCCGTCGTCGGCGTGTACGACGGTTTCATGATCCACAGCCGGGGCGCCTCCGCCGCTCCGATCGACGGTCAGTTCGCAGGGGATCTCGAGGAGGGCGAGGAGGCCGCCCTCGTGGAAGATGGCGTTCCGGTGCGAACCGATCTCGACGTCCCCGTCTTCATCTTCGAGACCGAGACGGATCTCACCTTGCTCGGCTACACCAACGCACGGCAGCCCGACACCGATCAGATCCGCACATGGGAGGTGGCCGGGACCTCCCATACCGACGCACACGTGTTCCGGGTGTTCGTCGGCGGGCCGCGCGACTCCAGCCTCGGCGCAATCATCGATTGCGAGGATCCGATCAACGTCGGGCCCCACCACGAGACGTACCAGGCGGCCCTCAACCATCTCGTGACCTGGGCGGCCGGTGGTCCGCCGCCACCCGAAGGTCAGCGCGTCGAGGTGAAGGAAGACGAGGAGGTCGCCGTCGCCCGCGACGAGAACGGCATCGCCCTCGGTGGCGTTCGCAACCCGTTGGTCGACGTGCCGGTCGTGGCACCGACCGGCGACCCGCCCCGACCGGTCACCTACCCCGACATCGACGTCTGCGGTCTGTTCGGCACGACGAACGCTTTCGACCAGGCGAAGATCCTCGAGCTGCACGGATCGCCCGACCAGTACCTCGCGGCGTTCGCGGCGTCAGCCGAGCAGGCTGTCGCCGACGGGTTTCTCCTACAGTCCGACGCCGACGAGCTTCTGGCCGAGGCCGACGCAAACGCCGCCCTGTTCGGCTAACGGTCGATCGAACGAGTGAGGAGCACGATGCCACCCGTTGACTGGCCCGCCGTCCTGAAGCGGGTCACGCAGTCGCTCAATCCGGTGACGGCGTCGCCTGGGGCGCCGTTCGAAACAGGAGCGTTCCTCGATTCATTCGGCCCCTCCCTGATGCCCCGTACCTCGATGACCCAGGGCTTCATGACCGGTCTGGTGGTCCTCACGGCCCGGGCTTCCACGGCCCAGGTGGAGCGCGATCACCGGAATGATGGCCCCTTCCGACGCACCGTTGCCGCGCAAGGTCGGGGCTCGCGCGGTCGTGGCGGGTGCAGGCGCCGCCGCCGCCGCCCTTCCGGAACAGGACGGCGAGCACCTGTGGGTTTCCGGCGTACGCGGCGGTGGCCGGCTCGTGCTGGCCGGGGCACTGGGCGGAGTCCTCTACGACCTCGGGATCCATCTCCGCGACCGCTTCCCGAGCAGCCGGGGCATCCGCCCTGCGCTCGTGGCGGGTGCCGCCACCGCCGGAGTCGCACTCTGGGCGAACCGTCGCCTCACCCGCCGGAAGCGCGAAATCACCCGCTGGCCCGTGGCCCAGCAGAACACCTTGCCTCACGCGGTCGCTACGGGGGCGCTCGTGACGGCTGCGGGTATGGGTCTGGCACGGGGCTACGTGTTCACGCGGGACTCCCTCATTGGCTACCTCGGCCCTAGACCGTCCAAGCAGGTCATTGCGCGCGCCACCAACGCCGCGCTCTGGGCGCTGGGTGCGACTGCCGCGTACCACGCCGGTGTCGGCTACATCGGCCGAGCCAACGAGAAGGTCGAGAGCGGCTACGCCACCGCTCCCGAGTTGTCGCTCGTGTCGGGAAGCCCCGACAGTTTCTCGGCGTTCGAGCATCTCGGCCAGCAGGGTCGCCGGTACGTCACCGACATCGTCACGTCGGAGCTCATCGAGGGCGTCATGGACGAGCCCGCGGTGGCGCAGCCGATCCGCACCTACGTCGGGTTCAACAGCGAACCGCTCTACGTCACCGGTCGGGCCGAGATCGCTCTGGCGGAGCTGGAGCGCACCGGCGCGTTCGACCGCTCGTACCTTCTTCTCGTCGCCGCCGACGGGTACAGGGTGGGTCGACCAGACGATGATCGAGAGCCGCGGAGCTCCTCACCCGCGGCGACATCGCCACGTGCAGCATCCAGTACGGCCGGTACCCGTCGTTCCTCGCGCTCCAGAAGGTTCCGCTCGGGCGCCAGCAGTTCCGGTTCCTGCTGTGGGGTGTCGCCCAGCGGCTCCGCGAGCGCCCGCCGGAGCGGCGCCCCAAGGTCCTCGTGTTCGGCGAGAGCCTCGGAGCGTGGGCAAGCTCCGACGTGATCATGTACCAGGGCGTCGAGGGCTTCGACCACTACGGCATCGACCGCGCGCTCTGGCTCGGGCTGCCCGGAATGGCCAAGTGGTCTCGCAACGGGATGGCGCACGGGAGCAGCGACCTGGTCCCCGAGGGGACCGTCGGCGTCTTCGACCGCCACGAACAACTCGCGGCCCTCGACGACGAGGAGCGGAAACGTCTGCGTGCCGTGATCCTCAGCCACGACAACGATCCCATCGCGCGCCTGGCCCCCGAGCTCCTGATCCAGAAGCCGGGGTGGCTGAACGGTGACGGTGGTCGCAACGTCCCCGACGACATGCGGTGGCAGCCGATCGCGACCTTCTGGCAGACGGCCGTCGACGCCATGAACGCCATGGTGACCGTTCCCGGCGAGTTCGGGTCGTTCGGGCACGACTACCGGGCCGACACGGCCCGCTTCGTGCGCGACGCCTACGAGTTGCCGGCCACCTCCGACGAGCAGATGGAGCGGATCGAAGACGACACTGCGCAAGCTCGAGCTGGAGCGTGCCGAGCGGATCAAGGCCGAGAGCACCGAGGCCGCTCCGCCGGCACCGCCAACAGCGCAGCGACGGCGATCGGGTCGAGGCGGGCGTTCCCCTGCGTGTGCGCCGAACACGCGGCGCCAACTGGCTGCGACGGAGAGCGCGGGGCGAAGCGCGTGGCACGGCGTCGTGAGTCCACGGGGTGCCGGGTCCACCACGTCGGGGCCACTCACCCACGAGGGCGAGATCCTCGCGATCGCCGTCGTTGCCAACGTCGCCGCCAATCGACTCGTCTCTCGCCGCCACTACATCCCGGCCAACGCCACCGCGGGAACGGCGACCGTCGCTCTCGCGCGCGGCGATGGGATGAGCTGGTCGGAACTCGGGCTCGATCCCACCGATGTCGGTCGCGGGCTGCGGTTCGGGTTTCCGGCAGCCGCTGTCGTCGTCCTGGTCGTCGCGGCGGGTGCGGTTCATCCCCGGACCCGTCAGTTCTTCGTGGACGAGCGCGTCGTCGGCGCCGACCGGCGCGAGATACTCCTCGAGTCACTGCTCCGCATCCCGATCGCGACCGCGCTGTTCGAGGAGGTCCTGTTCCGCGGAGTTCTGCTCGGAGCGGCGCGCCGGCGCATGCCGATGCTCGCCGCGGTCGCCGCCAGCTCGTTTCTGTTCGGGCTCTGGCACGTGTTGCCCACGCTCGACACAGTGGACGGCAACCCGGCAGGGGGCTTCTTCGGGTCGAAGACGACAGCGGCACTCTCCGCAGTTGTCGGGACCGCGGTCGCCGGGGCGGGATTCGCGTGGCTGCGCATCCGATCGCGGTCGGTCGTCGCCCCCACGATCGTCCACATCGCGACGAACACCGCCGCATACCTCGCGGCGGCTGTTGTCGTTCGCCGGACAGGCCGTCGCCGGACAGGCCGTCCCGGGAGCTCGTCAGGTCTCGGATGACCCGCTGTTCCGGCCCACGATGTTGAGTTGGAGCGCCGGCAGCTCGTCGGCGACGAGTGGTTCGAACGTCTCGCGGAAGGCGTCGACGGTCATCCCCGCGGCGGAAGCGAGGCGTGCGAGCTCGTCGGGGTTCGTCGAAGTCGTCGCGGCGTATCCGCAGCATGTAGCGACGGGCGATCGCGTAGCGCGTCGAGTGCAGATCGACGACCCGCACCTTCGTACGGCCCGTCTCGGGGTCGAGCATTTCGTCGAACGGCACCGGCACGAACTGGCCCGCCTGCATCGTGACCATCACGCCGGTTCCGCCCGAGAGCAGGTACTTCGCCGCGCAGTAGCCGAGGTCGCGCGCGTACTCCATGTCGACGGGGATCGGATCCGCGCAGCGCAGTTCGTAGCCCACGTTCTTCGCGACGATCGTCGCCTCCAGGTCGAGCTCGTCGAGTCGCTCCTGCACCCTCTCCTTGAGGATGTGGCCGATGTCGACCTCGGCGATGCGCAGGTGGCCGTGGGCATCGTGTTCGACGTCGGCGAGTTGTGCGAGCTCGTCGGGATCGAGGCCGAGCACGACACCCTCGGCGATCACGGCGACGCCGTCGCGACGACCGGCGCTCAGCCGCTTGATGATGGCGCCGACCAGTGTGTCGACGATCTGCGACAGGCCGAAGTTCTCGCCGAACTCCTCGGGGATCAGTGTGAGCGTGGCAGCGGCCGCCTTGCCCATCCCGAGAGCGAGATGTCCCGCCTTGCGGCCCATCGCGATCACGAAGTACCAGCGCGCCGTCGTCTTGGCGTCGACCATGAGGTTCTGGATGATCTCGACGCCGTAGTGGCGTGCAGTCTGGAAACCGAAGGTGTCGACCCACGGCGGGAGGTCGAGGTCGTTGTCGATGGTCTTCGGTGTGTGTACGACGCGGATACGGCCCGCTGCGAGCTCGGAGAGCCGCATCGCCGAAAAGGCGGTGTCGTCGCCACCGATGGTGACGAGTTGCGAGACACCGAGCTTCTCGAGCGACGCGATGCACCGCGCGAGGTCTGCAGGGTCTTTGGTCGGGTTGGCGCGGGAGGTTCCGAGGATCGAACCACCGCGGAAGTGGATGCGGCTGACACCGGGCATGGTCAGTTCGACGACGTGGTCGATGTCACCCTGCATGATCCACTCGAAGCCGTCGCGGACGCCGACGACCTCCACGCCCGCGAGCTCGGCGCGGATCGTCGCCGCGCCGATGACGCTGTTGATGCCCGGCGCCGGTCCACCGCCGACAAGGATGGCGAGCTTGCCGTGCTGACTCATCGTGCACGCTCTTTCGCCGTGGATACGTGGGGATGGGCGCAAACTGAAATGAGTGCGCCCTCCGTCATTGCGGACGATACGTGATCTGCGCCATCTCGATCCTGCTAGAAGGGGAGAATGGACAATATGGAAAACGGGGTACCAGCGGTCGCGGTGGGCGGTCTGACGAAGTCCTACGGCAGTGCGGAGACACTGGTCCGTGCCGTCCGGGCAGTCGATTTCGAGATCGACCCGGGTGAGTTCGTTGTTCTGCTCGGGCCGAGCGGTAGCGGCAAGACCACGATGCTGAACCTGATCGGCGCCATCGAGGAACCGACGTCGGGATCGATTCGCGTGGACGACGTCGAGGTCGCGAACCTCGATCTGAACGGCCAGACCGAATTCCGTCGCGACAAAGTCGGATTCATCTTCCAGTTCTACAACCTGGTCCCGACGCTGACCGCTCTCGAGAACGTGCAGCTGGTCGCCGAATTGGCGACCCGTGACGGTGCGGAGGATCGCAGTCGGAGCCGCCTCGGCGAAGTGGGGCTCGGTGACCGCGTCGACCACTTCCCGGGCCAGATGTCCGGCGGTGAGCAGCAACGCGTCGCAATCGCTCGGGCGCTCGTCAAGGATCCGCCGGTGTTGCTGTGCGACGAACCCACCGGCTCGCTCGATCTGGAGACCGGCCGCCAGGTGCTGGCGTTGTTGCGTGAGGTCTGCGATCAGGGGCGGACCGTCGTCACGGTCACGCACAACTCGACGATCGCTGAGATGGCAGACCGCGTGATGCGCCTGCGCGACGGCGCTCTCGTGGGCGTGGAGCGTCAGGACGCACCCAAGTTGCCCGACGAGCTCGAGTGGTGAACAGGTCCGGTCCGCGTCGATGAGCATCCTCGGTCGCAAGCTGCGACGCGACATCCGCCGCCAGCGGTGGCAGTTCGCAGCGGTGATTGCGACGGTCGTTCTCGGCGTCACGCTGTTCGCGGCGTCGTTCGACGCGTTCCGGAACCTGAACCGCTCCTACCACCGCACCTACGACGAGCAGGCTTTCGCAGATTTGACCGTGAGCGGTGGCGACGCAGCCGGCTTCAGTGTCACCGCCGAGGAGACTGACGGCGTCGCGGCGGTAGCCGGCCGAAGACAGGCCGACGTTCCCTTCGTCGTGGGGGACAACCAGAAGCTCTACGGACGCATCGTGGGAATGCCCGTCGACGAACAGCCGACGGTTGACAAGGTCAGGGTTGTCACGGGCGACTACCTGTCGTCGGAGAAGCCGTCCGGTGTGCTCGTCGAGAAGCACATGGCCGACCACTTCGATCTCGAGCCCGGAGCCACCCTCCAGGTGTTCCTACAGGGAGGCTCCGAGACCGTCGAGGTCGTGGGCACGGTGGTATCAGCCGAGTACCTGTGGCCGGCCCGTAGCCGCCAGCAGCTGTTCACGACCCCCGAGGACTTCGGTGTGCTGTTCGTACCTGAGTCGCTCGCTCGAAAGGCGCCGACCAGTACCCAGGTCACCCAGACGCTCGTGCTCTACGACGACGGTGTCGACAGCGAGAAGCTCGACGACGAGTTGGGAGAGGTGGCCTCGCGCGACGGGGCCACCGACGTGCAGACCCAGGCGGACCAGCCCTCGAATGCGGCGCTCAGCGAGGACCTCCAGGGCTTCGGTCAGCTGTCGCTGATGTTCCCCTTGCTGTTCCTCACAGCTGCGGGAATGGCCACGCTCATCCTCTTGAATCGGATCGTACGGTCGCAGCGGCCCCAGATCGGCACGCTGATGGCCAACGGACTCGGGGCCCGCTCTGTCCGGCGCCACTTCCTCGCCTACGGCCTGCTTGTCGGGTTCGTCGGCGCATTCATCGGGGCTGTCGCGGGTGTGCTCCTGGGGAGTCTGATCACCGGTGCGTACACGAGCGCGCTCAGCATCCCCGACACGGTGGTCGGCTTCTACCCGCTCACGCTGATCGTCGGAATCGGGTTCGGAATCGTGATGGGGGCGATCGCGGCTCTTGTACCCGCCCGCGCCGCCTCGCGGATCAGTCCGGCGCAGGCGATGCGCGGCGACGCGATGGCGTCCGGCGCGGGCCCGAGCCTGCTCGAGCGGGTCGTCCCACCGCTGCGACACCTGCCCATTCGCTGGCGAATGTCGTTGCGGGGGATCGGGCGGAACAAGCGACGCAGCGCCTCGATGGTGATCGGCGTGGTGCTGTCACTCACACTCATCCTGGCCTCGTGGGGGATGCTCGACACGACCCAGATCCTCATGAGCGAACAGTTCGACGAGATTCAACACGATGACGCTCAGGCGTTCTTCACCGTGCCGGTCGATGAGTCCGTCGTCTCGAAGGTGGCGGACACCGACGGTGTGGCTGACGCCGAGCGGGTGTTGGCGCTCGGCGCCACGATCGAGCACAGCAGCGAGCAGTACGCGACGCAGCTCCAGGCGTTCCCGCACGACACCAAGATGCACACGTTCCTGTCGTCGGGTGGGACGATCCCGTTGCCCGAGTCGGGCGTGCTCGCAGGCTCGTCGGTCAAGGGCCTGATCGGAGCAGATGTGGGAGACGCCGTCACGATCGCGTTCTCCTCCCCCGAAACCACGATCGACACGACCATCGCCGGCTTCGTGGACGAGCCGCTCGGTACGTTTCTGTACATGGAGCAGGGTCAGCTCGAGGAGCTGCTGGCCGGTGCCAGCCCCGCCGTGTCGCCGGAGCAGCTCGCCACCCCGGCCGCGGCGTCGGTGATGGCCATCTACGACGACGGAGCCGACGCGGATGCGGTGCGGTCGCTCCTGCTCGACCTCGACTCGGTGGCCGCCGTGATCTCCACGCGGGCATTGCAGGACACCGCGAACCAGGCCATGTCCTTCTTCTATGTATTCGTGGGAATCATGCTGATCTTCGGAGCCAGCATGGCCTTCGCCCTGTTGTTCAACATGATTTCGGTGAACATCTCCGAGCGCGCCGTCGAACTGGCCACGATGCGCGCCAACGGGCTGTCGGTCCGGTTGGTCAACCGGCTGATGACCGGCGAGACCCTCCTGCTCACCATCATCGGGATTCCTGTGGGCCTGGCGGTGGGCTACCTCGTGTCCGCGGCATTCATGTCGAGTTTCACATCGGATCTGTTCGACTTCGACCTGCAGATGCGTTGGACCACGCTCATCTTCTCTGCGCTGGCCATCGTCGGCACGGCGTTGATCGCCCAGTGGCCTGCTCTCCGGGCCGTCCGACGCATCGACATTGCCACCGTCGTACGCGAACGCGCCCAGTAGAGCCACCGGTCGAAGACCTTCGTTCCCGGCCTAAGCTCTGGGTTGTGGTGCCTATGCGTGAGGGAGAGTCGACCATGGGCGGTCGGAGGCGTTCTTCCGATGTGCGGAGGATGGTTCGTCCTACGTGAAGAAGTCCTTTTCTACCGTCGCGTCCTATCCGCCCACCTGGTTCGCGACGGTCGTGGTGATCGTCGGTGTCCTGATGATGATCCGGTTCTTCGACCCGCCACTTCTGATCACGCTCTTCCTGGTCGCGATGGGTGCGGCGCTCCTCTTGGTCTGGCCGCTCACCATGTCGGCCACGGGCACGATCGACAAGCTCGAGTTCAGCAAGCACGACACGAGCGAGGAAGACCGCAAGGAGCGGGAAGAGCTCGAGCGCCAACTGCGCGAACTCGGCTGCGAGCAGGGAGCGGATCAGCTCCGCATGCTCGGAACGAGGCTGGAGAGCCTGACCGACGTGTTGCGCGAGCGCCTCAACGCCGGCGAGATGACCTACAGCCGCTATCTCGGCACTGCGCACAACGTCTACTCGGGAAGCGTCGACAAGCTCCGTGAAGTCGCGATCTCCCTCCGGAGTGTGAGCAACATCGACGAGGACCGTCTCAATGATCGCCTCGCCGAGTTGGAGAGCGGCGGCGACGCCGGGAAGGGGCGGGAGGAGATCGCGACGCTCGAGAACAGGCGGGCGTTGCGAGACCGTCAGACCGAGCGTGTGGCGAAGCTGCTCGCCCAGAACGAGACAGCGATCACCGCTCTCGACACGACCGCCACGGCACTGGCGGACGCGCCGATCGGGCGGGAGCACGCGTCCGAAGACGCCGACGTCGCCGTGGCGGAACTCGAAGCGCTCGCTGTGCGGGCGAGCAAGTACGCGCTCGCGATGAGTACCGACCAATCGAGAGATCCTTGGAGGAACGAGCCATGAGTACAGACGAATCGAGTGCTTCGAAGGCCGTGGCGGTCCAACCGCTGAATCTCAGTCTCGATGTCGCCGAGGCCGAACAGGGTTTGGATCTCCCCGTCCCTGTCGAGGACGCCATCGACCCCGAAATCGAGGCGCGCGCCGCCGAGTACGCCGACCGTCTTCTCTCTGTCGACGTCACCGATACCGACGCGGTCGACCGTGGTCGGTCCGCCGTCGAGACCATGGGGCGCGACCTCCAGCGCCGCGCGGCGTCGCGAAGCGAGATGCTCCGCGCGCCGGTGAAGGAGCTCACGCGGCATTCGGACGAAGGTGGCCCGGTGGCCAAGGGGCTCGTCGACCTCAAGATCCAGGTCGAAAATCTCGATCCCAACAAGGTCGACCTGTCGCCCGGCTGGTTCACACGGTTCCTGGGAATGATCCCGGGAGTCGGCACACCGCTGAAGCGCTACTTCACGAAGTTCGAGAGCTCGCAGACGGTCATCGACGCCATCATCAACTCGCTCGACAAGGGCAGGGACGAGCTCACGCGCGACAACGTGACGCTGCGCGAAGACCAGAAGGCGATGCTCGATCTGACTGAGAAGCTGAAGGATCAGGCCGAGCTCGGGATGGCACTGGACCAGAAGCTCCAGGACAAGCTGGATCGGGAGATCGCCGCTGACGATGCCAAGCGCAAGTTCGTCGAAGAGGAACTGCTGTTCCCGCTTCGCCAGCGGACGATGGATCTCCAACAGCAGCTCGCCGTCAACCAACAGGGTGTGCTCGCGACCGAGCTCATCGTCCGGAACAACCGCGAACTGATCCGAGGTGTCGACCGTGCTCTCGACGTGACCATCAGCGCCCTCCAGGTGGCGGTGACGGTCGCTCTGGCGCTGGCGCACCAGAAGATCGTCCTCGACAAGATCTCGATGATCAACAAGACGACGTCGGATCTGATCGCAGGTACTGCTGAGCAGCTGCGCACGCAGGGCACCGAGATCCACACGCAGGCTGCCGGCGCGATGCTGGAGATGGAAGCCCTCAAGTCGGCGTTCGCCGACATCAACGCCGCCATCGACGAGATCTCGCGGTACCGGCGTGAGGCGTTGCCTCAGATGGCGGCCGGCATCGACGAGCTCGACCAGCTGACGTCCGAGGGGGAGGAAGCGATTCGCCGGATGGAAGAGGTGCAGGTCACCGAGCCGCTACTCGAATTGGAAGCCGGATAGCCGTCAATCGCGTGAGAGGAAAGGCGAAGTGATGATCTCAGGACGGCGGCGGCGCTGGATGGCGTTCGTGATCGTGCTCGTGGCGGGCGCGGCAGCGTGCGGGGGTGGGGGTCCGAAAGGAGACCTGACGGAGGCCGAAGCGGCCGAGGAGCTGAATCATCTCCTCGACAACGTCCCCGTCACCGACGACACGGTCGACCGGCGGGCTCCCGTGGAGATCGGGGCCGAGAGTGATCTGGCGGAAAGTCTCCCGGATATCAACGAGTTCCCGCTCGTCGTCGACCCTCCGTCAGGGGGAACGGTCGTGGAGATCTTCGGTTCCACCGAGAAGACCGGAGAAGGTACCGACAGCTGGTTGGTGGCCGTCGCCAACGCGTTCAACAACGCCGACATCCGACTGGCCGACGGCACGGAGGCCAAGGTCGCCGTCCGGTATATCCCGTCAGGAATCGGCTATCAGTTCATTTCCTCAGAGACCTACCTACCCGACGCGTTCACGCCGTCCAACCACCTGTGGATCGAGATGGCCCAAGCGAGTGGCGCCGAAATGACGCCCGTGCGGGAATCCCTCGTGAGCAACGTGGCCGGTGTCGTCATGAAGACGGAGGTTGCCGAGGCCCTGGGCGAGACCGGAGAGTTCGACGCAGCTGCCGTGATCGACGACGTCGCCGGTGGCGATCTCGTGATGGGTTACACCGATCCCTTCGCCAGCAGCACCGGTCTGAACTTCCTCGTCACCGTCCTCGAATCCTTCGCCGATGGCGACGAGGCGCGGATGCTCGATCCCGACGTCGTCAGCACCTTCGAACGTTTCCAGGAGAACGTCCCGTTCGTTGCTCTCACCACGTTGCAGATGCGCGAGTCGGTCGAGCAGGACCGGAGCCTCGACGCTTTCGTCATGGAGTACCAGACGTTCGTCAACACCGAGGAGTTGCAATCGGGATACGAGTTCACGCCCTTCGGGTTCACCCACGACAACCCGCTCTACGCGGTCGGCACCCCGGCGCCCGAAACGGCCGAGGCCCTCGAGCTCTTCGGATCGTTCGCGGAGCGCCCCGAGTACCGCGAGCTCGCGGCCGACTTCGGATTCGACCCTCCCTTCGACTACGAGTCCGGCTACGAACTGCCTTCGGGCGAGACGATGATTGCCGCTCAGCAGGTCTGGAAGGAGAAGAAGGATGCCGGACGCCCGGTCGTCGGCGTCTTCGTCGCCGACAACAGCGGATCGATGAACGGCGAGAAGATCCAGGCTCTCCAGGCCGCCCTGACGGCCGGAGCGGGCTTCATCACACCCGACAACTCGATCGGTTTCGTCCAGTTCAACGACGAGGTCGTCAGGCGGCTTCCGATCGCCGAGTTCGACCTCAATCAGAGAGCCGCGTTCGTCGCTGCCGCCGAGGATCTCGAGGCTCAGGGCGGTACCGCCATGTACGACGCCATCCTCGTCGGCCTCGACATGCTGCTGAACGCGCAGGCCACCAATCCCGAGATCAAACCACTGCTCTTCGTGCTGACCGACGGCGAAACCAGGGATGGGTACACCTTCGAAGAGGTCCAGCCGGTCATCGAGGGGCTCGGCATCCCGGTGTACACGATCGGGTTCGAGGCGGATCTCGACGAGCTCGGACGGGTCGCGTCGCTCGTCGAGGCGGCGAGCCTCAACGCCGACACGGAGGACGTCGAATACGAGATCGGAGCTCTCTTCAATGCCCAGTTCTAGGCGCGCCGGGCAGGTGTGGTGAAGGCGCTCGCCATCTGGCTGGGCATCGTGGTCGTCGTCATCGGGACGTTCAGCGTCGGCTACCACTTGTGGCGCAATTCCAACCCCGACCGGGTTCTGGTGGTGGTCGACAGCTCCTTCCCGATGGAAGAGGTGTGGCGGCAGGTCCCCGGCGAGCTCGACGACATCGACAACCGCCGGTACGCCGAGTTCGCGCTCGTGACCGAGAAGGAGGCGATCCACAGCTGGTCGGACTCCCTGGATCTCGGCGACGTCACGCCCTACGCCCCGCGCGACTTCACCGCCTTCACCGAGGGTGATTCCTATCCCGAGTTCGACGAAGCGACCGAGGTCATCCTGATCACCGACGCCGCGCCGTCTGAGGTCGAGGGCATCGCCGATTGGAAGGTCGTCCAACTCGAGCCCGCCACTGGGTAGAAAACAGAATCAACGGTCATATTGTCAGATTGACGATAAAGCTGACATAGGGCCTAGAGTGCCTGTCGGACAACGGGGCGAACCACGGGCGGGTTCATGCGGAGTCAGACAGCGCGTCGGATCTTGTGCGGCCTCGTCGCGGCGCTTGCCCTCTCAGCGTGCGGCATCGCCACGGTGCAACCCGTTCGACCACTCGCGACCACGGACGAGAGCCGAACGGTCGTTCTGATGGGTGACTCGATCATGTGGCAGGCCGAGTCCGCGATCAAGGCCGAACTCGAACGCGACGGTCTCCACGCGACGGTCCACTTTCGCGCCGTGAAGGGCGAGAGTCTGCTCGCCGATCCGGCTCGCCGCCGTGTGCGTGACGCCATTAGAGAGACCGGTGCCGACATCGTCGTGATGGCGTGGACCGGCAACGACCTCTCGTCATCGAATGTCGGAACAGACGCGTGGCACCGCGCCTGGAACCGCGAGCTCGAGGCGACGATCGCTGACGTGCGTTCGCTCGGAGCGGAACCGTACGTGGTGTCACCGCCGCCCTTTGCCCGCAGGACTCGCACCAATCGGGTCAGCTACGACGCAGGGATCGTGGCGGCGATGACCGGAGCCGGCCACGTCAGCTGGTGGCGGGCGCTCCAGGCCAAGGACTGTCGGGTGTGGGTCAGCGACGGCAAGGGGGGACTGACCGAAGGCACGTCGTGCTTCGCGTTCAACCTGCGCTACCCCGAGGACGGCGGTGTGCGGAAGGTGCGCTGGAACGAAGGCGCTCACATGCAGGACCCCTGGGGCGTGTGGCGCGTCGCACGATGGACGGCCTCGTCGATCAGCCGCGAGTGGCGCTGAGGATGTCGGCTCCGTAGCGCTCGATCTCGAGCTCTCGACGGCGATTGCTCCCTCTGCGAAGCTCCACCTGGTTGAGAGCGCGGCGTTTGGGAGATTCATGGCAGGTGAGGGTGCTGTCGGTGACGGGCTCGAGCCGAAGGCGGCGACCGTCGCGACGCGGGCGCGGCTCTCGGCGGCGGTCGTCGACTTCGACGACGCGGGCGACTTCGGACGTGCGAGCCGTGGGCTCGTGGCGCAGCATCCTACGGGTCGGATCGAACTGAACGGGCAGCCCGTGTGGGACGTGGCGTCCCACGACTTCCTGCGAACGGACGATCCCGCGCCCGACACGGTCCACCCCGGTCTGTGGCGCCAGGGTCGACTGAACGCCATCCACGGCCTGTTCGAGGTCGCCGGCGGCGTGTGGCAGGCGCGCGGATACGACATCAGCAACATCACATTCATGGCCGCCGACAACGGATGGCTGATCATCGATCCACTCACGACCGAACAGACGGCCGCGGCGTGCCTGGCGTTGGCAAACGACACGCTCGGGGAGCGCCCGGTCACGGCGGTGATCTACACGCACAGCCACCTCGACCACTTCGGGGGCGTGTTCGGCGTCACGACGGCGGAGGCGGTCGAGGCCGGTGATGTCCGGATCGTCGCCCCCGACGGTTTCATGCACGAGGTCGTGGGCGAGAACGCTTTGGCCGGCCCGATCATGGCCCGCCGCGCTCAGTACCAGTTCGGTCCGCTGCTGACCCCCGGTCCGCGTGGTCAGGTCGATGTCGGCCTCGGCCAGGGAATGCCGATCGGCGTGTCGCGCCTCATCGCACCCACCGAACTCATCACCGAGACCGGTGCAGAACTCGAACTCGACGGGATCCGAGTCGTCTTCCAGAACACGCCCGACGCCGAGGCTCCGGCGGAGATGAACTTCTTCTTCCCGGACCGGAACCTCCTGTGCATGGCCGAGAACTGCACCCACAACATCCACAATCTGTATCCACTGCGCGGCGCCAAGATCCGTGACGCGCTCGCATGGAGCAAGTACATCCAGGAGGCGATGCTCCTCTGGGGTGACGACACCGACACGATGTTCGCCAGCCACCACTGGCCGCGCTTCGGCCGCGACGACGTCCGTGAGTTTCTGAGCCTTCAACGCGACGTCTACCGTTGGATGCACGACCAGGCACTCCGACTGGCGAACCACGGCTACACGCCCGACGAGATCTCCGAGGAGCTCGAGCTCCCCGAAAGCTTCGCCCGGTACTCGCATGTCCGCGGCTACTACGGGACGGTTTCGCACAACGTGCGATCTGTCTATGCCCGGTACCTCGGTTGGTACGACGGCAATCCCGCAAACCTGCATCCGCTGCCTCCTGTGGAAGCCGGAGAGCGATACGTCGAGATGATGGGTGGGCCCGACACGGTCATCGCCGGTGCACGAGAGGCTTTCGACGCCGGCGACTACCGGTGGGTGGTCGAACTTCTCAAGCACGTGGTCTTCTCGGATCCCGAGAACCAGGAGGCGCGCCGGCTCTCGGCCGACGCGATGGAGCAGCTTGCCTATCAGGCGGAGTCGGGAACCTGGCGCAACGCGTATCTCACCGGCGCGTTCGAGCTGCGCCACGGTTCCCTCGACCTGGGTCGCTGGCACCCATGGGAGCTCGGCCACGCCATGAGCGGCGAACAACTCGTCGACATGATGGGCGTTCGTTTCGATCCGTCCCGGTTCCGGTCGACAGCACACATCGTCTGGCGGTTGTCGGATCTCGGTGAGTCGCACCTCCTGGGTGTCAGCCACAGCACGGTTCACCATCAACAGCTCGACAGCAGTTCAGAGGGCGGCGCTGATGTGGTGGTCGAGCTCACGCGCCACGAGCTGCTGGAGGCGATCGCCTCGGCAGACCGGCTCGATCAGATGGTGAGCGAAGGACTCGTCACGGTGGTTTCGGGGGATATCACAGTGGCGAGGGAGTTCCTCGAAGCGCTGGACGTCTTCGGCACCCCCACACTGATCGAGCCGTAGGTCTCGACCCATTGGGCGTCCGGCGCTTGAATGTGGTTCCCAGGACGCGAATAATCGGCCGATGAACCAACTCGCAAAGCAGCGGTACCGCTACCAGATCACGGTGTTGTTGTCGGCGGCTCTGGTCATCTTCGTCGTGACAGTCGTCATCGGGATTCTGAACGGCGCCGATCTCGTCGATTTCGACATCAAGACGATCCTCACCCACGTTCACGCCGGCACGCTCGGGTGGATCACGATCGCTGTCTTTGCATCGGTGTTGTGGTTGTTCGGTGACGGCGAGGTGAGTGGCTGGCAGGAGTCGCTGCCCCGACTGCTTGCCCCGTTGTCTGTCGTCGTGATCGCTGTCTACGTCGTGGCGTTCTGGACGACGGTCGGCACATTCCGGCCTGTCATGGGAACGATCACGGGTCTCGTGATCGCTGCCTACTTCGTCTGGACGGTCGCGCGTGCCCGGCACCGTGTTCTCAGCACGCCGCACTGGGGAATGCTCGTTGCGCTCTTCACGTCCGTCACCGGCGCGGTCTTCGGGGTTCTCTACGCCTTCATGATCTCTACGGGTCATCGTCTCCTCCCCGAGGGCGGCGAAGACGCTCACCCCGCGACGATGGTCGTTGGGTTTCTTCTTCCCGTCGGCATGTCGGTGACGGAGTGGTGGCTGCGGCCCGACACGCTCGGCACGCCGGCCGATCGCGCCGGCCTCTGGCAGATGGGGTCGCTGCTCGCAGGGAGTGTGATCCTGGTCGTCGGTCTCCTTCTCGATGCGCCCCCGTTGATCGGGCTCAGCCTTCCTCTGGAGATCGCAGCAGTGGTGTTGTTCCTCGTCCGCAACGGGCGTGCGATGCGCGCGACCAACTGGGCCGAGCCGTCACCGGCGCGGTTCTTCACGTTCAGCGCGCTGGCGATCGTGGCGAACATCGTCTACTTCGCGTATCTGGTGATTCGCTACGAGGGCGATTTCGATCTCGTACCGACGAGACTTCTCCTGGTGCTCGACCACATGATGTTCGTCGGCGTCATGACGATGGCGATCTTCGGCCTGTTGACGGCGATCACGGCTGAGCGGCGCGGTGTGCTCGCGTGGGCCGACCAGTGGATCTTCTGGCTCACCGCTTGCGGGCTCGTCGGCTTCATGCTCGGGCTGCTCGCGGATCTGGCGTGGATGAAGCGGGTCTCGACCCCGGCGATGGGCGTCGGAATCCTGCTCGGGCTCTTGACGTTCGGCCTCCGGCTGCGCGCCGTCATCGAAGCCGATCCGGAAGGATCACCCGCCTGACAGGATCCCCGCCGGGATCACTCAGAGGAACCGGAAGCCTGGATCGGGGACACACCACGGGTCGAAGGTCCCTGGCCGGGCGCACGACCTGTCGTGCACCATTCCAGGTCGGGTACCTTGCGGCCCGGAACCGCGGAAGAGGGAGACAGGCGGATGGGGCGACTGCGACGAGCAGCGGCACTTGTAGCAGGCGGAGCACTGGCCGGCTACGGCGCCACCCGATGGCTGCGCGCGAAGCGGGACGGCGGCGAACAAGGTGGCTTCTTTGCCGGTGCCGGCGCTCCACAGACCGTCGACATCCGGATGACCGAGATCGAGCTCCCGATCCTGTACCACCGTACGGACTGTTCGTTCGGTGTCTTTTCAGCGGACCTCGACGCGACACGTGCGGTACTGCCATCGGATCGACTGCATCCGGTGACGGTGCCGGGAGGTCGCGCCGCAATCGCGGTCGTCTCGTACAACTACATCGAGACCGGCGTAGGCCCCTACGGCGAAATCGGTGTCGCCGCTCTCTGCACTCTCGACCGACAGGCCCCGCCGGTACTTCCTGCGATGCTCGAGGCGAGGTATCCGGGCTTCGGGGCGTTCGTCCTGCATCTACCTGTGACGACGCGGATCGCACGAGAGGCGGGCCGGGTCGTGTGGGGCTACCCGAAGTTCGTGGCCGACATGGCCTTCGACTTCCGGCCGGAAGTGCACCGCGTCGAGCTGCGCGAAGACGGCCAGGACGTCCTTTCCCTGGACGTGGAGCGTCGCGGACGCGTCGTTCAGGATCGCAAGCCGATCGTCACCTACTCGGAGAACGACGGCGCTCTGATCCGGACCGAGCTCCCCGTCCGCAGCACGTACCACGCCGGCATCGGCCGTTCGTACGGACGCCTCGAGCTCGGCGACCACCCGGTTGCGAAAGAGTTGAAGGACGCTGGACCTCTCCACCGAGTCGATCGCGACGAAGAGCTACGTCGATCACGCGGCGATCCTCCCGGCGGGACAGATCATCGGTGACACCGACCGTCCGTACGACGGTTTCGAGGGATCGACCGCGGAGACAGGTCGACACACGATTCGCTACGCGGGCGGGCCGGAATACGTGGTGACAGAGGCGTCGGTTCCCGACCCCGGACGTGAGTCACTCATCGCCGAGTAGCGCACGTGGTCGCCACCGACGATCTCGCTCTCATCGAGCAGAGCCTCACCCGGTTCGGTGAACACGCGACCGACACGCTGTTCGGGCCGGGCCACGACCGGGGTCCCGACGGCGACCTCGACGCCGTCCCTTCGCTTCTCGGGGAGTTGGCGGCGATGGACCTCGTCGCCGACCCGGCGCCCGCCGGCGTAGGACATGACGTGGGTGTCTGGGGGCGCCATGTGCTCGGCGACGGTTGCCGGATCTCGTTCGTGGCGCTCGCTTCTCTGGCAGAGTCGTGCGCCGGGCTCGCCTCAGCGGTGCACGCACAGGGCATCGGTTGCCTCGCCCTCGACGGCTGGTTCGGAACCGTCGCCGGGGTCTCTCCGGGACAGCGCGTCGCGACGGCAGCGGTGTTCGTCCCGCGCTACGGCGTGGCCTTCGACGAGCGGACGCTCCGAGATGGCGTTCGATACGTTGCGGAATCGGCGACAGCGCCTCCGTGCGTGCACGGAGCTTCGCCGTTCGTGTGGGCGTTGGAGCGTCCCGACTGGCTCGTGGTGGTCGCGCCGGTGGACTCAGCCGGTGTCGAAGGCGATGCCGGCGCCCGCAGGGCCGCACGGCGCGAGTGGGCCGTCGTCACCGTTCCCGCCGACTCTTCAGGCGTTCACATCGCCGACGTCGGTGCGCGCGTGGGCGTCCGCGCGCTTCGGCAGTACGAGGTCACGTTCGACGGTGTACCCGTTCCCGACGGGGCAGTCGTCGCGATCGGAGGCCGGGCTGCTCGGATTGCGACCCGCGTTGTGGCGTGTGACTGGTTGGGCCAGTCGGCCATGGCCTTCGGCTCGTCCCGCCGTGCGCTGAGCGATGCCCGGACGTACACCGAGGGCCGCTACCAGGGCGGTCAGATGATCTCGGGCCATGCCGCGGTGCAGCTCCTCCTCGCCGAAGCCGACCACGACGTCGCGGTGATGAACGCGGTGTTGGCAACACACGCTGACGAACCACTCGACACGATCCGCGACGACGTGCTGCTCCGCTGGGCGATCGCCTGTCGGCTGGCCGTCGGCGAGCATGCCCACCGCGCCGTGACGAACTGTGTTCAGGCGCTCGGGGGCTACGGGTACATGGATGACTTCGGCTTGTCGAAGCGTCTGCGCGACGTGAGCGCACTCCGATCGCGCCACGGCAGTCGCGAGCAACTGCTCCTCCTCTTGGACGGTCTCATCGAGAACGGCGCCGTGTAGTGGATTCGGCCCTGCGACACTCGGTGGACCGGCTCGCTCCGCTCGGTCGGAAGCTCTACGACACGGGCGTCCTCGACCTGTGGGAGCGCGACACGGCGACGTTGCCCCGGTCGCTTCGCCGCCGCCGACGTGCGTACCGCGACTTCGCACGTCGGTACCTCTCGTCCGTTGGCCCGGAGATCGACGCCGACCCCGAGAGCTACGACCCGTGGCCACTTCTCACCGAGTCGGCCAAGCGCGGCTTCCAATCAGAACAGCTTCCCGCGCCACTCGGAACCATGCCCGTGATGTCGATACCCACCGGCCTGATGTTCCACACGGCACTGAAGGCCGAGGAGTTCAGCGCGGGGTGTGCCGGTCTCGGTCTGGCGGTGATGGCCCACGATCTCGGAGCGGCGGCCCTGATGCTGAGCGGGGACCTCACCGCCATCCGGCGCTGGCTCGTCCCCTTGTGCAGGGCCAACCGGTCGGGAAATCCACGTCTCGCGGCGTTTGCGATCACCGAACCGGGAGCCGGTTCGGACGTGGAAGACACCGAAGGCGCGCCCACCGCACGGTTCGTGACCACGGCACGCCGCTGCGCCGGTGGCTACGTCCTCAACGGACAGAAGATCTTCATCTCAGGCGGTCGCCACGCCCATCTGGTCGCGGTCTTCGCTGCCCTCGAACCCGACGACGGGAGGGTCGCACATGTCCAGGACGACTGGACCTGTTTCGTCGTGGAGCGGGGGGCACCGGGTTTCCGGACGGGGCGCAGCGAGCACAAGCTCGGCCAGCGTGCCTCGGATGCGACGGAGCTGTTCTTCGACGACGTGTTCGTTCCCGAGGACAATCGTGTCGGCGCCGAACGCTCGGGTTGGGCGCTGAACCGTAACGTTCTCAACTACTCGCGAGTGCCCGTCGCCGCGATCGCGCTCGGTATCGCACAGAGTGCCCTGGAGGCCGCCATCGAGTTCACGCGTCGGGTCCGTCTCGGTGGAAGAGCAGCGCTCTCGTACCAGGAGGTGCAGATTGCCGTCGCCGACATGTGGTTGGACGTGTCCGCCATGCGGGGAATGGTCTGGCAGGCCGCACGCCACAGTCCGTCGTCACAGGGAGTCTCGAGCGCGGCGAAGGCGTTCTGTGGAGACCGTGCATTCGCCGTCGCCAACCGCGCGATGGACCTCCTCGCCGACCACGGTTCACTCTCGGCCAATCGGGCTGAGAAGGCGATGCGCGATTCTCGCCTGAACCAGATCTACGAGGGTACGAACCAGATCAACCGCCTCGCGGTGATCGAGGCGTTCGACACCACCGACCTCCGCATCTCGACGTAACACCCGTCGGGCCGGATTCCTCGATCGATCAGAGGAGGTCGATTTCGCGGGCTTCCTTCTCGAGCTGGTCGCGGAAGTCGGGGTGCGAGATGTCGATGAGTGCGCGGGCGCGGTGACGGACCGACCGACCGCGCAGCTCAGCCACGCCCCACTCGGTGACGACGTTGTCGATCGTGTTCTTGATCGTCGTCACGACCGACCCCCGTGTGAGCTGCGCGGTGATCCTGCTCACGGAACCGTCGCGGGCGGTGGATGGCAGCGCCACGAACCCCTGGCCGTTCTCGGAGTACATCGCACCTCGGGCGAAGTCCGCCTGACCGCCCGAACCCGACCACAGTCGTCCCGCGATCGTTTCCGACGCGCACTGCCCGAGCAGATCGATCTCCGTGGTCGCGTTGATCGACACGAAGTCGCTGTTCTGGCCGATGTAGCGAGGGTCCGCGACGACATCGACGGGCAGCAGGTCGACGATCGGGTTCTCGTCGATGAAGTCGTACACGGCCTGCGTTCCCAGACAGAACGTCGCCACGACCAGGCCACGGCGTCGGAGCTTGTGGATGCCTGTGACGACTCCGGCCTCGATCAGACCGACGAGCCCGTCAGAAAGGAGCTCCGAGTGCACACCGAGGTCTTGGTGTTCGACCAGAGCATCGAGCGCGGCGTTCGGAATCTTCCCGATGCCGGCCTGGATCGTCGCGCCGTTCGAGATGCGCTCGGCGACGAGCTCTCCGATGGTGCGGTCGACGGCGTCGGGCTCGGGGGAGTCGACCGTCGGTAGCGGACGCTCGGTTTCGCACCATCCCGCCAGTTGGGAGAGATGGAGTTGATTGCGGCCGAATGTCCGCGGCATCCGGTGGTTGACCTCGACGAAGAACGGGACTTTGCCGATGAACGACGCCGTGTAGTCGGCATTCGTGCCGAGCGACACGTATCCGTGCTGGTCGGGTGGCGACACGGCAGCGACGACGAGCTTGGGGCCGTTGAGGCGGTCGAGAAGGAGCGGGACCTCCGAGAAGTTGGACGGGACGAGGTCGAGTGTCCCGGCATGGAAGTGCGGGCGTGTGACCGGGGAGAGGAAATAGGAGACGTGCTCCAGCTTGCCGGGGAACGCGCCGGCCATCGACGGTCTGTCGACCAACGCGTGCATCTGGTGGATCGTCACACCGCTGAGCCGGTCTCCCGCCGTTTCGATGGCGTCGACCACGGCCGTCGGCTCACCGGCGGCCAAGGGGACGATGATCGACGTTCCCGGGTCGATGTGGTCGAGTACGCCGGACGGCTCGGTCGGTTGTGGAAGCGGGCGCGGGCTCATCGGCCGCGCTGAGTGCGATGCTCAGCGTTCACGGTGCGTCCAGAACCCCGGCAACGGCAGCGAAGATGCCGTCCATGGGTTGCGGCTCGGTTTCCGAGGCGTTGGCGAGGACGACGACCGTGGCGTCGGTGTCGGGATCGCGCATCGCGAGCGCTGTGAATCCGAGACCCTGACCCGTGTGTCCCCAGTACCCGAGTCGCGTCCCGATCCCGAGGCCGTAGGCGTCGTACACCGGACCTTCGACGAGCGGTTCCGCCACCAGCCGTTCCTCCTGGAGCTCTTCGGAGATCAGAGTGCCTGTGCCGAGTGCCTCCGCCCAGATGAAGAGGTCGTCGCTCGTCGAGACGACCGCACCGGACGGGCCCATCCCCGAGAAGTTGTTGGGGGGTTCCTCGTATCCGTCGGGCCCGGGCTGGTAGCCGGTCGCTGCAGGTTCGGGAAGCGCATCGGGGAGATATTCGGTGTTGTTCATCCCGAGTGGCTCGAAGACGTCAACGGCGAGTTGGTCACCGAGTGGAGCGTCGCCGGCGGCGACTATCACCTGTCCCAGGACGTTCGTGTCCGTGTTCGAGTACGAGTGCTCCGAACCCGGAGGGAACTCCGGTTCCCCGGTGAAGGCGAACCCGTTGAGATCCTCGATGGTGTAGAGCTGGTCGGGATCGCTCGTGAACGACTCGAGAAAGGCGTCGGTCGCTGTGTAGTTCGGAAGGCCGGCGCTCATGTCGGCCAGCTGACGGAGTGTGATCGTGTCGCCGTTCGGCACACCCTCGATGTACTGGTCGACGGTGTCGTCAAGGCCCACCGTCCCCTCGTCGACGAGCTGGAGTAGCCGCGTGACGACCATGGACTTGGTGAGGCTCCGCACGGGCCAGTGGAAGCCGAACTCCACGGGCTCACCGGTGTCGAGGTCGGCGGTGCCCGCGACTGCCTCCCACCGTCCGAGATCCGGAACCGATACGCCGACGAAGGCGCCGGGGATACCCGCCTCGTTCATGACGTCGACGACAGCGCTCTCGAGCTCGTCAGCCACGTCCGCAGGCATGTCACCTCGGGTTGCGACGATCTCGGCGGTGGGCGGGGCCGTTTCGGAGGTCGTCGTGCTCGATTCTGCCGTGCTGTCAGAGCCCGAACCGGAGCATCCGGCGACAGCAAGGACGCAGCAGACGAGAGTGACGCGCAGCGGTGTGATCACGGCGTGACGGTACCTCCTGCCGGCGAGCGAGAAATGCCCGTGGCGCCATACCTGCGGGTCTCGCTACCCGTCCGCGGTCAGCGGCGCGCTGATCGACGCCGCGAGAAGACGGACGACGACGTCCAGCCCCGTCGGAGCAGCGTCGTGCAGCTCGACGTGCCCACCGCTCGCCGACACGAGTTGATGAACGATGGCGAGTCCGAGGCCGGATCCCGCCGCGTCACCCTCGGCACCACGCCAGAACCGGTCGAACGCGCGGGAACGTTCGTCGTCGCTCATGCCGGGTCCGTCGTCGATCACGTGAATCGTGACTCCGTCCTCGTCGGTGTCGACGGTCACGGTGATCGTGCCGCCGTCGGGAGTTGCCTCCATCGCGTTGTCGAGCAGATTGTCGAGGACCTGGTCGAGGGCTCCCTCGACAGCGAGTGCCGGCGCATCGTGCTCGGCGTCGAGAGTGAGATGGAGACCGCGTTCCTCGGCGAGAGGCGCCCACGCCTCCACACGCTCTCGGGCGACGGTCGCGGCGTCGACAGGTCGCCGCTCGGGCCGCATGCCTTCTGCACGGGCGATGGCCAGCAGCCCTTCGACGAGTCGACCGAGCCGTGCAACCTCCCGGGTTCCGGCCTCGAGGTCTGCCGAAGCGCCGGCGGGCGCGGTCGACTCCAGGTTCTCGAGCCGGAGCCGGAGAGCCGTGAGTGGCGTTCGGAGTTGGTGCGAGGCGTCCGCCACGAAGGCTCGTTGCGAACCCACGAGCTTCTCGAGGCGTTCCGCCATCTCGTTGAACTGCCGGGCAAGGGCGCGGACCTCCGGGGGCCCTCGGTCGATTTCGGCACGCGCGGCGAGGTCACCGGCGGCAAGTGCACCCGAGGCCACGGCGAGCGCCCGGACAGGCCGCGTCACGGAGCGGGCGAGGATGAAACCGACGACGGTGACGGCGCCGAGGACCACGATGCCGATGAGACCCAGTGTCAACCAGTTCTTTCGGATCCTCTTGTCCAACTCGGCCGTGTCATGGGTGATGCGAACGGCTCCGTGGACCGTGCCACTCGACGCGACCGGGACGGCCACGTAGATGATCCTCTGGTCGAGGGTCTCGGAGAACCGGGTACCCGAGCTCCGTTCTCCCGACAGCGCCGTGTCGATCTCGGGTCGTGTCGAGAAGTCGCGCGGTGCTCCCTCGGGGTCTGTCGAATCAGCGACGGCCAGCCCGTCCGCGTCGACGACCACGACGCGCCCGTTCGTGCGGTCCTGATAGTCGACCACCACCGGCAACGGTTCGGGCCCGGTACCCGTCTCGAGCTGGTCCTCCACAAGGGTTGCGAGAACAGTGGCGTCGCGTTCGATGTCTGCGGCGAGCTGCTCTCGTTCGGTGTTCGCGAAGTTGATTCCGAGGGGGATACCGAGGATCAGAAGCACGAAGGCCGTGATCGTCAGATACGTGAGGAGCAGTCGGCGGGTCACGAGGGGTCGACGAGTCGAAAGCCGACGCCGCGGACCGTTTCGATCCATGCCGGATCACCGAGCTTCTTGCGGAGCGACGCGACGTGCACGTCGAGTGTCTTCGTCGGCCCGTACCAGTGCTGGTCCCACACTTCGTCCATGATCCGCGGACGGTCCAGCACGGCGCCGGCGTCGGAAGCGAGCAGAGCGAGGAGGTCGAACTCCTTCGGAGTGAGCTGGAGCTCCTCATCGTCGAGGATCGCCCGGCGGGTGCGCCGGTCGATGGCGAGAGCCCCGATCTTCGTCGGCGAACCCTCGCTGGTTCGTGTCACGGCACGGCGACTCACCGCACGGATCCGTGCAGTGAGCTCCCGAAACCCGAACGGCTTGACGAGATAGTCGTCGGCCCCGAGTTCGAGGAGAAGCACACGATCGATCTCGTCGCCCCGTGCCGTGATGACGATGATCGGCACGTCCGATTCCTCTCGTAGTTTCCGGCAGACCTCCGCGCCGTCCATGTCCGGAAGCCCCAGGTCGAGGAGGACGAAGTCGTAGCCGTGAGCTTCCAGGGCTGCTGAACCGGTGGCGACGCGCTCGAGGTCGAAACTGTCACGTCGCAGCCCCTCGATCATCGGTTCGGCGATCGAGTCGTCGTCTTCGACGAGCAACAAGCGCATCGTCCCACTCTTGTCCACGTGGCAGGTCTTCGCGGCCTTCTTGGCCGAATCTTTACCCAGCGCTGGACAGCACGTGGGATCCGATTTCCTACGGTGGGGACTGAGCAACCGAGGAGTGGATGATGGAACGCAGAACGATCCTGGCGACAGCAGGAGCGATCACGGCCACGGTGCTGGCCGGTACGGCGGCCGTGGGGGCAAACGTCGGCCTCCTCGATTCGGCCGGAAACGACAAGGTCGGACAGCTGAGTCCCGTGGTGAACACGGATACAGCCACGACCACGACTGCACCACCCGAGATCGAAACCGTGATCGTCGACGAGCCCGTCTCCGCGGCTGTATCCGCTCCGGGCTCGGGAGCCCCGGGAAGCACTGCTCCCGTCGCCGGGGATTCGGCCACTTCGGCTCCTGTCGCTGCTCCTGCACCTACTCGGGTTCCCTCGTCGCCCGGTGGGGGAGCGACGTCCGGAGGGGTCTATCGCGACGACGACTCGGACGACGGACCCGAAGACGAGCACGGAGAGGAACACGAGGACGAACACGAAGACGAGCGCGAGGGCTCGGAGGACGATGACTGACGGGGACGACGCGTCAGCTCCCGCGTCGGCACGAGCGCGGTCCACGAGGTCGCGTCGCCGTGCGTGTCGAGCGCCTGCCGCTCGGTTTCTGATCACCGGACTGAGCCTCGCGGCGTCGCTCGGCATGATCGCGGTCATGACAGCGGGATCGTCGGACCCGGCACCGGCCGTCACTCTCGAAGCGGCTCCCGCCACAGAGCCTTCCCCCACCACAGCACCCCCTCCGCCGCGCAAGACCGTGCGGGTGATTGTCCGTCGCCAGGTGCCGACCGGTCCCCCTGCGGGGACCACTTCGGGAAGCTCGTCTTCTGCCGTATCCGCTGCGCCGGCGCCTGCATCGGCACCCGCACCGTCGGCCGCTCCCGCCCCTGTGGCTGCGCCCACCCCTGTGGCTGCTCCCGCACCGGCGCCCCCACCTCCGCCCGTGAGCCGTGGTAGTTGACCTCGACTTCCGGGTGATGGGATGCACGGCGCGCGTCCTCGTCATCGATGGCGATGAGGGGTTGGCCAAGGCCGCACGTTTTCGCCTCGAGCAGCTCGAAGCAAGGTGGAGCCGGTTCCGTTCGACGAGCGAGCTGGTACAGCTCAACGAATCGCCGGGCGTGCCGGTGGTCGTATCGGCTGACACCTTTCGGCTCGTGGAGCGTGCTGTTGTCGGGTGGAAAGAGACCTGCGGTGCGTTCGACCCCACGGTGCTCGGCTCGCTCGAGGCCGCGGGCTACGACGCGAGCTTCGATGACCTCCCGTCGATCCGTCCCGCCGGCGAAACGGGGCAACCGGCCCCGGGCTGTGGAGAGATCGTCCTCGACGCCCAGGTTCGCTCTGTCACACTGCCGCCGAACACGCGACTCGATCCGGGAGGAATCGGGAAAGGTCTCGCTGCCGATCTCGTCGCCGGCGAGTTGATCGCCGTCGGGGCGTCCGGAGCGATGGTCGACGTCGGCGGAGACGTTCGTGTCCGTGGAGAGGGTCCGGTGGATGGAGCGTGGACCGTGGAGATCGAGGAACCCGGTCGCCCGTACGAGCGAGCAACGAGTATTCGGATCGCCGACGGCGGTGTCGCCACGAGCACGACCCGCATCCGGCGATGGCGCATGGGCGATTCGTTCGGACACCATCTGATTGATCCGGCGACCGGGCAGCCCGTCGAGACGAGGCTGACCACGGTCACCGTCATCGCCGGCGAAGCATGGTGGGCCGAAGTGCTGACGAAGGCTGCCTTCGTGCTCGGAGAGCGAGAAGCGCGTGCCCTGATCGAGACGAGCGGAGCCGCGGCCGCCTTCGTCACGTCCGACGGCGGCCGCATCGCGACCGAGTCGTTCGCGAAGTGGGCCGCATGAGCCCGCAGACCTGGTGGTACGTGGCGCGAGCGGGCGGGATCGTCGTGTGGGCGTTGCTCGCGCTGTCGGTGATCTGGGGTTTGCTGCTCTCGACCCGCGTCCTGGGTGGGAGGCCGACGCCGGCCTGGCTCACGGACCTGCACCGCTTTCTCGGAGGTCTGGCGGTCGTGTTCACCGGAGTCCATGTCCTCGGGCTCGTCGCGGACAGCTACGTGCATTTCGGATGGAGCGAGGTCCTCGTTCCCTTCGCCTCCGGATGGCGACCCGCGGCGGTCGCGTCGGGGGTGGTGGCGATGTACCTCCTGATCGCTGTCGAGATCACCTCGCTGATGATGCGCCGTCTCCCGCGCCCGTGGTGGAAGCGGATCCATCAGAGTGCCTTTGCCGTGTTCCTGCTGGCGAGCCTTCACGGGGCCACGGCGGGAACCGACGCCACGAACGGGTTGTACCGGTGGTTCTCCATCGGCTCGATCGCGGCCGTCGTGTTTCTCACGGTGGTTCGTGTCCTCGCCGGCGGCCGGAAGCTGTCGCGTGCCGGACAGGAGCGTTCTCGCAGCGGACCGCGACAACACGTTCGTGAGGCCGAACCCCCATTGTCCCGGACCTCGGTCTCCTGACGCGAGACGGGCACCGCAGCGTCGGAGAGCACGGCCGATCGACTCCTGTGCGACGATGTCCGGCGCTGATGACGCCGGTGTGCAACCCGAGGAGATGACCGTGACGAATCTGGCGAACCGAACGACCTTGGTCACCGGTGCGGCGAGTGGGATGGGTCTGGGGATCGCCGTCCAGGTCGCCCGCCGCGGCGGCAGGGTCGTTCTGTGGGACCTCGACGAGGATCGCCTCGACGAGGCGCGCGAAACGGTTGACTCCGCGGGCCCGCAGACTCCGCTCGCCCACCGGTGCAACGTCGCCGACGTGGACGATGTCAACGCCACAGCCGCCCGGGTGGCGGCCGATCTCGGATCGGTCGACGTCCTCGTCAACAACGCCGGTGTCGTGAGTGGCGACTGGCTCCTCGATCTCAGCGACGATCAGATTCGGCGTACCTTCGACGTGAACACCTTGTCGTTGTTCTGGGTGACCCGCGCGTTCCTGCCCGACATGGTCGAGCGTAACGAGGGCCACGTCGTCACGATGGCTTCCGCCTCGGGTCTCACCGGGGTGGCGAAGCTCACCGACTACGCGTCGAGTAAATGGGCGGCGATCGGGTTCAACGACTCCCTGCGCCAGGAGATGCGACGCCGCGCGCCGGGGGTCCGTACGACCGTCCTCTGCCCGTTCTACGTCAACACGGGTCTGTTCCGTGGGGTGAAGACTCGTTTCCCGCCGTCTGCTGCCGATCCTCGAAGAGGACATGGTCGTGGAGCGCATCGTCCGCGCGATCGAACGCAACAGGAGCCGACTGCTCACCCCGTGGCTCGTCAAGACGATTCCCACCATGCGGGCCCTTCCCGCCCCCGTCCAGGATGCGATCGCCGACTCCCTCGGTGCCAACACGTCGATGGACGAGTTCGTCGGTCGGCGGGCCGACTGACCCGCAGCCCGACGGCGCACCGTTCGAGAGATCAGGAGATGACGTCGCCGACTCTGTCCATGGCGCTGTGGAGCTTCGGGTGGCGCGCCACGCGGTCGTACATGCGCTCGGTGAGCTTCTGATCGCCGCGGGTCTCCCACGCCTCTTCCATGCCGGTTCGGAAGTTGGCCCGGATCTGTTCGAACGCCGCCTTCTGCTCGGCGGTCGGTTCGGGGTCGGGAAGATCCTCGGGCATGACTTCGAGCTCACCGGGATCGAACCAGATGAACTGGTCGCGGACGCAGACGTCGAGCTCCGCGGTGTGGGTCGTGGGGCCGTCGCCCTCGTCACCTTCGGGGATCTCGTCGGCGTCGGCCTCGACGGTGAGGACGGCCATCGTCTCGGAGCAGAACGGGCACCGGACACCGCGGGCCGAAGCACCTGAGGCGGCGCTCCAGAGCTGGTCGATCTCGTCGTCCTGGAGTCGCTCGTAGGACTCGCTCAGCGTGAACCCGAGACCGTGGCCGTTCGGGCACGACCAGGGGTTCAGCTCACCCTGGGCGCCGAGGACGAGCTCCTCACGGCAGCTGTGGCAGCGGGGCGGTTCGAGTTTCGACATCGGTACTCCGAGTGGACGAACGGGAATCTCTGCGACCGATCCGTCAGCCTACCGGCCACGCGGGAGGCTCCGAACAGTCCCGAGCCGAAGTCTCAGGAGGCTGCCGGCATCGGCGTCGCGTCGTTCCGCCCATTTGGAAGGCTACGGGCACTTCGCTATGATCGTACCACTCTGCGTGGTACCGGGAGGCTCTCCGTGGGACATCTGTCGGGACAACGGCTGTCGGGACAACGGCTGTCCGGTCGAGCGACGATCGGCACTCGACGTCGGAGGACACGACTGGTCGTGGGCGGCGCCGTCGTGGCGTTGTTGGCCGCGGCGTGTATCCCTGTCAAGCCGCCGGTCGACCCGCCCGAGCCACCGTCTCCGAACGCGCCGTGCCATTCGATGGCGATCGGCGCGTGCGGGCTCCCGTTCCCGAGTGACGAATGGACGGTTGCCGATCCCACGTCGCCGACCGGTGTGCGACTCGCCGTTCCCGACGAGGTCGTTCCCGAGGCGCTGCGCGCGCAACTCCCCGACTCCTTCTCCCCGTCGGAGCTGTTTGACGACAGCGACGGCTTCTCCGCTGCGGGACCGATCGTGTTCGAGCTCCCGACGTCACTCGCCCCCGGCACGCTTCCCGACGACGGCGGAGACGCCGTGGTCGTGTACGACCTCGACACGGGCGAGCGCGCCCCGGTGCGTGTCCACGAGAGCAAGGAAGGCGCTCTTCGGGGACGTCACGGGACCGTCATTCAGGCATGGTCGCGAACCCACTGGAACTGGGGGCACCGCTACGTCGCCGCGGTCACGACCGACCTGTACAAGCAGGCCGGCGGCCCGTTTGCTGTCGACCCCGATGGCGGCGACCCCGACGGACGTGCGTTCCTGACGACCATGGGATTCGGCACCGACCGGATTGTGTCGACCACGGCCTTCACGGTCCGGAGCGAGGCCGACGCCACGTCGGATCTCGACGCCATGGCGGCCGAAGTACGCGCCCAGGATCATCCGGTGCGCAACGTGAGGGCTCTCCCGAACTTCCTCGGGATTCACAACGTGTCGACCATCGTGACGGGTCAGGTCCGGTCACCGATTTCCGTGACGCCGAAGGCCAGATCCGCTACGAGTCCGGTGACGCGGGTGCACAGCGCTGGATCGACTTCACGATGACGTGCCCTCCAAGCGACTGGACAACGGATCGCCCGTGGCGATCTACGGCCACGGCCTCGGGATCTTCAAGGAGTCGATGATCGTCGTCGCCGGACAGAACGCCTACCGCGGCATCACGACGATCGGGATCGACCAGCCCAACCACGGCTCACGTCAGGGCACCGACGGCGGCTACATCTTCCAACTGGTGAAGCCCTCGCAGGTCGACAGGCTGACGGGGATCATCGCGCAGTCTCCGCTCGATCACCTGTCGCTGCTCCTGGCCGTGGAGAACGAGCTCGGCGATCTCGACGTCGCGCCGTTCAATCTCTTCGACCCGCTCGACGCCGACGGTGTCGCGGATCTCGACACCGATCGGATCCTCTACGAGGGCACGTCGCTCGGTGGCGTGCTCGGCATGAGCTTCGTCAGCATCGCTCCCGAGCTCGACGGCGCGGGTGTGCACGTGGCGGGTGTCGGGATCACGTCGATACTCAGTGGGTCCATCTTCTGGGAGATCGGGCTGAACGCAACCGGCACCGGTTTCCGAGGTGTCATCCCGACCGGAGCCACCGCCGGAGAGGCCGCGATGCTCGCTGCCGCGGTGCAGCACGAGGTCGACCAGGGCGACGCCATCAACTTCGTGGAACGCATTCCCGAGATGGGCACGCCCACACTGAACCTGTACGCCATCGGTGATGGTCTCGTCCCCAACTACTCGAGTGAGGCGTTCGCCTCGCTGGCCGAACTGCCCTTGTACGACCGGGTTCTCGATCCGATTCCCTTCATCCCCCACGCGGGGCCGACACTTCCGGCGGACGGAACGGGTCTCTGGCAGATCGACACGAGCAACGTTCCGCAGTTCCCGGGTGGCCTCTCGGCGATCTCCGACCTGCTCGAGCACGTGCAGTTCATCCAGAACCGCGCGACGGCGCAGTACAACACCTGGCTCGACCAACGGCTCGCGGACGCTCCTTGAGTTCGAACGTCGCAACGCTTCGCCGAGGTCAGCGACCGTGGGCGATCCACTCGTCGAGGTGAGGTGCCTCGGCACCGATGGTCGTGTCGTCACCGTGGCCCGTGTGCACGACCGTGTCGGGCGGCAGCGGCAGAAGCCGGTCGCGAATCGACTCGATGATCGTGTCGAAATCCGAGAACGACCGGCCTGTGGCACCCGGCCCGCCCTTGAAGAGCGTGTCGCCACCAAGATCGGGAACGAGCACCGTCTCGACGCTGACCGGTTCACCCTTGCCGAGAGCGACGACGCCTCGGACCTCGTGCATGTATTGACCTCCCTTTCCCGGGGAGGTTAGGGCTTCACGAAGATGCGGAGTAGGGGAGCCAGCGTTGAGAGTCGAAGTCGTAGAGCTTGCAGCGTCGGTTGTTGTGCACGTAGTCGCGCAGTCGGAGGGGCTTCTCGATGACGGTCTCGCCGTAGGCGGCGACGATCGCGTCGCCCGCTTCAGGCAGCGCGTGGTACGGAATCCGCTGATCCACGTGGTGCGGTACATGCACGAAGATGTTGTGGAAGAAGAAGTTGAGTGGAGCGGGAACGTGCAGGATCGTCGTGCCCTCGACCTGGCCGTGGAACCCGTTCCACGCGGGGCGGGGCCACCAGCGGATGTCGGGAGCGATGTGGTGGACGTAGACGGCCCAGCCGATGATCCACATGAAGACCATCCACGGAATCACCAGAACCTTGAGTGCCATCCAGACGCCTGCGGCGGGTGATCCACCGGCCAGGGTGCCGAGGGCGACGGCGAGCGCCGTGGTGACGATCGCATAGGTGATCACGAGGGCGAGGTCGACGCGGACGCTGCGACGGTGTTTTGCCGGAGCGTTCGTCGTCATCATCTTCTCCCACCACACGACCCGCGTGTAGTAGAGACCGGCGCCGAGCGGTCCCCACTCGATCCGGTGACGCAACTTCCCGAGCGGCGACAGGCCCGATACTCCTCGGGCTTCGTGGGGTGCCAGACGAAGTCGGCGCTCTCGCGCACCGTGTGCCCGTGGTGCAGGCGGTTGTGTCCCACGACCCACCCCGCATACACGTGGAGGTGCGGGAGCATGAGGATGCGTCCGAGGGTCGCGTTGGCTCGGTCGTTCGCGAACAACGCGCGCGTGCGCGGCGTCGTGGGCGAGGATGAACAGGCTGCTCAATGCGAGTCCGGCAAGGATCCACAGCGGAACGAGCAACCACAGCGCATCGCTGACCACCAGAAGGGCGATGACGGCCGCGTAGACGGCCAGGGAACGGATGATCACCCGGACAGCTTTCCCCGTCGGTCGCGCGTAGCACTGCGGCGGGACGACACTGCGTGCCCCGCGCAACGTCTCGGTCGGGTCGCCCGATGGGGTGTCGGGCACGTCCGTCGAGGGGGAGGATCCGGCGGAGGCCTCTGTGGCAGGGGTATCGGAAGGAGCGGTGGAGGTGCTCGGCACGGCGGGGTTCTCCGGGTTGGCTGCCCGCAGGATAGTGCCCTACTGACTGGTAGGTAGAACCGATCGTCCGATCCGACCCCCGGGTTCTCTCAGGGTCGCCGGGTGCCCGGAGGGCCTGCCGTAGCCTCCTGGCCGTGGTACGCAGGGCGGTCGACCGGGTGCTGGCGGTCATCGCCAGCACGGCGCTGCGCCTCCTGTTCCGTAGCATCGAGATCGAGGGTCTGGAGCGCCTGCCCCGCGACCGCCCGCTGCTGGTGGTGGCGAACCACTTCAACGGTTTCGTCGATCCCGTGCTGCTGATCCGGGGCCTGCACCGCCTGCCGCGGTTCCTCGCCAAGGCCTCACTGTGGAATGTGGTCGTGGCCCGGCCGTTTCTCGCGCTCGCCGGCATCATCCCGGTCCACCGACCCGAGGACAGCCCGTCGGGCAGCGACGACTCCTCCGAGAACGTTTCGACCTTCCGAACGTGCCACGAGGTGCTCGGGCGCGGCGAGGTCGTGGCGCTGTTCCCCGAAGGGACCACGCACGATCGTCCGTCGCTCGACAAGGTGCGCACCGGTGCCGCTCGCATCGCACTCGGAGCGAAAGCGGTGGGCGTCGAGGGCTTGATGGTCGTTCCGATCGGTCTGGTCTTCGACAGCAAGTTGGCGCTGCGTTCACGCGCGGCAGTCCGGGTCGGGGAACCGATCGATCTCGATGAGCAGATCGGCGACTACGTCGATGACGGCGACGAGGTGTCGGAGGAGAACCGCACGGCTGTCCGTCGACTCACTGCGGAGATCGGGGACCGTCTCCGGGCGGTGGCGCCCGAGTACGACACGGTTCGCGACCGTGGAGCGTTCGGTCGCGCCGCGGCGGTGGCTCTACGTACACCGGCGATGCCCGCGCTCGAACCCGTTCCTCTCGTGGCGCAGGAGGAACTCGGCCAACGCCTGGCGGAACGCCCCGAACCGGAGCGCGCCGCAGTCTTCGACGCCACGGCCCGTTACCAACTCGACCTCGATCTGGCGAAGCTCGGTGATGCCGACGTTGCCGGGCGAACACGCGCCGGCCCTTTGCTGGTCCGGGCGATCGTGGTCACGGTGTTCGCCGTCGTGCTCGCACCGATCGCGGTGTTGGGGATCGTCGTCAACATCATCCCGTACTGGATCGTGATCGCAGTCGGGCGCCGGGTCGTCGTCCCGGTGACGAAGGGGACTGTCCGACTTCTCACGGCGATCATCGTCTTCCCCCTGACCTGGATCGTCTGGAGTCTCTGGGCCGAGTGGCCGTCGTGGGAGGCGATCGCCCTCTCGTTCCTGGTCGCGCCCGCGTGCGGGCTCGTGGCCGTGTTCATGCTCGAGCACATCACCCGTGTCTGGCGGACCTGGCGCGCCTGGGGGAACCAACGCGAACGGCGCTCGCTGATAGCGCCGTTGCGCGAGAGCAGAGCAGAACTCGTCGCTCTCGTCGACAACCCTGCCCCGCATGTAGTGCGCCTTCGGCGCTAGGGTCCGGCATCGGCGGAGCGCGGATCCTGCGTCGCTGATCGCACTCACCCGCGTCCACCGCGGAGGGCGAGGCGGAGGGCCAGGGCGGCGGTCGGGAGCATCGGCAGCGTGACGGCGACACGCTGGAGGATGCCGTTGTACCGGCGGAACCGCTTGCTCTGAAAGACCACGAGGACGGCTGCGGCCGCCATTGTGGCGGCGATGCCGCTCATGGCGACCATTCGGGTGTCGGCATGGCGTCGGAGGCCGGGCGCCAGGGCGAGCGGTGCGAAGAACAAGGATGTGAAGGCCACCGCGCTGGCCGCATCGTGCAGGTCGTTTTGCCCTGACTGGACCTCGTCGCCGTCGAGGTCGATGAGCAGCATCCGGTCACGCCGAAGGATCCCCGCTCCGGCAATGCCGAGCGCGCCGAGACGCACGAGGTGTGGGCCGATTCGTGCCCTCCCTCGCCCGCCCACGGCGTCGTCGAGCGCCGAGGCGAACAGCCACATGCCCGCGCTGTAGGCGAGGAAGCCGGCGGTCATCACGGCGGGATGTCGGGCGTCAGGGGCTGCGAGGCCGCTGATCTGTTCCACCTGGACCGTGTATCCATCCCGGCCGTGTTGGCGGGCGGTTCCGAACACCCACGCCGCGGTGAATCCTGCCGGTCCGGCGACGCCTGCCAGTGCCCGTGTGCGAAACCAGCGACGCCGCATCCTTCCCGAGCGTAGGCGGAAACGGGAGCCCTCGCGGGCTTCAGTAAATCGGCTGAAAGAGGGACATTTTCTTGTGAAATTTGTCACATGATCCACGGCTTTCCGGAGCCCGCACGGTGATGGATCGTCGCATTTGCAGCGATCGCGGCCGTTCGTGAAACCTCTTATGATTGCCAGTATCTGCCAGGAACTGTCCGGCAGAGGCGCTTGCAGCTGTTAGCGTCGCTTCTCGGAGCCGCCCGTTCGGGTGGCTTCTTCCTTTTGTTCCGCACTGTTTCGCCGCGCCGCGGTGGGACGGCGGGACACAACCAGGAGAAGAGACGACATGCGCAGAACAGTGCTCATCGCCACAGCCGTGGCCGTCGTGCTGGCCACCGCCGGCGCCGGCCTGGCCATGTCCGAGGAATCGCCCGACGATGTCACCCATACCGGGCGGCCGGCGGCCGCAACTGTCGAGAACCATGATGCAGAGTTGGCGGCATGGGTGCGGACCCAGGAGATCGAAGGATTCCGCCGGCATGCCGAGGACGTCGAGACGCTGAGAGCCGCGGCCTACATCCAGGCGCTCGAAGAAGAGGCCGCCCGCCAGGCCGAAGCCGACGCGGCCCGTGCCGCCGAACAGGCAGCGGCAACCGTGTCCCGTAGCGCTCCCGCCACGGGTGGTGGCGGTACCGGTGGCACCGCCGCCTGCATCCGCCAGCGTGAGAGCGGTGGCGACTACTCCATCAACACCGGTAACGGCTACTACGGCGCCTACCAGTTCAACCAGAACACCTGGAACAACGCCGTGACGTCAATGGGACGTGGCGATCTGGCGGGAACCCCTCCCTCCAGCGCCTCGCCCGCTGACCAGGATGCCGCCTTCAACCACCTGTACGCAGGTGGTGCAGGCGCCTCCCACTGGGGCGGCGCCTGCTGAGCGATTTCCTGCTCCCCCCGAACAACCCCCGCTATCGGCGGGGGTTGTTCGCGCCCGGGCGCGAACGTGTCGGGGAGCTGTCCGGGGAACTGTCCGGGGATCTCTCAGGGAAGATCGACCAGTCGGCGCAGGCTCGCCATGAGCGGTGTTTCCCCGTCGGGTTCCGCTCCGCGCAGCCGCAGGCTCCGGAGGTGGATCGCCGTCGCACGCACACCTGCCCAGACCTCGTACCAGTGCAGGTCACGCGGCTCGCGTCCCGCAGCGTTCGTGTACCGAGCCAGCAGTCCGTCGCGGTCGCGGAAGCCCGGGAGGTCCTCCATCCACATGAGGGCCGTGTCGTGGGCGAACAGGAACCAGCCGAGGTCGGTCTCCGGGGCCCCGGGCCCGGCCATCTCCCAATCGAGGACGCCCGTGACGCGGTAGTCGGGCCCGAACACGAGGTTCCCCATCCGAGCGTCGCCCCAGCAGAGTGTGTCCGGCCTCGGGTCTTGCGGACGCTGGTCCTCGCACCAGGCGAGAGCAGCCTCCAGCAGCGGAGCGGGGCTGTCGTCGGCGAGCCAGTCGAGGTAGCGCCGCCAGTACGCGAGGTCCTGGTCGAGGCCGGCTGCGCCGGGCAGGTCGGCCGAATCGCACTCGGGCCCGGGCACGATCACTTGTGGATCGAGAGCGTGGATCCGAGCCATGGTGTCAACGGCCCCGTCGAGCGCCGAGCGTTGCTCCTCGGCGGTGGCGTCGTGGAGCCACCCGGCCAGAAAGTAGGGCGGATCGTCCGCCGGGATGCTCCCGGCAAGCTTCTTCATGACGAAGAAGGGCCGCCCGGGCGTTCCCGGATCGGGCCCGGTCCCGACCACCTCCGGTACCGGAACGTCGGAGTACTCGGCCAACGCCCTCAGGATCGCCGCCTCGCGGCCCGGGTCGTAGGTCGGGAACAGTGCAGGACCCGACGGTTCCAGCTTGGCGACGAGAGCGAGGCCTCGTTGTTCTCCGTCCTCCTTCCAGCCGGCGTCGAAGAGGATTGTCTCGTTCGACATGCCGCCGTGGTCGGGCGTCCCCACGTTGAACAGACCGAGATCGGTGGGAGTCGGGCCGTCGATCTCGAGGCGGGGACGAAGCCATTCCCTCAGCATCCGCTGGATGTCGTCGGGATCGGATGTCGTCATCATCGTCTCCGCCGTTCGGACATCAGCGCAACGATAACGTCGCCCTGCCGATCTCTATCGGAGGTGGGGAGGCAAGGTCGTGCATCCGACGATCGGGCCGCTCGTGGCGGCCGATGAGACGTTCGACCACCCGGCCGTCGACACGTTCGGCGCCGGTGACGCCTCGGCCGCGCCCGCCTCACGGTCGGACCCGTCATGGACCGAGAAGGTCGTGGCGACCGCCGCGGCGCGAGACGGCTCCCTCCAGGTCGAATTCGGCATGGGGAAGTATCCGAACCGCGGCGTCCTCGACGCATTCGCCGGCGCGTCGCGCGGCGTCGAGCAGTGGACCGTACGGGGGAGCAGGACACTCGCGGGTGACCCCTCGGGCACATCGGTCGGGCCCCTCGAGTACGAGGTCGTCGAACCGCTGCGCGAGATCCGTTTCCACCTCGAGCCGACCGACGTGCAGCCGATCGCCTTCGACTGGACGTTCCGGGCGAGCGTGCCCGCGAACATGGAAGATCGCGAGCGACGACGAAGCCGTGAGCCGTCGGGCCCCGACGAGGATCTGGTCCGCTATCACCAGGTCGGAGTCCCGTCCGGATGGGTGGAACTCGACGGCGAACGCCACGAGATCGATCCCGGCGCGTGGTTCTCGAGCCGCGACCACTCGTGGGGCGTCCGCCAGGACGTCGGAGTACCTGCGGGCGGAGTACCTGCGGGCGACGCCGACGACCGGCAGGGTCCCGACGGGCTCTCCGTGTTGGTGATCTGGTCGCCGATGCTGCTCGAGCGTCCCGACGGGTCGTGCTACGGGCTTCACCACTACCTCCAGTCGGTGTCGATGCCGGGATACGAACGTGACAGGTTCCAGGGGAACGTGGAACACGCGGACGGTCGGCGGGAGGCGCTGTCCGGCGTCGTTCCCGACCTGCGTTTCGATCCCGACAACCGGCGCCTGATCGGCGGGACACTCGGCTTCTCCGCGTCCGACGGAAGCGCGCGGCCCGTCGGGATCGAGGCCGTCTCCGACACCGGGTTCCACCTGGGCACGGGCCTCTACTTCGGCTTCGACGGCCACTATCACGGCGAGAATCGGGGCCCCCTGCATGTCGATGGCGAGCACATCGCCGACTGCTCCCTGCCCGAGGTGGCCCGGCGCGTGCACCAACTCCGGGAGTGCGTCGTCCGTGTGAAGGACCCCGTCGGCGGCGGTCACGGCTGGGGCACGGTGCAGACCGTCGTGACCGGCGCCCATCCCGCGATGGGTCTGGACGCCGATACGTCGTTCATCTGACAGCTTCGTCTGGCCAGCGACACGGGAGGGCGGTAGCCTCCCGTCGAACGTGCGTTCGATGCGAAAGAGCCTCTCACGGTGACCACCGCGACCGCCACATCACACGATCCCGGGGCACACGACCTCGAGCGGCTCGGCGTACGACACCCGGCCGTACGCACCTGGTTCGAGCATCGTTTTCCCGAAGGGCCCACGAGCGCGCAGGAACGCGGCTGGCCCGCCATCGCGGCCGGTGGAGACGCACTCATCGCCGCACCCACCGGATCAGGCAAGACGCTCGCAGCGTTTCTCGTGTGTATCGACGCGCTCTACCGCGCGCACGACCGCAACGAACGGGTCGACGTCACCCGGGTTGTGTACGCCTCGCCGCTGAAGGCTCTGGCCGTCGACATTCACCAGAACCTCGAGGAGCCGCTGGCTGAGATCGCAGAGATCGCGCGCGAACTCGGGCTCGTTCCCGCGCCGATCACCGTGGCGGTGCGCACGGGCGACACCACCTCTTCGCAACGCGCAGCGATGGTGCGCAAGCCACCGACGATTCTCGTCACCACACCCGAATCGCTGTATCTCATGGTCACTGCTGATCGCAGCCGCGAGAATCTGCGCTCCGTCGACACCGTGGTGATCGACGAGATCCACGCTGCCGTGCGCGACAAGCGCGGCTCGCATCTCGCCCTCACCCTCGAGCGTCTCGAACACGTGAGCGAGCGACGCCCGGCACGTATCGGGCTGTCGGCTACTCAACGGCCGCTCGACGTGGTGGCGCGGTTCCTCGTCGGCGCGGGTGAGGAACGTTCGAACCCCGACGGCTCGCCGCGTTGCACGGTCGTCGACGAGGGCCACCAGCGCACCCTCGACCTGGCCATCGAACTACCCGAGGGCGAGCTCGAGGCGGTGGCGGCAGCCGAACAGCTCGGTGAGATACTCGACCGAATAGCGGAGCACGTTCTCGCACACCGCACCACGCTCGTGTTCGTGAACACGCGCCGGATGGCCGAACGTGTCGCGCATCTGCTCGCTGAGAGGCTCGGCGACGAACAGGTCGCCTCTCACCATGGGAGCCTTTCCAAGGACCGCCGAACGCGTGTCGAATCGCGGCTGCGGGCGGGCGAGTTGCGCGCGCTCGTCGCGACGGCCTCACTCGAGCTCGGGATCGACATCGGCCCGGTGGAGCTCGTGTGCCAGATCGGATCGCCGCGGTCGCTGGCGACGTTCCTCCAGCGGGTCGGACGCTCCGGGCACAGTCGTGGCGGAACGCCCAAGGGCCGCCTCTACCCGCTCACCCGCGACGAGCTCGTCGAGTGCGCGGCGCTCATCGCTGGTGTGCGTGCGGGACACCTCGACGCGCTGCACCCACCGGTCGCACCCCTCGACATCCTCGCCCAGCAGATCGTGGCGGAGGTCGCTGCCGAGGAATGGGACGAAGACGGCCTCTACAACCTGTTCCGCGGCGCCGCACCGTTCGCAGAGCTGTCCCGCGAGGAGTTCGACGAGATCCTCGAGGTCGTGTCCGAAGGGATACCGACCGGTCGCGGGCTGCGCGCCCACTACGTGCACCGCGACCGGGTGAACAACGAACTGCGGGGTCGCCGCGGCGCCCGGCTCGCGGCGCTCACCTCCGGAGGTGCGATTCCCGAGCTCGCCGACTACCGCGTCGTTGCTGATCCCGACGACACCTTTGTCGGAACGGTCAACGAGGACTGGGCGACCGAGAGCATGGCGGGCGACGTCTTCCTCCTCGGTAGTACGTCCTGGCGCATCCGCCGGATCGAACCGGGGACGGTGCGCGTGGTCGACGCACGCGGCGCTCCCCCGACCGTCCCGTTCTGGCTGGGTGAGGCACCCGCCCGCACGGAAGAGCTGTCGGCCGAGGTGTCCGACCTGCGTGCGGCCGTGGAGGAACGCCTCGTCGCCGGCGACCCCGACGCTGCCCGGGCCTGGTTGTGTGAGGTGGCCGGTCTCGCCGACGCCGCCGCTGAGCTCATCGTGACGTACCTCGCCACGAGCCGGGCCGTGCTCGGGCGTCTCCCCACGAACGACACGATCGTGTTCGAGCGCTTCTTCGACGACAGCGGCGGTATGCAGCTCGTCGTGCACGCGCCCTTCGGCGGCCGCATCAACCGAGGGCTGGGTCTGGCGTTGCGCAAGCGCTTCTGCAAGTCGTTCGACTTCGAGCTCCAGGCCGCGGCGAACGACGATGCCGTGGTGCTGTCGCTCGGTCCTCAGCACAGCTTCCCTCTCGAGGACGTCGCGAACTTCCTGCACCCCAACACCGTGGAGGACGTACTCGCCCAGGCGGTGCTCGTGTCGCCGATGTTCACGGCCAGATGGCGATGGAATCTCAACCGCTCATTGGCGGTGCTGCGTTTCCGGGGAGGGAAGAAGAACCCGCCCCCGATCCAGCGGATGGAGTCCGACGACCTCATGGCGGCGATCTTCCCGAGGCTCGCAGCCTGCCAGGAGAACGTCACCGGACCGGTGGAGATCCCCGACCACCCGATCGTACGCCAGACGGTCTACGACGCACTTCACGAGGCGATGGACGTGGACGGGTTGCGCGACGTCGTGGCGGCTCTGAGATCCGGCGACATCGCGGTTCACTGCGTCGATGTGACCGAACCCTCGCCCCTCACACACGAGATCCTCAACGGTCGCCCCTACACGTTTCTCGACGACGCTCCGCTCGAAGAGCGCCGCACGCGAGCCGTCCAACTCCGGCGTGGTCTCCCCGTCGACCCTTCCGAGCTCGGTCGTCTCGACCCCGACGCGATCGCACGGGTGCGCGACGAGGCCCGCCCGGATCCGCGGGATCCCGACGAACTCCACGACGTGTTGCTCGGTGCGGTCGTCCTGCGTCCGGACCCGGAGTGGTCGGAGCATTTCGACGAACTCGTCGAGCGCGGTCGCGCTGCGTCTCTCCACACTGACGCTGGTCCCCTGTGGGTCGCTACCGAACGTCGCCCGTTGGTGGAGGCCGCCTACCCCGACGTGTCGGTTTCCCCCGACGTGGCAGTTCCCGACGGCTTGCGACCACCCGAGTCGCCCGATGCTGCCGCCGTGAAAGCGTCGGTCGTGCGCGGAGCCCTGGAACTCAGCGGCCCGGTCACCGTGACCGAGCTCGTCGCGACGACGTGTCTGGGCGACAGCGACGTCGACGCCGCCCTGTTGGCTCTCGAGGATGAAGGCTTCGCGCTGCGTGGATCGTTCGATCCCGAGATCGCCGAATCGGAAGCACCCGCAGCAGAGCAATGGTGTGCGCGCAGACTGCTCGCTCGGATCCACGCCTACACGCGCAAGCGACTCCGCAGCGAGATCGATCCCGTCACCGCGCAGGATCTCGTACGTTTCCTTCTCCGCTGGCAGCACGTCGCACCCGGAACACAGCGGGAAGGTCGGCGAGGGCTTCTCGCTGTGATGGAACAGCTCCAGGGTTTCGAGCTCGCGGCCGGGGCGTGGGAGGAGTCGGTGCTCGCCGCTCGCGTCGCCGACTACCGGCCGGGTTGGGTCGACGAGCTGTGCCTGTCGGGTGAGCTCACCTGGGGCCGCCTCGCCCCCCGCATCGACGACGGCGACGGAGAACGCCGCGCAGGAGCGACTCCTTCACGGGCCACCCCGGTCAGCTTCGTCCTGCGCGACGACCTCCCCTGGTTGCTGCGCGCCGCTCGCGGCGACACCGAGCCGGCGGTCCCCGACGTGGGAAAGACCCGCGAGGTACTCGATGCACTCGAGGCTCAGGGAGCGCTCTTCCACGGTGAGCTCGTCGCGCGGACGGGGCGCCTTCCGGTGGAGGTCGAAGAGGCTCTCTGGGACGGAGTGGCGCGCGGGTTGATCACAGCCGACGGCTTCCACGCCGTCCGGTCGCTGCTGTCTTCGCGGGAGCGATGGAACAGACGTCAGCATCGGGCGAGGAGCGCCACCGGGCGAGGGACGCGACGTGGCCTTCGCCGCGGAGCGCGCCGCGACGTGGGAGCGGAGGGCAGGTGGTCGCTCCTCCCGGCAGCGGGCGTCGTGGACGATCCCGACGACCTCGCGGAGGCCGTCGCCGAGCAACTTCTGGCCCGCTGGGGCGTGGTCTTCCGCGATCTCGTGACCCGCGAGCATCTGGCCGTTCCGTGGCGCGAGATCGTCTGGGCCTTCCGACGCCTGGAGGCGCGGGGCCTGATCCGCGGCGGGCGCTTCGTCACGGGATTCGTGGGCGAGCAGTACGCGCTCCCCGAGGCCCTCGATTCTCTGCGGCGGATCCGGCGTACCGAACGTGACGGCACCGAGGTCACCCTGTCGGGGTCCGATCCTCTGAACCTGGTGGGAATTCTCACGCCCGGGGCGCGCGTTCCCGCGCTTCGGACCAATACGGTCACCTACCGCGACGGACTGGTCCTCGAACCCGAGGTTCAGTCGGGCATCTCGTAGGCGCCGTCGAGGCTCAGCACCTCGGCCCAGATTCGCCCGAAACGTTCGGCATCCGCGGGTGGGCGAACCATCATCGCCCGGCAACGCTCCTGCTGATCGGGTGTGGCCGACGGCTTCTGGTGCAGTTCGAGCGCAGCGGCGGCCAGGTCACGAACGAGCACGTCGAAGATCTGAGCGACGAGGTCGTCGGACGTGTCCGTACGCTCCGCCTGCTCCAGCACGAGCTGGCCATAGACGACCAGCGTGAAGATCTCGCCCACGCACAGGAGGAAGTCGGGGTCGCTCTTCTGGGCGTCGTCGGGTGGGCAGCGCTCCAGGAGAGAGCGCAGTTCCTCGGCCTGTTCTGCGAAGCAGGCGACGGTCGGATGTTCGGAACCGGCGAACACGGCCCGGTAGTCGGGGAACCGGATCTTGCCGAGCCCGCGTGTCGGCGCCTGGTGGAACAGGTAGTCGTCGTTCTCGGGCCCGAGGCGGGAGTCGATCTCGGGGAGCGAGTCGTCCGGCGAGAAGAAGTAGTTCGCCATGAACTTGGCGATGAGCGCCACGTTCACGTGCACAGTGCCCTCGAGCTTCGGGAGCGCGTGGATGTCGCGTGCCGCCATCTCGAAGTACATGTCGGCCTCGAAGCCCTTCGCGGCGATCACGTCCCACAGGGCGTCGATGACGCGCTCGCCTTCGGTGGTGACCTTCATCTTCACGACCGGGTTGTAGAGGAGGTAGCGGCGGTCGTCGTCGGATGCGCTGCGTAGGTAGTCCGACGCCCGTGACGCCACGAGTCGCATGGCGACGAGGCGCGTGTAGGCGTCGACGAACAGACGTTGGACGTGGGGGAAGTCGGTGACCGTCATCCCGTAGAGGTGGCGGTGGGCCGCGTGGTTGATCGCCTCGTAGAACGCGTGCGTGCAGATGCCGATCGACGCCCAACCCAGGTTGAACTTTCCGATGTTGACTGTGTTCAACGCGGCGTTCCAGGCGTCGTCGCCTCGATGCAGGATGTCGGCCTCGGTCACCGGATACTCGTCGAGCTCGAACTGCGCGACGTACGACTGACTGTTACAGACGTTGCGGATGAGCTTGAAGCACTCGTGTTGCGAATCGGCGACGAAAAAGACGTACTCGTCGGAGCTGTCATCGGCACATCGACGACCTTTCCGAAGACGGAGACCATGGCGGCCTTGTTTCCGTTCCCGATGTAGTACTTGCCGCCCGACGCGCTGTAGGTGCCGTCGCCGGTCGGCGTCAGGATCATGTCGGTGGAGTAGACGTCGGCGCCGTGCTCGCGTTCCGACAGCCCGAAGGCGAAGATCTCGCCGTTGCGCAGCAACTCGGCGGCGCGGCTCTTCACCGGCTCGTTGTCGCTCATCCAGATCGGGCCGAGACCGAGCACCGAGACCTGCCACGTGTACCAGTACGCGAGCCCGTAGAAGCCGAGGATCTCGGCGAAGGCGCAGTTGCGGGCGGTGTCCCACCGCGAGTCCTCGGCGCCGTAGCCCGCGGGCGTCAGCGACGCGGCGAAGGCGCCGTGCTTCTTCTGGAAGTCGAGAAGGTCGGCGTACCAGCGGCGCTCGTGGTCGTCGTCCTTCAGGCGCTCCTTACCCTTGGACTCGAAGAAGCGAACCGTTTCGGTGAGGATCCGGCGTGTCTCCTCGTCGAAGGGGCCACCGTCGAAGGTGCGCGGGTTCAGAATGCTCATGGGAGACACCCTACGCCCGACGACACGAGATGCGTCCCTGGCGCGCGCAATGCGCGCGCCAGGGACGCATCAGGTGGGGCCCCATTCCACGGGTCTCGGGACCGAGCGCGCCACGGCTCTCCACGCGGCACGGGTCAACGCGATCCCCACGATGATCGAGGCCACCACGACCCACGAGGAGACGTTGAGTTGGGCGACTCCCGAGAGCCCGTGGCCGAGGTTGCAGCCACCGCCGACCTGTCCGCCCACGCCCAGGAGCAGGCCGCCGGTACCAAGGCCGACATAGCGAAGTGCCGTCTCACCCCGCACCCAGGTAGCCCCTGAGGTCCGGGCGGCGACGGTCGCCCCGGCCACGATGAACACCACGAAGCCGATGATCCAGAGGTTGGGATCGCCGTCCACCCAGCGGCTCACGGTCCCCACGGTGCTCGGCCCGAACGACGCGTCGCCGATACCGGCGAGCACCCAGCCGATGATCAGGGCGATCCCGAGACCGACGCCCGCCGCCGGCCACGCCCACTGCCACGAGTGTCCGGGGCCGTCGCGTGACGCGCCGCGTCGGGCGAACAGCAGGGCAACGACCACGAGCACAAGTGGGATGACGACGATCCAGCGGTTGACGCCGAGCCATCCCGGAACGGTCGCGCCCGGACCGCTCTCGAGCACGGTGTTGTCCGCGATCCGGTCGCGCACTCGGCGCGCCGACCCAACCGTCGCCGAGAGCCCAACCCGCGAGGCCGACGAGTGCGCCGAGCATGCCGGCACCGAGCTTGAAGAACAGTCCGGACGCGCACGACATCGCGATCACCATTCCGACACCGATGATCAGTCCGCCCGCGATGTTGCGCGCCGGGCGGAACGCGAGACCGTCGTTGAGCTGGGGCCAGGCGTCGACGCTGTAGATCACGGCGAGGCCGACCACGCCGACCATCACTCCGAGAAGCCACGCCCTCGCTAGGCCGTACGAGCGGGCGATCAGACCTGACCAGGTGGCGTGGAAGCAGAGCTGCCCGCGCTCGAGCACGTATCCCATGCCGAGCCCGGAGAGCGCGCCGGTGATGAAGAGCACCATTGCCGACGAGTCTGGCATTCGCCTCGGCCGGTAGCGTGCCCGGCCATGGACCTCTCCTGCATGCTGCTGCCCGGCCCCGGAACCGTCGAACAGGCCCGGGTGGCCGAGGCGAGCGGCTACTCGCCGCGTCTGGTTGTCGGACTCCCCGGCGTTCTACCGCGATGTCTGGATGACTCTCGCCGAGGTCGCCGAGCATACGAACACGATCGGGCTCGGCCCGGCCGTACTCGTTCCCTCACTTCGCCACGTCGTCACCCAGGCCGCGGCGGTAGCGACGTTGGAGACACTCGCCCCAGGTCGTGCGGTCGTCGCTGTCGGTACGGGTTTCACGGGTCGCATGGCGCTGGGGCATCGACCGATGCCCTGGGCCGAGGTGGCGGACTACGTGGCCGCGATGCGGGCGCTTCTCGCGGGCGACAACGCCGAGGTGGAGGGTCGGAAGGTCCGCCTGATGCAGCCCGACGGCTATGTCGTCGACCGCCCGGCGGGCGTGCCGATCCTCGTGGCGGCCAACGGGCCGAAGGGTCTCGCCGTGGCGCATGAACGGGGAGACGGCGTCATGACGATCGGCGGTGGGCAGCCCGACTTCGACTGGTGTGCAGCCCTCACGCTCGGGACCGTGCTGAGCGACGGCGAGTCGGCGGATTCGCCGCGGGTCGCCGAGGCGGTCGGCCCGGGCCTCGTCGCGCTCTACCACGGCGCCTACGAAGCCGGTTCGGCGGAGTTCTTCCCCGGCGGAGAAGAGTGGGCGGCAACGGTCGATCGGATTCCTGAAGCAACGCGCCATCTCGAGCTCCACGCGGAACATCTCGTCACGGTGACCGAGCGCGATGCGGCGCTCGTCGACGCGTCGGTCATCACCGACTTCACGTGGACCGGCACGCCCGACGAGCTGGCGGCGCGTGCGGCCGCCGCGGCCGACGACGGTGTGACCGAGGTGCTGTACGCACCCGGTGGGCCCGACCCCCTCGGAGAACTCGTTCGATTCGCCGGGGCTCTCTCCGGCGTGGTCGGCTCCTGAGGACGCGAATCGGACATTCTCTCGATTTCAGAGAAAGAAATCCGGATTCGCGGATACGCAGGTCACGCCTGCAATATCGGGGATCGACCTGGCCTGTAGCCCGAAATCGGGCCGCAATGTTTGCCCCGCCCGACCGACACCTCCTAGCTTCGGTTCCGAGCCGAACGTACTCCGGTACATCTACTCACCTTCCCTGAGATCGCCGCTTCTCTTCCCGCGCGGCCCAGCACAGAACACGAACACGACCCGCTCGATCACGACACGTTCAACGATGAACGCGGAGGACACAGCAACGGTGGACCGCCACGGCCGACCGACCAACACTCTCAGGCAGGCGTCCGAGCGCGCCCACAGGTCGCGCCTGACCGCGCTCGTTCTGGCCGGGGCTCTCGCCCTCGGGTTGTTCTCCGCGGCCCCCGCCGCGTCCCAGGAGGATCCGCTCGCCGCCGCAGAGCAGAGACTGGCCGAGGCACGCGCCGACGCCGATGCCGTCGCCGAGCGGTACTTCGAGGCGCTCAACCGCGGTGAGGAGCTCGACGCCGATATCGCCGAGATCGAGGACGAGATCGCCGCCGCCGAGACCGAGGCCCGGGAGGTCCGTCGCGTCGCCCGAGATCGGGCCCGCACGGCCTACACGTCCCGCGGTACCGGCACCGAAGCCGTGCTCGAGGGCGGTGACGTCCTCGAGTCCGCCCGCCGGGCGGAGCTTCTGAGCTCCGCCAACTCGGTCAACGAAGACGCGTTCGACGACCTGCGCCAGGTGACCGAGGAGCTCGAGAGCCGCCGTGGTGAGCTCGAGGACGCGCGCATCGCCGCTGCCGCGAATCTGGAGGAACTGGAGGCCGAGGAGGCCGACCTCCAAAACAAGCTCGATGCCGCACAGGCTGACTACTCGACTCTCGAGGCAGAACGCGCCGCCGAGGCCGCACGTGCAGCCGAGGAGGCCGCCGCACGCGAGCGTGCGTCACGCGCGGAGCCGCCACCCACCCAGGCGCCGAGTGCCCCCGTCACGACCCCCGCGCCCACGCCGGCACCTGCACCCCCTCCCACCGCGGGCGGCGGTACCCATCCCCAGCACAACCACCCGTTCCTGGTCTGCACGCGAGCGCGTGAGTCGGGCGGCAACTACGCGATCAACACGGGCAACGGCTACTACGGCGCCTACCAGTTCCATCCGTCCACGTGGAACGCTTCGGCCAATCACGCCGGACGCTCCGACCTCGTCGGCGTCCTACCCTCCAACGCGTCCCCCTACGACCAGGACGACGTGGCCTGGGCCCTCTACCAGTGGCAGGGCAACGGTCCCTGGGGCGGGCGTTGCTAGCCGCTCTCGGTGCCTTCGGCACCGGGCCGCTGGGCCCTGCCTCGGGCGCCGCAGGGTACCTGCGTCGCTGATCCTCGGCTCCGGCTAGTCGCTCTTGGTGCCTTCGGCACCGGGCCGCTGGGCCCCGCCTCGGGCGCCGCAGGGTACCTGCGTCGCTGATTCTCGGCTCCGGCTAGTCGCTCTTGGTGCCTTCGGCACCGGGCCGCTGGGCCCTGCCTCGGGCGCCGCAGGGTACCTGCGTCGCTGATTCTCGGCTCCGGCTAGTCGCTCTTGGTGCCTTCGGCACCGGGCCGCTGGGCCCTGCCTCGGGCGCCGCAGGGTACCTGCGTCGCTGATCCTCGGCTCCGGCTAGTCGCTCTTGGTGCCTTCGGCACCGGGCCGCTGGGCCCCGCCTCGGGCGCCGCAGGGTACCTGCGTCGCTGATTCTCGGCTCCGGCTAGTCGCTCTTGGTGCCTTCGGCACCGGGCCGCTGGGCCCCGCCTCGGGCGCCGCAGGGTACCTGCGTCGCTGATTCTCGGCTCCGGCTAGCCGCTCTTGGTGCCTTCGGCACCGGGCCGCTGGGCCCCGCCTCGGGCGCCGCAGGGTACCTGCGTCGCTGATCCTCGGCTCCGGCTAGCCGCTCTCGGGCGTCTACGCGCCGGGTCCGACGTCGGGCTCGGGGTGGAGCAGCCTGTGGCGTCCACGGGGCCGTTCGTCGGGGAGATCGTCGGTCGACTGCGGAGTGTGGACATCGAAGACGTCCTGCAGCGACTCGGTGTCCACTTCCGCCTTTCCGTGTCCTTTGTTCCGGGGACCGGAACGATCTTTGTCAGCAGATCTCCTGGAGAACACGGCGGCTCCTATGGGTCGGGTATCCACTTCATCGGCCGCCCGGGGCCGCTCATTGACCCTTCAGGATAGTTTTTTCCCTGTGCCCGAGCTACCTGTCGTCCAGGCGCTGGCCGAGCGTCTCGACGCCCTCCTGGCCGGGAAGACCCTTCGCAGCGCGGATCCCGTGGGTTTCAGCGGCCTGAAGACGGTGGATCCGGCCCCGGATTCGGTCGTCGGACGCTCTCTCGACGACGTGCGAAACGTCGGCAAGTACCTCGTGTTCGGCTTCGGAGGAGCGAAGATTCTCGTCCATCTCTCCCAGGGCGGTCGGATCGTTCTCGAGGATCCCCCGAAGACGACCCGACCGAAGGCAGCCGTCGTGCGATTCGTCTTCGACGGCGCACCCGGCGTGTTGCTCCGCGAGTACGGCACGGAGCGCAAAGCGGGATGGTGGGTGCTGGCGGAGGGCGACGACGGGCCTCTCGAGCGACTGGGTCCCGATCCGCGCTCCGACACGTTCGCCGAGTTCGTTCGTAGCGGAGACGATCGACGGCGCATCCACACGTGGCTGCGTGACCAGCGGACCGTCGCCGGAATCGGACGCGGGCTCTCGGACGACGCACTCCACCGTGCACGACTCTCTCCGTACGCGACGCTTCCGAAGCTCGACGACGACGAGCGACAGCGTCTCCTCGACGCGATCCGCGCTGTACTCGACGATGCCCTGGCCGCAGAGCGAACACGCACGGGCGGGCTCCCGCCCAAGCTCTCGGAGAACTTCACTGTTCACGGTCGTCACGGCACGCCGTGTCCGACCTGCGGCGACGGATTGCGCCGTGTCTCCTACGAGAGTCATGAGGTCACGTACTGCCCACGGTGCCAGACCGACGGGAAGGTTCTCGCCGACCGGCGCCTGTCGCGACTCGTCAAGTAGCTCGTTGCGTCGTGGGGGAACAGCTCACGGGGTGACGGGCGGGCCGGTGTCGACGACCTCGAACGCCGAGCCGGGCACCGACTTCAGTTGTCCCAGATCGTCGTCGTCCCAGCGGGGATCCGCGGCGCCCGTGACGAACCAGTTCGATCCGTTGTCGGCGACGAGCATGCCGTACTCGGCGAGCGCGTCGAGGACGATCCGCGCCTGACCGGTGAAGCCCGAGCGGTCGAAGTCGGAGCGCAGCCGGAGCCGGAGACCCATGGGTGGCGCGGCGGGATTCCCCACCGACGACGCCCAGTGCCGCGCCGGATTGATGTAGGCCCGGCGCGTCACAGCGAACGTGACCCGCAGAGCGTGGTCGATCTCACCCGCGGCGACCTCGTCGACGCGCACCAGTCCCGGGAAGATCGGGAGGCCGGCGGCGTCGGCCGAGGTCCAACCGGCGGGTCGCAGCGCGTTCGAGCGCAGGTCCCACGTGGCTCCCGAGTCGGCGTTCCAGCCGCCGCCGGTGGGAAACGCCCGGTAGAGCTCGTAGAGACGGCAGTCGTCGCGATCGACCGCGATGACGTGACGGTCGCTCCCGCCTTCGATCGGCGCTCCGAGCGGGATGGGATACGGGCCGGGATCACTCTCGTCGCCGTACGCCGTGAAGGTGATCGACGTGTCGGGTTGGGTGCCCGGAACCGTGACGTACGGGATTCCGTATGCACCGTCGCCACCGAAATCCGGGTGGAGGTGGTCACCTCCGTGGGCGTCGATGAACGCGAGGATCTCGTCGCTGTCGGGATGAACCGGTGCCGCGTCGATCCGGGCGTTCCAGGCGTTGTCCGCCGGGAACACCGGGCAGTTGCCGAGGGGGCCGTTCTGGACCCAGCCGGCGGGGTCGGGAACGGGCTCCGGCGGTGGGTCCGGCGGCGGCTTCGGGAGACACGAGGCGATGAGGAGCCCACCGACCCCCAATGCGACCAGCGCCGACCTCATCCGGAGCACACCTTCCCTATCGGCACTCGCTGCCCGGAAAGTTGAGCGCCCCCCGATAGGGTTCATGCCCGTGGAGGAACTGCTGGTGCACCTGCCGTGATCGCGTCCATCCCGAGTCCGTCGGCCAACAGAATCGGGCCGCTGAACGCCTACGGGCTGATCCTGGCCATCGGCGTCGTGGTGGCGTACTTCATCGCGGATCGTCGGTGGCGCCGCATGGGCGGACGCGACGAGACCTTCGGCGACATCGTGGTGTGGGTCATCGTGTGGGGGGTCGTCGGTACCCGCGTGTACCACGTGATCAGCGACATCCAGCTCTACAACGGTCGGGGGCTCGACGGCTGGATCGACACCGTCAAGATCTGGGACGGCGGGCTGTCGATCTGGGGTGCCGTGATCGGCGGTGCCATCGCGGTGATCGTCCTGACCCGCCGCCGCGGCCTCGACACGCTGCGGATGATGGATGCCATTGCGCCGGGACTTCTCGCGGCGCAGGCCATCGGCCGGTGGGGCAACTGGACCAACCAGGAGCTGTTCGGGAGCCCGACCGACCTCCCGTGGGGTCTCGAGATCTCACCCGTGAACCGTCCGGTCGGCTACGAGACCGACGCCACCTTCCACCCCACGTTCCTCTACGAGTCCCTGTGGTGTCTCCTGATCCTCGGTGTGCTTCTCTGGGCCGAGCGTCGGTTCCGCTTCCGCCGCGGGCAGTCGTGCGCCGCCTACATCGCGTTGTACACCTCCGGACGGTTCGTGTGGGAGAACCTGCGCATCGACGCGGCGAACGAGTTCTTCGGTTTGCGCCTCAACGCCTGGGTCACCCTCGGGTTCTTCATCTTCGGCGTCGTCTGGTTCATCTGGTTGGGACGACGTGATGTCCCCGATCCACCGCTCGAACCCGGCCTGCCGCCTGCCCGCGACTTCGATGATCCGGCGCCCCTGACGAGGAAGAAGCCCGCGGAAGACGCCGATGCTGCCGATGAGGTCGATGAGGCCGACGTCGCCGAGCCGGCAGGGGCGCACGGAGAGGGCGAGTCCGTCGACACCGGCTGAGGCGGATCCCGGAACCACGCCGGACAGGGCGCTCTGGGTACCCTGAGAAGCCGTTTCCGCATCGGGAGTATCCATGACCACGACAGCACCATCGCCAGCACCCGCGCCCACCACAGGCCCCGCGGCCCGCGGCGTCGGCGTGTGCAAGACCTACGGATCCGGTGAAGCCGAGGTGCGCGCGCTCGACGGCGTGGACGTCGAGTTCTCCCCGCAGCGCTTCACGGCCATCATGGGCCCTTCCGGTTCGGGAAAGTCCACGCTCATGCACTGCATGGCGGGCCTCGACGACGTCACGAGCGGCACGATCTACCTGGGCGACGTCGACATCACGGGACTGTCCGAGAAGAAGCTGACGATGCTGCGCCGTGACCGCCTCGGGTTCGTGTTTCAGGCCTACAACCTCGTGCCGACCCTGAACGCCATCGAGAACATCACACTGCCCATGGCACTGGCCGGGCGTGATCCCGACCAGGAGTGGATCGACCAGGTCGTGCGGACCGTCGGGTTGGGCGACCGGCTCACACACCGGCCCTCGGAGCTCTCGGGTGGTCAGCAACAGCGCGTGGCCGTGGCGCGTGCGCTGGCCAGTCAACCGGATCTCGTGTTCGCCGACGAGCCCACAGGGAACCTGGACTCCAAGTCGGGTATCCAGGTGCTGGGGTTCCTCCGCCAGGCGGTCGACGAGTTCGACCAGACCGTCGTGATGGTCACACACGACCCCAACGCGGCGGCGCACGCCGACCGTGTGCTGTTCCTCGAGGACGGCAAGATCGTCGACGAGATGGCCGACCCGACGGGTGAGAAGGTGCTGGAGCGCATGAAGCGCTTCGGCGACTGAGGTACGCCCGCATGTGGAGGACCACTGTCCGGGGATTGCTCGCGCACAAGCTGCGATTTGCTCTGACCGCGCTCGCCGTCTTCCTCGGTGTCGCCTTCATGGCGGGCACGTTGGTACTCACTGACACGATCGGCAAGGCGTTCGACGAACTGTTCGCGAGTGTGAACGATGGTGTCGATGCGGTGGTGCGCGAGGAGTCGCCGTTCGACGACGACTTCGGTCAGGCGATCCGGAGCCCCATCCCCGAACAGATCGCCGATGAGCTCACCGCCGTCGACGGGGTCGAGTCGGTCGAGGGCAATGTGTTCGGTGCCGCCACGATCATCGGGACACCCGAGCAGATCGCGAAGCGGGAGAAGGAGGGCGACGACGCGCTCGGCCGAAACCGCGGAGCGCAGTCGCCCGCGCTCGGTTTCAACTGGCCGGTGGCCCAGGAGGTGAATCCGCTACGCGTCGTCGACGGAAAGGCGCCCGTGGCAGACGACGAGATCGTGGTCGACAAGGCCACGGCCGACGAAGAGGACCTCGCCGTCGGAGACGATGTGGTCGTCACCACCGTGGCAGGTACCGAACCCTATGCGCTCGTCGGGATCGTCACGTTCGGTACGGCCGATTCCCCGGGAGGCTCGTCGGTCACGGCGTGGGCGACACCCGCAGCACAACGCGCCCTGGGTTTCGACGGCACGTATCTCGATGTCCGTGTGATCGCCGACGACGGCGTGTCACAGGACGAGGTCGTGGCGAACATCTCGGAGGCCATCGACGCCGGCGAGATCACGGGAACAGCCAACGACCGCGACCTGAAGCTCGAGGTCCTCACGGGCGACGAGCTCACCGAGGAGGACCAGAACGAGATTGCCGACCAACTCGGCTTCTTCAACACGTTCCTTCTCGTGTTCGCGGGTGTGGCGCTGTTCGTCGGCATTTTCATCATCTACAACACCTTCTCGATCATCGTGGCGCAGCGCACCCGTGAGATGGCGCTTTCTGCGCGCGATCGGGGCCGACCGACGGCAAGTGCTGATGTCGGTGATGGTGGAGGCGCTGATCGTCGGGCTGCTCGCCTCCGCGCTCGGTCTCGGCGCGGGAATCCTTCTGGCGGGAGTTCTGAAGGGTGCGCTCGAAGCGTTGGGTATCGACCTCCCGTCAACCAGCACCGTGATCGGCATGAGGACCGTGGTCGCGTCCATGGTCGTCGGGACGCTGATCACCGTGGTTTCCGCGTGGATGCCCACGCGAAAGGCCGCGGCTGTCCCACCGATCGCCGCACTGCGTGACGTATCCATCGACACCTCGGGGCGGTCGGGACGTCGTGTCGCTATCGGCCTGGCGATCGCCATCTTCGGTGCGCTCGCTCTCTTCGTCGGGCTGTTCACCGAGATCGGCAACGGCATCCTCATCGTGGGTGTCGGTGCGGTACTCGTCTTCCTCGGGGTCATCGTTCTGGGCCCGTTGTTGGCGCTCCCGATGTCGCGTGCATTGGGGGCGCCGGTCCGCAGATTCCGCGGTACCGCAGGCACCCTCGCCCAAGCCAATGCCATGCGGAACCCGAAGCGCACGTCGGCGACCGCGGCGGCACTGATCATCGGCGTGGGCCTCGTCGGTTTCATCACGATCTTCGCCAGTTCCGCCAGCGCCTCCATCGGATCCGTGATCGACAAGGCCTTTCTCGCCGACTTCACCGTCGACAGCGGCTCGTTCGGTCTCTCGGGTCTGCCGCCCGAGCTCGTCGACCAGATCAAAGAGCTCGACGGTGTCGAGGCCGTGTCACCGGTACGCATAGGAACGGCAGAGATCGAGGGCAAGGGGGCTCAGCTGAGCGCAGTCGATCCTGCCACCATCAACCAACTGTTCGATGTCGGTGTGTCGGAGGGAGCAATCGAAGGAGCGGGACCGGCGGATCTCTTCGTGCTGCGGGACAAGGCCGAGGAAGAGGGCTGGACCGTCGGCGACACGGTCACCGTGAACTTCGCTCGCACAGGTGAACAGGAACTGACCATCGCCGCGATCTACGACGAACCACAGCCCGCGGGTACCTACACGATCACGCTCGAGGGCTATGAGCAGAACTTCGACGAGTCCCAGCAGTTCGATCCTCAGGTGTACGTGGGATACGAGGACGGATTCGATCTCGGCCAGGCGCGAGAGGAACTCGAGGCCACCGTGTTCGCGGTCGCACCGAACGGTGAGGTGCAGGACCAGCAGGAAACCAAGGACTCGATCACCACCCAGATCAACCAGCTCCTGGCTGTGGTCTTCGCCCTGTTGGCCCTCGCCATCATCATCGCACTGCTCGGAATCGCCAACTCGCTGGCGTTGTCGATCTTCGAGAGAACACGTGAGATCGGGTTGCTCCGCGCCGTCGGGATGACCCGCGCGCAAGTTCGCTCCACGATCCGGTGGGAATCCGTCATCATCGCCCTCATGGGCACGCTGATCGGTCTCGTCGTCAGTCTGTTCTTCGGCTACGCGATGTTTCAGGCCATCAAGGACACCGGATTCGAGACCTTTTCACTCCCGATCGTGCAGCTCGCGTTCATTGTGGTGATCGCAGCGGTCGCCGGTGTGGTCGCCGCGATCTTCCCGGCGCGCCGAGCGGCGAAGCTCGACGTGCTCGAGGCGATCATGACCGAGTGAGCTGATGGCCGCGGTCGGATCGCGAGTGCACACTGCCACCGTCGGGAATGGCGTCGTGCCGACTAATCGGAGCTCTTGCGGACCCGTTCGTCCTTGTCGTGCACGCTCTCGGCGAGATCTGCACGGAACCGTTCGAGGCGCTCGCGCAGCTTCTCGTCGGTCGTGGCGAGAATCTCCACTGCCAGGAGGCCTGCGTTACGGGCGTTGCCGACCGCCACGGTGGCGACCGGGATCCCAGCAGGCATCTGGACGATCGACAATAGCGAGTCGAGCCCGTCGAGCTGTTTCAGCGGAACAGGCACACCGATCACCGGAAGGGTCGTCATCGACGCCGTCATCCCCGGAAGGTGCGCGGCCCCGCCGGCACCGGCGATGATCACCCGAAGCCCCCGATCCGCTGCGCCTCGGGCATAGTCGGTCATCACGTCGGGTGTGCGGTGGGCCGACACCACCCGGACCTCGTGGGCCACGTCGAACTCGGCGAGGGCCTCCACGGCCTTCTGCATCACCTCGAGGTCAGAATCGCTACCCATGATCACGCCGACGAGGGGTGCCGGGTCGGCCTGCTCAGCGCTCATGGCTTCACGCTACCGTGAGCCGCATGCTGCACACACGACTCACCGACCTTCTCGAGATCGACCATCCCGTGATGCTCGCGGGGATGGGCGGTGTCTCGTACCACGAACTCACCGCTGCCGTCTCGGAGGCGGGCGGCTTCGGCTGCCTCGGCGCCTCGACGATGTCGACCGAGGAACTGGTCCAGGAGATCGACAGTGTCCGCTCTCTCACGGATGCACCGTTCGGCGTGGATCTCCTGACCGCCTTTCCCGGCCAACTCGAGGCGCAAACCGAGCGCGCCATCGCCGGCGGCATGTCGGTGTTCGTGGCGGGTCTCGGTGTTCCGACCGAGGTCATCCGTTTGTGCCATGACAACGACGTGTTGGTCGCCAGCATGTGCGGCAAGGTGCGTCACGCCATCAGCGCGGTCGACGCCGGATGCGACCTCGTCATCGCTCAGGGGACCGAGGCCGGTGGCCACACGGGAAAGGTCGCGACGCTTCCGTTGGTCCCGCAGGTTGTCGACGCCGTGGGAGACCGCGTGCCGGTCGTCGCTGCGGGCGGCATCGTTGACGGTCGCGGTCTCGCGGCTGCGCTGACGCTGGGTGCCGACGGCGTGTGGATCGGAACTCGTTTCATCGCGACTCCCGAGGCGCGTACCTGGGCGGGCTACAAGGAGAAGCTCGTCGAGACTGCCGAGGACGGCACGGTCGTGTCGCGCGCGTTCACCGGCAAGACGCTGCGGGCGGTGCGCAACAGCTGGACCGACTACCACGAGAAGCACCCCGACGAGGTGCGCCGGTTTCCCGAACAACTCGAGTACTCAACGTCGAAGGGCGCGTTTCCACTGCTCGGTCCGGCCGATCAACCGATCGACCCCGACGTGGCCTGCTATCCGGCGGGCCAGGGCCTGGGAGCGATCGACGAGGTCATCCCCGCGGGAGACCTCGTGGTGAGGATGGTCGAGGAGGCCGAAGCCGCTCTCAGCCCGCGGCGCAGCCACCCAGATTTGATGCGTCCCTGGCGCGCGCTATCGCGCGCCAGGGACGCATCACATCACTGTCAGGCAGACGAGTTTCCGGCCTTTGTGCGTTCCCACGCGAGGTCGTGCTCGTACATCCGCTCCACCAGCTCCTCGAAGCCGACCTTCGGCGTCCATCCGAGCTCCTTGCTCGCTTTGGACGCGTCGCCCATGAGCAGGTCCACCTCGGTGGGTCGCTCGAAGCGCGTGTCGTGGCTCACGAACGGCTCCCAGTCGTCGTATCCGGCGATTCGGAATGCCACGTCGAGGAAGTCGCGGATCGTGTGCGTCTCACCCGTCGCCACCACGTAGTCGTCGGGTGTGTCCTGTTGGAGCATCTTCCACATCGCTTCGACGTAGTCGCCTGCGAAGCCCCAGTCGCGGGCCGACTCCAGATTGCCCAGTGAGATCGAGTCCTGGAGGCCGAGCTTGATGCGGGCGAGCGAGTTGGTGATCTTGCGCGTCACGAACTCGAGACCGCGCCGTGGGCTCTCGTGGTTGAAGAGAATCCCCGACGACGCGTGCAGGCCGTAGGCCTCGCGGTAGTTGACGGTCACGTTGTGGCCGAAGACCTTGGCGACGCCGTAGGGCGATCGCGGGTGAAAGGCCGTGCGCTCGTTCTGCGGGGTCTCTCGGACCTTGCCGAACATCTCCGATGACGACGCCTGGTAGAAGCGCATCGGGTTGTTCTCGGCACCACCCACGATGCGGACGGCCTCGAGCATGCGGAGCACCCCGAGGCCGGTGATGTCGGCGGTGAGTTCGGGCTGGCGAAACGAGAGCTGCACGAAACTGATCGCTCCGAGGTTGTAGACCTCGTCGGGTTGGACCTGTTCGATGACGGCGATCAACGACGAGAGGTCGGTGAGGTCGCCCTCCACCAGTTCGAGCGCCGGATTCTCCTCCTGGATCATCTGGGCCTTCGGGTTGTTCTGGCCCCGCACGACACCGAAGACCTGGTAGTCCTGCCCGGACAGGAACTCGGCGAGGTACCGGCCGTCCTGGCCGGTGATGCCCGTGATCAGTGCTCTCTTCATGGGGGCAATCTAGGCTCGGACGCCGAGGCGGGTCGGCTCGGAGGTTGCGGGACGAGACCCCGGTCGCATCATTCGACACCGCCGCTACCATCGTTCTCGATGGCCGACGACAGCCCGCGGACGCCGGACAAGCCCCGGCAGGCTCTACTCACGCGGCTCGTGCTCGTGCGCCATGCGGTCACGGTCGAGACGGGTGAGGTCCTGACGGGCCGCAGCCCCGGCGTGCATCTGTCCGAGGCCGGACGCCGGCAGGCCGAGGCGACCGCACGGCGCCTGGCCACCGCCGATGTGGAGGCCGTCTACGCCAGCCCGATCGAGCGCACCACCGAGACGGCGGAGATCCTCGCGCGATCCCATGCGCTGTCCGTCGTTCGTATGGACGATGTGATCGAGGCCGACTTCGGGAAGTGGACGGGCGAGAAGCTCACCGATCTCGCACACCGAGACGAGTGGAAGGTCGTTCAGAACGCTCCGTCACGGTTCCGCTTCCCCGGAGGCGAGTCGTTCCTCGAAATGCAGACACGTACTGTCCAGGGTCTCGAAGCGCATCGCGGAGGAGCACGAGGGCAAGATCGTGGTCGTCGTGTCGCACGCCGATCCGATCCGCTCCGTGCTCGCTCACTATGCGGGCACGTCCCTCGACCTGTTCCAGCGCTTCATCGTCGGACCGGCGTCGGTCAGTGTGGTGGCCGTCGGGCCTTCGGGTACGTACGTTGTACGGATCAACGACACCGGGGATCTGTCCGACCTCGACCCTGCATCGGAAAGCAGCGGGGCGGATGTCCGGACGTCGAACAACAGCCAACAAGAAGAGAAAGGACAGCCATGAGCGGAGTCATCGAGTTCGATGCGGTGGACACCCTCACGGCCGGTGCCATCGGCGAGCCAGGGGAGCGCACGTTCCTCATCCAAGCGCGCAAGAACGACGCAGAGCTCACGGTTGTCGTGGAGAAGGAGCAGGTGGCTCTTCTGGCCACCGAAGTGGTGTCATTCCTGGACCGCGTCTCGGGCGAGTACCCCGAGACCCGCGACGCAGACACATCGGGCTTTGCGCACACCTCTCTGACAGACGCGGAGCCGTTGTTTCGGGCGAGCCTCATCGGTCTCGGATTTGATCCCGCGCGTGACATGGTGTTGATCGAACTGCGCGAGAACTCGCCTGACGAGGAATCGATCGATCATCCGTCCGGTGAGGGTGCTGTCCAAAGCGCGGCGCTTTCCGCCGGATCCGATTCGACAGATGACGAGGGCTTCATCGCCAAGATCTTCGCCAGTCGGCCGCAGGTGCGTGCCATGGCGTCATTGGGAGCGGTCGCGGTGGCCGCAGGACGTCCGCTCTGTGACCTGTGTGATCAGCCGTTGGATCCCGACGGCCACGTCTGTCCGCGCATGAACTGATCGTGGCCCCCGTGGATCTGGCCGCGGGCGAGATCGTCGTGCGCGGGAGGGTTCCGTGGTCGTCGAACGCCACGTTCGTCGCCGATGTCGTGGACGCCAAGAGCCGCCAGAGCGTGATCTACAAGCCGGAGCGCGGTGAGCGGCCCCTGTGGGACTTCCCGACAGGAACGCTGCACCGACGCGAGCAGGCGAGTTTCGAGGTGTCCGAAGCGTTGGGATGGCGGATCGTCCCGCCCACGGTGATCCGCGACGGCCCGCACGGACCCGGAATGGTGCAGGAGTTCATCGAACACGATCCCGACGAGCACTACTTCACGCTCCTCGAGGTTCGCCCCCAACGCTTCCGCTCCTTCGCCGTGTTCGACATGCTCATCAACAACGCCGATCGCAAGAGCGGACACTGTCTGCGCGCGCCCGACGGTCACATTTGGGGCATCGACCACGGGCTCACGTTTCACACCGAGAACAAGCTGCGGACCGTCATCTGGGACTTCGCCGACGAATCCGTACCTCCCGACCTGCTCGACGACGTGCGCAGGCTGTACGAAGACTTCGAAGCGACCGCGGCGCCACGTCTGGAGCCGTTGCTCTCGATCGATGAGATCGACGCGGTCCTCGCGCGTTGCCGTTCCCTCGTGATGACGCCGCGGTTCCCCGTCCCCGAGAACAGCTACCACAGCGTTCCGTGGCCCCTCGTGTAGCGATCAGGGATTCACGCGAGCTGGAGCGCAGCGTTGTGGTAGCGGTCGCGACACAACGACCGCTGCAACTTGCCCGACGACGTCTTGGGCAGTGATCCCGGCGACACCATCACCACTTCCTCGGGTGGGATCCCCACCGAGTCCGTGACACGCGCCGCGACGTCCTCCGCGATCGTGCGGACGTTGTCGGCCTTCGTTTCGGCCACGACGACGAGGGCCTCACGCCCGCGTCGCCCGTCGGTGCCGAAGGCGACGACGTTCCCTGCCCGCACACCTTCGACGGTTTCCACCGCACGTTCGATGTCCTCGGGATACACGTTGCGTCCCCCCACGATGATCACGTCCTTGATGCGTCCACATGCGACGAGTTCCCCGTCGACCATGTACGCGAGGTCACCGGTTCGCAGCCACCCGTCGTGGAACGCCTCCGCTGTGACGTCGGGCCGGCGGTAGTAGCCCGGTGTGACCGATGTGCCACGCAGTTCGAGTTCGCCGACCTCACGCTCACCCATCTCCGCACCCGTGTCAGGATCGGCAATGCGAATCTCCAGGCCTTCCAGTGGCGTTCCGAGTCGGGGAAGGCGCCGGGTGTTCGTTGTTCCGTCGGCTGCGGGAGCCGCGTAGTGGTCCGTCTCGAGAACGCGGCGATCGACCTCGTCAACCGTCATTCCGCCGCCGAGGCGCGGGAACGTGACGGCCAACGTCGCTTCGGCCATTCCGAACGCGCAGAAGGCCGAACCGGTCGACAGCCTGTGGGGTGCGCCGGCTTCGAGGAAACGCTCCACGGCGTCGGGATCGATCGGTTCGGCGCCGTTCAGCGCCAGGCGCCAGGACGAGAGATCGAGACCGTCGAGTCGACGGAGTGCCCGGGCGGCCAGTGCGTAGGCGAAGTTCGGACCGGCGGTGAACGTGCCGCGGTAGTCGGACATCCAGCGCATCCAGTCGGCCGGGGCCGCCAGGAAGTCCTGCGGGGCCGCGAGCACGAGGTCGATGCCCGTGCTCATCGGGACCCCGAGGGTCCCGATCAGGCCCATGTCGTGGTACAGCGGCAGCCACGACACGGTGCGGTCGGTATCGAGATCGACCTCGACAGCCCGGGCGATCGCACGCTGGTTGGCCGCGACGCAGCGGTGCGGGAGCATGACTCCCTTCGGATCCGCCGTGGAGCCGCTCGTGAACTGGAGGATGGCCAGATCCTCGGGGTCGATCGGAGGCCGCTCGTACGCGCCGGAGCCCAGCTGCCCGGCCTCGCGAGCGAGATCGTTGAGCAGCACGACCGGGGGATCGCCCTCCTTCGGCTCCAGGAACTCCGCGAGGGCCGGATCGGCGACGAGGCAGTCGGAATCCGCGTTGCGAACACGTACGCGGGTCTGCCCCACGAACTCCTCGATCGATCCGAGACGCATGGGGAGGGGAAGGATGATGGCCGTCGCACCCGCGACCCACACCGCCTCGATCGCCGTCACGAGTTCACGGGTTGTCGTCCCGAGTAGTGACACGTGGCTGCCCGGGCCGATGCCCCGCGCCGAGAGGGCGGCTGCCATGGCGCGCGCGTCGTTCAGAAGTTCTTCCCACGACACCCGCTCACGACCGGATGGATCGGTGGTGGCACTTCCCACGAACGTGACACCACGCTCGGGTCCGGCGGCGCGTTCGAACATGGGGATCAGATGGTCCATGCCCGGTTCGACCGGCCCGCGGACGTGAGGGTTACGTGCTGTCTCCGAAGATCACCGCAGAGGGGTCGCGCAGCAATCGAGATCGGGGCAGCGCGAGGTCGGCGCCGGCACTCAACGCCTCGTCGAGTGCCCGGTCGTCCACGTGGGCGCCGAAGGCTACCAACCGGGCGGTAGGGGCAATGCGGCGGATATCCGCGATGTCGTCAGCGTGTCCTGCCAGATCGACGACCACGACGTCCGAGTCGAGACAGTCCCCGACACGAGTCACGAAGCGCAGTCCCTCGACTCCCCCCAAGCGAGAACGATCCATCAGGTCGTCAACGAGCGCACAGACGTCCATCGAACGATTCGTTTCGCGCGACCCGCGCCGCGCGTTCAGGATCCCTTGACGGGAATGAGCGCGGGCGCCGCAACGGCCGTGTCGGGCCAGCGCTTCCGCTGCTTCGTCGCCAGCTTGCGCATCAGCTCGATCGCGCCGGGGTCGTCGTCGCCGGGACGCGTCTCGATCCAGCCGTCGGTCTCCAGCTTCTCCATCAGCTCACGCCCGGTGTCGGTGCGCACGATCGTGAGGGTCCAGTCGTCGAAAGCACCGATCCCACCGGTGGAGATGTCGGCGTGCTCGGCGGCGAAGTCGGGGCACATCGTGCAGCCCTCGCGGGTGAAGGGGTGACACTCCTTCAAGGGGACCTCGACGTAGCGGTCGTCCTGCGTCCAGATCTGGAGCCGACCTTTGATGTTCACCTTCTTGATGACGTTGCGGGGAAGGTCGTACTTCGCTTCGAGGAGTTCCTCGAAGATCGAGTCGTCGAAGGTCTTGCTGCAGAGCAGCCCGATGTTCAGCGACAGTCGGCGCCCCGCCTTGCCGGCCTTGCGTTCACGCATCGCAGGTGGCACCGATGACTGGCAGCTCATACCGACGAGCGCGATCCGCTGGTCCTCCTTGTCGAGATCCATGTACGCGAGCGTGTTCGCCGAGTACGTATAGCGGCTACCGGCGGAGCGCATCACGTCGTCACGTGTACGTGCGATTCCGGGGATCGCCTTCCACGTGGATCCGTCACCCTCCAGGTAGCTCACGAGTGCAGCGTCGATCACGTCGTTCTCGAGTGCGTACACGAGCAGCGCCGACACGAGCCCACCGTCCTGGCCGACCTCGTGGAGTGCGGGATCGGAAGCGCGTGCCAGCAGGATGTCCTTCGAGATCCCGGCCACCTCGTCGGGTGTGCGGGTACGGCCGAACATCGACTCGTCGATGGCGGGTTCCCAGTCACGAAAGCGGGGGCACGCACGTGTGCACATCGTGCACGCCTTGTCGCCATGGGAGCAGTCGCCGGGACCGCCGTAGTCCGATTCCGTCTGGAACGGCTTGTAGACGCCGTCGGCGTCCTCGTAGCCGAGAACGTCGTGGGGGCACGCGATGACGCACCCTGCACAGCCGGTGCAGAGCCCGGAGGTGACGACCTCGTCGTAGAGGTGCTTCCAGGACAGCTTCCAGGGGGGCATCGGATCCTCGGCGTGGGAAAGGTTCGAACCGGTCACGAGTCTGCCACTTCGGGCCGGTGAGTCTCGCCCTGTACGCGGACGTGTGCAGTACCCGTGCGCGGTGGGGGTGTCGGAACATCTGTCGTGGTGCGTAGTGTTGTACCCGACGCACGAGCGCGCGAGCGCTGCCACGACCTGAACGAGCGGCGATGACGGTGGGAACGCACCACGACAGGGAACACGGACCATCCGCCGATTCGCGACGTGTCGATCTTCCTGTGTCGGGAATGACCTGTGCGTCGTGCGCCTCTTCGATCGAGGGAGCACTCGGAAAGCTCGACGGTGTCGAAGCGGCGAACGTCAACTTCGCCACGAAGAAGGCAACGCTTCTCTACGACCCCGACGCCACGGGTGTGGACGACTTCGTCACGACGGTGCGGAATCTCGGCTATGACGCTGTCGACCCGGGTGACGGCGGGCCCGGCGGTGACGCCACACATGCTGGTTCGGACCACGACCACATGCACCAGGAGGTGGATCCCAGCCTGACCCGTCGTCTCGTCGTGTCGATCGTGTTGGCGGTCCCCTTGGCGGTGATCTCGATGATCCCGCCGCTCGAGTTCGAGGGCGCAGCGTGGGTGGCGTGGGCTCTGGCCACACCGATCGTCGTCTACTCGGCCTGGCCGATCCATGCCACGGCACTGCGGAACCTCCGTCACGGCGTACTGATGATGGACACGCTCGTGTCGCTCGGGGTTGTCGCCGCGTACGCATGGTCTGTTGTTGCATTGCTGGCGCTCGACGCCGCCGGCGACGACGACGTCGCCGTCTACTTCGAGACGGCGGGGGTCATCGTCACGCTCATCCTTCTCGGCCGCTGGTTCGAAGCCCGCGCAGCGTCGCGCTCGGGGGCCGCGTTGCGAAAACTTCTCGCCATGGGCGCCAAGACGGCCCGCCTCGAGGACGGGACGGAGATCGCCGTCGACGACCTCGCGGTCGGCATGCGGTTCGTGGTGCGCCCCGGGGAAAAGGTCGCCACCGACGGAAAGGTCGTGAACGGGTCCTCGGCCCTCGACGTTTCCATGCTCACGGGCGAACCCGTACCCGAGGAGGTCGCCGTCGGCGATGAGGTCTTCGGCGCCACCGTCAACGTGTCGGGCCGACTCGTCGTCGAGGCGACCAAGGTCGGCAGCGAGACCGCTCTGGCCCAGATCGTCCGACTCGTCGAGGAGGCGCAGGGCTCGAAGGCGCCGGTACAGCGCCTCGCGGACCGCGTGTCGGGGATCTTCGTTCCGGCGGTCGTCGTCATCGCGGCGGCCACGCTGGTGATCTGGCTCCTGCTGGGATACGCCGCTCAGGACGCGTTCACGGCTTCGGTCGCCGTGCTGATCATCGCCTGTCCCTGTGCCCTCGGGCTCGCCACTCCCACGGCGATCATGGTCGGTACCGGTCGCGCCGCCCAACTCGGGATCGTCATCAAGGGTGGTCAGGTACTCGAGCAGACGCGACGCGTGTCGTCCGCGATCCTCGACAAGACCGGGACCATCACCGAGGGAAGTATGCGCCTGGTCGACGTCATCACCGACCACGATGTGGACGAGGCAATCCTGCTGCACCTGGCAGGGAGCGCCGAGGACGCCTCGGAGCATCCCGTGGCGGTCGCGGTCGCCACCGGAGCGCGCGACCGCGGTGCCGACCTCCTGGCCCCGGCGGAGTTCACGAACGAGCCGGGAATGGGAGTGCGCGCCACGATCGACGGTCACGACGTCGTGGTGGGGCGCCGCGACCTCGTCGGTAGGGTTCCCGACCGGATCGAGGACGAGGCGATTGCCGCCGAGGCCCTCGGGCGTACCGTCGTGTTCGCCGGTTGGGATGATCGGGTCACCGGAGCGTTCGTCGTCGCCGACACGGTCAAGCCGACGTCGCGGCAGGCGATCGGCCTTCTCGCCGACCTCGACATCGAGACCGTCATGGTGACGGGCGACCAGGAGTCCGCCGCTCGGGCCGTGGCCGACGAAGTCGGGATCGACCGCGTCGTCGCGGGTGTTCTCCCCGGCGGCAAGGTCGACGTCGTACGCGAGCTTCAGTCCGAGGGTCGGCAGGTCGCGGTCGTGGGCGATGGCGTCAACGACGCTGCCGGCGCTGGCCCAGGCCGATCTCGGTATCGCGATCGGTACCGGCACCGACGTGGCCATCGAAGCGAGCGATCTCACGCTCGTGTCCGGCGACCTACGCGCGGCGGCCGACGCCGTGGCGCTCAGTCGCCGCACTCTGGCCACGATCAAGGGAAACCTCTTCTGGGCGTTCGCCTACAACGTCGCTGCCGTGCCGCTCGCGGCGTTCGGGTTGCTGAACCCGATCATCGCCGCGGGCGCCATGGCCTTTTCGAGTGTCTTCGTGGTCAGCAACTCGCTGCGATTGCGCCGTTTCTCGGGAGCGTGGCGACGTCGGTAGGCTTCCCCGTTCCCCGACGAGGAACCCCCGTGGCGAAGATCAGCGATCTCCTCCGGCAGGGCGTCAGCTACTCGTTCGAGTTCTTTCCGCCCAAGACCGACAAGGCACAGGCGGCACTCGAACGCGCCATCTCGGAGCTCGAACCTCTCGCGCCCACGTTCGTGTCCGTCACCTACGGCGCCGGAGGCGGGACCCGCGAACGCACGAAGGAGATCGTCACCGGAATCCTCACGGACACGTCGCTGACGCCGATGGCACACCTCACCTGTGCGGCGCACACGGTGGACGAGTTGCGCTCCATCCTCGAGCAGTACAGCGCCGCGGGAGTCGAGAACATCCTCGCTCTGCACGGCGACCCACCCGCCGATCTGGATCTCCCGGCCGGCGACCTGGACTACGCGGTGCAGCTCGTCGAGCTCGTGCGTGAGGTCGGCGACTTCTCGGTGGGTGTCGCTGTCCACCCGGAGGGCCACCCGCTCTCCACCGACACCGACGACGACCGGGCACATCAGGCGGCGAAGCTGGCGGCGGCCGACTTCGGGATCACGCAGTTCGGCTTCTTCGCCGCCGACTACTTCCGCTTCCGGGACGAGATGGAGCGCCGAGGTGTGGCGGCACCGATCATCCCCGGGATCATGCCGCCCACGAACCTGACCGCGATTCCCCGGATGTCGGAGATGAACGGTGTCGTCTTTCCCGAGGATCTCGCGGCGCGTTTGCAGACGGTTGTCGATGATCCCGAGGGATTGCAGGCGGTCGGCGTGGAACACGCCACCGCGCTCTGCGCGGAGCTCCTCGAGGGCGGGGTGCCGGGTCTGCACTTCTACACGCTCAACCGCTCCGGTACGACACGCGCGATCTACGAAAACCTCGGGCTTCCCACCCCCGCCTAGCGCTCTGTACGGTCAAAGGTGGAGGGTTGCCAGAGCGGACGAATGGGGCGGCCTCGAAAGCCGTTGTGGCCCTCGGGTCACCGTGGGTTCGAATCCCACACCCTCCGCTCGATCTCAGGAGCTCCGGCGGTGGCGTCGATCGTCGGTCACGTGAGCGCGTCGGGGGGAACGCTCCACTGTGCGATGTGGTCGGTTCCACCCTGCGTCGAGAGGACCCTCGCCTGGAGCAGCACCTCGTTGCAGTCGTCGGGCACGTCGACGAAATAGGCGCCGCTCAGGGATTCTTCCGCGGTGACGGTTTCCAGGTATGCGATCTCACTCGACTCGAGAGCGATCGCCGGACCGACCGTCGTCTGCACACACGGTGTAGACGTCGGGTCCGGCGAGGTCGGTGTCCGTCGAGTTCTCGACGGTGGCGACGACGTCGATCGTGGTGGATGAGTCGCCCTCCGGATCCGGTTCCTGGGTTCCCGGAGCAATCGATTCGACCGTGATCAGAACGCCGCCGGCGTCGGCCGTCTGCCCGATGGAGACGTCGGTCCCGTGCGCGTAGTCGTCGGTGTCGGACAGCACGACCTGCGGAATCTCGACGACGTCCCCGGTCGGCTGGGAACCCTCCGCGGTGGACGGAACAGAGGTCGTCGTCGTGGTGTCGTCGGATGAACCGTCGTCCGACGAGCAACCGGCAAGCGCAACAACGAGTACCGCCGCACCCACGACAAGCCATTTCGATATCCGCATCGCCAGAAACTACCCGGTGCTCCGGCGGCCCCGGTTCACCCGGTGAACGTGGGGGTCCCGGGCGTCGGTGTCGCCGGCTGTGCGGCGCTCACCACGGGTGGCTGTCTTTCCTCTTCGCCAGGCGGTTGGTAGGGGGGAGGAGGCCGCTCGTCCGTGTCGCAGGTGGACTCACCCAACGGTTCACCCGCACGGCGTGCGTCGACCCATTGATCGATGAGATCTCCGTCGGTGATTCCGGTGTGCCCGCCCTGCGGGTAGACGAAGAGCGTGACGTGAGTTCCCTGCTCGCATGCTCTGTCGACGTACCCCTCGATGGCCGGGAGTGGAACGACGGGATCCTGACCCCCGGCAAAGATCCAGGTGGGACACGGACCGCCTGTTCCCGGGTGAGTTCTCGTCGATGTACCGGCGCCAGGTGGGAACCTCCCAGGGAGCCTCGACGAACGCCTCGTCGGCGGTGAAGCTCCAGATGCTCCGTTCGGCGGATCTCGATCGCAGTGCGCCATGTTGGTGACGGAGTCGATCGCGGCCGGTGTCATCACGTCTTCCAGAGACGAGCTCGTAGCGCGTGCGAGAAGCCCCAGGCGCCGCATGCCGCGTAGTCGAGGGCGCTCGGACGTGCGAGCCGAGGTCTTCAGAAGCTCCGCGAGCTCGACGGCGGGTGCAGCGGCGACGACTCCGACGACGTCGAGTTCGGGAGCGTAGGACCCGGCGTGCTCCCCGCCGAACAGTGCCGCGTGGCCGCCCTCGGAATAGCCACGAAGGACAACTTGGTTGCCCGCTTGGACCCCCGGAAGTTGACGCGCCGCGCGGGCGATGTCGAGCATGTTGTGTCCGAGCGCCTCGCCGACCAGATAGGCGTGCTCGCCGGGAGTTCCGAGCCCTTCGTAGTCGGTACGGACCTCGACAGTTCCGCCCACACCTGAGCCGCCACTGAATCCGAACTTCGAGGGTGCGGTGCAGTCCGAGAGGCCGGTGGTGGGATGGCCGATGCTCTCGATCGGCCAGCCGCCGGGCGGCGGTGCCCCGGCCGGCACGTAGACCGACCCCGACACGGCGACGTCGCGCCGTCGGCCACGATCGAGTGGTACAGAACCAGGTAGACCTCGACGGGGCCGATGACGTCGGTCCCCGGTACCAGATGAGGTCCCCCGACTCCCCGGGCGGGAGCGGCGCTGGAGGCGTCGTAGAAGGCGTCGCCCTCGGGTCCCACGGCCGGCGTGGATGCCGACAGTGCAGCTGGTTGGCCCGCCAGAGGAGCGGGGGCGACCCCGGCGATGATCACGACCGCCAGGGCCACGGCGCGAAGAGAGGAAGGGAAGAAACGGTGCATACTGGAGTTATAGAGCATACGTGATCTCATGCTCCACCCGACGCTCGGGTCGGCCGCTCAGTTGACGCGAGGCCGCGAATCCTCTGGTCAGCCCTTCGATCGCTTGGAAGAGAAGAAATCGCGCAGGACAGCGGCACACGCCTCGCGCTCGACCCCGGTCACGACCTCGGTCGTGTGGTTGAGGCGCGGGTCGGCCGCGAGGTTGTAGAGGCTGCCCGCAGCTCCCGCCTTGGGATCCGCAGCGCCGTAGACGACCGTGGCGATCCGTGATGCCCACACCGCCCCCGCGCACATCGGGCACGGTTCGAGGGTGACGACGAGCACACAGTCGTCGAGTCGCCAGCGGCCGGCGACTCCGGCCGCGTCACGGAGTGCCAGGAGCTCGGCGTGAGCCGTCGGGTCGCCTGTGAGCTCACGCTCGTTGTGACGTCGGGCCAGTACCTCGCCGGAGTCAGCGCGCGCGACGACCGCACCCACGGGAACGTCGTCGTGCTCGACGGCCTGCCGGGCCTCGTCGAGCGCGACCCGCATGAGGTCGGTCCAGTCGCTCAGCGGAGGGAGTGGGATTTGAACCCACGGTGGGTTGCCCCACACACGCACTCCAGGCGTGCCGATTCGGCCGCTTTCGTATCCCTCCTCGCCCCGAGGATAAGCGGCGCACGCAGCGATCGGGAACCGCAGGTTGGACCCCGCCATCGGGATTCGGCGCGGCGCGTCTCCGTGTAACGGATCTGCCGACGATCAGAAGGTCCTGAGCTTCTCGGGAACCAAATGGCACCCCTCCGCGTCCAACGAACAAGTGGAGGAGGGCAGGATGTCGCATAGGTGGACGCCCGTGGCAGCGTTGCTGCTTGCGCTTCTCGCGATAGTGGCCATCGGATGCGGGGACGGCAGCAGTTCCGACGCCGCGGCCGGTCGTGGTCGGACCCGCGATGCACCGCCGCGTGACCCACCGAGCCCGGATTCACCGGTGAGGGTCGACCCCGAGCTGTTCCGAGAAGTCGGGGAGTCGGGTTCCGTCGACGTTGCCGTTGCCCTCGTCGGAATCGGCAGGCGAGGTCAGCCGATCGAAACGGTCAAGCGGGAGGTAGCGATCGCCCAGGACGGGGCGCTGGCTGATCTGGTGGGGACCGGTTACACGGTGCGTGAGAGGTTCACGGTGGTTCACGGCCTGGTGCTCACCGTTGACGGGCCGGCGCTCGAGGCTCTCGAGGAGTCGACATGGGTTGTCAGGGTGGACGAAATCCGGGTCGAGCAGGCCATCGCGTGAGCCGCGGCTACGCCCGAGGCGAGGCAAAGGGAAGCCGCTACGATGAAGGAGCGGACCGTGCTAGGTGGGGAGCTCGTGGTTCTCTGTACCCCGAATCCACGTCACGGGGGCTGAACTCCCACCCGAGGGTCGGACCGCCGTGGACTTCGCGTCCCGACCGAGGTGTCGAGGGCCGGGTCCTGCGCAACGGGACACCGTGAATCGAGTCAGGTCCGGAAGGAAGCAGCTCTCAGCGGCTCAGCCCGTGTGCCGCAGGGTTGCCTGGTCTGAGCCCCGGACGGGATCACGCGTCCCGCGGCGCCGGGTCGACGGTGGGTGCACGGTTCGTATCACGGTACAGTCGGCACGTGGCCTCGCTCTACCGCAAGTACCGACCCCAGACCTTCGACGAACTGGTAGGCCAGGAGCACGTCGTCACGGCGTTGCGCAACGCTCTCGCCGAAGACCGCGTCGGCCACGCTTATCTCTTCTCGGGCCCCCGCGGTACCGGCAAGACCACGACGGCACGCATCCTCGCCGCCGAGCTCGGCTGCGGCGAGCTCGACGTCATCGAGCAGGACGCGGCGTCGAACCGGTCGGTCGAAGCCATGCGCGAGCTTCTCGAGCGCGTCGCCTACCGCAGCGCAGGCGGTGGCAAGAAGGTGTATGTCCTCGACGAGGCCCACATGCTCACGCCCGCGGCGACCAACACGCTCCTGAAGACCTTGGAGGAGCCTCCCGGTCACGTCGTGTTCGTGCTCGCCACCACCGAACCCGAGAAGGTCCTACCGACGATTCGCTCGCGCACGCAGCACTTCGCGTTTCGCCTCCTCACCACCGACGAGCTGACCGGCCACCTGTCCGATCTCTGCACGCGCGAAGAGGTGAAAGCCGAGCCCGAGGCGCTCGAGATCATCGCTCGGCGTGGAGCTGGATCAGCCCGCGATGCCGTGTCGCTCCTCGATCAGGCGCTCGCGCACGGAGGCGGCACGGTCGACGAGGCCTCGGTCACAGCGCTGTTCGGATCCACTCCGCTCGAGGGCCGCGTGGCGGTGCTCGACGCCGTGGCAGATGAGGATCCCGCGGGCGCGCTCCTTGGCGTCGCCGGCCTCCTCGACGCGGGTACAGAGCCCCGCCAGATCGCGGAGGATCTGGTTCGGGCGCTGCGCGACTGTTTCCTCGTGACCGTCGCCGGCCCGGATGCACCGGTCGATGTTCCCGCCGACGAGGTCGTCGAACTCGAACGGCTGGGCGACGCGCTCGGCAAGGCCGCGCTCGTGCGTTCGCTCGAGACCCTCGGAGCGGCGATCATCGACATGCGCTCCACCGCGGCTCCTGATCCCCGTCTCGTTCTCGAGGTCGCTGTCGTTCGTCTCGCCCGACACGACACGGGTCCACCGTTGCAGGCGCTCGCCGAGCGGATCGACCGTCTCGAGAGCGTCGTGGCGCAGGGTGCGTCGGGTGCAAGGCCCGCGGCGGCGCCACCACCGGGAGCAACAGCCGAGGTTGCACACGAGCCGTCGTCACAGCGATCGGCCGCGTCTCGCCCGGCGCTCGGATCGGTCGCACCTCGAGACGCCGAGCCTGCCGCGCCTTCGTCCTCGGAGGAGCCGCCCGATGTGGAGAAGTCGGAGGACAAGTCGGTGATCCCTCTGTCGCTCGACGATCTCATCGTGGCCTGGTCCGAAACGCTGGAGGCTCTCGAATCGAAGCTCCGCCGGTCGGTTCACGACGCGCAGCCCATCGAGGTCGACGAGGGCGTTGCGGTCTTCGGCGTACCACCGGGCCGGTTCGACGTCATCAACCAGCGTTTTCGGGAAGGCGCCGCCCGAATCCGCGACGAACTCGGCAAGAGGCTTCCCCGTACGCCGAAGTTCAAGCTCGTCCCACACGAGGCGTTCACCGGTCGCCCACCCGAGTCCCGCGGTGTTCCGGTGGAAGATCCCGCGGGCACCGGCGACGCGTCCTCACAGGACGACGGCTCCGACGACACGCCCGACGAGATCGTCGACATCACGGAAACCACCGACGTCCACCCCGATGACGGCCCGGGTGATTCCGTCGGCCAGTTCGTCGAGGAGTTCGGAGGCGAGGTCGTCGAGGAACGCGCCCGAAGTAACTGAACCTGCGAAGTAACCTGCACCGTCCAGGCGGGCCGAGCCGGAGAAGCCACACATGGCGAACCAGAAGCAGATGAACCAGATGATGCGCCAGATGCAGAAGATGCAGGAGGACATGGCCTCCGCGCAGCAGGTACTCGAGGCCGAGGTCGTGGAGGGTACGGCGGGCGGTGGCGTCGTCACCGCTGAGGTCACGGGCGGTGGCCAGCTCCAGAAGGTCAGCATCGACGCCGGAGTCGTCGATCCCGACGACGTGGAGATGCTCGAAGACCTCGTCGTGGCAGCGGTCAGTGATGGACTGCGAAAAGCTCAGGAGCTTCAGGCCGAGCGTATGGGCCCCATCGCCGGAGGCGTCGACCTCGGCGGTCTCGGCGGCATGCTGGGCTGAAGGCGCATCACGCGTGGCGTCTGTCTACGAAGGACCTGTCCAGGTACTCGTCGACGAGTTGGGACGGCTGCCCGGTGTGGGCCCGAAGTCCGCGCAGCGCATCGCCTTTCATCTCCTGAAGCTGCCCGTCGAGGATGCCCGGCGTCTTGCGCAGGCGATCGTCGAGGCCAAGGAACGTGTGTCGTGGTGCCGGCGATGCTTCAACATCTCCGAGGGCGAGCTCTGCTCTTTCTGTTCGGACGAACGACGCGACGCCACGGTGATCTGTGTCGTCGAGGAGCCCCGCGACATCGTGGCGGTGGAGAAGACCCGCGAGTTCCGGGGTCGCTACCACGTGCTCCAGGGCTCGATCTCGCCGATCGAGGGGGTCGGCCCCGATCAACTCCGCGTCAAGGAACTCCTCCAGCGTCTCGAGGGCGACGAGGTGCGCGAGGTGATCCTCGCCACGAACCCCAACGTGGAGGGTGAGGCGACGGCGATGTACCTCGCCAAGCTCCTTCGTCCGCTCGGTCTCACCGTCACCCGTCTGGCCAGCGGACTGCCTGTCGGCGGCGATCTCGAGTACGCCGACGAACTCACTCTCGGCCGTGCCCTCGAGGGTCGCCGAGCGGTCGACGAGACCGACTAGGGGGCGGGGGGCGGGGGCGACGCCGTGGGAGGAGGGGTGGACGAACGAGGGGGGACCGCCGGAATCGGTGGCAGACCCCGCAGTACGTCGAAGCGTCGACCGAGGGTGCGGAACACGTTGGCGGCGAGGACCGCGGCCGTCCCGAAGGCGACGGCGAACGCCATGCTCGTGGTGCTCTCGAGGCGCAGAGCGTCGGCTGTCTGATTGAAGGTGTCGGTCTCCGACGTGTTGCCCGTGGCGTTGCCGAGCAACCACATGACGATCCACGATGCCCACCAGAATCCGACGAGAACCGATCCCGAGACCCGACCGCGCCATTCGTCACGTCCCGCGGCAGGGTCACTCCCGCGCCACAAGTCCTGGATGATGAGCACCGGCATGACGAGATTGGCGAACGGGATGAACCATGACCCGATCGACCAGCCCGGCCCCAGGCGCGCACCTGTTCGGCCCCAGGCCTGCAGGTTCTTCGAGGCCCGCCACAGGAACACGATCACCAGAACACCCAGTGCGACTGACAACGCCAGGCACAGCAGCCATGCTGCGACCACGAAGTTGTCGGCGGTGGTGGCCTCGTCGAAAGTGACGAACTCGCCGCTGAGAACGTCCTCGACCAGGACGCGCTGATTGACGACTGCGACGAGGAGAAGGACCGCGGCGCCGGCCGCTGACCAGAAGAGAACGGTCAGTGCCGTCGTCAGTACCCCGAGGTTGCGCCACTGCGGGGCGTATGTGTGCCCGATCGTGACGGGTGGTACGACCGGACCGCCACCCGGCGGCGGACCCGGAGGCCCGGGAGGTGTTCCGCCGGAGGGCAGGGTCACGAGTTGACTTCGAAGTAGAACCCTGAGTTGTCGGCGGTGGCGATGAGAATCACCAGCACCGCGATGCTGATGATTCCGAGCACGAGCCCTGCGATGGCCATGCCCCGACCCGTCTGGACGTTCTCGGGGCGCTTCAGCTGCATCAGGGCGACACCACCGAAGATGATCGCAAGGATCTGCGGGATGATGAAGAACCACAGGACGATGCCGATGATGCCCAGCACCATCGAGGTAATGGCCAGGCCGTTCTTGGTTCCCTGCTTTCCCGGAGGACCCGGCTGAGCTGGCTGACCCGGAGGGGGCGGGAGTGGTTCCTGCGGTGGCGGTGATTGTGTCATGTGTTCAACCGTATATCAGGACGAGAATGACGACGGAGATCGTCCCCAAGATCGCTCCGAGCACGATTCCGGCGATCGCGAGCCCCGTCCCACTCTGAGGTTCTGTCGTCTGCCGACTCCTCCGGATCTGGCCGAGAGCGACGATGCCGAGCACGATCCCCAACAGACCCCCGATCACGAACACCCAGCCGAAGATTCCGCACGCCAGAGAGGCGACGGCCATGCCGTTCGTCGGTGGACCCTGGCTGTCGTCGGGCGCTCCCGGGATCGGCGGGGGCGATGGCGCCTCTGGGCTCCGCGTCATGGAGGCGCCCCTCCGGATCGACGCGCGGACTTCACCGCCACGATCTGCTCCAGGATGAAGTCGGGAGATTCGTCGCCGCGGGGCCCCACGACGCGGGGTCCGAGGCGTGCGGCGAGGTCGGCGGCGAGATGGGCACGCGCCGAGGCTTCCAGCTCGGAGCGCCGGTCGAGGAACCGGCGCACGGTGACGATCTCGTCGTCGCTGACGGCGCTCACGTCCCACGACGCTGCGTACGCATGGACGGGCGGCGTCAGGGTCGACAGCGGGGCAACTGCTGTCGGCTTGTGGTCCCGTCGTACCACGGTTCCACCGGCGAGGTCGCCGAGGCGTTGGTTGCGGTCGGTCACCACGATCGCCGTGGCCCCCACCCCGTAGAGGAGGGGCAGGAAGTCGACGATCCGCAGGAGGTTCCTCACAGCGCTGTCGAGGAACCGCACCGGTCCGCCGTCGGTCCGGGTGACGCGCAGGCCGAGTGCAGCCTTGCCAGGGGTGCGACCCCTGTTCAGGGTCTCGAAGGCCAGGTCGTACCCGAAGACGGTGGCGAACACCACGACAACGGCAACGGCGCCCGCGTATCCGCTGTCCACGCTCCCGAGTGCCAGGAGGAGCGCGATGATGGGAAGACCCCAGATGAGGATGTCGATGGTCGTGGCCACGAATCGAGAACCGAGACCGGCCAGCGGGAGATCGAAGTCGACCCCCTCCGGTGTGGAGATGCTGAGACGCTCCTCGAACGTCACGTGACCGTCGACGGGTTCATCGGGGAGCGCCGGTCGACCTGGGCTGAGCTCGACGGACTGGTCGATGCCGCCGGGCGCCGTCCGGACCGGCTTCCACCGGCTGATGTTCTGCGGTTGGGCGCGCTGTACCGGGGTGCCGCCGCCGATCTGGCGCTCGCCCGACAGCGTTTCGGGTCGGAGCCGTTCGTGGCGCGTCTCGAGGACCTGGTGGGGCGGGCGCGCACGCTCGTGTACTCGTCGGAGCCGCGGCGCCTCAGCGTCGGGGAGTTCGTGACCACCGGGTACTGGCGCCGCATCCGGGAGCGTCCGCTGATGCTCGTGATCGCTGTGCTTCTGCTCGTGGTGCCTGCAGGCCTGTCGATGATGTGGGCGACACGCGAGCCCGTGGCCGCGAGCGGCCTCGCGCCCGCGGAGTACCAGTCGGTGACGACGCCGCGCGAGACCGGCCAGGACCAGGGAATTCCTGCCGACGAGCAGGCCCGCATCTCGGGAGAGATCCTCACGAACAACATCAGGGTCACCATTCTCGCGTTCGCGGGAGGGATCCTCTTTGCTGTTCCCGCCGCGATGCTCCTCATCTACAACGCCGTCCTGTTGGGCACCGTCTTCGGAATGGCGCTCTGGGCCGGAAACGGGCAGGTCGCCGTCGAGCTGATCGCTCCCCACGGGGTCCTGGAGCTGTCGTGCATGGTGGTCAGCGCCGTGGCGGGCATGCGCATCGGGTGGGCCCTCGTCGACCCCGGCCACCGCCGACGCGTCGACGCGCTCACCCAGGAGGCACGCCCGGCTGTGGAGCTGATGCTCGGCACAGCGGCGCTCCTCGTCATCGCCGGGCTGGTGGAGGGCTTCGTGACGGGCTCGGGTCTGAGCCTGGGCGAGGCACTGGCCGTGGGACTCGGGCTCGGCGGAGCGTTCTGGGGTCTCGTGATCTGGCGGGGTCGTCCGGCGGACAGGCCGATGAAATCTCGCCGCGGGACAGGCCAAGCAATCCGACCGACCACCACCTGAAGGAGCCGCCATGTCGCGCGTCCGCATCCACAACTTCTCGATCTCGCTCGACGGGTTCGGCACCGGCGAAGGGCAGGCACTCGACACGCCGTTCGGCCACGCCGGGCATCGGCTCCACGAGTGGATGCTCGCCACTCGGTTCGGCCGACGCGAAGTCCTCGGCGAGTCGGGCGGCACCGAGGGTGTCGATCACGCGATGGCCGATCGCCACGGGCCCAGGATCGGTGCGGAGATCATGGGCGCTGGCAAGTTCGGCCCTCCGGGCTGGCACGACGACCCGGAGTGGCGCGGGTGGTGGGGCGACAACCCGCCGTTCCACACGCCGACGTACGTCCTGACCCACCGTGAGCGCCCGTCGCTTCCGATGGAGGGTGGTACGACGTTCCACTTCCTCGATGCCGCGCCGGCGGATGCACTCGAGGTCGCGCAGGACGCGGCCGCCGGCCAGGACGTCCGCATCGGCGGGGGCCCGACCACGATGAGAGCGTTCATCGCCGCGGGTCTCGTCGACCACCTGCACGTCGTGCAGGTGCCGATCCTGCTCGGTCGCGGTGTTCGACTGTGGGACGGCCTGGAGGCGTTGGAGCAGCAGTACGACGTGGAGGCAGTCTCGACGCCCAGCGGCGTCACGCACCTCACGTTCATCCGATGACGACGACGTCACGGTGGCACGTCGCGGTCATTTGTGGAGATCGCACCTGGCGACGGGACTCAGAGTCGCATGCGCGATTTCGCGCGGAGGTAGGACGCCACGCACGCGGCCGCCAGCCGGTCGGGGGAAGCCTCGAGAACCTCTGCGCCTGCACCCCGGAGGAGGGCCGCCGCGTGCGAGCGTCGCTCGAGAACGTCGCGAGCGACCACGGCGCGGTACGCGGCGCGGTCGCCCGATGGTGGGCTGTCGACCGCCGCCGTCAGGTCGGGATCAGTCGACCCGCCCACGACCACGACGTGGCGACGGACGAGCACAGGCACAGCCCGCAGGAGTGACCGCGCGGCGGCTTCGTCGAGAAGATCCGTGAGAACGAGCACGAAGGCGCGCTTGTGGGAGGCCACCTTCCGGAAGGCGCCGTCGTAGTCGGCCTCCACCGATCGTGGCTCCAGGTCGTGCGTGGCACGGATGACCTGACGGCCGGTGGCTCGACCCGGAGGCACCGACCGGACCACCTCGCGGTCGAAGGCCACGACCCCGCACCGGTCGCCCACCTCGTCGGTGACCATCGCCACCGCAGCGAGCGCGTCGAGCGCCACATCGAGGCGGGTTGCGTCCCCAAGGGGCGCCGCCATGAGCCGACCCGTGTCGACGAGCGTGATGACGTCGCGTTCGGACTCGACGCGGAACTGGTTGCTCATAGGTCGGCCCAGTCGTGCCGACGCACGCCAGTTGACCTGCCGGATGTCGTCGTCGGGCTGGTAGTCACGAACCGACTCGAAATCCGTTCCGAGGCCAAGAGGCCCGCGGGTCCGCCTTCCGGGTGCGCGGAACTTCCCGCGCCGCACGGCTGTCGCCAGTTTTCGGGCGGCAGGAAGGTCGGGGTACACGTCGATGTCGACGGGCTTCCCGAGCGTGTGGGTCCACGCTCCGAGGCCGAGGGGTCCGACCGAGCGGACCGCGACAGCGGGAAGTGCGTGACGCCCGCGGCGCCGGGGCACGACCTGTCCCTCGATCTCGCTGTCGGCCTCGGGCGGTTCGACGGTGAGGTCAGGGACGGCCGCCTGGCGGACGCGGGTCCGCGTGCCGGGTCGGCCAGAGGTTCGGATCCCGAATTCGCTGGGGACACCGCGGGCCATGACGGTCGCTACCTTTCGCTCTCCCGTCGGCGACGATCGCGAGAACGCCATGTCCACGCCGACGAGCGCGATGACGACCACCAGTGCCACGAGAACCAGGGCCGGCGACACCAGGAGCGCTGCCGCGCCGACCACAGCCACCACGGCGGCGGCTCGAAGCGTGGGGGTCACGACGGTGGGCGCTCAGCGCGGTACCGGCACCGCCGCCAGTGCGGCCGTGACGGCGTCGTCGGGTCGGTAGCGCTCGAGCTCTGCCTCCGCCCGCAGGAGGAGGCGGTGGCGCAGGACAGCGGGGGCAACCGCGGCGACGTCGTCGGGGGTCACGAAGTCGCGTCCGGTGAGACGGGCGGTGGCCTTCGACGCGGCGAGCAGGTGGACCGCCGCGCGGGGGCTGGCGCCGAGCTCGACACTCGGGACCGCACGGGTCGCCCCCACGACCTGCGCCACATAGCGCACGACGTCGTCGGCGACCGTGGTCGCGTCGACCGACGTACGTGCGTCGCGCAGCGCCCCGGCCGACCCCACGGCTGCCACGTCGTCGAGCGTGGCGGGGGCCACGCCACGGTGAGCGATCCTCAGCATCGCCTCCTCGTCGGCGGGTGCCGGATAGCCGACGTCGATCTTCACCAGGAACCGGTCGAGTTGCGCCTCGGGGAGCGGGTAGGTGCCCTCGTACTCGATGGGGTTCTGGGTCGCCACCACGAGAAACGGGTCGGGCAGCGGGTGGGTCACGCCGTCTGCGGAGACCTGTTGTTCCTGCATGGCCTCGAGGAGCGCGGCTTGAGTCTTCGGAGGCGTGCGGTTCACCTCGTCGGCGAGCAGGACGTTGGTGAACACCGGCCCTTGTCGAAAGCGCATCTCGCCGCCCACACCACCGACCAGCGCGGTCGTGCCGGTGAGGTCGCTCGGCAGCATGTCGGGCGTGAACTGCACGCGCTGGAACTCGACACCGAGTGCACGGGCGACGGCGTTGGCGGTGAGCGTCTTGGCGGTTCCCGGCACGCCCTCGAGCAGTGCATGTCCGCCGACCGACGCCGCCACGATCAGAAGGTCGACGACGTCGTCCTGGCCCACCACGACTTTGCGGACTTCGGCGGTCACAGCGTCACGCAGGTCTCTCACGGTCTTCCTCTCGCACGCTCTGCCGCGATCGCCGGAACTTCGTGGCGCACGGGTGGTCAGGCCTCATTATCACGGTCGGAGCCGCGCTCGCCGGTGTTCACGATTCTTGACACCACCGGCCCGGCGCGCCGGTCGGCGCGCTCGAGCGTGGCGGCGAGTGCGTCGACGTAGGCCGCACGGGGAGGGGCAAGGGACCGGTCGGCGAGTTCCGGTGGGCCGAATCGGCGTGCGCGGGACCACATCGCGAGGCCGGCCGCCAGGATGAGTGCCCCGAGCGCCACCTTCCACGGCGTGGGAACGGCGCGGATCCCGCTCGTCTCGGATGCACCGTGGACACCCTCGGCGAACACGACGTTCTCCGTTCCGGCGGTGAGCGCCAGGCCGAACAGGGCGTTGTCGGCGTCGGCCAGACGGTCGTTCCGGAGCGGCGAGGCGTCGGCAACCCCGAGGATCGTCCCGTCGCCGAGTGTGGCCACCACCGCCAGATCACCGTCGGGCGCACCGACGAGGGCCACGGCGGAACCGGGCGAGGCCCATGTGCCCAACCCGTCGCCGACGACGTTGTCGACGCCGTCGAACGCCGGGTCGGTACCCAGGGTCGCGAACCTTTCGGGTCCGCTGAGTTCGCCCACGGGCGGGTCGTCGATGAGATCGGTGACGATCTGGTCGGCTCCGGCGCCGGCCACGACGAGCCGTCCTCCGTCGGTCACGAAGCGCGTGACGGTATCCGTGTCGTCGGACCCGAGGAATCCGGGGTCGAGGAGGACCAGCGCCGCGTCGCTGTCGGGCGGGGTGTCGGCGAGGGCCCCGCGCTGCTGACTCACCGACGTTCCGTAGCGCTCGAGCAACGAGGCGTATGCCGCGGCACCGTCGCCGCCCGTGGCATACGACGACGATCGTTCGCCGCCGGGTTCTCCACCGCCGGTCGCGCGGTCGAGTCCCCAGCCCAGCACGTTGAGAGCGAGGACCGCGACGACGACAACGGCCGCGACCCTCCCGCCCAGAGGCCAGGATCGGAAGCCGGACGGTGTCACTGCCGTTGACGTCACGACACGCCTCCGGTCCGGGACGACTCGTCGGGCTCCGGAGCTCCCGCGGGCTTAGCGTGACGCCGCCCTTCGGCGGCGGTCCACACGCGCGGCCAGCGCTGCCGTGCCGCGGCGACGTCCTCGCGCCGGGCGGGACGGCCTCCGTAGGCCACCTCGTCGAAATCGCCGGCCAGCACACGGAAGTCGTGGTGCCGCACTCGGCGGGCGACCTCGCCGCTCGTGATCGACGGGCGGAACCGGATGGCGCCGGCGGTGTCGAGTCGCAGAAGGCCTGCACGGAAGCGGAGACGAAGTGCTCTGTCGTAGTCGCCCTCGCGCTCGGCCTCAGCAGCCTCCGATTCGAGCGATCCGGGGTCGAGCAGGTTGCCGGTCCTGTCGGCGCGCGTCTTCTCGTCGGCAGCGGTGCGTTGACGAACCACGCGCATCACCACCAGGGCGATGAGCCCCGCCAACACCACGGCGATGATCACCAGGCCGAGCGGCGACCCGCCCCGGTCGGCCACCCAGTCGGCGATGCGCGAAAAGAAGCGTCCGACGGGTTCCAGACGGTCGCCGATCCACTCCAGCACACCGCGTAGCGGGCGTGGAGTGTCGACCGGTCGGAAGCGCCGGCCGTCGAGGATCGACTCGGCTTCACCGCGGGCCTCCTCGGGTGACGGGAGTCCTCCGGAGCCGGCGGCCCACGCGGAGATCACGGTGCCCCGTTCTCAGGCGGCGCGGGTGGTGGAGCGGGCTGCGGTAGAGGTGGGGTCGTCGGGGGTGGAGGGGGTGGAGGGGGTGGAGGGGGTGGCGCCATCGGAGGCGGCGGCATCCCCGGAGGCGGCAGTGGTGGCGACAGTGGAGCGGGAGGGAGCAAGGGCGCACCTGCCCCCGCCGGGTCGACACCGATCGAGTCGGCCAGGAGCGCGACGTCGAGTCCCTCGCGCCGGACGCGGAGGTCGAAGAACACCACCGCCAGGATCGCCGCCTCCAACGGTGTGGCGATGAGGGCACCGGCGATCCCCGCAATGGTCGTGACGACCGCGGCGGCCACCTCGTTGTCGATCGCAACCACCGCTGTGGAGGGGATTCCCGAGACGATGGCCTGGATCACGAGGACCAGTAGGAACATCACGAACAACGTCGTCGTCGTCCGCCAGAAGCGCTTGCGGCTCAGGCGGAACGTCCGGCGGACCGCCTTGATCCCCTTCACGTCGTCGATCAAGAGCACCGGAATGGTGAGGCCGAGCAGCAGATAGAACGCACCGGCGAAGAATCCGGCCGCGCCGATCCCGAAGATGCCGGGGACCGCCACTGCGGGACTCGCGTCGCTCAGCACGAGGAGTCCGAAAATCGCTCCGACCGCTATCCCGAAGCCGAGCAGCGGAATGGCGAGGCGCAGGACCCCGACCCAGATCAGCGAGTGGAGGCGCCGGAATCCGAAGCGCAGCGACGTTCGCCAGTCAGGCTTCTCACCGAGGTAGGCGTCACCGATGGCCTTGAGGGCAGCGCCGGAGGCGAGCATCCCAGCGGCCAGGGACAGGACGACGACGACGATCTGGGCCACGAGAAACGTCGTCAATTCGTCGCCGCTGGGTTCCGTGCCGGTGGCGCCGAATGCATTGAGGTCCGTGTTGTCGGGTGTGGCCGACAGCGTCGTGAGGACGCTGATGATCTGAAGAGGGACCACGACGACGGCGACCGTCTTGACGAGAGTTCCGATGTTGCGCGTCGTGACCTTGATGGCCACGTCGAGCATCTCGCCCATCCGCAGCGGACGTAGGTCGGGCGCTGGCACGCTCGGACGTTACGCCGAAATCGGCGTAACGCCTCGCTTCTCTTCCCGCTCTCGGTGCCTTCGGCACCAGGCCGCTCGGGCCCCGGCTCGGGCGTCGCAGGATACCTGCGCCGCTGATCCTCGCCTTTGGTCTCTCCTCTAGAGAGTTCTGAGAATCGCGGCGTCGCCTTGTCCGCCACCGCCACAGAGAGCCGCGGCGCCGATACCGCCGCCACGTCGACGCAGCTCGTTGATGACCGTCATGGTGATGCGTGCGCCCGACATGCCGACCGGGTGACCGAGCGCGATGGCGCCGCCGTTCACGTTGACGATGTCGTCGGTGATGCCGAGGTCCTCCATCGACGCCACGCCCACTGCGGCGAACGCCTCGTTGAGCTCGAAGAGGTCGATGTCGTCGACGGTCATGTCGACCTTGGCCAGAGCGGCCTTGATCGCGCGCGCCGGTTGTGTGAGCAGGGACGGGTCGGGACCCGCCACCATGCCGTACGACACGAGCTCGGCGATCGGCGTGACGCCCAACTCCTGCGCCTTCCCGGCGCTCATCAGGACCAGAGCACCCGCGCCGTCGCTGATCTGCGACGCATTTCCCGCGGTGATCGTTCCGTCGTCGGAGAAGGCAGGGCGCAGCTTGCCCAGCGAGTCTGACGTCGTGCCCGGGCGCACACCCTCGTCCTCACTGACCACGACGGGGTCACCCTTGCGCTGCGGGATCTCGACCGGGGTGATCTCCTCGGTGAAGTGGCCTTCCTTCAGCGCCTCCGCCGCGCGCTCGTGGCTCTGCGCGGACAGCTCGTCCTGAGCCTCGCGGCTGACGCCCATCTCGCCCGCGTACTTCTCGGTGCCGGTACCCATGTGGACGGCGTCGAATGCGCACCAGAGGCCGTCGTGGATCATGGAGTCGATGAGCTTGCCGTTGCCCATGCGGTAGCCGGCCCGAGCCTTGTCGAGCAGGTACGGCGCCTGGGTCATCGACTCCATGCCGCCGGCCACGACCACGTCGGCGTCGCCGCTCTGGATCATCTGGTCGGCGAGATAGATCGAGTTGATGCCCGACAGGCAGACCTTGTTGACCGTCATCGCCGGCACCGACATCGGGATGCCGGCCTTGGCGGCGGCCTGACGTGCGGTGATCTGGCCCTGGCCGGCCTGGAGCACGTGGCCCATGACGACGTAGTCGACATCGTCGCCTGTGATGCCGGCGCGCTCGAGAGCGGCCTTGATGGCGTGGCCCCCGAGGTCCATCGCCGTCTGGGAGGCGAAGGCTCCCGACAGCTTGCCGATGGGGGTACGGGCGGTGGAGACGATGACCGAGCCGGGCATGGGATTCCTCCGGGATACGAGCGTGCGAGCTGGTTACCGAGCGGTAGCAAGGGTACCTGTGCACCCTCTCGGGAGTCGAGAGGAGCCGCTACCGTGCTGCGCGCAACGAATGAGCGCAACGAATGAGCGCAACGAATGCGCGCAACGAAGTGCGCACAATGACGGAGGTTCGACATGATCGTGATCGGCGGAACGGCCCGGGTGAAGCCCGACAGGCGCGCCGAGGCGGAGGCCGCGGCGGTCGCTGCCGGTACGGCCACCCGCCGGGAGCCCGGCAACGTCGCCTACCGGTTCGCCTGGGACCTCGAGGACCCCGACGTGGTGCACATCTTCGAGGAGTGGAAGACACCCGAGTCGCTCGAGGCGCACTTCGCGACCCCGCATCTGGCCGAGTTCGTCACCGCGCTCGGCGATGTCGTGGAGGGACAGGTCGCGCTCTACCGCTACGAAGTCAGTGAACGAACGCCCCTGTTCGGCTGAGTAGTGCCTCCCCGCACTCCACCGGTACCGTCGATGCCATGAGCAACTCGATCGACGCCATCCGTACCGCCATCCTCGAGGGAGCCGACGCCGACGCGATCGGCGCACTGCCCCTCCCCGAGAGCTTCCGGGCCGCCGTCGTGCGCAAGGACGACGTGGAGATGTTCGCCGACGTCCCGTCGGCCGACAAGGACCCCCGCAAGTCTGTCCACATCGATGACGTACCACTGCCCGAGCTCGCGCCCGACGAGGCGTACGTGGCGGTCATGGCGAGCTCGATCAACTTCAACACGGTGTGGACCACGATCTTCGAGCCGCTTCCGACCTTCGGGTTCCTCGAGCGGCTCGGGCGCGAGTCGTCCTGGGGCGCTCGCCACGATCTCCCGTACCATGTGATGGGCTCCGACGGCGCGGGCGTGGTGCTGCAGACCGGCTCCGCCGTGCGCAACTGGAAGCCCGGCGACTCCGTCACGATCCACTGCAACTACGTCGACGACCAGGATCCGAGCGCGCACGACGACTCGATGCTCGCTTCCAACCAGCGCATCTGGGGCTTCGAGTCGAACTTCGGAGGGCTCGCCGAGATCACGGTCGTCAAGGCCAACCAGCTCATGCCGAAACCCGCGCACCTCACGTGGGAGGAGGCGGCGGTCAACGCGCTCTGCAACTCCACCAGCTACCGGATGCTCGTCAGTCGCAACGGCGCACACATGACCCAGGGCCAGACGGTTCTGATCTGGGGAGCGTCGGGTGGCATCGGCGGGTACGCGTGCCAGTACGCGTTGAACGGTGGCGCCACGCCTGTCGGTGTCGTGTCGTCGCCCGACAAGGTGGAGCTCCTCCACGAGCTCGGCGTGGAGGGCGTGATCGACCGCAAGGCCGAGGGCTACGCCTTCTGGAACGAGGAGGGTCAGCAGGACCCACGGGAGTGGAAACGCTTCGGCAAGTTGATCCGCGAGCTCGTGGGTGAGGACCCCGACATCGTGTTCGAACACCCGGGCCGCCAGACCATGGGGGCGTCGGTGTTCGTGGCCAAGCGCGGCGGGCTGATCATGACGTGCGCTGCCACGTCGGGCTACATGATCGAGTACGACAACCGCTACCTCTGGATGAACCTCAAGTCCATCAAGTCGTCGCATTTCGCCAACTACCGGGAGGCGTGGGCGGCCAACAAGCTCATCTGCGAGGGGAAGGTGCACCCCATCCTGTCGGCGACCTACTCCCTGGAGGACACCGGAGAAGCCGCCTACCAGGTGCACCACAACCTCCACGAGGGAAAGCTGGCGGTGCTCGGGTTGGCCCCCGAGGAGGGCCTCGGCGTCACCGATCCCGAGATGCGTGAGCGGCACCTCGACGGCATCACGCTCTTCCAGCGACACGGGGCGTAGCCGAGACGAGGACCCGAGCGAGGACCAGCGCGCAGGCACCTGAGCGCCGAGACGAGGAAGCATGATGCTCACCGAGATCGACCACGTCGCCATCGCGGTGTCCGATCTCGACGCCGCGGTCGCCTGGTACGCCGACACGTTCGACGCCGAGGTGGAACACCGTGAGATCGTGGAATCCGACGGCGTTGAAGAGGCGCTGCTGCGTGTGGCCGACAGCTACGTGCAACTCCTCACGCCCACACGCGACGACTCGCCGGTGGCGAAGTACCTCGAGCGCAAGGGTGAGGGTCTGCACCACATCGGGTACCGCGTCGACTCGTGTGCCGATGCACTCGAACGCGTCAAGCAGCAGGGTCACCGTGTGATCGACGACACCCCACGTCCTGGAAGCCGAGGAACGACCGTGGCCTTCGTGCATCCGAAAACGGCGTTCGGAACACTCATCGAGCTGGTGGAGGAGTAGATCATGGCGGTCCTGCGTCACCACGTGAACCCGAGCAACGTCTTCGACTCGTTGGCCTACGGCTACTCGCAGGCGGTCGTCACCGAAGGCGGTCGTACGGTGCACTGTGCCGGCCAGGTGGGTATCGACGAGCACGGCGCGCTCGCCGGCGACGACGTCGCGGCCCAGCTCCCCGTGGCACTCGAGAACCTCCGGCGCGTTCTCCAGGCGGCGGGCGGGACTCCCGCCGACGTGGTGCACGTGCGTGCGCTCGTGGTCGGTCTCGACGATGCGGCGACCGGCGTGTGCGTGGAGGCCATGGCGGACTTCTTCGATCGCCGTCGACCTCCGGCGACGACCCTGATGGGTGTGGACGCCCTCGCCCTGGCGGATCTCCGGGTCGAGATCGAGGCGACAGCGGTGGTGGGATCCACCGACTGAGACGGGAGATCGCAGCGGGCGATCCACAGCGCGCAGGTCGGGCTACGCTCGCCCGCATGCCCATCGAGGAACCGGCCATCGAGGAACCGGCCATCGAGGAACCCGAGATCCAGGGTGAGGGTGGCGCGGGCGAGCACGTCCAGCCCGCGCCCCATCCCATCGAAGAGAGGCTCGAGGCGCTCGACGAGCTTCGGCAGCAGGCGCTCCACGCGGGGAGCGAGCGATCGGTCGCTCGCCAGCACGAGCGCGGCAAGCTGACCGCCCGCGAGCGGCTCGACATCCTTCTCGACCCCGACTCTTTCGTGGAGCTCGACATGCTCGCCCGTCACCGGGCCCACGGATTCGGGATCGAGGAGACCCGCCCCCTGACCGACGGGGTCGTCACCGGATGGGGCACGATCGACGGCCGCAAGGTCTTCGTCTTCTCGCAGGACTTCACCGTCTTCGGCGGAGCTCTCGGCGAGGTGTTCGCCGAGAAGATCCACAAGGTCATGGATCTGGCGGCATCCGTTGGTGCACCGATGATCGGCCTGAACGACGGGGCGGGTGCCCGGATCCAGGAGGGCGTCGTCTCGCTCGACTCCTACGGGGGGATCTTCCACCGCAACGTCGAAGCCTCGGGGGTCATCCCGCAGATCAGCGTGGTACTCGGGCCGTGCGCAGGTGGCGCCGTGTACTCGCCGGCGATGACCGACTTCATCTTCATGGTGAAGGGCACGTCGCACATGTTCATCACCGGTCCCGACGTGGTGAAGACCGTCACCGGTGAAGACGTCACCCAGGAGGAACTGGGCGGCGCCATGACCCACGCCTCGAAGTCGGGAGTGGCGACGAACGTGTTCGACGACGAGAAGTCGTGCCTCGAGAACGTGCGCTATCTGGTCTCTTTCCTCCCGTCCAACAACCTCGAGGATCCACCGGCGTTCGCACCCGACGATGATCCCGATCGCTCGTGTGACGCCGTCGTGGGCCTCATTCCCGACGCCCCCAACAAGCCCTACGACATGAAAGCCGTCATCGCCGACATCGTCGACGACGGCGAGTTCTTCGAGATCTCGCCGTTTTGGGCCATGAACATCGTCTGCGGCTACGCGCGTCTCGACGGTCACGTGGTCGGTATCGTCGGCAACCAGCCCCAGGTCGCCGCGGGGACTCTCGACATCGAGGCGGCGCAGAAGGCGGCCCGGTTCGTACGGACCTGCGATGCGTTCAATGTCCCCCTCGTCACCCTCGTAGACGTTCCCGGGTTCCTTCCCGGAACCGACCAGGAGTACGGCGGGATCATCCGCCACGGAGCGAAGTTGCTCTACGCGTACTGCGAGGCCACGGTTCCCCGGGTTCAGATCATCACGCGCAAGGCCTATGGCGGCGCGTACGTCGTCATGGACTCCAAGTCGATCGGCTCCGACCTCGCGTTCGCCTGGCCGTCGGCCGAGATCGCCGTCATGGGACCCGACGGAGCGGTCAACATCATTCACCGACGTGAGCTCGCCGAGGCTGCGGACCCCACGGCACGCCGGGCCGAACTCGTCGAGGAGTACTCGGAGCGTTTCGCCAATCCGTACAGCGCGGCCGAACGGGGCTACGTCGACGACGTGATCGACCCTCGCGAGACTCGTCGGGTCCTCATCCGGTCGCTCGAGATGCTGCGGTCGAAGAAGGAAGCGCTTCCCTCGCGCAAACACGGAAACGTCCCGCTGTAGGTCATGGCCGAGCCGGCGCTTCGGGTCGTCTCCCCGACGGCCACCCCCGACGAGGTGGTTGCCATCACCGCGGCCATCACGCTCCTGTTGGAGGAGCGGGAGCGGGCCGCCGCCACGCACGAGGCATCGTCGCAGTCGATGTGGGTCCAGGCGCCGAGGATCGCCGGCCGGGGTGCGGGCATGACCCGCGGCCCGTGGCGCCTGTCCGGGCGTATCGACCGTCGATCCCGTGCCTGAGGTGGCCACCGACGTTTCCGATCCGGTCCGCGATCTGGTCCGCGACGCGGAACTGCTGACGGCCGGCGTGGACGAGGTCGTCGTCACGGCGACGACCGATCCCGGGGTCGAAGTGACGACCCGCGTCGGCGACGCGGAGGTCGTGACGGCCGGTCCGTTCCACACGGCGCGTTTCGCCGGGCTCACTCCAGGTACCGAGTACGGGCTCAGCGTCGAGGGAGCCGAACCGCACCTCTATCTGCCGCCGACCGTCCGCACACTCGAGGCACCGCCCGGTGAGTTGCTCGCGACCGTGGCCACCGTCAACGACGTCCACTTCGGCGAGACGGAGGCCGGGCTCCTCGGACAGGACCCGAACGAGCTCGGCCCCGTGTTCCGGGCCGAACCGGGCGATGACCCGTATCCCGAGGTGATGAACCGCGCGGTCATCGACGAGATCGCCACCCTCGACCCCGACGCCGTTGTGATCAAGGGCGACCTCACCAACGCGGGGCTCCCCGAGGAGTACCGGGCGTTCCTCGATGCCTACGGTGCCCTCGGGGAGCGCATGCGTCATGTGCGCGGCAACCACGACGCCATGACCGACCCGAACCTGGGTGCCGATGATGCGCCGTTCGTCGTGGAGGTTCCCGGGGTGCGTCTCGCCGTGCTCGACACCGTGATCCCGGGCGACGATATGGGCCGACTCGACGCGGAGCAGCTCGAATGGCTCGATACCCTCGCAGCGGAGTCGTCCACGCCTGTTCTGGTCTTCGGTCACCATCACCCGTGGGAACCCGGTTCGGAGGACCGACCGAGCAGGTACTTCGGGATCAACCCGCCCGACAGCGAGGCGCTCGTCGCTCTGATCGGTCGTCGTCCGGCGATCGCCGGCTACTTCGCCGGCCACACGCACCGCAACCGCGTGCGCAGGTTCCCCGACGCTCGCGAGATTCCGATCGTCGAGGTGGCGTGCGCGAAGGATTTCCCGGGCGTGTGGGCCGAGTACCGCATCCACGAGGGTGGCTACACGCAGGTCGTTCGCCGCGTCGACGCTCCCGACGCCCGCGCCTGGGCCGAACGCACCCGGGGCATGTTCATGGGCCTCTACCGCGACTACGCCCTCGGCGCCATCGACGACCGCTGTTTCCTGCAGCGTTTCTAGAGCTGAGCGCCGGTGATGTCTCCGTGAGTGCCGAAGCGACCATCGACCCCACCGTCCACCATCGTCGGTGGGTGATCCTCGGCGTCCTGTGTCTCAGCCTCGTCCTCGTCGTGCTCGGCAACTCGACGCTCAACATCGCGCTACCCACGTTCCAGCGCGATCTCGACGCCACCACCGCGCAGCTCCAGTGGATCGTCGACGGCTATGCGCTCGTGTTCGGGGGGCTCCTTCTGACCGCCGGCGCGGTGGGTGACCGCTTCGGTCGCAAGGGCGCGCTCCAGATCGGGCTCGCGCTCTTCGGTCTCGCCTCCCTGGCCGGGACCGTCTCCACCCAACCCGAACACCTCATCGCCGCGCGTGCGGCCATGGGTGTGGGTGCCGCCCTCGTGATGCCTGCCACCCTGTCGATCCTGAGCAACGTGTTCCCGGCCTCCGAGCGCGGGAAGGCGATCGGAATCTGGGCGGCATTCGCCGGTGTCGGGGGAGCGATCGGACCCATCGTGGGCGGTTGGCTGCTCGAGCACTTCTGGTGGGGTTCTCTCTTCTTCATGAATGTGGTCGTGGTCGTCGTCGCGCTCCTCCTCGGGATCGTGTTGCTCCCGACCTCTCGCGACCCGCACCAGACGCGACTGGATCCTGTGGGGGCCCTTCTTTCGATCGTGGCGCTGGGCGGCCTTCTGTTCGGAATCATCGAGGGGCCTGAACGGGGATGGGCCGATCCCGTCACGGTTGCCGCGTTCGTTGTCGCGGCTGTCGTCGGTTCGGCCTTCGTCTGGTGGGAGCTACGGACGGAATATCCGATGCTCCCGATGCGCCTGTTCCGAGAGCGCGGCTTCAGCGTCGGCAGCTCATCGATCACGTTGGCCTTCTTCGCGATGTTCGGAATGTTCTTCCTGTTCACGCAGTACCTCCAGTTCGTGCGTGGGTATTCGCCACTCGAGGCCGGAGTCCGAACCCTCCCGATGGCCGCGGGCCTCATGATCTCGGCACCCAACTCCGATCGTCTGGCCCAGCGGTTCGGCGCGCATCGGATCGTGGGTTCGGGCCTGTTCGTGGTGTCCCTCGGTCTCGTGGGGCTGTCGTTCCTGGATACGTCCACTCCCTATTGGGCGATCGGGTTCATTCTCTTCGGCCTCGGTCTCGGGATGGGCGGCGCCATGGCACCCTCGACAGGCTCGATCATGGCTTCGATGCCGCTGTCGAAGGCCGGTGTCGGTTCAGCCGTCAACGACACGTCCCGGGAGGTGGGCGGTGCGATCGGTGTGGCGGTGATCGGATCGGTGCTGAGTGCCTTGTATGGCTCGAACTTCGACGCCCACGCTCCGGCGGGAGCGCCTCCGGAGGCGCTGGAAGTGGCACGCGAGTCCATAGGCGGCGCGCTCGGCATCGCCGCACGGATCGGTGAGCCCGCGGCGCCCCTCGCGGAGGCGGCTCGGACCGCCTTCACCGATTCCATGGGTGTGAGCTTCCTCGTGGGGGCTGCGGTGGTGGCAGTGGGCGGCCTCGTGGCGTGGCGCAAGCTCCCGCCCGTGAACCATCCCCCCGAGCTCGACAGTGCGACGGCGGAGCCGGTGATCTCGGACGTGGGAGCGTCGTGACGCGTTGGGTGTGACCGAACCGGGTCGCTCGAGGGAGTCGGCGCAGACCGTCCGTTCTAGGCTCGCTTCCGTGCAGGCACTCGAGGGGATCCGTGTCGTCGAGATGGCCACCCTGCTGGCCGGGCCCGGCGCGGCGAAGTACCTCGGCGACTACGGCGCGGATGTGATCAAGGTCGAGGCTCCGGGTGGCGACGGAGCCCGTCGGCTGGGATGGACGCCCGAAGGCGACGGGGACAGCTACCTCTGGAAGGTGTTCGGTCGGAACAAGCGCGACGTGGTGTTCGACCTCAAGACCGACGGCGGCCTCGCTGCCATGCGTGCTCTGCTCGATACGGCCGACGTGTTCATCGAAAACCTGAGACCCGGCACGATCGAGCGACTCGGTCTCGATCCCGAAATCCTCCGGGAAACGAACCCGGAGCTCGTGATCCTTCGTGTGACCGGCTTCGGCCAGGATGGGCCGTACGCCCAGCGTCCTGGTTTCGCGACGTTGGCCGAGGCCATGAGTGGTTTCGCGGCGATCAGCGGTGAGCTCGACGGTCCGCCATTGCTGCCACCGATCGCACTCGCGGATGAGATCGCCGCGCTCGTGGGAGCGTTCTCCGTCCTCACGGCGCTGCGTGCACGTGATCGCACGGGTCGCGGGCAGATCGTCGACGTCAACCTGCTGGAATCATTGCTCCAGTGCATGGGTCCTCTGCCGTCGGGCGCGGCCGACCGCGGCCTGGAACAGGAGCGACTCGGCGCGGGGATTCTCTACACGGTTCCGCGTGGTACCTACCGGTGTGCCGACGACGTGTGGGTCGCGGTCTCCACCTCGGCGGAATCGGTCGCCCAACGCGTTCTCGCGCTGATCGGTGCGGACGACGACCCGCGCTTCGTCGACTTCGCAGGTCGCATCGAACATCGCGATGAGCTCGACGCGATTCTGGGGGAGTGGATCGGAGCGCGGAGCTCCGCAGACGTTCTCGACGCGTTCAACGAGGCCCATGCGGCCATCGCGCCGGTTCTGTCGATGGTCGAGCTCGTGCACGATCCCCACGTGGTCGAGCGGGGGTCGATGACCGTCGTGGACGGCGTGCCGATGCCTGCCCCGGTCGCGCGCCTGTCCGAGACGCCCGGCCGAGTGCGCCACGCCGGTCGACCACTCGGTGCCGACACCGACGCTGTCCTCGCCGAGCTGGCGGATCTCACAATGGATCCGGACAGCGGCACGCCCCGGGAGGCGTGGGTAGAGATCCGGCCGGTCGACCGGGCCCCAACGGCCTCTCGGGACGTACGCCCGCCAGTATCCACCATTTCGCACAGGTTTTCCAGAGCCCCTGTGGACAAACCGGTGGACAACGGGATCCCGTGTCGGGCGAGAGTGGGTCGACGCGGTGCACGCCGGTCGTGGCCTTGATACACATGGGTGAGGAACACATTCCGGGAAGCACGAACGAGAGCGGCCCGGGCCGAGCGGAGGGAGCCTCATGGGTGCCGTGACGAGCCAGGAGATAGCGGAGATCGTCAAGGGCCGCACGGTTCCGCGGTTGTTCCGCGACACGGTGGCGGCCCACGGCGGCCGGATGGCGTTGCGCTGGAAGGACGGCGACGATTGGGCGGAGTGGACGTGGTCCGAGTACGCCCGGCGAGCGGCCACCCTGGCCGCGGCACTCGGCGAGCTCGGTGTGACCCGCGGCGACCGGGTCATGCTGATGATCCGGAACCGCCCCGAGTTCCATGTCGCCGACATGGCGGTGCTGCTCGCCGGAGCCACGCCGATCTCGATCTACAACTCGTCGTCACCCGAGCAGATCCGGTATCTGATCGGCCACTGCGGCGGCTCGGTGGCGATCGTCGAAGACGTCGACTTCCTCGAGCGCGTCCTCAAGGTCCGTGGAGAACTCCCGACGCTTCGCCACGTGGCTGTCATGGACGACCCCGACGACCGCGCGCCCGAGGATGTCCACCGTTGGGACACGTTGCTCAGCGCGTCGCCGGTTGATCTCGACAGTGCCGCCGAGATCGCGGCCACCGACGACCTCGCGACGGTCATCTACACGTCGGGAACGACAGGACCTCCCAAGGGTGTGATGCTCGATCACGAGAACATCGCGTGGACGGTCGAGAGCCTGGAGCGGGCAATGCCGCTCGAGCGTTTCGACGGACGCCGCCTCGTGTCGTACCTCCCGATGGCCCACATCGCCGAGCGCATGGTGACGCACTACATGGGCGTGCAATTGGGTTACGAGGTCACCACGTGCCCCGAGCCGGGTCAGGTCGCCGCATATCTGGGTCACGCTCGACCGGAGATCTTCTTCGGAGTTCCGCGCGTGTGGGAGAAGATCCAGGCCGGCGTGAACGCGGTCGTGGGGGCGGATCCCGACAAGGCCGCCGCGTTCGAGCAGGCCCGAGCTGTCGGTCTGAAGGCCGCACTTGCACGGGCGGCCGGCGAAGAACTCCCCGACGAGATCGCCGGCGCCTACGAGCAGGCTGAGGGAACTGCCCTGCGTCTGGTGCGCGAGTTGCTCGGTCTGGATCAGGTGGTCGCCGCGATCACCGCGGCCGCTCCGATCACCCGGGAAACCTTCGAGTTCTTCCTCGGGATCGGCGTGCCGATCTCCGAGCTGTACGGGATGTCGGAATCCACAGGGCCGATGACGTGGGAGTCGCGCCGGGTCAAGCCCGGAACCGTCGGCCCTGCCATTCCCGGCTGTGATGTTCGCCTTGCTGATGACGGCGAGGTGATCTGCCGCGGCGGGAACGTCTTTCGGGGATACCTCAACGATCCGGAGAAGACCGCCGAGACGATCGACGACGACGGCTGGCTCCACTCCGGCGACATCGGCGCGATCGACGACGACGGCTACTTCAGCATCGTCGACCGCAAGAAGGAGTTGATCATCACCGCAGGTGGAAAGAACATCTCGCCCGCCAATCTGGAGGCAGCGCTCAAATCTGTCGACCTCGTCGGCCAGGCGTGTGCGATCGGTGACGGTCGACCGTTCGTCAGCGCGCTGCTCGTTCTCGACCACGAATATCTTCCGGTGTGGGCTGCCCAGCACGGGATCGAGGGTGGCGCGGCGCGGGAGCTCAGCAACCACCCGAAGGTGCTGGAGGCCGTGCAGGAGGGCGTCGAGGCGTCCATGGAGGGCTTCAACCGCGCCGAGCGCGTGAAGAAGTTCACGGTCCTGGCCGAGGAGTGGCAGCCCGACTCCGCTGAGCTGACACCCACCATGAAGCTCAAGCGTCGCGGCATCCACCAGAAGTATGCCGACGAAATCGAAGATCTCTATTCCTGATCGGCTTTCTATCCCGCTCTCGGCGGCTTCGCCGCCAGGCCGCTCGGGCCCCGGCTCGGGTGGCGCAGGATACCTGCGCCACTGATCCTCGCCTTAGGTTTCGGCAATCTGAACTCTCGAGTGGCCGCGGGTGCGGGCGGCCTCGAGGGCACGGCCGGCGGCCGAGACGAGCTCGACGGCGTCGAGAGCGTGGGTCGGGTAGCACGCGATCCCCGCCGCCACACCGGTCGGGGCGTCGTCGGGTCCTTCGAGAAGCCCGAGTCGTACGCGTTCCACCGCCCAGACGGCGCCGTGTTCCGCCGCACCATCGAGGATCGCCGCGAGCATCAGGTCGTTGACCCGCGCGACCGAATCGCACTCGCGCAGCGTGTCGAGCACTGTGTACGCCAGCCTGTCCAGGTCGGCCTCTTGATCGGTCGGATCGGCGCCCTCGTTCTCGTCGACAGCGAAGACGATGACGCTCAGCGGATGCAGGGCGCGTCGTGCCGCGGCAACCCGTTGTCGAAGCAGCACTCCGAATTCCGTCTCCCCGACCACGCAGGGCGCGTCTTCCCTCGACGGCACGTCGAACGGAACCTCAGGGTGACGTGGGCTATCCGTCGCGCTCCCGACCGGTGAGGTGTTGACCTCGGCTCCCGAGGCGGGATGGCGCCGTCGACTGTTGCGAATCGCTTCGGCGTTCTCGCTGGTGGAGTCCGCTCGCTTCTCGGTCGCGACATCGAGAAGGCCGGGAGGGGCCGTTTCCGCGTAGGACCCGACCGGACTGCTGGATGAGAGGTCTCGGGACTCGAGGAGGGTGGCGCAGACGTCCACTTCCTCCCGGAGGCGTTCATTGTCTGCCGCCAGCGCAGCGATGCGGCCGTCACTGACGTGCAGTCGGCTCGCCAGAGCCGCGGCGGCGATCCCTGTCAGCAGCCCCAGAGTGCCCGCGGTCACGGCGAGCAGGGAGCCGTCGACCACCAGACCGGCAACACCCGCGCCGAGTGCGGTGACCGCGCCGAATACGGAGATCACGAGTCGTCGATCCACACGCGCTCATCGGCAGCCAACCGCCGAGTCTGAATACTCTCCGCGCGAACGTATCGCTAGGTGTGGCGGTTGAGCACCAGATCCGCCATGTCGGAGACGATGGCGCTGAGCCGGAAGTCTTTGGGGGTGTAGACGGCGCTGACACCGGATTCCCGCAGCTTCGCCTGGTCCGATTCGGGGATGATGCCGCCGACCACCACCGGCGCTTCGACGCCCTCTGCTCTCAGGAGCCGGATCGTCTCGGGCACGAGGTCGAGGTGCGAGCCGGAGAGGATCGAGAGGCCGACGAGGTCGACGTCCTCGTCGCGTGCGGCCGCCGCTATCTCCGCCGGGGCGAGTCGGATGCCCTGGTACACGACCTCCATCCCGGCGTCGCGGGCTGCCACGGCGATCTGCTCGGCCCCGTTGCTGTGTCCGTCGAGACCCGGCTTACCCACCAGGACCCGGATCGGCCCTCCACGTTCGGCCGACGCGGCCTGCACGCGTTCTCGAACCGCCATCATGGCGTCGGCCACACCGGCGCTCACACCGCCCACCCCGGTCGGGGCGCGGTACTCGCCGAACACATCCCGCAGCGCCGACGACCACTCGCCGACCGTGCCGCCCGCCTTCGCGAGCTCGATCGACACGGGAAAGAGATTCTCGGTCGTGTCGGCCTGGCTCCTGAGCCGGTCGACAGCCTGTTGCACGGCCGTGTCATCGCGCTCGACACGCCACTTCTCGATCGCCTCGATCTGCTCGCGTTCGCCGGCCGGATCGACGACGAGGTGTGCAGCCTCCGGGTCGTTTTCGAAGCCCTTGGTGAGCGGCGACGGTGCCGTCTCGGTGAAACGGTTCACTCCCACGACGTCGATGTCGCCGGACTCGATGCGACGCACGCGCTCCGAGTGCGAGGCCACGAGCTCCGACTTCAGCTGGTCGATCATGGAGAAGGCCCCACCTCCCTCGACGATGCGGTCGAGTTCGGCACTCGCCTTCGCCACGAGATCGTCGGTGGCTTCCTCGATCACGTGTGACCCGTTCAGCAGATCGCCGTACTCGAGAAGGTCCGTTTCGTAGGCAAGGACCTGCTGGATTCGCAGCGACCACTGCTGGTCCCAGGGACGGGGCAGGCCCATCGCCTCGTTCCACGCAGGAAGCTGGATCGCACGTGCCCGGGAGTCCTTGGAAAGGGTGACGCCGAGCATCTCCAACACGATGCGTTGGACGTTGTTCTCGGGCTGCGCTTCGGTCAGGCCGAGCGAGTTGACCTGCACCCCATAACGGAACCGTCGGAGCTTCGGGTCGTCGATTCCGTAGCGCTCACGGGTGATGCGATCCCACAGTTCGGTGAAGGCCCGCATCTTGCAGACCTCTTCGACGAAGCGGATACCCGCGTTCACGAAGAACGAGATACGTCCCACGACGGTGGGGAACTGGTCGTCGGGAACCTGGCCCGACGCGCGCACGGCGTCGAGCACGTCGACAGCGTTGGCCAGCGCGAAGGCGATCTCCTGAACGGGAGTCGCGCCCGCCTCCTGGAGGTGGTACGAGCAGACGTTGATCGGATTCCACCGGGGGATCTCCCGCACTGCGTACGTGATGAGGTCGACCGTGAGGCGTCGCGATGCCTCGGGCCCGAAGATGTGGGTTCCCCGCGACAGGTACTCCTTCATGATGTCGTTCTGTGTCGTACCGGCGAGTTCGTGACGGGCGACGCCGCGCTCATCGGCCAGGGCCGCATACATGCTCAACAGCCACATGGCGGTGGCGTTGATCGTCATCGACGTGTTCATCTCCTCGAGGGGAAGGTCCTCGAAGAGAATCCGCATCTGACCGAGGTCGGGTACGGGGACCCCGACCTTGCCCACCTCGCCGCGGGCCATCGGATCGTCGGGGTCGTAGCCCGTCTGGGTCGGGAGGTCGAACGCCACCGACAGTCCGGTCTGGCCCCTACCGAGATTCGTCTGGTACAGCTCGTTGGACGCGCGAGCCGAGGTGTGGCCCGAGTACGTCCGCATCAACCAGGGGCGATCCCGCTCGGTCATGTTTCCATTGTCCCGCATGGAGCACCGGCCGGACCCACCCGGCCGAGCGTGTCTACTTCTTGTTGTACGGGTAGAAGCCTTCGCCGCTCTTGCGACCCAGGCGTTCGGCGCTCACCATCCGCTTGAGCAGGGGCGCCGGCGCGTAGTTATGGTCCTTGAACTCGTCGTAGAGCGCCTCGATGATCGACAGGCTCGTGTCGAGGCCGACCAGGTCGAGCAGCTCCAGCGGGCCCATCGGGAAGTTGCAGCCACCCTTCATGGCCGTGTCGATGTCGTCGCGTGTCGCCAGTCCGCTGTCGAGCATCCGCACTGCGTTGTTGAGGTAGGGGAACAGCAACGCGTTCACGATGAAGCCCGCCTGGTCCTTGACCGCGACGGCGCTCTTTCCGCAGTCCTCTGCGAACTCGTGCACCGTGGCCGCGGTCTCGTCACTCGTGGTGATGGCTGTCACGACCTCCACGAGCGGCATCATGGGGGCCGGGTTGAAGAAGTGCAAGCCGCACACCCGCGTGGGGTCGTGCGTCATCATCGCCATCTCGATCACGGGGAGCGTCGACGTGTTCGTGGTGAGGATCGCGTCGTCCTTGCAGATCCGGCCGAGGTCGTCGAAGAGCTGGCGTTTCGTGGGGAGGTCCTCCACGATCGACTCGACCACGAGATCGCAGTCGGCGAGCTCGTGGAGGTCACTCACTGCACGAACGCGGTCGAGCACGGCGCCCTTCTCCGCCTCGTCGATCTTCTCCTTTTCGACCTGGCGCGACAGCGACTTCTCCAGCCTGGTCACGGTTCCGTCGGCGGTCTCCTGCGCGCGACTGCGCAACACGACCTCGTAGCCGGCCTTGGCGGCCACCTCGACGATTCCCGAACCCATGATCCCCGAACCCACGACCCCGACGCGTTTGACGGTCATTCCCCGTACCTCCGATTGCGGACCGACCGATGTTACCGGCCGGTAATCGCGGCGCACCATGCGGGAGGGGCACCGGCCCGCCGCGCCGCCTTTTCTCATTGCCTCGACTCGGGCAGCGCGGGATACCCGCACTGCTGATCCTCGTCTCGGAGTCCCTCGGCTTCGTTAGAGTGCGCCTTCGATGGGCGGAACCCTGCACCGCAAGCTGTTCGCCGCGATCTACGACCCCTTCCAGGCCGCGGGTGAGCGCACATGGCTCGGTGCCGCGCGCTCCGAACTGCTCGGCGACATCGGCGGTGACGTGTTGGAAATCGGCGGTGGCACCGGGGCCAACCTCGTCCACTACCGGAGCGCCGACCGGGTGGTCATCGCTGAGCCCGACGACGAGATGCGCGCCCATCTGCTGGACAAGCTCGGGCGTTCCCGTGTACCCGTCGAGGTCACCGCCGATTCTGCCGAGCACGTGAATGCACCCGACGACTCCTTCGACGCCGTGGTCTCGACGCTCGTGCTGTGCAGCGTCGAGGACCCGCCGGCCGTCTTCGCGGAGGTCCGCCGAGTTCTGAAGCCCGGTGGGAAGTTGTACTTCCTCGAGCACGTCCGCGGCGACGACGAGCGGTGGATCCGACGCAAGCAGCGCGTCGAGCCGGTGTGGAAGTGGGTCGGGCTCGGTTGTCGGCTCACGCGTGACACGCCGGGGATTCTCGAATCCGAGGGATGGTCGGTCGAGGTACGTCGGGAGATGACTCCGTCGAAAGTTCCCAAGATCCTGACTCCGTTCGTCCTGGGTGTGGCGACGCCATGACGGCCCGTGGACCTCTGGCCCTCGTCGGCGGCCGTGAGTGGGAAGAGGGGTGTCGCGACTTCGACGCCGCTCTCCTCGAGACCTCCGGTACGAAGGAGGTCGTGGTGATCCCCACCGCGGCTGCTTTCGAACGACCGGAGTTGGTCCTCGACGCCGCGCGTGGCTACTTCGAGACTTTCGGGGCGACGGTGCGGTCTGTCGACGTCCTCCACCGTCGCGAGGCCGAGGACGACGAACCCGCCCGCATCGTGGCTGATGCCCACTTCCTCTACCTCACCAGCGGTTCACCGATGCACCTGCGGTCGGTTCTCAAGGATTCGAAGCTGTACGCGGCGATCGTGGAGGCTCACCTCGGCGGCGCCGTTCTGGCGGCGTCGGGTGCGGGTGGCCGGGTCCTGTGTGACCCGATGGTCGACCCCCGCGGGGGCGCCTACACGGTCGGTCTCGGGCTCGTGAACGGGGTTGCCTTCCTGCCGTTCCGCGACACCGCACCCGCGCACCTCATCGAGCGGTCCATCGAGTTGCTGCCGGCCGAGGCCGTCCTGGCGGCGGTCGACGAGCGCACAGCGATGATCCGTGACGCGCTCGGAACGTGGCGTGTGGCCGGCGCCGGAACCGTCAGCGTCTACTCCGGCGACTCGGTGAAGGAGTTCGCTCAGCCCTCGGTGATCGACACGCTGAAGATATAGAGCGTTGCCGTCGCCGCGCCGTTCGGATCCGACGGGTTGTTGAAGGTCTCGAGCTTGCGGGCCACGTCGAGACCCTCGGTGACCGTCCCGAAACGCGCGTAGTCCGGCTGCTGGTCGAGCGACGTGATCTCCTGCGCCGTCACGATGAAGAACTGGGATCCGAACGCGCCGGCGGGTGCCGCGCCGGTCTTGGCGGCGGCCACCGACCCGGGTGGGTAGCCGTCGGTCGGTGTTTCCCCCTCCACCTCGTAGCCCGGGCCACCGGTTCCGGTGCCGTCGGGGTCGCCGCCCTGGATCACGAAGTCGCCGACGACACGGTGCCAGGTGGTGCCGTCGTAGAAGCCCTGGCGGGCCAGAAACACGAAGTTGTTCGTCGCCACGGGAGCGTTGGCCGCGTCGAGAGTGATCGTGATCATGCCGCACGTGGTGTCGAGCGCGGCCGTGTAGGTCTTGGCCGGATCGATCTCCATCGGGGGCTCGGCGTCGTAGGTCTGCGGTTCGGCGGGAGCGTCGGGGGTGCGCTCGAGATCGCAGCCCTCCGGGACTGCGGGCGGTTCTGTGCTCGGGGGAGCGCTCGTCGACGAGTCTGCAGCTGTGCTGTCACCGTCGTCGTCGGTCAGCATGCGGTATCCGACGACGGCGCCGGCCGTGATCACAGCCGCGACGATGACCCACACGACGATACGCCTGCGCCGGGCACGTCGGTAGGCGGCCAATCTCTCGGCGCGGGCCACGGACCGGCCCTCTTTCTGGCGTGCACGCTTGTCGGCCGAGGACGTCATCGCTGCGAGCGTAGCCAACGCGCCGTGTCGGGCTGTCGCGCAACACTCGCAGCGTCGACGCCGTGCCCTTGTAGCATCGAACGTCGTGAGCCTCGTGGTGCAGAAGTACGGAGGCACCTCGGTCGCGGAGCCCTCCCGCATCCGGGAGGTCGCCGATCACATCGCCCGAACCCGGGCCGAGGGCCACGACGTCGTCGTGGTCGTCTCGGCGATGGGCGGCACCACCGACGATCTCGTGGCGTTGGCCCACGACGTCTCGCCCGTGCCGCACGCCCGCGAATACGACATGCTCCTCACCGCCGGTGAGCGGGTCTCGATGGCGCTCCTCTGTATGGCGATCCTGGACCGTGACGTTCCCGCTGTGTCTTTCACCGGATCTCAGGCGGGAATCGTCACCGACACATCTCACGGACGAGCGCGCATTGTCGACATCCACGCCGACCGCATCGAGGAGTCGCTGCGTGACGGCAGCGTGGTCGTCGTGGCGGGTTTCCAGGGGGTGTCCACGAGCCGCGACATCACGACGCTCGGACGCGGTGGATCCGACACGACGGCGGTGGCACTGGCGGCCTCTCTCGGTGCCGAGGTGGCCGAGATCTACACCGACGTGGCGGGCGTGTTCTCCGCCGATCCTCGCGTCGTTCCGGACGCCCGGCGTCTGGAACGCGTGTCGTACGAGGAGATGCTCGACATGGCCGCGACGGGCAGCCGTGTCCTGGCGTTGCGCTCGGTCGAGTTCGCCCGGAACCACGATGTGAAGATCCATGTCCGCTCCAGCTTCACGTGGGAGCCCGGTACGTGGGTGACCAAGGAGGATCCGACGATGGAACAGGCGATCATCTCCGGGGTCACTCATGACCTCAGCGAGGCCAAGATCACGATCGCGGGGGTTCCCGACCGCCCCGGTATCGCCGCGACGGTCTTCCGCTCCCTCGCCGACGCGCAGGTCATCGTCGACATGATCGAGCAGAACGTCTCCTCCGGGGGTGTCACGGACATCTCGTTCACCGTGCCCCGCGAGGCCCTGGCCGAGGCTCGACGGGTCATGACCGAGGTCATGAAGGAAGTGGGCGCAACCGGTGTCGATGACAACGAGTCGATCGCCCGGGTCTCCATCGTGGGAGCGGGGATGAAGACCAATCCCGGTGTGGCGGCGAAAATGTTCGAAACGCTCGCGGCCGAAGGTGTCAACATCGAGATGATCTCGACGTCGTCGATCCGCACGTCGTGTGTCGTCGCGGAGAGCGACGCCCACCGGGCGGTTCGGGCTCTGCACGCGGCGTTCGATCTCGGCAGTGACAGCTCATCGGAGGAACGAGCGAGCGGATGACAGGCGGCGAACGGCAGAGAGTCGGCGTGGTCGGCGCCACCGGCCTGGTCGGTACCGAGATCCTGCGGGTCCTCGAGGAGCGCGGGTTCCCCGTGGCCGAGCTGCGCGCCTTCGCTTCTCCACGCTCGGCCGGTCGCGTGCTCCCCTTCGCGGGAGGTGAGGTCGAGGTCCACACACTCGGCGAAGGGTGCTTCGACGGCCTCGACCTCGTGATGGTCGACGTCGACGACCCGCTTGCTCTCGAGTGGGCTCCCGCGGCGGCAGCCGTCGGAGCGCGCGTCGTCGACAACTCGGCGGCATTCCGGATGGATCCCGACGTTCCGCTGGTCGTCGCCGGGATCAACTCCGACGCCCTCGACCACATGCCGAAGGGCATCGCGTCGTGCCCGAACTGCACCACAGCGGTGCTCGTGGCTGCACTGGCACCTCTGCACCGGGCCGCCCGTATCCGGCGTCTCGTCGTGTCCACCTACCAGTCGGTCTCGGGTGCCGGTCAACCGGGTCTCCGGGAGCTCGACGACCAGTGGACCAAGCACGCGGGGAGCACGGGTGCACTCCTGCGCGCCGGCGACGAAGGCGATCTGCCATCGGGTGAGGTCTGGGACCGTCCCATCGCGGGGAACGTGATCCCGGTGGCCGGGTCGGTCGGAGACGCGGGGTCCACGTCCGAGGAATGGAAGATGGCGCGTGAGACCCGGAAGATTCTCGGCGACGACGACATCGCTGTCACCGCCACCTGTGTGCGCGTCCCCGTCTTCGTCGGTCATGCCATGACGGCCAACGTGGAGTTCCACCGCCCCGTCGATCCGAGGGAGGCCGCGGAACTGCTGGCCACCGCCGACGGGGTCACCCTGGTGGCCGACGGAGCAGCGGCGCCGACGCCTCTGGAATCCGCCGGTGTCGATCCGGTTCTGGTGGGCCGCCTGCGCGAGGACCCGTCGTTGCCGGGAGCCCTGAATCTCTGGGCGACGGGCGACAACCTCCGAATCGGTGCCGCCCTCAACGCCGTACGGATCGCCGAGCATCTCTCCCGGATGCCCCGCCCCTGAGGCTCGCCCGGACGGAGGTCGGTGGCCGGGGCCGGGGGACGCGCGGCGGACGGTGCGCGGCGCGCGAGACTGCCCTCCATGCCGCTCAGTCGACGTCAGTTCCTCGGGGTGGTCGGCGTGGTCGCGGCAGCCGCTGCCTATCCCACCTATCGCCTCATCGAGGACGGCGGCCTCGACGACGATTCGTCGGTCGATCCCGCCGAGCTCCCGACGACGCTGCTCTCCACGATCGCTCTGGCCGGAACCGGCACCTACCGGGCTCTCACGAACGCGGCGGGCGAGCCGTTCGTGGTGCGCGACGACCTCGGAACCGTTGCGGGCCCCGACCGGGCGTCCGACCGCCGCTCCATTCTCTTTTTCGGGCAGTTCACCGACACGCACCTCATCGACGCCCAGAGCCCGGCCCGTCTGGAGTGGACCTTCAGCCCTGACGCGGGAACACCGAGCGGGGCGATCCGTGCGCAGGACACGCTCACCGTGGCGGTGCTCGACCAGATGGTGCGAGCCATGAACGCCGTGCCCGAGAGCCCCGTCACCGGTGCGCCGATGGCGGTCGGTGTGGTGACCGGCGACAACACCGACGGCAAGGCCGGCAGCGAGCTCCGCTGGTACATCGACGTGCTCGACGGGAAGCCGGTGACGCCCAACACCGGAGCCAAGGACGAGTACGAGGGCGTCCAGGCGTGGGAGGGCACGGACTACGCCTGGCATCCCGACGATCCCTCGAAGGACGCCTGGGGAATGCACGGTTACCCGTCCTACGAGGGGCTCCTCCAGGCGGCGGTGTCGACCGAGATCGACTCACCGGGTCTGTCGGTTCCGTGGCTGGCCGTGTCGGGGAACCACGACATGCTCTGGCAGGGGAACTTCCGGCGCCTGGATGTCACGTCCGACTACGCCACGGGCGACCTCAAGCTCTCCAAGTCCGACGCCTTCGGTGGAGCGTTGCTCCTCGCGGAGACGCCCGCGGGCGAAAAGGACGTGGGCAAGGCCGAGACCGCACTGGCGGGCCTCACCGCGGGTGAGGGAGTCGAGAAGGTGACAGCCGACGAGTCACGGAAGATCTACACCGTCGAAGAATTCGTCGACGCTCACCTGAACTCGTCCGACAATCCCGGTCCGGTCGGCCACGGGTTCACCGATGACAACAAGTCGAACGGCACGGCCTACTGGTCCCGCGACCAGGGCCCGGCTGTGCGGTTCATCGGGCTCGACACCAACAACCACTTCTTCGGTGCCGAAGGAAGCCTGCCCGGGGATCAGTACGACTGGCTGGAGAACGAGCTCCAGACGAACTCCTCGCGCTACTTCGACTCTTCGGGCAACGAGCAGACCCACAATGCGAAGGACCGTCTGATCGTGGTGATCAGCCACCACACGTCGTTCACGATGGACAACACGGTCCAGGACCCCGACAAGCCCGAACAGAAGCTGTACACGGGCAAGGAGATCACCGACCTCTTCCTGCGCTACCCGAACGTGATCGCCTGGGTGAACGGCCACACGCACACCAACACGATCCTCCCCCACTCGAGCCCCCACGTGAAGAACACGGGGTTCTGGGAGATCAACTCGGCGAGTTGCATCGACTACGCGCAGCAGCAGCGTCTCGTCGACGTGGTCGACAACCGCGACGGCACGCTGTCGATCTTCGCCATCGTCCTCGACCACGCGGCACCGGCTTCGACCGACGGCTCCGGATATTCCGTGGAGCGGATGGCGTCGATCTCCCGGGAGCTCGCGGCCAACCAGTGGTTCGACGACCCGCTGGCCAAGCTCGGCAAGGCTGAGGACCGCAACACCGAACTGCTGCTGAGCGCGCCGTTCGACCTGGCGCCGGTGGAGGACGACGAGTTGGCCATGGAGGCGCTCGCGCATCGCACGCGGCTGCTGATCCCGCGTTCGCCGCGAACTCGTCCGAGCCTGAAAGCTCTTGGATGGTTGCCCCACGCCTGCCGTGTACGACGACCGGGTGGGGTCTCTTGGTCGGGACGGCGGGATTTGAACCCGCGGCCTCATCGTCCCGAACGATGCGCGCTGCCAAGCTGCGCCACGTCCCGATAGTCAGGAAATCGTAGTCGACGCCTCGTCGCCTTCCTGCTCCGACAGCGCCGCTCCACACCGCCGGCTCGGGCATCGCCGGCTCGGGCATCGACGGATGCACCCACTCGTCGAGGACCTCGGCCGCCGTGCGCCGCAGGGTCATGGCGTCGACCGGTTTCACGAGCGAGGCGGCAGCCTCGGTCCGCTGTGCGAGGAAACGGTCGGCCTCTCGGTCGAGCAGCAGAATCATCGGGACCGGATCGAGTCGCCACGCGGCGGCCTCGAGGTGCAGGTCGAGTGCGACGGCGATCCCGCCCATGTTGCCGATCTGGAGGTCGAGGATCACGAGATCGGGGCTGTGTTCGGCGACGAGGTCGCGCACCTCCTGACCCGACGCGACCTCGAGGACGTCGTGACCCGGTCCCACGAACGCGAGGCGAACCTGGTCTCGGATCCAGGAGCCGTCCGAAGCGACGAGGATCGTGATCTGCTCCGGAAGTGATGTCATGATCCGCGCAGGCTACTGCTCGTCGTGTGAGCCCTTCACGTCGAAGAGGTGACCGCACACCTCGTGGAGGCTGTCGAAGTCGCAGACGTCGCGGGGAAGCAGGGGGACGTAGGCGACAGCAGCGGAGCGAACCCGCTCTGCTGCCCCGGCCACCTGTTCGCGCTCGAACCTGGCGAGCGAGGAGAGGTCAGCGAGGTTGGAGTACAGGGCTGCCAACCGGACGGCCGCCGACTTGCGCTGCGGGTCGTCTCCACCACGCGCCTCGATCGTCTCGGCCCGTGTACGGAGGCCGTCGGTGTTGGCGTCGCCGAAGAGCGGGTGCACGCGGTTGACCACCAGAGCGTCGACCGCGTGGTCGTGGCGTTCGAGCTCGTCGGAGAAGTACACCGCTTCCTCGACGGATTCGAGCCGCGGTGACGTGACGAGAACGAACGCCGTACCCGGATCGTCGAGGAGGTCCTGGACGCCGGCGGCCCGCGTGCGGAAGCCGTCCTCCATCCCCTCGAAAGCCCGCAGGAACGCCACGATGTCCTCGATCACCTCACGACCCACGACCCTCGAGATCGTACGCAACAGAGCCTGAACCGCCATGCCGGCGATGCGCATGCCCGCGCGTGTCGGCGCCATGAGGACCCGGAAGAGGCGGTTCTCGAGGAGCCGCGTCATCCGCTCCGGGGCATCGAGGAAATCGAGGGCATGTCGCGTGGGAGGAGTGTCGACGACGACGAGGTCGTACCCGCCGGCGGTGTGCAGTTCGTACAGCTTCTCGGTGGCCATGTACTCCTGCGTGCCCGAGAGTGCTCCGGAGATGTTCCGGTAGAAGCGGTTGTCCAGAATGCGCTGGGCCTGGTCGGGGGTCTCGGCGTTGGCGGTGACGAGATCGTCGAACGTCGTCTTGGTATCGAGCATCAGTGCCGAGAGTCGCCCCTGTTGGGTTCCACGCCCCGCGGGATCCCAGCGGGCGCGGTCGATCTCGCGGGGCGCGTTGGTGAGCTCGTCGAGCCCGAGGGTGCCGGCGAGGCGCTTGGCAGGGTCGATGGTGACCACGGCCACGTTGCGACCGCGCCGGGCGGCCTCGAGTGCCAGGACCGCCGCCGTCGTGGTCTTGCCCACGCCGCCGGTCCCGCAGGTGATCACGATCCCACGGCGCTCGACGATCTCGTCGAGACCGCTCTCCCCGTCCGTGCTGTCGAATTCGGTGCCGGTGGGATTCACGCCACGTCCAGTTCGTCGACACCACGGCGCAACGCCGTCGAGAGAACCCCGAGTTCGTCGGGTCCCACCCGGCCCGAGAAGATGAAGGGAAGGTGGATCTGGGGCAGCGGCAGCAGTCGGGAGAGCCGTTCGACCTGAGTTGCCTGGAGGCGTGACCGGATGACGCGGAACTCGGCCGCGCCGGCGAGGTCGGCGGCTTCGCGGTCCGACACGAAGACGTCGAGGAGCGCGGCCTCGTTCTGGACACCGGCGGCGTCGATGCCTTCGGGAACGGCCGACGGTGGATAGACACCGTTGACGACGACCGGCCCCAACGCCACTCCGATGCGATCTTCGATGTAGTAGGCAGCCTCGACGACCTCGGTGACGGGCGTCTCCTCGGGGGTCGTCACCAGGAGGACCTGGCATCGCTGCGGGTCGGAGAGCATCTGTGTGACGTCCTCGGCCTGCTTGCGAATCGGCCCGACCCGCACCGCGTCGAGGAGCCCGTGGGGGGACAGAAGGAACTTCAGGGCATGTCCGGCTGCGGGTGCGTCGATGAGGATGAGATCTGCGGCCCGGGCCTGTTCGAGCTGTTTCACCTTTCCGAGCACGAGGATGTCCTTCATGCCCGGCACGGCACCCGCGACGACGTCGAGAAGCCCCGAATCGGCCAGCCTGCGGGAGATGCGGCGCAGCCCCGCGTTCTCGAGGTAGTCGACCAGCGCTTCGTCGGGCGTCAACGTGCGTGCCCGGAGCCCCGGAGCGAGCTCTGTTTCCTCGTAGCCCAGGGGAGGCCGGGCGAACGCCCCGGCGAGTCCCGATTTGCCCTCGACCTCGACGATGAGCACGCTCAGTCCGGCGTTCGCGGCGGCACGTGCCAGTGCCGCGGTGACGGTGGTCTTGCCGACACCGCCCTTCCCCGCGACCACGACCACACGCGAGGCGGCGCAAAAAGATGCCAGCTCCATTCGGCCATGGTAGGGCGAGCACCCCTCGCGTGGCCCGGCTACGTCGTCTGGGCCCCGCGTTTCTCGTTTTGCTCTGGGCCACGGTGTCCCTGATCGGGTCCGCCGTCCTGGGGCCGTCGCCGGCAGCGGCGGGAGATGGTTCCGGAGGGAGCGGTTCCCGCGACGACGGTTCCGGTGGCGGCGCACCCACCGGCGAGGGCGCCATCGTGGTCGTACAGGTCGACGGCTACCTCGATCCTCCGAACGCCGACCTGATTCGTGACGCTCTCTCGCAGGCGGCCGAGGACGGGACGCCGCTGGTCGTGCTCCAACTGGCGTCGTCGGGGAGCATCGATGTCGACGCCGAGGCGTTGGCGGCCGACGTCGCGGCGTCGCCGGTACCGGTCGCTGTCTGGATCGGTCCGAGCGGTGCCTCGGCACGCGGTGCGGGGGTTCTCCTCACTGAGGTGGCCCACGTGGCCGCCATGGCGCCGGGCTCCCACATCGGTCCCGCGGTGCCGGTGGCCCTCGACACCCCCGGGAATCCCGACGCAGCGGCGACTGAGGAACTGCTGGTCACGGAGGCCGAACTCCGGGGACGCGACGTAGCCACTGTTGCCACACTGGTCGACGAGCGCTACGACGCCGGCGAGGCACGGCGCCTCGGAATCGTCGACCGGATCGAACCGACCGTCGGGTCACTCGTGGTGGGGCTCGACGGGCAGATCGTCACAGTCGACGGTGAGCTCGTTCGCCTGTCGACGGCGCGAGTGGTCGGTGAGGGGACGGACGCTCGCCGCACACCTGATCCCGAGGTCCGCTTCGACCGGCTGAGCCTGGGCGACCAGATCCTCCACACGTTCACGAGTCCCTCGATCGCCTACCTCCTGTTCGTGGTCGGGATGCTGCTCATCGTCTTCGAATTCTTCACCGCGGGTATCGGCCTGGCCGGCCTCGTGGGCGCGTTCGCGCTCGTCGGATCGATCGTCGGCTTCGGCAGTCTTCCCGTCGAGTGGTGGGCGGCGGGTCTGCTCGCACTCGGTGTGCTGGGCCTCGCGATCGACGTGCAGGCGGGTGGTCTGGGCGCGTGGACCTTCATCGGATCGGTGTGTCTCGTTGTCGGTTCGGTCACGCTCTACGGCGGTTCGTCGCTGCTGAATCCGCCCTGGTGGGTGCTCGTCGGTGTCGTGGCCGGCTCGATCGTGTTCATGCTCTCGGCGATGACAGCGGTCGTGCGGTCGCGATTCTCCACGCCCACCATCGGACGGGAGGGCATGGTCGGCGAGATGGGCACCGCCGAGGTCGACATCGGTCCCGACGGCGTCGCGAAGGTCCGTGACGCTCTCTGGAAGGCCCACACCAACCGTGCCACGCCGATCGCCGCCGGCGACGCGGTGCGGGTCGTGGCGGTCCAGGGCGTGGAGCTCGAAGTGGAGCCTGAGGAGGGTGGCGCCGTCGACCACCGGGACCGGGCACGCGGCCGTTCCGCCGATTGACGGTGCGACCCGGCCGTCGACGGGCGCCTGAGGCCGCGAGTCGCCCGAGAGGGTACGAATTCGGTCTTGTCTCGCCGGGAACCGCCGGATATGTTCGCTCGTCGGAGAGCCGGACGCGACCCGACGGGGGAGATGTGAGCCTGCGAGCGGCCGAACTGAGCACGACGGAAGAGATCTGGCAGGAACGCGCGCTGTGTCGTGGTCCTGAGTCGGCCCTTTTCTTTCCTCCCACCACGAGTGAGCGCAAGGAAGACCGCGAGTGGCGCGAGGCCAAGGCCAAGGAGATCTGCGTCACCTGCCCGGTGTGTTCCGAATGTCTCGACTACGCGCTGAGCATCCGCGAACCCCACGGCATCTGGGGCGGGCTCACCGAAGTCGAACGTCGGGGTCTCCTCGCCCAACAGGTCGGCTGACCGATCAGGTCCACGTCCCGGCGGGCTGGGCAGTGAGACGATCCGAGGGGATGCGCGACGCCGCGACCGTCATGGTCGTGCGCGACGCGCCCGATCTCGAAGTCCTCATGCTGCGGCGGCATCTCAACGCCGATTTCGTCGGTGGTGCGTATGTGTTCCCCGGCGGCGCGGTCGATGACGCCGACCGCAGCGTCGCCCAACAGGAGCGTACGGTCGGTCTCACCGACGCCGAAGCCAGCGCGCTCCTGGATGTGGAGTCCGGTGGGCTCGGATTCTGGGCTGCCGCCGTGCGCGAGACCTTCGAGGAGGCGCGAATCCTCCTGGCCCGCGACGCATCCGGTGCACCCGTCGACGTGTCGGGCGACGCAGCGGCGCGTTTCGCCGACCATCGACGGACACTGGATGAGGGAGCGACGTCCCTCCCAGCGTTCCTCGCCGCCGAAGACCTGGTGGTCGACGCCGGCGACCTTCACATGTTCTCCCACTGGATCACCCCCGTCGGAATGCCCCGTCGCTACGACACCTGGTTCTTCGTGGCCCGTGCACCCGAGGGGCAGTCGGCACTCCACGACGACACCGAGACCATCGCGTCGGCGTGGGTTACACCCGCCGAAGCAGTCGCGAGCGCCCAACGCGGAGAACGCCGAATCATCTTTCCGACGTTGCGCAACCTCGACGCCATCGGCCGGTTCTCCACGTCCGATGAGCTGCTCGACGCCGTGAGCTCCGCCACCTCGATTCCCACGGTGCAGCCGCGGATCATCTCCGACGCCACCGGCATGCGACTCCTGCTCCCCGGCGACCCGGGATACGACGAGTACGAGAATCCGCCGGAGGGATCGATCGATCCGATGACCGCAGCCGACCTCGATCGGGGATCGTCGGCCTGATGGCGGCGACGACCCCCGGTGTGGCGAGCGCCGTCTCTCCACTCGTCCGCAGGATCGTCGCCCCCAATCCCGGCCCCATGACGGGTCCCGGCACCAACACCTACCTCGTGGGTGTCGACGACGTGGCGGTCGTCGACCCGGGACCCGCCGATGCCGACCATATCGACGCCGTGGTCGGGTGCGCGGGCGCCACGCGCATCCGGTGGATCGTCCTCACGCACACCCATCCCGACCATGCACCCGGGGCGCCACTCCTCGCCGAACGGACCGGCGCCGAGGTCCTGGCATTTCGGCGGGGCAGTGGCGACGTTCATCTCGACGGGTGGCTCGACGAGGGTGATGTCGTGGCGGGCACGGAGTTCGCGCTGGACGTCCTTCACACGCCGGGCCACGTTCCGAACCATCTCTGCTTCCTGCTGGAAGGCGAAGCCGTCCTCTTCACAGGAGACACCGTTCTCGAGGGAACGACGTCGGTCGTGTCTCCACCCACCGGTGGAGACATGGCCGCGTATCTCGACACTCTGGAGCGTCTGAGCGGCATTCGACCACTGCGGCGGATCGCTCCCGGTCATGGGCAGATCATCGAGGAGCCGCGAGCAGCGATCGAGGAGTACCGGTCTCACCGCGCCGAACGCGAAGACCAGATTCTGGGCGTCCTCTCGTCGGGACCCGCGACGATTCCCGCGGTCGTGCGCTCTGTCTACGCCGACGATGATCTCCCCGACGTCCTCGTCGAGATGGCGGGACGCCAGGTGCACGCGCACCTCCTGAAGCTGCGCGACGAAGGAAGCGTCGAGGGTCGCAGCGCCACCTCCAAATGGCGGCTCGCCTAGAGCTTGTTCGAGGTCCTATTTCGCCGCGTCGACAGCGGCGAGGTTCTCGTTGGCGATGTCGAGGATCCGAGCCGTGCAACCGGCCATCTCGACGGGCGGAAGCAGGTCGTCGGTGATGCGGGACGCGAGGCGTCCGAATTCCCGGGCAGCAGGTGAGGTGGGGTCCGCGAGCACGATCGGTGTACCCGAATCTCCGCCGGCTGCGACGGCGGCCTCCACGGGGATCTGAGCGACGAGCGGAGCGCCGATCTCCTCGGCGAGTGCGGCGCCACCTCCCGATCCGAAGATCTCGTGACGGCTGCCGTCGGGGGCCACGAACTCGCTCATGTTCTCCACGACTCCGGCCACCTTCAGATAGCTGCGGTGCGCCATGTCGGCGATACGCGACGCCACCTTCTGTGCCGCCAGAGCCGGTGTCGTCACAACGAGAAGCTCCGCCGCGGGGAGGAGGCGTCCGAGTGCCATCTGGATGTCACCGGTGCCGGGAGGCATGTCGAGCAGGAGGTAGTCGAGCTCACCCCAGCGCACGTCGGTGAGGAACTGCTCGAGCGCTTTGGAGAGGATCAGGCCGCGCCACATGAGTGCGGTGTCCTCGTCGTCGACGAGCAGTCCCATCGACACGACCTTCACGTGGCCGGGCTTGACGAGCGGCGTCACGCCCGCGATCTCGCGTTCGCTCGGGTTGATGAGGCCACGGCCGTCGTCGCCGGCCTCGCCGGCGAGCCGTTCCTCCAGGCCGAGCATCCGCGGAACCGAGAAGCCCCAGATGTCGGCGTCGAGCACGCCCACCGTGTAGCCGTGCGAAGCCAGCGCCACCGCCAGGTTCACGGTGACCGACGACTTCCCGACCCCGCCCTTGCCGCTTGCCACGGCCAGAACACGGGCGTTCGGCGGAACCTCGGTTTCCGGAGAGCGGTTCGCGGCCTCGAGGCGTGCGCGTTGCATCACGTCGGAGCGCTGCTCCTGGGTCATCTCGGTGTAGTCGACCTTCACGTCGGTGACGCCGGGCAGCCCGCGCACCTTGGAGGCGACGTCCTTCTTGATCTGGCCGCGCAGCGGGCACGCGGCGGTTGTCAGAGCCACCTGGACCGTGACGACGCCCTCGTCGGACACGTCGATGTCGCGGACCATGCCCAAGTCCACGATGCCGACGTGGAGTTCGGGGTCCACGACACCCGCGAGGACGCCGCGCACGTCGTGGGGAGTCGGGCCGGAGGTGGTGGCCATCGGGGCCTTTCGAGGCGGTCGCTCGTCGGAGTGCATCTTCGTCGGGGCGCATGTAGCGCACCACGGATTAAAACAGTGTAGACCTTGAAAATATGCCCGTAGCTGGGTAGCGTGCAAGCGGCATGGACCTCCTCGTGGTGCTCAAGGCACTCGGTGACGAGACGCGCTACGGCATGTACCGGGAGTTGGCGTCGTCACCCTCTCCGCTGTCGGCCACTGACCTCGGGAATCTGCTCGACCTCCACCCCAACACCGTTCGTCTCCACCTCGACCGCCTGCGTGAAGCGGGTCTCGTCGAGGCCGAGGCCGTTCACCGTGGCACCGTCGGACGTCCCCAGCATCTCGTACTCCCTGGCACCGGGCGCTCCCGGGCTCGGATTCGATCCGCCCGCCCACGCCCTGCTCGCCGGGCTGCTGGCGGCTCTCGCCGAGCGGTCAGGGGCCGACGGCGCCGAAGCCGTCGCCATCGGGCGTTCGTGGGGCGTGGAGGCCGCCAAGCGCACGAAGTCCAGCTCCTGTCTCGGCGTCCTCGCCGCCGAGCTCGACCGCCTCGGCTTCGAACCCGCCGCCGATGAGCCCGTACACGACACCACGACCATTTCGTTTCTCCACTGCCCCTTCCGGGAGCTGGCCGAGGCCTATCCCGACCTCGTCTGCAACCTCCACCGTGGGATCTGCGAGGGCGTGGTCGCCCGGGCGGGCGGGGGAATCGTGGAGGATTTCAGCATGTTGTACGACCCGGAGCCGTGCCAGGTGAGTGTGGGGCTCCGGTAACCTGACTGACCTGAGCCGATGGCTCGCAGCAACCGACCAAGGATGTAGGCGACGATGTTCGACGTGAAGGATGCAGCACAGCTCGAGAGCATCAAGCTGACCGATACCGCCGTTGCGAAGGTCAAGGACCTCCTCGCGGCCGAGGGCAATGACGAGCTCTTCCTCAGGGTGGCCGTGCGCCCGGGCGGCTGCTCGGGCTTCAGCTACGAGATGTTCTTCGACTCCGACCAGGCCGACGACGACCTCGTGGCCGAAGTCGACGGAGTGCGGGTCGTGGTCGATCCTGCCAGCAACGAGCACATTCGTGGCGCGTCACTCGACTACAAGGACACGCTCCAGGGTGCGGGGTTCCACGTCACGAACCCCAACGTCGAGCGTAGCTGCGGCTGCGGCCAGTCCTTCTCCTAACCGAGATGCGTCCCTGACGCGGATGCCACGCGCGTATCCCCAGGGCGCTCAGCCGACGCAGCGTCTCTGACGCGTATGACGCGCGTCAGGGACGCATCAAACGGTTGACTCGAGGAAGCGGCGGAGCTCGCCCTTGTCCCAGGCGCCGCCCATGCGGTTCGTGATCGTTCCCGTACCGTCGAGCGCGTACATCCACGGCTCCGAGATCAGGCTGTAGGCGTCGACGGGCTCGGCGACCTGGTTGGTCGTGGAGTCGCGGAACACCTCCACGTGGATGATGTCGACGCTGTCGGCGAACTCCGGTCCGAGTTCGACCAGAAGCTCGAGGGTCGGACCGCAATAGCGCGTCTGGCAGCGGGCGGGCGTCGAGAAGCAGACTGCGACCGGCTTGCCCGAACCGGTGACCTCGCCGAGGTCGAGTTCGTGGAACGGGCACGGCGGGTCGAGCGTGCAGATCGGATCGATGCCGCGCGCGTCGTTGACCGTTGCCGACGGGACGACCGGAGCCGCCTCCCCCGGGGTGAGCGCTTCGGCTTCTTCGAGAATCTGGAATACCACCGGAAGATCGTTGCCGTCGACGCTGATCACCGCGTCGAAGATCCCGGCCTCGGGAAACGACGCCTCGACGACGTAGAGGCCGCGTCCTTCGGGCAGTCCCTCACTGTTGAGGGGAGCGTCGATCGTTTCGGAGTCGGTGGCGCCCGTCGTGAACGTGATGGTGGCAGGTGGCCCGGAGGCGAAACCTGCGGTGTCGGTCAATGCGAACGCGAAACGCTGCGGCCGCTCCGTGGCGTACATGTCGTTGGAGACGACTCCGGCCTCGAGCCCTTCGGGGTTGGCCGTGCCTCCTGGGCTGGGTCGCGTGGTCGAGGCGTCGCCGCTCCCGTCGCCGTCGGACGTGCATGCCGCGGCGATGAACAGTCCGCCGCTGAGTCCGAAGAATCCACGGCGTGACAGCCGAAACGCTCGTGCTCGCGATCCCATCATCTCGCCCGCATCGATCTCGCCAGGCGTGGAACGACGCGCTGCGGAGTCGGGGTGCTGCTCGGCCATCCCCGTATCCTGCCAACCGGAGGCTCTCGTGTCTGATCGCGTGCAATTCCGCTGCAACGGCGACCAGGTGGAGGTCGCGCCCGACCAGTCGCTTCTGCTGGCGCTGCGGGAGGATCTGGGTCTGGTCTCGGTCAAGGACGGATGCGCCCCCCAGGGCCAGTGCGGCTGCTGCACGGTCCTCGTCGACGGCAAGCCACGGGTCGCCTGCGTCACTCCGATCTCCCGGGTTGCCGGGCGCGAGGTCACGACGGTGGAGGGCTTGGACCCCTTACGGCGAGAGAGCCTCGCCGATGCATTCGTAGCGACGGGTGGTTCTCAGTGTGGTTTCTGCACAACGGGGATCATCATGCGCACGGCGCCGCTCGTGGAGACCGCGATTGCCAGGGACATCGCCGGGGCCGACGGTGTGGTGCCGGCGAAACTCGACCGTGCACTGGCGGCACACCTCTGCCGGTGCACCGGGTGGCGCACCATCGAAGAAGCGGTCCAGCTCGCCGCCTCGGTCGGCGACGGTTCCGCGGAGCCTCCCGATCGCGATCGCGACGCTGCCGAACACAGGGCCGGCCTCGAAGGTGGAACGCAACAGCGGGTCGACGCGGAGGTCCCGTTGGGTGTCGGGGGTTTCGCCGACGACACCGCACCACGCGGTCCGGACGTGCTCGTGGCCGTTCCCGCACCCCCGGGAGTCACGGGTGAGACCACAACGGCAGCCGGAATCGCGTGGGTCATCGGTCGGTCACTGCGTGAGGCACGCGAGACCGCCGAGAAGGTGCAGGGCCGTGCGACGACACTCGATCCCGTACCGCCGATCGCTCCGCTGCCACCGCCCGATGTCGGAGTCAGCCTCGCCACGGGTTTCGTCGAGCCTGCCTACCTCGAGCCCGACGCCTCGTGGTGTGCTCCCGGCGCCGAGCCGGCGACGCCGCTCGCCAACGGCGGAGCCTTCGGCGGGAAGGCAACGTCCGCCGCACCTCGGGCGGCCCGTGAACTCGCAGACGCCACCGGCTCGACGGTCCGAGTCGTGTACGCGCGCGAAGACACCGTGCGCCTCGGGCCGAAACGGCCGCCCATGAGCGCGACCGCCCGCTTCGACGGCGACGCCGTTCACATCCGCGGGAGCGTCGCCGACTCAGGAGACGGGTCGAGCCTCGCCGCGTTCGAGGCGGCGTCGCTCCAGGTTCCGTATGCCGTGGCGGTGACCGCGGACTGGTCGGCGAAGGAGATCGTCGGACCACCCGTCTCTGACGCACTCCGCGCGGTCGGAATCGCCGAGACCACCGTGCTCGTGGAGGGTGCCCTCGAGGCCGCGTGCGCGGACCGCCGGTCATTATCTCGCTGATGAACGCGCGGCGGACGTACTCCTCGACAGTGTGGCGGGCGTCGCCGGGGCGCGCTCGCCGGCGCCTCCGTGGAGCTGACCGACGACGGCAGGGGTATCGACACGGTACGGATCCGTGTCGCATGCGGTGACCCTCTCGACGAGATCGTGGTGCGCTCCTACGCCACAGGCGCCGCTCACATGGCGATCGGGTGGGTCCTCTCCGAGGGGATCGTTGTGGACCCCGAGACCGGTGAGATCCACGACCTCACGATCCGTTCCTTCGGGATCCTGCGCGCCCGCTCCATGCCACCCGTCGAGATCGAGATCCTCGACGACCCGGGCGCGCCTCGACCAACCGTCTCCGACGCCGTATTCGCCGCCGTGGCCGCCTCCACCTGGAACGCCGTCACCCGGGCCGAGGGCACCCGCCCCGCCGTGTTCCCCGCCCGCGACACCGCGCTCGCCCGCGCCCTGAGGCGCTGACATGATGCGTCCGTGGCGCGCGCTATTCGAGCTTCAGGGACGCATCTAACAGAGTGAGGGCTGTCGATGGGCGTTGAAATCGTTCACACGCCGAGTGCTCCCGAGGTTCTCGGGCCCTACGTGCCGGCGGTGCGTGCCGGTGACTGGCTCGTGCTCGCGGGTCAGCTCGGTCTCGACCCGGCAACCGGCTCTCTGGTCGAGGGCGGCGCCACAGCCGAGACCACCCGGGCGATGGCGAACATCGCCGCGGTCCTCGCCGACGCGGGGGCGAGTGTGACCGACATCGCCAAGACGACGATCTTCGTCACCGATCTCTCAGAGTTCCCCGCCGTCAACGAGGCCTACGGTGCAGCCCTCGGCAGCCACCGGCCGGTGCGTTCCACCGTGCAGGTCGCCGCACTGCCTGCGGGAGCGAGCGTCGAGATCGAAGCCTGGGCGCACGCCCCGTCGCTGCGTAGTGCGTCAGTTGGGTTCGCATAGCGAACCCAACTGACGCACTACAGGTAGGATCGGTCCCATGCCCGGCGGAGCGTTGATCGTGATCGGCATGGTGCTCGTCGCACCCGTCGTGATCTTCCTCGGCGGCGCCGTCTGGAGCGCCCTCGCTGGGCCAGTTCCTCGTCGACGGACACGCGACGACTCCAGCGCCGTCCCTGAGGATCGCTAATAGGCGCTGCCGAAGCGGTAGCCCACGGATCGCACGGTGTGGATCAGTGCCGCGTGGTTCTCTCCGAGCTTCGCCCGCAGACGCCGCACGTGCACGTCGACGGTGCGCGCACCTCCGTAGTACTCGTAGCCCCACACGCGTGACAGCAGCTGTTCGCGAGAGCACACCTTGTTGGCGTGGGTGACGAAGAACTTCAGTAGCTCGTACTCCATGTAGGTCAAATCGAGGGGCTGTCCGGCCACCGAGGCCTGGTAGGTCTCGACGTTGAGCGACAGTTCTGCGTACTCGACGAGCTCCGGGTGTGTGCCGTGCCCCGCGCTCCACAGCAGGTGGCGAAGCCGGGCCTCCAGCTCCTGGGGGTGGAATGGCGTGAGGCAGAAGTCGTCGAAGAGGTCTTCGCGCAGCTCCAACTCGTCGAGGTGCGTACCCGACACGAGCAGCAGGACCGGCTGGAGGGCCACGTCGCGCTTGCGCAGCGCCCGACAGATCCCGAACGCGCCCTCGGGATCCTCGTCGGCTGCCACGACCGCTCCGCCCCAGCCTCCGGAAGGTTCGTCCTGGGTGGCGAACGAGGCGTTCCCGACGGCCTTCCAGCTGTGGCCTGCCAGGTCGAGCGTCCGGGCCAGCAGCGCCGGCGCGGGGTCGGGGAACACGAGCAGGGGTGCCTGTACATCGGCGCTCGTCACTCCGCGGCCGTGGCTCACAGCGTCCCCAGGTACTTGTCGAGCTCGTAGGGCGACACGTAGGACTTGAAGTCGGCCCACTCCTCGCGCTTGTTGCGGATGAAGTAGTCGAACACGTGCTCACCGAGCGCTTCGGCGACGAGCTCCGAGCCCTCCATCACGTTGACGGCTTCCGCGAGCGACTCCGGCAGAGATCCGATCTCCTCGACCTGGCGCTCCGCGGGAGTCATCTCGAAGATGTTGTTGGTCGCTTCGGGCGGGAGTTCGTAGCCCTCCTCGATCCCCTGGAGCCCCGCGGCGAGCATCACGCTGAAGGCGAGGTAGGGGTTGCACGCCGGGTCGGGGGAACGGAACTCGATACGCGTCGAGCTCTCCTTTCCCTTCTTGGCGAGCGGCACCCGCACGAGCGCCGAGCGGTTGTTGCGGGCCCAACCCACGTACACCGGCGCCTCGTAGCCCTCCACCAGGCGCTTGTAGGAGTTGACCCACTGGTTTGTCACGGCGGTGATCTCGCGGGCGTGGTGCAGCAACCCGGCGATGAACCCCTTGCCGACCTTCGACAGCCCGTGCGGATCGCCGGGATCGTGGAAGGCGTTCACGTCACCCTCGAAGAGCGAGAGGTGCGTGTGCATCCCCGATCCGAAGATCCCTCCGATCGGCTTCGGCATGAACGTGGCGTGCACACCGAGACGCTCGGCGACCTGCTTCACGACGAGACGGAATGTCTGGACGTTGTCGGCCATCGACAGGGCGTCGGTGTACCGCAGGTCGATCTCCTGTTGGCTCGGGCCGTTCTCGTGGTGGCTGTACTCGACGGGGATGCCCATCGCCTCGAGAGTGAGGATGGTCTCGCCGCGCAGCTCGGCGGTCCGCTCCGACGGTGTGAGGTCGAAGTAACCGGACTGATCGAGCGGAATCGGTGGCGCTTCGGAGTTCTCGAAATAGAAGTACTCCATCTCCGGTCCTGCGAAGAACGTGAAGCCTTTCTCACGCGCTCGGTCGAGGTTGCGCTTCAGGACGAGGCGGGGATCGCCGTCGAACGGTTCACCGGAGAAGTGGTGCACATCGCAGAACATCCTCGCGACCGGAGCGTCGTCGCCACGCCACGGGATGATCTCGAACGTGTTGGCGTCGGGGCGCGCCAGCATGTCGGCTTCCTGGACCCGGCTGTAGCCCTCGATGGCCGAGCCGTCGAAGGTCATGCCCTCGTCGAGAGCGACCTCCAGTTCGGCGGGGGTGATGGAGAACGACTTCAAGAAACCCAGCACGTCGCTGAACCACAGCCGGATGAACCGGACCCCCCGCTCCTCGACGGTCCGCAGCACGTACTCGGTCTGACGATCCATACCCCAAGTCTGGCAGTTGTGTGCGGGACTGTCCGCCTGGAAGCCTGTCCTGCGGCTGGTGTTAACACTGCGTTCATCATCGGGATACGGCCGGGTAACGGCCGTGCTGCGAGGATGCTGGCCACGAACGGAATCCCCTGAATCGGTGGTTCGAACGAGCCGGTTCTCGGAAACGACCTTCTCGGAAACGACCACGGAGGAACAACGGTGGAGCAGCGCACACCCGGCGACGTCGTCAAGCTCGTCGCCGACCAGGGCATAGAGGTGATCGACTATCGGTTCTGCGACCTCCCCGGTCTCATGCAGCACTTCTCGGTGCCCGCACATGAGTTCACCGAGGAGGTCTTCGAGGAGGGTCTGGGTTTCGACGGTTCGTCGATCCGGGGTTTCCAGGAGATCCAGGAGTCGGACATGCTCCTCATGCCCGACCCCAACACGGCGGTCGTCGACCCGTTCCGCGAGCACCCGACGCTGAACATCAACTGCTTCGTGCGCGATCCGGTCACCGGTGAGGCGTACTCGCGTGACCCGCGCTACGTCGCCAAGAAGGCCGAGGACTACCTGCGCGGCACCGGTATCGCCGACACGGCATACTTCGGTCCCGAAGCGGAGTTCTACATCTTCGACGCGGTGCGTTTCGACCAGAACCAGCACGAGGGGTACTACGAGGTCGACTCCATCGAGGGCGTGTGGAACTCGGGCCGGGAGCGCGAGCTCGACGGTTCACCCAACAAGGGATACAAGCCCCGCTACAAGGAGGGGTACTTCCCCGTCCCGCCGATGGACAAGTTCCAGGACCTGCGCGCCGAGATGGTGAAGCAGCTCGAGGCGCTGGGCATCGAGATCGAGGTTCAGCACCACGAGGTGGGCACTGCCGGGCAGGCCGAGATCGACATGCGCTTCGACGAGATGCTGCGCATGGCCGACAAGCTGATGCTCTACAAGTACGCGGTGAAGAACGTCGCGGCGCGAGCGTGGCTACACGGTGACCTTCATGCCCAAGCCCGTCTTCCAGGACAACGGCTCGGGGATGCACGTGCACCAGTCGCTGTGGAAGGGCGGTGAGCCCACTTTCTTCGACGAGTCGGGTTACGCCGGCCTGTCCGACAACGCGCGCTGGTACATCGGCGGGCTGCTGAAGCACGCGGCGTCGCTGATCGCCTTCACGAACCCGACCACGAACTCGTTCAAGCGACTCGTGCCGGGCTACGAGGCGCCGGTGAACCTGGTGTACTCGCAGCGGAACCGCTCCGCGTGCGTGCGGATCCCGCTGTACTCGAAGAGCCCGAAGGCCAAGCGCCTCGAGTTCCGGGTGCCCGACCCGTCGTGCAACCCGTACCTGGCGTTCTCGGCCATGCTCATGGCAGGCCTCGACGGGATCCAGAACCGAATCGAGCCGCCCACACCGGTCGACCGTGACCTCTACGACCTGCCTCCCGAGGAGCTGAAGCAGGTCCCGCAGGTTCCGGGGTCGCTCGAGGACGCGCTCGACGCCCTCGAGGCCGACCACGACTACCTGCTCGCAGGCGGCGTGTTCACGCCCGATGTCATCGACACGTGGATCACGTTCAAGCGGGAGAACGAGGTCGACGCCTTGCGCCTCCGCCCGCACCCGTGGGAGTTCTACATGTACTACGACATCTAGAACCTGAGGTCCGTCAGGATCGTCGCGTGCGGTGCCCCGGTTCCCGAGCCGGGGCACCGTCGCGTCCTAGCGGAATACCCGACTATTGGTCTACGTCCTAGAATGTCCGGATGGCGCAGTCGGACTCCGGATTCGACGATCCGGGGTGGAGCCTCGGTGTTCTCATCCGGGCTCTGGCACCCGGGTCGTCGGGATCTGGTCGCGGGCCGACGAACCCTCTCGTATACATGCGGTCCATGCTGGTCGGATTCGTCGTCGCTCTCTGCCTTTTCGGGCTCGTCCTACCGCTCCTGGAGCCGTATCCCGACTCCTCCGCACCGCTCGCGGCTGTCGTGGGTGGGCTGGCGGCCGTGTCTTTGGGTTGCGTCGTGGCATCACGTCTTGTCGGCAGCCTTGACTGCACCGATCACCGTGCGCTCTTGAACTCGTACCAGAACCGGTTCTTCATGCGTATCGCCGTAGTTGAAGGCGGCGCGCTCGTCGCCTACGCGGCGGTGTTTGTTGTGGGTCGACCGTGGCTGTACCTGGTGGGCGCCGTACCGGCGCTTGTGGGCTTCTACTGGGCCGCTCCATCGAGGCGGAACCTCGAACGAGACCAGGAGCAGCTGAACTCCTCAGGTTGTGGTCGGTCGCTCCTGGCGGTGTTGCAGACTCCGCCTGAACCGCTGTCTCCGGATGCGTAGCGGGTCGTCAGTCGGCGACGTCGAGGGCCGACACGGTGTGGTGGATCGTGACCCGCACGAGCAGCTCGCCGGGAACGCCGTTGCGAGCGCCGATCCGCGTGGCCCGGTGGGGGACATGACGCGAGCGCGCCCGCCGACTCGGAAGACCCTTCGACCGTGGGGAGCTCGATGTCGACAAGTCGAGCGGGCTCGAGGGCACGAGGCGATGGTCGGGAAGGCACCACGAGCACCCCGACGTGCTCGGCAGCCGTGATCGACACAGCTGACGGGGCGTGGCCACTGTCGCCATGGCGACGACCAGATCATGGCGCTCACCCGAGGCGACTGACACGGCGCCCGGGCGCTCGTCGACCGCGAACGTTCCGCTCGACGTGCTCCCCGCAGGATGAAGCGTGGCTCAGCTCGTCGAGCATCGGACGTGCTGCCATCAGATCGTGGCGAGCGAACGAGGTGGCACACGTCTTGCGCCGGCTCTCGATGGGCGTGCAGCCCGATCTGTTCGACGAGGTCACCGGCGTCGAGGGGGCCGCGTCGGTGGCGCTCGATCTGTCCGTCGCGCCGGCCGACCCGATCGAGGTGCGGGTGCCCGAGGATCGCGACGACGCCATGGAGATCGAGGAGATCTTCGAGCCCTTCTCGTGGTGGATCGACCAGATGACGACGAGTCCCCGCCTCATCGAGGAGCGGCTCGTGTGGTTCTGGCACGACCACTTCGCGACCAGCATCTCCAAGGTCCGTAGCCCCTACCTCATGTGGCAACAGCACCGGACCGTCCGGGAGCACGCAACCGGGAACTTCGGTGACCTGCTGCGCTCCATGGCCAGGGACCCGGCGATGCTCTTCTACCTCGACGGTGTGTTCAATCAGGCAGATGGCGTGAACGAGAACTTCGGCCGTGAGGTCATGGAGCTGCACACGATCGGCGTCGGCAGCTACTCGCAAGACGACATCGTCGAAGCTGCCCGTTCGTTCACGGGCTGGACGATCAATGTTCCGGGGCGAGGCTCCTTTTCCGACGACGTCCCGCCCTGGGCCGCGAGGTTCGTTCCCTCCCGCCACGACGACGGGGAGAAGACACTGCTCGGCGTCACCGGCGAGCACGACATGGACGGCGCTCTCGACATCCTCCTCGACCAACCCGAGACCTCGCGTCGCACTACCCGCAAGCTCTACAAGGAGCTGACGGGCCTCGATCCCGACGACGACACGACCGAGCGGCTCGCTGCTCCCTTTGCTGACGTCTACGACGTGATGCCACTCGTCGAGGCAATTGTCGCCGAGCCCGCATTCACCAGCGACGAGGCAGTGCGAACGCGGGTGCGTACGCCCGTCGAAAAGCTCGTCGGGCTCCTCCAGGCAGTCCCTGCTCGCGAGGATGCCGGCGAGACAGCACTGGGGGCGCTTCGCACCATCGGCTACGTCCCGCTGCTTCCCCCGAACCCCGCGGGCCACCCGAAAGGTGCCGCACTACTCGGCCCTCACCAGCTCGTCCACACCTTCGACCTCGCCGTCGTCATGGCCGACGAGGTTCCTGAGCGTGACTCGGCCGAGACGTTTGCGCGTTTCGGGATATTCGACGTCAGCGAGGAGTCGGCGGCGGTCGTCGAGGCCGAGGCCGATCCTCGGCGCCGAGCCGCACTCGTGCTCACCTCTCCGGAGTTCGCCGTCACATGAGTACCGAGCAGCGCCCGCACTCGTCCCCGACTCCTGAGCCCGAGCCCCCATCCACGGGAGCCGGCGGGTCGACTCGATCCCGACGCTTCAATCGCCGGCGCTTCCTCACCGGGCTCGGGGCGGCAGGGGTGGCCGCGGTGGCCGGCGGCTACGGAGTGTCGGTGTGGGCCCGGGGTGGATCCGAGCCCGGCGCTTCCACACCCGCGTCCACGCTCGATCTCTCCTCTGTGCCCACCGACCGCACGTTGGTCGTGCTCGAGCTCGCCGGCGGTAACGACGGACTCAACATGGTCGTGCCGTATGCCAGCGGGACGTACCACGACCTGCGGCCGACGCTCGCGGTCGACGACCCCCTCGAGCTCGACGACGAGATCGGTCTCCACCCCGCACTCGTCGCGGTCGGGGAGCGCTACGAAGCCGGCGACGTGGCGATCGTCGAGGGCGTCGGCTACCCCGATCCCGACCTGTCGCACTTCGCCTCCCTGGCGACGTGGTGGTCGGCGTCGGGGACCGGCGCCGATTCAGGCTGGTTGGGCCGGTACCTCGATGCCACTGTCGGCTACGACGATCCCCTTGCCGGGCTCACCATCGGCAGCGGTCCCTCGCTCGCGTTGGTCGGTGAGTCGTCTTTCTCCACATCGATTCGCGATTCGTCAGGGCTCCAGCCGAACCTGCCTCGATGGGCCGACAGCGTCGACGAGCTCGTGGTTGCGTGGTCACAGTTCGCGCCGACACGGGTCGAGGCGACGAGCATGGTCGAAACGGCCCGGCAGGCGATCGGTTCTGCCACGGTCGCTCAGGCCCGGCTCGCGGAGGAGCTCGGCGTCACCGACTCGCCGGGCAATCAGCTCCGCGGTCGTGCGGGCGCCGGGCAGCGAGGGCGCGATGTTGCCAGCATCGCAGAGTCGATGGAGCTCGCGGCCACGCTCGCGGCCTCCGACGACGGGCCCCGCGTCATCCTCGTCCAGGCCGCCGGCGATTTCGACACGCACCAGGGTCAGGAGGACAGGCAGCCGGTCCTCATGGAGGACATCGGCGAAGGCATCGCCCGCTATCTCGCCGTGATCGATGAGCGAGACGCCGCCGACCGAACAGTGCTCATGACGTCTTCGGAGTTCGGTCGCCGCGCCGCCGAGAACGGCAGCGGCACCGACCACGGCACCGCGGCCGCCCACTTCCTCATCGGCGCGCCGGTCAACGGCGGACGCTACGGAGAATCACCCGACCTCGACGGACTCGACGAAAACGGGAACCTCGTCTTCACCGTCGACTTCCGCTCGGTGTTCGCCACCGTCCTGGGCCGCTGGCTCGGCGTCGAGCCCGAGGCAATCCTCGACGACGAGTTCGAACAGCTCGACTTCATCTGATCAATCTGATCGGCTGAGCGGTCGGAATCCGCCGGACCGCAGGTTCGGGGCACCGTCGCGCTGTACGGACGATCAGGCCCTGGCGGGTTCGTATCGGCGCAGGCTCTTCCAACGCATCGCCGTGTCCGAGGTCAGCCGGTGAAGGTGGGGGCGGCCTCGACCGGCGTTGCCGCCTCGGCTTCGCCCTCGACCTCAATCGGTGGCGTTTCCGTCTCCGGGTCGATCTCCGGCTCGGGCTCCGGTGCCGTCACCTCGAACGACGCAGGCTTGTACGACCGACCGCCGTCGGGGAGGAGGTCGGGGCCGTACAGGAACAGGCACTCGGCCGTGATCGCGGCCGGCCCGAGCGGCGCGTCGTCGGGGACGGTGATCTCGATCGACCATGGGCCGCCGTTGCCGGTCGGGTTCTCGGCGAACGTCTCGTAGGCCTGTCCGAATGCTTGCACGCCGATGCCGTATTCGGTCACCTGGCTTTGGTGGCTGCACTCGCCGGACACGGTGACGATCGATCCGGGCGGACCGGAGGTCGGATCGACCGTGAGCGGGAGATCCGGGGCCCCGGCCGAGGCGGGCCCGAGGGCCAGTCCGCTCAGGGCAAGAACCGCGATCGATGCTCCGAAGATACTTCTACGCATGTTGTCCTCCCAGACCGCAACCGCCCAAAGTGTGTCGGGTGCCCCGACGGCCGTCAACCCCGATCGACGGGGTAGCGATCGTCAGTCTTCGAGCCGGCCGTAGAAGAGCCGGTCGACGACGGCGCGGGCGTGGCGCGTGAGGCGCCGGTAGTCCTCTCGCAGGGTCGTCTGCGGCTGGTGGACGTAGCCGAGAATTCGGCCGAGTCGTTCGGCGACGACGGCGTCGGTGGGTAGGGAATCCCCGGGAGCACCCGTGAGCAGGTAGCGGGCGTTGCGTGCTCGCTCGCAGAACCGGTACGAGTCCTCGAGCGCCTCGGCGTCCTCATCGCCGAGTACGGAGGCGTCGCGAAGTGCGTGCAGGGCGGCCACGGTGGACGGGACCCGCACCGACGCGTCAGCCGCTCCGTGTTGAAGCTGGAGGAGTTGGACGGTCCACTCGACGTCGGACAGCGAGCCCTTTCCGAGCTTCAAGTGGAACTCGGCGTCCTCTCCGGGAGGGATACGTTCCTGTTCGACGCGCACCTTCATGCGGCGGATGTCGCGGACCGCGTCGTCGGAGAAGTCCTCGCGGTACACGAACGGCACGATGAGGTCCGCCGAATCGCTTGCCGAGCGTGGTGTCTCCGGCGACCGGTCGCGCACGTGTGAGCGCCTGGAACTCCCAGGTGAGCGCGTACTCGTCGTAGTAGCGGCGAAAACCGGCGAGCGAACGGGTGAGCGGTCCCTGCTTGCCTTCCGGCCGTAGGTCGGCGTCGATCTCGAAGGCCCGTCCCTCGGCGGTCGTGGCGCTCACCTCGCTGATGAGGGCCGTCGCCGTGCGCTCGGCTTCGTCGAAAGCCTCGGTGCCCTCTCCGTCGTAGACGAACAGCACGTCGAGGTCGGAGGCGTATGACAACTCGCGTCCGCCGTAGCGCCCCATCCCGATGACGGTGAACGGGATCTGCGGGTCCAGGCACCGCAGTGCCGCTTCGAGCGTGCCGTCGGCCACCGATGACAGTTCGCGCCCGGTGGACTCGACCGTGCCGAGATCGAGGAGGTCGCGACTCGCGATACGAAGTTGCTCGCGGCGCTTGAAGCGACGAAGACCGTCTCGGCGCGCGTTCTCGTTGTCGCGCCACTGCAGCGTCTCGAGCGCTGCCTCGAGCAGTGCGTCGCGTGGATACTCCTTCGCGATGACGTCGTCGTCGGCGATGACGTCGAGGAACTCGGGAGCTCGGAGAAGCGCATCCCCCGTCGCCCGGCTCGACCCGAGAATGCGGCACACGCGCTCAGCGGCGAACGGCGTGTCCCGGAACGTCTCGGCGACGGCCATCGAGCGTGTCGGCCCCTCGGCCAGCCGACGCAGTTGGAGAAGAGCGAGGTCGGGGTCCGGGGCGGCCGAGCACCACTGGAGCAGCAACGGCAGCAGCTGCTTCATCAGACGCGAACGGCGTGTGAGGCCGGCCGTGAGCTCGCGCAGCGCGGCCTCCGTGCGCGTCACATCAGTGAAGCCGAAGGCGGCGAGCCGCTCGGCCGCGGCCTCGGCGGGCATGGCGCCGGTTCCGGCCAGTGTGTCGAGCAGCGGTTCGAAGTAGAGCCGTTCGTGGATCTCCCGCACCGTCGCCTGGTGGTGCGCGTGCGCCTGACGGAACTGCTCGCGGGCGGTGGCACGCGCGTCGTCCCGGTATCCGAGGACCCGCGCGAGATGCTCGAGATCCTCGGGATCGTCGGGCAGCGTGTGTGTCTGCTGCTCGTCGCGCAACTGGAGGCGGTGCTCGACCGTGCGGAGGTGCCGGTAGGCACCCGAGAGGTGACGCGCGTCGTCCTCGTCGACGTATCCACCTTCGGCGAGGGACCTGAGCGCTTCCAGCGTGTTGGGCGATCTCACTTCTTCGTCGTGGCGACCGTGCACGAGTTGGAGAAGCTGGATCGAGAACTCGACGTCGCGGATTCCGCCCCGCCCTCTCTTCAGCTCGCGGTCGGTGAGGCCCTGCCGGCGTGTCTCCTCCTCGGTGCGAGCCTTCATGGCCCGGATCTCGCGGATCGCCTCGGCGTCGAGAACGTCCGGGTAGACGAACTCGCGTGTGGCGTCGAAGAATGCGTTGCCGAGGTCCCGGTCGCCTGCGACGGCACGGGCCTTGAGAAGCGCCTGGAACTCCCAGGCCTGCGCCCACCGCTCGTACCACGTGACGTACGACTCGAGGCTGCGAGACAGCGGACCCGAGCGCCCTTCGGGGCGCAGGTCGGCGTCGGTACGGAACACGATCGCTCCGGCGTCGGGCTCGGTCATCACGTCGAGGATTCCCCGGGCGAGACGTTGTGCGGCTTCCGAATCGCCGTCGTGGACGAACAGGACATCGACGTCGCTGGCGTAGTTCAACTCGCGCCCGCCGAGCTTCCCCATTCCGATGACGGCCATACGGGCGTCGCCGTCGAAGTCGGCGCGCGCAATGTCGTGTGCGGCCCCGAGAGCGGTCGCGGCGATCCGTGCGAGTTCGTGTGCGACAGAGTCGACGTCGGCAACGCCCAGGAGGTCGCGGGCGGCGACGCGCAGGAGCTCACGCCGTTTCCACCACCGCAGCGCCTGGCTGTCGGTACCGTCGAACTCCCCGCGTGCGACGTCCCACGAACGGCCGAAGACGTCGTCGTCGATTTCGATCGCGAAACCGGCGTGGTCTCTCAGCGGTTCCAGCAGCGAGGGGTCCTGGAGAAACGCCGTCGTCAGTGACCGCGAGGCCGCCGCCAGGGCCACGACCGCATCGCGCACCAGGGAGTCGGCTTCGAGCTCATCGGTGAGCTCCGGGTGATCGTCGACGAGACGAACGAGTGTGTCGCGCGCGGCGATCGGATCGGCCGCGCGCGCCAATGAGCGCTGGACGGCCTTGCTCTCGAGTACCGCTGCGGAATCCACGACGGACGCAGTGTCCGATGCTGTTCCGCGGGTGTCAACACGGAGGCCGGCGATGATGTCGTCGGTACCTGAGCGGCACGTCGGGGGTGGCGCCGTATTCTGGAGGGATGACGAACCTCCGGGTGGCTGCCGCACAGATCGATGCCGTGGTCGGCGACCTCGACGGAAACGTCGCTCGGATGCTGAAGGCGTACGAGGCGGCGGAGGCCGCCGGAGCCGACCTGGTGGCGTTCCCCGAGTTGGCCGTCACCGGCTACCCGCCCGAGGATCTTCTCCTACGGCCGGCCTTCGTGGAGCAGGCGGGCGAGGCCCTCGTCAAGCTGGCGGCAGGAACGGGGCGGCCCGCCGCCGTGGTCGGATTCCCCGAGCGGGGTGCCGGTGGCGATCCCGACCGCCTCTCGAACGCAGCGGCCGTGTGCGCCGATGGGCGGGTCCACGCCGTGTACCGCAAGCACCACCTCCCCAACTACGCGGTGTTCGACGAGCAGCGCTACTTCGCGCCGGGTGACGACGCCGGGCCGCTGTTCGTCGTGGGGGGCGTGCCCGTCGGGGTCAGCATCTGCGAAGACATCTGGGACCCGCTCGGGCCTGCCTTCCGACAGGCCGAGGCGGGTGCCCGTCTTCTTCTCAACATCAACGCGTCGCCCTTCTACGCCGGTCGCCTCGCCGAACGTGAGGCCATGCTCGCTGCCCGCGCCCGGGACTGCCGGTGTCCCGATCGTGTACGTGAACCTCGTCGGCGGCCAGGACGAGCTCGTGTTCGACGGTGCGTCGCTCGTGGTTCACCACTCGGGCGACCTCGTCGCACGTGCGAAACAGTTCGCCGAGGATCTGCTCGTCGCCGACGTGGAGATCCCGAAGATGTCGCGACATGCCTCGGGAGAGCGACTCTCAGAGCTGCACGTGTCGGAGCCGCGGCTCGCTCCGGGAATCGAACCGCCGAGGATCGAGAACGTGTTCCCACCGATTCAGGAGATCTACGAGGCGCTCGTGCTCGGAACACGCGACTATGTCGACAAGAACGGTTTCACCGACGTGCTCATCGGGTTGTCCGGCGGGATCGACTCGTCGCTCGTGGCGGCCATCGCGGCCGACGCTCTCGGTCCCGAGCGTGTGACCGGAGTACTGATGCCGTCACGGTTCTCCAGTGAGGGAAGCGTGACCGACGCCGAAGCACTCGTCGCCAACTTCGGGATTCGTTCGCTCACGGTACCGATCGAGTCGGTCCATCGGGCTTTCGAAGACACGCTCGCCGGCGTGTTCGCCGGGATGGAGCCCGGCCTCGCCGAGGAGAACCTCCAGGCGCGGGTTCGCGGCACGATCCTGATGACGATGTCGAACAAGTTCGGCTCGATGGTCCTCACGACGGGGAACAAGAGCGAACTCGCCACCGGCTACTCCACTCTCTACGGAGACATGGCCGGAGGGTTCGCGGTCATCAAGGACGTGCCGAAGACCCTCGTGTACGCGCTGTGCCGCGACCGGAACACGAGGGAAGGTCGTCCGCTGATTCCCGAGGCCGTCCTCGACAAGCCGCCGAGCGCCGAACTGCGACCCGACCAGCGCGATTCCGAAACGCTTCCCGACTACGACGTGCTCGACCCGATCCTCGAGGCCTACGTCGAGCGCGACCGCTCGGCAGCCGAGCTCGTTGTGGAGGGCTACGACCCACGAGTCGTTCGCCACGTGGTCGGTCTCGTCGACCGCAACGAGTACAAGCGGCGACAGGCGCCTCCGGGAGTTCGCGTCTCCCGCAAGGCGTTCGGCAAGGACCGACGTCCCCCGATCACGAACCGGTGGCCCGGGTGAGCAGCACGGACTCATCCGAGGCGCGCTTCACGATCGAGGATGTGGCGCAGCGCCTCGGTCACCTGAGATGGCTGGAGCTGTCGTTGTTCGAGATGTTGGGTGAGGCAGTGACAGAGATTCCCGACGCGCCCACGAAGCTCGCAGCGTCGCTCCTGTCGCGGCGGGCCGGAGAGCGAGCCGAGCGTCTGGGTGTGGTGATCCCCCTCATCAACGGACTCGACGTGGAGGCGCGTACCATTCCGCCCGGGTCCGGGGTGTCGGAGTCCGACGTCGCAACGGTCGTGGCTGCGGCGCGTGCGACGTCGGCGTCCGAGCGCCTCGAGGCCGCGACCCGTCGGATCGTTCCGTTGGTGGCGGAGGACTACGAGACCCTGCTCGGCGGGACCGCCCCGGTGGCCGACGCGCCTGTCCGACGCGTGGTCCGGCTCTGCCGGGACGACCTTGCAGAATGGGGCAAATCGGACTGAGGTCGTGGTCTCCCGGAGTCCAGGACTCCCCACGGCAAATAGGGGATCGACGCTCTTGACGCCACCGGTATGGTGGTCACAGCGACTCTGAGCGCCCACAGCGACCGACCGTTTGCGCAGGTGAGCCCTGTAGCACGGAACAAGTGGGACCGGGTCCGGCGTTGTACCCGTAGACAGGCGACACGACCGGTATCTTCCGGCCGTGATCCGGCACGAGGAAGCGAGAGGGAATCTGTGGCCAAGGAACGTGTCGAGAGGGACGAGGAAGATCTCGTCCGGCTCTACCTCACCGACATCGGGCAGTACCCGCTGCTCACCAAGGACGACGAGGTCCGCCTCGCCCAGCAGATCGAGGGCGGCAACGAGGCGCGCGAGGTCCTCGAGGACCCTCCCAAGAACCTCACACCCGCCAAGAAGCGGGAGCTGCGCCGAGCGTCCCGCCAGGGCGAGACCGCCCAGCGCACGTTCGTGCAGTCGAACCTGCGCCTCGTGGTCTCGATCGCCAAGAAGTACCAGGCGTCGGGGCTTCCGTTGCTCGACCTCATCCAGGAGGGCAACCTCGGCCTGATGCACGCGGTCGAGAAGTTCGACTGGCGCAAGGGCTTCAAGTTCTCGACCTACGCCACCTGGTGGATTCGCCAGGCGATCACGCGTGGCATCGCCAACACGGGTCGTACCATCCGGCTGCCGGTCCACGCCGGCGACACGCTCGCGCGGCTCCAGAAGGCTCGCAGCCGCCTGGAACTGAAGCTGGGTCGTCCTGCCACGCTCACCGAGCTGGCGGCCGAGGTGGAGATGCCCGAGGAGAAGGTCACCGAAGCGCTGCGCTTCGCGGCCGAGCCGCTCTCGCTCAGCGAGCCGCTGCGCGAAGACGGCGACGCCGAGCTCGGCGACATCGTCGAGGACCGCTCCGCGGAGTCACCGTTCGAGGTGGCCGCGACCGCGCTTGCTTCCCGAGGAGATCGAGAAGCTGCTCGGACCGCTCGACGAGCGCGAGCGTCAGATCCTGGCGTTGCGTTTCGGTCTCGACCGCGGTGAACCGCGCACCCTCGAAGAGGTGGGGGAGTACTTCAACCTCACCCGAGAGCGCATCCGCCAGATCGAGGCCCGCGCGATGTCGAAGTTGCGCCACCCCTCGGCCGACACCGGCGCCCGCGACCTGCTCGCCGTCTGAACCGACGCGGCATCAGCCGCTGGGGTGAGTCCGGTTGATGGTGAGGTTCCACGGTTTCCATCGTTCACACGGCAGCATCGGTTCCCGGCATCCGACAGCGTGACGCTCTCGTGAACCCTCGAGAGGGCAGACTTCAGCGATGCCGATGAAGCCCGACGAGCCCTTCCGGCCCGACGACATACCCAAACTGCCCGACGAGTGGGCGAACCTCGCGGCCCAGGCCGAGGCCCAGGCGGCGATCGAACGCCGCGAGCGGCAGGCCCGGCGTGCCCGGCGCACGCGCCGGATCGCGCTCGTCCTGGTCGGAATCGTTCTTCTCGCGGCGGCCGGATTCGGCGTTGTTCACGCTCCTCGGTGACGACGGAGTCACCGTTTCGAGCGATGCGAAGGCCGACGACGTGTTGCAGGAGTCCGTCACCCGTGACACGAAGGGCATTGTCGCGTTGCTCGACGATGGCACCGTCGTCCGGATGACCGAGAGCGGTGAACAGGAAGAACTCCTTCTTTCGGAGCCCGACGGTGTGATTCCGATCACAACGGGAAGCGGCCCGGGCGGAGGCGCGGCGGGCGAAGGCAACGACCTCGCCGCGCGGCTCACGCGACCGACGCTCACCATGGCGCCCGACGGCGACGTCGTGTACGTCGGTCGCTTCTTCCTCGAGGACGCTGTCGACTGTCCCGCGGGGTCCCGCAACCGACCGAAAGGCGGTCGGATCACCCGACTGCCTCTCGACGGTTCGGAGCCCGAGGTCGTGGTGCAGGGAGTGGCCCCAGCCGTGTCCGCCGACGGCCGTTGGCTCGCCTACATCAGCAACGGTTCGTGCGACGAGCTTCCGGAGCTGGTCATCCACGACCTCACCGGAGCCGAGCCCGACCGGTCTTTCGGTGACCCGGACAAGTTTCCCGTGGACGAACCCTCGTGGACTCCCGACGGTGAGCAGGTGTTCGTGAGCACACTGAACCTCTCGCCGTGCGCGGACTGCCTTCCCGGTGAGGTCATCGCCCTCGACGTCGATTCTGCCGAATCGCTGGCGGACGGAACTCCCGTGGGCGACGAGGGCGAGGGGTGCCTCCAGTGGCCGATGGTCGCCGCGGGCGCCGACCTCGTGGCGGCGATCAACGCGTCGTGTGGGATCTCGGAAGGTCGGCTCGGGGTCACGGACGCCGACACGAATGCGACGAGCCCACTGGCGACGGGAACACCCGAAGCATCGACGATCGTGGAGCTCAACGCCGAGGGTGGGAGGTTGCTGCTCGTCGAGTTCGACGCCGCCACGTCGACCAATACGCTCGTTGCCTGGTCACCCGACGACGGGCGAGTCGAGCTGGGGAACGGAATCGCCGCCGCCGTGTGGATCCTCGACGTCGGGTCCGCCTGACACCCGAACGCAGGACGGGTCCGAAGCGAGTGGGTTTCCGGTCGTCGCCCACGCACGCGCCCGGCTCCCGCCGCAGATCTCTTTCCACTCACACGCCCCGCAGGTCCCTTCGAGGAGGGCCGTGTCGCGCAGTGATCGGAACAACGGGTCGTTGCGGTACCAGTGGCTCAACGGCTGTTTCCGCACGGTGCCGACCGGAAGCTGGAGAAACCCCGACGGGCACACCTCGCCACGGTGCGAGACGAACGCGAAACCGTTCCCGTCGTTGACACCGGGTGCTGCCGGGCGTCCGGCTTCCGCGAGCACCCGTCGGAACGTGGGAGCGGCGACGGTGCGGACCGGCACAGGTAGATCGGCGGTCGCGAGCCACTCGAGGATCTCCTCGTGCCCCTGCGCGTCGAGCACGTCCTCGTTGCGGCCCCGGCCGGTCGGAACCAGGAAGAACAGGCTCCACAGGTCGACGCGCCCTTCGAGGAGGGGGACGATCGCTTCGAGGTCGCCGACGGTGCGTCGGCAGACCGTGGTTCCGATTTGGAGCCGCGCGTCGAGTTCGGCGGCATACCCCACCCCGCTCATGGCGCGCTCGAAGGATCCCCGCACTCCACGGAAGGCGTCGTGCGTGGCCGCGCTCGCCCCGTCGAGGCTCAGGTGGATCGTTCCCGCTCCGGCATCGACGGCCCGCCCGAGTGCGTCAGCCGTCAGCCGGGGCGTCGTGCTGGGCGAGAAGCCGCAGTGCATCCCGGAGGCTTCGACGGCCTCGATCAACTCGAACACGTCGGGCCGCGCGAGCGGGTCGCCACCGGTGAGCACGAAGACCTTGGTGCCCATGTCGGCGGCGTCCGCGATGAGCGCAGTTCCCTCGTCGAAGCTCAACTCGTCGGGGTCGCGTCGAACCTGGGCGACGGCCCGACAGTGCACGCATCGCAGCGGACACGAGCGGGTGATCTCCCACGCGACGGTGAGCGGTGCCTGATCGAAGTCGGGCCGTACCCCCTCACCCAGGAACCGACTCGCCACATTCACGACGCCACCAGATTGCAGCTCGGGTCGAAGCCCGCGGGGTCGCCGGTCACGAGTTCTGCGCGGGACCGGAAGCCGCCCCCACACAGGTCGAGTCCTTCACAGGAGGTGCACGTCTCGGGGATCCATTGTCCCGAGCGAAGCCCGCGGAGGAACGGATCGGTCGCATCTCTCCAGATCCGTGAGAACGGAGTGTGCCGCACGTTTCCGAAACTGTGGTGGCGAGCGAACTGGTCGGGATGGACCTCGCCGCGCTCGTCGATGCACGCCAGCGCGATTCCGGCACCGGCCGTGGCACCACGATTCCAGCGCAGCGCGCGTCGCGCAACGTCCGCACGATGGGGATCGTGCGTCACCAGCCACTCGAGCAGGAACGGACCGTCAGACGGGTTGTCGACCGTGAGGACTTCCACGCCACGATGCTCGGCGGCGAACGCGAAGACCCGTTCCAGCGCGGAGCGTCGCTGCCCGGGTGAGACGTCGTCGAGTCGTCCACCGCGCCCCGCCGGAACGAGGTGGTAGACGCAGAGGCGTTCGACGTCTTCGCTCTCCACGAGTTCCAGAACGGCCTCGAGCTGCTGATAGGTCCCCGGTGTCAGCGTGAAGCGCACACCTCGGCGTACGCCGGCCTCTCCGAGATGGCGGAGACCGGCGACGGCCTCCGCCCGGGCGCCTTCGCGGCACCGCAACCTGTCGTGTGTCTCTTCGTCGCCGTCGATACTGATTCCGACGTAGGACACACCGGATTCGCGCAGGCTCGCCGCGACCGCGGGACTCACGAGAGTTCCGTTACTCGAGAGGGTGACCCGGATTCCGAGCCGGTGTGCCTCGCGTGCCAGTTCCACGAGATCGGGACGTGTCAGGGGCTCGCCACCCGAGAGCAGGAGTGCCGGTACCTCGTAGCTCGCGAGGTCGGCGATCAGGGCGAGACCCTGCTCGGTGGAGAGCTCGTCGTCGCCAGAGCGTCGGGTGGCCGAGGCGTAGCAGTGCGAACACGACAGGTTGCAGCCCCGGGTGCTGTTCCACACGACGACGGGTCGGCGGGTCGCGGATGCCACCGGTGTCGTTTCGCCGGGACGGTCCCAGCCGTAGCGGAGCGCGTCCGAATCCGACCGGGCCGAGCCGATCAGCGACGAGACATTCAGCATGTGGCCCTCCGCGTGCGCTCCGACGATGCCGTCGAGACCCGCCAGAGTCAACCGCGCCCGGCGTCACGCGTGGTACGGCCGAAGGTCCCGACATGATGGGCCGCGTGGACTGGAGTTTCGCACGGGCCCCGGTGGCGATACCATCCGGGCGAACCACCGAGGAGGAACCGTGAAGAAGATCCTGCTGCTCGTTGTCGTCATTGCTCTGGGCGTCGTCATCGCCCAGAAGGTGCGCAGCGCCTAGACGGTCGACGCCATCTGACTTTCGGGCGGACCCTTGACATCGGACGGGGTTCGTCCCTAGGTTCCTTTCACTTCCCCCTTTCCTTCCTCCGCGGGCTCTCGCGCGTCCGCTTCGGATCACTCGGCGCCCGTATCGCCGTGACCCAAGGAGGAAGGGATGCTCATTGCGTACTGGTCACCCAAGGGTGGCTCCGGAACGTCCGTCTTGGCAGCGGCCACGGCGGGAGTGCTGGCCCGCCGCTGCGGAGCGACGCTCGCCGACCTCGGGGGCGATCAACCCGCCGTGTGCGGACTGGCCCGCGATCCCGACGTAGGTCTGCGCGACTGGCTGGTCGCCGGCCCCGAAGCACCCGCCGAAGCGCTCGAACGCCTCGGTGTCGACGTCGCGCCCGGGCTGGAGGTGCTCCCGTACGGCGGTCGGGAGACACGAGAGCCCGGTGCGGTGCTTCCCGAGGCGGGGGCCGCGCTGGGCGTCACGCTTCGGGACAGGTCCTCCCCGACGGTCGCCGATGTCGGCTCGCTCATGCGCACCGATCCCGAGGCGGCCGAGGCGCTCCTCGAGGTGGCCGACGTCACGGTGCTCGTCGTGCGCCCCTGTTATCTGACGCTGCGCCGCGCCGTGGCGATGCCCGCCGTTGCCCGAGTCGATCTCGTCGCGTTCGTCGACGAGCCAGGCCGATCTCTGGCCGCGCCTCAGGTGCTCGACGTTCTCGGTCTGAGCAACTCCGTGAAGGTTCCCGTGCGAGCGTCGATCGCCCGCGCCGTCGACGCAGGAGTCGTCGTGACTCGAACGCCCGACGTGCTGCGCCGCAGTGTCCGGGAGATTCTCCATCAACTCGGTGTCGCCGACGATGCGGGGCAGGCGGCGTGACCGCCGTGCGTACCGCGAGCGGCATTTCTCGAGGCGACCATCTTCGGAAGGCTTCCGCGAGCGCCACTCCGTCGACTCTCGAAGGATCGGACCGCGATGTGAAGCGCCGCGTGCACCGCCGCGTTCTCGAGGTCGCCGACACGCTGGGCCCAGTGGGTGGAGAGGAGTTGCGGCTCCGGGTGGGTGAACTTCTCCGCGAGGTGGCACCGCTGCTTCCGGTCGCGCGTGCGCAGGAGGTGCTCGACGACCTCCTCGACGAGATCGGTGGCCTGGGCCCCCTCGAGGCCGTGCTCGCCGATCCGGACGTGAGTGAAGTGATGCTGCTCGGCGGTGGTGACGCGTACGTAGAGCGTCGTGGCGAGCTCCTGCCGATCGATCTGTCCCTCGAGGCGACCGACGTCATCCGGCTGGTGGAGCGCGTGGTGGCGCCGCTCGGCCTCCGACTCGACCGCTCCTCCCCCCTCGTGGAAGCACGTCTCGCCGACGGATCGCGGCTCCACGCCGTGATACCACCCCTGGCGCCCGATGGTCCGTGCGTGACGATTCGACGGTTTCGTGTGCACCCGGTGCCGCTCTCGGCCTTCGACCCCGGCGACGCCGCAGCGTTTCTCGAACAGCAGGTGGCGGCGGGCTGGAACCTGCTGATCTCGGGTGGCACGAGCTCAGGGAAGACCACGCTCTGCAACGCGCTCGCCGGTGCTGTGGATCCCTCCGAGCGGATCGTGACGATCGAGGAGACCGCCGAGCTGCAGACTCGCACACGGGCACGTTGTGCGGCTCGAGGCTCGTCCCCCCAACGCAGAGGGTGTCGGTGGCGTGTCCATCCGCCGGCTCCTCCAGCGCAGCGCTGCGAATGCGGCCCGACCGGATCATCGTGGGCGAGGTGCGCGGCGTCGAGGCGCTCGACATGATCCAGGCCCTCAACACCGGCCACGACGGTTCCCTGTCCACGGTTCACACGGGCTCACCGGGCGACGCGCTGACCCGGCTCGAGGCGCTCGCGCTCATGACCGACGCCGGGCTCCCGCTTCCTTCGATCCGAGCCCAGGTGGCGTCGTCACTCGACGCGGTGGTTCAGGTGGCACGCGTGGGCGGTATCCGTCGGATCGAGTCGGTGGCCGAGGTGCGTCGGGACGGTACGCGCCTTTCTGCTGTTCCCCTCTTCGATCGTGGAGCGACGGACTCCGTGGAATCGGACGTGTTGCGTCGGGTGGCGGCTCCCACGCGGCCGTCGCGGCGCGCGACCCGTTCCGGTGGTGGCCACCCGCACCACGGAGCGGAGGCGGCGTGATGTCGCTGGCGATGGCCGTGCCCGGCTTCTTGGGGGCGTGGCTGCTGGTCCGACGGGCTCGGCACGAACCCGCCAGGTCTCGGCTTCGTGCCTTGAACCGGCGCGTCGGGTGGCGGATGCCGGAGGTGCTGCGGACCCGCCTCGAGGTCGCGTTGCAGGCCGCGGCCGTTTCGGCATCACCGGAAGCCGCGTTGGAGATGACCGCCGCCGCCGCGGTTTCGGCCGCTTTCGTCGCGTTCGTCATGGCACCTCCACTGGCGCCGCTCGCCGCTGTCGGGATCCCCGTGTGTTCCGGTGTCGGGCTCCACCTCGCTCGGCATCGGCGCGACCGGAGGACCGAGGCGGCGCTTCCGGGCGCTCTCGAACAGGTGGCTGCGGAGTTGCGGAGCGGTGGAACGGTCGCCGACGCTGTGGCGGCATTGGCAGAGGCAGGTGGTCCGCTGGGGAGCGACATGGCCCGCGTGCGAGCCCGCGCGGAGTTCGGCGCCGGTCTTGATCGCGCTCTTGCAGCATGGACCGAGGAGTCCGACCTGCACGGAGTGCGAGCCACCGCAGGGGCTCTGGCCGTCGCGACGTCGATCGGAGGTCGGGCCGCCGACGCCGTGGAGGGTCTGGCTGCGTCATTGCGGGAACGTCTGGCGGTCGCGGCCGAGGCGCGGTCCTTGGGGACACAGGCTCGACTGTCGGCGGTCGTGGTCGGCGCCGCGCCTCTCGGCTACCTCGTTCTCTCGCTGCTGGTCGACCCCCGGGCTCTCGTTGCACTGACCGGTACGACGATCGGACGGTTCTGCCTCCTCGCGGGCCTCACCCTCGAGGCACTGGCAGCCCTGTGGATGCGCCGTATCGTACGGGTGACGCCGTGAGGGTCGATCTGTCCGCATGGCTGCTCGCGGGTTGCTTCGGAGTCCTCGCCGCACTGCCACTCGCGCGGCGCGCTCGAGCCGCGGCCGTGACGGATCGGACCTCACGACTCTCCGGCATCGATCCGGATGCGGGGCTGGTTGTCGCGGCGACGACCCGCCTTCGGCGTTTCGAGACGCTGCGACTCGTCGCGGCCCGGGCCGGGATCGTCGGTCGGGTTCTCTCGGGCCTGGCGAGGCGACGTCGGCAGCGCCGCGCGGATGCGCTTCTTCGTAGCGAGGTGCCGGTCGCCGTCGATCTCGTCGGCGTCGCCGTCGGAGCGGGATGCACCCCCTATCTGGCTGTCCGGGTGGCGGGGGAGTGGGCGCCTGAGCGCGTCGGGGCGGTTCTGGCGAGCGTCGGACAGCTCTGGGATATGGGTGCGACCTTCAGCGACGCCATGTCCGACGTCGGAGTGCGTCACAAGCCACTTCGCCCCCTGTCCGACGCTCTCGTCGCCTCGGACCGCCTGGGCGCCCCCGTGGGTCCGGCTCTCGGGCGAATCAGCGCCGAGGCCAGGGCTGACGCCCGCCGCGAGGCCGAACAACGTGCCCGTGCTCTACCGGTCCGTCTCTTGTTCCCTCTCGTGTTCCTCGTGTTGCCGGCCTTCGGTCTGCTGACCGTCGCCCCGGCGCTGCTCTCCGGACTCGCCCGCACCTGACGGGCCTCGCTTCCCCCTACCCACAGCGACAGGAGGATCAGCAGTGTGTGAACGGGCAGTGTGTGAGCAAACCGTCCATGAGGAATCAGTCGTTCCGACGGTCGCGTCCCGGCCGGGCGTGTTTCGCCGAGCGGTGAATGCCGTTCGGAGTTGGGTGACCAACGCTGAGGCCGTGCTGCGGCGGGTGGCGGTCGGGCAGGCAGGTCAGACGACAGCGGAGTATGCGTTGGTGATCGTGGGGGCGGCAGCTCTGGGAGCGTTGCTGCTCACGTGGGCGACGAAGAGCGACGCCATCGGCAAGCTCTTCGACATCGTTCTCGACCAGGTCACCAAGCTCGCCAAGTAGCGGTGCAGAAAGGACATAGGAGGCACGGTCGTCGCGTACCCGCGTGGGTACGCGACGACCGGGGCCAGTCGACCGTCGAGTTCGCTCTCGTTCTTCCACTCGTTCTGTTCGCGTTGATGGCGATCGTCCAGGTGGCGCTGGTCGTGCGTGATCAGGTGGCCGTTGTCCACGCCGCGCGTGAAGCGGCGCGGGCTGCCAGCGTCGACCCTGATCCGGGGTCCGCAGTTCGGGCCGCGCGTCGCACGGTTCCCGGGGCCGACGTCGAGACAGGCCGTCGACCCGAGGTCGGCGAACCCGTTCGGGTCGACGTGGCCTACACGTCGCCCACGAATCTGCCACTGGTCGGCCGACTATTTCCTGACCCGATTCTGCGAGCACACGCAGAGATGAGGGTGGAGCGATGACGTTGCTCTGCGGACTGTCGGGAAAGCGAGTCGGCCCCTCGACGCGCGCAGCTGGCGAACGTGGCAACGCGCTGATCCTGACCGTCTTCGTCGTCGCGGTCGGCGGCGCGTTCGCTCTGGCGGTCGCCCGGATGGGTGCAGGCGTCGTCGACGACGCGCGAACAGAGTCGGCGGCCGATGCCGCCGCCCTCGCCGCGGCTGATTCGCTCGCCCTCGGTCAGGATGCGGTCAGGGCACGCATCGAGGCGGCGAGCTTCGCGTCGGCCAACGGAGCGCGGATGGTGTCGTGCGACTGCGACGATTCGCCCGTCACCGTCGAGGTCGAGCGCGTGGGAGCGTCGGGCGACACTTTTGTGGCGACCGCCCGTGCCGAGATCTCGAGCACGCCCGTCAGCTCTCCTCCGGGGGTTCCTCGCGGGCGACGACCTTGAAGCGGGCGTCGGCGAGTGGGGCGTCGTCCACGCTCAACAGGAAGCGGTAGTCACCGGGCTCGGTGAACTCGACGTTGTCGAAGTTCATCACGAAGAGGCCTGGCTGGTCGTCACCCACACGGGCGTGCGGTGGTCGACCCGCCGAGAAGCTTCCGCCGACGGCACCCTTGCGCAGCAGACTCCCGTTGTCGGCGTCGACCAGGTCGACCGTGAGATCGTGCTTCATGTCGGTCTCGTGCCACGGCACCCGCAGAACCACGGCCAGTGAGACGTGGGCGCGCCGTGCCGGCAGCTTCGAGAACGTCAGGACATCCCAACCGCCGCCGGTGACGTAGAGCTTCCCCTTCACAGCCTCAGCGTGGTCGGCGATGAGAAACGTCGTGATCTCCACGTCTTCGACCCTACCCGTGCAGCGGGGCCTCATCGGAGGGTCCGGCGGCTGCTGCCAGTAGCACGACAGCGCCCTCCTTGTCGAGAAACTCGTTCCAGTTCCCGCACTTGGGTGACTGCACACACGACGGACAACCGCCGGTGCATGGGCATCCACGCACGAGGTCGAGTGTGTCGATGACGTGGCGGCTGGAGTCGGCGAAAGCAAGATCGGCGATCCCGGCACCGCCGTCGTAGCCGTCGTAGATGAAGATAGTCGGGGCCTCGGTGGTCGGGTGTTCAGCCATCGACACGCCACCCACGTCCCAGCGGTCGCAGATCGCGAACCGGGGAAGCATGCCGATGAGGGCGTGCTCGGCCGCGTGGACCGTTCCGAGAATCTGTGAGGGTTCGAGTCCGGCGCCGAGGAGCGTGGCGAGCGGTGTCGTGTACCACACGGCGGTCGTACGGAGAAGCGCCGGCGGGAGGTCGAGGGGAACGGTCTCGATCAGTTCCCGTGTGGAGGCCCGGCGGCGCTGGTAGGCGACGAAGCTGTTGGTGACTTCGACGTGGCCACGGAAGACGGCCGCGGCGCCCGCCGTTCCCACGTGGGTTGTCGAGACGATGTCGATGTCCGTCTCGACCCGTACCTGGGTGTACTCGTCCTCTTCATCGGCGCCTTCGAGGATGGCGACACCGTCCTCCAGATCCAACGATCGCACCCGGTGCTGACCGCCCTGGTGAAGGTAGATCGCCCCGGGGTGCACCGATCTCGGCGCCTGTCCGCTGTCGACTGTGCCGATCATCTCGTCGGCTGTGTCCACCAACTGCACCTCTGAACCCGATCCCGACCGCAGCCCCACCTCGGGTGCGGGCGCGCGTCCGCCTGCCCAGAACATCCGACCTCCTCGAGGTTTCAACAGGTCGGCGTGCACGAGGTCCCGCACGACGTCGTCGAGCCCGTTGCCGAAATAGTTCTCGTCCTCAGGACGCAGCGGGAGTTCATGTGCCGCGCATCGAACCTGGGGCCCGAGGACGTACGGGTTGTTCGGGTTGACAACGGCGTGCTCGGCTTCACGACTGAACAGCTCCTCGGGATGCCGCAGGTACCACTGGTCGAGTTGGTCGTCGCCGGCGACCAGCACCGCGGCGGCGTCGCGCCCGCTCCGACCGGCTCGACCGGCTTGTTGGCGAAGGGATGCGAGGGTTCCGGGGAAGCCGTTGAGAACAACCGCGTCGAGACCGCCGATGTCGATTCCCAGCTCGAGTGCGTTGGTGGCGGCTACGCCCAGAAGCTCACGATCGGACAGCCGTCGTTCCAGCTCACGTCGTTCCCGTGGCAGATAGCCGGCGCGGTAGCTCGCCACGGCGACGGCCTTGTTCGGAGCGCGTCGCGACAGTTCTGCGCGGGCCAGGCGTGCGACGACCTCGGCACCACGCCGGCTGCGGGTGAAGGCCAGCGTCTGGCGATCCTCCGCGACGAAGCGGGCCAGCAGGCGAGCTGACTCCGTGTTGGCCGAAACTCGGGCAGAACCGCGGTCGTCGTCGAGGAACGGCCGTTGCCAACACGCGAACCAGCGTTCCCCGGTCGGCGACCCGTCAGTCGTGACCGTGGTGACGTCGAGACCGCTGAGTGCGCTCGCGAGTTCTCCTGGGTTGCCGATCGTGGCGGACGCGAAGCAAAAAGACGGCTCCGAGCCGTAGTGGGCGCAGACTCGCCGGAGTCGGCGTAGCAGGTGCGCCACATGGCTACCGAAGATCCCGCGCAACACGTGGAGTTCGTCGATCACGACCCATCGGAGCCGCGTGAAGAAGGTGGCCCACTTCTCGTGGAAGGGAAGCATCCCGACGTGCAGCATGTCGGGGTTCGTGAGTACGACGTTGGCATTGCTGCGGGCCCACGTGCGGTCCTCCGGTGCTGTGTCGCCGTCGTAGGTGACGGCGCGAAGTCCCGAGACGAGCCAGGAGCGCAGCGACCGCAGCTGATCGTGAGCGAGTGCCTTGGTGGGGAAGAGCATGAGTGCCGTGTCGCGGGTTTCGGTCACGACCGATTCGACGATAGGCACCTGATAGCAAAGCGACTTGCCCGACGACGTGCCGGTCGCCACGACGACGTGCCCGTGGGCACGCAACAGGTCGATCGATCGCGCCTGGTGCTCCCAGAGCTCGGCTACTCCCCGCGCCTCGAGGCGCGCGGCAACATCGGGGTGGAGCGGTGAGTCCGGTGGCGCGTAGGAAGCCGTTCGCGCGGCGAGGTGTTCGACGTGGGTGATGCGCCCCGCCAGCTCAGCGTCGGTGGTCAGTGGTTGGAGCGGTGTCGGCGATCCTGCCGACGACGTCCCTGCCGGCGAGGTCCCTGCCGACGACATCGCTGTCGGCGACGTCGCTGAACCATGCCGGTCGTTCACCGCGGGGAGCGTAGAGCACCGCCGGCGATTCTCCCCCGAAATGTCACGGTACGGTGGCGCCGTGCACCGCCGTGTGCTTCTCGTGGCACTACTCGCTCTCGCTCTCCTTCTGAGCGGGTGCCTACGCGATCGCGACCGCTCGGAACCTCCGCCGAGCAATTCCGACGTGGGCGAATCCGATGTCGACAACGTCAGGCTGACCGTCGACGGCAGCAACCGCGAGTACCGGGTCTTCACGCCGGCGTCCGCGGTGGGGGCGCGGGACCTGGCGGCGGTGTTGGTGTTGCACGGCGGAGCGGGCTCGATCGAGGGAACGGTCGAACAAACCGGCTTCGATGAGGTGGCGGCCGAGGAAGGCTTCCTGGCGGTCTACCCGCAGGGCAACGAGACCCGCCTCAGCCTGGGCGACCTCACGGGATACACCTGGAAGGCGGGGGGGTGTTGCGGAGAGGGAGCGAGCGACGCAGACGACGTGTCGTTTCTCGTGGCGGTCATCGACGATCTCGTCGCGATCAACGGGGTGGACCCGAACAAGGTGTACGTGACGGGTATCTCGAACGGCGGAATGATGGCGTACCGACTCGCATGCGACGTGTCCGAGAGCGTCGCCGCCATCGCACCCGTGTCAGCGACCCTCTTCACCGACGATTGTGCACCGAGCGCGCCGGTCTCGCTGCTGCACATCCACGGTCTCGAGGACGACAACGTGCTCTTCGAAGGCGGCCGCAACCGCAAGGGTCTCGTGAAACAGGACCGCCCACCGGTGCTCGATGGCATCGACACCTTTCTCGCGGCGAACGACTGCTCGTCGGAGGTGTCGGTGACAGATGGTGAAGCCGTCGTGACGGAGACCTGGTCCGACTGCACCGCCGATTCCGCCGTGGAGCTCGTCACGATCGCGTCCGGCGGTCACTCCTGGCCGGGCGGGAAGCAGCTGGCGCGATTCCTCGATGAGCCCAGCGACGATCTCGACGCTACGCGGGCGATCTGGAACTTCTTCGAGTCGCACCCGAGGGAGAGTTAGAACGGGTCAGTTGCTCTGGAGAACAGCGTCGTCGGCGAAGTCGGCGAACAGGCCGTCCGCTCCCGACGGGTAGACGACCGAGGCGCCTCCGGCGTTGCCCGCGGTGCCCGGCATCGTGACGTTGCGGACGTCGGAGGCCGGAACCGACAAACCGAGGCGGGCCAGGTTGTACAGCTCGCCGAGGCTGACGCCGCTGAGTTTCGTGTGCCGCCCGAGGATCGCCAGATTCTCGACCGTGCCGACAGCGCCCGTGTTCTCCTTCTGGAGCTGGGCGAGCGTCGAGATGATGAGATGGCCCTGGTTCTGCGTGCGGCTGAAGTCGCCGTCGGTGAAGCCCTTTCGGTTGCGCGAGAAGGCCAGGGCGTCGGTGCCGTTCATGTGGTTCAGGCCCTTGTCGAAGAAGGCGCCCGACGCGGAGTCGTCGTGTTCATTGGGAACCAGCACGTCGATGCCGCCCATCTCGTCGACCATTGCCGTGAGTCCCGCGAAGTCAGTGGAGATGGCGTACGCGATGTCGACGCCGACGAGCTGCCCGACGGTGTCGGCCATCAGGCGTGCGCCGCCGTACGAGAAGGAGTTGTTGATCTTCTCGGTGCCGTAGCCCGGTATCGGTACGTAGGTGTCGCGGGGAATGTTCAGGATCGTGGCCTTCCCGGCCTCGGGGTTCACGCCGATGAGATGGATGGCGTCGCCCAGGCCGCCGGTCTGGCCGGGCCGGGCATCGGAACCGATCGCGAGCATGAAGACAGGCTCACCGGGAGTCGGGGTGTAATGGGCCTCGGCGGTCTTCTGGACCGTGAACCAGGTCTGTCCCGACGCGCCGGGAACGGTCACGCCCATTGTCCACAGAGTGGCGACCACGGCCACGACCGCGACGAGCGTGGTGGGAACACCCACACCGATTGCGACGGCACGTCGCCGGACGCGTTGCCGATTGCGCTCTCGACGGGTTCGCTCGATGCGTTGTTTGCGACGGCTCATGACGATTCCTCGACAGGCTGCGCTCCGTCGGATTCGTCACCGGGGACCTCGCGCTGCACGTTCAGGTCGAATCCGTCGATCTTCCAGTCGAATCCGTCGGGGACGAGCACGAAATCGCCGAGGCGCGTGATGTGGACGGGGCCCTCGTCGGTCTCGGTTTCCACGTCGAGGACCAACGTCGCGGCGACGAGTACGATCTTTCCGGAGCCGTCGGCGAGCCCCGTGAGGTTCGCGGCGGCGGAATTGGCGACGACGTCCCCCGTGGCGGGTCCGAGGTCGGCGTCGACGAGCGACGCGCGGTCGGGACCCTCGAGCCGGGTGGCGGCGAACGGCGTGAAGAGAGCCGCCAAATCGGCGGAGTCGCCGCCGAGGAGAGGGGCGACCGTCGCCTGCTGTACGTAGGCGTCGAGTTGGGTGCGCACCGCCTCCACGACGCCGGGCGACATCTCGGTCTTCTCGCCCGCGCTGCTCACAGAGACCTCGTTGATCGTCACCTCGACGTCGACGACGGGTTCGGGTTCGGGGTCGGTGGAGGGCGCGGCGTCGTCACCACCACCACTGCCGCCACCACCGCAGGAGGTGAGGAGGAGGAGGGAGCCCAGCGCGACAGACGCCGCGCGGCGGAGAGTTCGACGTGGGGGGCGTGGGTGGTACCGCATCGACGGGTCAGGATTGCACGGTCGAGACGGAAATTCGCGGATTTCCATGGCTTGGCGTTGACTTTTCGGGTAGGCGAAACCTAGATTCTGCAATTCCAAACCTGTGGATAGCAAACCCTGAACCTGTGGATATCGTGATATCAAAGCCAGAACGCGAAACCCTGAAGTCGATCTACCGCCTCACGATCGACGGATCCGAGGCCCACACGGGTGACCTCGCGGAGCGTCTCGGTGTCAGTCCGGGCACCGTGTCGGCGACCGTCAAGCGACTGGCCGAAGCGGGACTGGTCGACCACAAGCCCTACAAGGGGATCGAGCTCACCGACAGCGGCCGCGCCGCGGCGGTGGCCACGATCCGACGACACCGGATCGTGGAGCGGTTCCTGGCCGACATGCTCGGCTACCCGTGGAACGAGGCCGACCGTCTCGCGGCGGCGTTCGAACACGGGCTGCCCCAGGAGGTCGAGGACCGAATCTTCGTGGCCCTCGACCGCCCCGAGACGTGCCCCCACGGCTTCCCGATTCCCGATGCCGAGACGGTCGACATTCCCGCGATGCCCCCGCTGTACGAGCTCGAACCCGGTGACGACGCCGTCGTGGCGGTTCCCGGCTCCACCGATCCCGAGGTGGCCGCCTTCCTCGACGAGCTCGGGCTCCGTCCCGGCGTTCGCGTCGAGGTCCTCGAGAAGCATCCTTTCGACGGGCCTCTCGTGGTCCGCGTCGACGGCAATGACCGCACGCTCGGTCGCACCGTCGCTCATCAGGTCTACGTCCAGAAGTACACGAGCAGAACAGGAGACTGACCCGTGGACTCCGTCCCTTACATCGCCGGAGCAATGGCCCTCGCCGGGCTGGCGCTCGCCGCCTACTTCTACACCGTGGTGAAGAAGGCCGACCCCGGCAACGAGCGCATGCAAGAGCTCATGGCCGCCATTCAGGAGGGAGCACGCGCGTTCTTGCGTCGTGAATACACCTGGGTCGCCGGGTTCGTCGTCCTCATGGGGCTGCTCATCTTCGCCTTCCTCGACTACGGACGGCCGTGGGGTGCCATCGCCTACGTGTCGGGTGCGGTGCTCTCGGGTCTGGCGGGTTTCGTCGGCATGACCGTCGCCACCATGGCCAACGCCCGCACCACTCAGGCCGCGCGCACCGGTCCGCAGGAGGCCCTGCCGCTGGCGTTCCGCGGTGGCGCGGTCATGGGCTTCACTGTGGCCGGGCTCAGCCTGCTCGGGCTGGCCTTCTCCTATCTCCTCTACGTCGAGTGGCTGAAGGTCGACGACGCCTTCCAGGTGGTCACGGCGTTCGGTCTGGGCGCATCGTCGATCGCGCTGTTCAGCCGTGTCGGCGGCGGGATCTACACCAAGGCCGCAGACGTGGGCGCCGACCTCGTCGGCAAGGTCGAAGCCGGGATCCCCGAGGACGACCCGCGTAACCCGGCCACCATCGCCGACAACGTCGGCGACAACGTGGGCGACGTGGCCGGCATGGGCGCCGACCTCTTCGAGAGCTACACCGGGTCGATCATCGCCCCGATCGCCCTCGTCGGCGTTCGCGTTCGCCGACACGGGACCGTTCCAGGAGCGTGCTCTCGCTGTTTCCCCTCGCCATCGGTGCCTTCGGAATGGTTGCGTCCATCATCGGCGCGTTCATGGTGAGGACAGCCACGAACGCCACGCCACGCGATCTCGCCAAGTCACTGCACCGCGGCACGAATGTCGCCGCGGGAATCACCGTCGCGCTCGCGTTCGTGTTCGGATACGTGTTCTTCAACGATGTCGCGGGCGTCGAGAAGTGGTACGGCTTCTCGATCTCCGTGGCCGCCGGACTGCTCACCGGTATCGGCATCGGGCTCGTGTCGGAGTACTTCACCTCCGACCACTTCGCTCCGGTGAAGAAGATCGCGCAGCAGTCGGAGACCGGACCGGCGACGACCATCCTCGGCGGGATCTCCGCCGGCATGCTCTCGGTGGCCGCGGCGGTCATCCTGATCGTGGCCGGTGTCGGCATCGCGTACTGGTCGGGCGACTTCGCTCTTCCGGGTAACGACCTGTCGGGTATCTACGGCATCGCGCTGTCGGCGATCGGCATGCTCGCGACCACGGGTGTGGTGGTCAGCGTCGACGCCTACGGCCCGATCGCCGACAACGCGGGAGGGATCGCCGAGATGGCCGAACTGCCTCCCGAGGTCCGCGAGGTCACCGACTCCCTCGACTCCCTCGGCAACACGACCGCGGCCGTGGCCAAGGGCTTCGCCGTCGGGTCGGCCGCGGTGACCGCCCTTGCCTTGTTCAAGACGTTCGAGCAGGCGGTCTTCGACTCCTCGGGAGGCGACACCATTCTCAATCTCAGTGTCGGCGAGATCTCGGTGTTCATAGGCCTCTTCCTCGGGGCGATGCTCCCGTTCCTCTTCGCGGCGCTCACGATCGACGCCGTCGGGCGGGCTGCCAACAAGATGATCGAGGAGGTACGTCGACAGTTCCGGGAGATCCCGGGTATTCGCGAGGGCAACGGCACTCCGGAGTATGCCAAGTGCGTCGACATCTCGACGGCGGCGGCTCTGAAGGAGATGGTCATCCCGGGCCTGCTGGCGATCGTCGTTCCGCTCGCCATCGGCTTCATCAGCGTGGACGCGCTCGGGGGCTTCCTCGCCGGTGCTCTTGTCTCCGGCTTTGCTCTGGCGATCTTCATGGCGAACTCCGGCGGGGCCTGGGACAACGCCAAGAAGTACGTCGAGGCCGGCAACCTGGGAGGAAAGGGCTCCGACGTGCACAAGGCTGCCGTCATCGGCGACACCGTGGGGGATCCCTTCAAGGACACGGCCGGGCCCTCCATGAACATCCTCATCAAGGTCATGACGATCGTGTCGCTGGTCTTCGTCTCGGCGTTCGTGTGATCGACACGCCGACGGGCAAAGGCCCGGAAAGCCGGCGATGAACGACCGACGTCGCTTCGACCCCTGGGACGCCCTCCGCGGCTTCGCCATGGGGTCGGCCGACATCGTTCCGGGCGTGTCGGGTGGCACGATCGCGCTGATACTCGGGATCTACGAGCGACTCATCCACAACGTCCACCTGGGTGCGCGCGTCCTTGGTTCGGTCGTACGGCTCGACATGCGTCGCGCCCGGCACGTCTTCCGGTCGATCGAGTGGGGTTTCGTGCTCACGCTGTTGGCCGGGATCGCGGTCGCCGTCCTGAGCCTCGTTCGCGTGATCAGCTACCTCCTCGACAACAATCCTGTCGGGACCTCCGCCGTGTTCTTCGGACTGGTGGCGGGATCGGTGGTCATCGCGTGGGGCTACATCCGCGAGCCCGCTCTCGTCCACGTCGTCATTACGGCAGCGGTCGCAGTCGCCACCTTCATGCTTCTCGGTCTGCGATCCGAACCGATCACCGACCCGACTCTCTGGTTCGTGTTTCTCGCCGGGGCCGTCGCCATCTGCGCCATGATCCTTCCGGGTGTCAGTGGATCGTTTCTCCTGTTGATGCTCGGCCTCTACGACTACATCATCGACGCCGTCAAGGATCTCGATCTCGGCGTTCTCGTCGTCTTCGGCATCGGAGCGGTTCTCGGCCTCGCGTTGTTCTCCACGTTCCTCGACGCGATGCTGCGCCGCTACCACGACGCGGTCATCGCAGGTCTTGTCGGGCTCATGCTCGGGTCCCTACGCGTCTTGTGGCCATGGCCGAACGGAACCGACGACGCCACGCTGGGTACACCCGACTCCGGTTGGCCGCTGGCCCTTGTCCTGGCAGGTGTGGCCGCTACCGTCGTGCTGATCTTCGGCGTCCTCGGGCGGCGCCGCGAGGCTGTTTCCCCGCAGCGGGGTACTTGACACGCCGGCGAGTCGCGTGGCTACTACTGGAAACCCCGACCCCGCTCCAGGGGTCCTGACAGGAGTGAAACGACGTGGCAAAGCCGCTCGTGATCGTTGAATCGCCCGCCAAGGCGCGCACCATCGGAGAGTTCCTCGGCGACGAGTACGTCGTGGAGTCGAGTGTCGGCCATGTGCGCGACCTTCCGAGCAACGCGGCGGAGGTTCCCGAGAAGTTGAGGGGTACGCCGGCGGGGAAGCTGGGCGTCGACGTCGAGAACCATTTCGATCCGGTCTACGTCATCCCGGCCAACAAGAAGAAGGTGGTCGCCGCGCTGCGTAGGGCCCTCAAGGGCGCCGACGAGCTCTACCTCGCCACCGATGAGGACCGCGAGGGTGAGGCCATCTCCTGGCACGTTCAGGAGGTGCTGAATCCCAAGGTCCCCGTCAAGCGGATGGTGTTCCACGAGATCACACCCCACGCCATCGAGGAGGCCATCGAGCACGGTCGCGAACTCGACATGAAGCTGGTCGAGGCGCAGGAAGGCCGTCGGGTTCTCGACCGACTCGTCGGCTGGGACCTCTTCGACGTGCTGCGCCGCAAGGTGGGTCCGGGCCTCTCGGCCGGCCGGGTCCAGAGTGTGGCCACCCGGCTCGTGGTGGAACGGGAGCGGGCCCGCATGGCCTTCCGCAGCGGCGAGTACTGGGACCTCATGGCTGTCTTCAACGCCGAGAGCGCCTCCTTCGACGCCAAGTTGGTCGACGTCGACGGACGCCGCCTGGCCGTGGGCCGCGACTTCGACGCCGACACCGGACAGCTGGCCGACGACGCCGAGGTCCTGCACCTCGACGGCTCCGGCGCCGCGGCCCTGCGCGAACGACTCGGGTCTGCCGAGTTCTCCGTCAGGTCTGTCGAGTCGAAGCCCTACACCAGCAATCCCAAACCTCCGTTCATCACCTCGACGATCCAGCAGGAGGCAGGTCGCAAGCTCGGGTTCTCGGCGTCACGCACGATGGCGATCGCGCAGCGACTCTACGAGCGTGGCTACATCACGTACATGCGCACCGACTCGGTCAACCTCTCGTCGCAGGCCGTGTCGGCGGCGCGCACGCAGATCCGCGAGCGCTACGGCGCCGAGTATCTGCCTGACAAGCCGCGGAGCTACTCGCGCAAGGTGAAGAACGCGCAGGAGGCACACGAGGCCATCCGACCCGCGGGCGAGACGTTCCGCCTCCCCGACGATGTCGCGGGTGAGCTCGATGCTGACGAGCGACGCGTCTACGACCTCGTGTGGAAGCGGACCGTGGCCTGCCAGATGGCGGCGGCGCGCGGCCACGATCTCAGCGTGCGCGTCGCGGGAACATCGAGCGCCGACGAGGTGTGCACCTTCGCCGCGAGTGGTCGAACGATCGAATTTCCGGGTTTCCTGCGTGCGTACGTCGAAGGAGCAGACGATCCTGATGCGCAGTTGGAGGACCGCGAGAGCCCGCTTCCTCCGCTGAGTGAGGGTCAGGCCGTCGACTGCGACGAGCTCGAGCCCACGAGCCACATCACCAAACCGCCGGCCCGCTACACCGAGGCGAGTCTCGTCAAGGAGCTGGAGGAACGTGGCATCGGTCGCCCCTCCACGTACGCGAGTGTCATCGGAACCATCCAGAACCGGGGGTACGTGTGGAAGAAGGGCAGCGCGCTCGTTCCCGCCTGGGTCGCGTTCGCCGTCGTGCAGCTCCTCGAGCGTCATTTCTCCCATCTCGTCGACTACGGGTTCACGGCGCGCATGGAGGAGGACCTCGACGTCATTGCGCGAGGTGAGGGTGAGTCCGAGAAGTGGCTTCACCACTTCTACTTCGGGAACGGGCAGGCCGGGCTCCGGGAGCTGGTGAGCGACGAGCACCTCGAGGAGATCGACCCCCGTGAAGTGAACTGCGTCCACCTCTACCACGACCCCGTCGACGGGAAGCCCGAAGCTGTTGTCCGCGTGGGTCGCTACGGCCCGTATCTCGACCGTGACGGCGACACAGCCTCCCTGCCCGACGACGTGCCGCCCGACGAGCTCACCCCCGACGCAGTGGAGGAGCGCCTGGCCCGCGCCAAGGAGGGCGGTCGGATCGTTGGTGAGGATCCGGAGTCCGGTCTCGAGATCATCGCCAAGGACGGTCGCTTCGGTCCCTTCCTGCAGCTGGGCGAACTCGTCGAGGGTGAGGACAAGCCCAAGACCGCGTCGTTGTTCGCGTCCATGAGCCTCGAATCGGTGGACCTGGAGACGGCCCTCGCCCTGTTGTCACTGCCCCGCGTGGTCGGTCAGGACTCCGAGGGACGTGAGATCACCGCTCAGAACGGCCGCTACGGCGCCTACCTCAAGCGCGCCGACGGCGAGAGTCGCAGCCTGGACGGCGAGGAGCAGATCTTCACGGTGACCGTCGCCGAAGCCGAGGCGCTCTACGCCCAGCCCAAACGGCGCGGCAGGACGCGCAAGGCGCTGGCAGAGCTCGGCGAGCACCCCGACAACGGCAAGCCCGTCAAGGTCCTCGAAGGTCGCTTCGGGCCGTACGCCACCGACGGAATCACCAACGCGTCGATTCCCCGAGGGCGAACGCCTGAAGAGGTCACCTTGAACGAAGCGGTCGAGATGCTGCGTGACCGCTTGGCGAAGGGCCCGACACAAAGAAGAAGAAGAAGGCCGAAGAAGAAGGCGAAGAGGAAGCCGGCGAAGAAGAAGGCCCGGCCAAGAAGAAGGCGAAGAAGAAGCCGGCCAAGAAGAAGGCACCGGCCAAGAAGACGCCGGCGAAGCGTAAGGCCCCGGCCACCAAGAAGCCGTGACGGAACCGGGCGACGAACACGTCAGCCATATCGGCTCAGACGACGCCCCGTTCATCCCGCACAGCGCCGACGAGGACGCCGTCCCGCCTGAACCGTGGCGGGTGTTCGGCTCGAAGGCGTTCTTCCGCCTGTGGGTGGCCCAGGTGTTCTCGAGCCTCGGCGACTGGATCGGGCTCCTCGCCATCCTCGCCATCGCCAACCGCGTGTCCGATGGGAACGCAGCAGCACTGAGCCTCGTCATGGTCGCCCGGATGCTCCCCGGCTTCCTCTTCGCACCCATCTGTGGAGCGCTCGTCGACCGGTGGGACCGGAAGCGGGTCATGGTCGTGTGCGACGTGTCGCGCGTGGGGATCATCGCCCTGCTCCCGTTCGTCGACACGATCTTCATGCTCGTCGTGGCGTCGTTCGCCCTCGAGATCCTGACGCTGTTCTGGGGGCCGGCGAAGGACGCGTCGGTTCCGCACCTCGTGTCGCGCGACAGCCTGGCGCAGGCGAACTCGCTGTCGATGGTCGCGAGCTTCGGCACGTTCCCGCTCGGTGCGCTGATCTTCGCCAGCCTCGCCGGGCTTGCCGAATGGCTCGGCAACTTCGACGTTCTGAGCGTGTTCGCAAGCGACCAGGAGGCGCTGGCCCTGCTCCTCGACGCGTTGAGTTACCTGGCGTCGGGAATCATCGTGATGTCGCTACCGATTCCCCGGAAGCGTCGGATGGGCGACCAGCGTGCCGATTGGGCCCAGACGTGGCGCGACATCAAGGAAGGCATCCGGTACATCGCGAACCACGAGTTGGTCCGGGGCGTGATGATCGGCTTGGCCGGCGGGCTCCTGGGCGGCGGCATGATGATCCCGCTCGGGCCCGTGTTCTCCCAGGAGGTCCTCGGTGAGGGAACGTCGGGGTTCGGTCTGCTCATGTTCTCGCTCGGACTGGGTGCATCGATCGGTGTCGTGCTGCTGCTGTCGATGCAACGCCGCCTTCCCCGCGCGCAGGTGTTCTGGATCTCGACGGTCACGGTCGGGGTGGGGATCTTCCTGGCAGCGTCGTTCTCGGCGCTTCCGGCCGTGATGCTGATCACCGTCGTGGTCGGAGCCGGAGCGGGCTCGGGCTACGTCACCGGCTTCACTCTCCTCCAAGAACACACGCACGACGACGTCCGCGGCCGCACATTCGCAGCGCTCTATACGATCGTGCGCGTCTGTCTGCTCTTTGCCCTCACGGTGTCACCGTTGTTCGCGGGGATATTCGACGCCATCTCGGGGGCGGCGTTCACCGACTCGGCGTTCGAGGTCAGTGGCCAGACGATTCACCTTCCGGGTGTGCGCATGGCCCTGTGGTTGGGAGGTCTCATCTGCGTCGCGGCGGGGTTGTGGGCACGGCGCGAGATCCAGGACGCGATGCGTCGGGAAGGCGACGACACGGAACCTGAGGACTCAGCGGACGATGTGGGGGGAGCCTCGAATGACTGACGAGTCGTCGGGCCTGTTCGTCGTTCTCGAGGGCGGCGAGGGAAGTGGAAAGAGCACCCAGGTCGCCCGCCTCGCTGATCGCGTTCGCGAGGCGGGTCGAGATGTCGTGACGACCTTCGAGCCGGGTTCGACGGCGCTCGGCGTCCAGATCCGGCGGCTGCTCCTCGACGGGGGTGCTGTGGATGCCCGTACCGAGGCGCTGCTCATGGCGGCGGACCGCGCGGCCCACGTCGAGCAGGTCGTACGGCCGGCTCTCGACCGTGGTGTGGTCGTCGTGTCCGACCGCTTCACGCCGTCGTCGATCGCGTACCAAGGCGTCGGGCGGGGCCTCGGTGCTGAATGGATCGACGAACTGAGCTCCTGGGCGACTCAGGGTCTCGATCCCGACCTCGTGGTCGTCCTCGACGTCGACGCGCAGACCGCGGCGACCCGCCTCGGCAAACCGACGGACCGTATGGAGCGTGAGCCCGACGACTTCCATGCTCGGGTTCGGAAGGCCTACCGGGATCTCGCGGCCCCCGCGGCTGGCAGGTCATCGACGGTTCGGGGAGTCCCGACGCCGTGGCGGCCGCGGTGTGGGAGGCGGTCAGACCACTTGTTCGCTGATTCCCTTTGCCTCGCCTCGGGCGGCGCCGGATACCTGCGCCGCTGATCCTCGGCTCTGCATAGGATCCCGGGCGTGTGGGATGACGTGTTCGGACAGGAGCGGGCCGTGGCGCTGCTCCAGCGTGCCGCGGAGAACCCTGTCCACAGCTACCTCCTCGTCGGACCGCGGGGCTCGGGTGTCGACGAAGCGGCTCGAGCGTTCGCGGGTGCGCTCGTACTGGGTGCCGAGGCCGAGACCGAAGCGCGCGACCGTGTGCGCCGTGGTCGCCACCCCGATGTCGTCGAGTTCGAACCGCAAGGAGCGTCGTACTCGGTGAAGGACGACGTGCGCGATCGCATCATCCCCACGGCGTTCCAGAGCCCCGTCGAAGCGGATCGCCGGGTCCTGATCCTCTGGGAGGCCGAGCGTCTCCGGGGTCAACGCGATGAGGCACAGCACGCGCTTCTCAAGACGATCGAGGAACCGCCGCCGCGCACCCACATGTTGCTCGTCACCGACGCCCCCGACGATCTCCTCGCCACCGTGCGGTCCCGCTGCCAGCGGATCGACTTCTCCCCGTTGGGTGACGACGACCTTCGTACGGCTCTGGCCGAGTCGGGAGTGTCGGGTGATCAGGCCGAGCTCGCGGTCCGCCTCTCGGGCGGTCGGCTCGACCGTGCGCGTGATCTCTCGGGATCGCGAGCGTCGTTACGAGACGCATTCGTCGGTGCCACCGTCGGTCTCGACGGTTCTGGGTCCGTGGTGCTGCGTGTCGCGGACGAGTGTGGTGCCGCTGTCGATGCCGATCTCGCCTCGCTGCGGGCTGAACTGGAGGAAGAGGAGGCCGAGCTGGAGGCCGAGATCGAACGTGCCGGCTACCCGGACCGCACGGCGGGGGCGATGCGCAAGCGCCTCGCCGACGCACACAAGCGGCGTGAACGTCGACGGCGAACCGACGCGCTCATCGAAGGGATCACGGCACTCGAGAGCGTGTACCGGGATGCTCTGGCTCCGGATGCGGAGCGGAGGAACGTCGACCGTTCTGCACTACGCGTCAGCCCCCGTGACGCTTCCGAGTCTCTCGATGCCTGCCGAGCGGCGCGCACCGCTCTCGTCGATCACAACCCGAACGAGGCGCTGCTCCTCGAGCGTCTCGTCCTCCACCTCGCAACGGGAGCCGAACCTTCCGACGGGTAAACTTCTCCACCCCGCCGGGATAGCTCAGTCTGGTAGAGCAGCTCACTCGTAATGAGCAGGCCAGGGGTTCGAGTCCCCTTCCCGGCTCCATTCTGATCCGAGACGCGGATTGTCATCCCGTTTCTGAATCACGGACGACCATAAACTCGGGAACGAACGACGCACGTCACACGGAGGAGCTGAGATGCCGGGAGTACTGGCCTATCTGGACGGAGGGTCGGCCACACTCATTCTCTTGGCACTCGTCGTGCCCCTGGTCTTCTTCATCTGGGGTCTGGTCGACGCCATCCAGCGCGAGCAGACCGGCTGGTGGGTGGGGATGATCGTCGGCTGGATCGTTCGCGCTCGGGTGGCTGGTCGCGATCGTCTACCTGCTCGCGGTGCGCCCGGGTCTGAAGCGCGAATCCGCGGATCAGGGTCCCGCCCCGGGCTGAGCCGCCCGCCTCGTTGCGGGTGGCGAGCCCGTCAATCGGGCCGATCGGAGCTCTTGGCAGGCGGGCGTGGGGGGCGATGCGCCTCTGGGCAGCGCTTTGTTTCGTCGTTAGGCTTCGCGGGTACGACGGAGGGGGGATTCCATGAAGTTCGTCACGACATGGACCGCACGTACCCACGGAGCCGCTTCGGAGGAGGCGGTGAAACGGAGCCTCGAGCTGTTCGGCAAGTGGTCGCCGCCCGATGACGTCACGTTCCACCAGTTCGTGGGGCGTCTCGACGGCACCGGCGGATTCGCCGTTCTCGAGACCGACAACCCGTCGAGTCTCGGAGAGGCCTCGGCGAAGTTCGGACCCTATTTCGAGTTCCACATCTACCCGGTCGTCGACATCGGTGACCAGGCCGCACTCGGATCCGACGGAGTGAGCTGGAGAGCGTCGATCTAGCGACGACGCTCCACGGGGGCACCCGGTTCCGAGGCTCTATCCGATCTCGACGGGGACGTCGACCTTGTTTCGACGCGCCCCGGGCGTATCCGAGCTCACGTCGTCCTCCCACAGGCTCACGGTTCCCGACCCGGCGGTGGCCTGGAACTCGACCGTCTCCTCGAACGGACCCCACACGCCGTTGGCGCCCGTGGATGTGAAGAAACTGTCGTAGACCGTGCCGCCATCACCGTCGGTGATGGCAATGCGCACCGTTCCTTCGAACGTCGCCGACGAGCCGGTGACGGTGATCGGACTTACGATCGTCGCGCCCGGAAGAGGTGATTCGACGAGGATGACCGGAGTCACGTCGCCGAAGGAATCGCGCGTCACGGGTGAACCGGCAAGTACGTCCTCGCCGCCGATGGACTCCACGGGTTCGCCCTCGATCTCGACGGCGACGCGATCGACGGTGGGGAACTGCGTGAGCGTGAAAACGACCTGCGCCGTGCGCAGTGATATCGAGAGGCTGTCGCCGGCGGCTTCGAACTCTCCCGAGAGGTCGACCGTTCCCACGCCGTCGGCGATCTCGACCCCGAGCAGGCTCGTACCCTCGGGGATCGTGGTTCCGAGGCCCCATCCGACCTCCTGGGCATCGGGACTGCCGAGCAGCGCCGTGAGCGCGTCACGGGCGACGGTGTCCGAGCTCGTCGCGGAGCGTCCGGCCGGGCTGACCTTCCCGTCGCGGGTGAAGTAGATCGTGACGGGAATCCCGTCGCCGGACTCACCGGTGCTGTCAGGAATCGACGACGCGGTGGTCGTCGATTCGTTCGGCTCGGCTGATGCCGTCGTCGACGAATCGGCCGTGTTTCCCTCGCCGTTGCCGCACGCCGAAAGAAACAGAAGTGCGACCGCCATAGACACCGTGAGAAATCCTCGTGGGTTCTTCATCTCCTGATCTTGCCATCCGGTACGCAGCGCGGGTGACCATCTGAGACCGGGGGTCGGGATACAGGGCGGGGTCCGTGTTGGTGGCAGCCGTGTGCAGAGGTTCGATCTCTGCCGTTAGGGTCACGCCGGTATGTCGGAAGAACCCCGCCTGGAAGAACTGCCCGAGGACTGGGGCTGTGCGCTCGCCATCGTGGCCCACCCGGACGATCTGGAATACGGCATGGCGAGCGCCATCGCGCGTTGGACGTCGCAGGGCAAGACGGTCGTCTATCTGCTTGTCACAAGGGGCGAGGCCGGGATCGCAGGTCGTTCTCCGGATGAGGTCGGGCCACTCCGGGTCGAGGAGGAGAAGCGCAGCGCTGCGGTGGTCGGCGTGGAGACCGTGGAGTTCCTGGACTACACGGACGGCCTGATCGAGTACGGAGTCCCGCTACGTCGCGATCTGGCTCTCGGGATCCGTCGACACCGCCCCGACGTCGTACTCACGATCAATCACCGCGACTCGTGGGGCGGCAGGTCGCTCAACATGGCGGATCACCGCAACGTCGGACTCGCGGTTCTCGATGCCGTGCGCGACGCGGCCAACGAGTGGGTCTTCACCGACGACCCGGAGCCCGCGTGGGGCGGCACGCGGATGGTGTGTGTCAGCTCCACGCCACAGCCCACGCACGCGGTCGACGTCACCGGTTTTCTCGACAATGGCGTGGCGTCGCTACGGGAGCACCGCGCGTACCTCGAAGGTCTCGGTCAGACTGATGCCGACGCGGCGGAGTTCCTGCGGAATGCCGCCGTCGCCAGTGGGGAGAAGCTGGGTGTCGAGCACGCTGTGCCGTTCGAGGTCTTCGACTTCTGACCGTGGCTTCCCGAGACCAATCCGGCCGGGGACCCGGCGGCTCGTCTAGGTCTGTGACACCCCCAGTGCCTCGAGGAACAACGGAATCGCCGAGCCGAGATTCTTTGCAATGCAGAACTCGACCCTCTCACCGTCAGGTCCGCTGACAGCCAACACGTAGCGCGTCTTCTTCTTCTCGACACTGACCTCAATCGTGTCTCGGTGCCACCGGCCGAACTCATCTTTGATCCGCCACTTCACGAGCCAGGGCTGGGCTTCGATCGCGATGAGGTCGGTGTCAGTGACGACCAGCATCAGGTCCTCCGGTGGTTCGGGAGGGTCGTCGTCGGGCAGGCCACCAGTGACAACCTTGTAAACGAACCAGGGGGTTCCTCCGACCTGGGCGACGACGTCGTCCTTGACGGCCTCCCAGTTGACCTTGAACATGCCCTCTTCGGGTTCTGCGACGATCGCCGAACGCACGGGCACGTCGATGTGGGGCTGCACAGCGGCGACGTACTTGGCGAGCCACTTCTCCGCTTTCGAGACCATCGTCGAGTTCCTCCTGGGATTGGCCGCCCTGACAGTTCGTGCCGCGGGCAGGTCTGCTCGCAGACGCTCGACAGCGGTGCGAAGATAGCCGCTCCACGCTTCAGGAGGTCACCCGTGTCCGCCATCCACGACATTCCCGTCAACACGCTCTCGGGAGAGCCGTCCAGTCTCGGCGAGCACAGCGGCAAGGCTGTTCTCGTCGTGAACGTGGCGTCGAAGTGCGGGCTCACGCCCCAGTACGAGGGGCTCCAGAAGCTCCAGGAGACCTACGCGGACCGCGGCTTCACGGTGGTGGGGTTCCCGTGCAACCAGTTCCTCGAGCAGGAGCCGGGATCGGCCGACGAGATCCAGGAGTTCTGTTCGGTCAACTACGGGGTCACGTTCCCGCTGTACGAGAAGATCGAGGTGAACGGCGACGGGCGCCACGCCATCTACGAGGAACTGACCGCCACCGTCGACGCCGACGGCGAGGCGGGCGACATCACCTGGAACTTCGAGAAGTTCCTTCTCACGCCCGAAGGGGAGGTCGTGGGCCGCTTCCGCCCGCAGACGGAGCCCGACGACGAAGCCCTGGTGAGCGCCATCGAAGACCTGCTCCCCGCTTGAACCGGGCGAGGGCCTCAAGAAGGGGCGGTCGGAACGTCGATAGTCCGGCCATGCGTCGCCTGCTCGTTGTCACCGTTGTGCTCGCGCTCGTGGCGTCGGGCTGTTTCGTGGTCAACCCACCGACGCCGACGGCGGGTCCCGCGGCGCCGACGATCGTGCTCGACGTCGTCACGACCGGCCTGTCGAACCCCTGGGACATCGCGTTCACGAGTCAGGGCGTCGCCTTCACCACCGAACGCGGCGGTGACATCTCCGCGCTCGTGGACCGCGAGAAGCGGAAGATGCACCGTCCGGCTGATGTCCGTGTGGCGGGCGAAGGCGGGATGCTCGGGCTGACGGTCGATCCACAATTCCACAACGGGCAGTCGTTCATCTACGCGTGCTTCGCGTCGACGCTCGGTGCCGGTGGTGGTGCGGCCGCCGACGTTCGAGTCGTGCGGTGGCGGTTCACGCTCGCCGCGGGGCTCACCGACCGCACCGACATCGTCACCGGGTTGCCCTACAGCAGTGGCCGCCACTCGGGATGCAGGCCGCGCTTCGGTCCTGACGGCAACCTCTGGATCACGACCGGTGACGCAGCGATCGGCACGACACCCCAGGACCTCACGTCACTCGGCGGCAAGGTGCTGCGCGTCGACCGCAACGGTGCACCGGCAGCGGGCAATCCGGATCTCACCTCTCTCGACGCGGGTGCCCGTGGGGAGATCTACACGTACGGACACCGCAATCCGCAGGGTCTCGCGTTCCGGCCGAACACGAACGCTGCGTACAGCGTGGAACACGGGCCCGGAACGAACGACGAGGTGAACAGGCTCGTCGCCGGCATGAACGCCGGGTGGAACCCGGTACCGGGCTACAACGAGTCGGTCCCCATGACCGACTTCACACTGTTGGGCACCGTCGTCGGACCCGTGTGGGAGTCAGGAAGCCCGACGATCGCGCCGTCGGGCGCCGACTTCCTGCGCTGGTCGAAGTGGGATGGCTGGAGCGGCGCCCTCGTCGTCGCCGTCCTGAAGGGCCGCCAACTTCGTGTGCTCTTCCTGAACGGGGCAGGCGATGTCACCGCGCAGACGACGCTGCTCACCGAACTCGGGACCAGGATCCGCAGCGTCGTGCACAACCCGACCAACGGAGATCTCTACGTGACCACCGACGGCTCCGACGGCGACGGTCAGATCTGGCGGCTCACCCCCGTCTGAGCTCACCCCGCGCTTCGCGACGCGCTCGTACCCGTCGAGTCGGCGTCGTGGAGCTCGTCGATGTCGCCACCGGCAGGTGCTCCCCGCCTGTGGGCGGCGCGGCCCACCATGTGGGCGGCGATCGGAGCGGTGATCACCTGGAGCATGATCACGAGGAGAAGACGCGTCACATTGCCGGTCCCGCCCACTTCGACAGCGGCGCCCGCCGCGACCAGGATGAGCCCCAGGGTCGCAGGCTTGGTGGCAGCGTGCATGCGTGCGAAGACGTTCGGAAAACGCACGATGCCGACACCGGCGACGACCGCAAGAGCAACTCCTGCGCAGATCAGAGCGGAGGCGACGACGGTGTCCACGGTCACGGGCCCCGTTTCTCGATGAACCGGGCGACGGTCACGGAACCGACGAACCCGATGAGCGACACCACGATCATCACGTCGAGGAACTCGCCCGATCCGGTCGCGGCGGCGTTGACGGCGATCCCGGACGCGATCAGCACCAAGAGCGAGTCGAGAGCGACCATCCGATCGGAGAGTGTGGGTCCGCGGAGAAGACGGATCAGCACCAAAGCGGCCGCCACGGCCAGAGCGAGCGTCGCGATTCCCGCCACGGTGCTCATGACCCGTCCCGTTCTTCGAGCAGGGCGATCGCCTCGGCGCTGCCGAAGGCTCGAATGGTCCGGGCCTCCAGACGCTGAACGTCCGCACGGACACTCTCGATGTCGCGGAGGTGCAGGACGTGCACGTACAACCGGTCCCGGGCCTCGTTGACCTCGACCGTGAGCGTGCCGGGCGTGAGCGTGATGAAGTTGGCGACGACCGTCACGAGGGTGTCGGACGCGCCCAGCACGTCGATGTGGATGATGCCCTGTCGGTAGTTTCTCCCGGGCGTCACGATCTCCCACGCGACGGTCGTCGTCGCCTTCACCAGTTCCCAGGCGAAGTAGAAGAGGAACCCGACAGCGCGCACGGGCCGCACCCGACCGTGGCGAACGGCGCCGCCGAGAGGGAACAACACAAGCAGGGTGACCGCGACAACCGTCCCCGCGACGACGTTTCCGATGCTGAGCTCACCCCACAACAGGATCCAGACGAGCAGCAGCCACACGAACGGAAACACGGATCGGCGGATCATCGCAGGACCGCCCCGACGTAGACGGCCGGATCCACGAGCTCACGCGCAGCCTGTTCGGCGAGGCCGTAGAGCGGTCCGGCGAACAGCGCGACCGCCAGACTCATCGTCACAACGGTGCCGGTCGCGGCGGCCATCAGGGCGGGTGTCGGAGCCGGCGTCTCGGGTGCGTCGTCGGGAGAGGTGCCCCAGAACGCGCCGTTCCAGATCTTGGTCATGGAGTAAAGGGTGAGGAGCCCGACGAGCAGGCTCACCCCGACCACGACGTAGCTGTCGACGGCGAAGCCTGCTTCCGCGATCGACAGCTTGGCGACGAACCCGGAAAAGGGTGGAACTCCGGCGAGGCTGAGCGCCGGTATGGCGAACAGCACGGCCAGGAGTGGTGTGCGCCGCGTGAGCCCACCGAGTCGGCTGAGCGCTCCTGTGTTCTCCGTCTCCTCGACCATCCCGCCCACGAGAAACAGGGACGTCTTCACGATGATGTGGTGGACGATGTAGAGGATCGCTCCCGCCAGACCGGCGATGGTGAAGAACGCGAGTCCGAGGATCATGTAACCGATCTGGCTCACGATGTGGAAGCTGAGAATCCGCTTGATGTCGTTCTGTGCGATCGCTCCGAGTACGCCGATGAGCATCGTCAGCCCGGCGACGGTGAGCAGCAGAGGATCGGGTCCGTCGTTGCCGAACCACAAGGTCTGGCTTCGGATGATGGCGTACACGCCCACTTTGGTGAGCAGCCCGGCGAACACGGCGGTGATGGGCGACGGCGCGGTCGGATACGAGTCGGGAAGCCAGAAGAACAAGGGGAAGAGTGCCGCCTTGATCCCGAACACGACCAGCAGCAGGAGGCCCAGGGCGGTGGCCAGCCCTCCGGGGATGGTGTCGAGTTTGCCGACGAGGTCCGCCATGTTCATCGTGCCGGTGGCTGCGTAGACGAACGCGATCGCCGTCACGAACAGAGCAGAGGCCACGAGGTTGATGACGATGTAAGTCATCCCGGACCGGACCTGCTCCCGGTTGCCGCCGATTGTGATCAGCACGTAGCTGGCGATCAGCAGTACCTCGAACGACACGAACAGGTTGAACAGGTCGCCGGTGAGGAACGCGAGCGATACCCCCGCCGCAAGCAGCAGGTACACAGGGTGAAAGACGCGCGATGTGGCGTCGGTCTTCTGGCCGATGGCGTAGACGAGTACAGCGAGCAGCATCGCCACCGACACCACGAGCATGATGGCGGCGAAGAGGTCGGCGACGATCGTGATGCCGAAGGGCGCCGGCCAGTCGCCCGCCTGTACGGCCTGCGGCCCGTCCGCCTCGACCGAGACGAGCACGGCGATGGAGGCCGCCAGGCTGACGGTGAGGACCACGAGCCCCACGACGCGCTCGGAGCCACACCCATCGGAGCGCAGCCGTCGACAAGCCGGCGGCGAGGATCGGGAGAACCACGGGAAGGAACAGGAGGACCTTCACGGTCGGTCCCTTCCGTCACCCACGGGCTCGCGGGCGATCCGCCGGTCCTCCACGTCGTCCTCGACCTCGTCGGAGCGGTTGAGGGTCCAGCTCCGGTAGGCGAGCGCCAGCAGGAACATCGTGACCGAAAAGGAGATGACGATCGCCGTGAGCACCATGGCCTCGGGGAGCGGGTCGGCCATCTCGGCGGGGTCGTTCCCCACGACAGGCGGCACGCCCGCCTTGCCGCCCACCCCCAGGAGCAGCAGGTTGGCGCCGTGGCTCAGCAGCCCGAGGCCGATGATGATGCGCGTGAGGTTTCGCTGGAGTACGAGATACGTGCCGAGCGAGAAGAGAACGCCGATCGTGAGTGCGAGAGCGACGATCACGGCTGCCGTCCCGGTTGCGGCCTCGTGACGGGTTCGGAGTCCCCGCCCGGTTCGGCCTCGGGCTCACTGCCGAGGTAGCGCAGTACGCCGTCGATGATCCCCACCACGATGAAGAACACGCCGGCGTCGAAGAACGCCACGGTCGACATGTGCACCGCGCCGACCACCGGGAGGTGCAGGTCGATGATGTCGGACTCGAGGAACTGACCGCCGAGGAACCACGAACCGATGCCCGTGGCGGCCGCCAGGACCAGTCCGAGCCCGCACAGCAGTTCGGGTGCGATGCGGGGGAGACCGTCGGTTCCAAACGTCACGTAGCGCAGCACGAAGGCGGATCCCGCGACGAGCCCGGCGGGGAAACCACCGCCCGGCGCGTTGTGCCCGGCGAAGAAGAGCCACACGGAAAAGAGCAGGATGGTGTGGAACGTCGCACGCAGGCCCTGCTCGAGGATGACGGAGCGCGCCGGCTTCACGGGGCCTCCGAAGGGGCGGGCGCAGCGACGTCGTCGCGAGCGGATTCGATGAGGGACGCGTCGGAATCAGCGACGCGGCCACGTCGTACGGCGAACACGAGACTCGCGATCCCGAGCACCGCGACAGTGACGACCGAGATCTCTCCCAGCGTGTCGAGACCGCGGAAGTCGACGACGATCACGTTCACGATGTTCTTACCGCCTCCGAGCGTCTTCGAGTTGTCGATGAAGTACTCGGAGATCGGGGGGACACTGCGGGCCGTGAAGGCCACGAGTGCAAAGAGCGTCACGAAGACCCCGACGACCGCGGCGATCGCAGCGCGAAGCATCTTGGTCGGCGTGTGCTCCAGAACGCGGAACCGGAAGGGGAGGTGGCGCAGGACGAGCATGAAGCCGATGATTCCGACGGTCTCCACGACGAACTGCGTGAGCGCGAGGTCCGGGCCACCCTGGATGATGAACAACGTCCCGATGCCGTATCCCACACCGCCGAGGAGCATCACGGCGATGAAGCGCCGCCGCGCGCGCGTTGCCCCCACAGCGGCGATCACAACGAAGAGACACACGACGACCTGGATTCCCGACCCGGCGCGCGATGCGTCGATGTCGAGTCCGCCGGAGGTGAGTAGCGCGACGCTGGGAACGGCGACGGCCGTCACGAGGATCACGCCGAGATAGACGGGGAGCGATCCGTTCTGGACGGCGGCCGACACGTAGCGGGCGCTGACACCGAGACCGTCCACGAAGACGCGGTATCCACCGTCGGGGGTGAGACGCGGGGCGAAGCCGCGCTGCCCGAGAACCACCGAGCGCCCCACTGCCACGAGGCCGACGCCCAGTGCGATCGTGAGGAGTGAGAGGAGCAGGGGAAGCGTGAAGCCGTTCCAGAGCGCGAGTTGGACCTCGGACACGTGGTCGAGCGCCTCCGCGGCAGCATCCGTGAGGGCGCCCACAGGTTCCGGCCACACACCGAAGAGCACGCTCAGCCCGGCGAGAAGCGCAGGCGGGCCGAGCAGACCCGGGCCCGGCTCGTGCGCGGCAATCGGCTCGGGTGCGGGGGTGCCTGCGGGGGAGCCTGTCGGAGCCTTGTCCCAGAAGGCGCCCCACACGAAACGCGCGCTGTAGGCGAGCGTCATCGCCGAGCCCACGATGACTCCGACGAGGGCGACGATGCCCCAGTCCCCCGAATGGAGGAGTTCCTCGTAGGCGAGCTCTTTCGACAGGAAGCCGAGCAGAGGAGGGATCGCCGCCATCGAGGCGGCGCAGATCGTGGCGACCCAGAACGCGACCGGCATGCGGTGGCGTAGACCGGTGAGCTCGCGCAGGTCGCGGGTTCCGGCCTCGTGGTCGACCGCGCCGGCGACCATGAACAATGCGGCCTTGAAGATGGAGTGGGCGACGATCACCGCGACGCCCGCGGCGATGGCCTCTTCGGTGCCCACCCCGAACAACGTGGTCATGAACCCGAGTTGGCTGACGGTGCCGAACGCGAGGAGTCGCTTGAGATCGGTCTGCTGGAGGGCGCGCGCGGCGCCGAACAGCATCGTGGCGAGGCCGACGCCGATGACGACCGGCTGCCAGAAGTCGAGGTCGCTGAACGGCGCGGCGAAACGGGCGAGAACCACGATGCCCGCCTTCACCATCGTGGCGGAGTGGAGGTAGGCGCTCACCGGCGTGGGAGCGGCCATGGCGTCGGGCAGCCAGCCGTGGAACGGGAACTGCGCCGACTTCGTGAACGCGCCCACGAGGACGAGCCCGACTCCCACGGCGACGACGGCGCCACCCGGAGGAGTGTCGGTGATGGCGGAGAGCTCGTAGGTGCCGGCCGCCTGACCGATGAGGATGAACCCGGCGAGCATCACGAGGCCGCCTGCCGCCGTGACCGTCAGCGCGCGCCAAGCAGCGGCGCGTGCGCTCTCCAGAGTGTCGTCCCAGCCGATCAGGAGGTAGGACGTGACGCTCGTCAGCTCCCAGAAGACGAACAGGCCGAACAGGTTGTCCGAGAGCACGAGCCCGAGCATCGATCCCGCAAAGGCGACCAGATAGGCGCAGAAGCGGCCGTTGTTCTCGCGGGGCATGTAGGCGGTCGCGTAGATGAACACGAGCACGCCGATCCCCGAGACGAGCATCGCCATCATCAGGCCGAAACCGTCGAGGCGCATCGAGAGCTCCAGCCCGATGTCGCCCACCCACACGAGGTTCTCGGTCACGACGCCGCCGTCGAGGACCTCGCCCACTTGTGAAAGAAGCCATACGAAGGTGACGGCCGAAACCGCTGCGCCGAGCAGGAGTACCCGGCGCCCGAACGCCCGCGCGGCGAACGGCGCCGAGAGGGCGACGATGAAGTGCAGCGCGATGAGGACGAGCATGAGAGACGGCCCAGAGGGGTCGGGGCGCCCGAGGGCCCCTATGTATAGCGCCGTACGGTCGCCGGGCTCCGTTCGTCCCGGGACTTTTTCGAGCCCTGCTCGGGGCTAGTCTCGCACGGTGGCCGACCAGGAGAAGTTCGCGGATCTCGCCATGGCCTACATGGCGCCTCTCTACTCCGCGGCCCTGCGCATGACCCGTAATCCCGCCGACGCGGAAGACCTCGTCCAGGAGACCTACCTGAGGGCGTACCGCGGTTTCGGAGGCTTCCGCGAGGGTACGAACCTCAAGGCGTGGCTCTACCGGATCCTCACGAACACCTACATCAACCAGTACCGGGCCAAGAAGCGTCGCCCCGACGAGTCGGAACTCGACGAGTCCGAGGACTTCTACCTCTACAACCGTCTCGGGGGCCTCGAGGCCAGTGCGGCCAACCGCACACCCGAGGTCGAGTTCCTCGAGTCACTCCCCGAGGCCGAGGTGAAAGAGGCGCTCGAAGCCCTTCCCGACCAGTTCCGGCTGGCCGTGGTGCTGGCCGACGTGGAGGGCTTCTCCTACAAGGAGATCGCCGAGATCATGGACGTACCGGTCGGAACCGTGATGAGCAGGATCCACCGGGGAAGGAGACAGCTCCAGAAGTTGTTGTGGAGCTTTGCGGAGGATCGCGGACTGATTCCCGACGCGGCGGCCGAGCCGGCCACCGGTTCGGGAGGCTGAGGGGTACGGGTATGGCAGATGACTGCAACGACGTGGCTCGCCAGATCTACTCGTATCTCGACGGTGAGCTCACGGTGTGGAAGCGGCGAGCCATCGCGCGTCACCTCGACGACTGTCCTCCGTGCGCGAAGGGCTTCACGTTCGAGGTCGAACTTCGCCAGGTCATCGTCTCCCGCTGCCGTGACGAGGTCCCCGAGTCACTGCGCCGCAAGGTGGCCGAGGCCATCGGCGACTCCGGTGGCGAGGCTGCGGGCCACGGGGGAGACGAAGTCCGCTGAACCAGGGACGGTACGACACCCCCCTACGGCTCCATCTACGATGACGCTGATGGCTACCGCAACAGCCCCGACGTCCGACCTGGAGAGCGCCGACGACAGCGCAGGCGGGACGGTCACCGGCACTCACGCCGATCAGGCAGGCCCTCGCGACACCAGGGTGATCACCGTGGTTGTCGGTGCCGTGCTCGCCCTCGCCGCCGTGGTGATCGTCGTCCTCATGTGGATGTACGTGTTCGGCGTGTTCGGCGATCAGCCGGGTACCGGCGGTTCCGAGGGCCCGGGTGCTCGGCCCTGGCACTACTGGGTGTCGCTGTTCATCGCGTCGGGCATTCCTCCCGTTCTCGCCGCGATCGGATTCGGCTACTACTGGCAACTCGTCCGGCCGAGGCTGCGGGCGCGCTGAGCCCGTGACGGCCGCAGCGTGAGTCACGACGCGCCTCCGTCCGCCGTCGACTGGGATCTCGCCGGGCGTGTGGCACGCGTGGTCGCAGGTCGGGACCCGCTGAGCGGCTCGTACCTGTCCGCATCTCTCGAGCGCGACTTCGCCGAGGTCACCGAGGAGGCGGAATCGATCGTCACCGGCTTCACTGGGCTGACGATGCCGGGAGGAGTGCGGTCCGGCGTCGTCGACCGACACGGATGGGTGGCGGCCAACATCGGGTCGATGAAACGTTTGCTGGCCCCGCTGACGGACCGGCTCGCCGAACGCATGTCACGGAGCCCGTTCGCCCCGGTCGGACGCCGACTGGCGGGGGCCGAGATGGGTGTGCTGCTCGGATACATGGGCCAGCGCGTGCTCGGCCAATACGACCTGTTGGTGCCCGAAGCCTCCGATACGCCCGACGCCGTCTACTACGTGGGGCCGAACATCCTGACGCTCGAGAAGCGCTATGCATTCCGCCCCCGCGACTTCCGGCTCTGGATCGCCGTCCACGAGGTGACCCATCGGGCGCAGTTCACGGGAGTGCCGTGGTTACGTTCCTACTTCCTCTCACTCGTCGAGCAGTCGCTCGAGCTGGTGGAACCCGACCCGAAGCGCCTCGTGAGAGCACTGGGGCGTGCGTCCGAGGAACTGCGCGCGGGACGCAATCCGCTCGACTCGGGTGGCCTGGTGGCACTCGTGGCCACACCCGAACAGCAGGGAATCATCGGGAGAATGCAGGCTCTCATGTCGTTGCTGGAGGGTCACGGCACCTGGGTGATGAACCGTGTCGGAGACGATTCGATCCCGGGAGCGGAGCGGATGGACCGCGTGCTACACACGCGGCGGCGCTCCCGAGGCTTGCACCGACAGCTCCAGCGACTCCTCGGGATCGAGATGAAGCTCCGCCAGTACGAAATCGGCGAACGCTTCGTGGCCGCCGTCACGACCGCAGCCGGGCCTGATGTGCTCGAGGTTGCCTGGCGGGGTCCCGAGTGGCTGCCGACCATGGAAGAGCTCGACGATCCCGACGGCTGGCTGCGGCGTGTCGAGGTTTCGGCACTCGCCGCCCCCGGCGGTCGGTAGCCTCTCTGACGATGGCACTCGTTCTGGTGGTCGACGACGACGCCGACATCCGTGAGCTCATCCAGATCAATCTGGAGAACGCCGGGTTCCGTGTGGCTCTGGCAGCCAACGGTCAGGAAGCGCTCGACGCTGTGGGTGTCGAGGTGCCCGACGCGATCTTCCTCGACGTGATGATGCCCGGCGTCGACGGGTGGATGGTTCTGGAGGAGCTCAAGAATGAAGGTGGCGCCAACCTCTCGAAGATCCCCGTCTTCATGGTGTCGGCAATGCGCGAGGTGGAGCACCGGGTTCGGGGAGGGATCGAGGGCGCGCTGCGCTACATCACGAAGCCGTTCAATCCGTCGGATCTGGTCCAGGCACTGCGAGACGTCCTCGGACCCGACGCTCCGTCGGAGCCCGAACTCCGTCGCAAGGCACGTACAGACGCTCTGGAGGAGCTCGCCCGTCACGAGAGCGGCGATCCCGTCGACAACGATCCCGCGGCGCCCCGTGTGCACCTGACACGGCTGGAGCACACCCCGACGACGCCCGCTGCGTCCCCGCGCGTGCGTCAGGCCCGGGAGCGCCTCACTGAGCTGACCGACAAGCAACTGCTGTTGCTGGAGGCCCTCGCCGGTGGTAGTCCCGTCACGACGGTGTCGCGCCACCTCGAGATGAGCCGCAGCAACGTGTACGCCAGCCTCAGGCGGATCAGCAGGAAACTCGGGCTCACCGGCACCGATGAGTTGCTCGGAATCCTCCGAAGTGGCGCGCTGGTGGAGTCGCGCTCGGGCGGACGGCGCTGACGGACACCGTCCGGGACGCGATGCGCTCCACGCTCGCAGCCTTCATTGAACGCTTCGATCCGGGGGAAGGCCGTCCGCTGGTCGCGTGCAGTGGCGGCGCCGACTCGCTCGCCCTGCTGGCGCTGACGGTGGTGACGTGTGATCACCCCGACCGGGCGGTGGCAGTGTTCGTCGACCACGGGCTCCGGCCCACGAGCCGCGCCGACGGCGAGTTCGTTGTGTCCTGGGCGCAGGCTCAGGGTATCTCCGCCGAGATCGTGGACGCGCGTGTCGAGGCCGGCCCGAACGTGGAGGAACGTGCGCGGGACGTGCGCCGGACGGCGCTTCTCGAAGAGGCGGACCGACAGGACGCGGCCGCGGTGTTGCTCGGGCACACCATGGACGACCAGGCCGAAACCGTTCTCCTGCACATCCTGCGGGGTGGGGCGCTGGCAGGGCTCGCCGGAATGCCCGAGCGTGACGGCCGGATCGTGCGTCCGCTGCTCCGGTTTCGCCGAGCCGAGACGGCCGAGATCTGCCGACTCGTCGGGGTCGATCCGCGCCACGACACGATGAACGACGACCGTTCCTATCGACGAGTCTGGCTGAGACACGAGGCGCTGCCCAACCTGTCCGCCGGCGTCGAGCGCGACCTGGTGCCCGTTCTGGCCCGACAAGCCGAGATCGCCCGCGACGATCTCGCCTACCTCGATGCCGCCGCCGACGAGATCGTGCACGCTGGTCGCCGGGAGGACGGGAACCTGGACGCCGCCACCGTGTGTCACGCGCCTCGGGCACTCGCTCGACGCGCGTTGAGGCGGTGGATCGGTCCGCCCGCACCCGACGCAGCCCGCCTCGAGGACGCGCTCGACGTCGCACGGGGAGCCACCGTCGCCGCTCAGATCGGCGGAGGCCGCGAGGTCCGGCGTTCCGGAGGTCGGCTGCGACTTCACCGGATCATCTCCGAGGAGCCGACCGAGGGGTGACGGCAGCTCCTCGGCTACCGTGGCGCTCACACGACGCGACCCGTCGTGAACCAGCGGGCTCCGGAGTTGCTGCACAGCCATGAACGACTCGAACGTCGGCGAGGTGGTGGTCGACGGGGAGCAGATTCGCGACCGCATCGACGAGTTGGGGCGTCGCATCACCGAGGACTACGCCGGCGACCCTCCCTTGCTCGTAGGAGTGCTCAAGGGCGCGTTCATGTTCATGGCCGACCTGGCCCGTTCGATCGATCTTCCCGTGGAGTTCGACTTCATGGCCGTGGCGTCGTACGGGTCCGCCACACGAACGAGCGGCGTCGTGCGCATCGTCAAGGATCTCGACCTCGACCTCACCGGGCGGCACGTACTGCTGGTGGAGGACATCGTCGACTCGGGACTGACGCTCAGCTTCCTGCGGAAGAACCTCCAGGCCCGGGGGCCCGAATCGCTCGAGGTGTGCGCGCTGCTCCTCAGGGAAGGCCTTCAAAAGGCGGATCCCGACCTCAAGTACGTCGGCTTCACGATCCCGCCCGACTTCGTGATCGGGTACGGACTCGACGTGGCGGAGAAGTACAGGAACCTGGGGTACGTCGCGCGCTACGACGGCTCCCGCGACCTCGGGTAGCAAGCCATCGCGTAGGGGGCCTCCACTGCCACGGGTAGCCTGGAGGCCGACCCACCCGCGACCACCGAGGCCGCGTGCCCAAGATCCTCCGATACGGACTTCTCGCTCTCCTCGCGGCAGGAGTGGTCGCGTTCGTGGTGCTGCGCGTCGTCGGTGGTGGCGACTCCCGGGAGACCGTGGATCTGACCGAATTCCAGAATCGTCTCGACGACGGAGACATCGAGAAGGTCAAGCTCCTCGACGCCGACCACCGACTCGAGGGAACCTTCACCGACGGCGAGAAGTTCGCGGTCGATTTCCCCGACCGCTCGACGGAGGCAGTCACGGACTCGATCATCGATGCCGACGTCGATGAGTTCGAAGTCGACACGCAGGGCGAGAACCCGTGGCTCACCTACGTGCTCAACCTCCTGCCACTGCTTCTCCTCCTGGGAGTGGCGGGCTTCTTCCTCATGCGCCTCCCAGGCGCGGGGGCGCTGGGCCTCGGGCGATCCCGAGCAAGGCCGATCGACCCCGACCGCCCGCAGACCACCTTCGACGACGTTGCCGGCCTCGATGAGGCGCTGGAGGAACTCGGTGAGATCCGGGATTATCTCCAGGCCCCCCAGCGCTTCCGCGACATGGGTGCACGGATTCCGAAGGGTGTCCTGCTCTACGGACCGCCCGGGACCGGCAAGACCCTGTTGGCCAAGGCGGTCGCGGGTGAGGCGGGAGTCCCGTTCTTTTCGATCAGCGGTTCAGAGTTCGTCGAGATGTTCGTCGGCGTCGGTGCCTCCCGGGTGCGCGGCTTGTTCGAACAGGCCAAGGAAGCGGCACCCGCCATCGTCTATGTCGATGAGATCGACGCGGTGGGTCGTCAGCGTGGCGCGGGTCTCGGCGGTGGCCACGACGAACGCGAGCAGACCTTGAACCAGTTGCTCGTGGAAATGGACGGATTCGACGAGGCCGAGGGCGTGATCATGCTGGCCTCCACGAACAGACCTGACATCCTCGATCCCGCCCTGTTGCGCCCCGGACGCTTCGACCGGCAGGTCGTCGTCGACCGTCCCGATCTCGAAGGACGAAAGGCGATTCTCGCCGTACACGGCCGCGGCAAGCCGTTGGCGGCGGGAGTCGAGCTCGACGTGATCGCCCGGCGCACTCCCGGTTTCACCGGTGCCGACCTGGCGAACCTCATGAACGAAGCGGCACTACTCGCCGCACGCGCCGACCTCGACAGCATCGGTCTGCACCAACTCGAGGAGGCCATCGACCGTGTGATGGCGGGGCCGGAACGGCGAAGTCGGCTGATCTCGGAGCACGAGAAGCGGGTCATCGCCTACCACGAGGGCGGTCACGCACTCGTGAGCCACGCTCTTCCGAACACCGATCCGGTGCACAAGGTGTCGATCATCCCGCGGGGCCGCGCACTCGGCTACACGCTCACGCTTCCCACCGAAGACCGGTTCCTCGTCACGCGCCGCGAACTCACCGAGGAGTTGGCCATGCTCCTCGGGGGACGGACCGCCGAGGAGATGATCTTCGCGGATCCGACCACCGGCGCCGAGAACGACATCCAGCAGGTCACACGGATCGCCCGGCAGATGGTGACCGAGTATGGGATGAGCGACGCCATCGGACCGGTCCGCCATGGCAGCGTCGGAGGCAGCGACGAGGTCTTCCTGGGAAGGGACCTCCATGCCTCCCGTGACTACTCCGACGAGGTGGCGGCGCGCATCGACAGCGAGGTGCGTGCTCTGGTCGAGAATGCGCACGAGGTGGCCCGGTCGATTCTGGAGCGCAATCGGACGACCCTCGACCGGCTGGCGGCGTCACTGATCGAGCACGAGACACTCGAGACCGCCGCGGTGTTGGAGATTCTCGACAAGGCGACACCGTTCGCCGGCGACGGTTCCACCGGAACCCGAACCGGTTCGAGCGCTGCCGCCACCGACCGGAGGACGACGTGAGCGAAGCTGGTTCCACGCCCGACCTGAGGCCAGTGACGGAAGCCGCGAGCGAAGTCGACAAAGCGCGGGTGGAGGCAGCGGTGCGCGAAATGCTCGTTGCCATTGGTGAGGATCCGGAACGAGACGGCCTCGTCGGCACCCCCGAGCGAATCGCCGAGATGTACACGGAGATCTTCTGTGGCCTGCACGACGATCCCGCACGGCACCTGTCGGTCACCTTCGAGGCCGACCACGACGAGATGATCATGGTCCGCGACATCGCGCTGACGTCGCTGTGCGAGCACCACCTCGTTCCCTTCCTCGGCCGTGCCCATGTGGCCTACATTCCCGGCGCCGATGGCAGGATCACGGGCCTGTCCAAGCTGGCGCGCCTCGTCGACGGCTACGCACGACGACCCCAGGTGCAGGAGCGGCTGACCACCGAGGTTGCCGATGCCCTCCAGAGGATCCTGGAGCCCGCGGGCGTCTTCGTCCTCATCGAGGCGGAGCACCTCTGCATGTCCATGCGCGGAGTGCGCAAGCCGGGTGCCCTCACCGTCACCTCGGCGGTTCGCGGGCTGTTCAAGACGAACACCGCGACCCGGGCGGAGGCCATGAGCCTGATTCGCTCGCCCGGACCTTCGCGCTGAGCCACTCCCACGCGACTCGGTGGCCCGGGCCGTTACGCTGCCCGCCATGTCCGGGTATCCGATGACAGGCGTGATGGGGGTCCTGAACGTCACGCCGGACTCCTTCTCCGACGGCGGTCGTTTCGTGGACACCACAGCCGCTGTCGAGCACGGACGCAGGCTCTGGGAGGACGGGGCGGACATCGTCGATGTCGGCGGGGAGTCCACCCGGCCGGGAGCGGACCCGGTGGCCACCGCCACCGAAACTGAGCGTGTCCTACCGGTCGTGGCGGAACTCGCGGCCGCCGGCGTACCGGTCAGTGTCGATACCACGAAGGCCGAGGTCGCCGCCTCAGCTCTCGACGCCGGAGCGGTTGTCGTCAACGACGTGTCGGCGGGGGAAGTGGACCCGGAGATGTTCGAGGTCGTGGCAACCCGCGACGCGGGAATGGTCCTGATGCACCGCAAAGGTGATCCCACCACGATGCAGGACGACCCGCGTTACGACGATGTGGTCAGTGAAGTGGCCGACGCATTGGTCGATCGCCGTACCGCTGCAATCGCCGCCGGCGTCGGCGAACATGCGATTCTCGTCGACCCCGGGATCGGGTTCGGCAAGACGCCGCAGCACAACCTCACGTTGCTCGCTCACCTGGACGAGCTCGTCGAACGCGTCGCTGCACCCGTGCTCATCGGTACGTCGCGCAAGTCCTTCATCGGACAGACCCTCGCCCTTCCTGTCGATGCTCGCGACGAGGCGACTCTCGCCACCGTCGTATGGGCGATGGAGCACGGAGCGTCGATGGTGCGTGTCCATGATGCCGCTGCTGCCCGCCGGGCCATCGACCTTCTCGCTGCTCTCGATGTCTGTCGCCCCGAATCCATGACGGGCGCGGCGTGAGAGGCCGCTGGGCCCAGGGTCTCGAGCCCCGGATGTTCTGCTGGGTGATCCAGGATCGTCTGGCGATCTCGGAGCGTCCCGGTGGCTACGGCCGCAATCACCGCAAGGTGCGTCGCGAGGAGGAGCTGATCTGGCTCCAGCGCCACGACTTCACGCGGATCCTGTCGCTGCTCGACTCGCCCCACAACCTCTCGGCCTACGACGACGCCGGTATCGCCCATGACCGGATACCGCTCGGCCCACCGGACGAGGAGCCGGAGCGCCTGGGTGCGGTCTACGAGTCGATCGCCCGGCTGCTCGACGACCCCTCGGCGCGCATCCTCGTCCACCACGAGGACCTCGGCGACCGTGTTCTCGGAGCCGTGGCGGGCTATCTGCTGTACACGGGAGCGGTGAAGACGGGCCCCCACGCCGTCACCATCGTCGAACGACTCACCGGGCGTGAGCTCGGCGCCGCGGGTCGGGAAGTCGTGGCGGTCACCCTCGATCAAAATCTGAAGCGCGCCGACGACACGTAGGCTGACCGGATGGATCTCATCCTCGTGTCCGGTATTCGCTGCATGGGTGTCCACGGCGTGCTGCCGGAGGAGAAGGCGCGTCCCCAGCCCTTCGAGGTCGACGTCGAACTCGAGGTCGACGTGTCAACGGCGGGGCAGACTGACGCGTTGGATGACACGGTCGACTACGCGGCAGTCTGTGACGGCGTCCGAGCGGTCGTGGAATCCGAGCACTACGACCTGCTCGAGCGACTCGCTACTCGCCTCACGGACGTGTGTCGAACGGACGCACGCGTCGGCGCCGCCACCGTGACGGTGCGCAAGATGCACCCGCCCGTGGCGTCGCTCGTCGACCACGTGGCGGTCCGGATTCGACGATGACGCGATTCGACGGCGGGTCTGCCCCGACCCAACGCGCTGTTCTCGGGCTTGGTTCCAACATGGGCGACAGGCGCGCCAACCTGCGCACGGCGGTGGCGGCGATCCGCGACGCCACCGCTCCGGCCGAGGTCACCGTGTCGGCCCTGTACGAGACCTCTCCGGTGGGCGGACCGCCCCAGGACGACTACCTCAACGCGGTGGTCGCCTTCGACACCGAACGCGACGCGCGGGAACTTCTTCAGTTGTGCGCCGAGTTGGAGAACGCGGCGGGCAGGGTGCGCGAGGAGCGTTTCGGGCCACGCACTCTGGACGTGGACATCTTGCTGCTCGGTGACATACGAGTGGAAGAGCCCGATCTGGTGGTCCCGCACCCCCGCATGGGCGAGCGTGGTTTCGTGCTGGTGCCGCTGGCGGACGTGGCGCCGGAGCGGGTGGAGGAGCCGACCGACGGCTGGCACGAGGTCCACAGGGTCGCAGTAGACTGGGCTTTCTGAACCCGAGTCCGGCACCCCTGGTGGGCTGGAACGAAAGGTTTCGGTTGAGCGCTCCCGCGCGTACATTCGCTCTTGTCGGACCCGGCCGCGCCGGGCGGGCCGTGGCGACCGGGCTCCTCTCGGCAGGGTGGGTATGCAATGCCGTGGCGGGTCGAGACCGCGCCGCACCGTCGGTGCGGGACGCCGCGGACACCCTCGGTGCGCCCGCCGTCGACGTGTTCGAGGCTGCGCGGAACTGCGAGGTCGTCGTGCTCGCAACGCCCGACGACCGAATCGCCGGCGCGGCAGCGTCGGTCGCGCGGGAAGCAGCGCCCGGTGTGTTGTTCGTCCACCTGGCCGGATCGCTCGGTCTCGACGTCTTCGATGATGTCCGTTCGCTACGACCCGACCTTCGTGTGGGCGCGCTCCATCCCCTCATGGCGATCCCTACCCCCGAACTCGGTGCCCACCGACTGGCCGGTGGCCGGTGCGGAGTCACAGGTGACCCCGAGGTACTCGAGATGGCGGCGGCGCTGGGCGCCGAGCCGTTCGCCGTCACCGACGAGGAGCGTGTCCGCTACCATGCCGCGGCCGTGGTGGCGTCGAACCACGTGGTCGCACTACTCGGCCACCTCGAGCGACTGGCGACGTCCGCCGGTCTGAGACTCGAGGCGTTCCTGCCGCTCGTGCGCGAGGCGGTCGACGCCGTCGAGGACGTCGGGCCCGCGGCCTCCCTCACAGGACCGGTCGCCCGCGGCGACGCATCGACGATCGCGGCACATCTCGACGCGCTGCCGGCGTCCGAGGTACCCGCGTACCGGGCACTCGCTCGCGAGGCGCTGCGACTCACCGACCACGCCGACGATCTGGTGCCGGCGTGAAGACCGTGTCACGCATCGACGACCTGCGCCGGCGCTGCGACGCGGCCCGTGCCGAGGGCGCCGAGATCGGTTTCGTCCCCACGATGGGATCGCTCCACGAAGGACATCGCAGCTTGCTGCGAGCAGCGCGTGCGGACACCGACGTCGTCGTGGCGAGCATCTTCGTCAATTCACTCCAGTTCGGTCCCGGTGAGGATCTCGCCGCGTATCCCCGCGATCTCGACACCGACTCCGCGATGGCCGACGACGACGGGGTCGACCTTCTCTTCGTCCCGTCGTCCGCCGAGATGTATCCGACTGATCCCCTCACGACGGTTCATGTCAGCGGTCTCACCCACGGCTTGTGTGGTGCGTCCCGACCGACGTTCTTCGATGGCGTCGCGACGGTGGTCACCAAACTGCTCTCGATCGTAGGGCCCTGCCGCGCGTACCTCGGGCGCAAGGACTACCAACAGCTCGCGGTCGTGAAGCGCCTGGTCGCTGATCTCGACCTTCCCGTGGAGGTCGTGGGCTGTCCGCTCGTACGCGAGCCCGACGGCGTCGCCATGTCGAGTCGCAACGCATATCTCGACGGCGACACCCGCGCGCGGGCCACGGTTCTGTACGAAGCGTTGTCCAGCGTGGCCGATGCCGTGAGGGAGGGCGAGCGCAACGCCCGCCTCTTGCGGGACCGTCTTGCCGATCTCGTGTCCCGCGAGCCCGCGCTCACCCTCGACTACGCCGACGTCGTCGACGCGACGACCCTTGCTCCCGTTTCGGACATCGAGGGGGAGATCGTGGTCGCGGTCGCCGCCGACGCGGCCGGTGCCCGGCTCATCGACAACATGACAATCCTCGTCGATGGCGGTGAGGTCACCGTCGACGCGGGAGTACTCGTGGCCGCGGCATGACACGCGCACCGAAATGGTCAGCCGAAATGGTCAACCGGCATGGCCAACCGGCATTGGACAAGAAGGCAGTGATGGCGACAGCATCGACGAACCCGACGGGGAGTGAACCGTGCAGCGCACGATGATGAAGTCCAAGATCCACCGCGCCACCGTGGTGGCCGCCGACTTGAACTACGTCGGGTCCATCACGCTCGATCCGCGGCTCATGGAGCTGGCCGACATACGGGAGAACGAGCAGGTGCATGTTCTCGACATCGACAACGGTGAACGTTTCGAGACCTACGCCATCACGGGTGGCCCGGGCGACGTGATCCTCAACGGTGCAGCCGCGCTGTCTCGTCCATCCCGGCGACCGTGTGATCGTCATCACCTACGCCGACTACGACGAGGAAGAGCTCGAGTCGTACAAGCCCCGCGTCGTCCACGTCGATTCGCGGAACCGTCCGACGGACCCCGAGTTCCAGGCGCTCGACCGCGAGCTCCACGACCTCACCGGCTGACGCTGCCAGCTCCGTCGGATCCTGTCGGAGCGACGATGTGCCTTCTGATGTCGGGGCGACGACCAAGGCGGCAGATGTGACCACGACCGTCGACATGATGGTTCTCGGAAGTGGTGTCGCAGGGCTCTCTGCGGCAGTGCGCGCCGCCGAGGTCGGGATGTCGGTCGTGGTGCTCACGAAGGCGGAGATCGGGAACTCGACGACCCGCTACGCGCAGGGTGGCATCGGCGCCGCCATGGAGGAACCCGACTCTCCGGAGCTCCATCTCTCCGACACGCTCGCTGCCGGAGCCGGGCTCTGCGACCCCGAGGCCACGCGCGTTCTCGCTGTCGAGGGTCCCGAACGGATCCGGGAGTTGATCGCCCTTGGTGCGTCGTTCGATCCGCGAGCCTCCGAGATTCCGGGTTTCGCGCGCGTGGACGCGAAGGCGGCCACTCGGTCCGGCGCGTCCTGCACGCAGGGGGCGACGCGACCGGCGTCGAGGTGGAGCGGGCACTCGTCGCGGCGACCCGCGCACGCGCCGCCGAGGTTCGCGAGGGGTGGTTCGCGAGCAGCCTCATCGTGGAGGCGGGTCGCTGCGTCGGCGTACGCGCGTCCCGACCCGGCCGGGATGCGACACGAAGTGCGCGCGCCGCGAACACGCTGCTCGCTACCGGCGGCATCGGAGCGCTGTACGCCGTCACGACGAATCCGCCGCTCGCCACCGGTGACGGGCTCGGAATGGCGTGGCGTGCGGGCGCCGCGCTCTGCGACGTCGAGTTCGTGCAGTTCCACCCCACAGCGCTGCACCATCCCGCCATGCCGCGTCCCTTGCTGTCAGAGGCGTTGCGCGGCGAGGGAGCACATCTTCGCGACGAGAGCGGAGGGCTCCTCATGGAGGGTGTTCACCCTCTCGGTGATCTCGCCCCGCGCGACGTCGTGGCCTCCGCGATCGCACGCCGCATGGCCGAGGCCGACGTGGAGCACCTGTGGCTCGACGCCACCGGAGTGGTCGACGTCGACGAACGGTTCCCCACGATCGTGGCGTCGTGCCGGTCACTCGGCCTCGACCCGGCAGTGGACTGGCTGCCCGTGGCGCCTGCCGCGCACTATCTGTGCGGAGGCGTGGCTGTGGATCTCGACGGCGCGACGACCGTGCCGGGACTGTGGGCCTGTGGGGAGGTGGCAGCAAGCGGTGTTCACGGCGCCAACCGTCTGGCGTCGAACTCGTTGCTGGACGGACTCGTCTTCTCTGGTCGCTGCGTCGAGGCCCTGGCGCGAGGCAAGAGCTCCGCGGAACGCAGCGGCGTCCTCAGCGCTGGATCGGGTCGAGGTCCCGCTCCCGACAAGGACACGAGCCTCGGTTCCACGACGCCGGACGAACCGGAGACGGCCGATGCGGTGCCGCCGCTCGAGGCCCTCCGGGTGACCATGACGCGCGAAGCAGGCGTCGTGCGTACCGCGGAGAGCCTCGAGCGCGCCACCTCCGTTCTCGACTCGTTCCGCGGCGGAGTCACGTCCCCCGACGGTCGCGAGGAAGCCGAACTCGACAACCTCCTGATCACCGGTCGTGCGCTCGTGGCGAGTGCGCTGCGCCGAGAGGAGTCACGCGGAACCCACCAGCGCGCCGATCACCCGGGCACCCGCGAGGGTTGGCTCGGGCGGCTCTTCGTCACCCGCGGCCACGAACCCGACTACGTTCCCCTGCCGTCTGTCCGCACACCACCGACACGGAGTCACGTCCCATGAGCGACCTCGACCCACCCGTCACCGCCGTGGCCGACGCCGTTCGGCGCGCCCTCGCAGAGGACCAGGGGATTCTGGGTGACATCACGTCGATCGCCACGGTGCCCGACAACGCGGTGGGCCGCGGGGTGTTCGCCTCTCGTTCCGAAGGAGTCATGGCGGGGACCCGATGCGCCACCGAGGTCTATGCGCAGCTCGACTCGGCGGTGTCCGTGGAATGGCAGGTCCAGGATGGCGAAGACGCCGAGGCAGGCGCGCCTCTCGGTATCGTCGAAGGCCCCGTACGGGCGCTTCTCGGCGGGGAGCGGACTGCTCTCAACTTCCTGTCACACCTCTCGGGTGTGGCAACGACGACGCGCAGGTTCGTGCGAAGCGCGCGGGGCAGGGTCCGGATCCGCGACACGCGCAAGACGATCCCGGGCCTTCGGGCACTCCAGAAGGCAGCGGTTCGTGCCGGCGGTGGGTTCAACCACCGGGAGTCTCTATCCGACGCGATCCTCATCAAGGACAACCACCTCGTCCAGCTCACTCTCGAGGCGGCCGTCGAGAGGGCCCGTGTCCGGTGGCCCGGGCGTCCCGTCGAGGTCGAGTGCGACACGGTCGACCAGGTCTCGGCGGCTCGGCGCGCAGACGTCGACGTGGTTCTCCTCGACAACATGACACCCACCGACGTGGCGGGTTGTGTGGCCCTCCTCGACGGCGCCGCTCTCGTCGAGATCTCCGGTGGAATCGACATCGATACGGTCACCGACTATCTGTCGACGGGCGCCGACTACATCGCCGTCGGCGCACTGACGCATTCGGCGCGCGCGCTCGACGTCGGCCTCGATCTCGAAGCTGTCTCCTGATGCTGCTCGCCATCGACGTCGGCAACACCCAGACCGTTGTCGGGCTCTTCGACGATGAGGAGCTGGTCGACCACTGGCGGATCACCACCACCGCCGAGCGGACCTCCGACGAGCTGGCTCTGATGATCCAACAGTTTCTCGGGTTCCACGGCTTCTCCTTCGACGCCCAGATCGACGCGGTGGCGATCTCGTCGGGTGTGCCGCGACTCACGGCGGCGTTGCGCGACATGACGGAGCGCTACTTCGGGTTCCCGCCGATGGTGCTGGAACCGGGCGTCCGCACAGGGATGCCGATCCTCTACGACAATCCGAAGGAAGTGGGTGCCGACCGCATCGCCAACGCCGTGGCCGCCTACGAGTTCTACGGCGGTCCGACGGTCGTCGTCGACTTCGGGACGGCGAACACCATCGACGCGATCAGCGCCAACGGCGAATATCTCGGTGGAGCGATCTTTCCGGGGATCGAGATCTCGATGGAGGCCCTGTTCGGCCGCGCCGCTCTCCTCCGGCGGGTCGAGCTCGTGCCTCCCCAGAGCGTCATCGGCAAGTCCACCACCGAAGCAGTCCAGTCGGGGGCCGTGTACGGGTTCACCGGCCAGGTCGACGCGCTGGTACGGCGATTCATCGAGGAACTGGGTGAAGCCACGGTCGTGGCCACCGGTGGTCTCGCCGATCTCATCGCTCCGGTGTCGACGACCATCGAGCACGTGGAACCGTGGCTCACCTTGTTCGGCCTCCGTGTGGTGGCCGAGCGGAACCGCACCGAGTCGGGGTGACTCCACCCGGTAGCGTTGACGGCATGAAGGTCTTGGTCACCGGTATGGGCGGCGAGCTCGGGACGCGTGTTGCCCAGCTCCTCGAGGAACACGACGAGTTCAGCCGGATCGCGGGTGTCGACTTCGTGCCGCCGCGTCGCAGGCTTCGGCGTGCCACGTTCAACAGGATCGACCCTCGCGACCGTGATCGGCTCGTCGAGTTCGTCACGGACCTCGCTCCCGACGCCGTGGCCCATGTGGGCGTGTACGAGCCCGATGCCCGCAGCGGCCCCCGCGCGTCTGCGGAGCTCACAGAAGCAAGCGCTCTCGCCGCGCTCGGAGCGGCCGCTCGGGGCGGACACCTCCAACGTGTCGCGCTTCGCAGCAGCATCGATGTCTACGGCCGGGGACGCGGGCACCCCGCGGTTCCCGACGAGTCGGTTCCACCGGAACCGCAGACGCGCTTCGGGGCTTCGTGCCTCGCCGTAGAGGCGCAGGCGGCCGGTTTCGGCCGCCATCACGGGTTTTCGGTGGCGCAGATTCGTCTCGCACCGGTCGTCGGGTCGCACGTCCCGAGTCCGCTCGGTCGCTTGCTGCGTCTTCCTGCCGTACCTGTTCCCGCCTACGCCGATCCGCCCTTCTCGATGGTCCACCCCGAGGATGCCGCCCGCGCGATGGTGGCCGCCCTCGTCGTCGGTTACGACGGTGCACTGAACGTCGTCGGAACCGGGGCGGCGAGCCCCTGGCAGGCGGCCCGACTGGGTAACCGGACGCCGGTTCCGATCGTCGGCATGGGCTGGGCGTTGGCCGCGCGCGTGGCGGAGACGGCAGGTGCTCCGGTACCTCATCACGTGATCGATCTTCTCCGGCGCGGCCGCACAGCGGACGGCACGCGGTCGCTGGCGGAGCTGGACCTGCCGCGGCCCCGGCCGGTTCAGCAGATCTGCTCGGAGTTGTACGAATGGGCGACGGTCACGGTGTTGCGCCCCACGAGGGCGGTGGCGTGAGCGCTCTCCAGGCCGTGTCTCCGGAGCCCGTGGGTCTGGCCACGCACGGGCTCGATCTGGACCGGGTCGGGCACCGTGTCTCGCTGGCCGACGCGGTTCGTCGACGCCTGTCGGGTCGCTTCCCGATCGACCCGTTCGGGGGCGATCCGCTCCTGCAGGACTTCATCGTGCCGAGCACCGAGCTGGCGATCACGGTGCAGGTCGAAAACGTCGAGAGGATCCCTTCGTCGGGACCGGCCGTGATCATCGCCAACCGTGGTTTCGGAATCGCCGAACCGGCTGTGCTCACCGTCGGCATTCGCCGGGAGATGGCGCGGCGGCTCAGGGTCGTGGGTGTACCCGAGCTTCCGGGGCTCTCCACCCTGCTCGAGAAGCTGGGAATGATCAAGGGTCTCGCCGCCGACCTGAGCGCCGTGTTGCGCGCCGGGCACCTCGCGGCTCTTCCGCTCGGCTCGACGTACCTGCGTTCCAGGGCGGGTGCTCTGCCACCCACGGAGCTGCTCACGGCCGTCCTCGGCTACCGGGTGATTCCGGCGGCGGTCGTGCCTACGGCACCGTTCGGTCTTCCGCTGCGTTCGTGGCGCGTGATCATCGGTGAGCACGTGGAGCTCGACGACGTCTTCGGCGCCGGCGACCCGCTGGGCGCCGCCGAACTCGCCGAACTCGCCCGCAAAGCCGTCCAAGAACTCCTCGACACCCGGAACTGACGCGGAAGGGGCGGTGCGGTGCCAGAGGTGACGGCGGCCGACGGAACCGAGATCGGCTACGAGGTCTGGGGTCGCCGGGAAGCTCCACCGCTCCTCCTCGTCCAGGGTCTCGGTACCGATTCCCGCGGCTGGGCGTTCCAGCGCATCGCCATGGGTCGACGTTTCCGCTGCTACGCCGTCGACAACCGCGGGACCGGTGGTTCCAGCGCCGCGGAGCCGCCGTACTCGCTCTTCCAGATGGCCGACGATGCCGTGACGGTTCTCAACGCCGAGGGTGTCTCGACCGCGCATGTCATGGGAGCGTCGATGGGCGGCGTGATCGCACAGATCATCGGCGTGCTGCATCCTGAGCGAACACGGTCGCTGGTCTTGGCCTGTACGGCGAGTCGGCACCACGAGTGGCGCAGAGAGCTGCTGGCCGAGTGGGGCGAGTCAGTCGAGGCCGAGGGGATGTCGGCGCTGGCCGGCGACGGGCTCCGCTGGCTGATCGGCCCCCGGATCCATCGACGGTTCGGGCTGTGGCTCAACCTGATGGCACGTCTGATCCTGAAATCCGACCCCCGCGGCTTCGTTGCTCAGGTCGAGGCGATTCTCGACATGTCCGACGATCTCCGAGATCAGCTCCACGAGATCCGGGTTCCGACTCTCGTGATCACGGGCTCCCAGGACTCGCTCACGCCGCTCGGCGACGCCGAGGAGTTGGCCGAGCTCATACCCCACCGCGGAGCTGATCGTGCTGTCCGGGGCGGGCCACGGGCTGATGGTGGAGGCGGCAGGCGCCTACAACAAGGCCGTGGCCGAGTTCCTCGAGCGTGTGGTCGAATCGGGACGTGCGGCCTCGGCTCCTCGCGCCCGCGGCCGGCTGAACTGATCGGCCGAACGACTGATCAGCCGAACGATTCAGGAGACCCGGTCGACCAGGTCCTCCACGAGGCGGCGCAGCCCGGCGCTCACGGTCGGATCGAGCGCACCTGCCTGCCCGAGAGCCTCGTCGGCGCGCTTGGCGTGCGACCGGGCGACGTCGTAGGCGGAACCGACCGATCCGTTCGAGGTCACGATCCCTCGTGCGGTGAGCACGTCGTCGGCCTCCAGGGGTTTGCCCAGGAGAGAGCGGAGCCGCTCCGAGTCGCGCAACGCGTAGATCACCGGCAGCGTGTAGATGCCTTCGGTGAGGTCCTGGCCGGCAGGTTTGCCGAGTGCCTCGTCGGTGGCCGTGAGGTCGAGCACGTCATCCACGATCTGGAAACACATACCGACGTGGCGACCGAACTCCGTGACGGCGTCGAGGTCGTCGCTGTCGAGGTCGGTCACCATCCCACCGATGCGGCATGCCGTGGCCATGAGCGATGCGGTCTTGCCTTCGATGGCCGAGACGTAGCTGTCTTCGGTGCGGTCGATGTCGAATAGGTGCTGGAGCTCGAGGACCTGGCCGCTGCAGAGCTCCCCGATCGTGGCAGCCAGCAACCCCGCCACGTCGGCGCCCAGTGAGGCGGCCAGTTCCGAGGCACGTGCCAGGAGGAAGTCGCCGGCGAGGATCGCCACGATGTTGCTCCATCGGGCGTTGACGCTGGCCACGCCGCGGCGGGTCGCCGCCTCGTCGATGACGTCGTCGTGGTAGAGGGAGCCCAGATGCACCAGCTCCACCGCGGCGGCTCCCGTGACGGCGTCGTCGGACACGGGACGATCGCCGTCCGTTGCTGCGTAGGCACTGCAGAGCGTGAGCGTCGGGCGCAGCCGTTTGCCACCCGCAGTGACCAGGTGGCCGGCGGCGTCGTCGAGGATGCGTCCGTCGGCCGAAATATTGTGCCGGAGGGCCGCCTCCACCCGCTCCATGTCGCCCGCGAGAGGGTCGAGACCGAGCGTCTCGGCGGCTTTCATGGCCCGAGGGTACGCATCGGGGGGAACAACGGTCGAGCCGGAGTTGTTGTCGGCTCGGGCAGGCCAGCAGGCCAGCAGGCCAGACAGGCCGGCAGTCATGGCGCCGACCCGTCAACTCGGCGCTACGGGTGCCGATGAAGGTCGGAGCCCGGGAAACTGCGACCCCGTGCTCCCGGGGTCCCCCGGTAGAGTGTTCGCCAGGCAGGCCGGCGACACGGACGCCAAACCGCGGACGAGAAACCGCGGACGAGAAATGTGGACGAGAAATGTGGACGGGATTGTGGACGAGAAATATGGACGAGACAGGCGAGAGAGGCGGTTGAGAAGTGTTCGAACGCTTCACTGATCGAGCCCGACGGGTCGTGGTACTCGCGCAGGAAGAGGCGCGGCTGCTCAACCACAACTACATCGGGACGGAGCACATCCTGCTCGGCCTGATCCACGAGGGCGAGGGAGTGGCGGCCAAGTCGCTCGAGTCCCTCGGAATCTCTCTCGAGGCCGTGCGCGCCCAGGTCGAGGAGATCATCGGCCACGGCGGCTCCGCGCCCTCGGGCCACATCCCGTTCACCCCCCGCGCCAAGAAGGTCCTCGAGCTCTCACTGCGTGAGGCGCTTCAACTCGGGCACAACTACATCGGTACCGAGCACATCCTGCTGGGCCTGATCCGAGAGGGAGAAGGCGTCGCCGCGCAGGTTCTCGTGAAACTCGGCGCGGATCTGTCGCGCGTCCGCCAGCAGGTCATCCAACTGCTGTCCGGCTATGCCGGTGGCAAGGAGGGTGCACCTGCCGGTGCCGGCGGAACCGCCGAACAGCAGCAGTCGGGATCGCTCGTTCTCGACCAGTTCGGTCGCAACCTCACCCAACTCGCGCGCGAAAAGAAGCTCGACCCGGTGATCGGCCGCAAGAAGGAGATCGAGCGGGTCATGCAGGTGCTGTCGCGCCGCACGAAGAACAACCCTGTTCTGATCGGTGAGCCCGGCGTCGGTAAGACAGCCATCGTCGAAGGCCTGGCGAGCGACATCGTCGAAGGCACGGTCCCCGAGACGCTCGAGGGTAAGCAGCTCTACACCCTCGATCTCGGTGCGCTCGTCGCCGGGAGCCGCTACCGGGGCGATTTCGAGGAACGCCTCAAGAAGGTGCTGAAGGAGATCAAGACCCGCGGCGACATCATCCTGTTCATCGACGAGCTCCATACGCTCGTGGGCGCAGGAGCCGCCGAAGGCGCCATCGACGCGGCCAGCATCCTGAAGCCGATGCTCGCGCGCGGCGAGCTCCAGACGATCGGTGCCACCACTCTCGACGAGTACCGCAAGCACCTCGAGAAGGACGCCGCGCTCGAACGCAGATTCCAGCCGATCAAGGTCGAGGAGCCGTCGGTCGCGCACACCATCGAGATCCTCAAGGGCCTGCGCGACCGTTACGAGGGCCACCACCGGGTCACGATCACCGACCAGGCGATCGTGGCGTCGGCCAACCTCGCCGACCGCTACATCTCCGACCGCCACCTCCCCGACAAGGCGATCGACCTGATCGATGAAGCCGGGTCGCGGCTGCGCATCCACCGCATGGAAGCACCGCCCGACTACCGCGAGCTCGAAGACGAGATCGCATCTGTGCGCGCCGACAAGGAACAGGCGATCGAGGACCAGCAGTTCGAACGTGCCGCGTCGCTGCGCGACCGTGAGAAGGAACTGCTCGGGTCGCGTTCCGACAAGGAAGCCGAGTGGAAGGCCGAGGGCGTCGACCTCTTCAACGAGGTCAACGAGGAGTCCATCGCGGAGGTTCTCGCGCTCTGGACCGGTATCCCCGTCTACAAGCTGACCGAAGAGGAGACCGCCAAGCTCCTGCGTATGGAGGACGAGCTCCACAAGCGCATCGTCGGCCAGTCCGACGCCGTGCACGCGGTCTCGCAGTCGATCCGTCGCACACGAGCGGGCCTGAAGGATCCGAAGCGTCCGTCGGGGTCGTTCATCTTCCTCGGGCCGTCGGGCGTCGGCAAGACCGAGCTTGCCAAGACACTCGCGGAGTTCCTCTTCGGCGACGAGTCGTCGTTGATCCAGCTCGACATGAGCGAGTACATGGAGAAGCACACCGTCTCGCGTCTCGTCGGGTCGCCCCCCGGTTACGTCGGCTACGACGAGGGTGGGCAGCTCACCGAGGCCGTGCGTCGCAAGCCCTTCTCGGTGGTCCTCTTCGACGAGGTCGAAAAGGCCCACCCCGACGTGTTCAACGCGCTGTTGCAGATCCTGGAGGACGGTCGCCTGACCGACGCGCAGGGTCGAACGGTCGACTTCAAGAACACCGTCATCATCATGACCTCCAACCTGGGCACCGCGGACCTGCGAAAGGCCAACGTCGGCTTCGCCACCGCGGATGAGGCGGTCACCTACCAGAAGATGAAGGACAAGGTCACCGAGGAACTGAAGCGGCACTTCCGCCCCGAGTTCCTCAACCGTCTCGACGAGGTCATCGTGTTCTCGGAGCTCACGCAACCCGAGATCATGGAGATCGTCGACCTGCTCACCGTGCGGATCAAGGAACAGCTCCGCTCGCAGGGCCTGGGCCTCGAGCTCACCGACTCGGCGAAGAAGATCCTCGCCGAAAAGGGCTACGACCCGCAGCTCGGCGCGCGGCCGTTGCGACGCGCCATCCAGCGCAACATCGAGGACGCGCTCTCGGAGAAGATCCTCTGGAAGGAGTTCCAGGCGGGCGAGACGATCGTGGTCGACGCGGAGGACGACGAGATCGTCTTCCGTTCGATCGAGGGAATCGAGCTGCCACCACCGGTCGAGATGGCCGGTACCGACTCCGAGAGCTGATTCACCCGGCCATCTCCTCTCACCGGTGAACCTCCGACCATCCCGTCGTCGACGCCTGCTCGGCGCCCTCGGTGCCTTTCTCGCCGTTTTCGCTCTCAGCGCGTGCCGTATCGACGCCGTCGTGACGGTCGAGATGAACGACGACGGCAGCGGCACGCTTGCGGTCACGATCACGCTCGATGCCGACGCCGTTGCCGCAGCGGAGATCGGCGGAGGAACACTCGAGGAGCGCTTCCGTCTGGGCGATCTGTCGGCGGCGGGATGGTCGGTCGGGAGCTGGGAGCGTTCCGACGACGGTTCGGCCACGCTGGAACTCGTCCACCTGTTCGGGACCCCCGAAGAGCTCGCGGCTCTCGCCGAGAGCGTCAACGGGATGTCGGGGCCGGTACCCGAGCTGACGGTCACACGTTCTGAAGGGTTCTTCGAGACACGCTTCGAGGCCGCGGGAGTTGTCGACCTCGACGGCACCCGCGCCGGTGTGGCGGCTGACGAGGAACTGGCGGCGGCTCTCGTCGCCGCCGGCGCAGATCCGGTTGCCGTCGACGAGAGCCTCACGAGCGCCGCGCGAACGCGAGGTGGCTGTCTCGCTGGAGGTGCAGTTTCCCGACGGCACATCGGCGGCGGTGACCGCCGAGCCCGGCGAGCGTGCGGAGCTGTCGGGATCCGCGAGTGTCGGCGACTCGGGCCGGATCACCCTGCTGATCGTGGCCGCAGGTCTTGTGGGATTGGCGGTTGTCGTGGTGGTCGTGGGCCGCGGACTCGACCGACATCGCCGGCGGTCTTCAGACGAGCGGTCAGGGGAGAGGTCTCGAGGCAAGACGTCGTCAGGAGACCTGTCGGCAGGGTGACCGTCACACCGGGCTGGCATGCTCGCCGGCATGGCGAAACCGAAAGACCTCCACCGCTGCACCGACTGCGGAGCGACCGCCCCACGGTGGCTGGGGCGCTGCACAACCTGCGATGCGTGGGGCACGCTCGAACCTGATCCCGGTCAGGGGGCCACCACGGCCGAAGCCGTCGGCTCGGGGCCCGATCCGGTCATGCTCGACTCCGTCGACGTGTCCGCCGCGCTGCCGTTCCCGACCGGCGTCGACGAGCTCGATCGGGTGCTCGACGGCGGCCTGGTTCCCGGTTCCGTGACGCTGCTCGGGGGCGAGCCGGGCGTGGGCAAGAGCACACTGGTCCTCGAGGTTCTCGCCAATGCAGGTACGCCGCGGCATCCGGCGCTGCTGGTGTGCGGGGAGGAGTCACCCGGCCAGGTACGCGGACGCGCCGAACGTCTGGAGATCCGCCGCGACAACGTGCTTCTTCTCGCCGACACCGACGTCGACGCCGTGTGCGCACATGCCGAGGCCGTTGATGCCTCGTTGATCGTCGTCGATTCCGTCCAGACCCTGAAGAGCGGTGGATGTTCGGGATCGCCCGGAACGCCCGGCCAGGTGCTCGCATCCGCGCAGGCACTGGTCGAGTTCGCGAAGCGTACGGGCCGCAGCGTCGTCCTCGTGGGCCACGTCACCAAAGAAGGTGACGTCGCCGGGCCGCGCGCGCTCGAACACGTGGTCGACACGGTGTTGAGCTTCGAGGGCGACCGCCGTCACGCACTCCGAATGCTGCGCGCCCACAAGCACCGCTTCGGCGGTACCGATGAGGTCGGATGTTTCGAGATGCGTCGCGGTGGTCTCGTGGCGCTTCCCGATCCCTCCACGCGCCTGCTGGAGGGACGACCGGTCGGAGTACCGGGCTCGGTAGCCGCCGCGGTCCTCGACGGCGCGCGTCCGTTGCTCGTCGAGGCACAGGCGCTCGTCGTGCCGGCCGCCGCTCCGATCGCCCGGAGGTCCGGTTCCGGGGTCGACACCGCGCGGCTCGCGCTCGTGTGCGCCGTCCTGGAACAGCACGCAGGTGTGGAGTTCGCCGGCTGGGATGTGTTCGCCGCCGTGACGGGCGGCGTCAGCGTCACCGAGTCGGGTTTCGATCTGGCTCTCGTGCTGGCGCTGGCGAGTGCGGCGCTCGAGGTTCCCATCGAGCCGTACACGGTCGTTGTCGGCGAGGTGGGGCTGGCCGGGGAGCTCAGGCCGGTTCCCCGCCTCGAACAGCGCTTGCGCGAGGCAGCGCACCACGGATTCTGTTCCGCTCTGGTTCCCGCGCCGGTTCCGTCCGACCTCGCCCTCGCCTTCGAGGCACACGGTCTGGAGATCGTCGGAGTGGGCGGGATCGCCGAGATCCTGCACGTGTTGGAAACGACCGACACGGCTGCGGCATGAGGGAGATATTCCTCGCCTCTCCCATCGCCTCGCCTCGGTGCCGGATCCTCGTCTCGGTCCCATGCCTCGACTCGGGTGGCGCAGGATACCTGCGCCACTTTCCTCGTCTCGGTCCCATGCCTCGACTCGGGTGGCGCAGGATACCTGCGCCACTTTTCCTCGTCTCGGGTGACAGTGGGCCTTGGTAGGGTCCGCACGACCGTCTGGGACAGGACCGGGGAGGGCGACAACGGTGGAGCAGGTCAGCTCCGAGGGCATGCTCGCGGCGCTGCGGCTCGTGGCGCCCGGCACGCCCCTGCGTGAGGGTATCGACCGGATCCTCCAGGCTCGGATGGGCGCATTGATCGTCGTCGGCGACGGGCCCGACGTACTCGGGATCTGCTCGGGAGGGTTCCTTCTCGACGCCGAGTTCACACCGCAACGCCTGAGTGAGCTCGCCAAGATGGACGGGGCCATCATCCTCGCGTCGGATTCGTCGCGGGTCGCCCGGGCGAACGTACACCTCGTTCCCGATCCCGACGTCCCCACGAGCGAAACCGGTACTCGTCACCGAACGGCGGAGCGTGTCGGACGCCAGATCGACGTTCCCGTGCTGACGGTGTCCGAGGACATGTCGGTCGTGGCCATCCACCGGGGTGCCGACAAGCGCACGCTCGTACCGATTCCCCGGGTCCTGGCCCGCGCCGAGCAGGCCCTCCAGATCCTCGAGCGCTACAAGCGCCGCCTCGACGCCGTGAACCAGTCGTTGTCAGCCCTCGAGGTCGAAGACCTCGTGACCGTCCGGGACGTCGTCGCGGTTCTCCAACGCGCCGAGATGGTGCGGCGCATCGCCGAGGAGATCGAGGGCTACATCATCGAGCTCGGTGCCGACGGACGCCTCGTCCAACTCCAGCTCGAAGAGCTGTTCCACGGCGTGGAGCATGAGCTGCGACTCGTCGCCCAGGACTACTTCGTGGCGTCCGACGACTGGGCCCTCGACAGCGTCACTGAGGTTCTCGCCCACCTCGACACCGAGGCCCTGCTCGACAGTCCCGGCGTGGCCGAGATCCTGCACCTCCCGTCCGACGTCGATCTCGACAGCACACTCCAGCCCCACGGCTACAGGTTGTTGAACAAGATCCCCCGGCTGCCCGACGGCGTCGTTGACCGCGTCGTAGGCCGGTTCTCGAACCTCCAGATGCTCATGCGGGCCAGCGTGTCCGACCTCGTCGAGGTGGAGGCGGTCGGAGAGACGCGGGCACGAGCGATCAAAGAGGGCCTCTCGCGCCTCGCCGAGTCGTCGATTCTGGAGCGGTACGCCTAGTGGGTTTCTGCGCCGAGGGTGCCTCGACCGCCTCGGTGGAACGTGTCGGCCTCTCGGCCCCGGGGGTCACGGTCGACGCCATCCACGCGGCGCCGGTCGATGAGGCGCCACAGTTCGGCGTCGTGGTCCATCCCGACATCGGGGGCGTGCGCCCCCTGTTCGACGAGATCTGTCGCCGGCTCGCCACCCACGGCGCGGCGGTGTGTGCGCCCGAACCGTTCGCGAGGGTTCCCGAGGGTGAGCGCGAGGGAGCCGACGTACCGACCCGCATGACGTGGGTGCCGGGTCTTGACGACGCGGATCAGGTGGGCGATCTCGTGCGTGCGGCCGACTTCCTCGCCACGGCCCACGGTCCGCTGCCGAGCGGCGTGATCGGTTTCTGCATGGGCGGGCACTACACGTTCAAGGCCGCGGCGTCGGGGCGCTTCGAACGGGCGGTGTCGTGCTACGGGATGATCCGTACGCCCGACGACTGGCGGGGCCCAGGGCACGCCGAGCCCCTCGACCTGCTCGCCGACGCCTGTCCGACCCTGGCCGTCATCGGATCGATCGACCCGTACACACCGCCCGACGACGTGGCCGCGCTGCGCGAGGTCCTCGATCCTGAATCGGGTCACGAGGTCCGGATCTACGAGGGAGCGGACCACGGCTTCGTCCACGACCCCGATCGTGATGTCCACCGCCCCGATGACGCCGCTGACGTGTGGGCCCGAGCGCTGGGCTGGCTCGGCCCGCGTTGACGGAGAAATCGTCGAGGGAGGAGTCGGTCGGCGTGGGTCGGCTCAGAGGCGGTGCACGAGGTTGTACGTGATGGCGGCGGCGAGGAGCCGACCGCCGAACGACGTGAGATGGAGGCCGTCGGCGCTGCGCACGGTGCGGAGGACTCCCGTCTCGGGGTCGGGGAGTTCGTCCACGTAGCCACCGTCGATCCCGCCCACGGCTGACGCCGACTCGATCACCTCCGCGTCCGGCATGGACGTCGCCAACGACCGGTAGAGCTCCGCGAGGTTCACGGCGCGCTGTCCCCAGGTTCCGGGATCACGCATCGGTGGCGGCGTGATCCACCACATCGAGGCGTCGCTCATGACGGCCCGGTCTGTGATCTGTGCGGCGGCGTTCCGCCACGCTTCGTGGAACTCGGGGCTGTCGGGCAGGATCGGCCGGCCGTCGAGTCCGATGACGTAGGGCCACTCCGTCGGGTAGTTGCCCACGAAGAGCGCCACCACGATGTCGGGGTCGAACTCGGCGAGCATCTCGTCGAAGCGACGCTGCCAGTCGTACTTCTCGGGCGTCAGAAGCCCACTCCCCGGGTGTCCCTCGACACGCACGATCACGTTGTCGCCGAGGCCCCACCGAAGCTCCGAGAGGAGGTGGTCGCCGGTGTTCTCCATGATCGAGTCGCCGATCAGGAGGACGCGCAGCGGCTCCGGCTCGGTGCCGGGACCAGGTGACGGCGTCAGGCCCGCGGATCCTGCCGACGGGGGTGCGGGCTCACTCGTGACGAGCCGTCCCGTGTCCGACGAACCGGCGGACGTGCCCATCAGGAACGCTCCGGCCACGACCAGCAGCGCCACGAGCACGTAGGCCTGACGGCGTATCATTCTGCGTGTTCCGGGCATTGGGGTGAAATTGCTCACACTGTATGAGACGTCCGAGACGCCCCGGTGGTTGACACGGGTTCCCCCCGATGCCGATAGCCGCCGCGAGGTGACGGCTTTCCCCCAAGGGCAGCGCGGATATCCCCCAGAGGTGCCCGTACACCTTGTGATCGTGCGCTGCACCGGGAGGGATTCTTCCTCGACGCGGTGCAGATGTTCGGCCTTCCCCACTGGTACGGGCTTCCGGCCATCGACACGGCCGACACCGATGGAGTCGACACCGATGGAATCGACGCCGGTGCGGTCGAAAGCGGTTTGGTCGACGCCGTGATGCTGCGGGCTCCGCTCATCCCCCGTCTGCGGGAGCATTTCCCCGATCCGGTCATCTACCAGATCGAGGCGTCCGCCGGGGTTCTCGAGGAGCGTCTGGGCGAGCGTCACTACGGGTCCCGGGAACTCCGGGCACGTCTCGCCGACAACGACGCGGAACAGCTCGCCGGCCGGGAGATCGCACACCGCCGATTCAGCAGCGACCGGGCCCTCGACACCGTCGCCGACGACGTGGAGCGCGCCGTGCGCGAGGACTACACGCGACGCCTCTTGAACACACCGAGCACCCCACAATCAGACAACCCGTAGAAGGGAACGACCATGGTCGATGTGCTGAAGATGCCATCGTCGACGACATCCCCGTTGCGTTCGGGTCCGTTTGCCACCGCTTTCGCGCTGGTGCGACCGGCCTTCGCGATTCTGCTGGCGTTGTGCGCCATGGCGGGAATGGCCCAGGCGGGACCCTTTCCGAGCATCGCTGCGCAGTGCGCGGTGCTCGTTGCCGTCGCGGGCTGGATGATCTGGGCCGTCGCACTCAACGATGTGGCCGACGAGGACGTCGACCGCGTCAATCTTGCCGACGACGAACAGCGGGTCATCGCCAACGGCCGGTCGAGTCGTACCCAGGTGTTGGTGACCGGTTCGATCGCGGCGGTCGTGGCACTGGGCGCCGCGCTCGACTCTGGGTACGGTGTCCGCACTCGTCGTGTGCGGCGGACTCCTTCTCGCCGCCGCCTACTCGCTACCTCCGATCCGGCTGAGCGGACGGGGCATCGTGACCTCGGTGCTCCTGCCTCTCGGATACGTGGCGGTGCCGTACCTCCTCGGTGCGTTCAGCGTCGACGTGACGCTGAACCGGCGTGGTGTTCTCCTGCTCGTGGGCCTCTACCTCGGATTCATGGGGCGGTTGGTGCTGAAGGACTTCCGCGACGAGCACGGCGACCGCATGTACAGCAAGCGAACGATGCTCGTGCGTTACGGCCGAGCGCGGACCTGCGCGTTCGGGGCGGTCTTCTGGACGGCCGGAGCCCTGGTCGGTCTCCTGGCGCTCGGTGCACCGCCTGTTCTGACGGCGGCGACGCTCGCGTACGTGGCCGTGGTGCTTCTCATGCTGTGCGACATCGCCCGCGACGTCGACTCCCGCGACCGTGGAGCTTCTTCCCAACGGCCCACTCCGAATCGAGACGTCGCCAACATCGCATCGATCGCCGTGATCGGACGGGCCCTCGTCTACACGTTCGTGATCCAGATGGTCGTCGAGACCGCGGGATGGCCGGTCGGCGCTCAGGCGCTGATCGTCGCGGTCACCGCACTGGCGTCACTCGGCATGGCCCGCGAGTGCCGCAGAGCGCTCACTCCGATCACCGATCCCCTGACCGACGCGGAGCGTCTCTCCCTGCCACCTCCGAGTGTCGACCGTACCGGATCCGACGGTGGTGAGGCGCCCGCCGCCGTTGCCCGCGACCCGCTTCGTCCGAGGCTTGCGCTCGGAGGACGGAGAGCGCCATGAGCCCTGACGACGTGAGGCCCGACGATTCAGGTCCCGACCGGGAGCAGCGGCCCCGGGGCTGGTACCCCGACCCGAGGGGCGGCCTTCAGGAGCGCTGGTGGAACGGAGAACGCTGGACCGACGATGTCCTGACTCCCTCCAGCAAGGGGAGACCTGCGAACCGGCCCGTGTGGCAGTCGGTGTTCGCCGGTGTGGGCGGTTGCCTCCTCGCTATCGTCGGCGCCTTCGCTCTCTTCATGATCTTCATGATGATGGCGATGAATTCCTGGGCGAACAACAAATGAGCACGCCCGACGACTTCGGCTCCACAGCGTTACTCCTCGCTCTTGCTCGCTAGGCTCGACGTGACGCGACGAAGACGCGACGAAAGAGAGAATCCGATGATCGAGATGATTCCGGCGCTGCCGGACAACGTGCTGGGATTCATTGCCAAGGGTGAGGTGACGGCGCAGGACTACGAGACGACGCTCGATCCGGAGATCGAGCGGGCGCTCGAAGGCCACGACAAGATCCGTCTCCTCTACGTGCTCGGCGAGGACTTCAAGGGCTTCTCGGGTGGCGCCATGTGGGCCGATGGCAAGGTCGGGATGAAGCACTTCAACCGCTGGGAGCGCATCGCCGTCGTGTCCGACAAGGACTGGATCCGACACACGATCGATTCCGTGGGTTGGCTGCTCCCGGCCAAGGTCCGCACCTTCCACGTCAGCGAAGAGGCCGACGCGAGCGTGTGGGTCACCAGCTGAGTCGTCCCGCGAGCACTGACGCCACGCTCCCAGGCGAGGGTCCGATGCGATTTGTCCGTGCGAACGGGCGAGACTTCGAGCCATGGGCCGCACGTTGGTCGCAACCGCTGTCGCGCTCCTCATCATGGCCGCGTGCGGGAGCGACGGTCAGCGTGCTGACCGGGAGCTCTCCGGCGCCACGAAGGAGCCCGTACCGGTGGTCGACGAATCCGAGCTGCCCGATGCTCTGGCCGACGACGAGCCGGCGCCGTTGCGGCCGCCGGAGGGCGGTCTGCTCCTCGTCTACTTCGGCTACACGCATTGCCCGGACATCTGCCCGACCACGCTTCTGACCCTCGAGCGGGCTCTGGAGCGGCTCCCCGAAGATGATCGCGACCGCGTCGCGGTGGCGATGGTCTCGGTCGACCCCGAACGCGACTCCTCCGAGATCCTCGCCAACCACGTCGAGCACTTCCTCGCGGACGTACCGCTGAGGCACGCGTTCCGGACCGACGATCAGGTACTTCTCGATCGCGTGACCGACTCGTTCGGCGTGACAGCCGTCAAGGAGCCGTACGGCGACGGGCCCGACGAGTACGAGATCGGCCATTCTGCTCAGGTCTTCGCCGTCGACGACCAGGGTCGCATTCTCGTCGAGTGGACGTTCGGAACCGAGTCGGGCCCGATCGCCGACGACATCACGACTCTGCTGGCACGCGTCGACGCCGGGGGCGATTCCGAACAGGCCGCTCCGAACAGGCCGGTCCGAACAGGGCGTCAGCGCCGAGTGCCTACCGAGATCTGAAACCAACCGGACAAGGAGCCATTTGACCATGTACCGAATCGCCGTTCTCCTCGCAGCAGCCGCGCTCGCGCTCTCCGTGTGCGCGAGCGATGACGACAGCACGGACGCCGGCAGTACCTCTACCGGGTCGGACACGACATCCGAGAGCTCATCCGACGCGTTGACGGTCGACGATGTGTGGACGCGCACGACACCCGATGGTGCGGAAAGGACCGCGGTGTACGTGACGATCGAGGCGACCGAGGCGGACGAGCTGACCGGTGTCTCGGTCTCGGCCGACGTCGCGGCGTCCGCTGAGCTCCACGAGACGGTCACCGATGCGGGTGACGAGGGCATGGAAGGCAACGGGGGCATGGACAACGGACATGCGGGTGACGGAGTCATGAGCATGAGGGCTGTCGACGTCATCCCGATCCCGTCCGGGACCACGACGCTCGAGCCGGGTGGCTATCACGTCATGCTGATGGGCCTGGCCGCACCGCTGACCGCCGGTGACAGCTTCGAGCTCACACTGGACTTCGAGAACGCCGGGACGCGCGCCGTGGACGTCGAAGTACGTGAGTCCTGAGGGGGAGGCTGCGCCCGCGGAACAAGCCCCGGATCCGAAGCCCGCGCGGAGGCGTCGTGTTGTCTCGCTCGAGGTCGTCAGCCTCGTGTCGGTCGTGGTGGTCCTCGTGGCGATCGGCACATGGTGGCTCCTCGCCGATAGTGCCGAGCCGACGACACACACGTTCGTCGTCCCCCCGGGGGCAGAGGAGCAGCTCCGGGAGGATCCCGACCTGTCGTTCTTTCCGCGGCGGTTCGAAGCCAGGAAGGGCGACACACTCGTGATCGAGAACCGAGACGACGTTCTCCACACCGTCGGGCCCTACACGGTCGACGCGGGCCAGACGTTGCGGCAGCGCTTCGACAGCGCGGGCACCTTCACGGGTCTGTGCACGTTGCATCCCGACGGTGAGGTCGAGATCGTCGTCGGGGTGGGCTGACACCACCTGCAGCTCGTCCTCGTCGTCGACGAGGGCCTCGGCGTTCGGCGACGACCTCAGAGGCTGGGACCTCAGAGGCTGGCGCGGTCCTCCATGGCCTGCCGGTCGAGAAGCCGGTAGCCGTTCCGACCGTCGATGGCCAGCCACTCGAGGCGTACGAACGTCGCGATCGCCTTGTTGACCCGCTCTCGCGACGCGCCGACCAGACCGGCGAGCTCTTCCTGGGTCAGAGGGAGCTCGAACTCGTCACGGTCACGCGCCAGATCGAGAAGGCGCTTGGCCGTACGTGCCGTGACGTCGAGAAAGATGCTGTCGGCGAGTGCCCGGTCCGTGCGGCGGAGTCGCTGCGCCATGATCCGCAGGACGAGCCGCAGCAGCGTGGCGTCCCCGTCGAGTACGTCCTCCACCTCCGCATACGGAATAGCCAGCACGTGGGTGTCCGTGAGCGCCCGCGCGTCGGCTGAGCGAGCCGCGCCGTCGAACAGGGCCAGTTCCCCGAAGACGGAGCCGTCGTCGAGCACCGCCACAACGGATTCGCGGCCATCGGGCGCGCGAGCCGCGATGGCGATCAGCCCGGAGCGGATGAAGAAGAGCTCGTCGCCCACGTCGCCCTGCGAGAACGCCAGGTCGCCCCGTTCGAACCGTCGTTCCTGGCCGCGGTCTCGCAGCCTGGCGCGGGTTTTCTCCGGGAGGGCTCCCAGGAGGTCGTTCGTCGCCAATTCGGTTTCGGGATCGGGACCCATTGGTCGCCTTCTGCCGTCGTCAGGACGCAGCCTAGGGGAGGTCGCGTCCCCGGTCGTCGGGATCGTCGCGGAATGCCGGGCACAGCATGGTTGTGTGGGACACTGTGTTTCCCCGCGAACCGCAGCCCGGCGACCCGCCTGCCGGATGCTCACGAGTTCGCGAAGAACCGAGGATCGTTCATGCCCTTCGACGTCGGCGACAAGGTCGTCTATCCCCACCACGGTGCTGCCGTCATCGAGAAACGCGAGCGCAAGAACGTGTTCGGTGAGCGCAAGGACTACCTCGTGCTCCGGCTCGCCTACGGCGACCTCACCTTGATGGTGCCTGCCGACAACGCCGAGGAGATCGGCCTGCGCGACGTCATCAACGACGAAGAGGTCGAAGAGGTTTTCGCCGTCCTCCGCAAGAAGGAAGCGCGGATGCCGACCAACTGGTCGCGTCGGTTCAAGAACCACGTCGAGAAGCTGAAGAGTGGCGACATCTACCAGGTGGCCGAGGTCGTGCGGAACCTGTCGATCCGCGAGCGCGACAAGGGTCTCTCGGCGGGGGAGAAGCGCATGCTCGCCAAGGCTCGCCAGATCCTCATCAGCGAACTCACCTTCGCCATCAACGTCGACGAAGAGGCCGCCGAGGAGAAGCTCGACGAGGCCCTCGCCTAGTACCTGAGTCCAGGTGACGGGAAGCTTCAAGAACTGAAGCTGAAATGCCGATGCACGGAGCGGAGAGGGAGGCCCCTGCCGTGACCGTGTTCGTCGAGATCGTGCGCCTGCTCATCGTCGTGCTCGCCACGGCCGCCGGCTTCTGGATCGGCCGTGATCTCGGCCCTGCCGGCTCCTCGCTGACCGCCGCGGGTCTCGGCGGGATGCTCGGGTGCCTCGCGGGATACGTCACGGGTGGGGTTCTCGGCCGGCTCCTCGAGAAGGGGGTCGGTGTTGTCGAGCGACGCGTCGAGCGCCTCCCGGCCGCGGGGTTGCTCGCCGGAGCCGCCGGGGGAGTCATGGGCGCACTCGCCGGGTTCATCGCCGCCGCACCGGCTCTCGTGCTCCTCCCGCCGCGCGTGTCCATTCCGATAGCGGGCCTCGCCGTCTGGGTGTGCGGCTACGGGTGCTTTCGAATCGCCGCGCACAAGAGCGAGGAGCTCTTCCAGTTGCTCGGACTCTCGACGCGCCCTCTTGTGCGGGCAACGCCCTACGCGAGCAGCGACGGGTTCGTCGTCGACACCTCGGCGGTCATGGACGGCCAGCTCCTTCCGCTGGTTCGTACAGGCCTCTTCGCCGACGATCTGCTCGTACCTCGCTTCGTACTCGATGAGATTCAGGGTTTCGCCGACTCGACCGATCCGCAGAAGTCCCGCCGCGCCCGTCGCGGAATGGAAGGTCTCGACGTGCTGCGCAGCGAAGGAACGGTGCGTGTCTACGTGCTCGACGACGAGGTGCCCGAGCTCGAGGAGGTCGATGCCAAGCTGGTGGCTCTCGCGAAGCGGCTCCAGCTCCGGCTCCTGACCAACGACGCCCCTCTGGCCCGCAGCGCCGAGGTGCAGGGCGTCCCGACGTGCAACCTCCGTCGCCTCGCCGCCGATCTGGCGCCTCGGGCCATGCCCGGGGACCGCCTCCAGGTCGAGCTCACGCGGCCCGGCCGGGAAGCGGGCCAGGGTGTCGGCTACCTCGATGACGGCACGATGGTCGTCGTGAACGACGGTGCCGATCTGGTCGGTGCCGGTGAGGTGACGCTCATCGCCACGTCCGTCGTTCCGACCAGTGTGGGTCACATCATCTTTGCCCGACCTGCCGACGCGGGGTCGACGACCGGCGCCGAGCCCGCCGTCGCCCACGAACCCGGCTGACCCCTCCGAGGCGAGGCAACGGGAACAGGCAATACTGGCGGCCATGAAGGTGTGGGCGATCGTCGTGGCAGCCGGGCGGGGTGAGCGCTTCGGGGCTCCCAAGCAGTTTCTGGAATTGGCGGGTCGTCGTGTCGTCGACCGGGCCGTGGATTCGGTGGCGGCCGCCGACGGAGTCGTGGTCGCTCTTCCTGATGAGGTCCCCTGGGACGGGCCCGAGGTCGCAGGCACCGTGGTCGGGGGAGCGACACGCTCGGAGTCCGTGCGCGCGGGGCTCGAGGCCTGCCCTGCCGACGCCGGCATCCTCGTGGTTCACGACGCCGCCCGCGCGCTCGCCCCACCTCGGCTGTTCGACCGCGTCGTGGCCGCCGTCGTGGCGGGGGCCGACGGAGCGGTGCCCGGCGTGGTGCTGCCCGACACCGTGAAGCGGGTTGCCGACGGTGTCGTGACCGAGACCCTCGACCGGGCCGATCTCGTGGCATCCCAGACGCCGCAGGCGTTCCGTGCTCCGGTTCTCCGTGCTGCCCATGCCCCAGAACCCGACGCTACAGATGACGCCGCGCTGGTAGAGGCGGCAGGTGGCACGATCATGGTCGTGCAGGGCGATCCGGTGAACCTGAAGCTGACGACCGAGTCCGATCTGGCCGTCGCCGACGCGCTCCTGAGGCTTCGGTGAGTCACCGGGTCGGTCTCGGCTTCGACGTCCATCCCTTCGGCGGCGACGGACCTCTCGTTCTCGGGGGTGTGACCCTCGCGGGTCCGGGCCTGGCCGGGCACTCCGACGCCGATGTCGTCGCGCACGCCGTGGCCGACGCGCTCCTCGGTGCCGCCACGCTCGACGATCTCGGGACGATGTTTCCCGCGACCGACGACCGGTACGCGGGAGCATCGTCGATCGAGTTGCTCGGGCAGGTGGCCTCACGCGTCGCGGATCGCGGGTGGTCGGTCGTCAACGTCGACGTCTCGATCGCGGCCGAACAGCCACGTCTCGCGCCGCACCTTGCGGAGATGCGTGCGGAACTTGCACGGGCCCTGTCGTCGGCTGCTCCGCCGGGCGCGGCTGTGCCGGTACGCGTGGCACCCAAGCGGGCTGAAGGTCTGGGCGCGATCGGCCGGGCGGAAGGCATTGCCGCATGGGCCGTGGCGCTGCTGGAGTCGTAGCCTCGGCGCATGCGGCTGTACGACACCCGGCGACGCGCGGTCACCGACCTGGAGCAGCGCGACGCGGGCCGCTTTTCTGTCTACGTCTGTGGACCCACGGTCTACGACGAACCCCATCTCGGCCACGCCCGCACGGCGCTCGTCTTCGACACGCTTCGCCGGTACCTTCGTTTCACGGGCGCCGATGTCACGTTCGTGAGCAACATCACCGACGTCGACGACAAGATCATCGCTCGCGCCGCGGAGGAAGGAAGCAGTGAACAAGAGGTCGCCGCTCGGTACGAGAGCACCTATTGGCAGCAGATTTCCCAGCTGGCGGTCCTCCGCCCGGATGAGGTTCCTCACGCCACGGATGCGATCTCCGAGATCGTCGACTTCATCCAGCAGTTGATCGCGACCGGTGCGGCGTACGTCGTCGACGGTGTCGGTGTGTACTTCGCGGTCGATGCCTACGAGGGGTACGGCGCTCTCTCGCACCGCACCACCGCGGATCTCCTCGAGGGGGCCGGGGCACGCGTCGACATCGACGATCAGAAGCGCTCACCCCTCGACTTCGCCCTCTGGAAAGCGGCCAAGCCGGGCGAACCCACCTGGCCCTCGCCGTGGGGTGAGGGACGACCGGGTTGGCACATCGAGTGTTCGACCATGTCGCTGGGGCTCCTGGGTGAGAGTTTCGATCTCCACGGTGGTGGTGATGACCTGGTCTTCCCGCATCACGAGAACGAGCGGGCGCAAGCCGAAGCCGCCGGTCGACCTTTCGCCCGGCACTGGATGCATTCCGGGATGGTCGTGGTCGGCGGCGAGAAGATGTCGAAGTCCCTGGGTAACTTCACGACGCTGGGTGAGGTCCTCGAGGACCACGACCCCCGCGCGCTTCGCCTCCTCGTTCTCCAGAGGCATTACCGAAAGCCGATGGAGATGGGCCGCACGGAGATGGACGCCTCGGCGGCGGGCCTCGAGCGCCTCGACGCCCTCATGCGGCGGGCACAAACAGCCGGCATAGCCGTCCCCGACACCCGTGACGACGCGTCGGCCGGAGCGGACCCGGCTGTGGTGGCAGCCTTCTGCGAGGCCATGGATGACGATCTCAACACACCCGGCGCCGTCGGCGTCGTGTTCGACACCGTCCGCCGGGCGAACCAGGCCATCGATGCCGAAGACCACGATTCCGCCGGCCGAGCGCTCGCCACCGTCACCCATCTGCTGGATGTTCTCGGTCTTTCGGCGGCCGGCGAAGCCGCGGGCGGGGTGGAATCGCCCGGCGACGAACGGATCGCGGCCATGGTCGCCGCCCGCGACAAGGCCCGAAACGCCAAGGACTTCGCCGAGGCCGACCGGATCCGCGACGAACTGGCGGCTCTCGGCGTGACGCTCGAGGACACGGCGCACGGCACGGTGTGGCACCGATAGGCGGCCTCGGCGGCGACCGTGTGGAGGGTCGGCGGGCGGTGCTCGAGCTCCTCAGGGCACGGCGACGCCCCGTCCACTCGGTCACCCTCGTAGCGAACCACGACGACAACGCGTTCAGCGAGATCACTGCTGCCGCTCGTGCCGCCGACGTCGCTGTCCGTTGCGTCGACTCCGACGAGCTGGCACGAATGTCACACACCGACAACCCGCAGGGCGTCGTCGCCCGCGCCGAACCGGTGGCCGAGGCACGGCTCGGCCCATTGGCCGCTGCCGACGACGCGTTCCTCCTCGTGCTCGACGGTGTGACCGATCCGCGCAACTTCGGCGCCGTACTCCGGACAGCGGATGCGGCGGGTGCGACGGGTGTCGTCGTCGGACGGCACCGCGGCGCTCGGCTCACCCCGGCTGCGGTCAAGGCGGCCTCGGGCGCCGTCGAACACGTGCCGATCGTTCGCGTGGGTGGCATCCCGGGAGCGCTGGAGCGGATTCATCAGGAGGGATGCTGGGTCGTGGGGCTCGACGAGCGCGGGACCGCCGACGTCGCCGACGTCGCACTGCTCGACCAGCCCGTGGCGCTCGTGCTCGGAGCCGAAGGTGCAGGGATGTCACGCCTGGCTCGCGAACGCAGCGACGTGCTGGCCCGGATTCCCATGCACGGTGCACTGGAGTCGCTCAACGTCAGCGCCGCGGCGGCCGTGGCGGCCTACGCCGTCGCCCGCGCTCGACGACACGGCTAGCCTCGTGGCCTTCGGAGCACATGCCGGGTTAGCTCAGTGGGTAGAGCACTTCTCTTGTAAAGAAGAGGTCGTCGGTTCGAGCCCGACACCCGGCTCTGGCCGGCGAAGGCAGCACGAGCCCGGACGGACGGGACGGCGGAACGGCGGAACGGCGAAGCGGCGAAGCGGCGAAACGGACGAAGCCAAGATGCTCCGTGATGGTCGGGACACACCGCGTATGCTGTCGAACATCAACCTGCGACCACGATGGACGCGTATGGATACCCTGTGCCGTTTTCGTAGGCCCAGGGGCCTCGCCGATCGGGGGACCCCATGACCGAACCAGAAGATCCCGGGCGTCGAGGCCCGACGCGCGGATCGGCCGCCGGCTCGAACGCCACGGTGCGCGGTGGGATCCTCGTGGGCCTGGCGGTGATCCTCGGCATCGTCCTGCTCAACGTCGTCGACGACGGCTCGAGCGGCCCCGTGGGCGATGCACAACCCTCGGAGACGACCACGACGCTCGGCGGCGACGTCACCACGACGACCGGCGAGGCGCCGCCTCCCACCAACGCTCCCAGTGCAATTCGCGTCCGTGTCTACAACGCCTCGGCACCCCTCGGCGCGGCCGCCACCAAGAGCGACGAACTGCGTCCGCTCGGATACCAGATCCTGTCGGCCTCCGACACGACCCCGCGTGACAACACGGTCGTGTACTGCACCGCTGCGTTCGCCGGAGACGCCGAGCCACTCGCCGCGGCTGTGGGCGGTGGCGCGGTCGTCGACAACGCTCTCGATCCGCTTCCCGCTGCTGCCGAGGAAGCCGACTGCATCGTGATCCTCGGCCCGCCGGCGACGGACACCACCGAGACCACCGCGGCACCCGCTGCCGCCGGCTGAGCCGGCGTGGGGCGGGCAGCGCTCGCCGACCTGGCAGCCGACCCGGCACACGCGGCCGTCCTCGTCGACTTCGACGGGTCGCTGGCACCCATCGTTCCTGAACCGTCGGATGCGGTGATCCTGCCCGACGCACGCGACGCGCTCGCCCGCCTGGTCGGGCGTATCCACCGGGTCGGGGTCGTGAGCGGCCGTCCCGTGGCCTTCCTCGCCGATCAGATCGACCTCCCCCAAGTGGAACTGGCCGGCCTCTACGGCCTGGTCCGACGCGTCGGGGGCGTTGATCACGTCGATCCCCGCGCGGAGGCCTACCGCCCCGCCGTTGCCGGGGCGGTGGAGACTGCCCGCGAGCGTCTCCCGGGCCTGCTGGTGGAGCACAAGGACCTCACGGTGACCTTGCACTGGCGGCGCGATCCGGCGCGACAGGCGGAGGTGGAGGAGTGCGCGACCGAACTATCGGCGACGTTCGGGCTCGCCATCCCTCAACAGGGGCGCATGTCGGTGGAGCTCCGCCCTCCCGTCGAGGTGGACAAGGGCGACGCGGTGGAGGCTCTTCTCGAGGGGTGCAACCGCGCGTGCTTCGCGGGCGACGACGTGGGTGATCTCCCGGCCTTCGATCGGCTCGACTTCCTCCGCGAATCCGGAGTTCTGGTGGACGCGTGTCGGATCGGCGTGCGGTCGTCGGAGATGCCCGATGAACTGGTCGCACGCGTCGACGTGGTCGTTGACGGACCCGCGGGTTTGGCCGCCGCGCTGCACGGGCTGGCCGACGCTCTCAGCGAGCGGCGTCGAGCTGGTCCGTGAGCCAGTCCGCGGGCGTGCGCGCCGCGGCGAGCCGGCGCAGGTCGTCGGCGCGGTGCCGACGTTCCGCGGGATCCATGGCGAGGGCCTCGTCGAGGGCGGATGCTGCCTGCACGAGGTCGTAGGGGTGGACCGCCACGGCGGCGCCTTCCAACTCCGCCCAGGCGCCTGCTTCGGGCGACAGGCAGAGAACCGCGTCGTGGCGGTTGATGACGGGGCCCTCCTTGGCGACGAGGTTGAGGCCGTCACGGATCGGATTGATGAACAGCACGTCGGCACGGGCGAGCCCCGCGAGGCTGCGGGGGAAGTCGTCGTCGGTGAACAGAAGCACGGGATCCCAGGAGTCGGCTCGCCACCGTCGGTTGACGTTCTCGACGGCCTGTTCGACCTCTGATCGGTAGGCGAGGTACTCGGGTAGGCCTTCACGTGACCCGTAGAGCATCGCGACGAACACGACGGAGCCCCGCCACCGCGGGAACTTCTCGAGCAGAAGGTCGTAGGCGAGGAATCCGCGCACGATGTTCTTGGACGGCTCGATTCTGTCGCTGCGTACGATCACCGCACGATCCGCCACCAGGGCGTCGAGCGCGCCGGCGGCTTCGACGGCCCGCTCGGAGTCGAGCACGTCGGCGAGTGCCGAACGGTCGGGCCCGAGCGGCGCCACGAAGGTGGTCGGTGTCGCGTCCTCGCCGAGGATCTCGTGCACGCCGGCCTCGAAAGCACGGGCCCAGCGCTGTGTGTGGAAACCGGTCGGCACCGCGGCGACCGACGAGCAGATTGCCGTGGCGACGGCATCGGGCAGGACGCGCATCGAGTTCGGACCGCAGAACGGCGTGTGGCAGAAGAAGGTGATGGCGAGGTCAGGCCGGGCGTCGCGCAGCATTCCCGGGACGAGGAACAACTGGTAGTCCTGCACGAGAACCGTCTCTCCGGGAGAGGCGAATTCGGCCACGGTCTCTGCGAAGGCGGCATTCACCGCGACGTAGGCGTCCCACGCCTCGAAGAAGCGCTCGTCGAAACGTGGACGCCGCACGAGGTCGTACATGCCGTGGAGCACGAACCAGAGCGTTGCGTTCGAGATGACCTCGTAGTGGGAGCGGTGTTGGGCGGGATCGAGCGCGAGGAGGTGCAGGTCGAGCTCGTCGACCTCGGCCATACCGGCCTCGACCGCCGCCCTGTCGTCGTCGCCGATCGCCGCAGCTACCCAGCGAACGGGTTCGTCGGACAAGCGTCCGGGGGCGTCATCGCCGAGGAGAAGCGGCCCGAGTGCACTGACGACACCGCCGGCGCCGCGGCGCGCCTCGAAGCCGTCGTCGACGCGTCGAAACGAGAATGGCCCGCGGTGAGAGACGATGATCATCGGGATGCGTCGAGGTCCGCGAACAATCGGAGGTAGTCCTCGAGCTCCCGCGTGCTGACGAACTCCTGTCGCACCTTCTCTCTTCCCGCCTCGCCCATTCCGTCGGCCGGCCCGGGATTCTGGAGCAGTTCGATCGTGCGGGCCGCGCACTCCTCGACGCTGTCGACGAGGTAGCCGTTCACACCGTTTTCGATCTGGAGCGTGATACCCCCGGCTCGACCACCGACGACCGGTCGGCCCTTCCAGAGGCCCTCGCTCACGGTGAGGCCGAAGCCCTCGCGCAGCGACTTCTGTATCACCACGCCGGCCGCACGCTGGAACGCGTTGATCTGTACGGCCCCGACCTGCTGGATGTTCGACAGGAGGAAGATGTCGGGGTCACCGCCCGCGGCCTCCTCGGTGAGCTGCCAGTAGTGGAACCCTTCGGGGTCGTCGGTCGCCATCGAGCCGGCGAGCAGGAGCTGGGCGCCAGGAACCTCGTCGCGCACGAGTCGGAACGCCTGGATCACTCCCACGGGGTCCTTCCAGGGATCGTAGCGACTGACCTGGCAGACGATCGGGCGGTGCGGATCGAGTCCGTACTGCCGGCAGATCTCGTCGACGAACGGAGTCTGGAGCTCGAGGTTCTTCACCGACAGCGGGTCGATAGTGGGTGGTGCGATGAGGGCGCCCGCGCGGTCGAAGCCGTCGGGAATGAACTCCTCCATCGTCCAGATAGAGGCGTCGTAGTGGCTGATGAACGGGGCGAGGAAGCCCCACACGTCGGGGTTCGCAGCGGTGAGGTCGATGTGGCAGCGCCAGATCCACTTGGCGCGTTCGAGTTGGCGCGCCACAGGCGATCCTTCCAGGAAGCTCAGGATTCCGGCCGGTTGCGGATCGTGGATGACGACGTAGTCCCAGCCATCGGCGAGATCCGTGGCGTTGGCGAGAACCCGCTCGAGGTAGATCCGCTGCATGTCGTGGGTCCAGGGGATGCTGGCGCCCTGGAGTGCGTTGTGCATCCCCTTCGTGACGGCGAAGAACTCGTCGCTTCCCTCCATCACGTGCCACTCGGCATCGAGACCCAGATCGACGAGCAGTGGAACGTGGGTGGCGAGAAGCTCGGCGACACCGCCGCCGTAGGCCGTGGCGTTCAGGTGGAGAACGCGCTTTCCGCGTAAAGGCGCGGCGAGTGCCCTGATCCGGTCGATGACCTCCGCGCCGACCACGTCCTCGTAGTTCGCCAGCTCCTTGTGGAGTAGCGGGACACGCTCGAGCACCGTGGATCGTTCTCCCGTCCGGGGCCGGTTCCCCCGATTCCGCTTCGCCACCCGTCAGTCTGGTTCGCACCTCGAGCGCGGTCGCGTCAATCTACCGTGGTGCCCACCGCCGTCGTCTGCCCGGACAAGTTCCGTGGCTCGCTCACAGCCGCCGAGGCCACGGACGCCATGGTCGCCGGGCTTCGTCGGGCGGGTTTCGACACGGTCCACGGGATCCCGATGGCCGATGGCGGCGAGGGAACCCTCGACGCCCTTCTGGCGGGTGGCGGAGCTTCTCGGACCACACGGGTCACCGGGCCACTCGGCGATCCGGTGGATGCGGCCTGGGGTGTGCTGAGCGACGGGACGGCCGTCATCGAGATGGCCCGGGCGAGCGGGCTGGCGCTCGTAGGGGAGCACAACGACGCACTCCGCGCCGCCACACGGGGGACCGGCGAGCTGATCGCCGACGCCATCGGGCGGGGCGCTCCGCGGGTCCTGGTGGGGGTCGGTGGGTCGGCGACGACCGACGGAGGTCTGGCAGCGGTCACGGCACTCGGGTGGGCGCTGTCGGGTGTGCCCGTCACGATCGCGTGTGACGTGACGACCCACTTCGTCGACGCCGCGGAGATCTTCGGCCCCCAGAAGGGGGCCACGCGTGCCCAGGTCGCCCTGCTCCGTCGTCGTCTGGAGCGCCTGGCCGACGAGTATCTCGAGCGCACGGGGGTCGACGTCCGCCCGCTCGACGGCGGTGGAGCCGCCGGCGGCCTCGCGGGCGGTCTCGCCGCGATCGGTGCCGTGCTCGAATCCGGCTTCGACGTGGTCGCTGATGCGACGGGCCTCGCAGACCTGATCGAGGGCGCCGACCTCGTCGTGACCGGGGAGGGACATCTCGACGCTTCGAGCCTCGGAGGGAAGGTCGTCGGCGGCGTGCTGGCTCTGTCCGCCGACCTCGGCGTGCCGGCGCGGGCGGTGATCTGCGGTGACTGCGTCGCGTCGAGCGCCGAGGAGATCTCGGTGGCCCACGGCCGCGCGCCGCTCACGCTCCGGGACAGGGCCTGGGATCTCGACGACGCTCAGGCCCGGGCGGCCCTCTTGGCCGAGGAGGCCGCCGTCGAACTCGGCACGTCGGTTCTGTCGGGCCGCTGAACTCGCGAGGACCCCGACTACTCGTCGGGAGCGGCGATCAGGGTGTCGACGGCTTCGGCGAAGCCCGATCCGTGGCCGCGGGCCGTGACGGTGACGTTGGGAACGTCGCCAACACGCTCGGCGAGTTGTGGGTCCTTGCGCAGGGCGTTTGCGACGATGAAGCAACGCCCGACGACCGTTGCACACTCCAGATCGGACGCGGCGTCGCCGACCACGGCGCAGTCGTTCGGGTCCAGACCACGGTGACGCTGGTCGGCCACGATCCCGTTGCGTTTGGAGAGCCCTCGTGGCGCCACGTGGTAGATGCGGACGCGTTCCAAGTCGGGAAGGGTCGGAACCGACCTCGGCAGCACGCCGTTGTCGGTCACGCCGGCCCATCCGAATCCCCGCTCGGCCAGCAGCCGCTCTGCTTCCGCGACGTCGCAGTCGCCGCGCAGCATGACCGAGACCTCCCGACCCTCGTTCCAGGGGTCGTGCTCCTCGAGCGTGTCGATAGCCTCTTCGAGCATCGCAAGAGCCTCGGCCAACGCGTCGGGAAGAGGTGTCGGCGAGTCGTACGCACCCGTGTCGAGCACGGTCTCGTCGCCCCGCTCGTAGATGCGCACACCCCCGAGCTCGCAGATCCACGACCGCATGCCCACGAGACGCGCCAACTCGAACATCCGGAGTTGAGCACGTCCCGAGAGGCCGACGATCTCCAGACCCGCTGCCTTGGCTCGTAACAGTGCCGCCACGGCAACATCTGAGGGTTCGCCGTCGGAGTCGGCGAGCAGGTTCCCACCGGGCCCGACCAAAGTGCCGTCGATGTCGGTGTAGAGAACGCGCGGGGACACAGCGTGTGTGGCCTAAGCGGAGAGTTCGCGGCCGAACTTGGCGCGGTAGGCGGGGATCTCGATGATGGGAGGGCGCTCTGCCACGTTGACGTCGATGTGTTCGATACCGTGACCGTCGTCGAAGCGCACGAGCTCCGCGGTCACGGCGCGGTCGAGCGAGAAACTGTCGGAAGCCGGGTGCCCGACGCCGGCTCGGCGTAGCGCCGTCGTGAGGATCGCCGTCGCCTGCGGCCCGAGTTCGGAGAGCGGACGGTTGCGGTGCTCCCGCGTTCCGAGGTCGACCTGCGCCACGGCGTCGACACCGACGCGTGCGACGACATCGATGAGAAGACCGAGCTCCACACCCCAGCCCTCGACGAACGGCAGGGTCTCCAGGAGACGCCGCCGCCCCGCGTACTCGCCGGCGAGGGGTTGCACGAACCGGGTGAGAGCAGGGAAGAACCGTGAGATCACCGGCCGTGCCATCAACTCGGTGACGCGCCCGCCGCGCGCGCTGCCCGCGCCTTCGCTGACCGGACGGTGGTAGAAGCCCTTCGTGAAACACGTGTCGGTATCGCTCAGCAGGGGGCCGAGTAGGCCCACCACGAACGCCGGATCGAAGTTCCGGATGTCGGAGTCGACCCAGCACACGAGGTCACCGTTGCCGGCGAACAGCGACTTCCACAGGGCGTTTCCTTTGCCGTCGCCGGGGCCCGCCTCAGGCAGCACGCTCTGCACGGCCACGACGTCGGCACCTGCGTTCCGTGCCGCTTCAGCCGTGCCGTCGGTGGACCGGTCGTCGAGGACCAGGATCTCGTCGACGAGCGGTGTCTCCTCGATGAGGCGCTCGCGGATTGCCGTGGTGATCGGGCCCACCGTGGAAACCTCGTTGCGTGCAGGCAGGCACACCGAAACCGTGAGGGCCTGGTCGGCTTTGCGGGCGGCGAGCTCCGACGCGGCGAAATCACCGGCTGAACTCAACGGGTGGGGCATCGCGCACCACTGTACGACAAGCGCTTTGCTCGCCTTGGTGGGAACTGTCAGAATGGTGCCAACGCGCTCATCGAGAGCGGCTGAGGGACAGGCCCGACGACGCCGCGGCAACCAGTGACCCGGAAGGGCGAGATCCGCCCACACTCCGGGGACATCCGGTGCCAATGCCTGCACGATGAGCACGCCACGAGCGGTCTCCCGCTCGAGGCGCTCACGAGCGCGTCGAGGACCGGCGGCACGAGCCGTCGGCGGCACAGGAGGCGGACGTGGCACATGTAACCGGGCTTCGATGTCGTGAATGTGGACGCGACTTCGAGATCGCTCCGATCTTCACGTGTGAGTGGTGTTTCGGCCCGCTCGAGGTGTCGTACGACTACGAGGCCATCTCCGATTCGGTGTCGCGGGAGAGCATCGAACGCGGGCCGTCGAGCATCTGGCGATATTCGGATCTTCTCCCCGCCGACCGCGGAGCCTCGGTCGATCTGGGGGCCGGCTTCACACCACTCGTGCGCGCCGACCGTCTCGCCGCGGAGCTCGGGCTCGGAGAGGTCTGGGTCAAGAACGACACGCTCAACCCGACGGGCTCGTTCAAGGACCGGGTCGTCGCGGTGGCGTTGTCGAAGGCGCTCGAGTTCGGTTTCAAGACCGCGTCGTGTGCCTCCACGGGCAACCTGGCGAACTCCGTGGCCGCGCACGCCGCGCATGCGGGGTTGCGCAGCTTCGTTTTCATCCCCGCCGATCTCGAAGCCGGCAAGGTCGTGACGACGGCCGTGTACGGCGGGACCCTCGTGGCCGTGAAGGGGAACTACGACGACGTGAACCGGCTGTGCGCCGAGCTGGCCAGCACCTACGAGTGGGCGTTCGTCAATGTCAACATCCGCCCCTACTACGCGGAGGGTTCGAAGACCCTGGCGTACGAGACGGTGGAGCAGCTCGGCTGGGAGTACCCCGACCACGTGGTGGTCCCGATCGCGAGCGGTTCGCAGTTCACGAAGATCCGCAAGGGGTTCGACGAACTGCACACGGTCGGTCTCACCGATGAGGCCCCGGCGGTTCGCATGAGCGGTGCCCAGGCCGAGGGCTGTTCACCCGTGGCGGTGGCCTTTCGCGACGACTCCGACACGATCAAGCCGGTCAAGCCGTCCACGATCGCGAAGTCCCTCGCGATCGGGAACCCCGCCGACGGCTACTTCGCGCTCGATGCGGCGCATCAGACGGGTGGAGTGATCGAGTCGGTCACCGACGACGAGATCGTCGAGGGGATCCGGCTGCTCGCACGCACCGAAGGCATCTTCGGCGAAACCGCCGCGGGCGTGACGGTCGGGACCCTGGCGAAGCTGGCTGCCGCCGGCGTCGTGCGGCCCGACGAGCGGGTCGTGATCTATGTCACGGGCCACGGCCTCAAGACGATCGAGGCCGTGTCGTCGCACGTGGGACCGACCGCCGAGATCGAACCGACCCTCGAGGCGTTCGACGCCGAGTTGTCACCCGACGAGTAGCAGAAACCGAGAAGTAGGAACGAGGAGAGCATTCATGGCCGTCACGGTCCGTATCCCCACCCAACTCCGTACCCTCTCGGGCGGGGAGTCCGAGGTGGAGGTCGAAGGGGCAACCGTCTCCGAGGTTCTGAAGGCGCTCGAGAGCTCGCATCCGGGCTTCGACGAACGGCTCTTCGAGAGCGACGGCACGTTGCGGCGTTTCGTCAACGTGTTCGTCGCCGATGAGGACATTCGCTTCCTCGACGCCCTCGACACCGCCGTCGCCGATTCCCAGGTCGTGAGCATCGTCCCCGCCGTCGCCGGCGGCTGACTCCTCGGCCGATGACGGAGTTCGACTGGGACAGCGTCTACTCCGGCGCCGGTGCCGACGCGCTCGAGGTCGACACCCAACTCCTCGAACGTGTCGCCGGCCTCACGCCGGGAACAGCGCTCGACCTGGGATGCGGTGCCGGAGGCAACGCGCTGGAGCTCGCCCGACGCGGCTGGGATGTTCTCGGCATCGACGTGTCGCCGAAGGCGATCTCGTCGGCGCGCAGCCACGCCGAGCGCCTGGGTGTCGCCGCGTCATTCGAGGTCGGCGATCTCGCGCGATGGACCCCGACCCGGCAGTTCGACCTCGTCGTCAGCAACTTCGCACTTCCCGATGCCACCGGACGTGCGAACGCTCTGACGGCGGCGGTCGAGGCGGTGGCACCCGGCGGGACGATTCTCGTCGTCGACTGGGACCGATCGATGCATCCGCGGTTCGAGAGCGCCGGTTTCGACGTCGCCGACTTCGTCACCGTTGACATCCTCGCTTCGGAGCTGTCGGCGCTGGGGATCGAACGGGCGGAGAGGGTCGAGGTCCCGGCCCACGAACACGAGGACGCTGGGGAAGGCGCCGATCTCGAATGGGTCGCGGTCGCCGTGCGGGCACGCCGCCCGGACTGAGACCCGACGTCAGATCCGCGCTCGGGCGCTCAGGGGGAAACGAACATCAGGGAGGCCACGTCGTCGGGGATCGTGGTCGTCCCTGTAGGGGTCTCCACATGCACGCCGTCGGGCGTTGAGTCCACGATCGTGGCGCGACAACCCGGCGTCATCCGCGCTCCCGCGAGCAGGTGGAGCCACTCGTCGTTGGTCTCGAGCTTCTCGCTGATGCGCGTGACCGTCACCGGTCCCGGTCCCGCTTCCGTCAGACGAACCATCGGCCCGTCGTGGATGGGATGCGACGAACCCGGGATCGGGTTGCCGTGGGGACAGGTGGCCGGATCACCCAGGAGCTCTACGAGCTTTTCCTCGACGTCAGCAGAGATGGCGTGTTCCCACCGGTCGGCCTCGCGGTGGACCTTCTCCCACTCGAGACCGATCACGTCGACGAGGAGTCGCTCCGCGAGCCTGTGGCGCCGGACGACGGAGGTAGCGAGTTCCCGACCCTTCGGGGTGAGCCCGAGTGCCCGGTCGTCGCTCATGGTCACGAGGTCCTGGTCTTCGAGGCGCTGGATGTTCTCGGAGACCGCGGCAGCCGACAGGCCCAGGTTCTCCACGAGACGGGCCCGCAGCGGCGTGACGCCCTCCTCCTCGAGTTCGAGAATGGCTTCCAGGTAGTGCTCGGTGGCGTCGTGGATCTCGGCCAAAGGTGTGTGCCCTCCGCAGTTGCAGGCCCCACACGGGGCCGGTCGGTCAGGTGAGGCTCGGTCAGGTAAGGCTAGCCTAACTCCCGTGGCGGACACCCCGGCCGTGCTCACCCACGGCCTCACCCGAACCTTCGGCGACGTGGTCGCCGTCGACCGTGTGGACCTCGAGGTCCGCACCGGAGAGGTGATGGCGCTCCTGGGCCCGTCGGGTTGTGGCAAGACGACGATGCTGCGCCTGCTCGCGGGCCTGGAGCGACCCGACGGCGGCACGATCACCGTGGCGGGCGACGTGGTGGCCGGACCCGACGAGTGGGTACCACCCGAGCGGCGCCACATCGGGCTCGTCTTCCAGGACTACGCCCTCTTCCCGCATCTGAGCGTGGAACGAAACATCGCCTACGGCCTCACCGGACGATCCGGCCGAAGCGACAGGGCCGCGCGGGGTGCCCGGGTCTCGGAGGTCCTGGACCTCGTGGGCCTCGCCGGGTACGGCGACCGGCATCCGCACGAACTGTCGGGTGGGCAGCAGCAACGGGTCGCCCTCGGGCGTGCTCTGGCGCCGGAGCCAGCGATCGTGTTGCTCGACGAGCCGTTCTCGAACCTCGACGCTGCCATGCGCGTCACGGTGCGCACCGAGGTGCGCGAGATTCTCACCGCGGCCGGCGCGACGGCGATCATCGTCACACACGACCAGGAAGAGGCGCTCAGCGTCGCCGACAGGGTCGCGGTCATGCGCGCGGGCCGGCTCCACCAGGTCGCCGAACCGGTCGACCTCTACGCTCGACCCGCGGACCCGTTCGTGGCCACCTTCGTCGGCGAGGCGGACGTTCTGGCCGGCACGAGCGACGGCGAGTCGATCGCCACCGTCATCGGGAGCCTCCGACCGACGGCGCCGCTGCCCGCCGGGAGCGTCGACGTGGTGGTCCGGCCGGAGACAGTGAAGCTCCGTCTCGACGGTTCGGGGCGGGGCACCGTGCGCCACGCCACGTACTTCGGCCACGACCAACTCGTCGACGTGGAGCTTCCCGATCTCACGACGATCCGTTCCCGGATCGGCCCGGGCAGAGCCTTCGAGCCCGGTGATCGGGTGTCGGTCAGCGTGGTGGGCGATGTCCTGGGTTTCGGCACCGGTCCCGGGACCTCCCCGGTCCCGAGCACCGCCCCGAACCCGGGCGACAGCGAGAGCGGTGGAGAGGGCGGCCGCAGTGACTAAGGTTAGGCTCACTTGACAAGTCGACGCACCTTCGGCAGAATGCGCCGTCATGAACAGCGCACGTCGCGGCGTCCTCGTCGTGGCTCTCGGTCTGGTTGCCGCACTCGTTGCCGGCCTCGGTGCCGCCGGGTGTACCGGATCCTCGGGTGACACCCTCACCGTCTATTCCGGTCGTACCGAGAACCTCATCGGTCCGCTGCTCGACCAGTTCGCCGACGAGACCGGGATCGACATCGACGTCCGCTACGGACAGTCGGCCGACCTGGCGCTGCTCATCGAGTCGGAGGGCGACCGTTCGCCGGCCGACGTCTTCATCTCCCAGAGTCCCGGCGCTCTGGGTCTTGTCGAAGCCGACGGTCGACTCAGCAAGCTGTCACCCGAGACGCTCGATCTGGTCGACGAGAGGTTCCGGGACCCCGACGGCGAGTGGGTCGGCCTCTCGGCACGGGTTCGTGTCCTGGTCTACAACACCGACGCCGTCAGCGAGGACGAGCTTCCCGAGTCGGTCTTCGATCTCGTGAACGAGGAATACGCCGGTCGGGTGGGCGTCGCGCCGGAGAACGGGTCGTTCCAGGACTTCGTCTCGGGGATGCGCGAGGTGATCGGCGACGACGAGACCTCTGCGTGGCTCGAGGGAATGGCCGACAACGACGCTCAGACGTACGCCAACAACACGGCCATCCTCGAAGCCGTCGCGCGCGGTGAGGTCGACATGGGTCTCGTGAACCACTACTACAACGAGCGGGCCGAGGCCGAGAATCCCGACACGCCCACGGAGAACGCGTTCTTCGCCGATGCCGATGTGGGCACACTCGTACTCGTCACCGGGGCCGGCGTCATCGACACCGCACCCCGTCCCGACGAGGCCGACCAGTTGATCGCGTTCCTGCTCGGCGACCAGGCGCAGCAGTTTTTCGCCGCCGAGACGTTCGAGTACCCGCTTGCCGCGGGAGTGGATCCCACCGTCGACCTTCCTCCCCTCGAGGGCATCGAGTCACCCGTGGTGTCGTTCGGCGCTCTCGGGGGCGACCTGTCCCGGACCCGCGAACTGATCAGTGACAGCGGTCTCGGCCCCGGCTGAGGCGGCGGGACTCCCGCCGACCCCACCGCCGCGGGTATCTCGCCAACGGCGGGCTCCGCTCGTCCTGTGGGTGGTCTCCACCGTGGTGGCGGTGGCCTTCGCCGCACCCCTCGGATACCTGATCTGGAAGAACCTCGCGAACGTCGGGGACCTCGCCGACCTGCTGCTCGACGAAGGGGCGCTCGCGCCGGCCCGTCGGTCACTCGTTCTGGCCACGTCGGTGGCGCTGACCTCCGCTGTTGTCGGCACTCTTCTCGCCTGGTTGCTCGTACGCAGCGATCTACCGGGCCGTTCCGTCCTCGGGGTGCTGGCCGCGCTACCTCTGGTGGTTCCGAGTTTCGTGGGCGCACTCGCGCTGCTCGCAGCGTTCGCGCCCGGTGGCCTCTTCGATCTCGGTATCGACCGCCCGGAGGGCTTCTGGGGCGCGTACGTCGTCTTGACGCTCTTCACGTACCCCTACGTGTACCTGCTCGTGGCGGCACGGTTCGCCTCGCTTCCGCCCACCCTGGAGGAAGCGGCGCGCACGCTCGGACACTCGCCGGTATCGGTCTTCCGCACCGTTGTTCTTCCTCAGAGCCGAGGAGCGATCGCCGCCGGTTCACTGCTCGTCTTCCTGTACACGTTGAGCGACTTCGGTGCTGTCACGTTGCTGCGCTACGACACCCTCACGACGCGCATCTTCTCGAGTCGGTTGCTCGCGCAGCCGACATCTCTCGCACTGAGCCTGTTGCTCGCGGTGATCGCGCTGGTCGTCGTCGCGGCGGAACGCCGCGTCCAGCGACGCCGCTTCACCGTGGAGGCGGTGTCGGCAGGGCGCCGTGCGCCACGCGCGGACCTCGGGGCATGGAAGATCCCTGCGCTGCTGTTCGTCGGGGCCTTGGTTGCGGTGGCACTGGCGGCTCCCGTGGTCGTGCTGGGCCAGTGGGTGGCCCGCGGCGTCCTCGACGGCACCCTGGCCTTCGGAGACGTCGTGCAACCCGCGTGGAACACCGTGTGGATCTCCGTCGTGGCGGGAGCCGTCGCGACTTCCGTTGTGCTCCCGCTCGCCTACCTCACGACCCGGTACCGATCGCGGCTGGCCGGCACCTACGACGTGATGGTCGTGAGCGCCTTCGCGCTCCCGGGGCTCGTGATCGCTCTGGCGATCGTGTTCTGGGTCGTCAACGCGCCGGTTCTCAACTCGCTGTACCTGTCGTTCCCCCTGCTGATCATCGCCTACGTCGTCAACTTCGGTTCGCAGGCACTGCGGGCGGGGCAGGTCGCGGTCTCCGGCGTCCCCGACCGCCTCCACGATGCGGCCCAGGCGTTGGGCGCCGGACGCGCCCGCAGGGTCGTGTCGATCGACCTGCCCCTCATGCGCTCGGGGCTGGCCGCGGGAACCGGGCTCGTCGTGTTGTCGACCATGAAGGAGCTTCCCGCCACCCTGTTGCTGGCCCCGATCGGCTTCCAGACTCTGGCGACGCGGATCTTCGACCGGACAGAAGACCTCTTCTACGCCGAAGCCGGCCTCGCGGCGCTCGTGTTGATCGCCCTGTCGGGCGTTCTCACCTGGCTGCTGACGATCCGCCGCATGGACACGCTGTCATGATCCCGAAGATGCGTCCCTGGCGCGCGCATATGCGCGCGCCAGGGACGCATCATCTTCTTGTGTGTGCTCGTGGGTGTCGTCGTCACCCTGTTCGTGGCGCCCGGCATCGCGGCGCGTGCGTCCGACGGCGGGCAGTGTGACCGGCGACGAGCCTCAGTACCTGATGAGCGCGATCAGCGTCGGGGAGGACGGCACCCTCGACATCGCCGACGAACGTGCCGACGGCCGTTATCGCATCTTCCATGAAGAGGCGCTTCCCCAACAGGCGGCGCTGCGCGACGACGGCACCCGGATCAGCCCGCATGACCCCCTGTTGCCCGTCGTGCTGGCCCTCCCGGTACGCCTCGGGGGATGGGTCGCCGCCAAGCTCACCGTCGCTGTGCTCGCCGGGTTGCTGGCAGCCACGTTGACGTGGGTGGCCGTCCGACGCTTCGCCGTCCCCCCGGCGGTCGCCGCTCTGACGGTTCTCGCTTTCTCACTCGCTCCACCACTCTCGATCTACGCCACGCAGATCTACCCCGAACTCCCGGCCGCGCTCGTCATGACGCTCGGCATCGCCGCTCTCACCGGGCCGATGCGGCGCGGTGGAGTCGTGGGCCTCGCGCTCGCCGTTCTCGCCCTGCCGTGGCTGTCGGCGAAGTACGTGCCGGTGGCGGCGGCTCTCGGCGTCGTCGGGATCGTACTTCTCGTGCGACGCTCGGAACCCGGCGATGTCCGCAGAGCCGTGCTGTTCGGGGGAGGCCTGGCGCTGGGATCACTCGTGTTCCTGGCTGCCCACCAGGTGATCTACGGGGGTTGGACCGCGTACGCGAGCGGACTGCACTTCACGGGAGGCGAGTTCTCCGTGGTCGGGAGCGAACCCGACTACATCGGGCGCAGCGCACGTGCCTCGGGCCTGCTGTTCGACCGGTCCTTCGGGCTCGTTCCGTGGCAGCCCGCGTACCTGCTCGCGATACCCGCTCTCGCAGCGCTCATCCGCCGACGCCCCAGGGGATGGGCGGCGCTCGTGGCACCACTGGCGGTCGGCTGGGGTGTCGCCACCTTCGTGGCGCTGACGATGCACGGCTGGTCATGGCCCGGCCGGCAGGTCGTGGTGATCCTGCCAGTCGTGGTCCTGGCCGTCGCCTGGTGGGCCGGGCGCATTTTTGCCGAGGAACGCACGAACCGTGCCCCGCTGCCGCGGGCTCCTCGGGGCCGGCCTGGCGGTCGGTGCGCTCTCGACCGCGTGGCTGTTCGCCGAAGTCCTGTCCGGTTCCGCCACGCTCATCGTGGATCTGGAGAGCACGACCCAGCCCGCCGTTCGGGCGCTCGGGGACCCTCCTGCCGGACTACCGGAACCTCGGTGGCGCAGATCAGTTCGGCCATGTCGTCGCGCTCGTGGCTCTCGCGCTGCTGGCCGTCACCGGGTGGCGAAGCGTCGCTCCAGAACGTTTGACCGCACGAAGACCGAGAAACCAAGGAGAGGGAACATGTCGAAAACGAGATGGGTCAGGACAGCCGTCGCTGCGGGTTCTATGGCGCTCCTCCTGGGAGCGTGTGGAGGTGACGACGGAGGGGAGGTCCGGTCCATCGGCGACGACTCTGGCCCCGAATCGGTCACCGGCACCGAGTTCTGCGTACCCGTCGGCGACATTGCCACCGCCGACACGGTGATTGCCACGGACCTGCGGGAGTGGGCGATCACCCCCCAGACCGCTACCACGCCCGCCGGTTCCATCGGCTTCGCCACGGAGAACACGGGAGCCGAGTCTCACGAGATGGTCGTCGCTCGCGCACCGAGCATCGAGTCTCTCCCCACCGCAGACGACGGCGCCGTGGACGAAGCCGCTTTCTCCGGGGACCAGGAGCTGATCGGCGAGATCGAGGCCTACCCGGCAGGTGACGCCTGCGACGGCACGTTTGCCATGGATCCCGGCGACTACGTGCTCTTCTGCAACCTGGTGGAGCAGCAGCCCGACGGCACCCAGGTGAGCCACTTCGCCGAAGGCATGGCCACGACCTTCACGGTGACCCCCTGAGAAGAACTTGCGAAGCAAGGCTCGCAAGTGGTGAAATCAGCGTTAGCACTCGTCCTCAGAGAGTGCTAACCACGCAGTACAGCCTGCGGCAGCCCGGATCCGGGGTGTCGCCGAGACCGCAAACCGACCCGCAACCGGGCCACGACGCCCAGGGGGTACCCGATGGCAAAGCAGATCGCCTTCAGCGAGACCGGACGCCGAGCGCTGGAATCCGGCATGAACCAGTTGGCCGACGCCGTTCGAGTCACGCTGGGGCCCAAGGGCCGCAACGTCGTGCTCGAGAAGAAGTGGGGAGCCCCCACGATCACCAACGACGGTGTTTCCATCGCCAAGGAGATCGAGCTCGAGGACCCGTTCGAGAAGATCGGTGCCGAACTGGTCAAGGAAGTCGCCAAGAAGACCGACGACGTCGCCGGTGACGGAACCACCACCGCCACCGTGCTGGCCTGGGCGATGATCCGTGAGGGTCTGCGCAACGTCGCCGCCGGCGCCAACCCGATGTCGCTCAAGCGGGGCATCGAGGCCGCCGTCGCCGAAGCCGTCGACTCCATCAAGGCCAGTTCCAAGAGCGTGAAGTCCGACGCCGGCGCCATCGCCAACGTCGCTGCCATCTCGGCGGCCGACACGGAGATCGGTGAAGCGATCGCCGAGGCGCTCGACAAGGTCGGCACCGACGGTGTGATCACCGTCGAGGAGAGCCAGACCTTTGGTATGGAGCTCGATCTCGTCGAGGGCATGCGCTTCGACAAGGGCTTCATCTCGCCGTACTTCGTCACCGACCCCGAGAGCATGGAAGCCGTCCTCGACGACGCCTACGTGCTGCTCGTGAGCAGCAAGATCTCGGCGGTCAAGGACGTGCTGCCGGTGCTCGAGAAGGTCATGCAGTCGGGCAAGCCGCTCGTGATCATCGCCGAAGACATCGAGGGCGAAGCCCTCGCGACCCTGGTGGTCAACAAGATCCGTGGGACGTTCAAGTCCGTGTCGGTGAAGGCTCCCGGCTTCGGTGAACGCCGCAAGGCGATGCTCGAGGACATGGCCATCCTCACCGGTGGCCAGGTGATCTCCGAGGAGGTCGGCCTCAAGCTCGAGAGCATCGGGGTCGAGATGCTCGGAACCGCCCGCAAGGTCATCGTCACCAAGGACGAGACCACCATCGTGGAGGGCGCCGGCAAGAAGGCCGACGTTCAGGGCCGGATCAACCGCATCCGCCAGGAGATCGAGGACACCGACTCGGACTACGACCGCGAGAAGCTCCAAGAGCGCCTCGCGAAGCTGTCCGGTGGTGTCGGGATCATCAAGGTCGGCGCGGCCACCGAGGTCGAGCTCAAGGAGAAGAAGCACCGCATCGAAGACGCTGTGCAGACGACGAAGGCCGCCGTGGAAGAGGGCGTCGTGCCCGGCGGTGGCGTGGCGTTGCTGCGGGCGCAGTCGAAGCTCCTGGCGGCGGCCAAGAACGCCGAGGGTGACGAGGCGACCGGTATGCAGTTGGTTGCCAAGGCGCTCGAGGAGCCCCTCAAGCAGATCGCCACGAACGCTGGCCTCGAGGGCGGTGTGATCGTGGAGAAGGTCCGCCATCTGAAGGGTGCGAGTGGCCTCAACGCCCGCACGGGCGAGTACGAGGACCTCGTGAAGGCCGGCGTCATCGACGCCGCCAAGGTGACCCGCTCGGCGGTGCAGAACGCCGGTTCGATCGCCGCGCTGTTCCTCACGACCGAGGCTGTCGTGGCCGACAAGCCCGAAGAGGCCCCCGCAGCCGCCGGTGGTGCCCCCGACATGGGTGGCATGGGCGACATGGGTGGAGGCATGGGCTTCTAGCTGCTACTTGCTCTGCCCCGTCTCGGGGCTCGACGAGTATTCGAGAGGGGCGCCTTCGGGCGCCTCTTTCGCGTGCAGATCCGGTGAATCGGCATCGGTAACCTTGCGGCGTGTCGTGGAGCCATGGTCGGATCTTTTGGGTTCTCGCGCTCGGAACGGCGGCGCTCGCGGCTCTCGTGGGTGCCTGCTCGGTGATCCGGGGCGACGAGCAGGTGAGCGGCACCGATCCGCGTCTCGGCGGCGGCGCCACCGTCGAAGCAGCGGGTGAGGATTCGTTCACCGGAATCGCACCGAATGCCACAGCCGCCGAGAAGAACCGGGCGGCCGACGGCTTCGTCGTGTTCGACTACGTGTGGACACCGAACGTCGGGCGCGTCAACACCACCGATTCGGCGACTCAGACGTTCAACGACAAGCGCGATGGGCTCGGTCCCACGTTCAACGCACGTAGCTGCCAGGGCTGTCATCTGAAGAACGGACCGTCACCGGGTCCGATGTTCGCGGACGAGGTTCACCCCGGCCTGGTCCTGCGACCGTCGGTCGTGGGTGAGGACGGAACGCCCGGGATCGACGCCCGCTACAACGAGCAGCTCCAAACGCTGGCACTCAACGGAGTCAGCCCCGAGGGCCGCGTGGCGCTGACGTGGGATGAGACCGAGGGTAGGTTCGACGACGGCGGGCCCTACTCGTTGCGTCGTCCGGTCTATGCGGTCGATCCCGAGTTGGGCGCGTTCCCTCCGGGAACCGTGTGGGGACCACGGATCGCTCCCCACATGGTGGGCACGGGGCTTCTCGAAGCTGTACCGGCCGATGACCTACGGGCTGCGGCCGATCCCGACGACGAAGACGGCGACGGAATCTCCGGTCGTGTCGCCGAACTGGACGCCCCCGACGGAGAGCCTACGATCGGGCGGTTCGGTTGGAAGGCCGCCCAGCCGTCGGTCGAGGACCAGGTCGCGGCCGCGCTGTGGTTCGACTCAGGGATCACCTCGCGCCATTACCCGACGCAGAACTGTCCCGCCGTGCAGATCGCGTGCATCCAGGCCAGGGACGGCGGCGACCCCGACGTGGAGATCGTCGACTCACTGTTCGATGACCTCGTCGCCTATGTGCGCCTGCTCGGCGTCCCCGAGGCGCGCTTCGATGACGAGCAGGCAACCGAGGACGGAGCTGCTCAGTTCGAGGCGCTGGGGTGCGGCTCGTGTCACACCCCCACGCTGCGAACGGGCGAGTCGGACTCACCCACCTTCGCGGACCAGACGATCCATCCGTTCACCGACCTGCTGCTGCACGACATGGGAGAAGGCCTCGACGACGGCCGCCCCGAAGGCGACGCGTCCGGAGCGGAGTGGCGCACGCCACCCCTGTGGGGTCTGGGTCTGGGTGAGGCGACGGGAGGGAGTCTGGCGCTGCTGCACGACGGGCGTGCCGCCACGATCGCCGAGGCGATCCTCTGGCACGGCGGAGAGGCCCAGTCTGCCGCCGACGCCTTTCGCTCACTCCCCGAGGACGACCGGGAAGCACTCCTCGCCTACCTCGAGTCCCTCTGATCAATTTGATGCGTCCGTGGCGCCGCGCTATTCGCCCGCTCTCCTCGCCTTCGTCGACCTTCAGGGACGCATCTAGTGCATCAGCGGGATTGGTTCGCCACGGCGGCTGCGGCTGCGGCGGCGGCCTCGGGGTCGCCGAGGTAGCGCGACGACACGGCCGACAGTGAGTCGTCGAGTTCGTAGACCAGCGGAATGCCCGTGGGGATGTTCAGTTCGGTGATCTCGTCGTCGCTGATGCCGTCGAGGTGTTTCACCAGTGCCCGGAGGCTGTTGCCGTGTGCGGCGACGAGCGGGATCCTCCCGGCGCGCAGGTCGTCGCTGATCGGGCCGTCCCAGTAGGGGAGCATCCGCTCGAGCACGTCCTTCAGACACTCGGAGGCAGGGAGGAGATCCTCGGGCACGTCCGCGTACCGGGCGTCGTTGCGTGGGTGGCGGGGATCGTCGGGCTCCACCGGTGGCGGCGGGGTGGCGTAACCCCGTCGGAACTCCTGCATCTTGTCCGACCCGAGCTTGTCGGCGGTCTCCAACTTGTCGAGACCCTGGAGGGCGCCGTAATGGCGCTCGTTGAGCCGCCACGAGCGGTGGACCGGCAGCCAGAGCCGGTCCATCTCCTCGAGTGCCAGGTTGGCGGTCTCGATGGCGCGTCGCTGCAGCGACGTGTGGACCACGTCGGGAATCGGGCCCTCCGAGGCGAGGAGGCGACCGGCCTCCCGGGCTTCCTCCACGCCCTTCTCGGACAGGGGGACGTCCTCCCATCCGGTGAAGCGGTTCTCGGCGTTCCAGGTGCTCTGACCGTGACGTAGAAGGACGAGTGTCGGCATGTCGTCGAGCGTACCGAGCGACCGGGCTTTCTCCGAACTCCGGTAACCTCGACATGGACACCCACGAGACGAGGGTGGGCGCCGGACCGCGCTCGAGCGGCCCGCCAGGACTGGAGTGGTCCCATGCAGCAGTTCCGCCGATTTGGATGGCTCGCACTGGTCGTCGTGCTCGTCCTGCTGGCGGCGGCGTGTGACGACGGTCCCGGGAACTCCGCATCGGAGGAATCCGACGGAGAACCGGTGGAGGTCGAGACGACGGGTGAATCGGGCCCGCCGAAGCAGCCGATCGAGGTCGTCACCGCGGCCGCCACCAGCGCCGGTTCGTCAGCTTTCGAGCTCACCGGAACGTCGACGGTCGCCGGTACGTCCGTTGACATCAGCGCAGAAGGTGCCTTCGACTACACGAGTGGCAACGGTGAGATGACGATCACCACCGAGGTTCCGGGCTTTGGCGAGATGGCGCTCGAGGAACGGATCATCGACGGTGTCGTGTTCATGAACGTGGGCGACGTTCCGGGCCTCGGGGGCGGATGGACCAGCCTCGACATCAGCGAGGCGTTCGGTGCCGAAGGCCTGGGAAACAGCATCGGCGCACAGCCCAGCCCGACCGAGCAGCTCGACCAACTGCGCGCGGCCGGCGACGTCGAGGAGGTCGGCACCGAGGAGGTCCGCGGAGAAGAGGCAACCCACTACACGGTCGTCCTCGACTTCCAGGCGTTGCTCGACGAGGGCGCCGACGCTCTCGGCGAAGTGCTCGGAGATGAGGACGTCGAGTTCTTCACGGGCCTGTTCGAGAGCCTGGGTGGCGACACGACCGTCGATGTGTGGATCACCGATGACGGACTGCCCGTGCGGCACAGCACGACATCATCCTTCGAGATCGCGGGACAGGTCGTGGAGAGCGACATCACGATGGAGTTCTTCGACTTCGGCGTCGACGTGAATCCCGAGCCACCGCCCGCCGACGAGGTGATGTCGTTCGACGATCTGTTCGGAGGCCTGGGAGGTCTGGGCGGTCTCGGTGGCGACATCGTCGAGGTTCCCGAGGGCGTACCGGGCGGTGGCTCGGGCGCCTGATCGGAAAACCGACCTGTTCCGCCGGCTCCGTCCGCTTCCGGTGTTTCGCCCGGAACGAGGATTTCACGTAGAGTACTGGGTGCGGCCGTCCATCGTGAGCGGCACTCGAGGCGGAAGGTGTGATCGTGCCGAAACTCCGACGGATCAGTCGGATCGCCCCAATCGTTGCGCTGGCACTTGTCGGCGCCGCGTGCAGCAGCGGCTCTGAGCCCGAGGTCACCTTGGAGTTCGGGGATGGTGCCCCGACGGTGGAGGAGTCGGTCGAGATCGTCTCTTCTGCCGCCACGGCGGTCGAATCCGCGTCCTTTACCGGAAAAGGGACCGTGGTGGAGGGAGACGAGCTGGGTTTCGCCTCGCTCGAGGGCACTGCTGATTTCACGTCCGGCGATGGCGAGTCGACGTCGAGTTTTGAAACCGATGGTGGAGAGGTAGGTGTGGAATGGCGCCGTGTCGACGGCATTCCCTACTTCAAGCAGAGCGGCGAGCTCGTTCCAACCGGACTGGAAGACACGTGGGTCCGCCTCGATTCCGACCGAAGTCCCGAGGGCGTCGAGATGGAGGGTTTCGCCGGTTCCAGAACGGACCCTGGGCGCAGTATCTGACGCTCCTACAGGTCGTGACGAACGTGGTACCCAACGCCAGCACAGAGGATGTGAACGGGGTCGAGGCAGGGTTCGAGGCCGCTCGACGTCGCAGCGGCGATCGAGGACGGCGTTGACCCAGCGGGCGAGTCTCTCGACGACGAAACCGTGCGCCCTCGAGAGTCTTCGTGGGTTCGTTCGGTGAGACGGCACAGCTCGACGTGTGGATCGACAACGACGGCCGCCCCGTCAGGTTGGCGGTGCGCTCCGACGACACGGAAGCAAACATGACGCTCGAGCTCTCGGACTTCGGTGTCGACGTGGATGTCGACGAGCCGGCACCCGACGAGACGATCGGTCTCGAGGAGTTCCTCAATCAGACGATCGGAACGCGCTCACGAACTTCGATCCCGACGACGTCGAGTTCGACGTCAACGGTGAGCCGGTGCCGACCATGACACCTCTGCACCCGATGAGACCACGACCACGACGACGGAGGGCTCCACGACCTCCACCGAACCGCCCGGTGAGGACTCGCCCAACACGACCCACGATCCGAACGTCGGCTACTGACCGGCCGACGGACTCCCGACCGCGCTGCGACTCCGCCACGACGCAGGGCCATGCGGCGCGTAGTCTCGGTCGCATGGCAGCGGGAGATTCTCCCGAGTCGGTCGGAGCCGTCGGAGGGGTGGGGAGTCCTCCACCTCTTCTACGACGTCGACCGCGACCTCGCTGCGGCCGAGCCCGGCGGAGCCAAACGGTTCGTGGAGGCGGTCGAGCGCCTGGTCGACGACGGGCACCGGGCTCACACCTTCCCGATTCTCGGAACCGGCGCCGACCTCGGGGTCATGGCCTACGGGCCCGATCTCGCACGGCTCCAGGTGTTCCAGGAGGAGCTCCGGGCCGCACCGGTGGAGCCGGCCTGGTCGTTTCTTTCGCTCACCGAACTGTCCGAGTACACCTCGACCGAGGACGACGAGCGGGCGCGACTCGTCGACGAGGAAGGTCTGAGCGACGACGCTCTCGAAGAGAAGCTCGCCGTGTGGCGTGAGCGCATCGACCACTACAACGAGCACCGGCTCCACCCCGACCTACCCGACAAGTTGCTCATCTGCTTCTACCCGATGAACAAGCGCCGCGAGCAGGGCGCCAACTGGTACGAGCTCACGTTCGACGAGCGCAAGCAGCTCATGAGTGGCCATGCCCGCGTGGGACGCACGTACGCAGGCCGGGTGCTCCAGCTCATCACCGGTGCCACGGGGCTCGACGACTGGGAGTGGGGAGTCACGCTGCTCGCCGACGACCCGGTGGCCCTGAAGGAGATCGTCGCCGAGATGCGTTTCGATCCGGTCTCCGCGCGCTACTCCGATTTCGGACCCTTCTACGTCGGGCTGATGCTCGACCCCGCCGAGGCGGCACGGCGCGTGGGGCTGACATGACCGATCACCGTCTCTCGGAGCGCTTCTTCGTCTCGTTTCCCGAGAGCCTCGTCGGCAGGCCGATGGTCTACGAGGTGATCCAGCGGTTCAGCGTCGTGCCCAACATCCGTCGGGCGAACGTCGAGGAGCACTCGGGCTGGATGATTCTGGAGTTGGCCGGCGATGTCGAGGCCCTCGAAGAAGCCGTCGCCTGGCTCGTCGACGTCGGCTGCACCGTGAACCGCATGGAGGGCGACGTCGTCGAGGGGTGATCTCCCGGTTGGGTGGGTGTGGATCGGTTCAGACGTCGTCCCGACCGGGGAACTGGAGGGCGACGTCGTCGAGGGGTGATCTCCCGGTTGGGTGGGTGCGGATCGGTTCAGACGTCGTCCCGACCGGGGAACTGGAGGGCGACGTCGTCGAGGGGTGATCTCCCGGTTGGGTGGGTGACGTCGCTGTGGGGTGCGCGTCCCGTACGAGGGGGCACATAGTGCCCCTCTGCGTGGCCCTACCTGTGGACAACCGGTGGAGAACCTCGGGATACACTGATTCCTCCTTGTGGATGACGCCACCACACGTCAGAGTGGTCAGAGCCTCATGCCGAGTGGTCATCGTGCGCGGCCCGGCTCACGTAGCACTGGATGAAACATGCATTCCGACGGCGGGGACGACGGATTCTCATTGGACCGTGCGCTACTCGACCTGTGCGAGTGGACCAGTGACTACGTCGGCGTCACCGACGCGAAAGGGCGCCTCCTCCATCTGAACCCTGCGGCCCGGCAACTCCTGGAGTTCTCGGAGGGTGAAGACCTTTCCACTCACAGTGTGTTCGAGCTGTACCCGGATCATCACCACGGGCTTCTCCATGAGCTGGCCGACACAGCGCAGCGTGAAGGGATCTGGCGCGGCGAGATCAGCGTTCTGGGCGCCGACGGCACCGAGGTGCCCGTACTCCAGGTCACGGTGGCGAACCGCGACGCACAGGGACGGGTGACCGGGTACACCTCGGTGCTGCGCGACGTCGCGGGCCTCGTGGCAATGCATTCGACGTTGCGCGAGAGCGAGGAGCGGTTCCGAACCCTGGCGGACGCGTCTCCCGTCGGCGTCTACCGCCTCGACCGCGCCGGCCGCCACCTCTACGCCAACCCCCGCTGGTACGCGCTGAACGGTCTCGACGAGTTGCCGCGCGGCGCACCCTGGGGCACGACTGTTCATCCGGACGACCGAGATCAGGTGTGGCAGACGGCCGTCGACGCGATGGAGCGGCGCGCCACGTTCTCGATGCGTCACCGGGTGCTGCGCCCTGACGGGTCGATTCGGATCGTCGCCAGCGACGCGGTTCCGGTGTTCGAGGGTGACTCGTTCGAGGGCTGGATCGGCACGCTGCAGGACGTCACCGAGCAGGATGAGGCCAAGGCGCGTGCGGACCGCATGGTCGCCGTTCTCGAGGCCACACCGGACGTGGCCGGTATCACCGATGCCCGGGGTCATCTCCAGTATCTGAACAGAGCAGGACGCGAGTTCTACGGGATCGTGGCCGACGCCGACCTGGAAGCCGTCGAGGTCCGCACCATGATCGCTCCCGACACGCTCGATCCTGTCGAGAAGGAGACCGAACGAGCGCGCGACACCGGAGAGGTGTTCTCACTCGAGACGGTTCTCGTGAACGACCGGCGAGAGCGTGTCCCGGTGTCTCTCGTGGGCGTCGTGCACCGCGACGAACGGGATCAGGCCGATTTCATCTCTGTGATCGCCCGCGACATCAGCTTGCTGAAGGACGCCGAACAGCAACTCGCGGCGCGCGAGGCGTGGTTTCGTTCGCTTGCACTGCATGCGGGCCAGATGGTCGTCGTGGTCGACGCCGAAGGGACCCGCAAGTACCTGAGCCCGTCGGTCGGGGAAACACTGGGGTGGACAGACGAGGACCTGGAAGAAGGTCGTCTCTCCGACTTCATTCACTCGGACGACGTCTCGGCCTTCCGAGCTCTCTTCGACGACGTGAGCGCGTCTCCCGGCGACACCCGCTCCACCGACATTCGAGTCCGCGCCCGTTCGGGTTCCTGGCGGGAGATCGAGGCGACGATCACCAACCTCCTCGACGACCCCGCCGTGGCCGGCGTTGTCTGCAACCTGCGCGACGTCACCGAACGCAAGGAGGCCGAACGGGCGCAGAGCCGTTCCGACGCAGCCCTGCGCGCACTCGTCAGCAGCGCGCCCGTCGCCATCCATCTGATCGACAGCGACGGGATCGTCAGGTTCTGGAGCGCCACGAGTGAGCGGATGCTCGGGTGGACCGCCGACGATGTGGTGGGCAACACCGGCCCGCTGCCTTTCGTGCCCGACGAAGAGCGGGAGGTGAGGGACGAGAGGTACCGGCGCGTTCTCGACGGCGAGTCTCTCGAGGCCGACTCGCATCGATTGTGCAAGGACGGCTCGCTGCTGGATGTCAACGTCCATGCCTCGCCGCTGCGTGACGCCGACGGCGCGGTTACCGGCGTCATTGTTGCAACGACCGACATCACCGACCGCAAACGTGCCGAGGACGCGCTGCGCAACTCCGAACTGCGCTTCCGCACCCTGGTCCAGTCCTCGGCGGACATGGCGCTGGTTCTCGGAGCGGACGGGCGGGTCACCTACGCGTCCCCCAGCACGCTGGATTTCCTGGGCCAGACAGCGGAACAGGTCGTCGGCCATGAATTGGGCAACGGTCCGATGCACGCCGACGACGTCGAGCGCGTGCGAGAGACGACAGCGAAGCTTCTGTCCCAACCCGGGGCGTCGATCACCATCGAGTACCGGAGCCGACGTGCCGACGGGTCGTGGCGCTGGCTCGAGACCGTGGTGAGCAATCACCTCGACAATCCGGCTGTCGAAGGACTCGTCACCAATTCGTTCGACGTCACCGAGCGTGTCGAGGCGCTTGCGACCCTGCGAAGCATCAACGCCCGCCTCGAACGAACCAACGAGACCCTGGGCGCCATCGTGAACGACTCGCCTCTGGCACTCGCCGTCGTGAGTAGGCGGGGAATCGTCGAAGTGTGGAATCCCGCGGCAGCCGACCTCTTCGGGTGGAGTGTCGAGGAGATGGAGGGAGGTCCGGACCGCTCGGTTGCCGTCGACCTCGATGACGAGGATCGAATCAGCGCAGCGATTCTCGACGGTCGGAGTGTCACCAACGAGGAGACCCGACGCCGCCACAAGGCCGGCCATCTCATCGACGTGATGGTTTCTGCGGCGCCCATCCACGACCACGACGGTCAGGTGACCTCCGTGGTCGTCCTCGCGGCCGACATCACCGAGCGAAAGCAGGCCGAGGAGGCGCTCAGAACGTCGGATGAGCGCTTCCGTTCGCTCGTTCGCAACGCCTCGGACCTGATCTCGATCGTCGACGCCGACGGGACCATCACGTACACGACAGCTGACACCGACGACATGCTCGGATACTCGGCGGACGACCTCCTCGGGAAGACCATCTTCGACTTCATCGCGCCCGAGGAGGCCGAGAGGGCACGCGAGTTGTTTGCTCGACGCATCGACGAGGGCGGGCAGGGTCCGGGCACCGAGTACCGGATCCGCCGAGCTGACGGAACGTGGTGCGCCGTGGAGTCGATCGCCGTCAACCTCCTCGACGACCCCGCCATTGGTGGCATCGTCCTCACCACCCGCGACATCAGTGAGCGCAAGCGCGCCGAAGAGGTGCTCCGCCGCAGCGAAGAGCGGTTCAAGGCGCTGGTGCAGAACACGAGCGACGCGATCGTGGTCATGGCCGCGAACGGGGATCTCACCTACGTGAGCCCTTCGGCGCGTGAGGTGGTCGGCGACACGGCCAACGGCTACGAGACCGTGGAACAGATCCATCCCGATGACGTCGAGCGGGTCGTCGCCGAGTTCACGGACCTCATGGCGGGTGGCGATTTCCGGGCGCTGGAGTACCGGGTCCGAGCAAAGGACGGTGGCTGGCGGGTCGTGGAGACGATGGCCGACAATCTGCTCGACGACCCTGCGGTCGGCGGGCTCGTGATCACGACCCGCGACATCACCGACCGCGAGGAGGCCGAGGATGCCCTCAGAGAGAGCGAGGCCCGCTACCGGGCGATCGTCGAGGACCAGACGGAACTGATCTGTCGCTGGACCGAGGAGGGCACGATCACGTTTGTCAACCTCGCTTACGCGCGGGCGCTGGGGTTCATGCCCGACGATCTCGTGGGGAGCAGCGTCTTCGATCTTCCACCCGGAGAATCGAAGTTCGCTCTTCGGCGCCGGATGCAGCAGACGACGCCGGGTCGCACGACGGTCGAGGAGGCGCCGCTGGACATCGGCGGCGGTCGGAGTCGGTGGGTGCACTGGACGCTGCGCGCCATCAGTGACCACACTGCCGATGAGGACCGCCACGAGTATCAGGTGGTCGGGCTCGACGTCACCGACCGCCGGCAGGCCGAGCGGTTCGTCGAGGAGCAGTCGAACATCCTCGAGATGGTCGCGCGCGGTGCGGACCAGTCCCAGGTGTTCGACGAGCTGTGCCGCATGCTCGAAGGCCACGTGCCGGAAACGAAGGCGGCGATCGTGCTCTACGACGCGAAGGCGGGGGTTGTCACCGGAATGTCAGCTCCCGGTCTCCCGTCCGACTACGTCGCGTGGGTCGAACACGAGGTGGGCGGCGACACGACGCCCGGCATGGAGAAGCTCCTGGCCCGTAGCGACAACGTCGACGTGGAACGCCTCGCCTCCACCGTCGCCCCCGACCTCGTCAGCCACGCCGCCGCGGCAGGCATCGAAGGAGTCTGGATCACACCGGTGAGCGCATCGTTGCGCGATGAGTTTCTCGGCGTCGTCGTGTGCAACCAGACGGAGAAGCGGACTCCGAGCGACGCGGACCGCCGCGTCGCCCAGACGGTGGCCAGCTTGGTGGGTATCGCGGTCGAGCGGGCCCGTGCCGAGGCGGAACTCAGCCACCAGGCTCTGCACGACCCCCTGACCGGCCTTCCCAACCGTGCCCTGTTCCTCGACCGTCTCCAGCAGTCGCTGGCCCGCTCCCGGCGCTCGCACACCTCCTGTGCCGTCCTGTTCCTCGACCTCGACCGTTTCAAGATGATCAATGACAGCCTCGGCCACGACACCGGTGACGATCTACTCGTGGCCGTTGCACGGCGCCTGGAGGCGGCGCTGCGACCCGGCGACACCGTCGCCCGTTTCGGCGGTGACGAGTTCACGGTTCTGTGCGACGACCTCGTCGACGCGCGTGTCGAACCGCGGGAGATCGCGGACCGGCTCCTCGACGCGATCATCCGACCGTTCCCGCTCAAAGGTGAAGAAGAGGCCTACCTCACCGCCAGTATCGGCATCGCTCTCGCCACGGGTGTCGAGGATCGGCCGCAGTCGCTTCTGCGTGACGCCGACGCAGCGATGTACCGGGCCAAGGAGGAGGGCAAGGCCCGCCACGTGGTCTTCGACGACGCGATGCGCGCCACCGCCGTGGAGCGGCTCGAGACCGAAACGGCCCTCCACCGGGCGGTGGAACGCGGGGAGTTCGAGGTCTTCTACCAGCCGATCGTCTCGCTGAACGACGCCCGTTGTGTCGGAGCCGAGGCGCTCGTGCGTTGGCGGCACCCCGAGCGCGGCCTCGTGGCTCCCGTCGAGTTCATCAACCTGGCCGAGGAGACAGGCCTGATCGTCAGTCTCGGAGCGTGGGTCCTGGAAGAGGCCTGCCGCCAGGCGTCGATCTGGCAGTCGCGCGCTGCCACCGAGGATCCCTTCACGGTGGCGGTGAACCTCTCGGCGCGACAGCTCTCGAACCCGGGGCTCGTCGATCAGGTCCGGAGCGCCCTGGAACAGAGCGGTGTCGATCCCGACCACATCGCGCTCGAGATCACCGAGGACGTCCTCATGGACGACACGGAAGCGACGATGCGCACGTTGTCCGATCTGAACGGCCTGGGCGTCAACCTCGGGATCGACGACTTCGGAACCGGCTACTCGTCGCTGGGCTACCTGAGACGTCTCCCTGTCAGCCTCGTCAAGATCGACCGATCGTTCGTCACGGGACTGGGTCGCGATGGCGAAGACTCCGCGATCGTGGGAGCGGTGATCAGTCTGGCGGACGCCCTCGAGATGCAGGTCGTCGCCGAAGGTGTGGAATCCAGCGAGCAGTTGGCCGAACTCCTCGCTCTCGGTTGCGATTACGCGCAGGGCTTCTTTTTCGCACCACCTCAGCCCGCTGGTGACTTCGAGGTGCTCATAGGGCCGAAGCGGAGCTGGCGGCCCCCCGGGTCGGCCCTCATGGAGTCCGTCGACTACCTGTCCGCGGCTCGTCGTCGCCGGGCCGCACCGCGCGCCTGACATTCCACCGGGGCTCCGCAGTAGGCCACCGCCGGCTGTTCACACTGCCGTAACACGCGGGCATCACCTCCGAAACAGGCCCGGGTGACGCTGCCCCCGTTCCTTAACGGGAGGTGACCATGGAGCTGAACGCGGGCAACACGGCCTGGGTCCTCATTTCCACTGCGCTCGTGGTGTTCATGACGCCGGGCCTCGCCCTGTTCTACGGGGGGATGGTCCGGTCGAAGAACACGCTCGGCATGCTCATGCAGAACGTGTGGTGCATGGGCCTCGTCAGCGTGCTGTGGGCTCTGTTCGCCTATTCACTGGCGTTCGGCGGAAGCGGCGGAGGGGTCATCGGCAACTTCGACTTCGTCGGCCTGAGGGACCTGACAGACCTCAACGACGCCGGTCTGCCGATGCTCGCCTTCATGGCGTTCCAGATGACGTTCGCCATCATCACACCGGCGCTGATCTCCGGTGCCGTCGCGGATCGCATGCGCTTCGGCGCCTGGGCCTGGTTCGTGGGCCTCTGGGTCGTGCTGGTCTACACGCCCGTTGCCAAGTGGATCTTCGGCGGCGGCTGGCTCGCTCAGCGTGGCGCGCTCGACTTCGCGGGGGGCACGGTCGTGCACATCAACGCCGGTGCCGCCGCCCTCGTCGCCGTGATCATTCTCGGGCGCCGCAGGGGCTGGCCCAGGGAGCCGATGCTTCCGCACTCGCTGCCACTCACGCTGATAGGCACGGGGATCCTGTGGTTCGGCTGGTTCGGGTTCAACGCCGGATCCGCCCTCGCCGCCGACGGCATCGCCGCCCAGGCTCTCGTCAACACCCACCTCGCCGCGGCGGCCGCCATGCTCGGGTGGCTGCTCTTCGAGAGGATCCGCGGCGGTCACGCCACAACTCTGGGCGCGGCGTCGGGCGCCGTCGCCGGTCTCGTGGCGATCACCCCGTGCGCGGGCTTCGTGGGTGGGGTGGCACCGCTCATCATCGGTCTTCGCAGCCGGCGCCCTGTGCTACTTCGCCGTGAGTGTGAAGTTCCGGTTCGGCTACGACGATTCGCTCGACGTCGTCGGCATCCACCTCGTCGGGGGGATCGTGGGATCCGTCCTCCTGGGGTTCTTCGCCGATGCGTCGGTGAACCCCGCCGGTGCCGACGGGGTCTTCTTCGGCAGCGGTGGGTGGAACCTGCTCGGGGAGCAGATCCTCGCTGTGGTCGTCGTGATGGCCTTCTCGTTCGTGGTGACGGGAGCGATCCTGCTCGCCCTGCGGGCCTTCCTGCCCGACGGGATCCGGGTCAGCGCCGAGGACGAATCGCAGGGTCTCGACCTGACGCAGCACTCCGAGACGGCGTACTCGTTCAGCGAGCGTGGATGATGAGAAACGCAGATAGCCTGCCGGTCAACAGGAGGGTCTCGTGAAACTCGTGGTCGGAATCGTCAAGCCGCACAAGCTCGACGACGTCAAAGAGGGTCTGAAGGACCTCGGTGTACACGGTATGACCGTCTCGGAGGTCCAGGGCTTCGGCCGCCAACGCGGACACACCGAGGTCTACCGGGGGGCGGAGTACACGATCGACTTCGTTCCGAAGGTCCGCGTCGAGATCCTCGTCGACGACGCCGAGGCCGAAGCGGTGACGCGCGCCCTGGTGGAATCGGCCCGCACCGGCAAGATCGGTGATGGGAAGGTTTGGTCGGTGCCCGTGGACGATGTCGTTCGTATCCGCACCGGGGAAGAGGGCTCCGACGCTGTCTGACGAGGCGCCCGAAGGAGCCCCGATCGACGCGGCCACCCTCCGGGCGACGCGGGCCGCACTCGTCGAGGATCACACTCTCCGGGGTCTCGTGTTCGGCTGGGAGTACGCGCGGGCCGTCGACTCCGCTTTCACGTCTCTTTTCGAACCGTACGCTGCCGAGGGTGGCGCGGCTGTCGTCGCTCTCGGGTCCTACGCCCGTCGCGAACTGTGTCCCGGCTCGGACATCGACGTGATGCTTCTCCACGACCGGCGCATCAGCGACCTCCGCCCGGCAGACGCGCTCTGGTATCCGTTCTGGGACGCGGACTTCGATCTGGGTCACTCGACGCGTTCGGTCAGCGAGGCGGTCGCCGCGGGGGACGAGGACCTCGATTCACTCACGGCGATGCTCGACGCCCGTCACGTAGCGGGCGATCCACTCCTGACCGAGAGACTCGTGGCCCACGTCCGGTCGCTGGCCGTCAAACGACGGAAGAGGATTCTCGGCGAGCTCTCCGAGCGCGCGGCGCAACGGGCTCTCGACCCGGGTCCGGTGGCCGAGATGCTCGAGCCCGATCTCAAGGTGGGTTTCGGCGGGTTGCGGGATGTGGTTGCTCCCCGCTGGTCAGGGTGGACACTGGGTGCTCCGGGCGGGACCGAAGCCCTCGTCGCCGGCGGCTACCTCGAGCCGCATCACCCGGCGCAACTGTCCGGGGCGCGCGAACGCCTGCTCGACGCCCGGGTGGCTCTTCACCGCGTGACCAGATCGAGTGGTGATCGGCTCACGCTTCAGGAGCAGGACGCCGTGGCGGAGCACATCGGGTCCGCCAGCGCCGATGATCTGATCGGCGATCTCTCGGAGGTCGCTCGTGCCGTGGTGTGGATCACGAGTGACTGCCGTGAGCGCCTGGCGTCGGCCCAACGGGGGCCACTGGGCCGTCTCGGGCGTCGCGACAAGCAGATCGACGACGGCGTGATCCTTCGCGACAGACGGGTCGTCGTGGGCCCCGACACCGAGGTGACGGGGGCGCTCGTCCTGCGGGTGGCGGCCGCGGCGGCGCAACGTTCGGTTCCGATCGACCGGGCGACCCTCGAGCGCCTGGAGGGTTCGCCCGCACCCGACTGGACGCCCGACGACCGCGATGCGTTCCTGCGGGTGCTGAGAGCCGGCCGTCCCGCATTGTCGGTCTTCGAGTCGCTCGACCACTACGGGCTCCTCGTGACCCTGTTCCCCGAATGGAACCGCGTCAGATCACGCCCGCAGCGCAACGCGTACCACCGGTTCACGATCGACCGGCACCTTCTCGAGGCCGTCACGCAGTGCGCGGAGCTCCTCGATCCGGGGCCCGACAGCGATCCCGTGGACGCCCGCGTGGCGGCGAACGTCACTCGGCCGGAATTGCTGTTGCTCGCGGCCCTTCTGCACGACATCGGCAAAGGGGGGTCCGGCGACCACTCGGAGCGGGGTGCCGACATGGCCGCCACGGTGTGCCGACGGATCGGGCTCGACATCGAGTCGACGGGCACGGTCGTCTGGTTGGTGCTCCACCACCTCCTTCTGGCCGACACGGCGACGCGTCGTGACCTCGCCGAGGAGACGACGATCGCCAGGGTCGCCAACCTGGCCGGGACGGCGAACCGGCTCCGGCTTCTCTACCTCCTGACGATCGGCGACTCACTGGCAACCGGGGCGGCGGCGTGGGGGCAGGCCAAGGCCGCCCTGGTTCGCGAGCTGTTCATCAAGGCGTCGGTGCTCTTGGAGAGGGGAGAGGCCGGCACCGGACAGGCGGCCGAGGTCCGCGCTGCGCTCGCAGAGAGGATCGGGGCGGACGCGGCCACGGAGTTTCTCGATTCCATGCCGACCGGCTATTCACTCGCGTTCGAGGCGTCGGTCATGGAACGTCACCGCGCTCTGATGGACGCGGATCCGGTTGCATTGGAGATGGTCCGCGACGTCGAAGGCCTGGTGGAATGCACGGTGGTTGCTCCCGACCGCGTCGGGCTGCTGTCTCTTGTCGCGGGAGTCTTGGCAGTGTCGGGATTCGTGGTCAGGGAAGCCGCGGTCTTCACGCGGACCGACGGCGTCGCACTCGAGGTGTTTCGCGGGCTCGACCGCTTCGATCGCTTCGGAGAGGAAGAGGGAGTCGAGGCGGCTCGGGACACGCTGCGTGATGCGCTCGCCGGTGATGTCGACCTCGACGCCCGGGTCTCTGAACACGTCAGCCGCTACCACAAGGCGGTGTCCGACACGAAGCCCACGGAGATCATGATCGATCTCGAGGCTTCCGACTTCGCGACGGTCGTCGAGGTGCGGGCCGGCGACCGTGTCGGGCTTCTCTACGACCTCACCGCGGCGCTGACCGAGATCGGGCTCGACGTCACCGTCGCGAAGGTCGCCACACTGGGCGAGGAGGTCATCGACACGTTTTATGTCGTCGATCCTCAGGTCGGTAAGTTCACCGACGCCGCCACATTGGAGCGCGTCCATTCGACGCTCGAGCGACGCGTCGCGTCGGACACCTACGCTTCCGGGCGATGACACCAGACCGCTCCGGGAGCACGCGAGGCCCGGGCGCCTTCGACGCGGTATCGGGGTCAGACCTGTTGCGCTGGGCGGAGGCTCTCTCGGGTATCGCCCGCACAGGCCTCGGGTTCACGGAGAGTCTCTATGAACGCGAGCGCTTCGAAGAGGTGCTTCGGATCGCCGCCGACATCCGGTCGGCCGCCATCGAGGAGGTCGAGGCCGACGCGCTCTTCGAAGACTGGCTCGCGACCGTGGGCGACGGCGTTGCCGGATACGTCACTCCGAAGATCGCCGTCGCGGCTGTCGTCGGCAACGACGACGGCGAGATCCTGTTGACCCAGCGATCCGACTTCGGGGTGTGGCTCTATCCGGTGGGTTGGGCCGACGTCGGCTACTCGCCGTCGGAGATCGCCGTGAAGGAGGTCGTCGAGGAAACCGGCATCGAGGTGGAGGTGCGATCGCTGATAGCGGTCTTCGACGGCCTGCGCCTCGGGTTCGCACGCCTTCCTCTCTACACTCTCGTCTTCCACTGCGATGCCATCGGAGGTGAGTTGACGCCCCACCCGCTGGAGACGCGCGATGTCGGTTTCTTCGCGCGCGACGCCATCCCACAGCCTCTCGCCGGTGGCCAACACTGGCTCGATATCGCCTTCGACGCCATCGAGGGTCGGCGACGCGACGCGGTTTTCGACCTCCCCCGTACGCCACCGTGGCGTGGCGATCCCGACGAACGGTGAGCGCGCCCGAGTTGTCCGCAGCTGTGTTGTGGCCGATCAGCGCCGATCTCGTCGTCGCGCTCGATGAGAGGCTCGGGTTTCCGGTCGACAGCTACCTCAACGGTTCCCAGACGTGGCTGGCGCCGGCTGACGAGTCCGTCGACGAGCCGGTGCTGGAGTGGCGGCTGCACCCCGTCGCAGGCTTCCGGGTGCCGAAGGGTTGCCCGCACAGCGACCTGTGGGAGGCGGTGGTGGGTGCGCTGTCGGCGGACGCCGACCCGGGGGCGTTGACGCTCGGAGAAGAACGTCGGGCGCTGACGTCGCTCTGGGAAGGATTGGAGTGCTTCGCGCCCTTCGGTGACGCCCCGGAGCCTGCCACCCTCGCGACGGCCACGTCCAGGAGGCTGGGGATTCCTCCCGAAGGAGCGGGTCTCGTCGACCACGCGGCGGTGGGCGATGCCTGGGAGCGCGCTCGCGGCGACGTGTCGATCATGGCGCTGTTGCGTGAGGAGCTCGGCACCGGCGCTGGCCGGGGCCCCGAGACGCCTCTACCCTGAGGCTCCGGCATCTGAGGAGGGCCCGGTGGCCGACTACGACCGGCTGAAATCGCTCGACGACAGCTTCCTGAAACTCGAGGGTCTCGACACGCCGATGCACGTCGGTGCCCTGTCGGTTTTCGAGGGCGAGCCTCTTCTCGACGACGAGGGTCGGTTTCGCCTGGCCGAGGCCCGCGAGATGGTCGCGTCGCGCCTTCACCTCGTACCCCGATTCCGCAAACGTCTCATGGAGGTGCCGCTGGATCTCGACCGCCCGATCTGGGTCGACGACGACAGCTTCGACATCGCGTACCACGTTCGACTCACCGCGTTGCCGCGACCCGGTACCTGGGATCAACTGGTGACCCTGACCACACGGGTCCAGAGTCAGCTTCTGGACCGAGCGCGACCGCTGTGGGAGATCTGGTTCGTGGAAGGCCTCGAAGACAACCGCGTCGCGCTCATCCAAAAGACCCACCACGCACTCGTCGACGGAGCATCCGGCGTCGACGTCGCCACCGTCCTGCTCGACTTCGAGCGGGAACCCACCGTCCTCGAACCGCCCGAATGGGTTCCGGAGCCACCCCCGTCACCCGCCGGGCTCCTCGTCGACAGCGTGCGCGAACAGGTCACGCAGCCGGCGAAGCTCATCGAGCGCGTCGGATCGTTCTTCCGGGCACCTGTCCGTGCGCTGGAGAGGGGACTGGGCGTCGCCCGCTCGCTCTCCACGATGCTGGGCCGCGACACCGTCGCTCCACGCACATCGCTGAACCAGGCGGTAGGGCGACACCGACGTTTCGACGTCGTGCGTGTCCCCCTCGACGACGCGAAGGCGGCTCGACGCGAGCTCGGGGGGACAGTCAACGACGTCGTGCTCTCGGCCGTAGGATCAGGTCTCGCCCGTCTCTTCGAGAACCGGGGTGAATCGCCCGAACACGTCCGCGCCATGATCCCCGTGTCGGTGCGCGCCGGCGACGAGCACATGGAACTGGGCAACCGCGTGTCGGCGATGTTCGTGAACCTGCCCGTCGTGGCCGACGGACCGCTCGACCGCCTGAAGTCGATCGGCGCGATCACGAGCGAGCTCAAAGACCGCCACCAGGCCGTCGGTGCCGAGTTCCTCGTGGGTCTCACGCGTTACGCCGCTCCCACACTCCTGAGCCTCGCCTCGCGCGCGGTTCACAACCAGCCGTTCTTCAACCTCGTCATCACGAACGTCCCCGGTCCCCAGCAGCCGCTCTATACCCTCGGGGCCCGGATGTTGGAGGCGTTTCCGATCGTTCCCCTCGCCCACAACCTCACGGTCGGGATCGCGATCCTGTCCTACGACGGTCAGCTCGACATCGGCGTGTTCGCCGACCGTGACGCCGCTCCCGACGTCGAGGTCCTCACCGCAGGAATCGAGAACGGGTTCGCCGAGCTGCGCAAGCTGACCGAAGAGCGCGCGCCCCACAGCGCGTGACGGAGCGCCACAGCGGAACCGCTCCCGCAGCGCCTCCGCCGCGGCGGCGCATCACCCGCCAGGAGCAGGAGCCGGCCTCCGACGAGGTCACCGAGGTCACGCCGGGTGTCCTGCGTATGCAGCTTCCGATCTGGATGCCCGGCCTCGGCCATGTGAACATGTACGGGCTCGTCGACGACCGCGGCGTCGCTCTCGTCGATCCCGGACTGCCGGGTCCGCGCTCGTGGTCCACGCTGAAGCGGCGCCTCCGGTCGGCCGGTTTCGAATTCCGCCACGTCCACACCGTCGTGGTCACCCACTCGCATCCCGACCACTACGGTGCCGCGGGGCACGTAGTGAAGAAGACGGGAGCCCGGCTCGTGACGCACCGCGCGTTCGAGACGTTCGCCGAGTCGTCACCTCCACTCGGACCTTCCGAGGCCGCCGATGCCGAGCGCGAGGCCGCGGCACTCGCTGCTCTCCTCGGTGTCGAGAACGATGTTCCGCCCGAGGACTTTCTTCCGTCGTCGGGCGCGGCCGCCGGGCCGTTCTCGAATCCCACACCCTGGGGCGAGGCGCAGAGCACCCGGTGGCGAATGCGCGGTGTGATCCTGCGGGCGTTCCGACGGTTGTTCATCGCGCCGCGCCCCACCCACCGTGTGCGCAACGACGACGTCGTCACCCTGGCGGGCCGGGAGTGGCGGGCCGTCTACACGCCGGGCCACACGCCCGACCACCTCTGCCTGTTCGATCCCGACAGTGGAGCGCTGCTGTCGGGAGACCACGTGCTACCCACGATCACGCCGCACATCTCCGGCATGGCCGAGGGATTCGACACGCTCGACGCGTACCTCGCGACGCTGGATCACGTCGCGAAACTCCCCGACGTGGGTGTAGGACTCCCTGCCCACGGCCATCCCTTCGATGACGTTCCAGGACGCGTGGCCGACATCACGGCGCACCACGTCGAGCGAATGGAGAAGCTGGCCGCGGCCGGGGAGGCTCTGGGTCCGGCCACGGTTCGCTCGTTGTCGCGTGAGCTCTTCCCGGAACGCCACTGGGGAGTGATGGCGGAGTCCGAGACGTTCGCTCATCTCGAGCACCTCGTGCACCGCGGCGGGGCGTTTCGACGGACGGTCGACGGACGCTTCGTCTACGAGATGACGACCGACGCTCCGGGTTCAGATCCGGGCACGGAAGCGGGGGATTGACGACGATGGTGGACACGACGACGGCTGACGACCCGACTGACGAGGTCACCGATCTTCTCCAAACCCTCATCCGCAACCAGTGCGTCAACGACGGTACCGAGGAATCCGGCCAGGAACACCGCAACGTCGACACGTTGACCGGGTATCTGGGTGACGCGGGCCTCGAGTCCGAGACCTACGAGATCCGACCCGGTCGAACGAGCCTCGTCACGAGAATCGAGGGCAGGAATCCCGACGCTCCGACGCTGCTGCTCATGGGCCACACCGACGTCGTGCCCGTGAGCCCGGAAGGTTGGGAGCGCGACCCTTTCGGAGCCGAACTGGTCGACGGGATGATCTGGGGGCGCGGCGCCGTCGACATGCTCAACATGACGGCCTCGATGGCCGTGGCCATGAAGCACCTGGCCCGTTCAGGATTCACACCCGACGGGACCCTTGCGTACCTGGCGGTCGCCGACGAGGAGTCACGGGGCGTCTTCGGCGCCGACCACCTCGTGGAGAACGAGTACGACGCGGTCGCTGCCGATTACGTCATCACCGAAACGGGAGGATTCCGGTTTCCGACCCCGGAGGGGCCACGTCTTCCGGTGCTGATCGCCGAGAAGGGCACCTTCTGGTGCACTCTGCGCGTCCGCGGAACCCCCGGCCACGGGTCACAGCCGTTCCGCACCGACAACGCGCTCGTCACCGCCGCGCGTGTCGTGCAGCGCTTGGCCGACTACGAGCCGTCCGCGCGGGTCCTCGACGTATGGAGAGAGTTCGTCGGCAGTATCGGCCTGTCCGATGACGTGGCGGCGCTCCTTGTCGATCCCGACCGGTTGAGCGACGACGACACGCTGCCGATCGGGATCGCCCGGATCGCACACTCCTCGATGCACACCACGGTGGCTCCGACCGTGATCCACGGTGGGACGAAGACGAACGTCATTCCCGATCGGGTCGATCTCCGTCTCGACATACGCACGCTGCCCGGTGACAACGAACCCGAGGTGCGAGCCATGCTCGATGACGCTCTCGGGGATCTGGCCGGAGCGGTCGAGATGATCGATTACCACCCGGACCCGGCCACGACGTCGCCGATGGACACGCCGCTGTGGCACCACCTCGAGAAGGCGACGCGGGCAATGGTCGCGGATTCCGCGCTGGTTCCGATGCTGATGATCGGCGCGACCGACGCCCGCTTCTTCCGACGGGCCGGAAGTGTCGGCTACGGCTTTTCGCTGTTCTCGGAACGCCTCGAGTACGCGGACTACGCCACCATGTTCCACGGCCACAACGAGAAGGTCGACCAGGAGTCACTCCGGCTGTCGACAGAGCTCTGGCAGGTCATCGCCCGCGAGGTCCTCGGCTGACTCGATCTGGTCGACGCGATGCCCGTCGAATCGCTCAGTCGTGTTCACCGCGCAGGTACTTCTGGAACTCCGCAGCCAACGCGTCACCGCTCGGTAGGTCGCCTTCCGAGTCGAGGGCACCGGATTCGATCGGTCCACGGTCGTCTTCCGCGTCGTAGATGGTCTCGAGGTTGCGGACGTAGTTCTCGATGTCGGCGTCGGAGCCCGCCGCCACTTCGACACGACGCTGCCACCCCTCTGCCTCCTCGCGGAGATTCTCTGTGTCGAGAGGGAGATCCGTCGCGGCGCCGAAAGCCTCGAGAAGCGCCAGCGTGCAGCGCGGATTGGGTGGAGCCGCGACGTAGTGCGGCACCGGGGCCCACAGCGATGCGGCAACGAGGTCGGCCTCGGTGGCGCGGTGGTGCAGCACGCCCGTCACTCCCGTCGGTCCCTCGTAGTGGGACGGGTGGAGGTGCACCCGCGCGGCGAGGCCCGGTTCGCTGGCGGCACCGGTGATGCGGACGGGTCGGGTGTGCGGAGCCTCGGCGAGGAGCGCTCCGAGTGTCACGAGCATCGAGGCTCCCACCTGAGAAGCGACGTCGAGGATCGTGTCGCAGAAGTCCCTCCAGGCCATGTTGGGTTCCGGACCCGTGATGAGAACGAGGTCGCGTCCGGAGGCCTCGGCCGTGGCCGCGGCGAAGCTGGTCGTCGGCCAGGTCAACCCCTTCATCACACCGTGGCGCAGCATCACCTGGGGCCGTGCGGCCTGGAAGTCGTAGAACCCCTCGGGATCGAGCTCGGCGAACGTCGATGCTCCGAAACGGCGACCCAACCACGCCACCGCGTCGGACGCAGCGTCGGCCGCGTCGTTCCACCCGCCGAATGCCGCCACCACGACGGGATCGCTCAGCTCGGGAGTACGCTCCCAACGGACGGACGACATGGCCCCAGACTACGGGGCGCCGGCGCTCAGCGGTCCGTCGCGGCAGCGTCCTCCACCCATTCCACCGCCGGCGCGGGTGACGCTGTGGCGTGCGGGACGAAACGCCGCGCCACGCGGGCGAAGCCGACCCACCAGACCCCGGCCGCTACAACGGCTGCAGCGGCGAGCCCGATGGCACCGCCCTGTTCCCCACCCACGACCGCCCCGAGCGCACCACCTCCGACGATGACGGGGATGAGGATCAGGCGTGCCGCCAGGCCCTCCCGCGCGGCCGCCAGCGAACGAAGCCCGTTGACGGCCGCGATCCCCACACCGTTCGCTCCCATGAGAACGATCGTCGCGGGCAGCACGGATCGCGCGTCGTCCCATGTGTCGCCCAGAAGGGCGGTACCCCACGAGTCGGGCATCAGAAGGAGGACAGCGCCGACAACCAGGGCGGCGACGACGAGGACGACGGCTACCACGATCGCCAGGTGGACGACGCCTCTACTGCCTCGAGCGGCAAGTCGCGCGCCCTCGGGAACGGCGACGAGACGGGAGCCCAGGTACAGGACGTTGACCGGGCCGAGCAGCGTCTGAGCCCCACGGATCCCGGCGACAGCTTCGAGGCCGATGATCGCCGTGATGACGAAGAGAGCCACGTAGGTCGATCCGATCTGGGCGGTGAAGTCGAGGGCGAACGGTGCGCCGAGGTCTCGGTGACGTCGCGCCCACGTCGGTCCGCCGCGTAGGTCAGGCGCCGTGCGTGCCTGTAGACACCCGACGACCGCCGCGACATTCGCGGCCAGGCCCCAGGCGAGCACGAGCACGCCCACCGATGGGTCGGATGTCGCGAGCAGCAGACCCACTGCTCCCAACTGTGTGACAGCCCACACTCCGTCGTTGGCCGCGGCGAATGTAGGCCGACCGTCGGCCACGAAGATGAACCGCCACATGTCCTGGAGGACGAGACCGGGCATGGTCACGCCGAGAGCCATGAAGACGCGGGACGTGTCACCGTCGGTGACGGCCGCTACGCAGCAGAGCACCACGCCGACACCGATTCCCGCCAACAGACCGGCACCAGCTGCCGCGCGCGCCGCGTCGGCACGCTCGGCGGGTTCCGAGGCGCTGAAGCGGACGGCCAGAGGCTCGGCGATGAAGCCGCGTACCACGCCCAGGACGGCCAGGTACACGAGGATCGCGATCGCGAAAGCTCCGAACGCCGACTCGCTGACGGAGCGCGCGACGAGAACCGTGAGGGCGAAGTTCGTCAGCGACGACAGGCCCTGGTCGACGACCGCCCAACCGCTCCGGGCCGCGACGCTTCGGCGTGAGTCGGTTCGATCCATACCGCTGGTCACGCCCGGACGCTACCGGTACCCGAGACGAGGAGAAGCGCCGTAGGTATCCTGCGGCGCCCGAGACGAGGAAACGGGAACAAGCGCCGGGCGACGGACGGCTCAGATCCCGCCCGTGACAGCCAGGCCGAGCGCTGCCGCGGCGATGCCGGCCGCCGCGCTCAGTACGGCATAGCCACAGGCATGAAGTGCCCGGCCGTCCTCGAAGAGCCGCACCGTCTCGAGGGCGTAGGTCGAGAACGTCGTGTACCCGCCGAGAAATCCGGCGGCGAGGACGGATTCCACACCGGCGCCGAGCCCGTGTGCCGCGGCCAGGCCCACGACCACCCCGAGCGCGAGGGAGCCGGTGACGTTCACGAGACCGGTGCCCCACGGGAAGCCGTGGCCGGCCCGGCGGATCACGGACCGTTCGAGCGCGACCCGGGCCAGCGCGCCCAGCGCGCCTGTCAACGTGACCGCAAGGCCGGTCATTGTTCCGTCACGATTCGCCGTCGTCGGGGACGGGCATTCCGCCGCGCCATCCTGTGACGTAGAGGCCGGCGGTCGCAGCCATCACGCCCGCGACCAGAGAGAGCACGACGTAGGCGAGCGCGTCGGATGTTCGACCGGCGTCGAGCATCTGCACCGCCTCGACAGTGAAGCCGCTGAACGTCGTGAATGCGCCGAGCGCACCCATGCCGAGCAGCGGGCGCGCCCAGGCCGGAGCACCGCCGCGACGAGTCCCGATCTCCACGACCACACCCAGAGCGAAGGCCCCGACCAGATTGAGCAACAGGGTCGTGGTGGGGAAACTGCCGGTCGTCACAGGCCAGGTGTCGTGGACTCCGTAGCGAAGGAGCGCTCCCGCGCCACCTCCGGCCGCGACGAGGACAACCTCCCGGATCTGCATGGGTCGACCGGGGGTCAGCCGCTGAGTGCGGGCATCGACGAGTTCCGGGCGATGTCGAGCGCGGCCTCGATGAGACGGGGCACGAGATCACCCATCTCGTCGAAGCCCTCGCCCAGCGTCTTGCCCTGGAGGAACCGCGCGTGGATGCCCTCCACGATGATGGCGAGCTTGTAGGCACCCAACGCCACGTAGAAGTCGAGGTCGTCGACGGGGCGACCGGTGATCCGTGCGTAGCGCTCCACGACGTCGTCGCTGCTGAGGAATCCGCTCTCCGGTGTGAGAGCGATGCCGGTCGCGACGACCTGAGCGTCGGGAATCCCCCAGTACAGGAGAAACATCCCCACGTCGGCCAGGGGGTCTCCCAACGTCGCCATCTCCCAGTCCAGAACCGACACGATCCGACCGACGTCGTCGTGTGCCAGCATCGTGTTGTCGAGTCGGTAGTCGCCGTGCACGATCGTCGCCGTTCCGGATCGCGGAAGGGCGGCATTCAGTCGGCGCTCGAGGTCGTCGAGGCCCGGAAGATCCCGGGTCTGTGAACGGGCGCGTTGTTGCGCGAACCGTCGGAGCTGTCGTTCGACGTATCCGTCGGGTCGTCCGAAGTCGCCGAGCCCCACGTCCTCGTAATCGACAGCGTGGATCCGTGCGAGCACGTCGACGAGTTGTTCGGAACAGCGGCGGGCGTCGGCCGAGGTCAGTCCCTCGAAGTCCGACGGGTCGCGCAGGATGCGTCCCTCGACCTCTTCCATGACGTAGAAGGAGGCGCCGTTGACGGTGTCGTCCTCGCAGAGAGCGAGAGCGCGGGGGACCGGAACGTCGGTGTCGGCCAGGGCCGAGATCACCCGGAATTCGCGGCCCATGTCGTGCGCCGTGGGCAGGACGTGGCCGAGTGGTGGACGTCGAAGCACCCAGTGCCTGGTGTCGTCGCCGATCCGGTAGGTGAGGTTCGACCGTCCGCCGCTGATCAGCTCGGCGTGCAGTTCCGCGCCCGTTGACGCACCCTCGACGTGCTTCGCGAAGTAGTCGGCCAACGCCGCGAGATCGACACCCTCGGGAACGCTCACACCCGCCTCCTCGACGGGCGAAGCCTACCGACAGGGAGTGTCAGGCGATGCGGGCTTCGCGGGGCTTGACGGGTCGACCGTTGCCCCGGGGGTAGCGCGCGACGCGACCCACGGGCATGTCGACGCGGTAGCCCGCCGCGGCGCGCTCCTCTTCGGACTCGCCGCCCCAGAACCCGTACTCGCGGTTCTCGCGCGCCCAGTCGCGGCACGACTCGACCACGAAGCACTCCTGGCAGATCGCACGCGCTTTTCCTTCGCGCACGACGCGAGCTTCGGGGCGCTCACCGGGGGGAGCGAAGAAGAGATCGGTCTGGCCGACGCACTCGGCGTCGTCCGTCCAGGCCAGCGGCCCGGTGAAGATCATGTCGGAAACGGCCTCGGCGGCCACAGGCATTCCTCCTGGAGCTTCGGGGGGAAGCAACTCGAACGAAAGGACGGTGTGCCGGAGTCGAGCCGACATCTTGTTCCGTCGCGAGCACTAGTGAAGCATTTCTCATGATGATCTGTCCAACGATCTTGAGCGATACAATCCATCAGCAACACAGATACCACCAACGGTGGCGGAGCCTGGACGGCGAGCGCATGGAACTCAGACATCTCGAAGCGCTCCTGGCGATCGAGGAGAGCGGCTCGTTCACGGCGGCGGCCGACGCGCTGCGTACCGTGCAGTCGAACGTGTCCGAGCAGGTCCGCCAGCTCGAAGCCGAACTCGGGGTGCCGCTGCTCGTACGCAGCCGCCGGGGTGCCGTGCCCACGGAGTTCGGAGCGGTGGTGCTCGAGCGCGCCCGACGGATCCACCGTGAGCTGGAGGCGCTGCGCGCGGATCTCTCGATGCTCCAAGGCCTCCACACGGGGTACGCCACGATCGGTGTGGTCGGCACGATCAGCCGCTGGCTGGTGCCCGCGCTGGTCGACGATCTGAACGACTACGCACCCGGTATCCGCATGCGTGTCAGCGAAGGGGCGTCCGAGCGCCTGGCGGTCGATGTCGTGGGCCGCGAGCTCGCCCAAGCCGTCGTGACCGAACCGGTCGAGGATCCCCGCCTGGCCGTGGAGCCGCTCCTCGTCGAGGATCTGATCGGGCTCGTTCCCGCCGACGCAGACGTCGGGGAGGAACCCGTCGCTATCTCCGCGCTCGCCGGGCTTCCTTTCATCATGCCGCCCGTGGAGAACCCGCTTCGCTCCGAAGTGGAACGTGCCGCTGCCACGGCGGGCGTCGAACTCGACGTGCGTCTCGAGGTCGAGGGGATTCGGCTCCTCATCGATCTCGTCGCGGCCGAACAGGGTGCAGCCGTTCTTCCCGAGATGGCGGTTCCCGACGATCTCGTGGGCCTGCGTGCGGTGAGGATCGCGGACATGCCACCTCGGCGCCTGGCGCTCGTGACCGCCCACGAGGCGTATCTCTCCCTCGCCGACCAGGCCGTCGGAGACTCGATTCGTCGTCTCGTCTCGCGCTGAGAAGAAATGCTGAGAAGACCGGACGGCGAGCGACTCCGGGGGAACGCGTCCTACGACAGGACCAGCTAGCGTGAACCCCGTCGGGAGAACCGGCGTGCGGTCGGGGAGAACCGACGGAACATCAGGGAGGGAAAGTGGCCGACGAACGGAGTCGTGGAGACGAGCGGAGCGCGAGCCCCAAGCTGATCGCCTTCGGCGTCATCGCGCTGCTGCTGCTGTGGTTCGCACTCATCAACACCGAGTCGGTGTCGGTGTCGTGGATCTTCGGAACGAGCGAGATCTCGCTGATCTGGGTGATCATCGGTGCGGCCCTGTTCGGAGCGATCATCGGGTGGATCTTCTCGCTCATGCGGCGTAGTCGGGACTGACCCGCACGAACCACGCGCCGGCGAGCGTCACCTCGTCCGGTTCGTCGTCAGCGCCGCCGTCACCGCCGCCGTCTGGGTGGTCGGTATCCGGCTGCACGAACTCGATTCGTCGGATCCCCGGCGCTCCCTCGTTGTCGCGTTCGAGGAGGATGTGTGCACCGTGTCCCCAGGTCATCTCGCACGAGCCGTCGGTGCGTGCGACCGTGCGCCCTTCGAGTAGTCCTCCGTACAAGGCTTCCAACGCACGGAGATCCGGACCCGTGACGACGACGCGGCGGATCCATGCCGGATTCGACCCCCGGGGTGGAGGATCGGGCCACCACGGGCGGAGGTACTCGTCAGGTCCGTGACGATCGAGGTACTCGAGACGCGCGCCGGGGCCGCTGAGATCCCCACCACCGGATTCGGCCAACTGGACAACAGTGCCGTGTGCCTCTCTCGGGTGGAGGAAGAACTCCTTCCACACGGGGTCGGAGGTGTTGACCCCCACAGGTGAGTACCCGGCGTCGCGCACGAGCGCCAGAGTGTCGTCGATGTCGCGCACCTTGAACGTGAGGTGGTGGGGTCCGGGGCCGTTGCTGTCCAGAAACCGCTCGAGGAAATCGTTGTCCGACGTGCGCCACGGCTCGAGGATTTCCACCGTCATCCCGCGCTCGCCGTTGCCGACCCGAATCTGCATCGGTCGAAAACCGACGCCCTGGTCTCCGCCGATCACCACACCGCCGAGTGTCCCGACGAGGTGGTGGAGCAGGTCTCGGGCGTCGGGGGTGGCGATGGCGACGTGGTCGAGCTTCACGTCGTGTTCGGCTCGAGGGCGGGGCCCGAAGCCGTGGGCTTCCTCCCGGCCCGGGTGACAGACGCGGGCCACGCCGTAGCCGATGGCCAGGATGAGCGCCCCGCCGACGGCGTCGAGGATGTAGTGGTTGCCGGTGAGGACGATCGCGATGATCGTCATGACGGGGTACGCCACGAACAGGGCCTTGACCCACGGGCGACGGACCCGTGGGTACATCGCGGCGAGACACCAGAGCGCCCACGCCACGTGGACGCTCGGCATGGCGGCGTACTGGTTCGACACCTCGGCGACCGCGCCGCTGTTGAAGGACCAGAATGTCGGATACCGGGCCAGCGTGTCGGCGAACCCGAAATTCGCACCACCGACAGTGTCGAGCAGGCGCGGGGGCATCAACGGCCAGAGTATGAAGCCGATCAGCGCCACCGACGTGGTGATGGCCAGGGTGTTGCGCCACAGCGGGTAGTCGTCGCTCCACCGGACGAAGAGGTAGATCCCCACGCCTGCGGTCACCACGAAGTGGCCGGACCCGTAGAAGTAGTTCATGGCGATGATCACGGGCCGGAAGTTCTGCGCCCAGTCCTGGAGTGTCTCCTCGACGAAGATCCCCATGTGTCGCTGGACGTCGATCAGGGCCTCGGCGTTGTGGAACGCTTCGGTGGCGCCGCCTTCGTTCGCGTTTCGGATCGCGGAGTAGACGAGGTAGAAGGCAAGGATGGCCAGAATCTCCACCCACCAGTAGATCGTGGAGCCGTCGCGCAGACGGCGTCCGGCGAACAACTCACGTTTCATGTCCTTGTGCACGGCGGGGCTCAGGTGCTCGGCGCTTTGGTGCGGTGGCCGACGGCGAACGAGGGTGCGCCCAGCAGGCTTGCGAGCAGCAACAGGCCGTACCAGATGAGACCCAGGGCGACGGCCTGGGCGGTCGTGACGCCGAGCGGGTGGAGGAAGAGCACCAGGGCACCCTCGCGCACGCCGAGGCCGTTGAACGAGATGGGAACCACCTGGAGCATCGCAACCGCAGGACCGAAGGCCAGCACGGCCGCGGCGGGTACCGGCAGTTCGAGCATCCGGACCACGATGTAGAGCACGCACATGGCCGAGGCCTGGTACACGAGTGACGCGCCGAACACGCCGACGGCACGCGTGCGCGGGCGACGCAGGTGGCCGATGCCGATGTGAACGGCCCCGATGAAGCGCATCCAGTTCTCGTGGTTGGCGAAGCGTCCGGCGAGGCGAGGGTGGGCCGAGGCGTACAGGATGACGCCCAGGAGCACGACCGCGATCCCCGAGATCAGCAGGGCCAGTCGGGCCGAGGGTCGGAGTTCCAGCAGAGAGGGGCGCAATACAAAACCGATGACCGTGAGCATGGGCAGCGCCATGAACCCGGTGAGGCGTTCCAGGACGACCGACGAGAAGGCGATTTCGCTCGATCCGACCGTGGTGGTGGCACGACTGACGCGCAGGACGTCACCGCCGATGGTGGAGGGGAGGACGTTTCCGACGAACTGCCCCGCGAAGTAGTGGTGCAGCAGCGTTCGGAACCGAACGTGGAGGTCGAAGGCGACGAAGACTCTCTGCCACCGCCACGCAGAGAGGGCGATCGAGGCGATGGCGACAGCCGTGCCGAGGACCAGATAGGCGATCGCCGCGGTTCCGTCGGGGATGACCCCGCGGAGGTGGATCCTCGACAGCAGGATGCCGAGGATGACGACACTGAGGCCGATCCGGAGCCAGAGGCCCCATGCGGACCGCCGGTCCGCCTGCTCGGTCGCCTTCATCGCCCTAGGTTACGGTCACAGCCGGCCCGGCGTCCCTCCGCCGTGCCTCGAGGTGAGGCCCTCGGCGGGTTGTGGGACGGGGAGGTCCGGTGCGGGTCGACGTGGAACGCGGTCTCGAACTCCATGTCGACGCGCGCGGTGACGGTCCCGGCCTCATTCTGGTGCACGGATTCGGCGGGGCATCCGACGACTTCGCGGATCACCACGACGATCTGGCAGAGCGCTTTCGAACCGTGACGTTCGACCACAGAGGCCACGGTCGCAGTGACGGACCTGCCGACGCCGAGTACTCGATCGACCGTTTCGGGGCCGACACGCTGGTTGTCGCCGACCATCTGGGCCTGGATCGTTTCCACCTCGTCGGCTACTCGATGGGTGGGATGGCCGCACGCCGCGTCGCGCTGCGGGCGCCGGAGCGCCTCCTGTCACTCGTACTCATGGACACGTGCGGGGGACCCACCGCGATGATGGACGCCGAACTGATGACCGCGGGCGCGACACTCGTCGACGCCGAGGGTATGGGAGCACTCAAAGCGCTCATGGACGAGGCGGATCCTCTCGGCTCCTCACCGGCGCACCAGAGGCTCCTGGCCGAGCGTGACGGCTACGCGGAGTTTCTCCGGTGGCGTTGGGAAGCGCTCGCGCCCGCGATGTACTCGGCGATGTTGCGTGAGTTCCCCGTCCAGACCGACGACCACGACGCGCTGCGGTCGCTGCGGCTTCCTACTCTCGTGATGGTGGGAGAGCACGACACGGAGTTCCTCGAGCCGAGCCGACGGCTCGCGGACGTGATCGACGGTGCTCGTCTCGTGGCGGTGCCCGAAGCCGGGCACGCACCCCAGTTCGAGGCCCCCGACGCCTGGTACGCCGTCCTCACCGACTTCCTCTTTGACGTAGCCTTCGGCACTGTCTGAGACGAAGGGAATCACATGCATGGCAGTGGGGGTCGGCTCGCAGCCGAGGTGTTGCAGCGGTGGGGAGTCGACTGCCTCTTCACCCTGTCGGGCGGCCACCTGTTCCCGCTTTACGACGGGTGCGTCCAGGTGGGCATCGATCTCGTCGACACCCGCCATGAGCAGACGGCGACATTCGCCGCCGAGGGCTGGGCCAAGGTGACGCGCCGTCCGGGAGTGGCGGCGCTCACCGCCGGGCCGGGGGTCACCAACGGAGTGAGCGCCATGACCTCGGCCTTCTGCAACGGCTCCCCCGTCACGGTGATCGGGGGTCGTGCGCCGCAGGCACGTTGGGGCTCGGGATCGTTGCAGGAGCTCGACCACATTCCGATCGTCGACAGCGTGACCAAGCAGGCCGGCACGGCCGGCACGACGGTCTCCATCCCGTCCGATCTCGACACGTCGCTTCGGGCCGCCACCACGCCACATCGCGGTCCGACGTTCCTGGACGTCGGCCTCGACGTCTTCTTCGGGGAAGCCGACACGGAGATTCCCGCGGCTCCGTCGCACGACGTCACTCCCGGTGTCGAACCGGACCCCGACCATGTCTCGGCCGTGGCGGCGCTCGTGGCGGAGTCACGGCAACCGGTTCTCCTCGTGGGTGGTGACGTGTACTGGGCCCACGCCGAAGAAGCGATGCGCCATTTCTCCGACACGGCCGACGTACCGGTACTCGCAAACGGCATGGGTCGCGGCACGATTCCGTCCGACGCCCCTCTGGCGTTCTCGCGCTCGCGCTCAGCGGCGCTCGGGGGCGCGGATCTCGTGATCGTCGCCGGTACGCCCCTCGACTTCCGCCTCGGCTTCGGCGACTTCGGTGATGCCGAGGTCGTGCACCTCACCGACGCGCCGCAAGGAGTCGCGTCGCACGCCACGCTCGCCGCGTCGGTGGCGGGCGACCTCCTCGCCACGTTCGAGGGACTCACTGCCGCCATCGTCGAGGGGTCGAAGCCCGACCACGCCGACTGGGTTGCGACACTCCAAGGCGAGGAGCGGTCGCGGCGCGAGGCGGCCGACGAGGCGCTCTGGTCGGATGCCACCCCGATCCATCCGCTGCGGATCTACGGGGAGTTGCGGGAGCATCTCGACCGCGACGCCGTGGTGATCGGCGACGGGGGCGATTTCGTGTCGTACGCCGGGAAGTATGTCGACACCTTCGAGCCAGGCTGCTTTCTCGATCCCGGTCCCTACGGATGTCTCGGTATGGGCCTCGGCTACTCCATCGCCGCTGCGTTGGCACACCCCGACCGACAGATCGTGCTCCTCCTCGGCGATGGTGCAGCCGGTTTCTCTCTGATGGACTTCGACACCCTCGTACGTTTCGGTCTGCCTGTCGTCGCTGTGGTGGGAAACAACGGGATCTGGGGTCTCGAGAAGCATCCGATGCAGATGGTGTACGGATACGACGTCGCCGCCGAACTCCGGCCCGGCACCCGCTACGACCTGGTCGCCGAAGCGCTGGGCGCGCACGGCGACCTCGTGGAGGAACCCGCCGAGATCGGGCCTGCTCTTGAGCGGGCCTTCGCCGTGGACGGTCCGGCGTTGGTCAACATTCTCACGGATCCCGCCGACGCCTACCCCCGCTCGTCGAACCTCGCCTGAGCGCGGCGCCGGTTCGATTTCCGGAATTCAGCGATCGCCGAGGCGGGCGAGGAAGTCGTCACGGTTGACGACGACGCGCTGGATCCTCCCGGCGGCGAGAAGTTGATCGCCGTCGGTGAGCGCCACGCGGAACTTGAGGCGGCGCCCCTCTCGAGCTTCGAGCACGGCTTCGGCAGTCACGGTGGCGCCGATCGGTGAGGGTAGGAGGTGGTTGATCTGCACGCTCTGGCCGACTGTCGTGGTTCCGGCCTCGGTGTGACCTGCCAGGGCGGCGACCGAGGCTTCCTCACACAGGCTGACCACGCGAGGCGTGCCGAGAGCCGGGACGTCGCCGCTCCCGAGCGCCTCAGCGGTGTCCGAGGGTGTGACGGTGTGGCGAACTGTGGCGGTGAGACCGGGGTCGAGGGGCATCGGTGCAGCGTACGCACCGTACGCAGCGAGAGTGAACCCGGCCGAGCATGGACCGGAGGGGTTCCGGTGTCCGGGCAGCCACTCCCTAGGATCAGGGACATGACCGCAGCCAGGAAGCTCTCCATTCACCGCCTGTGGCTCGATGGCTCGCCCGTCCAGCCCGGCAAGTCAGACCTGTACGTCGTCGTGCGCCAACCCGACGGGGGCCGCCCCGAGCACCTCGAGTGGGAAGTGCGCGTCGACTCCGACCAGTTCCGTGGCGAGCCCGCGGGCACGCACCGGGTCGAGGCCGACGTCGAGGGGGACCGACACCTCCAGGGGATCGCATCGCTCGATCAGAGTGAGGGTCCACACATGCTGTTCACCGGCGTCGGAGAGCTCCACGGGTTCGACCGCGACGACCTCGAAGCCGACTGAGCGGCCGAAGCGCCACGTCGTGACTTCCACGAGTCGCCACGCGACGCCGAAGCCTGCCGCGACTCTTCATCCGCACCTCAGGGAGGCTGTTCCACGGGGTTGGGTGCGCGTCGACATGCACCTTCACACAATGTGGTCGGGCGACGCAGTCACGACGCTCGACGAACTGGCCGAACGGGTGGAGAGCACAGGGCTCGAGGTTCTCTGCATCACGGACCACAACGCGGTCAAAGGGGCCCAGGCTGCCCTCGAGTCCGATCTCGGCTGTCGGGTGATCGTCGGAGAGGAGCTCCGCACGACCCAAGGCGAGATCATCGGGCTCTTCCTCGACGAGAGGGTGCCGATCGGGCTGAAACCGGAGGATGCAGCGGCGCGGTATCCGCGACCAGGGTGGTCTCGTCTACATCCCGCACCCCTTCGACCCTCTGCGTCGGCCGCTGAGCGGTCAGGCGATCGACGCCCTCGTGGCGGAGGGTCTGGTCGACGCGTTCGAAGTCCTGAACGCCAAGGTGAGTCTCGACAGCCTGAACGAGCGGGCCGCCAGGTACGCGCAGGAACACGGATTGACCCCGGGTGCCGGTTCCGACGCCCACGATCCGGCCGCGCTGGGCGCGGCGTACGTCGCGATGCCGGACTTCGACGGCCCGATGGATTTTCTCGAACATCTGGGCGAGGGTCGGATCGTCGGCCACCGGTTCGATCGTCCGCGCGTCTGGTCGCCCCGGATCATTCCCGGCGATCTGTGAGCCCCGTGGTGCGGGACGCTCGGCGGATCGAACGGTCTACCTGAGCACCAAAATGGCGCCGCACACGGGTGCAGCGACGAGCAGGTAGACGGCGAAGGGACGCAGGGAGTGTGTGCGCACGTAGCGCAACAGGTAGACGACCGCAACGTAGCCCGACACCGCCGCCGCCACGAAGCCGGCCAGCACCGACGCCGTCAGCTCGAACTCGCCGCCGGTGACGTCGGGAATCTGCAAGACCGTGGCGCCGAAGATGGCGGGAATCGCGAGCAGGAACGAGAAGCGTGTCGCCTCCTCGCGGGTGACGCCACCCGCGAGCCCGGCAGAAATCGTCAGGCCCGACCGGGACAGACCCGGAGTGATCGCCGCCGCTTGGGCGACGCCGATACCGACCGCCCGCTCGGTGCCGATCTCGTTCGGAGAGGTGGTGGCGGTTCCGCGCCGATCCGCGATGTGCTCAGCGCCGAGCAGGATCAGTGCTGTGACGACCCAGAACGCCACGGCCCATCCGGGACGCTCGAACAGGTCCTCGAAGAAGCCCTCGAAAGCGAGACCCGCGACCGCGGCGGGGACGCTGGCAAGGGCGAGCAGGCCGATGGTGATCCGCGCCCGACGCGGGTCGGGCCCGCCTCCGACCAGGCCGACACCCAGATCCCAGAGGTCGCGACGGAACGCCACGAGCACGGCGAGAAGGGTGCCGAGATGCAGCACGAGATCGAAGGTGAGCGAAGGCTGGTCCCAGCCGAACAGAGCAGGGACCACGACCAGGTGCCCGCTCGAGGAGATGGGGAGGAACTCGGTCAGCCCCTGCACGATTCCGAGCACGATGTCCTGGAGCATCAGGCGCTTCCCGGATCGGGTAGGAACACCGGAACCATCTCATGCATCAGGTCTTCGTCCGGCTCCGAGCGCCAGGCCTCGAGCATGGCGTCGGACAGCGGGTCGCAGGCGTTTCGCAGTGGCGCGTCGTCGTCGAGGATCGTGGCGACGATCCGCTGAGCCGCTTCGGCGCTGGGGACAGGTTCCGAGGCGGTGTCGCGACGCAGGCGCGTGTAGTGCTCGGCTGCCTCCTGGTAGGGCGAACCCGCGGCGAGTTCGGGCGGGCGGTCGGAAAGCTCGAACATGTCGGTGTCCACGGGCCCCGGCAGAATCTCGACCACTCTGATGCCGAACGGAGCGAGCTCCGTGCGCAGCGTCTCACCGAGCGCGGAAACCGCGGCCTTGCTCGCCCGGTAGGCACCGTAGAACGGCACCGGCATCAACAACGAGGACGACGTGATCATGCACACGACCCCACCGCCCGCATGGCGAAGCGAAGGGATCGCTCGTCGGGTCACGGCGAAGACACCCAGGACGTTGGTGTCGAACGTTGCCCGCCAGCGATCGAGTGTGGACTCCTCGACCGGTTCGTAGGCGAGGTCGACCGCGGCGTTGTTCACCAGCACGCGTATCTGATCGGGCATCGCGATGTTCGTCGGGTCGGTGACGTCGAGGTGCTGGACCACGAGAGAGCCGGGGAGGTCGGTGACCTCACGTTCGAGCCGCGCCCCGTCGGTGATCGTACGCATGGTCGCCACGACGTCGAAACCCACCCGCGCCAGTTCGACCGCCACGGCTCTCCCGATCCCCCGGCTGGCGCCGGTGACGACCGCCGTTCCCGTGGGCTCCATGGCGGCGGACCCTACTCCCCGACACAGCAGGCCTCTTCCGGCGGCGCCACGGCGAGCGTGACCACGCCGTGGGTGAGGGCGAACGCCAACTGCCGGGACTCCTGAGCCGTCACGAGAACGTTGACCGCCGGACCGGACGCCGAGATGTCGCTGTCGTCCACCTCGACGGTCAGCACCGTGGCGGCGGACGCGACGACGGAGGTGGCGCCATCCGCAGTTGTGGTGAACGTGGCGTCGAAGGTGGCGATCAGATCAACGACATCGCCGGTCCGCGGCCGAACGGCGACGTCGAGGGGAACGCGCATGACCCGCATGCCGTCGGGCACGACTGCATCGGTTCCGTCGCGGTCGCTGTCGGCGACGTTCGCCGCGTGCACCGTGGCGTCGGCCACGAGGGGAACAGCGACGATCCGGCCCACCACGTCGTCGACGTCGTGGAGGGCGGCATCGGAAACCTGGGACTCGTGCCGGGTGACGGACTCCACGTCACCGGATTCGATGGTGGCGCCGAGAGGAAGGTCCCTCGACGCCACGACGACGTGAATGAGTGGACCGAGAGAGGTCGCCTGGCGGTGGATCTCGGCCAGGTCACCTCCCACGATCCGTGCGGTGCCGAGCAGGACCGCGATCGCGGCGGCCCAGATCAACAGCGCGTGTGGCGATCGACGGAGCAAGGCTTCCCCCTTTGTCGGGCCGCGGAAAGGCACGGCGACATCCTCGGGGGAGTGGGACGGGGGAGTGGGATCGGGAAGTGGGCGGGGAAGCGTCCGGTGCCGTTCAGCGACCCGGATCTGACCGTACCAGCGCGCTCCGTGCAACGGAAGAGCCCATCGAAGCACCTCCTGAATGGGGACGGCTCAGGGCGTGTGATCGGGCAGCGGGCCCTTGGCACCTGCGCAGTCGCATTTCGCACGGTCGAGCGACACCGTCGGGAGGAGATCGCCCAGCAGAGCTCGAACGTGGACGACGTTCTCCTCGAAGAAGCGGAACACCTCGTCCTGGGTCACCGCTTCGACGTTGTCGTCACCCTCCACTCCGGTGTCGTAGTCGGTGATGAGCGAGATGTTGGCGTAACACATCCCCAGTTCCCGGGCGAGATAGGCCTCGGGGTACTGCGTCATGTTGATGACGTCCCATCCCTGGTCCCGATACCACCGCGACTCGGCCCGTGTCGAGAAGCGTGGCCCGGGCACCACGACCACCGTGCCGTGGTCGTGCATGCGGACACCGACGCGCTCTCCCGCTGCCACCGCAGCGGTAGCGAGGTCGGCGCAGTAGGGGTCGGCGAAGGACACGTGGTGCGCGTCGCCGGCGTCGTAGAAAGTGTCGGCACGGCCCCGGGTGCGGTCGACCAGTTGGTCGCAGACCACGAAATCGCCGGGAGCGAACTCCGGGCGGAGGCTCCCTGCCGCGCAGGGCCCGATGACCCGCTCGACCCCGAGCAACCGCATGGCCCACAGGTTGGCTCGGGCAGGGATCTGGTGCGGGGCGAACTCGTGTCGTCGGCCGTGACGCGGGATGAAGGCGACCGACCGGTCGTCGACGTGGCCGATGGCCACGGGTGCGCTCGGGGATCCGTACGGCGTGCTGATCTCGACCGTCTCGACGTCGTCGAGGAACGAATAGAACCCCGAACCGCCGAAGACCCCGAGCTCGGCGCGGTGTCCCGCGTCGGCCACGGTCACGTTCCGGCGCCGGCCTTCGCCGAGCCCCTGGAGCCCGCTTCCTTCGCCCCGGAGGATTTCCCGTTGCGAGAGGTCTTGTCGGGGGAACCCTTGTCCGACGAGCTCTTGGTGCCGGTGCTCTTGTCGGACGAGCTCTTGTCGCCCGACCCGGCGTCGGTTGACGCCGGGTCGTCGGATGTGGCCCCGTCGGATGTGGCCCCGACCTTCGCCGCCTTCTTCGAACCGGAGCCGTGGTCGGTCTTGTAGAAGCCCGAGCCCTTGAGCACGATTCCGGGCGTTCCGAACACCTTGGACAGCTTGCCGTTGCAGCCCTTGTGGCGCTTCAGCGGTTCGTCGGTGAAGGACTGGTAGACCTCGAGGTGGTCGCCGCACTTGGCGCACTCGTACTCGTAGGTGGGCATGTTTGTCTCCTGGGACGCCTGGCACTCCCCGGGGGTGACTGCCAAGAGTACCAGCGCCCTGTTCACGCCCCGTATTCCGGGGAGAACGCAGCGTGTCGAGCCCCGCCGGTCCGGTTCAATGGCACGCCCGGTTTGACGAGGGCCCGGCGCCGTGCGGCAATAGGGCCCGTGCCGGTCCTGCTTGTAGTGCTCGTGGTGGTCTCGTATCTCATCGGAACGTTCCCCAGCGCGCTCATCGTGGCGCGTCGATCGGGCCACGACGTCAGTGCCGAAGGGTCGGGGAATCCGGGCGCCTCGAACGTGTTCCGGATCATGGGCTGGCGCGCCGGTCTGCTCGTCTTCACACTCGATTTCGCCAAGGGGGCGCTTCCGGCCGTCGCCGGCCTGCTCATCGACGGGCGCCCCTGGGCCTTCGCTCTCGGCATCGCTGCCGTCCTCGGCCACGTCTTCCCGGTCACGCGGCGCTTCAAGGGTGGACGCGGCGTGGCAACAGCGGGAGGGGTCATGGTGGTCGTCTATCCGCTCATCTCGCTCGGTCTCGCCGTGGTGTGGCTCGTCGTGGCCTACGGCTTAAGGAAGGCCTCGATCGCTTCGCTCCTGATCACGGTTGCCTTTCCCGTGCTCGTCGGAGTGAGCGGCTACGGCTGGGAGGAGGTCGCGCTCACCGGGGTGCTGGCAGCACTGATCGTCGTGCGCCACGCGGCGAATCTGCGGCGACTCGCCCGGGGTGAAGAGAGCTCACTCGGTGCTTGACCGCCGCAGGCCGCGTCCCTGAGACTCCCGCACGCGTCACACGACACAGGAGCATTCATGGGCAAGGTCCGAAAAGCCGTGATCCCGGCCGCAGGTCTCGGCACCAGGTTTCTTCCGGCCACCAAGGCCGTCCCCAAGGAGATGCTCCCCGTCGTCGACCGCCCGAGCATCCAGTACGTGGTCGAGGAGGCCGTCGCCGCCGGACTCGACGACATCCTCATCGTGACCGGCCGGTCGAAGAGCTCGCTCGACGACCACTTCGACCGTTCTCCCGAGCTCGAGGCGCACCTCGCCGCCTCGGGCAAGGACTCACAGCTCCGGGAGGTCGTGGAGCTGGCTCACCTGGCGCGTGTCCACTCCGTCCGCCAGCAGGAGCCGCTCGGGCTCGGACACGCCGTGTCGATGGCGCGCGACCACGTCGGCGACGAACCGTTCGCTGTGTTGCTGGGCGACGACTTCATGGTCGACGACGGTGCGCTCCTCCGGTCGATGATCGAGGTACACGGACGCTACGACCGGTCGTGTCTCGCACTTCTGGAGGTGACCTCCGAGGAGATCTCCGCCTACGGCGCAGCCACTCCCGAACCGGTGGAGGACGGTCTCGTGCGCGTGCACGCCACGGTCGAGAAGCCCGCGCCCGAGGAGGCTCCCTCCAACCTGGCTGTCATCGGCCACTACGTGTTCACGCCCGCGATCTTCGACGTGCTCGAGCGGATCACGCCCGGCGTGGGCGGTGAGCTCCAGCTCACCGATGCCATCGATCTCCTCACTCGGGAGGAAGAGGTGTACGGCCGGATCTTCTCCGAGGGTCGCTACGACATCGGGCGCCCCGTCGAATTCCTGCGTGCCAACATCGAGCTGGCTCTGGAGCGTCCCGAGTACGCGGAGGGCGTCGCGGCGTTCCTCACGGAGATCGTGCGCGAGCGTGGTCTCACGTGATTCCTCTCGAGACGATACGCGCCCACATTCTGGATGCGGTTCCGGATCTTCCCGCGGTGGAACGCCCGTTGGGCGAGGCGGCGGGTCTCGCCACCGCGGTGCCGGTCACGGCCGACGAGTCGGTGCCCCCGTTCGCCAACTCGGCCATGGATGGATACGCGTTGCGGGCGTCCGACACCGAGGGCGCCTCGGAGTCGTCGCCGGCGGTGCTTCGGGTCGTGGGTGACCTCCCCGCGGGCCGAGCGCCCGACATGACCGTCGGTCCGGGCGAGGCCGTCCGCATCATGACGGGAGCCGTCGTTCCCGACGGAGCCGACGCGGTCGTCATGGTGGAAGCCACCGAGTCGTCCGGTGACGAGGTACGGGTCGGTGTCACGGCGGGGGTGGGCGATCACATCCGGTCTGCCGGCGGAGACGTCGCACCCGGAGACCGGGTCCTCGAAACGGGAACGACGCTCGGTCCGGCTCACATCGGCGTGCTCGCGTCGATCGGGCACAGCGTCGTTCGGGTCCGACGGGCGGCGCGGGTGGGCGTGCTGTCCACGGGGGACGAACTCGAAGACGCCGCTTCGCCGGGAGCACTCGAACCCGGTCGAATCCGCGACGCCAATCGACCGATGCTCCTCGAGCTGTTGACCCGCGCCGGATGCGACAGCGTGGACCTCGGGATCGCGGGCGACGACGAGGAACTGATCGTCGCGACCCTGTCGGAGGCACTCGGATCCTGCGACGCTGTCATCACCAGCGGCGGCGTGTCGGTCGGGGACTACGACTACGTGAAGGCGGCGCTCGACCGCCTCGGGACCCTCGAGTGGAATCAGGTGGCGATTAAGCCCGCCAAGCCGCTGGCGTTCGGCGTCGTCGACGGGCACCCCGTGTTCGGACTGCCCGGGAACCCGGTGTCGTCACTCGTCAGCTTCGAGCTGTTTGCCCGGCCGGCGCTGTTGCAGATGGCCGGGCACAGCCGGCGGTTTCGTCCCGAGGTGGATGCCGTCGCCGCGAGCGACATGCCGCGACGCGCCGACGGAAAGATCCATTTCGACCGTGTCACGCTGACGACGATCGGGGGTAGATCGCACGCGGAGCGTGTCGGATCACAGGCGAGCAATGTGTTGTCGGCCACGGCGTCTGCCGACGGGTTCGCTGTTCTGCCCGACGGCGAGGGCGTCCGCTCCGGCGATCCGGTGCGCGTGATGCTGATCCACGCTGCTCCCGATAGGTAGACAGCGCGGTAGCGTGGAAGGCGTGGCTTCTACACCGTTGGCTTCAACACCGTTGATCGACGGGTTCGGGCGGCGGGTGCGCGATCTGCGGATCTCGATCACCGACCGGTGCAACTTCCGGTGTACCTACTGCATGCCCGAAGAGGGCCTGGAGTGGCTCGGGCGTGAGGAGCTGCTCACCTACGAGGAGCAGGCCCGCGTCGCCCGGGTGTGCGTGGAGCGCTACGGGTTCGACGCCATCCGGATCACCGGCGGTGAGCCGACCGTGCGGGCGCATCTCCCGCGTCTCATCGGGATGTTGGCCCCCCTCGGAGCCGACGTGGCGATCACCACCAACGGCGTGAAGCTGGTGGAGCTGGCTCCGAAGCTGGCGGAGGCGGGCCTTCGCCGGATCAACGTCTCGCTCGATTCCCTCGACCCCGACACGTTCCGTGAGCTCACCCGGCGTGACGATCTCGAGCGCGTGCTCTCCGGTATCGACGCCGCACGCGACGCCGGGCTTGATCCCGTCAAGATCAACTGTGTCGTGATCCGAGGTGTGAACGACGAGGAGGTCGTCGACATCGCAGCGTTCGGCCGCGATCGGGGTGTCACCGTGCGTTTCATCGAGTTCATGCCGCTCGACGCCTCCGGTAACTGGAACCACGACGTCGTCGTGCCGAGCGCGGAGGTCCTGGAACGGATCGACACAGTGTTTCCGCTCGAGCCCGACCGCTACCACGAACGAGCAGATGGCGACGACATCGCTGACGCCTCTGATGAACCCGCCACCCGCCACCGCTACCGCGACGGCGCAGGCGAGATCGGAGTCATCTCCAGCGTCACCGAACCGTTCTGTGACCGCTGCGACCGGGTGCGCATCACCGCCGAGGGCCAGTTCCGTACGTGCCTGTTCGCGCTCGAGGAGTTCGACCTGCGCGCCGTGCTTCGAAGCGGCGCGACGGAGTCGGCCATCGACGACGGGATCGCGCAGCTCATTCAAGAAGCTGTCGCCACGAAGTGGGCCGGACACCGGATCGGCAAGGTCGACTTCATCCGGCCCGAGCGCTCGATGAGCCAGATCGGCGGTTGACGACCCCGCTCAATGCGGCGCGCGCTGCGCCGGTGCAGCGAGATGCGCCTGCCCCGTCACGGGCGGTTCGCTCATCAGCCACGTGCGGGCCGTCTCATACGCCGCGTCGATGAGTGTGTCGGTCTGGGAGAAGTCGATCGGCGAGACGTCGCTCGGGCACGGCGGTGGGACCACCTTCAGCCGCACCTGGTTCTCGTAGCGCTGGATGGCGATCGCCAGGCGAGTGCCGAGCATGATCGTCAAGGACCTCAGCAGGGTGCCGATGGCGCTGTGAGGGGCTTCTTCCCGGTCGCACACATGACCCGCGGGCAGCACGTACACCTCGTCGGCTCCCATGTCGACGGCGTGCGACACCGGCGTGTTGTTCCCCACACCTCCGTCGACGAGAGTCCTGCCGTCGACCTTGACGGCCGGGAACACGCCGGGAATGGCGGCACTCGCGAGGAGTGCTGTCATCGAAGGGCCCGAGGTGAGCGGAATGTCGCGTCCTGTCACGAGATCGGTGGTCATCACGGCCAGGGGGGTGGGGAACTCCTCGAGACGGGGGAACGCGACGTTGGCGTTGATGAGCCGCCGAAGCGCGTGGTTGGCGACCAGATGGTCGCGACGACCGATGAAACCGAGAAAACCGACGATTGGTGTCAGCGGAAAGACGTCGGCGCGGCGGATGTCGCGCCAGATCCCCTCCAGCCGGCTCACACCGACCTTCCCGGGTGCACCCGCGATCACGGCTCCGTTGATCGCCCCGACCGAGCTGCCGACGATGAGGTCGGGTTCCACGCCCGCCTCGGTGAGTGCCTTCAGCATCCCCACCTGCACCGCACCTTCGCTGGCACCGCCCGACAGGACGAACGCACGCTTTGTCGTCACCCCTACACTGTGCACCATGACGAGCTCGGAATTCACGCATCTCGATCCGACCGGACGGGCGCGGATGGTCGACGTCACCGCCAAGGATTCCACCCACCGGCGTGCCGTGGCCCGATGCCGTGTCGCCATGGAACCCGACACGGCGTCGAAGATCGCGTCGGGGGCCATCACGAAGGGCGACGTGCTGGCGGTGGCCCGCGTGGCAGGAATCCAGGCGGCGAAACAGACCTCCAACCTGTTGCCCCTGTGTCATCCGCTTCTCGTGGGTTCGGTGTATGTGAACTTCCGCATCGAGGACAGCAGCGTCGAGGTCGAGGCGCAGGTCGACACTGTGGACCGCACCGGTGTCGAAATGGAGGCGCTCACCGCCTGTTCCGTCGCGGCGCTCACGATCTACGACATGTGCAAGTCGTTCGACCGGTCGATGACGATCGAGGCTCTCGCTCTGTGGGAGAAGACGGGCGGGCGCAGCGGTACCTGGCGGCGCGAATCGGATTTCGACGCCCTGGAGTCCTGAGCCGTTTCGCGGCGGCGTGCACCGGGGCCGCGTTCGGCCGCCCACGGCGCGTCGGCCCGGCCCGGGTTCCCTTACCGCGGATGACGCCGAGCAGCAGCGACCGCGCAGAGCGTTTCCGGAGACCGTGTGACAGGTGTCACATCGGAGCGCGCGAGTTGACTCCGAGCCGCCACCCCGGTTGGATGGGCTTTGATCGGCCGGCGGACATCCACCGCCTGGCCTCTTCGTCTTGTTACGTTCCGCGACACTGAAGGCGGTCTAGGAGCTGTGGGCACCATCCTCATCATCCTGATCCTCGTTGGCCTGTGGGTGGCCGTTCTCGTGCCACCTCTGCTGCGGGCTCGCCACGAGCACCGCGGCGGGAACTCGATCGGCAACTTCAGCAAGAAGCTCGGCAGCCTCGGTCGCACCAACGGGCAGCCGTCGGGTGGCCCCGCCTCGATCGGGACTTCCCTGTCGGCGCCGCTGTCCCCGCGCACGCGGCCGACCGGGTCGGAGATGACGCCGGTCCAGAAGCGTCGCCGCGACGTGCTGATCGGACTCGGTGGAGCTGTGGCGGCCACGGTCCTTCTCGCATTCGTGGTGGGAGGCCTCGCGTGGCTCCTGCCGCTCGTCGCTCTCGTCGCACTCGGCGTCTACGTCGTGATGCTGCTCCAGATCAAGCAGGCGTCCGCCGAGAGGCGCGCCAAGGTTCACCGCCTGCCGACCCGTCGTCCCGCGCGTCCCGCGCCGTTCGCCGGCGTCACGGTGCACGAGCATCCTGCGCCGCGTGTGTTGGAACGCACCGCGTCATCGTCCTGAAGCGTTCGTTCTGACGGTTCGTCCTGGCGGGGTTGTTCCGACGCGCTGGTCACACCGGAGAATCGGCTCGTCGCGGTGGTAGCGTGACACTCCCTTCGGGGGTGTAGCTCAGTCGGGAGAGCGCCTCGTTCGCAACGAGGAGGCCGGCGGTTCGAGTCCGCTCACCTCCACGATGCCGCCCTCCACGATGCCGCCCTCCACGATGCCGCGTACGATCCGGACCTCGATCGTCGCCGCGGCCTTCGTGTTGTTGATCGGCGCGTGCTCCTCCGGTTCCTCGAACAGTTCGCCCGGGGGCGACGAAAGCTCCGGCGAGCCGGTGCCCGCCGACTGTGACCCGGCGCGTCCGGCCAACCCGGGAACCGACGACCGGGTCTTCGACCACGGCGGGACCGAAAGGGATTACGCCCTCTCGGTTCCCGACGGTTACACCGGCGAGGCCGAGGTGCCGATGATCGTGAACCTGCACGGCTTGTCCTCGACCATTGACGAGCAGGATGCTGTCTCGGACTTTCCTCACAGGGCCGGTGACCGCGGCTACGTCGTGGTGACACCTCAGGCCCTTCCCGTCGCATTGCCCGTGGGCGAGAACGGCGCGCTCGAGGAAGCGCTCTTTTGGAACATGGCGGCGGCGACGTCACAGGGAGACACTGCGCTCGACGCCGACGACGACACCGGCTTCATCGAACAGCTCGTCGCGTCGGTCGAGGACGAGCTCTGCATCGACCCCGGCCGCCTCTTCGTCAGCGGACTATCCAACGGGGCGGGCATGACCATGGCTCTGGCGTGTGACCCGGACAGTAGGTTCGCCGCCGCCGCTCCGGTGGCCGGGGTCAACATGACGAACGTCTGCCCCGCCCCGGGCCCCGTGTCCACGGTCGCGTTTCACGGTGATGTCGACGACGCCGTCGACTACGCGGGTGGCAACGTCGCCGGTTTCGATCTCGGGAACCCCGGCGTGGAGGAGCGCATGAACGAGCTCGCCGCCGTCGGCGGGTGCGACGACACCGCGACGGTGGAGAGGCCCTTCGACGACGTCGAGGTCCGCACCTGGGAGAATTGCACCGACGGCACCGACGTCGTTCTCTACACGGTCGTGGGCGGTGGGCACACCTGGCCGGGCTTCACGACGTACTACGACGAACCCGTGGACGCCGAAGGCCAGACGACGTCCATCATCGCCACCGACGAGATCCTCGACTTCTTCGACGCCCACTCTGCACCCACGGGCTAGGCCGCCGCTACGCTGGGGACCGTGGAGAGCGGCACCACCCACGAGGTCACCAACCAGCCTCCGCCGTACGAGGGCCACAACGTCTTCACCCAGGACGTCGTGTTGAAGGAGGCCTTCGTGCGCGAGGCCCCGGGGCGCTCGGATTCCGATCTGCGCGAACTCGGATCCATGGCCGGATCGGTCGCGGCGCAGCGATGGGGAGACGAAGCCAACGCCAACCCTCCGGTTCTTCGCACACACGACCGCTTCGGGCACCGCGTCGACGTCGTCGACTACCACCCTGCGTACCACGAGCTCATGCGTACCGCGATCGGTCACGGTCTCCACGCTGCGCCCTGGGCGGATTCCACACCGGGCTCCCATGTCGAGCGTGCCGCGAAGATGATCGTCTGGTCGACGGTCGACGCCGGTCACACGTGTCCGATCTCGATGACCTACTCGGTCGTGCCACCACTGCGTCACGCGCGCGACCTCGCCGCCGATTGGGAGCCCAAGCTCGCTTCCCGCGACTACGACCCGGTGCCCGCCCCGCTGGCCGCCAAGTCGGGTGTCACCTGCGGCATGGCGATGACGGAGAAGCAGGGCGGCTCCGACCTGCGCGCCAACACCACTCTGGCCGAGCCACTCGACGGCGGATCGTTCGCCCTCACCGGCCACAAGTGGTTCTGCTCGGCGCCGATGTCCGACGCGTTCCTCACGCTCGCGCGGGCGCCCGGCGGCTTGTCGTGCTTCCTCCTACCGCGCGTGCTTCCCGATGGGACCCCGAACGTCTTTCGCATCCAACGCCTGAAGGACAAGCTCGGGGACCGCTCGAACGCGTCGAGCGAGATCGAGTTCGACCGGTCGCTCGCCTGGCCGGTCGGCGACGAGGGCCGTGGCGTGGCGACGATCATCGAGATGGTCAACCGCACACGGCTCGACTGCTCGTTGGGCTCGGCGGCGATCATGCGACACGGGACCGCTCGCGCGATCCACCACGCAACGCACCGCAGCGCCTTCGGCGCCCTCCTGGCCGACCAACCCCTGATGGTCAACGTTCTGGCGGATCTCGCGCTCGAATCGGAGGCCGCCACATCGGCGGCGCTGCGCCTCGCGGGCGCCTACGACCGGGGCGGGACCGGCGCCGGGGAGGCCGACGTCGACGAACGTGAGCTGCTTCTGGCACGCCTCGCCACCCCCGTCGTGAAGTACTGGACCTGCAAGCGGGCGCCCACCCACGCCGCCGAGGCACTCGAGTGCCTGGGCGGTAACGGTTACGTCGAGGAATCGGGTATGCCCCGTAGCTTCCGCCAGAGTCCGGTCAACGGCGTGTGGGAGGGCTCGGGCAACGTCATCTGTCTCGATGTGTTGAGGGCGATACGCCGTTCACCCGAGAGCGTCGCCGTGTTCCTCGACGAGCTCGACGCCGCGGCAGGCGCCGACAGCCGCTACGACACCGCTGTGGAGTCGGTGCGCACCGAGATCAAGGAGCTCGGCGGGGAGAGCACCCCCGACGCCGGTGCCCGGCGTCTCGTCGAACGGCTCGCGCTGTGCTTCCAGGCGTCACTGCTGATCCGCCACGCGCCGGCTGCGGTGTCCGACGCGTTCTGCGCCTCGCGACTCGAGCGGGACGCGGGCGTGGCCTTCGGGACGTTGCCGGCCGGGGTCGACACGGCCACGATCGTGGAGAGGGCGGCCCCGCAACCGGCGTAAGACCCGAGGCGAGGGTGAGCGGCGCAGGTATCCTGCGCCGCCCGAGGCGAGGCAAGGGACCCGAGGCGAGGCAAGGGAACTAGCGCCGGCCGCGCTTCTCGAGGTACTGCTGGTGGTAGTCCTCGGCCTCCCAGAACTCCGGGGCGCGGACGATGTCGGTGGCGACGGGACGGCTGAAGCGACCGGTTGCGTCGAGAGCGTCCTTTCCGGCTCGTGCCGCCTCCTCCTGCTCGTCGGTGTGGGCGAAGATCACCGACCGGTACTGCGTCCCCACGTCGGGACCCTGACGGTTCACCTGTGTGGGGTCGTGGTTGGCGAAGAACGTGTCGAGCAACGTCTCGTAGGTGACGACCGACGGGTCGAAGACGACCTCCACGGTCTCGGCGTGGCCGGTGGTGCCGGAGCAGACCGCCTCGTAGCTCGGCTTCTCCATGTCGCCACCCTGGTAGCCGACACGGGTGTCGATGACACCCGGGAGCTCCCGAAAGGCCATCTCGACACCCCAGAAGCAGCCGGCGGCGAACGCGGCCTTATCGGACGTCGTCTCGGCGGAACTGCGGTCGTCGGTCATCGCCTGCTCCCTCGCTCACGAGAACGGATCGTGTGTCGGGGTGAACACCTGCTCAGGCGCGATCGTTCCCGGCTTGTGCACCGTCCCTCTCGAGGACGACCGCGATGATCTCCCGGTCGGTCAGCGTCTGGTAGTGCGAAAAGCCCGCGTAGTGGCCGTCGAGCAGAGCCCAGAGGTGTGGGTCCTCGGAGCGTCTGACGAACCGGGCCCGAACCGAGGCCTTCTCCCTGCCCACCTGGACCGCGGCGGAAGGTTCGGCCTGCAGGTTGAGAAACCAGTCCGGCGGTTTGTCGCGACCGGCGTTGCTGGCGGCCACGACGAACGAGTCGCCATGGGGCATGTAGAGCAGAGGCTTGACGCGGGTCTTGCCCGTGCGCCGGCCGGTCGTGCTGAGCAGGAGGATGGGGCCCACCCCCGAGCGGTGACCGATTCGGCCATCGGTGACCCGGTACACCCAGCCGTGCAGGGGGTAGACGAGCCACGGGCCGAGTGTCCGGTCGAGGCGGACCGCATTCTTGGGCTTCACGGCGTCACGTCCATCTCAGCTCAGACGCTCGATGACGTGATCGACGCATCGGGTGAGCGCCGTGATGTCGTCGGGTTCGATAGCCGGGTAGCACGCGATCCTCAGCTGGTTTCGTCCCAGCTTGCGGTAGGGCTCCGTGTCGAGGATGCCGTTCTCGCGCAGGACGGCGGCGATGGTCGCCGCGTCGATCCAGTCGTCGAAGTCGATGGTGACGTTGACCGGGCTGCGACTCGCCGGGTCGTCGACGAACGGCTGTGCGGCCTTGTGCGACTCCGCCCATTCGTACAGTGCCGACGACGACGCCTCGCAGCGGCGAGCCGCCCATTCCAGGCCTCCGTTGTCGAGCATCCAGTCGAGCTGTTCCGCGAGGAGAAACAGCGTGGCGAGCGCCGGTGTGTTGTAGGTCTGGTCACGGCGCGAGTTGTCGAGGGCGGTGGCGAGGCTGATCGACGGAGGTTGCCAGCGGTCGGTGGTGCTCAACTGCTCGATGCGCCCGATCGCCGCGGGCGAACAGATAGCGAGCCAGAGGCCGCCGTCGGAGGCGAAACACTTCTGCGGTGCGAAGTAGTAGACGTCGTATTCCTCGGGGTCGACGCGCATCCCACCCGCCGCCGAGGTGGCGTCGACAGCTACGAGGCCGCTGCTGCGCTCCGGACGTCGGATCGGCGCGGCGACGCCGGTGGACGTCTCGTTCTGCGTGAGTGCGTACACGTCGACCGTCGGATCGGCCGTCGCCTCGGGATGTGTCCCCGGCTCGGAGACGATCCGCTGCGGATCCTGGATGTGGGGTGCGCCCTCCACGACCGCAGCGAACTTGGAGGAAAACTCTCCGAAACACAGATGCTGGCTTTGCTCCATGATGAGACCGAGGGCCGCCGCGTCCCAGAACGTCGTGGCACCGCCATTGCCGAGAACCACCTCGTAGCCTTCGGGGAGGGCGAACAACCTGGAGAGGCCTTCCCGCACACGGCGCACGACGGAGCGCACGCCCTCCTTGCGGTGGCTCGTCCCGAGGTACCCGGAACCGGTGTCGGCGAGAGCCTCCACCGCCGCCATACGGATCTTCGAGGGCCCGGAGCCGAAGCGCCCGTCGGCCGGGAGCAGGTCGGCCGGAATGGTGATGTCGGGCATCGAATCGCGACTCGTCATGGCGACCGAAGCTAACAGTCGCCGAGTGCAGTTCCCTCTCCGACGCCCCCCTCCAACACCTCGGCCATGCCGGCACGCACGCACTCCGCGAAGTGCGCCGGATCAGGGATGGCGGCGTCGTCGGTCTGGATCCCGATGCAGCAGAGGTCGCGGTGCGACATGAGTGTCACGGCGGCACTCGTTCCCGACAGGGGAGCAAACGCGTAGTTCCGTTCGAGGCGGGCACCCGCGAGATACACGTCGAACGAGATACCGGGAACATTGCTCGCCACGAAGTCGGCGCCCTTCAGCATGGAACCGAAGAGGAGCGTCGTGGCCGGCGACGGGAGGTGGTTGAGCAGCGCCGCCATTCTGTCGCTGGCCGCCACGGCCGGTTCGTGGCGCCACTGATCGACGAGCTCGCCGATCCGTACGATGAGTCGCTCGCGGCTGCCGATGCCGACGGGGATCGCGAACCGGGCCGGCGTGAAGTGGTTCCCGCCTGCGGAGTCGTCCTCGCGGAGGTTGATCGGCAACGTGATCCGTAGGTCTTCGACCGGCACGCCGTGGTCGCGGTGGTAGCGCTCGAGGCCGAGACCGATGCCCGCCACGAAGGCGTCGTTCAGCGTCCCCCCGACATCCTTGGCCGCGCGCTTGAAGTCGTCGAGCGCGAACTCGAAGGCGTTGACATGCCGGCCGAGTGACCGCCCCCGCATGATCGGCGACATCGGCGTGTTCGCCGGCTTCAGCATCCGGGCATAGGAGCTGACGTTGCGACCGATCTCCGACACAGCGCCGACCGGGTCGGTGACCGCTCGCCGCATGCCCGACGCGGTGGTGCTGATCGCCTCGCGACCGAGGTCGAAGAGCCGGTGGTTGTTGATCGCCACCCAGTCCCAGAAGCGGTCGATGACCGCCTCGTTTTCGGATACCGGAAGGGGTGGCATCGGTTCGACAATGTTCGGCTCGCGTTCCAGATCGAACAGCATCATGGCGAGACGGATTCCCCCGACGCCATCGGTGATGGAGTGGTGGACCTTCACCACGAGTGCCGCACCACCGTCGTCCAGACCTTCGACCAGCGTGAACTCCCACAGTGGCCGGGACCGGTCGAACCCGGCCATGGCGATCGGACGCACGACCTCGAACAGCATGGCGCGATCGCCGGGCTCGGGCGCACGCAGGCGACGCAGGTGGTAGTCGAGCTCGAAATGCGGATCGGCCGACCAGTGCGGGGGTCCGAACTTGAGCGGGGCGTCGACGACACGTTGGCGCAGTCGCGGGATGAGCCGCGTCCCACGATCGATCTTGTCGATCAGGCGCTCCCAGTCGGGGGACCGGTCGAGCAGCATGACGGTCACGATCGTGGATCGCAGGATCGGGTCGGCCTCGATGTTCCACAGGAGCGCGTCGGCGTCGCTCATGTGGCGCTCGAACCGCTCCGCGCTCATCGCCCCCCCTGAATCCGCAACCCGCGGATAAACGAGGCTACCGCTGAATCAGAGCGCCTGCCTCACAGCGCGTAGTGCTCGCGGAGGCGCTTCATGGTTTCGTCGGCGACGAAACCGGCGCAGCCGGTTTCCAGGTGGATGCCGTCGGGGGTGCGGCACCGCACCGAACCGCCCGAGCCGTCGCCGATGACGTCGGCGTAGTTGCCCTTCTCGTCGGTGACGATGTCCCACGAGTCGATGTAGACCACGTCGGGTCGCAGGGCGGCCTCCTCTTCCACGATCGTGTTGATGAGGTCGTATCGCTCGTTGCGAGGGTTGCTGCTGTCGCGGATCGGGGGGATACCGACCCATACGACCGTGCGGTCGTTGCCGACCTGCTGGTCCATCATCCCGCCGACGCGCCGGCGGTATTCGGCGATCCACTCCTCCGTGCCGAACTGCGCGCTCCCGCCGCCGGGGAGCTCGACGGCCTGGTCGTCGTTGAGGCCGAACACGAAGACCATCACGTCGGCTCCGAACAGGTCTCCGGCGGCCTCGGCCTGGGCCGGCCAGTTGAACACGTCGGGTCGGGAGAGCCCGCTCGAGACCTCAACGTCGCCGGCCCGGTTGGTCTCCGCACGTCCCGTGTCGTTGAGGCGACGTGAGAGAGCGATCCCGTATTCACCGGCGAGTGAATCGCCACCAATCCACACGCGCAGCGGGTCGCCAGGCGTGATTTCTTCGGGTGGCGGAAGCGTCGTCGATGGACCGTCGAGTATGGGTCCGCTCACCACGGTGGGGTCGGGAAGATCCTCGGGAGACGCCTCCTCGAACCCGGCGCCCTGGCGCTTTCCGAGTGCCTGGTCGAGCCGATCCCGCGGCCAGGTGATCCGGAAGAAGCCCGACACCGCGTCGAGGGGCTTGGCGAAGGCGAGGGCGACGTCCTGGCGGAGGCTGTCCTGCTCCAGTTGGGTTTCGGCGGTTCGCTTCAGGGAGTCGGCGTTGAGGAAGGACGCCACGACGAGACCGACCACGACCACGATGATCACGTGACCGGCCGGCATGGTACGGCGCCGGGGCGGGGGGTGGGGTTCAGCCATCGGACCTGTCCGGGTTCCGGCTCAGAAGGCGAAGTAGAGGAACGGCGACACACCTTCGGGGCCCATCGCGTCGATGATGAGCAACCCGAAGGCTAATGCGAAGCCCTGTGCGATCGGGCTCAGGCGCGAGAAGTACGCCTGCATCCGCGCGATCGTGCCGCGAGGCACGAATTGCGTGGCGATCCCATAGGTGATGGCGAGCAGGACAGCAGGGGTCACGAGTTCGGTGGGTGCACCCCAACCGCTCACGAGACGTCCGAGCATCTCCATCGCGTCGCCGAACGTGTCGGAACGAAAGAAGACCCACCCGAAGCACACGATCTGAAAGGTCCAGATTCGCCGGAACCACCGGCGGGCGACCGTGTCGGGCGGCTCGGGAAGGCCGCGGGCGCGCCTCTGGTCCTTCATGTAGCGCTCGGTGGCCATCGCGCCGCCGTGGATTGCACCCCAGATGACGAAGTTCCACGCGGCGCCGTGCCACAGGCCCCCGAGCACCATCGTGAGCATCAGATTCCGGTAGGTCGCCAGCGCGCTGCCGCGGTTCCCGCCGAGCGGAACGTAGAGGTAGTCGCGCAACCACCGTGAGAGTGTCATGTGCCACCGTCGCCAGAAGTCCTGGATGGACTCCGCGGTGTAGGGGGAGTTGAAGTTGTCGGGGAACCGGAACCCGAGCAGCAACGCGATTCCGATGGCGATGTCGGTGTAGCCGGAGAAGTCGGCGTAGATCTGGACGGCGAACCCGTAGATTCCGATCAGGGTTTCGAGCGCGGACGCCTGGCTCGGGTCGGCGAACACCGGGTCGACGATCATCTTGGCAAGGAAGTCGGCGAGAACCACCTTCTTGAACAACCCGGACATGATCAGGAAGAAGGCCCGTGACGAGTCGACGTGCCGGGGGTCCGCGCGGTGGCGGAGCTGTGGCAGGAACTCGGAGGCCCGCACGATCGGGCCAGCGACCAGTTGCGGGAAGAACGACAGGTAGACCGTGAAGTTGAGGAGGCTCGTCGTCTCGATGTCGCGGCGGTAGACGTCGAAGACGTAGCTCAGTGCCTGGAAGGTGAAGAACGAGATCCCGACCGGCAGCGTGACCGTGATGATGGTGGGCGCATGCTCGATGCCGAAGCGGCCGAGCATGTTCTGGAACTCGGTAACGAAGAAGCCGTAGTACTTGAAGTAGCCGAGGACGCCGAGGTTTCCGACGACCGCCACGGCCAGTGCGGCGCGCCGCAGGGCACTGCCGCGCGCGCTGCGCAGCACCTGACCGAATCCCCAGTTCCACAACGTGGAGAGGGCAAGCAACCCGACGAACCGCCAGTTCCAGTAGCCGTAGAAGAACCAGCTCGCTCCCCACATGAAGACCCGCCACGCGCTGCGGTGCGGCATCAGCAGCCAGCTGACCGGAAGCACGATCAGGAAGAAGAGAGCGAAGGTGACGGTCGGGAAAAGCATCAGCCTCGGGACGGCGGCCCTGGAGGGAGGATCGGTGATACCGACCGGGTCCACCGGCGGCCGACCCTCCTGAAACCTAGGTCAGCGCCACCGCGAAGTGGGTGACGCCGCAAGGGTTTCCGGCGGGGCACGGGCGGCGTCGGCACGCGTCGGCGGCGCTAGCGTGCCCGGGATGGTGGATCCTCTCTTCAGGGGCGTCGGTGTGGCGCTGCTCAGCTTCTTCGACGACAGCCGCGCGCTCGACACCGACGCCACGGCGTCCCACGCCGCCTACCTCGCCGAACACGGGGTCGAGGCCGTGGTCGTGGCGGGGACCACGGGTGAAGCTCCCTTCCTCACGCCCGAGGAGCGCACCGGGTTGCTCCGGGCCGTCCGGGCGGGGGTGCCATCCTCGTTACCCGTCATCGCCGGCACGGGCGCGCCATCGATCCGGGCGGCGGTCGACCTCACGACGCGGGCCGTCTCCGACGGCGCCGATGGTGTCCTGGTGCTGTCGCCACCCGACGCGGGTGACGTGGTGGGCTACTACGAAGCCGTCGTGGAGTCAGCCGGGTCCGTGCCCGTGATCGCCTACCACTACCCCGACGTCAGCCCGCCGGGGATCCCTGTGAAGGACCTGGCCCGGCTCCCGGTCGCAGGCTGCAAGGACTCCACCGGTGATCCCGAACGGCTCCTCGAGGAACTGATCATCTGGGACCGACCCGTCTACACCGGATCGTCGGCGATGCTCAGCTTCGCCGGACCCATGGGCGCGCGAGGAGCGATTCTCGGTCTTGCCAACCTCGAGCCGGAACGGTGCGTGCGGGCGTTCGCGGGTGACATGGACGCACAACGCGAGCTCGTCGACGCGCATCTCGTGTCGCGGGAACGATTCCCCGCCGCGTTGAAGGAGTTGGTCGCCGCGCGGTTCGGAACTCCCACGACGACCCGAGCCGATACATGAGGGAACCTGACGCAGTCTTCGGACGTGTGGGTGACGGTGAGACGTTCGTGGGTACAGCGTTGTCGGCCGGGCCGTGGGATCCCGGCGCCATGCACGGTGGTGCACCTGCTGCGCTGCTGGCCCGCGCCGTGGAACGTCATGATCCTGACCTCCCGGGATTCGTCGCCCGCTTGAGTGTCGAACTGCTCCGTCCGGTTCCGGTGGGGCAACCGCTTGCCATGCGCACCCGCACGATCCGTCCCGGGCGCAGGGTGGCGATGGTGGAGGCGGTCTGCTCCGTCGAAGGCACCGATGTCGCGTCCGCTCGTGCGGTGCTGATACGACGGGACGATGTCGGCATACCCGACGACTTGCTGAGCAGCGAGACGCTCGCTCTGTCACCCGACCAGTCCACCGGCGTGGATCTCGTATGGCCGACCGACTCCGACGACACCGTGGAGTTCGAGGTTCCCGGATTCGCCCTGGCGGTGGAGTTTCGCTCGGCAGGTGGAAGCTTCGAGGAGCACGGTCCGGCCACCGTGTGGTTTCGGCTCCGTGTCCCTGTCGTTGACGACGAACCGACGACGCCGCTCATGCGGGTCGCGGCCGCCGCGGATTTCGGGAACGGCATCAGCCGGATTCTGGACGGAGAGCGCTATCTGTTCATCAATCCGGATCTGACCGTGGCACTGCACCGGTACCCGGAAGGGGACTGGGTGGCTCTCGACGCTGTGACGCTGCTCGGTTCCGACGGAGTCGGTCAGAGTGAGTCGGCCCTCTACGACGAACGCGGCCGAATCGGCCGCTCCCTCCAGTCACTGCTGGTCGATCGGCGGTGAGAAGGAACTGAGATTCCTTCTACCTACCGGCGTTGGGCTTCTTGCGGTGGTTCGCCTTCTTGCGGCGGGCCTTGAGCCTGCGCATCTTCGATTTCTTGGCCATGGCTCGATACCGCCCTCGCTGTCTTCGACTGAGCCAAGCAGCGTAGTCGTGGCGTTGCGGAGCGCCGGTACGCTGCGACCGCATGGAACGTTTCGGGCTGGTCGGCCTGCCCAACGCCGGGAAGTCCTCCCTATTCAACGCCCTGGCCGGCGGGGGAGCACTGGCCGCGCCGTACCCGTTCGCCACGAAGGACCCGAACGTGGGCGTGGCGGCGGTTCCCGACCGCCGTGTCGAAGCGCTCGCCGAGATGAGCGCCTCGAAGAAGTCGATCCACGCCACGGTCGAGTTCGTCGACATCGGCGGCCTCGTCGCCGGTGCGAGCGAAGGAGAAGGACTCGGCAATCAGTTCCTCGGCGCGATCCGTGAGGTCGACGCCATCGTCTACGTTCTCCGGGCGTTCGATGACACCGACGTGCCCGGTCCGTCCGACCCCATCGAACATCTTCGCACGGTCGAGACGGAGCTGACGCTCGCGGATCTCGAAGCTGTCGAGAGCCGGGTCGAGAAGCGCCGCAAGGCCGCACGCCTCGACGCCTCGCTGCGCGATGAGGTCGACGCACTCGACGCAGCGCTCGCCGCGCTCGAAGAGGGCACACCGATCTACCGATCAGATGTCACCGCCGAACAGCGGGAACATCTCGCGCCCTACTTCCTGCTCACGGCCAAGCCCGTGCTCGCGGTCGTCAACGTGGGCGAGGACGACGTGGATCAGCTCGACGTTCGTGCCAAGCCGGTGGTCGACGAGATGGACGACCGGGCCGAAGTGCTCCCGATGTCGGTACAGCTCGAAGCGGAGGCTGCGCTGCTGCCCGAGGGCGAACGCGCGGAGCTCCTCGAGGGATTCGGGCTCGGTGAAGGTGCACTCGTGCGGTTCGTGCACAGCGCCTATCACCTCCTGGGGCGACGGACATTCCTGACGACCGGCGAACAGGAGACCCGTGCCTGGACATTTCGAGCCGGGGCCAAGGCGCCACAGGCCGCGGGCGTCATCCACACGGATTTCGAGCGAGGGTTCATTCGCGCCGAGACGGTCCGCTGGGATGCTCTGCTCGAGGCCGGATCGTGGGTGGCGGCCCGCGAAGCGGGCCTGGTCAGGTCCGAGGGCAAGGACTATGAAGTCGTCGACGGTGACGTGATGGAGTTCCGCTTCAACGTGTGAGGTGGTGAAGCGATGCCGTGGTTGCTCCGAGACGGTGACGTTCTGGCCACGGTGGAGATCGCCGCGGATGGGCGTTCTCGGCGCCGCGGGTTGCTCGGGCGCGATGGAATTGACGGTGCGCTCGTCCTGCGCCCATGCCGCCACGTCCACACCGTCGGCATGCGGTTCCGGATCGACGTGGCGCTCGTGGCACACGACGGCGAGGTGCTGAAGACCTCGAGTCTGCGACCGTGGCGGCTGGCTCCCATTGCCCGAGGCTGCTCGTGGGTGGTCGAGGCGGAGTCCGGGGCGTTCGAGCGGTGGTCGCTCGCGCCCGGTGACATGCTCGAGGTGAAGGAGTGACCGGATCGGTCGTTCTGGTCGCCACGCCGATCGGGAACCTCGGTGACATCTCGGGGCGGTGCGTGGAGGCCCTGCGTGATGCCGACGTCCTCGCCGCCGAGGACACGCGCCGCACGCGGGCGCTTCTGAGTCATCTCGGGATCCCGGCGTCGGGCCGGCTCACGGCCATGCACGCGCACAACGAAGCAGCGGTGGCGGCGCGCCTGGTCGAGAAGGTGGCCGACGGGGCGCAGGTCGTGTACGTCACCGACGCGGGGATGCCCGGCATCTCCGATCCGGGAGCACGACTCGTGAGCGCCGCGATCGACGCGGGCCTCGACATCGAGGTGGTGCCGGGACCAAATGCGGCACTGGCAGCGCTTGTTCAGTCGGGCCTCCCCACCGACAGGTTCGTGTTCGAGGGGTTCGTACCGCGCAAGGGGCGGGACCGCGCCGATCGTCTGGGCGCGATTGCCGAGGAGCCGCGAACGGTCGTGATCTACGAGGCGCCGCACCGGGTCGGTGCCCTCGTGCGTGACCTGACGGAGCTCCTCGGGGCGCAGCGGCGGATCGCGATCGCACGTGAGCTCACCAAGGTCCACGAAGAGGTGTGGCGGGGGAGCCTCGGCGAGGCCGTGGCACATCTGGCCGAGCGTGAGCCGCGTGGCGAGTACGTGCTCGTGGTGGAGGGCGCTATTCCCGACGAGCCGAGCGAAGCCGAGGTGCGCGCAGCGGTTTCCGCCGCTCTTGCCCGCGGGGCGACGGGACGCGACGCCGCCGACGAGGTGACCCGCACCCTCGGCGTCCCCCGCAACCTCGCCTACCGCATAGCCACGGAACTGCGTGACGTCAGTCGCGACCCAGACGGGTGATGGCGCGTCTTCCTCTTGTGCGCCTCGCACCGGTTCAGCGGCTCGGAGACCTCAGCTCTCGGCGAGGCGCACGATCTCTTCCTCTGGTGCGCCTCGCACCGGTTCAGCGGCTCGGAGACCTCAGCTCTCGGCGAGGCGCACGATCTCTTCCTCTGGTGCGCCTCGCACCGGTTCAGCGGCTCGGAGACCTCAGCTCTCGGCGAGGCGCACGATCTCTTCCTCTGGTGCGCCTCGCACCGGTTCAGCGGCTCGGAGACCTCAGCTCTCGGCGAGGCGCACGATCTCTTCCTCTGGTGCGCCTCGCACCGGTTCAGCGGCTCGGAGACCTCAGCTCTCGGCGAGGCGCACGATCTCTTCCTCTGGTGCGCCTCGCACCGGTTCAGCGGCTCGGAGACCTCAGCTCTCGGCGAGGCGCACGATCTCTTCCTCTGGTGCGCCTCGCACCGGTTCAGCGGCTCGGAGACCTCAGCTCTCGGCGAGGCGCACGATGCACCCCTGGCAGACCTTGCGGTCGCGGTAGGTGACGAGGTCGAGGGCGGTGCCGCAGAAGACGCAGCGCTCCTCCACCTTGGTGAGCACGATACGGCCTTCGTCGACCTCGATCTCCAGGAAGTCGCCCTCGTGGATGTCGAACAGCCGCCTCAACTCAGCGGGAAGGACGACGCGTCCCAACTGGTCGACTTTGCGCGCCATGCCAATCGATTTCATCTCGTTCGCCTCGCACGGTTCACCGTGGTTCGGGCGCTCACCTTTGGGCGAGGCGAAGTCCCGTTCATTTGGTTCGCCTCGCACGGTTCGACGTGAGCCGGGCGCTCTCCTCGAGGCGAGGCGAACAAGCCCATGCGGGCGGCGCGACGTGTCGTCCGAAATCGGAACGGGGGATGTCGGGCATCGCTCGGTATCGTAGCCATGCATCCGTCGAGGCTCCCCGAGAACGAAAAGGATCCCTGTGGCCCGACCCTTCTACGTCACGACCCCGATCTACTACCCCAACGACGTTCCGCACATCGGCCACGCGTACACGACCGTGGCCGCCGACGTTCTCGCGCGATACCGGCGTCTGTGCGGTGACGACGTCGTGTTCGTCACGGGCACCGACGAGCACGGCCTGAAGATCCAGCGCACGGCCGAGCAGGAGGGTGTCACCCCTCAGGAGTTGGTCGACCGCACCAGTGCCCGATTCCGGGAGGCATGGGAAGGCCTGGACATCACCGCCACCGACTTCATCCGCACGACCGAGCCGCGCCACCACGCAGCGGTCACCGAATTCCTCCAGAAGATCCACGACGCCGGCGACATCGAGCTCGGTACCTACGAGGGTCTCTACTGCGTGCCGTGTGAGGCCTACTACACCGAGGACGAGCTCGACGACGGCAACTGCCCGATCCACGACCGACCGGTGGAACACGTCACCGAGGAGAACTACTTCTTCAAGCTCTCGCGCTTCGAGGACCGTCTTCTCGAGTACTACGAGAAGAATCCCGACGCCGTGCAACCCGCTACTCGCCGCAACGAGGTGCTCGGCTTCATCCGAGGCGGCCTGCGTGACTTTTCGATGAGTCGGCAGTCGCTCACCTGGGGCGTTCCGCTCCCGTGGGACCCCGACCACGTCGCCTATGTGTGGTCCGACGCGCTCGTGAACTACTGCACCGCCATCGGCTACGGCGCCGATCGGGAACGCTTCGACCGCTACTGGCCCGTCGTCCACCACCTCGTGGGCAAGGACATCCTCCGCTTCCACGCGGTGTACTGGCCCGCCATGCTGATGTCGGCCGGGGAGAAACCGCCCGAGCAGGTCTTCGCCCACGGCTGGCTGCTCGTGGGTGGGGAGAAGATGTCGAAGACGAGCCTCAACCAGATCGCGCCCGGCGATCTCGTCGACGACTTCGGTGTCGACGGGGTGCGCTACCACTTCCTGCGCGACCAGCAGTTCGGGCCCGACGGCGATTTCAGCTACGAATCGATGGTCGAGCGCTACAACGCGGATCTCGCGAACAACTTCGGCAATCTGGCGAATCGTGTTCTCACGATGGCCGTCAACTACTGCGACGGTGTCTCCCCCGAGGGGCGCGAGAACGGAACGCTTGTGGCAGAGGTCGACCGCGCACGCTCCGATCTCGACGAGAAGATGACGAATCTCGATTTCGCGGGGGGCTTTGGCGCGGTGTGGGATCTGATCGGCGCCACCAACGCGTATCTCGAGGACTCGCGGCCGTGGACCCTGCACAAGGAAGGAGACTCCGACCGTGCGGCGGCCGTCCTCGGTGACGCACTCGAGGCGTTGCGGTGTGTGGCACTTCTCGCATCCCCGCTGATCCCGAATGCGTGTGACGAGCTCTGGCGACGACTCGGGCTCCACGGGTCGCCGGTGGATCAGCGCCTCCCCGAAGCGGCGGCCTGGGGAGGGATGCCGGCAGGTGTCTCCCTCGAAAAGGGTAAACCCCTCTTTCCGCGCCGAGAGACGGACTCAGGCGGATCGTCGACGTGACGCTGCCTACCGGCGGATGGTTCGACAGCCATTGCCATCTCACCTCGCTCGACGAGCCGACCGACGCCGTGCTCAGTCGCGCACGTGAGGCGGGTGTCACCGGGATGATCACGGTGGGAACCGATCTCGAGACCTCTCGAGCCATCCTCGACCTCGCCGATCCCCGCCGTGGCGTGTGGGCCACCGCCGGGTTGCACCCTCACGAGGCATCCAAGCTGGCCGTCGAGGCCGAGATGCTCGAGTCGCTGCTCCACGCCCCGGAGGTCGTGGCCGTCGGCGAGGCCGGCCTCGACTTCCACTACAACCACTCACCACCCAGCGAGCAGGAAACAGCCTTCCGTTGGCAGATTCGGCTCGCGCACCGCTTCGATCTGGCACTCGTCGTCCACTCGCGGGAAGCCTGGGACGACACCTTCCGAATCCTCGACGACGAGGGAGTTCCGCCGCGCACCGTCTTTCACTGCTTCACCGGCGGGCCCGACGAAGCGCGTGGGGCCCTCGACCGGGGAGCGTTCCTCTCCTTCTCCGGCGTGGTCACCTTCTCGAGCGCGGGCGACGTCCGCGCCGCGGCCGCCCTCGTTCCGCCCGACCGGATGCTCGTGGAGACCGACTCCCCCTACCTGGCGCCCGTTCCGCTGCGGGGTCGCACCAACGAGCCCGCGAACGTGCCGCACGTGGGTGCCGCGCTGGCGGAGGCGACCGGACGCAGCATCGACGAGGTCGCGCAGGCGACGCGTGAGCTCACCGCCGACGTGTTCCGGCTTGCGGCGTCGTTCGACGCCGACGGGCCGCACCAGTGGTGAACGCAGGGCTCACGCCGACCCGGATCAGGAGTCTCTGCGCGGAGCACGGGGTCAGCCCGAGCCGGGCGCTCGGCCAGCACTTTCTCGCCGATCCCAACACGGCGAAACGGATCGTGCGCGAGGCCGGGGTGGCACCGGGTGACCGGATCGTCGAGATCGGTCCGGGAGTGGGCTCGCTCACCGTCGCCCTCGTTGAGGCGCGTGCGGAGGTATTGGCACTCGAGCTCGACCGCCACCTGCTCCCCGTCCTCACCGATGCCCTCGGCGACTCCTCGCGTGTGCGGATCGAGCAGGGCGACGCTCTGGAGGTCGACCTCGAGGACTTGCTCGTCCGTGTCGGGCCTGGTGACGCCGCACCGTGGAAAGCGATCTCGAACCTTCCCTACAACATGGCGGTACCGATCATCATCCGGGTGCTCGAAGAAGCCCCGTCGGTCACCGGCCTGTTCGTGATGGTGCAGTCCGAGGTCGCCGACCGCCTCGCCGCCGAACCGGGCACGAAGGCCTACGGCGCCGTCACCGTGAAGATCGACTACTACGCACACTGCGACCGCGTCGGGTCGGTACCGCCGACAGTGTTCATCCCTCGTCCGAACGTGGAATCGGCCCTCGTCCGACTCGTCCGACGCGATACGCCGGCCGTGGAGGTCGACGATCCCGCGGCGATGTTCGCGCTCGTGCGCGCCGGGTTTGCTCAGCGGCGCAAGACACTGGGGCGTGCGCTTCGGCCGTTGCTGGGCGATCGTGCCCGTGAGACCCTCGCCGCCGCCGGTATCGATCCCTCCGAACGGGCGGAGCGACTGGACCTCGTCCGGTGGGCGGCACTCGCCGAGGCCGCCGGAGCGACCGTCACCCGAGAGCAGGCCCCGTGACCGGAGTGGAAGACGGATCTGCGGTGGGCGGAGACGCGGTGGGCGGAGACGCGGTGGGCGGAGACGCGGTGCGCGCCGCCGCGTTCGCCAAGCTCAACCTCACGTTGCACGTCGAGGGTGTGCGGTCCGACGGCTACCACGAACTGGAGGCGCTGACCGTATCTGTCGGGCAACCCCATGACACGGTGGTCGTCTCACGTGCAGATTCCCCGGGCGTCGTTCTCGCGCTCGCCGACGAGCCCGGGACGGTGCCGGTGCCCACTGATGCCTCGAATCTGGCGATCCGGGCCGCCGAGGCGCTCCTCAGCCACAGCGGTGCAGACGCGGGGCTCCGGGTCTGGCTGCGCAAGAGGATTCCCTCGGGCGCGGGCCTCGGTGGCGGCTCGGCCGACGCGGCGGCCGTCCTCCTGGCGGGCCGCGTGCTGCTCGCCGCGTGCGAGCTCCCGGGTGGCGATCTCTCCGACGCCGACCTCGTGACCCTCGGAGCGACCCTGGGCGCCGACGTACCGTTCTGTGTTGCGGGAACGGGGGCGGCCTGGATGAGGGGCATCGGGGAGATCCTCGAACCCGTCGAGCTCGCGGCGCCACTGCCGGTCGTCGTGGCCGTCCCACCGATATCTGTGTCGACACCCGCCGTTTTCGTTGCGTGGGACGAATTGGGCGGGCCGCAAGCGACGCGCACAGTCCCCGCCCCGGCGGGGCTGGCCGGGTTCGTGTCCGAGCTGCGCAACGACCTCGAACCCGCGGCCGAACACGTCGAGAAGGGGCTGGCAGGGTTTCGGCGTCACCTCGAGGAGGCGTCGGGTCTGCCCGCGCTGCTCGCGGGCAGTGGGTCGGGGTACGCGGTGTTTCCCGACGACATACGCAGTGCCGATCGGTTGGCCGAGAGGCTGCGGGGCGTACTCGACGCCCGGGTGTTCGCCGGTGCGACGGCGCGCACCGGAGTGCGGGTCGCGCCCTACTTGCCCTGCTGACGCCGCTGCCAGCGCGTCTTCTTCAGAAGCTTCTTGTGCTTCTTCTTGCGCATGCGCTTGCGGCGCTTCTTGACGAGTGAGCCCATGAGGGGCGACAACCTACCGGTTGCAGCGGCTCCGGGCACATTCCGGCAGGGGGTATCGTCGATCCCACCGTCGGGGGTGGTGTAACGGCAGCACGGGGGCCTTTGGAGTCCCAAGTCGAGGTTCGAAACCTCGCCCCCGAGCATGAGGTACCAGCGAAGATGACCTACCGACCGTTGTCCGCCGTCGTGATGGCCGCCGGGGAAGGAACGCGCATGCGTTCTGCCACGCCCAAGGTCCTGCATCCGTTGTGTGGCCGCCCGATGCTGCTCCACGTGATCGACGCCCTGACCCGGCTGCCCCTCGAGCGGATCGTGGTCGTGGTGGGCCACGGCGCCGAGCAGGTCACGAAGACGACCCAGGACCAGGCCGCGACCGAGGTGCCGATCACGTACGTGGAACAGCACGTGCAGCGGGGCACGGGCGATGCGGCGGGGGTTGCCCTCACCGCCTTCGGCGACGAGCTCGACGGCGAGGACGACCTCCTGATCCTCCCCGGCGACACTCCACTGCTCCGGGCCGAGACGCTGGCTGCCGTGGCACGTGAGCACCGTGAGGCCGACGCGGCAGCCACCGTGCTCACCGCACGTGTCGACGACCCCACCGGATACGGCCGCATCGTGCGCGACGAGGCCGGCGTGCTCACCGAGATCACTGAACACGCCGATGCCGATCCCCTCACCCTGACGATCGATGAGGTGAACACGTCGATCTACTGCTTCCGACGGGGTCTGCTGGCACCGGCGTTGCGAAGGCTGAGTCCCGAGAACAGCCAGGGCGAGTATTACCTGACGGACGCTCTCGCGGTACTGCGCGAAGCAGGCCACCGTGTCGCGGCTGTCGAGGTGCCCGACGCTTCCGAGACCATGGGTGTCAACGACCGGGCCCAGCTGGCGGCCGCCGAAACAGGACTCCGGTTGCGTATCAACGAGGCGTGGATGCGCGAGGGCGTGTCCGTGGTCGACCCGACGACCACCTACATCGATGTCACCGTCGATCTGGCGCATGACGTCCGGCTGCTTCCGGGCACGATCCTCGAGGGTCGAACGGTGGTCGGGGCCCACTCGGTCATCGGGCCGCACAGTCGCCTCGTCGACACTGTCGTGGGTTCCGAGGCCACCGTCACCTCGTCCACGGTGCTCGAGAGCGAGATCGGTGACCGGGTGACCGTCGGTCCCTACGCGCACCTCCGTCCGGGTACCCGCGTGGGTGCCGGTGCCAAGATCGGCAGTTTCGTCGAGACCAAGAATGCCGAGATCGGCGCGGGCGCCAAGCTGCCGCACCTGTCGTACATCGGTGACGCCGACGTCGGCGAAGGCGCCAACATCGGTGCCGGCACCATCACCGCCAACTACGACGGGACCTCCAAGCACCGCACCCGCATAGGGCGCGGCGCCCACACCGGGAGCAACACGGTTCTGGTCGCTCCCGTCGAGCTCGGCGACGACGCGCGTACCGGTGCCGGTGCCGTCGTGAACCGCGACGTGCCGCCCGGGCATCTGGCCAAGGGCGTGCCTGCCCGGTCGGAGCCGCGTCCGAAGCCGGGTTCGGACGGGGACTCGGAGCCGGATTCGGAGACCAAAGGCGCCTGACGGGCCTCGCGGCCGAGCGAACGCTGGGAGCCGTACCGGGGCGCTTGTGCGAGGATGAGGTGGTCGGAGCGGCGGGACGCGGAGGGGCGTGCGGGCATGGAGTTGGTCACGAAGAAGCGGCTGATGCTCTTCAGCGGGCGTGGAACCCGCGAGCTGTCCGAGGAGATCGCCGAGAACCTGAAGGTCCCGCTGGGAGAGGCCGTTCTCTCCACGTTCTCCAACGGAGAGATCTACTGCCGCTATGGCGAGAGCATCCGCGGCGCCGACGTGTTCATCATCCAGAGCCACTCCAGTCCGACCAACGACCGGATCATGGAACAGCTGATCATGATCGACGCGGCGAAGCGTGCGTCGGCGAAGCGCATCACGGCTGTGTGTCCGTTCTACGGCTACGCGCGCCAGGACCGCAAGGCCGAGGGCCGCGAACCCATCACAGCGCGCCTGCTGGCCGACCTGTTCACGGCAGCCGGCGTCGACCGGGTCGTCACCCTCGACCTGCACACAGGACAGATCCAGGGCTTCTTCGACATGCCGGTCGACCACCTCACGGCAGTCCCCACCATTGCCGAGTACCTGGCCGAACGTGTCGCCGCCGACGTCACGGTTGTCTCGCCCGACGCCGGCGGCGGAAAGCTGGCGCGACGTTTCGCCAACTGCCTCGCCGAGTTCGAGGTGTCGGCGGAGCTGGCGTTCATCGACAAACGCCGGCCCAAGGGCACCCACAACGAGGCCGAGGCCACGGAGGTGGTCGGTGAGGTCGAGGGGCGCAGTTGTGTGCTGGTCGACGACATGATCGACACGGCGGGGACGATCACGGCCGCGGCGAGCCTTCTCGTGGACCGCGGTGCCCGCGAGGTCTGGGTGGCCGCGAGTCACGGTGTGCTGTCGGGACCGGCGATCGACCGGCTACGAGAGGCGCCCGTGCGCGAGATCGTCCTCACGAACTCGCTACCGATACCCGACGACAAGCGCTGGGACAACCTCACGATCCTCTCGGTGGCCCCGATCCTGGCCGACGCCCTCGACGCCGTCTTCGAGGACACCTCCGTCTCCGAGATCTTCAAGGGAGACAATGTGTAGCCGAGGCGAGGGTTGGCGGCGCAGGTATCCTGCGCCGCCCGAGCTGAGGCAAGGGGAACAATGTGTAGCCGAGGCGAGGGTTGGCGGCGCAGGTATCCTGCGCCGCCCGAGCTGAGGCAAGGGGAACAATGTGTAGCCGAGGCGAGGGAGACAAAACGTAGGTGGTCCCAGGAACCACTTGATGCGTCCCTGAGGCTCGAATAGCGCGCGCCAGGGACGCATCAAACCCGTCCGGCTTGGAGTCGGGGTGCCGGGGCGGGCACAATGGGAGGCTCCCGCGGCGCTCCTCCGGATGCCGCCTCCACGCCCGACACGCTGTAGGAACTCTTCACCATGCCCGACGTCACGCTCACCGCCGAGAAGCGCACACAACGCGGATCCCGCCCGTCGGGTCGCCTCCGCCGGGAGGGTCTCCTGCCCGCTGTCGTGTACGGCCTCGACGAGGACTCCCTCGTCGTGACGGTTCCCGCCCGCGAGCTCGGCCACATCCTCTCGGGCGACAGTGGCGCCAATACGCTGATCACGCTGGCCGTCGATGGCGAGGAGGAACAGCTCACCCTCGCACGTCAGATCCAGCGCGATCCCGTGCGCGGCGATCTCGTGCACGTCGACTTCGTGCGCATCCGCCGTGACGTGGCCGTCGAGGCCGAGATCCCCGTCCACGTGGTGGGCGAGGCACCGGGCACCAAGGAGGGCGGCATCGTCGAGCAGCTTCTCTTCAACCTCACGATCTCGGCCAAGCCCGCCGACATCCCCAACGAGATCGAGATCGACGTGTCCGGTCTCGAGCTGAACGACCAGCTCCGCTTCATCGACATCGCGCTGCCGTCCGGAGTGACGGCCGAGTACGAGGACGACGAACTGCTGGTGCAGGTCATCATCCCCCGGGTGGTCGAGGAGCCCGAGCCCGAAGAGGGCGAGGAGCTCGAGGGCGAAGAGGGCGAGGAGCTCGAGGGCGAAGAGGGCGAGGGCGAGGAGCCCACCGAGGCGTCCGACGCCGAGTCCGACGACGCCGGAGACTGACGCCGTGGCGCGCCGCCCTCCGGGTGGTGAGCGCACCGGAACGCCGGCCGACTACCTCGTGGTCGGCTTGGGCAACCCCGGCGCCGAGTACGCAGAGACCCGTCACAACGTCGGGGCAGAGGTCGTCGAACTCCTCGCGCAGCGCCACGGCGCACGACTGCGCGACCGCAAGCAGCAGGCCCGCGCCGACGATGTACGTTTCGACGGCCCGCTCGTGGCACTGGCTATCCCGAACACGTACATGAACGAGTCGGGCATCGCCGTGGGCAAGCTCGTCCACCGCTACGGCACCACCCCCGGGAACATCGTCGTTGTCCAGGACGAGCTCGACCTGCCCGTGGCGACGCTGCGGGTGAAGGCGGGAGGCGGCCTGGCCGGGCACAACGGCCTGCGCTCCATCATGTCGCACCTCGGGACCGACGAGTTTCTTCGTGTGCGCATCGGAGTGGGCAAGCCCCCCGACGCACGGCAGGGGGCCGACCACGTGCTGCGTCGTTTCTCCAAGTCGGAGCGCAAGGAGGTCGACATCACGATCGAGCGCGCCGCCGACGCGGTGGAGTGCATCGTGGCGGACGGCGTCGACGCGGCCATGACGCGCTTCAACGTCGATTCTTCGTGATCTGGTTGGCCCACCCGTGACGCCACTCGGCTCACTCGTCGGCGTCCTCGCCGACAGTCCGGCGATCGACGCCCTCCTCGGCGGGCGTGCCGACGCGGTCGCCGTCCCCGAGGCGGCCCGTGCCTTGGCCGTCGCCGCGCTTCGCTCCCGCGCCGAGCGTCCCGTACTGGTCGCCACGCCCACCGTGATCGACGCGGAGCGCCTGGCCAACGATCTATCCCAGCTTCTCGGGTCCGAAACCGTCGAGCTCTACCCGGCGTGGGAGACGCTGCCCTTCGAACGCGTGTCGCCATCGGTGGAGACCATGGGCCGACGCCTCCGGGTCATGTGGCGGCTCCGTACCGGCGGCCGTTCCACTCCCGGCGTCATCGTGGCGCCCGTGCGTGCGCTGGTGCAGCGCCTCGGCCCGCACGTGGAGGACATCGAGCCGGTGATCGTCCGTACCGGCGCGGAGCTCGACCGCGATCAACTGCTCGAGACGCTCGTGTCGGCCGGCTACCGCCGCGAGTACCAGGTGGAGGCCCGGGGTGAGGTGGCCGTACGCGGCTCGATCGTCGACATCTACCCGTCGACCTCCGATCACCCGATCCGCCTCGATCTCTGGGGCGACGAGGTCGACCGCCTCCAGGCGTTCTCGGTGGCCGACCAGCGCGCCACCCACGACGTCGAGGGCACGGCAGTGTTCGGTGCCCGTGAGCTGCTGCCCACCCCCGAGGTCTGCGAGCGGGCGCGGAGCCTCGTCGAGACCGAACCGTGGGGCGAGAAGCAGTGGGAACGGATCGCCGCCGCGGAGGTGTTCGACGGGATGGAGTCGTGGCTGCCGTGGCTCACTGCCGACGAGCACCTCCTCACCGACCTGTTCCCCGCATCGGGCGTCGTCCTGCTCGTGGAGCCGACCCGTATGCGCGACCGTGCTCTGGAGTTGCTCGACGACGAGGCGGCCCTTGCCGACTCCCTGTCGGGTACGTGGGGCGCTGCCGGTAGTGACGGCTTCCCGCGGCTCTCGCTGCCGTTCGACCGCCTGCTCGCGCACACCGACGCCCGCGTCGTGGCGCTTCCGGCGTCGCCCGACTCTCCCTCCACTCCACACCTGCCTGCGACGTCGTTCGACCCGGTGGCCGGATCTGCCGAGACGCTCGCGCAACGGGTGCGTAGCCTCTGTGCCGACGGGAACCGCGTGGTCCTCGCCGCCGACGGCGCAGCGTCGGCCGAGCGGCTCTCCACCGTTCTCGGCGACGACGGCGTCGACGCTCCCGTGCTCGCCGACGCCGCAGATATCGGGCCCGGCTCGGCGGGCGTCGTGCCCGCACCCCTCGAACACGGCGCCGTGATCCCTTCGGTGAGCGTCGTGGTGATCGCCGAGTCCGACCTCGGTGGCCGCCGTCGCCCCCGTCGACGCTCGCGCCGCGGTGCCGGGCGCAGCACCGACGGCTACGAGGGACTCGAGCCGGGTGATTTCGTCGTCCACGTGCAGCACGGGGTCGGTCGCTACGCGGGGATGACGACCCGCGACATCGGCGGCGTCGAACGCGACTACCTGCTCCTCGAATACCGCGGCGCCGACCGGCTCTACGTGCCCACCGACCAGGTCGGCATCGTGCGGCCGTACACCGGTGGCGACAGTCCGTCGCTCCAGCGTCTCGGCGGAAGCGACTGGGAGAAGTCGCGTGCCCGTGCACGGGCGGCCGTCCAGGACATCGCCGAGGAGCTGGTGGCGCTCTATCGCCGTCGCGCCGTCGCCGAGGGTCACGCCTTCAGCTCCGACACGCCGTGGCAGCACGAGATGGAGGAGTCCTTCGGTTTCCAGGTCACCCCCGACCAGCACCGGGCCATCGAAGAGGTCAAGGCCGACATGGAGGCCACGACACCCATGGACCGTCTCGTGTGCGGTGACGTGGGCTACGGGAAGACCGAGATCGCCGTGCGGGCCGCCTTCAAGGCCGTGCAGGACGGCAGGCAGGTGGCCCTCCTGGCGCCCACGACGCTGTTGGCGACCCAGCACGGCCAGACCTTCCGGGAGCGCTACGCCAACTACCCCGTGCGCGTGGAGGTGCTCTCGCGGTTCCTCACCGACAAGGAGGCCCGTGAGGTCCTCGTCGGTGTGGAGTCGGGTGACGTCGACCTCGTCATCGGTACGCACCGGCTGCTCTCGGCCGACGTGCACTTCAAGGACCTAGGCCTGCTCATCGTCGACGAGGAGCAGCGCTTCGGGGTCCAGCACAAGGAGCGCATCAAGGCGTTGCGCGCCGACGTCGACGCGCTCACGCTCTCCGCCACGCCCATTCCGCGCACGCTCGAGCTGTCGCTCACGGGGATCCGCGACCTGTCGCTCATCAACACGCCTCCCGAGGACCGCCAGCCGATCCTCACCTATGTGGGGGAGCAGGACGACGCGGCGGTGTCGGAGGCGATCCGACGTGAACTGCTCCGGGAGGGCCAGGTCTTCTACGTGCACAACCGCGTGCAGTCCATCGACCACGCCGCGGAGGTCGTTCGCCACCTCGTACCCGAGGCGAGCGTCGCAGTGGCACACGGTCAGATGCCCGAGGCGGCCCTCGAACAGGTGGTCATGGACTTCTGGGACAAGCGCTTCGACGTTCTCGTGTGCACCACGATCGTGGAGAGCGGCCTCGACATCCCCGGCGTCAACACGATGGTGGTCGACCGTGCCGACCGGCTCGGCCTGGCGCAGCTCTACCAGTTGCGCGGCCGGATCGGACGCCGAGGCAGGCGTGCGTACGCGTATCTTCTGCACCCACCCGATCAGCGACTCTCGGAGGAGGCCTACGAACGTCTGAAGACGATCGGAGAGTTCACCGACCTCGGATCGGGCTTCAAGATCGCCCGGCGCGACCTCGAGATTCGCGGGGCGGGCAACATGCTCGGCGCGGAGCAGTCGGGCCACGTCGCCGCCGTCGGTTTCGACCTCTACTGCGAGATGGTCACCGAGGCCGTTGCCGAGCTCACCGGCCGCGTGAAGGAAAAGCCGCCCGAGGTGTCGCTCGACCTACCCGTCGACGCCTTCCTGCCCGAGGAGTACGTGGAGCGTGACGACCTGCGTGTCGAGGCGTACCGGCGACTCGCTCGTGTGAGTACGACCGACGAACTGGACGACGTCCGTTCGGAATGGATAGACCGCTACGGCACGCCGCCGACGCCCGCCGACGCCCTCCTCGACGTCGCCGCGCTACGGGTGGCGTGTATGGAGCTCGGTGTCACCGAGGTCGCCGTGACTCGCCAGACGGTGCGCATCAGCGGTATGGCGGTCACCGAGTCGTTGAAGGCGCGGCTCGAGGCACGTCTGCGCGACGGGGTGGTCAAGGGACCCTCCGAGCTCGCGGCACGCCTGCCCGAAGGCGTTCCGGCACCCGCGGCCGTTCTCGACGTGCTGGGGCGACTGGTACCGGCGCCTTGAGCGCCGGTACGCTCCTCCGGATGAAACCCCCTCGTGTCCTCTTGGTCGGTCTCGTCGCGCTCGCTCTCGTGGCGGTCGGCTGCGGCGATGGAAGCGCCGCAGCCGCCACCGTGAACGGCGTCGACATCCCCCGCAGCGACGTGGAGGACCAGCTCGAGGCCATCAAGGGCGACGAGAGCCTCCAACAGATCTTCGGTCTCTCGGGAGATGAGGAGGAAAGCGCCGAAGCCCAGTTCACCGCACTCTGGCTCACGCAGCTCATCCAGTCGGAGGTGCTGATCCAGGCAGCCGAGGACAAGGGCGTCGAGATCGATGAGAGCCTCACCGAAGTGGCCGAGCGTCTCGCCGCCCGCCAGTTCTCCGCTCCCGACCCGGCCACCGGGCAGGCCAACCTCGCTTCCTACGACGAGTATCCCGAGGTGTTCCGCGAGGCGACGACCGACCAGATCAAGGGCCTCGTGGCACTCGTCGCCCCGAAGGCCGACGAAGATCTCGAGTTGTCGTGTGGACGTCACGTGCTCATCAGCACGCAGCCCGACCCGACAACCGGTGAGGAGCCCGACGCCGAAGCTGCCAAGGCCGAAGCGGAGGAGGTCCGGGCGGATCTGGCCGACGGGGCCGACTTCGCCACGGTGGCGGCCGAGCACTCCGACGATCCCGGCTCCGCCCAGGAGGGTGGTGACCTGGGATGTCTGCCGAAGGGTGCCACGGTCCCCGAGTTCGACGACGTGCTCTTCACGCTTCCCGAGGGTGAGATCTCCGATGTCGTGGAGACGGAGTTCGGCTTCCACGTGCTCGAGGTCACATCACGTGAAGCCATGCCCTTCGCCGAGTACAGCCTCGACGAGCGCGAGAACATCGTCAACGCGGCGCTGAACACCCTCGACCCCACCGAGTTCCAGAACATGCTCAAAGAAGCCGAGGTCACGGTCGACCCGAGCTACGGCACCTGGGTCGTCGACGAGAGTGGTGCGCGTGTCGAGCCACCGGAGTCCTCGACGCCACAGGAACTTCCCGCCGACCCGAACGCCCCGCAGACACCTTCCGACCCCAGCCAGGTTCCGCCTGACAGCAGCCAGCCGGCTCCGGATGTGACGGTCGAAGAACAGCCGACCACACCACCACCGTCGCAGTGACCGGACGGGTCACCGTCGTCGGGCTGGGACCCGCCGGCGGCGACCTCGTGACGCCCGCGGCGCGACACGCCCTCGCGTCCGTCGCACTGCCACTCACGAGAACGGCAGCGCATCCCGCCGTGGCGGATCTGACCGCCGAGGGCATAGCGCTCAGGGCGCTCGACCACCACTACGAGACCGCCGCCTCGCTCTCGGAGACCTACGCCGGGATCGTCGATGAGGTCTTGGAGACGGCTGAACGGGACGGCGAGGTCGTGTACGCCGTTCCGGGCAATCCCGCGGTCGCCGAGCGCACGGTGGCCCTGATCCGGGAGCGTCTCTCCGATGACCTCGCCGAAGATCCCGAACGCCTGCGGATCGTGGCGGGCATCTCGTTCGCCGAGCTCGCGTGGTCGCACGTCGGCGTCGATCCTCAGAACGGAGCCCGACTCGTCGACGGCCATCGGTTCTCGGCCGATGCGGCAGGGGCATCGGGTCCGATGCTCATCGCGCAGTGCGACCGCACGTCGGTGCTGTCGGAGGTCAAGCTCACGCTGCTCGAGATCCTGGAGCCGAACACCCCCGTCACCGTTCTCCAGCGGCTCGGGTCCCCCGACGAGTCGGTCAGCGAGGTCGCGCTCGTCGATCTCGACCGGGTGGTCGAGGCCGACCCCCGCACGTCGGTGTTCGTCGACACGGGGGAGCAGACGGTCGCTGCCCAGATGGCCGAGTTCGTCGCCCTGATGGCACGACTGCGTGGGCCCGGAGGCTGCCCGTGGGACGCCGAGCAGACGCACCGCTCTCTCGGCCGCTACGTCCTGGAGGAGGCCTACGAGGTGGTGGAGGCCGTGCAGGCTCTTCCCCCCGACGCACCCGAGGGCGAGGTCGACGCCGTCGCGTACGCGGCGCTGGCCGACGAACTGGGCGACCTCCTGTGCCAGGTCGTCTTTCACACCACGCTTGCCACCGAGGCCGGTGCCTTCGACATCTCCGATGTGATCGACGGCATCCACACCAAGCTCGTCCGACGTCATCCGCACGTCTTCGGCGACGTCGCGGTGGACGGGCCCGGCGACGTGTTGCGCAACTGGGAGCAGATCAAGCGTGACGAACGGGGAACCGCCTCGTTGCTGGTAGGTGTCGACGCGTCACTTCCGGCACTCCTCTACACGCACAAGCTCCTCCGCAAGGCTTCGTCGGTCGGTCTCGACGTCTCTGACCCGGCGGTCATGGGGCTCACGGCACGCAGAGCCCTCGACGATCTCACGGAAGCGACGGATCCCGACGCGGTGTCGAACGCGTTGGGCCGGCTTCTCGCCGCCGCGGTCGTATCTGCGCGTGCGAACGGCGTCGACGCAGAGTCGTCGCTTCGGGGCTGGGCAGCCCGTTTCCGTGACCGGTTCGCCGCGATGGAAGACCTGGCGCGGGAGGGCGGCACCGACCTCACCACGCTCGACGCTCCTGCGGTCACGGCGTTGTGGAACGATGCCGAGAGGGAGCTGTCCGATCGGGAGCTGTCCGGTCGGGAGCTGTCCGGTCGGGAGCTGTCCGATCGGGAACTGTCCGAGCAGGAGGGGAGTGCCGACCGTGGCCTTTCACGGTGATGTCGCACTGATCACGGGAGCAGGCCGGGGTATGGGCGCTCTGGCGGCCCGTCGACTCGCCCGTGGTGGCGCGCGGGTGGCTGCCGTCGATCGGGACTCCGACGGGCTGACGAAGCTGGATGCGGAGAACGAAGACGTTCACGCCTACGAGTGCGATGTGACCGACAGAGCAGCGGTCGACGTGTTGGTGAAGCGCATCGAGTCCGATCTCGGTCCGGTCGACCGAGTCGTGAACGCGGCAGGGATTCTGCGCACCGGCAGTGTCGTCGACATGCCGACCGACGAGTTCCACATGGTCATGTCGGTGAACTATGGCGGCACCGTGAACGTCGTGAAGTCCACTCTGCGTGGAATGCTGGAGCGCGGACGCGGAGATGTCGTCAACTTCGCATCGCTCGCCGGGTGGATCCCCGCCCACGGCATCAGCGCCTACAGCGCGAGCAAACACGCGGTCGTGGCGTTCACCGAGGTTCTCGCCCACGAACAGCGTGACTCCGGCTTGCGGATCTGCTGCGTCTGCCCCCCCACCGTCGACACGCCGATGCTCGGCGACATCGGGCCCGAGAACCGGTCGCTGCGCCACCAGCGCCCCGTCGGGCCCGAGATCGTGATCGAGGCCGTGGAAAGGTCGCTCGAGAACGACGACCTGTTCTGCTTCCCGGGCCGCGGCACCCAGGCGCTGCACCGGGCACGGCGGTGGACACCGGGACTCATCTGGAGAAGTGCCCACCGGGCCCAGGACGGCTGACTCTCCCTCGGAACAGCGGTGTGTCCCCTCCCGTGGGACCCGGTGGGGTAACTTCACACCAACCACACTGACCACACCAGCATCGGAGGGATGTCCGAGGATGAGCGCCGTGTCCACCGTTCGAGCACGGGAGATCCTGGATTCCCGGGGGAATCCGACCGTCGAGGTCGACGTCGCCCTCGATTCGGGGGCACTCGGGCGCGCGGCGGTGCCGAGCGGTGCCAGCACCGGCGCTCATGAGGCCGTCGAGCTGCGCGACGGTGGTGAGCGCTACGGCGGCAAGGGAGTACACACCGCAGTGGCCAACGTCGAGGGTGAGATCGCGGACGCCCTTGTGGGTATCGACCCGTTGGATCAGCGCGCTGTCGACGTCGCACTGGTCGATCTCGACGGCACCGACGGCAAGTCGCGTCTCGGTGCGAACGCGTTGCTCGGCGTGTCGCTCGCTCTGGCCAAGGCTGCGGCCGCCGAGTGTCGGCTGCCGCTGTACCGCTACGTCGGCGGCACCGACGCACACGTTCTCCCTGTGCCCTGCATGAACGTCCTCAACGGTGGAGCACACGCCGACAGCAACGTCGACCTCCAGGAGTTCATGCTCGTGCCCGTCGGCGCGGTGAGCTTCTCCGAAGCGTTGCGGTGGGGAACCGAGACCTACCACCATCTGGCGGCGCTTCTGAAGGACCGCGGCTTGTCCACGTCGTTGGGTGACGAAGGAGGCTTCGCTCCCGACCTGCCCTCCAACGAAGAAGCCCTCGACCTGCTCTCGGCGGCCATCGAGACCGCCGGATACGAGCCGGGTGCCGAGATCGCTCTGGCCCTCGACGTGGCGGCCAGCGAGTTCTGTGACGACGGCGTCTATCGGTTGGCCGGCGAAGGTCGTGACCTCGACGCCGCCGGATTCGTCGACTACCTCGAGGGGTTGTGCGACCGGCATCCGATCATCTCGATCGAGGACGGACTCGACGAGGACGACTGGGACGGATGGCGCATCCTGACGGAGCGCCTCGGAAACCGGGTGCAGCTCGTCGGTGATGATCTCTTCGTCACGAACGTCGAACGCCTCGAGCGGGGTATCGAGTCCGGCGTGGCCAACTCGATCCTGATCAAGGTCAACCAGATCGGCACGCTCACCGAGACGCTCGACACCGTGGAGACGGCCACGCGCCATTCCTACTCGTCGATGATGTCGCACCGCAGCGGCGAGACCGAGGACACGACCATCGCAGATCTGGCGGTCGCGACGAACTGCGGTCAGATGAAGTCGGGTGCTCCGGCGCGGCAGCGACCGCGTGGCGAAGTACAACCAGTTGCTGCGCATCGAGGAGGAGCTCGGTGAGGCGGCCGAGTACCGCGGCGCCCAGGCCTTCACGGGCACGCACGCCCGGGGGAACGACGCATGAAACGGTGGGGACGACCCGCCAGGCTGGCGGTGCTGACACTCGGTGTCGTGGCGTTCCTGTTCGCCTTCGCGTTCCCGACCCGTTCTCTGCTCGCCCAGCGCAGCGAGGAGAGCGATGCCCGTGAACAACTGGCCGCGCTCCAGGACCAGACCGCGAAGCTCGAGGCCGAGTCCGAGCGTCTCCGCAGTGACGAGGAGATCGAACGACTCGCCCGGGAGCGCTTCAACCTGGTGCGCCCCGGTGAGGAGGCCTACGCCATCATCCCGCAGGGGACCACAACGACCACTGCACCCGGAGGCTGAGAGCACCCGGCCGTACACTCACGAGCGTGCCGATACCGCTCACTCAAAGGGATGTCGAGGACGTGGCGACCCGTCTCGGCCGCATCCCGACCGTCGATTTCGAGGTCGTCACAAGAGACGCCGACGGTTCTCCCGCTGTGATCCGCAACGCCCCGTTCGATCACTTCGGCGTTCCGATGCCCACCCTGTACTGGCTCGTGGATCCCGTGCTGTGCAAGGCGGTCGGGCGTCTCGAGTCCACCGGCGGGGTCCGGGAGGCCGAGCGCAGCGTCGACGCCGCCGCGCTGGCCGCCGCCCACGACCGCTACGCGGCCGAGCGGGACAGCGGGATCTCCGATTCCCACGTCGGGCCACGACCCAGTGGCGGTGTCGGGGGAACGGCGCAGGGGGTGAAGTGCCTCCACGCGCACTACGCCTACTTTCTGGCGGGGGGAGATGATCCCGTCGGCAGGTTCGTGGCCGAGCGGCTGGAGGCGGAGAGGTCATGAGCCGGAGCGCCGCTCTCTTCGCTGCGGTGGACGTCGGCACGAACTCGGTGCGCCTGATGGTCGGCACCGTGCGGAACGGTCGCGTGGAACCGCTCGAGAGGCTGATGCGCATCACGCGCCTGGGCGTGGGGGTCGATGCGACGCGAACGCTCGATCCGGCCGCGATCGAGCGGACGCTCGGTGTACTCGGGGAGTTCCGCTCCGTACTGGACCGTCACGGCGCACCTCCGGTGCGCGCCGCGGCCACGAGTGCGGCGCGGGACGCGACGAACCGTGACGATCTCTTCACGCCCGCGTCCGACCTCGGCTTCGACATGGAGCTTCTGAGCGGCGAAGACGAGGCCGCGCTCTCGTTCCTGGGGGCCACCTCGGGTCTGGATTCCTCGGAGGTCCCGGGCCCGTACCTCGTCCTCGACATCGGTGGCGGGTCCACCGAATTCGTGTACGGCACCACCGAGCCGGAGGCGTCGATCTCGCTGCCGATGGGTTGCGTGCGCACGACCGAGCAGTACCTCGAGTCCGATCCACCTGCCCCTGAAGAGCTCTCGAACGCCCTCAGCATCGTGCGCGATGAGCTCACCGATGTCGCGCGTGCGCTGCCGCACGTCGAAAAGGCCCGCACACTGATCGGTCTGGCGGGGACCGTCACCACGGTCGCGGCCGTCGAGCTCGGCGTCGCGGACTACGACCGCGAGGCGATCCACCACGTCCGACTCACGCGCGACGCGGTCGAGGACGTGTTCCGAACCCTCGCCACCGAGAACGCCGAGCAACGACGCACCAATCCCGGGCTCGAAGAGGGTCGTGTCGACGTGATCGTGGGAGGAACGCTCGTTCTGGTGGCGGTGCTCCGTACGTTCGGCTTCGAGGAGATGCTCGTGTCCGAGGCCGACATCCTCGACGGCCTCGTCCTCAGCCAGGCCGTCGGACGCTCGCCGGCCGCTGGCTAGCATCGGCCACCGTGCAGAGGGACTTCCCGGACAACGCATCCCGCCATCAGCAGCGGCTCCTCCTCGGGCCGGGTCCGTCCAATCCGTATCCCGAGGTGATGGAGGCGATGGTGCGCCCCGTGGTGGGGCACCTCGACCCGGCGTTCCTGGCCATCCTGGACGAAACGTCCGAGCGTCTCCGGCGCGCGTTTCGGACCTGCAATGCCTTGACCCTGCCGGTCAGCGGTACCGGTTCGGCGGGCATGGAAGCCTGTTTCGTCAACCTCCTCGAGCCCGGCGACACGGCGGTCATCGGTGTGAACGGCGTGTTCGGCGCGCGAATGTGCGAGGTGGCACGACGCTGTGGCGCCGAGGTCATCCGAGTCGAGGAGGACTGGGGACGCGCGCTCGACCCCGCGGCTCTGCTGGAGGCCCAACGGGCGCATCCCGGCGCGCGTGTCGTCGCCACCGTGCACGCCGAGACGTCCACCGGGGTCCGCAACGACATCGAGCCGCTCTCGGTGCTCCAGGAAACCGACACGCTGCTCCTGGTCGACGCGGTGACGTCACTGGGCGGCATCCCCCTCGACGTCGACGCCTGGGGGATCGACGCCTGCTACTCGGGTACACAGAAGTGCCTCGGTGTGCCACCGGGCCTCGCGCCGCTCACCTTCTCGGAGCGTGCAGTCGAGCGCGTGTCCTCACGTGACACTCCACCGCAGTCGTGGTACCTCGACATGGGGCTCATCGGCTCGTACGTCGGCGCCGAGCGTCGGTACCACCACACCGCGCCGATCTCGATGGTGTACGCGCTCCACGCCGGACTCGGCGTCCTTCTCGAAGAGGGCCTCGAGGTCTCGTGGGAACGGCACGCCTCGGTGGGAGCCGAGCTCCACGCAGCGCTGTCCGATCGAGGGTTCACCCTTCTCGCCCAGGAGGGCAACCGTCTTCCTCAGCTCACCTCGGTGTCCCTGCCCGATGGTCTCGACGAAGCGGGGTTGCGGCGAAGGCTCCTCGACGACTTCGACATCGAGGTGGGAGCGGGCCTGGGCGACTTCGCCGGGCGGGCGTGGCGCATCGGGTTGATGGGCCATTCGGCGCGGCGTTCGTCGATCGTGGCGCTCCTCGGTGCGCTCGACGCGCTCCTCACCTGAAGGCCTCGATCATCTGAACAGGTCGACTACCTGAACAGGTCGACTACCTGAACAGGTCGACTTATCTGAACACCGTTCCGCGGTAGTAGCGCAGCTCCTCGATCGACTCCAGGATGTCGGCCATCGCACGGTGTCCCTCGGCCTTGTCCGGACGTTTGGAGTAGGCCTCCGGGTACCAGCGTCCGGCGAGCTCCTTGATCGACGAGACGTCGATGCTCCGGTAGTGCAGGTACTCCTCGAGGTCGGGGAGGTAGCGGTCGAGGAAACGCCGGTCGGTCCCGATCGAATTTCCGCACAGCGGTGCGGTGCGCGGTTTCGACACGTGTGATTTCACGTAGTCGAGCGCGGCGACGCCCGCGTCCGCGAGCGAGATCTCCGAAGCGGAGATGGCACTGATCAGATCAGAGCGCGCATGCATCGCGCGCACGAAGTCATTCATCTCCCCGAGCGCCTCGGACGGCTGGTGAACGACGAGATCGATGCCCTCGTCGAGAACCTCGAGATCGTTGTCGGTGACGACACACGCCACTTCGACGATGACGTGACGTTCGACGTCGAGTCCCGTCATCTCGAGGTCCAGCCAGACGAGGCGGTCCGCTTGCGCTCCTGGTGCCGCCTCTTCGCTCACGGCGGCCCACCATAACGGGGGCTTCCCGGGTTCCGGGCTTCGGAAGTAGGGATGACAACCCGTTTGGTTCGGGCCTCGGTATCCTGCGGGCCGTGGCCGAGTTGCGTGGAAAACGCGTCGTCCTGCGGCCGCTCCGGCCCGACGACTTCGACGCGTGGGCCGACGTCCGCCGACGGAGCCGCGACTGGTTGGAGCCCTGGGAACCCCTCCCGGAGGTCGGATCACCCGATCCGGTGACTGACCGGGACGCGTTCACCGCCCGGTGCGGCTCGTGGGACCGTCAGCGTCACCTCGACGCCGCGTACGGCTACGGGGTCTTTCTGGACGGTGGATTCATCGGAGAGGTGAGCCTGGGCACGGTGCACCGCGGTCCGTTCCAGACGGCCTTCGTCGGATACTGGATCGACGAGCCGTTGGCGGGACGCGGGCTCACCCCTGAGGCCGTGGCCCTTCTGGTGGATCACGCCTTCGGTCACCTCAAACTGCACCGCGTGGAGGCGGCGGTCGTCCCGCGCAACTCCGCGAGCATCCGTGTCGTCGAGAAGCTCGGGATGCGCTACGAGGGCGTGGCGAAACGCTTTCTCCAGATCCGGGGGGTCTGGGAAGACCACGCCCGCTACGCGCTGACCGTCGAGGAGTGGGCCGAACACCGCACCGAACTGAGCGATCTGTACCTGCGGGGCCCGGCACTCCGGTCGGTGAGTCGAACCGGTTGACCAGCCGTTCGTTCTACGACGATGTGTCTCCGGATGTGTCTCCGGATGTGTCTGTCGACGGGTTGGTCAACCGAAACGATGACACGAAGTGTTCGAACGGGGCCCGTTCGTCGTTCGTCGAGACGACCTCGATGAGGTAGGCGCGGTCCTGTGCTTGGAACGCGAGGATCCAGTGAGTCTCGTCGTCATTGGTGACCACCATCTCGGTGGCCGGCGCGTAGGTCAGATCACGTTGGTTCACCGCCTCGATCTCACCGTCGATCTCGGCGGCGAGGGTGCGCGCCACCTGGTTGATGACGTCGGCGGGCAAGGAGACAGGAGGTATCCCCCATCCGACGGAGAAACGGTATGAACTTCCGGGTTCCGAGTCGACCCTGGCACCCTGCTCCACCCGGATTTCCCAGTCGAGACCTTTCTCCTTCGGCTCCGTTGGGAACGTCACGGCGAACAGGCCCTCTTCAGACGTGTACTCGACGCCCCGATCGCCCGCCACGTACTCGTCGACGATCTCCTTGCCACCCGAATCGACGAACCAGAGGATCGTGAATGCAGCGCCGGCGGCGACGACGAGAACTCCGAACACGATGATGAGCGTGCTGACCAGGCTGCGGCGTCGGCGGACGGTGGCCACCGCCGGCAGACCAGGATCGAACCCCTCCTCGCCTTCGGGCACGAGGTCGGGGCGGATGACACGCTGGCACATCCAGCACGTGGCTGCGTCCTCTTCCACCCAGGTGTTGCACGACGGACAACGCATCGCCCCGAGGCTACCGGACCATGGGTGCGAAGTGGTGCAAAGCGGATGTCACTTGCGGTCGCGCACCACTGCCGGTGAGTGTCGGAAGAAGTCCTCGAGGTCGCGCTGGTACCGGTAGGCGGGCCCCGCCGAGCCGACGGTGCCACGCAGGCGAAGGTGTTCGGCGAAGGCCTCGAGTGCGCCCGAGCTCGTGTAGCGGTAGCGGAAGCCGGCCTCCTTGAAACGTCGGTTGTCGACGCCGCGGCCGTAGCGCAGGAGATCCAGAACTTCAGGCGGGAGGTCGAGCAGCTTCAGGCGGCGTAAGGCTCCCAGCGCGAGGCCGGACATGACCGGGGGGAGCGGTACGCGGCGCTTGCCGACGATGGCGCACACCTCGCTCCACGGGAGCGTGTCGTCGCCTGCCACGTTGAACACGCCCGGTACGTCTTCGACCGCCGAGAAGATCATCGCCCCGACCACGTCGTCCTCGTGGACGAACTGGAGGCGTGGGTCGAAGCCCAGGATCTCCGGTGCGGCCGGCAGGCACAACGCCCGCGTCAACGGAGTCTGGAGGTCTTCCCCGAGAACGTTGGCGAACCGCAACAGCGTCGTCGTGATGTGGGGGTTGTCTTCGGCGAAATCCCGCACGTAGCCGTCGACATCGACGAGGCTGCGCTCCACGGAGGTTCGTGGGCGTCCGGTCCTGGGTGTGTCCTCGTGGAAGTAGTAGGGGTCCCGGTATGTCGCCCCGTACACGAGCGTCGAGCTCTTGACCACCATCTTTCGAACCGGGCTTCCCGCAGCGCCCGCGGCGGCGAGCAGGTTCATCGTGGCGATCACGTTCGTGTCGTGCAGCATCCGGCCACTCGCCCGGGTGGAGTCGACGATGAGGTGCGTGTGGACAACGGTGTCGACCTGCGTGGCGTCCACGATTCTGTGCAGGATCGAGAAGTCCGAACTCGATTTCACGAACTCGGTGCGTTCGAGGGGAAGTGGAGGCTCGGTCGTGTCGACGCCGACGATCGCTTCAACGTCGTCGCGCTTCTCGAGCTCTTCGGCGACGCGCGCTCCCCAGAAGCTTCCCAGCCCGGTGACGAGAACCCGCACGGTGGTCAGCCGAACCACACGCTGCGCCGGGTGCGCAGCATGTCGTAGAGGGCTTCTTGGATCTGGTCGCGAATGGCGTCTGCCTCTTCCATCACGCGTCCCCGTGAGTAACGCTCCTGGTCGGGGGGGACGTCGAAGTACACGGGGGGTAGGACCCGCAGGTTGAACTTCGCCGGGAGATAGGCCGCGACGCCCAGGGGACCGAGCGCGAGCATTGTGGGTGTGATCGGGAAGTACGGGATGCCGAGGAGCTTGGCGAGTGGCCGACTCTTGTAGATGACGGGCATCGCTTCCTCGGCTCCGACGACGGCCACCGGAACGACGGGGACCCCCGCGCGCATCGCGATCTCCACGAAGCCTCCGCGACCGAATCGCCGGAGTTGGTAGCGGTCCTTGTAGAGCTTGCCGGGGCCTTTGTCGCCTTCGGGGAATACGAGTGCGAGCTGGTGCTCGTCGTGGAGCAGGCGGTACGCGTTCTCGGGGCTCGCGACGACACCGCCTGTACGGGTCCACAGCGTTCCGATGATCGGGAGCAGTCGGAAGATGTACTCCGCGAGGCCATAGACGGGACGCCCGAGTTCCTCTTCGATGCCGTGCATCATCACCGGCGCGTCCGGCGGGAGCGCTCCGGCGTGGTTCGCGACGATCAGCGCGCCGCCATCGGTCGGGATGTTCTCGAGGCCCTCCCACTCGGCGCGGAACCAGTGGCGGTAGATGGGCCCGTACACCTTGCGGACGAACGCCCGCATGCTCTCCGAACGACCCCAGCCGTCGACGTCGGACAGCCGAGGTGCGCTCGTGGGTCGATGGTCCGCGATCTCGTCGCGAACCGGTACGAGGGCGCGGGTGTCGGCCTCATCGGCGTCGGAGCGCCGCCGCCGGGCGCGTTCGTCGAGCGATTCGCGCAGTGTGCTCGGTCGCCTGGATCCGGTCTCGGTCACGCGCGAAGGAAACCGCGTATCCGGCGACAGCGCAACCCGGACGATTTGCATGAGCGCCCGTGCGGGTCCTCGGGCATCATGGGAGATGCCTTCGGAGCCCGATAGCGGACGCGACGGCCGTTCGCGGTGGCGCCATGCAGTTCGTGCACTGCGCCACAGGGACTTCGCCCTGTTCTGGAGCGGAGCGCTGGTGTCGAATGCCGGCACGTGGATGCAGAACGTCACCGTTCCGTTCGTGCTCCTCCAGGTCACTGAGTCACCGGCGTGGGTCGGCTTCGGTGCGTTCGCCCAGTTCGTACCTGCGGTGGTGCTCGGACCGGTGGGCGGGAGGCTGGCCGATCGATTCCGGCGCAAACGCGTGGTGGTGGCCACCCAGCTCGCGGCCATGGTCGTGGCGCTCGGGCTGTGGCTGGCGTGGCGCGACGGATCAGCGACACCTGAGCTCACAGTTGCCCTCGTGGCGCTCCTCGGTGTCACGATCGGTCTCGGACTTCCCGCGTGGCAGTCGTTCGTTCCCGAGCTCGTCCCCCGCAAGGATCTGCTCAACGCGGTCACACTCAACTCGGCGCAGTTCAACGCGTCGCGTGCGATCGGTCCGACGGTCGCCGGAGTGGTGCTCGCCACGCTGGGTCCCGCGGCGGCGTTCCTCGGCAACGCCCTCAGCTATCTCGCCGTGTTGGGTGCGCTGGCGCTGATCCACGCGGGGAAGACCCGGGTGACGCCGGCCTCGAACGTCGAGGGATCGGGAACGTTCCGAGAGGGCCTCGCCTATCTCCGCCGCCACACGGGTCTGGTTCTCGCGGTCTCGATGATCGCCGTGGTGGTGTTCCTCGGGAATCCGGTGATTCCGCTCGCGGCGGTGTTCGCCCGCGAGGTGTTCGACGTGGGGCCACTCGCCTACGGAATGATGACGGCGGCGCTCGGTGTCGGCGCGGTCTCGACGGCGGTCTGGATCGGCGCCTACGGGGACGCGTTCGCGCGCTCTCGGCTCGCCGTCACCGGCGTAGCCGTGTACGGGTCGGGTGTGTTGCTCATCGCCGTGGCGCCGGTGTATGTGATGTCGTTGCCCGCGATGGCGGCCCTCGGTGCGGGGTACCTCACGATCGCCTCGTCGTTGAACACCTCGATCCAACTCCAGGTGGCGGACCGCTTTCGTGGGCGGGTGCTCGCGATGTACGGCATGGCGATCACCGGGGCCTTCCCGATCGGTGCACTGCTCCAGGGAGCGATCGCCGATGCCGTGGGAGTGCGCTGGACCGTGGCGCCTGCGGGTGCCGCCATCGTCGGGTTCGCGTTCTGGCTCATGGCACGACCTCGCCTCATGTCGTCACTCGACGAGCACCAGCACCGCCACGGATATCCACCTCCCTCGGAGGAGGCCATGGGGTACCCGTCGACGCCGGGGATCATCCGCTGAGTGGCTCCGATTCCACCGGGACGCGGTCGTCTCCCACCACCTGCCAGCGGTTTGTGACGAACCGTCCGAGCAGCGTCGTCGCCCTCACCGTGAGGAGCAGGATGATCGCCGTCCAGAGCCAGCCGAGTGTTCCGCCCCACTCGAGAGCAGCGAACGCAGCCGGTACGAAGGCGACGAAGCTCACGACCATGGCGGCGGCGAGGTAGCGCACGTCGCCGGCGCCGATCAAGACACCGTCCAGCACGAAGACGACGGCGTTGAGTGGTTGCATGGCAGCGACGAACCAGAGTGTGTGCTCGGCCAGAGAGCGGACCGCCGCATCGTCGGTGAACAGAGCGCCGAGCAGCGGCCGAGCGACAACGACGAGCACGCTCACGCCGACACCGGTGACGAGACCCCATCCGAGCATGCGGTTCGCTGCCTCGCGGGCTTCGTGGGGCCGCCCCTCACCCAGAGCACGTCCGGTCATGGCTTCGGCGGCGATGGCGACGGCGTCGAGGGCGAACGCGAGGAAGAGCCAGATCTGCCAGGCGATCTGGTGGGCGGCCAGCGACGTCGTCCCGAGCCTTCCGGCGATCGCCGTGGCCACCGCGAACGCGCCGACGAGGGCCGACGTACGGACCGTGAGGAAGCCCCCGAACACGGCCACGTGGCGCAGTCCGGAACGGTCGGGCCGAAGCGACGCCTCCTCCGAGCGGACGGTGCGCCACAACAGCACGAGGAAGGTGGCGGCCGCCAGGTACTGGGCGACGATCGTGGCCAACGCGGAGGCGCCAACGCCGAAGCCCAGCCCGTAGATCAGGACGAGTTCGAGCGCGAGGTTGGTGACGTTCGACACGAGAACGACCACCAGCGGCGTCACGGTGTCCTGCAGGCCGCGGCGGAGCCCGACCCCCGCGAGGATCGTCAGGAAGGCCGGGGCCCCCAGCAGGCTGACCCGCAGGTAGAGAAGGGCGAACGACCGCACCTCCTCGTCGGGCGTGAAGATCCGCACGGCGTAGGGGGCCACGAGGAGACCCACCGCTGCCACGGCCGCGCCGATCCCGAGCGCCAGCCAGTGCGCCTGGACGGCGTGTTCGACGGCGCCGCGTCGGTCGCCGGCGCCCAGGCGACGCGCGACGACCGCACCCGTTCCCGACGCCAGGAAGTTGAAGACCCAGAAGCTCGAGGTGAGGACGGTGCCCGCGACCGCCACCCCGGCCAACTGGGCGCTGCCGAGGTGCCCGACGACCGCGGTGTCGGCCAGGACGTAGAGCGGCTCGGCCACCAGTGCCCCGAAGGCCGGCAGCGCCAGCCGCAGGATCTCCCGGTCATAGGGGTTTCTCAGCTTCAAGGGAGGTGATTGTCACACCGGGATGGGAGCATCCGCGTATGGGAGCGGGCATCCAAGCAGGCCAAGCAGGCCAAGCAGGCCAAGCAGGCCAAGCAGGCCAAGCAGGCCAAGCAGGCAAGGAGGAACGGAGACACGAGACGATGGGGGCGGTGCGTTTCGCCCGGACCGCGCGGTCGCTGGCCGCAGCGACGCAGCGAGCCGGTCTCGTCGCCCCGGCGTTCCGCAGCCCGCCGCGGCGCCCCGGCTTCGAGCGCACGATCCGTCGGGGCCCTCCTCCGGGTTCGGTCGGGCTCGTGAGCGTGGCGTTCCGCGGGCGGTGCTTCGATGATGTGGCCGCCGACATGGTCGACGGTGTGCTGGTGGCCAACGGGGTTCCCGAGCGCGACGCGCCAGGGCTCCGGGCACGTCTGCTGGCCGAGGTCGCAGAGAGCGTGTCGGCCTCCCACCAGAGCCGGGCCGCCTGACCGGTAGCCTCCGCGTCTGGCCCGGGTGGCGGAACCGGTAGACGCAGGCGGCTTAAACCCGCCGATCCTCTTCGGAGGGTGTGGGGGTTCGACTCCCTCCCCGGGCACCGACCAGGAAGTTCCGCGTCTACTCTGCCTCGATGTCGAGTGGCAGCGGGTTCCCGGACACCGTGTTTCCCGACACCGGGTTCCCGGACACCGTTGACCAGCTCCCTACGCCGAGCCTTCTGGTGGAGCAGTCGACGTTCGAGGCCAATGTCGCGGCCATGTCTTCGGCGCTTCCGGGTGATCGGCTGCGACCACACGTGAAGGCGTTCAAGTCGACCGCCTTGGCCGAACGGCTCGTGGAAGCCGGGCACCGCACCTTCTGTGCCGCGACGATTCGCGAGATGGAAGGTATGGCTGCCGCCGGGATGGGCACCGATCTGCTCCTGGCGAACCAGACACTCGATGCCGGCCGCCTCGGACGTCTCGTCGACCAGGGTCACAGAATCACTGTGGCGGTGGATTCTCCCGAAACCGTCGATGCGGCTCTGGCCGGTGGTGTGCGTGAAGTGCTGATCGATGTGGACGTCGGCATGCCGAGATGTGGCGTCGCGCCCGACGATGCCGGGGCGCTCGCCGATCGGGCTCGTCGCGGCGGTCTCGAGGTCCGCGGGGTCATGGGATACGAAGGGCACCTCATGATGGCCGAGCCCGATGAGAAGCCCGCACAGGTCGAAGCGTCCATGGCCGATCTGCTCCGGGCATCGGCGGCTGTCGGTGGAGATGTCGTCTCCGCGGGCGGCACCGGAACCTACGACGTCAACACGTGGGCCACCGAGATCCAGGCTGGATCGTTCTGCCTGCTCGACACCGACTACGCGAAGCTCGACTCGCCGTTCGAGATCGCGCTCACCGTCCTCGCGACGATCATCTCCACCAACCGGAACGGGTGGGCGGTCGCGGACGGCGGCCTCAAGGCTTTCGGCATGGACCACGGCAACCCGACCTGGCCCGACGGCGAGCTCTTCTACTGCGCCGACGAACACACGGTCCTCCTCGACCCGGAGAATCACCTCGCCGTGGGCGACCGGGTGCGGCTCGTGCCCGGCCACGTCGACCCGACCGTCGCCCGCCACGAGCACTTCTGGGTGGTCGACGGCGAGGACGTCGTCGACCAGTGGGCCATCGATCTCCGGCACTGGTGAGGCGGTGGAGAAGGCGGCCGGCCCCCTCTGACCTGATGTCAGGACGCCTCGGCGCGCCGCGCGCGTCGGCTCAGCAGTGTCAGCCCGGCGCCGGTCACGGCGAAGGCCGCTGCCAGGCCGAGCACCGCTGCCAGGTCGATACCGGTGGCGGGAAGTGTCGGCACCGGTCCTGTGGCGCCGGCTCCCGACCCGGGAAGCCCGTTTCCGCTTCCGTTCCCACCCGTGCTCGGTCCCGACGGCGTGGGGTCGGGCCCGGGAGGAGTCGGGTCGGGACCCGGAGGTCCGGGGGGCGGCGGGGGCGCCGCGGCCGTGCACACGCCGGGCCCTTCGTCGACGCCCACCGGAGTCAGCGCCGGGTTGGGTGCCCCGTCCACGACTTGCGGCTGGTCGCCGGAGATCGGGTTTCCGTCACCGTCGGTCCAGCCCGTCTGCCAGTCGGCCACACAGGTGAACTGTTCACCGAGTACCGCCGGGGGCATCCACATGTCCGTGCGGAAGGCGTGGCAGGTCACGAACCCCGGTCCGAGCATGAGGTCCATGAGCCCCTCGAAACCGGGGCAGTCCGCCGAGACCGGGTTCTGTGGGTCGACGAAGCCGAGCGCCGATCCGTAGATGTAGGCCGTGATATCCCTGTCGCCCATCGTGACCAGAGCTGCGTGCACCGGTTCGAACGGCGCCTGATCGGGATTCGGCCACCACGCAATGCCGGCGGCGGATCCTTCGATGAACTGGGGTGGTCCTTCGTGGGGGCTCCACCACGCCGCTCCGCCGGAGCCGGGCTCCGGGGGGATGTTGGCGTCGAAGGTCGTACCGCCGTACTCGAAGGGCGACGGTGTGCCCTGGTAGATGACGGGAGAGGCGTCGAAGATCACGGCGGTCGGGTCGACGTAGCCGTCGGTCACCCAAACGTCGCCGTCGGCGAGGGGTGCGCCGGAGGCGTCGGCGAATCCGTCGAAGCCGGCGGGGTTGGGCGCGAACGTGAAGTCGTTGCCGTGCCCGTGGGCCTGGAGAACCGACGCTCGGAACGCCACGCACGTGGAGGCCTGCACGCGGCCCGCGGTGATGTCGATCGCCAGATCGTCGAAACCGCTGCAGTCCCGATCGTGCGGACCTCCACCGGCGGTGGCGAACGCCAAGGAATCCACGTAGACGGTCATCATGCGCGTGCCGTCGACACCGAAGTCGAGGGTGGCGAGGGCGACGTCGATGTCTGAGTTGCCGCTGAAGCCGTGAATGTCACCCCCGCTGCCGGAACTGATGAACACGTCTTCGAGGTGACCAACGTCGAAACCCCAGTACCACGATCCCGGATCGGCGTGGTTCGGCTCCGGATCGGCGTAGTCGGCCCCCTGAAAGGTCATCGGGGAACGTGACCCGATGTACTCCTCGGGCTCAGCGGCAGCCGGGCGAGCGCCTGCAACGGTCAACCCGGCGACGACGAACGCCGCCAGCAGCACGGCGGCGAAACGTTGTACACGTGACGTTCTCGAGGTGCGGGATGGGTTGGTCGTCACTGCAGCATTTCCGATCCTGGTCCGAGGTGTTCGTCTTGTCCATCGGCGGGATCCTGGACCTCCCCAATAGTCCCTATGCACTAGTGGGGAGGTCCCTCCGCCGCAGCCACCCGGGTCTGTAGAGTCGCTCCATCAGCCGGCGGAGTACAGAGTTCGGGGGTAGAGCCGTGACCGACGCTGCGCAGCCATCCGACGCGCCGCAGCCCGGCACGGGCGATCCTCTCGAGGGTGAACTCACGAGCGCTCCCGACACGATCGACGTCCCCGAGTGGGCGGGCGGGATCCCACAGGTCGGCGGTGTTCCGCCTCATGTGCGAGTCGGCAGGACGTGGGTCAATCTGCTGTGGCTCCTGCCCGTGGCTGCCGCGGTGGCGATCGTCGCCATCGCCGCGGCCCAGGGCCTGCGTGCCACGCAACCGGTGCAGAACTTCATCGAGACGAACCCGGGCACTGTCACAACGCCTGAGCCACCCTATTCGGGGTTTCCCTGGTGGCTTCGCTGGCAGCACCTCTTCAACCTGTTCTTCATGATGTTCATCATCCGTGCCGGGTTGCAGATCCTGGCCGCACATCCCCGCCTCTACTGGAACCGGAACTCCACGCCGGGAACCGAGTGGCTCCGATTCCAGAAGGCGGTTCCCACCGACCGGATCTGGACCGCCAAGGAAGACTCCGTCAGCCTGCCGAGATGGCTCGGCATCCCCGGGCTCCGCCACTCGATGGGGCTCGCCCGATGGTGGCACTTCAGCTTCGACCTGCTGTGGCTGCTGAACGGCGTCGTCTTGTTCGTGTTGCTGTTCGCGACGCCGCAATGGGAGCGCATCGTTCCCACGTCGCTCGACGTCTTCCCGAACGCTCTTTCGGCCGGCATTCAGTACCTGTCGCTCGACTTCCCTTCCAACGACGGGTGGATCGCCTACAACGGGCTCCAGACTCTCGCCTACTTCATCACCGTGTTCATCGCGGCTCCGCTCGCGCTGATCACCGGGCTCGCGCAGTCACCGGCGATCTCCAACCGGCTCAAGCTCACCGGTCGGGTGCTCAACCGCCAGGCGGCGCGGACGTTGCACTTCTTCGTGCTGGCGTGGATGGTGGGTTTCATCCTGATCCACACCGCGATGGTCTGGACCACGGGTCTGCTCGAGAACCTCAACCACATCACGACCGGCGACAACAGCAACGCGTGGACCGGTTTCTGGATCTACCTCGTGGTGATGGCGGTTGTCGTCGTGGCGTGGGCGCTCGCTACGCCGTTCACCTTGAAAAATCCCCGCGTCGTCCAGCGAACGGGTCAGCGTTTGGTCGGCTGGTTGAAGGGCCTGCTCGAGCAGGTCGATCCCCGGCCGGGTCAGTACACCGAGCGCGACATCTCGCCCTACTTCTGGCCCAACGGGAAGATGCCGGACTCCGAGGAGTTCCAGGCGCTTCTCGACAACGACTTCCGGGACTTCGGGTTGAGGGTCGACGGCCTGGTCGAGAACCCCCACGAGTTCCGCTTCGACGAGCTCCGCTCGATGACGCACCGCGAGCAGATCACCGAACACTTCTGCATCCAGGGCTGGTCGGGTGTCGCGAAGTGGGGCGGTGTCCCGATGAGCGCGATCTGCGACGTGGTGAAGCCCACACCGGAGGCCAAGTGGGTGGCGTTCTATTCGTTCGCCGACGGCGCCGAGGGCGGTATCTACTACGACGTCCACTCGATCGAACACATGTACCACGAGCTCACGCTCCTCGCGTACGACATGAACGGCGAACGCCTGAGCGTCCTGCACGGTGCACCGCTACGTCTGCGCAACGAGGTCGAGCTCGGATTCAAGATGGTCAAGTGGGTCCGGGCCGTCGAGTTCATCGCCGACTTCGACGGTCTCGGCGCGGGGGAAGGCGGCTACAACGAGGACCACGAGTTCTTCGGCTACCGCATGCCGATCTGAGGTCAGATCCCCCGACGGTCGACTCGTAGGAGAACCGCACCCGCGAGCACCAGGAGCAGGCCCGCCACCACGAGCGTTGTGAGCCCACCCGAGCCGGTCATGGGCAGAGTGCCGGCCCGGTCGGCCACGGGGGTCGGCCCGGGCGCGGAAGGTGTGGACGGCGTTGGTGGTGCGGGCGGCGGCTCGGCGACCACGACCTGGGCCCCCACGCGGATCGGGAAGTCGGGGCCGAAGATGTCGTTGTCCCACTCGACTTCGGCTTCGTTCGTGATGACCGTGCCCGGGGGCGCGTTGTCCGCCACGAAACCGTTGACGACGAACACGGCGTCGCCGAGCGGCATCGACGCCGTCGTGCACTCGACCAGCGTGCAGGCCCAGACGCCCACGCCGCTGTCGAACCTCATGTGGGCGCCCCGTACGAACTCACCGGGCATGTCGCTGACCCGCACGTTGAGTGCTGCGACAGGTCCCTCGTTCGTGACGATGATCGTCCAGCGAAGCGGGTCGCCCGGCCGGGGCCGAGCGCCGTCGACGATCTTGATGATGCTGAGCGTCGTGTCGGTGGGCTGTCCGATCGTCACCTCGGCTGTGTCGGAGGCCGAGCCCGAGTCCCACGTGCCGTTTGCCGTGTTCACGACCTCGCCGTCGGCACTCGGCGTCACGTCGAACGAGAGGGTGAAGGTCGTGGCGTCGCCCGGTGAGTAGTTGCCCACGAGGCTGCACGTGAGCGCCACGCAGTTCCACGTGCCGGACCCCGATGTGTGGGTCAGCGCGCCGTTGACGAATTCGGCGGGTGGCGTGTCGGTCATCGACACGGTCGTGACCGCAGGCCCCTGTCCGGGGTAGATCAGAGTGATCGTGCACGAACTCGACGTACCCGCGGTGACCGTGTCGGGGCAGGTCTTGGTGACATCGAGTTCGACGTCGAGATCGACGACGATCGTGTCCATCGCGCGCACGAAGAAGATCTCCTCGGGGAACCGGTAGAAGATGACCTTCTCGCTGACGGTTCCCGACACGACACCTGGATCCGTGCGGTAGGTGAAGCGGAAGCGCTGATCGGTTCCAGCGTGGTGATGGTCGAAGCGCGCGCAGACATCGCGCGTGAAACCGAGAACGTCCAGATAGATATGGGCCCATCCGGGTGACAGGCACTCGACACCGACGAGGGACATGTTCGTCGGCGACTGTTCGGGCTGCACCACGCACTGGAACAGGAACAGGTGGCACACGACGTTCGAATCGAGCGTTGCCTCGATCACGATCGTCCAGTGATCGGTGTCGAAGGTCCGCGAGACGAGCTCCTGATCGATGTCCGACGAGCACGAACCGCAGTCCGGAGCAGTCGCCGTCGTCGCGACGTCGCCCTCGAGCTCTGACTCCGGCTGTGCGTCGAGTGTGAGCGGCGCTGTTGTGGCAGTGTCGTCGCTTCGCTCTAGCCCGTCGTCGGTCTCCGCCCCGTCGTCGGTGATCTCCTCGACCACGGGTTCGGGGTCGGTCACATCGGCGTCGAGCGGTTGTGCGTCGCCATCGGCGTCCGCCGCGTCGTCGACGATCTGCGTGTCGAGCGTGATCGGGGCGGAACCGTCGTCGGCAGCGTCGATCTCGTCGGCGGAAGCCGTCCCGGAGGTCATGGCGAGGAACAGCGCGGCTCCGACGACTGCCAGGAATGCGCCCAGAACCAGGCGACCGACGCGTACGCCCTCAGCCACAGGCGGTGCAGGTGAATCCATGACCGGAGAGTAGTGACGCCCGCTGCCGGGGTGGTCGATCCCCACCTCGGTGTGTGTGCTGTCAGTCGATGGTGGGAACCGGTTGGGGCGGGGGCGCGCCGACGTACTCCGCGCTGGGTCGGATCAGGCGGTTGTCGGCTGCCTGCTCGAGGATGTGCGACGTCCATCCGATGACCCGGCTGGACGCGAAGGTCGGGGTGAACATCTCGCGGGGAACTCCGCAGGCGTCCATGACGATCCCGGCGTAGAACTCCACGTTCGTGTACAGCTTCCGTCCCGGCTTGAGCTCGGCGAGGACGCGCACCGCCGTCGCTTCGATCTCCTTGGCGAGCTCGACGTTGCCGTCACCGAGCCGTTCTGCGACACCCCGCAACATGATCGAACGCGGGTCGTCGGTCTTGTAGACACGGTGTCCGAAGCCCATGAGTCGGTCGCCCCGTTCGACCGATGCGCGGATCCAGGGTTCGGCGTTCTCGGCCGTGCCGACGGCGTCGAGCATGTCGAGCGCGCGACTCGGCGCACCGCCGTGCAGCGGCCCGGAGAGCGCGCCGATGCCACCGGTCGACGGCGGCCGCGAGATCGGCGCCCGTCGAGGTGATCACGCGAGCCGTGAACGTCGACGCGTTGAAGCCGTGGTCGATCGTGGAGATGAGGTACTGCTCGACGGCACGGGCGTGTTCGGCTGTCGGAACCTCGCCCTGCATCATGTAGAGGTAGTTCGCGGCGTACGGCAGCTCCGGGTGTGGCGTGATCGGTTCGAGACCCTGGTTGAGTCGGTAGAGCGCCGTGAGAAACGTCGGCACGACGGCACACACCTGCATGGCGTTGTGCCGGAGCTCATCGACGTCGATGTCGAGCGACGGTCGGAAGTCGAGGGCGCTCCCGAGCAGCGACACGGCGCTGCGAAGCCCGTTGAGCGGAACGAACGGGTCGCCGAGCTTCGCCACGTTGGCCATGAGTGGCTGCACGACCTCGGGGATCTCCCGGAACGGGCGGACCTCCTCGATGAAGTGCTCGCGCTCGGCGAGCGTCGGGAGCTCGCCGTAGAACATGAGGTGCCAGACGTCCTCCAGGGTCCGCTTCTCGGCCAGCTCCACGGCGTTGTACTGGCGGTAGTGGTAGAAGCCCTCCTGGCCACGGACGTGGCCGATGTGCGTCTCCGCGACGACCACACCTTCGAGCCCGAGCGGAACTTCGCCGGCGAGACGGCCGGCGGGCTGGATCTGGGCGATCTTCATCAGGTCGCGCATCGACACGATGCCGACCAGGGCGCCATCGTCGACGACGGGGATGTGGCGGTACCCCTTCTCCGACAGCGACTGGAAGGCGTCGGAGACCGCGCGGTCGGGCGCCACGGTGTAGGGATCGGCGGTCATCCACTCGGAGACCTTCGTCGCGGACGGATCAGCACCCGACGCGGCGAAACGCACGAGGTCGCGTTCGGTGAGAATGCCGACGGGTCGCTCGTCGTCGACGACCACGACGGATCCGACGCGACGTTCGCCCATGCGGTCCGACGCTTCGGCGATGGTCTCGGCCGTCGTGGCTGTGACGGCGGGACTGCTCATGATGTCGGCGACCGTGCGGGCCGTCGCGCCGGTGGTGTGCGCCATCAGGTGTTCTCTCCTCGGTTCACTCAGCCCGACGGGTGAGTCTAGGGGTCATGCAGGTGTTCCGTGTCGTCCGGCGCCGTCGTTGAATCGACCGACGCCTTCGCGGATTTCGTTCCCCGAGAGAACGGTGTGACCCAGCGCGAACTCGTGGTCGAGTGCGGCCTCGGGAGTGAGGCCCCACTGGGCGTGAACCGACGCCCGGTCGGAGCGCAGGCACTGTTGGGGGAGCGCCGCCAGGTCGTGGGCGAGGCCCACGGCGGCGTCGAGCGCGCCACCCGGATCGGTGAGGCGGTTCACGAGACCCATGGCCACGGCCTCGTCGCCGCCGACTCCCCGGCCGGTGAGCACCATGTCGAGAGCATGGCCCTGCCCGACGATTCGGGGGAGGCGAACCGTGCCGCCGTCGAGGAGGGGCACACCCCACCTCCGGCAGTAGACGCCGAACACGGCGTCGCGCGCTGCCACGCGCAGATCGCACCACAGCGCCAGCTCGAGGCCACCGGCCACGGCGTGGCCCTCCACCGCGGCGATCACCGGCTTGGAGAGCATCATGCGGCTCGGCCCCATCGGGCCGTCACCATCGCGGGTGACGCGGTTGGCGTCGGGCCCGCGCATCGCTCCGAGATCGGCGCCGGCACAGAAAGTGCCTCCGGCCCCGGTCAACACTGCGACCGATGCCGAATCGTCGGTGTCGAAGTCACGGAAGGCATCGGCCAGCGCCGCTGCTGTAGGGCCGTTGACGGCGTTGCGGACTTGGGGTCGGTCGATCGTGACAACGGTCACGGGGCCGTCGCGCTCCACGCGGGCGGTCACGTTCGTGGCAGTTCGTTGAGGCTGACCAGCATCCGTATCCCGTCGTGCAACGCGGCGACGCGGTGGATCGAGCCGTACTCGGGATAGAACCACAGTGGACGATCGAGCTGGATGACGTGGGCGAGGTAGGCGTTGATGACGCCTCCGTGGCAGAAGGCGACGACACGCTGTCCCTCGTGGCGCTCGACGATCCCCTCGACCGTCGCGAGGACCCGATCGGCGAACTCCGCGGGATTCTCTCCTCCGTACTCCTCCCAGCGACCCTCCACGAGGGCCGTGATCTGTTCGTGGTCCTCCGTGACCATCTGTTCGAGCGGGATGTAATGCGGGGCGTTCCGGTCGTACTCGGCGAGATCGTCGTGGATCTCCACCTCGAGCCCGAGAGCGTCGGCGAGGGGGGTCGCCGTTTCGCGCGCTCGGAGGAGGGGGCTCGACACGATGTGGTCGATGGTTTCGCCGCGCAGCCATTCCGCGGTGTTCTTCGCCTCGAGGTGGCCCTGTGCCGTGAGCCCGGGATCCGCCGGTTCGGCATCGGGATGGGCGGCATCGACGCGTTCGGGCTGCCCGTGGCGCACGAGGAGGAGGTCCATCGCCGCAGAATCTACTGCCCGATCCGTGGGGTGGACCCCTCAGCGCAGAGGGAATCCGAGCACGCAGGAGAGTTCGGTGAGTGCGGCGTCGGGGTCGGTGACCTTGATGGTGTGCATCCCGAGTGCGCGCGCCGGTTTGAGGTTCGCCCCGATGTCGTCCAGAAACACCGCCTCGGGAGGGCTGACGCCGAGCTCCGTACAGGTGAGCTCGTAGATGGCGGTGTCGGGTTTTCGGAGCCCGACGACCGCCGACTCGATCACGACGTCGAAGATGTCGTCCAGCGCCTCGAGCGCCACGGCGGTCGGGTCTGTCGGGTCCGCGCCCGCTACGCGGGGACCTGCCCAGTTGTTCGTGAGAGCGGCCGTCGAGAGCCCCGCAGAGCGGATGAGAGCGATGGCCTTCAGGTAGGCCGGGCGCGCGCACGACACCGGTCATCAGGCTGTCCATGAGGTCGGCCACCACGACGGTGCCCCCGGCCTCGGAGCATTCGTCGGCAAACGCCGAACAGAACACCTCGAAGTCGATCTCGCCGCGCTCGTGGCGTGACCAGGCCCCGTCGTCACCGCCGTTGACGACGACTCCGCTGATGAAGCGGTCGGGAAGCTCGTGCTCCCGCTCGTAGGCCGCGAACGCCTCGAACGGCGAGGGCAGCACGACACCCCCCAGATCGAAGATGATGGCTCGAAGGGTCAAATCAGGACGCCGGGGTTGAGGATGCCGGTGGGATCGAGAGCTGACTTGGCGGCACGCAGCGCGTCGCCGAACAGCTCGGGGCGCTGACGCTCGTACCAGGGCATGTGGTCGCGCCCGACCGCGTGATGGTGGGTGATCGTCGCCCCCGAGCGCAGAAGTGCTTCGGAGGCCGCCTGTTTCACGGTCGCCCACTGCTCGATCCGTGCGCCCGGTCGCCCGGGCGCGACGACGGTGAAGTACGGAGCCGGGCCGTCGGGGTACACGTGTGTGAAGCGGCATGTGAGGACGCCACTGCCCGCGCCGACCTCGTCGAGGGCTTCTTGAACGGCGGTGCGGACGTCGACGGCCAGATCGGGGAAGGCCGCCCACGTGCACGCCGTCTCGAAGGTCTCGTTGAGCATCCCGAGAGCAACGAGCGCGTCGCGCAGGTAGGGGGCCCGGAGGAACGATCGCTTCCACGCCTCGGCAGCGTCCGGCCCGCCTTCACCCTCGGCGTCAGCTCCGGCCCGCCCCTCGTCGGGCGCACCGCCGTGGTCCGCACAGCATTCGAGCCCGCGCTCGAGCGCCAGGTCCACAGGATGATGCGCGGATTCGAAACCGACGAGAAGAACGGAGGTACTTCCGTCACCGGCGCGCGCGATTGCTGCTTCTGTCGCGTCGAGCAACCGACAGTTGGTGGGATGGAGTCCACTCTGGACGAGCGCGCGTGCAGCAGCCGCCCCTGTCGTGAAGTCGGTGAACCGTACCGACGCGCGTGCACGAAAGCGCGGTCGGTCCATGACACGCATCCACGCTTCGGTGATGACACCGAGGGCTCCTTCCGAACCGATCATCAGCCGGTCGGGGGAGGGGCCCGCTCCGCTTCCCGGCACGCGGCGGGTCTCGAAGAGCCCCCGGGGCGTGACGGCGGTGATGTTCTCGACGAAGTCGTCGATGTGGGTGTGCAAGGTGGCGTAGTGGCCACCGCCCCGGGTGGCGATCCACCCACCGAGTGTCGAGAACTCGAACGACTGCGGGAAGTGGCGCAGCGTCAGGTCGTGGGGCCGGAGCTGGTCCTCGAGAGCCGGGCCGTACACGCCCGCCTGGATGCGGGCGGCGCGGCGACTCTCCGTCGACCTCGAGCACCCGGTCGAGACGGCGGAGATCGAGCGACACCGTCCCCGCGTAGGCGTCACCGACGAGCGGTTCCACGCCGCCGACCACCGAACTGCCTCCGCCGTAGGGGATCGCTGCCACGGCGGAGTCCGAGCACCAGTCGAGGATCCGGGCGACGTCGTCGGCGTCACGGGGGAGGGCCACGAGATCGGGCGGATGAGGGAACTCCGCGGCCAGCCCCCGCACGATGTCGCGGAACGACTTGCCGTAGGTGTGCGAGGCGCGTTCGAAGCGGTCAGCGGTCATCAGATCCGCCAGGGCCGCCGGCGCCGAGATCCGCGACTCACGCAGGTCGAGGTCTTCCAGGCGCGGAGGCGGGTCGGCCGTGGGGGTCGGGATGCCGAACAGCTCGCCCACGGTGCCGGCGATCCGTTCCTGTTCGGAAGGGTCGAGGGCCGCGTCGGTGGTGCCCCATCCCCAGAAGCTCCGTCGACCCGTCACGGCGTGACCTTCGCACGCCGGGCGGCCCGGCAGCCAACGCTCGGGTTACGGTTTCCCCGTTCTCCCGGCGGTGATCCGACGGGGCCCGACGAGCGAACGGAGGTGTGTGTGGATCTGGTGACCAACGTCATCCACGGCGAGGGACGGGACCGCATCCTGTTGCTCGCGCATGGTTACGGAGCTGACGAACAAGACCTCGGCGGTGTGATGCCGTTCCTCGATCCCGACGGCACACTCCTCACCGTCTTGCCCCGCGGGCCGCTGTCGGCACCGCCGGGCTACTCCTGGTACGACGTCGCCGCCGGCCCGGAGGAGATGACCAAGGGGTTCATCGCCGGGGTCGGCCTGCTCGACGCTGTACTCGAGGAGACGGCCCGGGAGCACGACAAGGCTCGTGAGGAGGCGATCGTCGGTGGCTTCTCTCAGGGAGCGGGCCTCGCGCTGGCTCTCGCGATGTCGGGCGACCGGCCGCATCCGAAAGCCGTACTGGTCATGAGCGGGCTCGTTCCGGGTGGACTCGATGCGACCTTCGACTGGGAGGGTGCCCGCGAGATGCCCGTGCTCGTCCAGCACGGAATACACGACCCCATGATCCCGGTGGACCGCAGTCGTGAGCTCGCACGGACATTGGCGGCGCACGACGTGCCGGTCGTGTACCGCGAGTATCCGATGCAGCACCAGATCGCACAGGAGAGCATCGCGGACCGCGCGCTCCTGGTTGGACCAGGTGGTCGCAGGGGAGAAGCCGAGCGAGCCGATCGACATCTCTGCAGCACCTGCGTCACCCGCGGGAGCCGAGCCGACGGCGTCGCGTCCGGTGAATGAGGTGAATGAGGTGAATGAGGTGAATGCAGTGGACGAGGATGCGCTGGTCCCCGCCGTCACGACGGCCGCGTTCGAGGACTACGTGCTGCGCTCGGAGCTCCCGGTGATCGTCGACTTCTGGGCACCCTGGTGCCAACCCTGCCGGCAGGTCTCGCCGATCGTCGAGCAGATCGCCTCGATGCGCGAGGGTTCCTACCGGGTCGTGAAGGTCAACATCGACGAGGAGCCGGCGCTGGCGCAGCGCTTCGAGGTGCAGAGCATCCCGATGATCGGTCTCTTTCGTAACGGCCAGCTCGAACGCTCGGTGCTGGGGGCGAAGCCGCGTCCCCAGATCGAGGCTGAACTGGGGATGCTCGTCATTCCTTAGGTTGCTTGCTTACTTCTCGTCTCGGGTCGCGACGGCTGACGATCGTCACGACCACACCACCGATGAGAAGCACGCCACCGAGCCCCGCGAGAAGGAACAGCCAGGCGTTGTTCGACGACTCGTCGGAGATGTCGAGACTGTCCCCCGACGCGAGCACCCGGAAGGGCGCGGTCGCGTAGATCTCGTCACCCTCACAGGTCGCCACCATGCCGTAGTCCCCCGTGAGCGTCTCGGGCGGGATCGTCAGTGTCGTTTCCCAGGCGCCGGTGCCGTCCGCCGTCGCCTCTCCCGAGGCGAGCGTCGAGCCCAGATCGGTGAAGCTGACCTCCACCGCACGGGTACCCACGCCGCAGTCCTCGCCCGCGGCCACCACCTCGCTTCCCGCCGGTGCCTCGTCCGGCGTGAGGGTGAAGGGGAGTCCTTCGGTGTTCGCCTCGGTGGTTTCGCTCTCCGGCTCGTCGGCGGGCTCCCCCGCTCCTGCCGAGCGAGGGGCGGCGCCGAGGGTCAGAGCCGAAACGACGCTGAGGATCGCGACCAACCGCAGAGCACGAGAACGTGGCACGCTCGCAGCCTAGGGAGTGGGTCGGAGCCATCGGTGGCACTCCGGTCCGGTCCGGTCCGGTCCGCGGCCGGGCGGAGCGGTAGACAGAGCACACCCGGAGCACACCCGGACAGGAGAACCGACATGCCGCGAATCGAGAAGGATTCGATGGGGGACGTCGAGGTCCCCGACCACGCGTACTGGGGTGCGCAGACACAGCGCGCCGTGGAGAACTTCCCCATCTCGGGGTTCCGCGTCGACCGTTCCTTGATCTGGGCGCTCGGCACGCTCAAGGGCGCCGCGGCCGAGGTGAACCACCGTCTCGGGACGCTCGAGCCGGCAATGATGGAAGCGGTGCGCGACGCGGCGGCTGAAGTGGCGTCGGGCGACCACGACGACCACTTCCCCGTCGATGTGTTCCAGACCGGGTCGGGAACGTCGTCGAACATGAACACGAACGAGGTGCTCGCGAATCGGGCGTCGCAGATCCTCGGTCACGATCTCGGGGGAAAGGCGGTTCACCCGAACGACCACGTCAATGCGGGCCAGTCGTCGAACGACGTCTTTCCCTCCGCGATCCATCTCGCCACGTACGCGCAGTTGCGTCGCCGCCTCGTTCCCGCGCTGGAGGAGCTCGCCTCTGCGTTGGAGGCGAAGGCCGACGAGTTCGCCGGAGTCGTCAAGGTCGGTCGGACCCACCTGATGGACGCGACGCCCGTGTTCCTCGGCCAGGAGTTCGGTGGCTGGGCCGCGCAGGTTCGTTACGGAGTCGAGCGGATCGAGGCGACGTACTCGCGCGTCGCGGAGCTTCCACTCGGCGGGACGGCCGTGGGCACGGGGCTCAACGCACCCGAAGGGTTCGCTGCGTCGGTGATCGAACTGATCCGCGAGCGTGAGGGCGACCTGGAGCACCTCGCCGAGGCGCGCAACCACTTCGAGGCCCAGGGTGCTCGTGACGGGCTCGTCGAGGCGAGCGGTGCGCTGCGCACGATCGCCGTCTCGCTCACGAAGATCGCGAACGACATCCGGTGGCTCGGCTCCGGGCCGCGCACCGGCATCGGCGAGATCCGTCTTCCCGAGCTCCAGCCGGGCAGTTCGATCATGCCGGGCAAGGTGAACCCCGTCGCGGCGGAGGCTCTCGCCCAGGTGTGCGCGCAGGTTGTCGGGAATGACGCGGCGGTGGCTTTCGGTGGCGCCGCCGGCAACCTGGAACTCAACGTGATGATGCCGGTCATGGCCCGCAACCTCCTCGAGTCGATCGCGCTGATCGCCGGCGCGTCAGAGACGTTCACGCGCACGTGTGTGAACGGCATCGAGGCCGACGTCGAGGCGTGCCGACGCCACGCCGAGCTCTCACTGCCGATCGTCACGGCACTCGTGCCGGTGATCGGCTACGACACCTGCGCGGAAGTCTCCAAGGAGGCGATGCGCACAGGTCGCACGCTGCGCGAGGTCGTCCTCGAACGTGGACTGGTCGCCGAAGAAGAACTCGATCGTGTTCTCGACGTCGACGCCATGGCCCGGGGAGGGATCGTCGGGTTCTAGGCGTCGCGGGGTTCTAGGCGACGCGGAGTTCTAGATGTCGTCGAGAAGCTCGGTCAGCTCGACGACGCGGGCTACGGGTTCCGGATGCTCCTCGGCTCCGATCCACCGCACGCACATCGTGCCGTGTCGATGCCCGCAGGTGTCGAGCCAGTTCGGGACGCCGGGATCCGCCGTGGCAACGACGACGCGCACCGACCCATCCGGCTGATGGTGCGCGGTCCCCTGGTTGAGGTGGACGGGGAAGTAGCGGTAGTCGAGGCTCTCGAGCCAGTAGTTGGCGAGCTGGACGTTCCAGAAGTCGCACTCGGGCGGTTCGAGGTCGATGACGAGTGCTTCGTCGTCCGCGAGCTCGAACCAGCCGTGGTAGTAGGCGATGTTCGGGTCGCCACCCGCAGCGAGCGCCTTTTCGGGCGGGAATCGGGGAAGCGTGTTGGGGGCACGTGCGGAAGTCCTCTGTCCAGCTGGCGAACATCTGCGACGCGGCCTGTACGAACGTCGTGGCCTCGCGCAGCGCCTTGTCGATCCGTTCGGGCGTGGGCGGCCGCGGCGAGCTCGGGCCGTCGATGCGCTCGATCGTCACCTGCGCCAGTATCTCGTTCTCGTGATCGACACGGGTTTGACGAACTTGGATCATGCGGGTTTCGGGCGACATGCGCAGCCAGTTCACTGCATCGGGAGGTCTCTCCACCGAGGCGATGATCTCGAATCTCCCGTCGGCGTCGACCTCGATGTCCTTTGCCTCGAGATATCCGGTCGTGTCGAGTGATCCCGTCTTGCCGTACCCGCCCGCCTGAGTGCCGAATCCCAGGTAGTGCACGGTGCCCCGCACACCGGTCATGCGATAGGTGAGCTCACCCCTGACGGGTGCGGCGAGATACACGTTGTCGGGATTGTCCATACCCATCTTGATCGTCTCGTCGACCGCACGCGTGAAGGCGGGTGCCTCGGGATCGGGTACCTCGAGGAAGAAGTTGAGAGATGCACGCGTCAAGCGCGTGAGATAGCGCCAGCCTTCGGCGCGATCCTGCGGATCCATGGGTACGGAGTCCGCCAGCACGACGGATCCGGCCTCCTCGAGCGCGGCACAGAAGTCGGCCCAGATGCGACCGTCGAGGACGCGGGCGGCACTGTCACCGGAGTCACCGGAGTCGTCGGGCACCGTGGTGTTCACGTCGTCATTCTCCCCCCGTCGCGTGTGCGTCGTCGAAGCGATGGTCGACTCCGAGGTTGAGCGGCACGTCGCCCAGGTTCTCGAGAAACCAGTCGAGGGGTCGGGCCCGCCACCACGGGACGTCTCGGCACCCGAGATCCTCGGCGACCTCGACGGCCGCGAGGTAGCCCGAGGCGAGATGAGTCGCGCCGTAGGGGTGGATCGAGTTGGACAGGTAGAGCCCGGGCAGGAAGCTGCGTGACACACCTCCTTCGACGATGCCGGGAAGAGGCCGGTTCTCTGCGAACTGCTCGGGGATCGCGCTTCCGCCGATCATGTTGCCCCGGATGGCGGAGGGGTTGTTCATCTCCTGATTCCGTGGGGTCATCACGTGTCGTTCGGCGATCAGGTCTCGAAAGCCCGGGGCGTACTCCTCGAAGCGTTCCGTGACGGCCTCGGCCAGGGGCTCGGCGAGCTCCGGCCAGGCGTCCCAGCCGTCGAGCTTCGACCCACGCCAGCGCCTCGGGCACGGGGGAACGCTCATCCACAGGTACGCGGTGTGGCATCCAGGTGGAGCCTGGGCGGGATCGGCTCGAGTCGGCATGAACCAGCCGCCCATGATGTCGTCCGGAATGACGCCGGAGCTGAGATCGGCGAAGGCACCGCGCATCTCGGCGAGGGTTTCACCACCGAAGTAGCCGACCCAGGCGCGCTGGATCCCGGGGTCGTGGGTGGCGGAGGCGAACTCGAGATCACCTTCGAGGGCGTACATCACGGCGAGGAGCTGTGGGTCGTCGTAGTTGAAGCGCTTGACGATCCGTGACCGGTCGACGCCGATCACGTCTTCGCCGACGAGTTGCAGGAAGGTGGGGGCAAGCGTCAGGTTCGACACCACGACGCCGGCGGTGATCTCCTCCCCGGGCAACACCGCGTCGGGGCCGAGACGTATCCCGTAGGCCAACTCGTCGCGGACGAGGATGCGTTCGACGGGGCACGTACCCCAGATCTCCCCGCCGTTCGCGACCACGCACCTGGCCAGGGCGTGCGTGAGCGCGTGCGATCCGCCTCGTGCCGTGTGCACCGCCATGGGCTGGAGTCCCGCGAGGCTGAGGGCGAGGGCACCGAGGCGCAGGCGGGTGGGCCACTGGCCCGTGAACTCGCCGAGCGCGGCGGGGGTGGTGCGGACCTCTTCGGAGTCGAAGAGCAGTTCGAGCAGCTCGATGCCCGTCATGCGGAGCACGTCGTCGCCGGTGAGGGAGAGCCCGAGACGGGCGAGCAGGATGTCGTCGAAGGCGGCGAGCCGGTCGAGAACGGCCGCCGTCGGCGGCCCGTACAGGAGCCGGCGGTTCAGGTCCAGAGTCTCTTCGAGCTGCTCGGCGAAGTAGGAAGCGATCGTCGCCTGCACAGCGGCATCCTGTTCGGACGCCGCTTTCAAGCTCGCGTCCGTGATCGCAGGGTCGAGCGCCTGCACGACGTTCGTCCCCCTCGAGAACGTCTTGGCGAAGAGAACGTCGGTGCCGCGCAGCTCGAGACCGAATCCCTCGAGGTCGAGGTCGCTCATGGCCGGGCTCATGGCGGGGACGAGCCACTGGGCATGCGTGTTGTGCAGGAACCCCGGAAGTCCCAGCTCGACCGTGTCGCAGTGCGCCCCGCACTGCCCCCGCGCCTCGAAGACCCCGACGGACAGGCCGGCCTTGGCGAGGTATGCCGCCGTTGTCAGTCCGTTGATGCCACCCCCGACGACGACGACGTCGAAGTCGCGCATGCACTCCTCCTCATGTCGGGTGGAGACTGTCTACATGACCGCGCGCGCCGGCACCTGTTTCTTCATGACTCGTTGGACAGGTACGTCCGGGTGTATCTGTCCATCTCGGGTGTCGGCTTCCACCACCTCGTGACGCCGATGTCGTCGGCAACCTTGTTGGCGGCGAGGTAGCCCGGGCCGCCGATGACGAGACCACCCGGGTAGGTGGACGCGCCGCACACGTAGAGGCCGTCGATGGGCGTATCGGTGCCCGAGCATTCCTGGTTGGGTCGGAAGCAGCCCAGCTGGAGCGGGTTGTAGTCGCCGTGTTTGATCGAGCCGCGCCGCATGTTCGGAAGTCGGATCTCGATGTCCTCGGGGGTTTCCTGAGCCGTCATGATGAGGTTCTCGGGCGTCATGTTGGGAGCGGCCTTCTGCCACTTCGCGAGGACCGCTTCCTCGAGCTCCGGACCGCGCTTCTCCCATCCCCCCTGGATGTCGTAGGGAGCGTGCGTCTGGAAGAAGGAGACATGCTTGCCCGGATCCCTGCTCAGGTGCGGGTCGAAGTGTGTCTGGCAGGTGCTGTGGCCGCCGAAGGCCTCGAGGTCGATCCTGCCCGCGGCGATGCCCTCCCAGTGGGCGAGGATCTGGTCGGTGCTCTCGAAGCCGACGATGGTCATGAAGGCCTGGTCGACCGAGGTGTCGCGGCACGCGTAGCGGGGTGGTTCCTCGGTGGCCACGTGGAGAGTGCTGTAGCTCCACTTGTCGTGCTCCCAGCCCGAGACGTCGTCTTTCAGATGGCCCGGCAGGTTCTCCGCACCGACGAGATCGAGGAAGGTCGTCTGGGGGTCGAGGCTCGAGACGACGACGGGGCTGTGGAGGGTGCGTCCTTCCCACAGCTCGACGCCCGAGACCGCGCCGTCGTGCATGGTGATCTTGTTGACCTGGGACGAGTCCAGGATGCATCCACCCGCCTGGACGATCTCGCGCGCCAGGGCCCCGGCCAGCTTGTGCGACCCGCCCTGGCAGTAGGACTTGTTCATGCCGCGGTCGAGGAGCAGCGGGACGAAGAACCCCACGCCGCTCTCTCGCGGGTCGAGGCCCCACATGCACGTGGTGTAGAGCATCAGCGCGCGGACGCGGTCGTCCTCGAACGTGTCGGTGATGATGTCGAGCGGGCTCCGTTCGCTGAGCTCGAGCAGCTCGGTGCCCGACTCGGTGCGCTGCATCACCTCGGAGAGATCCAAGGGAGCCATCGGCGGAATGTAGGTGGCAGGCGCCACGACTTCTCGCGCGATCTTGCGCCAGTTCCGCATCACCCGGCCGAACGTCACGGCGTCCTTCGTCGAGAACTTGTGAATCGAGTCGACCGTGTCCTCGAGCATGCGCGTCAGGAGCAGCGACGTGCCGTCTTCGAACACCATGGACGTCTGCAGATTGGGCTTGATCCAGACCAACCCGTGGCGGCTCAGATCGAAGTCGCGCAGCACGGGCATGAAGTCGACCATCATGTGGTACACGGCATGGATGTTGGAGTAGTAGCCGGGGAAGAGGATCTCCTCGGTGGCGAGCCCGCCTCCGATCTCGTAGCGGCGCTCCACGAGCGCGACCTTGAGACCGGCCTTCGCGAGATACGCGGCCGTGATCAGCCCGTTGGGTCCGGCGCCGATCACGACGACGTCCCACTCGCTCTCCGCGGGGAACTCGGAGAAGAAGCTCTGGGGATGGGGCTGCCCGACCAGTTCTCTTGCCATGGTGGTGCTGCTTCCTTTGCGGATTGCTGTGCTGATTGCTGTGCTGATTCCTGTGCGGATCAAGCGGCGTTGGCCGGCCGCTTCCCTTCCTCGGGGATGTACCACGGCGACGCGTACCACCAGTCACCTGGGTCGGCGACTTCGTCTTCGATCAGGATGTGCATCAGGTTGTAGCCCACGGCCATCAGGCACAGGCCGCCGGGATGCGCGGCCGACTGGTGCGCGAGGTACAGGCCGTCGATCCCCGGAACGCGATAGCGGGCGAGCTCGGGAAGCGGACGTTCGTTCCACCACTGGTCCCGGTCGCAGCGGATCCCGTACCACGAGCCGCCGAGCATCCCGGTGTTGCGCATCTCCTGCTCGAGGGGCGAGTCGCTGATGATGCGGATCAGGTTGTCGTCATCGAGGTTCTCGACGATGCAGGCGAGACTCGCCCGCATGAACTCGTCCCACTTCTTCTTCTCGTCGGCCTTGTCCATGGCGGTCATGCCGTCGACGTTGTACTGCGGCGTCGGAACCATCATCCACAACGGGCCGTTGATGTGGCGATCGGGGCGAGTGCACTGGGGATTGGTCGGGTCGTAGAGCGAGCTCGCCACCATGCCCCACATCGCCTCGTCGGGTGCCAGGGTCAGATTCTCCTGACGTCCCAACACGTTCTCCACGTTCTTGAAGTAGATCTCGCGTGATTCCATGTTGAAGAAGGCACCCGTGAAGGCGTCTTTGGGTGGCGGCAGCCGGTACTTGGGGCGGTACCGGAACTCGTCGCGGGTGAGGTAGTGGCTCATGTAGAGGCTGCCGCCCTTGAGACTGAGGTCCTTGATCCGCTGGAGGAAACCGGCATCGAGATGCCGCGGTCCGATCATGTCGAGGAACGTGGGCTTGATGTGCGCCGCGCTGATCACGGCCTTGCGTGCCCAGATCGTCTTGGCGGCCCAGGTCGCGTCGTCTCTGAGGCGCACGCCGGCGGCCCGTCCGTTGCTGATGATGATCTCCTCGACGGGACAACACGTCCGGAACACGGCTCCGTGTGCAATCGCAGCGCGAATGAGCGCGTGGAAGTACCCGTGCATGTTTCCGCGTGCCGCGACGGGCTTGGCGACAGCCGGTGGCATCACGGTGGCCGCACTGCACAGTGCCGGGATGGCGACACCTTCCATGTGTCCGTGTGCACCCGAGCTGAGGGCGATGTACGCCTGGCTCACCTTGAACGGTTCGGTCTCGAGGTACTCGTCCATGAGGTCGAACATCGTCATCTCGAGCAGCTCCCGCGTCCACACGTCGGGCTGGTGCTGCTTGTAGACCTGCATGAACGGAATGTTGTTCTCGTTGAGCTCCACGTCGGGCGGATGAGGCGGGCACCAGAACGTGGCTCGCATCAGGTCCCGGAAACCGTCTTCGCCGGCGAGCATGCAGGCGATCTTGGCCCAGCCCATCTTGTCCTGGTCCGTCACCCGGGAGAGCCCGTCGCGCGTGAAGATGTACCTGTCGGTGTCCAGCTCCACGGTGACATTCGGATCCCAGTCCATGCGGAAGCCGTACTTCCACAGCTCCAGCTGCTCCCAGCCGGGAGCCGAACCCCCGTAGTTGGCGATCGCGTGGGGTTGGATCCGCACACCCGCGAGCGGTTCGACGGTTTCCTGCGCCCCGCCGGACTCCGGGCGCTCCTCCAACACGCAGACGCTCAGCCCGCACTTGGCCAGGTACGCGGCTGTCGTCGTGCCGTTGTGGCCGGCGCCGATGATCACGACGTCGTAGGTCTCTTCTTTGGGCATCGTTCCCCCTCTCGCCCACGAGCAGGGCGGGTGAGGGGAGAGTAAAGCTTCGAAAGCTTTCTGGCAAGCTAATCGCCGGGCTTGCCATGACGCCCACAAGTGAACGAGACGTCCACAAACGACGGGAGCGTCAGCGACGGAAGTTGTCCTCGATGATCGCGAGCAGGTTCTGTACCGCGTCGTTGATCGTCTCGAGGTCGGTGCGCGAAGCCGACCGCAGCAGTTCGTGGGTTCGGGCCACGAAGGCCTCGAACGCCGCTTCTTCTGCCTGCTTGCCTGCCGCGGTGAGCCGGACGAGCTTGCTCCGCTTGTCGGCAGGATCGTTTGTGCGTCCGACGAGTCCCAGCGCCTCGAGGCGCTTCAGCATCTTGGTCATGCCGCCCGACGACCGCTCGAGAGCGGTGTAGAGCTCGTTGGGAGCGAGCTCGTAGGGCGGTCCGACGCGACGTAGCGCGGCGAGAACGGCGTAGTCGCTGGGCATCAGATCGAAAGGTTGGAGCGTGTCCTGTTCGAATGCCTCGATCAACACGTTCAACCGGGCGAGTCGTGCGATCAGGAGCAGACCCGACGTGTCTGCCGAATCGGGGTACTCCCGTGCCCACGCTTCGGAGAAGTCGTCGACCCAGCGCGTCTCTTTCATGGTCTCTTCCTACTACTGACTCCCACTGCTGACGCTCTCGCCCTCGATGTTGGCACCATCTCCGTCGTCCGCCTACGATGTCGCTGAAAATTGGAACACGTTACAATTTGGGCACACATTGCAATTTGGTACACGTTGCGATTTGGTACACGTTGCAATTCTGAGGAGAACGGGAGACGAGCGTGGAGACAGTGAACAACGAGAGTCCTGACGGCGAGAACGCCCCGGCAGCGCGCCCGGAGGACCGCGTCGCGCTCGTGACGGGCGCGGCGTCGGGAATCGGTAGGGAGACGGCTCTCCGGTTCGGGAGCGACGGCGCGCGCGTGAGTTGCTTCGATCTCGACGAAGCCGGGGCGCAGGAGACCGCCGCAGCAATCCGCACCGACGGCGGCGAAGCGCTCGTGATCGAGGGGGACGTGAGCGACGAAGTCGACGCAAAGGCTGCTGTCGCGACCACACTCGAGCACTTCGGAGCCATCGATGTGCTGGCGAACGTGGCCGGGATCGGACACTTCCGCCATTCGACCGAGGAGTCCCTCGACGATTGGAACCACATCGTCGGTGTCAACCTGACCGGCACGTTCCTCATGTGCCGGAACGCGCTGCCCGCGCTTCTCGAGCGACGTGGCGCCGTCGTGAACGTGGCGTCGATCGCCGGGCTCGGCGCCCATCCGTACGCTGTCGCGTACAGCGCGTCGAAGGCAGGCGTCGTCGCACTCACCAAGACACTTGCGGCCGAGTACGCCGCGGCGGGCCTCCGTGTGAATGCTGTGGCTCCGGGTGCAGTCCTCACGCCGATTCTCGAGAGCTTCACCCCGCCCGAGGGTGCCGACGATCAGCTCATGGGCCGGGCCGTTCCTCTCAACGGAATGTTCGTCGAACCGGAGGAGATCGCCCACGCCATCGCGTTTCTTTCGTCCGACACGATGCCCAACACCACAGGAACCGTGCTCGTCGTCGACGGCGCGACCGTCGGCGTGACGGTACGCGGGGAGCACGAGACCGATGGACCTCGCTGACTCGCCGGAGGAGGCTGCCTTCCGGTCCGACGCGAAGGCGTTTCTCGAGCACCACATCCACCTGGCACCGCCGGAGCTCGGCGACAGCGACAGCGAGTGGGACGAGACGCTGGCGGCGTCCAAGAAGTGGCAGCGGCTGCTCTTCGAGAACGGGTGGGCGGCGATCACCTGGCCCACCGAGCACGGCGGCAGGGGGTGCGGTCCGGTCGAACAGATCATCTGGAACCAGGAATGCGCCCGTGCGCGGACACCGTCGTCGGTCAACATCGTCGGCATCGGCATGGCCGGTCCGGCGCTCATCGCGCATGGCAGCGAAGAGCAGCGGGAACGCTACCTGTCGCGGATTCTGAGCGGTGACGAGATCTGGTGCCAGCTCTTCAGCGAGCCCGACGCCGGCTCCGACCTCGCCGCGGTGGCGACACGAGCGGAGCGCGAGGGTGACGAATGGGTCGTGCACGGCCGGAAGGTGTGGTCATCGGGGGCCCACTACTCGCGCCGCGCGATTCTGCTTGCCCGCACCGATTCGACGGTCGCCAAGCACAAGGGCATGACCTTTTTCGTGGTGGACATGGACAGCCCGGGAGTGACGGTCCGGCCGCTTCGCCAGCTCAACGGAGAGGTGCATTTCAACGAGGTGTTCCTGGACGGCGTGCGCATTCCCGACACCGACCGCGTCGACGCCGTGGGCGAGGGCTGGCGGGTGGCCACGACCACGATCCTGCACGAGCGCATGGCCCTCGGGGGTTCGCTCAACGTGTTCCACATGGAGGATCTGCTTGCGCTCGCCCGCGAGAAGGAGCATCTCGGCGCGCACGAACGCGACCTCGTTGTTCGCGTCTTCACCTTGGATCGGTGCCTCGGGTATCTGAACGCACGGGTGATGACGAAGCTGAGCGCCGGCCAAGTGCCCACAGCGGAGGGCTCGATCGCCAAGCTCGCCATTGCCCGACAGCTCACCCTGGCAGCCGAGGCCGCGTTCGCCTTGCTCGGCCCGCGCGCCGTGGCCGAGCCGGGGCCCTGGCAGGATCTCTTCCTCATTGCGCCGGGTGTTCGGATCGGCGGTGGCACCGACGAGATCCAGCGGAACATGGTCGCCGAGCGCGTGCTCGGTCTTCCTCGAGAGCCCGATGAGAGTCGCACGCTTCCCTTCGGGGAGATCCGCCGGTAGCGGTCGCGTCGGCTCGAGATGGTGTTGACGATGCTTGCCGAGTTCACTCCGGTGACGAACGAGGCACTCGAGATCCTGCGCGACGCCTCCTTGTTCAAGTGGTACACGGTCACGCTGCTTCTTCTCGTGATGTACGTCTACGCGAACGAAATCGAGAAGCGGAACTGGAGTGTGGTCTTCGCCGGTCTCGCGTTCTGGCTGATGGACTGGCTGAACGAGATCGGTAACTCGATCTTCATGCACGTGACCGGAAGAGCGCCCCTGTGGGCCACGACCGGGGACACGAGCTATCAGATCTTCGTCGGTCTCACCATCGAGATCTCCATGATGTTCCTGATCATGGGAGTCGTCTACGTGAAGATGCTCCCGCCCGACAGAAGACTCCGCATCCTCGGAATCCCCAACCGGTGGGTCTTCGTCGTTTCGTTCTCGTGCCTGGCCGTCTTCATCGAGTACTTGCTCAGCCACACCGGGTCGTTCCATTGGCAGTGGTGGTTCTGGGACAGGTCGTTCCCCGTGTTCATCGTGCTGTTCGGCTATGCCACGTTCTTCATCGTGGGCACGTGGGTGTTCGACATGGACGATCGCACGAAGCAGCGGACGGTCGTCGGCGTGCTCGCATCGATCGTGCTCGTGGCCGTCGTCGTCTTCGGACCGATTGTCGGGTGGCTGTAGAAGTCCGCACTCCCGCAGCGGTCGCGAGGACGATTGGCTTGCTCTATGGCGAGGGCATCGCGAGCGCGTCGTCGATGCGCGGCCCCGGCGGCGCGTCACGACCGCGTTCAGCGAGCTCGGTGATCGCCGGTTCGAGAGCCGCGAGCTCACCGAGCACGCGGTCCCGGGTGGATGGCGTTGCTACTGCCAGCAAGGTCAGCCACAGCCCGCTCTGGATCTCGGCGCGGAATCCCTCGAGCTCGGTCATGCCGATGGACCAATTTCGCAGGCCCATCTGCGCCGTCAGGCAGATGTGATGAGCGATCACTGCCGTTGGGACGGCATCGTCGAGCAGGCCGGCGTCGACCGCGTCAGCGACGGATTCCTCCACGAGCGCCATGGTCCGTACGCGGAGCTCGTCGGCACCTTGGCCCACGATGGGATGGCCCTCGAGCGAGAAGAGGAGTGGGCGGTACAACGACCCCCGCATGCCGAAGGAGGTGACGAAGTCGTCGACGAGCGACCCCAAAGCGGTGATGGGGTCAGCACCCGGGCCGGGTTCGGTCATCTCGAGATCGTCGATCGTGACCGAGAGCAGCATCAACAGGATCGCTTCCTTGCCTCCGACGAGGTTGTAGAGCGTCGAGATGCTGACTTCGGCTTCGTCGGCGAGATTCTGCATCGAGAGCGCGTCGATACCGTCGGCTTCGATGATGTGCGCCGCGGCATCGAGAATCCGCTGGATCCGACGTACCTTGCCGAGCTCACGGAGACTGGTCATCCGACAAAGTTAGCACGATTTCCAAACTTGCAATGGCTTGCAGCTATTGTTAGGGTGCAGTGGGTCACGGAGCCGTCTCGAGTGGACGGCTGCGCACGGTTTGTGCGCAGCGGGCGCTCTGCGGCTAGAGTCGTAAGTGGAACGTGTTCCAGTTAAAGAACGGGTTCCAGTTAGAGAACGCGTTCCAGGCTTTTTTCAGGTTTTGAAGCCTCGAGCCTGTCGGCCAGAGGTCACAGGTTGCACCACCGCCCCATCGAACATGCGGAAGGAACTCTGCTGTGAAACTCAAGTCGCGGGGGTTGGGTCGCAAAGAGCTCGTCATGGATTTCCGCGAGTACACGGTCAGACGTGACGGCGATGACATCGTGGTCGAGGGCACGATCCGAGAGCCCGTGCGCTGGGACTTCGCGATCCGGATGTGCGAAGACGACCTGCCCGGCGTAGCCCGGATCGGCTTGTCGAGGCACACGCTCGGTCTCCTGATTCGGGGTGCGTTCAAACGCAAGAAGCGCGCTCACTGGGATGTCGACCGCAAGACCCATTTGAAGGAAGTGCGAGAGGCGATCGCGGCCCGGGACGAAAAGGCTGCGGCGGCAGCGGAGGCCGAAAAGGCCGCAGAGGCCGCGGAGGCCGAAAAGGCTGCAGAGGCCGCGGAGGCCGAAAAGGCTGCGGAGGCCGCGGAGGCCGAAAAGACCGCGGAGGCAGCGGAGGCTGCCGAAGCTGCGGAAGTCGTGGAGGCTGCGGAGAACGGGGCTTCTGTCCTCGACTCCGCTACGGAGGGGAGCGCACGATGACACAGGCAACGACGGTACGACCGGCAGTCGACCCGACAACGGGCGAGCCACTCGACAAGCGGAGCTCCTACGACTTCGTGGTCGTCGGCGGCGGCCCCAACGGCCTCGGCATTGCCGCCTATCTGGCGAAGTGGGGATACTCGGTCTGCATGCTCGAGGCACGCAACGAGCTCGGTGGCGGCGCGGAGACCGCCGAGCCGATTCCCGGGTATTCGATCGATCCGCACGCCGTCTACTTCTACGGCGCGGCGGGTCCTGCGCTCGAACAGCTCGATCTGGCGAGTCACGGGTTCAGGATGTCGTTCATCCCGAACTACGGGGGCTGCATCACCCACGACCACCGAGGGTTCTTCGGAGGCAACACGTTCCACGAGCCGTCGATGCGTGACCCCGAGGTCTACGTGGAACTGCTCGGCGTCGACCGCGACACCGCGAAGATGTACCTGGAGTTCATGGAGGCACTCCGTCCGCGGATGCGCGACTTCTTCCGCAGCATCTACTGGACCCCTCCCTACGACGAGAGCTGGAACATCCCCAAGAGCGAGTCGCCCGTCGCCAAGGTCCTGCGGGAGTGCCTTCCGATGTACGACGACGCCATGCTCGAGTGGTCGTTCATGGAGATGATGGACATGCTCGCGCTGCCCGATCCGATCAGGGCCGGCCTGCTCGTCGGCTCGTGGGGCAACGGCCCACATCCGTACTGGAAGGGGATGGCACTCCCCGGCTTCGCGTGCACGCAGCTCCAGTTCTTCTCGGGTTGCTCACCGGTCGGCGGTATGCACGCACTGGCTCACTCTCTCGCCCGCTGCGCGCTCGCGCACGGTGCGAAGATCCACGTGAACAGCCCGGTGTCGGAGATCATCGTGCACGACGGCGTCGCCAAGGGTGTGCGTGTCGCCGACGAGGCGGCGCTCGAGGAGAAGACCGTCTGGGCGAACATGGGTGTGATCAACGGAACGCACATCAAGCAGTTCAACGACCTGGTCTCGTCGTCACACACGACGAGCAGTTTCCGCCAACGGATCGACGACCTGAGCCTCAAGGGCGGCAGCCTCTTCGTCACCAACCTGATCGTGAACGAGCTGCCCGAGTACACCGACGCCCCCGAGAAGTTCGAGGGCATCAACTATCCCACCGGGATGGCCCTGCACTGCACGACCGACGCGCTCATGGAGCTGATGCGCGACGTCTACACGTTCCGCACGCATCCGACGGACCCCGATCACTACATCTCGTGGTTCATCGTGCACGGCGAACACGACAACACGCGCGTCAGGAATCCGCAGGGCGGCCATGTCATCACGGTCAACCTCCAGGTTCCGGTGCCCGAAGACCACCGGGACGGTCCCGACGCCGTCAACAAGGCGAAGTTCGAGATCCTCGACAACATCAAGTCGGTTCTGCGCCACTACGCGCCGAACATGACCGATGACAAGTACATCGCCACGCCGATCAACACGCCGTACGACTCCGAACAGCGCAACATGGGCTTCGTCGGCGGCAACTGGATGGGCATGCGTCAGTCCGAGGACGAGTGGTGGGAGCGCAAGCCGCTGCCCGAGCTCGCCCGCTACCGGACGCCGATCGACAACCTCTACCTCTGCAACCAGACGTCGTACCCGGGCGGCCTCTGTCTCAACGCCGTCCCGTACAACCTGATGCACTCCCTCAAGGAGGACTACGCGGAGATCGAGAAGACGACGCCCGAGTGGTGGTACCCGTCGCCGTGGCACATCACCGACGAAGAGGGAGCCGCGATGTCGTCAACCGCGATGTCGTCACCGGGGGCGTCGTCCCTGGCGACGTCGGATGAACCCGGCTGATCTTCGGTGACGGGCCCGGCACGAAACGATCGATCGAGGAAGGCACGACAGTGAGCGACAACACATTCGCGCGGCACCGTCCGAGTGAGGCGACCGTGGCCGAGTTGGGGCTACCGCCGGAGTTCGCCGAGGAGACCGAGACCGACGTCGTGGTGATCGGCGCGGGCCCCAACGGGCTGATCGCAGCCGCGTACCTGACGGCCGCGGGCTTCGACGTCACCATCCTCGAGCGTCGCTTCGAGATCGGTGGGGGCCTGGCGACCGAGGAGATCCTCTTTCCTCACCACTACGCCAACACTCACGCGTCGTATCACTACATGGTCGACTACCTGCCGCCGATCGCCGACTTCGACCTGGTCGATCACGGACTGCACTACCACAAGCCGTACGGACAGATCGGTGGGGTGTTCGGCGACGACTACGTCTATATCTGCCGGTCCCTCGAGGACAGCCGCGACTCCCTGGCTCGCTTCGGGATCGACCAGGCCAGCGCGTTCGGTGACATGGCGCTGCGCTTCCGCGGCATCGTCGAGGAGATTCTCGCCCCGGCGACGTATCTGCCACCAGACGCTCCCGTCGATCTCACCGAGGCACTCCAGCGCACGCCGGTCGGCGAAGACATGCTCGAGATCTCCGAGATGAGCGCTCTCGAGCTCATCTCGAGCTACCCGCTGCGCGACTCGATCCAGGCGACACTGCTCTATTCGGCGTGCCAGTGGGGGCTGTCGCCCGCCGAGAGCGGCCTGGGCTTCATGGTCCCGCTCATGGTCGACCGGGGTACCCAGAAGGCCTTCATCCACGGTGGCTCGCACCGGCTCGCGAGCAGCCTGGCCCGGGTGATCCTGCGCCAGGGCGGGTTGATTCTCGACAACGCCGAGGTCGTCGAGATCACGACGAGCAACGGGTCGACCTCGGGCGTGTTGCTCGAAGACGGCCGCAAGATCCGGGCCCGCAAGGGGGTCCTGTCCAGCCTGGACCCGCAGAGCACCTTCCTGCGCCTTCTCCCCGCCGAGACCGTTCCTGCGGACACGCGCGAATCGGCCGAGAACTGGGCGTGGGACAAGTGGTCGCTGCTGAGCGTGTTCTTCGTCACCAAGGGCAAGCCGCAATGGCGGCCGAACCCGAACAACGGCATGATCGACCAGCCCGAGCCGTTCAACACGATTCTCGGTTTCGACGGCACCGACGACGTCGTGTCGTTCCTCAACGCGGTCGAGCAGGGTGACGTGCCGAAGTACGCCGGGCACTTCACCGTCGAGACGGCCTTCGACCCCACGCTCAGCCAGAAGGAGGGTGAAGACGTCTGCTTCTTCCAGATGCCGGCGCCCTACGACTGGCCGTGGGAAGAGCGCAAGGACGAGGTCGTGCGCGAAGTCACGGCCCTGCTCGATGCGCACTACGAGGGTTTCGCCGACAGCGTCATCGATTGCGTCGTCGAGTCGCCCAAGACGATCGAGCAGCGGATCCCGAACATGCGCCGCGGTTCGATCAAGCACGGCGACTACAACCCGCTGCAGATGGGTTTCAACCGGCCGAACGTCGACTGCTCGTCGAGTCGCACCCCGGTCGAGGGGCTCTACCTGGGTGGTGCCTCGATGTTCCCCGGCGGCATGGTCATCGGCGGCCCGGGCTACATCGCCGCCCAGGTCATCTGCGAGGACAACGACGTCAAGTTTCCCTTCGACCGTCCCGACCGCCTGCGCAAGTACCTGGAGACGTATTTCCCGGAGGGCAAGGACTGACGAGTTCCGTTCACGGGACATTCACGGAACAATCGATGGAGCACGGGGAGGGAACGGGCGTGGAGGAGTACGACGTCATCGTGATCGGTGCCGGCTACGGCGGTGTGACGACCGGCGCGCTGTGTGCCAAAGCGGGCAAGCGGGTGTTGCTGCTCGACAAGACCAACCAGGCCGGCGGCAAGGCCCAGACGATCCAGCGCAACGGCTACGCCTATGAGATGTGGCCGGTGCTGAGCCTTCCCGCCGACGACTCGCGGTTCCACGAGCTCGTCGCCGAGCTCGGCATCGAAGACGAAGCGCCGCTCATCGTCCCCGAGGGTGACAACGCCATCGAGCTCAAGTACCGCGACGACAAAGGCGACTGGCGCAGCTACATCGGGCCGTCGAAGCAGGCCGAGGACCCGCTCGCCGTCGAGGGCCTCGAGTCGACCTTCGGTGTCGATTCCGACGGTGTCGAGAAGATGATGGCCCTCGTCGGAGAGGTCTTCGGGATGTCGGAGGAGGATCTCGACACCCACGACGACACGGGGATGCTCGGCTGGATGCACAGCTTCGACGTGCCCGACCCGGTCATCGCCTACATGTCGGCGATCCTCAACCTCGTGTTCGTGGCACCGGTCGACCGCATCCCCGTCTCCGAGGGCGTGCGGACCCTGCGTCAGCTGTTCCTCGGTGGTGGTGGCCGCTACCACGCCGGCGGCTACGGGCGCCCGGCCGAGGCCGCTGCCCGCTACATCGAAGAGCACGGCGGAACCTTTCTCCCGAAGACGCGCGTCGAGCGCGTGCTCGTCGAGGACGGCCGCGCGGTCGGCGTCGCGACGTCGGCGGGCGAGTTCCGCGCACCGGTGGTCGTCTCGAACGCCGGCATCCAACCCACTGTCCTCTCACTCGTCGGCGACGACCACTTCTCCGACGACTACGTCAAGCGGGTCGAGACGCTCGAGCCGGGTCTCGGTATGGTCGGCGTCCGTTACTTCCTCGACGAGCCCGTGCTCGACACGGGCATGATCGTCGCCTTCTCCAACGAGAGCTGGTGGGACACCGAGCGCTACGAGGCCGCACAGCGCGGCGAGTGGCCCGACGTCCCGCTCGTCTTCGCGGCCGTCACGACGAGCTACGACGCCTCGCTCGCACCCGACGGGCACCAGATCATTCTCGTCGGCATCCTCGGCTCGCCCGATCCGAAGTCCGAGCTGAACGACGAAGCGATCGCGCGGGCCGAGCAGGCGATCGATACGATGTGGCCCGAAATCCGCAAGCACACGATCCGGCGGGAGCCGTACACGGCGGCGCATGTCTCCAACATGTGCCGCGACTCGGCCGTTCCCGGCCAAGGCGGCGAGTGCATCGGTCTGAGTCAGGTGATCGGCCAGTGCGGTGGGTCCAAGCCCGACGCACGTACGCCGTTGCCCGGGCTGTATCTCGTCGGCACCGATGCCGGCGGGTACGGCTGCGGTACCCACCAGGCCGTCGACTCGGGGTTCAATGTGGCCGCGATGGTCCTGGCCGACCACGACGAGGCGCGTGTCTGATTCCTGAGGTCGGCCGGAACCCGGCCTTGAAAAGTCCACGAACACGACGGAACGGAAGCTGCGACACATGAAGGACTACGACGTCATCGTCATCGGTGGTGGGGTCAACGGTTTGACCGTCTCCGCCTACCTCGCCAAGGCCGGGTTGTCCGTCGGCGTGTTCGAGGCTCGTGGCCAGTGCGGCGCGCACTGCGACACCGTCGAGACCGGCTCTCCGGGGTTCCTCCACAACCTGCACGCCACCTGGCTCGCCACCTCCTACAGCCCGGCGATGGACGACCTCGACCTGCCCGGTCTCGGCTTCGAGCTCCGCGGTACCGACGTCACCTACGCCAAGCCGTTCGAGTCGGGCAAGAGCCTCATCCACGCGATGGACTTCGACACGACCTATGCGAACTGGGCGCGGGTGTCGGAGAAGGACGCGGCGCTCCAGATGAAGGCGCTCGAGTTCAATGCGACAAACCTCGAGGAGATGCTCGAGGTGAACCGGCGGTTCTGGTACGGGCCGCCGACCGAGGACACGATGCAGCGGATGTACTCGCTCCTCGACAAGTTCCTGGCCGCTCAGGATCAACCCTTCAGTGGCGCCGAGCTCATGAACATGACCGGCTTCGAGGTCCTCGACCTCCTCTTCGAATCCGATGAGGTGAAGACCACGACCGCGTCGATCGGATGGATCAGCGGCCTGCCGCCCATTCACCGCAAGATCGGTGTCCTTGCCGCAGTGTTCATGGCCGGTATCGGCGGACCGATGGCGGTGCACAACGCGCGGGGTGGTTCCCACTCGCTCACGCACTCGCTCGTGAAGGCCACGGTCAATGCCGGCGGCGAGATCTGGACGACGTGTCCGGTGGACGAGATCATCGTCGAGGACGGTCGGGCGGTCGGGATCAAGCTCCGCGACGACGCGCTGTTGCCGGGTGAGGAGATCCGGGCCAAGACCATCGTCTCGAACGTGTCTGCCGTGCCGACCTTCCTCGGTATGCTCGGCGAGGACGTCATCGGCCCCGAGATCGCGAACCGGGTCAAGAGCTTCCACTACGACGAGCAGGTGCTCTTCGGCGTCTACTACAGCTTGCGCGACGACATCGAGTTCGCAGCCGCGGACTGGGATCCCGGGATCCAGCGCTGCATGATGGGTTACCTCGGCGGCGACACCATCGACGACATGCGCCGCCACAACGTGAATCTCGTTTCCGGTGTGATCGACGACGACATCATGGGCAACTGGTTCGTGCCCACGCGCGCCGACCCGACGCAGGCGCCCGACGGCTGCCACACGGCGTTCATCTGGGTCGACGTACCGCCGGCGCCACGCCGTTGGCGAGGCCAAACGATCACAGGTGGCCTCGACGCCTGGCCCGAGCTCGGGGGGCCCTTCGCCGACGCGGCCACGGACCGGATCGAGGACTACGCGCCCGGCTTCAAGGACCTCATCATCGAGCGGCACGTCATGACCCCGCTCGATCAGGTGCGCAACAACCCCTCGTCGATGACGGGGAGCATCCTGGGAGGCAGCGTCACGCCCGACCAGTTCTACATGAACCGGCCGGTGCCGGGAGTCATCACGAGCGGCGCATCGCGCACCTTCCTGCCGGGGCTCTACCTGTCCAACTCGATCCACCCCATGGGCGCGACGCTGGCTCGCGACCGGCTACCTGGCCGCTCGCGAGGTCGCCGAAGACACGGGGTGTCTCGACCAGCCGTGGTGGCAGGCCCGACCGTGGGACTGGTTCATGGACCACATGAATGACGTTCCGATGAACCTCGGCGTCAACGCCAAGTGGCAACTCGACGAGTCCACCGGAGGGGCCGGCCAATGACCGCAACCGTGACCAAGACCGACACCTATGACGCCGTCGTGATCGGCGGTGGTCCGAACGGCCTGATCTGTGGTGCCTACCTGGCGAAAGCCGGCGCCCGGGTGCTGCTGATCGAACGTCGGCACGAGACCGGCGGTGGGCTCAACACCGACGAGTACCACGGGTTCCGGTTCAACCTGCACGCCATCTACCACATGATGAGCGACGTGATGCCGGCCTACCGCGACCTCGCCCTGGCCGACTACGGGCTGCGTTACGTCTCTCCGCACGTCGCGTGCGCGTTCCCGTTCAAGGACGGCAAGTCGCTCGTCTTCACCAAGGACCACGACGAGACCGTCGCGTCGATCGGCGCGGTCAGTGAGCACGACGCCGATTGCTTCCGGCGCATGTGGGCGGAGTTCGCACCGATGCTCGACGAGTACATCATCCCGCTCACCTACAAGCTGCCCATGCCGGTCGTGGACCAGGTGGTCGAGATCGGCCAGAACGCGGTCGGCGAGCGACTCAACGAGATCTCCGACCTGAGCCCGATCGAGGTTCTCGACGAATACGGATTCACCGATCCCCGTGTACGAATGGCGCTGCTGTCGTTCTCGGCGATGTGGGGCTTCCACCTCGAAGACCCGCTCGGCTACCTCTACCCGGTCTACCTCTGTCGGATGGTGAACTCTGCTCTCGTCAAGGGTGGTTCGCACCGCTTGTCGTCGTCTCTCTACCGGGTGTTCGTCAACAACGGCGGTGAGGTCCTCGACACATCGGAGGTCACCGCCATCCACACCGACGGCGACTCCGGAGTTCGCGTCGAGGTGGCCGACGGCCACCAGTTCGAGGCACGGGCGGTGGCATCCACGCTCAACCCCGAACAGACCTTCCTCAACCTCGTCGGGACCCAGAACCTCTCGGACGACCTGAAGTTCGCCGTCGAAGGTTGGGAGTGGGAGGAGCGCACGCTCTTCGGGCTGCACCTCGGTATCGACGGCGACGTCACGTTCCGGCATCCGGAGCCCCGCGTGAACGAGGCCATGATCGCCTTTCTCGGGCTCGAGACCGAGGACGAGCTGCACGAGCACCTCGCACGGGTCGATGCCGGCACGGCGGGTGGGGGCGAGTGGGTGCACGTCACCGTCCCGAGTCACCACGACCGGTCGATGGCGCCGGCCGGCCACGAGGTGGTGCGCGCCGAGCAGGTCGTCCGTTATGACGACGACTGGGAGACCGGAACCGGCAGCTTCGGCGACGAGTGTCTCGGCCTCATCGAGGAACACGCCGACCTCGGTCGTATCGTGTTGCGCCGTGAGTACCCACCAACGCACATCGAAGCGAAGCTGCACACGATGAAGCGCGGCTCGATCAAGCACGGCTCGTACACGAACCTTCAGATGGGCTTCAACCGCCCGAACGACCTGTGCTCACAGGTGACGACACCGATCCCCGGCCTGTTCACCTGCGGCGCTTCCAACTACGCGGGCGGCATGATCATCGGCGGTCCGGGGTATCTCGGCGCCAAGGTCGTCGGCGAGCACCTCGGACTGGATGCGGTACCCGGAACGGCTCCACCCGGTTCCGAGTAGGTCGGAGTAGGTCCGAGTAGCAGCGAGGAGACGGGTCAGGGGCTGCGGTCAGCCCGACGCGCTCTTTGCGGTGGAGACCTGAGTCGCGTCGCGGGGTGAGTCGTCGGTGGGGTGAGGTCGCTGGAGAGCGAGGATCTGGTCGACGAGGTGGTTGCGCCGGGCGATCAAGGCGTCCACCGAGTACGGATCGGTGCTCATGAGCCGTTCGAGCAGTGCGCCGTGGCAGAAGTACGACATGATCTGCACGTGGAGGTCGTGCACGAACAGGGCCGGATCGACCTCGGCGACGCGGCCGCCGGAGGCGGTTCGGGCCTCTTGGAGGCGGCGTTCCGCGGGTTCGTAGACGGGACCGACGAAACGGTCGAGGTAGGCGTCCCCGTACTCGCCGCCCTCGAGCAGTTCGCGCAGCATCAGACGGGCAACAGATGGGTCGTCAGCCACGTGGCGTTGGAGTTGGTCGAGGTACCAGCTGAGCCGCTCACGGTTGAACTCGCCGGCGAGGAAATCGTTCATCATCGTGATCACGGGCTCGAGCGCATGGTCGAGGACGGCCTCGTGTAGCGCCTCTTTCGTACCGAACTGGTAGAGCACCGTCGTCTTGTGGACCCCGGCCTGATCAGCGATCTCCTGGACTGCGACCCCTCCGAAGCCACGGCGGGCGAAGAGCTCGGTGGCAGCCTCGAGAATCGCTGCGCGACCACCTCGCGCCTCCCCCGCGCGTCTGCTCGCTCCACCATCTGCGCTCCTTCGTTTTCGCCGTTTTCGCTTTCCCCGTTGCCCGGGGGACACTGGTTATCCGTCATACTACCAACTGGTAGCAAAGTGTAACCGTGTGGCTAGTCCGAAAGACCGGGACCGACACATCCGCAGAGGGGCGCAGAGAGGACAGCGATGCTGCTCGAGGGCAAGACGGCAATCGTGACGGGTGGCGGACGCGGCCTGGGGCGCGCACACGCCATGGCGCTCGCCGCGCACGGCGCCCGTGTGGTCGTGAACGATCCGGGTACCGACATCCGAGGTGAGGGTACGGCCAACGTGGCCGACGACGTCGTCGACGAGATCAATGACTCGGGGGGCGAAGCGGTCGCGAACGTGGACTCATGCGCCGATTTCGACGACGCGGAAGCCCTCGTACGCCAGGCCGTCGATACCTACGGCGGGCTCGACGTCCTCGTGAACAACGCCGGGAACCTGCGCGATCGCACGATCTTCAACATGACCGAGGACGAGTGGGATGCCGTCATCAACGTGCATCTGAAGGGCCACTTCGCGCCGACGCGCCACGCCTGCGCGTACTGGCGCTCAGAGACAAAGGCCGGTCGTCCGCGCACCGGCCGGATCATCTCGACCACGTCGCAGTCGGGCTTGTTCGGGAACCCCGGGCAAGCGAACTACGCGGCTGCGAAGGCGGGGATCGCCGCGTTGACGAGGGTCGTCGCCATGGAGATGGCCCGGTTCGGGGTGACGGCCAACACGGTGGCGCCCTCCACCGCGTACCCGGATGAGCGAAGACCTCATCGGACCGGCGCCCGAGGGGATCGATCCGTTCGCCCCCGAGAACGTGAGCCCCCTCGTCGTCTGGCTCGCCTCCGACGACGCCCAGTGGGTGAGCGGGCAGGTCTTCCACATGATGGGCGAGCGCTGTGACCGCGTCGAGGGCTGGCGGATCGCCGCCACCCGTACACGAACCGGCCGGCACTGGCAGGCCGAGGAGATGGCCGATGCGGTGCGGGCGCTCTACGACGTCTTCCCGGGCGGTCTCGGCGGAGCGCTCGGTGCCGAAGAAGCGGTGGCCGCCACCGGCATCGGCCAGACGCGCCTGGCGCAGACCGAGGCCGACTCCACTTCCTAGACAGCAGATGGGGGCACGAATGGGGGCACGGATGGGGGCACGGATGGGAACGCTGTACGACGAGCGGCTGCGCCATCACATCGGGAACGAGTCACCGCGCACCGAGGCGGTCGACGCCGTCTGCCCGCAGATGATCCGGCACTGGGTCGAGGTCATGCAGGACGCGAACCCGGCCTACACGGACCCCGACTGGGCGGCCCGGTCCCGCCACGGTGGCATCGTGGCACCGGGCGCGATGATGCAGGTGTGGAGCATGGCTCCTCTCTGGCCACCCCGGAACATCGATCTGCCGATCGCCCCGATCGACGAGATCCTCGAGGGGGAGGGCTACACGAAGATCGTGGCGACCGGGCAGTCCCAGACGATCGTGGCGCTGGCCCGGGTCGGTGACACCGTCTCGTTCACCGTGCGTCTCACCGACGTCAGCGAGACGGATCACCAGACACGACTGGGGATGGCGTACTTCGTCACCTTCGAATACCGCTTCACCAACCAGGACGACGACCTCCTCGGTACCCAGAGCTTCACGTACATGCGCTTCAAGCCGGAACCCGCGACGGCCGAAGCGCCCGCGGCCTGAGGATCTGAGGAGAGACGGCGATGTCGACGGACTGGATGACGCCCCACCTGAACTACGACTCGATGGCGTGGGATGCCATTGATGAAGGTGAGGAGTTACCTCCCGTGGTGCGAGAGGTCGACGCCACCCTCGTCGTCGTCGGTGCCGTCGCCGCCGCGCGCGACTTCTACCCGGTTCACCACGACAAGGGATTCGCCGAACAGTCGGGGAGCCCCGATGTCTTCGTGAACATCCTGACCACCAATGGCCTGATGGCCGCCTACATCACGAACTGGTGCGGTCCTGACTGGGACCTCGTCGCGATCGACCTCCGCCTCAAGATCCCGGTCTTCCCCGGCCAGACGTTGACGACCACGGGCGCCGTCACACGGAAGTACGAACAAGACGGCTACACGCTCGACATCGGGTTCAGTGCCGACGCCGACTACGGAACGCATTGCTCCGGTACCGCCACCATCCGGCGCGCCGAGAGCGCCTGAGCAGACGAACACGACCGAGGGGGCAGGGTGGATTTCGAGCTCACGGGGCCGCAGAAGGACCTCGTGACGCGCGTGCGCGACTATCTGGCGACGCACATCACCCCTGAGCTCACCGCCGAGATCGCCGAGACGCCCGAGGGCGGCGGACCGGAGTGGAAGGCCTACATCCGTCAGCTGGGGGCCGATGGAATGCTGGGCGTGGGCTGGCCGACCGAGTACGGAGGCCTGGGTCACGGTCCCGTCGAGCAGTACCTCTTCTTCGAGGAGATCTGTCGCACGGGCATCCCGATCCCGGTGGTTGCCGTGCAGACCGTGGCGCCGGCGATCATGCGGGTCGGTACCGACACACAAAAGGCCCACTACCTGCCGGGCATCCTCAAGGGCGAGATCGACGTGGCGATCGCCTACACCGAACCCGACGCCGGATCCGACCTCGCCTCGCTGCGCACGAGCGCCACCCGCGACGGTGACGAGTGGATCATCGACGGCCAGAAGGTGTTCACGTCGGGGGCGCACATGGCCGACTACATCTGGCTGGCGGCGCGTACAGACCCCGACGTGCCCAAGCACAAGGGGATCTCGGTCTTCATCATCGATGCCCGCTCATCGGGTATCTCGATCCAGCCGACAGAGATCATGGGAGGCCTGCGGACCAACACGACGTTCTACGACAAGGTCCGAGTGCCGGCCGACGCCCTCGTCGGCGAGCTCAACGAGGGATGGTCCTACATCACGACCCAGCTCAACTACGAGCGGCTGGCGCTGGCCACGGCATCACCGGTCGAGCGAGCTCTCGAGGAGACCGTCGCCTGGGCCAACGAGAACCGGCGCAACGGACGCCGTGTCGCCGAGGAGCCGTGGGTACGCGACGCGCTCGCCGCCATCGCGGTCGATGTCGACGTCTTGTCGCTCCTGAACCTGCGCACGGCCTCGATGCTCGCCGAGGGGACGGTGCCCTACCACGACGCATCCCTGAACAAGGTCTTCGCCACCGAGCTCCACCAGCGGGCCTTCGGGACGTGTCTACGGATCATGGGACGCACGGGCGGGCTCGTGGGCGGGGTCGGTGTGTCCGACGGAGGCCGGCTGGCCCGGTGGTTCATGACCGACGTGCTGCTCACCTTCGGTGGCGGTGCCAACGAGGTCCACCGCAACATCGTGGCCATGATCGGCCTCGGAATGCCCAAGTCATGACCGCAACGGCACCGCCGACGTTCCGGCACCGACCCGAGGAGCAGTAGGTGGACTTCACCTTCAGTGCCGACCAGGAGGAGCTGCGCAAGGTCGCGCGCTCCTTCATCGAGGCCAGGTGCCCGACCGAGGTCGTGCGCCGACTGGAGCGCGACTCCCGCGGATATCTGCCCGAGATGTGGTCGGAGATGGCGGAGATGGGCTGGGTGGGTCTGGCCCTGCCCGACGGGGGCGGCACCATCCTCGATCTGGCCGTGATCTTCGAGGAACTCGGGCGGGCGGTGAGCCCCACGCCTCTGTTCTCCACGGTGGCGCTGGCCGGCCTGACCCTCGCCGACGCCGGCCACCTCCCCCCGGGCGTTGCCGAAGGTCGAACGCTTGTCGGTACCGCGCTGGCCGATGTTCCTCCCGACGCGCTCACCGCCGAGGTGAGCGGTTCGAATGCCCGGGTGAACGGCACCGTGCCCTTCTCCTATGACGTGGAGTTCGCCGATCTTCTGCTGGTCGTGGCAGGACCCGTGCTCGTTCTGCTCGACAGCGACCGGCCCGGCATCGAGGCGTCGCGACTGGACACGCTGTCGAACGATCGCCTCTTCGAGCTCCGCATCGACGGCACCGAGGGTGAGGTCGTCGGGAACACCGCGGAGCTCCTGCCCGCCGCCCTGGCTCGGGCCACCGCGCTGCGCACCGCCGAGATCGTGGGCGTGATGGCACGCGCCCTCGAGATGGCCGCGGAACATGCCAAGACCCGCGTGCAGTTCGGTAAGCCGCTGGGTGCGTTCCAGGCGGTCCAGCACCGACTCGCCGACATGCTCCTCGACCTCGAGGGCGCCCGCTGGAGCGCATACCGTGCCGCGTGGGCCCTGTCGCAAGGCTCGAGTGCCGACCGCGAGGTGTCGGTTGCCAAGGCGTGGGCCTCGGACGCCTGCCAGCGTGTCGCCTTCGGCGCACAACAGGTGCACGGTGGCGTGGGCGTCGATCTCGACTACGACCTCCAGCTCTACTTCCGCCGCGCCAAGGCACTCGAGGTCGAGTTGGGCTCGGCACCGCAGCACCGCACACGCATTGCCGAGACCCTCGGACTGTTCGACCAGACCTGAGCGCGCGTTGCCCGCCGGCGGCGATGATGTCCGACGTGCCTGCCGTGCCTGACGCTTCCGACGTGTTGGTGGAGGATGTCGAGATCGAAGGCCGCGCCGGAATGTCGGTGTGGACCCGCGGCGGTGTCATTGCCGAGGTGGGCCCCTCCGACGCCGTCGGAAAGGCCGCCGGTTCCGGAGAAGCGTCCGATGTCGCACGTGTAGAAGGGCGCGGGGCGGCGTTGGTTCCCGGCCTGCACGACCATCACATTCACCTGTTTGCTCTGGGGGCCCGCGCGGAATCCCTCTGGTGCGGGCCGCCCGCGGTCACGCGAGCGGACCAACTGGTCGATCGGCTGCGGGATGCGGCCCGGGATGATGCGCGCGATGAACGGCAGGGGGGCTGGCTCCGGGCCGTCGGCTGGGACGACACGGTGGCGGGATGGCCCGACCGTCGGGACCTGGACGCTGCGGTGGCCGACCGCCCGGTTCGACTCCAGCACCGCAGCGGCGCGCTGTGGGTGCTCAACAGCGCTGCACTCGAGCAGCTTCACCTCGAGGCTGGAAACGAGCTCCCGAGGGGCGTCGAGATCGGTGACGACGGCACTCCCACGGGCCGGCTCTCGGGCCTCGACGCCTGGCTACGCGAGCGGATCGGCGGTGAGCCGCCGTCGTTGCGAGCGGTGAGCGCCGATCTGGCCGCCACCGGCGTCACCGGCGTCACTGACGCCACCGCTCACAACGGATCGGCCGAGCTGGCCGCGCTGGGCCTTGCGCGACGCTCGGGCGAGCTGGTCCAGCGGCTGACCACCATGACCGGAACCGCTGACGTCGTTGCTCCCGATGGAGTTCAGCTCGGTCCCGTCAAGCTGGTGCTCTTCGAAGCCGCCCTCCCTTCGATCTCGGAGTTCGCGGCACGGATCGCGACCGCCCACGGAAGCGGACGTGCGGTCGCCGTGCACGCGGCGAGCCGGGTCGAGGTCGTTTTCGCGACCGCGGCCCTCGCCGAGGCCGGAGCCGGTCCCGACGATCGGCTCGAGCACGCGAGTGTCGTGCCGCCCGAGATGATGCGTGCGCTTGGTCGCCTCGGCGTGACCGTCGTCACCCAGCCGCACTTCATCAGCGAGCACGGCGACCGGTATCGGGCCACGGTCGAGCCCGCTGACCAACCCTGGCTGTATCGCGGCCGGGCGTTCCTCGACGTCGGGATCCCGCTGGCGGCCGGGTCGGATGCTCCTGTGGGGGAGCACGACCCTTGGGCGGCCATGGTTGCCGCCGTCGAACGGCGGACCGCCGAGGGCCATGTCATCGGTCCCGACGAACGGCTGGCACCCGAGCAGGCTCTGCGTCTCTTCACCGGCCACCCGAACCGGCCGGGTGGTCCCCCGCGCGAGATCAGGCCCGGCGAACCCGCCGACCTGTGCCTGCTCGACCGCGCGTGGGCAGCCGCCCGCCACGATCTCGCCGACGTGCGCGTCCGAGCGACGATCATCGGCGGCCGAGTCGTGTACCGAGCCGCCTGACCGGGCGACCTGGCCGAGTGACCCTGACTGGTCAGGACAGCTCGTCGATGAGACCCCACGTGAGGGCGGTGTCGGCGAGCACACGTTCGCCGGTCAGCGTCAGGTACGCCGTGCGGTGGCGGCCGATCCGGCGGGGAAGGCTGACGGTCCCACCCGCCCCCGGAACCAGGCCCATGCCCACCTCGGGCAGCGCGATGACGACGTCTCGGGCTCCGGTGACGTGACCGGCGAAGGCCGAGAGCTCGATGCCGGCGCCGATACAGGCTCCGTGGACCTCGACGTGGACGCGCTCGGCCACGCGATCGATCCAGTATCCGGCGCTGCGGGTCGCGCGGATCAGGTGCGCGCTCGCGGGGTCGAGAAGGGTTCCGAACTCACGGAGGTCACCGCCGCTGCAGAACGACCGACCTCGGCCTGTGAGCGTGATCGACTCGATGCCGTCGTCGGCGGCCGCCAACTGCAAGGCCTCGACCAGAGCATCGCGAACCTCGAAGCCGAACGCATTGTGGATCTCGGGACGGTTGAACGCGAGCCGCAGCTCTGCTCCCGAGCGCTCGACCGCCAGGGGCACAGGGTCGACGTCGACCTCGCCGGGTGCCGGCCGGTGATCAAGCCAGCGCCGCGAACTCGGGCCCGGACTGGAGGGTGGAGTACGTCAACGACTCGGCGATCAGCCCGTCGACAACGTCGAGGCCGGCCGACAACCGGAGGAGTTGGACGGCCGCCACCGACGCCTGAGGGTTGGACCGGACACGTTCGCCGATCGTTGCCACCGTGTTCGCGACGCCGGCGTCGGGTTCCAGCCAATGGACGGCGTCGACACCGGGAACTCCGCCGCTCGCCGGATTCTCGGCCACCAGGACGTCGAAGGCCGCTAGTCCTGCACCGCTCGCGCTCCGCGCGTCCTCACCGACCGCGACGGTCACGGCCGGGAGAGCTCTCAGAGCGCGGGCAGCCGCCTGATCCACGGTCTGGCCGGTGACGTCGGCGACCAGCAGTGGTACCGAGGCGTCGGGCACGAGATCGTCGCCCGCGTAGGGTGAGTGCAATGTGTCGACGATCTCCGCATAGGGGCGCACGGCTGCTGACATCGAGGCCAGCGTATTGGCTTCTCACCTGATCCCGTTGCCCGATGGATGAGCCGATGGATGAGCCGATGGGTGAGCCGATGGGTGATAACGCGGTCCGCCCGACCGGATTCCCGCTGGAGGGAACCTGCGCCCGTTTCGGCCCCCGGCGTCCCGCCGTCCACGACGGCGCGCGACTGCTTGAGCTCCTGGGTGCCCGTGTCGAGCGCGACGACACGATCGACGGGCTCGCGTGGGGGGATGCACCGCCCGTGGGCGCCGGCGTCGCCGCTCGCGACGAGAGCACAGACTGGGCCGAGAGCGGTGCCATGGCACTCACCGGTACGCCGGGCGGGGCGCCGCTCGTCGCCCCCGGAGCCCCGGCGACGGCCGCACGCGGCGCGGCACTGGCGATCGAGGCCCTGACCGCGGCGATGCCCTCGGCGTCGACCGTGGCCGTCGACGGCGGTCGATTACTGGGTGAGCACGCCGCGCTTGCCGGACTTCGGCGCAACGGTGATGTGTCGCCGAGCGGTGGCTGCCGCCTGGTTCCTGCGCTCGACAGCCTGCTGGCGGTGAACCTGGCCCGACCCGACGATGTGGACCTCGTCGGTGCCTGGCTCGAGCTGGACGTCGACGGCGACCCGTGGGCTGCGGTCGCTGCCGCGTGCTCCGACCGTCCCGGTGCCGAGCTGACCGAACGCGCACAGCTCATCGGCATTCCCGTCGCGCTCGTTCCGCAGCCGCGCGAGGTCGCGGACGACGAACAGAGCCGGTTCCGCCGCCAAAAAGTTCCCGTCGAGCCGTGGCGAATCACGCGGGAACACCCCGGAGTGAAGGCCCGAGAGCCGGGTCTCGTCGTGGATCTCTCCTCGATGTGGGCGGGCCCTCTCTGCGCCCACCTGCTCGGCCTGGCCGGCTTCCGCGTCGTCAAGGTCGAGTCGCTCACACGTCCCGACGGTGCGCGCCACGGGTCGGCTCCTTTCTACGACCTCCTCCACAGCGGCCACCGGAGTGTGGCGCTCGACTTCGGCGACGAGACCGACCTGGCGCGGCTGGGACTGCTTCTCGATTCGGCCGATGTGGTCCTCGAGTCGTCGCGGCCTCGAGCGCTCGACCACCTCGGTCTCGGACCCGAGGTGATCCTGGCCCGCTCGCCGGCAACGGTGTGGGTGTCGATCACCGGCTACGGCCGCGTCGGCCCGTGGCGGAACCGGGTGGCGTTCGGCGACGACGCGGCCGCCTCCGCCGGCTTGATCGCCTGTGGCGAGCGCGGCCCGGTGTTCTGCGGCGACGCCATCGCGGATCCGCTCACGGGCCTCCATGGCGCGCTCGCCGCCCTCGCGATGTACGAGGGGGGTCACGGCGGACTGGTCGACGTTCCTCTCCGCGACGTCGTGGCGTCCACGCTGCGCGGATCGCCAACCAGGCCTGCGGTCTCTGTTGCGGCGCACCGTGTCGGTGGTGTCTGGACACTCGACACGAACGATGAACAGGTGGCCGTTCACGAACCGGTCGCCCGGCCCCCCAGGGGACGCGCCGCAGCATCGGGCGCCGACACCGACGAGGTGCTCGGAGCGCTCGACAGCTAGCGTCGCCGCCGTGATGGAGACGCTCGTGACCACCGATTGGCTGAGCCGGCACCTCGATGACCCGGATCTGGTGCTGCTCGACTGCACCGTCGACCAGCAGCCCGACGATGGGGGTGGCCTCCAGTTCATGAGCGGTCGGCCCGCCTACGACCACGGACACATTCCGTCTGCCGGATTCGCCGATCTCACCGGCGATCTCTCCGATCACGACAGCCCGCTCGACCTCGCGCTGCCGACACCGGAGCAGTTCTGCTCCGCCATGGGTGCACTCGGTGTCGGTCCTGATTCCCGGGTCGTGCTGTACGACGGGGGCCTGTCGGTGTGGGCTGCTCGCGTCTGGTGGATGCTGCGATGGGTCGGCTTCGACCGCGCGGCGATTCTCGACGGCGGGCTGGGCGTCTGGACCACCGAAGGTCGATCGCTCTCGACCGACCCGGCCACCCCACCTGCGAGAAACCTCACCCCCGCGCCTCGACCGGAACTGATCGCCGACCGCGATGAGGTCTTCGCAGCCATCGACGACGGAACCGTCGCCCTCCTCGACGCGATGCCGGAGGCCCACTACCGGGGCGAGATGGCCCTCTACGCCCGACCCGGGCATGTCCCCGGCGCGTCCAACCTCTCGTCCTTCGAGCTCGTCGACGAGTCCGGCCGCTACCGTCCACGCGAAGAACTGGTGGCCATGGTCGACGGTGACCGTGATGCCCGCACCATCACATACTGCGGCATCGGGGCCATGGCGTCGTCCGCCGCCTTCGTCATGGCCCGGCTCGGCTTCACCGATGTCGCCGTCTACGCCGCCTCGCTCCAGGAATGGGCCGCAGACCCTGCCAACCCTCTGTCCGTCGAGGATCTCTCATGCTGACGGGCCCCCTGCGGCACTTCCGGCGACGACTCGCCAGTTGGTTACACTTTGCTACCCGTTGGTTAGGACTTACGGCAGACGGTAGGATCCCAACCCAGGATCGAACGCCGGGATCCGACGTCAGGCCAGAGAAAAAAGAGGGAAGGCCCGGAATGGCTAACTATTTCGTTGCTTGTGACGCAGGCGGCACGATGACCGACGTGATCATCGTCGACGAAGAGGGCCACAGCGTCATCGGCAAAGCTCCGACGTCACCCCAGGACGAGAGCATCGGATACATGGAGTCCCTCGAGGAAGCCCTCGAGTACATGGACATCGACCCGAAGCGAGAGGGCCGGGAGTTCGGCAAGCAGATGGAGACGGCCATCTACACGGGCACGTCGATGCTCAACACCGTGATCAACATGAGCGGCTACAAGACCGGCCTGTTGGTCACGAAGGGCTTCGAGGACATCATCGTCCAGGGTCGCGGCTCGCAGACGTTCATCGGTGCGCAGTGGAGTGAGATCACCCACATGCAGTACCGCAAGCACCGTATTCCCCTCGTGCCGCGAGAGCAGGCGCGCGGGATCACCGAGCGCATCGACATGTTCGGTCAGCCCGTGATCCCGCTCTACGAGCACGAAGTCGAGCAGGGTGCACGCGAGCTGCTCGTCGACGAGGAGTGCGAGGCGATCGCCATCGTGTTCCTGATGTCCTACACCAATCCGCAACACGAAGAGCGCGCCGCCCAGATCGTGCGCCGTGTGATGCAAGAAGTGGGCCGTGAGGTCCCGCTCGAGATCTCCAGCGAGGTCGCGCCCACGACACGCGAGGTGTCGCGAGCCAACGCGACCGTGATCCAGGCCTACGCATCCCACGCTGCTCGCGAACAGCTCTTCCGCATCGAGGAAGAGCTGAAGAAGATCGACTACTCCCGCAGCCTGAAGACGGTGCTGGGCTACGGGGGAATCACCAACATCCGCTATCCCCGGCTGTTCGAGTCCGCCATGTCGGGGCCGGTGGGCGGGCTGATGGGCGCCAAGTATCTGTCGAGCGTCATCGGCGAGGACAACATCGTCTGCTCTGACGTGGGTGGAACGTCATTCGACGCCGGAGCGATCACCGCGGGTGTGCTGCCGATCGACCGCGAGCCCGGCTTCCAGGACATGTACGTCAACGTCCCGATGCTGGGGATCACGTCCATCGGTGCGGGCACCGGCACCTACATCCGGCTCGATCCACAGACCAACCGTCTCAAGCTGGGTCCCGATTCCGCGGGTGGAACACCCGGCCCCACGTTCATGGAGGCCGGCAACACGACCCCCACCATCAATGACGCCAATCTGTTGCTCGGGATACTGAACGAGGACAACTACCTGGGCGGGAAGGTGAAGATCAACAAGCAGGTCTCCTACGACCTGTTCAAGGAGAAGATCGCCGACCCACTGGGCATGGACGTCTACGTGGCGGCCGAGACATGCATGGACCTGCTGAACGTGATGATGCGTGAGCATCTCGTACGCAGTCTCATGGTGGGTCACGATCTACGCGACTACGTGCTCCTGGGCTACGGCGGGGGTGGTCCGCTTCACCTGCTGGGCTACGCGGGCGACGACCCGTGGAAGGCGGTTGCCACCGTCCCCCACGCCGGTGCGTTCTCGGCCTGGGGCGGTGCGTGCATGGACTACTCGTACCGACGCCACAAGAGCGTCGCGACCATGATCACACCCGACCTCGACGATGCGATGAAGGTCGGGTACCTGCAGCCGGTCAACATGGCCTGGGAGGCGCTCGAGGAAGAACTGCTGGCCGAGCTCAAGAAGAGGGCTTCACGCCTGATCAGATCTCGACCACTCGCGTCGTCTACATGAAGTACCTCGGACAGCTCGACGACATCGAGGTCGAGACGCCGGTGCAGAGCATCGACTCTCCCGACGACGTGAACCGGCTGATCAAGGCCTACGAAGACCGGTACACCGAGATGTTCACCCTGGTCGCCAAGACCGACTCCGACCTCGCCTCGTACCAGATCACCGAGGTGTGCGTGGTCGCGAAGGTCGCCACGGTCAAGCCCAAGCTCCGCAAGCACGAGCTCGCGGGCCCGATACCCGACAACGCGGCATTCAAGTTCAAGCGGCCCGTGTTCAACGGGGGCGAGTGGCACGACGCCGACATCTGGAGGATGGAGGATCTCGTGCCCGGTAACGAGATCGACGGCCTCGCCGTGATCGAGGCGTCGAACACGACGCTGTACGTCCCACCCGAGTGGCATGTACGAATCGACGAGCACGACATCTACTGGCTCGAAAGGAAGGACCGATAATGGCGGGGCTCAGTCTTGCGGAACAGGTCGAGGCCGATAAGCGGGCATTCGCGAAGACCGGCAACCTCTTCGGGCTCGAGACGCTGACTCGCAAGGAGGAGGACCGGGGCGAGTACGAGGCGCTCTGGCACATCCTCTCGAACCTGTGCAACGTCGCGTGGGAAACCGGATGCAAGGTGTCGTCCTCGCCGATCGCCGTCGAAGGCGGTGACGCGCTCTGGGGTCTTCATCTCCCTACGGGTGAGGCGATCTGTGTCTCGCGCGGGATCACGGCGCACCCCGGCCTGCTGGCCGACATGATCAAGAACTTCATCAACCTGGGCTACGAGGACTATCCCGGCTTCAACCAGGGCGACATCTTCGAGAACAACGATCCCCACTACGGCGGCATCCACGCTCCCGACTTCGACATGGCGATGCCGTTGTTCTACGAGGGCAAGCTCGTCGCGTGGGCGAGTGCCGTGACCCACGTCAGTGACTGCGGATCTGTGACGCCGGGCTCAGTCGGTTTCCTGAACCCCGACTGCTACTCGGACGGCCTGTGTATCTCGATGGAGAAGGTCGGAGAGAACGACGCGTTCTATCCCTGGTACGAGCGACGCGTCCGCTCCCGCACGCGCACGCCGGACTTCGTGATGGGCGATGCCCGCGGACGCTTGGCCGGCTGCGTCACGATCCGTGAACGGTTGATCGAGGTGATCGAGAAGTACGGCCTCGACTTCTTCCTCGAAGCCACCCAGGAGTTCGTGGAAGACAGCCGCCGCTACGCCGTGGGCCGGGTCAAGACCCAGGCCGTGCCGGGCCGCATTCGCAAGTCCCAGTTCAAGGACCTGGCGATGAAGGGCAAGAACGTCGTCCTTGGGAAGCAGGACGTCGACTGCCTGATGGCCCTCCCCATGGAGCTCGAGGTCGGAGCCGACGCCAGTGTGCGGCTCTCGTTGCGTGGCGCCAGCGGCACGGTGCCCTTCGGCGAGAACATCAGCCCGACCGCACTCAAGTCGGGGTTGCTGAACGGCTACTCCCACATCATCGGCTTCGACATGTTCAACTCGGGCCCGACCGCGGCCTGGGATGTCGAGACCCCACCGAGCGGTTCGTGGGCCAACCCGTTCGAGGTCGACTACTCGGCCTCGTCGGGGGTGGCGTGGGCGCCTGCCGTGATGTGGATGAGCAACCTCTACGAGGCTTTCGGTCGTCTCTTCCAGATGCGCGGTTTCGTGGAGGAGATGGCGGCCGGTGCGGCCACGACGATGACGGCCGAGTTCGCCGGCATCACCCAGCTCGGCTACTACCTCGCGGGCCTGACCCTCGAGCAGGCGAGCAACGGCTCCCCGGCGCGTGGATTCGCCGACGGCGAGAACAGCGCGTGGTGCATCTACACACCGAACGCCGACTTCGGCAACGCCGAGGTCACCGAGCTCTACTACCCGATCCTGTACCTCGGGCGGAACATCGAACCCGACTCAGGTGGCTACGGTCGGTTCCGCGGCGGTCTCGGCCACACCGCGGTGTGGATGGTGCACAACACGCCCGGGATGGACTACCAGTGTGGCGACGCCGGCATGCGCAGCAAGGTGGTGTCCAACCACGGCATGTACGGCGCCTATCCCACATTGCCCGACTCGCCGAGCTACGCGCACGACACCAACGTCAAGGAGCTGATCGAAGCGCAAGAGCCCTTGGTGCACGAGCGCGGGCCGGCCGAAGCTCCCACGATCGAGACGGCGATCGAGGCCGCGTGATCTCCAGAGCCCCGCGGCGGCGCCGTTCCTCACGCCCGAGCCGCTCCAGAACTACGACATCATCGTGCATCCCGATCTCCGGAGCCCAGGCGATGGGTGACCCCGTCGAACGCGATCCGGCGGCGATCGAGGTCGATCTCAACAAGGGTTGGACCAGCCCGCGCGTCGCCTCCGACATCCACGGGGTCGTGGCGTCCCACAACGGCGCCTACGCCGTCGACAACGCCGCCACCGAGGCGAGGCGCGCGGAGATCCGCGAGGAGCGCAAGAAGCGGGCTGTCCCGTTCAAGGAATGGTGGACCGAGGAACGCAAGAAGGTGGCCGCCAAGGAGAACATGGATCCCGCCGTCCTCGACATGTGGCGTTCGTCCATGGAGCTTTCTCCCGACTACGGAGCCGAACTGCGCTCGTTCTGGGACCTCCCCGACGACTTCGAGTTCTAGGAGGTTTGGCTGTGGCGGATTTTCACAAGGCTGATGTCGAGAAGCTCATGGATGGCGTGTTGGCGTGGCCTGCCGTTCAGGAGATGATGAAGAGCCCCAAGGATGTCGATCGTTTCGACAAGTACGTCGAGATCCTTCAGGAGCGCGTCGAGTGGGACGAGCCGATCCTGTTGCCGCTCACTCCGGCGTTGTTCATCGTCGCCAAGGACGGTGAGCGTGTGGTGAAGTGTCGTTGCGGCCACGAGTTCGGTGACTACCGGGTGAATTGGAAGATCTCGGCGTTGATCAATGTGCGTGACAGCGAGGAGAGTTTGGCGGAGGTGTACAAGGGTCGGGAGATGCCTGATCCGGCGTGGGTCCAGTTGCGTGAGTATGTGTGTCCTGGGTGTGGTGGTCAGCTCGAGGTGGAGGTCGTCCCGCGGGGTTGTCCGCCCGATTTCGATTTTCTGCCGGATCTCGACACGTTCTATTCCGAGTGGCTGGGTCGTCCGCTGCCCGACACCGCCGAGTACAAGGACCTGACACCCGACGCGGTGAGTGCATGGGTCGGGTGAAGACCCGACGAGGTTTTCATGAAACCGGCACCTGTTGACTATGCGGCTCCGACGTCGTCTGCGGAAGCGGTTTCACTCCTGAGTGATCTCGACCGCGAGGCGGTGGTCCTCGCGGGCGGCCAGAGCCTGATGCCGATGCTCAACGCGCGCCTGGCGCGCCCCGAACTGCTGGTCGACCTGGGTCGTATCGACGGACTCGACTACATCCGTGAACGCGACAACCGACTCGAGATCGGTGCCATGACGACCAAGCGCTCCGTGGAGCGGTCGGCGCTCGTCTCGAGCCGCCAGCCGTTGTTGCACGCGGCCACGCTCCTGGTCGGCCACCCCCAGATCCGCAATCGAGGCACGATCGGCGGATCCATGGCCCACGCGGATCCCGCTGCCGAGTATCCCGCGGTGGCGATCGCGTCGGACGCAGAGATGCAGGTGCTCGGACCTCACGGTGAGCGCACCATCAAAGCCGAGGATTTCTTCGTCACATACCTCACAACTGCCCTCGAACCGGCCGAGATACTCATCGAGGTGAGCATCCCGATGTTGGCCGAAGGAAGCGGTTGGGCGTTCACGGAACTTTCCCGGCGTCACGGCGACTTCGCGATGGCCGGTACGGCGATCACACTGAGTGTCGACGCGGTCGGCAGTTGTACCGACGTGAGGATCGTGCTGTTCGGTGTGGGACCCACAGCGACGCGGATGCGCGAGGTGGAGCAGATCGTGAACGGTGAGAGCGCGAGCGAGGAGCTGTTCGCCCGGGCGGGGACCGCCGTGGCAGACGAGATCACCGATCCGTTGGCGGACGTGCACGCCACGGCGGACTACCGCCGACACCTTGCCGACGTGCTGACGCGGCGCGGACTCGCGGAGGCGGTGGCTCGAGCCACCGCGTCGCCATGACCCGCGTTGCCATGACCCGCGTCGCCATGACCTCCGTCACCATGAGCCAGTTGTCGCCGGCCGAAGACCGGGAGGCTTCCTCGCATGGTCAGTGAGCGCGTGATCCGCTTGAGCGTCAACGGCGAGCCCTGCGAGGCATCGGCCGAGCCGCGCACCACACTCGCCGATTTTCTTCGTGATCAGCTCGGCCTGACCGGCACCCACGTCGGATGTGAACACGGGGTGTGCGGGATCTGCACCGTGCTCGTCGAGGGTACGGCGGTGCGTTCGTGCCTGATGCTTGCTGTGCAGGCCGAGGGCGCGGACGTGACGACCGTGGAGGGACTGACGGGTCCCGACGACGGACTCCATCCGATCCAGGAGGCCTTCGCCGAAGAACACGGCCTGCAGTGCGGTTTCTGTACCCCCGGCTTCCTGATGGCGGTCTACGAGCTGCTCGAGAACAACCCGAGTCCCACAGAAGACGAGATCCGTGACGTGCTCGGTGGTCAGCTCTGTCGGTGCACCGGCTATCAGAGCATTCTGCGCTCCGTGCACGTGGCGGCCGCCAAACTCGGCGCGGCCCGCTCGGCAGATGTCCATGCCTAGCCGCGGGTCCACCCGGTGCGGCGCGGACAGACGAATGAACGAACGAGGGAACGAGCGTTCATGGCGATAGAGATCCCGAAGAGGCCGGAGGATCTTCCCACCAGCGGGCTGCGTTGGGTCGGGCGCCGCGTTCGACGCACAGAGGACGCGGCTCTTCTCACCGGGCGCACGGAGTTCATCGGTGACGTCGCGCTACCGCGGATGCTCCACGCCGCCATTCTCCGTAGCCCGTTTCCCCACGCGCGCATCACGAGTGTCGACACGAGCCAGGCCGAAGCCCTGCCCGGCGTGGCGGCGGTGGTGACCGGCGAGGATGCCCGGAACTGGTGCAATCCGGCTCGCTCCGCGCCCGAGGGCTGGGGTACGCACTGCCTCGCGACGCACAAGGTGCACTTCGTGGGCGAACCGGTGGCGGCCGTGGCAGCCACCAGCCGCTACCTGGCAGAGGACGCCCTCGAGCTGATCGAGGTCGACTACGAGCCGCTCGAGGCCGTGACCGACCCGTTCGCGGCCATGGAGGAGGACAGTCCCCTCGTCATCGAGGAGAACGACACCAACGTGATGATGCACCGCGTCTTCACCTGGGGCGAGGTCGACGAAGCCTTTGCCGACGCGGCACACGTGTTCACCGAGAAGTTCCGCTGGAATCGTGTGGGGGCCAATCCCACCGAGACCTACGGCTGCGTCTGCGAATGGGACCCCATGAGCCTCGAACTGACGGTCCGCGGCAGCATCCAGTCGCCCGCCTTTTTCGGCCTGGGCCGCGCGGCGACGCTGGGGATTCCCTCCAACAAGGTGAACGTGAAGAGCCATCCTCATGGTGGGAGCTTCGGTGGGAAGGGCGGCGCCCGCGGCACCGACATCACCAGCATGCTCTCCCGCAAGGCGGGGGGCCGACCCGTCAAGTGGATCGAAGATCGCGTCGAGTACCTCACCTCCGGTGGCAGTCAGGCCTGGGATCGACACTACGAAGCGTCCGTGGCGGTCGGCGACGATGGCCGCGTCACAGGCCTCGAGGTGAAGCTGGTCGACGACCTCGGCGCGACCGGCGAGGGCTACGGTGCGATCAGCGCTGCCAAACCGCTCGCTGCTTTCACGGGGCCCTACACGATTCCCGTCGCCCGGTACGACCTCACCTTGATGGCGACGAACAAGCTTCCGGCCTTTCCCTACCGCGGGATGGGTCCACCGCCGCACTTCTTCGTACTCGAGCAGATGATGGACATCGCGGCGCGGGGTCTGGGCATCGATCCGGCGGAGTTCCGACGCCGGAACTTCATCCGCTCGGATCAGTTCCCGTACACGATTCCGAGCGGTAACGAGTACGACAGCGGAAGCTACGAGGAGGTACTCGACGCGGCGCTCGATCTGGCGGGCTACCGGGAGCTGCGCGAGCGCCAGCGCGAGGCGCGCGAACAGGGGCGCATCGTGGGGATCGGGGTGGCGAGCGCCATCGAGCCCGGCGTGTTCGACTGGAACGCCTACGCGATCGTGGGTCTGCCACAGACGGGTGTGCCCGAAGGCGCGACCGTGAGCGTCGACATCATGGGGATGATCACGGTACGCGTCGGCTTCTCCCACGAGGGACAGGGGCAGTACACGCTGATCAGCCAGCTCGTGGCCGACTTCTTCTCTGTGGACATGGACGCCGTACGTGTCGTTCAGCTCGACACCCAGTCGGCGCCGCCCTCGTTCGGCCCGGGTGGCAGCCGCCTGGGGGTGGCGATCACGGGCGCGGTGCTCGGTGCCTGCGAACGTCTCTCGGAGAAGATGTGCGCGGTCACGGCCGCGCTGACGGGAGCCGAGCGGGCCGACGTCGAGCTGCGCGACGGCATGTTCATGGTCAAGGGTAAGCCCGGAGCCGAGATGAGCCTGCCCAAGGTGGCGGGCACGTTGCTCGCACGCAGCGATCTGTTGCCGCCCGACATCGACCCGCGTCCCGAGGCCACCCACGTCTGGACCGCAGCGGGCCGCACGCCGGCCGACGAAGAGGGGCGGGCCAAGAGCTATCTCACCGCGGCCCAGGCAGTGCACGTCGTGGTCGTGGAGATCGATCCCGACACCGGCATGGTGGAGATCGTCAAATACTGCCTCGCCGACGACTGCGGCACGCGCCTCAACCCGGTCGTCGTGGAGGGCCAGACCGACGGCAGCGTGGCCCAGGGAGTGGGGGCGGCCCTCTTCGAGGAGTACGCCTACGACGAGCAGGCGCAGCCGCTCACCGCGAGCTTCATGGACTACCTGATACCCACGATCAACGACGTGCCCCCGACCGAGAAGGCGGAGGTGGTGACGCCCTCGCCCTTCACGCCGCTGGGAGCCAAGGGCTGCGGTGAAGGTGCGATCCACACCACGCCGGCCGCGGTGATGTGTGCCGTCAACGACGCGCTCGGCCCCACTCGGAGCCCGGGCGCGCGAGGTGCCGGCCGCGCCGAAACGCATCTGGAAGCTGATTCACGAAGCCGGGGTTCAGGTGCAGGCCGGCGAACCATCGGGAAGCCAGGAGGCATCATGAGCGACGACCATTTCGTGGCGCTGTCGGAATGCCACTTCATGAACCCGGCGACTTTGGCCGAGATCAGCAACTACTACCCCAACACGAAGCGTTGGTGGGCCAGCGTGCAGGGGGTTCTCCGGGCCTGGTCGGGTATCGACCTCGCGGAGAAGCGGCCTCCGCCGATCGCGGAGACGCTGATCGGGTACATGGACGAGGCCGAGGTCGACGTGTGCTTCTGTCTGCGCGAAGGCATGATGGACATCAGTGGAGGCACGATCTCCCTGTCGACCAACCAGTTCATGATCGACCAGATCAAGCCCTACCCCGGTCGCATGTACCTCGAGGCGATGGTGGGCCCCATCCTGCGCCGTGGTGTCGAGAACGCGATCTGGGAGCTCGAGCACCTCGTCACGGAATACGACGCGCGGCTGTGCAAGGTCTATCAGCCGGAGGATCTGGCGCCGCTGGACGACAAGCGAATGTGGCCGTTCTACGAGAAGGCCTGCGAGCTCGACATCCCCCTCACGGTCCACACCGGGATGTCCTACGTCTATCCACAGCCGAGCTTCCACACCCACCCCGACACACTCGACCGTGTGTTGCTCGACTTCCCCGAGCTCACGATGATCGCCTACCACATGGCGTGGCCCCACACCGAGGAGGTGATCGGGCTCGCAGGCAAGCACGAGAACCTCTACCTCAGCCTGTCGGGCATCGTCGGGTGGTACCAACGTTCGCCTTACCGCGGCTATCACGCAATCGGCACGGCACTCCAGTGGGTCGAGCCCCACAAGATCGTGCTCGGTCTCGACCTACCCTTCGTCGACACCAAACGAGTGGTCGATTGGGTTCGCAACCTGCAGATCCCCGACGAGTTGCAGCGGAACTACGGGTACCCGGAGATCACCGACGAGATGCGGGCAGGGTTCCTCGGCACGAACCTCGCACGGCTCGCCAAGATCGATCCGACCCGACGCATCGGGCAACGAACGGACAGCTCATGACGGGTCAAGCGTGCATCGTAGGAATCGGCGAGACCGACTACTGCCGCAAGCCCGGCTCGGGCATGAGCCAGCTCGGCATTCAGCTTCAGGCTTCCGTGCGCGCGATCGACGAGGCCGGGCTGAAGCCGTCGGCCATCGACGGCATCATGCCCTTTCCGAACCTGGGTCGGGCGGAGGAGTTCGCGGCCAACCTCGGTTGTGAGAACCTGCGCTTCGCGGCCACGGTGGGGATGGGCGGTGCAGCACCGGTGGCTTCGCTCCAGGATGCCGCGGCGGCCGTCACGAGCGGAACGGCGAGCTACGTGTTGTTGCCGGCCGGTTGGAACGGCTACTCGGGTTCCCGGGCCCGCCAGACGGTGACCGATGACACGGATTCGATTCCCGGTGGGGCCATCGCGCGTGACTACTACCTGCCGTACGGTTTCACCGCACCACCTCAGTGGTACTCCGTGATCGCGCGCCGCCACATGGAGGAGTTCGGCACCAAGTCCGAGCAGCTCGGCCTGATCGCGGTTGCGATGCGCGAGCACGCCCAGCGCAATCCGCGCGCGGTCATGCGCGGCCGACGTATCACCCTCGACGACTACATGGACTCACGAATGCTCGCCGACCCCTATCGGATTCTGGACTGCTGTCTCGAGACCGATGGCGCGGCCGCCGTGGTGGTGACCAGCGCCGAGCGGGCGCGGGATCTGCCGACGGAGCCGGTCACGATCGTGAGCGCCGCGCGCGGCCAGCCCTATCCGGCCGACGAGATCACCAACCGCGACGACCTGTTCAAGACCGGGCTCACCATCGCGGCGCCCGAGGCGTTCGGACGGGCGGGGATCACGCCCGACGACGTCGACTTCGCGATGATCTACGACTGCTTCACCTTCGAAGTGCTCCAACAGCTCGAGGAGGCAGGCTTTTGCGAGCGTGGTGAGGGCGGGGCCTTCATCGAAGACGGGCGCATCGAGCTGGGTGGCGAGCTGCCCGTCAACACACACGGCGGGCTGCTCGCAGAAGCCCATGTCCTCGGCATGAGCCACATCGTGGAGGCGGTGCGTCAGCTACGGGGAGAGGCGGAGGAGCGTCAGGTCGAGAGTGCAGAGACGGGCATCGTCACGGGCTGGGGCGACTTCGGTGATGGCAGCATCGCCGTCTTGGCGCGCTGAGCGGTGACAGACGACTTCGAGTTCTAGGAGATTTGGCTGTGGCGGATTTTCACAAGGCTGATGTCGAAAAGCTCATGGATGGCGTGTTGGCGTGGCCTGCCGTTCAGGAGATGATGAAGAGCCCCAAGGATGTCGATCGTTTCGACAAGTACGTCGAGATCCTTCAGGAGCGCGTCGAGTGGGACGAGCCGATCCTGTTGCCGCTCACTCCGGCGTTGTTCATCGTCGCCAAGGACGGTGAGCGTGTGGTGAAGTGTCGTTGCGGCCACGAGTTCGGTGACTACCGGGTGAATTGGAAGATCTCGGCGTTGATCAATGTGCGTGACAGCGAGGAGAGTTTGGCGGAGGTGTACAAGGGTCGGGAGATGCCTGATCCGGCGTGGGTCCAGTTGCGTGAGTATGTGTGTCCTGGGTGTGGTGGTCAGCTCGAGGTGGAGGTCGTCCCGCGGGGTTGTCCGCCCGATTTCGATTTTCTGCCGGATCTCGACACGTTCTATTCCGAATGGCTGGGTCGTCCGCTGCCCGACACCGCCGAGTACAAGGACCTCACACCCGAAGCCGTCGGCAAATGGGCCACGCCCGAGTACACCAAGCCTCTCCCCGAGCTCGACGGCTACGCCAAGGACTTCTACGGCTTCTGCAAGGAGGGGGAGCTTCGCTTCCAACGCTGCGTGGACTGCAAAGCGTGGCGCCACGTACCGCGGGAGATGTGTGCCGAGTGCGGCTCCTTCGATTGGATATGGGAGCGTTCGAGTGGCCGCGGCGCCGTCTTCAGCTGGACGGTCGCCGACCGGGCCCTCCACCCCGACTTCGTCGACGACACGCCCTACGCCCCCACCGTCGTGGAGATGGAGGAGGGCGTGCGCCTGCTCAGCCAGGTCGTGGACTGTTCTCCGGACGATCTCGAGATGGGCATGCCCGTCGAGGTCGTGTTCGACGACGTGACCCACGAGGTCACCCTTCCGAAGTTCCGGCGGCGGTCGGGGGAGAAGCTCGCCGTCGCCCCGTGTCGATCGAGACGCTCGAGCTACCCCCCACGATCCGTTACGAGAAGAGCGACAGCATCGCCGTCGTGACGATCGACCGCCCCGACGCCATGAACGCGTTGACCAAGGAGATGCTCGCCGCGCTGGACTCGGCCTTTGCCCACTTCAACGACGATGACGACTCGTTGGTGGCGATCCTGACCGCCGCCGGCGATCGGGCGTTCTGCACGGGGATGGATCTGAAGGAGGCGATTCCGCTCCTCACCTCCGGCGACGAACTGGGTTACGAAGACCACACCAAGCGCCAGTTCTCAGAGGTCGACAAGCCGATCATCGCCGCGGTGAACGGTCACTGCATCGCCGGTGGCATGGAGATGCTCGCCGGGACGGATCTGCGGGTGGCCGCGCAAGGAGCGACCTTCGGTCTGGGTGAGGTTCGGTGGGGCCTGGTCCCCGCCGGCGGCTCGCACATCCGCCTCCCGCGTCAGATCCCCTGGGCGTTGGCGATGGAGCTGCTGCTCACCGGCGAGTCCATCGACGCGCAGCGAGCGTACGAGATCGGCCTGGTGAACCGCGTCGTACCCGCCGATGAGGTCATGTCGACCGCGCTCGAGCTCGCGTCCTCGATCTGCAGGAACGGTCCGCTGGCCGTTCGCACCTCCAAGGAGATCGCGGTGCGCGCACTCGGACTCGAGGAGGGGTTCGTCCTCGAGAAGTCCCTCGCAGCGAAGGTCTTTGCCTCGAACGATGCGAAGGAAGGCCCACGCGCCTTCGCGGAGAAGCGCAAGCCCGACTTCACCGGTCAGTAGATCACCTGCTCCTCGACGAGCCTTTCGAAGCGGTCCTTCGGCATGTCGAGTAGATCCCCGAAGACGTGTTCGTTGTCCCGGCCGATCGCGGGGCCGGGTTCGATTTTCGCCTCGCTTCGGCTGGTCTTGACGTAGGCGCCGTAGATGGTTTCTGTGAATCCGAGGGGATGGTGCACCTCGATGAAGGTGCCACGGGCTCGGTAGTGGGGATCGTCGAGCAGGTCGCCCACGTTCAGAACCGGAGCGGCCGCGACCCCCTGACCCTGGAGTTGTTCGGCGAGCGCCCGGTCGTCGAAGTCGGTCGTCCAGGCGGCCAGTTGCTCATGGAGCCGGGCGATGTTGCGCACGCGGTCCTCATGGGTGGCGAATTCCTCGGCGTCCGTCCAGGCGGCACCGTCGGTGGCCGCGACGAGGCCCTGCCATTCCTCGTCGTTCGTGACCACGATGCTGATCCAGCGGTCGTCGCCGGTGCAGGGGAAGACACCATGGGGCGCGGCGACCGACAGCGGGTGTCGATTGCCCATCGGCTTCGCGACCCGGTCGTTCATCGCGTAGTCCATGAAAGCCGGACCGACCATCTGCATCACAGCCTCCTGCTGTGAGTAGTCGATGTGCTGTCCCTTCCCCGTCCGGTCGCGATGTCTCAGCGCGACGAGAATCGAGAACGCGCCCATGATGCCGTTGAAAGGATCGGAGAAGGCGTTCTCCATCGCGATGGGTGGTCCGTCGTCGTATCCGGTGAGGCTGTCCATTCCGGTGATGCTCGCCAGGCTGAGTCCGTAGGTACGGAGGTTGGACAGTGGGCCGTAGAGGCCGGCGGCGGGCATCGAGAACATGACGATGTCGGATTTCACCTCGGAGAGCTCCGCGTATCCGAGCCCGAGCCCGCTCATCACGCCGGGTCCGAAGTTCTCGATGACCACGTCGCATTGGGCGATGAGCTCGCGGGCGAGTTCCACTCCCTCGGGCTTCTTCAGGTTGAGGGTCACGCTGCCGTTTCCGGCCCAGCCTGCATGGAGCGAGAGGCTGCGGTCCGGATCCCGAACACCCTCGGCAAAGGGGGGGATGGTGCGTGCCATGTCGATTCTGGCCCGCGACTCGATCTTGTAGACCTCGGCACCGAGGAACGCGAGGGTCTGCCCGACGACAGGACCGGCCCACACCCAGCCGAAATTGGCGACCCGGATTCCCTCGAGAGGTGTCGCTTGTGCCACTTCCATCTCCTCGATCGTCGGAAGACCGTGTCGCGGGCTAGATGACCCCGTCAGCGGTGAGTCGCGCCAGCTCACTGGCGCTCACACCGAGATGGTCGCCGTAGACCAGATCGTTGTGCTGGCCGAGCAGGGGGGCAGGGTCGCGTGGGCCCCCCGGGCTTTCCGGAAGCTTGAAGGGAGCACCGAGGTCGCGAAGGATGCCCAGCTCCGGATGATCCAGCTCGACGATGTATCCGCGCTCCCGGAGGTGCGGGTGCTCTGCGGCCTCTTCGACCGTGAACACGGCCGTGACCGGAGCGCCGACGGCCTGGCAACGGTCCATGATCTCGACCTTGTCGTGTTGCATGGCCCACTCCCCGATGAGGGAGTAGATGAGGTCCTTGTTCTCTCCGCGGACCAACATGTCGTCGAACATCTCCAGCTGTGCCCACTCGGGATTCCCCATGGCCTCGACGAGCGCTCTCCACTGGCCCGTCTCCAGCACCATCATCCACACGTGCCCGTCTTTGCACGGAACGATGGCCGCAGGCGCGGACAGCCCCATTCCGATCCCCGTGCGGGAGTCGAAAATGCCGTCTTGCGCGTACCCTCCGATGTTCTGACCGCCCACGAAGGTGGCGGCGATGGCTTCGGCACAGGAGACGTCGACCTGCTGGCCGCCACCGACGCGGTCTCGCCCGATCGTCGCCGCCAAACCCCAGGTCGCGGCCGTGGTCGCGCCGTAGAAGTCGGCGGAGAAGGTGCCGTGCTCGAGGGGCGCCTCGCCCGGGCGGCCGCAGTAGCGGTGACCGGCGGCCGAGAGGTGGAAGGCGTTGAGATCGTAAGCCTTCCAATCGCTGTAGGGGCCGGTCTGCCCGAACGGCGTGATGGAGATCATCACGAGGTCGGGGTTCTCGTGCGCAAGCGTTGCGTAATCCAGTTTGCGTTCGCGCATCAGCGCCGGTGGATTGTTCTCGATCAGGACGTCGGCCCGGGCGAGGAGCCCGAGCAGCAGATCACGCCCGGCGCCGGTGTCCACGTCGAGCGTGACGCCGAGCTTGTTGGTGTTCAGGAACTGGAAGAGACCGCTGCGCTCGGGGTGGGCCTTGTCTTCGGGAAACGGACCCCAGCGGCGCGCGATGTCACCGTCGGGCGGAGTCTCTACCTTGACGACCTCGGCGCCGAAGTCCGAGAACAGCTTGGCGCAGTAGGGGGCCGAGACCATCTGGCCCAACTCGATGACCCTGATGCCCTCGAGGGCGCTGCCTGACATGGCGTCTCTCCTTGTGGCGATCCGATCCTAACCGTCTGGTAGCAAAAGTTCACCATATGGGCCGCGCACGTCTATGCTGTCGGGTCGAAAGGGGGTCGTCACCATGCCAAAGGATCCGTTGCGGACAAAGCTCTGCGACCTGTTGGACATCGAATTTCCCGTCGTCGCTTTCACACACTGCAAGGACGTCGCGGTTGCGGTCATCAATGCCGGCGGGTTTGCCGTGCTCGGTGAGGCGATGCATACGCCCGACGAGATCGCCGCTGACATCGGATGGATCCGCGATCGTGTGGAGGGCAAGCCCTTCGGTGTCGATCTCGTTCTACCCGCGTCTGTTCCGCCTTCGGGTTCGATCGACGATCTCAGCTCCAAGATCCCCGAAACCCACCGGAAGTTCGCTGCGGAGATCAAGGAGAAGTACGACGTTCCCGATCCCAAGGGCCCGGTGGACCTCCATCAGTGGGGGGGCTTGAATCAGGAACTGGCGCGTGCCCAGCTCGACGTCCTGCTCGACGAGAGAGTGCCGGTCATCGCTTCGGGTCTCGGAAGCCCCGCGTTCATTCTCGACGCGGCCCACGAGCGCGACATGTTGGTGTTCGGTCTGGTGGGCAAGGCCCGGCAGGCCAAGCGTCAGATCGAAGCGGGCGTGGACGCCGTGATCGCGCAGGGCTACGACGCGGCCGGCCACACCGGGGCGGTGGGCACCTTCTCCATCGTCGCCGAAGTCGCTGCGATGGCAGGCGACACGCCGATCATCGCCGCCGGGGGTGTCACCACAGGTCGGCACCTGGCAGCGGCCCTCTGCCTCGGCGCCTCGGGCGTGTGGACCGGCACGCTCTGGCTCGCCTCGCGGGAGTCCGACATCGACATGATCATCAAGGAACGGCTTCTCGCGGCAACTGTCGAGGACACGTCGTACAGCACGTCGATCTCCGGAATGACCATGCGCGTGCTCGACTGCCCGTGGACCGAGGAGTGGGCCAAGCCCGAAGCTCCTGATGTCCTCCCGGCGCCCTATCAGATGCTGCTCAGCGCCGACTACCTCCAGGGTGCCAACGACAACCGGCGAGAAGACCTCATGACGGAGGCCGCGGGTCAGGGCGTCGGTTTCGTCACCTCCATGAAGCCTGCGAAGCAGATCCTCTTCGATATCGTCGAGGAAGCACTCGACACGTTCGAGGAGGTCGTGGGTGAGCTTTCCTAGGGAGAGCGGCACGCGAGGGAGGTGACGTGGGTGACGAGTGCGCCTCGATCCGGGTTCGACGTCGACCTCGCCGGCAAGCGGGCGGAATGTGACGGCGGGCACGCCATCGCCGGAACGCACCTGGCCGGTCGCCAGGACTTCGCCGGAACGCTCACCGGGGAGTATGTGGATCACGGCGACCCGCCTTGGCGTTGGTACGTTCTCACCGACTTCACGGGGAAGCCGGAGGGCTACACGGACGACACGGTGTGGTGTGAGTCCGGAAACCTGTTCATCGTCGAAGAACAACGAAGGGGAGAGGTATGAAGACCCTGCTCGAACGTATGGGCGGAGCGTCCGCGGTTTTCGAGGCACTCGAAGGTCTGCACGACCGCATGCTCGCCGACGACACGCTTGCCCCGTTCCTCGAGGGCGTCGACGTCGAAGTCTGGACCAGAAAGCAGTTCGACTTCCTGGGTCGCATGCTGGGTGCGTCCGAGTACGACGGTGAAATGCTCCGTCGTTCCCATCAGCGACTGGTCGACAAAGGCCTCGACGACCCTCACTTCGACGTCACCCTCGAGTATCTCCAGGCTGCCCTGAGGGACGCCGAGGTGCCCGAAAGCTGCATTCCGGAAGTGACGGAGGCCTTCGAGAGCACGCGCCGCGACATCCTGTGTCGCTGAAACTCGAGCGGCTGACGTTCGAGCGGTTGACGTTCGAGCGGGGCGCGAGGCTTCACTCCTGCAGGTCGGCCCGCACGTTCCGGCGCAGGAGCTTCCCCGTCTCGCTGTAGGGAAGCTCGTGACGGAACTCGATCCGTGACGGAGAACGCGAGGAGCGCAGCCGGTCCGTGACCCAGCGCTGGATCTCCGCTTCGCTCACGGATCGACCCTCTCGCGTGACGATGACGGCCGCGGGGGCCTCGCCCCACTGTTGATCCGGGATGCCGACCACGGCGCAGTCGGTGACGGCGTCGTGCTCGAGGATCACGTCTTCGATCTCGCCCGGTGAGATGTTCTCACCGCCACGCACGATGATGTCGTCGATGCGCCCGTCCAGGAACAGGTAGCCGGCGCTGTCCAGCCAACCGCCGTCGCGTGTGGGGAACCAGCCTCCGGCATCGAGCTTGCTTCCCTGATCCAGGTACTCACCGGCGATCTGTTCCCCGCGCACGTAGATCTCGCCTCGCTCGCCCGGCCCGAGCGCTTCGCCGTCTTCGTCGCGGATCTCGAGCTCCACACTGGGCAACGGCGTTCCCAGTGACGCCAGTCGCTGCCGAACCTCCGGGTCGTCGCTCTCGGCGGCCGCCCGGTGATCGTCGGGTGTGAGGATCGTGATCGTCGAGCTCGTCTCCGTGAGACCGTACGCATTGGTGAAATCGGTTCCGGGGAGGAGCTCCATCGCCTTCTCGATCACAGCGAGAGGCATCTTGCTCCCGCCGTAGGAGACGGCCCGGAGGTGGGGAAGCTCGATGTCGCCGGCGCTCTCGAGCGCGTCGATGATGCGTACGAGCATGGTGGGAACGACCATCGCATTCGTGATGCATTCCGAGCGGGCCAGTTCGATCCAGGCCTCGGCCGAGAAGTTCTCGAGCTGCACGATCCGGCGGCCCGCATAGACGGAGCTGGCGATCGATGCTGCGCCGGCGACGTGGTAGGGAGGCACGCTGACCAGCGCCGCGTCGTCTTCGGCCGCCGATCCGAACTCGACCGAACTCAGGATGTAGGAGACGAGGTGCTTGTGCCGGAGTAGCGCAGCCTTCGGAGCACCGGTCGTGCCGCTCGTGAAGAGAAGCACCGCGATCTCCTCGGGGTCGAGAGACCAGCTCGCCTCGGCGGCCGTGCCGGCCATGGCCCGCTCGACGAAGTCTCCGCGCTCGACCACGGTCGTGCCGGGCGGGGGTGAGAGGCGCTCCGCGGCTCCGGCATCGGTCACGAGATAAGCGGGTGACACGCGCGCGAGAAGGGCGTCGAGTTCCGGGCCTGTGAGCCGGTAGTTGAGCGGAGCGAACGGCACGCCCGCCCAGGCACTTGCGAACAGGCCGATCGGAACGGCGAGGCTGTTGACGTCGAGAACCGCCATGTACTCGGACTCGGACGCGGTGATCTCGGACGCGGCTACCCCGGCCGCACCGAAGAGCTCGGAGTACGTGAGCACCTCGGAGCCGTTCGTGAGCGCCGGCCGGTCACCGAAGCCCGATGCCGCCATCTCGAGCAGCATCATCAGGTTCATGGTGTCAGTCCGATGACGGGAGCGGCTTCGCGTCTTTCAGCTCGAGGAGTTCCCCGTTGACGCCGACGGATCCGTCGCCCGGCTTGGTGCACAGGACCTCGAGGTCGCCGTCGCTGTTCGTGTATCGCTTGCCGAGCGCCGTTCCGTCGGCTGCATCGGGCGAAACCGTGGCCCCGTCGGGGGCTTCCTCATCCATGCCGATCATGGTTGCTCCGCCGCATGTGATCTCGAGGTCGCTGTCGGGCGCGGCAACCACCATGACCTCGGTGGCGCACACGGCGCTTCGGAGTCGGGAACCAACTGTCAGGTGAGCCATCGTCGTTGAAGCCTCCCGGTACTCGTCGTCACGGAACCTTCGGCGCCCCGCGGAGGGACACGAAGTCATACATCGTCACCTTGCGCGACTGGAACTTCCACTCGCCGTCGACTCGAACGTAGCGGTCATCGTAGAAGCCGGAACTGAGGAGATTCTTGCCGTTCACGGTGGCTCTCAGATCGAGATAGCAGGTTCCGCCCGCGACATCGCCGTCGAGGTCGATGACGTGATTGTGCACGAACGGATGGAAGTCGTCCTCAGCGAGCATCTCCTCGAAGCCTTCGAGGAGCGCCTTTCTCCCGTGGATCGTCGGCAGATCCGGGGTGTCCATCGTGGCGTCCTCGGCGAAGAGGTCGACGATGGCCGCGATGTCCTTGTGCCACACGTGGTGGGCGTAGCGTCGCGGCAGGTCGCGGATGGCTTCCCGATCCGTCAACTCGGCCAGCGCGATCTCGCTTCCCGTTTGTGCCATGGGCGCTACCGATCTTCGTTGCTCACCGGTGGTCGGAGAAGATTGGTCTTGCTCACCGATGGTCGGGAAAATGCTACTACAGCCCGGGAATCCTAACCAACTGGTAGGATTCACCGCTTGCCGAGATTCAACTCGCCGGGAGTCAGCGTGCCGGGAGTCAGCGTGCCGGGAGTCATGATCGATCCGGGTGGGGAGGGGTTGCACGACCATGGGTAGCGCCTTGGAGGGCGTCGTCGTCCTCGATTGCACCACCGAGATGTGGTCGTCGCTCGCCGGCGCGCTACTGGGGGACTTCGGCGCAGACGTGATTCGCATCGAAGACCTCTCCCGGATCTCCCGGAACCCGGATCGCGACGGACAGCATCCGCGCGAGGCGTTCGATGCCGAAGCCGAACTGATCCACCGCAACAAACGCAGTGTCGGCCTCGACCTCCACGATGCGAGGGGACGCGAGGTCCTCGAGCGGCTGGTGGCCGGCGCCGACGTGTTCCTCACTGATTTCCCCTTCGAGACGCTCGACGAGGAGGGCTGGAGCTACGCGGATCTCACCGAGCTGAACGCCGACGTCATCTATGCGCGCGGTTCTGGCTTCGGCCCCGAGGGCCCCGCCCGCGATCTGCCGGCCCTCGACGAGCTCGCCGCCGCTCGTACCGGCGTCATGCCCACACTGGGCCAGCCCGGCCAGCCACCCGTGTACACGGGAGTCGGCCAGATGTACACGTCGGTCATGTTGGCCTTCGGCATCGTGATGGCGCTCCACCATCGCGCCGAGACCGGCGAGGGCCAGGTCGTGGACGCCTCTCTCTTCGCCGGGAACATGTACGCGGCCTCGTTGAACGTCGACGCCTACCTCGCCATGCGGGACGATCGCCTCTCGGAACGGACCGCGCGTCTCGACGCCGGCAATCCGATGAGCGGTGCCGGTCTGGCCTACCCCACATCCGACGGTCGTTGGGTGACGCTCACGATGCCCGACAGCGATCGCTGGTGGCCGGCCTTCTCCGAGGTGATGGGTCTCGATGTCGACGATCCGCGCTTCGATACGCACGACAAGCGGTGCGGCGAGAGTCGCCACGAGATGATGAATCTGCTCGACGATCTCTTCTCCCGACGACCCGCGGCGTACTGGCGTTCGCGCTTCGACGAGAAGCAACTCTCGGCCGACATCATGGAGAAGTACGACTATCCCGCGGAGTACCAGCAGGCATTCATCAACCACTACATCCTGAACCTCGAGCACCCCAGCTACGGCAAGTACCAGAGCCTGGGGTTCCCGATCCACATGAGCGAGACTCCGGCTCGGCTCCGGCGCATGGCTCCCGGTATCGGACAGCACTCGGCGGAGATCCTCGACGACGCCCTGGGATATTCGGACGCCGAGGTCGAGGAGCTCGAAGGGGACGGGGTCATCGGCACCGCCAGGTCCGATGCAACCGGGAACAGCTCCGGCGACAGCTCCGGCGACAGCTCCGGCAACAGACGCGGCTCGAGGTCCGGTCTCGTCGTGGCGAGGAGGCTGGTCCCGCCGGCGACACCGACACGACGAAAGCACTGGAGGGCATCCGCGTCCTCGATCTGACCGTGTGGTTCCAGGGTCCGATCTGCGCCCAGCAGCTCGCCGACTTCGGCGCCGAGGTGATTCACGTCGAACGGCCCGGGACCGGCGACCAGGCGCGGGGTGTGCGCAGCATCAACGCCGTACCCGTTGCGGACTGGAACCAGTACTTCCTGGTGGTCAACCGCAACAAGAAGAGCATGGCGATCGACCTGAAGACCGACGAAGGGCGCGAGGTTCTCTACAGACTCGTGGCGGAGTCCGACGTCTTTCTCTGGAATCAGGGCATGGCGAACCTGAAGACCCTGGGCCTCGACTACGAGAAGCTCTCGTCGATCAATCCCCGTCTGATCTATGCGACCAACAGCGGCTACGGCCACCGCGGCCTGAACAAGCCGGCGTTCGACATGACCGTCCAGGCCCTCACGGGAATCATGACCCGGCTCGGCGAGCCGGATCAGCCGCCGATCTATCTCGGCCTGGGGGCCGGCGACGCCTACGGCGGCTTGATGTCTGCCCTGGGCATCATGCTGGCGCTGCACCGACGGCGGGAGACGGGAGTCGGCCAGTACGTCGATGCCTCGCTGTTGGGGGCGCAGCTCTTTCTCGCAGCGCCGACGCTCCAGACGTACCTGGCGACCGGCAAGAGCTTCTACTCCGATCAGCGGTCGCGCAAAGAGGCGCGTAACCCGTTGTGGAACCAGTATCCCGCCAAGGACCGCTGGCTCTTCATCTGCCTCGAGAACACAGACGAAAGCTGGTCGACACTCTGTCGGGCGCTCGAGTGCGACGAGCTCGCGACCGATTCCCGTTTCGCCGACGCGAACCAGCGTGCCGAGCACGCCCGCGATCTGGTGGATCTCCTCGACGGCATCCTGGTGGAGCGGGAGGCGGGGGAGTGGATGACACGTCTCGACTCGTGCGGGGTGACCGCCGCCCCCGTCGACGCCTTCAAGGACCTGGCCGAGGACGAGCAGGCCTGGGCCAACGACTATTTCGTCAAGGCTCACTGCGACGCGGTGAACCGCGACGTGGAGTTCCGCGGTCTGCCCGTGACCCTCAGCAAGACACCCGGACGTGTCGAGACGTTGGGGCCCGAGCTGGGTCAGGACACAGAGCTGATCCTCATCGACACGCTCGGCTACTCGTGGGACGAGATCAGCGAGCTCAAGGCGAAGGGAGCGATCCCGTGAGCTCCGACGCGAAGCGCCCGCACGCCGCGTCCGGCCCGCTCCATGATCTCCGCGTCCTCGAGATCTCCACGATGATGGCGGGTCCCTACGCCGCGACCCTGCTCGGGGATCTCGGCGCGGACGTCCTCAAGATCGAGTCGCACTACGGCGACGAGAGCCGGCACCTCGGGCCGGGGCGTGACGGGGAGCGATCGGCTTTCCTGAGCCTGAACCGATCCAAGCGCGACATCGTCCTCGACCTCCGGCGCCCCGATGCCCGAGAGGTCTTCGCGCGTCTGGTGGCGACGGCGGACGTGGTCATCACCAACGTCCGCGAACCGGCGCTCTCGCGCCTGGGGCTCGACTACGAGGACGTACGCCGGCACCGCCACGACATCATCTGGATCGGCGTGACCGCCTTCGGAGCCGATGGGCCCTACGCCGGTCGGCCCGGCATCGACTTCCTGATCCAGGGCTACGCGGGGCTGCTCGCGCTGAACGGCGAGCCCGACGGCCCACCCGTGCGGGTCACGATCCCCTTGATCGACACCCTCACCTCGGTGCTCGTCACCACGGCGGCGCTCGCCGCAGTCCACTCGCGTGCCGCGACCGGTGAGGGTCAACGCATCGACGTCTCGCTTCTCGACGCCCTGGTGCACGCCCAGGCCGCCGGTCTGGGCAGCTACCTCGTGACAGGTGACGAGACGCCCCGCACCGGGAACCGCAGCCTCTACTTCGCACCGTCGGGGATCTACGGCACCAAGGACGGGAAGTCGGTCGTCATCACCTGCCCCTCCGAACGCTTCTTCGAGAAGCTCTGCGCAGCGCTCGACGTGGACTGGGTACGAGACCCGCGTTTCGAGAACATCGATCGCCGGCTCGAGAACGAGGATGCGCTCGACAGCGCCATCGAGGAGCGTTGCAGGGGCTTTGATTCCGACGAGCTGCTCGAGCGCCTCACGGCGGCCGACGTGTTGAGTGCACCGCTCAACGAGGTCGGTGACGTTGTGGCCGATCCACAGATCCTCCACAACCAGATGATCGTCACCACCGAGCACGAGAAGCTCGGACCCGTGAGCGTGACGGGCGTGCCGATCCACTTCGCCGGAACGCCCTCGAGTGTGCGACAGCCACCACCTCTCCAGGGACAGCACACGGCGGAGATCCTCGCGGAGCTCGGCTACGGGTCCGAGAAGATCGCCGAGTTGGTGCGCGACGGAGCTGTCGCCACGAGTGCCGAGCTCGAGAACGCCGAATGACAGGTCCGACTCGATCACAAGGACCACGATGACAGGAGCAGCCCGTGGCTGATGACCTCTTCGACTTCGATGCCGACGTCCTCGTCGTGGGCACGGGGGGTGCCGGATTCGCCGCCGCCATCACGGCGGCGGTCGAAGGCGCCTCGGTGGTGATGTTCGAGCGCAACGACCACATCGGCGGAACAACCGGGGCATCGGGTGGCACCGCCTGGATCCCCAACAACAGATCTCTGCGGGAGCAGGGCAAGCAAGACCCGCGCGACGACGCCCTCCGCTACATGTGCAAGATGTCGCATCCGCAGTACTACTACGCCGACCACCCGACGCTCGGCCTGCCCGCCGACGCCTACGAGCTCATTGCGAAGCACTACGACAGCGGCTCTGCGGCCATCGACTACCTCACCGAGGCCGGGGTTCTCGACTTCACCGCCGACACGAGAGCCCCCGATCCCGACAACCCGATGGAGATGCCGTCGGGCAACCTGCTCCAGGGTTTCCCCGACTACGGGGCCGACCTCGAGGAAGACAAGCTGCCCACCGGCCGGCACCTGTTTCCCACCCCCGGTACACCCGGCATGGTGGAGCAGTTCGAGCTGGGCGCCGCCAAGTACGGCGTCCAGGTCGTGCTGGACCATCAGGCAATGACGCTGTTGCGCAACGAAGACGGCGAGATCGCCGGGTTGCAGCTGCGCCACGGGCACGAAGCCGTGCTGGCACGGGCGCGAAAGGCAGTCATCTTCGCGTCGGGTGGCTACGCACACAGCGCGGAGCTCATCGAGCGGTATCTGCCCGGCCGCATCTACGGCACGTGCTCGACCCTCGGCGCGCAGGGCGACTTCGTGCGCATCGGCCTCGAGGTCGGAGCCGCACTCGGCAACATGAAGAACGCGTGGTGGAAGCAGGTGCCTCTCGAAGCCGCCCTCGTGTCTCCGACGCCTCCGAGTGTCTGGCTGCCGTGGGGCGACAGCATGATCCACGTCAACAAGTACGGGAAACGGGTCGTCAACGAGAAGATGGGGTACTCCGACCGGAGCCAGATCCACTTCGTCTACGACCCGTCCGAGCGCGAGTACCCCAACCTGCTCCTCTTCATGATCTACGACGACGCGGTCGCGAGCTCCGACAGCATGGACGGGATGCGTCAGCCGTTGCCGATGCCCGGCGAGGCGGACCCCGGTTGGGTGATCAAGGGCGAGACGTGGGACGAGCTCGCGGCCAAGATCGACGCCCGGCTCGCCGAGCACGAGGAGCACACGGCGGGGCTCCGCCTCGACGCATCGTTCTCCGAGAACCTGGCCGCCACGATCGAGCGCTTCGACGGATTCGCCACGACGGGCAAGGATCTCGACTTCCACCGGGGTGAGGGGCCGATCAACCGGGCGTGGAACGGCCCGAACCGTGAGGGATCACCGAACCCGACGCTCGCGCCGTTCGCCGAGACAGGGCCGTACCGCTGCATCATCGTGGGCGCGGGGATGCTCGACACCAACGGCGGCCCTGTCATCAACACGAGCGCGCAGGTGTTGGCGGCCGACGGAACCCCGATCCCGGGGCTCTACGGCGCCGGGAACTGCATCGCCTCACCGGCCGGCCAGGCGTACTGGGGTCCCGGCGCCACGATCGGTCTGGGCATCACCTACGGTCACCTGGCCGGGCGCGCGGCCGCCGCCGAACCCGAGAAGCGCTTCGACGTCTGATCGACTATTCCGCGGATTCCGCGGATTCCGCGGTGTCGCGCTCGTAGGCTTCCGCCAGCTCCGCGCGCATCTTGCGCTCGCGCTCGCGCAGGGTCCAGAAGCGGGGAGTGCGCTTCTCGGTGAAGGACGCCCCTCCCTCTTTGCCTTCGGGCGTGTCGAACCAGTCGGGGTAGAACTGGCTGGAGATGACGCCCATCTCGGCGTAGCCGTCCATCTCCTGGTCGAACGCAGCCTTGAGGATCTCCAGGCATCCCGGGCTCACGGCCAACAGCTCCTCGCACCAGTTGTCGACTTCGTCGCCGAGTTGGTCGAGGGGGACGACCTTGTTCACCAGGCCCATCTCGAGGGCATCGGCCGCCGAGTAGCGGCGACAGAGCATCCACATCTCGCGCGCTTTCTTGGCGCCGACGACCTTGGTGAGGTAGGGGACGAAGAAGCCGTCGGCGGGGCTCGACACCTTCGGCCCCGCCTGGCCGAACTTGGCGTCGTCGGCGGCGATCGTGAAGTCACAGCAATAGGCCATGTGGTTGTGGCCACCCAGGCAGTAGCCCTGTACCGCGGCGATCACCGGCTTACGCGAGAGTCGGATCAGCCGGTTGTGGGGATAGCGGTTGTAGAAGGCGTCGCGCAGGCCCCAGCGTTCCCACTCCACGTTCCCGCCCGCGCCGAAGTTGCGGCCACTGCCCGCGACCACGATCACCCCGATCGACGTGTCGTGGCTCGCGTCGTAGAAGGCGCGGAACATCTCGTCCACGGTGGCGAGCGTCATCGTGTTGTACTCGTCGGGTTTGTCGATGGTGACCCGCGCCATCCCGCCCTCGAGCTCGTCGTGGTACTTCTTCTCGTAGCGGATCTCGGCGAAGTCGAAGCCGTCGCCTTCCACCTGTTCCCAGTTGGTCCAGGCCATCTCGGATTCCCTCCCGTCTACCGTCCACTCCTCGGAGTTTGAGTGCACCGGCGCGGGGGTCCTACCATCTGTGATGGAATCCTCACCGGTTGGTAGTGAAGTATCACCATAGCGTTCGACCCGGATCGTGCCGAAAGGTGCGCGCCGAGAGGTGATCGTATGCGAATCGTCGTCTGCATCAAGGAGGTCCTGGATCCCGACGCCGTGAACGCCTACGCGCTCGCAGGTCGTCTGGAGATCGGTGACGACGACAAGACGCTCACGCAGACGACGATCCCGCGGTTGATGAACGGTTTCGACGAGCAGGCGATCGAGGCGGCGCTTCGGATGCGCGACGCCGGCACCGATTGCACGATCTGCGTCGTCTCGGTCGGATCTGATCTGACGGTTCCGCTGCGCCACGCCATGGCGCTGGGCGCGGACGAGGTCGTCGCCATCGAACCCTCGTCTTCCACCGGGGACTACCACACGGTCGGTGCAGTGTTGGCGGCGTACATCCGATCCCACGGAGGGGCCGATCTCGTGCTGTGCGGTCGCCAGGCGTCCGACGACGACCAGGGTGTGGTCCCCGCGCTGATCGGTGAGTCACTCGAGATGCCGGTGGTGGCCATTGCGCGCGACGTAGAGGCGGTGGGGTCCGCGGAGGTGCCAGCGGTTCGGGTCACCAGGGTGACGCCTGACGGCAACGAGATCGTCGAGGCAACCTGTCCGGCCGTGGTGACGATCAGCAACGAGCTCGGCGAGCCGCGCTATCCGACCATGCCCATGAAGATGGCGGCCCGGCGCGTGAAACCGACAGACGTTTCGACTGCCGATCTGTCGCTCGATCCCCAGGATCTGGAGCCCCGGGTCGTGATGGCGCGCCAGTTCGTCCCCACCGTCAAGGGCGACTGCGAGTTCATTGCGGGAGACGAGCCGGCCGAGCTCGCTGACCGGCTGGTCGGGCGACTCGTCGAGGACAACATCCTTCGAGGCCGGTCGGAGCGATGACGGCACCGGTGGTTGTGTGCACCTGGCGCGCTGTCGGCGACGAGCCCTTGGAAGAGACGGAGGCCGCGCTCACACTGGGTCGCAGGGTGAGCGCTGCCCTCGGTGCTGAGTTGCACTGGCTCGTCGTGGGTCCGTCGCTTCCTGAGTGCGCCGAGCTCGCCGGCAGGCACGGTGTCGCAGGCGTCGACCGGATCGACGACGCGAAGCTCCAGGACGGCCGGCCCGACGCCTTTGTCGAAGCGCTGGCCCAGTACTGCGCGTCGCATTCCTCCCGACTGCTGCTCTTCAACCAGAACTTCGCGACGCGCCTCGTGGCACCTCGCGTCGCCGGTCGGTTGGGTGTGGGTGTCGTGATGAACGGCGTGGACATCGAGGTCGACGGTGAGCGGCTCGACGTGACGGCCGCCGGGTACGGCGGTGATACGCGGGTGGTGTACGGACACGAGGGCCCGGGTCCGTGTGTCGTCGCGCTGCTGGCCAACGCCGTTGCTCCCGAGCCCGCCGAGATTGCCGGCGTAGCCCCGGCAGCCACCGAGGTCGAGATCGATCTCTCGGGTGTCGAGGAGCGGATCCGCGTGATCGAAGCGGCGCACACCGAAGGCCCCCGCCTCGAGGATGCCGAGATCATCGTGTCGGGCGGCCGTGGGTTGGGTTCACCCGAGAACTTCAAGCTGATCGAGGAACTGGCAGACGTGCTGGGAGGGATGGCGGGTGCTTCGCGGCCCCTCGTCGACGAGGGGTGGATCGACTCGTCCCGTCAGGTCGGGCTCACGGGCAAGATCACGCGACCTGCCCTCTATCTCGCGGCCGGGATCTCCGGAGCGACCCAGCACATGGTCGGATGCTCGGCCGCCAAGACCATCGTCGCCATCAACACCGATCCCGACGCCGCGATCTTCCGTCACGCCCGCTACGGGATCGTCGGCGACTGCACTGAACTTCTCCCGGAGCTGATCCGGGCCGCGAGCGAGGCTGGTGATTCCCGATGACGACCGAGGGCACCCCGGTGATCGAGGGCCTGTTCCGCGAGACGCCCGACGGGCCGCGCCTCGTCGGCTCCCGCTGCACCACGTGTACGACTCCCTACTTCCCGAAGTCCGCCCTGTGCCACAACCCCGAGTGCGCAGAGTCGAAGATCGAGGACGCGAGCTTCGGCCCCCGGGGAACGGTGTGGAGCTATTCGGTTCAGAACTATCCGCCTCCACCGCCTGCCCGCTACGACGAGCCGTACGAGCCGTACGCGCTCGGCGTCGTGGATCTCGCCGACGGCCTGCGTGTCGTCGGTCGGATGGCCGTCGGAGGACCCGGCGAGTGTGCAGGCCGGTGACCGGGTGGAGCTCGTCCTGGGGCCCATCTACCACGAAGAAGACGGGACCGAAGCGATCAGCTGGATGTTCCGGCCGATCTGAGACCCGAGATGCCGACCGAACACGAAGAGAGCACACGATGAGAGACGTAGCGGTCCTGGGTGTGGGAATGCACCCCTGGGGGAAGTTCCCGGAGAGCTCGGTCACCGAGCTCTGCCGGGAGGCCGTCGTGGCGGCGCTCGACGACGCCGGCGTTTCGTGGCGCCAGATCGAGGCGGTCACCGCTGCGAGCTCCCGGTTCTCGGGCGGCAAGGGCTGGGGTCTCAACGGCAACGACATCGTGGAAGACATGGGCTCCACCGGAATCCCCGTCTACAACATGTCGGCAGGCTGCGCCGCCGGCGGCAACGCCTTCAATGTCGGCCACGCCATGGTGGCCGGGGGTGCGCACGACATGGTCCTCGTCGTCGGCGGCGAGAAGATGCCCAAGGGCTTCATCCAGACGTCGGGGGTCGAGGAGGAAACCGATCCCGAGTTCCTGCGCCAGCGCTGCGTCGGCATGCCGGGCCCGGCCTTCTGGGCGCTCCTGTGCCGGCAACGCATGGCCGAATTCGGAACCACCGAGGAGCAACTGGCCAAGGTCGCGGTGAAGGCGCACCAGATCGGCACACACAACGAATACGCACGCTTCCGCAAGGAGTTCACGCTCGAGGCGGTGCTCGAGTCCAACATGGTGAGCGACCCGCTGCGCCTCTACGAGATCTGTCCCGTGAGCGACGGCGCGGCGGCGGCCATCATCTGCTCGGCAGACAAGGCACGCCAGATCGCGGCAGCGAAACCGGTCTGGGTCGCGGGCAGCGCGGTGGCCACGGCTCGCTTCGACGACGGCCTCCCGCGTGGGCTGGCGGGTGTGGTGCCCACCGGCAGGACCCACCACAGCGAGGCCGCGGCCGCCGTGGAAAAGGCTCTCGCTCAGGCCGGTGCCGCGCCCGGGGACCTCGACTTCGTCGAGCTCCAGGACAACACCGTCTACTACGAGCTCGCCTTTCCGGAGGACTGGGGCCTCTGCAAGCCCGGAGAGGCCGAGCACCTGCTCGAGAGCGGCGAGACGTTGCCGACCGGGAAGATGCCGATCAACCCGAGCGGCGGTTTCCTCTGCTTCGGGGAGGCGACCACAGCCATGGGCGTCTTCCAGGTCTGTGAGCTGACCTGGCAATTGCGTGGTGATGCGGGACCCCGGCAGGTCCCGGACGCGAAGCTCGGTCTCGCGCAGACGCTCGGGCTGGGCGGGAACGGAACGGCAGTGGTCCTCAAGCGATAAGGGAGAGACGTAAATGAGCAACCAGGAGTTCGAAGTCATCGTCATCGGCAGTGGGCCCGGTGGTCTCGGGTGCGCAACGCTGCTCCAAAAGCGCGGCACAAAAACGCTGCTCGTGGAGAAGAACGACGTGCTCGGCGGCAAGATGATGAGCATCGACAAGGACGGTTGGGCCTACGACCTCTTTCCCCACGGTCAGGTTCCCATGCGCGGATCGGCCTTCGAGACGATCTTCGCCGAACTCGGCGTGTCCGACGAGTTCGAGCCGGCGCTCGAGCCCGATGATCCCCGCGACATCATCACGCTCTGCTATCGGCGCCACGACTGGGACAAGTACAAGACCGTGATCCAGAAGCAGGCCATGGACGACCCCGCACCCTTCTTCGATCTCTGGGAGGCGACCGAAGACGAACAGGCCAGTGCCCTCGCTGTCCTGACCGAGATGGTCACGCTGTCGGACGCGGAGATCGCCGCGCTCGACGACATGACGATGGAGGAGTGGCTCTCCGAACGCGACGTCCCCGCGCCGCTCTACAACTACCTCGGTTTCCACGCCAACGCGTCGCTCGCCGAGCCCCTCGATCTGGTGGCAGCGTCCGAGCAGATCCTGATCATGAAGCAGATCATGACCCAGGGTGGTGGCGGCCAGTACAAGGGCGGCTTCGGCGGGCTCACCAGGGTGATGGCGCGCGAGTTCGAGAAGAACGGCGGGACCCTGGTCACGGGGGCCAAGGTCGACAAGATCACCGTCGACAACGGCGCGGTGACGGGCGTGGAGACGACACGAGGCAACTTCTCTGCGCCGGTTGTCGTGAGCTCCGCCGGTATTCAGCCGACGGTCCTCAAGCTCGTCGGCGAAGAGAACTTCGACCGGGGCTACGTCGACTACGTGAAGGGCCTCGTTCCGGGGTGGGCGTTCACGAGCGTCCGCTACTTCCTCAACAAGCCTGTCATGAAGACGGCGATGTACGCGGTCTGGTCGGATGACAGCTGGCTCGACACGGAGCGCTTTCGCAAGCAGAAGGAAGGCGAAGAGCCCGACGAGGTGATCCTCTTCATGTGCAACCACTCCTTCTACGACGAGCATGCAGCCCCCCCGGGCAAGCAGGTACTCGTCTCGGGGACGGTCTGCTCACCGAATCCGGACGCCAAGGAGATCGAAGGCCTCTGGAGTCGCATGGACAAGCAGATGAAGGAGCTTCTCCCCGAGATCTGGGACGCCACGGAACGCAAGGAGTACAACGGTCCCCGCCAGATCTCGGATCTCACCCGCGACGCGGTCCTGCCCGGACAGGGCGGGGAGTGCGTCGGCCTTGCCCAGATCATCGGTCAGTGCGGGTCGATGAAGCCCAAGTCGGAGACGTCCATCCGTGGCCTGTACCTGGCGGGCGCCGACGCCGGCGCCGCAGGCATGGGCACGCACCAGGCCGCGCTCTCGGGCATCGAGGTCGCCCGCCTCGCACGGCACCGCCTCAACAAGTCCTACAAGGCCCAGTGAATGTGACCGGATGACGTCGACCCCTCCGGCGGGGTAGAGCCGGCACTCCTCGCGGCCTGTGTCAACCGATCGGGGGCCTTCGCGTCTATTCAGGCATGATCGTGACAATGGAGGCGGACTCGGTGCCAGGCGTCCTGCCCGTCACCGACGGGCGTACCGATGACGTGCTGGCCGGTGTGTTCTCCGACCACTACGAGTCCCTCGTCGGCCTTGCCCGCCTGCTCCTCGACGAGCGGGGGCAAGCCGAGGAAGTGGTGCAGGAGGCCTTTGCCCGCACCCTCGACGGTTGGCGGCGCGTCCGCGACCAGGCTGACCCGCTGCCGTACCTGCGCCGCACCGTCGTGAACTTGGCCCGGGGCGGACTTCGGCGGCGTATCGTGGCACGCCGTCACCGTCCCGAGGCCCGAGTCGCGCTATCCGCGGAGACGCTAGCGCTGCTCGACGAGAGCCGCCGTTCAGGTCCCGTCGATCGGTGAGCGCATCACGTAGCGGCTCGTGGGAATGACCTCGATCGTCGCGAAGTCGACGAACCGCTGCACGCTTTCGAGCATCTTCTCCTGGTGTTCGCCAGCCGCTCGTCGTCGCCCGCAGCATCGAAGAAGACGTGGGGATCGGTCATCGCAGCCGCAGGGAACGCCTCCTCGACGATCGCGTCCCAGGGTGTCGCTCCGTCGGTCAGGACGCGGGTCACGACGTTCTGCACGTACAGGAACGTGTCCTGGGTGTCGATGGCGATCCGTGTGTGGCTGTTCAGCCAGATGTCGAGCCACTCGTCGACGGGCAGGTCGACGGGTCTCGTGAGGAATGCCAACTGGGCGAACCCGTCGACGCGCGCACCCGAGGCCGTTGGGTAGCGGGTGTTCGCAACAGGCACCGACTCGGTGACGAGGTACGCGGCCCAGGTCGCAGCTCCTTCGGCGATGGTCTGATCGAAGGGACTCCGGAACTCCTCGACTGCGCTGTCGATCCAGATCGACACCACCGCTTCGGCGGGAGCGGGAGAGGAGATGATGCGGAGGCCGTCGGCCGGGGCGACCGCATCGTCGGCCACGTTCACCTGCACACCGTGCGCCCCGAGCGCGGTCAGCCGCTCGGCCACCGTGTCTCGCAGCAGAGCTCGCAAGGCTGATGAGCCCACACCGGGCTTGCCCGTCACGCAGTACATGACCTTTTCCACGGCGCAGAACCTACCCGGACGGTGATGCCGACGGTCGCTGCGACTAGTGCCCCTCGAAGTGGGGTTTGCGCTTCTCCACGAAGGCCTGCGTGCCTTCGCGGGCGTCGGCTGTGTGGCTGGACAACGTGGCGGCCACGGCCTCGTAGTCGAGCATCTCGTCGAGCGTCGACGTCAGAGCTTTGTGGATGAAGCGGCGGGCCAGGTCGACGGCCACGCTCGGCCCGCTCGCCAGCTTCCTTGCGTAGCGCAGCGCCGCCGGTAGGGCCTCACCTTCTTCGACGAGCTCGTCGATCAGTCCCTCGCGGAAGCACTCGTCGGCCTCGAGGATCGTGCCGGTTTCCACCATCATCAGCGCCGTCGAGAGGCTGGTGACGCGCGGCAGGAAGTAGGTGATGCCGCAGTCGGGCGCGAAGCCGAGGCGCACCATGGCCGCGCTCATCCGCGTCGTCGTGTCGGCGAAGCGCCGGTCGCAGGCCAGAGCAAAGGAGAGTCCCGCGCCCATGGCCGGCCCGTGGACGGCGGCGATCACCGGCTTGTCGACGTCGACGATCATGCGGGTGAACTCGGCGACGGGCCCCGCGGGGGTCTTGCGCTGGTAGCGCTCGAGAGGCACGTCCGAGAGCCCCGGCAAGCCTCGTTCGTCGGATCCGCTCAGCCACTCGGCGTCTCCCCCCGAGCAGAAGCCGCGGCCCGCGCCGGTGAGCACGATCACGCGGACCTCGTCGCGCTGGCGAAGATCGCGGAACAGCTCGATGAGATCGCGGGACAGATCCCAGCTGATCGCGTTCAAACGGTCGGGACGGTTCAAGGTGACGATACCGACTCCCTCGTCGACCTCGAAGAGGTACTCCTTTTCGGATGCCATGTTGTCTCTCTCCGTTCCGTGGGGAGTCAATTCCGTTGCAGTGCCGCGACCGTTTCCGCCACCCATTCCTCGTTCCTGCGCAGCGAAGGTGAGAGGTCGAGAAGAACTGTCGAGAAGAGGTCGCCACAACGCTCCTCGACCCTGGCTGCCAGATCGTCGCACGTGGCGATGATGGCCCACTCGTCGAGCATCGTGTCACTGATCCGGCTCGGCATCTCCTTCCATCGGCCCTCCCGGGACATCTCGTGGAGCTCCAGGCCCACATCCGTCCAGCCGTGGAAATCGAGGACGGCGTGATAGGTGCGGGTGGAGGAGTAGAAGGCGATGTTCTGCTTCAGCAGCTGCTTGGCTGCCTCGACCCCCTCTTCGTCCTCGGCGACCGCCAGGAACGGCGCGCCGATGACGTCCACGTCGTCGAGCGTGCGCCCACCGGCGGCCGCGCCCGCTTCGACCGCGGGGAGTACGACCTCCCGGGCGTAGCGGAACGTCGCGATCGGGTGGAGGCGCAACCCGTCGCAGCGCTCGCCCGCGAGGCGTGCCATGTACGGGTTGACCGCAGCAAGGTGGATCGGGATGTGGGGGTGCTCGATGGGCCCCGGATTGAAAAACGGGTTCATCAGCGTGAAGCGGTAGTGGTCTCCCTCGAAGGCGGGTGCTTCACCCGTCTGGAAGGTCGTGAACATCGCCTCGAGGCACAGGACGTAGTCGCGCAGGCGCGGCCCGGGCGGACCCGTCCAGGAGGATGCATAGCGCCGCTCCACATGTCCCCGAACCTGCGTACCCAGACCCAGCTGGAACCGCCCTCCCGAGAGCTGCTGGAGGTCCCACGCCAACTGGGCGGTCACCAGCGGGCTCCGGGGAAACGCGATCGCCACGTTCGTGCCCAGTTCGATGCGCTCGGTGTGTTCGGCTGCGATCGCCAACGGCAGGAAGGGGTCGTGGCCGGCCTCCGGAGCCGTCACGCCGTCGAAGCCGAGCTCCTCGGCCTTTCGGGCCGCGGCCGCGATGCCCGCGACGTCGATGGGCGCCTGCCCCTCCCCGGCGTAGTTGTCCGAGTCGGGGGCCGACATGACGGTCTGGACGCGCAGACCCTCGTTCCTACCCATTCGACACCCCTCCTACCCCGAGCCTCCGCCACACTAGCCAAATGGTTACACATTGCTACCAACTGGTGAAGACTTCCTCGGATCGGTAGAGTCCCTGCGACAAGAGACCAGGAGTTGGACGATGACAGCTGCAGGCGACGTGGAGCAGGCGATCCCGCATCCGGCGCTGTGGGGAGTGCTCTACCGGAGCAGCACACCGTTCTGGGAAGCCACCAAGCGCCACGAACTGGAGCTACAGCAGTGCCAATGCGGTCACTGGCTGGTCCCGCCGCGCCCGATGTGCCCGGAGTGCCGATCGGCCGACTCTGAGTGGGTCCCCGTGTCGGGTCACGGCACGATCTACAGCTGGGTCACGTATCACGAATCTCCCCATCCCGCGTTCGAGGCGCCGTATTCGGTCGTACTCGTCGAACTGGATGAAGGCGTGCGCCTCGTCAGCAAGCCCGTCGGCATCCCGACCGACGAGCTCGAGATCGGGATGCCCGTCGAGGTCGCGTTCGAGGACGTCGACGACGACCTGACGCTCTTCACGTTCACGAGAGCGGCGTAGTCGGCCACGCCGGCCCACAGACCAGGAGGAGTCCGGGAATGTTGCAGGAGTACGTCGAGAGGTCTTACCGGCCGGATCTGAAGCCGAGCGTCGCATCGAATCTGATCAAGGACAACACGGCGATCGTCGGAATCGGTGAGACCGAGTTCTCGAGAGACTCCGGGCGCGACGAGCTCGACATGGCGTGCGAGGCCATCAAGGCGGCCGTCGACGACGCCGGGTTGACGATGAACGACATCGACGGCCTCGAAACGTTCACCCTGGAGCGGACCTCGATGCCGACCCTGGCCGGCTCGCTCGGCATCCCGAACCTGAGGTTCAGCAACCAGATCAGCTTCGGAGGCGGAGCCAGCTGCGCGAACGTGATGCATGCAGCCGCGGCGGTGGCGACCGGCGTTGCCGACTACGTGGTCTGCTACCGGTCGTTGAACGAGGCCTCGGGGCACCGCTACGGGAGAGGCGACGGCTATGTCGGCTACCTCAGCGAGGCGCCGACGCTCCACTACGGCTACTTCTTTCCGTTCGGTCTTCTGACTCCGCTTGCCTGGGCCGGCATGTACGGCATGCGGTGGATGCACGAGTTCGGGGTCGAGCCCGAACACATCGGCTGGTACCCGGTCGTCCTCCGGGAGAACGCCCAGCGGAACCCGAAGGCGATCTTCCACGACAAGCCGATGACGCACCAGGACTACATGGAATCCCCGATGATCGTCGAGCCGCTTCGCTTGTTCGACTGCTGCGTCGACACCGACGGCGCGGCTGCGGTTGTCGTGACCACAGCCGAGCGGGCCAAGGACCTGAAGCAGCCACCCGCCCACATTCTCGCTGCCGCCCAGAGCTCTCCTCCCGAACAGGAGATCCAGACCTCGTACAACCGGCCGATCATCTCGGGCCTGCCCGAGACGTGGTACATGGCCCAGGAGCTCTTCCGGGTCGCCGGTGTCAGCCCGGCGGACATCGACGTCGCTCAGCTGTACGACCCCTTCAGCCTCGGGGCCCTCGTCCAGCTCGAAGAGCTCGGTTTCTGCGAACGTGGCGAGGGTGCGGCGTTCTGTGAGGGCGGCGACCGGATCAGGCCCGACGGTGAGCTGCCCCTCAACACGTCGGGCGGCCTGCTCTCGGAGGCCTACATCCACGGCTACAACCTCATCAACGAAGCGGTTCGACAGATCAGAGGTACGTCCACGAGCCAGGTCGAAGACGTCGAGCTGAGCCTGGTCACGGGTGGTCCCGGAGTGCCCACGAGCGGGCTGATCCTGAGGAGGTAGCGCGACCCATGGAATACGTACCGGGAATACCGATTCTGAAGCCTTCGATCGACGCCGACAACAAGGCGTTCTGGGATGCCGTCGCGAACCACGAGCTCGTGCTGCAGAGGTGCCGGGCGTGTGACATCTACCACCAGCCGCCACGGCCGATGTGTCCCGAATGCAAGTCCATGGACACCCTGGAATGGGTCCCGTCGTCGGGGCGGGGGCACATCTATTCGTACGTCAACTTCACCACCGACAAAATGGCCTACCCCGCCATGAAGGTTCCTTACGCCGTCGTGCTGATCGAGTTGGACGAAGGGGTACGTCTCATCAGCAACCTCATGGACATCGAACCCGACGAGATCGAGATCGGGATGCCCGTCGAGGTGGTCTTCGACGACATCTCCGAGGATCTGACGCTCTACAAGTTCAAGAGACGAGCAGCGTGAGGGAGAGCGTGAGGGAGAGCGTGAGGGAAGCGTGAGAGAGAGGAAGACGATGCCGAGCATCAAAGACGCCGCCGCTGTCGTGGGCGTGGCGACGACCGGATTCTCCACCGACTCCGGGCGCACCGAGTACTCGTTGGCCGCCGAGTGCATCAAGGCCGCGCTCGACGATGCCGGTCTGCGCCCCGAGGACGTCGACGGCCTCGTGAAGGACGTGGTCGACGGCATCGACGCGATGTACATACAGAAGGCCCTCGGTATCGACAACCTCACCTACGCGAGTGATTCGCGCTACGGGACCCTCCCGCTGCTGAACGCGGTGACAGCCGTGGCGGCGGGTCTCGCCAACAACGTCGTTTACTACCGCTCCGCGAACAACGCATCGGGCAAGCGGGCCGGCTCCGACTTCCGGGCGGCAAAGGAGACGAAGGACGAGTCGTTGGACATGATCCGCTACGACTTCCACGCGCCTTTCGGCCTGCTCACGCCCGACGCCTCCATCGGCATGGCCGTGCGGCGGTACATGCACGAGTTCGAGGCCTCGGCCGAACAGATCGGGTGGGTCCCCGTCGTCTGTAGTGAGCACGCGGCCAAGAACCCACAGGCCATCTTCCACGACGCGCCGATCACACTCGCCGACTACATCGACTCCGATGTCATCGTCGATCCTCTCCGCACCCTCGACTGCGCACCCGACGTCGACGGCGCGATCGCCATTGTCGTCACGACTGCCGAGAGGGCGGTGGACCTCGCCCAACCGCCGGCCTTCGTGATGGCAAACGCACAGGGCACGTCGACCGAGGGCGAGCAGTTGTCGAGCTACAGCCGGCCGCAGCTGTCCGGCCTGCCCGAGATGGGTCTCATGGGTGACGAGCTGTACCGGGTCGCGGGGATCGGACCCGACGACATCTCGGTGGCGCAGCTCGACGATCGCTTCGCCCCGCTCGTCCCCATGCAACTCGAGGCGCTCGGCTTCTGTGCGGAAGGTGAGGGAGCAGCATTCTGCGAAGGTGGCGACGATCTGCGGATCGGCGGTCGCCTGGCCCTGAACACGAACGGGGGCTTCCTCGGCGAGGGCTTCTCGTACGGGACGAACATCATCGAGGCGGTCCGCCAGATACGGGGGACATCCTCCAATCAGGTGAGTGACGCGGAGGTCGTCCTCGTCGCCAGTGGCGCCGGCGGGCCCGCAGACGGCTGCATTCTCAGAAGGTAGTCAGAAGGTAGAAGGACGCACAGTGAGCCGAGACCCACAGTGAGCCGAGACCCACGGTGAGCAACGACGCCTACCTCGCCTCTCACGGCGCCTACGTGCCACCCCGACGGTTGCCGCGCGCCGAGATGGCGTCACTGTGGGGCGGACCCGCGGTTCCCGGTGACCGGGCGGTGGCCGGGAGCGACGAGGACACGCTCACGATGGCCGTCGAGGCGGCCCACGACTGCCTGGAGGCAGGCCCCGACGCGTCGGCGATCGACGCGGTGTTCTTCGCGAGCACGACGGCCCCGTACGTTGAGAAGCACGCGGCGGCCACGCTCGCTGCCGTGCTCGGGTTGCGCCGCGACGTCTTCACGGCCGACATCACCGACACGTTGCGGGCGGGAACGTCGGCGTTGCGCCTGGCGGTCGAGGCGGTGCGATCCGGCTCGGCGACGAACGCACTCGTGGTCGCTTCCGACGCGCGTCTGGGCGAACCCGACTCGATCGGGGAGCAGATGCTCGGAGATGCCGCGGCCGCCGTCGTCGTGTCGAGTGCAGGGCCCGTCCGGGTTCGAGAGACAGCGGCGATCGCCGACGAGTTCATCGGCCCGTGGAGACGCGCCGATGACCGCTTGATTCACTCCTTCCAGGGGAAGTTCGAGACCGAGTACGGCTGTCGACGCATCCTGGTGGAGGCGGCGAAGGCCGTGTTGGCGGCCGCGGAGCTGGAGCACCAAGATGTTTCGAGAGTGATCCTCGCCGCACCCGACCCGCGCACAGCGCGGGCCGCCGGAGCCGAGCTCGGTTCCGAGAGCGGCGAACCCCACGACGAGCTGTTCATGCAGATGGGGTACGCGGGGGCGGCGCATCCTCTGGTGTGTCTCGGGGCGATCCTCGAGCGGGCCGATGCCGGCGAGCGACTTGTTCTGGCGAGTTACGGCGAGGGCGCGGATGCGTTCCTGCTCGAAGTCGAAGACGTACCGGTACGACCTGGATCCTGGCGGGGCGTCGGCGGATCTCTCGCGCCGCTTCGAGGATGCCGGCTACGGCGACTATCTCAAGTCACGGAAGCTCGTGACGCGCATCGAGACCGACGTGCGCGCGTCGCCCGTGACGTATCAGCGCGACCTGTCCAGGGAGCTGACGTTGACCGGGGCACGCTGTTCAGCCTGCGGTCTGGTCCAGTACCCGGGTGGAAGGGTCTGCGACGGTTGTGGTGCGTACCGGACGCTCGAGGACGTTCCTCTCGCCCGCAAGGGCCGGATCTTCACGAACACGCTCGACCACATCGACCAGAACTGCTATCTGACCGAGCCGATCCCCCGGGCTGTGATCGACCTGGAGGGCGGCGGCAGGATCTTCCTCGATGTCACCGACTGTCGGCCCGACGATGTGCGTCCGGGTCTCGACGTTGAGCTCACCTTCCGCCGCATTCACGGCGGCGGCGGATACAACAACTACTACTGGAAGTGCCGACCGAGCGGCGACCCGACCGACGTCGCCTCCGAGGGAACCGGAACTCCGACCGAGACAAGGCAGGCCTGAGTGATGCCGCAGGGAATCCGTGACCGAGCCGCGATCGCGGGCGTGGGCTGCACGCCCTTCGGCGAGCACTGGGAGGCCGGGCCGTCCGACATGTTGGCCGACGCGTGCTTCGAGGCCTTCTCGGACGCCGGCGTCGAGCCCTCCGACGTCGATGCCATCTGGGTGGGATCGCTCTACCCGTTCACGGGCCTGTCGGGCGGCATGGCGGTCGACGCCCTCAAGCTGTTCGGCAAGCCGGCCACACACGTCGAGAACTTCTGTGCGTCGGGCCTCGATGCGTTCCGCAACGCCTGCTACGCGGTCGCCGCCGGCATCTGCGACGTCGCCCTCGCATGCGGCGTCGAGAAGATCCTCGACCAGTCCGCGTCGGGCCTCCCCCTCGACGTGCTCGGCGCCCACCCGGTCATGGGCTCGGTGTCGGCTCCGGCTGTCTTCGCCCTCGCGGCGACGCGGGCGATGGACGAATGGGGCTGGACTCGCGAAGACCTGGCTGCGGTCGCGGTGAAGAACCACGACAACGGAGCCGACCATCCGAAGGCGCACTTTCGCCGGCAGGTGAGCGTCGATCAGGTTCTCGGCTCGCCGTGCCTGGCCTGGCCGCTGGGTCGACTCGACGCCTGCGGTGTCTCCGACGGGGCGGCGGCTGCTGTCATCACGCGCCCCGAGCTGGCGGCGGACCTCCCACACAAGGACGACTTCCCCTGGGTCAAGGCCGTGCAGCTCTCGGTTCACACCGGCTGGCCCGTGTACAAGTCCGACTTCGACTACCTCGGGTTCCCGGCCACGCGTCAGGCCGCGCGCCAGGCGTACGAGGAAGCCGGGATCACCGACCCCCGCACCGAGATCGGCCTGGCCGAGGTCCACGACTGCTTCACCATCACCGAGCTGCTCAACATCGGGGATCTGGGGCTCTGCGATCAGCCGGAGGCCGCGGCATTCGTCAACGACGGACGCGCGAACTTCGACGGAGAGATACCGATCAACGCTTCGGGTGGTCTGAAGAGCTTCGGGCATCCGATCGGAGCGACGGGATGTCGGATGATCTACGAAGTCACCCGGCAGCTCCAGGAGCGCGCCGACGGACGACAGGTGAAGGATGCGTCGTTCGGTCTGGCCCACAACCTCGGCGGTCAGGGCTCCGCGGTCGCCGTGACGATCCTCGGCGCCAACGACACAGGTCCCTGACCGGGGGAGAGGAAACCGTCGACTCTACGCGCGTTCCCCTGGAGCGAAGCGCTCGTTGTAGAACGCGAATCTGTCGAGGATCTGCTGTTCGGTCAGGCCGTACTCGTCGAGTCTGTAGTCGTGCGTCCCGTGTTCGCCCTGCGGGTGTGCGGCGGTGTAGTCGGAAAAGGCCTGCTCCAACTCATGTGTCATCAGAATCCCGAAGTAGTCGTAGATCCGGTGCACGGTTCCCAGCGGGTCGGCCACCAGGTCGGTGAACCCGATGTCGATGATCCGGGCCGCCTCGATCTCGTCGCGGCAGCGTTGGCTGTATTCCAACTTGGTGGCCAGGTACTCCATGACGGTGGGCCCGAGCTCCTTGCGGTCGAACGTGCGCCCGGTCATGAGGGCTTCCATCATGCTCGCGTAGGAACCCACACATTCGACGGGATCCCGGTGCGTGATGACGATGGAACAGTCGGGAAACATGTCGACCAGGATGTCGAGTGCCCACAGGTGTGCGGGTGACTTCAGCAGGAACCTCTCACCGGGCCGGCACCACTGGAGCATGCGCAGAATGTCGGCGTAGTAGAGATAGCTCGCGCGGTGATCCTGTTCCTGGAACCACGAACCGTACGGTTCCATCAGACACTCGACACCGAACTGCACGTCCTGGAACGTGTGATTCAGGAGGTGGATGCACTCCTCGGCCGTGTCCGCGCTCGTGTGGTGGATCTTGGCGAAATCCGGGTTCTCGTCGTACAGCTGGTCGGTGAAGGCCTTGATCCCGAGATACCGAGGGTCGTCGTCCTTGGCGGGATTCCCGGGCAAGGGCGACGGATTCATGCCTTCCCACAGCTCCATCGGGCGCATCGCCGGATCCTGCGACAGAAGATTCAGCAGCGCAGACGTCCCTGTGCGCGGGAGGCCCGTCAGGTACATCGGCGCCTCGATCCGTACATCACGGATCTCCGGGTGCTTCGCCCAGCCATCCTCGATCCGTAGGCGCTCCGTCAGGAGGCCCAGCACGCGCCCACGGTTGTGCCGGCGAGCATCCTCGTCGAACCCGTTGTGGTCGTAGGTCTCGAGGAGCTTCTGGAGGCCTTCTCTGAAGTCGTCCGACCCGAAGTCGCTCAAGCCGGTCGCCGCTCGGGCGTTGTCGAGAAGCTCATCGAGGTCGAACGAGACGTCACTCATGACCGGAGCTACTCGACCGCCAGTTCGACCGGCGCTACTCGACCGGCCAGGAGACGCTTCCGGCAGGGACCGCTCCGGCGTCGACCTCGGGGTTCGACCACGACATCGCCTCGGCGAGCTCGTCGGCCACCTTCTGCCACTCCGCGGCGTTCCAGCCTTCGGCGATGCCCGCCAGCGTGGTGTCTTGTCGGAGATGCACGAGGGCCGGGAGCTTCTCGATCCCGAGGCTCGCGATCAGTTCCTTGTCGGGATCGACGAACACGAGGTTCTCATCGGCGAAGTCGCCCAGGACGCGGCGAGCGAGCGGAGCCGTGGACGGCCACAACGCGGCGATGCGGACGTCGGAGTCGCCGAGAACGCGGGTGAGGTTCTCGACGACGGGTAGGAACCGAGCCGCGGCGGGGTCGTCGGGCAGGACGACGAGACACAGGTGGAACATCGTCATCCAGTCGTCGAGCGACCGGGTGGTGCCCGAGAGGCTGGCGACCTGGAGGGTGGGGTCGGGATTGCTCGCCACAGATCGGCAAGCTAGCGCGCAGCGCCGTCGCGTCGCCGTTCGTGGCGCTAGCGTCCTGGGGCAATGAGCCGACGTGACCTGATCCAGATGACCGACGAGGAGATCGCAGCGATCCTCGTCGACCGCCGCACGCTCCAGGTCGCGTCGGTCAATGCTGACGGCTCTCCCCATCTGGTTCCGATGTGGTTCATCACCATCGACGGTGATCCGGCGTTCTGGACCTACCGCAAGTCACAGAAGATCGTGAACCTGCGTCGTGATCCCCGGATCACGGTCATGGTCGAGGCCGGCGATGTCTACGAGGAGCTGCGCGGGGTGTCGATCGCGGGTCGCGCCGAGATCATCGACGACCGCGACGAGGTGCTGGCGATCGGTGAGAAGATCTACGAGCGCTACTGGGGTCCGATCACCGACGAGTCGGTGCGCGAGGGTGTGCAGGTGATGGGTGCCAAGCGATCGGTGGTCGTGGTCAAAGCAGAGACGATCGCGTCATGGGACCACCGCAAGCTCAGTGGCACCTACTGAAGCGGCGCCTACCAACGAAGAACGGGAGGAACCCCGATGGGCGAGATGGTGACGTTCGCGAGCAACGGTCGGACGACGGAGGGCTACCTGGCACTGCCGGAGTCGGGGTCGGGGCCGGGCGTGGTCGTGATCCAGGAGTGGTGGGGTCTGGTTCCCCACATCAAAGACGTCTGCGAACGGTTCGCCGCCGAGGGTTTCGTGGCGTTGGCCCCGGACCTGTACGGCGGGGAGACCGTCGACAACGCGCATCCCGACAAGGCGGGCGAGTTGATGATGTCGCTCAACGTGGAGCAGGCGGCCAAGGACATGGTCGGAGCGGTCGACTTCCTGGTTTCCCACGACGCCGTCAGCACACCGTCGATCGGCGTCACCGGCTTCTGCATGGGCGGTGGGCTGGCTTTGTGGTTGGCGGCGTTGCGGCCCGATTCGGTGAAGGCCGTCGTTCCGTTCTACGGCGTCCTTCCCTGGGCGGCCGCGGATCCCGACTACTCGAACATCAGCGCCGAGGTGCTCGGGCACTACGCCGGCAACGACACGTTCGCCACACCCGAGTCGGTGCGTGAGCTCGAAGAGGAGCTTCGCGGCCACGGCGTCAACGCGGACCTGATGATCTACGAGGGACGCGAGCACGGGTTCTTCAACGACACCCGCGACGACGCGCACCATCCGGAAGATGCGGCAACGGCGTGGGCGCGCACTCTGGCATTCTTCCACGAGCACCTGACGTAGGGACAGCCTCAGGCGAGGCCGATGGCGCGCAGCATCGACGGCGGGATCTGGTCGTCACCGTGGGCCAGCAGCGCTGCACGCTCCACGTTGATGGCGTCGTGTCTGCGTTCCCTCCACGAGTCCCACGGCCCGGGAGGAATTGCCGAGGGATCGCCGTTCGCCTCCACACAGGCGCGCAGGTAGGCGCGCAGATCGGCCACGTCCTGCGCACGCCCGACGTGGCCGTGCCCCGGCACGATCGTTTCCGCGAGTTCGGCGACGACGTCGAGAACGTCGGCCCAGGTGGCGGGGTCGCCCTGGAAACCCAGGGGAGTGACACCGAATGAGCAGAGGTCGCCGGCGAAACACACGTCGCTGTCCTCGACGAGAACCATGAGATCACCCGCCGTGTGCCCGGGAGCGGGGAGCACCTCGGCACGCGCGCTGATCCGGGCTGGAGCGTCGATGACGTGGGTCACGGTACGGGTCCCGACCTGTGCCAGATCGTCGAACTCGTCGGCGAAGCGGGGCATGAACGACTTGTAGGCCTCGAAGTTCATGGGCTGGTCGAGCAGGTCGCTCGTCTGCTGCGACCCGTACACCGCCGCGTTCTTGAACGCCGTCGTGCCGCCGACCTGGTCGATGTGGGCATGGGTCAGGAGGACCCGGCGCACGGGAGCGCCGAGTCGGGCCACCGACCGGGCGAAGACCTCCCACTGGGAGCGGACCATGAGGGTGTCGATGACCGTGATGCCGTCGTCGTCCACGATCACCCCGGCGTTGGCGACCCCGTCGTCGCCGTGTGGTTGGATCCAGGCGAAGATCCCGTCGCCGAGCTGTTCGACCCGGGGTTCGGGGGTGGGCTCCGGCCCCGGTCCTGCGTTGTCCGCGTCCGGTTGGGGCACGGAGCGAGCGTATCGGTACCCTCGAAACCATGTCCGAACGCTCACGTGATCTGCCCCGTCGTTCCTGTCTGTCCGTGCCCGGTTCGAGCGAGAAGATGCTCGGCAAGGCCCCCACGCTCGGCGCCGACATGGTGTTCCTCGATCTCGAGGACTCCGTGGCGCCGCTCGAAAAGGAGTCCGCCCGCGACAACGTCGTGACAGCGATCAACGACTCCGACTGGGGCGACAGCGTCCTGTGTGTCCGCGTCAACGCCTGGGACACGAAGTGGACCTACCGCGACGTGATCCACATCGTCGAGAACTCCTCGGAGCGCCTCGACGAGCTCATGTTGCCCAAGGTGCAGTCGGCCGCTGAGATCGTGGCGCTCGACATGCTGCTCACCCAGATCGAGGAGACCATGGGCCGTGAGGCCACGGTCGGGATCGAGGCGCAGATCGAGACCACCCGCGGCCTCATCAACGTCGAGGAGATCTGCGAAGCATCACCGCGGCTGGAGACGATCATCTTCGGACCCGCCGACTTCGCGGCGTCGATGGAGATGCCGGTGCTCACGGGTGGTGTGCAGATCGACGAGTACCCCGGCGACCACTTCCACTACGTGTTCTCGAAGATCCTCATGGCGGGGCGTGCCAACGGCCTCCAGGTGATCGACGGGCCGTTCCTCAAGATCAAAGACCTCGACGCCTTCTACGACTACGCCAGCCGCACCCACACGCTCGGGTACGACGGCAAGTGGGCGCTGCACCCGACGCAGGTCGAGGCGTGCAACAAGGTCTACTCACCCACCCAGGAGCAGTTCGACCGGGCTCACGACATCCTCGAGGCCTACGAACACGCCACCGGTACGGAACGCCGGGGGGCCGTCATGTTCGGGGACGAGATGATCGACGAAGCCAGCCGCAAGATGGCGATCAAGTTCGTCAGCCGGGGCGAGCGCGCCGGCCTCGAGCGGAGCCCCGCCACCGACGACTAGTGGGTGTCTGACCCGCCGGATCTTGAATGACGTTTGATGCGTCCGTGGCGCGCGCATAGCGCGCGCCACGGACGCATCAAACGTACTCAAGCGGTGAGGGCCTGTTCGGCGAGGCGGCGGGCGATGACGCGCAGGCACAGGGTCTCGTCGGCGCCCTCGAAGATCGACAGCACCCGGGCGTCGACGAAGTAGCGCGACACCGGGAACTCCTCGGCGTAGCCCATGCCGCCGTGCAGCTGCATCGCCTCGCGGGTGACCCACTCGGCGGCGCGGCACACGTAGGCCTTCACCATCGACGCCTCCAGCGCACCTTCGCCCCGCGCCATCTGCTTGGCGACCGAGTAGGCGAACTGGCGCCCGGCCTGGATGAGCATCGCCATGCGGGCGATCTTCACCTTGGAGAGCTCGTAGTCGAAGACGCTGCGTCCGAAGACGTTGCGCTCCAGTGCGTACTCGAGGCCGGCGCCGAACGCCGCCTCCATGAGCCCGACGGCTCGTGCGGCGGTCTGGAGGCGTCCGTTCTCGAAGCCTTCCATCTGGAGGTAGAAGCCCTTGCCGAGGCCCTCCTCGCCGCCGACGAGGTTCTCGCCGGGCACGTACCAGTTGTCGAAGGACACCTCGTAGGAATGCATGCCTCGGTAGCCGATCGTGTCGATCGCCCGGCCGTCCATCACACCTCCGTGGTCGTCACCGTCGTCCTGTGTGAAGCGGAAGGCGTGGCCCTCCTCGGGCTCCTTGTCGACCACGAAGATCGACAGGCCCTTGTGGCCGACGGAGCGGTCGGGGTTCGTGCGGGCGAGCAGCATGAGGACGTTCGCCCGCCCGGCGAAGGTGGCCCAGGTCTTCACGCCGTTGATGCGCCACCCGTCGCCGTCGGGTGTGGCGGTGACGCCCAGGCCGGCGACGTCGGAACCGAAGTCGGGTTCGGTCACCATCACACCGACCATGAGCTCGCCGCTGGCGATCTTGGGCAGCCACCGCTGCTTCTGCTCCTCGGTCCCGCCCTTCACGATGGCGCGCGTGAGGATCTCGGGACGGGTGATCAGTGACCCACCGAGACCGAGCGAACCCCACGAGAGCTCCTCGGTGGCGACGACCATGCCGAGGTAGTCGGACTCGCCGCCCGCGGCCATGCCGTCGTACTCCTCGGGAACCGACAGGCCGAAGCCTCCGATCTCGGCCAGACCCGAGATGATCTCCTCGGGAACGTCGGCGTTCGTGCGGTGCACGTGCTCGGCGGCCGGGCGCACCAGGTCCTCGGCGAAGCGGTGGAACGTCTCGCGCACGAGCTCGAAGTCATCGTCGAGATGCGTCGGGCCCGTCCCCGCGGTGACGCAGTCGTCGGCGATCCCGGCGAGGAAGGCCGGGTCGCGGTGCGCCTCCACGAACGGCAGCGCGGACGCGAGGTCCGAGGCGTCGACTCCCCACACGCCCTCGCGTCCGAGCATCTTGGCGCCCAGATCGGCGACAGCGTCGGCCACGAACGCCCGCGCCAGGCGGGACTCGAGGTCGCCCTTCTCGGCGTAGGCGAGCATCGCCCGACACCCCTCCACGGCGCTGGCCGCATGCGCCAGGTCGTAGGCGAGCACCTGGTGCTCGTCGAGTTTGGCCACCGAGATCCGGTCGCCGTCGGACGACGATTCGGCGAGGTTCGCCGCCGCCGTGTCGACGAGGCGAGAGGAGAGGGCGACGGCGTCGGCCGCGGCCTCGAGACTGTTGTCGCTCTGGTTCTCAGGCATGGAATCGATGCTACCGACGGGTCACTTCGACGCCCGAGCCGGGAGCGCGGCTGCCGCTATTCGATGAGGACGGAGCGGATCTCGTCGACGTCGTAGGGGCGGCTGCCGGTGGTGGTGACGGTGCCCAGGTCTTCGGTGAGGTTGACGCCGTAGCCGCTGATGGTGGCGATTCCGTGCCAACGGGTGGTGACGCCGAGCGTGTAGGGCTGATCGCCGGACTTGGTTTCGTAGGTGTACGACGCAGCGGGGTCGAACGGGCCTCCGGCGCGCGCTGCCGAGGTGGATCCGCCGTCGCCCATGTTCCACACGATGCGTTCGATCTCGGCGGTGGCGGTGACGCTCCACCCGTCGAGTGAGAGAGGGCCGACGTCGAGGGTCGTCGTTCCTTCGAGCCAGAGCCAGGTTTCGAGGCCGGTCACGCCCTCGCCGGCCGGATTGACCGACACCGACGGTGCGGGAACGGGCACGGCGTCCCAGATGCTCGCCGGCGACGGCGGATCGGGCGTCGGCTCCGGCTCGGGCGCCGTGAGGGGAACGCACCGCGTGCGAGTCACGAGGGACTCGCCCGTTGCCCGGTCGATGAGCTCCTCCCAGTACTCCACACCGACTTCCGTGTCGGAGATCGGACACAGCAAACTCGTCGGGTCACCCGTTTCGGGCGGGATGACGTGACGCCAGTAGAAGCGGGACGGTTCCGCGGAACCGCCGCCTCCGCCGTTTCCGCCGTTTCCGGACCCACCACCGTCGTGCCCGCCGCCAACCCACCGGCTCTTCCCCAGGCCTGCACCGCAGCCGGCTGAGCCTGTTGACGGAGTGACGACGACCGTCGCAACGACGCTGCACAGAGCGACAAGAGCGATTGTTCGGAGCTTCAGCAAGCTATCGAGGAGTTCAAGGCTGTCTCCAATGCGCCAACGGCTGTCGTCGATCAGCAACGTGATCACGATCTTCTCCGTGTGTGGCTCGAGCTCGGAACGATGCTTCCGTCGGCGTTGAGGATCCTCGCTGATGGAAAGGACATGTCCACGACGATGTCCTTGATTCGGAGGTCCGCCCGTCCAGGACGAGCCTCTCGCTCTTCTATTGACTCGATCTCTTGCCGCCGCCCGTCGATTCGCAAGCCCTTCATGGCCATCGAACCGACTGCCTCGTTCTGCGCCTCATACGGCGGGCCGCGGGGGTGTAGATCACGTCGACGAGGTCGGGGTCGGGGTGCATTCGCGAGCCAGTTCGATGAACTCGTTGAACGAGCGGTACATGGCTTCGAAGTCGTCGCCGGTGTTGACGATCGGGGGCGCGTCTTCGGGGACGGCGGGACCCGCGGGCACGGTCGTGGGCGGCGCGGTTGTCGTGGATGACGAATCGCTACTCACCGACGAACTGTCGGCATCTGCGGTTTCGCCGGACGCGGCCTCACCCGCATCCGATCCGCCGCCGCTGCAGGCTGCGACCACGAGGAGAGAGCCTGCGGCGACCCCCCGGAGCCACGTACCCGGCTGCGACGCGGTACCTGCTGGTCGGACCGTCGCCCGCCTCCAACCCATCAGGTGCGAAACTACTGATCCCGCCCGATCCGGACAAGAGGGAATTGCCGGGAATCAGGTCCCGTCGCCGGTCCCGCCGGCCCCACCCGTCCCGCCGGCTCCACCACCAGGGTTGACCGGTCCGGTCGTCGACGACGACGGGGGCGGCGCCGAAGGCTGCGTGGGCGCGGGGGTGGGAGGAGGCGCGGGATCTGCCGGCGGCTCCACCTGAACCGGCTCGGTCGCCGGAGGGGCCGTCACCGGGGACGAATCCACCGTGGCCGACCCGGACGTGGGCGACGTCGTCGTGGCTCCCGAGCCCGGGTTGTCGAAGCGTGGCGGTGTGCCCGATTCCTCGACCGGCTGAGTGGCTCCGGGAACCGCGTAGCGCGACACCTGGAACGAACTGTCGATCAGGTCCCATACGAACCCGGCGAGGTAGCGGGCTCCCTCGCCGGTGAAGTGCACGCCGTCGCCGTCGCGCATCGTCACGACCTCTCCGTCGTGGTTCTCGAATGTGTCGGAGTACAGACCGTCGGGAGCGAACAGGTCGTGGGCGTTCACGTAGGCCACCGACGGCCGTTGCCCGGCCTGCTCCACGAACACCTGGTTCACTTCGGCGACCCGGGCGTCCATCGTGCCGTCGCCCAGGATCGGCGAACCGACCCAGTACACGGGGCGTCCTTCGGTGCCCGTGAGGATGTCCATCATCTCGCCCGTCTTCGCGGCGTAGTCATCACGCCAATCTCCGGAATCGTCGACAACGACGTTGTCGTTGGCGCCCATGATGAACACGACGGCCTCGGGGTTGACCTCCACCATCTGCTGGTCGGCCTCTTCGCGCCAGTCGATGATCGTGCGATCGACGAGGCCGCTGGACGTGTGTGAGTCGTACCAGGTTCGTACGACGCCACTCTCGGCGGCGTAGGCGCCCAGAGCGGGCCCCAGCGCACCGGCCAGCGAGTCGCCGCCGACCCACAGGCGAAGGGGATCTTCGACCGTGAGTTCCCGGGTGGCGGATTCCACGTCGGGAACGTCGCCGACCACAGCGTCCGCCGACGCGCCCGTGCTGGCATCCGCGAGCTTCGGCGACGGTTCGCCCGGGAGTCGCAGTGTGTCGGTGGCGACCATGCCGATCAGCACGGTGATGACCGCCGCGATGCTCCCGGTCACCAGGAGACGCCGTCGGCGGCGTCGCTGCTCGCGTGCGTGGCGGCGGTCCGCCCGGGTCACGCGCGCGTCGGAATCGTCCGGCACGTCAGGCATCAGCAGATCCACACGGCGAAGACGGACGTGAAGACAAAGAGAAGCCAGACAAGAGGGAGTACTCAGGTGTCGGGCTGATCGCCCGGCCCCCCCGATGGTACCGGCCGACCCCCACGCGACCCGGACACAGAGGGGCGAGGCGCCACACCGCCCAACAGAGCGTCGAGAGGGTCGGGTTCGGGCCCGGAGGCGGGATCACCGTCCCTTCCTGCACCGTGGCCGTTTCCTCCGAGTTGGGTCCGGGTGAGTTCGGCGTACAGCCCTCCGGCCGCGAGCAGGTCGGCGTGCCCACCCGACTCGACGATCCGGCCGTCCTCGACCACGAGGATCCGGTCCGATGACACGACCGTCGAGAGGCGGTGGGCGATGATCAGCGCGGTGCGGCCGTGCAGCGCCTCGGCGAGCGCCCGTTGGATCATCGCCTCCGACTCCGAGTCGAGGTGCGAGGTCGCCTCGTCGAGGATCACGATCGCGGGATCCTTCAGGAGAACGCGCGCTATCGCCATGCGCTGCTTCTCCCCACCGGACAGCCGGTAGCCGCGCTCGCCCACGAGCGTGTCGTAGCCGTCGGGCAACGAAGCGATCAGATCGTGGATACGCGCGGAGCGACAGGCTTGCGTGAGCTCCTCATCGGAGGCGTCGAACTTGGCGAAACGTAGGTTGTCGCGAATCGTCTCGTGGAACATGTGTGGGTCCTGGCTCACGAACCCGATCGCCGAGCGCAGGGATTCCTGCTTGAGCCCGGCCACGTCGTGACCGTCGACCATCACCCGACCGTCGCTCACCTCGTGGATGCGGGGGACCATCATCGCGATCGTGGTCTTGCCCGCACCCGACGGGCCCACGAGCGCCACCGTCTCGCCCGGCTCCACCGTGAAGCTCACGTCGCGTAGCACCAGCGTGTCGTCGTCGGCACGGACGGTGTCGTCAGCCTCCAGGGACGGGATCGAGGTGAGCGAGCCCGGAGGGTGGCGGAACCACACGTGGTCGAACTCGACCCGGCCCTTCGGATCCTCGAGATCCTCGGCGTCGGGACGATCAGCGATGAGGCTCTCGTAGTCGAGCACCTCGAAGACCCGCTCGAACGACACGACAGCGGTCATCACATCGACACGTGCGTTCGTGAGCTGTGTGAGCGGTTGGTAGATCTGACCCACGTAGACGACGAACGCGACGAGCGTTCCGATCTCGATGGTGCCCGAGATCACGAGTCGACCACCCAGGTAGTAGACGATCGCGGTTCCGAACGCGGCGACGAACGCTAGTGCGGCGAAGATCACCCGCGAGTACATCGCTGTCTGCACGCCGATGTCACGGACGCGCGCTGCCGTGCTCGTCGAAGCGATCACGTTCGACGCCGTGGCGCCCGAAGAGCTTCACGAGCAACGCGCCCGAGACGTTGAACCGCTCGGTGATGATCGTGTTCATGTCGGCGTTGAGCTCCATCGACTCGCGTGTCGCACGTTGGAGCTTGCGACCGACGCGCCGTGCGGGGATGACGAACGCGGGAAGTACCGCCAACGTCAGCAGAGTAAGCCGCCATTCGAGGGCGAACATCACGACCAGTGTGACCACGATGTTGACGGCGTTCGACGCGACGGTTCCGAGCGTTCCGGTGACGGCCTGCTGTGCACCGACGACATCGTGGTTGAGACGTGTCTGGAGCGCCCCCGTCTGTGTGCGCGTGAAGAAGGAGAGAGGCAGGCGCTGCACGTGGTCGAAGAGCTTCACACGCAGGTCGTGGATGAGTCCCTCACCGACCCGTGCCGAGAAGAGGCGCTGGGCGAGCGACAAGGCCGTGGCCGCTACGGCGAGCAGCACGGCACCGATGGCCAGCCACCCCACGAGTGCGGTGTCTTCCTCGGGCACCGCCGTGTCGAGCAGTGCGCGCAACAGCAGGGGCGGCAGTACGGAGACAACGGCGCCGGCCATGACCGTGACGATGAAGCCGATCAGCAGCCAGCGGTAGGGGCGGGCGTATTTCAGGACCCGCCGAAGGACGTGACGGTCCAGGTGGGTGTCGCGGATGGCGTCGGGATCGCGGCGGAAGCCTGCGACGGTCTGCCAGTGTGGTGCTGCCATGGGCCATCCACGCTACCGGTGGCGCGGTGTGAGGCCCGATCAGTTGCTCTGCCATGCTGGCGGTCATGACGATTCACGAGCGCCCTTTCGGTCGGTACCTGGAGGACTTCGAGCCCGGCGACGTCTACAAGCACTGGCCGGGCAAGACGATCACCGAGTACGACGACCACCTCTTCTGCATGATCACGATGAACCATCATCCGTTGCACACGGATTCCTGGTTCGCCGAGACCCAGACGCAGTTCGGCAAGAACGTCGTTGTCGGCAACCTCGTCTACTCACTGGTTCTAGGCATGAGCGTCCCCGACGTCAGCGGGGCGGCGATCGCCAACCTCGAGGTCGAGAGCCTCCTGCACCGTGCGCCCACGTTCCACGGAGACACGATCTACGCGGAGACCAAGGTCCTCGACAAGAAGGTGTCGTCGTCGAAGCCCGACCGCGGCATCGTCACTGTCGAGAGCCGCGGGTTCAACCAGCGCGGTGAAGAGGTCTGTTACTTCCGTCGCAAGGTGATGGTGCTCACCCGCGAAGCGGCCAAGGACCGGGAGCGTCCCTACACCTCTCCCGAATAGACGCCCGAATAGACGCCGAAGAGGCGACCAGATGCCGCTTTCCTGCCAGCGCGATCGTTTCGACATACCCGAGGATGTCGCGTACCTGAACTCCGCGTACATGTCACCACTACCACGGTCCGTGTACGAGGCAGGTCGAGACGGCCTCGCCAGGAAGCTGCATCCCTGGGAGATCGGTGGCGGCGACTTCTTCGATCCGGTCGAGGCTCTGCGCGACCGCTTCGGACGACTCGTCGGTGACGGCGACGGCGAGGGGACCGCCATCATTCCCTCCGCGAGCTACGGGATCGGTATCGCGGCCCAGGCGGTGTCGGTTCCGCCCGGGCGTCGCATCGTGGTGCTCGCGGGGCAGTTCCCGAGCAACGTCTACCCGTGGCGCGTGGTGGCCGAACGCGATGGTGGAAGCGTTCACACCGTCGAGCGCCCCGCCGACGGTGACTGGACCGCGGCTCTCCTGTCCACGATCGACGAGACCGTGGCCGTGGTCGCCGTTCCTCCCTGCCACTGGTCCGACGGATCACGGGTCGACGTGCAGGCGGTCGGCGAGGCAACCCGGCGTGTTGAGGCGACATTCGTGATCGACGGAATCCAGTGGATCGGTGCTGCCCCGTTCGATGTCACCGAGATCCGGCCCGACTACGTGATCGGCGCGGCCTACAAGTGGCTCTTCGGTCCGTATTCAATCTGCTACCTGTGGATGGCCCCCGACCGTCGAGACGGGGAGCCACTCGAATACGGATGGCAGGAACGCGCGCGCAGCGACGACTTTGCGCGCCTGGTCGACTACACCGATGAGCTCCGACCCGGAGCCCGTCGATTCGACGTCGGCGAGGCGTCGAACTTCGCGCTCACCCCGGCTGCGATCGCCGGCCTCGACTTCGTCGCCGAGCTCGGCATCGAGGCGATCGCGGACTACTGCGTTGTCCTCACGGAGCGTCTCCTCGAGGGGGCGGAGGCAATCGGCCTCGTTGTGGCGCCCGAGCATCTGCGTTCTGCGCACCTGAGCGGCCTCGCCCTGCCGGATGGTCTGGACCCCGACGAGGTCGGACGTCACCTCCACGATGCCGGCGTCTACGTGAGCGTGCGGGGGACCTCGATCCGCGTGAGCACCCATGTCTACAACACGACCGACGACGTCGACCGGCTCCTCGGCGTGCTCACCGAGGTCGTGGCCCGCTGACTGTCAGGGTCGATGCGGCGGCAGGGCGGGAGCCGCCGCCGAAACAGCGACCGGCGTGTGGCGGTAACCTCGCTTCCCGTGGGGGACGTGGGGAATCTGTCCGTTCGGTTTCACGGGGTGCGAGGTTCGACACCGTGTGAGGGTTCGCGTTTCGAGCGCTTCGGCGGCCACACGTCGTGCGTCGAGCTCACCACACCCGACGAGGAGCCACTCGTCCTCGACCTGGGCACCGGTGTGAAGTCATTCGGAGAGCAACTCGTCTCGGAGGGGAGCTGCAACGGGGGCTACCACGCGAACGTTCTTCTCACCCACCTCCACTGGGACCACGTGCAGGGCCTTCCGTTCTTCGGGCCGCTCTTCGCCGGAGGGAAGGGCCTCGATATCTACGGCCCCGTGCAGCCCGAGGGGCATCTCGAAGAGGTCTTCGCACGTTTCATGGGGCCCCCGTTCTTTCCGATCACGACCCAGGAACTCGCGGCAGCGGTGACCTTCCACGACACCACCGACGACGATTTCGCCATCGGTGGTGCCAAGGTGCGCACCCGAGGCGTGCGCCACAACGGCCCGACGCTCGGTTTCCGGATCGAACAGCGCGGGTGCGTGGTGGCGTACATCCCGGATCATGGCCCCGGGTGTTCTCCCGACGACTCCGACGACTACATCCCGACCGCCGTTCTCGAGCTCTGCGACGGCGCCGACCTCGTCATCCATGATGCGCAGTACACCCGCGACGAATTCGAGACCCGTCGGGCATGGGGTCACTGCACGGTCGACTACGCGGTGCACGTGGCTGCCGAAGCGGGAGCGAGGACCCTGGCGTTGTTCCACCACGATCCGTACCACGACGATCCGACGGTCGACACGCTTCTGCGCTACACACAGGACCTCCGGGAGGCCGGTCGCCTCAGCGACATCCTGGCAGCCTCCGAGGGCACCGCACTCGAGCTGACGAGGGAAACGATCACGTGACCGGCAACGCCACGGACAGTCCGGTGGTCGATCCCGACGAGTTCCGCACGATCCTCGGTCACTTCGCCACCGGCGTCACGATCGTGACGGCCATGGTCGACGGCGAGCCCGTCGGCATGGCGGCGAACGCGTTCTCGTCGGTCTCGCTCGATCCTCCCCTCGTTCTTTTCTGTGCGGCGAAGTCGTCGTCGACGTGGCCGCGGATCCAGCGGACCGGCTCGTACGCCGTGAACATCCTCGGGGAGCACCAGGCCGAGGTGTGTCGCAACTTCGCCACGAGAGACATCGACCGCTTCGCAGATGTGGCCTTCCACACCGCAGCGACCGGGTCACCGATCCTGAGCGACTCCGTGGCTTTCGTCGACTGCCGCATCGACGCGGAACACGACGCCGGGGATCACACGATCGTCGTCGGGCGTGTCGTGGAGCTCGGCCAGTTCCAGCCCACTCTGCCGCCGTTGCTGTTCCACCGGGGTACGTACCCTTCCCTCGCGACCTGACCGGTGGCCGCGCTCGCATGGGCTGCCCGGCTCGTGCTGGCCGGCGTTCTCGTTGCTGCGGCTGTCGCCAAGTTGCGCGACCGCGACGGATTACCGGCTCGCCTCGAGGCGCTCGCCGTTCCCGCCCAGGCGGTGCCGGCTGTTGCCGTCGGGCTGCCGGTGATCGAGCTGCTCGTGGCGGTCGGACTCGTGGCTTGGCCATCGTCGGTCATCCCCACCTGCGTGGCGCTCGGTCTTCTGATCCTCTTCTCCGTGGCTGTGGCGTCAACGCTCTCGCGGGGCGTCGAGGTCCCGTGCGCCTGCTTCGGGGGAACGTCCGACGAACCGATCTCCGCGCGCACCATCGTGCGTAACGCCTGGCTCGTGGCGCTGGCCATCGTTGGCACGGGGCCGACCGCTGGTGCGACGGAACTCGCCGTCGTCGTGGGGACAGCAATTCTCGCAGCGGTCACGATCCTCGTGTTGCGAACCCTCGGTTGAGCGGGTCAGGCTGCACCGTCATGGCCACTGTCACCGCATCCGATGTCATCGATGGCGTCTACGTCGTCGAGCCGAAGATCTTCTCCGACGATCGCGGGTTCTTCCTCGAGTCGTGGCGCCACGAATGGATTCCCGGCGCCGCTCCCATGATCCAGGCGAACCGTGCCGACCGCACCAAAGGCACGCTCGTGGGCCTGCACTACCACCGCCGTCAGGCCGACTACTGGTACGTGCCGTTCGGCCGGGCGCTCGTCGTGCTACACGACCTGCGGGAGTCGTCGCCGACGAACCGCAACACGCTGTCGCTCGAGATCGGCGAACACGACCACCGTGGTGTCTACATCCCCCGAGGTGTCGCCCACGGCTTCTACGCCATGACCGACCTCACGATCACGTACCTCGTCGACGGCTATTACGACCCCGACGACGAACTGGGAGTGGCGTGGAACGATCCGGCGATCGAGGTCGACTGGCCGGATGCCCGGCCCGTGCTGTCCGACCGGGACCAGGCCAACCCGATGCGCGACGACATCCCCGAAAAGATCAGGCCCGCATAGAGAGCCCGGCGTTTACTGGCGGAAATCTGTCCAAATCGGGTCTGTCCTCGGCCGCCCACAGCGACTACTCTAAGTGGTCACCAGCCTCGAGGAGTTTCACGATGCGTGTCAGACGATCCAGACCACGCGACATTGATGTCGAGGCCGCGGCCCACGCGGCACGATGTCGGTCCTGCCGACTCCGACCTCCAGGACACCGACGTCCTGCGCGAGACAGCGGTGCTGCGTGGACGCGCCGACGTGTCCGATGACCGGGAGCGTCACCGCCGGCGGAGGCTCTCCACGGTGGTCGCCGTGCTGGCGGTTGCAGCGGCCTTCATGTACCTGCGGTGGGCAACCGGCAACCCCGTGCAACTCGGACTCCCCGCTCCACCGGAGTGGCTGCCCGACTACCTGCCCGTCATCATCCTCGGAACGATCCTCGTCGGCGCGTTGTTGGCGCCGCTTTTGTTCGCGGGGCGTTCGCCCCACGTGCTCTACCGACCGAGTGAGATCAGCGTCCGCTTCGACGACGTGCGCGGCCTCGGGATCGTGAAGGAAGAGGTCGTCAAGACGCTGAACCTCTTCCTCGCCTACAAGACCTTCCGCGACCGGATGGGCGGGACGCCGCGCCGTGCTCTTCTCTTCGAGGGCCCACCCGGTACCGGCAAGACCTATATGGCCAAGGCGATGGCCGCCGAGGCCGGGGTACCGTTCCTGTTCGCGTCGGCGAGCTCCTTCCAGTCGATGTACTACGGGCAGACGAACCGCAAGATCCGTTCCTACTTCCGCAGCCTGCGCAAGGCGGCCCGCAAGGAGGGCGGTGCGATCGGATTCCTCGAGGAGATCGACGCCATCGCCGGTGCCCGCTCCGGCATGCGCTCTTCCCCGATTCCCGCCGAGCTGTCCATCCAGCGCGCGCTCGATGGCACGAACGGCACGCACGGCGTGGGCCCGGACGCGGGACGCACCGTCGAACGGTCGGGACAGCGCGAAGGTATCAGCGGCGTCGTCAACGAACTGCTGGTGCAACTCCAATCGTTCGACGAGCCCACGGTCGGCCGACGTCTTCGGGGAGCGGGGATCGACCTCGTCAACCGCTGGCTCCCCGAATCGCGCCAGTTCGAGAAGCGCCCGCCCACGAGCGCCAACATCCTCGTGATCGGCGCGACCAACCGTGCGGCCGACCTCGATCCCGCACTCTTGCGCCCCGGTCGCTTCGACCGCTCGATCCACTTCGACCTGCCCGGTCGCTCCGGACGCCGCGAGATCCTCGACTACTACCTCGACAAGAAGGCGCACGTTCCCGAGCTCGACAAGGAGGAGCGGCGCGATCAGTTGGCGGCGATGACGTTCGGCTACTCGCCGGTGATGATCGAGCATCTCCTCGACGAGGCACTCGTGTGGTCGTTGCGCGACGAGCGTGACGCCATGGACTGGGGTGACCTCCAGCAGGCGAAGTTCACCGAGGAGATCGGTCTCAAACAACCTGTGGAGTACACCGACGACGAGAAGCGTTCGATCGCCACCCACGAGGCCGGCCACGCCGTCATGGCGCACGTCGTCGGCGTCGACCGCAAGCTCGAGGTCCTCTCGATCATCAAGCGTCGGGAGGCGCTCGGCCTGCTCGCACATTCGGATCTCGAAGAGCGCTTCACCAAGACTCGCAGTGAGCTCACGTCCCAGATCCAGATCGCGCTCGGCGGCATGACGGCCGAGGAGCTGTTTCTCGGTGAGTCGGGAACGGGACCGGGCAGCGACCTCGCAGCTGCCACGCGCATTGCGGCCGTCATGGTCGGAGCGCTCGGGATGGCCGGCTCCCTCGTGTCTTTCGAGGCCGTCGAGGCAGGTCCCGTCTCGCAGGGTCTCGTGACGAAGGTGCTCGCCGACAAGGAGGCGCGCGCGGCCGTCGAACGACTCCTCGACCAGGCGAAGACCGACGTGCGCACCACTCTCGACGAGAACCGTCACCTGGTGGCGGCGCTGCGCGACGAACTGTTGATCCGTGACGAGCTCATCGGTGACGAGATCCTCGACGTGCTCGCCGAGGCCGAGGCGGCGCGTGAGCTCGAGGCCGGCGGCGACATCTAAAATCAGCTCATGGCAACAGCGGACGGCCAACGGCTGAGTGGTCGCGTCGCAATCGTCACCGGCACGGGAACGTCACAGGGCCGCGCCGCAGCGATGGCGCTCGCCCGGGAGGGTGCGTCGGTCGTGGCGGTGGATGCCGACGCCGACGCAGCGGGCGCCACGGTCGCGGAGGTTCGTGCTCTCGCGGAAGAAGCGGGCGACACGACGGGAACCGGGGGCGCTACCGACGCATGTCGCCCCCGCGTCGCGGCGTTCGTCGGTGATCCCGACGATCCCGCGGATGCCGAGGCGCTCGTCGAGATGGTGGCCGAGATCTTCCCGGAGTCCTAGCGCTCGGGCCGTACGCCTGTGACGAGGCCGCGTCCGATGAGTCCCTCGGTGTCGACGGTGATTTCCTCGAGTCCCGCCGCCTCGAATGCTGCCGTGTACTGCTCGAAGGTGAACAGCCCGATCTCGAGGTGTTCGCGTGAGTACTCGACTTCGGCGTCACGACCCGACAGGTAGTGCAGGTCGAGTAGGGCGAGGTCGTCGACACGGTCACTCGTGGCCATGCGCACCAGTGCACGGCGGCCGTCGTCGACCGGTGTCTCGACTGCCACGCGCCCGACAACCCATTCATCGGGCTTGACGAACGGCTCCACCACGAGCACGCCACCGGGCGCGAGGTGCCGGGCCATGGTGCTCACTGCGGCATCGAGACGATCGACGGTCCGGGCGTAGCCGATCGCCGAGAACAGACACGTGACGACATCGAATGTGCGTCCGAGTTCGAAGGCGGTCATGTTCGCCTGGGTGAAGGTCACGTCTCCGCAGCGTCGACGCGCGATCTCGAGGAGTGCCGGATTGATGTCGAGCCCCTCGCACGCGAACGACCCTGCGAACTGTTCGAGATGGCGGCCTGTGCCACAGGCCACGTCGAGCAGGGTCGTGGCGGTGGCGTTCCGTTGCCGTACGAGAGCGGCGATACGGGCGGCTTCGCCTTCGTAGTCTTTCCGGGCGTAGATCTCGTCGTAGAAGTCGGCCGATTCCGCGCTTTTCGGGTCTGGCTCTCGGCCTGCCTGCTCCACGCTGTCGCCTTCCCCCACGGGGTGAGTGTCACACCCGACCGCGAGTCTGTCCCATGACGCGGCTCCCGGGGGTCGTGTGCGAACATCGTCGAAACGGGGGACGGGTATCACCATGGCGAAGTCGGAGCGGGCGGATCTGGAGGCGGTCGGTGATGCGTCCGAATCCGCACTCGAATCCGCACTCGAATCCGCACTCGAATCCCCACTCGAATCCTCGGCGCGCACGCGGCGTCCCACCGCCACCTCGAATTTCGGCACCGGCAAGCGTGAGGCTCACGACGCCTCCGCCTTCTACGAGCGCTTCACCGAACCCGAGATCTCCGACGACGACCACGTCGCGGCTCCCTCGATGGTCGACGAGATCGTGGTCGGTGATTCACGGTCCATGGACGGTGTCGCGTCGTCGTCGGTGGCGCTCGTCGTCACGTCGCCGCCCTACTTCGCCGGCAAGGAGTATGAGGAGGCGTTGGGGGAGGGTCACATACCGGCCAGCTACCTCGAGTACCTCGAGATGCTCACCGACGTCTTTGCCGAGTGTGTCGACAAGCTCGAGCCGGGCGGTCGCATCGCCGTGAACGTCGCCAATCTCGGGCGTCGCCCCTACCGCTCGCTCGCGGCCGACGTGATCGACATCCTCCAGAACAGGCTGCATCTGCTGTTGCGCGGCGAGATCGTGTGGATGAAGGCGAAGGGCGCTGCCGGGAGCTGTGCGTGGGGGTCGTTCCAGAGTGCCGCCAACCCGGTTCTGCGTGATCTCACCGAGCGGGTGATCGTGGCGAGCAAGGGTCGGTTCGACCGAGCGAAGAACCGTCGCGAACGCGCCAATCTCACACTTCCCTCCGAGGACTCGATCTGGAAGGACGAGTTCATGGAGGCCACGACCGACGTGTGGGAGATTCCGGCCGAGAGCGCCACGAGGGTCGGGCATCCCGCGCCGTTTCCGGTCGAGCTTCCAGAGCGCTGCATCGAGCTCTACACCTATCGGGGCGACCTCGTGCTCGATCCGTTCATGGGGTCGGGGTCCACCGCGGTGGCGGCGGTGCGCACAGACCGCCGCTACGTCGGGTACGACACCGACGGCGAGTATGTCGCTGCCGCCCGGGAGCGGGTGCGTGAGGAACGGCTTCTGCGGGCACACGAGGAGACCCGACTCGCCCGGGAGCGTGTCGAACTCCCGGCCGCACCCGAGCCTCTCCCCGCCCACGAAGACCCGATCGCGCGGCTCGTGCGCGAAGGGCGAGCGGCGAAGGAAGTCGCCGAGGAGCTCCTGCGCCTCGCCGGATTCGACGACGTCGTCGTCACGCGACGTCAGGTTGCCGGGACCACGGCCGACCTGCGCGCACGTGATGCAACAGGGCGGACGTGGCACTTCGATCTCGCAGGTGGCTTCACGACAGGGCATGCCGGTCTGCGGCGCTCCGACGTGTTGTGGAACGCACTCGGACGAGCCGCCGTGATGCGACTCCACGACGGCGAACCCGAGCCGCTGGTTCTCCTCACGACGGACCTGCCTGTGCCCGCCAGCGCAGGAGGTGCGGCACTGCGCAAGGCGCGCGGCGAGTTGATCGTCGATGCCGTCGAGCTGCTCTCGCAGAGCGGCAGAGACCGCCTCGCCGCCTACGCCATCGGGGAGAGCGACGGTCGTCCGATCGGCGACCTCCTCGACCCGTCCCGTCCGACGACGGCATAGCGTCGTGCGTGCGGTGGAACGCTCGACGTACTCGCCCGGACGCTGAGAAGTCGTGCCCGCCGCACGTACCGAGATCACCGAGATCGTCACAGGCCTCGCGACCCTGGGCGCCTTCACTCTCGATGAGGCGCTGTCCACGCGGCCACCCGAGTTGTGCAACGTCGACGATGGAGTGTGGGAGCGGCTGGGCTCAATGCGAACGGTGGGGGAGTACCGCGCAGAGTTCGCCGCCGCGTGGGCCAACGGTCGAGCACTCCTCGACGCCGACGACACGTTGGCCGGCCGACGCCCGAGAATCGTCGAGTGGAAAGGAAACCAGCGAGTGCCGGGGGAGGACCCGGTTCCGGCCGACCTGCGCATCGACCACGTGTACCTCGTGAGCTGCAAGTACCTGTCGAAGATCCTCGTGAACGCGTCGCCGGCGTCGCTCTTCGACCATTCGCTCCGACGTGCACGCGAAGCCACATCCGACGACTGGTTTCTCGCTGTGGCCCCCGATGCGTATCAGGAGCTCTACGAGGCGGTGCGTCACGAGCTGCCTGCTGACCTGGGGCTGCCCCCGTTCGCCGCCGACCTGACGCGCGACCACCGCGGTGTGCTCCGCGAGAGTCTCCGCGGCGATTGGTCGGCGTCCACCGCGCTGGTGGCCCGAAAGTTCTCCGCCGAGGTTGCCCGGAGCTCCGCGGCGCGGTGGCGGGATCGACTCGAACACAAGCGTGACCGAGAACAGATGTTGTGGCGGTTGCTGCGAATCGCGAATGCTCCGTATTTCGTGCTCGGTGCTTCGTCGGGTCGCACCCTGCGGTTGCGTATCGCCACACCGTGGGACTGGCGACAGCGCTTTGACCTGCGCAGTTTCGACGTGTGGGGTGACGAGGCCGGCCAGCCGACCGTGCGGTGGCAGGCGTCGGTGCGCGATAACGACACGGGCAACGACGTACCGGTCGACGGTCACGTCGAGATCCGTTGGTCGCACGGCCGTTTCGCCAAGCCACCCGAGGCGAAGGTGTATCTCGACACACTGCACCACCGGGTGCCCGGCTACTTTCCTCTGCACGGGAGTTCCTGAGATGACGACATCCTCAGGAGCGCGTTCCGAGACTGCCATCCTGACGCTGTCGTGCCCCGACCAGCCGGGGCTCGTGGCCGGTGTGGCGGAGTTCATCGCCGCCAACGGCGGCAACATCGTGCACGCCGAGCAGCACACCGATTTCGAGGACGGCGTGTTCTTCCAGCGTGTCGAGTTCGAGCTCGCCGGGTTCGCGCTCGGGCGAGAGGCCATCGCTCCCGCGTTCAGCGAGGTTGCACAGCGCTTCGGGATGCAGGTCGGGCTCGCGTTCTCGGATCCCGTACCGCGGGTGGCGATCCTCGCGTCAGCGCGAGCCTCACTGCCTCCACGACCTGTTGGCCCGCTGGGAGACGGGCGAGCTACGCGCAGAGATCCCACTCGTGATCTCGAACCACCCCGATCACGCGGAGCTGGCCGGCTATTTCGGCGTCGCCTATCACCACCTTCCGATCGAAACGTCCACGAAGGCGGACCAGGAGGCCACTGTGCTCGCGCTGCTCGACGAGCACGACATCGACCTCGTGGTTCTGGCGCGCTACATGCAGATCCTGTCCGGCGGGTTCGTCGAGCGCTGGCGCAACCGGATCATCAACATCCACCACTCGTTCCTCCCGGCGTTCGCCGGCGGAAAGCCTTACCACCAGGCCCACGAGCGGGGCGTGAAGCTGATCGGCGCCACCGCGCACTACGCCACCGAGGATCTCGACGACGGCCCGATCATCGACCAGGGCGTCATCCACGTGAGCCACCGCGACACCGTCGACGATCTCGTACGCAAGGGCCGCGACATCGAGAAGACCGTGCTGGCGCGTTCCGTCAGCCTCCACCTCGCACACCGCGTCCTCGTCTACGGCACCAAGACCATCGTCTTCGCATGAGGATCACGAGGATCACGAGACGCGAGCGAGCGACCGTTGCCTGCCTGGTTGCAATCGCCGTGGTGGTCGCAGCCTGCAGTCAATCGGGCAACGACGCCGAGACGGGGAAGGAGCGGGACGCGCCGGAGACCGCGGAGACCGCCCAAGAAGCCTGTGCCGACGGTGACTGCCGGCTCTGGCAAGCGGGTGAGCTCGCCGGCGTCAACATCGGCTTCCTTCTCCCGCAGGATGCCGGTGAACCGGGCTGGCAGATCGGTCTCGACGAGGGAAACCTGATCGCGACACACGACGTCTCATGGAGAGAAACCTGGCCCGAGCGCGATGAACCGAATTGGGGAGCCCCCGCCGAGCTCTACGAGGTCGCCCGGGAGAACGACCTCGACCAGGCGGCATTTCACTTTGCGTGGGATCAGGAGTTCCTCGACGATCTCCCGGGTTTTCCCGATCCCGGCTGGGTGCAGGGCATCACCGATCCCGAGGAGCTGCGAGAAGTGCTGCGCACTCGGGCTCGTGAGCTGTTCGAGCGCTATCCGGAGATCGACAAGATCAACGTCATCAACGAACCGCTCCCGACGCTGGGCCAGTCGGGTGAGATCTATCAGAACCACTTCTACGACGTGCTCGGGCCCGACTACATCGTCGAGCTCTTCGAGATCGTCGACGAGGAAGCACCCGAGGGCGTCGACCTCGTCCTGAACGAGAACTACGTCGAGTACTTCCCCGTCAAGGCCGAGGGTCTGGTGAATCTGGTGCGCGACCTGGTCGCCGCGGGTGCTCCCATCGATGCGGTGGGCTTCCAGGGTCATCTCATGTTCACCGAGCTCCTCGACCGGGAGCCTGATTTCGATCTTCTCCGGGCCACGATGGAAGAGGTGGCCGACCTCGGTGTCGACGTGTGGATCTCCGAGCTCGACAACCCGGTCGACCCGGCTCGGGAGGACCGCTTCGGGTACCAGGCCGACAACTATCGGAAGGAAGTCGAGACCTGCCTGTCGATACCGAGGTGTACCGACATCCTGATCTGGGGCGTCACCGACGAGCGGCCCCTCTGGAACCATCCCCTCACCACGGGATTCATCGGATACGAAGAGGCCGACGCCCTCCTGTTCGACGAGTCCGGCGAACCCAAACCTGCCTACTTCGCCGTGCGCGACGCTCTTCTCCAGGGCCGGCCCGAGACCGACGAGGGTTCGAACTAGGGCCCTCCGCTTGTGTGTATACTATGCGCATGGGTCGAGTGAACGTCTACCTGCCCGATGATCTGGCGGCTGAGGCGCGTGCGGCCGACCTCAACGTGTCGAAGCTCACCCAGGAGGCCGTGCGTAGCGCCCTGGCCGGTGCCCGAACCACCGCATGGCTCGAGGAGGTCATGGCACGCGAGCCGACCGGCGTGACGCACGAACAGGTCATCGAGGCGGTCCGGGGTGCGAAGGACGAGCTCGAGGGCCTTGCCTGAGCACGTGGTTGTCGATGCGTCGGCCATGGTCGATGTCTTGACAGGCAGCAGCAGCGCTCGTTCCGTTCAAGCAGTCCTCGCCGGCCGGAACCTCCACGCGCCGGCGCACTTCGATTCCGAGGTTCTCTCGGCCTTCGGCCGTCTACACCACGCGGGGAGCCTCGTTGAGCAGGAGGTTTCCGAAAACCTGGACCTCCTGGCCGCAGCGTCCGTCGAGCGACATGCGTTGCACCTCCTCGTGGCCGGCGCCTGGAAACGTCGTGAGAATCTCCGCCTCGTCGACGCGCTCTACGTGGAACTGGCCGAAAAGCTCTCTGCCGTGCTGGTCACCACGGATACCTCCCTAGCGCGCGCCTATGACAACGCCGAGCTTCCCGCGCTGTAGCGGCACGGCGAATGGGTGACCAACGATCCCGGTAATCTTCGTTGCTATGGAGCACGTCGCGTGAAGATCGCGCGGGTCCGACACTCCGACGTGGTTCATCTGGCCCGCGCCGAGGGCGACGGCTGGGTTCTGCTTCGCCGGGAGTCCGACCACCCGGGCGCCGACGTGTTCCGCGAAGCGCTCGCTGATGGTGACGATCTGTCCGTTTCCGGGTCGGACGCGGTCGCCGACGCTGACGTCACGCTCCTCGCTCCCGTGGCTCGCCCTTCCAAGCTCATCGCCATCGGCCTCAACTACGCGGACCACGTTCGCGAGTCCGGCGGTGAGGTTCCCGACGCACCGCTGCTCTTTGCCAAGACACCCAACAGCATCATCGGGCCGGGTCAGCCGATCCGCTGGTCGGCCGAGCGCTCCTCACGGGTCGACTACGAAGCCGAGTTGGCGATCGTGCTGGGCAGGCGCGTGGACGATGAGAGCCTCGAGCGAGGCCCGGCGGATCCGCTCGACGCGGTGTTCGGCTACACGTGCTGCAACGACGTCTCCGCCCGGGACGCACAGTTCGGCGACGGTCAGTGGGTACGCGGCAAGTCGTTCGACAGCTTCTGCCCGCTGGGCCCATGGATCGTGACCACCGACCAGATCGCCGATCCGCAGCGGCTCGCCATCACCTGTGACGTGAGCGGCGAACGCCTCCAGGAGAGCTCGACGGCCGAGATGATCTTCGGATGCGCGGAGCTCGTCGCCTACGTCGGACGCCACATCCGTCTCGAACCCGGCGACGTCATCGCGACGGGAACGCCCCGCGGTGTCGGCTTCGCCCGGGACCCGGCTCGCTACCTGCGTGATGGCGACGAGGTGACCGTCACGATCGAGGGCATCGGCTCCCTGATCAACCCCTGCATCGTCGACTGAGTCCACGTTCACCGGAATCGACTCCTCTCCTCTGCTCATCGCCGCACAGAGGGGTCTGCCTTGACCTACCGGGCGGATCCTGTTTCTATAGTCGCTACCTTAGTGACGCTAAGTCACTCAGCTCACGGTGCGGTCACCCAGCGCGAGGGTCCACACCGGGGAACTCCACCACGCGGGATCGGGGACGACGATCATGGACGGTTCAACGATGAAGAGGTCTCGATCCCGGCCTCACCGTGTCCTGGCAGCGCTCGCCACGCTGATGATGGTCGCCACGGCATGCAGTGAGAAGACTGATCCCGAGACGAGCAGGGACTTGGCGCAGGATTCCGAGTTCGAGTGCGACACCGACTCGATCGTCGAGTGCGCGCCGGACGGCACGACGCTCGACGACCTGATCCCTGACGCACCGATCGTCGCGGACGGCGAACCGATCAAGGTCGGCATGATCAACAACGAGTCCGGTCCGGCGGTCGCGTTTCCCGAGCTCACGCTCGGCACGCAGGCCGGCGTCGACTGGCTGAACGAGGAGATGGGAGGCGTCGACGGCCACCCGATCGATCTGATCACCTGCGACGTCAAGTTCAGCGCCACCGGCGCGCAGTCGTGCGGTCAGCGGATGGTCGAAGAGAACGTTGTCGCCGTGTTGGGCGGGATCGACATTTTCGGCGACGGCATCCAGGTGTTGGAGGACAACGGGATCCCGTACATCGGCGGCATCCCCGTCAGCTTCACCGCGGTGGAGAGCCCGACTTCGTTTCAGTTCAGCGGCGGCTCGTGGGGTCAGAACCTCGGTTTCGTGTACCACATGATCGAGGAGGTGGATGCCGAGCGGGTCTCGATCATGTACGGGGACTTCGGCTCCGTCGTCTCCGGCGCCGAGTGGGCCGAGCGCGCGTTGATCGGGCAGGGCATCGCCCCCGAGAACATCAACATGGTCCCGATGCCGATCGTGACCGAGGACGTGCTCGCACCGTTGACAGCGGCCAACCAGTCCGATCCCGACGCGATCATCGTTCTGGTCGCCGACGCGGGCTGCAGCGCTGCCTATCAGGCCATGCTCGACGTCGGTGTCACCGCCCAGACCTACTGGTCGGGAGCGTGCCTCGAACCGACGTTCGTCGACGCTATCGGTGACGAGAACCTCGAGGGGTACATCTACGGCATCGAGAACCCGCTGGAGGGCCCACCCCCCTCAGTGGACCTCTACGACGAGGTGATCAAGAGGTATGGCAGCGAAGGTGTGGAAGCCGGAAGCGCCGCGACCGTCGCCTTCGGGTCGCTGATGAACCTCTATGTCGAGCTGGTGGCGATCGGAGCCGACAACCTCACCAGTGAGGCGATCATCGATGACTTCCGGTCCGCGGTCGACCGTCCGAGCTACATGGGTCACCCCTACACCTGCGACGGCCAACAGATGGGCGGCGAGCTCCCGGCGATCTGTGCTCCCCAGCAGATCCTGGGCCAGATGATCGACGGCGAACTGAAACAGATCACCGACTGGATCGACGTCTCGGAGCTTGTCGTCCCCGAGGATTAGCAGCACACTTCTGGTTTCGAGAGTGGTTCAGCAGTCTCGATGAGCTCCGGCCGTGACGTCGGGGCGCACGAAGGACAAAGGAGCAGGTAATCACCGACTACCTCGGTTACCTGCTGGTCGGCCTCGGAACGGGCGCGGTCATTGCGCTCCTTGCGCTGGGTCTCGTTCTGACCCACCGGGCGTCGGGCGTCGTCAACTTCGCGCACGCCGCGCTCGGCATGTACGTCGCGTTCGCCTACTTCGAGCTGCGTCAGACCGGCGAGCTCGTCCTGCCGATCCTCGGACTGCCTGACCGGGTGAGGATCATCGACGCTCCGACGATCGAGACAGCGCTGATCACGTGTGCGCTCCTGTCGGCGGTGCTCGGTCTGGTCATCTACTTCGCCGTGTTCAAGTGGCTACGCACCGCACCTGCGCTCGCCCGCGTGGTCGCCTCGCTCGGACTCCTCCTCTACTTCGAGGCCATCGTCAAGCTGCGGTTCACCGAGACGAGCGCCACGCAGCTCAACCTGGGACCAATTCTGCCCGGAGGCAGCAGTGAGTGGTTCGGCGTCACGGTGCCGAACAACCGGTTCATGCTGGCGGGGCTCGCGGTCCTGGTGGCCCTCGTGTTGCGGGCCGTCTTCCGGCATACCCGCTTCGGTCTGGCCACCCGGGCCGCGGCCGAGAACGAGAAGGGCGTTCTGCTCCTCGGGCACTCTCCCGATCGGCTGGCTGCGATCAACTGGATGGTCGCCTCCCTGCTCGCAGGTGTCTCGGTCATCCTGATCGTTTCGGTCACCAGGCAGCTCGATCCCCTGGTAACGAGCCTGCTCGTCGTACCCGCGCTCGCGGCCGCACTCTTCGGCGGTCTGCGCTCGTTCGTGGTGACCGCGCTCGCCGGACTCGGGATCGGGATGGCGCAATCGGCGATCCTGAACTTCAACACGCAGACCGAGTGGCTCCCGTCGTGGATCCCTCAGAGCGGCTTCCAACAAGCGTTGCCGTTCCTGCTGATCGTCGTCGCCCTGACCGTGCGGGGGGAGACGTTGCCCGGCCGCAGCACGATCCTAGAATCCCGGCTTCCCAACTCGCCCCGACCTCGATTCGTGGGAATGACGGCGCTGATCCTGTCGGGAGCGACCCTGATCGGGCTCCTGACACTCGACAGTCAGTGGCGGTTGGCCATCGTCGTGTCGATGATCGCTGCGTTGATCGCGCTGTCGAGCGTCGTGCTCACCGGTTACGTGGGGCAGATCTCGCTGGCTCAGTTCGCGTTCGCGGGAGTGGCCGGGTTCGGGACCGCAAAGCTCGTGGTCGATGCGGGGATCCCATTCCCGTGGGCGCCGATGATCGCCGTCGCGATCACGACCGCCCTCGGGCTCCTGGTCGGGCTCCCGGCCGTGAGGGTCCGGGGCATGACGCTGGCGGTCGCGACGCTCGGTGCAGCGGTGGCGATCGAGGCGTTGCTGTTCCAGTCGAGCGCCCTCGGGGGTCTGGAAGGTGAGCAGGTGCCACCCCCGACGCTGTTCGGTATCGACCTCGGCTTCTTCGCCAGAGGTTCTGAGAACTTCCGACCCGCATTCGGGATCTTCGTTCTCGTCGTTCTCGTCGTGGTGTTCCTCGCCGTCGCCAACCTGCGGCGGAGCCCGACCGGGCTGCGCTGGCTCGCGGTCCGCGCGAACGAGCGGGCGGCCGCCGCGTCGGGCATCAACGTGCCGGCCACGAAGCTCTCGGCCTTCGCTGTCTCATCACTGATCGCGGGGCTCGGCGGGGTCCTGCTCGGCTACTCGGCGAAGCTCGACGTCGCCGTGTTCGCCGTGTTCGCCGCGCTCGCCCTCCTCGCCCTCACCTACCTCGGCGGCATCGCCGCCATCAGCGGCGCGGTGATCGCCGGCATCCTCACCCCCAACGGGATCCTCACGCAGATGTGGGGTGGTGAAATCGGCGGTTCAGCTGACTTCCAGTTCGCGGCGAGCGGCCTCGCCCTCATCGCGATGGCGATCCTGTACCCGGACGGGATCTCGGGAGCGGCGCGGCGGGCCCTGGAAAGGAGGCGTGGGCTCCGTCAGCTTGTGTCGAACAACGCCGGCGCGGACGCTCGCACTGCCGACAGCTCCCCGGCGGAGTCATGAGCCCGCTCCTCGAAGTCACCGATCTCATGGTCTCCTACGGGGGCCTGAACGCCGTCGATCTCGTCTCGTTCCCCATCGAGGAAGCCGGCATCGTCGGCCTCATCGGGCCCAACGGTGCCGGGAAGACGACGTGTATCGACGCGCTCAGCGGGTTCATTCCGCACGCGACGGGACGGGTGCGCTTCGCGGGCGAAGACATCGGAGGCTGGCCCGCACACAGGCGAGCCGAGCACGGCCTCGTTCGCACGTTCCAGTCGGTCGAGATGTTCGACGACTTGACTGTTCGCGAGAACCTCATCGTGGCGGCGACGAAGACGCGCTGGTGGTCGGTGTTCGTCGATGCGTGCCGGCCCTCCTACCGCGTCCGGAACATCGACGTCGAGTGGGCGCTCGAGGCCACCGGCCTTGGCGGCGAGGGCGGGCGCTATCCGACCGAGTTGGGTCACGGCCAACGACGCCTTGCCGGGTTGGCACGGGTGTTGGCGTCACGGCCCCGCCTCGTGATGCTCGACGAACCGGCCGCGGGCCTCGACAGCGCCGAGAGCGTGGCGCTCGCGTCGCGCCTCCGGTCACTACCGGATCTCGGGATCGCTGTTCTCCTCGTCGATCACGACATGGGGCTGGTCCTCGACGTGTGTGAGCAGATCCACGTGCTCGATCTCGGCCAGGTGATCGCGTCGGGTTCGCCCCGAGAGGTGCGCACGAACCCGGCCGTCATCGAGGCATACCTCGGCTCGGAGGCAGACGGGTGAAGCCGCTGCTTTCCCTCTCGGGTGTCGATGCCGGCTACGACGGCGTCCCGGTCGTGCACGACCTCGATCTCACCGTCGGCGAGGGAGAGGTCGTGGCGCTTCTCGGTTCCAACGGAGCTGGGAAGACGACCACGCTGCTGACGATCTCGGGCCTTCTCCCGCGGCTCGGTGGCGAGCTCACCGTGCTCGGGGCGGCCGTGTCCGAAGGCCGGCATCGGACCGAACGCCGCACGCTCGATTTGGCACGTCGCGGTCTCGCCCACGTGCCCGAGGACCGCGCGCTGTTCTTCGAGCTCACCGCAGGCGAGAACCTTCGCCTCGGCGCACAGCGCGGTGACGACGAGGCAGTCGAAAAGGCGCTGGAGTCCTTTCCTCGGCTCCACGAGCTGAGTCATCGCAACGCCGGGCTGCTCTCGGGTGGCGAGCAGCAGATGTTGGCTCTGGCGCGAGCGCTCGCCGGACGACCGCGCCTGCTCCTGATCGACGAGATGAGCCTCGGGCTGGCGCCGATCGTCGTCGAGCAACTGCTCCCGACCGTGCGGGCCATCGCCGACGACACGGGCGCGGGCGTGCTTCTCGTCGAACAGCAGGTGCCCGCGGCGCTGAGCATCGCCGACCGGGTCTACGTGCTGCGGCAGGGGCGGGTTGCGATCGAAGGAAACGCTTCGGACCTGCGCCGGCGCCGGGATCTGCTGGAGGCCAGCTATCTGGGCGATATTGATGAAGACAAGATTGATGAAGACAAGTAACTTAGTGGTCGCTAACTTAACGGCATGAAGCTATACTGACCGGACCGTTCTCGCCAGGCTTCGCAAGGCCGGTCGAACGGCGTGGGAGAGACCGGGAGAGGGACATGGCCAAGGCCACTCCACAGGCAGAACGAAAGGCCACGGGAAAGGCCAAACCCACGCGGCAGCGAGCCAAGCGGGGTGAGGGCGACAAGCTGCGCCAGGAGATCATCGAGATGACCGACGAGCTGCTCCTCGAGGCGGGGAGCGAATCGGCGGTCTCGATCCAGTCGATCGCCGACCGCGTCGGCTGCACGCCACCGGCGATCTACATGCATTTCGCCGACAAGGACGCCTTGATGCTCGAGGTCTGTGTTCGGCACTTTCATGGATTCGTCAGCACCCTCGCTGCGGCGGGTACCGACAGCGACGACCCGCTCGACCTCTTGCGGGCGCGCGGTCGCGCCTACGTGGAGTACGGGCTCGAGAACCCCGAGCCGTACCGCATCCTGTTCATGCAGCAGTCCGACAGCTTTGCCAACCGCAGCGTCGCGAGCACCGCGGCAGATTCGTTCGCGCTTCTGGCCGCAGCGGTCGAGGAGTGCCTCGACCAGGGCATCTTCCCCGAGGGAGATCCGTTCACGATCTCGTGCACGCTCTGGGCGAGCATCCACGGCCTCACGTCACTGATGATCTCGAATCCCGATTTCCCCTGGCCGCCGCTCGACGACCTCCTCGACGTCGGCAGGTGGGTCTTCAGCGGCCCACTGGGGCAGTAGATGGACCTCTGGTCGAAGGGCCTCGGGAAGCGGGTTCTCAGCCTGGCTCTCGCCGAACGGGAGTCGTTGGCGACCAGAGACGACGACCTCGTCATCGAGGGCGTGATGCACGCGCCCACCTTCTGGGACTACGAGGTCACCCTCGACCGCCGGGACATCACCGAGTTCCTCGACCTCCTCCAACGACCCGAGACCGTCCGGTTCGTGATCGAGGACGAGCACCGCACGAAGATCCTGAGCACGGCGCTCTCCAGTGCCCTCATCTTTGCGGGCCGGACGTTGCGCCTGCTGGTGTCCGGGTCGCCGCCACCGGAGATACCCGAAGCCGAGGCGCCGATGAACACCGACACACCGATGAAGGAAGTAGGGACCAGTGGCCGGGCCTGATCGTGAGTACGACGTCGTCGTCGTCGGAGGTGGAATCAACGGCCTCACTGCGGCCATCTACTTGCAACGATCGGGCCTGAAAGTCGCCTGCTTCGAACGCAAGCTGGAAGCCGGCGCCGGCGCCTGCACCGAGGAGGTCATGCACCCGGGAGTCAAGGTCAACCTCTGTGCCTGCAACATGGTGACCCTGTGGTCACCGGTCTACGGGGATCTCGAGTTGGAGAAGCACGGTCTCGAGATGCTCACATCCGGCGAGTGGGGCATGTTCCATCCTTTCCGGGATCGCTCGGCGGTGATGTTCCACTCGTTCGAGGCGCAAAAGACCTACGACCAGTGGTCGACGATCAACAAGAACGACGCGGAACTGTTCAAGACCGCGTTCAACACCCTCGGGCCGATGATGGGTGACACGCTGCACTCGACGCAGTTCGAACAACCGCAGCAGGGTCCCGCGGAGGTCGTCGAACCCGGAGGCCTCGCGACGATGCTCCGGGCACTGATCCCGCAGATCCCCGAGAACGCCCATGAGTTGAACGGGATCGAGCTCGCGGAGGCGGTCTACGAGGACGAGAAGATCCGCACGGCCGTGCTCGCCAACTGCATCATGTCGGGCTCACACCCGTGGGAAGGTGGCATGGCCACGCTCATGCCGATCATCTTCCCGATCCTCCAGTGCGTCCAGAGTGTCACGTGGACCTGCCGGGGTGGGAGCCACGCCCTCACGCACGCACTGTGCTCGGCCTTCGCCGCCCACGGCGGCCGCCTCTTCACCGGCTGCCCCGTCGACACGATCATCATGGAGGGCGACGAGGCGAAGGGAATTGTCCTGTCCGAGCACGCCGCCTACCCCGAAGCGGAGGTGCGGGCACGCCGAGCCGTTGTCAGCAATCTTTCCTGCCATCCGACGTTCCTCGACCTCGTCGGCGAGGACAAGCTCCCCGACTGGGTGGCCGAGGGCGTGCACGCCTACAAGAACGACGAACTCGTCATGTTCTCGAACTACTGGGTGCTCGACCGGCCGCCTCACTGGGAGGGATACCCGGACGGCATCGACACCGCGTTCGGGTTCAACTACGGAATCGACAGCGTCGCCGACATTCGCCGACTCCAACACTGCCTCGAGAACGACATCCTGCCCGACCCGCCCATCGTCGCGGGCTTGTCCGTGCAGGGCTTCGCTCACGCCGATCCGACCCAGGCGCCTCCCGGCCAGTACACGATGATGTCGTGGGCGAACGTCCCCTACAAGCTTCCCGAGCACGGCGGGCCCGAGAAGTGGGACGTGATCCGCGAGGACTACGGCGACAAGGTCGACGATCTCCTGCGCGAGTACAACCCGCAACTGATGGATTCGGTGATCGCGCGCTACTGCAACACGCCCCTCGACTACTACCGGAAGAACCCGAGCCAGGTCATGGGCGGCACATCGAGCGGTCCGACGAGCCTGAAGTGGTTCGGGACCGCGCGGCCCTTCCCCGGCTGTGGCGCTCCACGAACCCCGTTCGGGAACCTGTACCTGTCGAATTCGATCTGGCCCTTCGGCACCACGACATTGGGTGCCGGTTACGTCGCTGCGACCGTCCTCGCCGAGGACCTCGGGGTGCGTGAGGGCCAGGACTGGTGGCGCTACCAGGCACTCGAAGCCGGACGGGAGACCCTGGCCGCACGCGGCATCGAGGTCAGTGCTCCGGTCGTCTGATCCACGTCTGCAAGGAACGAAACGATGGCGAAGCTCGAGCATGAATACGACGTGATCATCGTCGGCGGCGGTCCGAACGGGTTGGTCGCGGCGGGCTACCTCGCCAAGGCGGGGGCCAAGGTGCTGCTGCTGGAGCGCCACCACGAGCTCGGCGGCGGCCTGATCACCGAGGAGTGGTCGGGCTTCCGCTTCAACACGCACGCCAAGCTGATGATGATGATGGACGTGGCACCTGCCTACGAAGACCTCGAGCTCGAGAGCTGGGGTTGCAGCTACAAGCACCCCGATGCCGCGGCCGCGATCTTCACACGTGACGGTCGGGCGCTGACGCTGTATCCCGACATCGAGCGCTCCGCCGCGAGTATCGCCCGCTTCTCACCTGCCGATGCCGAGCGGTACTCGGAAGTGATGCAGGAGTGGTCCATCGTCGTGGAGGAGGCGTTGGTTCCGGCAACGTTCACGCTGCCGATGCCGATGCTCGACATGGTCGTGTCGTACCAACAGAGCGAGGTGGGAGAGCTCGTCAACGAGATGGCCGAGGAGACCTTCCTCGAGACACTCGACGCCGCCGGGTTCGAGAACGAGTTGTTGAGAACGGCGATCCTCTACCTCGGCACGATGTACGGCATGGATCCCGACGGTGGGCTCGGGTTCCTGCTTCCGCTGTTCTTCCATCGTCTCCTGCACGCGAGCATCATCTCCAACGGATCCCACCAGCTCGCGGGCTCGCTCGCTCGCTTTGCCAACAACCACGGTGTGACGTTTGAACGGGCCGCGCCCGTCGTGAAGGTCCTCTGTGACGGAACCAAGGCGGTTGGCGTTCGGCTTGCAGGGGGCGACGAGGTCTTCGCCAAGAAGGTGATCACCACCACGAATCCGCAGACCACGTTTCTCGATCTGGTCGGCGAGGACGCGTGCAATCAGGCGTCACCGAGTCTCGTCGAACAGACGAAGGCGTGGGAGTGGGAGTCGACGAGCACGCTCAACGTCCACTACGCGCTCGATCGGCGTCCTGAGCACGCTGCGGCCGAGTTCGACCCTGACGCCGACCGGGCCTTGGTGAAGATCATGGGTGTCGAGACCGTCGACGATCTCCTCGAGCACATCGACGGGGTGCGCCGGGGCGAGTTCGACCTGGTGGGCGCCGGGATGACCCTCACCGACCTCGACCCGATGCAGGCTCCCATCGACGTCGAGCCCGGCTCGGCCGTCGCGTGCTGGGAGACCCTGGCGCCCTATGAGAACGCCGAAGGCGACTGGGACGACGTTGCGCAGGGATACGCCGAGCGGATCCTCGACACCTGGGCCGAGTACGCCCCGAACCTGGCCGACGCGAGAATCATTCGCAGCTACGTCAACCATCCCGCCTACATCGAGGCGAAGCTGCCCGACATGAAGCGGGGCTCGATCAAGCACGGCGCTTACGTCACGACCCAGATGCTCTCGAACCGGCCCAACATCGACTGCTCGAGCTACCGAACCCCGATCGAGGACCTCTATGTGGCGGGGGCCAGCGTCTGGCCCGGAGGCATGGTGCTCCTCGCGGGCGGGTACAACGTCGCCGGTGTTGTTGCCGACGACCTCGGCCTCGACCGCTGGTGGAGCGAACCCGACTTCGTGATCCGGGCCCGAGAACAGGGCCTGGTGGGCTGATGAAGTTCTGGTCGAAGGGTCTTGGCGAGCGCACCGTCAGTCTCCGGCTGCGTGACGGCGAGGCGATCAAGAGCGGCGACAGGCTCTACGTAAAGGGTGAGACCGAAGAGCCGGTTTCGTGGGACTACATCATGCCGCTGCGGGGCTCCGACTTCGTCGAGTTCGTGACGCTTCTCCGGGAGCCCACCGTGGTCCGCTACCTGTACCGGTCCCCGAACCGCTGGCGGCTCTACCTCACTTTGCTCGTCGGAGGTGTGCGCTTCCTCGGTCTGTTACTGCGACAGTCAGTGACAGGACGGCGAGACCCCGCGCCCGAAGAGCCCACGATCGAGGTCCCGCCACCGAGGGTCCGCAAGCGGCGGAGCCTGGACTCGCGGCGCACGGGCGAACGGCGTCGTCGCCTCGGCCTGACACGACCCGAGCGACCCGAGCGACCCGAGCAAGCCGAGCAAGCTGAGCACGCCGCGGCCGAGGCGGCCGAGTGACGGCCCTGACGGGGCTGCGATCGGTCTAGGATCGTAGATCGACCGTCGGAGGAAGCTCATGCTCGAGGGACTCAGGGAGCGGTACGGGCTCAAGGCCTGGTGGGGAGCCTTCGTCATGCGGTCCGAGATGAAGCACCTCGGTGGCCTCGTCGAGGAGACCTACGTCCCCATCCTGCGACTGATGGACGACGACCCGGGCCGAGTCGAGCGCGACTACCGGGCCGTGAAGGCGCAGCGCAACGAGATCGCTCGGTGGGATTCCCCGTACGCCCGTTGGAAGAAGACGTACGGCAACTTCGTGCGCGAGCTCGAATGGGCGTGTGGCGAGCTCGAGCCGCGCATGTCGCAGCCCGACTTCGAGAACCTGATCGTCTCCACGCTCGGCGGTCGCATGGAGAGCTGGGTCGGCTGGATGAAGCGACTCCTCCAGCGACTCGATGAGCGTTCGCCCGGAGGGATCGGTTCGGCGACGAGCGGTTCGCGCGCGACGGAGATCAACGCCCGGTCGATGGCGATGATGTGGCCGATCGTCGGGGACATCGAGATTCGGGGTGTCGAGGACGGCGTGATCGAGTGCTACATCCCCGACTGCGCCATGCACAAGGTCGTCAGCGACACCGAGCCGCAGACCAACGCGTGCCTCTACGGCTGCAAGGCGACCTGCGAGGCCTTCTTGGGCCCCGAGGTCCCGATGTCGATCCACTTCGAGCCCAACCTGCCCGCGTTCGACTGCGTGATGCGGGTCTCGATGGACGGCCGTCCGGCCGACCCTGCACTGCGGACGCCGCGCGAACTCGACCTCACCTCGGTCTGACTAGTCCAGCTTCTCGGGTTCGTCGCCCGCTTCGGTCGCGGCCGTCCAACTCTCGATCGAGTCTTGCATCATCTTCGTGGCGTCGTAGGTGATCCACTTCTCGGGGACGACCTCGAAGATCAGGCGACGCTCCGAGTCGAGCATCTCGGCGAACATGTCTGCCAGCGGACCCTCGCCACCCATGATCGCCTTCGCGAGAGCCGGATAGAACCACTCCTTGGTTTCTTCGTCGTCACGGAGGATGCAGCGCCCCTTGGCGGTGACGGTTCGGGCCGGGCCTACAGGGGTGGCGATGCCCGAGACGATCACCGATACGCGGGGGTCGCGGCGGATCGCGGCGATGCGCTTCCGCTGGCTGGTGGCCGTGAGCCAGAACCTCCCGTCACGCCAGATGTAGCTCATCATCACGCCGACCGGCCAGTGGTCCTTCGTGCCCCAGACGAACGCACACTCGTTCTGAGATGTCAGGAGTTCCTCTTGCACGTCTTCGTCGAGCGGGTAGATGCCCACTTCGTCGTAGTTGGTGATCTTCATGTGGAGCTCCTATTCATCTCGCGTTCGTCTCACCGGATGGCGGTCAGGCCACCGTCGACCGCCAGCCACTGACCGGTCACGAAGTCGGCGTCGTCGCTACAGAGGAACGCGACGACGCCGGCGACGTCTTCGGTCTGGCCGACGCGCCCGAGCGGCGTCCGTTCGATCCAGTAGTCGTCCATCCCCAGCGGTTCGGTCATCGGGCTCTTCGTGAAACCGGGGTTCACGCAGTTGACGCGAATGCCGTATGGGCCGGCTTCGTGAGCGAACGACCGACAGAATCCGAGCAGCCCGGTCTTGGCCGCGCAGTACGCGGGGAGGAAGCTGCTGCCGACGAGGCCCTCCACGCTCGACATGAAGACGAGCGCGCCGCCGCCGGTCCGCTTGATCAGCGGGAGCGCGGCCTTCGCGGTTCGGAACACACCGTACAGGTCGACGTCGAGAACCTCGTTGAAGTCCTCGTCTTCGACATCGTCGACGACGCCGAAGCCCACGATGCCCGCATTCGCGACCGCGAAGTCGAGGCGTCCCCACTCTCGGTCGATCGTCGCGACCGCGTTGGTGCAGTCATCGAGCACGGTGACGTCACACGGCACCGAGATCGCGGTGCCGCCGGCCTCCTCGACGAGGGCGACGGTCTCGTCGGCACCGTCCTCGGTGATGTCGGCGATCGCCACCTTCGCTCCGTCGGTGGCGAGGCGCCGGCTGATCGCGCGGCCGATTCCCGACCCGCCTCCGGTGACCAACGCGACTCGATCATCGAAGCGAGCCATGTTCACCTCCTGTTGGGCCATGTTCAGCCTCCGGTAGGGAACGTGTGCGTCATGCCGCCGTCGACGGCCAGCGTCGCGCCGGTGACATACTCGGACGCGTCGGACGCGAGGTACACGAGCGCACCGGCCATGTCCTCGTCGCGACAGGCTCGCTTCACCGGCAAGCCGTTGGCCATGAGGTCGACTCCGACCTGCGTGAACAGACCGACGAACGTGTCCGTTGCCGAGGGCCCAGGCATCAGCGAGTTCACCGTGACGCCGAACGGGGTCAACTCGGCCGCCAGGTTGCGGGTCATGGACGCCAGCGCTCCTTTCGAGGTGCCGTAGGCACTGACGAATCCGAAGCCGAGCTCGGCCGAGGGCGAGAGGATGTTGATGATCCGGCCCCGGCCGTTCTCCGTCATGCGACGGGCGCAGGCCTGTGAAAATCGGAACGGACCATTGACGTTCGTGTCCATGATGTCGAGCCACTGCTCCTCTTCGACGTCGAGGAACGGCGACGGAGGGTAGATCCCGGCGTTGTTGACGAGGATGTCGACACTGCCCTTCCAATCAACGACCTCCTGTACACACGCGTCGACCTGCTCGCGCGAACGCACGTCGCACGGGACGGCGAGCGCGTCGCGCCCGTCGGCTTCCGTCTCGTCGACGAATTCGGCGAGCGGCTCTTGCCGGCGACCCGTCACCGCGACGGCCGCGCCGGCCTTGCTGAGAGCACGGGCAAAGCCTCGACCGAGCCCGGTACCACCACCGGTGACGATCGCCACGCGACCATCGAGTGAAATGTCCATCAGCTTCCTCTCCTCACTGCAGCGACTCGATCGCCGCGGTACACGTCCACGTGGAGTCCTCGCCGGCGATCCGGCTGGCCTCCTGCTCCAACAGTTGTCGCACCTGAGCTACACCCGGATCGTCGCGCCCGAGCAACCCGGTGAGAGCTTCGCCCAAGCTGCGGTTCCGCTCGCGGGGATCATCGATGTCCGCCGCTGCCGTGAGAGCGATTTCGATCTGTGCGGCGAGCTCGGGCGACTCGCCTCGGGTCTCGGTTGCGAGGCTCCGGAGACCGGTTTCGAGCCGCGTGTTCGCCTCGACGTACGGGTCACCGTGCTCGAGGCGGTGAGACACCTCGGCGAGCGCGGTGAGCGCGGCATGGACCTGTGTCTGCGCGAGTTCGTCGTCGAGCGAGGGGAGGACGTGCGTCTCGAGCGAACGCCCGATGGCGGCGAGTATCTGTTGGGAGTCGAGCAAGATCACGCGTCCATCTCCTCCGCGAGCTCCAGCTGGCTCTCGAGCATCGAAACGATGGGCTCGGCGGTCGCGCCCATGGCGGCGACCGAGAGCAACCGGAGGTCCGTGCCACCCGACGCGAGGTCGTGCGCTCCGGCCAGGCCGATGATCGAGCCCTTGACGAGCTCGAGCGTCTGGTAATAGACGACGCGCCGCTCGTCGATGGTCTCGCCGGTGAGCTCGCAGTAGTAGTCGGCGAGCTCGTTTTCGACCGCACACGGTCCGGCTCCCACCGTCTGGGTGAACGCGAGGTCGCTGACGGGGTCGCCGACTCGGGCGAGCTCCCAGTCGAGGACTCCCACGATCTCGCCGTCCCACCACTTCAGATTGGGCAGGCGGTAGTCGCCGTGGATGAGCACGAGCCGCTCGCATTCGGGTGCCAGCCGATCGAGGACGTCGAGGGCGTGACGCAGCAGTGGCTTGGGCATGATCTCGGTGTCGGCGAGACGTTGCCGACAGACCGCGACCAGGGCTCGGGCCGAGCTCGGACCGTTGTCGAAGCCGGCGAGGCCGTGGTCTTCGGTCTGGTGGATTCGGGCCAGCATCTCGACGAACCGGGTCTGAACCGACTTCTTCAGCGCGGGGTCGTCCTCGAAGCGGTGGTCGAGGCTCTGATACACCTCACCGTCGATGAAGGTCATGAGTGCGAAGCGGTGACCCAGGGCGTGCTCGTCGGCCTCGACGTGCACGATGCCCGGTACGGGCAACCCCGACTCACCGACGCGGGCGAGGAGCCCGCTCTCCCAGACGATGTCGTAGGGCGGGATCACGCCGTGATCGGGCTCGGCCCGCAGCACCCAGGTGGTCGGGCCCGAGTCGGTCTCGACCTCGACCCTGCAACTCAGCGAGGACAGTCCATTGGCGAAACGCTCGATCGCATGGACGTGGTGCACGCCGAGGTGGGACGCGTCGGCGATGAGGTACTGCTCGAGCCGCTCGGGATCGAGCAACGCTGCGCCTTCCATCGGCCCCCCTTCCCTTCGACGCTTCCCCGGTCGTCCGGGCGATCCCGGGCCGTCCTGAGCTGTTCCCGCCCCGATTCCGGCGCTTGAACTGAAACCTTATCGCGCCTAACTTAACGGATTAAGTTGGGATGGACACGAGCACACGATGATGCCGGACGCCTCATCGAGCTGGGTCGTCGTGAGGTGCGGGAGAACACAGTGGCCGAGTACGACATCGTCGTGATCGGAGCGGGGATCGCCGGATTGGGTGTCGAGCGCGTTGCTCGCCGGCGCCGGCCAGAAGGTTCTGACGCTCGAGCGGGCGAAGGCGATCGGGGGGCGGGCGTACTCGTTCCAACAGCGGGGCCACACCACGAACACCGGCGGCCCCCGCGCCGGACTCGAGAACGGCAAGGTCGACACCCTGTTCTCGCGTGTGGGGAAGGAACCGGGGGAGCGGGGCTTCTTCGACGATGTCATCCACTACCGCAACGGCGACTTCGTCAGCCTCCCGTCGCTCGCGCTGGAGGCGCCACCCGAGGAGGCGGCCGCGTTCGTGGACGCGTTCGGGCAGGTCGGTGACGAGGATCTCCCCGCTCTCGACGGCATCTCGGCTGCCGACTGGCTCGTGACACGGGTCCGGAACCCGGAGTTGCTGGACATGTGTCGGTTCAGCTCGATCGTGATGAGCACCCTGCCGCGCTTGGAGGACATCGCCGCGAGCACGATGGTCCAGTCGATGCGCAACGTGCTGGCGTCACCCCGGATCTATCTCGCCGCGCACGGGTACGGCGACTTCATGCGCATCCTGGCCGAAGCGGTGCGAGAGCGCGGGGGAGAGGTCCGAACCGGTTCGATGGTGTCGGAGATCTCGATCGAGGACGGCGCGGTCCGAGGTGTCGTCTTCGAGGGCCGTGACGGGAAGGCCGAGAAGATCGATGCCCGGGTCGTCATCACGGCATTTCCCATCTGGGACCTCTTCGAGTTCGCCGACGAGAGTGAGTTCACACCGGAGTTCGTTGCCCAGGCGAAGCACCTCGGACGCAAGACCGCTCTCTTCGGTGTCACGGCCGCCCTGCGCGAACCGCTCTACGAGGGGAAGGAGTTCGTGCTCACCGACGCGGTACGAGCCGAGCACCCACTCGCCGGCTTCATGGCCAGCAACGTCGCGCCGTCGCTCTCACCCGAAGGCGAGCATCTCTTCGAAGCATGTTGCCAGTGCGACATCGAGCTGGGGAGCGACCGCGCCCAGCTCGACAAGAGGATCGAGCTCCTGCGCGAGGACATCGACGAGATGTTCCCGGGCTGGGAGGAGAGCGCGCTGTGGATCAAGCCCTACTTCCACTGGGAAGAACCGGCGCGCAACCCGGGGCGTGAGGGCGTGAACCGGCCGGGGCCCGAGGCGCCGGATACGGCTGGTCTGTACTTCGCCGGCGACACGGTGAGCTCTCGTTCCCTGCCGGGGCTGGAGTGCGCGGCGGATTCCGCCATGATCTGCGCCGACACCGTCCTCGAGCACGTCTGATTCGAAGATCGAAACACGAACAAAGGAGCAGGAGCATGGCCGGTCCCCACGACGAGGCAAAGGTCCACGTCACACAAGATTTCACGGTTTCCGCGGACACCCTGTGGAAGGTGCTCGGCGATTTCAGCGACCTGAGTTGGGTACCTGCTGTGCATCACCATGAGTTCGAGGGCGAAGGTCCGGGGATGCTCCGCCACATGTACCTCGACGAGACGACGGCGATCGTCGAGAAGCTCGAGGTGCTCGATGAGGAGAACAAGACGATCTCGTACTCGATCCCGGTCAATAATCCGCTGCCGGTCGACGACTACTTCGCGACCATGACCATCGACGAGACCGGCGCCGACAGTTGTCGGCTCGAGTGGAGCTGCACCTGGTCCGCACCCCGCGACATGACCGAGGAAGAAGCCGTCGAGAGCGTGACCGCCTTTTACGGATCGCTCCTCCCCGGCATCGAAGAGGCCGCGGGCGCGTGATGGAGCGTGATCAGCTTTCGCCGTCGACGGACAACACGTGAAGGCGGTACTCGCAGGTCAGACACCGCCGCATCGCCGTCCGCAGGCGCTCGTTGTTGGCGCGCAGCTTCTCGTTCTCGGCGCGCAGCTCCTCGATCTCTCGTCGTCGGTCCGCCAACCGGCGCTCCTGGGCGATGATCTCCACGAGCTTCGGCATGGCCTCGAACGGTATAGGGTGATCTAACTGAACTCCACTAAGTCATCGTCACCACCCGGCTCGACAGGGCACGAGTTCCCGCGGGGGCACGAGTTCCCCCGCTTCGACGATTCCTACCGCCAGAGGTGGGTCTCGGCGGGTCTGTGGGCCGATCAGACACTCCACGATCTCTTCGACGAGACCGTCGCCGAACGGCCGGACGCGGTGGCGGTCACCACCCGGGACCGGCGAATGACGTTCGCCGAGTACAAGGCGGAGTCCGACGCCCTCGCCGCCGGTCTCCTTCGGACTGGCGTCGAGCAGGGCGACATCGTCGCCGTCCAGTTGCCCAACTGGATCGAGTTCTGCCTCCTCCAGATCGCGCTGTCGCGAATCGGTGCGGTGATCCAGCCCACCCACTGCGTGTTCCGTGAGCGCGAGCTCCGTTCGTTGCTGGGATTCTGCGATACCGACTTCGTGGTCGTTCCCGACAGCTTCGAAGGTCACGGCTACGCGAACGCCATCCGCAACATCCGCGACGACCTGCCCCGGCTCCAAAAGCTGATCGTCGTCCGCGGCGACACCTCGGGTAGCGAAGGAGAGGCCGGCCTCGAGACGCTGATCGACGAGGGCGGACGCGATCTGGAGCGCCTCGAAGGCGTGACGACCGACCCCGACGACGTCTTCTACCTGAACTTCACCTCGGGTACCGAAGGCAACCCCAAGGGTTTTCTGCACACCCACAACACACTCATCTCGACGTTCAAGAACATGTCGCAGGCCTTGGCGAACCTCGACCCCGACATCGTCAACCTCACCTGCTCGCCGATGACCCACAGCTTCGGTCACTTCACCACGTACCAATGCGCGCTCGCGGGCATCCCGATGGTGCTCGTCGACCGCTATCGTCCCGGCGACGTACTCGAGCTGATCGAGCGGGAACGGGCGACCTCGATCTCGGGAACACCTGCCCACCTGATCGGCATCCTGCACCACCCCGACTTCGCGAGCGTCGATACCTCGAGCGTGAAGTCCGTGAGCGTTGGCGGTGCGCGGAGCTCGCCTGAGCTCATGGAGACGCTCGAGGCCGTCTGGGGTGTCCGATCGGCCAACACCTACGGCATGGGCGAGAACATCATCCACACGCGCACCATGCCATGGGACCCCGAAGACAAGGCGACGGAGTCCGTGGGCCGGCCACTGTTCGGTGCCGAGCTGAAGATCGCCGATCCCGCCGACCACGCGCGGGAGCTACCGCCGGGCGAGGTGGGCGACATCATGTTCCGGGGCCCGACGTTGTTCGTCGCCTACCACAAGCAGCCCGAGCTCACCGCGGCGACCCGCACCGACGACGGGTGGTTCGTGACCGGCGACCGCGGCTACGTCGACGACGAGGGATACCTCTATTTCGCGGGCCGGGCCAAGGAAGTCATCAATCGGGGTGGCACGAAGATCTATCCGAAGGCCGTCGAAGATCTTCTCGTCGAACATGCCGACGTCGAGGAAGCGGCCGTGGTGGGGATGCCCGATGAGCGGCTCGGCGAACGGGTCTGCGCGTACGTGGTCACTCGGAACGGTGCGGCGACCGGCGTCGAAGAGCTCCGGACCTTCTTCGCGGAGCAGCAGGCCATGAAGTACCTTGCGCCCGAGGCGGTCGTGGTCGTGGACGAGCTCCCGATGACACCGACCGGCAAGATCGCCAAGTCCGCACTGGTCGAGGACGCGGCCGAGCGCGTCCGCGCGACACGGCGAAGCCATGAGGGGGAAGGCATGAGGGTGGGCCTCAGCTGGGACCTCGTCGGCGACGATGCCGGGGCCGCGTGGCAACACGTGGCCGGCGAGGCTGTCGCGGCCGACGGCCTCGGCTACGACAGCATCTGGGTCTCCGAGTCCCGCGACGACGCCACCAGCTGTCCGTCGCCGGTGCTCTGGCTGACGAACCTGGCCCGGCAGACGAACACGGTGCAGCTTCGGGCGACCCGCCGGGTCACGCACGTCAATCCGGTACGGGTTGCCGAGGAACTCGCGGTGCTCGACGTCTTCTCGCGCGGCCGGGCCGGCCTGGCCTTCGCCGCCGCGAGTGAGCAGGGTGTGCCGGCGGCGCAGGTACACGAGACACTCGAGTTCGTCACCCACGCCTGGGCGGTCGACGAATTCCGGTACCGGGGCGACTTCGTGCGGTTTCCCTCGCACACTCCCGACGACGCTCCCCGAGGTGCGACGACTCCGCCGCCCGGCGGCCCCTACGTCCCACAATGGGACTGGGGACCGGTCACCCCCGACTTCCTGGCCATCACGCCGAAGCCGTACAACGCGCGTCCACCGGCCTACGCCGAGATCGGCGACGACGAAACGCTCGCATGGGCTGCGAAGCGAGGCGTCTCTCCGCTCGTTGCGGCCGGAACTCCGACGGCGGAGGCGGTCGAGCGCCTCGTCCGCTACCGCGAGATCGCCGACGCCGAAGGCCGGATTCGCGCCGAGATCGAGCCGGTTCTCGAACGGCGCATCGTGATGGACGGGCACGGCGACGAGTACCGGTTCGGTGGTGGGTCGAGCGATCTCATCGACGAGATCCGGGCCCTCGCGGCACAGACCGCGATTGCCCACCTCGTATGGCGCCGGAGCAGTCCCGCCGACGGTGACCTGCTCCGGTTCGCCAGCGAGGTGCAACCGATGTTGCAGGCGTAGGCCGAGCGTAGAACAAGCGAAGAAGCGGTCAGGAAGAACGGAAGAGACGGAGCACCATGGAGTTTTGGACCGGCGCATTCGGGGTCACGAAGATGCGTACGATGCCGTCCGCGCTCGCAGACGGCTACGACGTCTTCGTCCAGGACGCGATCAACGCGGAGGCGATGGGCTTCGACGCCTACGGCGCGCCCGAGCACCACTTCACCTACGACGGCTTTCTCCCGTTTCCGCTCCAGGCGCTCAGCGCGGCAGCGGCGAAGACCTCGACGATCCGTCTCGTGACCGGCGCGATGCTCGAGACGCTCTACGACCCGCTCGAAGCCGCGGAACACGCGGCCACGCTCGACGTTCTCTCCGGCGGTCGGGTCGTGCTCGGCCTCGGCATGGGCTACCGGCCACTCGAGTTCGACGGGATCGGCACCGCCAAAAGCACGCGCGGCGCCCGCCTCCGTGAATCGATGGAGATCCTGCGTCTGGCGACGACCCACGACACGTTCTCCCACGACGGCGACCACTACCACTACGACGACGTGAGCCTGCGGCCCACTCCGGTCCAGCGCCCCATCGCGATGTGGCTTTGCGGCGGCACGACGGAGGCCGCGGCCCGCCGGGCCGGAACGGCGGGCCTGCCCTACTGGCTCGCCAACTCGCCGTTCGAGCGGGTGAAGGTGATCGTCGACGAGTACCGCAAGGCCGGCCGCGAAGCGGGGTGGCCCGACGAGCAGCTGAAGGTCGCCGCGTTCAAGGACATCTTCCTCGGAGAGACGATGGCCGAGGCCGAGATGATGCGCCAGGTGATGATCGACTCGTTCTACGAAGAGCACATCCTCGGCTACGGGTATCTCGTCGACGACGAGGGCAAGCACGTCTACAACCCGACCCCGGATCACCCGATGTACCGCCGCTTCCTCGACAGCCTGTTCTGCGGCACGGTCGGCGAGACGGTCGAGGAGCTGAAGCGCTACGACGATCTCGGTGTCGAGGCGGTCTTCATCCCGTCGATCCAACGCGAGATCATCTCGACCCAGATCATGCCCGAGTTCAAGTAACGACCAACGAGTCCGGAGCAGCATGGAGATCATCGTCGGCCCGTACGGGATGCAGAGCCCACATCCCTACAGGCGTCCCCACGTCGAGCTCTACGACGAGCTGATCGTGCACGCGCAGCGCGCCGAGGAGCTCGGGTTCGACGGCATCGCGCTCACCGAGCACTCGTTCTGGTACGACGGCTACTGCCCGTCGCTGCTTCCGACGCTCGCTGCCGTCTCCCAGCACACCGAGCGGATCAAGCTCGTCACCGGAGCGCTGCTTCTCCCGCAGCACGACCCGCTCAAGGTGGCCGAGGAAGCGGCCGTCGTCGACCGCCTCTCCGGTGGCCGTCTCGTGCTCGGGATGGGGGCGGGCTATCGACCCGAGGAATTCCTGGGTCACGGTGTTCCCGAAGGTCGCTGGGGCGCCCGGCTCTTCGAAGCGATGGAGGTCGTCCGCCTCGCGCTCACCGAGGAGACATTCTCCTTCCACGGCGACTTCTACGATTACGACAAGGTGTCGTTGGCAACGCGCCCCGTACAGAATCCGCCACCTCTGTGGGTTTGCGCGGGGTTCGCCGACTGGTCGGCCAAGGGATCAGGGCGCCGGGGCTGGTCCTACTGCACCACCGGAGATGTGGAAGGTGGCGGCTCGGTCTTCGACCTCTACGAGGAAGCCGCGATCGCAGCCGGTCACGATCGTGCCTCGATGAAGCGGGGTCTGTTCCGCGACGTTCTCGTCATGCCCAGCGAGCACGAGGTCACCGCGATCGCCGAGGAGGACTTCTGGCCGGCCTTCAACGACCAGTTCCTGGGCTTCGGATTCCTCAAACGCATGAATCCCGACGGTGAGCAGATCACCGAGTTGCCCGTCGAGCTCAAGGACATGTTCATCCACAATCCACGCAACGCCGTGGGGACACCCGAGTCGGTTCGCGAGCAGATGAAGCCGGTGATCGAGATGGACCTCGACCTGCTGATCGTGCGCACGATCTGGGCCAACTTCAAACATGAGCGAACTCTTCGCACGATGGAGACGTTCGCGAACGAGGTCATGCCCCACCTCCGTGCGGAGAGTCGGCGTCGACAGGAACAGGGGCGCTGATGCGACTCGGACTGCTGTGCGGGCTCGGTCCGGAATCCGCCAACGACGGCTACGAGACGGCGCTGGGCCAGATCGTCGAAGCCGACCGTCTCGGTCTCGACTTCGTGCTCTTCGAGGAGCACCACGGCGCCCGCGGCTGCCCGGCCGTCGGATCACTCGTCGCCGCCGCGGCGGCACGCACCAGCGCCATTCGCGTGGGCGCAGCCAACCGGCAACTCACCCTCGAGTACCCCACCAACGTCGCCGAAGACTTCGCTGTCGCCGACATCATCTCGCGGGGCCGAGCCGTGCTGGGCGTGTCGCCCGGCGAGCGCAAGGCGGAGTTCGACGCGGCCGGGGTTTCGTGGGACGACCGAGAGGAAATCTTTCGCGAAGCCGTCGAGCTCGTCCGTACCCTCTGGACGCAAGGCGCGGTCCAGTACGTCGGTGAGCACTACCAGTTCCCTCTCGAGGTCGAGGGACAACCGGGTTGGCGGCGCCAGCCCTACACGCCTCCGTTCGTCGACCAGTGGCGCCGAGGCCAGGCGAAGCCCGACTACCTACCGATGCTCCCGCGACCCGTGCAGTGGCCGCACCCCCCGATCTGGGTCACCGGATGGAAGCGCGACACGATCGAGTGGGCCGCGACACGCGGCCTCGGCTTCCGCTGCTCGTCGCTCGAGACCGACGACGAGGCCCGCACCAAGATCGGCTGGTACGGCGACGCGCTCGAGGCCGCCGGACGCGACCGTAACGAGGTCGATGTCGCGGCTGACACGCGAAGTGTTCCTGGCCGCCGACGGGGATGAGGCTCGCGAGCGGGCGCTTCCCGCGTTGCGTGACCACGTAGCGGCCATTCGGGCCGAGACCATCGATGAGCAGGCCGATCTGGCCATCATGGGCGACATCGACGAACAGGCCCTTCTCGACCGCTGTTTCCTCGTCGGCACGCCGTTCGATGTGCTCGATCGGATCAAGAGCCTCCAGGCTGACTCGGGAGTCACCCATCTGGCGTGCCGGGTCTGGCTGCCGGGCCGGGAGCATTTCGAGACCCTCGAGTGCATCCGTCTCCTGGCATCGCAGCTTCACACGAGGCTGGTCGCCTGAGTGGACCTGCACTTCTCACCCGAAGACGAGGAGTTCCGGGCCCGGCTGCACGCCTGGCTGGAGGAACACGCCGGCCGGCTCGAGGACGCTGCGGGCGTGATGAAGGGCGCCGGCGCCGCCAACATCATGGACGCGATCCAGATGGCTCGCGACTGGCAGCGGACCCTCTGGGAGGCGGGCTACGTCGGACTCTCCTGGCCCGAGAGGTACGGCGGCCAGGACGCATCGCTCACCGAGCAGGTGATCGTCACCGAGGAGCTGGCGGCGGTGAGCACACCGCCCCTGATCAACACGATCGGCCTGACGATCCTGGGGCCGACCCTGATCCGCCATGGCACCGAGCAGCAGCGGGAGCGCTTCCTCCCGAAGATCCTGACCGCCGAAGAGCTCTGGTGTCAGGGGTTCAGCGAGCCCGAGGCGGGAAGCGACCTCGCCGCGCTCACGACCCGCGCCGAGATCGATGGCGACGATTTCGTCGTCAACGGCCAAAAGGTCTGGACGAGCCTCGCGCCCATCGCCGACTGGTGCTTCCTCCTCGTCCGCAGCGATCCCGACGCGCCGAAGCGCGAAGGCATCAGCTACGTGCTCTGCGACATGAAGACGCCGGGGCTCACCGTCACCCCGCTGCGCAACGCGGCCGGTGGCATCCATTTCAGCGAGATGTTCTTCCACGACGTCCGCATCCCTCTCGCCAACCTCGTCGGCGACCTTCACGGTGGTTGGCAGATCGCGCGCACCACCCTCGAACACGAACGCAGCGGGCTGTCGAGCGTCCTGGCACTCGAACAGAACCTCACCCGACTCCGCCGGACCGCGGGCAACACTGCGCTCGGTGACGGCCGGGCGATCGACGACCAGGCGATCAGCCGGGAGCTCGCCCAACTGTGGATCGAGGTCGAAGGTCTGCGCCACCTCGGCTACCGCACGCTCAGCGACCAGATCGCGGGTCGCCCACCGGGCGCGACCGCCTCGGTGGGGAAGCTGTTCGCGGCGCAGCTCCGACAGCGCATCGCACACCTCGCGTTGAGAATCGAAGGTCCGCTCGCGCCCGTCACGAAGAAGTCCCCACACGTCGTCGATCGGGGTCGTTGGAACGCGGCCTACTTCGACGCGCTCGGTCACAGCATCGGCGGCGGCACGAGCGAAATCCAACGCAACACGATCGCCGAGCGTGTGCTCGGCCTTCCTCGGTCGGTGCAGGACTGACATGGACTTCGAGCTCAGTGAGGAACAGGTCGTTCTGCGGGAAGCCGTTCGCGACTTCCTCGCCCGACGATGGGACGCAGCTCACATGCGCCGGGCCCTCGACGATCCACCCGCGCTCATTCCCACCGAGCTCTGGAAGGAGATGGCGTCGCTCGGTTGGATCGGGATAGCGACGGCCGAAGACGTGGGAGGAAGCGGCAGCGACGTCCTGACCGCCTCCGTACTCGCCGAAGAGTCGGGCCGAGGGCTGTTTCCGGCGACGCTCTCGTCCGTCATCGCGGCGGCGATCGCCATCGACCGCGGCGGCGATGCCCTGCGGACATCCGTTCTCCCCGCGCTGTGCGCGGGCGACCACCGCGTCGTCTGTGCGATCGAGGAACCCGGCGGAACCTGGGGACCCGACGCGGTCACGCTGGAGGCAAACGCGGGCGCCGACGGTTGGGTGCTCTCGGGAACGAAGATCCTCGTGCCCGACACCGAGGGAGCCGACCATTGCCTGGTCGCAGCCCGAACACCGGCCGCGCTCGGATTCGTCGTGGTTCCCACCGATGCGCCGGGTGTCACCGTCACCCCGATGCGACGTCTCGACGCCCAGTCGATCGCCGAGGTCACCTTCGACGGTGTCGTCGTACCGGCGACCGCCTTGGTCGGCGGCCCGGAGCGTGCCGAGAAGACGCTTCGCACCACCTACGACATCTGGACCGTGCTCGGCGCCGCCGACCTACTCGGTGTCGCGGAGACCGCACTCGAGATGACCACCGCCTACGCCAAGGAGCGGATGCAGTTCGGCCGCCCGATCGGCTCCTTCCAGGCGGTGAGCCACCGTCTCGCCGACCTCCTCGTCGACGTCGAGATCAGCCGCAGTCTGCTGTACGCGGCATGTCTCGCCCTTGACGAAGACCAGGCGAACGCGGCGACGCTCGCATCGGCGGCCAAGGCGTTCGTCAGCGACACAGCCGTCAGCGCCACCGAAGCAGCGGTGCACCTCCATGGCGGAATCGGATTCACCTGGGATCTCGACGTGCAGCTGTATCTACGCCGGGCGCGGGCCGGAGCCGCGTCGCTCGGAGATCCCGACTTCCACCGCGACAGAGTCGCCCGCGCTCTCGACCGGGACCACACGGGCCAGGACGAACAAGGATGACTGCGCCGAGTGCGAACTTCGAACGGCTCTTTGCTCCTCTCGACGTCGGTCCCATTCGTGTTCCGAACCGGATCTGCGAGACGACGAACTCGATCGGCGCCGGCGCCATGCCCGGCATTCCCGACGACGCGTTCACCGAGCATCACGTGGCCAAGGCTCGGGGCGGCACGGGCTGGATCGGCGGCGAGACGATCGTGCTCAACTCGCCGGTGCCCGACGAGGCAGCCGACGAGTTCTTCCCCGGCGCGGGAGCGACGCGCTTCCCGCTCTACCTCATGCCCGACTTCGTCGATGAAACCACGACGTTCGTGTCCGCGGTACACGATGCGGGCTCGGTTGCCGTCTTCCAGCTCACGCATCTGAACCACACGATGGCCGCGTCGTCGGTGCCGATCGTCGAGGCCTACGACTGGATCCCGCACGAGCTCGACGAATCCCGGATCGAGTTCATCGTGAACACGTATGCGGACGCGGCAGGGCAGCTCGTCGCGGCCGATGCCGACGGGATCGAGATCCACTGCGCACACGAAACACTGCCCCAGACGTTCCTCTCACCCGCGCTCAACAGGCGCACCGACCGCTGGGGCGGTGACGCTCGGAGCCGCACCCGGTTCGTCACCGAGATCCTCACGCGCGTGCGTGAGCGGATCGGGAACTCAGCCGCGCTCGGGATTCGCATCTGTGCTCGAGAAGCGCGTGAGGGCGGGTACGGCCTCCTCGAGATGAGGGAGATGCTGACCTGCATTGCAGAGAGCGAAACGATCGACTTCGTCAACGCTGACGTGGGTCACTCGTGGGGCGCGCCTTACGTGCAGCCGTCGTACTACGAGCACGCCGAGCACCGGGAGGTCGGGCGCGCGATTCGCGCCGACGTCGCCCCTGTGCCCGTGCTCTTCTCCGGGCGGGTCAACGACCCGGTCGTCGCGGAGGATCTGCTCGCCTCGGGCGTCTGCGACCTCGTCGGGATGACGCGGGCCGGGATCGCCGACCCCGAGTTCGCCAACAAGGCCCGTGAAGGGCGCCTCGCCGAGATTCGCCGCTGCATTGCCTGCAACCGCTGCATCGCGGAGTCGATCGACAACACGACTCCGTCGATGTTCCACAAGCCCGTGTGCTCCATCAACCCGGTCATCGGCCGGGAGGTCGAGTGGAAGATGCTCTACCGGCGCGCGACGGAACCGAAGCGGGTCGTCGTGGTCGGTGGAGGAGCGGCCGGGCTCGAAGTTGCCCGAGTGGCCGCGGAGCGCGGGCACGACGTCGTGGTGCTGGAGCGCAAAGCGGCACTCGGTGGGCAGGTCCGTCTCGCATCCCGAGCCCCGGGACGCGATGCCTTCGAAGATTTCATCTACTACGAGGAGAACCAGATGAAGCTCCTCGACGTCGACGTACGAGTCGGTGTCGAGGCGTCACTCGCCGACATCCTCGCCCTCGAACCCGATGTGGTCGCGTGCGCGACCGGATCCGTTCCGCGTCTTCCCGACACGCCGGGCATCGACGCTCCGCACGTCGTCCAGGGCTGGGACGTGCTCGACGGGTGCGCCGACGTAGGCGAGCGGGTCGCGGTGGTGTCCCAGGAGGATCACTTCGAGACTCCGAACATTGCCGACTTTCTGGCCACCAACGGCAAGCACGTCGAGATCTTCCACAAGTGGACCGCACTCGGCAACCAGATCGACCGCTACTCGATCGGGCCGGTCATGCGTCGTCTCGCCGGACACGGGATCCCGATCCATACGGGGATGCGCCTCGCCGAGATCGACGGCTCGGCGCTGGCGTTCACGTCGGCGTTCACCGGCGAGTCATGCAGCGTCAACGGGTTCGATACCGTCGTGCTCGCCTACGGTTCCGTGCCCGACGACCTGCTCTACCGGCAATTTCGGGACGTCGGCTCGGTCGACCGTCTCTTCCTCGTCGGGTCGGCCTGGGTGCCGCGCCGACTCGCCGAGGCCACGCAACACGGTGCCCGGGTGGGACTGGAGGTCTGAGTACATGGAACTGACCGATTATCCGACGATCGACGTCATGAACCACCTGCTCGAGGTGCGCAGCTCGCTGGCCGGGAACCCGTTCGAGTTCCGTGAGTTCCAGATCATGTTGGACACGACCTTCAAGGCGTTGTCCAAGCCGCCTCCACCCGCCGGTGAGGAGGAATCACCCAAGAAGAAGCGCCCGGGTGGGGCAGGCATGCTTGCCGGCCACGCGACCACCGAGGAGTGTCTCGCCGACATGGACGAGCTCGGCTACACGCACATCTCGGTCTGTGCCACGAAGATGTGGTCGTACTACTACCACCGCGACTTCATCATGAACTACCCGATCGAACCGGTTGGTGAAGCCGTCGCCGAGTCGGGTGGACGCATCATCGGCACCGCGAGCTACGACCCGTTCCGCGTCACCGAGAGCTGTGCCGAGGTCGAGCACTCGGTGAAGGAGCTCGGCTTTCGCTATGTCTGGTTCCATCCGCTGTCGTACGGCCTCGCGCCCAACGACCGCCGTTTCTATCCGCTCTATGCCAAGTGCGTCGAGCTCGACATCCCGGTCGGATTCCAGGTCGGCCAGTCGGCCGAGGTACTGCCCTCGGACTGCGGCCGACCGATGCTCGCCGACGACGTCGCCATCGAGTTCCCCGACCTGCGCATCAACCTCTCGCACACGGGTTGGCCGTGGGTCGACGAATGGTGCTCGATGCTCTGGCGCCACCCGAACGTCTTCGGCGACATATCGGCCTACTACCCACACAGCCTCGACGATCGACTGGTGCGCTTCATGGACTCGTCGCGGGGCCGCCACAAGGTGCTGTTCGGCACCAACGGGCTCGGTCTCGAGCGCTGCAAGGCCGAGTTCCTGGAACTGGAGATCGCCGAGGAGACCAAACGGGCCGTCCTCCACGACAACGCGGTCCGGTTCTTCGCGTTGAACGACAACTGATCGAGATCGACAAGGAAAGGCAAGTTGATGCCGCTTCATGAAGGAGAGATCTGGGGAGAGATCACCCAGGCCAGCCTCGAGCGCCTCCTCGAGCGCAAGGGCGTCTCGCGCGAGGAGCGCGGCACGATGTTCCGTCTCAACCTGAGTGAGGAGGAGAAGGCGAAGGTCGAGGAGTGGCGACCCCAATTCGCCAACTTCGCCGTGACCAAGGAGACGAACGGCCGAATCGCCCGTGGGATCGCCGACCTCAACCCGCTCTACATCGACGAGGCCTACGCGAGGAAGTCGATCTGGGGCGCCATGCTGGCTCCGCCGGGGACGCTCTGCTGGACCGAAACCGTCAACGGCGCCACCGACGGCTTCCCCGGCTGCCACACGATCTGGCGGGGTGTCGAGTACGAGTGGGAGCGGCCGCTCTTTGCCGGGGAAAAGATCGGATCGCGTACCTATCTCACCGACGCCGAGATCGTGGAGAGCGACTTCGCGGGCGGTGACGCCGCTGTCCAGCGCTACGAGACCGAGGCGTACACGATGGACGGCAGTTTCATCGGTTCCTATCGCACCTCCTGGCATCGCTTCTCCCGCAAGAAGGCGAAGTCGTCGGGGAAGTATGCCGACGTCAAACGCCACGAATGGACCGACGACGAGCTCGAGGCGGTGTGGGCCGAATACAAGACGCAGAACCTCGCCAACCGGCGCGGCGACGAACCGCTCTACTACGAGGACGTCGAAGTCGGGCTCGAGGTGCCGCACATCATCAAGGGACCGATCACGCTCACGAGCAAGATCGCGTTCGAGATGGCGTTCGGGGCCGGCGGCTGGTTCGTGGGCCACGAGCTGGCGATGCAGCTCTGGGAGAACGCTCCCCGGCTCCCCATCAAGAACGAGGAGAACGTCCCCGAACCACCGGTGGCGATCCACTGGACCAACGAACGCTGTCAGAAGTATCTCGGGATGCCCGGCGCGTACGAGGCCGGATTCGAGCGCCTCAACTGGTTCACCCAGCTGTTGATGTCGTGGTTCGGTGACCACGGGATGCTCCGCAACATGCGTCTCGCGTTCAAGGGGTTCCACTGGCAAGGGGATGCGGTACGTCTGTTCGCGACCGTGGCCGGAAAGCGGGTCGAGGGCGACCGGCACCTCGTGGACCTCGACATCTGGACGATGTCGCACCCGCGTGGCGATCGAACGTCGGAGGGCACCGCGGTCGTCGAGCTTCCCTCGCGGGAATCCGGCAATGAGGTCTGGACGGGTTCCGACGCCGTCGACGCCGGAAAGGACACGTGATGGCGAGCGCACTCGACGGGCTTCGGGTCGTGGAGCTCGGCAGCCAGGTTTCGGCCCCGTTCTGCGCACGCCTGTTCGCCGACCTCGGCGCCGACGTCCTCAAGGTGGAGCCGCCGACCGGTGATTCGTCGCGTCGCGTCGGTCCGTTCCCGGGTGACACGGCCGATCCCGAGGAGAGTGGCCTCTTCCACTTCGTGAACGCGGGCAAGCGGGGTGCGACGTGTGATCTCGACACCGACGCCGGGCTCGAGTGGTTCCACCGCCTGCTCGCGGGTTCCGACGTGCTCGTCGAGAACCTCGAACCCGGCGATCGCGACCGCTTCGGTCTCGACTTCGCTGCCCTCGAGACCCGCCACCCGCACCTGATCGCCGTCTCTCTCTCGCCCTACGGCCGGAGTGGCGAATGGGCCGACAGGGCCGGCACAGACCTCACCGCCCAGGCCGCGAGCTCACTGGTTCTCGGGTTGGGCTCGGAAGATCAACGCCCACTGCGCATTCCCTGGGAGCAGGCCGACTATCAGGCCGCCTTCCACGGTGCTGCCGCCGCGCTGTGCGCGGTGCGCGAGCGCCGCGGTTCGGGGCGCGGGCAGGGGATCGACGTCGCCGCGGCCCAGGTCATGGGCTACCTGGTCGGGGGCATGCACAACGTCACCGCCAAGAACGACAACAAGTGGGCCCGACAAGGGACCCTGCTCGGCGGCGCGCCCTATCCCTCGGGGTTCTTCACGTGCGCCGACGGGTTCGTGTGCATCGCATCGACGACGCCCAAGCAGTGGGAGGCGTTCCTCGACCTCATGGACAACCCGAAGTGGGCCAAGGACGAGGCGCGGAACTCGATCTACCTGGGCCTCGTGGACTCCGAGCCGGCCCACCACCACTTCCAGGAGTGGTTGATGTGCTACTCGCGGGCCGAACTGCTCGAGATGGCGGCTGCCGAGAGCATCGTCATGGGCGTCGCGCAGACTGTCGAAGAGGTGCTGGCGAGCGAACAGTTCGCGTTCCGGGAGCTCTGGGCCTCCATCACCATCGGTGATTCGGACGTCCGCATTCCCAAGCCGGGCTACAAACTCTCCGAGTCACCGACGGAGATCGACGGGCGTGGCCCGGCGCTCGCCCCCGATCCGATGACCGGTGACGTGCCGGAGCCGATCGCCCTGACCGCGGGGGAGCGCCCGGCGGGGGCGCTCGAGGGGATTCGTGTTCTCGATTTCGGCTGGAACTGGGCGGGACCGATGGCCGGGCAATTGCTCGCAGACATGGGCGCAGAGGTGATCCGTGTCGAGACCTCGAAGCGTCAGGATCTGATGCGGTTCCTCGACTACACGTCGCACTTCTTCTGTCACAACAACCGCTCGAAGATGTCGACGACGATCAACGTCGCCGTTCCCGAAGGTGCTCGGCTCGCCCGTGAGCTCGCGAAGACCGCCGACATCGTCATGGACAACTTCGCGGCCGGCAAGATGGCCAAGAACGGGCTCGGCTACGACGAGTTGCGGGAGGCGAATCCGGAGCTGATCGTGGTCTCGATGAGCATGGCCGGCCAGGAGGGGCCCTTGCGTGGCATGCGAGGGTTTGCGTCGATCGCGACCGGCTACTCGGGTCTCGAGCTCATGGTCGGCTATCCCGAAGCGGGTGTCAGCACCGGCCTGCTCCCGTTCGGCCTCGGTGACACCTCGATGTCGGTCCAGGCTGCGATCGGCGCGCTCGCGGCGCTCGAGCACCGCGAGCGCACGGGTGAGGGTCAGTTCGTCGACGTCAGCCAGATCGACTGCGCGGCCGCGACGATGGGCCAACCCCTGCTCGAGTTCCAGCTCACCGGTCGCGTGGCCGGCGCGCAGGGAAACTCCCATGCCTGGTACTGCCCGCACGGGCTCTACGCCACCGCCGGCGAAGACCGCTGGCTCGCACTCGCCGTACGTGACGAACACGAGTGGGAACGGCTGGTCGAGGTCATCGGTCGAAGCGAGTGGGCCACCGACGAGGCGCTGGCGACTCCGGAGGGGCGACGGGCGCGGTCGGCCGAGATCGACGAGGCGATCTCGGGATGGGCGGCAACGCTCGAGCGTGACGAGGCGGTCGACCGGCTTCTCATGGCGGGCGTGCCCGCGGCGCCCGCGCTCGAGCTCGAGGAACGCAACGAGCACGCGCACTGGAAGGGCCGCGGCTTCACCCTGTGGCACGAGTTCGAGGGCTTCGACCCTTGCACGATCTACGCCACGCCGTGGTTGCTCACCGGGACACCGCCCGAGCTCACTCGCCCGACACCCCGGCTCGGCGAGCACAACGACTACGTCTGCGGCGAGCTGTTGGGTCTCGATCACGACGAGATCGTGAGACTTCAGGACGAGGGTGTTCTTGTCTGAGCCCACGGTCGAGCGCGACATCCCGGACGATCAGCCGACCTCGCTGTCCGACCTCCTGCGTCGCAGCGTCGAGGCGTACGGCGAACGCCGCGCGCTCATCACGTTCGACGCACAGTACAGCTACCGGGACCTCGCCGATCTCGCCGACCGCTACGCGCGGGCGCTCGTGGCCGGCGGCGCAGGAAAGGGGAGCCGCGTCGCGCTGCTCATGGAGAACGACCCCCACTGGGTGGCGTTCGCATTCGGGGCGACGAGCATCGGCGCGCTCCTCGTGCCGATCAGCACCTTCGTCCACCGCGACGACCTCGCGTACCAGCTTGCTCACGGCGACGTCGAGTATCTCTTCATGTCGGCGGGATTTCTCGACAACGACTACTCGGGCATGCTCGCGGAGATCGTCCCCGAGATCGCGCAGCCCGTGCTCGGGCGGTTGTCCTCCCGAGAGCTGTCCACGCTGCACAGCGTCGTCGTCCGCGGCGCAGACGAGCTTCCCGCGGGGTGTCGAGATTGGGATGAGTTCCTCGCGTCGGGTGATGACGTGCCCGAGTCGAAGGTGCGCGCCCTCCAGGCTGCGACCGGTCCCGAGGACGAGTGCTACCTGCTCGCGACGTCGGGGACGACCGCCCGGCCGAAGGGTGTGTTGCACACGCACCGAGCCATCGCCGGCAACGGTTCTCGGATCGGCGACTACCAGGGCCTCGGCCCTGAGGACGTGGTCTGGTTCTACTTCCCGCTCTTCTTCTCCGCCGGTTGCATCAACGTCATGGTGGGCACGCTCTCCCACGGCGCCGCCCTGATCCTGCAACCCAGCTTCGATGCGGGCCTCGCGCTCGAGCTGATCGAGCGCGAACGGGCCACGACCTGGCATCTGTGGCTACACCAGCTGAACCAACTGCTGGAACATCCCGACTGGAACACCCGCGACCACAGCGGTCTTCACAAGGGCACCGGCCCCTATGACGTGCTGTGCGAGACGCCCCCGCCCGACGGTCTCGGCGGCGTCAACATGTACGGGATGACCGAGACTGCCACCGCGTTCTCCTGCACCCGGGCCGACGAACCGCTCGACATCCGTATGAACACCCAGGGCCATCTCCTGCCGGGCAACGAGATCGAGGTCCGAGACCCCGAAACGGGCGCGCGCCTACCTGTGGGTGAGACGGGTGAGTTCCACGTCAAAGGCCCGAGCGTCATGCGCGGCTATGACAAGGTCGACCCGACGACGGTCTTCGATGCCGAAGGCTTCTTCGCCACGGGCGATCTCGGACGCGTCGACGCCGACGGCCGCGTGCACTTCGAACAGCGACGCAAGGACGTGATCAAGACCGGCGGCATCAACGTGAGCCCGGCTGAGGTCGAGGCGAGCCTCGTGCGAATCCCCGGTGTCGACGCCGCCTACGTGTTCGCCCTCGCCGACGACGACAAAGGCGAGCTCGTCGGTGCAACTCTCGTTCCCGAGCCCGGCGTCTCGCTCGACGAAACCACGGTGACCGAGTTCTGCCGAGCCGAGCTGCCCGGGTACAAGCGTCCAAAGGCGGTCCTCGTCCTGACCCCCGACGCGATCCCGATGACCGGTAGCGGCAAGGTCACGAAGCACGTCCTGCGCGATCGGTTGCTCCGGGCCCTCGACCGGGGAGCCGGCCCCTTCGTCGACGAACGCTGACATCGAAGTGACATGGCATTCGAAGTGACAGGCTCCAAGTGTGAGGAGAGCGCGTGAGCAAGCTCGAAGGAACGATCGAAGGAAGGCTCGAAGGAAAGATCGCGGTGGTCACCGGCGGTGCAAGCGGCATCGGAGAGGGCATCGCCCGTCGGTTCGTCGCCGACGGTGCCCGGGTCGTCATCGGCGACATCTCCGACGAGGAGGGTGAAGCCGTCGCCGGCTCCCTCGGTGAGGACGCGCTGTATCGACACTGCGACGTGACGAGTGACGACGAGGTCGCCGCTCTCGTGCAGGGCGCGGCGAAGGATTTCGGCCGGCTCGACATCATGGTCAACAATGCCGGCGCAATCGGTGCGCGCGGTTCGATCCTCGACATCACAGTGGACGAGTGGGACGCGACGATCAACCTGCTGTTGCGGAGCACCTTCCTCGGCATGCGTCACGCCGGGCGGATTCTCGTTGACCAGGGTGAAGGTGGCTCGATCATCAACACCGCGAGCATCGCGGCCCACGCACCCGGCAATGGCCCGCACGCCTACGGAACGGCGAAGGCGGGCGTCGTTCACCTCACGCAGCGTGTCGCTCTCGAGCTCGGGGAGCACCGGATCCGTGTGAACGCGATCTGTCCGGGCGGGATCGTCACGCCGCTCGTCCTCGGAGCGGTGGGTGTGGGTCCTGAGGAGGCGGGGGCCATCGCGGAGGTCATCGCGGCCGTGCGGCCATACCCTCGAGCGGGCAAGCCCGCCGATGTCGCTGCGACGGCCGCCTGGCTCGTGAGTGACGACGGCGAGTTCGTCACCGGACAGGCGATCACCGTCGACGGGGGCGAGAGCGTCGGCCCCAAGTGGTCGGATCAGATGGTCACGTAACCGAGCGACCGGGCGGGTGATCGGGGCGCGCGCTCAGGGTCCCTCGAACCAGAGGGCGTCGAGCTGGTGGTGCGAGATCCGCCACCCGTCGGAGGTGCGGACCAGCTCCTCCCGGTACACGCCACCGACGACGAAAGGACCCTGTTCGAGGATGTGCGTGGCGATCAGGTTGGCGCGCAGCCGAGCGCTGTCGCCGTCGAGCTCGGCCTCGGCATTGGTGATGACGTGATGGGTCGACTCGTACGGCTCGAGGGCGACGCGTATGGCCTCGGCGATCGACTCGGAGCCGACGAGTCGCGGTCCGCCGGCGAGAATGCCGGTGACTTCGGGGATGAAGCACGTCTCGAGGCGATCCCAGTCGCGTTCGTCGAGACTGCTGCCGTAACGGAGCAGGACATCCGCGATCTCGATTCGGTCTCGAAAATGTTTGAGGTCGTCCATGGTCAGCGAACCGCCATGACTCCGCCGTCGACGCTGATCCCCTCCCCGGTGACGAACCGGGCGTCGTCGCTGCTGAGAAAGAGGACCACACCGACCACGTCATCGACCGTGCCCACCCGCTTGAGCGGCGCCTTGTCGGCCCACTCCTGCTTGAACTCGGGCGCCATCTCGGCGACCGGTTCGGTCATCGGGGACTCGACGTAACCCGGGTGGACGCAGTTCACCCGGATGTCGGGCGCGCCCTCATCGGCGAGCGACCGGCAGAGGCCCACCAGCGCGGTCTTCGCTGTGCTGTAGGCAGGGATCATCGCGTTGCCGACAAGTCCTTCGATGCTCGAGGTGATGACGATCGACCCCCCGCCGGAGCGCCGGAGTGCCGGCAGCGCGGCCTTCGCCGTACGGAAGACTCCGTTGAGGTTGATGTCGATGACAGAGATGAAGTCCTCCTCGCTCACGTGCTCGACGCCACCGGCGCCGACGACACCGGCGTTGGCGAAGACGTAGTCGAGACGGCTCCACCGATCCTCGATCTGGGCAACCGCGTTCGTGCAGTCAGCGAGGCTCCTCACATCGCAGGGAGCGCTCAACGCGGTTCCCCCGCTTCTTCGATCAGAGCGACGGTGGCATCGGAGCCGTCCTTGTCGAGATCGCTGATCGCGACCTTGGCGCCCTCCTGCCGCGAACCGGATCGCGGCGGCGCGTCCGATTCCCGACGCACCACCGGTGACCCAGGCGACGCCTTCGTTGAATCGCTCCATGGTTGCTCCTTCGATCCTCAGACCAGCCACTGCGGCAGGGGCGGGAAGACGCTGTACTCGGCGACGCCGGTGCCGGTCTCTCCGGTTTCTTCGACCTCCCAGTCGACGAATGCTTCGTAGCAGTCCATCCGGTTCTCGAGCTCGTTCTCACCCCGGAGCCACAGCTTGATCTGGCCGTGCTTCCTGGTCGAGCGCACGTGGATGATCTCGCCGTCGGGCAGCGTGATCTCGTACCGGAAGGCCTGTGCGTCGCGCACGCCGTCTTCGGGGGTGTCGAGGATCTCGGCGGCAGCGTTCAGGATCGGGCGGCTGCCCTTCTCCGTCGACTCGAAGCCACCGATGCTCGCTTCCTCGTTCGCGGCACCCATCTCGGCCTGGAAGTAGAAGCCGAAGACGTTGATGTGGCGGTCGGGGAGCTGGATCGACGGCCAGAAGTGCCCGGGGAGGTTCCCGTCGCCGAGCTGCCACTCCGGCTCCTCTGCGAAGCGGTCGGACCAGGTGTGATCCCGGTGTGACCAGCAGTTGATCTCGCGGCGCTCACCCTTGGCCGGTCCGCCCCGGATCTCGAAGGTGCCGGTGCAGTTCATGGCCTGCTCGTAGTGGCCTGCGTGGAACGGGAAAGCAACCGCCAGCGGGTCGCCGCGCACCGAGTCGTGGTAGTCGAAGGCGGCGAAGCGGGCTTTGAAGTCGAGCTCGAACCCGTACCGGGGGCCGTCCATGGTGATGCGGATGTGCTCGAACGGGTCGACGACCTCGTAGTTGAGCGTGCCATCGGTCCAGGGCCCGGCGTCGGGCTCGGGATCGAGCGGCGCCCGAAGACCGTAGGACTGCTGCACGCCGTCGATGACGAAGTAACACTCGTGGCGACCGAAGCCCTGGTTCGTCAGGTGCCAGTGGAGCACTCCGGAGACGTTGGCCTCGGGGTCGACCATGCTCACCCAGAGCGTGTCGCCGAAGATGCCGGTTGCGCCCGCGGGTGGCGCATGGCGACCTTCGTCCCCGGCCGTGAGGCCTTTCGGCAGGTCGAATCGGTCTCCCATGTCGTTCCTCGCTTCTTCGCTTCTTCTCGGGTCCTGGTCAGGTGGCCGGCAACATCTGCTCGGCACGCATCCACTCGAGGGTGTCCTCGGCGATCTCCCGCATCGACGGCGGGTCGTACCCGAGCTCGTCGATTGCTTTGTCGGAGCAGGTGTACCAGCAGTGGCGGAAGGCCTTGGCGAACGTGCGCGTGAGCTGGGGCGGGCGTTTGGTGATCTCGGCGACGAGCTCGAGCGCGGCACCCACGGCGTAGAACACCGGACCCGGGATCTCGTACTTGGGAGGTTTCGAGCCCGCGACCTCCGCGATCACCCGGGCCATCTCGAGCTGCGAAGCGTTTTGTCCGCCGAGAAGATAGTTCTCTCCGGTGCGGCCCTTCTCGTAGGCGAGGAGGTGTGCCCGGCCGACCTCGCGGATGTGGCAGTACGAGGTGTGGGCGGGCATGACCGCCGGCAGCTTGCCCGCGGCGATCGCCTTGAACAGGATCGTGAAGTTCGGGTCGCGCGGCCCGAGGACGGCCGCCGGGTTGAGGATGACGGCGTCGAGGCCTTGCTCGACTCCGGCGCGCACCTCGTTCTCGGCCAGCCACTTCGTGCGGTCGTAGTTGACGGGCGAGATCAGCGCTTTGGAGGTCAGGCCTTCGTGGAGGGGCTCGTCCTGGTGGCCGTATGCCGCGCCGCTCGAGGTGTAGACGAAGCGTCGCGCGCCGGTCTCGAGCGCGGCGGCCACCAGTGAACGTGTGCCGATGACGTTGTCGCGGTACTGCGTTTCGAACTCCCGGGGCCAGAACGTGCTGTTCCCCGCGACGTGGAAGACACAGTCGAGCGCGTCGGGCATGTCTTCGGTGACCCGTGGGGGATCGTGGATGTCGGTCTCCACCCACTCGACGTCGTAGTCGGCGAGGGCGTCAGTGTTCGAGGTGGCTCGGCGGGAAGCGGTGACTCTCCATCCCGCGTCGCAGAGTTGGATCGCGACCTCGGAGCCGACAAATCCCGACGCTCCGGTTACAAAGGCGTGTGGCACGACTCGATCACTCCATGTGACTGACGAGCTTGCGGTACACCTTGGAGACCCCCGGGAAGGCGTCGATCATGTCGCCCCAGAGGTCGAAGTAGTCGCGGTGGTCGACGACGAGGCCGTCGTCGTCGAGGCGAAGCCGTGTGATCCCCTCGTTGGCGAGGGTGGGGATTCGATCGCGGATCACCATCTCGGTGGTCCATTCGACGATGATCACGTTGCCCTGCTGCATGGCCTCGTGGACGGTGCACCGCAATTCCTTACAGCGCTGCGGGAAGCGCAGCAGCATCTCGATCACCGCGTCCCGGCCGTGGACCTCTTGGATCGCGTCCCGGAAGCGCACCTCGGGGTGGTAGTGGGTGCGCACGATCGACACGTCCACACCCTCCCCGGTCGGCGACTTGCCGCGGAACGAGAACATGTCTCGCGCCGTGTCGACGGTGAAGGGCCCGGAGGTGTGGTCCGTGCGGGTGGCCTCGGTTGTCATGTCCTCGTCCCCTCGCTGTTCCTCTTGCCCCTGCGGTGTGCTCCGACTCCACGTCGTGGCCCGGAGCTGCCGACGTACAGTAGGTTAGCGATACTAAGTCACGCAAGCGTCGGACGGAGCCCGGAATGCAGGAGCACGAGCTCGTCGGCCGCTGGGTCGGCGTCACGGGGGCGGGCAGCGGCATCGGTGCGGCGATTTCGCACCACGCGGCCCGTCGGGGAGCCAACCTGGCGATCTGCGACATCGACCCGGCGCGACTGGCGACGGCCGAACAGGCGCTACGAGAGCACGGTGTCGACGTGATCGCCGGGGAAGTCGACGTGTCGGAGGCGGCATCGGTGAACCGGTTTGCGAAGGCCGTCCACGATCGGGTCGATGCTCTCGACATCCTCGTCAACAACGCGGGAGTGACGCTCGCCGCCAGTGCCCTCGAAACGACACCCGAAGACTGGGAGTGGGTCCTCGGTATCGACCTCATGGGTGTCATCAACGGCTGCAGCGCGTTCTGCCCCACGATGCGTGACCGCGACGAGGGCGGCCATGTCGTCAACATCGCCTCGATGGACGGCTATGCCGCGATGGAGGGCTTCGCCGCGTACTCGACAGCCAAGTTCGGGGTCGTCGGCTACTCCGAGAGTCTTCGTGCGGAACTCGCGCGTCGTCACATCGGCGTGAGTGTCGTCTGCCCGGGTCCGATCCGTACGGCCATCGTCAGTGAGATGCCCGAGCGGGGTCGGTTCGCGGGCACGTACGGCGACCGCATCCGCGCCGAGAACAAGAAGAAGGGTGTGAGCGCCGAGCGGGTGGCCAAGGCTGTCTTCCGAGCCGTGGCGAAGAACCGCGCCATCGTTCCGGTGACGCCGGTGGCGTGGATGACGTACTACTCGAAGCGCATCATGCCGGGAATGACTGCGAAGGCACTCGACCGCGTCGAGCGACGATTTCTGGGGGAATAGCGTTCCGAGCGCCGCGTCTAAGAGCGGATGCGGATCGTGCAGGACGTCTCCGGGAGGTGCGGATCGAATTCCATCTTGATCCCCTCGGAGCCGTCGAAGACACGCTCGAAGACGCCCTTGCAGATCAAGAGGCATCCCTGTTCGGGCAGAGCGTGGGGGTTCGGCAGGGAATCAGGATCCCCACAGGTGTGCCAGGCGCAGTTGGGAACCTCCATCACAGCCGTTCCCGCATCCGGGTCCATCTCGGTGATCTCGGATTCGCCGACGAGGAAGGCGGAGAATCGGCCGGGATCGAAGATCTTGAGCAGCAGCTCGCGCAGGCGGGTGTTCTTCTGTTGCTTTTCGGGGTTGCGTTGCCGTTGCGCTTCCGCCTTCCGTGCCTGCTTGTTGAGGAAGTCGATCTCCTTCTGGGAGCCCTGACGCGCGAGCGCGGCACCTGTGCCGATCACGATCTCTTCGTACTGCTCCTGGGTGAAGTACTTGCGCAGTTCGAGGAGCGCCCACTCCATCTCACGGACGAAGTTCCCGTAGTTCTTGCGCCAGCGTTCACGCGGTGAGTCCCAGAGTCGGATCTTCTCGCGCCGCGAGCAGATGTCGAGATAGGCGCGGTCGACCTCCGCTGGGTCGTCGGCCGCGATGCGAATCATGGGGACGAGGGTGAACTGCACCATCGGCCCGCCCCGTTCCGCAATCATGCGCTGCGACATCGCCATGTCGATGATCGCCTGGAGGCCGTAGTTGTAGGAAAGGCCGCCAACCGGTCGGTGCGCGACGGGCTTCGCGGGCTCCGTCATCTCTGCCGGCGACCCTGAACGTGTTGGCAAACCGGTATTCGGCGACCCGGTTTTCGGTGACCCTGTACGCACCTCGACTGCAGTCTGCATCGTGCATCTCCCGCGTCGTTCAGTACCTCACCAGACCACCCTCACTTAACTCGACTAACCTACCAGTTCATGACGACGTCCGAAACTCTCGTGAGCCCGTTCCTCCAGGGTCTGTTGGCGCCGGTCACCGACGAGCGTGACGACGACCTCGAGGTCGTGGGTGAGATCCCCGAGGCCCTGCACGGGATGTTCACTCGTAACGGGCCGAACCCGCAGTTCGCTCCGAGCGGTGGATACCACCCCTTCGACGGCGACGGGATGGTGCACGCCGTGTACTTCGACAACGGCCGGGCCCGTTACCGGAACCGCTGGGTTGAGTCGAAGGGCCTGCTGGCGGAGCGCAAGCGCGGGCGGTCCTGCTACGGCGGTCTGGGTGAGTTCAAGAGTCCCGAGGACGGCGTCGTCGAAGAAGCCGGAGGCCTCAAGAACACCGCCAACACACATTTCGTCCGGCACGCCGGTCGCCACCTCGCGCTGCTCGAGGTGAGCAAGCCGACGGAGATGACCCGGGAGCTCGACACGATCGGCGAATACGACTTCGACGGCAAGCTGATCGGCGGGATGACCGCACACCCGAAGATCGACACGGACACAGGGGAGATGTTGTTCTTCGGCTACAGCGGGCTCCCGCCTTATCTCCGGTACCACGTTGTCGACGCCGGGGGCGCGCTGGTGCAGAGTGTCGACATCGACCTTCCCGCGCCGGTGATGATTCACGACTTCACCGTCACGGCGAACCACGCGATCTTCTTCGACTCACCGGCGGTCTTCGACGTCCAATCGCTGATCGCCGGCGGACCGGCGGTTCTCTGGCAACCCGAGAGCGGAACCCGTATCGGTGTCATGCCGCGTACCGGACGCGGCGCCGGCGTGCGCTGGTTCGACATCGACAACTGCTACGCCGTGCACTTCTTCAATGCGTGGGACACCGGGGACCGAATCGAGATCTTCGGACCACGAATGACGAGGATGCCGGGCGGATTCGAGTTCCAGGATCCGACGCCCGTGGCGGATCCGATGCCATGGCACTGGACGATCGATCTCGCGGCGGGCACCGTCACCGAGGAGCAGACCGACGACCGCTCGGGGGAGTTCCCGAGGATCAACGACGAGTTCGCCACAAAGCAGCACCGGTTCGGCTACATCTGCCCGCAGCGCAGCTCGGAGTTCGACTTCTCTTTCCACGGCGTCGTCAAGTACGACCTCGAAACCGGGGGCTCCCAGTCGCACTTCTACAACGACACGTCGACGTGCGGCGAGCATGTCTTCGCGCCGGATCCCGACGGCACGGCCGAGGACGACGGTTGGCTGCTCAGCTTCGTGACCGACGAAGCCACCGGCGACAGTGAGCTCGTTGTGCTCGACGCTCGCGATCTCGGTGCGGAGCCCGTCGCCCGGGTCCAGATGCGGCGCCGTGTTCCCCTTGGTTTCCACGCCAACTGGCTTCCCGACGCGTGATGGCCGGGATCTGCAACGAGGGCAACTCGCTCCCGACCGTGTGAGCCGGAACCGGAGGCCTTCGCGCTTGCCGGCGCGTCAGCCGAGTGCGCGGATCGGGTCGGTCGTGCCGTCCCACGTGTCGGCAGCCTCGTGGGCCTGCGTGGCGAGCCACCGGCTCATGTCGTTGAGTTCCATGAGTTCCGCGACCGTTCCCGGGTGCATTTCCGTATCGAAGTAGCAGAACCGGGTGCCCATCAGATCGCCGGACTGGATCACGCCCCATCCCGCGGCCTCGGCCCGCTGGATCGTCGCCTCGAAGTCGTCGGTCCACCACGCGAGGTGGTGAAGGCCTTCATTGCCCCCGTCGAGGAATTCACGGAAGCATGACGGAGAGTCGTCGTGCACCTGGATCAGCTCGAGTTGCAGATCTCCGCTGTTGGCGACGGCGAGGCTGATTTCGGTGGAGACCGCTGCGCCGCGATACTCGCTCGGATCCAGCGTCAGGTTCCGGATCGTGAACCACGGCCCGACGCCGAGCACCTCGGTCCAGTGGAGGAGCGCGGCATCGAGATCGGGCACCACGTAACCGTTCTGCCGGACCCGACCGGGAAGCACTCCGGGCATGTACTTAGGCCGATGGAAGACGGTGCGGCTTCCGTCGGGCTGTCGAGATGGTCGTCACCGACGCCGCGGCGACATCAACCGTCGGTGCCCGCCGCCTGCGCCCCCTCATCAGCCGCTCCCTTCGCCGCGCCGGAGTGTAAGGAGCCCGCTCAGAGCCGGTCAAGGAAGAGCTGTACGTGACTCGGGGCATTGGTTCGCGGCATGGTTCGCGGCATTGGTTCGCAGCATCCATCGGTGAGAGTCGGCGCCGCCCTCGGTGGTAGTTTCACGGTGCGGGGTGGAGCAGTTCGGTAGCTCGTCGGGCTCATAACCCGAAGGTCGCAGGTTCAAATCCTGCCCCCGCCACTCATGTGATGTCGCGAGACATCGGCAAGGACCGAACCTGCGTTTTGGGTTCGGTCCTTGGTCATTTCTGTGTCGCAAGTGACTCCGGTCGAGGGGCCGCGTTTTCGTCCCTCGGTACGGCGGCCAGGTGTGAGCGGCGCGGTGCCAAACCTCAGATCCTCGCGAGTGCTGCCGATCAGATGGCAGACGGCTGGAGCACCCCGGCTCTGCGTCTTCATGATTGGAATCGACATGTCGGTCAGGCATCTCCTCGTTGGGCTGGTGATCGCGGTCGTCGCGGTGTCGTGTTCGAGCACGGACAGCGGTGACGGCTCGGAGAGTCCGGTGACCACCGACGCGACACCGGAGAGTGTCCCGGCGTCGAGCGACACCACTGACGAAGGACCGGTCCTCGAGTCCGGTGCGTCGCTGGAGGCCGGGCAGGCGCTGGTGGCGCCCAACAGATTGAGCCAGCTGGCGGTCCTGTCGTCGGGGGACGTGGTGTTGTCCTACCTGCCCACGAACCAGAGCGATTCTCGCCGTGCGGCGCTGGGCGAGCGGGTTGCGGTCACCTCCACGTGCGAAGGCTGGGAGTGCTACATCAACCAGCCGCGCGAACTGTGGTCTACCGGGACCGATGGCCACCCCGGCGCAATTCTGACGATGCAGCCCGACGGCGACCTCCAGGTCGTCGACGGTTCGAAGGTGCTGTGGTCCTCAGCGACATCGGGCGTGCCGGGCGCCGAGTTGGTGCTGAGCGACGACGGCGCTGCCCAGATCGTCGATCCTGCGGCGAGCAGCTCACCATCCGGCGCACCCGACCCGACGTCCGCCAAGGCGACCACGGGCGTCACCAGCGCTGTTCGCACCGCTGGTGCCAGCGCAGACGACCTGGCACTGGTCCGCATTCAGGCTCGGACCGTTGCAACCGTGCACGCTGTAGCCGCCGCGCAGACCTCCGATCCTGCTCCGCCGCACTTCTCGACGAATACCGCGGTGCCGTCGTTCGAGGGCGCGACGATCGGGTCCGGCGTCACCCTCGAGCCCAACCAGTATCTGCAACCCGCCAACGGCGAATACGAGCTGGACATGGCGGCCAACGGTGCCCTGACGCTGTTCACGATGACCGGCGTCCCGTGCCCCATGTGGGTCCAGCCGGGCCTGATCGAGGTGGCGGAGTCAACCGCCGAAGCGGCCGGGGACACGATGCCGCCGGTCATCTACGGCGTCCCCACCGCATTGTCCGCCGGCTCTTACCTGACGATGCAGACCGACGGGAACCTGGTTCTCTACACGCCGGACGGCGGGGTCCAGTGGGCGTCGAACACCTCGGGCAATTCAGGTGCGACAGCGACGCTGCAGGACGACGGGAACTTCGTCGTCTACTCGACCAGCGGCACAGCAATCTGGGCCTCGAACACCGACAACACCCCCGGGAGCATTCTGTGTCACGGCGACACGATGTCCGAGGACCAGCAGATGAACTCCGTGGGCGACGAGGACGGCCTGTCGTACGTGATGCAGTTCGCGCGCCACACGGGCGACGGTGACTGGGAGCTCGACACACTGAGGACGAACGGACCCGAAGACACCTATCAGGTGTGGACCGGCACGACCGGGGGCGCGGGCGTGTTCCTGATCATGCAGGACGACGGCAACCTGGTGATCTACCCCGGACCCCCAGGCGGAGCGCCGCCGGAGGCGGCCGGCACGGCGTTGTGGGCGACGGGCACCAACGGTGATGCCGACACCTACGCCGAGCTGAGCGGCCAGAACCTGGTCGTGATGCAGGTTGCGATGGTGAACGGAACGCCCACGGCGACCGAGTTGTGGCGGGCCGGTCCGAAGGCGCAGAAGCCTCGCGGCGAAGGGTCCACGAAATCCGGTTTCGAAGAGGCGCTCGAGATGATGCTCGAAGTCATCGCCTGAGCGGGTTTGCGCAGCCAGAGGCGGACGAACTCTCGTGTGGCCGTCCGACCGGACCAGCCGGCATCGTGCGAACCACCCCGGGTCCGCCGCCACCTAGATCTAGAACTGACGAAGGTTGTCTACATTTGGGGTCTTCTGCGAGAGGAGATCCAGATGGATGAACGAGAGCAGCAACGCAAGATCCGGCACCGTCTGGCGGTGCTCGCCACGCTGAGGAGGTGACGGGCAACGTGGCGGCTACGTGTCGCTACTACGGGATCAGCCGGCCCACCTTCTACAAGTGGCTGCACCGCTACGAGGACCACGGCGAGCAAGGCCTGCGGGACCGGTCCTCACGGCCGCACGTCTGTCCGCATGAGACCCAGGCCGACGTTGGTTGGCAAGATCGTCTATCTCCGCCAGCACTACCACTTCGGGCCACTGAAGATCTCGAGGTACCTGCGTCGCTATCAGGACGTTTTTCCCGCTGAGCGAGTCGTGGCGTGGCGATGATCGTCCTTGTGCGATCATTGCAGAAATGCGATAATACCAGGGTGGTCCAGCTGGAGCTCCACGACGAGGTCGTCGAATGGATGGACTCGCTCCATGAGACCGAGTGGGACCGAACGGTCGTAGTGATCGATCGCCTGGTCGCCATGGGCTCCTCGGCTCGCATGCCGCTGTCGAAAAGCCTCGGCGGTGGGTTGTTCGAGCTGCGGTTCACACTCGGCCCCACGGCCCGACGGATCACCTACCGATTCACCAAAGACGGCCGGATCATCTTGCTCACGACCTTCCGAAAGCAACGCAACAACGAACGCTCCGAGATCGACCGGGCTCGCAAGGCGCCCGGGACTGCGCCCGAAGGAACCCATGAAGGAGACCACCATGGCCAACTACTCCCGCTGGGACGACGTAAAGAAGAAGCGTCCCGGTCCCGACGCCGACACGCGCGCGGGGTGGATCAGGACTTCGCCCTCGGGCAACTGATCTACGACCTGCGTACCGAGGCCGCGCTCAGCCAGCGTGAGCTCGCCGAGCGCATGGGCACCACCCAGTCGGTCATCTCCCGGCTCGAGGAAGGTGGGGGGGCGCGCAACCGCATCGACACCCTCGCGCGAGTCGCCACCGCCCTCGACCGACATCTCATCGTCTCGTTCCCCGAGCAGGTCCCGGCGGACCTGAAGGACGCCGTCCAGGTCGCCTGACGGTTGGCCGAACGGGACTCGTATCGTGACGGCCGATCTTCCCCCTGCTGAGACCATGGACATGCGCGTCGGATCTCGCGGCAGCGCCGCAGCGTTGGGTTCTCTGGCCGGATCGTCGGGCTCGTGACCCGAAGGTCGCAGGTTGAATCCTGCCCCCGCCACTCAGCAACAGCAGGTCGGAGGCCCCGCCATGTGCGGGGCCTCGCTGCGTTCCACGCGACCCCTGCTGGCGATCGATCAATATTCGATCAGATATACTACGGCCATGAACGCCGTACGCGAAATCCGCCACCGCTCCGGGATGACCCAGGCCGAGCTGGCTACGGCCGCGGGAACATCGCAACCGACGGTCGCTGCCTATGAGTCTGCGTCGAAGAGCCCGACGATGAGAACTGTGGAGCGCCTAGCGGAGGCGGCCGGTTTCGAGGCGGTTGTCGATGTCGTGAGACCTATGACCCGAGAAGACCGCCGCAGCATCCTGATGCATCGAGCGATCGCGCTGCATCTGCACGACGCTCCGAGGAGCGTGGTGGCCGCGGCACGTCGCAACCTCGCAACGATGAGCCGTGCGCAGCCGGGTGCACGGCCGCTGCTCGATCAGTGGCGGCAGATCCTGCGTCGGCCCGTTGATGAGATCACAGACGTGATGACGGATCCACGCGGGTTCGCGCGCGAACTCAGGCAGGTCACCCCTTTCGCGGGAGTACTCAGCGCCAGTGAGCGGGCCGACGTCTACCGGAAGTTCCGCGTCGAGGAGTCCCGGCGTTGAAACGCTCCGACTTCGACCACGCGATCAGGGCCGCTGCCGGGGTGGGGACGGCTGGTGCGAGCGTCTGGTGCGCTACGAGAGCCCCGGCACCAACGGTGTGGTCGCATGGTGTCTGGAGCTTCACGACCTCTGGATATCCAAAGCGGTCGCGGGGCGCGACAAGGACCGGGAGTTCTGCGAGGCTCTCCTCCGTGATGGCAACGTCGACTCCGCGAAGCTGCTGGATCGATTGACCGGAGTTTCCGAACTGGAGTCCGCCATCGTCGAACGGATCGCGGCCTGGGTGGGATCGGAATCGGGCGCATAACCCGAAGGTCGCAGATTCCAATCCCGCCCCCGCCACCAAACAGCAGATCAGAGGCTCCGCCATGTGCGGGGCCTGGCTGTGTTCAGAGGGCCCGGTGTCTTGCGGCTGATGAGTATTTATTGTGCTGTCCCGATTCAACATCTCGCATCGACGTGTGCTCGTCGCCACACGCGCAGCGGCATCAGCCCGCCAGAGAGCACCAGGCGCTGCGACGCGACTCTTTGCTCGACGGACTCCTAGTCGATCTCGGGATCCGGCAACGGCAGGTGAGGGTCCAATCGTTCGGCAAACAACTCGCTCAGTTCCAGCACCATCTGTTCGAGTTCCTCCGACGGGGGCGGCGGAGTGCCGACCCATCCCGTTGAATAGACGCGTGCTTCCACGTAGGTCGTCGGTTCCGGAAACCAGAGGACCTCAACCGTCGTGTCATCCGTAGCGAGGTAACCATGGTCGCCGAAGTCTGGCAGCGGCCTGACGGCGATCACCGCTTCTCTTAGTGGTTCGAGGTTTCGAGTCCACCATTCCTCAGGCGACGAAACACCCTCGTTGCGAAGCGGACGTGCATGGATGCTGGCTGCGACGACGTTGCCATCTGGAGGTTCCCAACTGCAACGGTCATACGGAGGCCCAGAGACAATGTTGCCCGTCGTGTGAAGGTCGAGCGTCAAGCCAGTGATCGAATCGACTTCATCGGTCGAGACCAGATCACAGACGCTGTCGAGTGCAACAGCATCGTCTCGAGGTTCAGCCACGGACGGGCTATCTGAGCTGGAATCACCGGATTGTTCCGCCGCTGAGGAACCAGCGTCGCTCGAGGAATCAGGCGCGGATGAGCAGCCAACGACGAGCACGGCAGCCGCCGTCCCGCCCATCAGAGCTCGACCGGTCCGGCGGAGCAGTTGGTTGTCGTCGCGGGAGGTCCTTCGGTGAATTCTCAAGGGTCCGAGGCTACCCCCGAAGTTTTCGGCAAGGTGCCCCCGGGCGGTCCAGAGCTGGACGAAGGCCCGCACGTGGAGCGGGTGTCCGGGTCCACAGCTGTCCTACCCGAAGGCTGGCGCTCGCGGTCACGGCCAACCCGGCCACCACGGTGCGGGATGGTCAGGGGCCCGCGCTCGCGCTCGGTCGCGACAAGAATGCCTTGGTTGGCTCGTTGGACGTGTCGGAACTGCCGACGCCAACGCGCTCGGAGGATCGCATGGGGAAGCTCATCTACGCGACCAACACCTCGTTGGACGGCTTCACGGAGGACGCCAACGGCTCCTTCGACTGGTCGGAGCCTGACGAGGAGGTGCACGAGTTCTACAACGACATGATGCGCGGCATCGGCACTCAGCTGCTCGGACGCCGGATGTACGAGACGATGGCCGTGTGGGAGACGGATCCGTCGTTCGCCGAGGAGTCGGCGATTCTGGCGGACTTCGCCGCCGCATGGCAGGACTCGGACAAGGTCGTCTACTCCACCACCCTCACCGACCCGGTCACGACGCGGACGCGCATCGTGCCGGCGTTCGACGCCGACGAGGTGCGGGCCTTGAAGGAGGCGACGTCGGCCGACCTGTTGGTGGGCGGGCCCGGACTCGCCGCCGAGGCCGTGCGCGCCGGTGTCGTAGACGAGATCCGATTGGTGCTCTCCCCGGTGGCGGTCGGCGCCGGCAAGCCGGCCTTCCCGACCGATCTGCGCCTGGACTCTCGAGCTCATCGACGAGCGTCGCTTCGGCAACGGCGCGGTGCACGTGGCGTACCGCGTGCGGCGCTGACCTCGGCTCGTGAGGACTGAACGATTCCGAAGGCAGAACCGATGGATGACCGCAATCTTCTCGCTGACTGCAAACGCTCAGGACGACGACGAGCCCAGCCCAGAGGTACTGCGTGGGACGCCCTGGTGCGAGCCGGGAAGCACCGCGTTTGTCTCATGACCCGAAGGTCGCAGGTTCAAATCCCGCCGCCTCCACTATGTGATGTCGCGAGACATCCCGGATGCGTGTCTTGGTTCTGGGGTGCCGATGGGGTTGGTAGTCGCGTGTGGCGTCGAGGGTGACGACGCCACTGGTGTCGACGCGGTCACGTCTAGGCGATCCCGCGGACAGGGGGTGCTCCCCGGAAGTGGGTAGCCTCCACACCCATGACCTCCCACCGACTCGCGACGACAGCTCTGGTCCTCCTCACCGTTTTGGGCGTTCCGCTCGCTTGCACCTCGGGTTCGGATGAGGCAGCCGACGACGCCGATCGTCCCACCACCACTGTCTTACCCGCGGACTCCGATAACCATGGCACCGAGAGCACCGAGAGCAGCCAGAGCACCGAGAGCACCGAGGGGAGCGGCGCCGACTCCGATGGCTCGTCCGGAATGTCCTGTGAGTCGATCCCGTCCGCTTCGGTGGAGGCGGTGCTCGGCTCCGCACCGGCACCGGTCGAGGAGTCGTTGATGGGCGTCACCTCGTGCGAGTTCGACGTCGACGAAGACAACTCTCTGGCAGTCAGTCGTGGCGAAAGCGAGGTCTATCGCACGGCCTTCGAGACCATGGAGCCCCTCAGCGAGGGTGAAGCCGCGGGCCTCGGGGAGAAGGCCTTCCTCGTTTCCGGCTACTCCTCGGCATCCCGGGGAGGCACCAAGGGGATGACGCTCTGGGTCGACGACGGTGACCTGATCTGGTCTTTCGCCGCGCAGCGTGCTTCGGGCGAGGTCGACAGCGAAGCGCTGGAGGCCCTCGCCCAGCAGATAGTCGGCTGAGCCTCGCCTACCTGCTCGCTCGTTGGTCCCCTGGCTCCTGGGTGTGCCAAGTGATCCGCTCATCGACTATGCATCCGATTCATGCAGGCCCACGTCGCCATTCACAACCTGCTCGCCGAATACTGCGAGCACTTCGATGCCGGCGACTTCGATTCGTTCGCAGGCCTCTTCTCGAACGGAACCTGGTTTCCGACCGTGGGGGAGGGAGCAGGCGTGGAACCGGTTCGCCGGTGGTGCGAAGAACAGATCCTTCTCTATGACGGATTGCCCCACACCAAACACGTCACCACCAACATCTGGCTCGATGTCCACGATGACGGACGCGCCGAGGCACGCTCATACGTCACGGTCTGGCAGGGGCTCGCGGACTTCCCCCTGCAGGCGATCTTCAGCGGGCGCTACGCCGACGAGCTGGCGTTGATCGACGGTCGGTGGAGTTTCGTGGCTCGGTGGGCCCATCCCGACGTGATCGGTGACATGAGCCGACACATGCGCGGATCGTTGCCGCCGGGGCCGCTGCGCACCAAGGTCTGACGCCGCCAATCAGGGCTGTCGTTACCCCGACGACTCCCCTGGAGCGGGTCGGGAACGTGTCGCAAGATAGCGCCGCGACGCCTCGATCGACTCGGGATCGGCCGCGGCCGCGGCCAGGGTGTCGGCGTCGCCGGCGCTGCGCCCGGTGCCGACCATCTCTTCGGTGACGGCGTTGACCTGTTGTTTGGTGGTCCGAAGAGCGAACCCTGGTTTGGTGGCCAACCTCGTCGCCAGCTCGGTCACGGTGCGTTCGAGGTCGTTCGCTGCCACCACGGTGTTCACGAAGTGCAAGGCGTGGGCCTCGGCGGCATCGAAGGGACGACACGTCAGGACCAGCTCCTTGGTGACAGCGGGGCCGAGCTCGCGGACGAGACGTGGGATGCCTCCCCACGCGAGCGGGATTCCGAGGTCGACCTCGGGGATCGAGAACTGGGCGTCGGCGGCCGCCACCCGCAGGTCGCACGACGCCGCGAGCACCAGCCCTCCGCCCACGCAGTGACCGTGGATGGAGGCGACGGTGAGCGGACGGACGTCGGTGAGGGCTTCGGACGCCAGCCGGCCGAGATCGGCGGTATCGCGCACCGACATGTCGGCTGACGGCTTGACGAAGTCATCGAGGTCGAACCCGGCCGAGAAGGAACGGCCCTCGCCCCGCACGACGACCACCTTGATGTGAGGTTGGTCGTCGAGCCACCGACAGGCGATCACGAGTTCGCTCAGCAGGACCCGCGAAAGCGCGTTGAGGCGGTCGGGTCGGTCGAGCACCAGGGCGGCGACCGGATCGTGCTGCGTGGACTCGATCCGCAGCCCGGTGAACGAGGGTATGTCCATCCGGTGGTCTCCCTACTCGAGAAGCTCGTGGTGTCCACACCGTATGTCGCGTCGATATCCCCGGATGCTTCACCGGGTTGACGGTCTCACGCGGTCACTGGAGAACCCTGAGAGCGAGCCGGCCGAGCGCGCGCTCGGCACGTTCGGGGTGTTCGTCGACGCCGATGAGCACCTTGTGAGACGTGTCCAACATGAGCCGGCGCAACACCCTGCCGGGAGGCAGCGGGACGGGCTTCTTGGCGACGAAGGGCAACGCGGTGAGCTCGGTGCCGTCGGTGAGGAGCATGTCGCGGACGATCTTGCCGACGAGACGACTGGGTCCGACACCGTGGCCCGCGTAGCCGAGGGCGTAGAGGATGCGCTGTCCCCTCAGCCAGTTCACCGACGCGATGCAGTCGACGGTTCCGCACACGGGTCCGGCCCAGCCGCGGTCCATGGCGACGTCGTCGAGCCCTGGAAACGTCCAGCGGAAGGTCTCCTCGAGCCGGTCGAAGAGGCCCTGGTTGCGGTCGTGGCGCTCGTTGGGCCCGTCGGCCATGAAGGGGGCATCGCGGCCGCCCCACAGGATCCGTCCGTCGGCGGTGCGCCTGCTGAAGTGGACCAGGATCCGCTTGTCCTCGATTCCGCAGCGCGACTCCCACCCGACCCGCTCCCACTGCTGCGCCGTGAGCGGCTCGGTGAGGGTGATGTAGGCGTAGATCGTGAAGATGAAGCGGCGCAGCTCGGGGATGGAGTGGGCGTACGCGTTCGTGGCGATGACAGCCCGGTCCGCGTGCACGGTGCCGAACGGGGTGCGGGCCTCGACCCGGAGCCCCCCGATGTCCTCGACGGCGTCCACGGGCGTGAACTCGAGGATCCGCACGCCCCGCCTCCGGGCGGCGTCGGCGAGGCCCCGTGAGAGGGCGGCGGGGTCGAGGATCAGCGCCTGGTCCTCGAAGTGGCCGATCCGGAAGGTCGGGCCGTGCGCGTAGGACTGCACCTGATCGGCGTCGAGGGGCGTGAAGGGCAGCCCAATGCGCTCCGCGGCGTCGAGATCCTGGCGGATCCGGACATCCTGTTCGGGCCCGTTCGACACCGTGAGGTTGCCCGAGTGCCAGATGTCGGCCTCGATCGCCTCGGACGTCGCGAAGTCCTCGATCTCCCCGATGGCGGTGTGCATCGCCCGGTACGTGGCGGCCGCCCGCGTGTCACCGATCATCTTGGCGAGCTGGTGGATGTTGCGCCCGACGATGGTCATGGCGAAACCGCCGTTGCGGCCACTGGCGCCGAACCCGACGACCTTCTGCTCGAGGACGGTCACCTCGATCGACGGATCGGCCTCCTTGAGACAGATCGCCGACCACAGCCCGGTGAAACCACCACCGACGATCACGACGTCGGCGGTCTCGTCGCCGTCGAGCCGGTCGCCGGGCGTGTAGTCGCCCTGCTCGAGCCAGAAGCTGCGGGTCTTCCAGTCGCCCATCATGGTGTGCGCCTTTCTCGAGTTCGGTCTGGTCAGGTCAGGTCAGGTCTGGTCAGGTTCGGTTCGGTCAGGAGTGGTCGTCGAGCCAGGCGGAGATCCGGGGAAAGATCTCGGTGCGCGACGCGCGGCCGGCGACGAGATCGTCGTGGCCGTAGTCGACCGAGAACCCGCCGGCGGTACCCGCCTCGATGTAGGTCTTGTCGGCTGATCCCAGTTGCTCGAAGGTGGCCCGCACGGCAGCGGCGGGTCGCTGGAGGTCACGCGCGCCGGCCATCACGAGGAGCGGCAGTGTGACCTCGTCGAGCCGGTCGCTCCACACCGTCGCTTTGTCGAGGCTGCGCATCGTTCCGTGGGCGACCCAGTCCGCGAACTGGTCCGCGAGCACCGTGGACTCGTCGGGGACACCGTTGTAGAGGTAGCGCGCCGGCACGATCGGATCCGTGTTCGCCCGCCGGAAGCTCGACTCGAGCGCGCCGGAGCGCGTCAGCGCCAGCAGCGGTCCCGCGGCGCGCGCGCCGGAGCGAAAGGGGATGCGACCGTCGCGGCGCGACCGGGGTGGCGCTGTCACCCCCGGCACCTTCGCCGACGGTGGCGTGAGCGCCGGCGACCCGCAGGTGATCCCGCCTCGCAGACGACCGGTGGTTTCCGAAATGGCCGCCGCGTACAGCGCCTGGCCGCTCATCTCGAGACCGACCCAGAACGCCTCGTCCGAGCCCGATCGTGCGCACGCCGCCGCGACGGCGGTCGGAAGGTCGTGGTGGACGATGTCGTCGAAGCTCCACTGCGCATCGGCGACCGAACCACCGACGGGCCGGCTATCGCCCCTGCCGCGGAGATCGACAGCGTAGAAGTCGAAGCCCGCGTCGGCGAGGAACCTCGCCAGGCTCGTCTGTGCGGTGAGGTCCCAGATGAGGCGGCTACCGGCGAATCCGTGGCCGGCCACGATCGGATACGGCTTCGCGGTACCTCTCGCGGCGTACCGGTGGAGGGTGAGTTGCCACCCGTCGTCGGTTTCGACCGCGATGCGTTCGTCCTCGGTGGTGTCGAACCGCAGGTCGCGGTAGAAGCGGACGACATTTATGCCGCCGACGGCACCGGCTGCCGCGGCGACGGCGCCGACGCCGATCGCGACCCTTGTAGCGGAGGGCTTCATGTTCGGACCGGCTCGGCCCGCTCGAGGGATCCGACGAGCCGGCCCACGACGGCGAGCGCGTCGTCGATGGTTCCTGAGCCGAGCACGTGTACCGTCGCCTCCATGAGGGCGCCCGCCAGCACGCGGGTGAGTGTCTCGGGATCGAGCGGGGCCAGCTCGCCGTCGGCGATCCCTGTTTCGATCAGCCCCCGGACCAACCCGAGCGAGCCCTCGTGGTCGGCCCGTCCGGCGGCGTCGAGCGCCGGGGTGAACCACGCCTCGCGCAGGAACGTCCACGCGCCGGGCATCGCCTGCACCGTCCGCAGGAATGCCTCGAAGCAGACGAGCAGGTTTGTGGTGGCGGACTGGTCGGGATCGCGTACGGCCAGCGCGCTGGTCGCCAGCTCTTCCCACAGCAGGTGCTGGAGGTCGCGGGCCAGGTCGTCCTTGTCCTCGAAGTAGTAGTAGACGGCTCCTTTGGTGACCCCCGCCGAGGTCGCGATCTCGTCGACCGACGCGCCCCGGAAGCCCTTCTCACCGAACACCTCGAGGGCGGCGTCCAGGATGCGCTGCTTCGTGTCGCGCACCATCGGATCTCGCTTCGCCACACCGACCTCCGCGGTTCGGCTCTCGGGCGCGCCGGGCGCGACCCGGACGTCGTCCGTACCTTTGGTACTGGGAACATACCTGCGGTATGTTCGGTGGGCAAGCGCCGGAACGAGATGAGAGGAGTGGGCGTGCCGTTCGATCTGTCGGACCGGAGCGTCGTGGTGACCGGGGCGTCGTCGGGCATCGGCGCGGCCGTGGCCGTGGAGGCCGCCCGACGCGGCGCGCGGGTCGGGCTGGTCGCTCGGCGGGAGGCGGAGCTGGCGGCGGTCCTGGACCGTTGCCGACACCACGCGCCGCGCTCGGAGATGTGGGCCTGCGACCTTGCCGATCCCGCGCGGCTGGACGCGCTGGTCCACGACCTTCCCGAGCGTCTCGGCGGCGTCGACGTGTTGATCAACAACGCCGGGATCCCCAAACGCCGCCACGTGACCCGGCTCACGCCCGCCGAGCTCGACGCGGCCACGCGCATCAACTACCTGGTGCCGGTCCACCTGGCACTGGCGCTGCTCCCCGGCATGCTCGAGCGCGGCGAGGGTCGCATCATCAATGTGGCGTCGGTGGCGGCCGTTCTGAGCTCACCGGGAGAGAGCGCGTACAACGCGTCGAAGGCCGCCCTGACGGTGTGGTCCGAGACGGCGGACGTGGATCTCGACGGCACGGGCGTCCGTGTCCACGTCGTGCATCCCGGCGTCGTCGACACGCCGCTGTTCGACGTGCCCGACAACGACGACCTCGTCAATCCCGTCGACCCGATCCCTGTCGGTGAGGCGGCGGCGGCTGTGTTGGAACCGTTGGAGTCCGACGCGCTGATCACCTACGTGCCCGGCTACTTCGCCGACCTCGCCCGTGCGAAGGCCGACGATCCGCAGGGCTTCCTCGAGGGTGTGGCCCAATGGGTGCGCGAGGAGCGAGCCGATCCGTCCAACTAGTCCTTCACCTTGGCGATGATCTCGTCGGCGTACCAGCGCAGGGCATCGAGCTTCTCGTCGAGGGTCTGGGTGTCGGGGCCGGGCTGGTAGGCGTCGCGGAATCCGACGATCACGTCGGTGACGCCGAGGTCCTCGAGACGGGTGATGCCGTCGGGTGTGTAGGCATCGAGCGAGATGACGTGGGTCTCGAAGGGCTCATCGGCCCGTCCGGCCTCGTCGCGGAAATGCTGGAGCTTGGGGAGCAGGTCGGCGAGGTCTTCGGGTCCGCCGCCGGCGTGGAGCCAGCCGTCGCCTCGCCGGGCGGCCCGGCGCAGCGCGGCGTCGCTGTGGCCGCCGACGAGGATGGGGGCCGGCTGGTCGGGCACCGGGCAGATCTTGATGGAGGGCACGTCGTAGATCTCGCCGTGGTGCTCGAAGTACCCGCCACCGCTGAGGCCGCGGATGACGTCGATGGCCTCGTCCATCCGCGTCCCCCGCTTTTCCCAGGGGACGTCGAGGATCTCGTAGTCGTCGGGCCACGGGCTCACGCCGACGCCCAGAGCGAACCGCCCCTCGGTGAGCACCGAGACGCTGGTCGCCTGCTTGGCCACGAGCACCGGGTGGCGGATCGGGAGCTTCACGACGAACGTGGTGAAGCGCAGCGTCGTCGTAGCGGCCGCGAGGTAGGGGATGAGCGAGAACGGTTCGAGGAAGGGCTTGTCCTCGAGGAACTCGCGTGTGCCGTCGGGCGAGTACGGGTAGGTGGAGTCGGAGACCTCCGGGTAACAGATGCTGTCGGGCACGACGAAGCCGTCGTAGCCGGTCTCCTCGGCGGCGATGGCGAGGGGGCGCAGGACCGCCGGGTCGACCATGGCGTCGGCGAAGGTGAACCGCACCACTCAGCTGCCGGTCTCGTCGGCCTCGGTGTCGGGTGCCACGAACGTCATGTCGTCCATCCCCCACCAGCCCCGCAGGCTGGTCAGCAGGCCGTCCTCGTTCACCCGGTACGCGAACAGACCGGTGACGACCGCCTTCGTGCCGTCGGGCAGCGTGGTGGTGAGCGTCATGTGGTGGGCCGACTCGTCGCCGGCCACCCTCGAAGTGTGTACGTCGATGGCGAGTTGGTTGGGGCCGATGTTGGCGTCGAAGAACGTGCCCACCTCGCTCTTGCCCCGGGCACCGAGACCGGTGGGATTGGTCAGAGCCTCGCCGATGGGATCTTCGATCACCACGTCGTCGGCCATCAGTGCGAGCCAGGCCTCCTTGTCGCCGGCTTGCACCGCGACCCACGATTTGCGGGCCGCGATCATCGCCGGGTGTTCGTCGATGGTCATCGGATTCTCCTTCGATCGGTTTCCGTGGATTCTGTATGGCGACCCGGGTGGGCACCAATCGGGTCAGCGACCCGGACTCAGCATGAATGAATGTCGATTCAGGAGGAGCGCCGGAGCAGCTTCATCATCAGGGGTTCCATCTCGCCGCCGCCCTTGCCGGCATCGTTCTGGGCGTCTTGGCGCAGCAGCGCCCGCCTGCTCAGCTCCGCACCCACCCACTGGAGTGGCTCGGGCGGGAACGGGATGACCGGCCGGTCGACGAAGCACAGCTCGGTGAGCTCGGATCGGCGGCCGAACACCTTGTCGCGCAGGATCTTGCCACCCGTGTGGCTCGGCGCCACACCGTGGCCGTTGTAGCCCACACCCGTGTGCAGCCGACCGTCCAACAGCGTGGCGAAGGTCGGCACGAAGTTGGCGGTGACGGCCACGGGCCCTCCCCAGTGGTGGGTGAAACGCACCTGGTCGAGCTGGGGAAACGTGCGGCGGAACGTCGTGCGCAGGCGGGCGAAGGTGCGCGCGCTGCGATCATGGCGTGGGGAGATGCGACCGCCGTAGTGCACGATTCCGTCGCTTCCACCCCACAGAATCCGACCGTCCAGCGTGCGGCGGTAGTAGTGGACGTAGTTCCGTTTGTCCTCCACGCCGCAGTGGCTCTCCCAGCCCACCGAACTCCACTGGTCGTCGGTGAGCGGTTCCGTGAGCGCGATGTAGGTGTAGAGGGGCACGACCTGGCGACCCACCCACGGCTGGTGCGCCGCCCAGGCGTTCGTGGCCAGGACAACCTGGTCGGCCGTCACACTTCCTGCGGGCGTCTCGACCCGCAGCCGACCACCCGACTCCGTGATGTCTGTGAGCGACGACTGCTCGAAGACGGTGGCGCCCCGTGCCTCCACCACCGTGGCGAGACCGCGGGCCAGCTTCGCAGGGTGCAGCACGCCGCAGTGTTCCTCGCGCAACGCGCCCAGGTACGTGGGGGAGTCCACCTCGGCACGCGCTTCGGTGCGGTCGAGCCGGCGGAATCCGTCGAGGCCCAGCTCCTCTGCGGTACGCAGGTCGAGCTCCACACGGTCGAGTTGGGCCCGGTTGGTGGCCACGACCATGAGCCCTCCGTGGCGCCACTCGCAGTCGATGCCCTCGCGCTCGATCGCCTGGCCCATCTCGTCGACCGACTCGGCCACCGCCCGGTGAGCAGCGCGAGCAGCGTCGTCGCCGTGGTTGCGGCGCAGCAGCGCCAGGCTCATGTCGAGCAGGGTCATGGCGAACCCACCGTTGCGGCCACTCGCGCCGAAGCCGATCGACTCGCCTTCGAGGATGACGACCTGCAAAGAGGGGTCGGCGTCGAGCAGGTGGTACGCGGTCCACAGCCCGGTGTAACCGCCGCCCACGACGACCACGTCGGCCTCGTGGTGACCCTGCATCGTGGGGCGAGGATCACCCGGGGAGGTTTCCAGCCAGTAGACGGCAGAGCCGAGGAGGTCAGGCACAGTCGGTCCTTTGCGGTCGCAGGCGCACGCTACCCGCCAGATGTGCCTGCCACCGGGAGAGCCGCCAAGATGATGGCGACACGAACGGAACGTATCCAGGGACGAGAAATGACCGTGATTGGTGTGGTTGCCGCGTGCTGGCGGTACCCGGTCAAGTCGATGCAAGGCCTCGAAGTCGACCACCTCGACGTCGACCGCGGCGGCGTCGAGGGTGACCGGGCCTGGGGGCTGATCGATCTCGAGTCCGAGCGGTTGATGTCGGCCAAGCGGTACTCCCGGCTCCTGCACGCACGAGCTGACGACACTTCCATCACGCTCCCCGACGGGACTCGGGTGGACCTCCACGGACCTGACGCGAACCGGCACCTCTCGCTTTGGCTGGGCCGGCCCGTGGCGCTCGCTCAGCCCTCACCGCACAGTGAAGTGTCCTATCAGATGACCTTTGACCCACCTGATGACGAGGCTGACTACTACGACATCCCCACACCCGAGGGCACATTCCTCGACTTGGCGGCCGTCCACCTGATCACCACGGCCACCCTCGAGTACGCGCGCGCCCGACGCCCCAGCCTCGACTGGAGCGTCCGCCGCTTCCGGCCGAACCTCGTCGTCGAGCTCGACGAGCGGGTCGACGTGGACGGCGGGTTCGTCGAGGATGCCTGGTGCGGTCTCATCGCGGAGGTCGGTTGCGCGCGCCTGCGGGGTGTGCAGCCCACGGTTCGATGCGCCATACCGCTGCGCGCCCAACCCGGCGGGCTCCACCGTCAGCCTGAGCTCTTCGGGGCGCTCAACGAGCTCAATGCCGCGCACCCCGACCACCTCGGTATCTACCTCGACGTGGCTGGGCCCGGGCGGATAGCCCGTGGCGATCCGGTGTCGATTGGTGTCCGCGCTTGACCGGGCCACCGAGGTAACTGCGAAGGTTCGGGGTCGCCGGCGACCTCGCCGACCTCCGCTCGGCGCGATAGCGGTCGTCGAGCGCCACATAGGCTTCCCAGCGATGACCCTCACCGAGGAGCTCGCGGCCTGGGCGAGCACGATGACCCTCGACGACGTACCCGACCGTGTGGTTGCGTATGCCCGAAGCCAGGTGCTTTCCCAGCTCGCCGCGGCTCGCGCCCTCCTCGACCATCCCCTCGGTCAGAAGGTGGTGACGGCCTTCGGCGCACCCACGCAGCCGGATCCGCACCGCGCCGCGACCGTCTTGGCCTCGCTCACGATGGCCCTCGACTACGACGACACCGTCTATGCCGGACATGTCACCCACTCCTCTGTCAACGTGCCGCTTGCCTACGCCGCCCCTCTCGGCCTCGACGGATTCTCACTGCTGGCGGCGGTGGTCGCTGCCGGTGAGTGTGCGGCCAGGGTCACCGCGTCGGCGACGCTCGGACCCCACCGGGGCCAGACCGCCGCGCATGCCCATCTCGTGGGAGCGCCGGCGGCCCGGCTCCACGCGGAACAAGCCCCACCGGAGACGTGGGTGAACGCGTGGGGGCTCGCGCTCGCCGCTCCGCCCTGGTCGGCGCACCGCGCCTTCCTCGGCAGCGACGCCAAGGTGTTCACCGCGTCGGTGCCTGTGGGCACGGGTCTCGACGCCTGCGACGCCGCAGCCGCCGGGCTGCGGGGTGCGTCCGACATCCTCGAGCACCCCGAGGGCTTCCTCACCCACTTCGCCACCGAGCCGCTACCCGAGGCAGCGGTGGCGGGCCTGGGGGAGCGGTGGCACACCGAGACCACGTCGTTCAAGGTGTATCCGGGCTGCGCGTACCTCGACCCGGCCATCGACTGCGCTGTGGCGCTGCACCGTCACCTACCTGCGCTGCGCGCCGAGGAGGTGCGCGAGGTGATCGTGCGCGCAGGCATCCTCACGCTTGCGATCGACCTGCGCGCCGCCGCCTATGTGAACGGCGCCGACTCGAGCGTCGCCGCACTCAACTTCTCGATGGGCTACAGCGTGGCGTCGGCTCTGCTGACCGGCGGACTCACCCACCGCGACTTCTGCGCGCCAGGCCTGGAGGATTCCGAGCGTTGGGATCTGGCCACCAAGGTGCGGGTCGACCACGACGACGACATCACCCGACGCTCCCTGCTGGCCACCGCTCCGCTCGGCGAGGCACTCCGCCAGGCCGGACCCGAGCGGGCCCGGGCATGGCTCGTTTCCCAGGGAGGAGCGGCGGCTGCCGAGCTGGCAGCAGAGCTGGCAACCGAGCTGGAGCTGCCGGCGCTCGACTTCTCGGACGCCGACAAAGCGATCGGCGGGCGCGTGGAGGTGCACCTCCACGACGGTCGGGTACTGGAGGAGTCCTGCGAGATCCCCATCGGCGCGGTCGGCCCCGCCGGGCGAGTCGACCACCCTCGGCTCACGCGCGAGAAGTTCCTGGCCTGCGGAGGCTCCGTGTCGATGGCGGACGCGATCGCCCACCTCGAAGACCTGTCCACCGACGACGTCGCCGGGCTGCTCGACGCCGCCCTTTCCTGATCGCGGTTCAGCCGGCGACGGATTTCGGGGGTGCCAGCATCGGCACGGCCGGGGCCACGACCTCGATCGTGACGGAGTGCTCGGCGACGGGCCACAGGTCGCCATCGGACTCGAAGGGCAGCCACGCGCCGTCGGTGCGCTCGATGACGACCCCGCGCCCCTGCGCGTAGTCGACCCCTTCGCGACCGACGTGCTCACCCGCCGCCACCGCGCCGGCCAGCTCGATGAATGCGTCCGCGTCGACGCCGCAGACCACGCACACATCCAACAGTCCGTCGTCGAGCACGGAACGGGGCAGCAGCTGGAGGGTCCCCGAGCGGTGCCGAGCCCCACCCACCGCGACCAGCGACACAGGGCCCTCGGTGAGAACCTCTCCGTCGAGAGTGACCCGGGCGGGAAAGGGGACGTGGGCCTCGAGTGCGGGGCCGATCGCAGAGGAGTACCGCTCCCGACCCGACACTCCGGTCAGCTCCTCGCTGGCGCGCACCACCTCGGCGACGAGTCCGGCACTTGCTCCGAGCATGGACGTGGCCACCAACTCCGAGGTGCCGCCCGTGACCCGGAGCAGGTCGACCTGTCGGACCCGGACCGCATCACCGGGGATCGAGCCGCCGAGCGCCTCGCCCAGCACGTCGGACCATGGCCGATCCTCCCAGAGAGCCCGGTACAGCGAGTTCCCCGTGCCGGCCGGCACGTTGGCCATCGGCACATCTCCTCCCGCCGCAGCCTCGGCGCAGGTGCGAACGGTGCCGTCGCCACCGACGGCGATCAGGGCGTGCCACGGCCCGTCATCTGCCAGCGCGGCCCGGATCTCGCTCACCGCACGTCGGCGTCCCGCCGGCACGACGGTCACGGGCTCGCAGCCCGACTCCCGACAGCGGTGCTGCACGTCGTCGACGATGTCGGCGGCCCCACCGCGCGCTGCCGTGTTCACCACCACCAGCACCCGTCGTAGCTGCGCTCCACCGTTTGTCATGTCAGTCGTTGTCATGTCAGCCGTTGTCACGTCAGCCCGCTGTCATGTCAGCTCGACCTGTCAGCTCAACGTGTCGGCCAGGCGATCCGCTCCCCGCGCGGCCATCGCCATGATCGTGATCTGCGGGTTCACGTGGGTGGACGACGGCAGCATGGAACCGTCGAGCACCCACAGCCCGGGCACGTCCCACGTTCCACCCCACGGGTTGACCACCGAGCTCGACGGGTCACCGCCCATCCGGGCCGTGCCCATCGGGTGGTAGGCGGAGACGTGCATCTCCGAACGTTTCCAGCGTCCGCGACGGATGTGGTCGACCTCCTTTTCCGAGGAGATCGACTCCAGCCCCGGCAGCATCGGGTACACCTCTTTCGCCCCGGCGGCGAAGAACAGCTCGGCGGACCGGGCGATGCCTTCGAGCACGCGGCGGGCGTCGCGGGTCGACAGCCCGTAGCGCACCAGTGCACCACCGCGGACAGGTCGCACCCGGCCATTGCCCTCGTCGCTGCAGATCGAACCCATCGAGGCCACCTTCGGGTACAGCCGGAACAGGTCCTTGTGGCGTCCCCAACCGGGAAGCGAGCCGGCCGAGTAGCCGAGCCCGGGCGGAGGGAACGTGGCCTCCAACAGCACGCCATCGGCCAGATGCTCATCGACGTACCAACTCTGCATGGTGCCGCGCCACGCCGAGAGGTCCTCTTCGAACAAAGCGCTGGTACCCGCACCGGGATGGATCACCAGGTTCCGCCCCAGCTGACCCGAGGAACCGGCCAGCTTCTGGTGCATCAGCAGAGCGGCCGTGTGGACCGCACCGGCGGCGAGCACGGTGGAACGGGCCCTCACACGAAGCTCACCTCGTCGATCACCGGTCGCGGGATCGCGAACCTCGGCGACGACTCCGACGGCCCGACCACCCTCGATCGTGATCTCCCGCACGCGGGCGTGTGCGACGATTTCTGCGCCTGACGCGACGGCACGGGGAAGGTACGTCACGTGCATTCCCTGCTTGGCGTCGATCGGACAGCCGAAACCGCAGGCACCGTGGCCGTGACAGCCCCGGATGTTGCGCCGGATGGGTCCGCCCGACCAGCCGAGGGCCTCGGCCCCACGGCGGGCGACGGACCCGTTGGCGCCGAGCACCGCCTCGGGCACGGGGGTCACCCCGAGCACCTCCTCCACCTCGTCGAAGATCGGTGCCATGGCCTCCGGCGAGACGCCTGTGATTCCTCTGCGCTCCCAGTTGTGCAGTACGTCGTCGGGTGTGCGGAAGCAGGTCCCCGAGTTGACGGTGGTGGTGCCACCGACGGCTCGCCCCATCGGCAGCGAGATCATGGGTGATCCCATGGCGAAGGTGAGGCCGTTGTCGCGGTAGTGGCGCAGCATGCGCTCCACCGGACGGTCGGTTGCTTCCTCGACCGCCCGGTAGGCACCACCTTCCTCGATCACCGCCACACGGAACCCGGCGCGGGCGAGGGTGTCGGCGGTGACCGCGCCGCCGGCGCCGCTGCCCACGATCACGACGTCGACCTCCATGAACGCCGGAACGTCGGGCCAGGTGCTCATCGGGAGCTCGACGGGCTCGACAGGTCCGCCCATCGGTACGAGGGGAGAGCCGTCGTAGCCGATCGCCTCGGCCACCCGCGGGTGGGAGGCGTAGGCGATCTGCACGATCGTCTGCAACGCGGTGAACGTCTCTCGCCGCGCCCGGTTCCGGCTGTGCGCGCTGGCGTCCACCCACTCAACCTGCTCGGTCGGCGTGAGGCGGGTGAAAGGCCGTGGCCGCCGTGACAACAACGGCGTGAGGTCGTAGCCCACCAGCATCGCCCGGATCATCTGACGGGAGGACGGTGAGAACGAAGCGATCCACCGTTCGATCCCTTCGGGTACACCCAGTTCCAACGCTCCCTCGGCGATGGCTCCCCCGGGCGGCACGATGGCGTCGCAGATGGCCCGTAGCGCCCGCCGCTCGAAGCCCGTCAACTCACGGCCACGCCCGGTCGATCCCGTCGTGTCACCCACCTCTCCTCCTCCTGCTCCTCTGTCTACTCCTCGTACTCCTCTACACCGTTGTCACGATCCCGTCGGCGATGGCCAGTGCGAGCGCCATGATCGACACCTGCGGGTTCACTTCGGGGCAGCTCGGCAGGACCGTCGCGTCGGCCACCCACACGCCGGTGGTGCCGCGGAGACGACCGCATTCGTCGACCGGCGATCGCTGGTCGTCGGAACCGGCGGCTGCGGTGCCGGTCGGGTGGAACGCGGCCACATGCAGATTCAGCGGGTCGACCGATGTGAGGGTGTCGTCGAGCTCGACGACGGTGCGCACCGACGGCGCGTTCGGCAGCGCGGTCAGCACCTCCTCCGCCCCCGCGGCGAACATCAGGCGGCCCATGGCCCCCACCGCGTGCACGAGCCGATCGGTGTCGCGCCGGCTCAGGTCGTAGCGCAACAAGGGCCTACGGAGCCGCCCCCCGAGCCGCCGACCCAGGACCCGGCCCGACGGTTCGTCGGCGATCATCGCCCCGAACACGCCGATGTGGTCGGCGTCGGCCAGTCGACGTACGAGCGTGCGTCCGTAGCCGGGAAGGACCATCGACCCCATGCCCGGAGGCGTGGCCGTCGCCTCGATGAGGATGCCGTGCTCGCGGTGCAGCTCGTCGACCGCCGCGCTCTGCAGGACGCCCTCCCAGGCGACCACCGGTTCGGGGAAACGTCCCGCCAGACCGAGCGCGGGATGCAGGCTCAGGTTCCTCCCGACGCGGGGATGGTCGCCGAGCGAACTGCGCCACAGCAGCGCCGGGGTCTCCGCGGCGCCCGCCGCGACCACGACGGTGTCCGCGTGCACCTCGAGTGCCGATCCGTCGGGACGCCTGACCGCCACACCGGTGGCTCGCCCGCCTCGGTGCAGCACCGCGGTGACCCGGGCGTGGGAGATGATTCTCGCTCCGGCATCGCATGCCTGCGGCAGCGCATTGAGGTGCACGCCGAACTTGGCGTTGCGTGGACACCCGATGCTGCACTGGCACGATCCGACGCAGTCCGGCGCGTTGCGTGTGATCGGGTGCGAGGTCCAGCCCTTGTCCGCCGCGCCGGTGAGCAGCAGCGTGCCGTTGCGGCCCATGACCGACGGAGGGACCGGACCCACCTGCAGTGTCTCCTCGACGTCGTCGAGATACGGGGCGAGCGCGTCGGGGTCGGCCAGCGCGAGTCCGTCATCATCCCGCCACCGCTGCTGGACGTGGGTGGGGGGTCGATAGCAGGTGCCCGAGTTGACGACGGTCGTGCCGCCGACCGCCCGGCCGATGGGGAGGACGACCGGCGGTCGCCCGAGGGCGACGGTCGTTCCCCCGTCGCGGTACAAGCCGGCGAAGCGGTCGATCGGGTGGCCGTCACGGAAGTCGGCGACCTTCCAACGGCGGCCCTCTTCGAGGATCACGACCTCGAATCCGGCGCGCGCCAGGGTACGAGCCGCGAACGCGCCACCGGCGCCGGATCCGACAACGACCGCGTCACAGCGCACCACGCTCATCTCGTCGAGCGAGGACGTGACGTCCATCTCCGCGTCGGGTCGGGCCGCCGGGAATCGCATTGCACGCTGGTGCATCTCATCGGCGTTGCCGGCGGCGCCGTGGGAGAGCAGCACGATGGTCTTCAGGCTGTCGAGGGCCATGGCGAGCTCGGGACGTACACCGGCGATTTGCGCGAGGACGCGCGCCCGAGCATCGATGTCGAGGTCGCCCAGCGGCCGGTGGGTCGTGGCGCGTGCTGCGGCGGCGATTCCGACGAAGCCGGCGCGGACGCCCCGGGCGACGACCGGCGGTAGCTGAGCGAGGTAGCGGTCGAGATCATCGGCGGCGTCAGGGGGCGCCGGCCCGCCCGCCTCGGGTGGCAGCAGTGCGGAACAGACCGCCTCGGTGCTGCGCCGCGCCAGGCGGGTGAGCATCAGCGGAGTGCCGGCGTCGCTGCCGCAGCAACCTGTGTGGTGTCGATGGGGGAAGGTGGCGGGGCAACGGGTGGCGGGGCGACGGGTGGTGGGGACACCGATCGAGCCGCGCTACGGCGTCCGATGCGTCGACCGAGTTTCAAGAACAGCGGGTAGGTGGCGTAGATCGCGGCTGACACAACATCGGTTGTCCAACCTGCCTCGTCGGTGTTCACGCTGAACACCCCGCTGTTGACCATGAAGTCGCGGCCGTTGGCGGAGCCGAACGGCTTCCAGAACATCCCCAGGCCGGGCGCTTCGAGGTAGAGGGCGACGGAGATCCCGATGAAGGTGCCCATCGTCGCGGCCTCTGCCAGGTCGCGTTTCTCCTCGGGCATCACTCGTTCGATCAGCACGCCTGAAGCGACCAGCATCGGTGGGTCCAACAGGAAGCTCACGGTTGTGTCCTCTCGTTGATCGAAGGTGCGTGGGGTGCGCGCAGCCCGACCTCGGCGTGGCCGGTACCGTGCAGCGACCACGCCCGTTCGCTCACCCACCTGCCTCCTTCGCGCTTGTCGAGTGTGATCTCCACATCGGCTCGCTCCGTGTTGGTGCACACGGCCTCCTCGCCGTCGGGGTCGACGTACTCGAGGGCTACACAGCGGTCCTCCGGCTGGTCCACCGCGACGCGGATGCGTCGCCGGCCGATGCGACCCGCCACCGTCCAGCGGGGGAGCGTGATCTCGGTCGTGGTCCGCAACGCCGGCAACGGACCCGACGGCCAGTCCTCTCCGCCGATCCGTAGCCGCAGGAACGCCATGGCCGGAAGCCTGTTCAAGACGGGCGACTGGGAGACCGCGCTCACGATCTCGAGTACGTCGTCGCCGCCGAGGTCGGCGTGCAGCCAGACCCAGCGCTTGGCGTTGCCGTGGCTGTAGATGTGCGACACGCCGCCTCGACCACCGTCGAAGCGATGGACGGTTCCGGCGACGTCGACCGTGCCGGTGAATGTCGCGGTCGGCGCCACGACGGTCTGGGCGCCGGGCAGTAGTTCCCGTGACCACGCGATCTTCGGGAACGTCCACAGCGGATCCGAGGAGTTCTGCCAGCCCAGCTTCCACGAGATCGCACCTGCGGTACCCGTCCAGTGGTTGGCCTCGGCGCGGGCAACATCAGTGGCGAACCAGGGGCCGTCGACTCCGGGTGGCTGCACCGGCGACGGACCGAAGCGTCCGGTCACCGGCGGGCCGTGGACCGGGAACACGCTCACCCAGCCGTGGCCGTAGGGCTCGCCGCCGCGCTCCTCGCAGGGCGCGATCGTCTCGTAGTGCACCCACAGCCCGACGCCGGTGACGGGATCGGTGACGGTCGCGTACCAGACCTCCATGCGTCCGGGCCTGCCTGTCCACCGTGGCGTGGCTGCCAACGACAACATCGAAGACAACGTAGAAGACAACGTGGAATACGACACGGCGACCTCCCGGTGCGCTGTTGGGTCCTCGCTTCAGGGTAGTATTGGTTGAGCCAATGAACCAGTTGAGCCCAATGGAGCAGTTGAGCCAATGACCCCGTTGAGTGAATTGCGCAAACCTCGACGACTCCGCCTCGACGAGCAGGTCGCGAGCGCCATCGCCGACGCCATCATCGATGGCGTCTACCTGCCCGGATCCCGGCTCCCACCCGAACGCGATCTGGTCGACCTCCTGGGGGTGAACAGGACGTCGCTGCGCCAAGGTCTGGCCCGCCTCGAGCAGATGGGTCTGATCGAGACCCGTCAGGGCAGCGGCAACGTGGTGTGTGATCCGGCCGGCCTGGCCGACCCCGCGGTGGTCGAAGCACTCGTGCGGCGCCTCGGCCCCGATCTCCTCGTGGAGATGCTCGACGTCCGCCAGGCGCTCGGTCCGCTCATCGGTCGCCTCGCGGTCGAGGAGGCGCGAAGCGATGACCTCGATGCGTTGAGTGAGGCGTTGCGCGGCGTCGAGGCTGCGACGTCGGTCGCCGAACGCCAGGCCGCGGACCTCGCCTTCTTCGCATTGCTCATCCACGCCACCCACAACCGGGCGCTGTCGTTGCTGTTCCGCTGGGTCGAGTCCGCCTACGGGGGTCGGACCCACGAACTGACCCCGGCGCTCGAGCCCGCCGCAGCGGTGCTCGAGGGCCTCACCGCGATCCTCGACGCAGTCACCGCGCGCCGTACGGCCGATGCCGAGCACGCCGTCGAGTCCTACCTGCGCGACAGCGCCGCTCGGATGGTCGAGGCGTATCTCCGCGATCCCGCCACTCGTTGACCACGGCCTGGTAGGCGGCGTTCAGGCGCTCGCGGTGAGGATCACGCCGGTTTCTGCGCGACGCAGTGCCAGTTCAACGTGAGCAGTTCTTCTTCCTCGGCCTGGATGTACGAGCGACTGTTCTCCTTCACGCGCCGTATCATCGCGTCGGTCTTCCTGGGAACCACACGGATCTTCGCGAGGAATGAGAACACAGCTTCGTACCTGTCGAAGAGCGCGACCTCTCTCTTGATCATCTCCACCGCGCTCCTGCCGACGGAAGAGATCAGATCGAAACCGGCGTTCTTGTAGGCATCCTCCCAGTACTCGTAGTACCAGAACCCCCCGAACACGGTCAGCTCGCGGGTGTGCTGAATCAGCGTCCTGTGATGCTCGTTGTCACGGTCGTACGCGTCGAGAGCTGCGACATCGTTCATGACGAACATTCCACCTGGCTTCAGGACGCGATGTACCTCCCGGAAGGTGAAATCGTGGTCGGACACGTAGGTCAGCGGTTGAATCGCGTACACCGCGTCGAACGTCGCGTCATCGAACTCGAGAGGTTGGTTGAAATCGCCGACGGTGAAATTCGATCGTGGCAGGTTCGTATTCTCCCACGCCTTGTCGATCTGCGACCTGTCGAGGTTGATGCCGTATGGAGTCGCTCCGGTCAGCTCCGTGATGTGCTCGGCGATCGCTCCGCAACCGCAGCCGAGATCCAACACCTTGTCGCCCTTTCCGAGCTTGAGATCGCCTGCCACGATTCGCTCGAACAGGACCTGGTTCTTGAGGACCGATTGTTCCGGGTCGATGACCGGCGGCATGTACATCTTCTCGACCGACCCGAGCGTGCAGAGCAGGTGGATGATTCTGTAGAGCTGCTCGAGCTCCTCGCTACTGCCTTGTGGGTAGCCCCTCAGGGGTACACCGTTCTCGTAGTCGGTCTTCGTGTTCTCCGGCGAGTCCGTGAACAGTTCGTCGTACGTTCCCATGAAGGCGTGGAACTCGGCATCGCTGACCCTGAGTAGGCCGTAGAGCGCGCCGAGTCTGTCGAGAACGATCGTCGGCTTGTGTTTCATGTGCTTCCCCTGCTGGTGACATCAGTGCCGCGCCGCTACAACTCGTACCGTAGGTGGTGTGAGAGATCGCCCATTGTGCTGTGCCACGACCGTCGGCGCCACCACCACTACCACCACCAAGACCACGCTTGTTGGAGCTCCCAGCGTTCCGGCGGTGTAATAGCGAAACCGCTATATGGCAGATAGCGAATCAACTACGGGTGCCCGACGATCCCGACGGGTTGATGTTCGATCCCCATTCGGCGCTGCTGCCTACGGGTGGCCGCGCTGGCCGACATCATCCGTTCGAAAGAGGCCGCCGATCGGTCGCCCCGACACTGTTCGGTGCGAGATCGGGACCCTCGGGAATCGCCCTACGTCGTCGGTACACTGCGCCCATGCCGTCGCTGCTGCAGTTCGGTCCGGAGCGACGCGAACCGGGGTGCGGTCGCCACCGGATCGCCCGGGTCGCGTTCGTGGCGCTGGCGGTTCTTCTCGCATGGGCTGCTCTTGGCGTTGTGGGTCCACCGAGCGGCGCCCAGGGGAGTGGCGAACGTATCGAGTCGTTCGATGCGCAGCTGACGGTCAACCCGTCGGGCACGGTGTCGGTCGTCGAGACCATCCGCTACAACTTCGGCTTCAACGCGCGGCACGGAATCATCCGCGAGATCCCGACGCGTTTCGTCTACGAACCCGACGACCGGTACGACAGGGTCACGCCCATTGCGCTCGGTTCGGTCTCGACACCGGGCTCGGACGCGCCGGGCGAATACACAGTGGAAACCACCGACGGTGTGATGGCCGTCAAGATCGGTGACCCCGACCGCACGATCACCGGTGTGCACACCTACGAGATCCGCTACACCATCGAAGGTGCGCTGAACAGCTTCGCCGACCACGACGAGTTGTACTGGAACATCACAGGGAATGGATGGACCGTCCCCATCGACAGCACGACCGCCGAGGTGCGCACTCCCGCGCCGACCACGCAGGTCGGCTGCTTCGCGGGTGCCGGGGGATCACGGCTCTGGTGCGACTCGGCCGACGCCGACGGAGACGTCGCGAGATTCGCCCAGTCCGAGCTCACGGCAGGCGAAGGTCTCACGGTCGTGGTCGGGTTCGAGCCGGGAGTCGTCGCCACGACGGAGCCCATTCTGGAGGAGCGCTGGAGCATCACCCGGGCGTTCTCCGTCACACCGACGACGGTCGGGCTCGCCTCTCTCCTACTCGTTGTCGTGCTCTTTCTCGTCGGTCGCCTGCTCTGGTCGGTCGGTCGCGACCGCCGGTTGCGGGGCGACGCCGTGGCGACGGCTTTCGCGACCGATGCCGACGTGGAGCTCGTGGGTGACGAGCGGGTGACGCTCGGCCGCGGGGAGCCGATTCCCGTCGAGTTCGTACCGCCCGATGGGCTCAGACCGGGTCTCATCGGCACGCTCATCGATGAGGTCGCGCACCCGCTCGACGTCACGGCCACGATCATCGATCTGGCGGTACGGGGCTATCTGCGTATCGAGGAGACGAAGCGGTCGGGACTCTTCCGCAGGGCCGACTGGCGCCTGACCCGCTTCCCGGATCCGCCGAACCCCGACGAGCTCCAGCCCTACGAGCAGAGCCTCCTGTCGGGCCTGTTCAAGGACGGCGACGAGGTCGAGCTCTCCGATCTGAAGAAGAAGTTCGCCGAACGGATGCAGAAGGTCCGCACCGAGCTCTACTCCGAGACCGTCGATCGCGGCTGGTTCGCCCGCCGGCCCGACCGCACCCGACTCCTGTGGTTGTTCGCGGGAATCAGCCTGGCGTTGCTCGGGACGGCGCTCGTCGTTCTCGCCGCCGTCTATACGAGCTGGGGACTCGTTCCGATTCCGATCGTGATCGGTGGTCTCGTGCTACTCGTCGGTTCCCGGTGGGCGCCGTCGCGCACGGCACGAGGTACCGGTGTGCTCCGCCGCGCGCTCGGGTTCCGTCGCTTCATCGAAGAGTCGGAGGCCCGGCGTGCCGAGTTCGCCGAGAAGAAGAACCTCTTCACGGAGTACCTCCCGTACGCCGTGGTTTTCGGTGCCACCGAGAAGTGGGCGAAGGCCTTCGAGGGCCTCAACGCAGCGGAGGCCGTCGACAGTTGGTACTCGAGCAGCGGTGCGTTCGAAGCGTCGGCGTTCGTCGGCGCCGTCGAGAGCTTCTCCACCTCTGCGGCCGGCACACTCAGCGCGTCGGCGTCGAGCGGTTCCAGCGGTTTCTCGGGTGGTGGCGGATCAGGTGGGGGTTTCGGAGGTGGAGGCGGCGGGTCCTGGTGACCCCGCACCTGTCTCAGGAAGCCGGAGCGCCATGGGCATGCCCAGCGCCCCGATCAACGCGAGCACGACCAGCGCCGTGACCGTCGACACCGCGGCCAGGGCCGAGGTGACCGCGCCGACGACCAGGAGCAGGACGCCCATGACGGTGTTCGACACCGCCACGTAGCTGGTGCGCGCCCCGCGGTCACCGAGCTCGACGACGTAGGTGGAACGGCCGACGCGGGCGCCGGTGTGGATCAGCATAAGCAGGAAGTAGAGCCCGACCCACGGCCACAGGAGAGAAGCGCCCACGAGATACACCGCCACGACGGCCGCTACGACCATCGCAGCGGACCCGGCGGCGACGGCCATCACCGTCCGACTGGAGCGATCGGCGAAGTGGCCCCAGGCTCGGCCGCCGATGAGCGACGCCAGCCCGGCCGCCACGACGAACGGTCCCAGACCGGCGATGTCGTCGCCGGTCTCCTGGACGGCCAACGCCACGACGAACGGCGGGGTGAGCGCCGATGCCAGAAGGAGCGTCCGCGCCAACACGAAGTGGCGGAAGTCGCTATCGGTACGCAGGAGCGCCATCGATCCACGGACCGATGTCGGGTTGCGGTCCTCCTCGGTGACCTCGGGTTCACGGATTCCCACGACCACCACGGCAGCGACCAACCACACGGCCGCGCCGCCCAGGAACAGCCAGAGAAACACGGTCGTCGAGGCGCCCTGCACCTGAGCGAGACCGATGCCGATCGTCAACGCGACGAGACCGGACGCCGAGTCCGACCAGCCGGTGACCCGACCTCGGAGTCCCGCAGGAATGGTGCGGCCCATCACATCCTTGATGCTGAGGCTGCACAGCGACCGGGCGAGCGCGAACATCGCCAGGAGCGCGACGATCGCAACTCCCGCGGTTCTCCCCGTCAGGGTGACGGCCACGGCGGCCATGCCACCCGCGGCAATGGCCTGACCCACGGCGCCGAGAACCCAGACACGCGTACGGCGTTGATGGGCAGCGACCCATGGCGAGATCGCCGCCTGGGGGAGAAGCGATCCGGACTCCCGGATCGGAACGAGCAACCCGACGAATCCCAGCGGCGTCCCGACGACCTCGAGGAACCACGGCAGCACCGTTTTGGGGTCGATGAAGCGGTCGCCGATCTTCGTGAGAGTCAGGCCACCGATGAGTCGGGAGGCGGCACGGCGAACGGCAGGATCTCGGGTTGACGGCGTCATCCCAGGAGCTCCTCCAAACCGACCAGGCTTCCGTAGACGACGAGACCGACGAGGAAGAGGCCGAAGCGCCGCTGTCCCGCTCCGTCACCGAGCTCGTCCCGGAAGAGGCCGAGCAACAGAATCCCCGACACGAACGCGGAGAGGAATGCCGCGACTTCGGCGCTCGGCGCTCCCAAGACCGCATCAAGTGCCAACGCGACGAGAGGTGCGCTCATCAGCACGTAACGACCGACGTTGTCGAACGCGGACGGCGACTCGGCCGCGAGGTGGGTGTTGGACTGGAGGACGTGTAGGCCGAGTGCCAGCACCGCGACAGCCGCCGATGCCGGATTCGACTCCAGGGACGTGGGAAGGGAGTAGACGATGAGGAACGAGTAGAGCCAGCCGACGCCGATCTTCACTCCGAACAGGTGTCCGGGCCGACCGTCGAGGTAGCTCTCGACGCCGTAGTAGGCCACGAAACCACCGAGGACGACTGCGGTGATGCCGACACCGAACTCGGTTTCGGTTTCCTCGAGCGAGGGGAGGAGGTGGAGGAAGATGTAGGCCGCGAGGGCACCCGCTCCGACGGGTGCGATGAAGGCGAAGCGGCCGTGGATGTGTTCGCGGGCCCAGGGGCTGGCGAGGTGGACGCCGGAGAGCAGAACCGCGATGAGGCCTGTCCACTCGAGCGCCTGGGTGAAGTCCATCGTGGGCCTGGCCTGATCGGGTTGTCTTTCGGCGGAGGCTTCACAGAGTAGAGGTCGACCCGTACGCCCCATGCACACGCAACGGCCGATGGCTAGCGTGGGACCACGGACCGGCAACGGCCGACGAGTCAGGCGAACCTCGAGGAGAACCCCATGCCCGAGCGCACGAGCTATGAACCCGGCACGCCGTCGTGGATCGACCTGATGACGACGGACCCCGACGCGGCAAGAGGCTTCTACACCGAGCTCTTCGGGTGGGACTACCAGGACGAGCCCACGCCCGAGGGTGACGTCTACACCTTGTGCATGAAGAACGGGAAGGCGGCCGCGGGCCTCGGGAAGCTCAGCGCCGAGCACCAACAGGCGGGTATGCCGCCCGCGTGGACCACTTACGTCACGGTTGCCAGCGCCGACGATGCGCACACCAAGGTCGGCCCCGCCGGGGGAGAGAACGTCTCGCCGGTGTTCGACGTCATGGACGCCGGGCGGATGGCCGTCGTCAGGGATCCGACCGGGGCGGTGTTCTGCGTGTGGGAGCCCAAGAACGTCATCGGTGCTGAGCTCGTCAACGAGCACGGCACCTTGTCGTGGAACGAGCTCATCACCACCGACGTCCCGAAGGCCGTCGACTTCTACGGGAAGTTCTTCGGGTGGGGGACCGAGGAGACGCCCGGAGGGCCGTCGGGCAGCTACACCGTCTGGAAGCTCGGCGATGACGACGTCGGCGGTTGCATGGCGCCGCCCGTGGCGGGCATGCCGAGCTTCTGGGGCATCTACTTTGCCGTCGATGACTGCGACGCGGTCGTCGACAAGGCCAAGAGCCTGGGAGCGACCGTATTCATGGAGCCGATGGACCTTCCCGATGTCGGTCGTATGGCCGCACTGGGAGACCCGCAGGGCGCCATGTTCTCGGTGATCGAGCTCGCACAACCGCCGTCGTAGCGGCACCCGCACGTCCCCAATCTGCAATACTGCCCGAACACATCGAGAGGGTGTTGAAAGGTACAGAAATGCGGATCGGGCGGAAACGGGTTGTTCTCGGGCTGTTGGTCGGCGCCGTGGCACTCGTGGCCTGCGCGCCACCGGCGACCTGGCCCGGATCCGGTGCTGTTCCCCAGACCGCTCCACTCGGCGCCAACGGCCTCGCCTTCGCGCCCGACGGCACACTGTGGATCGCCGACGTCGTCACCGGCCAGCTCATCGAGACCGATCCCGACACCGGGGAGATCCTCCGACGCAGCGGCCCCTTCGAGGGCCAGCACCGCCCCGACGACCTGGCCTTCACCGACACCGGTGATCTCCTCTCCACCGGCTTCGCCGACGGGACCCTCGACCGCCTCGAGGCCGACGGCACGACCACGGTGGTCGAGCAGATCGGAAACGATCCCAATCCCGTCACGATCAGCGACACCGGCGACGTCTATGTCGGCACCGAGCTCGGTGGTCGTCTCTACGAGGTCGACCTCGACCGGACGACCCCGCCGGAACTGCTCGCCACCGGGCAGCCCGAGATCAACGGCTTCGACATGGGCCCCGACGGTGGCCTCTACTTCCCGGTCCGCTCCGTGTCGAGCACGGTGACCGGAGCGCTGTGCAAGGCGGCACCTCTGTTGTGCCCCGCCGACCAGCTCGGCGAGATCAGACGCTACGACCCGTCGACGGGAGCGATCACGACTGTCGTACACGGTCTGTCCGGGCCGGCGGCGTTGAAGTTCGACGAGCTGGGTGAGCTGCATTTCGTCGAGAACACGGCTCCGGCGAGGCTCGCCACGGCCGACCTCGCCACCGGTGACGTCACGACCAAGGCCACGCTGCCCGGCGGCATCGTCGACAACCTGGCGTTCGCGCCCGACGGTCGGATCTTCATCTCGCGCTTCGTCGGCGCCAACCTCGCTGTCGTCCACCCCGACGGATCGACGTCGACCCTGCACGTCGGGGGATAGGACTTCGGGAACAAGCACCGATCCGGCGCCCGGTCCGCAGTCGTTCTCCGGAGCCGGTCGCGCGTGGTAACCATCTGGAAAGTACCGACAGGGGAGTGACCGTGCGAAGGCTCGCAGTGTTGACGGTGGGTGCGGCGCTTCTACTCGCCGCCTGTTCCTCGGGAGACGGCACGGCGAGCGACGGGTCGACCACGACGGGCGGGGATTCGGCCGAGACGACCTCCGCCGACACCACGACCACGACGTCGATGAGCAGCGACGACTGCCTGGTGGGCACCTGGCTGTGGACGAGCGAGGAGCTCCAGCGGTTCTGGGACGTCATCGAGTCTCAGTCCCAGCCCGCCACGGGCGAGCACGTCGACTTCACGTCTGACGGTGAGATCACCCTCGAGATCCGCGCCGACGGCACGTTCACCTACAGCGTGGACTACTCCGTCACGATCGGGGTCGCCGGGGTGGGCGCCACCAACTCGCTCGCGGGCGACCTCAGCGGTTCGTACGCTGTCGAGGAGGGAACGATCACGACCGAGAACGTCGAGAACACGATCGATATCACGTCGTCGGTTCCCGGAGTCGACCCATCGACGCTCGGGGATCAGCTGCTCATCGAAGACAACCCGATCAACGAGTCGCCGTTCCATTGCGAGGGTGAGAACCTCGTCCTCGACGTCGCCACCGTGGACGGACGGACGCCGGTGACCTTCATCCCGGTCTGAGCCCACACCGGGGCCGACCGGCGAGAGACGCGGGCGCGCGTCCTCAGAGGAATCCTCCTCAGAGGATGTTGCCGCCGCTCGGATCGCTGTCGTTCGAGCTGTCGGGCGGCGGGCCGCTCGGCTCGCTCGGCGTGACGGGTTCGGTCGGTTCTGTCGGTTCGCTGGGCGTGACGGGTTCGGTCGGCTCGGTCGGCGTGATCGGTTGCGTCGGCGTCGTGACCTGACCACCGGGCTCGGTCGGTTCTGTCGTCGTCGTCGTGGTGGTCGTGGTCGGCTCCTGCGGCGTGCTGGGGTAGTAGGGCGGCAACAGCGGGTTCCCGCACTTACAGCGCGTCACCGGCGTTTCGGGTTCGACTCCGGTCGTCGACGGGCCGGTCACCTCGGTGGGCGGCTCGGTGACTTCGGTCGGCGGTTCGGTGACGTCGGTGGACGGCTCGTTCGGCTCGCCGTTCAGTTCCTGGGGTGGCGGACCCGACATGAGTACAGCGGTTCCCTTTTCGAGCATCGACGGACGGGCGTAGGCGACACCGTCGTGCAGGCCGTGGTTGGTGACCATCGTGTCGCTCTCGAGCACCTTGGGTTCGAGGGTCTCGACATACTCGGGAACCGACTCCTCGGGGATGTCGAGAACCGCTGCCCACGCGCGCATCGCCTCGGGCCGGTTCTGGAGCTCTTCGACGAACTTGTCCTTGTCGCAGACCTGGTCGTCGTCGGTGTCGACGGGAGGCGTGAAGGCGTCGGGTCCGATCTCGCCGGCGGGCTCCTCGATGAAGCCGGCTTCCGTCGCCTGGTACGCACCGTCGCCGTCGCTACCACTGTCGGTGACCAAGGCCACACCCATTCCGGCGGCGGCCACGATTCCTACGGCACCGACGATGAACCCTGCCATTGCCTGTTGCCTGGGACTGGCCATGGGGACCTCCCCTGCTCCACGCCCCGAACTCATGGGGGCTGCAATTCATCTCGGACGCTACGGGCACATCCGTTCACGGGATAGGGCCGGATGGCCCAACCCGGAGGGTGGAGTCCGTCAAGCGCGTACCAGGCCGGCCGCGCGCTCGACGAATGACATGAAGAGTCGTTGCTGGTCGGGGTCGTCCGCCGCTGTGTCCTCGGGATGCCACTGCACGCCCACGATCCAGCCGTCCTCGAGCTCGAGTCCTTCGACGATCCCGTCCTCGGCCCAGGCCACGGGTCGGAGGCCCTCACCGAGGCGGTCGAGCGCCTGGTGGTGATGCGAGTGGCACGCGGGGGAGAGCACCTCCATGGCTTCCGCCAGCTTCGACTCCGGCTCGACGCGGACGTCGTGCATGGCGCCCCCGACGTGGGGGACGCCGTGGTTGATCAACCCGTCCCGTCCCGTGATGTGCTGGTCGAGCGACCCTCCGAGTGCGACGTTGAGAACCTGGATTCCGCGGCAGATGGCGAGTGTGGGCACCTCGTGCTCGATGGCGGCTCGGATCAGGGCGATCTCGAACGCGTCGGCGTCCGTGTCGACGGGGAGGAGCTCCGGATGGGGCTCCTGGCCGTACGTGGCCGGGTCGAGGTCGTCGCCACCGGTGAGCAGGAGGCCGTCGAAACGCTCCAGCACCTCGGCGGCCCCGTCGGCGTCCAGCGGGACCGGAAGAAGAACCGCACCCTGTGCCCCCGCGCGGTGGAGCGCTTCGAGGTAGTAGGTGGGCGTCGCGCACGCCGGTTCGCGCCAACCCTCGACCTTTCCGATGGGGAGCCGCCTCCCGGTGACGGCGATGAGTGGGCGCATCGCGTCGGTGTCCCTCACATCCGTTCGAAGTAGCGGGCGAGCTCCCAGTCGGTGACCGCCCGGTTGGAGGAGGCCCACTCCTGACGGGCGGTGTTCACGAGGTGATGGTGGACGTCGTCGCCGAAGGCCGCGACGGCCATGTCGCTCCCCGCGAGCTCGTCGGCCGCCACGGCCAGTGTCGTCGGAAGCCGAGCCACGTCGGTTGCCTCGTAGGCGTTGCCCTCGAACGCGGAGCCGGGCTCGATCCTGTTCTCGATCCCGTGCAGGCCGGCGGCGATCGTCGCCGCGAAGGCGAGATAGGGATTGCAGTCAGCGCCCGGTATCCGCGACTCGACTCTGAACGACGGCCCGTGACCCACGGTGCGGTACCCGCAGGTGCGGTTGTCGCGCGCCCACACGACGGCGGTCGGTGCCCACGAGTCGGGCTGGAACCGCTTGTAGGAGTTCACGTAGGGGGCGTACATCCAGGTGAGCTCGCGTGTGGTCGCGAGCAGTCCACCGAGGTAATGACGGTACGGCTCGCTCATGTGGTCGGACGCGTCGTCGTCCCACGTCAGCGACCGCTCACCCGCCGCGTCCCACAGGCTCGAGTGCACGTGGCACGAGGATCCGCCCTCGGCCATCGACCACTTCGCCATGAAGCTGACGGCGCGGTCGTTGAGTGCAGCGATCTCCTTCGCCCCGTTCTTGTAGATGGTGTGGCGGTCGGCCATCTCGAGAGCGTCCGCGTACACCAGGTTGATCTCGTGCTGGCCGCGTCCCGCTTCGCCCTTCGAGAACTCGACGGGTACGCCGGCGCCGTCCATGCCGTTGCGAATCTGGCGGATCAGGTACTCGTCCTTGGTGGTCTGGAGGATGTGGTAGTCCTCGATGTAGCTCGCGTGAGGCGTGAGCCCCGAGTAGCCCTTCGTTGCGGCCTCCTCGTAGGACTCCTCGAAGAGGTAGAACTCGAGTTCCGAGCCGATCTTGACCGTGAAGCCGCGCTCGGCTGCACGCTCGATCTGTCGCCGGAGGATCCTGCGGGGTGACACCTCGATCGGCCCGGCGCCGTCCTCGTCGACCAGGTCGCAGAGCACGAGCGCCGTCTTCTCCAACCACGGGATCGTGCGCAGCGTCGCGAGATCGGGTACCGCCTTGCAGTCGCCATATCCCGTGTCCCAACTCGTGAACCGGTATCCGGGGAGTGGTGTCATCTCCACGTCGACGGCGAGGAGGTAGTCGCAGGCGTGGATTCCGCCGTCGCCATCGAGCACCTCGTCGAGGAAGAAGTGCCCCGTGACCCGTTTGCCCATGAGGCGGCCCTGAAGGTCGGGGAACGCCACCAGCACCGTGTCGATGTCACCCGAGCGGATGAGCTCCGAGCACTGCTCGACATCCAACATCGGCAGTCGCTCCCTATTCCGGGGTCGTGTACGCGGCGGTGATGCCACCGTCGGCGACGAGCGCGGCACCGGTCATGAGCGACGACTCGTCCGACGCCAACCACAGTGCGGCCCGTGCGATCTCGTCGGCCTGCCCGAGGCGCCCGATCGGGATGTGGGTGAGACGACGTTCGCGCCGCGCAGGGTCGGCCATGAGCTCGGTCAGCAGTGGTGTTTCGATCGGGCCCGGGCAGAGCGCGTTGGCCCGAATTCCGCGTCGTGCGTACTCGACCGCCACCTCGCGGGTCATCGAGAGCACACCCCCCTTGCTCGCGGTGTAGGCGATTTGGGGCGTGGCCGCTCCCATCAGCGCGACGAACGAGGCCGTGTTGACGATCGCGCCACCGCCCGAATCGAGAAGTGCCGGAATCCCGTACTTGCAGCCGAGCCACACACCCTTGAGGTTGACCGCGATCACCTTGTCCCAGGTGCCCTCGGGGGTTTCCACCGTTCCGCCGTCGTCGGCCGGGAAGATTCCCGCGTTGTTGCACAACACGTGGAGACCGCCGTAGGTGTCGACCGCGAAGCGCACCATGGCTTCGACCTGTGCGGCATCGGATACGTCCCCACCGACGAAGGCTGCGTCTCCGCCGGCTGCCTCGATCTCATCGACCGTCGTCTGTCCGGCCTTCTCGGCGGCGTCGGCCACGACGACCCGGGCGCCCTCGTCGGCGAAGAGCTTCGCCATCGTGCCGCCGATGCCGCCACCGGCACCGGTGACGATCGCCACCTTGTCGTCGAGCCGTCCCATGTCGTGGATCCTCCGTCGGGTTTGCAGACGCTACCGATCCTCAACGCCTCGCGTGGGCTCGACGCACCGTACGGTCGAACCCCATCGCGAACGCCTCGGGCACCAGGCCCGCGGTTCTCGCCAGCAGACGGGTCCGCCAGTCAGGCGCGATCGAGAACGTTCGCCGCTCGATGCCACGCAGAATGGCGCGGGCGACCTGATCGGCAGAGATCGGCTTGATCGTCCCCGAGATGGCCTTGGTTTCCTCCGGCTTGAAGGGCTCCTCGTCGGCGAGCATCGGGGTGTCGACGTCGGGCGGGTACACGCAGCCCACCTGGACTCCGTGAGGAGCCAGTTCACCGCGCAGGGATTCGAGGAGGCCCCGCACAGCGAACTTCGTCGGTGCGTAGGCGGTGAAGCCGAACACACCGATCAGGCCCGCCGCAGAGGAGACCCCGACGACGCTCCCGCTCCCGCGCTCCACCATCGACGGAACCACCGCCCGGATCGTGTGGAGCGTCCCGAAGTAGTTGACCTCCATGAGCCGGCGGAACGTGGCGTCGTCGAGCTGTTCGAAGTGACCGGGGCGGGACGCCCCCGCAGACGTGACGAGGATGTCGCACGGACCCATCTCGCCTGTCGCGTCGCCTATTGCGGCCCTCAGCGCGTCGGCATCGGCGACGTCGGCGGTTGCGAAAGCGACGCTGCCTTCTGTTGTCGTCAGATCTGCCACAGCCGCTTCCAGCTGTTCACGACGCCGTGCGATCAGGGAGACACGGGCGCCGCGCGCCACGAACAGCCGGGCCGTGGAGAGTCCGATACCGCTCGAACCCCCCGTCACGATCGCGTGCGCGCCCGCCACCCGCGTCATCGCAGCTCAGACCTTGAAGAGCAGGTCGGTGTAGCGCTCGAGCAGCTCCTCGACGGTTCCGCGGGTGTCGAGGCGCTCGGCCATTCCGTACACAGGCGCCATCGCGCCGCTCGTGTCGGGTTCGCCCCGTGCTTCGGCGACCGACGCCTCCAGGTCCTCCACGAAACGCTGCGGAACACCGGCCTGCGTGTGACGGAGCGTCACGCAGATGTGTACAGCGGGGGGGAGCTGGAGCCCGTTGAGGTTCCACCCCCGCTCGCTCATGTGGTCCATCACGCGGTAGATGTCGAGTGACTCCGAACGGAAGGCGATCACCCACAGCGGGTTGCCGATGACCTCCACGTCGGGGATCTGGTCGATGCCGGCGCGGATGGTCGCGGCGGCATCCAGAATCGCGGCGGGTCGCGGCGAGATAGCCGTCCTCACCGGTCGCGACCATGGCGGCCCAGCACTCGGCCGACAGTGCACCCGGCCTACTGCCTGCGATGGTGGGGGAGTAGTAGAGGCCGCCCGACCACTCGGCCGTACGGAAGTACTGGTGCCGTCGGAGTTCACGGTCGCGGTACAGAACCACCGACGTGCCCTTGGCCGCGTAGCCGAACTTGTGGGTGTCGGCCGACATCGAGGTCACTCCCGGGAGCCGGAAGTCGAACGGCGGCACGTCTGCGCCGAGCTTCTCGGCCCACGGCAGCACGAACCCGCCCAGGCAGGCGTCGGTGTGGAATCCGATCCCCCGGGAGCGGGCCAGTTCCGACAGCTCCTCGATCGGATCGACCAACCCGTGCGGGAAGTTCGGCGCAGAGCCGACGATCGCGACGGTGTCGTCGGTGATCGCCGCTTCCGTGGCGGCCACGTCGGCTCGGTGGTCACTCCCGACCGGGACGCGGGTCAGTCCGATGTCGAAATAGCGGGATGCTTTGTCGAAAGCCGCATGTGCCGTCGACGGCGCCACGATGTGCGGGTTCTGAATCCCGTTCTCGCCGCGCGCCCGGTCGCGGTAGGCGAGCATCGCGAGGAGGATGCTCTCGGTGCCGCCGGACGTCACCGTTCCGCACACATCCTCGGCCCCGGAGGTCCCGCCACCGAGCATCGCACCCGTCATCGCCGCGATCTCGGCCTCGTACTTGCTCCCACTCGGCCAGAGATCGGCGTGCAGCGGATTGACCTGCGAACTGAGCGCGTACACCTCGTTGAGGTAGTCGATGTGGCTGTCGTCACCGTGGTAGACGGCGCCCGACACGTGGCCCTCCTGCCACGAGGCCCGTTCGCGCTTCGCGAGCGCTCGCATCTCCTCGAGGACGTCGGCACGATCCCGCCCGTGATCAGGCAGCTTCGAGTACGTCGGGAACTCTTCCCGGTAGGGCTTGAGCGAGCCCTCCAGGATCTCCAGGACGACGTCCAGATCGCTCGCTTCCATCAGTGTTCTCCCGTGTTTGTTGTCGAAGGATGTGCTGTGTGCTCAACGCCGATTGAGGCGCCGGTGGGTCTTCTTGTTCTGCTTGTAGAGGTTCGTGAACTCGTCGAAGAGCTCGTCGTAGAGCGCGTAGTGCCGACCGTCGGGCCTGAACGTGGCGCGAATCGGAACCCGGGCCGGTATGTCGTCGACGCTCAGGTGCCCGAGCGCCATCGCAGCCAGGAACCCCGCACCGCGGACGTTGGCCTGGATGGGATCCTCGACCTGACGGATCGTACGGCCCAGGACGTCGGCGTGGATCTGCGCCCACAGCGCTGAGTTGGCACCGCCGCCGACGAAGTTGATCGGATCGAGACGTCGCTTGGTGAGCTTCTCGACAGACTCGAGAAGCCAGCGCGAGTTGTAGGCCACGCCTTCGAGAACCGCCCGCACGAGATGTGCGCGTGTCGTCCGCAGGGAGAGGTTGAAGAACGCGCCTCGCACGTCGGCATCCTCCACCGGAGTGCGTTCCCCGTGGAGCCATGGCGTGAAGATGACCTTGTCGCTCCCGACCGGCGCCTGTTCGGCGACTCGGTCGAACGCGGCGTAGGCATTGTCGGGGCGATCCGTGGCGAGCTCGTCATCGGCGAAGAACACGTTGTCGCGGCAGGAAGGTCAGGCACGCTCCGGCGCTCTCCTGTTCATCGGCCACGAGGTACCGGCCCGGGATGGCCGACGGGATTGTGGCGATGCTGTGCAACAGGTCGGTGCGCTTGTACGGCACGTGACACGTCAGCCACGACGACGTGCCGATGTAGAGATGGCCCTCGAAGTCACCGACGGCACCGGAGCCGACTGCGGCGGAGTGCACGTCGCCGGTTCCGATCACGACCTGGACATCGGTCCCGAGCCCGAGCTCCCGGGCGACGTCGACGTCGAGAGTGCCGAGAACGCTGTTCGTGGGGAGCAGGTCGGGTAGGCGGAACCGGTCGAGACCCGACCATTCGAGGAGCTGGTCGTCGTAGACGACTTTCGTGAGATCCCGGTTGTCCGTGACCCAGTGGGCGGTGATCGAGTCGTAGGACGCGGCCATTCGACCGGTGAGACGGAAGCCGAGGTAGTCGACCGGCTCCAGGAACATCTCCGCCGCGTCGTACACCTCCGGTCGTTCGTGCTTCAGATAGAGAACGTGCGCCGTGGGGTCCTTCCCCGCGCGCCCTGGTGCGCCACCGGTGAGCCGAATCCAGCGTGGAAGTCGGCGTACGTCGTAGCCCTGGATCGCCAACCTGCCACCCGCGACGTCGGGGATGTAGCGACTCCCGCGCGTGTCCATCCAGATGACGGCGTTCGCCAGCGGTTTCCCTTCCCCGTCCACCGCTACCGTGCCGGACCACTGTGCGGTGAGACCGACCGCCACGATGCGATCAACGGGGACCAGATCCTGGTCGAGGAGGCGACGGGCACCGGTGATGATCGCCTCCCACCACTCGAGAGGATCCTGTTCTGCGCCACCACCCGGGAAGAGCTCTAGGGTCGTCTCGACGAACTCGCAGCCGACGATGTCGCCGTCGGTCGAGACCAGCGCTACCTTCGGTCCACCCGTTCCGAGGTCGATAGCGAGGACGTACGTGCTCTTCACGGCGCAGCCTGCCCGGTTCGTCCCTCTGGTCGCTGGGAAGCGTAGCGGGGCATCAACGAGTGGGTGTCCTCGTTGGTGAGCGTCGGCGTGATCAGGTGAACCCCGCTGAAGGGTCGACCGAGTTCCTCGGCCTTCGGCGTGCCGTGCGTCTCGAGTGGCTGACGATCGCCTGGAACGCCGCCGAGGTCTTCATCACCCTCGGTCTCGGGATCGCGGCAGGCTCGCTGGCGTTGGTCGCGTTCGGCCTCGACTCCCTGGTCGAGATCTGGGCGTCCGTCGCGGTCATCCGCCATCTCAGGCAGGATCGAGCGGGTTCCGCACGGCGCCCGCCCGCGCAGGCGCTGCGCCGTGTTGCCGCGGCGTTCGCGCTACTCGCCGCCTTCCTTCTGGTGGCTGCGTCCGCCCGGCTCGCGACAGGCGCCCGACCCGATGACTCGCCGATCGGGATCGTCTATCTGGCAGTCACGGTGCTCGTCATGCTGGCATTGGCGCGGGCGAAAGCCGCGGTCGGCCGCGATCTGGGCGACACGCCGTTGTCGGCCGAGTCGCGGATGACGTTTCTCGACGCGTGCCTTGCGGCATCGGTGCTTGCCGCCCTCGTGCTCGACGCGACGTTGGGCTGGTGGTGGTCGGATCCGCTGGCCGCGATGGTCGTGGGGGCCGCGGCGGCCCTCGAAGCGCGGGAGAACTTCCAGCTCGCCGGTCGGGAGCGGGATTCGTGAACGCCGACGATCCGGCGACGTGGGTGTGGCGCAGGTCGACGCTGAGGCGAAGCGCGACTACGACTGCCCGGAACTGCCGAGCGCCAGGACCTCGTCGAAGCCTTCGTCGAAGCACTCGGCGAGCACCTCGGGATCGGGCACGGCCGCCGCGTCGCAGTTCACGCCGATGCAGCACGTCTCTCCGTGCGACATGAGGGTGAGGTTGACGGCGGCGCCCTCCGTGGGTCCGAAGGCGTACCAACGAAGGACTTCCGCGCCGGCCGTGTAGCAGCGCGACGGCAGCCCGGGCACGTTGCTGGCGAGAAAGTCGACGTGTTCGAACATGCCCGCGAACACGAGCGTCATGGCACGTTCGGGGAGCCTGTTGAGGAGGCCGGCGATGGTAGGTGTGACAGCGACGGCCGGCTCGTGCTGTGTGCGCGTACTGACTTCGCCGATCTGTGCCATGCGCGCGACCGGGTCGCGTTCGTCGGTGGGGACGAGCATGCGCAGTGTCGTGAGGCGGTTCCCGCCCAGCAGCTCGTCGTCACCGCGCAAGTTCATGGGCATCGTCATCCGCAGCTCCGGCACCGGGTGTCCGTGGCGTCGGTGATAGCGGTCGAATCCGCCGCAGATCGCCGCTACGTAGGCGTCGTTGAGGGAGGCGTCGGCGGCCTTGGCGGCGCGCCTGAGGTCGTCGAGCGGAACTTCGAGGGCGAAGTAGCGCCAGCGGGTGCTGCGCGACCTCATGATCGGCGAGCGCGTCCGCAGTGCCGGGCTGAGGAGCCGGCCGGCCGACGCGACGAGTCGTCCCGTGTCGGTCACGGCGCGCACGGGGTTCCGAAGGCCTGCGGCAACCTGTCCGAGGAGGCCGGGTGCGTGCACGGTGGTGTCGACCAACGCGTGTGCCGAGCGAACGAGTGCGTCGCGTTCGAACTCGAGCAGCCCGAAACGCTCGGCCGCGGGCTCCTCGGGCATCGGATCTTCGATGGGCGGGTTGCGCTCCTGGTCGACAGTCAGGAGCGCGAGCTGCATGCCGCCGACACCGTCGACCATCGAGTGGTGCACCTTCTGGACGAAGGCGGCGCGGCCGTCCTCCAGCCCTTCGAACAGCGTGTACTCCCACAGCGGGCGGTGGTGGTCGAGCCCGGACATGGCGGACGCCTGTGCGAAGTCGAGCACCGTTCGGAAATCGCCGGGCGGTGGTGCCGAGACGCGGCGCAGGTGGTACGCGAGATCGAAGTCGGGGTCGGTCTCGTAGCGCGGTGGGCCGAGAACCCGGGGTGGCTCCACGACACGCTGCCGGAGGCGGGGCAGCAGGCGTGTCAGCCGCTCGGCTCGGTCGAGGACCCGGTCCCAGTCGGGGCTCCGGTCGAGCAGCATGATCGCCGTGACCGTGCTGCGCAGCTTGGGGTCGCGCTCCATGTTCCACAGGAGCGCGTCCGTGTCGGTCATCCGGTCGGAGAAGCCGAGCTCCTCGGTGGTCGGCCGATGCGCCATGCCCACTCCTTCGACGCGCCACGACTTCCCTCACGACTCTACGGTGCGGTCGGCCTCATGGCCAGAGCGCGTTGGGCCCGAGTCGAGGTGAACGGGAACAAATGGACCTTCGAGTGGCTCCTGGGTGGTCTCCGCCGCACCGCGAGCTCGGGGATATCGTCCTTTTCCGCGACCTGACCGGGAGGCCCGATCATCGTGACCAAGCAGTGGTTCTTCGAACACGAGGGTTTCGAGTTCCTCACCCTCATCGCACTCGGCAGTGCTCCGTACGGAACCGCCGAGATCGGGGAGGTGCTCGCCACGGTCGATGAGATCGGCGACGGTGACATGGACTCCTGGTTCGAAGGATGGATGGGTACCGGCGAACGGGTCCGGGCCATCGCCGAGTCAGCCGAGGCGGCGGGTCACGGCGAGAGTGCTCGCTGTGCCTACCTCCGGGCGGCGAGCTACATCGCCACCGCATTCTTCTACGTCCTCGGAACGAGCGATCCTTCCCGGTCTCTCGCCACGTGGCGGCGACATCGCGACTGTTTCGATCGGGCGACGAAGCTTTGGCCCACACCCGTCGAGGCCGTCGAGATCCCCTACGAGGACACGGCGCTGCACGGCTACTTCTTCTCCGGGGGCACGGGAAGACGCCCACTCGTGATCCTGAACAACGGGAGCGACGGCCCCGTGAGCGACATGATCCCGATGGGTGCCGCCGATGCCGTCGCACGCGGATACCACGCGCTCACATTCGACGGACCCGGCCAGGGTCACGCGCTCTACGAGCAGGAGCTCTACTTTCGTTATGACTGGGAGGCGGTCGTCACGCCCGTTGTCGACGCCGCCCTCGCGCGAAGTGACGTGGACGGAGATCGGGTCGCACTTTTCGGCGTCAGCCAGGCCGGCTACTGGGTGCCGCGTGCCGCTGCCTTCGATCACCGCCTGGCGGCGGTCGTTGCCGATCCGGGTGTGGTGCGCGTCGCTGCGTCATGGCTCGGGCATCTGCCCGAGGCGATGGTGCAGCTGCTCGCCGACGGCGAGGACGAGGCCTTCGATGAGTTCATGCAGGCCGCAGCCGAGGGCGATTCCGCGTTGCAGCTCACATTGGCGAAGCGGATGGAGCCCTACGGTCTCGGTTCGATGGCGGCGGTGTACCACGAGCTCGACCGTTGGGATCTCACCGACGTCGCCGGCGACATCGCCTGTCCGATTCTGATCACCGACCCCGACGACGAACAGTTCTGGCCGGGCCAGTCACGCGAGCTCTACGACCTCGTCGATCATCCCACCAAGGCTCTCGTGCACTTCTCGGCCGAGGAAGGAGCCAACTGGCACTGTGAGCCCGCGGCTCCGCAGCTGCGTGCCCAGCGGATCTTCGACTGGTTGGATGACGTGTTCGAGGTCGACGCGGCGGGATGAACTCAGCTCCGGTCGGCTCTCGGCGGACTCACGGGTAGGTCAGTCCGAAGCCGAACGGGTAGGCGGCGTCGACACCGAGGTGGTCGAGGAGCTTCTGACCGTGCAGCGGGCCGTACTCGATGCTCGTCGTGTTCGGATCGAACGGCGGGAGATGCTCCTCGCTGGTCGGGATGGCGAAGGGCAGCCGCCCGGTCGGTGATTCGTGACCCAACGCGATGTCGGCCAACGTGTGCCCTCCCTCCATACCGGGATACCAGAGAATCAGGATGCCCGGCACACGGTGGCGCCACCGCTCCATCAGTACGGCACTCGCGCACATCAGGGCGACCACGACGCGTTCGTTGGCGGACGCCACGGCCGCGATGAGCGTCTCGTCGTCGGGGCGGAGCGTCAGCGACTCGCGGTCCCCACCCTGCCCGATCCCGGGCCCGACGTCCTCGCTACCGTCACCCGCTTCGCTCGGAGCGAACGCGGTGGCGAACGCGTCACCGAGCTCGGGAGGCAGGGGAGGGAACTGTTCGGTCACCTCGAGGGGTGTGTCCACTGCCACGTTCTCCCCTTCATCCTCGTGGGTGTAGCCCACGACCATGAGAACCGCGTCAGCCTCGGCCGCCACAGCCGCGGCACGCTGCGGCTCAGAGCCATCATCGTGCACGACCTCGACGCCGGATCCCTCCAGAGTCGAGCAGATGCCTTGGAGGGGGGTGACGACGTAGGGCGGTCGGACGGCGCTCGACCCGCGGTCACCGGTGTTCTCGATTGCTGCGAGGCGACCGATGACGGCAAGTCGCTTCATCCCGGACGTGTCGAAAGGCAGAACGGGCGTGCCGTCGACGGATTCGTTGCGCAGCAGCACGATCGACCGTGTGGCGACCTCCCGGGCCAGCGCCCGGTGTTCGGCGCATCCCACGACCTCGGGCCCGTATTCGTCCGCGCCACCGGTGGACGCTGCGAAGCGCAGTTGCGTGCGCAGCAGACGCTGCACGGACCGATCGATCGTCTCTTCCGGCACGCCGCCGTTCGAGACGCCCTCGGCGAGATCGCGGTCGTAGAGGAACCGGAACGGCATCTCGAGGTCGAGTCCCGCGTTGATCGCCTTCACTGCGTCACGAAGTCCGAAGATGAAGTCCGACATGACGAAGCCCTGGAACCCCCACCGAGCTCGAAGAATCGTTGTCAACAGCTCCTCGTTCTGCCCGCACCACTCACCGTTCACCGAGTTGTACGCCGACATCACCGAGGCGACGCCCTCGCGCACGATTCTCTCGAAATGCGGCAGGTAGACCTCGTCGAGCACGTCGTCGCTCGCCTGCACGTCCACCTGGAACCGCGCGTTCTCGATGCTGTTGAGTGCGAAGTGCTTCACACACGCCATCACGTGGCGTTGCACGCCGCGGGTGAGCGCGGCGCCCATCTCGCCGACGTGATCGGGATCCTCGCCGTAGGTCTCCTGCGCCCGCCCCCACGCCGGGTGGCGCAGGAGATTCACGCACACACCGGCGAACAGGTTGGCGCCCTGCGCACGGGCCTCGCGGCCGATGGCGTCGCCGACCCGCTCCTCGAGTTCGGGATCGAACGTGGCGCCACGCGCCATCGCCACCGGAAAACACGTCGAGTTGCCGACCGTCACACCCCGCGGACCGTCGGTGAAGCGGATGCCCTCGATACCGAGCCTGGGAACCGATCCGGCGACGTACGCCCTGACGTTGTAGCCCTCGGACGTCATCTCGATGAGACCGGGCCAGAACTCGGTGTCGCCCGAGAGCATCCCGATCTTCTCGTCGAGCGTGAGCTCGCCGCAGAGCTGCTCGACCCGCGCGTCGACGTCCACTAGCCCAGAAGCGGGTGTCACGTCAACGAACACCCATCAGCAGCTCGTTGACCAGCTGATCCAGTCGCTCGAAACCGTAAGCACGCTCGGCGAGCGCGTCGGTGTCGTGGTCCGTGGAGCGGATCTGCGAGATTCCTCCGTCGGGGAGTGTGGGAACGGCGAGATCGGCGAACCCCGTCGCGCGTAACGCCTCCTGGATCTCGGGGTCGTCATGGAAACGCGCCGCCTTCTCTCTCAGGATGAGATAGGTCCGCATGCATCCGGCGGCGAACTCCCACACGCCGTCGACGCTCTCGGTTCGGTAGGCGTGAGCGTCGAAGTGACGCATCCCGCTCCAGCTCGAGTCCTCGAGAAGCTTCACGAGATAGAAGGCGTCGCGCACGCCTTCCGAGCCGAAGCGGTAGTCCTGGTCGAACTTCCCGGCACGTTGCGCGTTGAGATCGATGTGGAACAACTTGTCGTGCCACATCGTCTGGGCAACGGCATGGTTGAAGGAGAGCCCCGACATCGTCTCGTGCGCGAACTCCGGGTTGAGCCCGACCATGTCGGCGTGATCGAGCTCGTCGATGAACGCCAGAGCGTGGCCGACGGTCGGCAACAGGATGTCGCCGCGGGGCTCGTTCGGCTTCGGTTCGATGGCGAAGCGCAGCTCGTAGCTCCTGTCGAGCGCGTACTCACAACAGAGGTCGACGGCCTCCCTGTAGCGGTCGAGCGCCGCGGCGATGTCCTTGCCGGCATCGACCTCGCAGCCCTCGCGTCCACCCCACATCACGAAGACCGATGCGCCGAGTTCCACCCCCAGGTCGATGGCATCGAGGGTCTTGGCCAACGCGTAGCGTCGAACCGCGGGATCGTTGGCGGTGAAGGCCCCTTCCTTGAACACCGGCCGGGAGAAGAGGTTCGTCGTCGCCATCGGCACGGACATTCCTGTCTCGTCGAGCGCTCGCCGGAAGCGCTTGACGATGGCATCGCGCTCGGCGCCGCTCGAACCCGGCGGCACGAGATCGTCGTCGTGGAAGTTCACGCCGTAGGCGCCGAGGTCGGACAGCCGGTGCACGCTCTCGACCGGATCGAGTGGCGGGCGTGTCTCGTGGCCGAAGGGGTCGCGTCCGGGGTTTCCGACCGTCCAGAGACCGAACGTGAAGTGGTCGCTTGGCTGTGGTGGGAGATGCTGTGGTCGGAGGTCATCAGCCATCGTCGGTCCCCACGTCTCGTCGGGTTCGCCCGGATACCTTACGGGCGATGGGCACCGTGGCCGGCGTGGACTCCTCCACACAGTCCTGCACACTGGAGGTGCGCAATCTCGACACGGGCGCGATTGTCGCCGGTGGCAGCAACCCGCACCCGGCCACCACGCCGCCGTGCAGCGAGCAGGATCCGGGGGCGTGGTGGTCAGCTCTCGAGCCACTGCTGGACGAACACACCACCGCAGTGGCGGGCATCAGTGTCGCCGCCCAGCAGCACGGGATGGTCGTTCTCGGATCGGACAACGCGGTGTTGCGCCCGGCGAAGCTCTGGAACGACACCGAGTCGGCGCCGCAGGCTTCGGAGCTCGTGGAGCGCCTGGGCCGGGCAGAGTGGGCGCAACGCTGCGGGAGCGTTCCGGTTGCCTCGTTCACGATCACGAAACTCGCCTGGCTTCAGCTCCACGAACCGGATGTCTACGAACGCCTCGAGCGGGTTCTCCTGCCGCATGACTGGCTGACGTGGAAGCTCACCGGCGAGTACGTGACGGACCGCGGCGATGCGTCGGGTACGGGCTACTGGTCGCCGGCCTCGGGCGACTGGGACCCTGGGTTGCTCGGCCTCGTCGGCTTGGGTGCCGAGACCTGTCCGCAGATCCTCGGTCCGACAGCGCTCGCGGGGCGCCGGCATGACGCCCTCGTCGGCCCCGGCACCGGCGACAACATGGCCGCCGCGCTCGGGATGGGGCTCAGGCCCGGTGACGTGGCTGTGTCGATCGGCACATCGGGGGTCGTCAGCACCGTGAGCGACCGGGCGACAGCGGACCCGAGCGGCGCGGTGGCCGGATTCGCGGATGCGACGGGTCGTTTCCTGCCCCTCGTGTGCACTTTGAACGCGGCGAAGGTCACCGACGCTGTCGGGAAACTGTTGGGCGTCGACCACGAGGGTCTGGCAAGTCTCGCTCTCGAGGCGCCCTCAGGCGCAGGTGGTGTGGTGCTCGTGCCGTACTTCGACGGCGAGCGAACACCGAACCTCCCCGATGCGACGGGCACGATCACGGGTCTGCGTTCCGACACCACCCGTGAACAGGTGGCACGCGCAGCCTTCGAGGGTGTGGTTTGTGGACTCCTCGAGGCGAAACAGGCGCTCGACGCCGTCGGGGTCGACACGACACGCGGCCGCCTTCTCCTTGTCGGAGGAGGTGCACGCTCGAGCGCGTACTCGCGAATCCTGGCCGATCTGGCTGAACGGCCGGTCACGGTTCTGGACGACGCCGACCACGTGGCGGCGGGCGCGTGTGTCCAGGCCGCTGCGGTCGTGTCGGGGGGCGATCCCGCCGACATCGCGATGGCCTGGTCCCTGCTCGGCGGCGAGACCGTCGAGCCCGATCAACACGTTGATTCGGGAGCGGTACGAGCGGCCTACCGTCACGCCGCGCGAGGTCGCGCACGTCCCGACGAACAGCCGATCAGTCGTGGCACATGAGTGGCATAGATATGGCATACTGCTCTCATGTCCAGAGTCAGGATCAGCACGACGGTCGACGAGGATCTGCTCGACGACGTCCGACGGCTCCGCGAGGGGCTGAGGGACGCGCTCCTGATGGACGAGGCGCTCGCAGCGTTGCGCGAGAAGCATCGTTCGGCCGAGTTCGATCGCGCCTACGCCGTGTACGACGCGGTTCCCCTCGACGAGAGCGATGCGTGGGGCGATCTCGCCTCGTTTCGGAACGCGGCGCGCCGGACGTGAGTGACGAGCCGCGTCGTGGTGACGTGTGGTGGTGCGAGTTACCCGAGGTGTCGCGCCGTCCGGTGGTGGTGTTGTCGCGTGACGTTGCGATCCCGAGGCTGGGCCGGGCCTTGATCGCTCCCTGCACGACCACCATCCGCGGGATCCCGAGTGAGGTCGTGCTCCACGAATCGGAGGATCCGATTCCACGATTGTCCGCCGTAAACCTCGATTCCGTGGAGAGCGTGTCCACCGGTGTGCTCGTCGAACGGCTGGGCAGGCTGAGCGACGAACGTATGACCGAGGTCTGCACGGCCCTCGAGGTCGCGGTCGACTGCCAGTGGTCGGAGTGACCGTCGCCGGGGTGACCGTCACCGGGTCGAACCCCGCTTTCAGCTTCAGCGGTGTGCGGTGTCAGTAGCTGAAGGTGGTGGCGGCGTCGTCGCCGATCCATTCCCAGAGCTGGACGGTCCCCGCGACCTCGGCGTGCGGGATCAGGTCATCCGCATCGAGACCCCGGGCACCGAAGCAGAGCGAACACGCGATGAAATGTCCGCCGGCCGAAACGAAGCGTTCCACCAGGTCGACGATGTCAGCGCAACCTTCACAGGCGACACCTCGCGTGACCCCTTTGATGGCCAGTCGTACCGCTTCCTTGCTGAGGAACATCAGAGTTGGCCGGCCGGCTTCGGCAGCGGCGATCGCGCACAGCAGGGCGAGGCTGACGGTTTCCGCGTCCTCGAGGCCCGTGGTCGCGTTGATGACGGCCTTGTCACTCACGGCTTGGAGTCCCTTCGTCGACTTTGTCGAGTGTAGGAACGGCAGACAGCGCCGCCCGAAAGGCTGCCGTTGGCGGGCTACGCTCTCGCGCGCCAGTCACCGGTTCCCGTCCGCCCGAGGAGCAAGAACATGGCCGAGGCATCGACGGAGTCGGGAACGGCACCGAAGCGCGCCGGGATGGTTCTCGTCGCGCTCATCATCGTGGCGGGGGTCGCGAACCTCAACCTCGCGGTCGCCAACGTGGCACTGCCCGACATCGGCAAGGCCTTCGACGCCTCGCAGACATCGCTCAACCTCGTCGCGATCGGGTATTCGCTCGGACTTGCGGCGTCGGTTCTCTACCTCGGCGCGATCGGCGACCGCTATGGACGCAAGCTCCTGCTCGTTCTCGGGGTGCTCATCTCAGTTCCCGCGAGCTTGCTGGCCGCCTTCGCCCCGTCCGTCGACATGCTCTTCGTCGCCCGCCTCGTCGGGGGCGTCGCTGCTGGCATGGCCTATCCGACCACGCTCGCGCTGATCACCGCACTGTGGTCCGGCCAGCCCCGCACCCGGTCGATCGCGCTGTGGTCGGCGATCGGTGGCGGGATCTCGGCACTCGGCCCACTGGTGGCGGGCGCACTGCTCGAGGAGTTCTGGTGGGGTTCGGTGTTCCTCGTGACACTTCCCCTCGCAGTCGTGGCTCTGGTCCTGGCGGTCGTCTACGTACCGAGCCACGTGAACGAGGAGACCGATCCGGTCGACAACCTCGGCGGAATCCTGTCGGCACTCCTCGTGGGCGCGCTGATCCTGGCGATCAACTTCGCAGCCGTTCCCGACAAGGGAACGCTCGTGCTCGGTTTGGCGATCATCGCGCTGGCGGCGGGCGTGGCCTTTGTGATCCGACAACGCCGGGCGTCGAATCCCCTCTTCGACCTGCACGTAGCCGGGCGAAGGATCTTCTGGGTCGCAGCGGTTGCCGGGATCATCGTGTTCGGCTCCCTCATGGGCGCGATGTTCATCGGTCAGCAGTTCCTCCAGAACGTTCTTACCTACTCGACGCTCGACGCCGGGCTCGCGATTCTTCCGGCCGTCGTGATGATGGTCCTGATCGCCCCACGCTCGGCGAAGCTCGTCGGGTCGAGGGGATCGCGTTTCACACTTCTCACGGGATACCTGTTCTGTCTGCTCGGCTTCCTGACGATGCTCCTGCTCTGGGACGAGGGGACTCCGTACTGGGAGGTCGGTCTGGCTTACGCGCTGGTCGGAACGGGAGTCGGTTTCGCGGGCACCCCGGCGTCGCACTCGCTCACCGGTTCCGTGCCCGTCCGACGTGCCGGAATGGCATCGGGGACGGCCGACCTCCAGCGCGATCTCGGCGGAGCGATCATGCAGTCCATCCTCGGCGCGCTGCTCACAGCGGGGTACGCATCGGCGATCGCGGCGGCGATCGCCAGTTCCCCGAACAAGTCCCAGGTCACCGACAGCGTCCAGGCAGAGCTCCAGAAGTCCTTTTCGAGCGCGGAGGCCACGGCGAGTCAGTACCCGAAGTACGCGGACCAGATCACCGCCGCGGCGAAGCAGTCGTTCGTCGACGGTCAGGACTGGGCGTATCTCGCAGGCGTGGTGGCCATTCTCCTGGGCGCCGCGCTCGTGTTCTTCGTCTTCCCGAAGAAGGACGACGAGGAACGGCTCCTCATGGAGTACCAGAAAGAGGACACGGCACCCAGAGGGATGACGACGAGTACCGGTCCGACCGCGCCGTAGCTACCCTCCAGAGGAGAAACAGAGGGGAAGCAGAGCAGAATCGAGGGTGCCGTGATGGAGCGACTGGGTCCGTTGGATGCGTTCTTCCTCGAAGCCGAGGACGCGGCCAACCACATGCACATCGGGGCACTCGGGATCATGGAGGGTCCACCGCCGGCGAGTGGGGCGTTGGAACGCCTGGTCGCCGGGAAGCTTCCGCTCGTCCCGCGTTATCGCCACAAGGTCCGTCTCGCTCCGGGAAACGTCGGGCGGCCCGTGTGGATCGACGACACACACTTCGATCTCACCTATCACCTTCGCCACACAGCACTGCCGCCGCCCGGCGGTGACGACGAGCTCAGGAACCTGATGGGCCGGGTGATGTCCCAACAGCTCTCGCGGCAGCGTCCGCTGTGGGAGATGTGGGTGATCGAGGGGCTTCCCGACGACCGATGGGCGGTGCTCACCAAGGTTCATCACGCGATCGTCGACGGAATCGCCGGGACCGACCTCATGGCAGCCGTCTTCGACATCGAGCCGGAACCCCCGCCGCCTTCCGAAGACAACTGGTCACCCGCGCCCGAGCCGTCGACGGTGGATCTCGCGCTCCACTCGCTCGGCGGTCTCCTCGGGGCGCCCGTGGAGAGGGCCCGGTCGATGCTTCCGATGCTCGCCCGACCGACGGAGCTGGTCGGGCAGGTGGTCGCGGCGGTGCGGGGGATCGGGCGGATGGGCGGGCTGCTTCGTCCGGCCTCGGAGTCGTCGATGATGCGGCCGATCGGTCCACACCGACGCTGGTGCACCGCAAGTGCCACGCTCGCGGACGTCAAGACGATCCGTGGCGCACTCGGCGGGACGGTGAACGATGTGGTGCTCGCTCTCGTCACCCGTGGTTGGCGGGAGCTTCTGCAGGAACGCGGTGAGGTGCTCGACGGTCGCGTCGTTCGCACGGTCGTGCCCGTCTCGATGCGGAGTGCTGACGAGCGCGGGCAACTCGACAATCGCGTGTCGGTCATGTTCGCCGATCTCCCGGTTGGGATCGACGACCCGATCGAACGGCTGTCGAGCATTTCGGATCAGCTCGACACACTGAAGGGATCCGGGGAGATCGAAGCTGTGGATTCCGTCATGTCCGCCGGCGACTACGCGCCGGCACTCCCTCACGCGCTCGCCGCGCGCACGCTCACTCATCTCCAACCGTTCGTGGAGACGATCACCACCAACGTCCCGGGGCCCCAGTTCCCTCTGTACGCAGCCGGTCGTCGGATGGTCGAGGCGTTTCCCTACGTGCCGATCGTCGGGCGGATGGATCTCACGGTGGCCATCTTCTCGTACATCGGACAGCTCACGTTCGGGGCCACGGGCGAGTACGACCACGCGCCGGACCTCGACGTGCTCTGTGCAGGCATCGAGAAGGGTGTGCAGGAACTGCTGGATGCGGCGAAGGCGGCCGACACCGGCTGAGTCAGCGCGTCAGATGATTCGTGTTACATGAGACCGTCGGTCGAGAACGGGAGAGACTCGTAGCGACGGACGAACTCCCCGGGAGCGAAACGTCCGGCAGCGGCGTCGACAGTGAAGTTCGGGCACCGCGCCAGCAGCTCCTCCAACGCGACACGAGCGGCGAGGCGTGCGGCCGGCGCTCCGAGGCAATGATGCGCTCCGTAGGAGAACGCCAGGTGCTTCGTGATCTTGCGTCGTGCCCGAAACGCCTCGGCGTCAGGTCCGAACTCCCTGTCGTCACGGTTCGCGGCCGCATACAGCAGCATCACTTTCCGGCCTTGCGGAATTTCCACGTCGTGGAGTGTCACCGGTCGCGTCGTCGTGCGCGCGAGGTTCTGCACCGGTGACGTGAGACGGAGGAGTTCTTCGATCGCTTCGGGCAGCAGTGGAGGGTCGTCGAGCAGGATCTTCCGCTGATCGGGGCACTCGGTGAGCAACTGGGCCGCGCCTCCCAGCAGGCCCGTGGTCGTGTCGTTGCCGCCCGTGACCATCGTGAACGCGAACCCGAGAATCCGCATGACCTCGGTGTCGTCGTCGAGGCCCGCGTGGACGAGGTCCGACACGGTGTCGTCGCCCGGCTCCAGGCGCCGTCGCTCGATGAGCCGGCCGAAGTAGCGGAACAGATCCGCAGACGCCTCGGCGGCGTCGAGGGCGTTTCCGCGGGCGTTGGCAGCCACGATGTTCTCGGTCCACCCGTCGAAGAGATGGCGGTCCTCGGGTGGTACGCCGAGGAAGTGCGCCACGACCAGGCTCGGCAGTGGCTTGAACAGCTCGGCGACAATGTCGGCGGCGCCGGTCTGGCGGACCCGTTCGATCCGTTCCACCACGAAGGCGCGGACCTCGGGTTCCAGTTCCGCGACCACGCGGGGCCGAAACCCCTTGGTGACCAGCCGTCGGAACTCGGTGTGGTCGGGAGGGTCGAGCATCACGATGGGTGGTGCGGCGAGGCCGAGCGTTTCGGGGTCGTCGCCCGGCTTGTGGGTGAGCCCGTGTGCCGAGGAGAACGTCGTCGTGTCGCGCGCCGCGTCGAACACGTCCTGGAACCGGGACAGCACCCAGAAGTCGCCACCGTCGACCACGGCGTGATGGATCGGGTCGTCATCCCGCAGGGCCCGGTAGTCGTCGAACGGATCCCGCCACGCTTCTCCACCACGCGGGATCCACGCGGGGGTGGTTGCCGATCCCACGGTCGTCGTCATGGCCAAGGACTATTCGACAGTCCGTTCCCCGTGTCAACCGGAGAACCCACCCTCGACGTCAGTCAGAGGGATCGGGCGAGATCCCGCGCCGTTGCCGATCGTGACAGAATCGTCTGATGGCCGATGACACCGGGTGTTGAGCTCCGGTGACCGCCGGCACCAGCCATTCCGTCGCTCCGAGCGCGGACATCGACGACGCGGGCGGTGTCGGACCGGCGCACGAAAAGTGGGTTCGCCATCCCGCGGACCTCGCCCGCTTCGCGCTGGCAGCGACGGTCACGATCGTGGTCGGCCTGGTCGTCATGCTCGATCCCGGTTCCGCCCGTCGGTTCTCATCGGCCGTGATCGACGCGGTCGACTGGCTGCCCGGGCCCGTGTCGTCGGCACTGGTCGGGATCACGCAGTTGGCAGCGATCGTGGTGCCGATCGTCATCATCGGGGTCCTGATCGTGGGGCGGCGCTGGCGGCTTCTCGGCGTTCTCGCACTTGCTGCTGTTCTCACAGCGGTGGTGATGGCGTTGGCGAACGGCTGGATCGAGGAGTCGGTCCCCTCCGAGACGGTCAAGGGCAAGAACGTCGACTCGTGGCTCTTCGGTGCGGCGTTCCCGTCGAGTACGTACCTGGGAGCGATCGTCGGCGCCGTCATTGCCGCCGGACCGTGGATGCCGCGCTCATGGCGTCCCTTCGCGTGGGGAGGTGTGGCCGCGCTGGCGGTCAGTCGGCTCGTCACCGCGGTCGAGGTACCGGTCCACATCACTCTCGTGTTCGTCCTGGGTGCCGCCGCGGGTTCGCTGACACTTCTGATCACCGGCGCACCACGCCGGCGGATCGACTCGAACCGCCTCGTTGCCGGCCTGTCCGAAGGTGGCCTCGCCGTTTCAGGTCTCCGGCGGCTCGACGAACAGAGCACCACGCCGACCTTCCACGGCGATCTGGTCCGGGCATCCGACGGGAACGGCGCCGGCGCGGTGTACGTCAAGGCCCTGGGTCGTGATCAACGCGATGCGAACCTGCTCCTCCGGATCTGGCAGGTGCTCACCGTCAAGGGCCTCGGTGACGACGTACCGGCAGCGTCTGCCCGTGGCTTTGCCGAACAGGAGGCCCTCGCGCTCTCTTTCGCGGCAGCGTCGGAAGTGCGGTGTCCGCGCCCTCGGGCGCTGAACACCACGAGCGACGGGGTCACGGTGATGGCCGCTGACTGGGTCGACGGTCTCGCTCTGTGCGAGCTCGACGAGGAGCACCTCGACGATCGTGTGCTCCACGACGCGTGGCACCAGGTGGCGCTGCTGCACCGCCATCGCATTGCCCATCGGTCGCTGGCTGCTCACCATCTTCTGGTCGATTCCGGCGACGTGAGCCTGGTGTCGTTTGACCGGGCGCAGATAGCCGCCGACGATCACGCCCTCGCAGCCGACGTGGCAGAGCTGCTCTGCGCCACGGCGGCTCTCGTCGGTGCAGAACGAGCGGTCGATGCCGCCGCTGACGTGATGCCCCGCGACGCGCTGGCGATCGCGTTGCCGCTTCTCCAACCGACCGTACTCACACCACCCACGCGCCGTGCCGTCAAGGAGCACGACGACCTGCTCGATCATGTCCGCGAGGAAGCCAAGCGCGCCGCCGAGGTCGAAGACTTCGAGCTGGCGAAGGTGAAGCGTGTGTCGCTACGCGGCGTCGTCATGCTCATCGGCTCCGCCGTACTCGGCTACTACCTGTTGTCGCTCGTCGCGAACTGGTCGGAGATCTGGTCCACCTTGCAGGAAGCGGATTGGGCGCGCCTCCCGTTGCTCATCGCGCTCATGATCTGCACGTATCTCGGTGGCGCCGTCAGCCTCATGGGCGCCGTCCGCACCGATCTTCCCTTTGTCCGCACGACACAGGTCATGTTCGCCCAGTCGTTTCTCAACCGCTTCACGCCGGCCAATGCCGGAGGGATGGCTCTCCGGGCGCGCTACCTCCAACTCCAGGGTGAAGACCTCACGGTCGCTGCCGGAAGCATCGGTCTGACCTCCGCCGTCAGCGGTTTCTTTCAGGTTCTCTTCCTCCTGGTCTTCGTCCTGTGGGCAGGTTCCACTGACGAGTTGGGGAAAGTGCAACTGCCCGGCATCGGCATCTTCCTCCTCGTCGTCGTCGGAATCGCAGCGATCGTCGGCTTCTTCGTCCTGAGCTCTTGGGCGCGCCGCGTCGTGTGGCCCTGGGCCCAGCGCACCTTCGGAACGATCTTCGAATCGCTTCGCGAGCTCGCACAGATGCCGCGCAAGATGGTCCTCCTCTTCGGAGGCTCGGCAGCGGCCAAGATTGCGATCGTGTGGGCGTTCTACGTGAGCGTGCAGGCGATGGGCGTGAGCATGTCGTTCGCCGAGGCCGGGTCGGTGTACATGGTGGGGGCGACCATCGGCTCCGCAGTTCCGACTCCCGGCGGCGTGGGTGGCATCGAGGCCGTACTCACCGCTGCTCTGATCAGCACGGGTGTCGACAATGCCACGGCGGTATCGATCGTCCTGCTTTTCCGCCTCGTCACGTTCTGGCTGCCGACGATTCCGGGGTGGTTCTTCCTCCAGTACGTGGAGCGCAAGGAGATCGTCTGAACGAGGGCGTCGACGGACCCGAGGTCCCGGTCGTGTGATTCCCCGGGGAGAACACTGCTATCTGCGGGCGGCACCGCTCTGTTGGCAGTTCACGCAGAAGCGTGCAGCGGGAACTGCCAGGAGGCGCTCTCGCATGATCGGCTGAGCACAGGTCTCGCAGCAACCGTACGTACCATCGTCCATTCGGGCGAGCGCGGCGACGATCTCATGGAGGGCGTGATCCGCGTTCGCCTCGAGCACAGCGTTCACGCGCCGTTCTATCTCGTTGGCCGTGTGTTCCGTCTCGCCCTGGCCGTGGGTCGCGCTCGACGCGTTCTCGTCGTCGTCGACGACGTGGGCGTGCTCGAGCAACTCGTCGCGCTCTTCCTCGAGTTCTCGACGGAGGCTCGCGAGCTCATCGGAGCTGAGCGGTGATGGCGCGTGACGCCTGGAATCGGATGCCTGGGTCATGCGCTCAGGGTAGCCCCGAACCCGTCGTGCCGAAACCAGATTCGGCGTGCGTACGAACACCCAGCCGTGTGGACGGCACGAGAGTGCTGATCGCTCGAAGTCACGGGCTAGCTTGACGCTCGTGAGTAGTTCCGAGCGGCCCGTTCTTCGCAGTCGGCTTGACACGCGCTCCGATGACTTCGCCGCGAATCTCGCAGCCATGGGCGATCTCTGGACGGAGGTCGAAACCGAGATGGCGTCGGTTCCCGCCATCGGCGGGAAGCGCTACGTCGACCGGCACCACAAGCGCGACAAGTTGCTCGTGCGCGAGCGCATCGAGGCCTTCGTGGATCCCGACACGCCGTTCCTCGAGTTGAGCCCTTTGGCCGCCTGGGGAACCGATGATCCCACGGGCGCGGGCACGGTGAACGGAATCGGGATCGTCGAGGGGACGGAGGTGATGATCTCCGGGACCGATCTCACGGTCCGCGGTGGGTCGGCCAACCCGAACACGCTGGCGAAGGGTTTCCGCGTGTACGAGATCGTCCGGCGCAACCGCCTCCCGCTCGTCATCTTCAACGAATCGGCGGGAGCCGATCTGCCCCGGCAGGCCGACATCTTCGTGCCCGGCGGTGCCCAGTTCAAGAACCTCACACAGTTGTCACGCGCCGGTATCCCCACGATCACGCTGGGATTCGGTCCCGCGACCGCCGGCGGTGCGTACGTGCCGGGCATGAGCGACTACGTCGTCATGGTCAAGGAACGTGCGATGGCTTATCTCGGTGGTCCGCCGCTCGTGAAGATGGCCATCGACGAAGACGTCGACGAGGAGACGCTCGGGGGTGCCGAGATGCACGCCCGAACGAGTGGGCTCGCCGACTACCTGGCTGCTGACGAGATGGACGCGTTGCGGATCGGGCGCGACATCGTGGCGCATCTGCGCTGGAACAAGCTCGGGCCGGGAGCGAGCGAATCCGACGATCCGCCGCTCTACGATCCCGGCGAGCTCCTCGGGTGTGCCTCCGCCGACGTGCGCGTCCCGTTCGAGATCCGCGAGATCCTCGCCCGTGTTCTCGACGGAAGCCGCTTCGAGGAGTTCAAACCCCTCTACGGCGACAAGCTCGTCTGCGGCTGGTCGTCGATTCACGGTTTCCCCGTCGGTGTGCTCGCCAACAACGGGATCCTCTTCTCCGAGGAGTCCGAGAAGGGCGCGCAGTTCATCCAGCTCTGCAACAAGACCGACACACCGCTCGTGTTCTTCCAGAACATCACCGGCTTCATGGTCGGTTCCAAGGCTGAGCAGCGGGGGATCATCAAGAACGGCGCCAAGTTGATCAACGCCGTGTCGAACTCTGACGTGCCACATCTGGTGATGATGGTGGGTGCCAGCTACGGGGCCGGGAACTACGGAATGTCGGGAAAGGCCTACGACCCCCGTTTCATCTTCTCCTGGCCGAATCACCGCATCGCCGTCATGGGGCCGAAACAGCTCGCAGGTGTCATGGACATCGTCGCCCGCAGGGCAGCCGCCAATCGGGGTATCGAGATCAACGAGGAGGAACTCGCCGCCGGCACGTCAGCTCTGGAACAGCAGGTCGAGGGAGAGTCGACCGCCCTGTACGCCACGGGTCGCGTCTGGGACGACGGCATCATCCACCCCCGTGACACGAGAACCGTCCTGGGGTTGGCGCTGTCGGTGGTCCACAACAACGAGGTCCGTGGCAGCAAGGCGTACGGCGTGTGGCGGCACTGATGATCCGACGCCTGCTCATCGCGAACCGCGGCGAAATCGCGGTGCGGATCGCCCGCACGGCCCACCTCCTCGGGATCGACACCGTCGGCGTCTACGCCGAGCCGGATCGTCACGCACTGCATGTCGACGCGGTCGACCGGGCCGTGGCCCTCGGCGGTGCCACACCGGTCGAGTCATACCTGCGTCCGGAGGTCGTCCTCGAGGCTGCCCGAACGACGGGTTGCGATGCTGTCCATCCGGGCTACGGGTTCCTCGCTGAGAACGCTCGTTTCGCGGACGTGGTGATCGCAGCGGGTATGACCTGGATCGGCCCCACACCCGAACAGATCGATCTGCTGGGTGACAAGGTCGCGGCCAAGCGTGCAGCCGTGGAGGCAGGTGTCCCGACCACGCCTGTCATTGCCGCCGACCCCGGGAATGTCCCTGACGACGTGCCGATGCCGGCATTGGTGAAAGCGGCGGCGGGTGGTGGCGGACGGGGCATGCGAGTGGTGCGCTCCGCCGACGGGTTGAGGGATGCCCTCGAAGCGGCCGCCCGTGAGGCCGAGTCGGCGTTCGGTGACGGGACGATCTTCATCGAGCCCTACGTCGAGAGCGGTCGCCACGTCGAGGTGCAGATCATCGGCGACGGTCACGGGAACGTGGTGCACCTCGGCGAGCGCGAGTGCTCGATCCAACGACGAAACCAGAAGGTCCTCGAGGAGGCGCCGTCGGCGGGGATCGATCAGGCCACCCGCGACGCATTGTGCGACGGCGCCCTCGCGCTGGCGCGTCACGTGGGTTACGTGAATGCCGGCACGGTCGAGTTCCTCGTCGACGAAACCGGTGGTATCACCTTCCTCGAGGTCAACACGCGCCTCCAGGTGGAACACCCCGTCACCGAGGCCGTCACGGGGCTCGACGTCGTGGAACTCCAGCTTCGGGTGGCAGCGGGGGAACCCCTTCCTTTGACGCAGGCCGACGTCGTCATCTCCGGTCACGCCATCGAGGCCCGACTCGTCGCCGAGGACCCAGCCACAGGGTGGTTGCCGCAGGCAGGGGTGCTGGACGCGTTCGAGATCCCCGACGACGTTCGCACCGACACCGGCGTGCGGGCGGGAAGCGTTGTATCTGCGGACTACGATTCGCTTCTCGCCAAGGTCATCGCTCACGCTCCGACAAGGGGAGAAGCGGCACAGAGGCTCGCCCGTGCGTTGCGTCGCGCACGGATCGACGGGCTCCGTACCGATCGTGATGCTCTGGTGTCACTGCTCGAGGACGACGACTTCCTCGCCGCGGCGACCCCCACCCGCTTCCTCGAGGATCATCCGGATCTGCTGAGCTCCCGCGGTCCGGGTGGAGATGATCGACTCGCGTTGCTCGTGGCAGCCTGTCTCGCTACGGAGTCGCAGCACCGGGCAGACGACACCGTGTGGGGCTTCGCTCCGTCGGGCTGGCGCAACCTCCGGACACGCGGGCAACGGAGGGTCTTCCAGGATGAAGGAACCGACGAAGAGATCGCGCTCGAGTACACGCGCCGCTCGTCCGATGAGCTCGAGTTCCTGATCGGCGACTGGCCCGGATTCGACGACGAGGGCGCGCAACTCGCCGACGATCGCCGTCAGGTGACAGTGCGGGTTCTCGGCCACAGCATCGATGACGGTGGCGATGACGGTGTCGATGACGGTGGCGATGACGGTGTCGATCGGATTGCCGTCGAGCTCGACGGCGTCCGTCGCTCGGTCTCGGTGCGCTCATCTGACGATCGAATCGAAACCACAGGCTCCGCCGGAAGCGCCATCTGGCGCCCGATACCGCGCTTCGTCGACCACGATGCAGAGATGGCCGGAGGTGGGCCGCACGCACCGCTTCCTGGAACGGTGATCTCGGTTGACGTCACCGAGGGGGAGACCGTCTCGGACGGCCAGGTTCTCCTCGTGCTCGAGGCGATGAAGATGGAGCACAGGATCACCGCGCACGGCGCAGCAGTCGTCACCGAGATTCTCGTGGCGACGGGTGACAAGGTCGAGGCCGGCGACATCCTCGTGCACCTCGAGTCCTAACCCGTGTGGTGCTGCTTTCTCCGCCGTCGGTTGGATTGCCGCCACCTGTAGCATCGGCGGCATGACGGAGGGGATCGACGACCTCAGCGCCGCAACGGAAGAATCGATGGCCGCCATGCGCCGCGGGGGGTTCGAACACCGGGGTGATCATCCGCTCCACCCCGACGTCGACCTGATGGACGGCGCGTTCTACGCCCGCGAACCACACGATGTCTGGACCTGGATGCGTGAGAACGCTCCCGTCTACCACGACCCTCACACCGACGTGTGGGCCGTGACCCGCTACGACGATCTCGTGGCGTGTGAGAAGAACGCCGAGGTCTTCTCGAACGCCCAGAACATCAGGCCGCGCATGACCGCAACCCCGATGATGATCTCGATGGACGATCCGGAACACGCGCTGCGCCGCAAGCTCGTGAGCAAGGGTTTCACGCCACCGCGCGTCCGAGCCCAGGAGAACAGGTTGCGCGAGATCTGCGGCCAACTGCTCGACGCCGTGTGCGAGCGCGGCGAATGCGACTTCGTGTGGGACGTCGCTGCACACCTACCCCTCATCGTGATCGCCGACATGCTGGGTTTTCCGCCCGAGGACCGACCGCAGCTCCTCGAATGGTCCGATCAGATGCTGAAGGGCACGACCTCCACCGACGCCGGTGCGCTGGCGGAGGCAGCGGAGGCCATGGAGGGCTTTTGGGCGCACCAGACCGACGCGATCGAACAACGCCGTGTGTGCCCGGTCGACGATCTCATCTCGGTACTCGTCGACGCCGAGGTCGACGGGAAGTCCCTCGACCTGGATTCGCTCCTGTGGGAGTCACTGTTGGTGCTCATCGGCGGCGACGAGACCACACGCCACGTCATCTCCGGCGGCCTCGCCGAGCTCTGTCAACATCCCGACCAGAAGGCCGATCTGGTCGCCGATCCCTCGCTCACGAAGTCGGCGGTCGAGGAGATGCTGCGGTGGGTCTCGCCGGTCAAGAACATGAACCGCCGTGTGACGCGTGACATCGACGTACGGGGTCAGCACCTCCGAGAAGGTGACGACGTCCTCATGCTCTACCCGTCGGCGAACCGTGACGAGGACGTCTTCGATGATCCGTTCACCTTTGACATCAGGCGTCATCCGAACCTCCACGTGGCCTTCGGATTCGGGCCACACTTCTGCATGGGGAGTGCTCTCGCCCGCCTCGAGCTACGGGTGCTCTTCGAGCAGCTGATGACACGGATGCCCGACATCGACCTTGCGATTGCCTACGACGATCTTCCGCGCCGCCCCTCCAGTTTTGTCAGCGGTTTCGAGTCCGTGCCCGTGACGTTCACGCCGAGCGCACCCGTCGGCGCCTCCACCTGACACCCGGCGATGCCCGTGTGGCAGGGTGACGCATGACTTCAACACCGATCGCACCTGCCACGGGCCGCCTCGGAGTCCTCACACCCGGGCTCGGGGCCGTGGCCTCCACCTTCATCGCCGGCGTCCTGTCGATCCGCAACGGCCTGTCGGCGCCCGTCGGGTCACTCACCCAGATGGCACACATACGCCTGGGTGCACGAGCGGAGGATCGCAATCCACTGATCGGCGACTTCGTTCCGCTGGCTTCGCTGGACGATCTCGTCTTCGGCGCGTGGGACCCGATCTCGCCCAACGCCCTGGAAGCGGCACGCACGGCGGGAGTGCTCGAGGAGGCGGACCTCGGTCCGATCTCTGCTGAGCTCGAGGGTGTCGTCGCCATGGATGCCGTCTTCGACAGCGAGTGGGTGAAGCGCCTCGACGGACGCCGGGTGAAGTCGGCGAAAGGAAAGCTGGCGCAGGCTCAGGCTCTGATCGATGACATCGAGCGGTTCCGAACCGAGAACGAGTGCGACCGTCTCGTGATGGTCTGGTGCGGCTCCACCGAGGCCTACCAGGAGCCCGCCGACTGTCACATGAGTCTCGAAGCGTTCGAGGAAGGTCTGAAGCGCGACGACGTGAACATCGCTCCGAGTCAGATCTACCTGTACGCGGCCCTGATGTCCGACGTCCCCTTCGCCAACGGAGCGCCGAACCTGACCTGCGACGTTCCCGCCCTCGTCGAGCTCGCCGGCCGGCGGGGTGTCCCCCTCGCCGGCAAGGACTTCAAGACCGGTCAGACCTTGATGAAGACGATCCTGACGCCGGGGTTCAAGGCCCGGATGCTCGGCATCGACGGTTGGTATTCCACCAACATCCTGGGCAACCGTGACGGCGAGGTGCTCGACGATCCCGAGAACTTCAAGACGAAGGAGGTCTCGAAGCTCGGCGTTCTCGACACGATCCTGCAACCCGAGGTGTACCCGGAGCTCTACGGCGACATCGATCACGTGGTGAGGATCAACTATTATCCGCCCCGCGGCGACAACAAAGAGGGCTGGGACAACATCGACATCTCCGGGTGGCTGGGCTATCCGATGCAGATCAAGATCAACTTCCTCTGTCGCGACTCGATTCTCGCCGCGCCCATCGTCCTTGATCTCGCGCTGTTCATGGACCTCGCCGCCCGCGCCGGTGGCTCGGGTGTGCAGGAGTGGCTGAGCTTCTACTTCAAGTCACCCGAGACGGCGGGCGATCTTCCTGCCGAGCACGATCTGTTCATCCAGCAGACGAAGCTGAAGAACACGCTGCGGGTCTGGATGGGCGAGGAGCCGATCACGCACTCCGAGGCCTGACCAAGCGGCTGCCGCGGGACACGATCGTGAGTGCGGCTCCCGAGAGCAGTGCCGCGAGTGCCAGCACCGTGAGCTGAAGTGGCCCGGTCGGGCCTGTTCTCGGCAGCTCGCCGAGACCGCTGCCCGCACTGTCGGTGGGGGCGTCGGGTCCGGGAGCTGCCGGGGGAGCGGGCTGTTCGGGAGGTGCCGGCGGCCCCGGCGGACCTGGTGGAACCGGTGGCTCCGGTGGTGTGTCTCCGAGGATCTCGGTATCGGCGTTGCTTGTCGCGGAGGCGCCGAAAGCGTTCGTGGCGCCCGCACTCGCCGTGTTGGTCACGACGCCGGCGGTTGCTCCCGGGTCGACAGTCGCCTGCACCGTGAACGTCGCCACATCGCCAGGTGAGAGGAATGGTGTGTCGCAGGTCGCCAGGGCCACCACACACGTCCACGAGCCGTCGCCCGAGGCAACGATGTCGTCGATGGTCATGCCCGTCGGAAGCACCTCGTTGAGCGACACCCCGAACGCGGATTCGGTGCTGCTCGTGTTGGTCAGGGTGATCGTGTACAGGACCGTATCGCCGGGGCGGGCCGTTGCCGGACCGGCCTTCAGGAGGTCCAGCGAGGCGATGTCGCCGTCGAAGCGGGCCACGAAGAACTCCTCGGCGTTCGTGGTCGTCTGGTCGATACCCCCGAGCACCGGCTTGCCATCGCTCTGGAGAACGACGGCCACTCCCGAGGTCTCGTCGGCCAGGATGGACGTGGACGGCACGACAGCGGTGCCACCCGCTGCGAAGTTCGGATCGAGGTCTCCTGTCGACGTGAATCGGCTCAACGTGTACGCGAGCTCGGTCTCGTCGATCGCGCCCAGCAGGACCTTGCCGTCGGGCTGAAGCGTCACGCCGACGCCGGAGTCCTGGTCGGCGTTGATCCCGGTGAGGTAGGCGATGCCGTCGCCGGAGAATGCTGTATCGAGCACGCCCGTGTTGGTGAACTGCGCCAGGAAGTAGAGGTCGCTGGTCTGGTTGATCCCTCCCAGTACGGGGCTGCCGTCGGGTCGCACCGCCAACCCGACGCCGCTGTTCTCGTCGGCGTTGATTGTGGCGTTGGGGATGAACACGATCCCACCCGTACCGAACGTCGCGTCGAGCACACCCGCCGTCGTGAAGCGGGAAACGAAATACTCGCCACCGCCACCTTCTGCGATTCCTGCCAGCAACGTGCGGGAGAGAAAATCGACGACCAGCGCGGGCGAGCTGTTCTCGTCGGCGTTGATCGTGGCGTTCGGGATCAGAGCGATGCCACCGGTGCCGAAGGTGCCGTCGAGAGCGCCCGCGGTCGTGAGCTGGGCGACGAAATACTCGCCACTGTTGGCCGCGGATATCCCGCCGAGCACGGCGCGGTCGTCGGCCTTCAGCGCCAACCCGACGCCGGAGTCGAAGTCGGCGGCGATCGTGGCGTTCGGGATGGCCGCGATCCCACCCGTTCCGTAGGTCGCATCGAGTCCACCGGTATCACCGAAACGAGCGACGAAGTACTCGCCGCCGTTGTTGACGCTCACGCCACCGAGAATCGGCTTGTTGCCACTGTCGACGGCGACGCCGACGCCACCATCCACGTCGGCCTGGCGCGTCGTGTCGGCGATGCGCGCGACACCGTCTCCGTCGAATGTCGGATCGGGACTGCCGTCATCGAGGTAGCGCACCACGATGAACTCGTCGTCGCTGCCGGAGCCGTTGTCGACGCCGGCCTGCACGAGCTTCGAGTCGGCTCCCACGGCGAGGGCCGTGTTGCCGTTGGCATCCGCGTTGGCCGTGGCGTTCGGGATCTCGGTGATTCCATCTCCGCCGAACGTGTCGTCGAGGTCACCGGGCGCGGCGCCAACCGCTGACGCGCCGGCCACCGTGAGCATGGCCGTCACGAGCGAAGCAACGAGAGTTCTGATCACGACCACAGATCATCCATCGTCATGATTCGCCAGGGGTCGATAGTGCGTTCGCACTATCGCACCCGACGCACTCAGGCGTAGCCTCGCTCCTGGCTCGACCGCGAGGCGGTACCCGTCCAGTTGGCGATGTCGAGAATGAAGCCGAAGGCGACGAGAAACCACCCGAACCCGTCGACGCCGACGACGGGCTGGTACGCGATCGCGTAGAAGAGGGTCGTGAAGGGGAGAAACACGAAGCCGGCGAAGCCGAGCCAGAAGCTGTCGAACGCCTGCGTGAGTTGGGTGGTGAAGAGCCAGAGGATCACGAGCGCGGCCCGTGGGGCGAAGGCTCCGAGGATCACGATGAGACACACAGGGGGCTCCTTGCTCAGCTCGTGACGACAGACGCGACGACCGGTACGTGGTGGAAGCCCCTCACGTTACTGGTGTGCACCCTTTCGAGGTCGTCCGCTTCGACCTCCCAGGTGGGAAAACGGCGGAGCATCTCCTCGAGCGCGACCCGTGACTCGAGTCGGGCCAGAGACGCTCCGAGACAGAAGTGGATGCCGTAGCCGAAGGTCACGTGACGCGAGAACGTTCTCGTCACGTCGAACCGGTCGGGTTCGTCGTACTCGCGCTCGTCGCGACCGGCGCTCCCGGTGAGCAGCAGAAACCGGGAACCGGCGGGAAGTCGGACGCCGTGGAGCTCCTGTTCCCGCGTGGACACCCGTCCCTGCACGGGTGACGGAGCTTCGTAGCGGAGCAGTTCCTCGATGGCGTTGGGAAGAAGCGTCGGATCGGCGACGAGTCGGGCCCGCTGATCGGGATACTGATCGAAGATCACGGCGGCGTTTCCGAGCAGACGCGCGACCGTCTCGTTGCCGGCGGCGAACAGGAGAATCGTGAAATCGTGGATCTCCCGCTTCGTGAGTCGGCGGGTTCCACCGTCGGGCTGAACCAGTTCGGCGGAGAGTAGAACAGACACGAGGTCGTCGCCGGGGTTGGTACGTCGGTCGTCGATCAGGTCGCGGATGTAACTGCCGACCCTCGCCATGGCCTCCATCGAGGTCTCCGCCGGTGCGGTGTCGTCGGGGCCCCGGTACAGCATCGTGTCGGTCCAGCCGCGCAGTTCGTCCTGGTCGGCCTCGGGGACGCCCAGCATCGACGAGATCACGGTCGTCGGCAGGAGTGCCCCGAAGTCCTGGACGAAATCGAACGAAACGAGGTGCGGATCGGTCGCGCTCTCCTGTACGGAGTCCAGCAGCTGTTGCGTGATCTCGCGGGCACGGTCCTCCAGGGCGGCGATCCGGCGCGGCGTGAAGGCGGGAGACACGAGGTGTCGGAGCTCGTCGTGTTCGGGAGGATCGGTGAAGATCATCGACGCATCCTCGAGCGGTTCGTCGGACATCAGGTCGAGGACCGTTCCGTGCGCGGACGAAAAGGTTCGCCAGTCGAGCGAGGCTTCGAGAACGTCGGCGAAGCGGCTCAGCGCCCAGAAGTCGTGCTCCTCGTTGCGGTACAGAGGTGCCTCGTCGCGCATCCGCCGCCAGACGGGGTGGGGGTCGGCGTCGATGGCGTAGTCGAAGGGGTCGTACCTCAGGGGCACGTCGTGCCCGGTCGTTGTCATCGTGTCCTTCCGATCCGTTCCTGTGTCGCTCCGGTCTTGCATCTCGAACAGATCTCGAGCTAGATGCCGGTGATGCGCCGGAGCAGCGGGAGTGGATGGATCGTGGACTCCGGATCGTCGGGTGCCTCCGACTCGCCCGACGCGATGGTTCGGGCGTCCGTGCGAGTGATGATGGCCGCGAAGCGGTATCCGGCGAACGCCTCGTACCACTCCATGTCGCACAAGGTCACGCCGGTCGCCTTCTCGTAGTACGCGATCGTCTCGTCCCGACCGGGGAATTCGATTCCCGGATCGATGTCGAGCATCTCGGCCACCTCCATGAAGAAAGTGTGGAGGAAGAGGCTCCACCCCACGTCGGTCTCTCGCGGCCCCAGCGCAGCGAGTTCCCAGTCGAACACGCCCACCGGTTCGAAGTCCCGGAACATGATGTTCCCGATCCGGGCGTCACCCCAGTTCATGACCGACGGCCCCGGATTCTCGGGACGGTTTTCCACCAGCCAATCGAACGCGGCAGCGATGGTCGGATACCGCTCCACGTCGGCCGCCCATTCGAAATACGCCCGCTCGCGGTCGAGGTACCTGTCGATGTCGTCGTCGCCCGTGCCGCCACGTTCCAGGAACGAGAGATCGTGGTCGCGGGGATTCAGGGTGTGGATTCCCGCGAGGACGTCGATCGACGACGTCCAGAGCCGTGCCTGGTCAGCGGGCGTCGCGTCGCGCAACCAGCCCTCGAACGTGTAGGGCGGGAGGTCCGGGGGAACGCGACCCTCGACACGGTCCATGACGAAGAACGGTGCGCCGAGCACCGACTCGTCGGGCTCGTACCACCGCGGACGGGGAACCGGCACTGATGTGTGTTCCTGCACGACTTCGAGGCACCGGAACTGGAGTTCCATGTCGTAGTTCGGAAACACCGGGACCGGGTCGTCGGGCTCCATCCGGGCCACGAGCCGCTCGCTTCGACGGCCATCGGTGGGAGACACGTCGAAGAGGATTGTTTCGCTCGACATGCCACTGGTGTCCGAAGTCGGTTCGATGCTCACGGCGGGTGGGCCGCCGTCGATCAACGAGCCGAGCCACTCCGAGAGCCGCGCACCGAGCTCCCCAGGGTCGCGACCTCGCGGATTCGCCTTCGGCAGCGGTGCGGGCATCGGGTCTCTCCTGGCGTGGGCTTCAGGCCGGCGCGGGTTTCAGGTGTGGCTCACAGATCCGCTCTCGGCATGTCGAACTGGGCGCGCTCGGTGCCGCCGTCGAGTTGATACGTCTTACCGGTGACCCATGACGACGCCGGACTCGCCAGGTACAGGACCATCGTGGCGATGTCGTCGACGTCCCCGATACGGCCCATCGGCGTGTTCTCCTCGAGTTGGCGGGAGATCGCCTCATCGCTCTTCACGTACTCGAGCGCGGAGGTCGCGACAGCCCCCACCTCGATGGCGTTCACCCGCACCGTCGGTGACAGTTCGGCGGCGATGTCGCGGGTCATGAACGACAGAGCCGCCTTCGCCGTGCCGTAGGCCACGAATCCCGACATCGCCATGCTGGCCACGCGCGACGAGATGTTGACGACCGATCCACCCCCGCCGGATTCAGCCATGTGGGGGACCGCTTTGCGCGTCATCTGGAATGCGGATGTGACATTGAATCTGAACGCCTCTTCGAAATCGTCCTCGCTCGTCTGGAGGAACTCGCTGGGTGGCCATCCACCGGCGTTGTTGACGAGTACGTCGATCCTGCCGAACTCGGCCATCGTGGTGGCGACGAGTGCGTCGAGATCGTCTCGCTGCATGACGTCGGTCGGAACAGCGAGTGCCCGACGGCCGCCGTCGCGGATCTGCTCGGCTGTGGCGTCGATCTGGTCCTGTGAGCGTGCCGCACACACGACGTCGGCGCCGATCTCGGCCAGTGCGGTTGCCGCGCGTTCTCCGATGCCGCGCCCGGCGCCCGTGACGATGGCGACCCGGTCGGTCAGGTCGAATCGGTCGAGAATCATCGGCGCTCCACGGGGGAGAAACGTAGCCTGTGGTGCTTGGCACTGCTCATCGGGTTACTCACCGTGGGCGCCTACGGGAGCGCCGACTTCTTCGGCGGCTTCGCGACACGTCGCAATCCGCTGAGTGCTGTGGTGTTCACCATGATGGCGGTCGGTCTCGTCGTCGCACCTCTTCTGCTGATCGCGTTCCCGGAACCGTTTCCTCCGGCACGCGTCGTGTGGCTGTCGGCCGGTATCGGGGTCATCGGCACCGCCTCGGTGGCGCTGCTCTACACGGGCCTCGCCATGGGGAGAATGAGTGTGGTCGCGCCCATCAGCGCCGTCGGTGGGTCGGTCATCCCCGTCTTCTGGGGTATAGCGCGAGGGGAGCGGCCGTCGGCGATCGCCATCGTGGGCGTCGTCGCGGCGATCTGCGCCATCGGTCTCGTGGCACAGGGCCCCGGTGCGGAACCGATCGGTGGCGGGTCCCGTACTCGAGAACTGGCTGTCGCCATCGGAGCGGGTATCGGGTTCGGCGTCGTGTTCATCCTTTTCGCCGAAACCGGTGACAGCGCCGGGTTCTGGCCGGTGCTGCTGTCGCGGTGCTTCAGTGTCCCGATCGTCCTCGGTCTCGCCCTGGTGACCGGCCGAAGTCTCCGGTTACCGCCCGCCGCGCTGAAACCGGCAGTTGCCGCCGGGATTTTCGACGTGAGCGCCGAACGCGCTGCAACTCCTCGCGCTGCGGCGTGGTCTCGTCACCCTCGTCGCTCCCGTTGCCGGGCTCTATCCGGCGATTACGGTGCTCCTGGCGCGCACGGTGCTGAAGGAGCGCATGCGGCGCACGCAGATCGTGGGCCTCATCGTGGCGCTCACGGGACTGGCGCTCATCGCCATCGGCTGATGCTCACCCGAGGGCCCCGGACGACCGCAGTTTCTCGATGCGGTTTTCGTCGTAGCCGAGAACTTCGTGGAGCACGCCGTCGGTGTGTTCCCCGACATCGGGAGCGCGTGTCGGTTCCGGATGCTCGCCGTCGACGAGCTTGACCGGGAACGGCAACTGATCGGCGTCGAGTCGCTCTTTGGAGATCCACGGAAAGCGATCCTGGAACTGGGGGTCGTCGGCAATCGTCTGCGGCGTGTTCACCGGAGCCATCGGCACGTCGTGCTCGAGCCCGAAGTCGATCCACTCCTGGCTGGAACGTTCGGCGAAGATCGTCTTCAGCTCGGCCTGGAGCTCACGGTTACCCGGAGCGTGATCCGCGTACTGCGAGCCCGGGTAACGCTCGAACAGGTCTTCGCGTCCGACGCCTTCGCAGAAGTTCTTCCAGAAAGCCTGCTCGGAGGCCATGAACAACACGTAGCCGTCGCGTGAGTCGTAGATCTGGTAGCGAACACCCGCGCGCATTCCGGCCGTGCCCGGGGCACGTCGCTCGTAGTTGTCACTCGCGTTGCCCGTGACCTCGGATTCGGGGCGTTCGTACGCTCGCCAGGTCTCGGAGCGGTACCAGTCCATGTACGCGGCGGCGTCGGACTGGGCGATCTCCATCTGGGACCCTTCGCCCGTGGCACGTGCCCGCACGATCCCCGCCAGGATTCCGAGGGCACCGAACAGCGGCCCCGCGTGCATCCCCATCGAGGGGTGCTCGGGGATGACGGTGAAGCCTTCCTCGTCGATCTCGGGCTTCACGAGACCCGCCCACGTGTCGTAGGCGATGCCGTGGCTCGGAAGGTCGCGGTACGGGCCGGTGGCCCCGTAGCCCGAAATCGTGCAGAAGACGACAGCGGGGTTCACCGCGCGGAGCTTCTCGAAGCCGAGCCCGCGTCGCTCCAGAGCTCCCGGCCGCATCGCCTCGACGACGGCGTCGGCGCCGCGCACGAGGTCGAGATAGACCTCCACCGCCTCGGGCTTCTTGAGATCCAACACGATGCTGCGTTTCCCGCGGCTCACGTGCAGGTGGAGGAGCGAATTCCCCTGCACGATCGGCCAGGTCATGCGACGGATGTAGTCGCCCGCGGGTGGCTCCACCTTGATCACGTCCGCACCCATGTCGGCGAGGTGCGTCGTGATGGCGCCGGGGCCGAGAAGGGAGCTTTCGACGATGCGGACTCCTTCGAGGAGTCGGGTGGTGTCGGACATGATGAGAAACCCTAGGCTGCCCCGTCATGGGACATCGGGTCATCCAATGGGCGACGGGCAACGTCGGAGCGGCGGCACTGCCCGCCATCATTCGCCACCCCGATCTCGACCTCGTCGGCGTCGTCGTGCACAGCGCCGACAAGGCAGGCAAAGACGCCGGCGATCTGTGCGGACTGCCCACCACGGGCGTGACAGCGACGAATGACGTCGACGCCGCACTCGCGCTCGACGCCGATGTCGTGTCGTACATGGCCACGGGAGACCTCCGCCCCGACGACGCCGTTGCCGACATGTGCCGCATCCTCGAGGCCGGCATGAACGTCGTCTCCACGTCGGTAGTGTCGCTCGTCTATCCACCCGCCGGTGACGAGCGGCTCGTGAAGATGCTCGACGCAGCGTGCAGGAAGGGCGGAACGTCGGCGTTCACGTCCGGAATCGACCCGGGCTTCGCCAACGATCTCCTGCCGATGACGATCACCGGATTCTGCGAACGGATCGACGCGGTCCGGATTCAGGAGATCCTCAACTACGACACGTACGACCAGGCCGAGGTCCTGTTCGACACGATGGGCTTCGGTCAGGCGCTGGACGCCGAGCCCGTCCTGTTCTGGCCCGGTGCCGTCACGCTGGCCTGGGGCGGTGTCGTGGAGATGATCGCCGACAGCCTCGATGTGGAGCTCGACGAGATCCGTGAGACGCACGAACGCCTGCCGGCACCCGAGACGTTCGACGTGGCCGCCGGCACGGTGGAGAAGGGGACCACGGCCGCGTTGCATTTCGAGGTGATCGGTGTGGTCGGAGGTCGTGACGCGATCGTGGTCGAGCACTACACGCGCCTGCGCGACGATCTGGCTCCCGAATGGCCTGAACAGCCGCGCGGCGGTGGCTACATCATCACCGTCGACGGTTCCCCCTCGTTTCGCTGCGAGCTCACGATGGAGGGCGAGGACGGCGACCACAACACCGGTGGCGTGCTGGCGACGGCGATGCGTGTCCTCAACGCGATCCCCGCGGTCTGCGAAGCCGAACCGGGCCTTCTGTCGCCGCTCGACCTACCGCTCGTCACGGGCCGTCATCTGATGGCCTGACCCGCGGGTCTGATCCGCGGTCTGATCCGCGGGCCTGATCCGCGGTCTGATCCGACGGCCTGATGTGCTGTCGTGCGGATTCAGTCGTCGGTGGTGCTCTCGTAGAGCGATTCGAGGATGTCGATTTCGCGACGCCGTCGCGACTCGCGCCGGCGGTCCTTGGCGTATCCGACGAGCTGCCAGCACCCGACGACAGCGAGAGCCGCTAATGCGAGGGCGAGAATGACGAGCACGGGCTCCGCTCCCTTGCAGACGATTCCTTGCGCCCATGTGACCCGCGTCTGGCGCGCGTGTCAAGGGGATCCCGGGTCCGGTCGTCGTTCTTGCCCTCAGGAAGTACCGGATTCGACCGCTTTTCGTCTCGGCCCACCCAGACGGTGACGCAGACGAGCCAGACCGATGAGCGTGCGGGGAACGCGTGAGATCACCGGAGTCCGTGAGGGCCGTCGTTCCTCGACGGCGACACCCAGAGCCGTCACGCCGAGTCCGGCCCGTTCCGCCCGGATGATCAACTCCGTGTCGAACAGGTCCTCTCCCGACGCGCAGGCCTGCGCCAGGGGCACCACCGTGGAGCGACGGAGCGCCTTCATGCCGTGGGTGTCGGAGACACGCAGACCAAATCCGACCCGCAGCAGCGTCGAGAAGGTGGCGGTCACCGCGCGTCGCGTCCAGGGACGCCGGTCGTCGGACGTCGGGGGAACGCTTCGACGCGATGACCACGGCGAGCGTGGGGTCATCATCGAGGGCCACAAGCGCTCGGTCGAGGAACTCGAGCGAGAAGTAGTCGACGTCGAAGGTCACGACGAAGCGCCCTTTCGCCTCGAGGAGCCCATGACGCAGCGCCGCGCCGTAGTCGGCGTCGGGGAGTGTGGAAGCTTCGACCTCGGGATACCGCTCGAGCGAGCGACCGGCCGAGGTCGGGCGTACCGTCGGTCGACCCGTTCTCGATGATCGAGACGGCGAACGACCGATCCCGCTCGCGCAGACCCTCGACGATGTCGGTCACGGAGTCGTCGAGGTAGTCGGCTTCGTCGTGGGCGGGGACGACCACGGTGAGCTCGATCGGTGCGTCCGGCCGTGTCCTCATGGGCGTACTCATGTCACGGGTCCGAACTCGAGGAGGGCGACACGATCGGTCTGCGGTGAGAACAGGATCTCGACCGGTATATCGAGAGCGAGGTCTCCCACCTCGATCCCGCGCAGGTTTCCCACGACACGCACCCCTTCCTCGGTTTCCACGACAACGACGGCGTAGGGCAGCTCGTCGGCGAAGAAGGGATCAAGGGGGCGGTGCGTGACGGTCCACGTGTACACCCGTCCCCGCGAGGTCGACAGCTCCCAGCTCCACACGTCAGAACCGCATGCAGGGCAGCGGTACCGCGGCGGATGGCGCCAGGCCGAACATGTGTCACAACGCTGAAAACGCAGTTCGCCCGCCGCGCAGTGCGCATAGAACTCCGCATTGAGTCCGACCGGTTCGGGAAGTGTGCGGGGCGCCGGGTCCGTCACGATGTCAGCCGTCCGCCCCTAGAACGACGACGCTTCCGTCTCCGAAATCGCCCCAGCCCGTGACGAGCGCCAGTTCGGCGCCGTCCACCTGGGCCTCGCCGGCCTGCCCACGGAGCTGGCGCGTCGCCTCGACGACGTGGTTGAAGCCCCACATGTGGCCCTGGGAGAGGTGCCCGCCGTGTGTATTGGTCGGGAGAGCACCACCCGGTCCGAGTCGTCCGTCACGCACGAACGCCCCGGCCTCTCCGGGCCCGCAGAGCCCGAGGGCTTCGATCTGGAGAAGCACCGTGTACGTGAACGCGTCGTAGACGCCGAGCACGTCGAGGTCGCCCACGTCGATGCCGGCCATGCCGAGCGCGCGCGGCGCCGCGTCACTGAGCCCGATGCGGAAGATGTCGTCGCGGTTGGTGAGGTCGTCAGCGGGTGCAGGGTGGCCCTCGGCAGCACCCAGGATCGACACACGAGGCTGAGCGAGATCGCGGGACCTTTCGACGCTCGTCACCACGACCGCTGCCGCGCAGTCGGTTTCGAGGCAGCAGTCGAATTTGCGGAAGGGCTCACTGATCCACGGAGCCGTGAGGTAATCGTCCATCGTGAGCGGGCGGCCGCGCATGAGAGCCTTTTCGTTGCGCTGAGCGTGGGCGCGGAACGCGAGCGCCACCTCGCCGGCGTCCGTCGGCAGGATCCCGTAGGTCTGCTGGTAGCGGGTGGCGATCCAGCCGTAGTACTGCGCAGCCGAACGGGCGCCGTAGGGAAGGTAGAAGTCGAGCACGGTGTCGAGGACGGCGTTCGGATCCATCCCCCGTCGTGGTACCGGCGTTCCTTCCCGGGGTCGGAACGCGGAGTAGCCGTTCCAGCCCGCCACGACGAGGACGACCTCGGCGACGCCGGCGGCGACCGCCAACGCCGCGTGTTGCAGCGACGCCGTCGGGCTGGCACCACCCATGTGGAGGGTGCCGGAGAACCGCAGGTTTCCGACGCCGAGGTTGGCTGCGAGTTCCTCCACCGTGGTGTAGCCGGGTGGGGGGATCAGACCGTCGATCTGGTCGAATCGGATTCCGGCATCCTCCACAGCGGTGGTCGCGGCCTGGAGCATGAGCTCCACCGGGAGATACGGCGATCCACGGACGTAGTCGGTCTCACCCACACCGACGATCGCAGCTCTGTGTGCGAAGCCTTCACCCACGCCGAGATCAGTCCGGGTCGACCGGCGGGATCATGACGCCTCGTTGCGCGAGGGCCTCCTCGATCGCGGCGATCGTGGTCTCGATCACGGCGACGCGTGCCCAGCGCTTCGACTCGCCCGCGATCACATACCAGGGTGCGCCCGGGACGTCGGTGCGTTCCACCATCTCCTCGACGGCCTCCTCGTACTGCGGACGCTTGCGACGGTTGCGCCAGTCCTCCTCGGTGAGCTTCCAGCGTTTGAGGGGATCTTCCTGACGGCGTTCGAATCTCTTCGCCTGCTCGTCGTGGGAGATGTGGAACCAGAACTTCAGGAGAACGGTGCCGTCGTGGGCGAGCATCTCCTCGAAGTTGACGATCTCGTCGTAGGCCCGCGTCCACTCCTGCTCGGTGGCGAAGCCCTCGACGCGCTCGACGAGCACCCGCCCGTACCAGGACCGGTCGAGAATCGCCATACCGCCCCATCCGGGGAGCGACGGCCAGAATCGACGGAGCCAGTTGTGGCGCAGCTCGTCGGGGGTCGGTGCTGCGAACTGCACGACACGCACATGCCGGGGATCCATCCGGGCGACGAGTCGCCGGATGGCACCGCCCTTGCCCGAGGCATCCCATCCCTCGATGAGGATGAGCACGGGAGGCCCGAGGCCCTGTGTGCCGAGGAGGCCCCCGAGGGTGAGACGCAACTGGATCAGGCGCTCCTGCGCGGCTTCCAGTCGCTCGACTTCTTCCTTGCGCCCCAGGCGCAAGGTCAGATCGACGTCGTCGAGGCGTCCCATGCGCCGGACCCTAGCCCGGGCACTGTCGGTTCTCAGCGGCCGCGCACATCGATCTCGGTCGCCTTGATCGCGATCCAGAACCGACGCCCGGGAGAGATCCCGAGGTCGTCGACCGCCGCGGCGTGACTTCGGCAACGAGGGGCACGGGACCGCGGAGGCGGACACGGGCGCGGCGTTCCTCGACGTCGAGGCCCTCGACGACCGTCTCGAGGACGTTGCGGGGAGTACCTGTGGGCCGCTCCCCGAAGAGCCCGACCGCCCGCGGATTCACGATCGCCGTCACGGGGCCCGTGGCTGCGGAGGCGGTGTGCAGCTCGAACCCGTTGGCAAGTGTGACCGTTCCGTTGCGTGCGGTTCCCTGGAGGACGTTGACGCCGACGAGTGCAGCGGCATACGACGACCGGGGTCGGCGGGCAATCTCGTCGGGGCGACCGTCGTGCACGATGCCACCGGCCTCCAGAACGACGGTCCGGCTTCCCAGAGCGAGCGCCTCGACGGTGTCGTGCGTCACGACCACCACGGTCGGGGACGGTCCAGAGGTCGGTCCGGAGGTCGGTCCGGGTTCGGGGGTCGATGCGTCGAGCGCGCGCCGCATCCATTGCCGTGAGGGTTCGTCGAGGGCGCTGAACGGTTCGTCGAGGAGGAGCAGTGCGGGTGCCGGGGCCAGCGCTCGTGCCAGCGCAACACGTTGGGACTCGCCCGCCGAGAGCGTCGCGGGGGAGCGCTGCGCGAGGTGCGCGGCACCGAGGTGCGTGAGCCAGTCTCTCGCCGTCTGTCGGGCAGCGGCTTTGCGAACACCGCGCGCACGCAATCCGAACGCGACGTTGTCGAGCACATCGAGCGAGGCGAAGAGCCGTCTGTCGTCGAACACGAAACCGATCGGCCGATCTTCCGGTCCCGCCCAGACGCCATCGAGCCACCCCGTCGACGACACTCCCGTCGATGGTCGTCGTTCCGTCTGTCAGAGGTGTGAGCCCCGCCAACACGCGCAGCAGTGTGGTCTTTCCGGAACCGTTGGGCCCGACGACACTCACGAGCTCTCCCGCCTCGATCGAGAGCTCAGCATCGAGTGTGAAGCCATCCCGTTCCACGCGGCCCTGGACCGTGGCACCCGCCGGAGCGGTCATCGAGCCAACCACCGGCCGCGCAGTCCGACGAGCACGCCGACCGAGACCGCGAGCATGAGGACCGCAAGCGAGACGGCCCCGTCGAATGACGTCTGCAGCTCGTTGAACAGCGCGAGGGGAAGCGTACGGGTCTCGCCCGGCAGGCTCCCGGCGAACGTGATCGTTGCCCCGAACTCGCCGAGTGCCCGCGCCCACGCCAGGGCTGTGCCGGCGAGGATGGCTGGGGCGACTGCGGGAAGCGTGACACGGCGCAGAACGGTCCAGGAGCCCGCGCCGAGCGTGGCGGCCGCCTCCTCGGGACGCCGGTCCATCGTTCGCAGCGCCGCCCCGACGGTGACGACGACGAAGGGGAGAGCCACGAAGGTCTGGGCGACCACGACCCCGGCTGTCGTGAAGGGCAGGCGCAGCCCGACGGAGTCCTCGAGGAAGCCGCCGACCAGACCCTCCCGCCCGAACGCCAGCAGCAGGGCGACGCCACCGACGACCGGAGGCAGCACCATCGGGAGGAGAACCAGGGCGTGCAGTGTGGACCGTCCCCGGAAGACGCCACGTGTGAGCAGAACAGCGAGCGGGACTCCGAAGACCGTCGCCGCGATCGCCGCCGACACCGAGGTCACGAGAGAGAGGCGCAGGGCTTCCAGAGCGGCAGGGGAGGTGAGGTCGGAGATCAACTCGGACCAGGGCGCGCGGGCGACCAGAGCCACGACCGGGAGAGCGACGAAGACCAGCGCAGCGGCGGCCAGCGGCAGCAGTGCGACGGCCGGTCGACCGGATCCGGCACGTCGTGCAGAAGCTTGCGGGGCACTCACGGAACCAGGAATCCCTTCTCCCTGAGAACCCGTCGACCCTCGTCGCTCATGACGAAGTCCATGAACCCATCAGCGGAGGCGGGAGCGTCGTCCAAGACGGCGATGAAGTACTCGGCGGAGACGTTCAGTGCGTCGGGGATCGCGACACTTTCCACGGATCCGTCGCCCGCCACGACGTCCGATTCGTACACGATTCCGGCGTCCGCTTCGCCGAGACCGACCTTGGTCACGACACCGCGCACGCTTCCTTCGAGTGTGGCGGGTCGCACGGCTACTCCGGCGTTGTCGAGAACCTGCGACGAGTAGTTGCCGGCGGGCACCGCGGGATCGGCAAGGGCCAGGACCACGTCGGAGCGTGCGAGATCGTCGAGCCCACGGATCTCAGCGGGGTTTCCCGCGGGAACGACGATCGTGAGCCGGTTGCGCGCGAACACCTCGGGACCCCGGCGTACGCCACGGGTCGCGACGGCCGCGTCCATGGTGGCCCGGTCCGCGGCGGCGAACACGTCGGCGGGCGCACCGTGTTCGATCTGCGTGGCAAGGCGGGCTGAGCCGTCGAAATCCGTCGTGACCGTCGTGGCGGTGTCCGCCTCGAAGTCGCCGGCGATCTCCTCGAAGCTCTCGGTGAGCGAAGAGGCGGCGAAGACGGTGAGCGAATCCGACGAACCGTCGCCACAACCTCCGAGACCGATGATCCCGACGACTGCGACGGCCCCGAGGACCGCCGGTACCGCACGCACCGCCCGCCGCGCGCGAGTCATCGGAGTGCGCTCATCCGGGAACTTCGACGATGACGGTGGTCGCCTTCACGACGGCAACGGCCAGACTCCCGGGCTCGAGCGCCAGTTCGTCGGCGGCCTCGCGCGTCATGAGTGACACGACGCGGTGCGGACCGGCCTGGATCTCGACCTGCGCCATCACGCCGTCGCGCACGACCTTGGTCACGAGTCCGGTGAAACGGTTGCGCGCGGAGGCGCCCACGATGCGTTCCGGATCCGAGGTGTTGGCCTCCTCCACGGCGAGCGCCGCCAGGGCGGCACCGTCGACCACTCGGTGGCCGCCCGACGTGCGGCGGGAGGGCAGGCGGCCCTCGTCGGCGTGCCGGCGGACCGTGTCGGCGCTGACGCCGAGAAGCGCCGCGGCCTGTCCGATTCGATACTCGCTCATACAAGGAATATAGGCGAAAAAACTTGAATTTCCGATAAAGTCTCACCTGGCGGGACAGGGGCGGACGGGAGGCGCTATCCTCCGGTTACTGATCAGTAACAACGCTCCGAGGAGGCAGAGATGTCGGAGTTCTCACTCGATCTCAACGAGGACCAGCTCCAGATCCAGAAGTGGGTACACGACTTCGCCGAAGACGTCGTGCGACCCGTGGCCCCCGAGTACGACCAGAGCGAAGAGACGCCGTGGCCGGTCATCGAGGAAGCCGCCAAGATCGGCCTCTACTCGTACGAGGCGATCGCGCAGTTCTTCGGCGATCCCACCGGTCTCACCTTTCCTGTCGTCAGCGAGGAGCTGTGTTGGGGTGACGCGGGAATCGCGCTCGCCATCTTCGGCACCACGCTCGGCGTCTCGGGGATCGTCGGCAACGGCACTCCCGAACAGATCGAGGAGTGGGTTCCGCAGTGTTTCGGCACGCCCGACGACATCAAGCTGGCCGCCTTCGCGGTGACCGAACCGGGTGCCGGTTCGGACGTGTCGAGTCTCCGCACGAAGGCCAAGAAGGACGGCGACGACTGGGTGCTGAACGGTGAGAAGACCTTCATCACCAACGGCGGAATCGCCGACGTGCACGTCGTGGTCGCCAGCGTCGATCCGGAGCTCGGTTCGCGGGGCCACGCCTCCTTCGTGATCGGCCCCGACACGCCGGGGCTCACCGCCGGTAAGAAGGAAAAGAAGATGGGCATCCGCGCGTCGCACACGGGCGGGGTGCTGCTCGACGACGTGCGCGTGCCGAGCGCGAATCTTCTGGGTGGCGAGGAGAAGCTCGAAGCCCGACTGGCTCGCGCTCGCGAAGGAAAGAGCAGCAAGACCCAGGCTGCGATGAGCACATTCGAGGCGAGCCGCCCGCTCGTCGGTGCCCAGGCGCTCGGGATCGCCCGTGCCGCGTACGAGTACTCGCTCGACTACGCCAAGGAGCGCGAGCAGTTCGGTCGCAAGATCATCGAGAACCAGGCGATCGCGTTCAAGCTCGCCGACATGAAGATGGAGATCGACGCTGCTCGCCTCCTCGTGTGGCGTGCCTGCTGGATGGGGGCCAACGGCAAGCCGTTCGAGAACGGTGAAGGCTCCATGTCGAAGCTCAAGGCGGGAGAGGTGGCCGTGTGGGCCACCGAACAGGCGATCCAGATCCTCGGCGGCTACGGCTACATCCGGGAGTTCCCGGTCGAACAGTGGCACCGGGACTCGAAGATCTACACGCTCTTCGAGGGCACGTCGGAGATCCAGCGCCTCGTCGTCGCCCGGGCGATCTCGGGAGTACACATCAAGTAGTTCCCGGCATGGCGCACCGACGGGATCTGGGAAACTGACTCGCGTGCACGAGACCGCCGACGACCTCGCCGCGCTCCAGCATCTCCTGGACCAGAGCGCAACATCCGCGGGAGAACATCTCCGCAGTATCTGCACGCCCGAGCGCGCCCTGAGTGCGACCGAGCTGTGCGACCTGTTGGCCGGTGTCAACGTGCTGGCGCTGGCGACTGTCACCGCCAGGTGTGAACCGCGTGTCGCCCCCGTCGACGGGTTGTTCTACCGGAGCGCCTTCTGGTTCGGTTCGTCTCCCGACTCGGTGCGCTTCCGCCATCTCCGCGAACGGCCTGCGGTCAGCGCATCACACACCCGCGGCGAGGAGCTGGCGGTGAGCATCCACGGGCGTGCCACCGAGGTCGACATCAACGCGCCCGAGAACGCCGGGTTTCTCGAGTACCTCCGCGCGGTCTACTCGGACTGGGACGACTGGGCACCGGGGTCCGCCTATGCGCGGATCGACGCCACGCGGATGTTCGTCTTCGCGTTGCGCGACTCACTCGGCCTGGAGCGCGTGCCCCGCCCGTGACGCGAGATGTCTTCGCCGGAGGTTTCGCCGGTAGATGTTGCGAACGTCCGCCCCGCGGTGTCTTGAAGGGTGATGGGGCGCAGGGGCACGGTTGAAGCTGTGAGTACAGCCGAACGTCGAGCCCGCGCCTCGGAGGACCGCTTCGTGACGCTCTACCCGGCGCTGCGTCGGTTCGCGTCCGTGGTACGGCCGGCTGAGGTCGACGCCGACGACCTCCTGCACGAGGCCCTTGCCCGCACCCTCGCCGCGGGGCCGCTCGATCGACTCGACGATCCCGGCGCGTATCTCCGGACAGCGATGCTTCGTGTGGCCGCGAATCACCGTCGCCGACTGGGGCGTGGCCGTCGGGCCACGCTTCGCGCCATGGCGGGACAGGCGGTGGCCGAGCCCCCGACCGTTCCTTCTGATCTCGCCGATCTCATGCTGCTGCCACCGAAGGACCGCGCCGTGCTCTACCTGTTCGTCGTCGAGGGACACAGCTACGCCGAGATCGGCCGGATGCTGGGCTGGAACGAGGGCACGGCGCGCACTCGCGCCTCACGCGCGCGGAAGAAGCTGCGCGTCGAGATCACCAAGGAGCTCGAAGATGACCACGACTGAATCGGTCCATGAGCGGCTGGAGCGTCTCGCCGAGCTCGGCGAGCCGGCGGGGGCTGACCGTGTGTACGAAGCCGCCCTCGACTCGGGCCGCCAGTACGAGAGTGAGCGCAAGCGCACGCGTCGCTTCACGGCCATCGCTGCCGCGGTCGTCGTGATCGTGGCCATGAGCGCAGCGGTGGTCTGGGGGATCACTCGCGAGAGCGACGATGCCCCGACCGTGGGATCGGAGGCCCCCGACGGTGCGTGGCCCTCAGGTTCGGGGACCTGGGAGGTGCTCCGACCCGGGCCCGCGGACGGCCGTGGGTTCCCGAGCGTCGTGTGGACGGGGGAGGAGCTCATCGTCTGGGGTGGCGAGCAGCCGGGCGAGGCAACATCTCAGCCCGGTGATGCAACCCCTCACGACACCGGCGCGGCGTACGACCCATCCACGGATTCCTGGCGAGGAATCGCGTCCGGCCCGCTGAGTCCGCGCAGTGAACCCATCGCGGTGTGGACTGGGGAGGAGATGATTGTCTGTTGCGGTCGCGGTGGCTCCATGAGTGCCGTCGGCGCGGCCGCGTACGACCCCGCTGCTGACGAGTGGCGCACGCTCGCGGATCCGCCGTCGACGACCCAGTTCGCCAGTTCGGTCTGGACGGGCGAGGAACTTCTCGTGCTGGGCGGGATCGACCGCGTGTCATGGAGCTATGACCCGGCGCAGGACGAGTGGGACCAGCTGTCGCTGCCGCCGCTGGATGAGGACGAGCCGGCCGTCGGGCAGGCATTCTGGACTGGAACGGAGGTCGTCTACTGGCCGCGCCGACCCCTCGTGGGAAGAGGACAACCGCCACTCCTGTACGACCCTGCGACCGACACGTGGCGTCACGGTTCGATCACTCCCGAGGTGGAGGAACTGGAGGGGGCGAGCGCGGCCTGGACCGGAGACCAGCTGGTCGTGTTCGGGTCGGAGCCCGCCGGGATTGACTCAGGGAACTCGATCGCCCGCGTCGGAGCCGCCGCCTACGACCCCTCGACCGACGAATGGCGGGCGCTTCCCGACCCACCGATCGGTTCGTTCGACTGGGTGAACGCAACGCCAGGGTCCACGTCGTCCGTCTGGACGGGCAGCGAAGTCGTCGTGTGGACCGACGGTCTCGACTTTGACGAAATCGTGCCGAGCGCTGTGGCGTTCGATCCTGAGCAGAACGCGTGGCGGACCCTTGCCGAGGCCTCGACCGACTACTACTCGCCCGAGATGGTGTGGGCCGACGGTCGTGTCGTCGTCTACGCGGATCGTGTGCTCACGCTCGACCCCGATGCCGAACCAGCGGCTCAATCCCCAGCGCCGGCCAGATGACGTTCTCGGACGCCACGATCTCTCCGGAGAGATCCTCGCGGAAGGACAGGCTCCCGAGCTGGGCTTCCCCGGAACCGGGATCCCCGGTGGAATCGCCTTCGAGACGGAGATGGGTATCGCGCTCCGGGACGCCGAGACCGGCGACGTGGCCCGGACGCTCGGGACGGAAGCGGGGTTCACCATCGACGCGACGTCAGAGAACCTCGCGTGGTGTGAAGGCACCTGCGAGGAGCTCCACATCACCGACCTCGACGGTGAGGACTCGGTGGTGCAGCCGCCGTCGGGCTCCGGGACGTTCGACTCGTGGTCGGGTCGGTTCTCGCCCGACGGAGAGCTTCTCGCGGTCTACGTGGAGTCGAGTGTCGTCCTGGTCAACGTCCGCACAGGTTCGGCCCGGGTGGTGAGTGAAATGGGAGAGGCGCTCGGGCCGAGCGTGTATCCGAGCAACCGAGAGGGTGTCTGCGGGTTCTCGTTCTGAATCAAGGGGCGCGCCGACGCGCCGGTATCCTTCGCCCGCATGCGACTCGCCGCCAGCGACAGGCGCCACCAGCTCCTGGGTGTTGCGCGCGACGTCTTCGCCGCCAAGGGCTTCCATGCCACGTCCATGGACGACGTGGCCGTGGCGGCCGGTGTCACCAAACCGGTGCTGTACCAGCACTTCTTGTCGAAGCGCGCGCTCTACAAGGAACTGCTCGAGGCGGTGGGGGAGGAACTGCTCGGGGCGATCGAGGCCGCCGCGGGCAGCGCATCCACCGGGCGGGGTCGGGTGGAACAGGGATTCGAGGCCTACTTCCGCTATGTGTCGGAGAACCGCTCGTCGTTCCGGCTGCTCTTCGGTGCGTCGGTTCGCAACGACGACGAGTTCGCGCGTGTCGCCGAGCGTGTCATCGACGAGATCGCGGAGGCGATCTCGCGTTTCATCGACATCGATGCCACCGCCGAGCACCGTCGCGTTCTCGCCCACGCGCTGGTCGGCGTATCGGAGGCGACGAGCCGTCGGGCGCTGTCAAATGATGACGCCGAACACGATCCCCAACGCCTGGCGGGCTGGCTCTCGGAGATGGCCTGGTTCGGGCTGCGCGGTGTCCGATCCGACGACACCGTCGACGGCGTCGTCGGTGAACGCTCGACGCGCCCTAGCGACTGACCTTCATCGGCATCTCGAAACGGTCCTCGTGACCGAAGTTGCGCGACCAGAGACCGTCGAGCTCTGCTTTCTCGTCGGCCGAGAGAGGGAAGTCCGACGCGCCGGCGAACTCCTTGACCTCTCCCGCGTCGATCACGGTTGGCAGTACCGTGGCGAACGCCGGGTTGGCGAGGATTCCAGCGATGGCGGCCTGACCGATCGTGCGACCGGTCTCGGGAGCCCACAGGAACGACAGGGTCTCGGCCTTTTCGAAGTTGTCGAGCATGTTGTCGCGGTTGCGATGCGCGCGGTGATCGCCTTTCGGAAAGCGCGTGTCGGGCGTGACCTTCCCCGAGAGCGTGTCGGAGGCGTGGGGTACTCGCGAGATCATGCTGCACCGGCCGTCGGCGACCGCCGGCTCCGTGGCGAAGGTCAGCCCGGGTTCCTGTTCGAGCACGTTGAACACCGTTTGCAGGGTCGCGACGGGCCGTTCCCGGAGAGCGTAGAGGCCGTCTTCGACCCATCCGATCGCCGGTCCGAGTGCCACGCCGATTTCGAGGATCTTGCCATCCGAGCGGAAGGCCTCCAGCTCTGCCCACAGGTCGTCAGCCTCCAGGGCGTCGAGGCGCGCGTTGTGGAGCTGGTACAGGTCGATGTGGTCGGTGCCGAGCCGTCGGAGTGATCCTTCGAGCTGTTCGCGCACGCCGCGGGGGCTCCAGTCCTGCGGGCGTTCGCGCTGACCGCCTGGTCGCTCTGCGGCGATGTCGTAGCCGCACTTCGTCGTGAGGACGATCTCGTCGCGCTCGGAGGCGAGTACGTCGGCCAGCAGTGTCTCGCCGATGCCGGCGTCGCCGTAGACGGGAGCTGTGTCGATGAAGTTGACTCCTGCGTCGAGGGCGGCGTGCAGCAGGCCCTGCTTGTCGTCGACGACGCCCCACCAGTCGCTCGCTATCGTCCACGTGCCGAAGCCGACCTCCGACACCTCGAGTTTGGTGTCGCCGAGTGTGCGGTACCGCATGTGGATTTCCTTGTCGACGGGAGATGTGCCGGGAAGGGACTAGTCGAACGTGATGACGGAACGCGCCACCGCACCGTTCTCGATCGCGGTGAACGCCTCGTTGACCTCGTCGAGTGTGATCGTGGCGGAGACGAGCTCGTCGAGCTTGAGCTTTCCGTCCTTGTAGAGCTCGGCGAGCATCGGGACGTCGTGGTGCGTGTCGGAGGAGCCGTACCAGCAGCCGCGCACCTGCTTTTCGCCGACCAGGAACTCCATCGACGGATTGACCTCGATGGTGGCCTCCATGTCCGGAACTCCGACGAGCACGGCTTGACCGCCGCGTCGCGTCATGGCGAGTGTCTGCTCGATCGTGGCCTTGAGCCCGATCACCTCGAAAGCCACGTCTGCGCCGCGACCGCCTGTGAGCTCCATAACCTTCTGGGTGGCGTCGACCTCGGTCGGGTTGACGATGTCGGTCGCGCCGAACTGTTGGGCGAGATCCAGCTTCGAGTCGAGCATGTCGACGGCGATCACGCGTCCGGCGCCGGCGTGGTTGGCGCCCTGGATCACGTTGAGGCCCACGCCGCCACAACCCAGAACCACCACGTTGTCTCCCTGGGCGATGTCGGCCGTGTTCACTGCGGCGCCGAATCCGGTGAGGACGCCGCAGCCGATGAGGGCCGCGGCGGAGAAGGGGATCTCCTTGTCGATCTTTATGGCGCCGATAGCGGGAACGATCGTCTCCTCGGAGAAAAGACCGGCCGCCGCCATCTGGAGGAGCGGCTCGCCGTCTCTGCTGAATCGAGCCATCCCGTCGAGCAGGCCGCCGGTGATGAGCGCTGCGAATCCCACTTCGCAGAGCTCGTGCTGATTGCGCGAGCAGAAGAAGCATTCGCCGCACTGCGGCACCCACGAGACGACGACGTGGTCGCCGACCTCGAGACCCTGAACCCCGTCGCCGATCTGTTCGACGACACCGGCTCCCTCATGTCCGAGCACAGCGGGAATCGGTTGGAGCAGAGTGCCGTTCTGCACGGACAGGTCCGAGTGGCACACGCCCGCTGCCCGGGTACGGATCCGCACCTCGCCGGCCTGCGGATCGGCGAGATCGACGTCCTGGACCGATAGGGGAGAACCGACAGCTTCGCAGACGGCGGCCTTGGGCATGTGACGCTCCTGTGTGTCGAGGTGCCCGCAATCTACCGGGCGCCTCGTCGCGCCGGAAAGCCGGGGCCGCTCAGTGTGGGCGACGGGCGTTGCGCTCGTCTCGCTCGGCGGCCCGCAGTCCGTATCCCATCACGATCGGTGCCGGAAGGATGATCACAGCGGCGATGAGAGCAACGACCACCGTGGTGACCGCCCACGACGGGAAGTCGAGGGCGAACGCCGCCACGAAAGCGACGATCGCCACGAGCATGGCCGTGTAGCCGACGCGTTGAGCGAACGTGACCCACCGGCTGATGTGTGCCCGGCGGGCGACCATCGGATCCGGATCGTCCCGGTCGGGCTCTCTGTGGTTCACCACGTGCTCCATCCTGCCCCTTCGAAGGCGCGCGCTATCCGATCGGGAAGCGTGGACAGGCTGAAGTTTCGAACAGCGACCTCCCGGTTGTGCTCCAACGCGGAATGGTCGCTGCCGGCGAGCGAGGACAGCGACGCTCTTCGCACCGCTGAGGGTGTGGAACAGAAGACCTGCCTCTGTGAATTCGGGAAGAGCGGAAACCACGTTGACCACGAGAAGTCGGCGCGCCAGGGCGGCTTCGATGATCGGGTTGCCGAAGCCCTCCACCGTCGAGGGAAAAACGACCACGTCGGCCGCTGCGTAGGCGTCGGCGACGCGTTCGACGCGACCGATCGTGCACTCGAGGGGGGAGGCGTTGAACAGCGCCGCAAGGGTTCGGCCGTATCCCTCTTCGGTCGGGCCGGTGATCCAGTACCGGACGCGTCGGTCCGTGAGGGCGTCGAGCTGGGCGGCGAATCTGAGGCCACCCGGGAGGTTCTTGCGCTCGATGGCACGCGTGGGCTGGAGAAGGAGAATGTCGTCGGGGTCGAAGCCCAACATCTGGCGTGTCGCCTCACGGTCTCCTCGGGGTGCGTTCGTGTCGAAGGTGTTGGGAATCCTCACGGCACGGATTCCGCGATCGGCCAGCTCCATCTGCGCTCGTTCGTTGATGGTCACGTGCAGAGCGCCGTCGATGTCCGGGGGGATTCCACGAACATCGGTGAAGCGTTCGCGCTCCCACGGCAGGTCGTGATGGTGCAGGAGTGTCCGTCCGGTCCGGCGCTCGAGAACATCACCGACCACCCGCGACGCCGCCTCGTGAAGCGGGAGCGAACAGAGGTTCTCGACAACGACGAGCTCGTCGTCGCCCAGGGCGTCGGCGACAGTGGCCGGGTCCGGCGCCTCCATGGCATCGAGGCGGAGGGCGGGGATCTCACGATCGTCGCGAGCCGGGTCGCCCGAGATCTCCCCCGCGACCCGTCGCACGGTGAATCCCAGCGCACGCAGCGCCCAGGCCCACTTGGCGGCCTCGACCGAGACGCCGTCGGTTCCGCCCAGGCGGTACGAGACGATCACGGCGCGGGGCCCCATGAACCCGGACCCTAGGCGTGCGGAGGTGTCAGGCCGAGAGGCTGAGCCGTCGGTTGGTGGCGTCCAGCACGGCGCGGGCCAGCGCGTCGGCGTCCCGGTTGTTGCGGACGATCGCGGTCCCCACGAGCTGGCGCTCAGTTGGTGCGTCGACCTCGGCCAGCGTCACGACGGCCACGTGTGTTCGTCCGACGGGCAGGACATGGGCGTTGTCGACAGCGACCGCGGCCGCCCCGGATGACAGTTGGCGGAGCGCGTCGAGCACGGCCTCGGCGACGATTCGCCCGTGCGCCACCGAGGCGATGGAGCCTTCGGCCTCGCCCCGGACCTGCGTGGCTTCGTCCCCGAGCACGACCGCGATCCGGGTGTGGTTCGTGTCGCTGTGCTCGTCGACCGAGAGGAGTGCGGGTCGTCCCGGTCGGTTCGAGAGTCGTGCGGAACCCGGCGGCGAGTCGGGACGGGGTTGTGGATCAGGACCTCGCGAGGCGCCGAGCTCCGGTTCGACCGATGAATCGGGTGGCGTCGGGCGCCGGAGGTGGCGGTCCTCGAGCTGCACGACAGAGATGGTTCGCCGGTCGAGGCGGAGTCCGAAGGAGGCGAGCGCCACCGACTCCACGTCCCGGGCGACCTGCTTGGGGGGCTTGCCGGGCAGCGCCACGACGTGGATCTCGGCGATCTCACCCGAGCCCTTGGCCACGACCCGCGCGATCGAGACATCCGGAAGGCGCGCCAGTTCGCTCTCCAGGCCTTGAAGATCACGATCGTCCACGCCGGCGCCTCCCAGGGGTGAACACTATGCGTGAGGAAGACCATCCGGAAGATGTTCTTCGGCCGAAATTGGTTCTTGTGTTGTTCGTGTTAATCAGTGAGACTGCTGTGATTCACGGTGGAACCCCGGAACCGGACGAAAGCCCGGAACCGGTGACACCGCGAAGGTCCGGGTGTTCGGGGGCCAAGCGGGCGGATCCCCAGGGCCGAACACCGGGTCGTGTGACCCGGCTTCGACAAACCCGACCGACGACCAAGGAGCACCACACGTTCGCCAGTCGGCCCCGGACCGGGTGCCGGCGGGATCCCGCACGATCGGCCACTTCAGCGGAGCGGACTCACGTCCGGGACCCGGCACGGGTCACGGATCGTCGATTCGCACGAAGGAGGGTGTGCGATGGTGCAAACCCTGTACGTCCGACTGACCGTCTATGCGACGGCTGCGACGGGGCTGCTCCTCGTGGGTGGCACACGCCGCGGCTTCTGGCACTAGAGCGGAGCGGATCGGCCTACGTCGGGGTCTCGCCTGCACACGGCCCGGCACCGCCGGCGTCGTGGCATCGACGACATGGCATCGACGGCATGGTGAGGACGGACGCGACGACATACGCGACCAGGGGGTCGCGGCGATTCCACGCCTTCGGCATCGGCATCGGCTGCTCAGCCGTTGTCCTTGCGACCGTGCTGTGCGTGGTCGGGCCAGCTCCGGCGGTCGGCCCACTCCTCGTCTTCGGTGGGCTGGTGGCCTTCGCGGAGAATCGGGGGGTCGAATTCCCCGATGGGACAACCCTGTCGGCGAGCAGCGTGCCGACGATGGCGGCGGTCGTGGTCTTCCACGCGCAGGGCGCTCCGGCGGGGGCGATGGTGGTGGCGATGTGCGGTGCCCTTTACCTGCCCGCACTGCGCGACCACGACATCGGTCGCGTGCTCTTCCACGCGGGAAGCTACGGCCTGGCGACGTTGGTGGTGTCGCTGACCTTCGCCGGCCTGGCGGCCGTTGCCGACTCGACGGGCCTTGCTCTCCTCCTGATCACGCTTCCTGTGGCGCTCGTCGATCTCCTGGTGAACGACCTGCTCGTCGCCGTCGCGGTGGCGCTGTCGCGGGGGCGGACCGTCCTGTCGTCTCTCGCGCGGTTCCGCCCCGGCTCGTGGCAGGTCGTGCCCTTCACGCTGTTCGGGCTCGTGATGGGCACGGTCTGGGTCGAGTTCGGTGCCATCACGCTTCCGTTGTTCATCGTGCCGGTCGTTGTCGCCCACCGCACCTTCCACGCCTATCAGGATCTACACCGGGCACATGAGGCCACCCTCGAGACGTTGCTGCGTGCACTGGAGGCCAAGGACGGCGGCACGGCGCGACACGTGCGACGGGTCGCGGCCTACGCGACGAGTATCGGGGAGGATCTCGGGCTGAGCCCGGCCCGCCTCGAGCGACTGCGTTGCGCCGCTCTCATGCACGACGTGGGAAAGCTCGCTGTCCCGAGCGAGTTGCTCAACAAGCCCGGGCGTCTCACGCGGGCCGAATTCGAACGGGTCCATCGCCACGAGGCCGTGTCGGTAGCCATTCTCGAACGGATCGACTTCCTGCGTGACATCGCGCCGAGCGCGGTGAGCGAGTACTCCCGCTACGACGGCACCGACCCACCGGACACGCGCGGAGCCACGAGGGTTCTACGCACCCGGCGCACGCCGCTGGAGCCGCACATCGTCCACGTCGCCGATGCGTTCGACGCCATGACGTCGTCGCGGGCGTACCGGAGGGCGCTCGATCTCGACGTGGCACTCGACGAGCTCCGACGGTGCGCTGGCACGCAGTTCCATCCTCGCTGTGTGGAGGCGCTCGTTCGGGTCGTACAGGAGCAGGATCCGGTCGTCGATGTCTCGGGTGCCTCGTCGCCCGAGCTCTTCGCCGTCCCTCCCCCCGTCGTCGGCACCGGGTCGGCCGGCCTCGGGGATCTCGCCGACGCGCACGCGACGGGAACGGCCGGCGCGTGAGCCGAATGGTCCGAGCCGCGGTTCTCGCCGGGATCGGTGTGGGTGCACTCGCGATGGCGGTTCTCGCCGGAGAAGGTGCCGATGTGGACGCCGTCCTGCTCGGCCTCGGCATCATGGCCGGAGAGGCCCTTGTCCTCCACCCCGCCGGCGGACCCCGGGTGCCGGCTTCGCACGCGGTCGTGCTCGTTGCCCTGCGCGTTCTTCCGTGGGCCACGTTGGTGATCGTCTGCGTCCTCGCGTTCACGCTTGCCGCGTGGGCCGCGGACGGACTCAGGACACGCGGCGGCCGCTGGAACCTGGGCGTGCGGATCGGCACGGCGGTTGCCGCCGGGTGCTCCTACTACGCCGTTCTGGCTCTTGCTCCCGCTGAGACGACGCGATGGGTCCTCGCGGCCCTGAGTGCGGCGGCCGCCTCCCAGATGGCGATCGATGAGCTCGTTGCCCGTCTCCGTCACGGTTTCGGTGGTTCCGGAAAGACCTGGTCGACGCGTGGGCGACCGGAAGCCGTCGGTTCCCGCTCGCACCTGTGGCCCCGTGGCCGCGCAGCGGCGTTGGCGGTAGCGAGCAGCGGCGTTCTGATGTCTCTGGTGTCGAGCGGTGCGGAAGGGCGACCAGGCCCGGGTCGATGGAGTTGTGTGCTGCTGGCGGTGCCGCTGGTCGCGGCGTGGGCGGCCGACAGCATGGCCGGACGGGCGCGCCGCAACTATCTCCAGACAGTTGACGCGCTCGCGGCGACGCCTGAGCTGGGTGGCCATGTGCCGACGGGGAGTACAGAACGAGTGGCGACACTGTCGCGACGGGTCGGCGAATCACTGGATCTCGACCTACGGGCCATGGAGGACCTGGAGGCCGCCGCACGTCTGCACCGACTCGGATCGGTGTGTCTGGCGCCCGCACCGGCGGGCTCGTCGACGCCGCGGCCCCGGAGATCGCGCTCGTGGATGGGCACCTCCGGTCACACGAGGGATAGCGAGTCGGCCCGGGTGGCCGACATGACCGCGCACATCCTCGCCGGCGGCGACCGCCTCGACCGTGTGGGCACCGTGGTGGCGGCGGCGGCTCGGCCTCATCGCCGGACGCGGTCCTCGGAGAAGGGTCCTCGGACGACGGAGGATGCCGAACGGGCGACCGAGCCTCCCGGCGCCGGTGTTCTGCGTGTGGTGAGTACGTACGAGGACCTGACCGGTGGCGACGACGGCCGGGCCGTTCTCGCACTCGAACGGATGTACACGGGTCCCGCGTACATGTTCGATCCCGGTGCATTGGCGGCTCTCGAGATCGTGCTCTCGGAGAACGGCCTCTTGGACGCCGGCCCCCGATCGGAAGACGGCGAGGTGTGAGCACCCGGCCTGACGACGGTCGTCCACTACGATCCGTCGCCGTGCACGAAATCAGAGCCCAGATCGCGGCCAACGTGTGGCAGATCGTCGCCGAGCTCGGAACGATGGTCGCCGAAGGCGACGACATCGCCATCCTCGAATCCATGAAGATGGAGATTCCCGTCACCACTCCGGTTCCGGGTGTCGTGCGTGAACTGCACGTCGAAGCATCCCAGCAGGTCGCCGAAGGTGACCTCATCGCACTCATCGACGAGACCTGACGTTCCGTGATCCGCTGGGAAGTGCGCGGCCAGGTCGCGGTCGCGACTCTGGAGAGGCCGGAACGGCGAAACGCACTTCACGCTCCCGGTTGTGACCAGCTGCGTCGGTATCTCGAAGACGCCGACGGCGTCCGCGCGGTGGTCCTCACGGGAGCGGGCAGCGCCTTCTGCGCGGGTGCCGACCTCGGCACCCGTTTCGACCTCGCCCACAGCGAGGCACCGGGCCATGCCGAAGCGCTGAAGGACTCGGGTTCCCACGAACCCGGTGGAGAGTGGCACGAGCAACGCCGCGACACGTTTCGGCCCGCCTTTGAGGAACTCCTTGACGCGCTCGGAGCACTACCGGCGCCCGTGATCGCTGCGATTCACGGCCCTGCCATCGGCGCCGGAACGCAGCTCGCGGTCGCCTGCGACATCCGCGTGGCCGACGATCGAGCACGTTTCGGCATTCCCGCCGGCAAGCTCGGGATCCACCTGCACTGGACGAACATCCAGCGGCTGGTTCAGCTCGTCGGACCGGGTCGGGCGCGCGATCTGCTCCTCACGAGCCGGACGATCGGTGTGGACGAGGCGGAAGGTATGGGCCTGGTCGACCGCCGCGCCGACGACGCACTGCCGGCGGCACTCGAGGTCGCCGATGAAATCGCGGCGCTCGCCCCCCTCACCGTCGCCGGCCACAAGCACGCTCTCGAGTTGATCAGTGAGCGTGGCGGTCTACGCCCCGGCACCGACGACGACGCCATTGCGGCCATCGACGCCGACGAGGAACGAGCATTCGCGAGCGACGACCTCCGGATCGGGATGGAGGCGTTCGCCGCCAAGACACGCCCGGAGTTCGAGGGCCGCTGACGCCGGGCCGTCCTCTCCGGTCAACGACGGCTCCACGCCACGATGACGCTGACGATTCCGACCGCCCCCCACACGATCGCCAGTGCCCATGCGGTGGCGGTGGGGTAGTCGAGGGGGCGGAGCGTCGGGTTCCCGGGGTTGCCCCCGAGACCGAGCAGTGGAACCGCCACGACGAGCAGCACCGCCGCGCTGATCACGCATCCCGCGGTCAACGGCGCCCTCCACGGAGCCGGAAGACACCCGGGCGAGGACCGCCCCGAACGCGAAGGCGACCGGGGCGAGGATCACGTCGTGCACGACGTCGATTCCCACGTAGAACACGGCCCAGTTCAGGAGCTCGCCCTCGACGTTGCGGATCAGACCGACGAGTCCGTACACCATCAGCGCGCCGCCCAGGGCGAGGCCGACCCAGAAGAGCATTCCGTGATTGTTCGTTCCCGAACCGGATTCCGGGCGGGTCTCGGTGCTCACAGCGCCTCTAGCCGCGAGACCCACTTGGTCTGCATGACGCCGGGTCGGTTCGGACCGATCAGGCGAACGGGAAAGCCGTGATCGGCGTCGAGCGTCTCGCCGTTCACCTCGAGAGCGAGGAGCGTGTCGGGGTCGTGGGCGTGGAACCGATTGAGATCCGACGACCGTTGCCGGGGGCTGTCCTGCATCGATGTGACTCGCGCGTCGCAGTTTGCCGGCGCACCCGCTCGCTCGAGGAGGTCGGTGACTGCCACGCCGCTCCATGTGGCGTTGGCGCTCCACCCCTCGACACAGGCGATCGGGAGTTCGACCGTACGTTGGGGTAGCGCGCGCAGGTCGTCGTAGCTGAGCGTGAAGGGTCGGGTGGCGCCAGAGCCGTCGACGGTCAGCGTGTAGGTCGCCGGGTCGACGTCGGAGAGCCCCACCGACGAGGCGGTCCGGTTCACGGGGAGACCCTGGGGGCCCACATCGGATCGGCGTGGCACGATGAGTGCTGCCTTGCTGAGTGGTGTGAACGTCTGGCCCACGCTGAACAGAGCGATCGCTCCCGCCGCACCGAACGTGGTGGCGAAGAAGCCCCGTCGTGACAGCCCGTCACCGTCGTCGGTGGTGTCGACCCCGACGCGGAGAGCGGAGGTCGCGTCTCCGACAGGAGGCGTTCCCGAGCGTCGCAGCGCCTCGAGTGTCGTGGCGTACTTCGCGAAGGCGTGCACGACCAGCGCACCGATGGTGATCCACGCGGCCCAGTAGTGACCGGGGCGGAATCCGAAACCCCACGGCCGCCACACGTTGATGTTGCCGAGGCCGGTGAGGACGAGGAAGAGACCACCTCCGACGAGCGGGATGATCATCAGGCGCTCGATGAGTTGAGCGGCTGAATCGAAGGGTGGCCACTCGAACAGGCGCGGGTAGACGACCCACAGCTTGGCGAGTAGGACCGGAATGAGCGCCAGCCCCACGACCACGTGTGTTCCCTGGGTCACACGGTAGAGGCCGGCGGGACGGGAGGTCCACAGGAACCAGTCGGGCGGGTTCTGCACCAGATGCGAGATCAGACCTGTCGCGAAACACACGACGAAACCGACACCGAGCGCGATCCCGAGGACGGCTGCCGTCTGTTCGTTGTGGAGTCTCGTGCTGAACGCGCCGTCGCGGAACGGCCCGATCGTCGGCCGGTCGGGCCAACGGAGCTTCACCGGGGCACCACATCGGGAACTTCGGGATCCGGGGCCGGGCCGGGTGTGGTCAGCACCGCGAGAATCCGGTCGTCCTCGTTCCACATGTCGGTCAGAGACAGCCCGGCGTCAACGGCCGTGTCTCCGATCCGGTCGGCGGGGAGGGCACACCAGTCGAACCAGGGTCCCGCCTCGACGCGGAGCCCGGACGGGTGGGTGCCGCCGCTGCCCGGGGACTCGATTTCGAGGCGTACCCGGCGGACCTCGCTCGATGATCCCGGTGGGTCGAGTTCCACGATGAGCCGTCCCCCGGGTCGCACCAGCTCTGCGACACGGCCCAGGAGGTCGACCGGCGCGGCTCCAATACCGATGTTGCCGTCGAGGAGCAGAGCGCTGCCCCATCGACCCGAGCCGGGAACAGGTTCGAACACGGAGCGATGAAGGACGGGCGCCCCCCGGCGACGCGCCAGATCGAGCGCCGGGTCACACACGTCGATACCGAGGGCGGGCACGCCCTGTTCGGCCAGAGCGACGACGTGTCGACCGGGGCCGCACCCGATGTCGAGCACAGGGGGGATCACGTGGGCGACGAGCGCGCGCTCGGACGGATCGGCGGGTGTCGCCCACCGGTTCGACGGTGGCACGTACGGAGTCCCACAGCTCCCTCGCAGAAGCGCGACCGGCGCGGTCATGAGCCGATTCCTCTCATGATCCGGTTCCCCGCGTGACACTTCTCCGTCGCACTGACCGCGGCGGCGAAGCGCGTGCCGGGGGCACTCGCCGACACGGTGACGGCGTCGTCGAAAACATCGACATCGGTCAGGGTGGGGAGCGCGACGTGACGGAGCCCGAGTGCGTCGAGTCGGGCCACCTGATGGTCGTAGGTGTCGCCGGTGCTCATGGGGACTCCCTCGAAGACCCGCGGGTCCGGGTGCTGGAGCCCGATGGCCCACCACCCGCCGTCGGTCGCAGCGCCGAGGACGGCGTCGGTACCGAGGAGAAGGCGCGAGGAATCCTCGAGAAGCCCGGGGTCCACCTGTGGCGTGTCCATTCCGATCAGCAGGGCGGGCCCACCGGCGGATTCGAAGGCGCCGGCGAGCCGTGTGTCAAGGCCACCGCTGGACTGCGGCACGACGGCGACTCCGTCGGGTAGCCACCAACCCGGCTCGCCTTCCAGGGCCAAGAGGCGGCGACGCGCCGGGGTCGCCGCAACGGCTGCGAGCGTGTCGGCGAGAGCCGCAGCCGCGAGGTCGGCGGCCTGCTCGGGAGAGCACGGAGGACAGAGCCGCGTCTTGACCCGACCCGGCCGAGGCTCCTTGGCGATGACTATGAGCGTGACGTCGGGAGTACTCATGCGAGGACACGGCGCATGTCGCGAATCGTGCGAGCTGTGCCCCGCCACGTCCCGGTGACTTTCGAGCGTCCCTCCCGCTGCTCGAAAGCGACCGGTACCTCATGGACACGCCAGCCTTCGTCGAGCGCCCGCACCACCATCTCCAGCGGCCATCCGAAACGGCGGTCCCGGAGTCCGAGTCCGAGCAGGTGATCGCGGCGTGCGGCACGCATCGGCCCGAGATCGTGCAGGTGGACTCCGTAGCGTCGCCGAAGCGTCCGGGCCAGGACGCGGTTACCCAGCCGTGCGTGCACGGGCCACGCGCCGCGCGACGCCTGGCGCGCGCCGAGGATGAGGTCCGCGTCGCCGGCGACGATGGGATCGGCGACTCGCAGGAGGTCGACCGGGTCGAGGGAACCGTCACAGTCCATGAAACAGACGATGTCGGCGGTGGACGCGCTCAGCCCCGCGAAACACGCGGCACCGAACCCACGCCGAGGTTCGTGCACGACGGTGGCACCGAGATCGGAGGCGATCGCGGCCGAGCCGTCGGTGGATCCGTTGTCGACGACGATCGGACGGAAGCCGGAGGGCATCGCGCCGAGTACACCGGGCAGGGCGAGAGCCTCGTCCAGGACGGGGAGGACAACGTCGGCCACGTCGCGAAACTTACCCAGGACGGGGTGCGCATCGGGGAGGTATCTGCTTACGATTCGCGAAACATCCCGGGGATATCGTCCGTGCAGATGGGTCGGTGCACCTCCCCGCTGTAGATTTCGCCCGTGCGCCGCCGGTGGGCCATCGTGGCAGGAGCCCTCGTGGCGTGGGCGCTGCTCCTCGTCGCAGCGCGGCTCTGGGGCCTGCACCTCATCGACGAACTCGGCCGCGAGGCGTTGCGCCTGAGTGCTCCGCCGTTGGTCGGATGGGACGATCTGCGTCTCAGTGTGCGCATCGTCGTTCCGGTGGGTGTCGCCGGCGTGATCGTGGTGTGGGCGCCGGATCTCGTACGGCGTCTCGAGTGGCGGCGTCTGCTCGCCGCGGCGGCCGCGGTGACCGCTCTGTGGGCACTGGCTCTCGCATTCACCGACGGCCTCGACGGCATCACCGCACCGACCGTGCTTCCCGGCGACGAATATCTCCTCGATGTGGATCAGGTGGGTTCACCCACCGACTTCCTGTCGGGATTCACCGACAACATCGACAGCTATTCCACGCATGTTCGCTCCCATCCGCCAGGTGCGGTGCTCTCGCTGTGGTCGATGGACCGCGTGGGCCTCGGTGGTCAGGGTTGGGCCGCGGCCCTCTTCATCCTGGGCGGTGCCCTGGCGGTTCCGTCCGTGCTCGTCGCCGTGCGCGACGTGGCGGGTGAGAAGCAGGCACGTGCCGCCGCCCCGTTCGTCGTCTTGGCGCCGGCGGCCGTCTGGATCGCCACGAGCGCGGATGCTCTGTTCGCGGGTGTGGCCGCCGCAGCCGTTGCCGCTGTGGTGGTGGCTACGGGACAGGTGGGCCGCCGAGCGGACGCGTGGAGTACCGCGGGCGGTCTCCTCTTCGGGGCCACGCTCATGCTGTCCTACGGTCTGGTGCTCGTCGCCGTGATCCCGTTCGTCGTGGCACTGGCGCGTCGACGCTTCCGGCCGCTCGCGGTGGCGGGGCTCGCCGCCTCGGCGGTTCTTGCGTGTTTCTGGGTGGCCGGCTTCTCGTATGTCGACGGATGGTCCACGGCCCGCGGCGAGTACCTCGAGAGCGTGGCGGCGACCCGCCCGTTCGGCTATTTCGTGTGGGCGAACCTGGCAGCGCTCGCGATCGTCGTGGGGCCGGCGACCGCTGCGGGTCTGGCGCTCCTTCGCGATCGGCGAATGTGGCTCCTCGTCGGGGGGGCGCTCGGCGCGATCGCGATCGCCGATCTCTCGGGCTTTTCGAAGGGCGAGGTCGAGCGGATCTGGCTGCCGTTCGCTCTCTGGCTCCTTCCGGCCGGGGCTGTGTTGGCGAAGGACGTGTTGGCGAAGGACGTGTTGGCAAAGGACGTGTTGGAGAAGGACGCGGTGGGCGGGAACGCATCAGGGATGGTTCTTCGTGGATGGCTGGCCGTCCAGGCCGTCGTGGCGCTCGCCGTCCAGACCGGTATCCGGACACGATGGTGAACGTGTCCGGGAGTCCCGCCACCGCTACACGGCGGGTACTCGTCGTGGAGGACGACCCGACGGTGTCGGAGGTCGTCGTGCGCTACCTCGAGCGTGACGGATACGTCGTCCGCGCGGTCGGCGACGGCACCGCGGCGCTGGAGGAGGCCGCTGAGCACCCACCCGACCTGGTGATTCTCGACCTCATGCTTCCCGGTCTCGACGGTCTCGAGGTGTGTCGCCGGCTACGCCAGGATGCCCGGGTGCCCGTGGTGATGCTCACGGCAAAGGGGGAGGAGGAGGATCGCCTGGCCGGGCTCGAGCACGGCGCGGACGACTACGTCACCAAACCCTTCTCGCCCCGTGAGTTGATGGCGAGGGTTCGAGCCGTGCTGCGCCGCACGCACGCTCCCGCGCCGGCGTCGACGACCGAGCCCCTGATCCGCGAGGGTCTTATCATCGACACGAACGCCCGCACGGTCGGGCTCGACGGTGCTCCGGTGCATCTCACGGCACGGGAGTTCGACCTCCTGGCGTTCCTGGCCTCCAACCCGGGAACTGCCTTTCGCCGGGAGGAGTTGCTCGAACAGGTGTGGGGGTACAGCTATGGCGACGCGTCGACCGTGACGGTGCACATTAGAAGGCTGCGCGAGAAGATCGAGGAGGCGCCGTCGGCGCCGAGGAGGATCGTGACGGTATGGGGCGTCGGCTACAGGTTCACGACATGACCGCGCACGGGACCCACTGCGCCGGGCCGGGCACGGGCCGGCACAGCACGAGGAGAACAGTTCTTCTCGTGGGCGGTGTCACGGCCGCCGGTTTCATGCTCACGGCCGTCGTGGCTTCGGCTCGGTCGATGTCGCGGGCGCATTTCGTAGAGCTGCTCGTCATCAGTGTCGGGGCAGCGCTCGTTGCCGGCGCTGTGGGCGCGTTCGCGTTGGGTCTCGCGCGGCGGCGCTCCATCGGCGTGCAGGTGGCGATCGTCATTCTCACCGCGGTTGGAGCGGCAGGTCTCGGCGCGTGGGTCGCGGCCCGACGGATGTTCATCTCCAGTGCGGATGCCGCAGCGCTCGACGTCGTGCTCCTGGCGGCAGGATCCGTGGGTGTGGCCGCAGCGCTGCTCCTCGGTGAGCGTGTCTCGAGGGCCAGCGACGCTCTCGCGCAGCGGACACGACGGATCGGCGACGACGCGTCGGTAGCGACCCCGCTCGAGGTTTCACCCGAGAGTCCGACGGTCACAACCGGTCGGGGAGTGCCCGGCGAACTGGGGCGCCTCGAACATGAGCTGGACGAAATGTCGCGACGACTGAGGGAATCCCGCGAACGTGAAATGGCGATCGAGCAGTCGAGGCGCGAACTCGTGGCATGGGTGAGCCACGATCTGCGCACCCCGCTCGCCGGTATCCGTGCGATCGCGGAGGCACTCGAGGACGGCGTGGTCACCGATCCCGACGTCGTTCACGGATACCACACGACGGTCCGCACGCAGGCCGATCGTCTCGCCGAACTCGTCGACGATCTCTTCGAGTTGAGTCGCGTGGAAGCGGGTGTCGTACGCGCGGATCGTACGCCGGTTCCCCTCGGCGACCTCGTGTCTGATGCTCTGGCAGGGGTCCAGGGTGTGGCGGCCGCCAAGGGAGTCACCGTCGAAGGACGGCTCCGGGGCACGCCACCCGAGGTCACGTGTTCCCCGATGGACGTCTTGCGCGTTCTGCGGAATCTTCTGGAGAACGCCATTCGCCACACCCCGGCGAACGGCACCGTTCTCGTGGAAGCCGGCAACGGGACGGAGCTCGACGGCGCATCGTCGGCGCCCGCGGCCTGGGTATCGGTTCTCGACAGCGGCGGCGGAATCCCCGAGCAGGATCTGGAGCGCGTGTTCGACGCCGCGTACCGCGGCGATGCCGCACGTTCCGTCGGAGAATCCGCGGGAGACGGAGGCGGTGCCGGGGCGGGTCTGGGACTGACGATCGCACGCGGGCTCGTCGAGGCACACGACGGTCGGATCTCGGTCCGCAACGACAACGGCGGGGCGCGCTTCACGGTGAGCCTGCCGCTCGGGTCGACATCGCCGTGACGGCACTTCCGTGACGGCAATTCTGTGAACCCGCGGGTCCTCGTGACCGGCGGGTCCGGATTCATCGGGTCCCACATCGTCGACGCGCTCATGGAGCGGGGGTTCGACGTGCGCGTGCTCGACGTCCTGCACCCCGCCGCACACGACGGGCCACCGGCCGACCAGCGCACTGACGTCGACGTACGTCGGGTCGACCTTCGTGACCGCGACGCCGTGATCGATGCCCTCGGCGGCATCGACGCGGTGTGTCACCAGGCGTCGATGGTCGGTCTCGGCGTGGACTTCGGCGATGTCGAGGACTACGTCGCCCACAATGATCAAGGAACCGCAACGCTCCTCGGTGCCATGCACGCCGCGCACGTGCCCGAGCGCGTCGTGCTCGCGAGCAGCATGGTCGTCTACGGCGAAGGGCGGTACCGCTGCACCGCTCACGGTCTCGTGCGGCCGGGGCCCCGCGATCGCGAGCGCCTCGAGGCCGGTCTCTGGGAGCCACCGTGTCCCGAATGTGGAGCCGACCTCACGCCCGAGTCCGTGCCGGAGGACGCACCCGCCGACCCGCGCAATGTCTACGCCGCCACCAAGCTCCACCAGGAGCACCTGTGCGCCGCGTTCAGCCGCGAGCACGGTGTCCCGCTCACGGTGCTGCGGTACCACAATGTCTACGGGCCGCGCATGCCTCGCAACACGCCCTACGCCGGCGTGGCGTCGCTGTTCCGGAGCGCGTACGAGAACGGTGTGGCGCCGAGCGTCTTCGAGGATGGTGGTCAGCGTCGCGACTTCGTCCACGTGCAAGATGTCGCTGCGGCGAACGTGGCAGCGCTGACGGCAGCCGAGCCTCGGGACTCGGTCTGCAACGTGGCCAGCGGCACGCCGCGCACGGTGCTCGACATGGCAGAAGCGCTACACGTGGTGTTTCCCGATGCGCCACCGCCCCAGGTCGTCGGCGGCTACCGCCCGGGCGACGTGCGCCACGTGTTCGCGTCCACCGACCAGGCAGCGGAGATCATCGGATTCCGTGCCTCGGTGATGTTCGAGGACGGAATGCGGGAGTTCGCCACCGCGCCGATGCGCTTCGGGGAACGCTCTTCGGATCAGTAGTTACCGGGGAGCATCCGCTCTATATACGTGTAGAACACGAACAGAACCGCCAGGAACGGAATCACACCCGCGAACCAGGTGTACCAGTGGCGCCACCGCCGGAAGGCCAGCCACCAGAGTGCACCGACCGCCGCCACGATCAGGGCGAAGATCAGTGCAGGTGTGCGTGGGGAATCCTCACCCGAGAGTCCGGCGGAATCGATGGTGGCCCGACCGGCGGACAGGTTCGTGCTCACGCTCGGCGGCTGTGCCTCGGGGCTCTTGGAGGGATTGAGCTCGGCGAACACGACGAGGCGTTCAGCAGCGGAGTACTTCGGATTGCACGTGGTGAGGGTGAGCATCGCGTTGCCCTCGACGACGGCGTTCTCGCCCAGAGCTTCCTTGCCGACATAGGTGTTCTTGCCCGGTGGCTTCAACACGTCGACGGCGGTGGGGGCGACGATGTCGGTCTTGACGACGTCGTAGACGAAGGTGCCGTTCAGCGTCGTCGTGGTGATCTCGTCGCCCGGCTCGAGCTTGTCGAGATTGTGGAACGGCTGCCCGTAGGTGGTGCGGTGACCGGCGATCGCCGCGTTGCCGATCTCGCCGGGCATCGGCGTGTCGGGGTAGTGGCCGGGGCCCTTCCGCAGGTCGGGGATCGTGATGCCCTGCACGACGATGCGATCGACGCCCGCGTCGGGAATCTCGATCTTCAGCGCGGCCTCCCCCTCGGTGAACGCGGAGGCGGGCACCGGCTCGCCGCCTTCGCCCTCGCCACCACCGAGTGTGTCAGAGTCACCTTCGGGCGCCGGCGCGTCGATCTGTTCGAGCCGCTTCTCGAAGTCGCCCTCGAGCTCGTTCTGTGCGCGGGCTTCGTAGAGTCCGGTGCCCCAGAGTTGGTACGCCACGAAGAGCAGGACCAGGAGCCCCAGCGTGATGAGGCCTCTTCCGACGAAACCGAGGACGGCGCGCGCACCGGTGTCGCGGGGTCGCGACGGCTCCGACGACGGGTCCGGTGTCTCTTCGGGAGGCCCGTCTCCGGAACCTCCGTCATCGCCGGCGTCGCCCGGAAGGGGCGACCCCGGGCCGTCGGAGGGCTCGCGCGAAGCGAGAGCGGTCGAAGATTGGCCGGCTGCGTCATCCATGTCTGGCACCTCGGTGATTGTACCCGGGCGTTCGGGACATTTCGGCGCGTCAGCCGAGTACCCGCGGAAGATGCCGGGCGGAGCGGAACCCCGATGGGAGTGCTCCGTATGCCGGTTCGACGGTTTCGCCGACCGCTCCTTACACTTTCGGCACCGTCTCCCGGCCCTTGAGGGTCCGTTGCCACTCGTCGTGCGCCTCCGCGCCGCTGTCTGTCTCCTCGGCCGTTTTCCGGCTCTCGCCGGCACCGACCTCGACGTACACGAACGCGAGGTCTTACTGCTCAGTGGGCCCAACGGTGCGGGTAAGACGACCCTTCTCCGCCTCCTGGCGGGCCTGGTCCGCCTCAGATCCGGGACGGCCGAGGTTCTGGGCGTCGATCTCGCCTGCGACCGGCGCAGCCATCGGCGCCGTCTGGGATTCATGGGCCACGACACACTTTGCTACGACGACCTCACGGTCCGGGAGAACCTGCGTTTCGCGACACGTTCGGCGGGTGCGACCGTCGCTACCGCGGATGACGTGCTCACTCGTGTCGGCCTCGAGGAACAGGCCGACGTGGCGCATCAGCGATTGTCGGCCGGGCAGCGCCGGCGCCTCTCGCTGGCCGTCGCGCTGTCGCGGAGCCCCGACCTGTTGCTGCTCGACGAACCGCACGCCGGCCTCGACCCCGCCGGGCGTTCGATGCTCGACTCCGTGATCAGCGAGGCGCCCTCTGCGGGTACGACCGTGATCATCGCTTCGCACGAAACTGAGCGCGTGCGCTCTCTGGCGGACCGTGAGGTTCGAATCGTGGGAGGTCGTGCCGAGCCCGCTGTCCGGGAGCGGCCGTCGGTCGACAGCGCGCCGAGCGCGGAGGTCGGACCGTGAGTCTCGCCAGAGAGGTGTGGTTGGTCGCCGGCAAGGACCTTCGGGTCGAGGCCCGGTCGCGCGTGACTCTCAACCAGGTGCTGCCGTTCGGCGCCGTTGTACTGCTGTTGTTCGCGTTCGCCCTCGATCCCGACCGCGGGCTTCTGTCAGAGGTCGCTCCCGGTCTGTTCTGGGTGGCGGTCCTGCTGGCGGCTGTTCTCGCGGTCTCCCGCTCCTTTGCGGTGGAGACCGATCACGGGGCGATCGACGGGCTCCGTCTGTCGGGGCTCGATGGAGCCTCCGTGTTCCTGGGGAAGACCCTTGCCATCGCCGTACAGTTGATCCTCCTGGAACTCGTTCTGGGGATCGGCGTCGTCGTGTTCTACGACACCGCCGTTCGCAGCGTGGTGGTCCTGGTTCTGGCAGGGGTGGCCGCGACCGTGGGGATCGCAGCCACCGGTACTCTCTTCGGGGTGCTCGCGGCCGGGTTGCGAACCCGCGAGACGTTGGTCCCGCTGTTGCTGCTCCCGATCGTGGCACCTGTCATGTTGGGAGCCACCCGGGCGTTCGAAGCGGGCCTCGACGGCGTGCCGTCGGAAGCGTGGCCGTGGGTGCAACTGCTCGCCTTGTTTGCAGTGCTGTACCTGGGCGTGGGTGTCCTCGCCTTCGGTTCGCTCTTGGAGGACGCATGATCTCGCTGGCCAGACCTGCGGTGAACGCACTCGGGCTGCTCGCCGTCCTCGCGTTGTTCGTCCTCGCGGTCCTGGCTCTCGGCGTCGTGCCCCCCGACGCGGTGCAGGGGGATGCCCAGCGCCTGATGTACGTGCACGTTCCCGCAGCGTGGCTGGCCTACCTGGCGTTCTTCGTGACGGCGGTCTCGTCTGCGCTGTACTTGTGGCCGCGGACACGTCAGCCCGGGTGGGATCTGCTGGCGGGATCCTCGGCCGAGATCGGGGTGATCTTCACGGGCCTCACGCTCGTTCTGGGCTCGCTGTGGGGACGGCCCGTGTGGGGCGCATGGTGGGTGTGGGATGCGCGTCTGGTCACCACCGCCGTTCTCTTCTTCTTGTACCTCGGCTACCTCGCCCTGCGCCGAGTGCCCGCAGACCCCGACGTCCGTGCACGACGGGCCGCCATCGCCGCCCTCATCGCCTTCGTCGACGTTCCCATCGTGCACTTCTCCGTCAACTGGTGGCGGACGTTGCATCAGGAAGCCACCGTCTTCAATCCCGACCTCGACGCGCAGATCGAAGGATCCATGGCGTGGACGCTCCTCTTCGCCGTCGTGGCCTTCACGCTCGCGTACGGGTATCTGATGGCGCGACGGGTCCAACTCGCCCGCCTCGAGGAAGGTCGTGAGGAACGCGAGCTCGACGCAGCGATCGCAGCGCGCGTGGCATCGGGTTCGGAGCGGACCGATCTCGAGGATCGTGCGCCCGGCGAGGGCACCGGCAAAGGAAACATCGGCAATCCAGCCGTGGCGGGAGCGGGGAGCACCGATGAGTGACGCTGGGTTCGTTTTCGCGGGATACGTCATCACCGCTGTTGTGCTGATCGCCTACATCGGCTGGATGGCGGCGCGGTTCCGGCGGGTCCGCCGTGGGTTGACGGAGGAAGAGTTGGAGCGGTGGCGGTGATCCCCGAATCCACGCCGGCTCCCGCCCGTGGGCGTCGCTGGATCTACGTGGTGGCGGCGCTCCTGTGTGTCGGCGCCATAGCGTTCCTCCTTCTCGGTGGCCTGCGCGGCAACATCGTCTACTTCCGCACGGTCTCGGAGGCGGTCGAGGAAAACGACACCGGCCGTCTCCGACTGGCGGGAGAGGTCGTGCCCGGTTCGATCTCGGAGACCGATGACGGAGTGACCTTCGAGGTCACCGACGGCAACGAAACCGTGGCCGTCGTGCATCGCGGCGACCCTCCCGACCTCTTCGCCGAGGGTGCGCCCGTGGTCACCGAAGGCGAGTGGGACGACGGGTTCGCCGCGTTCGACTCCGACCGCATCCTCATCAACCACGGCAACGAGTACTCCCCGCCCGACGTGTCCTCCGAGGACCCGTCCGCCGAACATCCGCCCGCCGAACGCCCGTCGTGAGGGCCGCGATCGGATACGGGGCACTCGTCTGGGGTGGGGCGGCGTGCGTCCTCGGCATCGTGGCGTTGGGCGCAGGCCTGCGCCGGAACGACGACCGGCTTCTCCTGTTGGGCCGTCGGTTCGTGTTCGCCGTGCTGGTCGCCGCCGTGGTCGCCGTAGCGGTCATGGAGTGGGCGCTTCTCAGCCACGACTTCTCACTCGAGTACGTAGCGAAGAACGGGTCACTGGCGACTCCGGTCTTCTACACCGCGGCGTCGCTGTGGGCCTCGCTCGAGGGGTCGATCCTCCTGTGGATGCTGATCCTCGCCGGGTACCTGGGTCTCACCGCCTACCGGTTCCGCGACCGGGCCACCGATCCGCTCGTCGCCTGGGCCACGATCACCGGTCTCGCAGTGGCGTTGTTCTTCTTCATCCTCCTGCTCGGTCCGGCCAACCCCTTCCGACTCGTGGCCGGCGTCGTGCCGACCGACGGCCCTGGTCCGAATCCGTTGTTGCAGAACCACCCGCTCATGGCGGTTCACCCGCCGATGCTCTACCTCGGCTACGTCGGATTCACTGTTCCGTTCATGTTCGCGATCGCTGCCCTCGTCACCGGCCGACTCGGCGAGGGATGGCTGATCGAAACCCGCCGAGCCGCCGTATTGGCGTGGGGGTTCCTCACGGTCGGAATCGTGCTGGGTGGCTGGTGGAGCTACGAGGTCCTCGGGTGGGGTGGATACTGGGCGTGGGACCCGGTCGAGAACGCGTCGCTGCTGCCGTGGTTGACGGGCACCGCCTACATCCACTCGGTGATGGTGCAGGAGCGCCGCGGGATGCTGCGCGTCTGGAACCTCTCGCTTCTGATCGCGACGTTCTGCCTCACGATTCTCGGCACGTTCCTCACCCGTTCGGGTGTGGTCAACAGCGTGCACTCCTTCTCGGAGTCGGCGATCGGGCCGATGCTGCTCCTGTTCCTCGGAGTCGTCGCGGTCGTGGGAATCGGATTGATCGCGTGGCGTGGCGACCTGCTTCGGTCCCATGGAAAGATCGACTCGGTCGTCTCGCGCGAGTCGGCGTTCCTCGCCAACAACCTGCTGTTCGCGGCGTTCGCTTTCGTTGTGCTGCTCGGAACCGTCTTTCCCTTGCTCGTCGAAGCGCTGCAGGACCGCCGGCTGTCCGTCGGTGAGCCGTACTTCGACCGCATGACACTTCCCATCGGGATGGCGTTGCTGTTCCTGATGGCGGCAGCGCCCGCGTTGCCGTGGCGCGCCACGTCGGGGGAGGTTCTGCAACGCCGGTTCCGCGTCCCCGCATGGATCGGTGTGCTCACGATGCTCATGGCCGTCCTCCTCGGGACCCGGGGTGTCGCCCAGGTGCTCGTGTTCGGGCTAGCGGCCTTCGCGCTCACGGGCATCGCGCAGCAGTTCGGGATGGCTGTTCGTTCCCGTGGTTCCGTCCACGGCGAAAAGATCCCGATCGCTCTGGGACGCACGGTCACCGGGAATCCGCGTAAGTACGGCGGTCTCGTCGTTCACGTCGGTGTTGTGCTCGTCGCCGTGGCCATTGCCGTCGGCGCGCACTGGTCGACGAGTCGTGAGGTACGCCTGGGTGAGAACGAGTCGGCCACGGTTGCCGGTTACACCGTGACCTACCTCGGCAGCGACACGACCGTGACCGAGCAGAAGACGACCAGTGCGGCTCAGGTCCGCGTCGAACGCGGCGGCGACGATCTGGGGGTGTACGCACCCGCCATCTCCACGTTCCCGAACAGCACCCAGGGCATCGGCACTCCGTCGGTGCGCACCGGAATCACGCGCGATGTCTATCTCACGCTCATCTCGTCACCGAACGAGTCGGGTCGCGTCACCCTGGGTGTGGCGGTCAATCCGATGATCGTGTGGCTCTGGATCGGCGGCGGCGTGATGTTCCTCGGCACCCTCATCGCCGTGGGCCCTTCGGCGCGCTCTGCGTTGCGTCGGGCGCGACGGACCGGGTCTTCACCGGACGTTTCGGAACCCACCGAGGGCGATTCCACCGAGGGCGATTCCACCGAGGGCGATTCCACCGAGGGCGATTCCGTCGATCCCGGTCCTGCTGAGGTTCCGGCGTGACGGGCGGCGCACCGCCGCCGGAGGGTCGCCCGGAACGCCGAAGGCGGCCGATCCTGTGGGGAGCAATCGCCGTCGGGCTCGTGGTCGTCGCTTTCGCCGTGATTCTGGCGATGCAGGTCAACACCGATCCGACCTTCGAGGGCGGTCCCGAGCTCGGGGAACCTGCACCCGCGTTCGATCTGCCGACGCTCGACGGTGGGAATGTGAGCAACGAGTCGGTCGCGGGCAAGGCCGTGATCGTGAACTTCTGGAACTCCTGGTGCATCCCGTGTCGCGCGGAGCACCCGGCGCTGGCGGAGTTCCACGCGCGTCACGCGGACGATCCTGACTTCGCGATGGTCGGCATCGTGCGCGATGACACCGAGGAAGCTGCCCGCGACTGGGTCGAGGACAAGGGCGTGAGCTGGACGACAGCCCTGGATCCGGGCGACAGGGCCGCTCTCGATTTCGCCACGACCGGTCAACCCGAGACGTACGCCATCGATCCGAGCGGCGTCGTGGTGGGCAAGCAGCTGGGTGAGGTCGACGTCGACGACCTCGAGGCGCTGCTGGCGAGGGCGCGGGGGACGGGCTGATGCGAGCATCGTGGGCACGGTGGGTCCCCTGGGCGGCGCTTGCCCTCATCGCCGCGGTCGCGGTCGGTCTGGCGGCGAACCCGGGATCACGAGATGACTCACCGGACGCGCGGCTGGAGAGCTTGACCCGGGAGTTGCGGTGCCCGACCTGCCAGGGGCTGTCGGTGGCCGACAGCCCGTCGTCTACCGCGCGGGCGATCGTCGACGACGTGCGCCGTCGGATCGAGGCCGGTGAGACCGACGGTGAGATCCGAGACGCCTACGTCGAGACGTGGGGCGAGTGGATCCTGCTCGAGCCCCAGAACAGTGGTGTCTCGCTCCTCGTGTGGCTGCTGCCGATTGCGGGGCTCCTCCTCGGTGTCGGCGTCCTGGTGGTCGCGCTCACCCGTTGGCGTCGTCAGCCCCGCTACACGCCCACGACCGAAGACCGCGAACTCGTCGAGCGCGTCCGCGGCCGCAAGGAGGATCCCGGTGCCACCGGCGCTCGGTGACCTCTACGAGGAGCGCGACTTCCTCCTTGCCTCCCTCGACGATCTGGAGCGCGAACGCGCCGACGACGACATCGACGACGACACCTACGAGCAGCTCCGTGACGACTACACGGCCCGCGCTGCCGCGGCGCTACGGGCGATCGACGCGGCCGAACGTGACCCGAACCGAGGTACCTCGAAGGACGAGGTGGCTGCTGCGCCTCGAACCGGTCGTCGCCTCGCTGTGGTGGGCGGAATCGTGGCGTTCGTGGCGGTGGCGGGATTTCTCCTGGCCAATGCCGTCGGCGACCGCGTCGACGGCGGTACCGCCACGGGCAACCAGCAGTCCGTCGACGGCAGCGCCGATGAGGTCGCAGCGGAGACCCGTGCGACGCTCGAAGCAGCGGTGGAGCGGAATCCCGACGATCCCGCGGCGCATCTCGAACTCGCGCGCTTTCTCGCTCCCACGGATCCCACCGCGTCGCTCATGGCCTACGACGAGGTCGTCGCCCTCGACCCTGCCAACGTCGAGGCGCACGCATATGGCGGGTGGATCGTCTATCTCGCGGGCCTTCCCGAAGAGGCTCTCGAGCGCGTGGACCGGGCACTCGCGGTCGATCCCGACTTCGCCGACGCCCGGTTCTTCCGGGGCATGATCCTGTTCCAGGGTCTCGATGATCCCGCGGCTGCGATCGTCGAGTTCGACCGGTATCTCGAGATCGCTCCCGACGGGCCACTGGCCGATCAGGTACGCGACGTAGCGGACGCCGCGCGCGTCGCTGCGGCCGAGCCCAACGGCGTACCTGCGCCGTGACCGCCTGCTGTTCTCCGACAAGGCCCGTCTCCCGGTAGCGTGAGCGACCCGACGACCCAGGAGCCTTTCGTGGCAGCGCACACCGACCACCCGATCGACCAGGACGCGACCTACCGCGTCACCATCTCGACCGATCGCGGCGAAATCGTGATGGATCTCGACCCGAAGTTGGCACCGCGGACCGTGGCGAACTTCGTGGGTCTCGCGCGTGACGGCTACTACGACGGCCTCACGTTCCACCGTGTCGTGAACGAGTTCGTGATTCAGGGTGGATGCCCCGACGGAAACGGCACCGGCGGACCCGGCTACCAGTTCGACGACGAACCGGTGCTCGGCGAGTACACCCTCGGTGCGGTGGCGATGGCCAACGCGGGCCCCAACAGCAACGGATCGCAGTTCTTCGTGTGTATCGACGACTGCACCAGCAAGCTGTCGAAGGACTACAACCTCTTCGGCCACACGACGTCGGGTGTCGATGTGGCCCAGGCCATCGAGGTCGGCGACGTCATGAACTCCGTGAAGGTCGAGGAGCTCACAGGGAACTGAGCCCGTAGCGGTGGCGGATCCGCCGCTCGAGGGTCCCGAATCCGAGGCTGTCCACGGCGATTCCGATCACGAGGATCACGATCATCGTGGCCAACAGTGCCGTGGCGTCCTCGGATCGCTGCGCCTCTTGCAGGCGCGCGCCGATCGACTCGCCCCCGGCCACCTGTACGATGAGTTCGCCCGCGATCAGGCTCCGCCAGGCGAACGCCCAGCCCTGCTTGAGACCGCTGACGTACAGCGGATAGGCGGCGGGGAGTACGACGTAGCGCAGCGCGTTCCATCGGCGCGCGCCGAGCACGCGGCCGGCGCGCAGCAGGTCGGGCGGGATGTGGTCGACGCCGGCGACGAGGCCGTTGGCGATCGCGGGTGCGGCGCCGAGCACCACCACGAACATGATCGCGGTTTCCGTTTGAGAGAACAGCAGGATCGCGAACGGAAACCACGCCATCGAGGGCATGGTCTGGAGGCTCGTGACCACCGAGCCGACGGCGGTCCGCACGACGCGCACGCGGGCGATGGCGATTCCGATCGGTGTCCCGATTGCAATTCCGAGGGCGAAGCCGACGGCGGCCCTCTGAAGGGTCAGCGCCGTCGCGGGCAACAGGTCGCCGCTCCAGAGCTCATCCCAGAGCGTTCGAAAGACCGGTCCCGGTCCGGGAAGCACATCTGTCGAGCGCCACCCCGAGAGGACGATGAGCTCCCAGACCCCGAGGGCCACCGCCACGGCCACGAGCTTCGGCCACACCGCTCTCCACGCGCGCGTGGCTCGGGCAGGTCGCACGGGGACCGCCAGTTCCAGCGCGTCGAGTCCCGCCAGTTCCTCCGTCAATTCGTCGGAAGAGTCGTCGGAAGAGTCGTCGGAAGAGTCGTCGGAAGAGTCGTCGGAAGAGTCCGGTGTTCCCGTGCCCAGGACCTCCTCAGTGTGGGCCATGGCGCTTCACTTCGGTCATGAGCCGTTCGGTGATCGTGACCGACAGGTCGGCGACCTCGTGGGACTCGATCCGGCGAGGTCGGTCGATGGCGACGTCGAACTGTTCCACGACGCGTCCCGGTCGGCTCGACAGCAGCACGACCCGGTCGCCCAAGCGCACCGCCTCGCGCACGTTGTGCGTGACGAACACGACTGTGAGCCCGGTGTCGGCCCAGAGCCGCTGAAGCTCGACGTGCAAGACGTCACGCGTCATGGCGTCGAGCGCGCCGAACGGTTCGTCCATCAACAGGATTTCGACCTGTTGGGCGAGAGCCCGCGCCAGCGCCACACGTTGGCGCATCCCACCCGAGAGCTCGTGCGGTCGCTTGTCGGCGAAGTCGCCGAGGTGGACGAGGTCGAGCAGAGCGTCGACCGTCTCGGCACGGTGGGCGGAACTCATCTGGCGCAGCCGCAGGGCCAAGTCGACGTTCCCGGCCACCGTGAGCCACGGGAACAGCGCGGATTCCTGGAACATGACCGTGGCTGGGCCGCCGTGGACGCCGATTCGCCCCGCCGTGGGCTCCTCGAGCCCGGCGATCAGGTGCAGCAGCGTCGTCTTGCCGCATCCGGACGCACCCACGAGGCAGACGAACTCGCCCGGGGCGACGTCGAGCGTCACGTCGTCGAGTGCATGCAGGGCGTTCCCCGAATGGCCGAAGACCTTGGAGACGTGGTCCAGCTCGATCGCCGGGCGCGACGGGGCGGGTGCCGGCGTCCGTGCGGGGGGCGGCGGATCTGTCGTCGTGGAGGGTGCGGACACGACCGCGGACGGTAACGGCCAATTCCCGACCTTTCAAGTCGGGTTTTGGTCGGACAGGCCTCTGGGGTGCGCCAGAATGGTGCCCTATGGCGTTTGTGGTGATCGTCGTCGGCCTGGGAATCATGATCTGGGCCCTCGCACGGGCCGGTGTTTTTCGGGCGTTCGGGCGGAAGGCGCCGAAGAACAAGATCGTCACCGAACGTCGGGCGATCGGTGGTCTGCCCGGTCTTCCCATGGCGAGTGACTTCAGGCCGGTGTTCCGCTACGAGTTCCTGGGCCCGCTCCGGGCTCTGGGTGACGTGGGGGATGACGATGAAGCGCAGGGCCTGGAAGCGCTGACGGGGTGCGCGCGGGGTCGGGTGCACGGTCGCAACGTGTGGATGTACTCGCGCCGCGTCACGGAGGGGCCCTCGGGGGGATCCGACGAGAAGTTCCTCAACTGCGGGGTCGTCGAGGTCGGAGCCGATCTGCCCCGACTCGAGGTCTCGGCTACGAACGCGGTCGCTTCCGGGTCCGCGCTCCCGATGGAAGGAGCGTCGCCCTTCTCGTGTCCCGACAGCGCCGAGTTCGCCGACTCCTTCCGAGTGACCACCCAGGACGCCGACTTCGCCAGGGAGTTGCTCGACGAACCGATGCGGCGTTTTCTTCTGGCACAGAACAACACGTGGTCGTTCGGATTCGGCGGCAACTACGTGGTGGTGCGGGCCGGCGAGCTCGACGCGGTCGGTGTCGAGCGGTTCCTCGAGGCCGCCGTACACCTCCGGGACGTGATCCCCGAGACCGTCAGGCGGCGATTCCCCGCTCAGACGCCCGACGCGAGCTGACCTGCCTGGGGATCGGGACGTACGCTGGGAACGAGATCCCAGGTGACCGTCCCGAGCACGCCTGTGGAACCAGCAATCCAGCCACTATCAATCCAGCAACTATGTAGCAACCGCGGAGTGACGATGCCCCAGGTCGGACCCCACACACCCCTCGAGCTCGTGGCGTCGGTCTACGACCGCTACCCGGAGGCCGTGGCCACGGCACGCGAGCGCCTCGGGCGCCCGGTGACCTTCGCCGAGAAGGTCCTCTTCACCCACGCCGACGACGTCGCCACGATCGGCCTCGGCCGCGGCGACGACTACGCCGACTACCGCCCCGACCGTGTGGCGATGCAGGACGCCACCGCACAGATGGCGCTACTCCAGTTCATGCTGGCCGATCTTCCCGAGGTGGCGGTACCGACCACGGTCCACTGCGACCACCTCATCCAGGCTCACGTCGGGGCCGCCGACGACCTGAGGGTCGCCATCGACGCGAACCAGGAGGTCTACGAGTTTCTGAGCAGCGCGTCGTCGCGCTACGGGATCGGATTCTGGAAACCCGGGAGCGGGATCATCCACCAGGTGATCCTGGAGAACTACGCGTTCCCGGGCGGGATGATGATCGGCACCGACAGCCACACGCCGAATGCGGGCGGGCTGGGCATGGTCGCCATCGGCGTGGGTGGCGCCGATGCCGTCGACGTGATGGCGGGATGGCCGTTCAACACACGTGTTCCCGAGCTCATCGGTTTGCGCCTCACCGGATCGCTCTCCGCGTGGGCATCACCGAAAGACGTCATCCTCAAGGTCGCGGGGATCCTCACCGTGAAGGGCGGCACGGGCGCCATCGTCGAGTACTTCGGACCGGGGGTGGAGTCGATCTCGGCCACCGGGAAAGCCACGATCACCAACATGGGCGCCGAGATCGGTGCGACCACGTCGATCTTCCCGTACGACCGGCGGTCTGCGAGGTACCTCGAGGCGACGGATCGTTCCGAGCTCAGCGCGCTGGCCGATTCACGCGCCGAGTTCCTCTGTGCGGACCCCGAGGTCGAGACCGATCCCGAGCGGTACTTCGACCGCGTGGTCGAGATCGATCTCGATGTGCTCGAACCCCATCTCGTCGGGCCTCACACGCCCGATCTCGACCGGCCGATCTCCGAGGTGAAGACCGCGGCCGCCACCGAGGGGTATCCGATCGAGATCTCCTCGGCGCTCGTCGGATCGTGTACCAACTCCTCCTACGAGGACATCGGCCGTGCCGCACACGTGGCCCGCCAGGCGTCGGCCGCCGGTCTCGAGGTGCGCGCCCCGTTGCTCATCACGCCCGGTTCCGAGCAGGTACGGGCCACGATCGAGCGTGATGGTCTGCTCGCCGACCTCGAGGCGATCGGAGCGACGGTTCTCGCCAACGTGTGCGGCCCGTGCATCGGCCAGTGGAAGCGTGACGACATCACCGAAGGCGAGCGCAATACCATCGTGTCCAGCTTCAACCGGAACTTCCCGCGCCGCAATGACGGCAACGCCGAGACCCTGTCGTTCATCGGATCACCCGAGACCGTGGTGGCACTGGCTCTCGGTGGGCGCCTCGACTTCGACTTTCTCCACGACTCCCTCACGGCCCCCGATGGAACCGAGGTCCATCTCGAAGCGCCGTCGGCCGACGAGTTGCCGGGTTCGGGATTCGATCCCGGCGAGTCGGGCTTCGTGCCGCCGGCCGACGTCCCGTCATCTGTCAGCGTGGTCGTTCCCGATCAGTCCGAACGCCTCGAGTTGCTCCAACCGTTCGCACGGTGGGACGGCGGCGATCTGCGTGAGCTCCCGCGTGCTGATGAAGTCGCAGGGCAAGACGACCACCGACCACATCTCTCCAGCGGGTCCGTGGTTGCGGTACAGGGGTCACCTCACGAACATCTCGGGGAACCTCTTCACCGGGGTCAACAACGTGTTCGCGGACGAACCCGGCTACGGAGTCGATGTGCGGGACGGCTCGCAGGTGCCGTTGCCCGAGTTGGCACGCTCCTACAAGGAGGCGGGGATCCCCTGGGTGGCGGTGGGCGACGAGAACTACGGCGAGGGTTCTTCACGTGAGCATGCGGCGATGGAGCCCCGCTACATGAACGGTCGGGTCGTGCTCGCCCGCTCGTTCGCGAGGATCCACGAGGCGAATCTGAAGAAGCAGGGCGTGCTGGCGCTCACGTTCGCCGATCCTGCCGACTACGACAAGATCCGCGTCGATGACATGGTCGACGTCCTCGGCCTCGAGGATCTCGCACCCGACGTGCCACTGCGGGTTCGGCTGAACCACGCCGACGGCACGACCGATGAGTTCGACACGACGACGACTCTGTCGTCAGAGCACGTCGAGTGGTTCAAGGCGGGTTCCGCCCTGAACGTTCTGTCGAAGAGCGGCTGAGGGAGTCGTCAGCGTTCGCCGAGCGCCGCCATCTGGATACTCGTGGGCTCCGCGCAGCAGAACCAGGATTCGCTGAGACGCGGGACGTCACGAAGCTGATCGGTCGTGGCGCTCATCCCGGCCCCTGGCTCGCCCGCGCGAGAGTCCGCCCTCCCGAGTGCTGAGAACACCGCGGCCCGCACGGTTCTGTACGTGACGGGAATCGGTACCTCGGCGGCAACGTCGGCCTCGACGATGGCCGCCAGTTCGGCCTGGAGCGCGTCGACTGCGGGGTCGAGAGCACGCCACGACCATGCATGGAAAACAGCGTCGAAGTCCTCGAACCTGTCGGCGAGTTCGGGTACGTCGAGCAACAACGAACCCGGCGGGACGAGGAGCCGGATCGTGTACTGCACCGGATCGACGTTGGAGACGAGGTCGTTGTCGACGACGAAGTCGACCAGCCCCACGAGGTCGTTCAGTGTCGTCCACGGGAGAAACGGGAGAAACGAGGGACGGATCTCGATCCCGTGGGACCTCAGGAGCTCGACCGCTTCGGCTGCGTCCGCTGTGGTGTGACCCTTGTCGAGCAATTCGAGGGTTGCGTCATCGGCCGACTCGAACGCCGATACCACGAAGCGACACCCCGACGCCGCGAACTCCTCCCAGACGTCACGGTGGCGAAGGATGTGCTCGACCTTGACGGTGCAGTCGAATGTGAGCGCGTCGGAACCCGTTCCGCCGAAGAGGTGGCGCATGTCGCGGATGATTTCCAGGGAGTGCGCGGGGCGGTTGAGGAAGTCGGGATCGCCGAAGGTGACGTGGCGAGCACCGGCCTCGACCTGTTGTCCGATGTCGGCGAGCACCGTGGCGGTGTCGACCGGTCGGGTGCGGCCGTCGTAGACCACGGGTACCGGGCAGTGCCGGCAGCGGTGGGCGCAGCCGTGGCTCGCTTCGACCGCAGCGACGGTCGTGGAGGTGTTCCCGTCGATGAAACGTACGTACTGATCGAGGCCGGGCAGATCGGCGCGGTCGGGGACCGGATGGTTCGTTGATCGCGCGTGACCGATCTCGACCACCGGGCCTCCTGCGGTACGCGCTGTCGGGTCGTCGGCCCAGTCGCGCAGCGCATCGTTGTATTCCCCCGCAATCAGGTGGATAGAGCCTTCCGGTGGTGGACGGGCAGCCACGGCGTAGAGGCCGAACCAGCACACGTGGAGCGTCGGGTCCACGGCGCGGGCGCGCCGGGTGGCTTCATCGGCCAGCCGACGGGCCGTGTGCATGGGAACGGAGCACGCCATGGCGTCCGCCCACTCGACGTCGTCGTCGGACCACGGTTCGACGGCCAGGTCGCGGACGCGCACCGTCGTGGCCTGCCCCGCGGAGGAGCGCCGCCGGAGCCGCGGCGTGGAGTGGCTGATGGCCGAGCTCGTAGGTGGAGAGCACGAGTATCCGCACAGGCCCAGCGTACGGCCTGGAACGCGCGTTGTCTCTAGGAGCTCTCTAGGAGATCCTGATCTCGAGGTGGGAGTGCGCCCGGCGCAGGATCTCCTCCACCTGAGCGGGACCGTCGCCGCGAGCGAACAGGAAGCCGAGGTACCGGTCGCCTTCGGGGAGCGGCACGACCGGGCTGCCCCTCGGGATCGTGGTCTCGAGACCGACGATGCCCGGCACGGCCCGGGCCTCGTCGACGCCGCGGACCTCCCGCAGCGTCCCGGCCCGGGGGATCGCCAGCATCATCACGCCCGACGCCGCACCCTCGGGCACGAGCACAGGTACCGGGAGTTCGAGGGCGTGCCGGAGGATCACCTCTTCGAGGGTGACTCCCACGCCGAATCGCAGGGCCCGCGCGCACAGACCCCCGATCGACCGCGCAGCAACCTCGAGGAGACGCACTCCCCGGTCGCCGAGTCTGGCTTCCGCGTGCACGGGTCCCTCGGTGATGCCGAGTGCGCCGACCCCGATCGCGACGACTCGCTCCAGATCTCGGAGATCCTGATCGGAGTGCCGGCTCGGTGTCACGTAGATGGTCTCCTCGAAGTAGGGACCGTCGAGCGGGTCGGGCTTGTCGAACACAGCGAGAACCCGGACGTTGCCTGACCGCACGACCGCCTCCACCGCGACCTCCGGGCCCGCCACGAACTCCTCCAGGAGCAACGCGCCGGAACCGGGCGAACACTCCTCAGTTCCCTCGGTCGTTCCCTTGATGATGTCGACGATCCGTTGCGCGGCCGCGCGCATTTCGCCGGGAGCGTCGACGCGGATGACACCTTGACTCCCGGAGAGCCCGGGAGGCTTCAGAACGGCGGGAAACGTGGCGTGGTCGATCTGATCGAGGCGTTCCCCGGCAAGCAGTCGGCGCACGTCGTCGGGGTCGAGGGCCGTGTATTCAGGCTGTGGTACCTCCGCCGCGCTGAAGGCGCTGCGCTGCGCGCGCTTGTCGCGTGTGCGTCGAACCGCCTCGACGTCGTTGGCGGGAAGACCCAGACGGTCGGAGGCCGCGGCTGCGACGACGATTCCTCCGTCGTCGACTCCCACGATGGCGTCGAAGGGGGTCTTTTCGTTGGCGTCGGCGATGGCTGCCACCGACGCCCGAACGTCGTTCTCCGCCCCGCTGCCGAGCGGGAGCACAAGCGCCCGTTGCCCCATCAGGTCCTCGAGGGTCTGGCGGCCGTCGGATCCTATGACGATCTCGATGTCGAGGGAATCGGCGGCATCCAGGAAGTCTCGTGCCCTGTAGGTGGTTGTCGGTAGCAGGAGAAGAACGCGTGGCACGGCCCGTATGATGGACCGCCACGGGTACACACGACGATCGGTATGCGATGAGCGACGACACAGGCGACACGAGCCCCGAGGACACAGCGGATTCAACGCCGCTGCTACGCCTCACCGACGAGGCGCGGGCCAAGGTGCTCGAGGCCCGGGCCGACGAGCCCGATCCCGACGCGTTGGCGCTGTGGGTCGAGGTGAGCGGGGTTTCGGGCGCCACCTACCGCTACGAGATGTACTTCCGCGCTCTCTCGGAAGCGGGCGAAGCGGAAACGGTTCTGCACAACGACGACCTCAGCGTGGTCATCGGGGCCGGGAGCGCCGAGAAGCTGCGCGGCGCCACGTTGGACTTCACCCCCAACGGCATGGTCATGAACAACCCCAACAGCCCGAGCCCCGCCACCGGCTCCTACGACGGTCCGCCCCCCGACCTCTCGGGCGACCTGGCCCAGCAGGTCATCTCGATCCTCGAGACCCAGATCAATCCGGCGATCGCCTCGCACGGGGGGATGGCCGAGCTCGTCGCCGTCGAGGAGGGCATCGCCTACCTCCGGCTCGGCGGCGGGTGCCAGGGATGCGGAATGGCCTCGGTCACGCTGTCGCAGGGGATCGAAGTCGCCCTCACCGAGGCGATCCCCGAGATCATCGAGGTTCGCGACGTCACCGACCACACCTCGGGCGAGAACCCCTTCTACGAGTCCGCGAAGAAGTAGCAATACCCGCCACTACTCATCGAAGCGCTGGGCGTCCTGGGCCGCGTAGCGGGCCACGGCGGTGTCGGCCGCCGCATCGGTCGTGATGCGCTCCACGAGGTTGGCCAGCATCGTCCCCGGAATCGCGCAGGTCATCTCGGCCGCCGGCATGCCCGTGCGCACACGGCTGAGGGCGCATCCCACGCTCGCGGCCGGCAGCCCCTGCTCTTTGGCGATGGCCACGATGTGGCACTGGGGCTTGCCCTCGATGCGGAGCTCGGGCAGTGCATCGGAGATCACCATCAGCTGCTTGCCGTTGACGCGGAGCATCACCACATCGGGCGGTGTGGTGGCTGCGGTCAGCGGACCGTAGGTCACGGCTCCCGGGCGCTCCCTGACGACCGGTATCTCGGGCACGACGTCCATCGTCACCCACCCCGACTCGACGAGCGTTGCCACGTCGTCGTTTCCGGCAACCTCGTCGAGTGTCCTGAAGCCGTGCGTCAGGCTCCCGACCGAGCAGTTGCCGTGATCGGCGGCGACGGTCGAGAACGTCTTGTCGGTCCCGTGCATCCAGAACACGCAACCGGCCGGCACGCGACCTGTGCGCCCGCTGGGCAGCGGATCGGCCATCGGCGCGTCGAAGGAGTCCACGCCGTCGGGTGGTGACTCGAAGAATGTGATGGCGATCGGTGGTGTGCCCAGGCGCAGCGCCTCCGTGAGCTCGTTCGACAGCAGTGCCCAGTCCGGCATGTTGTTGATCCCTTCATAGGGCCGCTCGGGGTCGCGCGGCGACAGTCTCGTTCTCCGGGAGGTACGACTGTACGTCTCGGAGCCTCCGTGGTCTCGACAGCGGGTTCACGACCGCAGTGACCGGAGACCTTCCACCACGGAGGAGAACGTTCGGGCAAACAGGTCGACGTCGGCGTCGGTGGTGTTCCACCCCACGCTGATTCGCAACGAGTGCTCCGTGTCGACGCCCATCGCACGCAACACGGGCGACGGCTCGAGGGTCTCGCTGGAACACGACGAGCCGGAGTGCACAGCGACTCCCCGTTGATCGAGACCCAGGAGGATCGGTTCCGCTTCGACTCCCTCGACACCCAGGCACACGAGGTGTGCCATCCGGTCGCCGGAATCGCCGAACACCGACACGCCCCCAATCGATGTCGCGGCCTGCGTGAGACGGTCCGTGTGGCGTCGCGCCGCGGCGGCCTCGTTCTCGAGGTGTCCGGATTCAGCCAGATCGTCGGCCAGGGTTCCGAAACCAACCGCGGCCGCCACGTTCTCGAGGCCGCCGCGGCGATCGCGTTCCTGGGCCCCTCCCACGACCAGTGGCGGGATCCGCAGGCCCCGCCGCACGAGGAGCGCTCCGATTCCGGCCGGTCCGCCCGCCTTGTGGGCGGTCACCGAGCAGAGGTCGACGCCGGAATCGACGAAGGCCAGGCCTGCGGGGTTCGCCGTGTCGGCACAGGCGTCGACGTGCAACAAGGGGCCGTCGGGCACTCCCTCCTCGGGCCGGCGGGCGAGACTCTCCGCCACCGACCGCCAGGGTTGGCGTGTCCCCACCTCGTGGTTCGCCGTCTGGACACTGACGAGAACCGTGTCGTGACGTACTGCGGCGACGACGTCCTCCGCGTCGTAGCGGCCGAATCGGTCGACACCGACGACCGTCGCCTCGACCTCGGCCCGCTCGAGCGCCTCGTGGACGCTGGAGTGCTCGACAGCGGTCGTGACGACGTGTGGTGCTGTGGTGTCTCCGGCGTTCATCCGTTCCCGTCGGCCGCGCTCGACAGCGCCTGCGACAGCGCTGTTGACCGATTCCGTTCCTCCGGAGGTGAACACGACCTCGCGGGCACGGGCGCCCAGGAGGCTCGCCACAGCGGATCGAGCCTCCTCGAGAACGACACGGTGTCGCCGTCCTTCGCCATGGAGACGTCCGGGGTCACCCGCAGGAGTGTCGAGCACCTCGACGATCGCGTCGCGCACGCACGGCCGAAGAGGTGCCGTGGACGCGTGGTCGAGATAGGCGCGTCGCACGCGTCACGCGCGGGTGAGGACTCGAGCGACGCAGTGGTCGTCGCCCTCGGGACGGCTCTCCTCGTGACTGGCGACCGTGTCGCCGTAGAGCCCCGCGAGCATTCCGCGGATCAGCCCCCTGTCCACCGCGCACACGACGTGGGGGTGAGCCGTGGCGGCCCCGCCGAAGGGGCAGTGCTCCGCGACGATGCGAAAGGAGCGTCCTTCCTTTCCGTCCTTGCCCCGAGTCTCGTCCTTCTCGGCATGTGCGGCGAAACCGTGGGCTGTGAGGGCGTCTGCCACCGTGGTGAGTGCGGCGGTGACCGAGCGGTGGCGCTCCGCTGGGTCGATCCGGCCGGCCATGGCGAGCCCGTACTCGAAGCCGACCTGGTCGGCCATCTCGCTCGCCTCGGAGGGATCGATGAGCTCGAGGGCGCGCCCGAGCAGGGTCGCGAGGAGATCGTCACTTCCCGTCGGGAAGTTCGCCGAGAAGCTCAGCGAATCGTGCAGCGAGTCGTGGAGTGACTCGTCGGACGTCGTCACGCGATAGCGCTTGGAGGGTCGACCGGCGCTGGTGTGACGGGACAGTTCGACATCCACATAGCCGCCGCCCGCCAGCTTCTCGAGGTGGTGGCGCGCCACGTTCGTGTGGACGTGGAAGTTGTCGGCGACCTCGCTTGCCGTCACTCCGTCGGGGATTTCGCGTAGCCACAGGTAGATCTCGCGGCGTGTCGGGTCCCCGAACGCGGTGGTGACAGCCGTCACGGCCGCGCTGAACTCCTCGGCGCTGAGGTCGGTCTCGAAGCGGGGCGCTGCCGTGTCTGCTGCGGTTTCTGCTGCGGTGTCGGCAGGTATTGCTTCGGGTGCTGCCTCGTCGGGGGTTCGCGGATTCACGTCGATATTCTACCTACGTACGTAGTGGAAATCCCCCTACACACACGAGGAGCGCGGCCGACATGCCCGACGAGGTCGAGATCAGGGAAAGGATCGCGGGCCTCGAGGACCCGGCGATCGGCCGCAGTCTCGGGGAGCTCGGTCTCCTGGGCAGTGTCCACGTGGACGGGGCGACGGTCCGTGTGGAGGTATCGGTCCCGTCCGAGGACTACCCGCTACGCGATCGCCTGGACGCCCGCATCCGTGAGGCTGCCGGCGCTGAGCCGGGAATCGAGAACGTCGAGGTTTCGATCGGGGTTCTCGATGACGCCGGAGTACACGCACTCGCGGAGATGCTGCGAGGCGGCAGCCCCGGGGCCGGGGAGTCGGGCGTCAACCCGTTCGCGAATGCATCAACCCGCGTCCTGGCGGTGAGCTCCGGAAAGGGCGGAGTCGGGAAGTCGTCGGTGAGCGCCAATCTGGCGGTGGCACTGGCGCGAGCCGGACACGACGTGGCCGTCGTCGATGCCGACGTCTGGGGCTTCTCGATGCCGCGCATGCTCGGGATCGACCGCCCCCCGACACTGGTCGACGATCTCATCGTTCCTCCGTCGGCCCATGGGGTCCGGCTCATTTCCATGGGGTTCTTCGCTCGGGAGGACCAACCGATCATCTGGCGTGGCCCGATGCTGCACAAGGCACTCGAGCAGTTCCTCACCGACGTCTACTGGGGCGAGCCCGACTTCCTCGTCGTCGACATGCCGCCCGGAACCGGTGACATCTCGATGTCGATGGCCGAGTTCCTGCCGCGCGCCGAGGTTCTCGTGGTCACGACCCCACAACCTGCGGCCCAGCGTGTGGCGCAGCGCGCGGCGTACATGGCCCGCAAGGTCGACCTGTCCGTGGTGGGCGTGATCGAGAACATGTCGTGGTTCCGCGGTGACGACGGCAAGGCTTACGACCTGTTCGGATCGGGCGGCGGCGCCGACCTCGCCGCCGAGCTCGACGTCCCGTTGCTCGGACAGGTGCCGCTCGTCCCCGAGCTGCGCGCCGGTGCCGACGAGGGCCGCCCGATCGTGGCTGCACATCCCGAGGACGAGGCCAGCATCGTGTTCGCAGAAATCGCGCGTCGGGTTTCCGACGAGCTCCGACCGAGCAAGGTCTTCAAGAGCGAACTCCGGATAGTCTGAGTGGGACGCCAGGCGACTGCCGTCAGAGCAGCCCCAGTCACAGCAGCCCCAGTCACAGCATCCCCAGTCACAGACACGCCACCACGAGCCGAGGAAGCACCGCGATGGAAGTCAAGGTCGGAGTCCTTCACAGTCACAAGGAGCTGAGCGTCCATGTCGAGGGCGACGCCGATGATGTGATCAAGAGCGTGAACATCGCTCTGAGCGAGGAGACCCCTGTCCTCTGGCTGGACGACGCCGACGGCGACCGGGTCGGCATCCCCGTCGACAAGATCGCCTACGTCGAGATCGTGGGCACCGACGGAAAGAGCCAGGTCGGTTTCGGAAACGCGTAGCCCCGGCGTGAGCGCCGCCGAACTACTCGACCGCCGCCTGATCTTCGTCACCGGCAAGGGTGGCGTCGGAAAGAGCACGGTTGCTGCGTCGCTGGCTCTTCTCGCTGCCGACAACGGCAAGAGAGTGCTCCTCGTCGAGGTCGATGCGAAGGGCAATCTCACAGACTTCTTCGAGCAGCCTCCCGTCGGTTTCGAGCCCCGCTCCGTCGCTCCCGGGGTCCACGCCATGCGCATGGACACCGAGGCGTCGCTGCGCGAGTACCTCAAGTTGAATCTCAGGATTCCCGTCTTCGGGCGCCTCGGCCCCGTGGCGCGTGTCTTCGACTTCGTGGCGACGGCGGCGCCGGGTGTCCGGGAGATCCTCACCGTCGGGAAGATCTGCTGGGAGGTCCGCGAGTCGCTCGAGGGTCGGGCCGACTGGGACCTGGTTGTCGTCGACGCTTCCGCGTCGGGCCATGTCATCGCGCAGCTGGCCGCCCCCGAAACGATCCAGAATCTCGTGAAAGTCGGCCCCGTCCGCTCGCAGACGGGTTGGATGTCCGACATCCTCACCGATGCGGCGCTCACGACGCTCCTCGTCGTCGCCACACCTGAAGAGATGCCGGTCGCCGAGACCATCGAACTGGTCGACAGGGCGCGCCGCGAGCTTCGAGTGTCGCTCGGGCCGGTCGTCGTCAACCGTGTTCTCCCCGAGCTGTTCACACACGCCGACGAAGAGATCTTCGAAGAGCTCCGGGGTGAGGAACCTCTGAAGGCACTCACGGAACGAGCCGGTGGAGGGGCCTCGGTCGTGCTCGACGCGGCACGCCTCGTGGTGTCGCTCCGCCGCACCCGTGCCGCGCACCTCCACCGCTTGCGCGACGAGCTCGATCTCCCCTTGCTGTACGTCCCCTACCTGTTCGTCCGCGACCACGGTCTGCGCGTCACCCGGATCGTCGCCGAGTCGCTCGAGGCGGAGCTCGGCCTGTGAGCGCCGACCGCGGGAACACAGTCGCTGCGGGCCCGGGCGCCGCGCACACAGGTGCCACTGCGCCAGGTGATCTGGAGCAGTTGCTGGCCGCCAAGGAGATCGTCGTCTTCTGCGGCTCGGGCGGGGTCGGCAAGACGTCGATCGCGGCCGCATCGGCACTCGGGGCTGCCGCCCGCCTGGGAGGCAAGATCCTCGTTCTGACAGTCGACCCCGCTCGTCGGCTCGCCACCGCCCTCGGTCTCGAAGGCATCGGCAACACCGCACGTCGCGTTCCTCCCGAGGTCTGCGCCGAAGCGGGCATCGAGCTGCGTGGCGAACTCTGGGCAGCAATGCTCGACACCAAGGAGTCGTGGGACACGCTCGTGCTCCGGCACGCTCCCGATGACGAGACGGCCTCGAAGATCCTCGACAACGTTCTGTACAAGAACATCACGGAGCGCTTCGTCCAGAGTCACGACTACATCGCGATGGAGCGTCTCTACGATGTCCACGCGAGCGGCGAGTACGACCTGATCGTTCTCGACACGCCTCCGACGCGCAATGCGATCGACTTTCTCGAGGCGCCGAAGCGCATGGCCGACTTCTTCGGAGGTCGGCTCCTGCGCTGGCTGACGGCTCCCTACCGCGTCGGCGGAAAGCGTGGCGCGCGGATTCTCAACTTCGCGTCCCGGCCCTTCTACCAGGTGGCCGACAGGATCCTCGGCAGTGAGTTCCTTCAGGAGATCGGCGAGTTCTTCTGGTTGTTCCAGTCGATGTACGACGGATTTGTCGAGCGTGCATCGGCGGTCGAGGACCTCTTACATGACCGAAGAACGACCTTCGGTGTCGTCACCACGCTCGAAGCCGCCCCGCTGCGGGAGGGAGAGGTCTTCATGCGCGAGCTGAAGTCGCGGGGCTTCGACTTCCAGGCGCTGGTTCTCAACAAGACCCTTCCCGACACGCTCCTCGATCCCTCGGGCGCCGCGGCCGCCACGTACCTGATCGACCACGCGTCCGATCTCGCGGGTGAACTCCGAGAAGCCCTGGGCCACGACTCGACCGACGAGGCGAGCGACGACCGGGTTGCACGCGTCCTCTTCACCGTGGGGGAGTCGTTCCGAAACTTCGGGGTCGTCGCCAAGCGCGAAGCCGAACTGCGTTCCGAGCTCTCGAAGGTTCCCCACGTGCTGGCGCGTGTTCCGACACTGGAGGTCGACATCCACGACGTCCGTGGCCTCGCCGAGATCGGCGACCACCTCTTTGAGGGAACGACCCGATGACCCACGATCATTCGTACGATGACGTGCTGCTCGTCCATTTCCACGAGATCGCACTGAAGGGCAGGAATCGGGGAGAGTTCCTCAAGGCCCTGCAGCGCAACCTCCGGGAAGCGCTGGGGGACCTGGCCGACGAGGTCCGGTCGCTCGGCGACCGCCTCGAGGTTCGGGGACCGCGTGACGGCGCCCTCGACGTTGCGGTCCGAGTCTTCGGCGTGGCCAACGTTGCCCCCGCCCGCGCCGTGACGGCGACACCCGACGTCGTGCTGAAGGCGGCGTTGGAGGTCGCCCGGGACGCGGACGGCGAGGCAGCCTTCGAGACCTTCGCTGTCCGGGCACGCCGGGCCCGCACCGATTTCCCACTCGACAGCGGCGAGATCAACGTGCAGGCCGGCGATGCGATCCGTCTGGGTCTGAACAAGTTGGTCGATCTCTCCCACCCCGATGTCACGGTGCGCATCGAGATCGTGCGGGACGTCGCTTATGTGTCGGCGCGGAAATGCGAAGGCGCGGGTGGGCTCCCCGTGGGAACGGCCGGGCGTGTGGTCGCCCTGACGTCTGGCGGAATCGACTCACCCGTCGCGGTGTGGAGAATGCTCAAGCGCGGCGCCGACGTCATCGCCGTGCATTGCCACGGACAACCGTTCACCGACCCGTCCTCGGAACGAAACGTCGCGCGGATACTCGAACGGCTGTCCGACTGGGGGTTCTCGGGCACCTGGTGGTCCGTCCCCATCGGCGAGGAACAACGGGCCATCACGCTCCACGCCCCGTCGAGACTGCGTGTGTTGTTGTACCGACGCCTCATGGTGCGCGTCGCCGAGGCCGTGGCGGAGCGGGAGAATGCCCACGGCCTCGTCACAGGGGAGAGCCTCTCCCAGGTCGCGTCTCAGACGCTCGAGAATCTTGGTGCTGTCGGATCGGTGGCGACGTTGCCCGTCCTCCGCCCGCTGGTCGGCCGGGACAAGATCGAGATCATCGCCGAAGCGCGCCATATCGGTACGTACGACCTGTCCGTCCTGCCTCACCAGGACTGCTGCACCCTCTTCGAGCCTCGCGAGGCGGCGACGCGTTCCACCCCCGCGATGCTCGACGCGGCCGAAGCCGATCTCGACGTCGAGGGCGCGATCAGCCGGGTCTTGGCAGCCGCGCGGAGGATCGTCATCGGAGAAGCCGCACCGAGCGAGCATCCGCAGACGGGTACGGTGCCGTCGTGATCACCGTCCCGGATCTGGCACGCACCTACACGTCGCTCGAAGACGACGATCTCGAGCATCTCGAGAGCCTCGTCTTCTCATGGCAGCCACTCGCCGACCTCTGTTTCGCTGATCTCGTCCTGTTCGCCCCTCTCCAAGGAGAGGACCAGCGCTTCATCGCGCTCTCGCAGGTGCGCCCTGTGACGGGCCAGACGATCTACCCCCACGAGACCAGCGGCGCCATCGTCGATGAGCAGGAGCGCCCACTCCTCGCCGAGGCCTTCCGGACCGGCGAGTCGGTCGAGGGTGACGGCCGGGTCATCGGTAGCGACGAGGCCGCTCGGTTGCTGTGCATCCCCGTGCGACGCCGCGAGCGCGTCATCGGAGTGCTCACGCGCTATCAGTCGACTGTCGCACGCCGGCGACGGGGAGAGTTGGAACGCAACTACCTGAAGGCGTTCGGACACTTCGCGGAGATGGTCCAGGCCGGGTCCTTTCCCTTCGCTCTCGAGGAGCTCAACGTCGAGGAGGAACCCCGAGTCGGCGACGGCGTGATCATCATCGAGGACGATCTGACGATCCGATTCGCCAGCCCGAACGCCGTGACGGCGATGCACCGGATGGGCTTTCACGGGTACAGCCGCGGCGCGGCGCTCACTGAGCTCGGGTTCGATGTCGGTGCTGTTCGTCGGGCGATGACCGCGGCGGCACCGGTCCTCGAAGAAGTGGAAGAGGGCGACTCGAACACGATGATGAGGGTCGTACCCTTTCTCGACGGTGCCACCTCCGTGGGAGCGCTCCTCATGATCCGCGATGTCACCGACCTTCGACGTCGCGACCGGATGCTGTTGTCCAAGGACGCCACGATCCGCGAGATCCACCACCGAGTGAAGAACAACCTCCAGACGATCGCGGCCCTGTTGCGCCTTCAGAGCCGCCGGCTTCGCACTCCCGAGGCACGCCAAGCGGTGTGGGAGTCGGAACGCAGGATCCGTTCTATCGCGTTGGTTCACGAGACTCTGGCTCAGGATTCCAGCGAGGTCGTGCCGTTCGACGAGATCGTGCGGCCCCTGGTCCGTGTGGTGGAGGAAGGTGTGAGTTCACCCGAAGCGCCGATCTCCTTCGGCGTCGAAGGTTCTGCCGGCGACCTCCCCGGATCCGTGGCCACGCCGTTGGCTGTCGTTCTCAACGAGCTGATGCAGAACGCGCTCGATCACGCGTTCAACTACGACGACCTTCCGATGGACGGCGGAAACGTCTGGATTCTGCTCGGCCGCGACGACGACGAACTCCGAATCGACGTGGTGGACGACGGCGTCGGGCTACCGGAGAACTTCAACCTCGACGAGTCGAAGGGACTCGGCCTCTCGATCGTTCAGGCGCTCGTGACGACGGAGTTGGAAGGCACGATCGACTTGGAGCGTGATGGCGGCACCCGTGTACGGCTCAGAATCCCCGTACCGCAGCGCCCCGACGGCCTCGTCGTCGGCTAGCTACGCGTCATCTCCGTTGCCCGACGCGCACGTCGCATCCGACGTCGTTCGTCTTCAGTAGCTCCACCCCAGACCCCGGCCTCCTGATTCGTGTTCAACGCGAACTCGAGGCACTCGACCTGAGCGAGACATTCGGAGCAGACAGCCTTGGCGGCCTCGATCTGGTCGAGGGCTTCGCCCGTCGATCCGATCGGGAAGAACAACTCCGGGTTTGTGTCGCGACACAACGAACTCGTCCGCCAGTCGTCGACGTCCCAGTCGTGGGTTCGGATCCACGTAAGTGCCACGGTCCTCCGGTCTCTGTGTCAGGGCCCGAACGACGCAACCGATGAACCGTGACTGTCGGTGCGGGGGCGGATTGCGCCTCCCGTCCTCCCGGCACGCTACCGGGACAGTTTCGGAGTGACAAGGGCCGTGACCTGCGAGTTTGCGTCCCGTCCCGCACCTTTCGGGCGGCGGCACCGGCACTCGGACGGCAACCGGTTGTCCACCTCGACTGCCACATTCCCGTGCCGAGGTTGCATCATCGGTCCATGACCGAACCGACACACGGGCGTTCGCCCGGCCCGCCACCTCCGCATTCGCCCACGATGGTCCTGGCTCACAGAGGGGACCACACCCGAGCACGTGAGAACACCGCGGCGTCGTTCGAGGCTGCTCGGTCAGCCGGCGCTGACGGCGTAGAACTCGACGTTCGTCGCAGCGCTGATGGCGTGTTGATCGTCCACCATGATTCCAGTGCCGACGGGATCGGTGTGCTCGTCCACGCGGCCTTCGAGGCGATCCGTTCAACTCTTCCGTGGGTTCCGACCCTCGACGAAGCGCTCGACGCGTGTGTGGGGTTGTCGCTCGTCAACATCGAGATCAAGAACCTCCCGACCGAACCCGATTTCGATCCCACCGAACGTGTCACCGACGCTGTGGTCGACCGCCTGTCCCGGCGCCGAACGTCCGTCGATCCCGTCGTCGATTCCGTCGTCGATCCCGCCGTCGATCCCGCCGTCGTGATCTCGTCGTTCAACGTTCCGACTCTTGAACGTGTGCGCGAGATCGACCGTTCGATCGACACCGCGTGGCTCACGCTTCCGGATCTGGAACCCCTCGCCGCCGTCCGTGCAGCCGCCCACCGTGACCTGCAGGGCGTCCACGTTGCACACCGGGCACTCTCTCGAGCGGATGTCCCCGGCGTCGTGGGTCGCGCCCGGGATCTGGGTGTGGCGCTCAGACCGTGGACCGTCAACGATGCCGGTGAGATCCGTCGCTTTGTCGCCGCAGGGGTCGACGCTGTGATCACCGACCGACCCTCCGCCGCCGTGGCGCTTCGTGACGCAGTGGCAGCCGACGCGTCGTCCGGGGAGTGAGCGCAGAGAACGAAGGCGCTACGGAACGAGAAGCCTGAGAGCGTCGGCCTCGTAGGTGACGTCCAGTCGATCGGCGTCGCCCAGGTGGTCACCGTCGACCTGATACGGAAACGGGCGGGTGCCGATGACCGAGAACGATTCGACGTTCTGGCGATGGACCAGCTTCGAGCTCTTGCGGACGAAGCGGCCGGTCGTGAGCGCAGATGCCGCGCCGCGCAGGAGCAGGTAGGCCGACAGCGACCGGAACGCCGTGATGGTGAGAGGGCGGTCGAGAGCCGCCTCGGGAGCCACTTCGATCGGACGGTGCCCGAGATAGGTATAGGGCGTCGTGTTGGAGATGATCACGAAATAGCAGCCGTCGATCGTCTCGCCGGGAAGCTCGAGGCGCATGGACGGGGTCGTGCGGTCGTAGTGCCGGACCCACGTGTCGAACGCTGCCGCCACGAAGACGGGATGCGCCAGGTATCTCTTGAGCCACCCCCGACGCTCGACCTGGGAGATCACGGCGGCGTCGAAGCCCAGACCGGCGTGGAACAGGAACCGTCGTCCCGACACCGACCCGACACCGACCTTCCGAAAGGCGCGGCGGTCCAACGCGTCGAGCAACTGTCCTGTCGCCTCGACGGGGTCCATGGGTATGCCCATCGTCCGCGCGAGGACGTTGGTGGACCCACCCGGGAGCGCCGCGAGCGCCGTCTCAGTCCCGACCAGGCCGTCGGCCGCCTCGTTGAGCGTGCCGTCGCCCGCGAGGACGATGACCACGTCGTACCCGTCCACAGCGGCGCCGCGTGCCAGCCTCGTGGCGTGACCCCGTCGGGATGTCTCGACCACCCGGAGGTCGTGGTCGGCGTCGAGTGCCTTGCCGATGACGATCCGCGTCCGCGCCGTCACCGACGACGCCGTCGTGTTCACCACCAGCAGCACCCGCACCGACGGCAGGCTAGCGGCGGCCGCGTTCGCGCTTCTAGGGCGGCTTGACCTCGAGTTCTCCGTCGGCGGTGAGTCTCGCTCTCCAGTGGTGTTCGTGGAGTTTGGTGTGATGTGCTCGGCAGACGAGCACGGTGTTGTCGAGCGATGTGCTGCCGCCGTTGGCCCAGTGCACGAGGTGGTGGGCGTCGCACCAGCCGGGCGGCCGGTCGCATCCGGGCCACGCGCAGCCACGGTCGCGTACGATGAGTGCCCGGCGGATGGCCGGCGGGATCGTGGGAGTTCGTCGTCCGACGTCGAGGGCCTGGCTCGTTCCGTCGGTGACGATGCGGCTGATGCCGGCGTCGCAGGCGAGGCGCCGTGCAGCTTCGCCGCTGATCAGCTCGCCGTTGTCGAATTCCGCTGCGGGTGCGCCGCGTGCGGGCTTCGAGGGTCTCGAGCGGCACCAGGATCGACAGATGCGGCTTCTCGCCGCCCGGGTGGGGAGCTGTCCGCTGTCGAGGTTCTGGCGGGCCAGCTCGACGAGTGCGTCGGCGCGTTGGCGCGACGTGGTGCGGCGAGGGCCATCGGCCGGGTCTGGTTGCATGAGCGCGTCGAGGGCGGTCTTGACGAGAGCGCCTCCCTCGAGATCCAACTCGCCATCGAGGATGAACCGTCCCTCGAGTGTCTGGGACATGTGCAGCTTGCGACGGCACACGGCCGCTACTTCGTCGGTGACGACCACCCTCGGTTCGACAACATGACGCCAATGGGTCACCACACGACGCAACCGCCCCGGGTCCAGGTCGCGAGCAGCATCGACGAAGACCTTCTCGCCCTCGGCCACCAGCCGCGCAACCTCGACCGCGTCGATCTCGTCGTGACCGTCGAGACTTTCGGCGACGTCGGTGCCGGTGGCGATCACACGGACATGATCCGACGAGATCTCGCCGGCAGCGAACGCCTCCTGCGGTTCTCGGCAGGTGCCGCAGGCGACGGGCGGTCTTGACCGCACCCGACGCCGCCGAAGGCGACAGTCGACCGTGGTAGCGCAACCACGCCTGAGCCGACGCGGAGCCGTCGACTTCCCACTCCCGCGACGCATCGAACGCGGCGATCCGCTCCGACAGCCTCGCCTCGAGGCGGTAGACGGCCCCGAACAGATCCAGGATCTCCTGACCCAACGGCCCCACATCCGATCCCCTGTCTCCAGCGGAATCAGACCCGCCCGCCGGTTCTTCCCGTGGTTCCTCCGGTAGTTCCTCCACAGCCACCTCCTCCCGAACTCCCACCGCCCGCGCGACGCCACAAAGCAAGCGGCAACGCACAGGCGAAAGCCATCGGGGGAAGAGACCGAGCGGAGAACAACACCTCCGCATCGACAGAATCAGCGTAGAACCCCGGTGTGACACTCATCCGGGGCCCGTCTATCCCGGCCCGTCGCCCTCACTCCGGCCGGTCATCCTCCGAGTGGCGACCGCCCGTAGCCTCGGAGGCTCATGTCTGAACGCTACGTCCGACCACGGGAGAATCGGCCCGCCCCCGCCTGACACCCTGGTGTCCCTCGACAGTGAGGTCGTCGAATGCCGTCGGTGTCCGCGGCTGGTGGCATGGCGTGAGGAGGTCGCGGCGAACCCGCGAGCGTCGTTCCGAGGTGAGCGCTACTGGGGGAGACCGGTGCCCGGTTTCGGGGATCCCGATGCCGAGATCCTGATCGTCGGCCTGGCCCCGGCGGCCCATGGTGCCAACCGGACCGGACGGATGTTCACCGGTGATCGATCCGGCGACTGGCTCTACGCCGCGCTGCACCGTGCGGGCTTTGCCAGCCAACCCACGGCACGGTCGGCAAACGACGGACTCCGGCTGGACCGGGTGCGAGTGACAGCCGCTGTGCGTTGCGCACCTCCCGCCAACAAGCCCACGACAGTCGAGCGCGACAGGTGTGGTCCTTTTCTCGCCCGCGAGATCCAGATCCTCCGGCCGAGCGTCTTCGTGGTCCTCGGAGGCTTCGCGTACCAGGCGTTGTGGCGTCTGCTCCGCGAGGAGGGAGTCACGCTTCCGTCACCCCGGCCCGCCTTCGGACACGGGGCGGAGGTGCGTCTCGACTCGATGGGCTCGGCAGCCGCCACAATCGTCTGCTGCTACCACCCCAGTCAGCAGAACACGTTCACCGGCCGACTCACCGAGGAGATGCTCGACGACGTCTTCACCCGGGCACGCGAGCTCGCGGACGGGGAGGCGGCCCCGGGCGAGGACCGCTGACCGGTCCGCCGATCGAGGCCGTCGGAATCAAATCAGCGCCAGCACCTCAGAGACGCCCGACACGATGGCCACGGCGCCCAGCACGCAACCCACTGCGAGGCGCAGAGCACGTTCGTCGGCGCGAATGGTGAGGTGAGCACCGAACCACGCACCCGGGATGACGCCCAAGGCGAGGGGGACGGCGAACGCCCAGTTGATGTTGCCCAAGATCGCGTGGGTCACGGTACCGGGTACCGCGATGATTCCCACGCACGCGAGGGAGGTGGCGACGCTGATCTTGATGGGAAGTCCGACCCAGCGGGCGAGGGCCGGAACAATGACGATCCCACCGCCGAGACCGAGCAAGCCGCTCACGATGCCGGCGGCTGCGCCGATGACGAGCGCCTGACCATTGGCAACCGCCACGACCTCGGATCCGACGATCCCCGATGATGTTCGGTGGCGATCCGCATTGTCGATTGACGAAGCGAGGGGCTCGGTATGATCCAGGGCGATCCGGGCGGCGGTGTACCCGACGACCACAGCCACGGCGATCATGAGAACCCGGCCGTCTCCCGGTAGCGCCTCGCTGACGAGCGCCCCGACGACGGCGAAGACGGCGCCGAGACCGGCGACACGCGCCGTGATGGGCCAGCTGACGAGGCCCTCGCGTGCATATCGGATCGTGCCGCTCAGAGCCGACGGGATGACCGCGGGAAGAGTCGAACCGACGGTCTCGAGAGGAGTGGCGCCGAGCCCGCGGATGGCGGGCTTGGCGACGACACCGCCGCCGATTCCGAACATGGCCGACACGATCCCGGTGGCAAAGCCGACGAGCAACGTTGCGAGGATGCGCAGTCCGTCGCCGTCCACGAACGGAGGGTAGACGCCGGAAGGGCCGCGGCTACGCTTCGGTTCATGGCGGCCGACCTCGATCTTCGCGGTGTCTACGTCCCCCTCATCACACCGTTCGCGGCCGATGGAAGTGTCGCTCTCGACGCGATCGAGCATCTGTGCGAGGAGTACCTCGGCGCCGGCGCGACGGGAATCGTCGCACTCGGAACGACCGGCGAGTCACCGGCGCTGAATGCGCAGGAGCGACACGACGTCACCAGCGCATGCGCGTCGGTGTGCGCCGCAAAGGGCGCACAGCTGATCGTCGGAGCAGGCACCAACAACACGGCGACGACCGTCGAGGCGGTGACGGCGCTCGAGGGCACTCCGGCTCTCGCGGGAACACTCGTGGTCGTTCCCTATTACGTACGTCCCGCCCAGAAGGCGATCGTCGAGCACTTCCGTGCCGCGGCCGCGGCGTCTCCGGTTCCTGTGGTCGTCTACAACATCCCGATGCGCACCGGCCGGAATCTCGAGCCGGCGGCGATGCTCGAGGTGGCCGCCCTCGACAACGTCGCAGGCGTCAAGCAGGCGACCGTGGGTCTCGACCTCGACACACTCGAGATCCTGGCGGGCAAGCCCGACGGCTTCCACGTCCTCGGAGGAGAAGACCCGTTCCTCTTCCCCGTCGTTCTCATGGGCGGATCCGGAGCGATCTGCGCGTCGTCGCACCTGTGCACGGAACGGTTCGTGGCGATGATCGAGTGTGGCCTCGCCGGCAAGATCGACGACGGTCGAGCACACGCGGAGGCTCTGCTGCCGGTCGTGACCGCCGCATTCGCCGAGCCCAACCCGTCGGTGTTCAAGGGTGTCCTCCACCGCCAGGGTCGAATCCCCACTCCCGACCTCCGGCTCCCGCTCACGCCTGCCTCCGACGAAGCCATCGATCGCGCCCTGGCCGCCGTGCAGGCGGCATCGTGACGAAACGAGCTGCGTGGGTCCTGCTGGCTGCCGCCGGCTGGACGCTCTACGTGTGGATCAGTCGGCTCTACCTGATGGCGGGCACCGACGATTCGGTCGGCTTCAAGGTCGTCCACGGCGTTCTCGCCGCGATCTCTCTCGGGTTCGGGGTTGCCGTCGGCTGGATCGGCTGGAAGGCACTCAGGCGAGAGACGCGTCGATGATGGCGCGCTGTTCGGCCTCGTGCACCTTGTGGGAACCGGTGGCCGGGCTCCCGCTGGCCGGGCGGGCCACGACCTCGAGGCCCGGGTCGGCTCCGGCCAGGTCGATCATGCGGCCCCGCACGAAACCCCAGGCCCCCATGTTCTCCGGCTCTTCCTGAACCCAGCGCAGTTCCGGATCATCCGGGTACCGCGCCAGGGTCGCGAGCAGCTGCTCGCCGGGAAACGGGTAGAGCTGTTCGAGACGCACGACAGCAACCGGCGAATCGCGTTCGTCGCGCTCGGCGCGGAGCTCGTGGGCGATCTTGCCCGTGCAGAGCAGGACCCGCCGAACGCCCTGCGGATCGCGGTCGTCGTCGAGAACCTCCCGGAAACCGCCGGATGTGAGCTCGTTGACCGTGGAGACGGTGTCGGGCATCCGTAGGTAACGCTTCGGGGTCAGGCACACGAGCGGGACGCGACGGGCTGCACACGACTGGCGTCGGAGAACGTGGAAGTACTGGGCGGCCGTCGTCGGATACACGATCCGCATGTTCTCCTCCGCGGCAAGGATCAGGAACCGTTCCAGGCGCGCGCTCGAGTGTTCGGGCCCCTGACCCTCGTAGCCGTGGGGAAGCAGCATGGTGAGGGAACTGCGTTGACCCCACTTGTCTTCGGCAGCGGCGATGAACTGGTCGATCGTGATCTGCGCACCATTCGCGAAATCGCCGAACTGTGCCTCCCAGCCGACCCATGCGTCGGGAGCCGCCACCGAGTATCCGTACTCGAAGCCGAGGGCCGCGTACTCGGAAAGCACGGAGTCGTAGAGCCGCATCGGCGCCTGGAGCGTCGTTCACATGCGCGAGCGGGACGTACTCCTCCTCCGTCTCGACGTCGACGAGAACACCGTGGCGTTGGGAGAACGTGCCGCGGCGCGTGTCCTGGCCGGCGAGTCGGACGGGCACACCCTCGATGACCAGCGAGCCCAGAGCCAGGGACTCCGCGAGTGCCCAGTCGACGCGGTCGGTGTCGAACTCGTCACGACGGGCCCGGATGGCGCTCGCGAGCTTCTCGTGCGGGTGGAAGTCGTCGGGCCAGGTGGTGATGGCCTCCACCACCTCGTCGAGCCGGTCGCGCTCCACCGCGGTCGGGCGGTCCGTCGTTCCGACGTCGGCAGCGGGACCCGAGTCGCCCGCCGACCCGCCCGGCGAGGCAACGGCGGCGCTCTCCGTTCCGTCGTCTGCACGGTCGAGTTCCGCGAAGGCGCCTTCGAGGATCGAGCCGAAAGCCTCGAGCGCGGCTTCGGCCTCGTCGAGTGTGATGTCTCCGCGGTTGACGAGGGTCTCGGTGTAGAGCTTGCGGACCGACCTGTGCGCGTCGATGCGTGCATACATCCGAGGTTGGGTGAACGCCGGCTCGTCGGTCTCGTTGTGCCCGTAGCGGCGGTAGCAGACCATGTCGACCACGACGTCCTTGTGGAACGCGCTGGCGGAAGTCGAAGGCGATCTGCACGACCCGCACGCAGGCCTCGGGGTCGTCACCGTTCACGTGGAAGATCGGCGCCTGCACCATCTTGGCGACGTCGGTGGCGTAGACGCTCGATCGCCGCGTGCTCGGGATCGGTGGTGAATCCGAGCTGGTTGTTCACCACGATGTGCACCGTGCCACCGACGTCGTAGCCCGGGAGCTCCGAGAGATTGAGCGTCTCGGTGACGACCCCTTGGCCGGCGAACGCCGCGTCGCCGTGAATCAGAATCGGGCACGCACGCTTCCCGGTCCGCCGCGGAAGTTCGTCGTCGCGCGCGCGCGCCATGCCCTCCACCACGGGGTCGACGGCTTCGAGGTGGCTCGGGTTGGAAGCGAGCCGGAGCTCGAGGCGGTTGCCCTCGGCGCTCTCGTGAACGCCGGTCGCCCCGAGGTGGTACTTCACGTCACCCGAGCCCTGTGGGAGATCGGGGTCGAGCGCACCCTGGAACTCACGGAAGATCTGCGCGTACGACTTCCCGAGGATGTTGCCCAGCACGTTGAGGCGCCCGCGGTGGGTCATGCCCATCACGGCTTCGGGAATCCCCGCGTCGGCCGCATGGTCGAGGAGGGCGTCGAGCATCGGGACGAGCGCTTCCGCACCCTCGAGGCTGAACCGCTTGTGTCCCAGGAACCTCGTGTGGAGGAAGGCTTCGAACGCCTCGGCCGCGTTCAGCCGGTCGAGGATTCGACGTTTGGTCTCCAGAGAGGGTGGGGGCGTGCCGCCTTCGAAGCGTTCCTGAATCCACTCCTTCTGGTCGGCCTCCTGGATGTGCATGTACTCCACACCCATGGTGCGGGCGTAGGCATCGCGCAGCACGCCGAGGATGTCGCGCAGCGTCATGCGACTCGCGACCCCGCCAGCCCACCGGTCGGGAACACGCGGTCGAGGTCCCAGATGGTGAGGCCCCAGTGTTCGGGATCGAGCTCGGAATGCGTCGACGGCGTGGTGTAGCCGAGGGGATCGAGGTTCGCGATGAGGTGCCCACGCACGCGGTACATGTTGATGAGCTGGTGCACGTGAACGACCTTCTCGTGTGCGGCCAAGGAGTCCTCGGCCGGGCTCGAGTCGACCTTCCAGCGGGCCGGCTCGTAGGGCACGCCGAAGCTGGCGAAGCACTCGTCGTAGAAGCCCTCGGCTCCGAGAAGGAATTCGTGGACCCACCGGAGGAACTCACCGCTCTCGGCGCCCTGGATGACCCGGTGGTCGTAGGTACTCGTGAGCGTGACGGTCTTCGAAACACCGATCCGGGCCAGTGTCGCGTCGTCGGCACCCTCGTAGGCGCTCGGATAGGCGATCGAACCCACCCCTACGATCAGAGCCTGACCGGGCATGAGCCGCGGGACGGAGTGTTCGGTGCCGATCATCCCGGGGTTCGTGATGCTGACCGTGGTGCCGGCGAAGTCGTCGGGCGACAGCTTTCCGGAGCGGACCCGGCGGATGAGCTCCTCGTAGGCGTCGACGAAGCCTGCGAAGTCGTGGGACTCCGAGTCACGGATGTTGGGCACCAGCAGTGAGCGGGTGCCGTCGCGCTTTTCGACGTCGACGGCGATTCCCAGATTCACGTGCTTGTGTCGGGCGACGCCCGGGGCACCGTCGATGAGGCCGTAGGTGGCGTTCATCTCCGGAACCCTGCCGATCGCCCGGACGACGGCGAAGGCGATGAGGTGCGTGAAGCGACACCTTCGGCGACCGTGACGCTGGAGCTGGTTGTTGAGGATCTGACGGTTGACCTCGAGCAGCTTGGCGGGAACCGTTCGCACCGACGTGGCCGTGGGAACGGCGAGGCTCGCCTCCATGTTCTCGACCACTCGGGCCGCGGCTCCGCGCAGCGTCTCCGTGTCGTCGCCGGTGATGGTCGTTTCGGGTGCGGTCTCGGGTGCATCGGCGTCACTCGAGACGGCACGGTGTGATGGTGCGGCCGCGGGTTCGGTGGGCCTGCGCTCGGTGGGCGGCTGGGTGGGTTCGGGCCCCGGCGTGTAGTCGGCGAAGAAGTCGCGCCATGCCTGGCTCACCGAGTCGGGGTTCTCGGCGTAGCGCCGGTAGAGATCCTCGACGAGCCCTGCGTTGGGTCCGAGATCGTCGCGGCCGGGGGTCACGAGAGAGTCACCGGCGGAGGAGCTCGGCCACCTGGAACGCCAGGTCGAGAGCTTGACGGGCGTTCAGGCGGGGGTCGCACTGCGTTTCGTAGCGATCCACGAGTTGGGCGTCGAGCACCTCTTGGGAACCGCCGAGGCACTCGGTGACGTTCTCGCCCGTGAGCTCGACGTGCACCCCGCCGGGCCAGACGCCGGCGTCGCCGCACAGCTCGAAGAAGGCACGCAACTCGTCCATGATGTCGTCGAACCGCCGGGTCTTCACGCCGGTCTCGTGGCTGAACGTGTTGCCGTGCATCGGGTCGCAGGCCCACACAACCGGATGGCCCGCGTCGCGGCACGGCGCCGAGAAGCGACGGGAGCACCTCGCGTACCCGGCCTGCCCCCATGCGGCTCACAAGGGTGAGACGGCCCGGTCGGCGCGCGGGGTTGAGCCGTTCGCACAGCCCGAGTACCTCGTCGACACGTGTCGTCGGACCGAGTTTCACGCCGATCGGGTTCTGCACGCCGGACAGGAACTCCACGTGCGCACCGTCGAGCTGGCGGGTGCGATCGCCGATCCACACGAGATGCGCCGAGCAGTCGAACCAGGATCCGCTGAGCGAGTCGCGCCGCGTGAGCGCTTCCTCGTAGCCGAGAAGCAACGCCTCGTGGGACGTGTAGAAGTCGACCTGGTGGAGCTGGAGCTCGTCGTCGAGCACGATGCCGCACGCCGCCATGAAGTTGACGGCACGGTCGATCTCCCGGGCGAGAGCCTCGTAGCGGCGCCCTTCCGGACTCGACGACACGAACTCGAGGTTCCAGTTGTGCACCCGTGACAACGCGGCGAAACCACCTTTGGTGAAGGCGCGGACGAGATTCAGCGTGGCCGCAGACTGGTGGTAGCCGCGCAGGAGACGCTGCGGGTCGGCCCGACGTGAGTCGGCGTCGAAGGCCTTCCCGTTCACCATGTCGCCACGAAACGACGGGAGCTCGACGTCGTCGCGGGTCTCGGTGGCGGACGAGCGCGGTTTGGCGAACTGTCCGGCGATCCTCCCCACCTTCACCGTCGGAACTCCGGTGCTGTACCCGAGGGCCACCGCCATCTGGAGAATGATCTTCAACTTGTCGCGGATGGAATCGGCCGAAAAGGCGTCGAACGACTCGGCGCAGTCACCGGCGTGGAGCAGGAAGCCCCGTCCGCCTGCGACCTCGCCGAGGAGATCCGTGAGAGTTTCCGACTCACCCGCGAAGACCAGCGGTGGCATCCCTTCGAGCTCGCGCAGCGCGGCGGCCAACGCGTCGTCGTCGGGCCACTCGGGCTGCTGCGCCGCGGTGTAGCCCCGCCAACTGCTCGGCGACCAGCCCGTGAGCGCCGCTGGTTCCGGTTGCAACGCTCACAGGTACTGCCCCGTGCCGGGTCCGCCGGGTCCGCCGCGTCCGCCGGGTCCCTGTGCGCCGGCGGACGGAGCCTCGAGCGCCGCGCGTCGACGCATCTCCTCGAGCTGGGCGCTTGCCGCGGCCTGCTGTTGGAAGAGACTGGCCTGGATTCCGTGGAACAGGCCTTCCAGCCAGCCCACGAGCTGTGCCTGCGCGATCCGCAACTCGGATTCGCTGGGAGCATCGGCGGTGAAGGGGATCACCATCTCGTCGAGCTCGTCGCGCAGATCGTCGGACAGAACGTCGCGCAGCTCGGTCATCGTGCGCTCGTAGATCTCACGTAGACGTCGTCGGCTCTGCTCGTCGAGGGGCGCCTGGCGAACCTCCTCGAGCATGGTGCGGACCATCGAGGCGATCCGGATGAGCTTCGTGGGGCTCGAGACCTGTTCGCTCCCGGAGTCGTCGTCACCCGGCTCGGCGCCTGAGGCATCCGAAGAGTCCGAAGAGTCGGCCATGGCGGGATCGGCGTCCTCGACGATCACAGTGGGCGGTGCAGCGCCCGGCTCGGGAGCGTTCTGGTCGGGAGCGTCCTCGTCGGGAGCCTTCTCGTCGAGGAGCGTCCTCGTCGGGAACAGCTGCATCCGTAGCGTCTTGATGTGGCACGTTCGACCTTTCTGGCTCATCCGAGGATACCGAGCAGCGGAGCGGACCGGTCTCCGATTCCGCCACGGCTCGGGGATGTCTCGGGACGGCTCGGGCAAGGGTCGGGGAGACGGGCCCGCTCAGTCCAGCGAGAGTTCTCCGTCGTCGAGTCCCGGGGGGCGCCGGCCCGCCCCACCTGATGTCCGCGGGCCCGGTACGTCGTGGAACTCGTACGGCTCCGGATCGCGGCCGGGTTGGCACACCCAGCACTCGCCGGTGCGCCCGCTGGTGGCCGCGTCGAGGACCGCATCCGCGATCTCCTCCGCCGCGAGCAGAGGAAAGTCGTCGGCGACGAGCGGTTCGCGGATAGCGGCCGTCATCGGCGTGTCGACGATTCCGGGGTTCACCGCGTTGACAGTGATCCCCGCCGTCTCCACGAGCGGGGCGACGCTGCGGATGAATCCCACGACGGCGTGCTTGGTCAGCGCGTAGATCGGGTCCGGGGCGAACGGGATGATGCCTGCCAGCGAGGCCGTCGCCACCACGGCGCCGCCTCCTCGGCGGCTGAGGGCCGGGATCGCCGCCCGCATCCCGAAGACGACGCCGTCGACGTTCACCCGCATGATGCGTCGGTAGACCTCGTCGGGAAGAGTGTCCATCTCTCCGTGCCCGGTGACGACGCCGGCGTTCAGGTGAACGACGTCGACACCGCCGAAGCGCTCCTCACATGCGGCGAACGCCGCGGTTACCTCGGCGGGCTTTCCGACATCCGCTCGAACGGCCAGTCCGCCGACCTCCGCAGCGATCCGGTCGGCCGCCTCCTGGTCCAGATCGACGGCGCACACCGACGCGCCCGCCCGGGCGAAGCGCCGCGCCGTCGCCGCGCCGATCCCCGACCCCGCACCGGTGATGAGGACAACGCGGCGGTCGAGTGCGTCGACCGATGACTGGCTCACCACTGTGCCTCTCGAGAGCTCGGCGAGAACCCAGAATACCGACGAGAGGGCGCTGGAGTCGGAGTTGCGGGACTTAGGCGATGCTTGGGCTTCGGAGCGCTCCGAGAAGGTGACCGACGGCGGCCTCGAAACCGTCCGCGTCATTGTGCAGTCGGGCGATCAGCATCGCACCTTCGAGCTCGCCGACGACGATCCGTGCCACCTCGTCGGCTGATCCGTCCAGGCGCAGCGAACCGTCCCGGAGGCCCGACTCGAGTACACCGGTGAGCCAGCTCTCGTTGCGGGCGAAGAAGTCTTCGACAGTCGTCCGCATGGATTTCGGCAACGTCTGGAATTCGGCGGCGAGCATTCCGCACAGGCACATCCGTCCGCGTCGCAGCACTTCGATGTACAGCTGGACGTAGGCATCGAGTCTGCGCGGCGCGTCCGCGAGGTCTGCGTCCGCCTTCCTGAGAGCCTCCTCGAAGCGATTCGTGTAGCGAGCGACCAACGCCGTGCCGAGCTCGGCCTTGCCGGCGAAGTGGTAGTGCAGGGCGGCCCGGGTGATGCCCAATTCCCCGGCGACGTCCGCGTAGCTGAATCCGTTGTATCCACGGGTCTGGACGAGGCGCTCGGCGACATCGAGGATCCTGTCGGCGGTGGCACCCCCGTCGCTCCGGCCGCGGCTCTGACTCGTCACAAGAAAACCCTTGACATCCCGACGACGGTACTTACTTACTAGTAAGGAAGTTAGCAGGTGACCCGCTCGGGAGTGGGATGGCTGCCGAGGGGTTGTCGAGGAAGGGACGGTGATCCGTGCAAGAGACAGAGCACCGCAGTTTCGGGGAACCCGACGAGACACGCGAGTTCCCCCATGGACTACGCCGAGATCGTCAAAGTCGGGGACGGGGAGGTCGGACGCCTCGTGCTCGAGCCGGGATGGCGGTGGTCGAACGATGTGAAGCCGCTCGCCGGCACCGACAGCTGTGAAGCGCCGCACTTCCAGTATCACGTCGAGGGGCAGCTGGCGATCCGGATGGATGACGGCACCGAGTTCGTCGCCCGGCCGGGCGACGTGACGTCATTGCCGAGCGGTCACGACGCCTGGGTGGTGGGCGACGAGCGGGTTGTGGTCGTCGACTGGTTCGGTGCGGGCAACTACGCCAAGTAGTCGATCGGGCGCTTGCGTGCGTGCGGCGGACGTGGTGGACGAGTTCGGCTCTGCGTGGGCGGGCCATGATCTCGAGCGGGCACTGTCGATGCTCACCGACGACTCCGTTTTCGAGGCGACCGGTCCTGCGCCCGAGGGAACCCGATGTGAGGGCCGTGACGCCATCCGTGCGGCATGGGAACCGATCTTCGCCGACCCGTCGAGCAATTTCGACGTGGAAGACACCATCGAGGCCGGGGACCGCGTCGTCCAACTCTGGCGCTACACGTGGGCGGACGGTCATGTCCGCGGCGTGGACGTGTTTCGGGTGAGGGACGGCCGGATCTCCGAGAAGCTTTCCTACGTGAAGGGGTGACGATGACAATGCAGCTCGAAGATCAGGTGGAAGAGCACGACACGAGCATCGCGGCATTCCATCGTCGGGCACTCGATTCGACGCGAGGGTTCGTCGCCGGCATCGGCCCGGACCGATGGGCGAATCCCACGCCTTGTGATGACTGGGATGTCCGCGGGCTCGTCAACCACGTCGTCGTCGGCAATCTGTGGGCCGCCGAGCTCGTTGCCGGGAGGTCGATCGACGAGGTGGGGGATCGGCTCGAGGGAGATCGTCTGGGAGCCGATCCGCTCCGGGCCTACGACGAATCCGCCGAGGCCGCCGCGCTGGCGTTCGAGGCGCCGGGAGCACTCGAAGCCCCCTGTGCGGTCTCGTACGGGCCAGTCCCCGGCGAGGTGTACGCGGGTCACCGCCTCATCGATGTTCTCGTGCACGGTTGGGATCTGGCGGTCGCGACGGACCAGGACGCACAGTTGGATCCTGAGCTCGTGGATGCATGCTGGAACGTCATCGAACCCCAGCTCGTCGAACTGCGTGCGAGCGGCATGTTCGGCGCCGAACCGGATGGTCCCTTCCCGACGAATCGGCAGAGCCGCCTGCTCGTGATGCTCGGGCGGTGGAGCGCAAGGTGTGAGGCGCAAGATGTGAGACGCCCGGTTCCCATTAGTTTCAGGTGGCGCCCTCGGCAGGAATCGAACCTGCGCTCACGGCTCCGGAGGCCGATGCTCTATCCGCTGAGCTACGAGGGCGAGCCCGCAAATCCTAGAGCCGAGGATCAGCGCCGCAGGTACCCTGCGGCGCCCGAGGCGTGGCCCAGCGGCCCGGCGCCGAAGGCGCCAAGAGCGGGAATGAGCCCGGTTCGTCCTCAGCCTGCTGCCCAGAGTTCCAGTGCGAGTGTGCGGTTCAGCGCCTGAAGAGTGGCGCGGGCCGCGGCTTCGAACGCGCCGGCACCGCGCGACAGGCCATGGAGCGTGGGGGAGGCGCCGTCGCACTCGAGTTCCACGGCGTAGACGGGATGGTCGGCGCCGCCTTCACCCTCGACCGGACGCACCCAGCCCAGTCGGTACTCGAGCGTGGGCGTGAACCGGCGCAGGGCGTCGAGCGTCGCCTCCACCGCTGCGGTGGCCTCGTGCGCCGTCGAGCCCCGACCGATGCTGCGCCGACCATCGAGGGTGAGGTGCACTTCGATTTCGTCGGTGTCGGGGAAGGTGAGTACCGCCAGGAGCCGGACCCGTTTCTCGGGCGAGTCGTTTCGGCCTGCGGGAGGTCCGGGTTCGGTGGGTGAGGGGTCCACAGGGGTTTCACCCGGAAGGTCGGGATGCTCGGAGGGCACCGTGTCCACCAGGTCGATCACGTCGCCGTTGGGGGAGCCGTTGCCGGAACCGCCCGTAGCGATGGTCTCGTGTGGCGCGCCGTGATCCGGCGCGGGTGCTGTGTCGCCGCGCTCCCGCCAACGCACGACCTCGACCGCAACGGGCTGATCAGAGTGGCGGTACGCGATGCGCAGCGCATGCAGTGCCAGGTCGGGCTCCACTGCAGTGGTGTGAGTGTGGACCTGGACGAGCAGCACGTCGTCGCGCTTGTTGAAACCGGCGGACTGCACGCCCTCGAGTTTGCGGAGTTCCAGTTCCAGATCGTCGAGACTCATGCGCGGCGGCCCTTTGCTGCGTACATCCGCTCGTCGGCGAGACGGAACAATGTGTCGTAGTCCTTCGCTTCCGTGGGGCACTGCGCGGCACCGAACGACAAGGTCGGGACCGGCGTGGTGCCCTCTCCCTGACGGACCCGCTCGAGGAGGCCCGGGACCTCGGCGGGATCGGTGCCCGGCAGGATCAGAGCGAACTCGTCGCCGCCGATACGCGCGGCGTTGTCACCGAAACGCAGGACGTTGCGGAAGCGGTCGGCGACCGTCCGCAGAGCGGCATCACCCGCGGCATGTCCGTCGTTGTCGTTGATGTCCTTCAGGTGGTCGACGTCGAGGATGACGAGAGTGAAGGGCCAGTCGTGGCGGATGGCGCGGGCCGTCGACATCTCGAGAAGCCGGTCGAAGCTGCGCCGGTCGAAGAGACCGGTGAGAGGATCGTGCCACGCGTCGTAGCGCAGGACTTCCAGACGGAGCGCGAGCACGCAGAGGTTGACGAGCAGACCCGGGTCGAAATCGGCGTTGGAGATCTCCGGCTCGGTGTAGAGGCCGGTGGGAGCCGTGAGCAACGCCTCGTCGGCCTCCCCGATCGGTCGTCGCCCTGCGCGAAAGACCTGGCGACCGAGCCCGGGTTCTTCCACCACAACGGCGGCGTCGACGAGGTCGCAGCGGTCGACAACGTCGTCGAGTGCGCGGTAGATGAGCGAGAGACCCGCGCCGTCGGTGGCGAGCTCGTTCACGAGGTCGATCACCGGCGACATCACGGCGTCACTCCCGCGGTCGTTCTCCGAAAGCGGGGTGTGTTCCGAGCGCGCCTGTTCGGGGCGCGCATGTTCGGGGCGCGCATCCCCACTCTCGGTGTGAACGCGCTCCGTGGTGTCATGGTCGGTCTCCGAAGCGGGAGCGAACACGCGGGAAGCCTGCTCGGCTCCGCTCGCATCGATCACGTCTTCCCGCCCTTCCGTCTTGCGCGTCCGTCTTGCGCGTCCGTCTTGCCCGACGGTGGCTTCGGCCGGCGACACCGCACGAGCGGCGCTCCGGACCGATCTACAGCGTACCCGAATCGTCCGGTTCGTGCCGAGCCATCTTTCTCCGGCCGTGTTACCCGGCACCCGTGTGCTCCCGCGAAGGGCCGCCGGCGGATACGATGCACAGGCCGGTGCGAGTGATGTCCTCTTCCTTCCGATCCGTCCGGCCTCACCCTCGGTGACTCTCGACGCGATCCGTTGCTCGGTCCTCGCCGCTCTCGAGACGGCTGGGTTTCCCGCGCCCGCAAGCGGCGTGGAGCTGTCGGCCCCGAAGGCGAGAGAGCACGGCGACTGGTCCACCAACGTGGCGCTCCAGGTGGCGAAACCTGCCGGACGCAGGCCGCGGGAGGTGGCCGAGGAGCTCGCGGAGGTGCTGCGTGCCGACCTGCCGCCCCACGTGGTCCGGGTGGAGGTCGCCGGCCCCGGGTTCGTGAACTTCCATCTCGGTCCCGGCTGGCTCCACGACGTGCTGCGCGCCACGGTCGCCGCCGGAGGAGAGGTCGGTCGCTCGAACGCGCTCGAGGGCGACCGCGTGAACCTCGAATTCGTCTCGGCCAACCCCACCGGGCCTCTTCACGCCGGAGGAGGGCGGTGGGTCGCAGTCGGCGACGCGATCGCCAACCTCCTAGAGGCGTGCGGGGCCACGGTGCACCGGGAGTACTACCTGAACGATGCGGGGAGCGCAGCTCGACACGTTCGCGGCGTCGCTCCTCGCGCGCTACGAAGACCGCGAGCCCCCCGACGACGGGTACCACGGCGCCTATCTCGCCGACATGGCCGTCACCATGCGCGCCGAGCTCGGCGACGGGGTGACGGTCGACCGGGCGCGCGACTGGGGATACGAACACGTGGTCGGCCAACTGCGATCGGATCTCGCCCGGATCGGAGTGGAATTCGACACGTGGTTCTCCGAACGCACGTTGCACGACCGCGGCGATGTCGCCGATGTCTTGGGCGAACTCCAAAAGGCCGGGGTCACGTTCGAGGCCGACGGTGCAACCTGGTTGCGCTCCAGTGACTACGGCGACCAACGCGACCGTGTTCTGGTCCGCAGCGACGGTACGACCACCTACCTGGCGGCCGACTTCGCGTATCACCGCGACAAGTTGCGCCGCGGCTGGACCCACCTGATCGACATCTGGGGCGCCGACCACCACGGCCAGGTGCCGTCCATCCAGGCAGGGATGCAGGCCCTGGGGGCGGGGCCCGGTGAGCCCGAGGTCATCCTGGGCCAACTCGTCCGCCTCGAACGCGGGGGCGAATCGGTCCGTCTCTCGAAACGCGCGGGCGACGTGGTCACCCTGGCGGACATCCTGGATGAGGTGGACCCCGACGCGTGCCGCCTCACCTTTCTTCTCCAGAGCGTCGACACCGCCCAGACCATCGATCTCGACGTGGTGACGGCTCAGTCGATGGAGAATCCCGTGTACTACGTCCAGTACGCGCACGCCCGTATTGCGTCCATCGCCCGCCACGCCAGGGATGCCGGAGTCGCGCGCCGTCCGCTCGACGACGTCGACCTCGCGCCGCTCACCGACGAACGCGAGCTCGATCTCCTCCGCGCGGTCCATGCCTTCGACGAGGTCGTGGTAGAGGCCGCCGAGTTCCGGGCGCCGTACAAGGTCACGAACTGGGTACGCGACCTGGCGGGCAGGTTCCACCGCTTCTACGCCGAGTGCCGTGTCGTGACCGACGACGAGGAACTCACCCAGGCGCGGCTCTGGCTGGCCGAGGCGGTGCGGATCGCGCTCGGGTCGGGTCTGGGCCTCCTCGGGGTCTCGGCACCGGAGTCGATGGAGCGCCGGGAGCCCGAGGCGGGTTCCGAGGCGGATTCCGAGGGCCCGTGAGCACGCCGGGAGCGGGAGACGCGTCTCCGTTCGACCTTTCTCTTCTCGGGCGCACGGCCCGTGTCGGTACCGACGGTCGCTGCGCACTCGGCGGCTGCGACCTGGTGGAGCTGGCGGAGCGCTTCGGTACACCGTTGTTCGTCTACGACGAGGAGGAACTCCGCGGCCGGGCCCGCGAGTACCGGGAGCACTTCGGCGACGGTGTCCTCTACGCCTCCAAGGCTTTCCTCAATCTCGCGATGGCGCGACTCGTCGAAGACGAAGGCCTCGGGCTCGACGTCGCCACCGGTGGGGAGCTCGAGGTGGCGCGCCGTGCGGGGTTCCCTCCCGAACGCATCGTCTTTCACGGCAACAACAAGTCATCCGACGAACTGGCCGCCGCGCTGGAGTCGGGTGTCGGGCGCATCGTCGTCGACTCGTCCGACGAGATCGACCGCATCACCGGGCTCGTCGACGCGGGGCTTCCCGCGCCCGACGTTCTCCTGCCGCGTCACCCCCGGGGTCGAGGCGCACACCCACGAGGCGGTCACCACCGGAATCGACGACACGAAGTTCGGCCTCTCGATCGCCACCGGCGCGGCGGCCACGGCGTTCGGACGGATGGCGACGTCCTCGGAGATGCGGTTGGTGGGGCTGCACGTCCACATCGGCTCACAGGTCTTCGTGCTCGACGCGTTCGCGGAAGCGGCCCACGTCGTCGTGGAGTTCGTGGCGGCGATGGCGGCAGCCACCGGAGTTCTCGCGCGGGAGCTCGATCTGGGCGGTGGACTCGGCGTGCGGTACGCGCCGGAGGACGATGTCCCGGACATCGGTCAGTACGCGCAGGTGCTCCGTGGCGCGCTGAGCGACGCCTGGCACCGGGCCTCACTCGAGGGGGAGCCCGTGCTCAGCGTCGAACCCGGCCGTTCCATTGCGGCTCCCGCCGGCCTGACCCTCTACACCGTCGGCACGATCAAGAACATCGAAGGAATCCGTACCTACGTCGCGGTCGACGGCGGAATGAGCGACAACATCCGACCCGCCGCCTACGGCTCCCTCTACGAGACATTTCTCCCGACCCGAGCGGAGTCCGAACGCCCCCTCACCGCGACCGTTGTCGGCAAGCACTGCGAACAGGGCGACCTCGTCGTGTCCGACGCCCGACTCCCCGCCGACGTCGCCGTCGGCGACATCCTGGCCACGCCCGTGACGGGTGCGTACGGCTACGCCATGGCGTCCAACTACAACAAAATGCCGCGCCCGGCGATCGTGTTCGTTCGCGAGGGACAGGCCCGAGTGGTCACACGTCGGGAGACGGCCGAAGATCTCATCGGTCTGGACGACCCGGCGTGAGAAGCTGGAGACCATGACCACCCCGAACCCGACCGCGAGCGATATCGGCCGGGCCGACACGCGCCAGACCGACACCATCATTCGCCTCGGAGTTCTCGGGTGCGGTCACGTCGGTGGAGCACTGATCCGGCTCGTCGACGCTCACGCACCCGTGATCGCGCAGCGCACCGGGGTTCAGCTCGTGGTGACACACGTCGGGGTCCGCGACACCTCGCGCGATCGGGACGTCCCGGTGGCGGCGTCGGTGTTCACCGACGACGCCGCGTCCGTCGTGGATTCCGACGACGTCGACCTCGTCGTCGAGCTCATCGGCGGAACCGATCCGGCGCAGAGCCTCGTCGTCGCTGCGCTCGACGCGCACAAGCCCGTGGTCACGGCCAACAAGGAACTGATCGCGCACGCCGGTGTCGAGTTGTTCGACCGGGCGGCCGCGTCGGGCGTCGACTTTCTCTTCGAGGCTTCGGTCGGTGGTGGGATCCCGCTGATCCGTCCGCTGCGCGAGTCCGTCGCCGGCGACCGCATCCGGCGGGTACTCGGCATCGTCAACGGGACCACGAACTACATCCTCACGCGCATGTCGGAGTCGGGTGCCGGTTTCGACGAAGCGCTTGCCGAGGCGCAGGCGCTGGGCTACGCCGAGGCCGACCCCACCGCCGACATCGAGGGATTCGACGCCGCCGCCAAGGCGGCGATCGTCGCATCCATCGCGTTCGGTGCACTCGTCACCCTCGGTGATGTCCACCGCGAGGGAATCACCGACATCACGATCGACGACATCGAGGCAGCACGGAAGCTCGGATATGTCGTGAAGCTGCTCGCCATCGCCGACGAGCAGGGCGACGACGTCGCCGTGCGAGTTCACCCCGCGATGGTCCCCGACGGCCATCCACTCGCCGCTGTACGCGAGTCCTTCAACGCCGTGTTCATCGAGGGTGACGCCGTGGGCGAGCTCATGCTCTACGGACGTGGAGCGGGCGGAGGTCCCACCGCGAGCGCGGTTCTCGGCGACATCGTCGATGCTGCCCGCAATCTGGCGGGAGGTCACCCCGGCGCGGCGATGGGTACGCTCGCCTCGCGGTGCATCCGGCCCATCGGCGACGTCGAGTCGCAGTTCTACGTGCCGATGGAGGTCACCGACCGCCCCGGCGTTCTCGCCGCGATCGCCGGCGTGTTCGGTCGTCATGGTGTGTCGATCAAGCTGATGCAACAGCACGGGCTGGGTGACGAGGCACAGCTCAATCTCGTCACGCACCCGGCCGCCGAATCAGATTTCACGGCGACTCTCGACGAGCTCCGTGGTCACGAAGCCGTCAAGAGTGTGGGCCGGATGTTGCGCGTGATCGGCGACGACACGTGAGCCCCAAACAAGCGCCTCCGTCGTGGCCCGGTGTGATCGAGCGCTACCGGGAGTATCTCGACGTGTCGGCGGCGACGCCCGTCGTGACGCTCCTCGAAGGTGGCACCCCGCTCGTCGAGGCACCTCACCTCTCGCAGCGCGTCGGAGCGCGTGTGCTCCTGAAGATGGAGAGCGCGAACCCGACCGGGTCCTTCAAGGACCGCGGCATGACCCTCGCCATCTCCAAGGCTCTCGAAGAGGGCGCGAAGGTCGTCATGTGCGCGTCGACCGGCAACACGTCCGCGTCGGTCGCCGCCTACGCCGCTCGCGCCGGTCTCACGGCGGCCGTCGTCATCCCCGCCGGTCACGTCGCGCTCGGCAAGCTCGCGCAGGCGATCATGCACGGTGCACGGGTCGTCCCGATCGACGGTAACTTCGACGACGCGCTCACCGTCGTACGCGAGCTCGGAGCCACGGGCGCGGTCACGGTCGTGAACTCGGTGAATCCCTATCGCATCGAGGGTCAGAAGACGGGCGCGTTCGAGATCGTCGACACGCTCGGTGACGCACCCGACGTCCACTGCATTCCCGTCGGCAACGCCGGCAACATCACGGCGTACTGGCGCGGCTACGTCGAGTACGCGCAGCGGGGTCGCGCCACCCGTTCTCCGCGCATGCTCGGATGGCAGGCGGCCGGTGCCGCCCCCATCGTGCACGGGGAGCCCGTGGCGCACCCCGAGACGATCGCCACCGCCATCCGGGTCGGGAACCCCGCGAGCTGGGCCGCGGCGATCGAGGCGAGAGACGCATCGGGCGGCGTGATCGACTCTGTGACCGATGCCGAGATCCTCGATGCGTACCACCTCCTCGCCTCCTCGGAGGGCTGCTTCGTCGAACCGGCTTCGGCGGCTTCGGTGGCCGGTCTGCTCAAAGCGGCGGAGTCGGGGCTCGTGGAGAGAGGCGAGACGGTCGTGTGCACCCTGACCGGTCATGGCCTGAAGGACCCCGAGAGGGCGACCGACTCGGTCGAGCTGGGTGCTCCCCGGGAGGCCACAGTGGCGGCGGTGGCCGACGAACTGGGACTCTGAGAGTCCGGAAACCGGGGCGTTCGGGGGACGGCGCGAACACGGTGACTCCGAGACCCGCGACAGCGGGTGCGAACGAGTGGGGGAGCGGAGCATGGCCGACGATGACAGCACGGGGACGGAATCGGAGCGGCCGGTCGCCTTGGTGACCGGAGCCTCGGCGGGTATCGGCGAGCAGTTCGCGCGTTATCTCGGTGCCGGGGGCCACGACCTCGTGCTCGTCGCCCGCGACCGGGCACGGCTCGAGGCGCTCGCGAAGGACCTCGACGCGGATCACGGCGCCCGAGCCGAGGTTCTCGCCGCCGACCTCACCGACCCCGAGGAGTTGGAGCGGGTCGAAGGCCGTGTCTCGTCGACGGAGGCTCCCGTCGATCTGCTCGTGAACAACGCGGGGTTCGGGACCATCGGTCGCTTCGATCGCATCCCGGTCGACCGCGAGGTCGATGAGATCGAGCTCAACGTCATCGCGGTGGTCCGGCTCGCGCACGCTGCCGTCCCGGCGATGGTGTCGCGGGGTCACGGGGCGATTCTCAACGTGTCGTCGCTGGCTTCCCGCCAGCCGACACCGAACATGGCGACCTACGCCGGCACCAAGGCGTTCGTTTCGTCGTTCTCGCAGTCACTACATGTGGAGCTCAAGGAGGCGGGCGTGCATGTCATGGTCCTCGAGCCGGGGTTCACCCGCACCGAATTCCAGGACCGTCTCGGCGTCGGGCGACGAGGAAGGCCGCGTCCCCGAGTTCCTGTGGACGACCCCCGACACCGTCGTGGAGGGTGCACTCGCGGATCTCCGGCGCGGCAAGGCCGTGTCGGTACCGGGCTGGACCAACAAGGTCATGGCCGGAAGCAGCAGCACGATGCCGGCCGCCGTGACGCGCAGGGTCGCGGCCGCGATGATGAAGACCGACTGATCTTCGGCGCCAAGAGTGGTCAGCCGGCGGGGTCGATGCGGTAGACGGGTCCGTCGAGGCTGAGCGCGTACAACTCGCCGTCAGACCCCTGTCCGAACGACGACAGGCTCGGCACCTCGACGTCGAGCGATCGCTGAGCAGCGACCGCACCGTTGTCGAGAACGAGGGCGTCGATGTTGCCTCGGCAGAAGTCGCCGTACACATAGGCGCCGACGAGGTTCGGAATCGCTGCACCCCGGTACACATAGCCTCCGGTCACGGAGCACTCGCCGTTCGAGCGGTCGTACTCGAACACGGGAGCGACAGCGTCACCTGCGACGTCACCTGCGACGTCACCTGCGACGTCACCGGCTGCGCTTTCGTCGAAGGCGCGGGTCCCCTCGAAGGCCGACCATCCGAAGTTCGTACCGGCCGCCTCGCCGGCGGGGCGCATGTCGATCTCCTCGATCGTGTCCTGCCCGACGTCTCCGATCCAGAGGTCGCCGGTGGCGCTGTCGAACGAGAAACGCCACGGGTTCCGCAGACCCCACACGAAGATCTCGCCACGGGCGTCGTCGTCGGACACGAAGGGGTTGTCGGCCGGCACGCCGTAGGGATCCCCCTGGGCCGGGTCGATGCGGAGGATCGACCCCAGCAGCGTCGAGCGGTCCTGGCCGTTGTCGTCGGGATCACCCGCGCCGCCACCGTCGCCCAGAGCCACGTAGAGAAGGCCGTCCGGCCCGCGTTGCAGCTCGCCGCCGTTGTGGTTGGCGAACGGCTGGTCGACCGCGAGTACCTCGCGCGCCGAGGAGGACACCGCGACGTCGCCGTCCATGCGGTACTCGGCGACGCGGGTGTCACCCGAACCGTTGGTGTAGTCGACGAAGAGTCGCGATCCGTCGCCGGAGAACGCCAGACCGAGTAGACCCTGTTCGGAATCACCCGAGACGAGGTCGGTGATGTCGAGCACGGGTGTCTCCGAGACCGTTCCGTCGCGTAGGACGCGGACAGCGGCCCGGCTTTTCGGCGATGTAGAGGGCGTCGTCACCCGGACGGGCGGTGAGTGCTGTGGGTGCAGTGAGGTTCGCGACCTCGGTGAGGTTCACATCGACGGCCGCGAGGTCCGGTGGCGGCGTCGTGGTCGTCGGAACGGCGGTGCTCGATGGTGCGTCGGGCGTGGAGGTCGGTGGGTCGACGGTGGAGGGCTCCGCGGATGTGTCTCCGCTATCGCTCGAACACGCGGACAACACGACGAGGATCACGGTCGCGCACGCTGTGACAACCGGCCGAGCTCGTCGCATCCGGCGACGTTACCCACGCAGGAGCGCGTGTCGGGCGCGCCTACGATGCCTGACGTGCGATACGTCGTCCTCGTCCCTGATGGTTGTGCCGACCGACCGTTGCTCGCGCTCGACGGCCGGACGCCTCTCGAGGTGTCGGTCACGCCGAATCTCGACGCGCTCAGCGCAGGTTCGGAGGTGGGGCGCGCCGCGGTGATCCCCGACGGGATGCCGCCGGGCAGCGACGTCGGGAACATGGCGATCCTCGGGTACGACCCCGAGGAGTTCCACACCGGACGCGCGCCGATCGAGGCGGCGGCGATGGGCGTCGACCTGGCGCCCGACGAGGTCGCGTACCGGTGCAACCTCGTCACGGTCGACGACGACACGATGGTCGACTTCGCCGCCGGGCACCTCTCGACCGAACAGGCGGCCCCGATCGTCGAAGCGCTGTCCGCGGCATTCGCCGGCGACGACGTCCGCTTCCACGCCGGGGTCGAGTACCGGCACCTCGCGGTACTCCCGGACAGCGCCGGTGACGCCGAATGCGTCCCGCCCCACGACCTCACCGGGAAGGCGGTCGTGTCGCCGACGGGTGCGTCGGCCCCGACGCTGATCGACCTGATGGAGAGGTCACGCCCGGTCGTGGCGGCGGCGGCCGAGCGTGTCGGCGCGACGGCGAACCAGATCTGGCTCTGGGGACAGGGCCGCTCGCCCGTGTTGGCCGACTTCGCGCAGCGCCACGGCGTCGAGGGACGGCTGAGCTCCGCGGTCGATCTGGTCCGCGGTCTCGGGGTACTCACGGGTCTGGAGGTGGTCGACGTCCCCGGGGCCACCGCGGGGTTCGACAACGACTACGGCGGACAACGCGATGCATGTCTCACGAGTCTCGAGGACCGCGACTTCTTCCTGCTTCACGTGGAGGCCACCGACGAGGCGGGCCACCAGGGCCTGGTGGACGAGAAGGTGAACGCGCTCGAGCGCTGGGACAGCGAGATCATCGGCCCGCTCGTGGAGGCACTCGACCGGCTCGGCCCGCACCGGATCCTGATGATGCCCGACCACGCCACACCGCTCGAGACGATGACCCACAGCACCGACGCCGTGCCGTATCTCATCTTCGATTCCGAACGGGAGACCGAGGGCCGCCCCTACACCGAGAGCGCCGTCGCCAACCTGCCGCCGGTACCCGGACACACGCTGCTCCCGAGGATGTTGAGTCGGGGCGGCTGACCCACTACACTGAGTTTGTCGCTGAGCAGTGGTCGCGGCATTCCCGATTCACGTCGATCCGACCGCGTGCCCGGCAACCCCTCTTCCGCTTGTGGCGGTGCCGTGTCCGGCACGACCCCGGCGGCAGTTTTTCCAAGACCCGTTCGTGGCATCCGCACGTATGCGCGTCCGGACCGTTCCGGTCGCAACACGGAAATGGCGGATCTTCGAAAGAGATCCCCCAACGCACAGACAACAATTCACAAGGAACAAGGAGACACCATGGCGAAGGTCGGGACACCCGACCGGGCTGAGCTCGAGTCGAAGGACCGTGAGCAGCTCCAGGAGATCGCCGGCGCTCTCGGCGTGAAGGCACCCACCCGCACCCGCAAGGCGGAACTGGTGGATGCCATCATCGATGCCGCCACGTCGAACGGTGACGACGGCGACAAAGCCAACGACAAAGCCAAGCCGAAGCGCAAGGTCCGGTCCACCCGTCGTCAGAACGACGACGACCTCGCGGCGCTCGCCGACGAGGAGAACTCACTCGCCGCCGGTACAGACAGCACCGCCGACGACGACGCGCCGAGCCCCCGGCGTCGCAATGCCCCGGGTTCGAGCTCCGGCTCCGACGACCGCGGGTCGGGCGGGTCGGGCGGATCGGGCTCGCAGCAGAAGCAGCAGTCGAAGGGCTCCGGCAGCGGTGGCAACCGCGGGGAAAACCGCGGCAACGCCGGCGGAGGTGCGAACGAGAACAGCGGTGGCAACAAGGGCGGTTCGCGCATCCAGATCGACGAGGAGGACGAGCGCGCCTCGCGCGGTGACGGCAACCGACGCCGTCGACGTCGCGGTCGCAATCGCAACCGACAGGAAGAGCGCGAACCTCAGGGCGACCCGATCGAGTGCGAGGGTCTGCTCGACATGCGCGACGAGGGCTACGCGTTTCTGCGCACGAAGGGCTTCCTGCCGAGCAAGAACGACGTCTACGTCTCAGCGTCGCAGGTGCGTCGTTTCGGTCTGCGCAAGGGCGACTACATCAAGGGCGTCACGCGCCCGGCCGCGAGCAGCGAGAAGTACCCGGCACTGCTGAAGGTCGAGTCGGTCAACGACATGACACCCGACGAGGCGAAGGCGCGTCCGCGCTTCGAAGACCTCACGCCGCTGTTCCCCGACGAGAACCTCCGGCTCGAACAGGCCGACGACCCGAAGAACGTGACGGGTCGCATCGTCGATCTCGTCTCACCCGTCGGCAAGGGTCAACGCGGATTGATCGTCTCGCCCCCGAAGGCCGGCAAGACGACGATCCTCAAACAGCTCGTGTACTCGATCGAGCGCAACAACCCCGAGGTTCACCTCATGGTCCTGCTCGTCGACGAGCGACCCGAAGAGGTCACCGACATGAAGCGGCACGTGCTCAAGGGTGAGGTGATCGCGAGCACGTTCGACCGACCCTCCGACGAGCACACCCAGGTGGCCGAGCTCACCATCGACCGGGCGAAGCGCCTCGTCGAGATGGGCACCGACGTCGTGATCGTGCTCGACGGCATCACGCGCCTCGCCCGTGCCTACAACCTGGCGAGCCCCGCCTCGGGTCGCGTGCTCTCCGGTGGTGTCGACTCCACGGCGCTCTACCCCCCGAAGCGTTTCTTCGGTGCCGCCCGCAACATCGAGGAAGGCGGTTCGCTCACGATCGTGGCGACCGCCCTCATCGAGACGGGCAGCCGGATGGACGAGGTGATCTTCGAGGAGTTCAAGGGCACCGGCAACATGGAGCTCCGCCTCGACCGTCGCTTGGCCGAGCGCCGTATCTATCCGGCGATCGACGTGGAGCAGTCGAGCACCCGGCACGAAGAACTGCTCTTCGAGCGCAAGGAGCTCCAGCAGGTCTGGAAGCTGCGCCGGGTCCTCAACGCCCTGGAGGGCGGCGGTGGCCTCGAGCTGCTGATGGACAAGATCAAGTCGACGGAGTCCAACACGGAATTCCTCGCCGAGATCGCAAAGGCGCCGACCCCCGGCCAGTGAGCCGGGAGTCGGCGCCGACCGAGATGAGGATTAGCGGCGCAGGTATCCTGCGCCGCCCGAATCGAGGCAAGAGAAGAAGGCGCCGACCCCCGGGCAGTGAGCCGGAGCAAGGATCAGCGGCGTAGCCGCCTAGAGCGGTAGACAAGCTCGGCTCTACACTGGAGAGATCATGAAGACCGGCATCCACCCCGACTACACCACGTGCACGGTCACGTGCTCGTGCGGCAACACGTTCGAGACGCGCTCCACCGTCACGGAGCTGCACGCGGAGCTCTGCTCGGCGTGTCACCCCTTCTACACGGGCAAGCAGAAGCTGGTCGACACCGGTGGGCGGGTCGAGCGCTTCGAGCGTCGCTACGCCAAGGCGGAGAAGAAGGCGGAGAAGAAGGCCGAGAAGAAGCCTGCGAAGCCGGCTGCCGCGACCGCCGCTGAGCCCGCGCCGCCGACCGCCGAGTAACAGGAGCCGGGCATGGCCCGCGAAGCACCGCGTTACGTCGGAGGCCAGGCAGTCCTCGAAGGCGTCATGATGCGCGGCGACACGTCGTGGGCCGTCGCGATCCGCACGCCTGAGGGTGAAGTCGAGGTCGAGGTCCACGACGCGCCGCGGTGGTCGGATCGCTACTCGAAGATCCCGCTGCTGCGCGGTGTCATGGCACTTGCCGAGTCGATGAGTCTCGGCTTCAAGGCGTTGTCGTGGTCGGCAAACCAGCAGGTTCCCGAAGAGGAACAGATGTCGGGGCGCGCCATGGGGTGGACGATGGGGATCGCGCTCACGGTGTTCACCGCGCTCTTCATCGTGATCCCCGCGCTCGCCGGTCGCGGGCTCGGCAGCCTGTTCGGACTCACCGGCTTCGGCGAACACGTCGCCGAAGGCGTTCTGCGACTCGGGATCTTCCTCGGCTATCTCCTCCTGATCGGGATGATGTCCGACATCAAACGCGTCTTCCAGTTCCACGGCGCCGAGCACAAGTCGATCGCCGCCTACGAGCGTGGCGTGCCCCTCACGCCGGAGTCCGCCCAGCGCTTCACCACCGAGCACGTTCGCTGCGGCACGAACTTCCTACTCACCGTGATGGTCGTGGCGATCATCGTCTACTCGTTCCTCGGGCGACCCTCGATCATCGTGATGCTCGCGTCACGCGTCGTGCTCATCCCGCTCATCGCCGGCGCCAGCTACGAGGTCATCCGATTCGCCGCGCGACACATGGACAAGCGCTGGGTACGAGCCGCCATGCGCCCCGGCCTGGCGCTCCAGAAGCTGACGACCCGCGAGCCCGATCTCGACCAACTCGAGGTGGCGATCGTCTCACTGAGAGCGGTGCTCACCGCCGAGCAACTCGCCGAGGTCGACGCCCGACGCGGCCGCCCGGCCGACCCTCTCCCGGCCTTTGGTGGGGCCGTCTGACGGAGGGCTGACGCACGCCCGGCGCCGTCCCACATCCGGGGGTCGGGACTTTTGGCCCTAGTCGTGGGAGTACTCCGACTTGACGGATCGCTTCACGGAGCGTACCGTTTCGGTAACAGGTCATCACCAAGAGTGGTGGCCTCGCAGTAGGGGATTGGGAGTGTTGACCCTCCGGCCGTTGATCGGTCGCCTAGGCCGGGGGTGAGCGACGGCGAGACCGGCCCATCCATCCAGGACGACGCAGTCAGTTTCTGCGCAACGGACAGGAGTGGAAGATGGGCCATCAGCCTGGTTCAGGTACGACCCGACGTTGGGGCAAGGTTCGGAGACGTCGTCTCTTTGCTGCGTCGTTGAGCCTCGTGGTGTCGCTGTCACTGATCGGGTTCCAACCCGCGGTGGCCGAGGACGCCACCGACACGTCGGGTGACAACCCGGCCGCGACCGAGACGACTCCGCCCGCCGACGAGACCACACCGCCCGCGGACGAGACGACTCCGCCCGCCGACGAGGGCACCACTCCGCCCGCGCAGAAGTCGACGACACCGCCTGTCGATGACGGTCCGGGTGCGCCTCAGGGCGACGCGGCTTCGCCGGGAGAGCTCGGAGCGCCGGGCAGCGTTGTCGGGTCAGTCCGAGGGGCTGTTGCTGGAGGCCCTCGCGGATCCTGGTGATGCACACACGGCGACGGTGCGCAAGGAAACGGATCCGGCGAATGCTCCGGGTCTGTTCACGATTCTGGTGCAGCAGTGTTCCTCGTGGGATGGCAGTACTTCTAGCGGCTCGTGCGTCGGCACGTGGAACACGGTCCCTACCGGCACGGCGAATTTGGGTGACAACGGCTTTCACGTGGCCGAGGGAATCCAGTGGGAACCCGATGTCAACGAGGCGCAAGCGCGCTATCGCGTGATCGAGACGGTGCCGAGCGGCTGGGAGCTCACCTCGGTCGACTGTGACGGTGCTTGGCTTCAGCGGGACATCGCCGACGGCAAGATCTTCCGCCTTGATGACAGTCCCAGCTCGCGTCAGAGCATCGACTGCACGTTTGAGAATGAGGAGATCCAGCCGGCGACGATCACGGCGCGCAAGGGCGGTTCGCGCCATGTCGGCTTCGACACGGAAGAGACGTTTGTCAACCCGCTGGCGGGTGCGTACTTCGAGAAGTCAGACGACGACGGTGTGTCGTGGACGGATCTGTGTGGCCCGACGAACGGTGCGGGGACCTGTGAGGGAGACGTCGATCCCGACACGTACCTGGTGCGGGAGAAGACCACCGGTTCGCAGCCTGCGGGCTATTCGGCTCTGACGTCGGTGACGTCGACCGATCCGCGTTCGCCTGCCTATGTGGACGAGGTGACGGTCGGTTCCGGCGACGATGAAGAGACCCGGTGGTTCGTGAACCGTCACAACAATCCGGCGGGGCCCACCGAGTGTGGGATCAAGATCGCGTTGTTGTTGGACCGTTCGGGCTCGATCTCCGACTTCGCTTCGTCGTACGAAGCAGCGGCGAAGAGCTTCGTGAGTGTGTTGCAGGGAACTCCGACGGAACTGTCGATCTACTCGTTCGCTGCGTCGGCGAGTGACGACCACCCGGGTTTCCTGGATCTGTCGGTGCCGGCGGATGTGACGACGGCGAACAGCACGATCACGAGCATCTACAGCAGCCCGAGCGGATCCACGAACTGGGACGACGCGTTCCAGTCGGTGACCAGTGCTGGTGCGGACATCGTTGTGGTAATCACCGACGGGAACCCGACCGTGTGGGAAGGCGGCGGAACGGGCAACACGACACAGCTGTCGACCATCGAGGCGGGTGTCGCGTCGGCGAACGACGTGAAGGCTGCCGGCCAGCAGGTTCTGGCTGTCGGTGTGGACAACCCGGGCCCGGGCGGTTCGCCGAGTGTCCTGAACCTGAACGCGGTGTCGTCTCCTGATGACACCTACACGGGTTCGTTGGCTGAGCTTCAGCAGACGTTGAAGGATCTGGCCGACAAGTTCTGCGGCTCGACAGTCACGATCACGAAGAAGGTCGACGGTGTGGCGACCGACGGGTGGACCTTCGCCACGACCGATCCGCTGACAGGGACGGTCAGTCCGCTCTCGGGTCAGAGTGGCGACGCCGGCACAGGTCAGGTCGTGTTCCAGTACAGCGACCTACCGGGTTGGGCCCAGGAGGTCACGATCACCGAGACGCTCCAGGCCGGCCACAGTTTCGTCGGGGTGTCGAACTGTGTCCGCAACGGTCAGGCATTCATCCCGAACGTGAACAACGGCGCCAAGTCGGCGACGTTCGACATCACACGTAACGACATCATCAGTTGTACGTTCAACAACGAGGCCAACCCGGGTCAGATCACGGTCGTGAAGGAGACCGTGGGTGGCTTCGGTGGTCCGTTCACGTTCCAGCTCAACGGCGGTGACAACCGCCCGGTGACGACCGATGCGGCGAACACACCCAAGGCCGCCGACCCGTGGACCGACCTCACCGCGGGGAACTACGCGGTGACCGAGAGTGCACTGCCGCAGTTCTGGCAGATCACCGGTACACCGACCTGCGTGCTCGACGGTTCCGGCGGCCAGACGACCGCGGATCCGAACAGTGTGCCCGTGGGCCCGGGCCAGTCGTGGACCTGCACGTTCCAAAACGAAAAGATCGCCCAGCCCGGCTCCGTCACGGTCAAGAAGAAGACGATCGGTGACACCGGGACGTTCAACTTCACGCTGACGGGACAGTCGGGCAGCAGCGCGACGACGACGAACGAGACGAGCTTCTTCACCGCGACGCCGGTGTGGAACAACCTGACTCCGGGGCACAGCTACACGCTCGGTGAAGTCGGCCAGGCTGCGTGGGTCGAGGGGACCTTCACGTGCAACGCCACGGGCCAGAACCAGATCACCGCTGCGAGTCCGGTCCTGCCGATCAACGACGGTGAGAACTGGACGTGTGAGATCACGAACCACAAGCGTCCGAAGATCATCATCGAGAAGGCCGCCAGCCCGGCCGATGACACGACGTTCCCGTTCACGGGTGATCTGGGTGGATTCACTCTCCAGGATCCGTCGGTTCCGTCGAAGACATTCCAGGGCGCGCCGGACGATCTGGTGCCTGACACGTACACGGTGGCCGAGAACCTGGCGGGTCTGACCGGCTGGGAGCTCGACGACATCGACTGCGACACCTCTCAGGGCGGCTCGACCGTTCTCAATGGGAACACCGGTGTGGACATCACGGTGGGTTGGGGTGACGTGGTCACCTGCACCTTCGTCAACGAGGGTTCGGGTTCGGTCAAGGTGATCAAGGTCACCGATCCGCCGAACCAGCCGGGCCCCTTCCCGGTGACGCTCACTGAGTTCCCGGTCGGACCGGACACCTACTCCGCGGGCTGGAACCTCCCCGGTGGCGGCGATGACCACACCTTCAACCTCGTGCCCGCCGGCGTCGACCTGTCGCTGACCGAGGCCGATGTCCCGGGTTGGGAGCTGACGGGCAGCAACTGTGTGAATGAGCAGCAGCAGTCCGTACCTCCTGACGCGTTCCAGGTGCAACCCGGCGAGACCGTGGTCTGCACCCTCACGAACACCAAGGATGGTTCGATCACGATCGTCAAGGAGACGAATCCTGACGATGGTGGGCCGTTCGAGTTCGCGGGTCCTGATGGCGACTTCGAGTTGTCCGATAACGGTTCGGAGCCGTTCACGGGCCTCCAGCCGGGGAGCTACGACTTCTCGGAGACCGAGTTGGTCGGTTGGGAGTTGACCGACATCGACTGTGGCAACGCGAGCGTTTCGGATCTGGGTGAGACGGGTGTGAGGGTGAACCTGGCGGCGGGTCAGAACGTCACCTGCACGTTCACGAACACCAAGGATGGTTCGATCACGATCGTCAAGGAGACGAATCCTGACGATGGTGGGCCGTTCGAGTTCGCGGGTCCTGATGGCGACTTCGAGTTGTCCGATAACGGTTCGGAGCCGTTCACGGGCCTCCAGCCGGGGAGCTACGACTTCTCGGAGACCGAGTTGGTCGGTTGGGAGTTGACCGACATCGACTGTGGCAACGCGAGCGTTTCGGATCTGGGTGAGACGGGTGTGAGGGTGAACCTGGCGGCGGGTCAGAACGTCACCTGCACGTTCACGAACACCAAGGATGGTTCGATCACGATCGTCAAGGAGACGAATCCTGACGATGGTGGGCCGTTCGAGTTCGCGGGTCCTGATGGCGACTTCGAGTTGTCCGATAACGGTTCGGAGCCGTTCACGGGCCTCCAGCCGGGGAGCTACGACTTCTCGGAGACCGAGTTGGTCGGTTGGGAGTTGACCGACATCGACTGTGGCAACGCGAGCGTTTCGGATCTGGGTGAGACGGGTGTGAGGGTGAACCTGGCGGCGGGTCAGAACGTCACCTGCACGTTCACGAACACCAAGGATGGTTCGATCACGATCGTCAAGGAGACGAATCCTGACGATGGTGGGCCGTTCGAGTTCGCGGGTCCTGATGGCGACTTCGAGTTGTCCGATAACGGTTCGGAGCCGTTCACGGGCCTCCAGCCGGGGAGCTACGACTTCTCGGAGACCGAGTTGGTCGGTTGGGAGTTGACCGACATCGACTGTGGCAACGCGAGCGTTTCGGATCTGGGTGAGACGGGTGTGAGGGTGAACCTGGCGGCGGGTCAGAACGTCACCTGCACGTTCACGAACACCAAGGATGGTTCGATCACGATCGTCAAGGAGACGAATCCTGACGATGGTGGGCCGTTCGAGTTCGCGGGTCCTGATGGCGACTTCGAGTTGTCCGATAACGGTTCGGAGCCGTTCACGGGCCTCCAGCCGGGGAGCTACGACTTCTCGGAGACCGAGTTGGTCGGTTGGGAGTTGACCGACATCGACTGTGGCAACGCGAGCGTTTCGGATCTGGGTGAGACGGGTGTGAGGGTGAACCTGGCGGCGGGTCAGAACGTCACCTGCACGTTCACGAACACCAAGGATGGTTCGATCACGATCGTCAAGGAGACGAATCCTGACGATGGTGGGCCGTTCGAGTTCGCGGGTCCTGATGGCGACTTCGAGTTGTCCGATAACGGTTCGGAGCCGTTCACGGGCCTCCAGCCGGGGAGCTACGACTTCTCGGAGACCGAGTTGGTCGGTTGGGAGTTGACCGACATCGACTGTGGCAACGCGAGCGTTTCGGATCTGGGTGAGACGGGTGTGAGGGTGAACCTGGCGGCGGGTCAGAACGTCACCTGCACGTTCACGAACACCAAGGATGGTTCGATCACGATCGTCAAGGAGACGAATCCTGACGATGGTGGGCCGTTCGAGTTCGCGGGTCCTGATGGCGACTTCGAGTTGTCCGATAACGGTTCGGAGCCGTTCACGGGCCTCCAGCCGGGGAGCTACGACTTCTCGGAGACCGAGTTGGTCGGTTGGGAGTTGACCGACATCGACTGTGGCAACGCGAGCGTTTCGGATCTGGGTGAGACGGGTGTGAGGGTGAACCTGGCGGCGGGTCAGAACGTCACCTGCACGTTCACGAACACCAAGGATGGTTCGATCACGATCGTCAAGGAGACGAATCCTGACGATGGTGGGCCGTTCGAGTTCGCGGGTCCTGATGGCGACTTCGAGTTGTCCGATAACGGTTCGGAGCCGTTCACGGGCCTCCAGCCGGGGAGCTACGACTTCTCGGAGACCGAGTTGGTCGGTTGGGAGTTGACCGACATCGACTGTGGCAACGCGAGCGTTTCGGATCTGGGTGAGACGGGTGTGAGGGTGAACCTGGCGGCGGGTCAGAACGTCACCTGCACGTTCACGAACACCAAGGATGGTTCGATCACGATCGTCAAGGAGACGAATCCTGACGATGGTGGGCCGTTCGAGTTCGCGGGTCCTGATGGCGACTTCGAGTTGTCCGATAACGGTTCGGAGCCGTTCACGGGCCTCCAGCCGGGGAGCTACGACTTCTCGGAGACCGAGTTGGTCGGTTGGGAGTTGACCGACATCGACTGTGGCAACGCGAGCGTTTCGGATCTGGGTGAGACGGGTGTGAGGGTGAACCTGGCGGCGGGTCAGAACGTCACCTGCACGTTCACGAACACCAAGGATGGTTCGATCACGATCGTCAAGGAGACGAATCCTGACGATGGTGGGCCGTTCGAGTTCGCGGGTCCTGATGGCGACTTCGAGTTGTCCGATAACGGTTCGGAGCCGTTCACGGGCCTCCAGCCGGGGAGCTACGACTTCTCGGAGACCGAGTTGGTCGGTTGGGAGTTGACCGACATCGACTGTGGCAACGCGAGCGTTTCGGATCTGGGTGAGACGGGTGTGAGGGTGAACCTGGCGGCGGGTCAGAACGTCACCTGCACGTTCACGAACACCAAGGATGGTTCGATCACGATCGTCAAGGAGACGAATCCTGACGATGGTGGGCCGTTCGAGTTCGCGGGTCCTGATGGCGACTTCGAGTTGTCCGATAACGGTTCGGAGCCGTTCACGGGCCTCCAGCCGGGGAGCTACGACTTCTCGGAGACCGAGTTGGTCGGTTGGGAGTTGACCGACATCGACTGTGGCAACGCGAGCGTTTCGGATCTGGGTGAGACGGGTGTGAGGGTGAACCTGGCGGCGGGTCAGAACGTCACCTGCACGTTCACGAACACCAAGGATGGTCAGATTGTCCTGAACAAGCAGACGACGACGCCGAACGATGAGGACACGTCGACATTCGACTTCACGGGCGACATCGTTGCGAACGACGTGCCCGACGACGGGTTGGTCGGAAAGGCCGTGGCGCCTGGGCAGTACACGGTCACCGAGACCGACCCGGGCGCACAGTGGTCGCTGTACGACATCGTCTGCGACGACGGCGACAGCTCGGGCAACGTGGGCAACGGCACTGCGACGTACAACGTCGCCCCGGGTGAGACGGTCAAGTGCACCTTCTACAACGGTCAGGCCGAGATCGAGGTCGCCAAGACCACGGTGACGCCCAACGACGACGACGAGACCGAGTTCTCGTTCACCGGCGACATCACGGCTGATCTGGTGGGTGGCGAGTCGAGTTCCGTGTACGTGGGGGCCGGCAGCACCGATTCGGAGTTCCACGTCACCGAGGGTGCGGCGGACTTCTGGACGCTCGAGGGCATCGAGTGTGGCGAGGGTGGTTCGGGCGATGTCGGCACCCGTAGGGCCACCTACACGGTGCAGGCGGGCGACAGCGTGAGTTGTGAGTTCACGAACGGTCAGGCGGAGATCAACGTCGCCAAGGAGATCGTGACCGAGAGCGGCGCGGATCCGGAGTTCGGGTTCACGGGCGACATCGCGGCGGATCTTCACGGTGGCGAAGACGCCGGCCTGCTCGTCCCGTCGGGCGAGACCTACACGACGACCGAAGCGGTCGTCGACGGGTGGCAGCTCACCGACATCGCGTGCGGCGACGGTGGTTCCGGCAATCTCGGAAACCGGACGGCCACGTACGAAGCCGGAGCGGGTGAGACGATCACCTGCACGTTCGAGAACACCCAGGACGCGCAGATCATCGTCGACAAGACGACGATTCCGGCAGGTTCTGAGCAGGGCTTCGATTTCGATCTGAAGCTCGGTGACGACATCGAGAGCGAGGTCAACGGGTTGACCGACGGCACTGAGGGGTCGTTCGGGTTCGTGACACCGAACAAGGACTACTCGGTGGTCGAAGACGTTCCCGAGGGCTGGCAGCAGACCGCTGCGGAGTGTGTGCTCGAGGGTAGCGACGAGACAGTGAGCCCGACCGAAGTGACGCCACTTCCGGGTCAGGTCTGGCGCTGTTCGTTCGAGAACACCCAGGAGGGTTCGATCACGGTGGTGAAGGACACCGGTGGGATCGAGCCGGGCCAGGAGTTCCCGTTCACCTTCCAGGGTGATCCGTTCGGTCTTGTGGATCAGCAGAGCCAGACCTTCGACGGGTTGCTGCCGGGCGAGTTCGAGGTGTTGGAGCCGGCCGACCTGATGCCGCAGTACTGGCAGCTCGCAGCCGTCGAGTGTGTGTCGGATCACGTCGCCAACGGCGAGGTGGATCTCGACGCCCAGCTCGAGCCAGTCGAACCTGACGGTCCCGCTGACGTGACCGAGGTGACTGATGGTGTGCAGGTGGCACTGGCTGCCGGGGAGAACGTGACGTGCACGTTCGCCAACGTGCAGGTGTTCCCGGCGCCGGGTGTGACGATCACCAAGACGCCGAGCATCACGTCGGGTTCCCCGGGCGACACGGTGACCTACACCTATGTGGTGGAGAACACCGGGCAGGCCCGTTTGGACAACGTGAAGGTCGTGGACGACAAGTTGGGTGAGATCACGCTCGACAAGACGACACTCGAGCCGGGTGAGAAGGCCACGGGCACGAAGGACTATGTCCTGAAGGCTTCTGATGTGGGCAACCTGGTGAACGTGGCTGTCGTGACGGCTGATCCCGAGGGTGGTCAGGATCCGGTGACCGCAGACGATGACGCTGTCGTCGAAGTGGTCCAGGTTCAAGATGAGCCGCCCGTGACCAAGCCTCCGGCCGAGACCGGGAGTCTGCCGTTCACGGGTGCGACGATCGCCGGCATGCTGCTCGCCGCACTGGCGATGCTCATCGGTGGGTCGTTCCTGTGGGCAACGACGAAACGTCGTCGTCGTGAGGTGAAGGTCTAGCCGGAGGGCTCCGACCCTCGACCGATGGTCTGGGGCGGGCTGGGCCCCAGTAAGCGACGGCCCCGGGGTACGCCCCGGGGTCGTCCCGCGTCCGGCGGAAGTCTTCGACGAGATGTGTTCGACGAGAAATCTCGTAAGGATTGCCCGGACACGTCCGTCCAAGCCACCACGTAGAGCGCGAAACGGACCTATCTCTGGTTGCTACGACCACTCTCCGCGGCTATCATTACCAGTGGCAGCACGAACACTGTGCGCCAGACAGTTACCCAGCCCGCAGGTTGGGAGCAACGACCCCCGGTCGGCAAGCGGTCACCTGAGACCGGGGCGAGCAGTGGTGAGACCGGCCCATTCCTGCACAGCGTCTCTCGACGCTGATGACAAGAAGGAGTGAGGCCATGCGTACGACCCAGCCCGTCGTTGCACGACCCTACCGACGCCTGATCGCCACGATCGGCGTCATGACCCTCGCCCTCGGACTCGTCTTCGCGACGCTTCCTGCCGGAGCGAGCGAGAACCCGGGGGAGCCCCCGGTCGGGAATCCTGCGTCCGCAGCTCAGGACGAGCCCGCGGAGGAACCCGTCCAGGATCCGGCCCCACCGGCCGAGGATCCGGCACCCACGACCACGACAGAACCTGCGCCTGCCAAGAGCAGCGGGCAGCCCGCGGTCCTCGGTGCAAGCGGCGGCAGCGGAGCACCGACCGCCCTCGAGTCGTCCGATTCCCCGAAGACCGACAGCGGGCCGGCGAACACGACCCCCGAGGCGAGCGAACCCCGGACCCTGACCACGCAGACGTTCTTCCACCCGGCGTTCGGGATCGAGGGTGAGGCCGTCTGCAACGAGCGGACCTACGAGTACGACGTCGATTGGACAGTCACGAGCTACAAGCTCCTGCTGTGGGTCGACGACGCAACCGTCGACGGCAACCCCGTCAGCGTCAGCCCGCAGTTGCTGCCGCTGTTCCACCAGGGACACGCCTCCAGCACGGCACCCGGTGACGCCACGTCGACGACGTTCGAGGCCACCGGCTATTTCGCCTTCATCTTCCATCAGACGCGTGACCTCACGTTGCCGCTCGATGGCGACTGTGTGCCCCCGAAGGGCTCGGTGACCGTCGAGAAGGTCGTGAACGGCGTGCCCGACGGGACCGACAAGACGCTCTTCGACATCAGCGTGGGAGACGACGAGCGTCCCGTACTCGGTGGCGACACCGAGACCTGGGACGAGCTCGACCTCGGCACCTACGGGATCTCCGAGAGCGGTGCCGACAACTACGTGACGACCATCTCGCCCGACGAGGTGACGCTCACCGAGAAGGAGCCCGACGTGAAGGTCACCGTGACCAACACGCCGAAGCTCCTGCTGACGTCGATGTGCACCGACACGGTCGCCGACAAGCACTGGATGCGGGTCCGCAACGAGCACGCCTTCGACGTGCCGTACACCTGGGACATGCCCGGAACCGCGAACGCGGGCGCCGGCACGGCCACACCCGGAGACACGTTCTTCGGGGTTCCCGTGGCCCAGCCCGGTACGACCCGTCTGTTCGTGGGCGACGTGCTCGTCAACACGAAGGCCCAGAACACCAAGCCCTGCGAGGGTGAGGTGACGATCACCAAGCACGTCGAGGGCCCCGGCCCCGACGGCGCCGAGTACACGATCGACGTGCTCGACGCGGGTGATGCGGTCGTCGAGAGCGTGACCCTCGGTGACGGTGCGTCCGACACCGTGACGCTTCCCGGCACGCTGGCTCCCGGTGGCTACACGTACCACTTCGCGGAGTCCGTCGACCACGGCGCCTCGAGCACCGTGTTCGACCCCGAGCAGGTCGTGATCACCAAGGACACCGAAGCGTCCGTCACGGTCACGAACACCTTCGAACCGGCCTCGATCACCGTGGTCAAGGAGACCGGCTTCGGCGGTCCCGAGGAGTTCACCTTCACCTTCGACGGTGGCGATCCTTTCGCCCTCACCGATGGCGGTGAGCAGGCCTTCGGCGACCTCTCGCCGGGATCGTACGAGATTCTCGAGACGGCGCTTCCGGAGAACTGGCAGCTCAGCGGTGTCGACTGCGGTGACGCGTCGACCGATCCGGCCGACGACGGGATCATCGTCAATCTGAACGCCGGCGAGAACGTGCGTTGCGTGTTCACGAACATCGAGGTCTCGCCGGAGCCTCCCGTGAACCCGCCGTCGAACGACGGTGGTGACAGCGGCGCTGACGAGGCGCAGGGCGCCTCAGCCGAGGTCGCCGGCCAGCAGACCGGCACGTTGCCCTTCACGGGTACGACGATCGCCGGAATCGTGGTCGTCGCCCTGGCGATGCTCGGTGCGGGCCTCCTCCTCTGGGGCGCCTCCCGGCGTCGCCGGAGCGCCGTGAACGTGTAGCCCGAACAAAGTGCCGGAACAAAGTGCCGGAACAAGAAGTCAGGAACGGCCCCGGGGTTCGTCCCCGGGGCCGCTTCGCGGCGCAATGAGCGCCTGCGGCCGGGACGTGACTGACCGCCGTCCCGGGGTTCCCGGAGCCTGCAACGGCTGAGCCGTGGGGGGAGCGGGCGATGGGATCCGTGTGGAACGACGGCCAGGAGCTGTGACGCTCTGGGGTTTTCATCGGATCCCCGGCATCCCGGTTCAGGGTTTTCGTGCGCTTTTCCGGCCCGGAAGAACCACGGCGTGCACCGTTAGCCTGACACCCGTGTACGAGCAGCTCCCCGAGCTCGCCCGGGAGCTCGAAGAGCTCGAGGGCCGGCTCCCCGACATCTACGCGTCCGGCGACCGCGCGGCCGCCCGCGAAGCCGGACGGCGCTACCAGTGGCTGAAGCCGGTCGTGGCGGCGTGGCAGGAGCGCAACGACGCGGAGGTCGACCTCTCCGAGGCCCGCGAGATGTTGAGCGGGGAGTCCGACGCTGAGATGCGTGGATACCTCGACAACGAGATCGACGAAAAACAGGGACGCCTCGCCGAGCTCGACGCCGAGCTCACCCGACTGCTCGTTCCGCCGGATCCGAACGAGGGACGCGACGTGATCGTCGAGATCCGCGGTGCCGAGGGCGGTGACGAGGGGAACCTGTGGGCCGGTGACCTGTTCCGGATGTACGAGCGCTACGCCGCTCAGGCCGGTCTTTCCGTCGAGGTGCTCGCACGCCAGGAGTCCGACATGGGCGGTTACCGCGAGATCAGTTTCCTCGTGAAGGGCGACGAAGCGTGGCGTCTCTTCAAGTATGAGGCGGGCCCCCACCGGGTGCAGCGCGTTCCCGAGACCGAGAGCCAGGGCCGGATCCACACGAGCGCGGCCACAGTGGCGGTTCTTCCCGAAGCCGAAGAGGTGGACGTCACGATCGACCCGAACGACCTGGAGATCGACGTGTTCCGCAGCAGCGGCCCCGGCGGGCAGTCGGTGAACACCACCGACTCGGCGGTCCGCGTCACGCACAAGCCGACGGGCGTGGTCGTCAGCTGCCAGGACGAGAAGAGCCAGCTCCAGAACAAGGACAAGGCGATGCGGATCCTGAGGGCGCGCCTTCTGGCGGCCGAGACAGAGCGCCAGGAGGCGGAGCTCGCCGAAGCACGGCGCGACCAGGTGGGAGGCGGAGGGCGCGGTGAGAAGATCCGCACCTACAACTTCAAGGAGAACCGGGTCACCGACCACCGCGTGGGTGTCACGGTCCACAAGCTCGACCGGGTTCTCGAAGGCGACCTCGGCGAGATCGTGGCGGCGCTCGCCGAACAGGAACGCAGCGACGCCATCGGCGGCGGAGCCTGACCGTCGGTGGTCGACATCGACGCCGCCGACGGCGGAGCGGGTGAAAGGCGTCCGACGAGGAACGGGTTGAAGCGTGCTGTCGAGGCGCGGCTGGCCGACGCCGGGATCGCCGCGGCTGACGACGAGGCACGGTGGATGCTCGAGGAGGCGTCGGGCCTCGAAGGGGCGGAGCTCATCGCGGCCGGCAGAGAACCGGCGACGCATCAGGAGGAACGACGTATCGCCGAGATGGTCGAGCGGCGTCTCGGGGGAGAGCCGATCCAGTACGTGCTCGGGTCGTGGTCGTTCCGGGGCCTCGATCTCTTCGTGGACCACCGGGTCCTCATCCCACGCCCCGAGACCGAGCTCGTGGTGGAGATCGCGCTCGAGGAGGTGGAGCGTCGGGGTGAGCGACGGGGTCCGCAGACCCGTGGACCGGGTCGTCGAGCCGGTATCCGGTCGCCGACCTCGGCACGGGGTCGGGTGCGATCGCGCTCGCTCTGGTCGCGGAGCTCCCCGACGCCGAGATCTGGGCCACAGACGTCGACGCGGAGGCTCTGGCGGTGGCACGGGCGAACGTAGCGGGATCCGGTGCGCTCGGCGCCCGCGTGCGGCTTGCGCAGGGCGACTGGTTCACTGCTCTGCCCGACACGCTGCGGGGCACACTGCGCCTCGTCGTGTCGAACCCCCCGTACGTGGCGCGACGGGCGTGGGAGTCGCTTCCCACCGAGGTGCGCGATCACGAACCCGCCCGTGCGCTCGTGAGCGGGGAGTCAGGGCTCGACGACGTGGAACGACTCGTCGCGGACGGCCGGGAGTGGCTGGCGCCCGGTGGGGTGCTCGTCGTGGAGATCGGAGCCGACCAGGGCGGGAGAGCGGTGGCCATCGCCCGCGACGCAGGCTACGACGCCGAGGTCCGTCACGATCTGGTAGGGCATGACCGCGTGCTCGTGGCATACGTCTCTGATGAGGGAACGCGCATCTAGGGCACGCGTACAATCCGCACAGCGCCCGCGACCCCAGGAGAGAACGAATGTCGGACGAGCTCGACGTCGACGCCATGCTGGCCCGCTTCGGCGAACGAGCGCAGGCGGTGCGCGACCGTCCGCTCCCGCCGGTCACCGGCCCGGAGCGTCAGCAGTTCGTGGAACAGGCGCAGCTCGACTTCCAGGACTTCGCCATGCTGGCTGACGCCCGGTGGGCCTTCGCCGACGGGGTCCTCACCCTGACGATGGACCTGACGCCTGACTCCGAGAAGGACGAGAAGGACGAGAAGGAGTAGCGGGCGGCGCTGATCGGCGACCGACCTGCTCGTCGAGTACCTCCGCGCCGTCCAACTGCTGGAGGAACGCGCGGTCGACGGCCACCCAGATCGTCTTGCTGAACGGGTAGAAGAAGATCGGGAACGCCGTCATCATGACGACCAGCGCCACCGTGAAGCCCGCGACGGGAACGTCGGGCCACCAGAGGAACAGGCCTCCGAGGAAGGTGACGGCGAAGATGATGATCGCCGCCATGATGTTGATGGCCAGCGCGCCGGCGAAGTAGCCGTGCTCGCGCTCGAAGTGGAGGTCGCAGCCCGGGCAGTCCTCGACCATCGTGAACCAGCGAACGAAGAGATGGCCGCTTCCGCACCGGGCACACCGGCGTGTGAACCCCCGCGCCATAGCTCTGAAGCGTCCGGTGTCGGCCATCGGTCGAGATTACCGACAGGTCACTGGAGATCGCCGACCCGGATGCGTCGACCCTCCCATGCCTCCTCGACCATCGACGTACACGTGTCGGCGCGCTCAGTTCGAGCGACGGTGCGAACTCCGTCATCGGTCAGTGCGCTGACCAGGGCGTTCTCGGGCGAACCGCCACGGTTCATCACGACGGCAGTCGCCTCGATCGTGAGTTCAGCGGCGCCATCGAGGTCGTCGGGTGGCACGAACGTCCGGGTGTGCGTGAGGTGGCTGTCGTCAGCCGACGTCCTCCGCCACCCTCCCATGGGCGGTGCCGAGGAGTACAGACCCGCTGCATGTTTGGTGAGATACCAACCGAGCGCGGTCGTCATACCGATGGAGCCGGGGTCTTGCCGGCAGGCGTCCACCATCGACGCGATCGAGTGTGTCACGTAGTTGCTCATGGGCCCACCCGCGAACGACAGTCCGCCGGTGACCGTCAGGGGACGCTCGTCACCCCCGGCGGGCCCGCCCAGAGCGAGTGCGTCCATCGCCGCGTGCACGGCTGACGGGAAACACGAGTAGAGGTCGAAGCGGCTCACGGCGTCAGCGTCGATTCCGAGGGCCCCGAGCGCGGCGTGAGCCGTGGCTGCGAGGCCCGGTGACACGGCCAACGAGGGACGTTCGGTGACGTTCCAGACGTCTGTTCCGTCCGAGCCCGACAGTGGGAACACCATCCGGTCGGCGGCGATCCCGGCCGCGACCGCCGCCTCGTGAGAGCAGACGATGAGCGCAGCGGCCATGTCGACCGCCTCGTTGGCGCACATCCGCAACGTGTAGGGAGCGACGATCATCCGGTTGTCGCCGCCGGGAGTGGCGATGTCGTCGGGTGTGAACGCCACCTGACTCCAGGCGTGGGGGTTCGAGGCGGCCACGTCGGAGAAGTCTGCGTACAGGGCGCCTGTCGCCACGCGATGCTCGTCGATGCTTCGGCCTGCCGCGTGTCGTTGGGCCGTGTCGAACAGCGGGTAGACGACGAGGGGCCGGTTCAGCCCGGCCGCCTGCTCGGCGTCGGAGGCGCCGTCGCGATCCACACCGATCACGTCGCCACACGGCGGATCGGTGTCCTTCGTCCACTCCAGGAACGTCCTGGGCTCCTGTCGGGCGCGTCGGCGGGTCCGCATGCACTCGGCGCCACCCATCAGCGCCACGTCGGTGTCGCCGGAGACGACGCGGTCACACAGCCCGTTGAGAAGCATCTGCGAGGAGTTGCCGCCTGTGGTCGTTGTGACGGTCGTGTGGGGCTCGATCCCCAAACGGCGGGAGAGAGACGCCCCGGCGTCGGGGTAGCGCCAGGTCACGATCTCGACGACCGCCACGGTGTCGGCACGTTCCAGGAGCGCATGGCCTGCACCCGAGTCGCTCGCCGCCTCCCCGACAGCGCGCTCCAGAAGAGCGATCGGCTCGAGTGCTACGGCCGGGTCGTCCTCGTGTTGGGACACCTGGCCGACGCCGACGATGACCGGGGTGCGGGGATCGGGCATCCGGGCAGGCTACCGGTCAGTACGTGACCCCGATCGCTCAACCGGGCGCCCCCGACGACCGACAATCCATGCATGGACACAGGTGGGGATCCCGGGCGACGCGGGCGCGCGCCGAGCGCGTGGTCGGCACGGCATCCGAACATCGTCCGGATCGTGGCCGTCACGGCGTTGGCATGGGGTGGCGCCTACCTCGTCTGGCGTATCGGGTGGACGCGTCACGGCCAGTCCCCGGTTCTCTACTGGCCTCTCTTTGTGGCGGAGGCGTTCGGGTGGATCAGCCTCTCGCTCTACGCATTCCTCGCGTGGCGCGTTCCGCGGAGTCGGCGGCCGCCGATCACGACGGAACGGTCGGTCGACGTCTTCGTGTGCACCTACGACGAACCCGTCGAGGTCGTCCACGCCACGCTCACTGGATGCCAGGCTCTCACGCGGCCGCACACGACGTATCTGCTCGACGACGGCAGGCGACCGGAGATGGAGAAGCTCGCCGACCGCCTCGACGCCCGGTACCTCAGCCGCCCCGACAATGAACATGCCAAAGCGGGAAACATCAACGCCGCACTCGGTCGCACGCACGGCGAGCTGATCGCGATGCTCGACGCTGATCACGTGCCTCTGCCCGACTTCCTCGATGCCACGCTCGGCTACTTCGACGACCCGCAACTGGCGCTTGTGCAGACGCCCCACGACTTCTACAACCGCGATTCGATGCAGCACACGACCGAGACCCGCCACGAGCAGTCCCTCTTCTACGACGTGATCGCACCGGGCAAGGATCGCCACAACGCCGCGTTCTGGTGCGGGTCGGCCACGGTGATTCGACGCGAGGCGCTCGAGGAGGTCGGCGGCGTCCGGGTGGAGACCGTCGCCGAGGACTTCCACACGACGCTCGCCATGCAGTCGCGGGGATGGCGGACCCGGTACCACCACGAGACTCTCGTGCAGGGTCTCGCCCCGCACGACCTGGCCGGTTTCCTGCTCCAACGCGACCGCTGGGCCCGCGGGAACCTGCGGGTGTTCCGCACGAAGGAGAACCCTCTCACGTGCCCTGGATTGAGCCTGAAGCAGCGGATCAGCTACACGGCGTCGCTCCTCAACTACTTCAGTGGGATCCAGCGCCTCACGCTGCTCAGCGTGCTGATCGCGACTCTCCTTCTCGGGCGTCTTCCGTTGCACGCCACGATCGCCGGACTCGCTCTCTTCTGGCTCCCGTGGTCGCTCCTGGCGTTCGTCGCGACGGGGCTGCTGGCGCGAGGGTCGCTCGGGCCCACGGATTCGACCCGGTACGGGTTGCTCACGATGGGGATCTTCACCCGATCGTTGCTCAGCATCGTCAGCCGCAAGACCCTCGCGTTCAGGGTCACACCGAAGGAGGGTGTCGATCATGGCGGAATCGACGTGCTGCGGGCGTTGCCGTTGGTCACGATCGTCGCCGTCGTGCTGCTGGGCGCCTGGGTGCTGCGGATGGTCGCGTGGCTGGGCTCCTCGGTTCTGCCTCCCTTGGCCGGGCTCGCTCTCGCGGCGGCACTCGTCATTGGGGCCTACGAGCTCGCGTTCCTGGGCATGACCCTCGTCCCACTCGTCCGCCGCCGTCAGCTCCGGACGCACTTCCGTTTCCACACCGAGCTGGCCGGAACCGTCGGCAGTTCGGTTGTGCGTGTCGTCGATCTCACGCCCCAGGGCTTCGCGCTCGAAGGACTCCCCGCGGTGAGCCCGGGAGATGGACTGACCCTGCACCTCCGCCTGCCCGGATCCGACGGAGACCTCCACGACGTCGATGTTCCCGGCGTGGTGACGTCCGTTCGTGAGCCCGACGGAGACACGAAGGCCGAAGACACGAAGGGATCGCCCGGCCCGCTCGTGGGTTGTCGCACCGTCGACCTGGCCCCGGACGTCTACGACCGGCTCGTCGAGTTCTGCTTCGTCGTGCAACTGACCCGCGATTTCCGGACGCAAGCAGCCGGGCCGGTCCCGGAGACCCCGCGCACCGGCGCCCTGCGTCCGTCTGCGCCCGACGATGCTGTTGCGTCCGTCGGCTGAGTTCAGTTGTCGGAGTCTCTCCCCGGATTCGTGAGCACGGCTGCGGTGTCACGGCATGTCGAGCGGTACGGGCACCACCCGCACACCTCCGCGTCCGCCACGCCGCGCCAGTCGCCGTCGCGCTCTTCGATCCACATGGCTTCGACGACGGTGCGGATCTCCTCGGTGATCGCTTCGATGTCCTCGGCGTCGGGTTCGAAGGGATCGGGGTCGTCGGCGACGCCCGCGGCGAGGCACTCGTAGCGAAGCCGAAGCGTCAGGTCGCGGGCATGGGCGTAGCGGGCCAGGATCCAGGCCTGGAGTCGTGCGCCGGCGTCGTCGCGGACCTCCTCGACGAAGGGTGCGCCTGTCTTGTAGTCGCGGGCGTCGAGGAGGCCGTCGTGCACCCACACGGCGTCGATACGGGCGATGGCCATGAACATGGGGGACGGTGCGCGGTGGAAACGGGCGACCTCCACCTCGTGGGCACCGCGTTCGACCTCGGGTGGACAGCGCGGGACGTGGCGCTCGACGAAGGCACGGAGGCGACGAACCGTGGAGTCGTCGTAGCCGTCGATCACGGAAGCGACGTGGGCATCGTCACGACAGCTTCCCGTCTCGTGGACCATGCGAAGAACGTGATGGGTCAGGAGACCGAGCTTGGCGCCGTCGCTGTCGTCGTCGGAGGAAGGAAGCCCGAGGAGGTGCGAGAGGAGGAACCTTCGACGGCAGACGTCCCACGTACCTCGTGCCGTCGGGCTGAGCGGCACGATGTCGGGGAGGAGGCGTTCGCGGGTCACCGGTGCGCCTTGCAGCGCGAGACGTATCGACACCGACCGCATTCCATGCTCTTGCGGGGTCGACCGTCGTTCGCGATCTCGCGCACGACGCGCAGCCGCTCGTCGAGCCACGTGTCGAGACGGTCGCGCTCCGCTTCGGGGTGGATCTGTTCGTCGAAGGTCGGAGTCCCGTCGCGCAGGTTTGCGCCGCGGAGACGCAGAGGGCCGTTTCCGACCTGCTCGGCGACGCGGGCGACGGCGAAGAGGATCCCGGGGTCCTCGAGCGGATCCGCGGGTGCCGGCCAGCCGTCGAGATCCAGGAACCGCAGCTCCGCGTTCGCGGAGGCGTCTTCGACGAACAGGTCCACGCCCGCCACGAGGCGGACACCGCGCTCGACGTCGATCGTTTCCCACTCGTCGAGATCCAACGTGCGCGCCGGGTCGTCGGCGAACACGTCGACGTAGGCGGAGGCCGCGGCCTCGAAACGCCGAGCCTCCTCCGGGACAAGGCTGGGTAGGGCTTCGAAGTGGCTGAGTTCGGCCGCCCGTAGCTCCGCATGGGCGACCCGTGCCTGGGCGAGCACGTGTGTCTTGACCCGGTAGCGCAGGTTGGCGCCCATGTTGGAGCGGGTTCCGCTGTGGTCGAACCGGACGCGCAGCGGGCACATCGACTCGACGTTGCGCAGGAGCCCGGCGGTGAGCCGAGGCAGATCCTCGGTGTCTACGTGGTCTCCGGCTCCCATGATGCGAGCGTACGCGTGCGGCGCACACGCAGATGGGCGACCCCCGGTTCGGTGGCGGTGCGCCGGTAGGCTGGTGGGCTGTGGGGAGCCGGCCGGGAGCAGACGGATGACAACACCCTTCGAGGCCCTCCGGGCCACTGATCCGAGCGTGGCGGCGCTCATCGAACGTGAGGAGGAGCGCCAGAACACGGCAATCCAGCTCATCGCGTCGGAGAACTTCACGTCGCTCGCCGTGTTGGCCGCCACAGGCTCGGTGCTCACCAACAAGTACTCCGAGGGCTACCCGCACAAGCGCTACTACGGCGGCAACGAGGTCGTCGACGAGGTCGAGGACCTCGCCCGCGACCGGGCGTGCTCACTGTTCGGCGCCGAGCACGCCAACGTGCAGCCGCATTCGGGCGCAAACGCCAACATGGCCGTGTTCCTCGCCGTGCTGGATCCCGGTGACAAGGTCATGGGAATGCGCCTCGACCAGGGCGGGCACCTCACCCACGGGTCGCCCGTCAACTTCTCGGGACGCTTCTACGAGTTCGCCGCCTACGGAGTCGACGCCGATTCCGAGACGCTCGACTATGACGTCATCCGCGACCAGGCGAAGCGCGAGGCCCCCAAGGCGATCATCGCGGGCGCCACGGCCTACCCCCGCGTCATCGACTTCGAGGCGTTTCGCTCGATCTGCGACGAGGTCGGCGCGCTCCTGATCGTCGACGCTGCCCACATCGCCGGACTCATCGCCGGTGGGGCCCATCCCTCACCCGTTCCCCACGCCGAGATCGTCACGTTCACGACGCACAAGACGTTGCGCGGCCCGCGGGCGGGCACGATCCTGTGCCGCGAGGAGTACGCGAAGGTCATCGACAAGGCCGTCTTTCCCGGGCTCCAGGGTGGACCGCTCGAGCACGTCATCGCTGCCAAGGCGGTGGCCTTTCACGAGGCGTCGCAGCCGGCGTTCCGTGATTACGCGGCCGACATCGTCACCAACGCCAGGGCGCTGGCCGCGGGTCTCGACGCCGAGGGTTTCCGGATCGTGTCGGGTGGGACCGACAACCATCTGATGCTCGTCGACCTGCGCCCGTTCGGTGTGAACGGCAAGATCGCCCAGGAGGCTCTCGACCGGGCCGGCGTCGTGTGCAACAAGAACACGATCCCCGACGACCCCGAGTCCCCCTTCGTCACCAGCGGTCTGCGCCTCGGTACCGCTGCCGTCACGACGGCCGGAATGGGGAAACCGGAAATGGCGGAGATCGCGGCGATGATCGCCCGCGTCCTGCGTTCTCCCGAGGACGAGCAGGTTCGTGGCGAGGTCCGCGACGCCGCCCGCGTGCTCACGTCGAAGTTCACGCCCTACCCCGACCTGCGCGGCCGGTAGGAACACGATGGGCGGTTACGCCCTCGTCCTCGGAGTCGCCGCCGGGGTGACGTGGCTCGCCACGTGGGTCGTGCGCTGGCTCGCACCGAGGATCGGCGCGGTGTCGATGCCCGACTCCGATTCGCGCCACACGCACGAGCGGCCCACGCCGACTCTCGGCGGGGCCGCCATGTTCCTGGGTCTCATCGCCGCGATGCTCGTGGCGTCGCGCATGGACCAGTTCCACGACATGTTCGCCGGCTCGTCCGAGCCGCTCGGGGTGCTGCTCGCGGCCGGGATCATGTTTGTGGTGGGCGCTCTCGATGACGTCCGCGAAGTCTCGCCGCCCGCGAAGATCGCGGGCCAGGCCTTCTCCGGGGCTGTCCTCTCGCTCATGGGCGTCACGATGCTGTACTTCCGCGTTCCCTTCGCGGAATCCGACTTCATCGTGCTTTCACCCGACTGGGCGCCGCTGCTGACGGTGCTGTGGGTCGTGGTGATGGCCAACGCGATCAACCTCATCGACGGCCTCGACGGCCTCGCCGCCGGGATCGTCGTGATCGCTGGCTCGGCGTTGTTCATCTTCGCCGACCGCCTGTTCGACGCGGGTCTCCTCGACGGCTCCAACATCGCGCCGCTCGTCGCGGTCATGGCCGTCGGGATGGCGGCGGGATTCCTGCCGCACAACTTCACACCCGCTCGCATCTTCATGGGCGACGCCGGGTCGATGCTTCTCGGCCTCATGCTGGCGGTGGCCACGATCACGGTGGGCGGGAGGGTCGCCGATCAGTTCTCGGGCCAGACCTACTTCTTCTTCGCTCCGCTGTTCATCCCGATCGTGATTCTCGGCGTTCCCATCGTCGACACCGCCTTCTCGTTCGTGCGGCGGGTCGTGCGGCGTCGCTCGTTTGCCGCGCCCGACCAGGACCACCTGCACCACCGCTTGGTACGACTCGGACACGGGCCCCGCCGGTCCGTCGTGATCCTCTGGGCCTGGACCGCCGTGCTCTCCGGGCTCGTGCTCGTCCCGACGTTCACCAACGAGGGCAACGCCATCGTGCCCTTCGGGGTCGCCGCGCTGGCGTTGCTCCTCTACGCGTACTTCCACCCGAGCGTCAGAACCGAGCGGGCACTCGTGGCCGAACGCGCAGCAGCAGCCGCGGCGGCCGAGCGCGACTCGGCGGAGCCGGAATCCGGTGTCGCCACCGGCACCGAAGGTTCTGACGCGGTGGTCGACCTCGAGGCCCGCCGCCGCCGGGACCCCTCGGGCTGACACCGATTTCTGCACAGCGTTTCCCGGGGGGCTTGTCCGGGGCGTCTTCGTCGGGCACCTTTCGAGGCGAAATACCGCCTCCGGTTTGCCGGGGAGCAGGCCGGCACCGTAGATTGCGAAACGGTTCACAAGCTCCGACAGGTCCGTGCAGGGCTGGTTCGGACACGGCGCGTACGGGGAGTCGCACAGGTGGGATCCGAGGTAGTACGCGAGGTGGCGCGCTCGGCGCACTCCACGCGTCACCCCAGTGTCTGGAACGGTCTCGGCACCGGCATGTCCCAGGCGCTCGAGCTCACGATCGGGCCACTCCTGTTCGCGCTTCTCGGCGTCTGGATCGACAGCGTTCTCGGCACCGGCCCGTGGTTCGCCGTCGGCCTCCTCGTGTTCGCCATGATCGGCGCGACCCTGTCGGCCTACTACCGCTACACGGCCCGCGCCGAGGCCGAGGAGCAGGGGAAGCCGTGGGCCCGATGAGTGACACGGTGAGCGATCAGAGGCCCCCGGCCCCCATCGAGAGCCCCTCGAGCGACTCGATGCTGCGTGCCGTCCTGGCCGAGGAGAAGGCTCCCGAGACCGACATCGCCCGGGACATGGCGATACACGCGCTCTGGATCGCCCCTGTCGTGATGCTCGTCGCCGGCCTCTGGCGCGGATGGGGCGGCGTTCTGGGAGCCGGTGCGGCGCTCGCTCTCGTGTCGGTCAACTTCCTGCTCGCGGCCTCGCTCATGCGCTGGGCAGGTCGCATCTCGCCGGAGATGCTCGCGGGTGCTGCACTCGGTGGCTACGTCCTGCGCCTCGGGCTGATCACGGTCGTGGGCCTGGCACTCAAGCAGGTCGCCGGTGTCGACTTCATCACCTTCGGAATCGTTCTCATCGTCACCCACCTGGGGCTCCTCGTGTGGGAGCTCCGCTCCGTCAGCCTGTCGCTCGCAGCGCCGGGGCTCCACCCGGTGGGGGAGTAGAAGATGTCCGCTGTGCTCGGAGCCTTCGAGTTCCCGCCGGTCAGTCACCTCTTCGAGTGGCCGGCGGTCCTCTTCGAAGGCACCCCACTCGAGATCAACAAGACCGTGATCCTGTGCGGGATCGCCGCGTTCCTCGCGCTCGGGTTCTTCGTTCTCGGGAGTCGCAAGCGGGCGCTCGTTCCCAGCGGGATGCAGAACCTCGCCGAATCGAGCTACGAGCTCGTGGAGGAGAACATCGCCGTCGAGGTGATGGGTGCCGAGGACGGCAAGCGCTGGACGCCGTTCCTCACCGTCTCTGTTCTTCTACATCTTCTTCATGAACCTCTTCGAGGTGATTCCCGGGCGTCCAGTTCCCGCCCACCTCGCGGATCGCCATTCCGCTGTTCCTCGCGCTCATGGTCTGGGTGCATGATGATCTTCCTGGGCATGAAGACCCAGGGTGTCGGCGGGTACTTCAAGAACTCGCTCTTCCCGCCGGGTGTCCCATGGTCTCTCTACGTCCTCGTGACGCCGATCGAGTTCATCTCCACCTTCCTCGTGCGGCCCTTCTCGCACGCCGTACGACTCTTCGCCAACATGATGGCGGGACACATCCTGCTCACGACGTTCGCCCTGCTCTCGGCTGCGCTGTGGCTGGGCAAGTGGAACGCCATCTTCCTCGCCGCTGCCGGTCGTCGGCGGGGTGGCCATGACGGGCTTCGAGGTCCTCGTCGCCGTCCTGCAGGCGTACATCTTCACGATCCTCACCGCCGTGTACATCGGCGGGTCCCTGCATCCCGAGCACTAGTCCGCAACCGATATCGCCCACAACCACGTTCGCAGTAACCAAGGAGAAGCCCAGTGACGATCCTGACCATCCTGGCCGAGATCACCGGTGACATCGAGGTCGGCCTCAAGGCCATGGGGTACGGCCTCGCCGCCATCGGTCCCGGTATCGGTATCGGCTACCTCGTGGGGAACGCCGTTCAGGCGATGGCCCGCCAGCCCGAGGCCGCCGGCATGGTGCGAACCACCATGTTCCTCGGTATCGCGTTCGCCGAAGCGCTGGCGCTCTTCGGCTTCGTCCTGTTCTTCCTCTGATCCAACCCGGGAGCAGACCCACCATGAAGATGCGTTCACGCATCCTTGCCGTCGCCGCTCTGGCCGCCGGTCTCGTCGTCGCCGTCCCCGGCGTGGCGTCCGCGTCGGGCGAATCGGTCGGTGCATGCATAGTCGAGAGTCCGGCCGGCGAGGAGATCGTCGGCCTGACCGCCGAAGAGCTGGAAGAGGAGCAGGTCGAGGCACTCGGCGAGGCCGCCGACGAGTGTGTCGAGGCGCCGAACCCGATCATTCCCGAGATCAACGAGCTGATCTGGGGTGGGATCTTCTTCCTCATCGTGCTCATCGGACTCATGAAGTTCGCCGTCCCCGGCTCTCAAGAAGGGAATGGCCGACCGCGAGGAGCGCATCCGCGACGACCTCGAACAGGCCGAGAAGGCCAAGGTCGACGGTCAGGAGCAGCTCAGCGCGTACGAGCAGCAGCTCGCCGATGCACGTGAGGAGGCCGCCCGGATCATCGAGGAGGCCCGGGCGTCCGCCGACGGTGTGCGCCAGGAGCTCATCGCCCAGGCGGAACAGGACGCCGCCGGAGTTCGTGAGCGTGCGAACGTCGACATCGCCGCGGCGACCGAACGTGCGACCTCCGATCTGCAGGCGCAGGTCGGTGAGCTGGCCATCGAGTTGGCCGAGAAGGTCGTGGAGCACAATCTCGACCACGACACGCAGACCGCGTTGATCGAGAACTACATCAACGAGGTCGGGAGTTCGAGCGAGTGACCGACCAGGACCGCGTCGAGGCCTACGCCACGGCCATTTTCGAGACGGCCGAGGCGGAAGGCGCGCTCGCAGCAGTCGAAGACGAGCTGTTCCGTTTCGCCCGGGTCCTCGAGGGGTCCGACGATCTGCGGATGGCGCTGACCGACGCGGCAACTCCGATCGAGCGACGTATGGCCGTTGTGGAGGAGCTCCTCGGCGGTCGTGCCCACCAGGTCACAGCGAGCTTCGCTCTCTTTGTCGTCGGGGCAGGTCGTGCCCGCGACCTACCGGCGATCGCCGACGCTCTCGTGGGCAAGGCGGCGAGCCGGCGCGAGTCCGCCATCGCGGAAGTCCGCAGCGCGGTCGCTCTCGACGACGCGCAGACCGAGCGCGTCGCGCAGGCGCTTTCGAACGCAACCGGTCAGCAGATCACCGTGAAGGTGGTCGTCGACCCCGCAGTCATGGGCGGGCTCGTGGCCCGCATCGGCGACACCGTCATCGACGGCACCGTCCGCCACCGCCTCGAAGAACTGAAGGAGCGCATCTGATGGCCGAGCTCACCATCAACGCCGGCGAGATCGCAGCGGCGCTGCGTGACCACGTCGGGGGATTCGAGCCGAGCCTCGAACAGGCACAGGTCGGCAACGTCACCGAGGTCGGCGACGGCATCGCCCGCGTGTCGGGGCTTCCGAACGCTGCGGTCAACGAGCTCCTCGAATTCGAGGGGGGCACACTCGGTCTCGCCCTCAACCTCGACGAGGACACGATCGGCGCCGTCGTGCTCGGCGAGGCCAGCGACATCGACGAAGGTGCCGCCACGCGTGCCACCGGTCGGATTCTCTCCGTGCCGGTCGGCGACGCACTGCTCGGCCGAGTGGTCGACGCCCTCGGTCAGCCGATCGACGGTAAGGGCCCGGTGGCTTCCGAGGAGGAGCGCCGTCTCGAGATCCAGGCGCCGGGCATCATCGCCCGCCAGCCGGTGGACGAGCCCCTCCAGACCGGCATCAAGGCCATCGACGCCATGACACCGGTGGGTCGGGGCCAGCGTGAGCTGATCATCGGCGACCGCAAGACGGGTAAGTCCACCGTCGCCATCGACACGATCATCAACCAGGGCGACACGGGCGTGAAGTGCATCTACGTGGCGGTCGGCCAGAAGGGCTCCACGGTCGCCCAGACCGTTGCCACGCTCGAGGAGCATGGCGCGCTCGAGTACACGGTGGTCGTCAACGCGCCCGCATCCGACGAGGCCGTGTTCAAGTACCTCGCTCCCTACACAGGTGCGGCGATGGGCGCGCACTGGATGGACAACGGCGAAGCGGCCCTGGTCGTGTACGACGACCTCTCGAAGCAGGCCGAGTCGTACCGCCAGCTCTCGCTGCTGCTGCGCCGCCCGCCGGGTCGTGAGGCCTACCCGGGCGACGTCTTCTACCTCCACAGTCGCCTCCTGGAGCGCGCCGCGAAGCTGAGCGACGCGAACGGCGGCGGATCGCTCACGGCGCTCCCGATCATCGAAACCAAGGCCGGCGACGTGTCGGCGTACATCCCGACGAACGTGATCTCGATCACCGACGGCCAGATCTACCTCCAGGACGACCTCTTCAAGGCCGGTGTGCGCCCCGCCGTCGACGTGGGGATCTCGGTCTCCCGCGTCGGGGGCGACGCGCAGGTGAAGGCGATGAAGAGCGTCGCCGGAACCCTCAAGATCGACCTTGCGCAGTTCCGCGACCTCGAGGCCTTCGCCACCTTCGGCTCGGAGCTCGACAAGGTGTCAGCCGCGCAACTCGAGCGCGGCTACCGCCTCACCGAACTGCTCAAGCAGCCCCTCAACTCCCCGATGCCGGTCGAGGAGCAGGTTGTCGTGATCTTTGCCGGCACCAAAGGTCACATCGACGACATCGAGGTCGACCAGGTCAAGCGCTTCGAGTCGGAGCTGCTCGAGTGGTTCCGGATCCGCCACACCGACATCCTCGGTGCGATCCGTGATACCGGGAAGATCCCCGACGACGACGCCCTCGCCGCCGCCATCGACGGCTTCAAGGCGCAGTTCACCCCGCCCACGGGCCACGCCCCCGAGATCGAGGCCGACGTGGACTCGCTGGTGGCCGACGCCGAGGCCGTGGGCGAGGCCGAGTCCGACAAGACCCTCGCCACCGAGTGATGAGCCGAATGGGCCTGCACCCGAGGGTCCACGGGGACCGGAGCGCATAAGCATGGCAGGGGCGCAGGAGCGCATCCTCCGTCGGAGGATCAAGAGCGTCGACTCGACGAAGAAGATCACGCGTGCGATGGAGCTCATCGCGGCGAGCCGGATCGTCAAGGCGCAGGCCCGCGTCCAGGCTGCCGTGCCCTACAGCGACGAGATCACCAAGGTGGTTCGCAACCTCGCCGCGGCTTCCACGGGACTCGACAACGACTACCTGACGGCGCGTCCGCAGACCACGCGGGTGGCCCACGTCGCCATCGCCGGAGACCGAGGCCTCGCCGGCGCCTACAACGCAAACGTGATTCGGGCGACCGAGGGCGCGATCCGAGAGCACCGCGAGCAGGGCCGCGACTACGCGCTCTTCACGGTGGGCCGCAAGGCCGAGGGCTACTTCCGTTTTCGGGAGTTTTCGATCGACGAGTCCTTCGGTGGTTTCACCGACAAGCCTTCCTACGAGAACGCCCGGGAGATCGCCGCCGCGATCAACACGGCGTTTCTCGAGGGCGACATCGACCAGGTCGACCTCGTCTACACGCGCTTCGTCACCGCCGGCTTCCAGGAGGTCGTGCTCCGACCACTGATCCCGCTCGAGGCCGAGGTCGTGGCGGGTGAAGACGAGATCATCACGGCCGACGAGCGCCACGCCGTGGCCGGCTACGAGTTCGAGCCTGCTCCCGACGCCATCCTCCAGCGTCTCCTGCCGCGCTACATCGAGGCACGCATCTACGCGGCTCTGCTCAACGCGGCCGCCTCCGAGCACGCGGCACGCCAGACCGCGATGAAGGCTGCCACCGACAACGCCGAAGAGCTCAAGACCACCTTGAGCCGCCAGATGAACCGCGCCCGCCAGGACGCCATCACCACCGAGATCATGGAGATCGTGGGCGGTGCCGAGGCGTTGCGATCCGGCGCCGTGGCCACCGAGACCGAACCCGCACTGGTCGACGCGGGCGAGGCCGGGTACCTGCTCGGCTCCGACAGCACCTAGCACTGACTCTCTTGACACCCCCCCTTTGACACCGGCTTTTCGATGAGGAGTATCCGATGGCAGTGACCGAACAGGACATCCAGCTGAAGGACGGCCGTGTGGTCGCCATCGCCGGTCCCGTGGTCGACGTCGAGTTCCCCGCCGACTCGTTGCCCGAGATCAACACGGCGGTGCAGATGGACGTCGAGCTCGAGGGCGAGACCCTCACCATCACCGCGGAGGTCGCGCAGCAGATCGGGGAGGGTCGGGTTCGTGCGGTGTGCATGAAGCCGACCGACGGCCTGCGTCGCGGCGCCACGGTGCGCAACACCGGCACGGGAATCACCGTGCCCGTGGGTGACGGCACGCTCGGACACGTCTTCAACGTGATCGGTGAGCCCCTCGACATCACCGAGGCGGAGCTCAGCGGTATCGAGGACCGGTGGGAGATCCACCGTGACCCTCCGCCGTTCGACGAGCTCGAGCCGCGTGCCGAGATGTTCGAGACGGGCATCAAGGTCATCGACCTCCTCGAGCCCTACGTGCAGGGCGGCAAGATCGGCCTGTTCGGCGGTGCCGGGGTCGGCAAGACCGTTCTCATCATGGAGATGATCAACCGGGTCGCCAGCCAGCACGGTGGCGTGTCGGTGTTCGCCGGAGTGGGGGAGCGCACCCGTGAGGGCACCGACCTCCACATCGAGATGCAGGAGTCCGGCGTCATCGAGAAGGCCGCCCTCGTGTACGGACAGATGGACGAGCCGCCCGGCGTGCGCCTGCGCGTGGCGCTGTCGGCGCTCACGATGGCCGAGTATTTCCGTGACGTGAAGCATCAGGACGTTTTGCTGTTCGTCGACAACATCTTCCGGTTCGTTCAGGCCGGTTCCGAAGTGTCGACCCTTCTGGGGCGCATGCCGTCGGCGGTGGGCTACCAGCCGACGTTGGCCGACGAGATGGGCGAGCTCCAGGAGCGGATCACGTCGACCAAGGGTCGATCGATCACGTCGCTGCAGGCGGTCTACGTCCCCGCGGACGACTACACCGACCCGGCGCCGTTCACCACGTTCACCCACCTCGACGCCACCACGGAGCTGTCCCGGCAGATTGCGTCGCTCGGTATCTACCCGGCGGTCGACCCGCTGGCGTCGACGTCGAACATCCTCGCTCCCGAGGTCGTCGGGGAACGGCACTACGAGGTCGCCCGGCGCACCCAGGAGGTGCTCCAACGGTTCAAAGAGCTCCAGGACATCATCGCCATCCTCGGGATGGACGAGTTGTCCGAGGAAGACAAGGTGACGGTGAACCGGGCCCGTAAGGTGCAGCGTTTCCTCTCGCAGCCGTTCTTCGTCGGCGAGAAGTTCACGGGCAACAAGGGCATCTACGTCTCCCGTGAGGAGACCGTGGAGTCGTTCGAAGCCCTCGTGGACGGCGAGCTCGACGAGGTGCCCGAGCAGGCGTTCTTCAACGTCGGCGGTGCCGAGAGCGTGCTGGCCAAGGCCCGCGAGCTCGAGGAGAGCTGATCCGTGTCTGTCCACGTCGAGCTCGTCTCCCCGGAGCAGATGCTCTACTCCGGCGACGCGGAGATGATCGTCGCGCGCACGACCGAAGGCGACATCGCGTTCCTGCCGGGTCACGCGCCTTTCCTCGGGTCGCTCGGCATCGGCGTTGTTCGCATCATCCACGAAGATGGCAACGAGGAAGTGGCTGCGATCCACGGAGGTTTCGTGGAGGTCACGGGCGGCAACGTGATCGTGCTCTCCGACGTCGCCGAGATGTCGGGCGACATCGATGTCGAGCGGGCCACCGCTGCTCGCGACCGGTCACAACAGGCCATGGATGACGAGCCCACCGCCGAGGTCGAGGCCGCCCTGGCACGTGCCACGACACGTCTGGTGGCAGCCGGCGCCGCCGACGAAGCGTCGCTCTCCTAGCTACAGGCGTCCAAGGCGCGCGCTATTCGGACCTCACGGACGCATCATAAGGTGCGGGTGTGAAGACCCTGCTGGTCGGATTCACGTTTCTCGTTCTCCTCGCGTGGGGGATCAGTGGCGGTGCCGGGACGTTTCCGCCCGATGCCCTGGTGCCCGACGGCCGCGAGCCGATCTCGGCACCGGGTGTCACGCGCGATGTTTCGGTCTACGAGGGTCTGGGCACATGGGTCGACATCTTCGATTTCGACCCCGCTGTCGCCGGCGATCCACCTCCTGTGACGCCCGATTCGCTGGCCGACATGGCCGGGGTGGGCGTCGAGACGCTCTACTTCCAGGCGGCCAACGAAACCGACGCCGAACCGAGTGTTGTCGATCCCGATGTGCTCGGGTCCTTCATCGTGAGTGCCCATGAGGTCGGGATCCGCGTCGTCGGCTGGTTCGTTCCCCGTCATGGTGACGTCGACCGCGATCTGGCGTATGTGTCGGCCATCGACGAGTTCGAGTACGAGGGCCACCGATTCGACGGGATCGCTCTCGACATCGAGTGGACACAGACGGAGGAGGACCACGACGCGCGTTCCGGCAAGGCGGTAGAGCTGGCCAGGCGGTCAGCAGAGCTCCTGGGCGACGACGCTTTGGGTGCGATCGTTGTCGAACCGCTCCTCGTGTCCGAGGTCAACCCGGACCTCTGGCCGGGGTATCCCTATGAGGCGTTGGCCGGCAGCGTGGACGTCCTTCTTCCCATGAGCTACTGGACGAACCGCACCGAAGACTCGGGGCTGCGTGAAGGCTTCGGCTACACGGCCGGGAACATGCTGCTGCTTCGGGAAGCGGTCGGCTCCGAGATCCCCATGCACGTCATCGGCGGCATCGCGGATGCCACGTCGGCGGTGGACGACGCAGGCCTCGTGCGGGCCGCCACCGAGGGCGGGGCCATCGGGTGGTCGGTCTACGACTGGAACACGACGGTCAGCAGCGCGTGGGAGGCGCTGCGCCCCGCCGCGCGCTCTCGCTAGAAACGCGTTAGTCGAAGTCGATCGCGGAGTACTGCATCAACTTGCGCCACGTGTGGTTGGCCTCGATCCGTCGGATCGTGCCGCTCTTCGAACGCATCACGATCGAATGTGTCCGGGCGCCCTCGCCCCAGTAGCGCACTCCCGGGACGAGGTCGCCACCTGTGATGCCGGTACAGGCGAAGAAGCAGTCGTCGCTGTCGATGAGGTCGTCGATGGTCAGGATGCGGCTGAGGTCGTAGCCCTCGTCGATCGCGGCCTGGCGTTCGAGGTCGTTGCGCGGCCAGAGACGGCCCTGCATTCCACCACCCAGTGCCTTGAGCGCCGCGGCTGCGATGACACCCTCGGGTGTTCCGCCGATCCCGAAGAGGATGTCGGCTCCGCTGTCGGTCCAGGCCGCCGAGATGGCACCTGCGACGTCGCCGTCGGGAATCAGGCGGATGCGGGCGCCGACCTCGCGGCACTCGGCGATGATCTCGGTGTGGCGGTCGCGGTCGAGAACGACGACGGTGACGTCCTCGACGTCTTCGCCCTTTGCCTTCGCGACGGCTCTGATGTTGTCGCTGATCGACGCTTCCAGGTCGATCACATCGGCTGCTTCCGGTCCCGCAGCGACCTTCTCCATGTACACGCAGGGGCCCGGGTTGAACATCGAGCCACGTTCGGAGACGGCGATGACGGCAATGGCTCCGGGCCGCCCGAGGGACGTGAGCGTCGTGCCGTCGATCGGATCGACCGCGATGTCGACGTGGGGAGGATTCCCGTCACCGATCTGCTCGCCGTTGTAGAGCATCGGCGCTTCGTCCTTTTCGCCCTCGCCGATGACGACGATGCCGTCCATCGAGACGGAGTTGAGTACGAGGCGCATGGCGTCGACAGCGGCCTGGTCGGCGGCGATCTTGTCGCCACGTCCCATCCAGCGTCCACCGGCCAACGCGGCTGCTTCGGTGGTGCGGACCAGATCGAGCGCCAGGTTCTTGTCGGGCGGTTGGCGTTGCTCCATCGTGGGCTCCTCCGGACTGCCGGTTCTGCGGACCGCCGCTGCGGTCACACCGACACTACGCCCGCCCGGGGTTCCGTCACGAGTTGCCCGCACCCGCTGCCCGCACCCGTTACCCCCCTACCCGCCATTCCGCTAGCGTCGCCCCACACCTTTTGATGCGTCCCTGGCGCGCGCGTATAGCGCGCGCCAGGGACGCATCAAATCACGGGAGGGACTCCAGGTGGGGCGCAACATCCTGTTCATCACCACCGACCAGCAGCGCTACGACGCGCTCGGGTGCAACGGCGGCACGATCGCCCGCACGCCTGTCGTGGACGCCCTGGCCGCGTCCGGGGTGAACTACCGCCGTGCCTACAACCAGAACACGGTGTGCATGCCGGCGCGCTCCACGATGCTCACCGGCCAGTACGTCCGCACACACGGCGTCTTCGCCAACGGTGTGCCGCTCCCGGCCGACGCCCCCAGCGTTGCCGCGGAGCTCCGCGGCACGCGCCGGATACCGCACCGCGCTCCTGGGCAAGGCCCACTTCGAGCCGGGGTTCGACCCGGAACACGTCTACCCCGAGAACTACCTGGCCGACACCGACTCCACCGGGCCCATGCGCGGCTTCGATCACGTCGAGCTGAGCATGCACGTTCCGGCCGCGTTCGGAAACCCACTCCAGCACTACGGCAAGTGGCTGATGGAGAACTTCCCCGGTGAGGACGGAGGCTTCGCCGAGCTCCTCGGCGCCTCCGGTGGTGGCGACACCGGCGCACCCGAGACAGAGATCAACCCGATTCCCCGCGAGCACTACCACACCGACTGGGTCGCCGACCGGACGATCGCGTACCTCGATTCACTCGACGCCGATGACGACTGGTTCGTCTGGATGAGCTTCCCCGACCCTCACCACCCGTGGGATCCGCCCGACTCCGAGCGCTACCGCGTCGACTGGCGCGACCTCGACCTTCCGTCGGGCCACCCCGGATCACACGACGCCATCCGGGAGGTCCTTGCAAGCAAAGCCCGAACACTGGCTGCGCTACTTCGACGGCGACTTCGTGAACCTCGAGGGTGCGGCGATGACGTTCCGACCGGCGTCGATGACCGATGACCAGATCCGCGAGATCAACGCCATGTGTCACATCATGAACGAGATGATCGACGAGGCATGTGGGCGCGTTCTCGATCGCGTGACGACTCGCGGCTGGGACGAACGAACGGACGTCTTCTTCACCACCGACCACGGCGAGCTCCAGGGCGACTACGGGCTCATGTTCAAGGGGCCGTTCCACACCGACTCGCTGATGCGTGTTCCGCTCGTCTGGCGCCCGGCGCCGAAAGCTGCTGTGGCGCCGGCGTCGGTTCCCGAGCCGGTGGGACACCTCGACCTGGCACCGACTTTCTGTGAGATCGCGGGCATCGAGGGGCCGGATTGGATGCAAGGCTCACCCGTTACCGAAGGCGCCGGGGTCGGGTCGCGAACGGGCACTGTGCGAGTGGGACTCCCAGTTCCCGGGCTACGGGATGCACCTGCGCTCGATCTACCGCGACGGGTGGCTCGCCACCGCCTACGAACCGAGCACCCGGGGAGTTCCGAACGGCCTCGAGGAGTGGCTCGCCCTGGGAATCCTCGGTATCACCGAAAGCCCCGAAACCGATGTCGACTACGACGGCACCGAGGGCGAGCTCTACGACGTGGAGGCGGACCCTCACCAGTTCCGGAACCTGTGGGACGATGCCGGCTACCGGTCACTGCGCGACGATCTCGTCGCCGACCTGAGAGACAGCCTCCCGCCCGAGCGCGACCCGAAGTTGGCTGTCGCGCGCCCGGCCTGAGAGCACAACCCCAAGGAGCACCAATGCCGTCTATCGAATCGCCGTTCGTCGATCCGTCGTCCGTCGAACCCCGTGCCGAACAGCTCGCGGCGTTCGTGGACGCCGACCCGGGGCCCGACGCCGGACCGTTGCGCATGGTCAATCTCCTCAAGTTTCGCGAGACGGCCCGCTATGTCGACGATCCCGACCCGGGCGGCACGGGAGCGGAGGCGTACGACCGGTATGCCGAGGTGGCACTTCGCAAGGTGTCGGAACACGGGGGCCGGATCGTGACGGCGCTCGAGGCGGGACCGCATCTCGTCGGAGATCCCGACGCCTCGTGGGACCAGGTCGTGGTGGTCGAGTATCCCGACCGTGCGGCCTTTCTCGACATGATTTCCGACCCCGAGTACCTGGCGGTTCTGCGCCACCGCGACGCCGGTCTGGAGCGCACCGAGTTGATCCCGGCGACGGTTCTCATGGAGGACGTGTCCGTCGAATGAACAACATGGATGAACCCGCGCTCGCCATTGCACGTGACGCCGTCGGGTTCATGCCCGACGACGAAGGGTTGGCCCTCTACGAAGCCGGAGTCAGGGCCGCGCCCGTGGGCCCGCTGCTCGAGATCGGGAGCTACTGCGGCAAGTCGGCGGTCTATCTGGGTTCAGCGGCCCGGGCCGGTGGAACGGTGTTGTTCACCGTGGATCACCATCGCGGCTCCGAGGAGAATCAAGCCGGGTGGGAGCACCACGACTCCAGCGTCGTCGACCCCGAGACGGGTCGGATGGACACGCTTCCGTTCTTCCGCCGGACCGTGGAACGCGCCGGCCTCGAGGACGTCGTCCTCGCTGTCGTGGGCGACTCGCCGACGCTTGCGGCGCACTGGACCACTCCGCTCGGATTGTTGTTCATCGACGGCGGTCATTCCGAGGCAGGCGGCCGGAGCCGACTTCGACTCGTGGGCGCATTTCATCGCTCCGGGAGGAGTGCTCGCCATCCACGACGTCTTCGAGGACCCGGACGACGGTGGCCAGGCCCCGTTTCACGTGTGGCAACGCGCCGTGGACACCGGTGGGTTCGAGCCCGAGACACAACAAGGCAGCCTCCGCACGCTGCGCCGTGTGAAGGGATCTCTTACGTGAAGAACAGGATCGCGATGGCGCCGCACGCGATGATCACCGCCGACGACGCCCGCACCGACCTTTTCGGCGGTCGTGTGCTTCTCCACCTCGAGGCCGTAGTTGTCGGCCACGGCGTCGCGCTGGTGCTGCTGCGAGTAGCGGCGCTGCGGCTTCGACCCCACCTTGGGCAGGTGTTGGCGGTCCTTGCGTTTCATTCCCGACGATCCCATGAGGCGTCAGGTTACCCGGCTGACCGGCGGATATCGGCGAGGATGGCGTCGCGATCCAAACCTTCCGGGAGACCCTCGTATCGGAAGAAGGAGGCGGTGAGGCCGCTACCGGCCAGCGCGTGTGCGGCGAGCACCACAGCGGCCAGGTTCCAGGTCGGCTGCTCCTCGGGGTACACGGCACCGTCGAGATGAAAGGTGTCGTCGTCGAAGTTCATGCCCGTCCAGTAGCCACCGTTGTCGGCGCGCAGGAACTGAACCCAGCCGAAGAGCTCGAGCGCCTTGTCGCGCTCACCGATGGCGTCGAGTGCCAACACCAGCTCGCATGTCTCGGCGGCCGTGATCCACGGCCGGTCTGACACGCACCGGACGCCTCGCCCTTCGACGACGAAGTGCGGCCAGCGCTCGACGATGCGCCACCAGGCCGCCTCGCCACGCAGCGCCCCACCGAGGATGGGGTAGTACCAGTCCATCGCCCAGCGGTCCTTGTCGAGGAACACCTCGGTACGGTGCTCGATGGCATGCGCCAGCGAGCCGAGAGAGAGCTCCCAGTCGGGGTGCTCGTCTCCGAGGTGTTCGGCCAACAGGACAGCGCAGCGGATGCTGGCGTGGATGCTCGAACAACCGGTCAGCAGGGCCCCACGCCAGATCTGCCGTGTCGGGTCGGCCGACCAGACGATCTCACCCGACTCGGCCTGGTGGTCGAGACAGAAGTCGATGCCGTCGGCGACCATCGGCCAGTTGTCGCGCAGGAACCGGTCGTCGCCGGTCGAGAGGTAGTGGTGCAGCACGCCGTTGGCGAGGTAGGCGGTCACGTTGGTGTCGATCGTGACGTCCTCGACGTCGTTGCCGATGTAGTAGGCGTGGAAGGCGCCGTCGGGTCGCTGGATGCACCGGAGCCACTCGTAGGCGGCCTCGGCCTCGGCGTGGCGCCCTCCGATGTCGAGAGCCATGGCGGCCTCCACCATGTTCCACGGGTCGGTGTGACCGCCCGGGATCCACGGGATGTTGCCGTCGTCGAGTTGGTGGTCGACGATGAGCGCCACTGTCTCGTCGAGCTCGGCGGCCGAGACGATTCCGTCGATGTCAGGCAGCGGCATCGGATCTTGTCACCTTCTCGGTGTCGACCACCGGCTTGTTGTTGTAGACGATGAGGCTCTTGCCCAGAACGGGGTTCAGGACGTCTTCGACCAGGCGTGTCCAGCGGGGGCGGTTCGTGAGCTCCCACACGAGAAAGTCGTGGTAGCGCTTCGTGGCGAAGGCATCGTCGTTGTCGACGCCGACGGCGCATCGGACCCACCAGTACGGCGAGTGAAGAGCGTGGGCGTGGTCGGCACCGTCCACGTCGAGGCCTGCGTCGCGTAGTCGTGACTCCAGATCGGAGCGACGGTAGATCCGCACGTGGCCGCCCGGCGTCTCGTGATAGTCGGCGGACAGCGCCCAACAGACCCTCTCGGGGAGCCATGTGGGAACCGTGACGGCGATCCGTCCGCCCGGCCGCAGCACACGAACGAGTTCCGCCATGGCCGCTTCGTCATCAGGAATGTGTTCCAAGACCTCGGAGGCCACGATCCGGTCGAAGCTGCCGTCGGGGAACGGCAGTCGCAGTGCGTCGCCCTGCACCGGCCCGCCGGGCTCGCCATCGGGAAGTTCGCCGGCTTCATGCATGGCCCCGCTCGTGGCGCGTACGTCCTCGAGTTCCTCGAAGCCGCGGTCGAGTGCGACGACAGTGGCGCCGCGGCGCATCATCTCGAAGGCATGGCGCCCGCCGCCGCATCCCATGTCGAGGACCCGGTGACCCGCGCGCAGATCGAGGCGTTCGAAGTCGACGGTGAGCATCAGGCGGCTGTCCGGTCCTTCTCGTCCTCGCCGGCGACGACCCGCCGGTAGTGCTCGGCCGTGCCGGCGGCACACGCGCGCCAGGTGAACCGTTCGGTGACCCGTTCGCGCCCTGCCGCTCCCACGCGTTCGCGCAGGTCGGGATCGCCGAGGCCCTCCAGGAGCGCGGTGGCCAGAGCGCCGGGATCTCCGGGCTCCACGAGCAGCCCGGTCTCGTGGTCGGTGCCGACAACCTCGGGGAGCGCCCCGCCGGTGGTGGCCACGAGCGGCACCCCGCAGGCCATCGCCTCGACAGCCGGGAGGGAGAAGCCCTCGTAGAGGGAGGGAACGACCGCGAGCTCGGCCTCGGCGTAGAGCCGGACGATCTCGGAGGTCTCGACCCCGCTCACGAAACGGATGTGGTCGTGCAGCCCGAGTCGGTCCAGAACCGCGGGCACGGCGCTCTTCTTGTTCTTGAGCTTCCCGATCACGACGAGGTGTGCATCGGGCCTCTCGGTGCGGGCCTTCGCCAGCGCCTCGAGCAGCACGGTGAGGCCCTTCATCGGGATGTCGGCGCTGGCGGTCGTCATGATTCGTCCGCGGACCCGATCGACGCCGGGTACGGGCGTGAAGACCTCGGGGTCCATGCCGACGGGGACGACGTGGAGCTGGTCGTCGGAGACGCCCATCTGAGCGACGATGTCTCGCCGGGACGACTGGCTCACGGTCAAGAGGCGTGGAACACGGCGGGCAACTCGCATCTGCATGTTCAGGAAGCCGTACCAGCGTCGGAACATGAAACGTCGCCACAGATTCTTCTCGTGGGCGAGCTCCACGTCACGGTCAACGGTGATCGGATGGTGAAGCGTGGCCAGCAGCGGCACACCCTCGTCGAGGAGGTCGAGCATCCCGGTGCCCAGGCACTGGTTGTCGTGGACCACGTCGAACTCGTCGCGACGCTCCCGGATGATCTCCCTGGCGCGGAGACTGAACGCGTAGGGCTCCGGGTACCCGGCGGCACAGAGAATCCCGAACTCGGCCAGGTCGGCGCGGGTGCGGAACTCGTGGGGCCACGGGGCCCGGAAGGGGTTGTCGGGGCGGTAGAGGTCGAGACCCGGAACTTTCACGAGCTCCACACCGGGATCGAGCACGGGGTACGGCTGGCCCGAGAAGACCGTCACCTGGTGTCCGAGGGCGGTGAGTTCTCGCGTGAGGTGCCGCGTGTAGACGCCCTGTCCGCCGCAGTGGGGATTGCCGCGGAACATCAGATAGGCGACGCGCAGCGACTGATCGGAGACAGGCATAACGCACCAGCTTGCAGAATGGCGGCCCTACGGGGCAAATGACGCCCGCGATCCCCCTACCCGTGCGACCCCGGCGACGGGGCGCTCCGCCCCACCAGCAAGGCGGGCAGTCACCCCGTTTGGACGGCCGGTACTCTCCCGCGCCGTGGACGCTTCCGCGACCGGTCCGGTCGTCCCTCCCATACCCGCCGAGCAGGTTGCCTTCGGCTCAGCGCCGGGCGCCCCCGTGTGGGTCCCCGGGAGGGGCATGGCCTGGACGATCCGGCAGGCGGGGGTCGCGTCGGTGGTGTGTGCCGTCGACCACCCGTCAGATCGCGCCTCAGATCGCGGCTTGAAGAAGCGGGCACGCCGCACGGTGTCCGGCGACGTGCCGCCCGCGGGTCGCGCCACGATGGATGTCACGCCCGACGGGCGGATCGTGTATCCGACCGGCGACGGTCGATTGGTGCTCGTCGATCCGCACGATTCCGCCGAAGAGCACGCGGCCGCCGATGCTGGAAGCCTCTCCCTGAGAACTGCCTTCCCGGGACCCGCTTTCCTGACGCCCGTGGGTGTGCGAGCGAGCGCGCCCGCCGTGTCTCCCGACGGGCAGTTCGTGGCCTACGTGTCCGAGACGCAGGAAACCTGTGTCGTCGCGGTGGTGGCCGTCGACGAGTCCACGGCACCGGTGATCTGTTCGCAATCCGACTTCGCCTTCGATCCGTACTGGTCACCCGACGGTGCGCTCCTCACCTGGCACGAGTGGGACTTTCCCGCCATGCCGTGGGACGACTCGCGCATCGTCGTCTACCGCTGGCCCGACGGGCCGGCAACCGTGGTAGCGGGTGTCGTGGCGGGCGGCGCGGCGGCCACGGGTGCGACGCCGGAGGCCGTGGGACAACCCCGCTTCTCACCCGACGGCCGACGGCTCGCCTATGTGTCTGACCGCGACGGATGGATGAACATCTACGTGTGCACACTCGACGGCTCCGATGCGCGCATCGCGAGTGCCGAACCACACGAAGCCGGGCCCCGAGAACACGCGGAACCGACCTGGGGTCCCGGCCAACGCAGCTACGCGTGGTCACCCGACTCCCGCTTTCTCGCATGGTGCGCCAACAGCGATGGTGCGGGTGCCCTGGTCCTGGGTTCTGCCGAAGGCTCTTCCGAGGACCATCTGGCGGGGCGGGAGATCGCGCCGCGTTGGCACCGGGGAATTCGGTGGACCGACGAGGGCGGACTCCTCGCCGTTCGATCAGCGCCGGACGAGTCGCCACGTGTGGTTCGCTACGACTTTCCTGCCGACGTTTCCTCCGACGCTCCCTCCGACGTGCCCTCCGAGCTGCCCTCCGACGCTCCCGGAGACAGCGCAGAGTCGACGCGGATCACGATCGTGGAGGCACCCGCGATGGAGGGGGCGGTCCCCGAACCCGAGCCGGTGACGTGGGAAGGGGAAGAGAAAGGGGCGACTTCTCATGGGACAGCTCTGCACGGGCTGCTCTGGCGCTGCGTGCGGGACTCCGCCTCCGTGCCGTCCCGCTCGAGACCGCTGCTCGTCCACCTCCACGGCGGCCCCACCGACCAGGCCGTGGCCGACTGGTGGCCCCGTGCTGCCTACTTCCTCGGCCGCGGCTGGAACATCCTCACGCCGAACGGTCGCGGGTCTACGGGTCACGGTCGCTCGTATGCGCAGGCGCTGGCCGGGCAGTGGGGTGTCGTCGACGTGGCCGACGTCGTGGCGGCGCTACGGGCCGTCGGCACCCGCGGGTGGGGTGATCCGCACCGCATCGCACTCAGCGGCGGAAGCGCCGGGGGGTTCACGGCGCTGCTCGTGAGCGCGGCCGTTCCTGACCTCGTCCGGGCAACGGTGGTGCGGTATCCGGTCACCGACCTCGAGGCGTTGGCGGCGGCCACGCACCGCTTCGAGGCCCATTACACCGATTCACTCGTCGGAACGCTGCCCGAGGCCGCAGAGATCTACCGAGACCGCTCACCGATGATCCGCACCGGGTCGATTGCCGTGCCTCTGTTGGTCCTCCAGGGCGCGGACGATCCGGCCGTCCCGAGGTCCCAGACAGACGCGTTCGTGCGTGCGGCCCGGGAATCGGGGGTCGACGTCGACTACCGCGTCTACGACGGCGAGGGCCACGGTTTCTCCGACCCGGCGACCGTCGTCGACGAACTCGGGCGAACCGAGACGTTCCTCGCACGTCACGTACTGTCGGACCCGACATGAAACTCGGCTATTCGTTCCAGGGCCCGCGCCGGGGTGCGGACCGTGCCGTTCTTCTCGCCCACGGGGCCGGCGCCGACCGCCAGGCTCCGACACTTCGGGCGGTGGCCACGGCTCTGAAGGACGCGGGTATCCCGAACCTGCGCTTCGACTACCCATACCGCGTGGCCGGAAAGAAGGCGCCCGACAGCCAGAAGGTCCTGCGCGCCGCCACACGTGAGGCCGCCTCCAGCCTCGCCCGCCGGACTGATCTCCCGCCCGACCGCCTGGTTCTCGGTGGACGCTCGATGGGCGGTCGCTACACCTCGCTGATCGTGGGCGACGAGGACGACCCGGTTCCCGCGCGGGGTCTCCTGCTGCTCGGATACCCCCTGCATGCGGCGGGAAAGCCCGAGAAGAAACGCGCCGATCACTTCGGCCGTCTCGATCTTCCCGTCCTCTTCGCCAGTGGCACCCGCGACAGCCTCGCCGGTCGTGCCGACCTCACCCGGGCGGCCAAGAAGATCCCCGGACCTGTCGAGTTCCACTGGCTGGAGAGCGCCGACCACGGTTTCCGACCATTGAAGAGCAGTGGACGGACCGTCGACGACGTCAACGCCGAGGTGGCAGATGCAGCCGTGCGCTGGGTGCGGTCTCTCTGAGCTTTGATCCGAAACGCCGACCACGACCCCCGAGCCCCGACCAGACAGGAGCACGTCATGGAGAACTTCGAGTCGAGCGGCTTCGCCACCGACAACCTGCGGTACGAGCGCGACGGATTCGTCGCCACCGTGGTGCTCGACCGTCCCGAGAAGTTGAACGCCTTCACGGTCGAGATGTGGCACGAGATGGCCGACCTCGGCGCGGCACTCATCGCCGAAGACGAAATCCGCGCGCTCGTCGTCCGTGGTGAGGGGCGTGCATTCTGCAGTGGCATCGACGTGTCGGTCTTCGCCGGCGGAGGATCAGACGGAAACGGAGGAAGCCTGGTCGACCCCGACGCCATCCAGCGCCTCCAGGCCGGGTTCGACTGGCTCGAGGACGCGCCGTTCCCCACGATCGCGGCGATGCACGGCTACGCCTTCGGCGCCGGCCTCCAGTGCGGCCTGGCGTGCGACCTCCGGGTCGCCCAGGAGGAAACGTTGATGGGGATCCTGGAGCTCAACTTCGGCATCATCCCCGACCTCGGCGGTACACAACGTCTCCCGCGGGTCGTCGGAGTGGGCAAGGCCAAAGAGCTCATCTACACGTCGGCCAAGATCGACGCCGCCGAGGCCTACCGGATCGGCCTGGTCGAACGGCTCGTGTCCGAAAGCGATTTCAGCGACCACGTCGACGCGTTGGCTGCCGAGCTCGCATCCCGGGCACCGCTCGCGGTGCGGGGCTCGAAGGAGATGGTGAACCGGTCGTTCGACCTCTCCATGACCGACGGCCTTCGCCTGGAGGCCGAGACCCAGATGGACTGTCTCCGCTCGGAGGACGCCAGGGAAGCGATGACGGCGGCCCTCGAAGGTCGCGCTCCCGAGTTCACCGGCCGCTGAGACCGCTTTCGAGCATGACGCTCTCGAAATACCCCGTGGAGGTGACGGAACGGGTCGGGGAGCCTCCAGCCGCTCGTTGACTTGCCCGAGCGGAATAGCCTCCGAGCGCGATGGAACGCCTGCGTGTGCGACCCGGTGAGCCTCTGTCGGGGTCGGTGCGCGTCTCGGGCGCCACCAAGAACAGCGGGTGCAAGCACATGGCCGCGGCGCTCATGGCTCCCGGCCGGACGCGGCTCACCAACATGCCGCCCGTCGCCGACCTCGACGTGATGTCGGACGTCCTGCGTGCGGTGGGTGCATCGGTCGAGCGTCCGAGCGACGACGAAGTCGTCATCGACGCTCGCGGGGATCTGCACGGCGAAGCTCCCTACGATCTGGTCACCCAGATGCGGGCGTCGGTCAACGTTCTCGGACCCCTTCTCGCACGGTGCGGCGAGGCGTTCGTCGCCATGCCCGGGGGCGACAACATCGGGAGCCGCAAGCTCGACATGCACTTCCGCGGTCTCACCGACATGGGCGCGGAGATCGAAGTTGTGCACGGGACCATCCACGCCCGCTGCAGCCGGCTCACCGGAGCATCGATCTCTCTCGACTTTCCCTCGGTCGGAGCGACCGAGAACCTGCTCACGGCCGCGGCGCTCGCCAGCGGCCACACGAGCATCGAGAACGCGGCACGCGAACCCGAGATCACCGACCTCGCCGAGTTCCTGAACCGGATGGGTGCACACGTGACCGGCGCGGGGACCGCCTTCATCGAAGTCGACGGTGTCGCCGAACTCGAACCCGTCGAGGCCGAGATCATGCCCGACCGCATCGAAACCGGAACGTTTCTCATGGCGTGCGCCATCGCGGGGGGCGACATCACCCTGGAGAGCGCGCGTCTCGACCACGTCGAGATGGTGGCCCGCAAGCTGGGCGACATGGGGGTCAAGATCGCCGGCACGGGCACCGGCAGCGATACCGGAATCCAGGTTTCAGCCGCCGGCCGCCCGAGCGCCGTCGACATCTCGACGCTCCCGCACCCGGGTTTCGCGACCGACTTCATGCCGCTGGCCATGCCCGTGCTCGCTGTCGCCGACGGTACGTCGATCGTGACGGAGAACGTGTTCGACAACCGCTACACGTTCGTCGACGAGCTCAACCGCATGGGTGCCGACATCCGTACGGAGGGCCGTCACGCTGTCGTGCGCGGCGTGGAACGGCTGTCGGGAGCACCCGTGCCGCGCGCTCGACGTGCGCGCAGGAGCCGCCCTCGTGCTGGCGGGGCTTGCGGCGACCGGAGAAACGGTGGTGTCGGAGTGCCACCACATCCACCGCGGCTACGTGGATCTCCCGGGCATGCTGCGTGCGCTCGGCGCCGACGTCGAAGCTTTCGACTGACCGAGTCTCGACAGCGACCGCGTCGCTCCCGCCCTAGGGCGGCTTGACCTCGAGTTCTCCGTCCATCGTGAGCCGCCCTGTCCAGCCGTGTTCGTGGAGCTTGGTGTGATGGGCTCGGCACAACAACGCGAGGTTGTCGAGGCGGGTTTCGCCACCGTTGGCCCAGTGGTGAAGGTGGTGCGCGTCGCACCATTCGGGCGGCCGGTCGCATCCGGGCCACGCACACCCCCGGTCGCGTACCACCAGTGCCCGGCGGATGGCCGGAGGATTGTCGGGGTTCTTCGTCCGACGTCTAGGGCCTGGCTCGCGTCGCCGTCGGTGATGGTGCGGCTGGTGCCGGCGTCACCGGCGACGCGCGAGCGGCTTCGCCGCTGAGGAGCTCGCCGTTGTCGAACTCCGCTGCCGATGCCCCGGTTCGAGCCTCCGAGTCTCGAGGCTGACGAGGATTCCGTGCGGCTTCTCGCCGCCCGCTGTGGGGAGCTGTCCGCCGTCGAGGTCGGCGAGCCAACTCACCAGTGCTTCGGCACGACGCCGCGACGCTGTTCGCCTCGGGCTGTCGACCGGATCAGGGCTCATGAGCGAGTCCAACGCGGTCTTCACCACAGCCCCACCTTCGGCATCTAACTCGCCGTCAAGGATGAACCGTCCTTCGAGTGTTTGGGACATGTGCAGCTTGCGACGGCACACAGCCGTTACCTCGTCGGCGATGACGACCTGGGGTTCGACGGCATGACGCCAGTGCGTCACCACACGACGCAACCGGCCTGGATCAACCGTGCGGGCGGCGTCTACGAAGACCTTCTCGCCGTCGGCGACGAGCCGCGCCACTTCTTCGACGTCGAGTTGGTCGATTCCGTCGAGACTCTCGGCGACATCCGTGCCTCTGGCGATCACACAGACGTGATCACGTGAGATGTCACCGGCAGCGAAGGCTTCAGCGGTGCGGGGTAGATGGCGCAGTCGTCGCGCCGTCTTCAGTCGCCCTGATGCTGCCGCGGCCGTCATCCGGCCGTGCAGACGCAACCAGGCCTGGCAGGTCGCCGATCCGTCGACCTGCCACTCGCACGAGGTGTCGAATTCCGCCAGCGTCTCGGCTGCTTTCGCCTCGAGACGGTCGATGTCGCGGTACAGCTCCAAGAGCTCCTCGCCCAGTACGCCCACGACTCACCTCCTCCCGACCTCGTTCCACCCGCGCGACACCACAGAAACAAGGGCACACGCACAGGCGAAAGCCATCGGGGGGAAATGACCGAGCGGGAAAAGAACCCCTCCGCATCGACAGAACCAGCGTAGATCCCGGGTGTGACACTTATCCCGGGCTCGGGGCCGGAACAGCGGCGGTGAGGTCGAGCTCGGGAACACATGGGATACTGGCCGGTGTTGGAATGAACTGAGGCCGTTAGGGGACGCCGGAACATGGCGTCGAGCGGCCCTCGGGACCGGCACGCAGAACAAAGACCGGCACGCAGAACAACGAGGACAGGCCATGAGCACCGAGACCGGAACAGCCGGCACCGGAGAAGCCGCGGAGCAGGCTTCGGAGCAGGAAGCGGGCGTGATCGAGGCGATCGACGCGATCAGGCCCGCGCTCCAGGCCGACGGTGGCGACATCCGACTCGTCGGGATCGACGCCGACGGCAAGGTGTCGGTCGAACTCGTCGGGGCGTGCGGGACCTGCCCGGTGTCGACCATGACGCTCAAGGCCGGGGTGGAGCGCATCATCATGGACCGTGTCGACGGGATCACCGAGGTCGTGCAGGTCGAGGCCTGACGGCCGAGCGACGAGACCCACCCGACCAACCCGACTGTGCCCACCGCGCCGAACACCGCACCCGATCTCGTCGAGGCAGCAGTCACCGGAGATCGGGGCTCTGTCGCACGACTCCTGTCGATGATCGAAGCAGGAGGCGAACAAGCCCACCAAGCCGTCGCCGCTCTCTACACGCGCACCGGCAACGCCTACGCGGTCGGCATCACCGGCGCGCCGGGAGCAGGCAAGTCGACGCTCACCGACCGCCTCGTCGGACACATCCGCGCAGGAGGCGACGAGGTCGGCGTGCTCGCCATCGACCCCACGAGCCCGTTCAGTGGCGGCGCCATCCTCGGTGACCGCATCCGCATGCAGGACCACGCCACCGACCCCGGTGTCTTCATCCGATCCATGGCGACCCGGGGGCATCTGGGAGGACTGTCGCTCGCGACGCCCCAGGCGGTCAGGGTGCTCGACGCCGCGGGCAAGGCATGGGTTCTCATCGAGACCGTCGGCGTCGGTCAGGTCGAGGTCGAGGTGGCCGGTGCCGCCGACACGACGATCGTGGTGGTGAATCCTGGTTGGGGCGACGCCGTCCAGGCCAACAAGGCCGGGCTGTTGGAGATCGCCGACGTGTTCGCGGTCAACAAGGCCGACCGCGCGGGTGCCGCCGAGGCGGTCCGGGACCTCGAGATGATGCTCGACATGGCGGGGGAGCGGCCGTGGCGTCCCCCGGTCGTGGAAACCGTGGCGACCGACGACACCGGCACCGACCGTCTGTGGGACGCCGTGTCGAAGCACCGCGCGTTTCTGGAGGTCGACGGACGGCTCGAGGAACGTCGCCACCGCCGCCTCCGAGATGAGCTCAAGCGGATCGTGATGGCCCAGCTCGACGCGCGCGCGGACGAGATCTGCACCGGTGACGACTTCGAAAACCTCGCTGCCCGCGTGGCGGCACGCGAGCTCGATCCGTACGCCGCTGCCTCAGAGCTCCTGAACGGCTGAGTCCGCAGCGCACGGGGGGCCCATCTGGATTCCTTCCGGCTCGTCCCGGTGGCGCCGTCAATTCGGGCCCGAATGAAGGCGAGGAGGCGGTATTCACCAACAGCCACCACGGCGATGCCCTCCGGCGGCACGGAGTACGTTCGACGGCCAGTGGACGGCGAGATAGACCCGGGAGCCACCGACGGCAGGCTACTCCCGGCACCGGCGAGATCGACGTGCGAGGACCGGACGCACAGCAGTCGCACCCGACGATTGCCAGTGCTCCGTACAGCGCCACCGCCTGAGCGGCGTGGCCCGAGGGGAATCACGGACCGGATGCAGCTCCGAGGCAGACGCGAAGGGGGCGGTCGACGCGATCGACCGTACTTGGCGATCGTCGTCAGGATGGCCACCCCGACGGTGGACGCCACGACCAGCACCGCGAGGCGGAGGTCTCTCGGGCGACGGTCAAGGCGATCGTGCCGCGGCGGTGAGGTGCCGATCCCCACGCGTGTCGAGCGAGATGGGTCACCGATCTGGCGAGCGGTGAGAGCACCGTCGATCGTCGATCGACGACCCAGCCGAGGACTCGAGGGTCGAGTCTGCGTGTGTCGTCCGGCGCGTCGCATCGGCGATGAGCTCGGCGATCACGACGCTGCACACCGCAGCGACCACGACTACCGACGACGGCCGCCACGAACGGGAGCAGCTCAACGTCGAAGGCGAGAGCAGCGTAGCTGCGGTAGCGACGTCGTGACGGCACAGGAGGATCCTAGATTCGTCCGATTCCCGTCGAGCAATGCGGCCGTGAGCAGTTGGCCGTCGACCTGTGGCAGGCTCAGCCGGGGGCGACGGGCTCCAGGAGGTCGCCGGCGCGTTGCAGGAGTTCGTCGGGCACGTCGAGATCCGCCGCCGCCACGTTGTCGTCGACGTGGTCGGGCTTCGTGGCGCCGACGATCACGCTCGACACCCCGGGCTGTCGCAGCGCCCATCGCAGCGCGAGTTGTGGCAGCGTGCAGCCGGCTTCCTCGGCCAGAGGACGCATTGCCTGCACCGCGTCGAGAACCTCGGGCTTCAGCAGCCACGTCGACGAAATCCTTGTCGCCGCCTGCGGCACGGGAGTCCGGGCGGGACGTCGTCGGGAGTCGTGTACTTGCCGGTGAGCACGCCCTGCGCCAGCGGTGACCAGACGACCTGGCCGAGACCGAGCTCGCCCGAGCACGGGCAGGACGCGCTTCTCGATCTCGCGCCACAGCATCGAGTACTGCGGTTGGTTGCTGATCGGCACCGGCCAGCCTTCGGACCGCACAGCGAGACAGCGTGCGCGATCTGGTCGGCCGACCATTCCGAGGTGCCCCAGTAGTGCACCTTTCCCGGACCGGATGATGTCGGCCATCGCCGCGCACGTCTCCTCGAGCGGCGTGCTCTCGTCGTAGCGGTGGCACTGGTAGATGTCGATCGTGTCGGTGCCGAGCCGCCGCAGCGACGCGTGGAGCTGCTCGAAGATGTGCTTGCGGGAGAGCCCCGAGTCGTTGGGGCGCCTCGACATCGGGAAGTAGACCTTGGTGGCCAGGACGTACGACTCGCGGCGGTAGTCGGCGAGTGCCGCGCCCATGACCTCCTCGCCCGCCCCGGCGCTGTACACGTTGGCGGTGTCGAAGAAGTTCACCCCGAGCTCGTAGGCCCGGTGGATGCACGCCGCGGCGGCGTCGCGTTCCACCGACCCCCCATAGGTGAGCCAGGAACCCAGCCCGACCTCGGAGACCTGGAGACCCCACCGGCCCACGTGTCTGAAGCGCATGCTCCGGGTCTACCATGCTCGAGTTGAGTGTCGGCGACGCAGGTTTTCTGAAATCCGATACGCGTATCGGGAATATGTGGATGCCGTTGCCCGTTGGGACCCACTGTCGGCCGGGTTTCCCGATCGCACGTTTCCGGCCGCACGTCTACCGACCGAGTCCGACCACTCCCGTCAGCGAGGCCCGATGAGCGACGACAGCACAGTGACCACGCCCGACGAGACCCGGCCGGAGACCGACGGGCAGCCCGTTCTGCCCGTGTCTGACGCTCACGACGGGCGTGGTCCTGCCGCAGATGGTCCTGACCATCGCCGCCGAGTCGGAAGAGGCCCGTGCCGCCGTGGCCGCGGCCATGGATGCCGACCGTCGCGTGCTGCTCGTGCCCAAGGTCGACGGTCGCTACGCTCGTATCGGGACCGTCGCCGCCATCGAGGACTCCGGCGATCTACCCGGTGGAGGTCGAGGGATCCTCGTGCGTGGCCTCGCCCGCGCCGAGGTCGGTGCCGCAGAACCCAACGGCGACGGTGCCCTCAGGGTGCGGACCACGCCACGGGGGGAGCCCGAGGCGACCGAGCGCGCCCACGAACTCGGCACGCGAGTACAAGGCCGTCGTCGAGAACGTGCTGGAGCACCGCGGGGCGAGTCGTCTGATCGAGGGGTTGCGCGGCATCGACGATCCGGGTGTCGTCGCTGACACGGCCGGCTACTCGCCCGATGTCACGTTCGAACAGAAGGTGGAACTGCTCGAGACGGTCGACGTGGAGGAGCGTCTCGCCAAGGCACTCGATTGGATGCGCGCGACGTTGGCCGACCTGTCGCTGAAAGACAAGGTGCGTCGGGACGTCACCGAGGGGATGGAGAAGACCCAGCGCGAGTTCATGCTCCGCCAGCAGCTCGAGGCCATCGAGCGCGAGCTCGGTGAGGACGACGACGTTGTCGCCGAATACCGCGCACGCCTGGAGGATGCCGACGTCCCCGAGGAAGTCTCCGATGCCGTCGAGCGTGAGCTCTACACGACTGGAGAAGACGAGCGAGCAGAGTGCGGAGCACGGGTGGATCCGTAGCTGGCTCGACACCGATCCTCGAGATCCCGTGGGGGAAACGTTCCGAGGAACACCTCGACGTCAACGCCGCGCGCGAGGTACTCGACGCCGACCACACCGGCCTCGACGACGTCAAGGAGCGCATCCTCGAGTTCCTGGCGGTGCGCAAGCTCCGCATCGACCGTGGACGCGCACCCGAGGGAGGTCGGGGATCCGGCGCGATCATCGCCCTGGTCGGTCCTCCAGGGGTCGGCAAGACGTCTCTCGGTGAATCGGTGGCTCGGGCACTCGGTCGCGAGTTCGTGCGAGTGTCGCTGGGCGGAGTGCGTGACGAGGCCGAGGTCCGCGGGCACCGTCGCACCTACGTCGGCGCGCAGCCCGGACGGATTGCCCGGGCGCTGCGCGAGGCCGGGACCATGAATCCCGTCTTCATGCTCGACGAGGTCGACAAGCTCCAGCCGCGGCTGGCGTTCTCCGGTGATCCGTCGGCCGCGCTGCTCGAAGTACTCGACCCGGCGCAGAACCACTCGTTCCGTGACCACTACCTCGAGGTCGAACTGGATCTGTCCGACGTGCTGTTCGTGGCCACGGCCAATGTGATCGACACGATCCCCGGGCCGTTGCTCGACCGAATGGAGGTCGTGCACCTCGACGGGTACACCGAGGAGGAGAAGGTCGCCATCGCGCGCGACCACCTCCTCGAGCGCCAGATCGAGCACAACGGTCTCGACGACGACGAGGTCGTGATCGACGAGGAGGCCGTACGCGGCATCGTCCTCGACTACACCCGCGAGGCCGGGGTTCGGAACCTCGAGCGCGAGCTCGGCAAGGTCCTGCGCAAGGTGGCGACGCGCCTCGCCGCCGGTGGCGACACGCCGCCAGTGTCGGTCGGTCGTGACGACCTCTCCGAGTTGCTCGGGAGGCCGAAGTTCTTCAACGAGGTGGTCGACCGCACGGCGACGCCGGGTGTCGCCACGGGTCTCGCTGTCACCGGTGTGGGCGGGGACGTGTTGTTCGTGGAGGCGAGTGTCATGCCGGGTGACGGCGCGGCGGGCGCTTCGAGCTTCACGCTGACCGGGCAACTCGGGGACGTGATGAGTGAGTCGGCGCAGATCGCGCAGTCCTACGTGCGTTCGCACGGCGATTCACTCGGTCTCGACGCGGAGGGATTCTCCGGCAAGCGGTTTCACCTCCACGTCCCGTCGGGCGCGGTGCCCAAGGACGGCCCGTCGGCGGGGATCACGATGACGAGCGCGCTGATGAGCCTGCTCTCGGGCAGGCCCGTGCGGTCCGAGGTCGGCATGACCGGCGAGGTGACTCTCCAGGGCCGTGTGCTCCCGATCGGCGGGGTCAAGCAGAAGGTGCTGGCCGCCCACCGTGCCGGGCTGCGTGAGGTGATCCTGCCCGCGCGCAACGAGGGAGATCTCGACGACGTGCCGGAGGCTGTGGCCGCCGCGATGACGTTCCATCTCGTCGACGACGTGGCGGATGTTCTCGACCTGGCGCTCGAGCCGGAGGGCTAGCCTGCGCGCATGTCTGAATCTGCGCCGTCTGACACTCCAGCGGCACTGGTCGACACCGAAGCCCTCGACAACGGCGTCGTGGTCATCACTCTGCGCAACCCCCCTGTGAACTCGTTGTCGACAGCGGTCCTCGGCGAGGTCGCCTCCGTGGCGGAAGGTCTGGCGCGTGACGCGTCGGTCCACGCCGTCGTCGTGCGCGGTGACGGCAAGGCTTTCGCCGCGGGCGCCGACATCAGCGAGTTCGGCGGAGCTGACGAGGCGCGCACCGTGACCTCCGCCTTTCGCTCCGCCCTCGACGCTCTCGGCGCGATCCGGCGTCCCACGATCGCCGCCATTCACGGCGTCGCGCTCGGCGGCGGGCTGGAGCTGGCGCTCGCCTGCGATCTGCGCGTCGCCGCCGACTCGGCACGGGCGGGACAGCCGGAGATCCTGCTCGGGATCATCCCCGGTGGCGGCGCCACGCAACGGCTCACCCAGCTCGTCGGGCCCGCGCGAGCGAAGGAACTCGTGTGGTCGGGTCGTCAGGTGCGTGCCGACGAGGCGCTGTCGCTGGGCATCGTCGACCGGGTGGTGGACGTCGGGGACGGCGACGCCGCCTCGGTGGTGAGCGACGCGGCCGTGGAGTGGGCGGGTGAGCTCGCGGGAGGAGCCGTCGTCGCCATGGGGCTCGCCAAGCAGGCGATCGACGCCGGGCTCGACGGCACCCTCGCCGACGGGTTGGATCGGGAGGCGGCTGCGTTCGTGGAGGTCTTCGGCACCGAGGACGCTGCAACAGGCGTGGCGAGCTTCCTCGAGTCAGGCCCCGGCAAGGCGGGATTCCGAGGACGCTGAGCAGTCAGGTCGAACGCTCGCCGCTGTCACCGGGGTCCGCGCTCCGCAGTTCGGCGGCGGCCGTTTCCGGATCCACGATGTTGACGGCGAGATCCGTGGCGATCTCGAATCCGGCCCGCACCGTGAGGCGCGGGAGCACATCGACGTACCAGTGGAAGTTGCTCACTCCGACCGGAGCGCTACGCACGATGACGTTGTAGGGCGGGTCGCCCAGAAGCATGTCGAGCCGGGCGAGCATCGTGCGCAGTGCACCTGCCATCGAGCGAACTTCAGCGTCTGTGGCGTCACCGAATGTCGAGCCGGCGGCTGGAAGGGCAAGACGCACCTGATAGGGCATCACGGACGCATGGGGGCACCAGATCGCCACCGCGTCGGAGCCGGGGGAGGAGCCAGGGGACCCGTGTTCGCCCGGCCCGTATCGGCCGAGCCCGCGTGGCCCGTCCGCCTCGTCGCAGGCGGCCGAGACCGGATCCTCGGCCGGGTTCGTGTCGCCGACTGATGCAGCGACACGCGCATGGCGTTCGATGTCCCGAGTCACGCCTTCGGGAACGCGGTTCAACGCGACGATCTGCGCGTGCGGATGAGGAAGCGACGCCCCCGCGTCGGGACCGTGGTTCACGAAGACCTGGACGTGCCGGGCGCCGGCATCCGTCAGCGCCAGCGCCCGATCCCGTGCGACGGAGAACACGTCGGCGGCCTGCGCGTCGTCGAGGCGTCCGAAGGACACGTCGTGCGCGGGGACAAGACGACGACCTCGTGGTGGCCGCCCACAGAGCCAGCGTCGCCGGAACCCTCGTCGCCGGAACCCTCGTCACCGGAACCCTCGTCGCCGCTCCGGTCCACCAACGGGTACAGGTTGGGGAACACGCGCACGCTCCAGCCGGGCGTGCCGGGATCACCCGGTGGCGTTCGGGCGACTTCGGGCGGGGTGCGGTCCTCGTTACCGGGACAGAACGGGCACCCGGGGTCACGGGCCGGTGCGGCGTCGCCGGCGCTCGGAACGGCTCCGGCCGGAGCGCTGCCGCGGAACGAACCGGGGCGCCCGGCCCGGGCAGCCGCGATCAGGACCGTGTCTCCCGTGAGCGGATCTCGGCGCAGTTCCGACATGCGGGCAGGCTAGGCCGCGTACCCTGGGGGCATGGCGGTCAAGGTCGCGATCATCGGTGCGGGCCCCGCCGGGAACACCGCTGCCACGGTGGCGTCTACTCTCGGCGCCGAGGTCACCCTCGTCGAGCGCGACCTCGTCGGGGGCGCGGCGCATCTGTGGGACTGCATTCCCTCCAAGGCCATGATCGCCACCGGTGCCAAGTTGCGCGGACTACGACGCGCGCGCACCCTCGGGCTCGACGCCGAGGGCAGTCTCGACGTCGAAGCGCTGCGGGAACACGTTGCTTCGATCGAGGCCCGGCTGCACGCCGCCACGATGCAGTTGCTCGAATCGCAGGGCGTCCGCATCATCAGCGGCACGGGTCACCTGAAGGGGCCCCATGAGATCGTGGCCGACACGGGGGCCGGGCTCGAGGAGATCGACGCCGACTTCATTGTCCTGGCCACGGGCTCACGGCCTCGCATTCCCGACTGGGTCGAACCCGATGGGGAGCGGGTGCTGACGACCCGTGACGCGTATCCCCCCAAGGAGATGCCGAGTCATCTCGTGGTCGTCGGCTCGGGGGTCACGGGCGTGGAGTTCACGAACATGTTCTCCTCACTGGGCAGTGAGGTGACCCTCGTCGTGTCCCGCCAGCAGGTGCTGCCGATCAAGGATCCCGAGGTGGCTGCTGCTCTCGAGGAGGAGTTCATCCGCCGAGGGGTGGTCCTGTTGAAGGGCGCCCGGGCCACCGAGATCCGCCGTGAGGGCGACACGGTCCACGTCGCCTGCGACGACGGTCGCCATGTGGAAGGCTCCCACGTCGTGCTCGCCATCGGCTCTGTCCCCAACAGCGAACATCTCGGCCTGGAGGATGCGGGCGTCGAGGTCGACGCCGCCGGGTATGTGCCGATCGACCGTCACTGCCAGTCCAACGTCTCCCACATCTACGCGGCCGGCGACCTCTCGGGGAAGCTCCCCCTTTCCTCGGTGGGCGCGATGCAGGGCCGCAAGATCGCGGAGCACCTCATGGGTCTCCACAACCGACCCCACCGTCACGTCGACTACGACAAGGCGGCCTCGGCCATCTTCACCGTGCCCGAGATCGCCGATGTCGGACTCGCCGAAGCCGAGGCCTTCGCGTTGGGCCGGAAGATCCGGGTCACAAAAGTTCCCTTCTCCGCCAACGCACGCGCGCTGATCGACGGCGACTCGCGGGGATTCGTGAAGATCCTCTCCGACCCGGCGACCGGAGTCGTGCTCGGGGGCTCGATCGTGGGTCGCAACGCTGCCGAACTCATCAGCGTTCTGGCGGTCGCGGTCGCCAACGATCTGAAGGTCGAGGACATCGTCGATTCCCTGCTCGTGCATCCCGCACTGGCGGAATCGCTCGCGGATGCGGCGTCGTGACAGGGGCGTCGTGACAGGGGCGTCGTGACAGGGGGGTCGTGACATGAGCGTGCTCAGCAGGTCACGAGGCGTCATGGGCGACGCTGTCCGTTGGGCGTCCGGGATGCGACGAGGCTCGTGGTGGTCCGAGCTCCTGAGCCCCGCACCCCGCGCGGCGCGTTTCTACGCCCACACCTGGCTCGACTGGGTGAGCGGCCGTGCTCGTGGTTCCGATGTCCCGACGCCGCGACCCCATCCTCTGGTGTTGCTCGAAGCCACGCTCGACGAGTTGCTGCTCGCGACCTTCAAGATCGGACGCCCCCCGCGCCACGACGACGCGTACTGGCGCATCATCGAGGAGGCCACGGTCACCGCGGAGGTCTTCGAGGCGCACGGGTTCCACCTCGATCCGATGTCGTTCTGGGGAGACCCCGAGCCGTTCGGGCCGCCGGTGGTGCGTCGCCGTCGTCTCGGCGCCAGGGGTTACGAGCACCTTTCCTGGGCGAGCGGGTTCGAGCCGCACCTGGGAGTGCCCGGTGCGGACCGCTGGCGCTCCTACACCGCGAACGCCACCACCCACGCGTACGTGCTACGTCACGACGAGCCGGCACCGTGGCTGTTCTGCCTCCCCGGAACCGGAATGGGATTCTCCCGGGCCGATTTCCGTACGTTCCCACCCGAGTGGCTCCACGACCAGCTCGGGCTCAACGTGGTGATCCCGGTCGCACCGCTGCATGGTCCGCGTCGACGCCAGGCGCTCTACGGGCTCGGGTTCCCCACCGACGACCTCGTCGACACCGTCCACGGGATCTCACAAGCAGTGTGGGACACCCGCCGCATGCTCGGTTGGATTCGTTCGCAGTCCGACACGCCCGTCGGGATGACCGGGATCTCGCTCGGGGGCTACCTCACGGCGGCCGTGGCCAACTTGGAGGACGATCTGGCGTGCGTCATCGCCGGTGTACCCCCCGTCGATTTTCCCGCGCTCTTCGAAGCGCACACGCCCAAGTCCGTGCGCGGCACGCCGCTGTACGACGCGTTGAACTCGGTCGCCGGACGGCTCTTCCACGTGGTGTCGCCCCTCGTGCTCGACCCCAAGCCCGACCGGGATCGTCGTTTCATCTACGCGGGAACCGCGGACCGACTGATCAACCCGCATCGTCAGGCTCTGCGTCTCTGGAACCACTGGGAGCAACCGCGGATCAACTGGTATGCCGGGAGCCATCTGGGCTTCATGTGGTCGCGTCCCGTGCGTGAGTTCATCGGAGATGCGCTGATCGACACGGGGCTCGTCGTCGACACGCATCTCGAAGCCGCCTGAGCGCGGCGCTGTCCACCTGCGCTCTTCGAGAGAGCGCGCTATTCGATCACGACCAGCACGTCGCCGGCGCTCACGGTGTCGCCTCCGCTGACGCGCACCTCGCGCACTTCGCCACCGGTTTCGGCGTTCAGGTGGTTCTCCATCTTCATCGCCTCGAGCACGAGCAGCGCCTGACCCGGTTCCACGGTGTCGCCCACGTCGACGAGCACTTTCACGATGGTGCCCTGCATCGGTGCGCTGAGTGTGCCTCCGCCGGGTCCTCCGCCGACGCCGGTCGCTGCAACCGGCTTCGGCGCCCGAGCGGCTGTGGCGGTGCTCCCACCCGCGGGTGCCTCGGGAAGCCAGACCTTGACGTCGAACCGCTTGCCGTTGACCTCGACGGGGACCGTCCTCTCGGTGAGGTCGTCGACCCTCGGCGCTGAAGCGGGACTACTCGCCGGGGCGGCTGTCGATTCCCCATCCGCGCTCACGAGTGTCGCGGGGTCGACCTCCTCCTCCAGCCACTTCGTGGAGTGGCAGGCCGCCCGGAAGTCGGCGTGGTCCAGGAGTGCCGACTGCGCGTCGATGGTCGTGCGCACGCCCTCGATACGAAACTCCCGAAGCGCTCGGCGTGTGCGGGCGATCGCCGTGTCGCGGTCGGGGCCCCAGCAGATCAACTTGGCGATGAGGTTGTCGTAGTGCTGCGAGATCGTGTCGCCCGCCGCATAGCCGGCGTCGGTGCGTACCCCGAAGCCGTCGGGCCGGTCGAACACGGTGAGGGTTCCCGGCGACGGCATGAAGCCGGTCGCGGGGTCCTCGGCGTTGATCCGGCATTCGATGGCGTGACCGCGTCGTTCGATGCTGTCTTGGGTGAACGACAGGGGCTCGCCCGAAGCCACGCGCAGTTGCTCGGCCACGAGGTCGATCGACGTGGTCATCTCCGTGACGCAGTGCTCGACCTGGAGGCGTGTGTTCATCTCGAGGAAGTAGTAGTCGCCGTCCTCGTACATGAACTCGACGGTGCCCGCGTTCACGTACCCGAAGGCGTGACACAGAGCCACCGCGGACTCGCCCATGGCGCGGCGTACGTCGTCGCCGAGCGCGGGGCGGGGCTCTCCTCGATGAGCTTCTGATGGCGTCGCTGGATGGAGCAGTCGCGCTCACCGACCCACACGGCGTTGCCGTGCGTGTCGGCGAACACCTGCATCTCGATGTGGCGGGGACGGGTGAGGTAACGCTCGAGGAAGGCCTCGGGGCGGCCGAAGTAGGCCTCGGCCTCGCGGCGGGCCGAGTCGAGCGCGCTGTCCGCGTCGTCGGGGCCCTCGACGACCTTCATCCCACGCCCGCCGCCACCGTAGGCGGCCTTGATGAGGAGGGGGTAGCCGTTCTCCTCCCCGAAGGCCAGCACCTCATCGGTCGTGGTGATGGGTTCGAGCGTTCCGGGCACTGTCGGCACCTCGGCCTCGGCGCCGGCGCGCCTCGAGGAGAGCTTGTCGCCGGCGACCTCGATGGCTTCGGGGGGAGGCCCGATCCAGGTCACGCCGGCGTCGGAGACCGCTCGGGCGAAGTCGGCGTTCTCGGAGAAGAACCCGTACCCGGGGTGCAGGGCCTCGGCTCCACTTGCCTCCAGCGCGTGGAGGATCGCCTCGGTGTTGAGGTAGCTCTCGTTGGCCGCCACACCGCCCAGCGCGTAGGCCTCGTCGGCTTCCCGGACGTGCATGGCGTCGCGGTCGAGATCCGAGTAGACGGCGACGGTTCCGATCCCCATCTCGCGGCAGGTGCGCATGACCCGGACGGCGATCTCGCCGCGGTTGGCGATCAGGACTTTGGAGAACACTCACGGACTCCCGATGGGCGGCGGCCCCGTATCCTACGGGCGATGGCCGATCGAGCACCTATCTGGACCGGCCGCGGAGTGGACGAACGCCTCGTCGGGACACGCTTCGGACCCGTGCGGTGGTTCGAGAGACTCGATTCCACCAACCGCTACCTGCTCGACGAGGCGGCGGCGGGCGCTCCCGCGGGGACCGTTGCCGTGGCCGACGAGCAGGACGCCGGACGCGGGCGCCGGGACCGTCGATGGGAGAGCAGTCCCGGGGGAGCGCTGCTCGTGTCCGTCCTCATCCGGCCCGCCGAGCTCCCGCGTGATGCGTGGCACCTGGCCACCGCGGCGACGGCGCTGGCCATGTCGGACGCTCTTGAGGCGACCGCGGGCTTCCGGCCGTTGCTGAAGTGGCCGAACGACCTCGTCGTCGACGACCGCAAGCTCGCCGGGGTGCTGGCCGAGTCCCTCCTCACCGGACCCGGATCGCCGGCACTGGTCGTCGGCGTGGGGTGCAACCTGACCCGCGACGCCTTCCCGCCCGAGCTCGCCGAGCGCGCCACCTCCGTCGAGCATGTCTCCGGGGAGGACACGTCCTCAGTGAACGACAGGTCCTCGGTGAACATGGTCTCGGCCGAGGATCTCCTCGTGGACTTTCTCGACGCACTCCACGAGCACCACGCCGGGCTCGAGACGCGGATCGGTCGGGCGGAGCTACGGCGCCTGGAACGCGAACGCAGCGCGACGTTGGGACGGACCGTGAGCGTCGAGACGACCGAGGGCGAGTTCCGGGGAACCGCCGTCGACCTGGATCCCGACGGTGCACTCGTCGTCGACGTCGACGGCGCGACGTCGGAGTGTCCACGTGGGCGATGTCGTGCACCTCGCGATCTTGCTAGCCGGAAGGTGGCTGGCCGCCGGCTGCTGGATCATGGGTCGGGCGTGGTGCAGGACCAGCTCGGTGAAGCGCGCCGCGGTCAGGCGTTCGCGTGAGTGGCCCCGGCGCCTCGTAGGTCGTGACGTTTCCCGAGTGGACCGCGGTGACCCTCACCCGAATCGATCCTGTCGACCGGCTGGATCTCCCGGGTCGATGACGTGACGAACACCTCCGAGGCTGTCGCCAGCTCCTCGGGTCGGACCACGGTCACAGAAACAGGAATCTCGTCGCGTTCGGCGAGCTCGAGGACCAGAGCGCGCGTCACGCCGAGCAGGCATCCGGATTCCGCCGGCGGAGTGGTGAGCGTCCCGTCGATCACGGCGAAGATGTTGGCGCCCGTTCCTTCGCACACGTCGCCGACGGTGTTGGTGAAGAGAGCCTCGCTCGCGCCGTGCTCGGCGGCGTAGGCGAGCGCCCGTACGTTCTCGGCGTACGAGATCGTCTTGAGCCCCGTGACGGCGCCGCGTTCGTTGCGCGGCCACGGAACCGCGACGAGTGCGGTGGTGGGAGGCCACGGCGTCACCGCCGAAGCGGCCACGATGACGGTGGGCGGCGTGTCGCCTCGCTCCGAGCCCAGTGGCGACGGCCCGCCCGTGACCGTGATACGCAGTCGTGCATCGGTGAGTCCGTTGGCGCTCAGGACTTCGTCCGCGCGCTCGCGGAGGAGGCGGCCATCGGGGACGTGGAGCCCCAGTCCTTCGGCCGAGCGCTCGAGGCGCTCGATGTGACGTCGCCAGGCGAACGGTTTCCCGTCGTAGACGCGCAGCGTCTCGAAGACACCGTCGCCGACGAGCAGGCCGTGGTCGAGCGGTGAGACCCGGGCTTCGCTGTCGGGGGCGAGATGACCGTCGACCGAGACGAACATCAGGCGGCACCCGCACCGACCAGAGCAGGGAGAGCTTCGCCGACCGCCCGGCGCACCTGCGCGGCCTTCAACTCGGTCTCGTGCCACTCGGCGGCGGGGTCGCTGTCGGCGACGATGCCCGCCCCGACGCCGAGATGGGTTTCTCCGCCGTGTCCATCACCCCGGTGTCCATCACCCCGGTGTCCATCACCCCGGTGCACGGTGAACGTGCGGATCGCCACGTTGAGGTCGCCACGGTCGTGCTCCGTGTCGATCCAGCCCACCGCGCCGCAGTAGACGCCACGGCGTACCGGCTCGAGATCTTCGATCGCCTGGAGTACGCGGGGCTTGGGGGCGCCGGTGACCGACGCGGGCGGCAACGTGGCCGTCAACAACTCACGCAGCCCGACATGTTCGGCGAGTCGTCCTCGCACGGTGCTGACGAGATGGAACAGGCCGGGGTGCGCCTCGAGCGTGCAGAGGTCGGGAACGTGGATGCTTCCCGGTTCGCACACGCGGCCCAGATCATTGCGGGCGAGGTCGACGATCATCACGTTCTCGGCGCGGTCCTTCGCGCTTCGGACCAGGAGGGCGGGGTCGCTCGCCGTGCCCTTGATCGGCCTCGTCTCGACGCGTCGGTCGTTCCAACGCAGGAAGCTCTCGGGTGATGCGGAGACGACTCCGATTCCGGCGAGGTCGACGAGCGCGGCGTGGGGGGCGGGGTTTCCCCGTGTGAGGGCGGCGAGGAGGTCGGCCGGGTCGGGCGCCACCGGCCAGGTGAGTCGCCGGGTGAGGTTGACCTGGTAGCACTCACCCGCCCGCTCCCAATCGAGGATCTGCCGGACGGCGTTCTCGAAGGCCTCGCGCTCGAGACTCGTCGCAGGTACTCCGCACAGCAGGGGCCCCGAGTTCGTGAGCAAGGCGTCGCCGTGTTCCGAACCATCGCCCGGTTCGTCGCCGGCGTGCACGAGGGAGCTGATCCGCTCGGCCATCTCCTCGAGGGCAGCTCGACCCCGACCCGCTCCCTCGACGGTGACGACGGGAACAGACCCGCCGGGATCGACGGCACCGGGGTCGATGACGAGGCGCGCGTCGAAGCGGCCGAGCAAGAGGTCGGGAACCGGCACCGGCACGGGAGCTTCGGTACGGGCTACGACGCGTTCTACGACGCGCTCCACTGCCCGCCCGAGGTCGTAGGCGAGGTACCCGGCCCACCAACCGGGCTCGAGGTCGTCGAGGCGCTCCAGGGCGCGGGTGCCGTCGGCCACCACGAGCGCGTCGGGGTCGACGCCCACGACCGTTCGGCGCCCGTCGCGCACCACGACACAGCTGCGCCCGCGGGGGAGATGCCGGGCGACCCGCCCGGGGATCAGGTGCGGTGCCTGCCGGTCCGGCGTCTGGGGGTCGGGCTGCGTCACCGCGGCAGCGTACCGCTAGGTTGGCTCCATGGACTTCGAGCTTTCGGACGAGGCGGAGGCGTTCCGGTCCGTCGTGCGCGAGTTCGCGGAGGCACGGATCGCGCCCTTCGCGGAGGACTGGGATCGGGATCACACGTTCCCCGTCGAGACGGTTCTCGAAATGGGCGAACTGGGCCTCTTCGGGCTGCCGTTCCCCGAGGAGTACGGCGGTGGCGGCGCCGACTACCTCACCTACTGCCTCGCGATCGAGGAGCTCGCCCGTATCGATTCGTCGATGGCGATCACGCTCGAGGCCGGCGTGAGCCTGGGTGCCGCTCCGTTCCACTACGCGGGCACCGAGGAGCAGAAACAGGAGTACCTCGTCCCGATGTGTGAGGGGAAGGTGCTCGGCGCCTTCGGGCTCACCGAGGCCGGTGCCGGATCCGACGCCGGGGGAACCGCGACGCGTGCGCACCTCGACAAGGCGCAGTCGGAGTGGGTCGTCGACGGTTCCAAGACGTTCATCACGAACTCGGGAACACCGATCACGAAGTGCATCACGATCACGGCCCGCACCGACGACGGCTCGGGGCCGCCGGAGATCTCGAACGTCGTCATCGACTCCGGCACGCCGGGTCTCACGGTGCAGCCGCCTTACCGGAAGATGGGATGGCACGCGAGCGACACCCACGAGCTGGTGTTCGAGAACTGCCGCGTACCGGAGGCCCAACTCCTCGGAGAGCGCGGCACCGGGTTCTCGACGTTTCTGAAGATCCTCGACGAGGGCCGAATCGCCATCGCCGCGCTGTCGGTGGGTCTCGCACAGGCGTGTCTCGACGCCTCGGTCGAATACGCGCAGCAGCGGCACGCGTTCGGTGGCGCGATCGGTCGCTACCAGGCCGTGGCCTTCAAGTGCGCCGACATGGCCGTCGACGTCGAGAACGCACGGAACCTCACCTACAAGGCGGCGTGGTTGCGCGATCAGGGCAGGCCGATCCGGAAGGCCGCGGCGCTCGCCAAGCTCCACGCCAGCGAGATCGCCGTGTCGGCGACCCGCGAGGCCGTCCAGATCCACGGGGGCTACGGCTTCATGGACGAGTACCCGGTGAGCCGCTTCTACCGGGACGCCAAGGTGCTCGAGATCGGTGAGGGCACGAGCGAGATCCAGCGCCTGCTCATCGCCCGTGAGCTGGGCCTCCCCGTCGAGATCTGAGACCCGAAACCCGACGTCCTCGAGCGGGTATCAGTGGGAACAAGGGCTTCCGCCCGACAGGGCACCTGGCCCGTGCGCCGGTAACATTCACACCTCGTGAAGACCCCCACCTCCTCGCTTCGCGCGTTCCTGATCCGGTTCGGCACTGCGCTCGTCGCCGTGTTCGCTCTCACGGGCCTCGCCGTCGCGGGCGCGTACTGGGAGACCAACCGTCAGGTCGACTCGATCCGGAAGGTCGAGATCACGGGCCTCGACACGTCCGAATCGGTTCCCGCGGAAGCCGGCAATTTCGTGATCATCGGCTCCGACTCCCGTGACGCCCTCGGCGCTCAGGTCGAGGGCGACGAAGAGCAACTCGGCAGCGAACGATCCGACACGCTCATGGTGGCTCACGTCGACCCCGACCAGAAGACCGGCCTGCTGGTGTCGTTCCCCCGTGACCTCTGGGTCGAGATCCCCGGCCACGGGGAGAACAAGATCAACGCGGCCTTCAGTATCGGTGGGCCCCAACTCGTGATCGACACCCTCCAGGCGAACTTCGACATCCCGATCACGAACTACATCGAGATCGACTTCGCGGGCTTCGAGGGGATCGTCGATGCCATCGGCGGTGTTCCTGTCTACTTCGAAGGACCCGCGCGCGACGGCACGGGTCCGGACGGGGACGGCGGAAGCGGTTTCGTGCAGCCGTACCCCGGCTGTTTCGAGCTCAAGGGTGACCGGGCCCTCCAGTACGTACGGTCGCGGTACTACGAGGTGTATGACGGATCGCAGTGGGTGAGTGACCCCACAGCGGATCTCGGGCGCATCAACCGGCAGCAGGCGTTCATGCGCAGCCTCGCCAGCGAAGCGCTCGCCAACGTCGGTGCCAACCCCCTGCGCGCCCGCAGCCTGGCCGACGAGGTGCTGTCCAACATGACGGTGGATCAGACCCTGGGCACACGCGACGTGCTGGGTCTCGTGGATGCTTTTCGTGTGGTCGATCCCAACTCGGAGGCATTCGAATCGGTCACGATCCCCAACGAGGGAGGGTTCGCCGACGGGCAGTCGGTCCTGTTCATCGTGCAGCCTCAGGCTGATGAGCTCATGGCGCGACTGCGCACGTTCGGCCCGCCCCCGACGCCCGAAGAAGCTCCCGTCGTTCCCGACATCGAGCCGTTCACCGTGAGCGTGAGCGTCCTGAACGGCAGCGGAGTCGACGGTGCCGCGGGTGCCACGCTCGACGGACTCGTCAGCCAGGGCTTCGGCACGGGAGGCGTCGGCAACGCCGACTTCGTCGAGCAGACCGAGGTCCGCTACGCCCCCGGCAACGAGGAGAAGGCCGAGCTCGTGCGGAGCTACCTCGGCGGCGTGGGCGAGCTCGTCGAGGACGCGACCGTGCAGCAGACGGACGTACAGGTCGTGATCGGAGGCGACTTCGTGGGAGTGGCTCCACCTGACCAGGTGGAGCCCCCGGAGCCGGTGGAGCCTCCACCCACCGAGGTCGGCGAGGCCCCGCCGGATGCCGCCGAGGAGCCACCTCCCGAAGAAGCGAACTGCTGAGTCTCTCGCCCTGATCCGAGCGGGTCGGATCGCCTGTCGGCTCTGCCGTAGCATTCTCCCCGTGCAACTCCTCGTCACCGGCGCGGCCGGGTTCATCGGCGCCAACTTCGTGCGCCACTGGGTCGAGCACCACCCCGACGACGGTGTGGTCGGCTACGACGCCCTCACCTACGCCGGAAACCTCCCGAACCTCGACCCCGTGGCCGACCGGATCACCTTCGTGCACGGCGACATCACCGACGCCGAGCAGACCGTGAGCACGCTTCGCGAACACGGGATCGACGTGATCGTGAACTTCGCCGCGGAGTCCCACAACAGCCTCGCGATCCTCGATCCGGGTCGGTTCTTCCGCACCAACGCTCTCGGCACCCAGATCCTGCTCGAGGCCGCCCGCCGGGTCGGAGTGCAGCGCTTCCACCACGTGTCCACGTGCGAGGTCTACGGCGATCTGGCGCTCGACGACCCCGGTGCCTTCACCGAGGAATCGCCGTACAGGCCGCGTACCCCGTACAACGCGTCGAAGGCGGCAGCCGACCACGCCGTGCGTGCCTACTTCGAGACGTTCGACCTTCCGGTCACGATCTCGAACTGCGCCAACAACTACGGACCGCTCCAGTTCCCCGAGAAGGTCATTCCCGTCTTCACGACCGCCGCGCTCGACGACGAACCGCTCACGATGTACGCCTCCACGCTCAACCGGCGCGAGTGGATCCACGTCACCGACCACTGCGTAGCGATCGAGCGTGTGCTGATCGACGGCGTGGTGGGGGAGACCTACAACGTCGGAACCGGACAGGAGGCCACGATCGAGGAGGTGGCCGACCTCGTTCTCGATGCGCTGGGTAAGCCGGCTTCGCTCAAGACGGTCGTCCCCGATCGGCCCGGGCACGACCGTCGGTACCTCCTCGATTCCACCAAGATCCGCGAGGAGCTCGGTTGGGCGCCGGAGATTCCTTTCGAGACCGGCGTCGCCGAGACCGTGCGGTGGTACGCCGAGAACCGCTCATGGTGGGAGCCGCTGCGCGATCGCGCTCCTGTCGTGGAGTCCGACTGGTCAGACCCCGCCGCGGCCACGTCGGCCGCGACGGGCACCGGTCGCTGACGTCGTGCGCGTCCTCGTCACCGGCGGTGCCGGCCAACTCGGGAGCTGTGTGGCGCCGCTGCTTCCGTCGCACGACGTTCTCACTCTCGACCACGCGGGTCTCGATGTCGGCAGACCGCGACGCCGTCGAACGGGTCGTGAACGAGTTCGTTCCCGACGTCGTCGTCAACACGGCGGCCATGACCGACGTCGACGGATGTGAGCTCGACCCGGACGCCGCCTACCGCTCGAACACACTCGCCCTTCGTCATCTCGGCGTCGCCTCGGACCGCATCGCCGCTCATGTGATCCACGTGTCCACGGATTTCGTGTTCGCCGGAGACTCGGAGCGTCCCTACCGTGAGTGGGACGAGCCGGCACCTGCCTCGGTGTATGCGCGCTCGAAGCTGGCCGGTGAGCGGGAGCTGGCGTCGTCATCTTCATCGTGGGCAGTCGTGCGGACCTCCTGGGTGTTCGGACGACCCGGCGGCGACTTCATCTCGTGGGTTCTCGATACGACACGTCGGCGAAAGCTCGAGAGGGTCGTGGACGACGAGCGCGGGAGCCCGACGCTTGCATCCGATCTGGCGACGATGTTGGTGCGGTTCGCCGTCGAGCGGCGCCGGGGGCTCTACCACGTGACCAATCAAGGGTCGTGCACACGACTCGACCTCGCCCGCGAGGTCCTGCGGATCGCCGGCCTCTCGGAGACGTGGTGCCCGAGCCGATGTGCAGCGCGGATCTCGGCCGCCCCGCCGAGCGTCCGGCCTACTCCGTGCTCGACAACGCCGTACTGCGCCTCGAAGGAATCGATCCGCTCCGGTCCTGGCAGGACGCCGTCGCCGCGTATCTCACCGACTCGGGGATGCTCGACGCCCGTCGGGAATCACGAGAATCCGGGCCGAAGAAGCAGTGTCCGACGAAGAAGCAGTACGACGATGAGTACCGTCGCCGTCATCGGAACCGGCTACGTCGGGCTCACGACGGCGGCCTGCCTCGCCCGCCTCGGCCACACGGTCGTCGCCGCCGACGTGAACCCTGATCTCGTTGCCCGCTTGAGCAAGGGCGAGGTGGGCATCCTGGAGGACGGACTGCCGGAGCTCGTGGCCGAGGGCATCGAATCGAAACGGCTGCGCTTCGTCGTCGGTGCGGCACAGGCGGCCGAGATCGGCGAGTTCGTCTTTCTGTGTGTTCCGACTCCACAGGGTCTCGGACGGTGCGGCCGACCTGAGCTACGTGGAGTCTGCGGTGCGCGAGATGGCGCCCGCTCTGCGACCCGGTGCCGTCATCGTCAACAAGTCAACCGTTCCGATCGGCACGACCACGCGTGTTCGACAGCTCGCTGTCGCGGAGGGTGCCACGATCGACGAATTCGGTGTCGTGTCGAATCCGGAGTTCCTCCGCGAGGGACATGCCGTGCGCGACTTCCTCGAGCCGGATCGCATCGTGATCGGGTGCGACGACCCGGCCGTGGCGGTTCGCGTCTCGGAGTTGTACTCGGGGATTCGGGCCCCGACGGTGGTCACCGACGCGGCCTCTGCGGAGATGATCAAGTACGCCGCCAACGCGTTCCTCGCCACCAAGGTCTCGTTCATCAACGCCGTCGCCAACCTCTGCGAGGCCTACGACGCCGACGTGCAGGACGTCGCCCTCGGAATCGGATACGACAAGCGGATCGGTTCGGACTTCCTGCACGCCGGGCCCGGCTACGGGGGGTCCTGCTTCCCCAAGGACACCGCAGCCCTGTTGCACGCCGCCGCGGCCGTCGGTGACGACTTCCCGTTGTTGTCCGGCACCGTCGAGGTGAACCGTCGCCAGCGCGAGCGGATCGTGGAGAAGGTCGCCGGCGTCGTGGGAAGCGCCGATCTGTCGGGCACGAAGGTCGCTCTGTGGGGGCTGACCTTCAAGGCGAACACCGATGACCTGCGTGACTCGCCATCTCTGGAGATCGCGGAGTTGCTCCTCGAGGCGGGTGCCGACGTGCGCGCCTACGATCCCGCCGCCTCCGAATCTGTCGCCGACAGGCTTCCGGCTCTCGACGTGGTCACCGATCCGTACCAATGCTGCGTGGATGCGGAGGTCGTGGCGCTGCTCACGGAGTGGGAGGAGTTCCGCTGGCTCGACTTCAGGCGGGTGTTCGAAGCGATGGCGACACCTCGGATCGTCGATGCCCGGAACCTCCTCGACCCGCATGCACTACGTCGCCTCGGATTCCGCTACGACGGGGTCGGTCGCTGATGCCTCGCGCGGTGATCACCGGAGCGGCGGGGTTCCTCGGCTCGGCGCTGAGCCGCGCTCTCGTCGCTGACGACTGGGAGGTCGTCGGTCTCGACAACCTCCTGACCGGTCGCGTCGAGAACGTCGACGCACTGTTGGACACAGGCCGGTTCTCGTTCGTGCACTACGACGTCACCAATTATCTCCACGTCCCCGGTGAGGTCGACGCCGTGCTGCACTTCGCCAGCCCTGCGAGTCCTCAGGACTATCTCGAGTATCCGATCAAGACACTCAAGGTCGGATCGCTCGGCACACATCACGCGTTGGGTCTCGCCAAGGAGAAGGGAGCACGGTTCCTGCTCGCTTCGACGAGCGAGGTCTACGGCGACCCGGAGGTGCACCCCCAACCCGAGACCTACTGGGGACACGTGAACCCCGTCGGCCCACGCGGCGTGTACGACGAGGCGAAACGATTCGCCGAGGCTCTGGCGATGGCCTACAGCAGTTCGCACGGACTCGACGTGAAGATCGCGCGGATCTTCAACACCTACGGTCCGCATCTCCGACCCGGCGACGGACGCGCCATCCCGAATTTCCTGTCGCAGGCCATCGCGGGGGAGCCACTGACGGTCTACGGCGACGGTGGCCAGACCCGGTCGTTCTGCTACATCGACGACGAGGTCGAGGGGCTCCTCGGCCTGTTGAACTCGCAGCACGCCGGCCCCATGAACATAGGCAATCCCGATGAATACAGCGTTCGATCTCTCGCGGCGCTGGTGCTCGAGGTCACCGGCAGCGATTCGCCGATCGTCACGGCCGAGCTTCCCGAGAACGATCCCGTCCGTCGACGTCCCGACATCTCGTTGGCACGCTCCGTCCTCGGATGGGAGCCGACGACCGGGCTCCGGGAAGGCCTCGAGCGCACGTACGAATGGTTCCGGAGCACGTGACCCCGGAGAGCGAGATCTTTCGAGGCCCACGCTCGTCGTGGGCGGCCGTGATCATCAACTACAACGCCGGACCACTACTGGAAGAATGCGTGCGTTCGCTGGTGGTGAACGCCGACGATCCGCACGGTCAGCCTGACGTGGTCGTCGTCGACAACTCCTCGACCGATGACTCCCTGGATCGTCTCGAAGCCGCGTTCCCCGACGTTCCGGTGATCCGGTCACGGCGGAACCTCGGCTACGCACGCGCCGCGAATCTGGGGATCGCGGCCACTCGGGCCCCAGTCGTGCTGGTGTGCAATCCCGACGTCGAGTTCGGCGACGGGGCAACCGAGGCGGTTCTCCGGCGCTTCTCTGATCCCGAGGTCGCTGCCGCGGGGCCCCTCGTTCGTGAACCCGATGGATCGATCTACCCGAGCGCACGACGGGAGCCCGGCATCGTCGACGCGGTCGGCCATGGTTTCCTCGGCCTCGTTCGACCCGACAACCGCTTCACGCGCCGGTATCGGGAGCTCGACGTCGATCCGCACGCTCCGCGTGACGTCGACTGGGTGTCGGGCGCGGCGATCTGGCTGCGCCGGGAGGCACTCGACGCCGTCGGCGGCTGGGACGAGGGCTTCTTCATGTATGCGGAGGACGTGGATCTGTGCCGACGCCTGCGCGGCGACGGCTGGCGCGTGGTGTTCGAGCCGACCGGAGAGGTCGTGCACGTCCAGGGCGCCAGCACCTCGGCGCACCCGTACAGGATGATCGTCGAGCACCACCGATCTCTGTTCCGTTTCGCCGCGAAGCACTGGTCGGGTGCACGAAGGTCGTTGTTGCCCGCCGCTGCTCTGATCCTGGCCTGCCGAATGGTTCTCGCTCTGGTCGAACATGCGGTGGACGGCTCCGGGCGGTCCGTCGCACGCCGCGCGGAGCGGTAGCCTGCGCGAATGGGTCGAGCATCCCGAGCCAAGAAGTACCGCGCGCCCCGCGGTACCGGCACGCATGGCCGCAAGAACTGGCCGTGGTTCCTCGCGATCGGTCTCATCGTGGCGGTCGGTGTCGGACTGATCGTCGTCTCGAAGTCGGGCAGCGACTCGGCGGCGTCGGAGCGACCGACCGTCGACGACCACTTCCACGCCAGCATCAACGTCGACATCTGCGGCACCGACATCGGTCCTCCACCGGAGTTCGAACAGGCCGCCGACAATCCGGCGATCGTGCCGGGGGTTCACTCACACGGTGACGGCCTGATCCACATCCACCCGCACTCCACAGCGGAGACCGGGGACAACGCCACCGTCGGGCTCTTCTTCGACTACGGCGGATGGTCCGTGTCCGAGGACAGCCTCACCCTGTGGGACGGAACGAACGTCTCGAACGGCGATCCCTGCGAAGCGCTCGACGGAGCTCCCGGTGTCGTGCGCTGGAGCCTGAACGGCGAGGAGCAGAGCGGGAACGTGGCCGACCACGTCCTCGCGTGCGGGCTGGCATGCGGCGACGAGAACGACCAGATCGTGATCGCCTTCCTGCCCGAGGACGAGGAGCTTCCACCCCCGCCTGAACCGCCCGACCCCGTCGATCTGCCGACAGAGGAGACTCCCGGCGCGACCGGTGTCGGTGGCGTGCCCGTGCCCGGCGACGTTCCCGCCGGCGACGTTCCCACCGGCGACGTTCCCACCGGGGACGCGCCGACGGACACCGGCCCTGCACCCGAATCCTCCGCGCCCCCGGCTTCGTGAAGGCGGTCATCCTCGTCGGCGGGCAGGGTACCCGCCTTCGGCCCCTCACTCTCACCTGCCCGAAACCGTTGCTCCCGATCGTCAACCAGCCGTTTCTCGAGCGACAACTCACCTGGTTGGGCGCGTACGGCGTCGACGATGTCGTGCTGTCGATGGGATATCTGCCGGACGCGTTCCGGGACCACTTCCCCGACGGACGCTTCGGTGACCTTCGTCTCCACTACGCCGTGGAGGACGAGCCGCTCGGCACGGCGGGAGCGGTACGGTTCGCTGCCGGTGACGAAGACGGCGATACCGACGAGCCGGTTGTGGTCTGCAACGGTGACGTGCTGACTGACCTCGACCTCGGCGCACTGCTGCGTCTCCACGCCGAGCGGAGTGCCGCGGCGACCATCACGCTGTCGTACGTCGACGATCCCTCGGCCTTCGGTGTCGTACCGACCGCCGAGGACGGTGAGGTGCAGGCGTTCGTCGAGAAGCCACCGCGCGACGAGGCACCGACCCACTGGATCAACGCGGGAACGTACGTCCTCGAGCCCGAGGTCCTGCGCATGATCCCGGCGGAGCGCAGTGTTTCGATCGAGCGCGAAACCTTTCCGGAGTTGTTGGAGCAGCCGGGGCGGCTCTACGCGCTCGAAGCAGACGCCTACTGGCTCGACATGGGTACTCCGGCCATGTACCTCCGGGCGCACGCCGACGTGGCCGCGGGCACGCTCGGTTCGCCACCAGCGCCCGGCGCTGTCGAGAGGTCGCCGGGCGTGTGGATCCAGGGCGTTGTCGAGCTCGACGCGGCAGCGAGTCTCGTGGGGCCGCTCGTGGTCGGTGACGCCACGACCGTGGGCGCCGATTCGATGCTGCGCCACTCGAGTATCGGGGCCGGTGTGACGATCGGCGAGAGTGCTGTCGTGGAGGATTCGGTCGTGCTCGATGGCGTCACGATCGGCGCCGGATCCCGAGTCAGCGGGTCGATCCTCGGACCGTCGTCCGGGATCGGTGACGGCGCGACCGTGGCGGATGAGAGCGTCGTGGGCGCCGGTGCCACAATACGCCCCGGAACGCAGATGTCCGCCGAGCGGGTGCCCGCACCCGCCGTCTGAGAATCGACCACGAGATCTGCGACGAGTCGGGACACACACATGGGAACGAAGGTCCTCGTCACCGGCGGCGCCGGCTTCATCGGCTCCAACCTGGTCGACCGATTGCTGGCCGAGGGCTGTGACGTCGAGGTCGCCGACGACCTCTCCACGGGAGCTCTCGCCAATCTCGCCGACGCCAGGGCGTTGCGTAGTCGGCGCTTCTCATTCCACCGCATCGACATGCGTTCGAAGGCGGTCACCGAGCTCATCGAACACCGCCGGCCGGAGCTCATCTTCCATCTGGCCGCCCAGGCCGATGTCCGGATCTCCGTGGCGAAGCCCGACTTCGACGCCGAGGTCAACATCATCGGCTCGCTCAACGTGCTCCAGGGGGCGGTGGCCGCGGGAACCCGCAAGGTCGTCTTCGCCAGTTCCGGAGGAACGATCTACGGCTCGCCGGAGGATCTCCCCGTGCGTGAGGGCGCGCCGCAACGACCGGAGTCTCCCTACGGCGTCGCCAAGAAGGCCGTCGGTGACTATCTGCACTACTACCGGGAGGTCCACGGCCTCGAGTACAGCGCCCTCGCACTCGCCAACGTGTTCGGCCCGCGTCAAGACCCCCACGGCGAGGCCGGCGTCGTCGCCATCTTCGCCGGACTCCTCCTGGCCCATGAGCGCCCGACGATCTATGGCGACGGAGGGCAGACGCGCGACTTCGTGTACGTCGACGACGTCGTCGACGCGTTCGTACGCGCCGGCGACAAGGGCGGCGGTCTCATCATGAACATCGGCACCGGCGTCGAGACGAGCGTGCAGCGGTTGTTCGACGTCATGGCGAAGCAGACGGGATTCCGGGACCCTGCCCGCTACGCCCCACCCCGACTCGGCGAACTCGCGCGCTCCGCGCTCGACCCGGGCCGAGCCGAGATTCATCTCGGATGGAAGCCGTTCACGAGTCTCGAGGACGGTGTCGGCCGCACCGTGGAATGGTTCAAAGCCACGCGCGCGGCGTCACGCTAGCGGTGTTGGCGGGTGTTGACGGGCGTTGAGTCCGTCGTACCGGTTCACGAGCGCGGCGTTTGACGGGGTGTCTAACGGGGTGTCTAACGGTGCGTCCGAATCCCTTCGACGTCGAGGTCACCGCGGTCGTGCGGCGTGTAGAGTCGGGTCGGGATGGCCGATCATCACGAGCGCCCGGGGAGTCCACGAATCCGCAAGGGTGAGTGCCTCGCGTGCTTCGTCGGGACAGAAGATGGGCGCTGCCACCCAGCACGAGGCCAACCCCGCGTCGGTGGCGGCGAGCATGAGGTTCTGGACCGCAGCGCCCAGCGACAGGAGCGCCATACCTTCCTCGGCAGATTGTCGGCGCTCGTCGGGATAGGTATCGAGGCCAACGTGTGTCGTGCAACCCAGGATGAGTGCAGGGGCCGCCTCGAGGCGGGCGACCGAGGCATTCGTGAGCTCGCTGATCGTGTCGGCGTCCGTGCCGTCGCCCTCCAGGTCGCGCTCCCATCGTGCCGCCATGGCCGCGGCGAGTCGGCGCTTCGCTTCGGCTGTGTCGATCACGGCGAAACGCCATGGTGTCGAGTGGTGGGGCGCCGGTGCGAGGCAGGCGGCGGCGATCAGGTCGTCGAGAGCGTCGCGCGGCACGGGTCTGTCGAGGAACCTGCGTATCGATCGGCGTTGGAGGACGAGATCGGGGATGGTCACCGGAACAGGTCCTCTCCGGCGGGGCGCACCAGCTCGCGTGCCGAGCCCTCGCGGAGCCACGCTGCGTCGAGCCCACGTACGATCGCCACCGGGACACGCCGGGCCTTTCCCATGACCAGGTCGGCCGCCGCGGCGACCTCGTCGGCGATGGCCACCTCGGTGACCTCGAGCTCACGTCCACCCCCGTCGAGGCTCCCGCGCAGGTCCACGATGGCCGCCAGTCCTGCCACGCCGATGGCGACGTCGCACACCCCTTGGCGCCACGGTCGCCCGAACGTGTCGCTCACCACCACGGCGACGTCGACACCGAGACGTCGGGACAACGCCGAGCGGATCCTGCCCGCCGAGTGGTCCGCGTCGAGAGGAAGAAGGGTCGCCGAACCGTCCGGGACGTTCGACGCGTCGACGCCCGCGTTGGCGCAGACGAATCCATGTCGTGTCTCAGTGATCATGAGGTCTCCGCGCCGTCGCAGCACACGGGCGGATTCCGACTCGATGAGAGCGCGACGCTGCACGTCGGGATCGGAGGCGTCGAGGGTGGCCACGCGCCCCTCGGCCTTGGAGACGATCTTCTGGGTGACGACGACACAGTCGCCCGACCGCAACGAAGAACCTGCCGGTGACGTGGCCGACGAACCAGGGGCGCCCGACGCTCCGGTAGCAGCGGCGGCGATCGCGGTACCGAGGTCGTCACCTTCCCGAATCTCGGGGAGACCGTGAAGAGGATGAACGCCGAGAGCGCCCGACGGTTCCTGGCCCGGGTTGTTCACGCCACTGCGGCGAGCGTGGTGCGAGCCAGTTCAGCGGCTACGGCCACGTCACGCATCATGGTGTCGGCGACGACGGCCCGGACACCGAGAACGTCCACGTCGGAGGCCCGATCGGCATCGACGGCGTCGATCACGAGCGTCCCGCAGAAGTCGGCGTAAGCGGTAGCGACACCGACACACGAAACCTGCATGCCGAGTCCTTCCATCAGTCGGTCGGCGGGTCCCTTCACCGGCGCTCCGCCGATGATCGGGCTCACGCCCACGACGCGGTCACGTCGTTCTGTCAGGGCGTCTCGGATTCCCGGTACGGCGAGGATCGGGCCGATGGAGATCACCGGGTTCGAGGGGCACACCACGATTGAATCCGCCTGGGCGATCGCTTCGAGCACTCCGGGTGCCGGCCTGGCCGCCGCCGCTCCATCGAATCGGATGCCACGGACAGCGGGTTCGGCGCGGCGGCCGACGAACCACTCCTGCATCGCCAGCTCTTCGCTACGTGTTGCCGACGCGCCGATCCCTTCCTCGCCCGCGATGATGATCTTCGTGCGGACGGGATCGTCGGTCATCGGGCGCACGTCGGCGGTTACCTCCCAGGCGTCGGTGATCGCCCGTGTGGCCTCGGAGAGTGTCCGGCCCTGTCGGAAGCAGTGTGACCGGAAGAGGTGAGTGGCGAGATCACGGTCGCCCAGACGGAACCAGGTGGGCATTCCGTAGCGTTCGAGTGCGTCCGTGCACTCGAAGGTGTCGCCGGCGAGGCCCCAGCCCGTGTCGGGGTTCTCGGCGCCGGCGAGTGTGTACGTGACCGTGTCGAGATCGGGCGAGACCGCCAGGCCGTGGAACTGGTCGTCGTCAGCCGTGTTCACCACGACGGTGACGTCGGTGGCGGGAACGGCCCGCAGGAGACCGCGTAGGAAACGCGCGGCGCCGACGCCTCCGGCCAATGCCGTCACACGGGTATCCATGCTGTCGAGGGTACGCGCACCGACCTCCCGGTGAGGGAGGTCGGTGACGGGGGGACGGTTGCCCGGGTGTGCCGGGCTGTGAACGCGAAGCGCTGAACTAGTTGGCCGAGACCTTCGCAGCCGCCTGGGGAGATGCCTTGGAGGCCGTCTTGGGCGCCGTCTTGGACGCTGCCTTCGAGGCCGTCTTGGGGGCTGCCGGCGTGGCGCTGTCCGAACCACGCTTCACGAGACGCTCAACGCGGGTACGGCCCACGTCGACAGCCCTGCTCGCCGTCCTGCTCGCCGTCGATGGCAGCGACTGGACCTGCGTGGGCAGGGTCTGGATCTGCTCGAGACGCTCCTTGGCCTTCTGGCCTGCGGAGTCGGCGCGGTCGCGGACCTCGTCGCCGATCGACTCGACCCGGGTCCGGACCTCTCCGGTCAACGATCCCGCACGCTCACGGGCGTCTTTGCCGGCTTCGTCGACCTTGGCCTGGACGCTCTCGAACTGCTTGCGGGCCTGGTTTCGGGCATCGCCGCTCACCTGGGAGACGCGCTCACCGGCCGAGCCGCGGACCTCGCCGAGCTTGGCACCGGCGCTGCGCACGCCCTGGCGCGCCTGCTGGAACCCGAGAACACCGATTCCGAGCACGATGTACCCGGCATCCTGAAGGGACTTCTTCACGTCGAATTCCGACTGCTTGTTGGTCATGATCAACCTCCGTAGGGTCTGAGAGGAATCTTCGATCCACCGGGGCCGGACGCTGTGCGGTGCGGCCGCACGGATCTCGGTGCCCGGGGATCCTTGTGCTTGACACAGTAACTCCTACTGCTAACAATTGCAAGCGCGCCGCTGATGAGTACCTGCGGGTGCCGCCGGTAGGCTCCACGCTCCGATGAGCACCGCAGAACCACCGCAGCCCCCCAGCGCGTCCGGTAGCTCTCCGGGGAGCGCGACCGTTCCTCCCGCCGATCCTCCCGCCGATCCTCCCGCCGACGCTCCCGGGGCTTCCGACGCTTCCGAGGCTTCCGGCGGCGACGATCCGGCGGTGTCCCCCGAGGCTCCGCCCGTCGTGGCGGTCGTGCTGACGCGAGGTGAGCGTCCGAGCCTCGAGCCCACGCTCGAGGCTCTGGTGGCCCAGGACTACGCGTCGCTGTCGATTCTCGTTCTCTCGTACGGCGGCCCCGACGATCTGACGGAACGGGTCGCCACCGCGGCGCCGGGAGCGTTCGTCCGTCGGATATCGGGGGACCACTCCTACGCTGCCATGGCCAATGAGGCGCTCGACACCGTCGAGGGCGCACACTTCCTCCTGTTCCTCCACGACGACGTCGCACTCGACGAGACGGCCCTGGCCCTGCTCGTCGACGAGGCGTACCGCTCCAACGCCGGCGTGCTCGGTCCCAAGATGGTCGCCGCCGACGACCCGAAAACGCTGGTGGACGTCGGCAACTCGATCGACCGTCTCGCGGCCGCGCGCGCAATGATCGAACCGGGAGAGCGTGACCAGGAACAGCACGACGCCGTGCGCGATGTCTTCTTCGTCTCGGGCGCCGCCATGCTGGTCCGTACCGACCTCCTCGAAGCGCTCGGCGGATTCGATCCGATGTCGTCACCGGGCGTGGAGGATCTCGACCTTTGTTGGCGGGCGCGTCTCGCCGGCGCCCGCGTGCTGGTGGCTCCAGACGCGCGCGCTCGACACGCCGAGACCAGCGCCGACGACCGCATCGGCCCCCGCACCAGACCCCGGGAGTACGAGCAGCACCGCCTGAGGGTGTTCCTGAAGAACTACTCGACACTCACTCTCCTGTGGCTGACGCCGGTCTTCCTCCTGACGACGCTCGTCGAGAGCATCGTCTTCCTCTTCTCGCGCCGGGCGGCTCGTGCGCGTGCCGTGATCGGTGCATGGTTCTGGAACTTGCGCAGAATCGGCTCATTGCGTCGTGACCGTCGAAAGCTCAAGAAGCAGAGAAGGGTCAGCGACTCCGACCTGCGGTTCCTCCAGGTGCGGGGGAGTGCGCGTGCCGCTCGGTATCTCGGGGAGAAGCTGCACGCGCAGGAGGCTCTTGCCGAGCTGGAGACCTTCGGGCGGGATGCGATGGAGGGTGCCGGTCGCCGCACGCGCACGCCCGTCGCGATCGGCTGGATCGTGCTGGGGCTGACGCTCCTCGTCGGTCAGCGCGACCTCTTGTTCGGAAGTGTCTCGAACGTCGGCTCTCTGCTCGAGTGGTCGGGAGTCCGTGACCTCTTCGACACGTTCACCTCGGGATGGCGCTTCTCGGGTCTGGGAGCCGCCGAGCCTGCTCCGACCGCCTTCGCGTTCATGGGGATGATGGGGACGCTGCTCGTCGGAGCCGTTGGCCTCGCGCGAAACGCTCGTGGTCGTAGCGGCGATTCCAGTGGGTGCGCTCGGGATGTACCGCCTCGTGCGGCCGCGGTCACCGTCGGCGGGTCCCGCGTTCCTGGCGGCAGTCGCCTACGCGGTCGTCCCCCTTCCCCGCAACGCCATCGCCGACGGTCGCTTCGGTGCGATCGTTCTGTACGCCCTCGCACCTGCCCTTCTCGCCGCGCTCCTGCGCAGCTCCGGGATGCACCCTTCCGGCGACGGCGACGCTCCCGCGGCCGACGCGCGGCGGTCGTGGTTCCGACTCGTCGTTCTCACGGCCGTCGTGGCGGCGTTCTCACCCACCTCGATCGGAATCGTCCTCGTCATCGCGGTCGCTCTCGTGATCGCGCTCCCGTTCGTCGGTGGCGTGCGGCTGACAGCGCGTGCGGTCGTCGGTGCGATCGGCGCCGTTCTCGTGGCCGCGGTGCTCCTGGCTCCCTGGCCACTCAGCTATCTGGGCGACGGGGCCGATCCAGCAGCGCTCGGCGCTGTGTTCTCTGTCGAGGGGATGTCGGTTTCGGACATTCTTCGTTTCAACACGGGACCCGCGGGAGGGGGCTGGCTCGAGTGGGGCCTGTTGGCCGCCGCCGCTTTCTCGCTGCTGGTGGCGACCGGGAGCCGTCTCGCCTGGGCCGGCCGTGCCTGGCTCCTGGCCCTCGGCGGTTTCGCGCTGGTGTGGGTCCCCGCCCGCTTCGGGGGCGACATCCTCGTTCCGGCACCGGAGGCGCTGCTCGTCCCCGCGGCCCTGGGCCTGGCCTTCGCCGTCGGTATCGGCGCCGCAGCGTTCGTCGACGACCTGCCGAAGTTCAGTTTCGGGTGGCGCCAGGCCGCCGCGGTCGGAGCCGGCGTCGCGCTCGTGCTTCCCGGTCTCGCTCTCCTCGGCGCCACCGTCGACGGTCGGTGGAACATGCCGTCGCGGGGCTGGTCCGACACTCTCGGCTTCGTGAACTCGGACGTCGACGGCGCATCATTTCGCATGATGTGGGTCGGTGATCCCGAGATCCTTCCGATCGACCCGTGGGTCCGTGACGTGAGTGGCGAGCAGGTGGGGTACGGGACCACCCGCGACGGTACCGGCGACGCCCGCGAGCTCTGGCCGCTCGGAGACGATGAGGGTGCCAACGATCTGCTCGGTGATGCTCTCGAGTTGGTGTCGTCGGGTGACACGACGCGCCTCGGGCATGTGCTCGCTCCGATGGGGGTGCGGTATCTCGCCGTGCCGAAACGCAACGCGCCGGGTGGAGTGGCGGGACAGACGCCGGACGCGATGGTCGCCGCACTGGACCGCCAGAACGACCTCGCGCGCCGTGACCTCCACGACGATCTGATCCTGTACGAGAACGAGGTGTGGATTCCGCTGCGCGCCGTCGTGCCCGACGTCGTCCCGAATGTGGTCGCCGCCGACGAGCCCTCGGACAGCACCACGCCGGCCTCTGATGAGGTGCCACGAGACGCGGACGACCCGCTCCGCGCGGGCGAACGTGTGGACCCGGGCCCGGTTGCTGTACCACTCACCGGGCCACGATCGGGTTCCTCGGACGCTCCCGCGGGAACGATCCTGTGGGGTGAGGCCTTCGACCCAGATTGGAATGCCTCAGTCGACGGTGAGGGTCTCGAGCAGTTCGAGACGTTCGGGTGGTCGAACGGATACGAGTCGCCCGGCGGGTCTGTCTCCCTCACCTACGGAGGGCAGGCCGCCCGGTGGCTGCTCATCTTCGCGGAGCTCGTGGTGTGGTTCATCGTCGTGATCCTCTGGTGGCGAACCGGACGCAGGGGCGGCGGGGATCGCGCGGCGGAGGTCGCGACGTGAGCTCCCGCGACCGAAGGGACGGGGACGCGCCTGCAACCGACGCGGGGGAAAGCAAGCGGCCGCGTCGACAGTCGGGTAGGCGCCGCGCGAGTGGGCGCCGCATTCCACGACTCCCGATCCTCTTGGTCGTGATCGCGGCCGTCGTCGCGGCCGTCGTCGTGGGAACGGCCACCCCCGAGCCGGACCCGGTCGCTGCGGCCACACCGGCGGCCGAGGTCGTCGAGGGCAGAGCCGCCGCGACCTGGTACTGCGCCGCGGGGAGCTCGGATGCGGAAGGCTTCGCCGACGAGACCGTCGTCATCGGAAACATCGGTGACGAGGATGCCGATGTCACCGTGCGAGTCGAGCGCGGCGACGAGGGAGAGCCCGTCAGCGAGCAGTTCGACGTCCCGGCGCAATCCCAGGAGCGCGTCCTGATCAGTGACCTCGTCGAGACAGCGGCACCAGGCGTCGTCGTCGAGGCGTTCGGAGGGACCGTGGTCGTCGACCATCTGCTGCGTGGTGCCGACGACGTTGCCGGAGGATCGTGCGCGACGGATACATCGACCACCTGGTACTTCGCGGCGGGAACGACGACGGCCGACACAGCGCAGTTTCTCGACCTGTTCAACCCGTTCGGCAACGACGCCATTGTCGATGTGACGTTGTTCACGAGTGAGGGTGTGAAGCCGGACCGCTCTCTCGAGGGGCTCGTGGTGCCGCGCCACTCCAAGGTGAGCGTCGCCGTCCACAGCGCCGTTCCCCGTCAGGACGTCGTGGCGCTGGGTGTGGAGGCCCGTGCAGGGCGCGTCGCGGCCGAGCGCACCACCGTCTACCTGGGGAACCAGAAACCGGCCGGGCTCGGTGTCTCACTCGGTGCTGTCGAACCCTCGACGGACTGGACCGTCGTGAACGGTCGTCTCGGGTCGGGTGCCAGCGAAGCGATCGTGGTTCTCAACCCCGGCGACATCACCGCCGAGATCGAGGTGGCCGTGGTGGCCGACGGAGACGCGCTCGTCGAACCCCAGTTCCTGTCGGTGCCCGGCCGCTCGGTCGCGGCCCTCGACGTGGCGGGTCTGCCTGCCGAGGAAAACCACACGATCAGGGTCCGTTCCGTCAACGACCAACCGGTCGTCGTGGACCAGCGTTGGGTCTTCCGCGCACCCGACAGCGCTATCGGGCTTGCGACCACCGAAGGGATCACCGATCCGACCGAACGTTGGGCGTTCGCCTACGCAGGCGTTGACGACACGTCCTCGGACCGCCTGATCGTGTTCAACCCCGCGGTGCTCGGAGAGGGCGAAGCGGTCACCGTGTCGGCGACGCTGTTCCGCGGCGGCAGCGTGCAACCTCTCCAGGCCGCGGATCTCGACGCCGTCGATCTCGACGTCACCGACGTGGTCGTGGAGCCGGGCGAGCGTCTCACCGTCAAGCTCGGTGACGTGCCCGGCCTGTCGAGCGCGGCGCTCACTCTCGAGGCGAGCGGCCCCGTCGTCACGGCTCTCGTGTCGTTCCCGGCGGGCGTCGCCACGACTCCGGGTGTACCGATTCGCTGACGACGCGGTCCGGTGACATCCGGTTCGGCGGTATCGGTTCAGTAGCGTCGCGTTCGTGGAGATCCGTCTGATCGTCGCCGCCGGAGTCGTCGTGGCGGCTGCGGGGGTCGCGTGGTTCGTGGAACGGCGACGCTCGGGTGCGTCACCGTTCCCCGTCGGACGCGCCACGTCGGGTCCGACCGTCCCGGAGCGCCTCACACGCGGCGACTTCGACCGTCCCGACGCTCCGTGGCTCGTCGTACTCTTCTCGTCGGCGACCTGCGACTCGTGTCTGACGATGAGCGACAAGGTCGCGGTGCTGGGATCCGAAGCCGTGGCGACGTGCGAAGTGGAGTACCCCGGTGAGCGCGAGCTCCATGACCGTTACGCCATCGATTCCGTGCCGCTCGTCGTGGTCGCCGACATCGAGGGGAAGGTGCGAGCAGCGTTTCTGGGCAACACGTCGGCGACCGACCTGTGGGCCGCCGTGGCAGAGCTCCGAACACCGCGAGACTAAGAAGAGGTGTCGGGGCGTTCCATCGGCGTGGGCGACGGCGTGATGCCGGGCTCGAGCTCGGCGTCGGGGGCGAGCTCGTTCTTGGGTGGTTCCACTTCCATCTTGGTACCGTCGGCGCGCCGCACGATGCGCTTACCCCCGGACGGACGTCCCATCGCCTCGTCGACGAGACGCTCCACCTCCTTGCCTTCGAGCGTCTCGTGTTCGAGGAGAGCCTGCGCCACGGCGGTGAGCCCGGCCCGGTATTCGGTGAGCAGCGCATGGGTCCGTTCCTCCTGCTCGCGCAGGATGAGCTCCACCTCTTCATCGATCACCCGGGCGGTGTCGTCGGAGTAGTCGCGCGTGTGTACCAGGTCCTCGCCGAGGAACACCTGGCCCTGCGCGCCCCAGGCCATGGGTCCGATCCGAGCTGACATTCCCCATTCGCGGACCATCTTGCGCGCCAGCTCGGTGGCCCCGACGAGGTCGTTGTTGGCCCCCGTTGACAGCTCGCTGTAGACGATGTCTTCGGCGACCCGCCCACCCATGCGTACGACGAGGGAGTCGGCGATGTAGTCGAAGCGGTGGATGTGGCGCTCCTCGGGCAGCTGCTGGGTCACGCCGAGCGCCATGCCGGTGGGCAGGATCGTGACCTTGTGCACGGGGTCGGCGTGGGGGAGCACGTAGGCGGCGACAGCGTGGCCGGCCTCGTGGTAGGCGACCGCCTCCTTTTCCTCCTCGCTCATCGACATGGAGTCGCGCTTCAGGCCCATGAGCACCCGGTCGCGGGCGTTTTCGAAGTCCTCGGTGTGCACCTCGTCGTCGTCGCGGCGCACCGCGTACAGGGCAGCTTCGTTGACGAGGTTGGCGAGATCGGCACCGCTCATCCCCGGTGTTCCCTTTGCCAGGGTCTCGGCGTCGACGTCGTCGCCGATCTTCTTGTCCTGGAAGTGGACCTGGAGGATCTGGCGCCGCTCGGACTGCGACGGCAGAGGTATCAGAACCTGGCGGTCGAAGCGCCCGGGGCGAAGCAGGGCCGCGTCGAGCACGTCGGGCCGGTTCGTGGCCGCCATGATGACGAGGCCCTCGGTCGGTTCGAAGCCGTCCATCTCGCCGAGGATCTGGTTGAGGGTCTGCTCGCGCTCGTCGTGGCCACCACCGACGCCCGCGCCCCGCTTGCGACCGATCGAGTCGATCTCGTCGATGAAGATGATCGCCGGCGCCTGCTTGCGGGCGTTCTGGAAGAGGTCGCGCACTCTCGAGGCCCCGACACCCACGAACATCTCCATGAAGTCCGAGCCCGTGACGGCGATGAACGGAACGCCCGCCTCGCCGGCGACCGCGCGTGCGATCAGGGTCTTTCCGGTTCCCGGAGGTCCGACGAGCAGCACTCCCTTCGGGATCTTGGCGCCGATCTCGCGGAACTTGCCCGGGTACTTGAGAAAGTCGACGACCTCGGTGATCTCCGTCTTGACGCCCTCGTAGCCCGCGACGTCGTCGAAGGTCGTCGCCGGCTTCTCGGTGGAGTACACCTTCGCCTTCGACTTCCCGATGTTCATCACGCCGGCCATCTGTCCCTGCGCCCGGCGGTTCAGCCACACGAACACGCCGATGATCAGTGCCACCGGAATGAGCAGCACGAGCCAGTCGCCGACGATGTTGCTGCTTTCGGGTTCGTAGTCGCGCCCGACCTCCTTCTCGTCGAGAAGAGCGACGTCGGCGTCGGGCATCTGGTCACGAGGGCCCTGGGCCTCGAACTCCTTCTTGTTGTCGAACTCGTCGCTCTTGTCCTCGAACTCCCCGACGATCTTGCCGCTCTGCTGGTCGATCGTGACGCTCTTGACCTGGTCGTCCTCGACCGCTGTCAGGAACTCGGAGTATTCGAAGTCGTAGCGGTCGGCGCTCTCGCGGAAGAACCCGTTGAAGACGAGCAACGCCACCACGAGGCCCACTCCCAGGAACGGAATCCAGCGTGGCCACGGGCGCGACTTTCCGCCGTCTTCCTTCTCCGGCCCCTCCGGAGGATCCGGAGGGCTCGGCGGCGGACCCGGAGGCCGGCTGGGGGGCGGACTGCTCATCAATGTCTCCCGTGGCGAACGACACTTCCATGGTACGACCCGGTAACGCCGTCGGAGGCGCCGGGGGTTCCGGGCCCCGACGTGCGAGGCGCGGCCGTTAGCGTGACGGGGTGCCGGTTTCACCCGAAGGGTCGACGAACCCTCGCTTTCGCTGGGGCCTTCTCGACGCCCTGGCCGTCTGGCTCGGCGGTCTCTTTGTGGGTGGCTTCGTCGGAGTGCTGCTCGGAGACACGGTCGACGGCGAGTTCGAGCTGACGACCGCCGCCTTCGCCGGCGTGGTCCTCGTCCAGAACGCCGCCATGTTCGGAGGAACCGTGATCGTGAGCCGTTTCCGCGGCAGCGGGTCGCTACACCGCGACTTCGGGCTGGACGTGACACCTCGCGACGCCGGGTGGCTCCTGGTCGGTCTCGCGCTCCAGCTCGTGGCGCTCGTTGCTCTCCTGCCCATCGCCGAGCTCGCAGGCCTGGATGACGCGCCGCAAGAGGCGGTGCAGCGCCTCGAACAGGCGGGCGGGCTCGAGCTCGCGGTGCTGGCATTCGGCGTCGTGATCGTGGCCCCCGTCGTGGAGGAACTGCTCTTTCGCGGGCTGCTCCTCCGGTCGCTCCTCCGCCGGACCACGCCCGCGTGGGCCGTCACGATCTCGGCCGGCCTCTTCGGACTGGTCCATCTGGCCGATCCGGGCGCCGCCGTCGTCGTGCCCGGTCTCGTGGCCCTGGGACTGCTCACCGGCGTGGAGGCCACCCGGACGGGCTCGCTCTCGCGCCCGATCCTGCTCCACGCCGGTTTCAACCTCCTCACCGTCGTGGTCCTGGTCTTCTGACACTCACCAAACTCCTCAACAGCGACCTCTTCGCGCCGATGAGGCCCCGCAAGGCGGACGAGGGGCCCCGACCGACCGGGGACCAGGGGATTTCCGGAGGAGCGACCATGCAGTGCGACGCATGCGGCAAGGACACCGTCATCCAGATCCGAATGGAGATCTCGGGTGAGCAGGTCACCTTCCAGCGGTGTGGCTTCTGTGAAGCCAAGAGCTGGGACGTCGCCGAAAGCGGCGAGTTGAGCCTCGAAGGTGTGCTCGACCTCGTCCGCACCACCAGCTGAGCGACCCGGGCAGCCCTCGCTCCGGGCTCGAGACAGGGGCCCTTGCGACGGCGTTGCGGCGCCGGCGCCTGGCATCCTGTCGGGATGCAGGAGAACTCTCTCGCCGCTGGCGGAGCGCGCCCCGAACCCGTCGGCCCCGTCACTGACGGCGGCGATCCTGTTCCCGCCGATCCTGTTCCCGCCGATCCTGTTCCCGCCGATCCTGTTCCCGCCGAGGCCGTCGCACGACGCCGCCGCCAGGTGGAGCTCGTGGTCGGAATCGGGATCGTGGCCGCCTGCTGTGCGTTCGTCTTCTTCGAGCTCCAGCCCTCGCTGATCCTTCGCAACACCACGCCCAACGGTGGCGACACCGGGGCACACGTGTGGTGGCCCGCGTTCTTCGGTGACCACATCCTCGGCACACTCGGCCTGTCCGGCTGGACCCAGGACTACTACGCCGGCTTCCCCGTGGGGCACTTCTACTTCCCACTTCCCGCCCTGCTCATCGTTCTGGGCGACGTCGTTCTGCCGTACAACATCTCGTTCAAGCTCGTGGCCGCCTCCGGGCCGGTTCTGTTGCCTGCGGCCGCCTATGTGTTCGCCCGGGGTCTCGGTGCCCGCTGGCCCGCGCCGCCCCTCTTTTCCGCGGCGGCGGTGCTGTACCTGTTCGACCTGAAGTACCAGAACTGGGGCGGAAACCTCACGAGCGCGCTCCAGGGGGAGTTCTCCTTCTCGCTGGGCCTCGCGATGGGCCTGTTCTTCCTCGGTGTGTTCGCCCGCATGCTGCGCACCGGGCGGGGGCAGGTGCTCGCGGCCGTGCTGTTCGCCGCCACCGTGATGTGTCACATCATCGTCGCCGGTTTCGCCGTCGGAGCGGCGGCTCTCGTCTGGCTCGGGTTCCGCCCGATCAAGAACCTGCTGAGCGCCGTGTCAGTGGGGGCGGTCGGCCTCGCTCTCACAGCCGTGTGGACCGTCCCCCTCATCGCTCGGCTCGGCTACACGACCGATATGGGCTGGCAGAAGCTCACCGACTACGTCGACTCGCTGTTCCCGACCGAGATCCTGTGGATCGTGGCGCTGGCGGTCGTCGGGTCCGTGGCCGGCTTCATCGCCCGCCGCCGTCCGGCGGTGATCCTGACAGCCCTCACGCTGGCGTTCGGGCTTCTTTTCCGCGTGATCCCGGAAGGTCGCGTGTGGAACGGGCGACTCCTGCCCTTCTACTACCTGATGCTCTTCCTCCTGGCCGCACTCGGAGCGGCCGAGATCTGTCGATGGCTCGGTCGCCTCGCACACTGGTCCTGGGGGCGGGCGGGAGAGCCGCTCGGCGTCGAGCCCCCGACCCGGCCCCGAGTCGGCGCGGCGTTCGTCGTGACGACGGTCCTCGCGGTCCTGTTCTCGGTCGGTGCGCTCGTGTTCTCGCACGTGGACCGTGCCTTCCTCGACGACTGGGCGCGGTGGAACAACTCCGGGTTCGAGGCGCGTGACGCGGCACCGGAGTTCTTCGAGATCATCGAAACCATGGACGCACTCCCGCCGGGTCGCGCCGTGTGGGAACGAGCGGAGGGACTGAACAACTACGGCACCGACCTCGCTCTCGAGCTCCTTCCGTACTTCACCGACGGAAGGATCTCGTCCATGGAGGGTCTCTACTTCGAGTCGTCGGCCACGACGCCGTTCCACTTCCTCATGACGGCGAAGCTCGGGAGCGACCCCTCCAATCCTGTGCGGTTCCCCGACGACTCGGAGGTCCTGTACGGGCAGAACGCCGCCAACGGAACGCCGGAGGAGTTCGACCACGGTGTGGCTCAGCTCCAGGCTTTCGGCGTCCGCTACCTGATGCTCACGTCGGACGCGGCGATCGAGCGGGCGGAGGCCCACGACGCGTTGACGCTCGTGGCGGAGGTCACCGACAACGACGAGATCGAGCCTTCAGGTTGGTCGATCTATGAGGTGGCGGACTCCGCCACCGTGGAGGGTCTGCGCTACCAACCCGTTGTGCTTCGTGACGCCGCCCCCGAAGAATGGCTGGAGCCCGCCGCGCTCTGGTGGGAGGACCCCGACGCGTTGGCGCGGCCGCTCGCGGCGGGCGGGCCCTCGGAGTGGGCGCGTTCCGATGCGAGTGATGCGGCGACGGTGCCGTTCCGCGAGCTTCCTCCGGTCGAGGTCACCGAGGTCGAGACGACGAACGACACGATCGAGTTCCGGGTTGATCAGCCCGGTGTTCCGGTGGTCGTGAAGACCTCGTACTTTCCGGGTTGGTCGGCCGAGGGAGCCGAGGGCCCGTGGCGGCTCACGCCGAACCTCATGGTCGTCGTGCCGACCGAGGAGCACGTCACGTTGAGCTACGGCGCCACGGGTCTCGACCGGGCCGCGCTGGCGATCACGCTCCTCGGTGTCGCCGGCCTCTTCGGTCTCGCCCGGCTCTCTGACCGGCGCTCTGACCGGCGCTCCGACCGGCGCGGGCCCGAGAGGCCCGATCAGCCGGCACTACCATGAGCGCCCGCATGACCGACCTCTCCGACCTCGACGCGCTCTTCAAGGCCTACGACGTACGGGGGACCTACCCCGACCAGATCGACGAGGATCTGGCTCGCAGGGTCGGCAATGCCTTCGTCGCCTTCACCGGGGCCGGAGCGATCGCCGTGGGCCACGACATGCGTCCGTCGTCGGAGCCGCTGTCGGCCGCATTCATCGACGGGGCGACCCTGGCCGGTGCCGACATCACCGCGATCGGCCTGGCCTCGACCGACATGGTCTATTTCGCCAGCGGATACCTCGACGTCCCGGCGGTCATGTTCACGGCGAGCCACAACCCGGCCCGGTACAACGGCATGAAGCTCTGCCGGGAAGGCGCCGCACCGATCGGCCAGGACACCGGCCTCGCGGAGATCAAGGGGCGTGTCGCCGAGGGTCTGATCGAGCGCGCCCCCACGGCCGGGCGGGTCACCGACCGACCGTTGCTCGACGAGTTCACCGAGCACGTCCACAGCTTCGTCGACATCGACGCCCTCTCTCCGATGACCATCGTGGCCGACGCTGCCAACGGCATGGGCGGCCTCGTCGCTCCGAAGATCTTCGAGAAGCTGCCGGTCGAGTTGACCATGCTCTACCCGGAGCTCGACGGCACCTTTCCGAACCACCCCGCCGACCCCATCAACCCCGAGAACCTGGTGGATCTCCAGCGTGAGGTCCAGGAGCGCTCGGCCGACATCGGCCTCGCCTTCGACGGTGACGCCGACCGCGTCTTTCTCGTCGACGACCGCGGTGAACCACTCTCGGGTTCACTCACCACTTCGATCGTCGCGGCGGGCATTCTCGACCGGGTCGCGTCGAGCGGCGGTGTCACTGACGACGCGCCGCGTCCGGTCGTCCTGCACAACCTCATCTGCTCGAAGGCGGTTCCCGAGGTCATCGCCGAACACGGCGGAGAGCCCGTCCGTACTCGGGTCGGGCACTCGTTCATCAAGGCGGTCATGGCCGACACAGGGGCCGTGTTCGGCGGCGAACACTCGGGGCACTACTACTTCGCCGACAACTGGCGGGCCGACTCCGGCATCATCGCCACGATGGTCGTTCTCGAGCAGCTCTCCCGCGCGGGGATCCCGCTCTCCGAGCTACGTGAGCCGTTCGAACGGTACGCAGACTCGGGCGAGATCAACACCGAGGTCGCCGATCCGGCGGCTGTGATCGACCGGGTCGAGAAGACATTCAGCGACGGGACCGCCGATCGCCTCGACGGCTTGACCCTCGACTTCGGCGACTGGTGGTTCAACCTGAGGCCCTCCAACACCGAACCTCTCCTGCGACTCAACCTCGAGGCGGCCACACCCGGGGAGTGTGAGCGTCGCACCGCCGAGGTCCTCGCCGCGATCCGCGACTGACGGCCCGCAACGGAGTTCCGATACAAGATCTGTTCGTACGACACACGAAAGGGGCGCACATGGCGCTCGACGCACGACTGCTGGAGATCCTGGCCTGTCCTGAGGACAAGGGCCCCCTGCTCTACTTCGAGAGCGACGGCTTCCTCTACAACCCGCGCCTTCAGCGCAAGTACCTCATCACCGACGACATCCCGGTGATGCTCGTCGACGAGGCGGAGCAGGTCGACGACGCCGAACACGAGACCCTCACGGCCCGCGCCGAAGCCGAGGGGATCACCCCGACCTTCGACGCCTGATCGCCGGAGGTAGGACGTGACCGCTCTCGACACCCTCGACTTCACCGACGCCGTGCGCGGTCTGCCCGAACAGGTGGCCGAGGCCCACGAGGCGGCTCGCTCCGTACCGGCGGAGCGCTTCCCCTCGGCAGACGACATCGACTCGATCGTCGTGTGTGGAATGGGGGGGTCGGGGATCTCGGGAGACGTGCTCGCCGCTGTGGGTCGAACCGCTCTTCCGGTTCCGATCACCGTCGTGAAGGATTACGACGCGCCGGCGTTCATCGGTGAGCGGACGCTCGTGTTCGCCCAGTCGTACTCCGGAGACACCGAGGAGACGCTGACGACGACCCACGTGGCCCTCGACGCCGGTGCGCAGGTCGTCGCCGTCACGAGTGGGGGAGAGCTGGGCGCGTTGGCCCAGGAGCACGACCTGTTGCGTTTCGAATGCCCGCCGGGGCTGCAGCCCCGCGCCGCCCTCGGTGCGCTGGTTGTCCCCCTCTTTGCCACGGCGAAACGCTCAGGCCTGCTGCCCGACGCTCACGAGTGGCTTGTCGCGGCCGAAGCCGCTCTCGTCGCCCGGCGCGACGCGTGCGCTCCCGAGGTGGTCGGAGATGCGAATCCGGCACGCGCGCTCGCTCGTCGGATCGGGCGCACGATCCCCGTTGTGTACGGCGGTTCCGCCCTCGGTGGTGTGGCCGCCATGCGCTGGAAGTGCGACATCAACGAGAACGCCAAGGCTCCCGCCGTCTGGAACGTGTATCCCGAGCTCGATCACAACGAGATCTGCGGGTGGGGTCAGCACGGCGACGTGACGCGCCAGGTGTTCACTCTGATCGCGCTGCGTCACGACTTCGAGGGAGACAGGATTCCCGCACGCGTCGACGCCACGACGAGCATCATCGACGAGACGCTGGCCGACACCCTCGAGGTGCGCGCCTCGGGTGACGGCCCGCTCGCCCAGCTCCTCGATCTCATGTACGTGGGTGACTGGACGAGCCTCTATCTCGCCCTCGACAACGAGGTCGACCCCGGACCCATCGACGCCATCCAGCAACTCAAGGCACAGCTCGCCTCGGACTGAATGACCCCCACCATCGCCTTCGTCGAGCATCAGGGACGCACCATGTCTGTCGGGCTGGTTCGAAGGGCCCGGCGCGCGTAACATGGAGGAGTCGGGCCTCCACGGCTGTCACCCGGTGATCCGGGCCGACTCCCAGAATCCGATCAGGCGCCGACGCGTCACCACACGCACTGGCGCACGTCAGCCGTAGCTGCTGATGTCGGCGCCGCCCGACCCGGGAGTTCGCATGACCACCACCGCAGAATCCGCCACCAGCTCGGCGCGGGACCCGAAGACCGACTTCAAGGTCGCCGACCTGTCCTTGGCCGACTTCGGCCGCAAGGAGATCGAGCTCGCCGAGATCGAGATGCCCGGCCTGATGGCGCTGCGCGAGGAGTTCGGCGCGGGCAAGCCGTTGGCGGGGGCGCGGATCACCGGGTCGCTGCACATGACGATCCAGACCGCTGTGCTGATCGAGACGCTGCTCGACCTCGGTGCCGAGGTGCGCTGGGCGTCGTGCAACATCTTCTCCACACAGGACCACGCCGCGGCCGCCGTGGTCGTGGGGCGCGACGGTACGGTCGACGCGCCCTCCGGCCCCGCCGTCTACGCGTGGAAGGGCGAGACGCTCGAGGAGTACTGGTGGTGCACGGATCAGGCTCTGAGCTGGCCGGGTGCCACCGGGCCCAACGCCATCCTCGACGACGGCGGCGACGCCACACTCCTCGTCCACAAGGGCGTCGAGTTCGAGAAGGCCGGCGCCGTTCCGTCGCCCGACACAGCGGATTCCGAGGAGTTCCGCCACGTGCTGGAACTCCTCGGCCGCGTGCACGAGGCCGACGACCGGCGGTGGCACCGGGTCGCCGAAGACATCAAGGGCGTCACCGAGGAGACCACCACCGGGGTCCACCGTCTGTACCAGATGGAGGCCACGGGAGCGCTTCTGTTCCCGGCCATCAACGTGAACGACTCGGTCACGAAGTCGAAGTTCGACAACCTCTACGGGTGCAGGCACTCGCTGGTCGACGGCATCTCCCGGGCGACCGACGTGATGCTGGGCGGAAAGCTCGCCGTCGTGTGCGGGTACGGCGACGTGGGCAAGGGCTGCGCGCAGTCGCTGCGCGGACAGGGTGCCCGGGTCGTGGTCACCGAGATCGACCCGATCAACGCTCTCCAGGCGGTGATGGAGGGCTACGAGGTCGTCACGATCGAGGACGTCGTCGAGACGGCCGACCTGTTCGTGACCGCCACCGGAAACCGTGACGTGCTGACAGCCGACCACATGCGCCGGATGAAGCACAACGCGATCGTCGGCAACATCGGTCACTTCGACAACGAGATCGACATGGCCGGGCTCCAGGGGATTCCCGGGGTCCAGCGGGTCGAGATCAAGCCCCAGGTCGACCAGTGGGTCTTCGAGGACGGCCACGGGGTGATCGTCCTGGCGGAGGGCCGACTCCTCAACCTCGGATGCGCCACCGGGCATCCGAGTTTCGTGATGTCGAACAGCTTCTCCAACCAGGTCCTGGCCCAGGTCGAGCTGTTCGGGCACGAGGACTTCTACGAGAACCGCGTCTACACGCTGCCCAAGCACCTCGACGAGAAGGTCGCGCGGCTCCACCTCGACAAGCTCGGCGTTCGCCTCACGCGTCTCACCGAGGAACAGGCCGACTATCTCGGCATTCCCCAGGACGGCCCCTACAAGCCGGAGCACTACCGCTACTGACAGGGCAGGAGCAGGCCGGCGCTGAAGCTGCCGGCCCAGCTGCGCGGCGTAGGTGTCGCGGGGCGTCGGTAGCGTCGGGGGCGTGGATTCCGTTTCCGGTCGACCTCCGACACGTCGACTCCCGCTCCTGTCACGGGAAACTGCTGCGGGGTTCTCCGCCCTGGTGTTCCCGGTTCGCTGCGTGGGATGCGGCGCGGCCGCGCTGCTCGGGCTGTGTCAGGAGTGCCTGTCGGGGCTGGAGCCGTCGAGGGCCGAGCCGCCGCCGCGGGGCGTCGAGGAGTGGTGGTCGCCCTACGACTACGCGGGAGCGTGGCGTGACGTCGTGGTCGCCGTCAAGGCGCGACGTGCCCGCGCGCTCGTCGCGTTGCTCGCCGGTGCACTCGTCGAGTGCGTCGGAACCGGTCTCGCGGCGTTCCCGGGCACGCACCCCGATGTGGTCACGTGGCCGCCCACCACGAGTCGTCGCCGTCTCCGGCGCGGCTACGACCCCGCCGAACTCCTCGCGCGGACTGTGACCCGTTTCCGAATGTGTCCCGTGGCGCGCCTCCTCGTGCGCGACCGTGATGCTCCGGCGCAGATGGGCCGGGGCCGCCGGGCCCGTCGGCGCGGGCCGTGCTTCACCGCCAACCGGTCGCTGGCAGGCCTCACCGTTCTCGTGGTCGACGATGTGTCGACGACGGGCGCCACGATCACGGCCTCGGCCGATGCACTCCACCGCGCCGGGGCGGCATCGGTCCTGGCCGCCACGGCAGCCCGTACGCCACGGCCGCAGGGCACCCGGGGGGAGAGGTAACCACGGAGAGTGAGAAATCTCTTCAGAATGGCCACGGAACGTCCGATTCTGGGACTGAGGCACGGGTCCCCCGAAAAGGCCGGTGCAGGAGGCGACGACCATGACGGTCACACGGGTGCGGATCGTGAGCAAAGACCCGGGGCCCGCTGCGATGCCGCTCGGCCCCCCACCGCCGTCGTCGGTGCGCCCCGCGGTCGTGAGCGCCATGCGTCATCAGGTCGGCAGCGGGACCTACCGTCCGCCCGCCGATCGTGTCGCCGAGCGTCTGCTCGCACTGTTGCTCCACGCGGGTGCCTGAATCCGGACGTCGCGCACTCCCCGTTCCCGGAGGGCGCCACGTCGTGCGTGCGTATACTCGCCCCATGTTCCGACCCGGTCGGCAGGTGCGCTGAGCGTGGAGATCGTCGTTCGGCACAAACACGGCCGTGTTTCACCCGAGCTCCGCTCGATCGCCGCAGAGAAGGTCGGTCGTGTGTCACGTTTTCTGCGGGACGTGACCCGTATCGACGTGGAGTTCGACGATGAGCGAAACCCCAGCGTCGCCGACAGCGATCTTTGCGAAATCCTGGTTCACCTGAAGGGAAATCTCCTGAAGGCCCACTCGGCAGCGAGCAGCCCCGAGGCGGCTCTCGACCTGACGATCGACAAGATGGAGCACCAGGCCCGCAAGCTCCACGAACGCCGCGTGTCCCGGTCGCACCCCAAGGGATCCCGACGGACTTCTGCCAAAGGGCCTCTACCGAACGGCCGGCCTTCCAACGGTTCCAGCCCGGACGTTTCCGCCGACTCCGCCGACTCCGCCGACGAGCCCGGCGCCGCCCCGATCGTTCAGGTTGCGCCCGAGGACGCTCCGATCGTCCGCGTGACACAGGAGACGGCGAAACCCATGAGCCCCCGAGAAGCCGGGCTCCAGATGGACCTGCTCGGGTACGACTTCTTCCTCTTCACGAGCTCGGAGCACGGGCGCGCTGCGGTGATCTACCGACGCCGGGACGGCGATCTCGGGCTCATCGAGACCGGCTGATCCGACCATGACCGAAGAGAGTCCTGAACGCGGGCAGCCGCTGCGCGTTCTCGTCGTCGACGACCACGCGCTCTTCCGGCGTGGCCTCGAGCTGGTTCTTTCCCAAGAGACCGACGTCGAGGTGGTGGGCGAGGCAACCGACGGCGTGGAGGCTGTCGAGGCCGCCGATGAGCTCTCACCCGACGTCGTTCTCATGGACGTTCGAATGCCCCGGGCATCGGGTATCGACGCGGCACGCAAGATCCGGGAGCGGCTCCCCGCCACCAAGATCCTGATGTTGACCGTCTCCGACGACGAGCGCGACCTCTACGAAGCGATCCTGGCCGGGGCGAACGGCTATCTGCTCAAGGAGGTCTCGATCGAAGAGGTCGCCGACGCGGTGCGCGCGGTCGCCCGTGGCCACAGCCTCATCTCGCCGTCGATGGCCTCCAAGCTTCTCACCGAGTTCAACGAGCTCGCCCGTCGCGCCGAGGACCGCCGACTCGCCACGGCGCCACGCCTCACGGCTCGGGAGATCGAGGTGTTGAAGCTCGTGGCGAAGGGGTTGAGCAACCGTGAGATCGCCGAGGAGCTGTTCATCGCCGAGAACACGGTGAAGAACCACATCCGGAACATCCTGGAGAAACTCGGCCTCCACTCCCGCATGGAGGCCGTCGTGTACGCCATGCGCGAGAAGCTCCTCGAGATCGAATAGCCGGCCGGAGCCGGGCACCCGAGACGAGGAGAAGTGGCGCAGGTATCCTGCGCCACCCGAGTCGAGGAAAGAGAACGAGCCGATCAGCGTGTGCGCCGTAGCACCACGATGTCGTCGGTGTCCGAGACGATGCGGAAGTCACCCGAGTCCTCGAGTGCGGTCAGTACCTCCGCGTCCTCTTCACCGAGAAGACGGCGGTCGGCGACCACCCACTCGACGATGGCGGGATCGGGGACACCCTCGCCCGACACACCGAAGTTCCGTTCCTCGAACGGGTTCGGAAACTCGTAGATGCCTTCGCGGTGGGTGAGGTGGGGGACGAACTGGTAGGTGGCACTCACGACGGCTTCATCGGGGATCTCGGCGAGTGCAGCCTCTCGCGCGGCGTGTCTCTCGTCGCCCGCGGGCGGCCACCATCCCTCGTCGTAGCGGACACCGACCGGCGACGGTCCCCAGGCGACGGTCGCCGCGACAGCGGCGGCCACGAGGCCCGCCAGCAAGACGCGCTGCGCCCACCGTCGGGTGAGCCGTCGGAACAGCCACGCCACGCCTTCGATCATGCCGAGCGTGAGAGCCGTCAGTGGCAGTGCGGCGTAATGGAAGGTGATGCTGCGTGTGAAGTCGTTGACGGAGAGAAGGTTCACGAGAACCTGAGGAACGCCGATCAGGAGGACGAGCGGAGCCAGCAGGGACAGGAATCCGAACGGGGCGAGCATCATCCAGAGGTATTCGCGCGCGTCGGGCGCCCCCAGTCGCTGCGTCACGAGAGAGGGGTCGCGCACGGCGTTGTTGGCGATCTCGTAGGGCGAGTTGCCGAGGTCGCCGAAGAACTGGTTGTAGAAGGCCTGGTCCCCGTTCACGGTCGGGAGCAGGACCTGTGAGACGAGCAGGAACCAACTCAGCGCGGCCACGAACGTCACGACCCCGATCTGGCGGTGTCCACGAACGGCGATGATGAGGCCGAGGACGGCCACGGCGAGGGCGACGTCCTCCTTCCAGACGACCGCCGCGGTGACCCACAGTGCGAACCATCCCCACCGCTTGCGTACCGAGGCGTAGTAGGCGCACAGGAGGGGTGTGATCGCGACCGTCTCGGGGTGAAAGGTCTCCCACGCGAGGAACTGAAGAGCCGGATGCAGGAGGAACACACCTGCCAGGAGCACCGCGGGCCACTCCCGGCCGATTCGGTGCCGGGCGAGCAGATACACCGGGACGGCGCCGAGAGCCATGACCACGACCTGGAAGAGGTTGAGGAAGTGTGGCCCCGCTCCCAGCCGGTAGAAGGGGGCGAAGAGCACCAGCCCGAGGTTGGCGTGGTGGCCGAAGACGTCGAGCCCGCGCACGGTGATGAACTGGCTGTCGAGGCGCGACAGGAGATACGCCGTCTGGTCGAAGATCCCCAGGTCGAAGCCGAACGTGCCGAATCGGTCGTGGCGCTGCCACACCAGGACGCCGAAGACGACGACCCACACGAGGATGAGGGCGCCGAGCGCGATCGGCGGGCCGAGGGCGCCGAAAGTGGCGCGCGGTTCCGCCGCGGGTGGGGCGGTAGCGGGGGAATCCGGCCTCTCCGACGAAGCGGTGGCGGCGCCGATCGCCGGTAGACTCTCGTCTCCCATGGGTCTATTCAACAAGGTCCTACACTTCGGCGAGGGTCGCAAACTCAAGGCTGTCCAGGCCGTCGTGCCTCTCGTCAACGAGTTCGAGCCCGAGATGGAGGCGCGCTCCGACACGGAGTTGCGGGCCCTCACCGACGACTACCGGGCGCGCTTCGCCGCCCTCGACGACGAATCTCCCGACGGCTCTTCGGGCACTGCATCCGACGAGGCCGTCGACGACCTGCTCGACGAACTGCTCCCCGAGGCTTTCGCTCTCGTTCGCGAAGCGGCCCGTCGCACGCTCGGGCAACGTCACTACGACGTCCAGTTGATGGGCGGGGCGGCGCTGCACTTCGGGTGGGTGGCGGAGATGAAGACCGGTGAGGGCAAGACCCTCGTCTCGACGCTGCCCGTCTACCTCAACGCTCTGGCGGGTCGAGGTGTTCACATCGTGACCGTCAACGACTACCTTGCGACCCGCGACGCCCAGTGGATGGGACAGGTCTACGAGTTCCTCGGCCTCGAGGTCGGTGTCGTCGTTCCCGGCAACGACACTCCCGACGAGAAGCGACAGGCCTACAACGCGGATGTCACCTACGGCACGAACAACGAGTTCGGCTTCGACTACCTGCGCGACAACATGGCTCCGTCCAAGGAGAACCAGGTCCAGCGGGGGCACCGCTTCGCCATCGTCGACGAGGTCGACTCGATCCTCGTCGACGAGGCGCGCACGCCGCTGATCATCTCCGGGCGGGCCGAGAAGAACTTCGAGATCTACGTCCAGTTCGCCAAGATCGTCCGGCCTCTCAAGCGAGATCGCGACTTCGAGGTCGACGAGGCCAAGCGCACGGTCGTGCCCACCGAGGAGGGCATCGGCCGGGTCGAAGAGGCACTCAGCATCGAGAACCTCTTCGAGCACTTCAACCAGAACTACGTGCACCAGCTCCAGGCGGCTCTCAAGGCACGCGAGCTGTTCAAGCGCGACAAGGACTACATCGTGGCCGACGGCGAGGTGAAGATCGTCGACGAGTTCACCGGGCGCATCCTCGAGGGTCGTCGGTGGAGCGAGGGGTTGCACCAGGCGGTCGAGGCCAAGGAAGGCGTCCGTATCAAGGACGAGAACCAGACGCTCGCCACCGTCACCCTCCAGAACTACTTCCGCCTCTACGACAAGTTGTCGGGGATGACGGGAACCGCGGCGACCGAGGCGGGCGAGTTCGCGCACACCTACGACCTCGAGGTCGTCTCGATCCCGACGCACCGGCCGTTGGTCCGAAAGGACGAGGCCGATCTCATCTACCAGACGGAGCCTGCCAAGTGGGAGGCGCTCGCCGACGACATCGCGGAGCGGTACAAGGCGGGCCAGCCCGTGCTCGTGGGGACGATCTCGGTCGAGAAGTCCGAACTGCTCGGGCGGCTTCTCGACAAGCGCGGGATCGACGCCGAGGTGCTCAACGCCAAGCAGCACTTCCGGGAGGCGACCATCGTGGCCCAGGCGGGTCAACCGCACGCCGTCACCGTCGCCACCAACATGGCGGGGCGCGGAGTCGACATCCTGCTCGGCGGAAATCCGGAGTTGCTCACCGAAGACGAGCTCCTGCGGGAGGGAACCTCACGCGAGGAGAGCCCGGAGCGCTACGAAGAGGTCCTCGCAGCCGCCGTGGAACAGTGTAAGGCCGACGGCGACAAGGTCCGTGAGCTCGGCGGGCTCTACGTGATCGGTACCGAGCGCCACGAGAGCCGACGTATCGACAACCAACTCCGGGGGCGTTCGGGCCGTCAGGGTGACCCTGGCGAGAGCCGCTTCTACCTGTCGCTCGAGGACGAGCTCATGCGCCTCTTCGCGACCGGGGCGATGAACTGGGTGATGGGGAAGGGTTTCGACGAGGACGTCCCGCTCGAATCCAAGATGGTGTCGAAGGCGATCGAGCGGGCGCAGCGAACCGTCGAGGACCGCAACTTCGAGATCCGCAAGAACGTCCTCAAGTACGACGAGGTGATGAACGAGCAACGCAAGGTCGTCTACCGTCGCCGTCAGCAGATTCTCGACGGTGGCAACCTGCGCGAGGAGTCTCTCGAGGCCATCGAGTCGGCGATCACGCGATCCGTCGGCACCTTCTGTTCCGACGAGCTCCCCGAGGAATGGGACCTCGAAGAGCTCCACACGCAGATGAAGACGGCATTTCCCACGACGGTGGAGCTCGACACGCTGCGCGAGCTGGAGACGGCCGACGAGGTGGAACAACTCCTCCTCGCCGACGCCGTGAAGCTCTACGAGGAGAAGGAAGAGCTCATCGGAGCCGACAAGCTCCGCGAGATCGAACGTCGCGTGATGCTCTCGGTCATCGACCAGCACTGGCGGGAACATCTCTACGAGATGGACTACCTCCAGGGCGGGATCAACCTGCGGGCCATGGGCCAACGCGATCCGCTCGCCGAATGGCAGCGTGAGGGCTTCGACATGTTCGAGGCGATGATGGCCGGAGTCGAGGACGACTTCGTCCGCTACGTGTTCCACCTCAAGGTCGTGACGGAGCCGGCGCGCCAGGCGCCGGAGACCGGATTGAGCTATTCGGCGGCGGAGAGCCCGGTGCAAGGATCGAAGGGTCTGCGCGCCGCGGCGGGTGCCGCGGCAGCCGACCAGGCACCGGCCGGGCCGGCCGCCGCCCCTGCTGCGGCCGCGGGACCGGCCGCCGCGACGGCCGTCGCCGACGCCCCGACTCCGAATCCCACCGGCGCCACCAACATGCCGGTCACGGTCGACAAGACGCCGGGACGCAACGATCCCTGCCACTGCGGGAGCGGTCGCAAGTACAAGCACTGCCACGGTCGCTGAGCATGCGCGATTTCTCGGCCGAACTGGCCGAGCTTCGTCGGCGCGTCGCGGACGCCGCCGGATACCTCCAGATCGACACGGCACGCGCGCGCCTCGAGGAGCTGGAGGCCGAGGCGAGTCGCCCCGATCTCTGGGACGACCAGGACATCGCCCGCAAGGTGACGACGGAGCTTTCCGGCGTACGTGACGATGTGGAGCTCGTCGACGCACTCGACGGCCGTGTGGCGGACCTCGAGACGCTCTTCGAGCTGGGTGTCGAGGAGGGCGACGACTCCGTGGAGTCGGAGATCGAAGACGGGATTGCCTCCCTGGGCGACGATCTGGACCGCCTCGAGCTGAGGGCGCTCTTCAGCGGCGAGCACGACGAGCGTGACGCCATCTGCGAGGTCCATTCCGGCGCGGGTGGCACCGACGCCCAGGACTGGGCGGAGATGATGTTGCGGATGTTCACCCGCTGGGCGGAGCGCCGCGGCTTCGACGTGGAGGTCGATTCCATCCAGGAGGGCGACGAGGCGGGGATCTCATCGGCCACGTTCACGGTCAAGGGGCGCCACGCCTACGGGCTGCTGAGCGGCGAGCGCGGCGTTCACCGCCTCGTACGCATCTCGCCGTTCGACTCGCAGTCGCGGCGCCATACGGCGTTCGCCTCGTTCGACGCTGTGCCCGCGCTCGACGAGGCGGAAGTGCCCGAGATCGATCCCACAGATCTCCGCATCGACACGTACCGGTCGTCGGGGGCGGGTGGTCAGCACGTGAACGTCACCGACTCCGCCGTGCGGATCACGCACATCCCCACCGGCGTCGTGGTGTCGTGCCAGAACGAGCGGTCCCAGATCCAGAACCGTGCCCGGGCGATGACGATTCTCGCCGCGCGCCTGGCCGTACGTGCCCGCGAGGAACGGGAGCGCGAGATCGAGCAGTTGTCGGGAGAGAAGAAGGACGTGGCGTGGGGTAGCCAGCTCCGCTCCTACGTGCTCGCGCCCTACCAGCTCGTCAAGGACGAACGGAAGGTCGACGACCAGCCGATCCACGAGACCGGCAACGTCCTGGCCGTGCTCGACGGCGACCTCGACGGCTTCATCGAGGCCGGTCTCCAGTTCCGCCGCCGGGAACACGCGCGAGGCGAGGATTAGCGCCGCAGGTATCCTGCGGCGCCCGAGACGAGCAAACGGGAACACGCGCGAGGCGAGGATTAGCGCCGCAGGTATCCTGCGGCGCCCGAGACGAGCAAACGGGAACACGCGCGAGGCGAGGATTAGCGCCGCAGGTATCCTGCGGCGCCCGAGACGAGCAAAGGGAACCCCGTCCCGGTTCTCGGAGGGGCCCGTAGTACCCTCGTCCGGACCGATGATCACTTACGAGAACGTCACCAAGGTCTACAAGGGTGATGTCGTCGCACTGCGCGACATCTCCGTCGAGGTCGCCAAGGGCGAGTTCCTCTTCCTCGTCGGCCCCTCGGGGTCCGGGAAGTCCACGTTCCTGCGGCTGCTTCTGCGCGAGGAGCTACCGACAGAGGGCAACATCGTCGTGGCGGGTCGCGAGATCACGAAGCTCTCGCGTTGGAAGGTGCCCCACCTGCGGCGCAACATCGGGTGCGTCTTCCAGGACTACAAGCTCCTCGACACCAAGACCGTCTATGAGAACGTGGCGTTCGCCCTCGAGGTGATCGGAAGACCGAAGAACGTCATCCAGTCGCAGGTGCCGCAGATCCTCGACCTCGTCGGCCTCACGTCGAAGGCGAAGAACTTCCCGAATGAACTGTCGGGTGGTGAGCAGCAACGCGTATCGATCGCCCGCGCGTTCGTGAACCGTCCGCTCATTCTCCTCGCCGACGAGCCGACGGGAAACCTCGACCCCGCCACCACGGTGGGAATCATGAGGCTCCTCGACAGGATCAACAAGACCGGCACGACCGTCGTCATGGCGACACACGACCAACGCATCGTCGACGCCATGCGCCGACGCGTGATCGAACTCGACCGCGGTGAGATGGTCAGGGATCAGTCGCGCGGCGTGTACGGCGTGAGCGCCTGAGGCCCCGTGGCACTGCGAGCCGGTTACTTCTCGCGCGAGACATTGATCTCGCTACGTCGCAACATCCTCATGACGCTGGCGGGGATCCTCACCGTGGCCGTGTCACTGTTGCTCTTCGGAGTGATCCTTCTCTTCTCCCAGGCCGTCGACAACGGAACTGAGCGCTGGAAGGGCGGCGTCGAGTTCGAGCTGTTCATGTTCGTCGAGGCGACCGACAACGAGATCGCCGATGTCGATCTGGCGCTCACCGAAGACCCCGACGTGGCGCGTTTCGAATTCCTCGACCACGACGAGGCCTTCGCGGAGTTCGGGCGGATCTTCCAGGACGATCCCAGCCTGCTCGAGAACATCCGTCCCGAAGACCTCCCGGTCTCGTTCCGGGTGGTGCCGATCGACCCGGAGCTCACCCAGGACATCGTCGACCGCAACGAGGGCCTGGCGGGTGTCGACAAGGCCGTCACCGCCGACGAACAGGTTCAGAACGTCCTGAACGCCACGCGGGTTCTGCGCCTGGGCATCTACGTGCTGTCGGGGGCGCTGCTCCTGGCATCGTTGTTCCTCATCGTGAACACGATCCGGTTGGCGACGTTCGCGCGGCGACGTGAGATCGAGGTCATGAAGCTCGTGGGAGCCGGGAACTGGTTCGTGCGGGTGCCGTTCATGGCCGAGGGCCTGGTGCAGGGAGCTGTGGGCGCGGGTATCGCCTTCGGCGGCGTCTATCTCGTCCAGATCGCCGTGTTCGGCAATGCCCTGAAGGGGCACCGCAACGACCTGCTGGAGGGTTTCTACGCCACCTCGAGCGAGGCGATCCTCATCGGGATCCTGTGCCTCGTCATCGGTGCCGTGATCGGCATCGTGGGCTCGCTCCTGGGCCTGCGCAAGTACCTGAACGTCTGACGATTCCCCGAGGCCCTTCCGGGGCCCCTCCAGAGGGGCCCTTCCGGGCGGAAATCCGTTCTCCCGGCTACAGATTCCGGCCCCACGGGTCGATGGGAGCATTGATATGGCTTGTTGCCAGTGTGACTGATGTTACGTACGATTGTGCCCATGCGCCTCCGCTCCGTTGCCCTCGTGGCCGCGTTCCTGATGGTGACCCCCGTGGTCGCCGCATCGGCGCGTCCGGCGCAAACTGCTCTGGATCCGACCCAGAACGACGCGCGGATCGGGGAGCTGCGGGAGGAGATCGGAGAGGCCGGTAGCGCCGAAGTGGCCGCCCTCGACGAGCTCGAGGCGGTCCAGGCGAAACGTGAGGCCGCACAGGGTCGTGTCGCCGAGGCCCAGGCACGCGTCGACGAGGTGAGCGCAGGCGTCGCGATAGCTCAAGCGGAGTACGACCGTGTCGCGGCGCAGTACTTCGCGCTCGAGGCCGAACTCGAGGAAACCGAGCGCAAGCTCGCCGACGCCCGCACCTCGTTCCGCGGCGCTGTCGTCGAGCTCTACCAGGGCGGCGGCAGCCCCGACGTGGCGACGCTCGCCAACGGTGCCGACGACGTGCACGAGCTCATCGCCGGGACGCAGTACCTCCAGAAGATCTCGGGCGACCGTCGCGACACCGTCAACGGTTACTCGGCGAAACGTGACGACCTCGAGGCCGTGTCCGCGGAGTTGGAGGTACAGCGCGACGAGGCGCTCGGCCTCCAGAAGCAGTTGGAAGACAAGCGCGCAGAGCTCGACGGTCTGCGCGCCGAGCAGCAGGTGGCACTCGACGCCGTTGCGGCCGAAGAGGCGGCCGAGCAGGAGGCCCTCGACGCCATCGCCGCCCGCAAGGACGAGTTCGAGGCCGAACTGTCCGATCTCGAGGCGCAGTCGCAGGCCATCACCCAGCTCATCCTGGCCATGCAGAGACCCGATCCCGTGCCCGTAGCCCCGGCACCCGGCCCCGGCACCGTCCCCGGTGGCGGTGGCGGTGGCGGTGGCGGTGGGGGTACAGGTGGCAGCGGCACGGGGCATTTCCTTCGCCCCGTGCCCGGCCCGATCACGAGCTATTTCGGGAACCGGGTTCACCCCATCTACGGGACGGTCAGGTTCCACGCCGGTCTCGACTTCGGCTCGGGCTACGGCACGCCGATCGCTGCGGCGGGTACGGGCGTCGTGATCGCCGCGGGATGGCAGGGTGGCTACGGCAACACGGTGGTCATCGACCACGGTGGCGGTATCGCGACCCTCTACGGTCACCAGTCGTCGCTCGCCGTGGGCGTCGGGCAGACCGTGACCGCCGGCCAGACCATCGGCTACGTCGGCTCGACCGGCGCCTCGACGGGAGCACATCTCCATTGGGAGGTGCGGGTCAACGGCGTGCCCGTCGACCCGCTCGGCTACCTCTAAGGCTGAACCGGTCCACCGTCCTTTCTTGCCGCTCTTGGCGCCTGCGGCGCCAGGCCGCTATGGCCCCGGCTCGGGCGGCGCAGGATACCTGCGCCGCTTGTCCTCGCCTCAGCTACTTGTCGGGCTGGGGTGTCATACGCAGGTAGGGCTTGAGTGTCGTGAACCCCTTCGGGAACTTCTCGGTCGCCTCCTCGTCGGAGAGCGCCGGTACGACGATCACGTCGTCGCCTTCGGTCCAGTTCACCGGTGTGGCCACCTTGTGGTCGGCCGTGAGTTGGAGCGAGTCGATGACCCGGAGGATCTCGTCGAAGTTGCGTCCCGTCGAGGCGGGGTATGTGATCATCAGCTTGACCTTTCGGTCGGGCCCGATGATGAACACCGAACGCACCGTGAGAGTGTCGTTCGCGTTGGGGTGGATCATGCCGTACAGGTCGGACACCGTACGGTCGGGGTCGGCGAGCAACGGGTAGTTCAGCGCCTGTCCCTGCGTCTCTTCGATGTCGCCCACCCAGGCCTCGTGGGACTCCAGCGAGTCGACGCTGAGACCGAGCACCTTCACGTTTCGCTTGTCGAACTCTGGCTTGAGGCGGGCGACCTCACCGAGCTCCGTGGTGCACACGGGCGTGAAGTCCTTGGGGTGTGAGAAGAGAACACCCCATCCGTCACCCAGATAGTCGTAGAGGTTGATCTCGCCCTCGGTCGAGGTGGCGGTGAAGTCGGGGGCGGTGTCGCCCAGCTGAATGCCCATGACGTCCTCGGTTTCTCGTGTCCGATTCCGGAGCGTCTGATTCCGGAGTGGTGGCTTTCCCCGACACTAGGACGTGCCGGTGTCGAAAGTCGAGTGATGAGGTCGGGTTTCTGACGGCCCCCACGACAGAGACCGATGAGGCGGACCCGTACGATGAACGTCGTGTGCGGACGCTTCGTGTCGGTGGCCTCTCCTGAACTGCTCGTGGAGCGTTTCGGACTCGGCGAGCTCGGTGAGGGCGAGGTCGGTGAGGGTGACGGCGTGCCCGGCGGTGGGTCCGAAGGACTGCCCGATCTGGGGGCGCGCTACAACGTGGCGCCGCGGTCGCAGATCTACGGCGTGATCGCGACGGGTGGTGTCCGCACGCTCGACACGTTGCGGTGGGGGCTCGTGCCCTTCTGGGCCAAGGACCTCAAGATCGGCGACCGGATGATCAACGCCCGGGCCGAGACCGTGGCCGAGAAGCCCGCGTACCGCAAGGCCTTCAAGAAGCACCGCTGCCTTCTCCCGGTCACGGCGTTCTACGAGTGGGAGCGCGTGCCCGACAAGCCCAAGCAGCCGTGGCTCTTCAGCCCCGCCGACGGCGAACCGCTCGCCTTCGCGGGTCTCTGGGAGACCTGGCGGGATCCCGGGGACGATCCCGACCCGGTCCGCTCCACGACGATCGTGACCACGAGTGCGAACGAGGTCATGGCTCCCGTCCACGACCGTATGCCCGTGATCCTGCCGGAGCGGGCGTGGGATCAGTGGCTCGACCCGGAGAACCACGACACGGGAGCGCTCCAGAAGCTTCTGGTGCCTGCTGCCGACGGCGTGCTCGAGCGCCGCCCGGTCAGCACCCGCGTCAACAACGCGCGCAATCAGGGCCCCGAGCTCGTGGAGGCGATCCGCCTGCCCGACTAACTCCCGTCGGGAGCGACGGCGCTGCGGAAGAAGTCGATCAGGTGTTCGCGACGTTCGGCCAGCACCTCGTCGGACATCGGATCGCCGTCGATGAGACCGGCGATCAACGGGGCGTCGGACATGTAGGAGAGGATGGCGCCGTAGCCCGTGAGCAGGAGTTGGCGTGCGTCATAGCGCCGGAGCCGACCTGCGTCCATCTCGCGGGTGAGGAAGTCGGCGCCGCGGTCGAACAGCGGGCGCAGCGCTGCGCCGAGCTCCTCTCGGAGAATCGGGCCGCCGTCGATCGCCTCCCGCCGCGCGAGGATCACGAAGTCGGGGTGGTCCTCGAAGAAGATGAACGCCGCACGCAGCACACGTTCGACCTGGGGCCACCCCTCGCGGGGCTCGCCGGCGGCGTCGTCCACGAGCGCGAACCAGTCGGCGAACGAGTCGAGCAGCACGGCCCGGTAGAGCGCTTCCTTTGACGGGAAGTGGTGCAGAAGGCTCGGACGCCGGATCCCCACCTCGTCGGCGATCTCGTTCAGGCTCGTGCCCGCATAGCCGTGGTCGGCGAAGCGGCGCAGCGCCACGGCCAGGATCACCGCCTTGGTGTCGGTTCCGTCGGCGGTTCGCATGGGGAGCACAGGGTACGTGATGCAGAAAGGTTCCCTTCACCTGTCTCCCGGGCACGATGTGCTTCCGTTACGGTGAATGGCCCATGGCCTACGCAGGTTTCCAGATTCCCGCCTTCGCGTTTTCCGACACGCCCCCGGCCCAGCAGTTCGACCGCGTCGTCGAGCTCGCCTCCGCTGCCGAGCAGGCCGAGTTCGACTCCGTGTGGGTGATGGACCACTTCATCCAGATCCCGATGGTCGGGGCGCCGACGGATCCGATTCTCGAGGCGTACACGACCCTGGCGGCGCTCGCAGCCCGCACGAGCCGCGTCGACCTCGGCGCCCTCGTCACCGGCGTGACCTATCGGAACCCCGCACTGCTCGCGAAGATGGTGACGTCGCTCGATGTCATCTCGGGCGGTCGGGCCATTCTCGGGATCGGTGCCGCGTGGTACGACGTCGAGCACGCTGCGTACGGCTACGAGTTCCCGCCATTGTCGGAGCGCTACGAACTGCTGGAGGACGCGCTGGAGATCTGCACGGCGATGTTCAGCGAGGAGGCGGCGTCCCACTCCGGGCGGCACACGACCGTGACGGACGCGCACAACGTGCCGCGCCCTGTCCGGGCCGGTGGGCCTCCGATCCTCGTGGGAGGAAGTGGCGAGCGCAAGACGCTCCGCCTCGTGGCGCGTTACGCCGACTACTGCAACATCTTCGGAGACGTGGACCAGGTCCGGCATCTGATGGAGGTGCTCGATGGCCACTGCGCCGATGTCGGACGTGACCCGTCCGGGATCACGCGGACCCGCCTCGGCACGCTGCTCGTCGCCGCGACTGTCGAGGAGGCGGAGGCGGCGGCGGGTCGGATGCGCTCGGCCGCGGGGATCGACGTCGAGACCTTTGACTCGCTCGTGACGTCCGGCTCTCCCGACACGATCGTGGAGCAGTTCCAGAAGTACCTCGATGCCGGACTCGACGGGCACATCGTGAACCTCGCACCGGGGACGGCACAGCCCGACACCGTCGCCCTCGCGGGAGAGGCAATGCGCCTGCTGCGCTGAGGTCGCCGTCGCGGGTCAGCTCCGCGGTTGGCCCTTCCAACTCCGCACGATGGTGGACTGGGCGGCGGTCCCGAGCAGTACGCCGTCCTCGCCCCAGAGGTGGATGAGGCCGTGACCGAAGCCGTCGGCCAGACCGTGCACTCGGATGTCGGCGAGCACCCACTGCGGCCCGGTCCGGTTCAGGACGCGGATCGTGTTGTCGAGGCTGTTTCCGCCGACGCGTTCACCCAGTGTCTGCGAGATCCCGAACGGGACGTAGTCGCCGAAGATCGCCAGCGTGGAGGCGGTGATCGCGGTGCCCGGAAGCCGGATCCAGATCGACGAACGCCCGTCTCCCGCCGGTCCGGGGAGATCATCGATGGGGCGTGCTGCGGCGAGGCGCATGTCGAGCCTGTCCATAAGGGTTCCGCGGTGGTCGGTGTCCACGACGCGGGGCGCGGAGTCTTCCGGTCCGGGTACGTCGGGTCGGATCGCCCAGGTGCCGCGGTACCGTTCCGGGCGGTCGCCCGTCGCCGCGTTGACGGTGAAGATCTCCTCGCCGTCGACGCTGCCGATGGCGCGGACCTGCGAGATCTGGTGACCGCGCACCGCTTCGTTCACCCGGATCTCGACCACGGCCGGCGGCCGCGCAAAGGACAGGAACTGGGCGGTCGCCCACACGAGACGGCGCCCCAGGACGTGTTCCAGGACTTCGACGCACGCTCCGAGGCCGCAACCGCCGAACAGCGCGCCGATACCCGAGCTCAGATGTGGCACGACCTCGAAGCGCCACACGAAGGGGTCGTCGGTCGCCGTGAGGCCGAAGAAACCGTGCTCGTCCACGTCGGGCATCGTAGGGGCCGGCGGTCGGGTGTCCGGTGCGGTTCCCGGAGGTTCTGCGCAGTTGACCGTTCGGGGGAGCGGCCGTAGGTTCGCTGCCGATGTCTACGAGCATGGTGCCCGAACGCGGCAACGAGCCGCGGTCCGTCGATTTCTTCCTCGACCCGATGTGCCCGTGGGCGTACCAGGCCTCGCTCTGGATCCGCGAGGTCCGCCAGGCCACCGGGCTCGAGATCGCCTGGCGCTTCTTCAGCCTGGAGGAGATCAACCGTCCCGATGACCGCCCCCACCCGTGGGAGCGCCCATGGGCATGGGGGTGGTCGCAGATGCGCGTCGGCGCCTATCTCCGGCGTGACGGACAGGACCTGGCCGATCGCTGGTACGCGGCCGTCGGCGAGGCGTTCTTCGAACGGGCCGTGCCCACTCAGCACCGGGAGGTGCAGGCCGAGGTCCTCGACGGCGCGGGGCTCGACCCGGCCGCGGTGGAAGCTGCCGTGGCGGATCCGACGACGAACGACGAGGTCATGGCCGACCACGAGGCAGCGGTGGCCATCGGCGGTTTCGGAGTCCCGATCCTGATGTTTCCCGACGGGGCGAACCTGTTCGGGCCGAGCGTCGCTCCCGCGCCACGTGGCGAAGAGGCCGTTCGTCTCTGGGGACTCGTGCTGGCCTGGCGGGAGTTCCCGAACCTCCACGAGATGCAGCGACCGAAGGGTCCGGCCGACTGGGACCGCATCGCCGGCCTCTTTGCGCCATACCTGGAGGCGCGGGACTGGCAGACCATCCAGAACCCTGCTCCCTAGCACCATCGAGCCGATTCCCGACCGAACGAACCCCTCGTCGAACGACATGCACCGAACCACACCCACCGAATGAACACGAACGGAGAAGCCGTGCCCGAACCCGTCATCGACCTCCTGGCCACCGAGTTCGCGGACCTTCGAGGAGCTGCTCGCTGATCTCGACGCCGCCGACTGGGACCGCCCCACCGACCTCCCGGGCTGGACGGTGCGCGACTGCGTGGCACACGTGATCGGCACCGAACGCATGCTCGCGGGCGACACGCCTCCCGAGCTCCCGCCCGGCGACTATCCGCACGCCCTCTCGCCTCTGGGTGAGTTCAACGAGGCCTGGGTGGAGTCGTACCGGGGATCGAGCGCCGACGAGATGCTGGCGGCACTGCGCGACGTCACAGCCCGGCGCATGGACGCGCTGCGGTCGATGACCACCGAGGAGTTCGACAAGGTGGGCTTCTCGCCGGTGGGTGACGCGCCCTACCGGGTGTTCATGCGGGTCCGTGCGTTCGACATCTGGACACACGAACAGGACATCCGACGAGCTGTGGATCGACCGGGCAATCTCGACAGCGCACCTGCCCACGACGCTCTCGACTGGTTGCTCCGCAGCGCGCCGATGGTGGTCGGGAAACGAGCGCAGGCCCCCCTCGGTTCCACCGTCGTGTTCGAGATCACCGGCGGCGCACCGCGCACGGTCGCGATCCTGGTCGCGCAGCGGGCCGGCGTCGTCGACGACGTGCCGGCCGATCCCACCGTGGCCCTGGGACTGGACTCCGAACACTTCTGCCGACTCGCCAGTGGTCGGCTCGACGGGGAGTCGGCTCTCGCCGACGGGCTCGTCGGTATCGACGGCGACGAGTCACTGGGACAGCAGATCGTGACCTCACTCAACGTCGTCCCCTGAGCAGTTTCCGAGCACCGAGCCCGCCTGAGGCCGGTTCCTGATCCCGGGCGTCAGATCCTCAGGAGCGGCAGGCACACGAGATAGGTCACGACCAGGGCGGCGCCCTCCACCCGCGTGATGCGATGTCCGGTGGCCATCAGAACACCGGCCAGCCCGGTGACCGCCACCACCAGACCCATCCCGAGCATCGTGAGCGACGCGTCGTCGACCGACCCGGACCCGAAGAACATCACCAGCCCACCCACCGCCAGGGCATTGAACAGGTTGCTGCCGAGGAGATTTCCGACGATCAGGTCCACCTCGTGGCGCCGGGCGGACTGGATCACCGTGACGAGCTCCGGCAGGGACGTCCCGAAGGCGACGAGGGTGACGCCCACGAAACCCTCGGAGAGGCCGGCCTCGTCGGCGATGTTGATGGCGCCCCACAACAGAACCTGGGCGCCGACGAGCGTGCCGATCAAGCCTCCGACCGTTCGGGCCACCTCGACCGGGACACCTGCCGAGTCACCGAGCAGTTCGTCGACCTCGGTGCCGAGAACGTCGCCCTCTCGTCCTGCGTGCAGTGTGCGGTAGATGGCGAGACCCAACGCCACGAAGAGGACGATTCCCTTCCACGCCGCGAAGTCCCCCTGGATCAGAAACCAGTACAGAACCGCCGCCAGGAACGCGATCGGACCTTCGCGCCGCACGGTGTCGGACGACACCCGAAGCGTGGTGATGATCGCTCCGATCCCCAGGAGGAGTGACAGGTTGGCGAGGTTCGAGCCGACGATGTTGCCGACCGCGAGCCCGATCTTGTCGTCGGCCGCGGCGAACGACGAGACGATCATCTCGGGCGCCGACGTACCGAAACCCATAACGACGACACCGACCACGACGGGCGCGATTCGCAGCGTCCGGGAGAGTGCGGCGCCGCCGAGCACGAACTGGTCGGCCGCGACAGCCAGGAGAGCGACGCCGCCGACCACGGCGACGATGTTCAGCAGCATCGTGGTGCCTCGTTGTCCCCGAGTGTCCGCGAATGGTCCGGTGGGTGTCGCACTACGCTGCGCATCCTATGCAGCGCCTCCTGCCCGACCCGGCCCGCGATGTCGACCCGGTTCGGCAGTACGCGGGTGGGCGTGCCCCCCACGACGACCGCCCCTGGGTGATGCTCAACATGGTCACGTCGGTCGACGGGGCTGTCAGCGTCGAGGGTCGATCGGGCGGTCTCGGGGATGACGCCGACCGGGAGGTCTTCCACGCGCTGCGAACATTCCCTGACGTGATCCTCGTCGGATCGGGAACGGTGCGGGCGGAGGGCTACGGTCCGCCGCGATCCAGCCCCGCCGATTCGGCGATGCGCGAGGCGCACGACGCCTGGCCCGTGGCGCGCATCGCCATCGTGACCGGGTCGGCGTCGCTCGACTACGGAAGCGCCCTGTTCTCGGAGCCCACGTCGCGACCGTTGCTCGTGACCACGGCGAACGCCCCGGCCGACCGCATCGCGCAGGCCGCGGAGGTTGCCGACGTGGTCGTGGCGGGAGAGGACAGTGTCGACCCGTCTCGTGCCATGTCGGCGCTGGGCGAGCTCGGAGCGCGAGTGGTCCTGTGCGAGGGAGGACCGAGCCTGAACGGCCAGCTCCTCGCGGCCGGCGTCGTCGACGAGTTGTGCCTGACCGTGTCGCCGTTGCTGGTGGCCGGGAGTGGGAAGAGGATCGTGGCCGGGGATGCATTGGAGACGCCGTTCGGCCTCGAGCTCGTGCACGTTCTGGAGGACGACGGCTCACTCTTCCTTCGGTATCGGCGACCCCCTGATTCGACCAGCTTGACCGACCCGACCGTCGTGATCGCGATGGTCAGCGGACGGTCACCGGCAGCGTGTCGAGGCCACGGAGAACGAATCGGCCGTTCCAGGCGGGTGTGTCCGTGGCGAGTGTCATGTCGGGGAATCGTCGTACCAACGTGCCGAGCGCGATGCGCCCTTCGAGGCGAGCGAGCGCGGCCCCGAGGCAGTGGTGGATGCCGTTGCCGAATGACACGTGGTGCGGAGCGCTCTCCCGGTCGAGCCGCAACTCCTCCGCGTCGGGCCCGAAACGTGCCGGATCGTGATTGGCCGATCCGAGACAGGTCAGGACGAAGCTGCGCTCGGGGATCCGCACACCACCGACCTCGATCTCGGTCGTGGCGATCCGGCGCGAGAACTGGACCGGGCTGTCGTAGCGGAGGAGTTCCTCGACGGCGTTGGCGCCGAGGTCGGGATCATCGTGCCATCGCCGGAGCTGGCTGCGGTTGCGCAGCAGGGCGAACGTGGCGTTGCCGATCAGGTTGACCGTGGTTTCATGGCCGGCGATGTAGAGGAGGACCACCTGCTCACGGAGCTCCTCCGGTGAGAGCACATCACCATCGTCCTCGGCGGCGAGGAGAGCGCTGAGCAGATCGTCCGCGGGCTCGCGCCTCTTCCAGGCCACGACCTCCTCGACGTGGGACGACATGAGATCCGACGCCTCCATCGCTACCCGGATCGCCTCGGCGTCCACGATCGGGTCGAGCGTGCCCGCGAGTGTGTGTGACCACGCGCGCAGCTTGTCGGTGTCGCCATCGGGCATGCCGAGCATCTCGGAGATGACCGTGAAGGGGAGAGGAAACGCCAGGTCGCTGATGACGTCCATCGCCCCGGTGTCTTCGACGGCGTCGAGTGCCTTGTCGACCAACTCCTGGACACGGTCGGCGAGTTGATCCACCGTGCGAGGGGTGAACGCCTTTTGGACGAGCCGTCGGATCCGCGTGTGGTCCGGTGGATCCATGTTGAGGATCGCCTTGCGGCCGCGCGGTTCGCGATCGCCCAGCTCGCGGATGAACTCCTCGCTGCGCTGGCTGATCTCGGCGTTGCGGTCGTCGACCGAGAGCGTCTGGTCGCGCAACACCCGCACGACGTCGTCGTACTCGAACACCATCCAGGGCCCGAAGTCGGTGCGGTGCACGGGGGCGTTGTCCCGCGCTTCGCGGTACTGGTCGTAGGGGGAGTCGAAGAATCTCGGGAGGGTCGGGTCGAGAGCGTGGGGGTTCGCCGCCGGCGCCGTGTCCATCGGGATCACGGTACCGTCGGGAACACGCGAGAGGTGGCGCACGTTGCACGGCGTGAAGCCTCTTGGAGAACGATCCCGAGATGAGCGATCCGAGATGAGCAATCCCGAGATGAGCAATCCGGAACGGCCTGTTCGCGACCTGGTGTCCGCCGTCGCCACCATCGAGGGAGAGGGATTCGAGGTCCGTCGGGCGTTCCCCACGCCACGGGTGGAGGCCCCGGACCCCTTCTTGTTGCTGGACCACGTCGGTCCCCGTGAGATGGGACCGGGAGAGGCGCGTGGCGCTCCCGATCATCCGCACCGGGGCTTCGAGACCGTCACGTACGTGCTTTCGGGAGAGACAGAACACGAGGACTCGGAGGGGAATCGGGGGATCCTTCGCGCAGGCGACGTGCAGTGGATGACGGCCGGCGCCGGGGTCGTGCACTCCGAGATGCCGTCGGAGCAGATCCGCCGTGAGGGCGGCCTGGTTCATTTCCTTCAGTTGTGGGTGAACCTTCCCGCGGCCGACAAGATGGTGCCGCCGCGCTATCAGGACGTCGCTGCGGAAGCGATTCCCGTCGAGACGATCGCGTCGGGGGTCACGGCACGTGTGATCGCGGGAACGGTGGCAGGCGTGACCGGCCCGGTCGAGACGCACAGTCCTCTTCAGTACGTCCACCTGTCCATCGCCGGCGCGGCTCCCCCGGTACGCCTCTCGGTTCCGGCCGACCACGAGGTCTTCACCTACCTGATGACGGGAGAGGTGTCGGTCGGCTCCGACGCCCGTGTGGCACCTGCCGGAACTCTCGTACGTTTCTCCCCCGCTGCAGGCAGACGCCGACGAGCCGGCACCGTCAACAGAGGTCGTGGTGGCGGGAGGATCTGATGACGCCGACATGATCGTCGTGAGTGGTCGTCCACTCCGCGAACCGGTCGCGCGCTACGGACCGTTCGTGATGAACACCCGGCAACAGCTCGTGGAGGCCGTCGAGGATTTCCGTGCCGGTCGGATGGGTCGAATCCCGCGGTGACGGATCACCCGCGTTCCCCGGCCCGCCTCGCCCCGACGGAAAACGTGGGTCCCGGTAGAATCTGACGGTCCGTCAGATTCGGAGAGGCATGCCCACCGAGATCCCCCTGATCGTCAGTGTGGACGACCACGTCGTGGAGCCGGCGCATCTCTGGCAGACCTGGCTCCCGGAAAGGTTCCGGGAGAAGGGGCCCAGGGTCGAGCGTCATGGCCTCGGCGATCTGCGGTTCGTCGGTGGCACGGGCTACGAGTACACGATCACCGACGACGGCCCGCCCTGCGACATCTGGTTCTACGAGGACCAGATGTACCCCCACAAGCGCCACGTCGCCGCCGTCGGCTTCGACCGCGACGAGATGACGCTGTCGGCGATCACCTACGACGAGATGCGCGACGGCTGCTACGAGCCGAAGGCGCGTGTGGCCGACATGTCGGCCAACCACGTCGAGGCCTCGCTTTCGTTCCCGACCTTTCCGCGGTTCTGTGGCCAGACGTTCCTGGAGGCGAAGGACCGCGAGCTCGCGATGGCGTGTGTGACCGCCTACAACGACTGGATGGTCGAGGAGTGGTGCGGTGGCAGCGACGGTCACCTCATCCCGTTGTGCATCATCCCGTTATGGGACGCCGCCGCTGCAGCTGCGGAGGTGCGCCGCAACGCGGAGCGCGGTGTGCGGGCCGTGTGCTTCAGCGAGATCCCGCACCACCTCGGTCTCCCCACCATCCACGACGCCGATCGTTACTGGGATCCTTTCTTCGCTGCGTGTGAGGACACGGGCACCGTCGTGTGCATGCACATCGGCTCGTCGTCGAAGATGCCCGCCACGTCACCCGATGCCCCGCCCGCGGTGCAGGCGACGCTGTCGTTCAACAACGCCATGGCGTCGCTGTCCGACTTCCTCTTCTCCGGGGTGCTGGTCCGTTTCCCGGCGCTGAAGTTGGCGTACTCCGAAGGGCAGATCGGATGGATTCCGTATCTGCTCGAACGCGCCGACGACGTGTGGAAGGAACACCGTGCCTGGGGCGGGGTCGCCGACCTCATCCCGGAACCGCCGTCGACCTACTACCACCGGCAGGTCTATGGATGTTTCTTCCGTGACCACCACGGCCTCGATTCACTCGAGGCCGTCGGCGTCGACAACATCACGTTCGAGACGGACTACCCGCACACCGACTCCACCTGGCCCCACACGCTCGAGGTCGCACAGAAGATGATGGGGCACCTTCCCGCCGATGTCGTCCACAAGATCGTGCGCGGCAACGCCATCCGCATGCTCGACCTCGACCTCGAATAGCCCCCGCGAAGGTGAGGACAAGCGGCGCAGGTATCCTGCGCCGCCCGAGCCGGGGCCTGAGCGGCCTTGCGCCGAAGGCGCCGAGAGCGGGAGAGTCAGTTGTTCGAGGGATCGTCGGGGGCGTTGGCGAACCAGGCGAGGCGTCCTCCCTGGCGCAGGAGCACGGTACGCCACAGCTCCTCGGGATCTGCGCTGAACGGATCGTCGGCGTCGGCGTCGAGAACCATCCATCCGCCCGCGGCGATCTCGCCGTCGAGTTGACCCGGCGCCCAGCCCGAGTGTCCGGCGAAGACGCGTAGCCGTTCGATGGCTCCGACGTCGTCGGGGTCCCGCGAGAGGTCGATGCTCGCGAGGCCGGATCCCACGTCGGCCCAGGCCGAGGACTCCTCGGCGCCGGAAGCCGGATGTCCTCTGACCAGGGCGATCACGCTCTCAGAAGCGACCGGCCCACCCACGAAGACCTGCGCCGGTGCATCGGCGATGCCCGCCCACGTGGTCAGCGGCTCGGCGACCGGCAGGTCGCTCGGCCGGTTGAGGACCACACCCAGTGCACCCTCGGGGCTGTGTTCCAGGACGAGGAGGACCGTCCGGTCGAAGTTCGGGTCGGCCATCGCTGAGGGTGCAGCGACGAGGAGCCGCCCACGCGTCGAGAGGAAGTCACCCGCCACGTCACGCAGCGTACCGTCGACGCGCTTACGATCCTCACGGGCACCGAACCGTTCATCCGCCTGATTTCGGAGGGTTAACCGTGGCGAGTTTCAACCTGTCGGAGCTCTTCGAGGAGGTAGCCGACGTCGTGCCCGACCGCGAGGCGCTCATCACGCCGAGGCGCCGGCTGACCTTCGCACAGCTCGACGCCCGCGCCACGCGGTTGGCGCACCATCTCGCCGAGGCGGGAATCGGCGCCGGTGACCACGTCGGTCTCCATCTGATGAACGGCACGGAGTACATCGAGGGAATGCTCGCAGCTTTCAAGCTGCGTGCTGTGCCGGTCAACGTCAACTACCGCTACGTCGAACGCGAGCTCGAGTACCTCTATGAGAACGCCGATCTCGCGGCGGTCATCTTCGACCGGGCCTTCGGCCCCAGGGTGGCGGCGGTCGCCGGAAGTGTCCCCACACTCCGGCACCTCGTCGTCGTGGACGACGATTCGTCCGAACCCGTTCCCGAGGGAGCTGTGGCGTATGAACCCACGCTCGAGGCTGCATCTCCCGAGCGTGATTTCACGGGCCGCTCGGGTGACGACCTCTACATCGCCTACACCGGCGGCACCACCGGAATGCCCAAGGGTGTCGTGTGGCGTCAGGAGGATCTCTTCTTCGCCTCGATGAGCGGTGGTGATCCCGCGGGGATTGAGGGGCCGATCACAGAACCCGAACAGCTCGTCGAGCGTGTGGGCGAGGGCACGATCGTGCAGCTCGTCACGCCCCCGCTCATGCACGTCAGTGCGCACTGGGGCACGTTCATGGCCCTGTTCGGCGGCGGAACGGTGGCGTTGACCGAGCCCGGTTCCTTCGACCCTCCCGCGGTGCTGGAGCTGATCGACGCCGAAGGTGTGAACGTCGTCGTTCTCGTCGGCGACGCCATGGCCCGGCCCCTCCTCGACGAGATGGCGGCCCACCGAGACGAGTGCGATCTGTCGTCGTTGTTCGTGTTCGCATCGGGCGGTGCCGCCTTCTCGCCCGGGGCCAAGGCGAAGGTTCACGAGATCCTTCCGAACGCCATGGTGCTGGACGGCTACGGCTCGACCGAAACAGGCGTGGCCGGAACACAGAGACGCCATCCCGGTGCCGAAGGTGACGCCGGTTTACGGATCGCCCCGAGCTCTGCGATGTCTGTGCTCGACGAAAATCTTCAACCCGTGGAACCGGGTTCGGGGGAGATCGGGCGGGTGGCCCGTCGAGGTCATATCCCGTTGCGTTACCACAAGGATGAGGCAAAGACCGCCGAGACGTTTGCAGAGGTCGACGGTGAACGGTGGGTGCTCCCCGGCGACTTCGCCAGCCTCGACGACGACGGATCCATCGTCATGCACGGGCGCGGATCGGTGAGCATCAACACCGGCGGGGAGAAGGTCTTCCCCGAAGAGGTGGAGTCGGCCATCGTCGACCACGACGACGTGACCGACGTCGTCGTCGTAGGTGTCCCCGACGAGCGGTGGGGCCAACGGGTCGCCGCCGTCGTGCAGCCCGCACCTGGTGCCACGCCCGACCTCGCTTCGATCCAGGAGCACTGTCGCTCTCTGGTGGCGGGCTACAAGATCCACGCGCGAGCTCGTACTCGTCGACCAGGTCGAGCGGAGCCCGAGCGGCAAGGCCGACTACCGATGGGCGAGCGCGCAGGCCGAGAAGCATCTTGCACAGGAGGCTCCATGACCGCTGCAACCGACATCGAAGCCAACAAGGCCCTGATCGGCGAGTTCTGGGACGACCTCTACCGCCGCGACTTCGAGGCGGTCGCCTCCCACTTCACGCCCGACGGCCAGTACACCGACGTGTTCACACCCGAGGAGGATCTCGCCGTCGGTGCCGAGCAGATCATCGCCCGGCTAAGACTCGGCATCGAGCCGTTGGAGTCGTTCAGCCACCACCCGTGGAACGTGATCGCCGAGGGAAACATGGTCTGTACAGAGCACTCCGAGGAGTGGCACTGGCACACCGGTGAAGAGGTCATCATCCGATTCGCCTCGATCCACGTCCTGGCCGACGGGAAGATCACGCGGTGGTGGGACTACCCGGATCTCCAGAAGCTGCTCGGTGCCGCGCCTGCCTGGTGGATCGACCACATCATGGAGGGGTATACCTGAATGAGAGATGCCGACGGGTCCCGCGACTCGGGAGAGTCCGCTCCGCGCGAGTGGGACGCCGGCAGCTACCACCGGGTGTCGACTCCGCAGCAGCAGATGGCCGTCGCGGTCCTGGAACGGCTTCCGCTCCGGGGCGACGAGGTCGTCCTCGATGCGGGATGCGGATCGGGGCGGATCTCCGAGATGCTGCTCGACCGCCTCCCCGACGGGAAGGTGATCGCTGTCGATGCGTCCGAGAAGATGGTCGAGCGGGCGCGGGACCACCTCGCCACGTTCGGAGAACGTGCGAGCGTGCAGGTGGCGGACCTGACGGCGCTGGCGGGCCCCGATTCGCTGGGCCTCGATTCTCCCGTCGACGCCGTGCTGTCGACGGCCACGTTCCACTGGATCGCCGACCACGACGCGCTCTTCGCTGCCTTGGCGTCGGTGCTGCGACCCGGCGGGCGGCTTGTGGCGCAGTGCGGGGGACGGGGCAACATCGACAGCGCGCGCGGCACCGTGGCGACGGTGCAGGCCCAGGCTCCCTACGCCGCGCACTTCGCCGGATGGGAACCACCGTGGCACTACGCCTCACCAGACGACACGACGGAGCGTCTCGAACACGCGGGGTTCGTCGACATCGACTGCGGACTCCAGCCGTGGCCGGTCGTTCCCGACAACCCCGAGGAGTTCCTGCGGACCGTGATCATCGCCCCGCACCTCGACCAACTCCCGCCGACGCTGCACGACCCGTTCGTCGCCGATGTCCTCGAAGCCTTCGCCGCGACGGAGTCGGGCCAGGTGGAGTTGGACTACGTCAGGCTCGACATCGACGCCCTCAGCCCGTGAACAGCCCTCCGAGCCCATGTCAACCTTTTCGGTGGTTCCGGCCGATACCAGGGTGATGGAGCTCGCAGCGGCGGTCGGGCCGGTCACGGTGGAGTCGGCTGCGTCGGCCGAGACGGTCGATGATTTCGACGACGCGTATCCCGCGCTCTTCCGCCGCGCCTACCGCGTCGGATACCGGATCCTCGGTAGCCGCGCCGAGGCGGAAGAGGTGGCCCAGGAATCGCTGGCTGCGGCGCTCCTGCGGTGGAAACGGATCCACGACTACCGAGAGGCCTGGGTGGCTCGCGTCGCCTCGAACAAGGCCCTCTCGGTCGTGCGTCGTCGCCGCCGGGCGGAAGACCCCGGGCAGGCGGTCGATCTTGTTCACGACGGCGACACCGCGCTCCGACTCGATCTCCAGCGCGCGCTCGTGAGCCTGCCGAAGCGGCAACGTGAGGTCGTGGCGCTCCGCTACCTGGCCGATCAGACGGAGGCCGAAACCGCACGGGCGTTGGGCTGCTCGATCGGAACGGTGAAACAGCACGCGTTCCGCGCGCTGCGGACCCTTCGTCAAACCTTTGATGGACTCACCGAGGAGTTGTGATGTTCGATCGACTCGACGATCAGGCTCCACCCGAGCCGACGGAGGAGGGCCTCCGGGACGTCCGCGCCCGGTTCCGTCGCCGCCGTGGCCGACGGATCGTCGGCTTCGCGGGCGCGACCGCCCTCGCCGGTCTCGTGCTCGGCGGGACGGCGTTCTCCCTCGGACGTGACAACTCGCCCTCTGTCGCGGTCGTGAGCGAGACCTCGACTCCGACACCACCGCTGACCACGCGGGTGCCCACGACGCTGCCCGGCGAGACCTCGACGACGACGGCGCCTGCTCCGCCCACACCGTCGACAACCGTCCCACCCGACGTTCCGTCCTCCCCGTCGCAGGGCGGTGGCGCCGAGAGCCCGTCCTCGCCACCCGCGGCGCCTCAGGAATCGGTGACGTTGCCCCGGGACCTTCGTCTCGCACTCCGCGTTGCCGGGAGCTCGGTGCCCGCCGGTGAGGAGCTCGCGGGAACAGTCACCGTCACGAACGTCGCTGGTGGTCCGCGCTACGTTCGCATCGGCGGTTGCGGTCTGAAGTTCTTCGTCAGCCTCGTGAAGGCCGATTGGGATACAGGGCCCACCAGCCATCTTCCCTGTGACCCGAAGCCCGCGCTCCTCGCCGCCGGCGAGTCGCGTGACTATCCCGTCACCGTGCCGACGGGCACGGACATGGTGGAGTGGATCGACGGTGGGTGGGTGAACATTCCGATGGAGCCGGGCGACTACCTGGCGCGCATCGTGGTCCGAGGTGGGCTCACGATCCCACCGGGGGTTCCGGTCATCATCACGCCCGCGCCCTGAGGGCGGTGATCGACCGCGGGTTGCCGCCGTGGCCCGTCGTGCCCACCAAACCCCGAGGAGTACCTGCGGACGGTGATCGTCGCGCCGCCGTCGCTGGTAGGAAACGGAACTTCAGCCGAGGTTCGTGGCGGCCACGGCGAGAGCGACGCCGGCCAGCATCGTGGGCACGACCCACCCGAGAATGCGGTTCGTCTGTGCGCGCAGCGCGTCGGCGAGCTCTTTGCCGAGCTCACCTCGCATAGCGCGAACCTCACCGCGGAGTTCGCCGATCTCACCGCGGAGTTCGCCTCGCAGTTCTCCGAGTTCTCCTCGGAGTCCTCCGATCTCGCGATGCATCTCGCCACGCAGTTCGCCGATCTCGCCGCGCAGCGACTGCTCGAGCGCTGCGAGATCCGGCTTGGTTGCGATGTCGGTCCAACCGACGAGCGGCAGGTACTCCATCAGCGCGGTGGCGTGTTCGGTCCCGAGCACGGACTCGAGCTTGCGGGCCAACGCCAGACGTGTGCGTTCATCAACGGTCATGATCCTCTTCCCAGCTGTGTGAGGCAACAACGGGGGAAGAGGTGGGGAAGTTCAGTTCTGGTGGAGGTGGCGGGAGTCGAACCCGCGTCTTCCGAGCTCTTGGGCGGGGCTTCTCCGAGCGCAGCCGGCGATTTATCTCGAGTTCCTCAGCGACCACCGGCGGTCTCCGAGGGCTCCAGCCCGGTTGGATGTCCCGTCGGGTCCCGGGCGGTCCCCGACGGTGAGCCGTTCTAGATGGCGTTCCGGTTCCGACCGAACGGCTGGGCCGGGAGGAACGCGCTGTTTAGGAAATCCTAAGCAGCGAGTGCGAGGTTGTCCTCGTCAGGTATTGCTGTTTCCGGCTCTTTAACGACGATCCGGAGACGTCGGCTCGCTTCACCCGCTTCGATCCTCGAAATCGAAGCCACGCACCCCCTTGTCAAGTGCCGCGCGGATGCGCTCGCACGACCCCATGAGTGTACCTCTACGGCGGGACGTCTCTTCCACGGCTTTTCCGGCGTGGCCCGGCTCAGCGGTTGCGGCCCCGTAGGGCGCGTTCGGCCTCCCGCTTGTCGTCGCGTTCACGCAGCGTCTGACGCTTGTCGTACTGACGCTTACCCCGCGCCACCGCCAGGTCCACCTTGGCCCGACCGTTGGAGAAGTAGAGCTTCATCGGGATGAGCGTGACACCCGACTGCTCGGTCTTGCGGGCGATCTCGGCGATCTCGGCGTGGTGCAGGAGCAGCTTGCGGGTGCGGAGCGGGTCGTGGTCCCCGGTGGAGGCGTGGCTGTACGGCGACACGTGCATGCCGTGGAGCCAGACCTCTCCGTTGCGGACGGTGGCGTACGCGTCACGCAGGTTGGCCTGACCGTCGCGGATCGCCTTCACCTCGGAACCCTTCAGCACGATCCCGGCCTCGTAGCTGTCGAGGACGGCGTAGTCGTGGCGGGCTTTTCGGTTCTGAATCGTGGGCGGGCCGTCCTTCGCCATGGGTGGCAACCTAGTGGCAGGGTTTCGACGAGATCCGGGGAATCGTGGAACTACGGCACACGCCGCGCCGTCGAACGGTCATGGAGAACTCCTCAGCTGTGGCACGGTGCCGGCTCGTTCTCGTCGGCGTGATCCTGGCTCTCGTGGTTGCGTCGTGCGGACTCGGCGGTGACGACTCGGTCAGCGTCGAAGACGGAACGGATCGCCCGGGACCCGTCGATCCGGCGGTACAGGAGGCACGCTCTCTGGCCGAGGCCGCGTCGTTCGCCGCTGACGGAAGCGGCACCGAGCGGCTCACCCCTGATGGCGTCGGGCTCAGCGTCGACGCCCGCTATTTCGAGCCACTCGTGGTCGGAGATTGGACTGCCCCCGAAGAGTGCGCATACGACGCCCTCGTTGGTGTGGTGATCGACGGTGGCCTGATGGGCGTCGCGTCGCCTCCGCTCACGGGACCGACATCGAACAACGACGTCGACCACGACGGTGTGCTCGGCGCGGTGATGCCGACGACCGACCCTGCAACCGGTGACGACGCGCTGCTCGTCTTGGTCGTTCCCTTCGCACACGATGCCGTCGTCAGCATGAGCCTCACCGATCCTCCCGCCGACACTCCCTACGCCGATCTCGACACGCAACCCGCTGACGGGTGGACACCGCTCGCCCTCCTGGCGCCGAGCGACGCGTACGGCGACGCTTCAGTCGTCAACGTCACAGTGAGCTACGAGTCCGAGGCTGGGGAGACCGAGTCGACGACTCTGGAACTGCCGAAGATCGACGACGGTGACGAGCTGGGCGTTCTCACCGACGGGTGGATCTTCGACGAGACGCAGGTGGGAGAGCAGTGTGTGCCGCCACCCGACGCGGGTCCGCCTCTCAACGAGCCGGTGCCACCTGAGGTCGGTCTCGGCGGCGGAACGATCGGTGTCAAGCCGACGCTGCCCGACCCGGGCGACGCACCGAGCGATCCGGTATCGGCCACGGCGGCGGTGCTGGCGTCGATCCGCACCGTCTACGACATCGACGACCTCTACGCGGAAGAGCACGTGCAGTACATGGAGAATCCCGAGCTGGCGCTCCGGATCATCCGGGAGATCAAGGACCACGCCGTCGTGGAGCCCTACATGAGCCGCCTCGACCCTGTCTTCGACTCGGTCGTGTTCACCGGCCCGACGGAGGCGTCGGTGCTCTACCGGGTCGGGCCCTCGTATCACTGGGAGATCGGGCGGGTGCTCTTCATCGACGGAACCTGGCGGGTGGCGCTGGGGACGTTCTGTCGCGACCTGAGCGACGCCGATCTACACGTGCCCGGGTGTGAAGTGGGATCCGCGGCCCGGCCCACTCGGCGGTGGACCGGGTTCCTACGAGCCCTCGGGAAGGCTGCTGCCCGTGCCTGACGGTGCACCGCATTCGACGCTGGACTGACTGGACTGAATCGCAGGATCCACCCCCTCCGGACAAGACGATTTCCTGAGATTTCTTCATCGAGAAGTGCCGGATTCGGGGATAAGTGTCGTACCCGGGATCTACGCTGATTCTGTCGATGCGGAGGGGTTCTTCTTCCGCTCGGTCTCTTCCCCCGATGGCTTTCGCCTGTGCGTGTCCCCTTGTTTCTGTGGCGTCGCGCGGGTGGTGGGAGTTCGGGAGGAGGTGGGTGTTGTGGCGGTGGAGGAACCGACAGGAAGTTCCGATTCTGTTGGTGATGCGGAACCTGATGTGGGTCCGCTGGGTCGTCGGTATCTGGATCTGCTCGCTGTGGAGCGTCGTCTCGATGCAGAGATGGCCGATGCACTCTCCGAGTTGGATGCGTCAGGGGAGTGGGGCCTCGACGGTTCGGCGACCTGTCAGGCGTGGTTGCGCCAGCACGGTCGGATGACAGCGTCGGCGGCGTCGGGGCGGGTGAAGACCGCACGACGTCTTCGTCTTCTTCCCCGCACGGCCGAAGCGTTCGCCGCAGGGGAGATCTCGTCGGATCACGTTCGGGTCATCGCCAACGGCACGGACCTCGCCGAGAGCCTCGGCCCATACGACGAGATCGATCCCGACAGGGCTGCGCAGTTGGTGGCCGACGGCGAGGAGATCTTCGTGGAGGCCGCCAGAAAGCTCGATCCGGGTCGGCTACGTAAGGTCGTGACGCATTGGCGTCATGCCGTCGAACCCCAGGTCGTCGTCGCCGACGAAACGACCGCCGTGTGTCGTCGCAAGCTCCACATGTCCCAGACACTCGAGGGCCGGTTCGTTCTCGACGGTGAGCTGGATCCCGAAGGCGGAGCGTTGGTGAAGACCGCATTGGACTCGCTCATGAACCCCGACCCGGTCGACGGCCCTCGCCGCACCGCGTCGCGACAACGCGCCGACGCCCTCGTCGAACTGGCCCGCCAGAACCTCGACAGCGGACAGCTCCCCACCTCGGGAGGCGAGAAACCCCACCTGTCGGTACTGGTGCCGCTCGAGACCCTGGAAGCTCGCAGCGGGCACGCCCGCAGCGGAATTCGACAACGGCGAACCGCTCAGCGGCGAAGCCGCCCGTCGCCTTGCCTGCGACGCCGGTATCAGTCGCATCATCACCGACGGAACAAGCCAGGCCCTCGACGTCGGACGACGAACCCCCACCATTCCGCCGGCCATCCGCCGTGCACTGATCGTACGCGACCGTGGCTGTGCCTGGCCCGGATGCGACCGACCGCCCGGCTGGTGCGACGCCCACCACATCGTGCACTGGGCCAACGGCGGCACGACATCGCTCGACAACACCGTGCTCGTCTGCCGAGCACACCACACCAAGCTCCACGAACACCACTGGCAGGCGAAACTCACCGCCGACGGGAAGCTCGAGGTGGTCCCGCCATGAGTACCTGGCGGCGTCGAGACGTCGCGTCGACGCGCAGGAGGGGTGCCACCGGTAGCGCGGGTAGATTGCCCACGCATCTGAGTAGGCGCGTGATCGCGCAGGCCCACGAGAAGGCCCACGAGAAGGAACACGAGAAGGAACACGCGGGTGACGACGGAAACGAGCGAGGTCGGCGAGCGCGTTCTGCGCAGTGAGGACCCCGACATCCTCACGGGTCGTGAGCGCTATCTCGACGATCTGACCTTGGACGATCTGACTCTCGACGGCGTGCTGGAGAGTGCGCTCGAGCTCGTGTTCGTCCGATCGCCGATCGCTCACGGGCAGATCACCGAAATCGACACCTCCGAAGCCAGAACCATGCCGGGCGTGGTCGACGTCTTCACCGCCGGCGATCTCGGCCTGGAGCCGCACTGGGGCATGCCGCTGACACCCCGGGAGTTCTCGCGCCCGCCGCTGGCCGACGGGGTGGTGCGATTCGTGGGCGACGTCGTGGCGGCTGTCGTGGCGGAAACTCGAACCGCCGCGGTCGACGCGGCCGAGAGGGTCTTCGTCGACGTGGATCCGCTGCCGCCGGTCATCGGTGTGGAAGCGGCCGTGGCCGACGATGCTCCGCTCCTGTTCTCCGGTACCGATTCGAACGTGGCGCTGGAGTTCGACTTCCGCAAGGACGACGATGTACTCGCCGGGGCCGACGTGGTCGTGCGCGGGCGTTTCGTCAATCAGCGGGTGGCACCGGTTCCGATGGAGACCCACGCGTTCGCGGCTGCCCCGGATCCGGAGACCGGCGGTCTGGTGGCGTGGGCGGCCACACAGAATCCGCATTCGGTGCGCGACGCACTCGCCCGTGAGTTGGGACTCGACCGCGAACAGATCCGCCTTGCTGCTCCCGCGGTGGGCGGCAGCTTCGGCGCCAAGATGTTCCTCAACTCCGACTACATCGTGGTCGCCGAGATCGCGCGCCGGATGGAACGACCCGTCCGGTGGGTGCAGGAGCGTTCGGAGTCCATGGTCGGCATGACCCACGGCCGGGCACAGACCCAGGAGGTCGAGCTCGGTCTCACCCACGACGGGACCTTCACGGGATTGCGGATTCGTGTGCTCGCCGACGCCGGTGCCTACCCGGTGAACGGTGCGTTCCTTCCGCACAACACCTGGACGATGGCGTCGGGTGTGTACCGGATCCCCGCGATCGACTTCCTGTCCCGCAGCGTCGTGACCAACACCACACCGGTGGCGGCCTACCGCGGCGCCGGGCGCCCGGAGGCGACGTCGATGATCGAGCGGATCGTCGACATGGCCGCCGACGAGATCGGCATGGATCCGGTGGAGATCCGCCGGAAGAACCTGATCGGCGCCGACGAGTTCCCCTACACGACCGCCACGGGCGCCATCTACGACATCGGCGACTTCGGCGCTGCGCTCGACAAGGCGCTCGCCGCGGTCGGCTACGACGACGTGCTCGCCGAACAGGCGGAGCGCCGCGAGCGGGGCGACGTCGTGCAACTCGGCATCGGTGTGTGCACCTATGTCGAGATCACCGCGGGTGCCATGTGGAAGGAGTACGGCGCTCTGGAGATCGAAGACGACGGCACCATCACCGCGCGGGTCGGCACGTCGGCGCACGGGCAGGGCCACGAGACGAGTCTGGCCATGATCGTGGCGAACCGCTTCGGCCTGCCACCCGACCGGGTGCGCATCGTGCAGTCCGACACCGAGAAGGTCCCCCGAGGCCAGGGCACGATGGGCTCGCGAACCGTGCAGATCGTCGGCACCGCCCTGCACCACGCCGGTGGGGAGATGGTGGAACGGGCCCGGGTGCTCGGTGCGCACGTGCTCGACGTTCCGGTGGACCAGGTCGTGGTGTACGAGGGTGTGGGCGTCGGTGTAGAGGGCGACCCGTCACGCTCGATCACCTGGGCAGACCTGGCGAGTGCGGCGGGAGATCCGTCGCGCCGGCCCGGGGAATGGGAGGGGGCGGAGACGGGCCTGCGCGTGGAGATCGACCACGACCAGACCCAGGCGACGTATCCCTTCGGTGCGCACGTATCGGTCGTGGAGGTCGACACCCAGACGGGTGGGGTCGAACTGGTGCGCCACATCGCGGTCGACGACTGCGGGACGGTGATCAACCCGTTGCTCGCCGAGGGGCAGGTTCACGGCGGTATCGCCCAGGGGGTCGGTCAGGCGCTGTACGAGGAGTTCGTCTACGACGATGAGGGCAACCCGATGACAGCGAATCTCATGGACTACGCGTTCGGGTCGGCCGCCGAGTTCCCGACGTTCGAGATCGACCGGACGGTCACGCCCACCCCGGCCAACGAGCTGGGAGCGAAGGGCATCGGAGAGTCGGGAACGATCGGGGCCACGCCCGCCGTCCAGAACGCCGTCGTCGACGCTCTGAGTCATCTCGGTGTTCGCCACGTCGACATGCCCGCCACCGCCGAGCGTGTGTGGCGCGCGCTGCGCGACGCAGCCTCGGGCGGCCACCCCCTCGGTCACCTCCCCGACCGCCTCCCACCGTGAGGTCGGCGCGTAGCGATGGGACCTGCGACGCCCGCGTTTGCCACACCCACGATGCGGTTGACGCGTGCCCATTACGAGCTCGTGGTGGCGCACTGCCTCGACGGGCTGCCCGACGAGGCCTGCGGACTCTTCGCAGGCCCGCTGGCCCAGAGCGACGACGATGGACGAGGCGATGGACCCTCGACCGAACCCACGGGCGAGATCACCACGGTGTACCCCACGACGAACGCCGACGCATCCGCACGCACCTACACGGTTGACTCGCGCGAGTTGATCAAGGCGATGCGCGACGCCGAGAAGGCGGGAGGCGCACTCGTGGGCGTGTTCCACTCGCATACGCACACCGACGCCTATCCCTCGAGTACCGACGTGCGCCAGGCCACCTACCCCGAGTGGATCTACGCGCTCGTGAGCCTCAAACACCCCGAACCCGTGCTACGCGCCTACCGAATCCGCGACGGCGAGATCGCCGAGGTCGCGGTGGAGATCACCGACTGAAACCCGGTTCGGGAATCCCGACCCGAGAGGTCGGACTTGTAGACTCGGAGAATGGCCGTCGAAGTGATGCTTCCCACCGTGCTGCGACCTCACGTGGGCGGTGCGGCATCGGTGGAGGCCGAGGGAACCACCATCCGTGAGGTCTTCGACAGCCTCGTCGCCGCCCATCCCGGCCTCGACGGCCAGCTCGTGGGGGAGGACGGCGGCGTCCACAAGTTCGTGAACGTCTACCGCGACGACGAGGACATCCGGTACCTCGAGGCGCTCGACACGAAGCTCTCCGACGGCGACGTCGTTTCGATCCTGCCCGCCGTCGCCGGCGGCTGAGGCGTCCGCCGCCCGACGCGGCGCTCCCGCCATGCGCTACGAGTCCATCCTGGGCACGATCGGCGACACACCGCTGGTCGGTCTGCACGAGCTGAGCCCGAAACCCGGCGTTCGGATCTACGCCAAGCTCGAGGGTCAGAACCCCGGCGGCTCGGTCAAAGACCGCGTCGCTCTGAAGATGATCGAGCTGGCCGAGCGCGACGGGACACTGAAGCCCGGTGACACGATCCTCGAACCCACGTCGGGAAACACCGGGATCGGCCTGGCGATGATCTGCCGGATCCGTGGCTACCCGCTGCGGGTCGTGCTTCCCGAGAACGTGTCGGTCGAGCGACGTCAGCTTCTCGAGATCTTCGGAGCGGAATTCGTGCTCTCGCCTCCCGAGGAGGGGAGCAACGGCGCCATCCGTGTCGCGCGCGAACTGTCGGAGGCCGACCCGAGCCTCGTGATGCTCTTTCAGTACGGCAACGAGGCGAACCCCCTCGCGCACTACGAGGGCACCGGTCCGGAGATCTGGCGTGACTGCCCCGAGGTCGATGCCTTCGTCGCGGGCCTCGGCACCTCGGGCACCTTGATGGGTGTCGGACGATTCCTGAAGGAGAAGAACCCCGACGTGCAGATCGTCGCGGTCGAGCCTCCGGCCGGCGAGCTCGTCCAGGGCCTCCGCTCGCTCGAGGACGGCTTCGTCCCGCCCATCTTCGACCCCGACATTCTCGACCGGAAGTTCGTCGTGCGCGCACCGGATTCGGTCGAGTGGACCCGTCGCCTCCTCGATCGGTGCAGCGTGTTCGCCGGGATCTCCTCGGGAGCCGCGCTCCACGGTGTGGCCAAGGTCGCCGAGACGATGGACAGCGGGACGATCGTCACCGTGCTGCCCGACGGTGGGTGGAAGTACCTGTCGTCGGGGGCCTGGACCGACGATCTCGACGTCGTCGTCGAGCGCGCCACGCGCATCAACTACTGGTAGCGCGCCCTGGGTCTGTCTCGGGTCCGCCGAGGCGATCGAGAGCGGTCCGTGCCTGCACGCAGCGATCCTGGATGTCCGGCGGGAGATCGTCGAGCGTCAGCCCGTAGAAGTCCACGATCATCGCGACGAGCGTCGGATCGTGGGCCTTCACCGCGTCCTGGTGGTAGTTGGTCACGGTCTGGGCGGTGACGGTCTCCCCGAACGTGAGCAGGATGTAGTCCCGGATCGCGCCGTACGTCGTGTTCTCGTTCACGTAGCTGGCGGGGACGTTCATCGCGATCCTCGCAACGTTCGTGTTGACCCAGGCGCTCGGTTCAGGAGGACCGTGACATGACGTTTCGTTGGGGCCTCGCCGAACGAGTTCTGTGGACGGCCCTCGAGGCTGGCCTCGCGCTCGGTGACCGTCGACCCTCGACGTCCCGGCCGGCTACGCCGCTCCGGTCGCTGCTGTCTTGGCGGTTGTGAAGGGGTTTATGGCCCGCAAGGTCGGAGGCCCCAACACCGCATCGACGGCGCCGGGCCTGGAGTGATGACGCTGGCAACGCCGTCGTGGATGCTGTCCCGGATTGAGCGGAATCACCGCTTGTAGCGAGTGGGGATGGGGGCGTACCATTCGAGTAAGAGTTCGAGCGAAGGGTGGATGCGTGTGCCCGGTTGGCTATCACGTCTGACCCGCGTCGGATTGGGCGCATCCTTAGCATCGGCGGCCCCGGTGGCACTTCCGAGCGCTGGGGCATGGGACGACCTGGCACCAACCCACGACGGCGTTGTCCATCGCTATTGCTTCGTAAGCGGCTTCAACCCGGTCGCCATCGACAACGTACAACTGACGAACGAAACCACCGACGCGTGGTCAGATATGGACGCCCAGCCCGAGTTCTGCGATGTTTTCGTCGCGCCTGTCACAGATGTCGTATGGGACACGACTGTGGATCTTCCGAACGGGTGGCGAGGCTTGTGGGATTGTAGGCAGTACCACTCGTCCTGGCCGCCTTTCACGACCTGTGACGGGGGCCTTGCAAACATGGACATCGCAGAAGTCCTGGACGGGCCCTTCCCGGATGGCGGAACATTTGAGAACAACTTGACCGCCCTCGCGTGCCACGAAAACGGTCACTCAATGGGATTCCAGCACTATAAGGGCACCGGCGGTCTTCAATCACCGCCGGATGACGAGCACGATTGCATGTACTCGGGAGGGGTCAACAACGCCGGACATTGGCGCGTCTACAGCGACCACCACAAGAACCAGCACATCAATCCACAGTTCCCGTGACTCTTCGACTCAACTCGCATAGAAGCATTCGCCGTTTCGCGTACGGAGCGCTCGCGTTGGCTCTGCTGACGGCGGCGTGCGCCTCCGGAGATGGGGGAGCGGATTCGAGTGCCGTGACAGCGCCGAGCCAGTCTCCAGGCGGCGCGGGAACCTTCGTGGCCTTGATGAGAGCTGGAACGGAGGGCGCTGACTACGAGGTCTTCCGGAGCGTGGACGAACTTGTCGAGGCTTCAGAGCTAGTCGTAGCGGGTGAGATTGTGAACGTCGAGGAAGGTCGCACAATCAACGCCGATGAGCCAGAGTTCTTCCAGCGAGAGAACGTGATGCTCACCCTCAGAGTTACAGACATCCTCGCCGGCCAGAAGGAAGTGAGGGTTGGCGACGAGGTCCTCGTCGAGTGGCCGCGTCCGAGTGACACCACGGCTCAGGTCTCTGGACCACTCCCGCCGGTTCCGGTTAGCCGCTACGCCGATGCGCTTCCCAAGGGCCTCCGAACACTTGTGGCGGCTAGCGATTACACCGAACTCAACCAGGACACGGTGGCGAAGATCAATGTCGCCTCCCACGAGAATCGGACGATCTATTCGCCCTTCCCGCAAGGCTTCGTGGTCGAGGGCACCGATCAGGCGGCGATCTACGCTGGCACGGTTGTTCCAACACCATCGGAGGGTCCGGGCGAGGAAGCCCAGGCACCGCAGACGTTCGACGAGCTCGTGGAGACGTTGCGGGCGATCAGTCGCGAACGGGCCGAAGAATCCTGAATCAACTTGTCCAAGCATTCACTTAGCGGTTCGTTCACCGCGCCAGCGCTGGAGACCGATCGGGTCGCGCTCCGCCCGATCCGGAGTCCAGCTGACCAGCAGGGGGTGCTGGACGTTCTCATCGAAGGTGGGAACGCGTTTCGCTACCGCAGCGTGGGCCCGGGCATCTCGGGACCATCCCTAAACCGGGTAATGACCGACAACGTCCTCACTCAGTTCGCGATCGAGGAGCGTGACCGCGGTCGAATCATCGGCTTCGTTCAGTGCATCGTTCCAGATTTCACGCACGGAACCGCCCAAGTAGCCGTTGCCCTTAGGACAGAATTCCAGCAACGGGGTTGGCCGCTCGAAGCGGTCGTGCTCTTCTTCAACTACGTGCTCCAGGCCTACCCACTGCGGACGCTGTATCTGGAGACTCCCGACTTCAACCTCTCGCTCATCGAGCGTGGACTCGAGCGTCTCTTCTCTCACGATGGAACGCTCCCCGAGCACGAATGGCACCTCGGTCGATACTGGGACGTCCACTTCTTCTCGATGCGCCGAGAGAGGTTCTACTCATTGCCTGTCGTCACGCGGGTCCTCGACAGGACTCGGCAACGCGCCGATGACTCCTGAACGCGACCAAATCGCGAAGCTCGTACTCTCCTTGGGCGAGGCGATCGACCGCGGCGAAGACGCATCGTCGTGGCCGCTCGACGGGCGATTCGGGCACGAGGTCGATATCGACTCCCTCGAGATGCTAGAGCTCGTGATGGTTGCGGAGGAGTCGGCAGGCAGGCAGTTCCCTGCACCACTGCTCAACTCCATTGACACGATCGGTGAGCTCGCCGAGTGGATCCAGACGGCACGCGATCAGGAGGCCGAGCGTCGATGAAGAATCGACACCGGATGGCGCTGCTGGGGCTCGGAGTGGTTGCGTTGGCAGTGGCCGCCGGATGTACGAGCGAGACGGCGAGCGATTCGGAACCCGGTCAATCTGCCGTCTCGGCAAGTGAGCTCACCGATGCCGTCGCCGAACTCGTCGATTCGGAACGTGATTCGAGTGACCGGGCGGTCCTAGTTGCCGGAGGCGACGACCGCGACGAGGAGCTTCTCGCGGTCGATGCTGTTGTCGCCCAAGCCGATAGTGAGATCCTCGTGGAGGTCGACGCGCTCGAAGAGCTGGCTCCGGGGGTTTCGGAAGGCGTCCTGACGGTGAAGCTGGCGTCGATCGAGGGGATTCGCGATGAGCGGATCGTCGGGCGGTGGCCCGTGGTCGCCTGCCGCTGCGACGCTGGGGACCAAGTGCAGATCAGCGCATTGTCGTTCTGTGCAATCGTTGGCGAGCTTGGGGCTCCCTGCGAACCCTGACAGTCGCCTTGGTGGCCCGCAGGGTCGGCGACCCCGACACGGCGTCGACCTTCAGCGGTATCTGCCCTGAGCCCACTCTTCCTCAGCGCGTAGTACCAGTGGGGCGACTGGGATACATGGCGCTACCGTCTGAGACGCTCACGAGTGGCGCGTTGAGTGGGATCGGTCGAGTTTTCGTGCCGTGGCGACGGTTGCCTTTCCCTTCGGCGTACCAGACGGGCGCGGCTCCGAACTCGATTTTTTTGACCAGGCGGCGTGTTCCATCTCTCCGATGCGGCAGCCCGTGTAGCCGAGCATTGATCCGACCGCCTCGTGGTGGCCGCCCATGGCGCGTGCCGTACAGAGCAGAACGTGGAACGTCGCCTCGTCGACGGGCCGGGGGACGCCGTGTGGTGCGGGGATACGGGGGAGTGGTTCGGCGTTGCCGCCTGTGTCGCAGCCGCGATATCGGCAGTAGGCGATGAGCGCATGTTTGGCGACGTTCCTCGACGACGACGAAGGCGGTAGCGTCGCCCACCACGATCGGAGGTCGTCTTCCTTGGCTCGAGCGAGCGTTCCCCCCCTGGGCTCTGATGGCCTGGTAGCAGCGCCGGACATACTGCTGGTAGAGGTCGGCGGTCCGACGCGAATACCCTTCTTCCGCAAGCCAAGCACCGAAATCGCGGTCGCGTCCCCCATGATGACTCTCAGATCGACACGACGGCCCCGCTTCTGATGCATTCGCACCACTCCGCGACTACGCGGCTTCGTGTTTGGGCTGGTCAGTGCCCCTGTCGGCATATCTACTGGTAGATCGTGGCTCCGGTGCCCGAGTCGGAAGTCCCAAAGTCGGGAATCCCGAATTCGGGACTCGACATCGCGGTCGAGGTGCTGCGCGCAGGGGGGCTCGTCGCCTTTCCGACCGAGACGGTGTACGGGCTCGGCGCCGACGCGGCGAACGCGGCCGCTCTGCGCCGCCTCTACGAGGTCAAGCGGCGCCCCGCCGACCATCCGGTGATCGTGCACGTCGGTACCGTCGAGGAACTCGACGACTGGGGTCGCGTCTTGTCCGGCGACGCCCGCCGACTCGTCGAAGCCTGTTGGCCGGGGCCGCTGACCGTGGTCGTCGATCGAGCGCCCGACGTGCTCGACGAGGTGACGGGAGGCCAGGCCACGGTGGCGGTGCGTATGCCCGACCATCCGATCGCGCTCGCGCTGTTGCGCGCGTTCGGTCGGGGAGTGGCGGCACCATCGGCGAATCGGTTCGGTGCGGTGAGTCCGACGACCGCCGACCATGTGATCGCCGACCTCGGTGGTGAAGTCAACGCTGTGGTCGACGGCGGGCCGTGTCGGGTAGGCGTCGAGTCGACCGTCGTCGACTGCACCACGGATCCCCCGAGGGTTCTTCGGCCGGGAGCGATCACCGAGCAACGGATCGTTTCCCTGACCGGCTCCGAATCGACGGCGGTGAATGCGAGAAGGACGATCGTACGTGTACCCGGATCACTGCAGACGCACTACGCGCCACGAGCGTGGGTCGTCATTGCCGATCGTGAGGATCTCGTGACGACACTCGATGCGATCGTTGCTCCGGGAACGCGTGTGGGCGTGCTCGGGTCGAGCGACCTTGCGATCGCGCATGACCCCACGCATGACGACGTGATCAGGCTCGACGTTCCTGCAGACCCGGAAGGCTACGCGGCTTCGCTCTACAGCCAGCTCCGCGCGGCGGACGAGCACGAGCTCGACGTGGTCGTGGCCGTCCCGCCCGCTCGCGAGGGGATCGGGGCGGCGGTGGTCGACCGCCTGGAGCGAGCCGCCGGGTCGAAGGAGTCGACGAAGTCGACGGAGCCGCAGGCGTGAGCATCCGGGGGGAGCGAGTGTGAGCCCGCCGGAGCCGACGGGTCCGATCGGCGTCTTCGACTCGGGCCTGGGCGGCCTCACGGTGCTGCGGGCACTCCTCGATCTCCTCCCGGGTGAGGAGATCCACTACGTCGGCGACACCGCACGATTCCCCTATGGGCCGAAGCCGACCGAGGAGGTGCGTGACCACGCCGTCGAAATCGGCGGGTGGCTCGTGGGTCGCGGAGCGAAGGCGGTGGTGGTCGCGTGCAACAGCGCCACGGCGGCAGCTCTCGACACGTTGCGCGGACAACTCGACGTCCCAGTGGTCGGTGTGATCGAACCCGGTGTGCGTTCCGCGGCAGCGGTGACGACCTCCGGCAACGTCGGCGTCATCGGCACGGTCGGCACCATCGCATCGGGCGCCTATCAGAGGGCGGCCGAAGGCCTTCCGGACTCGACCGGACCTCTTCGTGTGACGTGCGCGGCGTGTCCGGGATTCGTCGAGTTCGTCGAGTCGGGCGATGTCGATTCCGATCAGGTCCACGTTCTCGCGGAACGCCTTCTGGCTCCGGTGCGTGACGCCAAGGTCGACACCCTCGTGCTGGGTTGCACGCACTATCCGCTGCTCGCCCGTACGATCGGTGATGTGATGGGACGCGATGTCGTCTTGGTGTCGAGCGCGGACGAGACGGCGTTCGAGGTGCGGCGGCTCCTGACCGAACGTGGCCTGCACCGCGACCAGGATTCTCCGGCGCGTGCACGGTTCTTCACGAGCGGGAACGTCGAGACCTTCCGAGCACTCGGCGAGCGGTTTCTCGGCCCCGAGGTCGTGGATGTGGAAGCCGTGTCGTGGAGCTGACGGTCCTGGGTGTGTCGGGGTCGTATGGAGCGCCGCCCGCGGGAGCATGCAGCGGATACCTGATCGAGGCCGGCGACACCAGTGTCTGGCTCGACTGCGGTAACGGGACCTACCCCGTCCTCCAGGAGCACCTCGCTGTCGAGGATCTCTCGGCGGTCGTCATCACGCATCAGCATCCCGACCACTGCGTCGATCTCTACGGGTTCCACGTCCATGCCCGGTACGGACTCGAGCGAACCGACATCCCCGTCTACGCACCGGCGGGCGTGCGCGACACGCTCGGCGCGCTGGTGAGCAACTGGGGAAACACCTTCGCCTGGCACGACGTCGGTGACGGTGACACCGTGGCGGTCAACGACCTGAGACTCGGCTTCTCGCGCACGGACCATCCGGTTCCGACCCTCGCGGTGGAGGCCCGTTCGGCAGAGGCCCGTTCTGCGGAGAATTCGGTGGAGAATTCGGGGAGAAGAGGTTCGTGTACACCTCTGACACGGGGCCCAGGTGGTCGGTCGGGGAGTTCGAGACCGGCGCCGATCTCGTGCTGTCCGAGGCCAGCTATCTCCACGCCGATCGACCGACCGCCGTCCATCTGTCGGCCCGCCAGGCCGGGGAGGGTGCCAGGGCCGCGGGCGCGCGCCGTCTGGTGCTCACGCACCTGTGGCCCACCACCGATCCCGTGGCGGCCGTGGCCGAGGCCACCGAGGCGTTCGGGGATCCCGTGAGCCTGGCCGCACCGCATATGGTCACCAGGGTCTGAGTTCACGGCGAAGAGACCGCGCGGGAGACACCATGGGGATTCGCAACGACGGACGTGAGCCGGGCGACCTGCGGCCGGTCCGCTTCATTCGGGACTACACGGAGTTCGCGGCGGGATCCGTGCTCGTCGAGTTCGGCAAGACCCGCGTGCTGTGTACCGCCTCGATCGAGGAGCGGGTTCCACCCTGGCTTCGTGGCAAGGGCAAGGGATGGGTGACCGCCGAGTACTCCATGCTGCCGGGCTCCACCTCGGAGCGCATCAACCGCGAGGTCGCCAAGGGTCGCCCGTCGGGGCGCACCCAGGAGATCCAGAGGCTCATCGGGCGGTCGTTGCGGGCCGTCAGCGATCTCGCGGTGCTGGGTGAGGTTCAGCTCACCGTCGATTGCGACGTCATCCAGGCCGACGGTGGAACGCGTACGGCGTCGATCTGCGGTGGCTATGCGGCCCTGCACGACGCGTGCAGCAGACTCCTCGCCGCCGGCACGATTCCGGCGCACCCGATCACGGGGCCGTGCGCGGCCATCTCGGTGGGCATCGTCGGAGGCCTGCCGCTCCTCGACCTCGACTACTCCGAGGACGTCAACGCAGAGGTCGACATGAACGTCGTCATGGCGGGGGCACGGCTCATCGAGGTGCAGGGGACGGCGGAAGGCAGCCCGTTCTCGCGGGGTGAGCTCGACGCTCTCCTGGATCATGCCGAGCGGGGCATCGCCGAGATCATGGAGGCGCAGGCCGAGCTCGTGGCCGAACCGCCCCCCGCACGCCGTTCGTGACATCGCCCGACCGTCGCTTCGTACTCGCCACGGCGAATCCCGACAAGGTCCGCGAGATCGTCGGGATTTTCGCTGCGAGTCTTCCCGACTTCGAATTCCTGGAACGACCCGACGACGTTCCCGAGGTGGCCGAGACCGGCGACACTCTCGCTGAAAACGCGCGTCTGAAGGCAACGGCACTCGCCGCGGCGACGGGACTACCGGCGGTCGCCGACGACACCGGACTCATCGTGGATGCGCTGGGAGGAGCGCCGGGCGTGCGGTCCGCCCGGTACGCAGGAGAGGACGCCACCTACGCCGACAACACCGAATATCTGCTGAGGGAGCTCGCTGCGCACGAAGAGAACCAGGAAGAACACGAGAAGCCACACGAGAAGCCACACGAGAAGCCACCCGAGAAGCAGGGCACGGACACCGACCTGCGAGGCGCCACATTCGCGACGGTCGTTGTCGTTCAATGGCCTGACGGGCGCGAGGTTGCTGCCTCGGGGGAGGTCGCAGGTCGGATCACTCTCGAGCCCCGGGGTGCCGGAGGCTTCGGCTACGACGCGGTGTTCGTTCCTGACGAAGGTGACGGACGCACGTTCGCCGAGATGTCGGCCGAGGAGAAGAACGCGATGTCGCATCGCGGTCGCGCCCTTCGCTCACTGGTCGAGGGTCTTCGTGTAGCGAACGTCGCGGAGAAAACAGACGGAGATCGATGATGAGTCGGCTCACGCCCGAGGCGGCCCACGTGGTCGAACAGTTCGAGCCGGGTGGGCACGTCGACATCGACGAACTCGGGCTCGTCGCGGCGCGCGAGCTGGAACAGCAGGTCATGGCCGAGGTGCCGCACGAACCCTCCATCGCTGACGTGAGCGACCACACCATGGCGGGGCCGGAGTGTGACATCCCACTGCGCGTGTACCGACCGGACGCGTCGCCGTCCTCGGGAGCGCTTCCCTCCGGAACGCTGTCCTCGGGAACGCTGTCCTCGGGAACGCTGTCCTCCGGAACGATCGTCTTCTTCCACGGGGGCGGCTGGGTGATGGGCAACATCGAGCTGTCCGACACGCTGTGCCGCGGCATCGCGCGGGCGTCTGAGGCCGCCGTCGTATCCGTGGGATACCGTCTCGCTCCCGAGAACCCCTATCCCGCGGCGCTCGATGACTCGTTCGCCGCCACCTGTTGGGTGGCCGAGAACGCCCGAGCTCTCCGCGTCGACGCGTCGCGCCTGGCCGTGTGCGGGTCGAGCGCGGGCGGCAACCTGGCCGCCGCGGTCGCGCTCGCCGTCCGGGACCGCGGTGGGCCGGAGCTCCAGGCACAGGTCCTGATGTGTCCCGCGCTCGACCCCCGCTTCGACACGGCGTCATATGTCGAGAACGGGCGGGGCTATCCCCTGAGCGTCAACGACATGCGGTTCTTCTGGACGTCGTATCTGGGTGATGTGGCAGACGTGGCCAGGAGTTCCGCAGACCCGGCGGGTGGCTTCGCGGATCCCGACGAAACCGTGTACCCGGCCGATTTCCTGGCGGCACCGCTGCGGTCCACAGATCTGGGCGGGCTCCCGCCGGCAGGTGTCGTCACGGCCGAGTGCGACGTCCTGCGCGACGAAGGTTTGGCCTACGCCCATCGACTCGAGCGCTCGGGAGTTTCCGTCGAAACGTGGGACCATACGGGCATGTTCCACGGCTTCTACGGATTCGCCGACGAGCTCGAGGATGCACGCCGCTGCGTCGCGAATGTTGCGGGCTTCCTGCGTGACCGACTCGACTCGACGGCAGAGCCGGTCGCCGATCCGGCTGCGGATGCTGCTGTCGATGCTGCTGCCGACGCGACCACACGGGGGAATCCGTAGTCATGGCCGTCCTCGACCTTGCCGGATACGTCTCCGATCTGAAGGACCACGCGGTCGAACACGGGTTCCACGTGCACGACGAGCGCCACTTCGTCGAGAGTTACTCGCTGCGACAGACCTGGGAGGTCGACCTCCATCCCGAGGAGGGATGCGCCGGTCCGGTCGATCTCTATCTCACCCTCGAGGTGGAGCCCCGCGTTCTGCTCGGCTTCGAGGACGCGGTTCTCACGACACCCGACGACGACCAGCCCGAGGACCTCTACCACTTCCCTCTCAGCTTCACGTGGGCACTCCCTCCGTTGCCGCACGGACCCGACCTGCTGGTTCTGGCCACGGAACTGGCCGGGATCGGCGGCCCCGACCTGCCGCTCGGCGTGTCGGCGATCGACTCGTTTCCCTCCGCGACCGACGCGCCCGAGCGCAGTCTGAAGATCGTGGCCCAGGTAGCGGTGTCGCTGCTCAAGATCCGAAACAACGAAGAGGAGCAGTGCGAGCTGCTCGATCGTTGCCTCGCCGTGAGCCGACAGCTACTGGCTGCGGCTCCCGAGTGGCTCGACTAGGGGATAATGACGCCGTGGCGATGAGGACCGACTGCAAGCACTACGAGAGCCGCACGTATCCGAGCGGCGACACCATGCGGAAGTGCCGGTTGGACCTCGCGCCCGAGGCACCCTGGAACTGCCCGGACGACTGCCCGGCCTTCGTGAAGCGGCGCGTGGACGCCGGATGGCAGTACGGGAGCCTCTCGGAGGCCATGGCCCCCGAGACCTCCGATCTCCCGGGTGAGGGTGCCGATGCGGCGGCGATTCTCGACGAGGCCGAGGACATCCTCAACGCCGCCGGTCCGGAGATCATCGCGGAGGTCGACCAGCCCGCGAAGCGGAAGTTCGGGCTCGGTCGCCGCAAGGGCAAGGGAAACAAGAACAAGAAGCGAGGCAAGGGAAAGCGCAAGAAGCGCTGATCGCCCGTCTCCGGTGGTTCCGGGGTAAATACCCGCAGAGTCCCTGACCGCGCTCCGTGGGCTGCTTGTCCGGTTCAGTCACATTGGGTACTGTGGCGACCTTCACCGACGTGTGCCACCCGGACACGCGCGACCAACAGGGGACAGCCGTGAACGTGACCGAGCGCCCGAAGATGCGCAGAAACCGTCGTGGCCGCAGCGTGCGGAGTGTGATGACCGGCGGTGTTCTCATCGTCGCCGTCGCGACGCTGGCCGCGGCGTGTATCCCGATTCCCAAGGGGCCACCCGAGCCCACGGATCCCGTTCCCCCCAAGGGCGCCACCGAGGCGTGGTCGATCATGGCCCCGGGCAACGGCAACATCCACGGCGTCACGGCGAACGATCGGGACGACCAGCGCGCGATGTACGACAACATCGACGATCCCGTGGCCGCCGGCATTCTCGGCAGCGCCGACCACCCACTGGGTCGCTACTACAAGGACGCCAACTTCGGCGTGAAGGACGAGGACATCAAGGCCTCGCAGGCTCCCCGCGAAGGTGTTGAGATCTTCTGGGACAAGTTCGGCGTCCCCCACATCTACGGCGACACCGAAACCGACGCCGCGTTCGGCGCGGGGTGGGCCGTTGCCGAGGGTCGCCTTGCCATCGCCGAGCTCGCGCGTATTCTCGGGCGTACCGGCATGATCGAGTTGGCACCCGGAGGAATCACCGAGATCTTCGACATCCTGGCCGGCAACCCCCGACAGATCACGTATACCGAGGCCGAGCTCCAGGCGCAGATCGACCGCGCCATGGCCCGCAGCACCCCCGAGGAGGCCGTGCAGCTCGAGGCCTCGCTCAACGGGTTCGTCGACGGCATCAACTCGTGGCTGGCCCACCAGGGCTTCGTGCCCCAGGGCGCCCAGAAGCCCTGGAATCAGATCGGCATCCCCTACCCCTCCTGGAAGCCCACCGACGTCGTGGCGGCCGCGATCCTCGTCGGCGACATCTTCGGCAACGGCGGCGGCGGCGAGGTGTGCAACTCACACACCCTGCGCGCCCTTCGAGGAGGCCACGGGCGATCCCGCGGCAGCGCAAGCGCTCTACGACGACCTCGCCTACGGCGAGGACCCGACCGCCACGCACCACACCGAGGAGACCTTCGCCTACCCGTTGTTCGACCAGGGCGACACCGGCACCGACCCCGCGTCGGTGGCGCTACTCGATCCGGAGAGCACGACCGAGATCTGCGGCGCCGACCCGGCGCCGATGCCATCGATGAGCAACTACCTCACGGTGGCGGGCTCGCGTACAGCCACGGGCCAGCCCATTCAGGTCGGGGGTCCGCAGTCCGGCTACATCGCGCCGCAGCTCCTCTTCGAGATGGAGATCCACGGCGGCGACCAGCACGCCAGCGGGATCACGTTCCCCGGCGTCGGGCCGTGGGTCGTGATCGGCCACAACGACCGGTCGTCGTGGACGGCGACCGCGGGCGGCTCCGACAACGTCGACGCCGTCGTCGAAAAGCTCTGCGAACCCGGCGGTACCGAACCGACGATCGACTCCATGCACTACCTGCACGACGGCCAGTGCAAGGCGATGACGTATCCCGAGAACGCGACGGCCAGCACCGTGCCGCGCACGGTTCACGGCCCCGTCACCGACCGCGGCACCGTCGACGGTGCACCCGTGGCGGTTGCGCGCCAACGTCTCAACCGGGGATGGGAGGCGGTGGCCGCCGTCTCGTTCCGCAAGCTCAACGTGGGTGCGGTCAACTCCGCGGACCAGTTCGACGACGTCATGGTTGACACGAGCTGGTCCTTCAACTGGGCCTATGCCGACGCGCACGACATCGCGTGGGTCCACTCGGGCTGGTACCCGATCCGCAAGAGCGGTGCGTCGTTCGACTTCCCCGTGTGGGGCACCGGCGAATGGGACTGGCCCACCGAGCCCGACGGCTCGCCGAAGGTTCTCCCGCTGGAACAACGCCCGCACGAGGTCAACCCGGCGAAGGGCTACCTGGTGTCGTGGAACAACCGGGTCGCACCGGGATGGACCTGGAGCGACTCGGCGTGGGGTGAAGGCGCGGTCCACCGCGTCGACCTGATCGACAGTCGTGTCGGCGATGCCTCGGGTCTCAGCGCCGAAGACGTCGTGTCCATCGTCCAAGACGCGGGGACGTCCGACCTGCGCGGCGACCAGGTGATGCCGTACGTGCTGCGCATCCTCGAGGGAAGTGACGCGCCGAACTCCAAGATCGAGGCCGCCCGCGGCATCCTGACGTCGTGGGTGGAAGGCGGTGCGCACCGCCGCGACCGCAACCGCGACAGCGTCTACGACGATGCGGCGGTACCGGTCATGGACGAGACGTGGGAGCCTCTCGTGCACGCCGTCTTCGGCGCCGACACCAACGGCGAGCGCAGCGTCGGAATCACCGACAGCACGCTCACGGGGCTCTATGACGACGTGCGGCCGCACAAGCTCGACGACAAGCCCGGTCCGTTCGGGTCCGCCTACCAGACCGGGTGGTACTCCAACGTGCAGCGCGATCTGCGGGCGATTCTCGGTGAAGGCCCCGTGCCTGCCGGCGGAATCCAGTGCGGCGACGGCGACCTGGAGGCCTGCCGCGCCGAGCTGTGGTCGGCGTTGAAGCTGGGCGTGTGGCGCGCGGGGACCTACCAACTCCCGTGGAACCGGAACGACCCGGCGAAATGGGGAGAACTGACTCTCGACGAGAGGATTCTGTTCATCCCCTACGTGACCAACTTCAACTCGATGCGCTGGGTCAACCGTCCGACCTACCAGCACGTCACCTCATTCCGGGGTTGATGCTGGTTTCGGTGCGAGCGGAGGGACTCGAACCCCCAAGACCTGTGAAGGTCACCGGGACCTAAAGCCGCCCCTCGAATCCGCGCAGGTCCGCGCGAGTCCACCTCTCCTCTCGTGACCTGCATCTTCGCGCGACGGCGACGGGCACGAATCCGGGCGAGTCCGCGGTAGTCCGCGGCGATTCTTAGGGAGGGCCTTAGGGAGAGCGCGTTGACCCGAGCACACGGTGGCGGTGGCGGACGTTGGTCCCGGCCGGGCCGACGAGTTCGAGTCGATCGGGGCGACGCGATTCGTCCTCCGTCGTCCATGTCGACCGGTCCACGTTCGCGGCGCGCGGCCGGTACGATCGAGTTCTTCATGGACGCCACCTCGCGACCAACTCCGAGCGCAGCATCACTGCGGGAACACATTCTCGCCATGCCCGCGGCCGATCCAGCCGATCGGCTTCCCGCCCTGCTGAAGCGCGACGCCGCTGTCGCGGAACGCGCCCGTCGGGCGTGGCGGAGCGTCCAGGCGGTTGCTCGACGTGAGTACCCGGCCATGTGGGTCCTCGAACGACGTCGACACTGCGGGCGCGCGCTCCTGGCTGCCGTCACCGCCGCTGTCCGGCGTGTGCTCCGACGGGAACTCGGATCTGCCCCCGGCGCCGAGATCGAAGCCGTCGGCGCCGACGCCGAGGAGCGAGGTCTCGGGCCACCGGATCCGCCGGTCCTGCTACTCGCCGACTCGATCACCACTCACGCGCCTCCGCGCGACCTCCTGACCCGTTCGCTGGAGGTCGCGGCCTAGACGATCGTCGCCGAGGGCCTCCCTATCAAGGAGGCACTCAACGTGCCTCACTCTCGAGGAGGCACTCCATGACGATCACAACCGACGACGGGTTCGGCCCGTTGTTTCACCAGCTCGCTGCCGAGGCAGCGACCTGCTCGGTCGAAGATGCGGGTCGGGTGCTCGGCATCCCGAGATCGACGGCGTACCTGCTCGCGCAGCGGTATGAGAACACCGACGGGGCCGACGGCCTACCCGTGGTCCGCGTCTCGAACCGGCGGCTACGCGTTCCGTTGGCAGCGCTACGGCATCTGCTGGAGACGGGGGCGACGCCTCCGAGGCCACGATGACGGCCGCGGAGATCGAGGAGCGAGCCGCATCGGAGTCACTGTCGGCTCGCGACGACCTGGCGGCGGAGCGCGATCGCCTCATCCGAGAATGCGCGGGTCGGGATCTCGGTCCGGACGCCGAAGCGAGACTTGTGCGGCTACTCACCGACGACGACGTCACGGTCGAGGACGTACGCAAGGATCGCCGGGAGCTGGCACACCTCGGTCCGGTCAGGCCGTCGCCGCACCCAGACCCGGCCACGACGGCTCGGTTCGAGGAACTCGCCGCGGAACGATTCGGCCGCGTCGATGCCCACGTCGAGCGCATCGAGCGCGAAGGACGGCGTCTCGGCGCATTGGTAGCCCGGCACGAGGCGACATTCGATGACGCGCTGGCCCGACTCGACCGTCTCGTGCGACGAGAAGATCCGGAGTCGAGCGTTCCGCTGGTTCCGTTCGGCGTCGGCGTCGAGATCGCCGAGGCCGCGTTCGTCGACGGCTTCGACTCGGTCGAGAGGGCGGCGTCGTGAGCCCCGGGCTCGATCTTCAACGGGCGATCGAGCGAGGCGGGTCCGAGCCGCGCGTCGATTCCGGCATCGGCGACCTGGCCGATCTGCTCGACGAGGTCGTCGACGAGATTCATCGCTACGTCGCCCTGCCCTCGCCCGAGTACGCGGAGGCGGTCGCGTTGTGGATCGCGGCGACACACTGTCAGCCGGTGCTCCATCACGCGACACGTCTCGTCATCACGAGCCCGGAGAAGCGGTGCGGGAAGTCTCGCCTCCTCGACGTCGTCGAGGCGCTCGCGCACAAGCCGTTGGTCTCGGCGAACGCGTCGGTGCCCGCGTTGTTCCGTTCGATCAGCGGAGATGATCCGCCGACGATCTTGCTGGACGAGGCCGACACCATCTTCGGCGCGAAGGCCGGGAAAGAAGGCGCGGAGGACCTCCGGGGATTGCTGAACGCGGGCCACGGCCGGAACAGACCGGTGATCCGGTGTGTCGGCCCGCATCAGACGCCGACGCCGTTCCCGTCGTTCGCGATGGCGGCCCTCGCGGCGATCCGGGACCTCCCGGACACGATCGAGGACCGGGCCGTGGTCGTGCGGATGCGCCGTCGCCATCCCGACGAGCACGTCGACCCGTACCGCATCCGCCGCGACGGCGAACGGCTGCACCGTCTCCGCGAACGTCTCGCTGAGGCGATGGCCGACGCGCAGGGCCGCATCGAGTTCGCCGAGCCCGACCTACCGGTCGAGGACCGTGAGGCGGACTGCTGGGAGCCGCTCGTGGCCGTGGCCGACGTCGCCGGAGGGGAGTGGCCGGGCCGTGCCCGTCACGCCTGCGAGGCGATCTGCGCGGCAACGAGCGACGAGGAGAACCTCGACGTGAAGCTCCTTGCCGACCTCCGCGACGTGTGGGCAGACGACGACGGCTCCGTCCTGGCGTCGGCGACGCTGGTCGGGCGGCTCCGCGCGCTGGAGGAGTCCCCGTGGGGTCGGTTCGACCTGGACGCCGCCGGGCTGGCCCGTCGGCTCCGGTCGTTCGAGGTCCGTTCGCAGCGCGTTCCGCCCGGAGGGCCGCGACGGTTCCCAGGTTCGCGGCTACAAGCGGGAGGACCTGGAGGATCCCTGGGCGCGCTACCTGCCAACCCCCGACGAGGACCCGCACCCGCACCCCCCGTCACCGCGCGTCACCGCGTCACCGGACGCGCAGAACCGCAGGTCAGAGGCCCCTTCCGATGGTGACGCACGATTCCGTGGTGACGCCCTACCCGTCACCACGCCAGAGGCCGTCACCATGGGATCGGCCGCTGACCAGGACTTTCGCGCCGATGGTGACGCGGTGACGGGTGGTGACGGGGGGACCGCCGAGGAGGCGGCCTGTGAGGAGTGCGGAACCCACGACGGCGTGCGTCCTCGCTTACACGGCCACCTCTGCGAGCCGTGTGCCCGAGCCCGATCGGCACGGGGAGCACCGTGAACCTGGAGGGCTGCTGCCCGTCGGTGGCCGGAGCCGAGATCCTCGTGGCCGCCTGCCGTCGAGCTGCCGACGCGTGGGTCGACGGGAACGAGGACCTCGCCCGGCGGTGGATGATCCTCGCCACACGGGTCCTGGGCGACGACACGTTCGTCGACGTCGACGACGAGAAGGGTCACCGCTCTCGATGAGGAGGCGAGGCGGGCGGGGTTGGAAGCGTGGTGAGTTCAGCGTTGGTAGCGTGGGTAGTGCACGCTGCCGGGATCGCGACCAGGTCGACGGGAGGTGCGGGAGATGAACGTTCTCGCTCAAGCGGCACAGCAGGACAGCGGCATCGGAGGATGGATCGCCGTCGGTGTCATCGTTGCCCTGATCTGGGCACCGATCCTCTACATGGGCTGGCCCGAGAGCGGCTGGCTGACGCTGTTCTTCCTCGGACTAGTTGGTCTGAGCGCCGCCGGATACGCGCTGAGTCAGTGAGGGTTGTGGTGGGCGGAGCCGTTGCCCGCAAGGGCGCGGTGTCTGGCCCGTGCTGTACTCCGAGGGGACGACACCGATGAGTGACGGTGCCCCCTCCCCGCGTCCTCTCGGAGCGGACCCTCACGGCTTGGATCGCGACGGCGACTGGATCGGGTGCTAGTGACGAGTCCGAGCGATGTGTGTCGATCGAGTCTTCGCGCACTCGCACTCATCGCACTGCTCGCGCAACTCCTTCTAGCCTGCCAGACCGATACTGTCCGCGATAGCGAGGACTGCCCGTCGGGATACGTCGAGAACCCGACGGACTACGGAGGCTGCGTAACGCCAGAGTTGCGAGATGAACTGACCGACACCGGACAATGATGAGAGTCGGACGAGGCCTCCCCGCCGTCGCTCGGAGCGGTTCCGGTCGGCCGAAACGATGCGCGCGTGGCCTCACCGGATGTCAGACCCGGTGACGTAATAGAGCCGTTGTAGCAGTAGGGCAGCGGCCGTGTCCCCAACGGTTCCCTAAGGGGTAGCGGCTGGTCAGGAGTCGCGCGGCGGTACCTGGGCTCCGACCCGGGGGAGCACCTCAGGCGAACACGCCGATTCCTCCGGAGCTGCGCGCGTCGGGGCGTTCTCGGGACGTCGCGGCGGTCCTCGATGATGGGGGGCTCGCGCCTCGCGGTGGCGGCCGGTGGCACGCGACCATGGTGCGGCGAATGGTGGGCGAGGGACGCTGACCGCGAGATCTTCCGCTACGCCGACCGAGGACCTCACTCGTCGGACCTTTACCATCCGCCTAGCGTGATTGCGCCGATCACGACGACGAGCAGAATCAGCCCGATCAGTTCCTCGATCATGTCTTTCGGTAGAGGTCCGAAACGTACCGGCCATTCTCGTCCCCGTGCATCCAGCCGTTCTCTAGAGCGCGCTCTTGCACCCGTATGGGAGTCAGCTCGCCCCCGTGCTCCTTCTCAAACTCGTTCAAATCGAGTGTGGGATGCGTCTCCAGCCACCGCTGCAGGTCACCAATCTTGGGTTTGGCTGGTTCGACCATCTTCCCCCAGAGGACAGCGACCGTTGCACCGACCGCGCAGATCACTGGGACGAGGATGATCAGCCCGATCGGAAGCATCGTCCAAACAACGAACTCAGCGATCATCGGCTCCTCCTTGCGCTTCTTGTGCGCAGTATGTCGCGTCCGCGTCCGCGTCCGCGTCCCGCGTCCGTGTCCGTGTCGGCGAGGGCGATGAGGGAGGGCGGAAGTGGAACGCGGGACCGCTCCCGCGGGTGTCCGGTCGACCCGAGGTTCGACGCAAGGTGGTCTGCGTCAGCGTGTCTCGCAGACGATTTCGTCGACCCGTCCAAGCCTCAGGTAGTCGATCGGTGTGCAGACGACCTCCCCGCCGCTCGACACTGTGGTCGGACCCTGCGGACCCTGCGGACCCTGCGGGCCCTGCGGGCCCTGCGATCCCTGCTCGCCTTTCTTTCCAGGCAGTCCCGGTTCCCCTTGCTCACCTTCCGGGCCCTGCTCGCCGGGCTCGCCCTTCGGCCCTCGCAGTTCGTCTGAGTTGTCATCGATGTAGGAGGCGACTTGCGTAGAGACGCGGTCTTCGACTCGCGCGTTGATCTGCGTAACCGAGTAGATGGAAAGGCCGAGCGCCGCGACGCTGAAGAGAGCGACCACGACCCCGGCGATCTTCCACGGTCTCGTCATGGGTAACCTCCCCGTTGCCCTCTCTCACCGTTCGCCCTTTGCAGCAGCGAGTCAAGAGACAAAGGGCCAAGCGATCCATAGCGCTGGGGGGTCACCAGGGTCGTCGAGCACCTTGGGTGAGGCTCCCGGACGGCGCTCAGCACCTCACCTCGGGCGGGTAGCTCGTGGCGTTGCTGTAGGTGATCCGCGAGGTCGGGTCTTCGACGTACTCCTCGACCGCGTCGGCGAAGTCAGTCCACTCGTATCGGTCGATCTCGCACGTCGTCACGCCGGGCGGTCCCGCCGCGCCTGTCGGTCCTTCCGCGCCTTGCGGTCCTGTCGGTCCGGGGTCGCCTTCGACGCTGAGTGCGACGACGAGCGCGACGGCGGCGAGGCCCAGGGCGACGATCGAGCACACGAGGGCGAGCCACCGCGCCCAGCGTCGTGGCGGTCGGGTGTTCGTACCGTCGGTGTGTTCGTCCATGGGTGCCGCCTTCCCGCGGGGTGTGGTCGCGCGCGTGTCTAGCCGCTTCGGGCGCTTCTGAGCGCCGCAGGTTCGCGTTCGGCACCTTCCACGCACCGGGACGGTCGCCGGCCGTCCTCGTCGCACTCTGCGCCGCTGATAGGTCGCGAGCTGCGCTCTCGGCACTCACGAGGTCGGATCGTCACGCGTGACGTGCGCGCTGTTGCGGGAGTTCCGAGAGTGTCCGGCGCGCCGATGCGTGGTTCGCTCGTCCCCGACGTCCGCCTTGCTCGCGCTGGGTTCCGAGAACTGACCTGAGCCACGGCCCACAGCGCGCCAAACACAGCAGCGATGCCGATGGGCCACTGCAACCACGTCGGCAAGCCTCAGAGCCCTTCGGGTTTTTGCTCCTACCCCGTCACTCTGCCAGGCACTCGTCCATCTGACGCTCCGCGCTCGGCCACGAGGTCGTCAATCTCCGCGCGAAGTTCCCGTTGCCTCTCAACATTGGCCTCAGCACGTTCGACATCGCGGAAGTTCGCGATGTATCCAGGAGTGGCAACCTCGGCGGCGAGGTCCAGCGTGTCCTGTAGGGAGTCGACATAGATCTCACTCTGGTCGTGAGCCACGGCCCACGAGAACGTCGCGTCGATGCAGACCTGCGGAGTGACCCTGACCTCCTTCTCGACTTCTTCTGTCACGACTCGCGTCTCGTCCAGGTTCAGGCCGACCAGGACCCCCGAAGTCGCCGCAACGAGTCCGACGACCAGGACGAGGATGATCCATGGCCAGCGATTCTGTTTCGGTGGGAGTGGTGGGACGCTGTCATCCATCTTTGGCTTCTCCCAGGGCTGTCTGCTCCCATCGGCTGCCCACGGCTTCCGCCAACATCCTGTAGCCGACCACCACTCAGCGTAATCCGCCGGTAGGACGCCGAACGTCCGAGTCGGTGGCCGCGGATCTCGACCGTTCGCTCGCGGCGTCGGCGCACGCGTCGTGTACGGTCGCCGGTGGAGCCGCGCGCCGACCGTCCCGGGCGCCACCACGGGGACGACGAGGAGGTGCGCGTCGTGCTCCAGGTTCGGCTCGACCCCGAGCTGCTCGACCGCGTCGACGAGGCTGCACGACGCTCGGGGCTCAGCCGCTCTGCCTATGTGCGGGCCATGCTCGCGAGCGCGGTCGGCGAGCACGCCCTCAGCACCGAGCTGGAGCGAGCGCGTCGTCCGCTGCTACCGACGCGCGTGGGGGAGCGTCGGCCGTGACCGTGAGCGAGTCACAGGGTCCGGCTCGGGGCTACAAGTGGCGGGACGCGTGGCCGGGCAACGACCTGGCGTTGCGTCACGGCGCGACTCCGAGCGGAAGGTCCAGCCGATCGCCGACGAACTGGCCGCGTCCACTGTGCGCCGTGCGCCCGGACCTCGACGTCGCCGAGTACCGGCACACGGTCGCGGCGTGGAGTCGGGCCGAGGCGCGGGTGGTGCTGCTCACCGCGTGGTGCGACGAGCATGGCCTCGTCGACGAGGACGGGAAGGCGACGGGCGCTGCGAACCTCCTGGAGAAGGTGGAGCGGGCGGCGGCCCGGTGCCGGGAGCGGTTGGGAATGGACCCGCGCTCGGACGCCGAGCTGGTCATCTTGCGGGGCCAGGCGCGACACGCCCGCTCGGACCTCGACGCGTTGGTCGAGGCGGGCGCGCGGGTGCGGGCCGAGGTCGAGGGACCCGCGCCGAGCTGGCGTCGGCGTCGTCGTGAGGGCGCTCGACGTGCTCCACGGCCTGGTCGTCGACGAGGACGGCACGAGTTGGGGCCAGCGGGCGGCGGACTGGCGGAGCGTGCTGACGCCGAGGCGGTGATCGACCCGGCGGCCCGCGGTACTGCTTCCTCACGAGGCCCCGAGGGGGCGGCAAGACCTCGGACCTGGCGGGCGTGTCGCTCGCGTTGTTGTCGACCGACGCGCCAGCGGGGAGTCGGAGCTACGCGCTCGCGGCGGACGCGGACCAGGGGGCGCTCCTCCTCGACGCCCTCGGCGGCTACGTCCGCCGCACGTCCGGCCTCGCCGGGCTGGTGAAGGTCGAGCGGCACCGGGTGACGGTGGTCGAGTCAGGGGCGAGCCTCCAGGTCCTCGCCGCCGACGTCGCCTCCTCGTGGGGCCTGTCGCCCTGGCTCGTGATCGTGGACGAGGTCGCGCCAGTGGGCGGAGACACGAGGCCCGCGGACGTTGTGGGAGAGCATCACCTCGGCCGTGCCGAAGGTCGACGGCAGTCGGCTCGCGGTGCTGACGACGGCGGGCGATCCCTCTCACTGGTCGGCCGAGGTCCTCTCTCACGCGAAGGGGTCCGACCGTTGGCACGTCCACGAGCAGCCCGGCCCGTTGCCGTGGCGGACCGAGGACGACCTCGACGAGCAGCGTGCGCTCCTCACCGAGTCGAGCTACGCCCGCCTCCACCTCAACTCCTGGACCGCTCCGGAAGACCGGCTCACGACGACCGACGCTCTCCGGGACTGTGTCGTCCTCGACGGGCCGCAGGACCCCACGCCCGGGCGGCGCTACGTCGTCGGCGTCGACCTCGGCCTGAAACGCGACCCGGACCGCGGTCGTCGTCGCTGCACGCGGAGGACGACGAGGACGGTCGGCGCGTGTTCGTTCTTGACCGGGTCGCGTGCTGGCAGGGCTCCCGGCAGGAGCCGGTCCAGCTCGGAGAGGTCGAGGCGTGGCTGCTCCACGCGGTGCGTGAGTTCCACGGTGCTCGGGTCGTGCTCGACCCGTGGCAGGCGGCCCAGCTCGCCGAGCGGCTACGTGCGTCGGGGTTGACCGTCGCCGAGTTTCCGTTCACGGCGCAGAGCGTCGGCAAGCTCACGTTCAAGTTGTACGCCACGCTGCGCGACCGACGGCTCCGCCTCCCCGACGACGCCGACCTCCTCGACGAGCTGGCCCACGTCCGCCTCCGCGAGACCTCGCCCGGCGTGTACCGCCTCGACCACGACGCCGACCGGCACGACGACCGGGCGATCGCCCTTGCGTTGTGCATCGAGGCACTCGGTGAGGCGGAGACGATCGAGCCCGGCGCGCTCTGCGCTCCGGTTGGTGCGACGAAGTCGAGCGCCTGGAGGGTTGGCGGCGAGACGATCGTCGTCGGCAACGGTGCTGGGTCCGGCCGTACGCTCGGCGGCCGCTGGCCCATCGAGGCCCCGCGGGGGCCGTGAAGGCCGAGGAGACGTCGAGCTGGGAGGTGGCGTTCGCCCTGGCCGACGAGATCGAGATGGCCTCAAGCCAACAGCGAGCGAAGGACGGCGAGATCGCTCGGTGCCGGAAGTTCCTCGCCGACGCGGGTTACGAGCGGTCGTCCACCTTCCTGAGCAACCTGTTCACGGTCGGCCGGTGGGCCGGGTGCGTTCGGGCGCCCGGACGCAAGTTCATGGAGCACTCGCTGGAGATGGCCCGTGTCGCGATGGCGGCGGGGCTTGACCCCGATGAGGCGTTGAAGGAACTGCGCCGGGCGAAGGACGGCGAGATCGCTCGGTGCCGGAAGTTCCTCGCCGACACGGGTTACGAGCGGAGCCCGAGGAGACTCGCGACTACTGGCGCAGGTCGGCCGCTGGGCAGGAGATGAGCCCGCGAGGGCTCGTTTCCACGATTACCCGATCAAGTTCGCAGAGGTCGTCATGACCGCCGGGCTCGACCCCGACGAGGGGCTCGCCGAGCAAGGCTACGAGCGCCATCCCGATCATCTGCGAATGCTGGCCCGACTTGGACGGTGGGTTGAACGCGGGCTCGAGCCCCCCGTTCCGAGAGCATCCGACGAAGATGGCCTCCGAACGCCGAGCATGACGGCGCGGGGCGAGTTCGTCTAGCTCGCGTGGATCCGCGGCGACGAGGGTCCTCGTGTGGCCCGTGGGCCACGACTACGGTTGTGGGTGAAAGAGCGGCCCCCAGCGGCCCGGTAACCCCGGGTCGGCTTGCGTCCGGCCCCCGACCCGAAACTGGGAGGGCCGTCGATGGTCGCTACTGATACGAACCCACAACGCTCGGCGCGGCGACGCGCGCACCCGGAACGTCGTCGAGGCGGCTCGGTGAGCCCGCTCGTGGCCGTACCGACCGAGGTCGCGACGCTCGAAGCTGAGCCGCGACCGACTGGCCCTGACCCTCGCCGGAGTGTGCGCCCGAGGAGCTGGTCGACCTGGAGTCCCAGCTCTCCGAGATCGAGGACAAGCTAGCTCTGGCCCGCGGTCGGGTGACGCGGTCGCGGCCGAACGTGACGAGGCGATCGTCCGAGCCCGCGAACGTCGGACGGTAGACGAGGCAGAGGAGCGAGAGCGTCACGCCGAAGCTCGCGCCAAGCTCCGAGACCTCGCGCAACGGCGACTGAAGCTCGCGGCGAAGATCGACGGGCTCGTCGACGAGCTGGTCGACACGATCGACGAGACGACGACGCTGGGCGACGAGTCCTCTGACGTCTTCCGGGAGTCGGGGCTCGGGCCGAGGCGCAACCTGTCGAGCGCGCGCTCGGTCGCCCGCTCGATCGCGTATCGGCTTCTCCCGAGCTTCCGAGCGGGCGGGCAGGAGATCGAGCGGCCGGTCCCGGCGTTCCGCAGGAGCGTGACGGAGCTGGAGACCAGACGCGCTAGCCGAGTTCATCGGAGACGAGGAAGGTGAAGCATGACGACGACACGACGCCGGAAGCGGCGGCGGCCCGGGTGGCTCCGCGACCTCCGCATCGAACGGGTCGACCGCGTCGGCTCCGGGGCGAACAGCGGGGCGCACGTCCTCCTGTTCAAGACGGCCGACGGGCGCGAGGTCACGCGTCGGGAGGTAGTCGACGCCCTCGACGACGAGGCGGCCGAGCGTGCCTCCCGCGACGGCACGACCAAGGCGGTGGCGCTGGCAAAGACGGTCGCCGAGCGCCCGGAGCTGTACGACGTCTACCGCCAGGCCTCCGACGGCGACGAGACGCCCGAGGAGGAGCCGGAGCCGACGCTGAGGGATCTCGTGAACCGGGCGCTCGACGTGAAGGTGGGCGAGCTGGTCGAGAAGTCCTCGGGCACGCTCGACTACTCGGCGGGCGTCGTGAAGGTGTTGAAGGGCGACGAGCGGCTCGCGCACGCCTACTCGCTCACGAGCTTCTCCGAGTCCACGCTTCCGGTCGACGAGGCCGTCCACGCCCTGGAGAAGCGCCACGGCCGCGACGGCCTCGCGAGGCTCCGATCCACGCTCGACACGATCACGGGTGGGCGGTGACGGCCAGGCTCGCGGCTCCGGTCGCCCCGCCCGCCCGCTCGTCTCCCAGGGCCTCCGACGTCCCGGGGTGTTTCGGTTGCGCCCCGGGCGTCGGACGGCCTCCACTGACGCGGCATCACTCCGGCTTCCTTCTGGCTGGGGCGGTGCTGCGTTAGTCCGCCGTGAGCAGGCCCGTCGCGAGGCGGGTGCTCCCGTCCGAGGTCGGTGCGGCCCTGCGCGTGGCTCGGAAGCGGGCCGGGCTCTCACTCGTGCAGGTCTCGGCACGATGCTCGCTCGATCGGAGCTACGTCGCCCGCCTGGAGCGCGCCGAGCGTGCTCCGAGCGCGAGCACGGTCGAGGCGTTGGCCGACGTACTCGACCTCGACGACGAGCTACGAGCCCGCCTGGAGGCCCTGGCGGTGTGAGCGCCCTTGGTGCCGATGCTCGCGGCGATTCGGTACACCTCTCGGTGCGCCGACCACGCCACGCCTGCGGCACGTGCCGCAGGCTTCCACCAGCTCGCCACGTTCCGGTAGTCGCGGAGCGCCTCGAACTCGACGCCGAGTTGCGAGCCCGGCTGGCTGCTCTCGCAGCGGACTGAGGCGGGCGCGGCTGCCGCACGTGCGGCAACCGGCATCCGATGCCTAATGTGACCGGATGCTGCGAGGGGTGCGAGTGCTGGCCGTGGTCGCGGTCCTCGCGGTCGGGGCGATCGGCTGCGACGAGGACGACCAGCCCGGCAGCCCTGCGGTGTACGAACGCATCGAGTCGTTGACCGACTGCGTCGAGCTACAAGCCGAGTTCGACACCGCGGCGGCGAACAACGACCGCGCCGCGGCGGGCTCGGAGGAGTTCGACGTCACGCTGAGCTACATGGAGGCCGCCGACGACCGGCTCGCCGAGGTCGGCTGCTACGAGTGAGCGCGGCCGTGGACAAGGACTCGACGCTCCGGGCGAACGCGACCAAGTGGCTGGGGCAGTGGCTCTACGCTCTCCGGCTCCAGCTCGACCGGATCGACGGCACGCGACCACGCGTCCCGACCGGACGGGTCAGCGCGTGGTTCGACCGCGAGATCGAGGCCGCGTTCTTCGCGGATCGCGTTGCGGGACCTGATCCGGGCCGTGGACTACTGCAAGCGGTGGGACGAGGAGGGCCGGATCACGAGGGCGCGGCGCGGAGTTCGACTCCGAGGTGCCTCACGCCGTCGACGTGCGCGACGTGTTCGAGCATTTCGACGCCTACGAGCGGGGCGAGGGGAAGCTCCAGAAACGCGGGAAGGTCGGAGACCTCCTCATGTGGGAGGAGTTCGATGGGGCGAGCTTCACGCTCAAGCTGTTCGGCGTCGTGGAGTTGAATCTGCACGCGGCCACCCGCGCCGCCGAAACCCTCGCGGGCGAGGCGCTGAACGTCGTCGCCTGGCCCGGTGACAACGAGCAGAGCGACTGACGGGATCGCTCCGCGAGGGCGGCGTCTCACTGGTCGAGCCCGGGCTCGCTCAGTCTGTGCGCTCTGATCCAGTGCTGTAGCAGCCGATGGTGCGTAGCTGATCGTTCAGGTCCTCGATGACCGCGTCGTCGGGGTCGAAGCGGTTGCGGTAGTCGAACAGCTCCTCGCAGCTCGCGTCCGAGTCAACCAGCTCGGTGAAACCCCCGACAGACGGCGCTCCGGTGTCTCCGCCTTCCGCCTCCGTCGTCGTGGTGGTTTCTGCGACGGTCGTCGTCGTCTCCTCGACAGAGGTCGTCGTTTCCTCGGCCGTCGTCGTGGTCGACGATGTCGTCACGTCTTCTGGCAACCCACCTCCCGACGAACAGCCCGCTACGACGGACACGAGGACGACCAACGACGCTCCCAGAACGCTCCTCATCGCGGCTCTCCGATACCCGTAGTCGGTCGCTGGAGGAAGGGTACCGGCGAGATACATCCCCTTGCCGTGGCCGGGCGGTCCCTTGCCGTCGACGTGATCGTCACGCGATGGCGGCCCCCGATCGCAGTGGGGTTGGCCCCTGGGGCGTCAGGCGTCGAGTGCTTCGGCGAGCTTGTCGGCCGCGTCGCGGTCCTGGCCGGGAAGGGCGTGCTGGTACGTGTCGACGGTGATGCTCGTCGAGGCGTGACCGATCCGGCGGCTGACGACGTCGACGGGTACTCCGGCGTCGATCGTCGCGGTGACCGCCGAGTGCCGGAGGTCGTGGAGGCGGATGCGGGGGAGCCCGGAGCGCTCGGCGATCCGCTCGAAGGCGCGCGAGAAGGTGCTCGGGTTGACGGGCTCGCCGACGGAGTTCGTGAACACGAGATCAGCGTCCTCCCACGCGCCGAACGCGGCGAGTTGTTCCTCGGCCTGGCGCTTCTTGTGGGCGCGCAGCGCACGGGCGGTGCCGGTGTCGATCGAGACGACGCGCTCGGCCCCGCTCGGTCTTCGGCGGCTCGTACCGAACTCCTTTGCCGGAGAGCACGAGGGACCGTTCGACCCGAACGATCCGGTCGTCGAGGTCGACGTCGGACCAGCGGAGCCCGAGGACCTCTCCACGTCGCATCCCGGTCGTCGCTGCGAGCCGCCACGCCGCTGCGAGACGGTCCTCCGCGGCGACCTCCAGGAAGGCGCGGATCTGTTCCGGCGTCCAGGTCTTCATCTCCGGTGATCTCCCACCGGGTGCCGTGTCGCGGCTCTTGGCGACGTTGCGGGCGACGTATCCGTCGGAGGCGGCGAGTTCGAGGGCGTTCGAGAGGATCGTGTGCGTGTGGCGGACGGTCTTCGGCGCGAGGCCACGCCCGGACCGTCCGCCTCGTCGAGCGAGTTTCCGGTAGAGACCTCGGAGGTGTTCGGCGCGCAGGTCCCGGAGCCGCTTCGAGCCGATCTCGGGCACGATGTAGGTCTCGACGTGCAGCCGGTAGTGCGCGAGGGAGGACTCCCGGAGATCTCCCCGGGCGACCTTGTCCTCCTGGAGCGGAAGCCACACGTCGGTCAGGAACTCGTCGAGGCGCATCTTCGAGCGGGAGAGGCTGGTGCCGTCCTCGGCGGCGTTCTTCCGTTCGCTTTCGTCGCGTTCGGCCTCCCGTCGGGTGGGGTAGCCCCGGGACCAGACGTTCCCGACGACGGAGTAGTAGTGCGCGCTGCGACGGTCGAGAGGCGGTCCGTTCTTGCCGTCGGCCCGTCGCTTGCGTGTCAACCGGCCGTGCTTGTCCTCGACGACGATCGCCATGGTCGTGTCCTCCCCAGAGTGCGCCTCGTGTGCGCGTGACCTGTCCCTGCTGGTCCAGCCTAGTCGTCTTAGGGAGGGCTTAGGTAGAGCCGTTTCGGCCGCTACCGGGGAGCCGTCCCGGTGGCCTCGATCCCTTGTGGGAGTAGTGCGAGCGGAGGGACTCGAACCCCCAAGACCTGTGAAGGTCACCGGGACCTAAACCCGGCGCGTCTGCCAGTTCCGCCACGCTCGCCTCATGGCTCATTGCATCATCGCACCCGTGCGGTGATGCCACGGTCTCGAGGGGTGTGGCGTCGCCACCGGCTCGGCCGTGTGCCGGCGGCTCGCGGCCCAACGGTAGGAACCGGACAGCACGTCCGGAAACGGCGCGTAGCATGGTCACCGTGTGCGGGGGACTCCGGAGAGCTCCGGAGAGCGTCCGGAAGTCCGGAGAACACCCCGACGGGTGTCCAGGAGAGAAGGATCTCGGGTGGAGAAGCGCGGAAGGGTCGGACTCCACGCCACGGGCGTGCTGCGCCGCAACCTCGTCGCGGCGTTCGAGGACCCCGGCGCCGACTCGCCGAGTCTGAAGTTCTACCGCGAGAGCGTCCGCATACGGGCGCTGCTGGGCCTTCTCCTCGCGCTTTGCGCATTTCTGGCGCCCGGCTTCGACCGAGCCGAGAGCCTCGTCGTCGGCGGAGCCGTCCTCGGCTACGTCGTGTTCGCCACGATCGTCGATGTTCTGCTCGCCGGGCGTTCGGTCACGATCGCCGTGGCGATCAACGTGGTCGTCGGGATGGGCGGGGTGTTCGCCGTGTCGGTGATCGTCCCCGCGGCTCTGGTGCCCGCACTGTTCACGTACGTCCTCGGGCTGGTCTTCTTCACCGTTGTCGGAGGCTCCGCGCTCGGTGTTCCGACAGCGCTGCTCGCCATGGTCTGTGCGGTGCTCGGCCAGTGGGCCGCTCCCGCGTCCGAGCGCGTCTCCGCGTTTGTCATTGCGACCTACCTGCCCTATCTGCTCGCCATCGTGTTCGTGATCGACGGCCTGACCCGTAAGCGTCGCCACACGACGCGCCAGTTCGAGCGCCTCTACGAGGCACTTCGTGACCTGTCGCCCGAGCCGGACTTCGGGTCGACGCTGGAATCCGTGGCCCGGTCCCTCGGCGACGCGGTCGGCGCATCCGAAACGACTCTGCTCCTCTACCGCGGCGACGATGGTCTCGTCTTGGCCACTCCGACGCCGAACGACGGGTTGGAGCCGGATGACCTGGCCACACTCCAACACTCCTTGATGACCGGCGACCGCGATCTGGCGCCACTTGCGGATGCGGCGGAGACCGGTGAGGTCGTGGTCATTCCCGACGTCACAGACGATCCACGGTATCCAGAATGGGTCACCCGATGGTCGCCGCTGCTCCGTGAGGGAGGCCACCGTTCGCTGCTCGCGGTGCCGTTGCGCGTCGCCGACGAGACGATCGGACTCCTCGTTCCCTGCTTCCCGTGGCGGGGAGCTCTCGAAGGCGACGAGCTTGCTCTCCTCGAGGGCTATGCCGAACAGATCGCACTCGTGGTCGTGCGGGCGCGTGCCTACGACCAGGAACGCCGCGCCGCGAAGAATCTCGAGGAGACCGACCGGCTCCGTTCCGAGTTCCTGGCGATGGTCGCCCATGAGTTGCGGACTCCTCTCACCGCCTCGAAGGGTTTCGTCAACACGGTCCTCACGTACTGGGACCGCCTGTCCACCGATGAGCGCAAAGGCCTGCTCGGTCGTGCTGAACGCAACCAGGACGAACTCGCCCGGCTCATCGATCAACTCCTCGACTTCACGCAGCTGGACGCAGGTCGCGTGACCCTTCGAGCTGAGGTCGGCACTATCGACGATTCTGTCGAGCGGGCCGTGGCCGATCTGGAGGATGCACTCTCGGGCCACACGGTGGTCGTCGACCTCGAGGCCCGCCAACCCGTCGAAGCTGACGTCGAAGCCATCCGGAGAGTGACCGTCAACCTGCTCACGAACGCGGTGAAGTTCTCGCCACACGGCTCAACGATCACGGTCAGCACCCGCGACGAGGAGTCCTCGGTGGTCGTGCGCGTCGCCGACGAGGGAATCGGGATCGGCTCGGAGGATCTCGAACGCGTCTTCGAGCCGTACTTCCAGGTGGAGCGGTCCGAGCGCTCGAGAATGGGAACGGGCATCGGCTTGGCCATCGCTCGGCGTTTCGTGGAGATGCACAACGGCCAGATCTGGTTGGAGGAACGCCCCGGGGGCGGCACCGTCGCCGCGTTTGCCCTTCCCGCGTCGTCGGCCGCCGACCTCGGTCTCGCGAGCCCGGCCGGGGTCTGAGCCAGACTCACGGGCGCCGGTCTAACGTCGTCCGGCGTGGAGCTCTCGACCGCCGATCTCGACGGACCTGTTCACTACGCCGACTTCGGTGGGAGCGGACCGGCGATCGTGTTGGTGCACGGTCTCGGCGGCGCCCACATCAATTGGATGCGCGTCACCGGGGAACTGACGCGTCACGGTCGAGTGCTCGCCCCCGATCTCGTCGGATTCGGGCGCACCCCACCCGATCGACGCTCATCGTCGGTCCTGGCGAATCGCGCGCTCCTCGACCGCTTCATCGCGGAGGTCGCCGGTGGAGAGGCTGTTCTCGTCGGCAATTCGATGGGAGGTCTGATTTCGATTCTCGAAGCCGCACGTCGACCGCACCGCGTCCGCGGCCTTGTTCTCGTCGATCCCGCACTGCCGGCGGTCGGCGGACATCGACCCGACCTCCGCTACCTCCTTCGCGGTGGGCTCTTGGTCACACCTGTGATCGGAGAGATGTTCATGCGCTCACACGAGGCTCGCACCACACCCGAGGAGCGTGTGCGGGAGGTGTTGGAGCTGTGCTGTGTCGACTCCGGTCGGGTCCCGGATGATGTCGTCGCCGCCCACGTCGAGCTCACCGCCGAACGGGAGCTCATGCCCTGGGCGATCAGAGCGCACCTCGAGGCCGCCCGCTCGCTCCTGTCGGCCTTGGTGCCGGCCATGTTCCGTCGTTCGGCGAAGGGCGTTCTCGCTCCGACACTCCTGCTGCACGGGACCGAGGACCGCCTGGTTCCCGTGACGGCCGCTCGCCGCACCGCCGAGTTTCGACCCGATTGGTCGTACACCGAACTGGTCGGTGTCGGCCACGCGCCCATGTTCGACGAGCCCGAGCAGTTCCTCGAGGCCGTCGTTCCCTTCATCGCCGCCGGGTGAGTCGCGGGGCGAGTCGGCCCCCTGGCACCCGTCGAACACGCCGCTTCCCGTGAGTCGCTCTGATCGGTACCCTGCGTGGCGATGAAGGAACTCGTCTATCACCGCCTGCTGCTTCCCGCGCTCGACAACTACGCCACGAAGGTGGGTTTCGTTGACGGTCGACTACCGGGGGACCTACGAACAACACGGTGACCGGGTGCTTCGACTCACCAACTCGCTCCACAAGGAGCTCGGGGCTCAGCGCGGTGATCGTTTCGCGCTGATGGCGACCAACAGTCACCAGTACCTCGAGGCGTACCACGCCGCGTATCTCGGTGCGGGTGTCGTCAACCCGTTGAACCTGCGACTCGCAGGCAAGGAACTCGCGTACATCGTCCAGAACTCGGGTTGTGAGGTGGCGTTCGTCGACGCCTCGTTCGCAGAGCACTTCCATCGTTCGATGGAAGAGTCCGAAGGTGAGAATCCCGTTCGCCACACGGTCCTGATCGGCGACGGTGACGTCCCGCACGACATCGACTACGAGGACCTGCTCGGCGCGGGCGATCCGGTCGTTCCCGACGAACCCGAAGAAGACGATCCGGTCGATGCTCATGTACACGGGAGGGCACCACCGGTCTGCCCAAGGGAGTGCTGCTCGACCACCGTGCCGAGATGTCTCAACCTCTACCACATCGCGTCGCAGATGCGCCTCAACGCCGAGGCCGTGTTCCTCCACCAGACGCCGATGTTTCACGCCGGCATCGATGGGAGGCATCCTCGGAAGTCCCGCGGCGGGAGGCACGTCGGTGTTCATCCCGATCTTCGACCCCGGCGGCGTTCTCGACCTGATCGAGACGCGAGCAGGTCACGCAGACGGTGATGGTGCCCACGATGATCGGCATGCTCCTGAACCACCCCGACTTCCGTCCCGAGCGGCTCGCGTCGCTGCGCGAGCTCGCGTACGGAGCGTCACCGATGCCGCGTGCGACCGTCGATCGGCTCCTGGAGCTCTATCCGGATCTCGAACTGTCGCTCAGGCGCTACGGGATGACCGAAGCATCGGCCGTTCTCAGTTGGCTGAGTCCCGACGACCATCGGCGAGGTGGTGACATCCTCGGCTCCGCCGGTAAGCGCCATGCCGGGTGTCGTCCTCTCGATTCGTGATGCCAATGGTGACGAGGTGCCCCGCGGTGAGACCGGCGAGGTGTGCGCCAGAGCCGGCAACTTCATGCGTGAGTACTGGCGCAACCCCGACGCTACGACAGAGGTGTTCCGCGATGGTTGGTACCACACGGGCGACGCCGGCTATCTCGACGACGACGGGTACCTCTTCCTGGTCGACCGTGTGAAGGACATGATCGTCACCGGCGGCGAGAACGTCTACTCCGCCGAGGTCGAGACCGTGATCGCGCTCGGACCCCGGCTGTTTCGATCAGGTGGCCGTGATCGGTATCCCGAGTGACAGTGGGGCGAACAGGTCCACGCGATCATCGTGCCGAAGTCGGGCGCCACGCTCACCGAGGACGGCATCAAGGCCTGTGCAAGGAGAACATCGCCGGTTTCAAGGTTCCGAAGTCCGTCGAGTTCCGCGATGAACCGCTCCCGCTGTCCGGCGCTCTCAAGGTGCTCAAGAAGGAACTCCGCAAGCCCTACTGGGAGGGCAAGGAGCGCTCCGTCGGCTGATGCCGGATTCCGACGCCATCTCGCCGATGCGCGTCGAGGTCGCCGACGACGTCCTCGACGATCTCCGCACGCGCCTGCGCGGCGACGCGCTGGCCGACGTGGCCCCCGGCGCCTCCTGGGACCTCGGCACCGATCTCACCTACCTGCGTGACCTCTGCGAATACTGGGCCGACGGGTACGACTGGCGTGCCGCCGAGCAGCGACTCAACGCCTTCGACCACTTCACGACGACGATCGACGGCCAGAACATCCACTTCGTCCATGCACCTTCGCCGGAGCCCGATGCCCAACCACTCGTCATCACCCACGGCTGGCCGGGATCGGTGGTCGAGTTCCTCGATGTCATCGGTCCTCTGAGCAATCCGGTCTCGCACGGCGGCGATGCCGCTGACGCCTTCCACGTCGTGGCGCCGTCGATTCCGGGCTACGCCTGGTCGGGTCCGACGACTGAGCCGGGTTGGGACTCGCGTCGTGTCGCCGAAGCGTGGGCGACTTTGATGGATCGTCTCGGCTACACGCGGTACGGCGCGCAGGGTGGCGACTGGGGTTCCCTGATCACCACGGAACTCGGCCTCGTCGATTCGGCACATCTCACCGGTATCCACCTCAACATGGCCGTGTGCGGACCTCCCGCCACCGGCGGCGAGATGACAGATGCGGAAACGGCCGCGTTCGCCCGCGTCACCGACTACCTGGAGAACGGGTCGGGCTACGCCGCCATCCAGGGCACCAAGCCACAGACCCTCTCGTACGGCCTCACAGACTCACCCGCAGGCCTGGCAGGGTGGATTCTCGAGAAGTTCCACGCCTGGACCGACCACGAAGGCAACCTCGAAACAGCTGTGGGGCGCGACGACCTGCTCACGAATCTCATGACCTACTGGGTGACCGGCACGATCAACTCCTCGACACGGCTCTACTACGAGTCGAAGAAGGCGGGCCGGCTCGGGCCTGTCGACGAACGAGTCGAGGTGCCCACGGCGGTGGCGCGCTACCCCCACGAGATACTCACGTCCCCGAGGTCCTGGCTGGAGGCGGCTTTCAACCTCCGTCGAGTCGCCGACATGCCCCGCGGCGGCCACTTCGCCGCCTTCGAGGAGCCAGAGCTCTTCGTCGCCGACGTGCGTGAGGCGTTCGGAACTTGTACCGTGAGAACGCTCCGTCGATCGTGAGCGGAGCATCGTGAAGGGAGCATCGTGAAGGGAGCATCGTGAAGGGAGCATCATGCACGACACCGTGATCACGGGCGGGGTTCGTCGTCGACGGAACGGGTGCCCCGGCTCGCACGGCCGACGTGGCCATCGACGACGGCATCGTCACCGAGGTGGGCCGCGTGTCGGGCAGCGCCCGACGGACCGTCGACGCCGACGGGCTCGTCGTCACGCCGGGTTTCGTCGACATTCACACGCACTACGACGGCCAGATCACATGGGATCCGACCCTCACCCCGTCGTGCTGGCACGGGGTCACGACCGTCGTGATGGGCAATTGCGGGGTCGGCTTCGCCCCGGTGCAGCAGGACCGTCGCAACTGGCTCATCGGACTCATGGAAGGCGTCGAGGACATTCCCGGCGCGGCGCTCTCCGACGGGATCCGCTGGGACTGGGAGAGCTTTCCCGAGTATCTCGACGTCGTCGACGGTCTGCCCAAGATGCTCGATGTGGGTGCACAGATTCCGCACGGCGCCGTGCGCGCCTACGTGATGGGTGAGCGCGGTGCGGCGAATGAACCCGCAACGTCCGAGGACATTGCTGCGATGCGTGACATCGTCCGTGAGGCCCTGGAGGCCGGCGCGCTCGGGTTCACCACGTCGCGGACGATCGCCCACATGGCCATCGACGGTGAACCCGTTCCCGGGACCTTTGCCGCCGAAGAGGAACTGTTCGGAATCGGGTCCGCTGCTCGGCGATCTGGGCGCCGGCGTGTTCGAACTCGCACCTGCCGGCGCGCTCGGCGAGGATCTCGCGGCTCCGGAGGCCGAGATGGCATGGATGCGGCGTCTCAGCGCCGCCATCGATCGTCCGGTCACGTACGCCCTCACCCAGAACGATCACGACCCCGAGGCGTGGCGGCGCATGCTGGCGCTCGCCCGTGAGGCCGAGGCCGAGGGCGCCCGGGTCCGGGCACAGGTGGCCGGCCGCCCTGTCACGCTGCTGCTCGGGCTCCAGACGTTCCACCCCTTCGTGTACGCGCCGTCGTGGGCAGAGTTGGGACTGCTTCCGGTCGATGAACAGGCGGCGCGTATGGGCAACGCGGCCGTCCGTGAGCGGCTCATTCGTGAGGCCGACGCCATCGATCCGTCACTCACGCAGTTCCTCGACCCCGAGCGGGTGTTCCCGTTCGGCGACGAACCCGACTACGAGCCCTCCCCGTCGAGCGCTGTGGCGGCGATCGCCCGCGACCGGGGCGTCGAACCGCTCGAGGTCTTCTACGACCTCCTGCGTGAGGGCAACGGCATGGCCCTCCTGATGCGACCACTGCTCAACTTCTCGGACTTCACACTCGATGCGGTGCGCGAGATGCTGCTGCACCCCACGAGTGCCTGGGGTCTCGGTGACGGAGGAGCACACTGCAACACGACGTGCGACGCCTCCACGCCCACCTTCATGCTCACCCACTGGGTGCGGGACCGCGAACACGACCGCCTGCCTCTCGAATGGGCAGTACGGAAGATGACGGCGGAGACGGCCTCGCTCTACGGGTTCGAGGACCGCGGAACACTGACCCCGGGAATGCGTGCCGACGTGAACTGCATCGACCTCGACACGCTGCATCTGGAGCTACCCGAGATGGTTCACGATCTTCCGGGGGGCGCACGGCGCTTCATCCAGCGGGCCCAGGGCTACCGCTCGACCATGGTCGCGGGAGAGGTCGTGCTCGAAGACGGCGCCGATACCGGCGCTCGACCGGGTGCACTCGTACGTGGAGCGGCGGCGGTGTCGGTGTGACAGGCACCTCATGACGGAGGCGGGGACGGCGTCGCAGGGGACCGGGCGGCCGGTCAACAAGGCGGCGGCGCTCGCCACCGTGTGCATGGCCATCTGGGTCATCGCTCTCAACACGACGGCCATCAACACGGCGGTCGGAGCGATAGCGGACGATCTCGACCTCTCGACCTCGGTCCTGTCGTGGTCGGTCAACGCCTACGTTCTTGCAGCCGCAGCGTTCGTGGTGATCGGTGGACAGATCGGCGACGTCGTCGGACGTCGAAACGCGTTCTGATCGGCATCGCCGTGTTCGCCGTCGGTTCGGGTCTTGTCGCCGGCGCGGCAGAGTGGGCCGATGCTCATCGGAGGTCGTACGTTCCAGGGGCTCGGCTCGGCGGTCATGATGCCGTCGACGATGTCGATCATCTCCGACGTCTTCCCTCCGGAAGAGAGGGGCACCGCGCTCGGCGTGTGGGGTGCGGTCGGTGGTCTGGGGTTCGCGATCGGCCCGCTCTACGGAGGCTTCTTCTCCGACGAACTGAGCTGGCGCGGGATCTTCCTGGGCGACTTCGTCTGGTTGGGTCTCGGGGCCGTGATGACGCTGACGGCCCTGAGGAACCTTCCCCGCGCCACCAAGGGCACGAAGTTCGACAAGCTCGGCGCGCCGTTTCTCGTCATCGGGCTGTTCTCGCTCGTTCTCGGGATCCAGCAGGCCGGCACGTGGGGGTGGACGTCACCGGCCATCCTGGGTTCTCTCCTCCTGGCGGTGGTGCTCCTCGGCACCTTCTGGGTCATCGAACACCGCGTCACCCACCCGATGATCCACTTCGAGTTGTTCAGACTCGGTCGCTTCACCGCCGGCAATGTGACCACCTTCGTGAACGCCATGGGCCTGTTCGGCATTCTCTACTTCTTCAACTTGTGGGCGCAGGCACCCGTGCTCCTCGACGAGAGCGCAATCGGAGCAAGCCTTCTCCTCATTCCGTTCGGCGTCGCGATGTTTGTGTTCTCGTTTCTCGGCGGGCGGATCGCCGATCGCATCGGATTCGCGATTCCCCTCACGCTGGGTTTCCTCTCCATGGCGGCGGGTTTCGCTCTGATGGCCACCGTGTCGGAATCGACCTCCACGAGCGACCTGTGGCCCGCGATGACGTTGGGAGGTGTCGGCGTCGGGGTGACGTTCTCGACCTCGTCCGCAGCCGGAATGGTGGCGGTACCCGACAAGAGCGCCGGCGAGGCGTCGGGTGTCATCAACATGTTCCGGTATCTCGGTGGCGTCTTCATCATCGCCGTGGGCACGTTGCTCTACGTGGGCCTGGGGACGGCGGCGCTCAACGAGAGCCTCGACGCGGCCGGCGTCAGCGAGCAGTCCGATGACACGCTCGACCACGCACTGACTGCCTCGGCCGAGGACTTCGAGACCATCGAGCAGCAGCAGGACACGAAGACCCGCGAGGCGTTCGAGGCGGGCGCCGCGCAAGGTATCACCGACGGCTTCAAGGCCACGTCGATTCTCACCGGCGCGGCAGCTCTTGTGGGTGCCATCGTGAGCGCGATCCTCCTGCGAAAACGTGCTCCCGTCGCTCGGCGGGTGGAAGCCGAAACCAGGGAACAGGCATTCGGGTTGGCGGATCCCGACTCGCCCTGACCCTCAGGCGTCTGTCGCCGACACCGCCCACGCCATCCCCCGGGTGGGATCGTGCACCGCGAGCTGGAACGACCACCCGGTGGCGGGCTCTCCGGCGTCCCACCTGTACCACCGCAGAGCCTCCGCCGAGCCCGCCAGGTCGTCGCCCTCGAGGGGCCAGTCGTCGAGCCGGTCGGCCAGCGCGGCCACTGCCCACCAGGCACCGAAGCGACCGGTCGCCGCGCCGTGCCGACGACCGTGCGCCCCGCCGCTCGCTCCGGTCCACGCCATGAGCGCCAGAGCGTCGGACAGGTCGATCTCCGTGATACGCGGTGACTCGGGGACCGAGCGCGCCGATCGCCTCCGGAGCGTCACCGTGCACCGCGGCGGTCTCGACCCGACCGTCGGACGCCGTGGTCCACGGTGTGACGAGATCAGCCAACGCAGCGGGACCGTCCGGGGCGGGGATCCGCATGGCCTCTTTCGACAGCTCGAACAGTCCGCCGGGGCGAGGCTCCGGGGGAGCGGGGAAGTCGCCGCGGTGGGCCTCGTAGGTGGCGAGCGTGTAGGTGGGCTCCCACGTCTGGAGTGCGAGGGGGATGTCGAGCACGTCGGGACCGTTGAGCGACACACCGGTGAGATCCTCGCCACGCACCACACGCTCGTGCACGGTGAGAGCGGCGCCCGGCCCGTCGGGAACGTGGGGCCCCAGTTCCTCCCAGGTGTGGGTCGACGCGGCGACCTCGGGAAGCGGCCCGGGCGTGAACCGCCCGGCTCCTTCGACGATGACGCGCCCTGCCCACTCACCGGGTGCCTCGAGCGCCAGGCGGTATTCGACATGGTGGGCGATCGGCCAGAGCTGAAGTCCCCGCTCGACAGCATGTCGGCATCGCTGCGCGAGGAGCTCCAGCGCATCCCAGTCACGCGTGGCGCACCGCCGGTCCACCTCGCGGAGCAACTCGTCGTGGTCACCCGCGTCGACGAGTCGGGTCAGTCTTGCGTCATCCACAGGCGGTTCCATCTGCGGTTCCATGGGCGGTTCCATCTGCGGTTCCACGGGAGTGACTCTGTCACCTCGCGCAGCCCCACCTCGGGGTTGCCACTCTCTGTGGTCGTCCCGTGACCCACCGCTTGACAGTGGTCATGTCAACGCTCAAGGTGAAAGGCCAGGGGCCGATCGTAGAGACAGCACGGCAAAGGCAGCACGGCAAAGGCAGCACGGCAAAGGCAGCACGGCAAAGGCAGCACGGCAAAGGCAGCACGGCAAAGGCAGCACGGCAAAGGCAGCACGGACTCGACCGGAATTCGGTCGTGGCATGTGCTCGAGGGGCATGTGCCCACGACGGCCAAGGGGGCGGAGTGCGGGCGGAGGCAACGACGTGGCATCCCGGCCGGGGCTGGAGCGCGCCCGGGTTGCCCGACCTCGATTCGGACCGCTCGCTCGTCGTCGCCTTCGGTGACGCCCGCCTCCGGGATTTTCCCGAACCCCTGGACGAGCTCCGGGATGCCTATCCGCGCGCTTCCGTGCTCGGATGCTCCACCGCCGGCCAGATCGCCGGCGACACCTTGAGTGACGGAACCGTCAGCGTGGCGACGGCGAGCTTCGATGACGTGGATCTGCGCGTCGCCACAGCGCCTGTCGAGGACTCCGGTGGTTCTGCCGAAGCCGGACAGGAGCTCGCGGCCGCGTTGGCCGATGCCGGCCTACGTCACGTGCTCGTGTTCTCCGACGGTGTCGTCGTGAACGGCAGCGAGCTCGTTCGCGGCATGACCGGGAATCTGCCCGAAGGCGTGGCCGTCACGGGCGGCCTGGCCGGCGACGGCGATCGCTTCTCGCGGACGTGGATTCTCGCCGACGACGGACCGCGCGAACGCCAGGTCCGCGTGGTGGGTCTCTACGGAGACGCGCTGCGCGTCGGCTACGGATCACTCGGTGGATGGGACATCTTCGGACCGGAACGCCTGATCACGCGCTCCGACGGCAACATGCTCTACGAGATCGACGGCAAGCCGGCGTTGTCCCTGTACAAGGAGTATCTGGGCGATCGAGCGGACGGACTGCCGGCCACCGCTCTCCTGTTTCCTCTCGCGATCCGACCGGCCCGTGGTGGGAACCAGGTTGTCCGCACGGTCCTGGGAGTCGACGAGGAAGATGACGCAATGCGGTTTGCGGGCGATGTTCCCGAAGGCTGGACCGGACAGCTCATGCGCGCGAACTTCGACCGCCTGGTCGACGGCGCCAGTCACGCCGCCACGGATGCCGCGGCGATGAGTGACGGCACCGAGCGTGGCACCATCGGCGTCGAGGGCGATGAGCTCGCCGGCGACACGCTGGCGATCGCGATCAGCTGCGTCGGCCGCCGACTCGTGCTCGGCGAGCGCACCGAGGAGGAGCTCGAAGCGACGCTCGAGATGCTGCCCGACGGAGTCACCCTCGCGGGGTTCTACTCGTACGGGGAGATCGCTCCGCACGCCGCCGGGACCTGCGATCTCCACAATCAGACGATGACGATCACGACGATCGGCGAAGTATGACCGCCGGTTCCGAACAGGCCTTCCACGGGCTCCTGGCGCGGCAGTTGAAACGCCTGAATCTCCAGGCGGGACATGTGCCGCCACCCGACCGGTGGGCCCGCTTCCTGCAACGTGTGAATGCCGCGTACAACGACGCCGACGAGGGCCGGTATCTGGTCGAGCGCGCGATGGAGATCTCGGGCGACGAAATGGCTGAACTCTACGAGCGTCTTCGCCGGACCTCCGAGAGCCAACTCAAGGCCGAGCGGGACCGCCTCCGGACGGTCACCGCACATTCGCCCGTCGGAATCCTCGAGCTCGACGACAGGGGTGGCGTCATCTATGCGAACCCGAGGGCTGTCGAGATCGCACAACGGCCGCTCCTCGAATCCGAGACGTCACTCCTGAGCTGGGTTTACAAGCCTGATCGGCGTGCGTTGTTCCGCGCCGTACGCGACGCGCACGCCCGTGGGGGCGACTTCGACCTCACTATCCGTTTTCACAGCGGCAATGGGGAGATCCGATGGCTGCGCGTCCACGGGCGGCCTCTCGCTGCCGGGGGTGAGGCGGACGCGAGTGGTCGGGAATCGGGAACGGGGGAATCCAGTAGTCGCCTGTTCGTCTCGGCCACCGACGTCACACGCGAGGTCGACGCGTGGGCCGTGGGTGAGCGGTTCAATGCACTGCTCGAAGCCACAACCGATGTCGTGGCCATGTTCCAACCCGACCAGTCCCTGTTCCACCTCAATCAGGTGGGGGCGGAACTGCTCGGGATTCCCCACAGGAGCGACCCGTCGGACCACCGTTTCGCGGACTTCCTCGACGACCGGAGCCGGGAGGTCCTCTCCGACAGGGCGATGCCCGCTGTTCGCCACGGTGGGACCTGGACGGGCGAAGTCGTGATCGTCGACCCGACAGGCGGTCGTCATGCGATGTCGCTCGTCATCGTCGGTCACGAAGGCCCCGAAGGCTCCGTGGATCACTATTCGGCGATCGCGCGCGACATCACCGAGATCAAGGCCGCTGAGCAGGCATTGGTCGAACAGGCGACGCACGACGCCTTGACGGGTCTCCCGAACCGCGTGCTGTTGCTCGATCGGCTCCGCCATGCGCTAGCCGGCGCCCGGCGCCGTGCCATGGGGTTGGCCGTGCTCTACGTCGATCTGGACCGCTTCAAGGTCGTGAACGATTCGCAGGGTCACGTGGCGGGCGACAAGCTCCTGGTGCAGGCCGCCCGGCGGCTCCGGGCCACCGTTCGGTCGGGCGACACCGTCGCCAGGATCGGGGGCGACGAGTTCGTCGTGCTGTGCGAGGACGTCGACGATGAGCATCACGTCCCCGCGCAACAGCACGCAGAATCATCGAGGAGTTTCGCCGCCCGTTCGAAGTGGCGGACGAACAGGCCTTCGTCACGGCGAGCGTCGGTGTGGCGACAAGTCACTCGGAGGTCGAAACCGCCGAGTCCCTTCTGCGCGACGCGGACGTCGCGATGTACCGGGCCAAGGATGCCGGTCGGTCGCGATTCGAGGTCTTCGACGAGGACATGCGGGCCTGGGTGACGGAGCGATATTCCATGGAAGCAGCGCTCCGGCATGCCATCGAGAAGGACGAACTCACCGTGGCGTACCAGCCGTCGCAGGATCTGGTCACCGGAGCCTGGTGCCTCATCGAGGCTCTCGCGCGGTGGAACCGGGCCGGGCACGGACCGGTGCCTCCGGCCCGCTTCATTCCTCTGGCCGAGGAGACAGGGCTCATCGGAGCTCTCGGGGAATCCATTCTCCACAAGGCGTGCGAGCAGGTGGCTCGCTGGAACTGGGCACGGCGCGGGGCGGACCCCCTGTCGGTCGCGGTCAACGTGTCGGGGAGGCAACTGACCCAACCCGGGCTCTTCGAAACCGTTGGTGAGGTGTGCCGGTCCCAGAACGTCGACCCGTCGTGGCTGATCCTCGAGATCACCGAGTCGGTACTCATCGAGGACCCGGAACTCGCCCGGCGACGACTCGAGGAGCTGTCGAACACGGGCGTACGGATCGCGATCGACGACTTCGGGACCGGCTACTCCGGGCTCTCATACCTCCAGCAGTTTCCGTTCGACATCGTCAAGATCGACCAGCGTTTCATCGACGGCCTCGGGCCGGGCAGCGCGAGCGACGCGACCGACCGTGCCATCGTCGAGTCGGTGATCTCCCTGGCGCACCAACTCGGCTACGAAGTCGTGGCCGAAGGTGTCGAGACAAAGGGGCAGCGGGAGGCCCTCGTCGACCTCGGGTGTGACGTGGCCCAGGGTTTCCACGTCGCGCGCCCGGCTCCTGCCGCGGAGGTGGAGGAGCTCCTGCTCGCCGGATCTTCGGACCGCTCCGGGATTCCCCGGTTCCCGGGCGCGATCGAACCCGGCGCCGCCACCGAAGGCCCCGTGGGTTCGTAGCGCCGAGTCGTCGGGCTGCTTCGTCACTACGGTCGTCGCGCGAGATCACGAGGATCTCGGGCGCTGTGCCTCCTCCCCGCGCTGTCTACGATGCGGCCATGACCCGTTCAGGGAGATCGCACGACGCGATCGTCGACGAGCTCCTGGCGCACAACGCCGAGTTCGCAGCCGACTTCGACGGTGGTGACCTCCCGGTGGCACCTGCGCGCCACGTTGCTGTCGTCGCCTGCATGGACTCGCGGATGGACATCTTCAAGATCCTCGGCCTCGAGAACGGCGAAGCCCACATCATTCGCAATGCGGGTGGAGTCGTGACCGATGACGTCATCCGCTCGCTGTGCCTGTCGCAACGACTGCTCGGGACGCGCGAGATCCTGTTGCTCCATCACACCGACTGTGGGCTCCAGAAGGTCACCGACGACGCCTTCAAGGCCGAGCTGGCAGCCGAGCTCGGGGTCACGCCCCGCTGGGCACTCGAATCGTTCGCCGACCCCTACGCGAACGTCCGTCAGTCCATCCAACGACTGCTGCTCTCGACGTTCGTCCCTCACAAGGACCACGTCCGGGGATTCGTCTACGAGGTGACCACCGGCGAGCTGCACGAGGTTCACCCGACCTGACGGGAGCGGGAGTGCACAACGGCCGAGACGGGAACCACCACGAGCTATCCGCGCACGAGGTGCTGGTCCTCCTGGGAACCGACGCCCACGGAGGGCTGAGTGCCCGGGAGGCCGACGACCGTCTGCGGCGGTTCGGACCCAACGTCCTGCCCCGGGTCCACCGGCGCGGACCACTCGTGAGGTTCCTGCTTCAGTTCCACAACCCCCTCATTTACATCCTTCTCGTCGCGGCTGTGGTCACGCTGGGCCTGGGGGAGACCGTGGACGCCGCCGTCATCTTCGGCGTCGTGCTGATCAACGCGGTGATCGGATACATCCAGGAGTCGCGCGCCGAGGCGGCGCTCGACGCACTGGTCGCGATGGTGCAGACGACCGCCACCGTCGTCCGAGACGGCACGTCGGCCCAGATCTCGTCGGACCAGGTGGTTCCGGGCGACCTCGTGATTCTGGACGCGGGCGACAAGGTGCCCGCCGATCTCCGGCTCGTGGAGGTGCAGGACCTCGAGATCGACGAGTCGGCCCTGACCGGCGAGTCGGTACCGGTACACAAGGAACAGGTCGTGCTTCCCGCCGGGACGGTCCTGGGCGACCGCGCCAACATGGCCTATTCCAGCACGCTCGTCACCCGGGGACGCGGGCTCGGTGTCGTGGTCGCCACCGGTGCCGAGACCGAGATCGGCACCATTCACCGCCTCGTCGGAACGGCGACCGACGTCGACACTCCACTGACCCGCAAGATCGCGCAGTTCAGCAAGGTCCTCACGGTCGCGATTCTCGCCCTCGCCGCGTTCACCTTCGCGATCGGTCTCGCGCGCGGCGAGCCGGCGGGGGAGATGCTCACAGCCGCCGTCGCCTTGGCAGTCGGTGCGATTCCGGAAGGGCTGCCACCCGTCGTGACGATCACGCTCGCCATCGGGGTCAGTCGGATGGCCCGACGGCACGCGATCGTTCGGAAGCTGCCGGCCGTCGAGACGCTCGGAAGCACCACGGTGATCTGTACCGACAAGACGGGCACGCTCACGCGCAACGAGATGACCGTCCAGGTCGTGTGGGCGGGAGGTCATCGCTTCGAGGTCACCGGGGGCGGCACCGCGACCGACGGGGTCGTCGTGCGCGACGGACAGGAGATCGACGTCGGCGGAGTGCCGGCTCTCCGTGAGTGTCTGATCGCCGGGGTCGCCTGCAACGACGCTCGGATCGACGAGCGCGACGGGCCGCTCCAGGTTGTGGGGGACCCGACGGAGGTGGCGCTCCTGGTTGCTGCGTCCAAGGGGGGTCTCGATCCCGGGGCCGTGACCGCGCCGCTCCCGCGGCTCGACAGCCTTCCGTTCGAATCTGTCACGAAGTACATGGCGACGCGCCACGCTCCGCATGAGGCTGAACCGCATGTCGTGTACCTCAAGGGGGCGACCGAGACGATCGTCGGACTCAGCGACGCGCAGAGCACGCTGTCGGGCGACGACGTGGCGCTGGACGCTCGACGCGATCCTCGCGGAGGCCGACACGTTGGCCGGCCGGGCATTGCGGGTTCTGGCGTTCGCCCGAGCCGAGATCCCGGCCGACGCCGCCGGTCTCGACCACGAGACGCTGAAGAAGACCCGGGTGGTGTTCCTCGGTCTTCAGGCGATGGCCGATCCGCCGCGTGCCGAGGCCATTGACGCGGTCGCCGCCTGCCGAGCGGCCGGTATCGACGTGAAGATGATCACCGGTGACCATGCCGCCACGGCGCGCGCCATCGCCGACGAGTTCGGCCTCGCGCCCACGCTCGGGCCTCCGACGCAGCCTCCGACGCAGCCCCCGGTGCAGCCTCCGACGGGGTCATGGACGGTCCCGATCTCGCGGCGTGCCCCGACGACGATCTCCCCGAGGCCGCGGAGCGCACCAGCGTCTTCGCCCGCGTCTCCCCGGAGCAGAAGCTCAGGCTCGTGCGAGCGCTCCAGAGCCGCCACCACGTCGTGGCGATGACAGGCGACGGGGTGAACGACGCCCCGGCCCTCCGCCAGGCGGACATCGGGATTTCCATGGGTCGCAGCGGGACGGAGGTCGCCAAAGAGGCGAGCGACATGGTCCTCACCGACGACAACTTCGCCACGATCGAGGCCGCCGCCGAGGAGGGGCGCGGCGTCTTCGACAACCTGACGAAGTTCATCGTCTGGGCACTGCCCACGAGCATGGGGGAAGGTCTCGTGATCCTCGCGGCGATCGTCGCCGGCACGACGCTGCCGATCCTGCCGGTCCAGGTGCTCTGGGTGAACATGACCACCGCCGTCGCGCTCGGTCTCGCACTCGCCATGGAGCCGAGGGAGAGCGATGTGATGGTCCGGCCGCCGAGGGATCCCTCGACACCTCTGCTCACGCGACCGCTGATCGGCCGCATCGCGCTCGTCTCGGTTCTCATGGTCATCGGAGCGTTCGGTCTGTTCCACGCGGAGCTCGCCGGCGGCGCATCGGACGAGCAGGCTCGCACCGTGGCTGTCAACGTGTTCGTCATGATCGAGCTCACCTACCTGTTCAACTGCCGGTCGCTCGAGCGATCGATGTTCAGCGTCGGGTTGTTCACCAACCGGTGGGTACTCGGAGGCGCCGCCACGATGATCGCCCTCCAGATCCTCTTCACCTACTTGCCGCTGATGCAGAGCCTGTTCCACACCGCGTCGATCGACGCTGCAGCGTGGTTCCGGATCGGCGTTGTCGCCTTCATCGCCTCTGCCGTCGTCGGGGTCGAGAAGTGGATCCGGCGGCGCCGGGCCGCCACTGAGGATCGTCTGTGAGCGGTTTCGCCACCTGGCAGATCGTGGCCGTGTTCGTCGTGTCGGCGGCGGTCCTCGTGCGCTCCGGATTCGACCTCGCCCGGAACGCCGATGAGATCGTCGCCCGGACCCGCCTCACGGCCGTGTTCGTGGGTGGGCTCTTCATGGCCGTCGCGACATCGCTGCCCGAAGCGGTGACCGGTGTCGCCGCCACACTCGAGGGTTCGCCCGACCTGGCCGTCGGCGACCTGTTCGGCAGCAGCATGGCCAACATGGCCATTCTTGCCCTCCTCGACCTGGCGTACCGGGGGAGCGTGTGGCCCTCGGTCGGTCTCGACCACGCGCGGGTCGGGTCGCTGGCGATCGTGCTCACGGGCTTGGCGGTGCTCGGTGTCCTCGATCCGGGGATGGTCCAGATCGGACCGGTCGGCCTGATGCCCCTCGCCATCGCCGGTATCTACGTCGCCGCCCTGGCGTGGTTTCGCCGGTCGCCGTCGTCGCTGCGGGCGCTCCGCCCGACCGGCCCGGGCGATCGCCCGGGGGAGGGTTCGGGCAACCGGTCGGGCGATCGTCGGGACGGGGAGGTCGACCCGCAGGGCAGCGATGGTGTGCGCAGAGTGGCGTGGCGCTTCGGCGCTGCGACGGCGGTGATCCTGGTATCGGCTCCGCTCGTTGCGTCGTCCGCCCGAGAGATCGCGAACCGCTCCGGCGTGTCGGAGACCTTCGTCGGCGTGGCTCTGCTGGCCATCACCACGTCGCTACCCGAGCTGATCGCCTCGTTCGCCGCTCTTCGAATCGGTGCCTACGACCTCGCTGTCGGGAACCTCTTCGGCAGCAACGCGGCGAACATGGCCATGCTGCTCTTCGTCGATCTCGCCTACGGATCGGGTTCGGTCCTCGGGGCGGTGAGTCCGGCCCAGGCCGTGGCCGGTGTCGGTGCCATCGTGATGATGGCCCTCGCGATCGCGGCAATCGTGCACGGGTCCGAGACCCGCATCTGGCGTCTGGAGCCCGATGCCGTCGTGCTGCTCCTGGCGTATATCGCACTCCTCTTCGCCGTCGCCCGGGCCGCGTGAACGGAGGCTCGATCTCCAACCGTCGTCTCCGGCCGTCCGTGCGGTCGCCAGGTGTTGGCTACCCTGATCTCCGCCCCAGGAGTTCGCGCCGAAGGGTTGGACCCGACGCATCGAAAGGACTGTGTTGCATGCCAGAGCACGCCGGGCTGCATGAGCAAGCATCGGATCTGGGTGACGCCACGATCGATCGCCACCGGGCGATCGTGTCGCTCATCGAGGAGTTGGAGGCCGTCGACTGGTACGACCAGCGCGCCGAGGCCACCAAGGACGACAGCCTGAGGGCGGTGCTCGAACACAACCGTGACGAGGAGAAGGAGCATGCGGCGATGCTCCTGGAATGGCTCCGGCGTCGTGACGCGGTTCTCGACAAGGAGTTGCGCACCTACCTCTTCACCGAGGGCCCCGTCACCGACGTGGAAGAAGACGCCACGAGCTGAGCAATTGGCGGCGAGCCCGCGGCGCTCGGCGGCGTCCCGGATCGACGAACGCCCGTCAGCCCATCCGCCGGTCCGGGCCTAAGCTCTCGCCGTTCCTGATGAGTGGGGGGCTCGTGGGCAGCGTCGTGTTGGAGGAGGTCACCAAGCGTTTCGGTGACACCGTCGCTGTCGACGACCTCAGCCTCGAAATCCGCGACGAGGAGTTTCTCGTCCTGGTCGGGCCGTCGGGCTGCGGGAAGTCCACCGCTCTCCGGATGATCGCCGGTCTCGACGACCCGACCGATGGCGTCGTGCGGATCGACGGACGGATCGTCAACCACGTCGAGCCCAAGGACCGCGACGTAGCGATGGTGTTCCAGGACTACGCGCTCTACCCGCACATGACAGTCCGGCGGAACATCGAGTTCCCGCTGCGGACCCGGTCGATGGAGAGCGACGAGCGTCACCGGGTCGTGGTCGAAGCTGCCGAGACACTCGGCCTCGGTGAGTTTCTCGACCGCAAGCCCGCCCAGCTCTCGGGCGGGCAGCGACAGCGTGTGGCCCTCGCCCGCGCCATCGTGCGGCGACCCGAGGCGTTCCTGATGGACGAGCCTCTCTCCAATCTCGACGCCAAGCTCCGCGTCGCCACGCGTACCGAGCTCGTGGAGCTTCAGCGGCGGCTGGGAACGACTGTCGTCTACGTGACCCACGACCAGGTCGAGGCGATGACCATGGGGACGCGGATCGCGATTCTGAACGAGGGTTCACTGGAGCAGATCGGGCCTCCGGTGGAGATCTACCGGCGACCGGCGAGCGTGTTCGTCGCCGGCTTCATCGGCAGCCCGCCGATGAACACGATCCTCGGTGCGGTTCATGGTGAACCGGGAGAGCTGCGTGTGGCGCTGCCCGAAGGCGAGATCGAGCTCCCTCCGTCTTCCTCGCGCGCGCTCGGCGCCTCGGGGCTCTCCGAGGTGGTCGTCGGGATCCGACCCGAGCACCTGACCGTGAGCGACACGGGAGACCTTGCGGCCGAGGTCGTCAGCGTCGAGGTGTTGGGCTATGAACGCCACGTCTTCTGTCGACTCGACGACGGGCAGGACATGACCGCCCGGACGTCGATGATCGACCGCGAGCCCGCACCGCACGCCGTGGTTCGACTCGGATTCGACCCCGCAAACCTCCATTACTTCGACCCGACGACGAACAGGCGGATCGACACGTGACGGCGGTCAGCGACACGACGTCTCCGAGCCGGGAGGAGGTCCGCGCCTGGATGGAACGTGCTCGGCGACACCGCCGCCGACGCCAGACAGGCCTCGCGTTCCTGATGCTCCTGCCGTCGCTGCTCATATTCGCCGTCTTCGTCTTTTACCCGTTCTTCCGGAACTTCCAGCTCGCCTTCTACCGCACTCCGCCATTTCCGGGCCTGCCGAAGCAGTGGGCGGGTGTCGACCAGATCACCGACGTGCTCGGCTCGGCTGCGTTCCGCAACAGCGTCTGGGTGACGGTGAAGTTCGCCGTCCTCACGGTTCCCGTCGGCATTGCGCTCGGCCTCGTGCTGGCGGTGCTCGCCCATCAGAGGCTGCGGGGGATCACCGCCTACCGGACGATCTTCTCGTCGACGGTCGCGACCTCGGTCGCGGTGGCGTCGGTGGTCTTCCTGACCCTCCTCAATCCGCAGATCGGTCTCGTCAACTACTACCTGGGTCGCGAGGGCGCCCAGAGCCTTCTCCAGGATCCGACATGGGCCCTGCCCATGGTGGCGCTCGTCACGATCTGGCAGAACCTCGGATTCACGTTCATCCTCATGAGCGCCGCGCTCCAGGCGATCCCCGACGAGATGCTGGAAGCGGCCGAGGTCGACGGAGCGGGCCCGACGCGGCGTTTCCTGCGGGTCACGATTCCCTTGCTCTCGCCGACAATCTTCTTCGCGTTCGTCGTGGGCACGATCTCCGCATGGCAGGCGTTCGGGCAGATCGACCTCCTCACACAAGGCGGTCCCGGTGGCAGCCATGGCGCCACGAACACGCTGACCTACTTCGTCTTCACCGACTTCTTCGAGCGCCAGAACGAGGGCACCGCCGCGGTGCTCTCCATCGCGCTGTTCTTCATCGTGTTGGGGCTGACTCTGCTCCAGCTCCGGTACTTCGAGCGGCGGGTGCACTATGAGCGCTGACACGTCCGCTCTCGATTCCGCGGTTTCCGATGTCGCCGCGCACGTACCGGATCCGGTGCAGGAGCGACGAATCCGCGCGACCCGTCGTCGTCATCGCATCGGTGTCGTTCTTCGCTACACGCTCCTGACGGCGCTCGCCGCGATCGTGCTGTTCCCCGTCTACATGACGGTGGTGAACTCGCTGCTCCCGGCCGACGTGATCGTCGCCAGGCCACCCACGTTGTGGCCCGAGGTTCGGGAATGGAACCACTACGCCACCGCCTGGACCGACGGCCACCTCGGCCTCTATCTGCGAACGAGCATCATCGTGACGGCGATCATCACAATCGGGCAGGTCGCCACGTCCATACTCGCCGCGTACGCGTTCACGTTTCTCGACTTCCCCTTTCGGCGCACGATCTTCGTCGTGTTCCTCGCGACGCTGATGGTTCCGTTCGAGGTCACGATCATCACGAACTTCCAGACGATCTCGGACCTCAACTGGCTGAACTCGTATCAGGGGCTGGCGGTCCCGTTCCTGGCCACCGGGTTCGGGGCGTTCCTGCTCCGGCAGTCGTTCCTCACGCTCCCCAGGAGCCTCGAGGAAGCGGCACGTCTCGACGGCTACGGCCACTGGCGCTTCCTCGCCCGGGTCGTGATTCCGCTCAGCAGACCGGCGATCGGCGCCCTGGCGGTGTTTTCGTTCCTCCTGGCGTGGAACCAGTACCTGTGGCCGCTCCTGATCGCCGACGACGAGCAGTACCGGACGGTGCAGGTCGGGCTCAAGCAGCTCTCGCAGTCCAACCTGGCGGAGTTCCCCATCACGTTCGCGGGCACGATCCTGGCTGCTCTGCCCCTCTTGATCCTGCTCCTCGTGTTCTCGAAGCAGTTGGTGCGGGGCCTTACGGCTGGTGCTGTCAAGGGATGAACGTCAGCGCGCGTGCCGTTCCACGGGCGGTGGCGTCATAGAGTCCGCATGTCGAGACCTCGGAGGTAGGGCCATGATCCGTCGAGTCGTCGTACTCGGATGTCTGCTCGTGTTGGTGGCGACCGCGTGCTCGAGCGGGGGAGACTCCTCGGGTGACGGCACGGACAGCGCGGGTGGCGTCGATCCTGCCGAGTGCGGGCTCGACGCGTTCGAAGCCGCCGACAAGCCGGTCGACATCACGTTCTGGCACCAGCTCACCGACTCCAACGAGGAGGCGCTGGAGGCGCTCACCGAGGAGTTCAACACATCCCAGAGCGATGTCGTCGTCGAGCTCGTGGCCTTCCCCGAGTACGAGGACGTCTTCACGAAGTGGCGCGCCGGGATCGAAGGTGGGGATCTCCCGACCATGGCGGTCATGGAGGAGACGACACTCCAGTCGATGGTCGACAGCCGGAGCACCGTGCCGATCCAGGCCTGTGTCGACGCCGACGACTATTCGCTCGACGACTTCCTTCCCCAGGCGATCGGCTACTACACGACCCAGGACGCGCTGCGCTCGATGCCGTGGCCCGTGTCGAACCCCGTGCTCTTCTACAACAAGACACTGTTCGAGGACGCCGGGCTCGATCCCGAGGTTCCCCCCGCGACCCTCGACGAGGTCCGCGAGTACTCCCAGCAGATCGTCGACTCGGGAACGGCCACCTACGGAATCGCCCTGCCGACGAGGGACTTCATCAACGAGTTCTGGTACGCGAAGGGCGACCAGCAGTACGTGAACAACGGGAACGGCCGAGAGGGCAGAGCCACCGCTGCCCAGCTCGACACGGAGTTCGGCCTCGAGCTCTGGACGTGGTGGAACGACATGGTCGAGTCGGGGTTGGCCCTCGTGACTCCGGCCGCCGGTGGCAACATCGACCACCTCCTCGCTGTCGGCAACCGCGACGCCGCGATGAGCATCGACGGGTCCGCAGCTCTCGGCCCCGCTCTCGACGTGCTCAGCTCCGGCGAGTTCGAGGGTGTCGAGCTCGCCGCAGGCGTCCTTCCGGGGGTCGAGGAGGGAGGCGGTGTTCCCGTCGGCGACGGATCTCTTTGGATCTCGCAGGCGGCATCGCCCGAGCAGCGTGGTGCCGCGTGGCAGTACATCAAGTTCCTCTCCGAACCTGCCCAGCAGGTGGAGCTCCATCTCGCCGGGGGGTACGTGCCCACGCGGCTCTCAGCGATCGACGATCCCGCGGTGCAGGCCCGCTGGGAGGAGCAGCCGGCGTTCCGCTTCGCCGTCGATCAGCTCGTGGACAGCGAGACCACACTGGCCACGGTCGGATCGGTGATCGGCGACTACCAGGGCGTACGCAACGCGGTGACCAAGGCGCTGGAGGGAATGCTGGCCGGCGACCTCACCCCCGAAGAGGCACTCGCACAGGCCCAGGCAGAGGCCGACGCCGCGATCCAGGAGTACAACACGCGGATCGGGGAGTAGGCCACGGCGTCAAACAGCGGGCAGTTCGTTGGCCGCCGCGATTGCTCCGAGCCAGTGCGCGCTCGACTTGGGCCGTCGCTCCATCGTCGAGCGATCCACCGCGACGAGCCCGAAGCGCGGGCCGTAGCCGAAGGCCCACTCGAAGTTGTCGAGCAGGCTCCAGTACGTGTAGCCGCCGACATCGATCCCGTCATCGAGGCAGGCGAGAACACCCTCGAGCGCGGAGCGGACGTAGTCGATGCGACGGTCGTCGTTCTCGTGCGCGATCCCGTTCTCGGTCACGTGAAGCGGCACCTGTTGGCTGACGTCCCAGGCACGCCGGATTGTCGCTTCGAGCGCCTCGGGCCAGAACTCGTAGCCCATGTGCTCGATGACCTCCACGCCTTCTTCGGGGCCCATCAGCCCGTCGGGCCCGAAGCGTGATCGGCTGTAGGCCTGCACGCCGAGGAAGTCGTCGCCGCGTACGGCCTCGAGGTACGGGTCCTCCATCAGCCGCCGGGCCTCGTCGCGCTGTGCGATCGCGGCCTCGTCGTCGTCGGGGACCGCCCGGTAATCGTCCATCGAGAGAGTCAGACCCACGGGGAAGTCCCCGGGGCCGGCCTTGATGGCGTCGGTGGCCAGGCGGTGGGCGCGTCGAAAGACGTCGCCGACGCGATCCGACTCGGAGGTGTCGGTGTGGCCCGGCGGGAACATGCCCATGGCGTAGCCGATGAAGGCGACGATGTTGGGTTCGTTGATGGTGCAGCCCCGCCCGATCAGGTCGCCGAGCGACTGCGTGGCCCGGTCACAGAAGCGCGCGAATACTTCGGCTGTCGTCGGCTCGGCCCAGCCGCCCCGGGCCGACAGCCAGCGTGGATTCGTGAAGTGGTGAAACGTCACCACGGGCTCGACGCCGTGTTCGAGGCACGCCGCGCACATGCGCCGGTAGTGATCGAGGGCAATCGTCGAGAACTCACCCTCGGCGGGCTCGATCCTGCTCCATTCGATGGAGAAGCGATAGGTGTCGAAGCCGAGCTCGGCGAGGAGAGCGATGTCGTCGCCGAAGTGGTTCCAGTGGTCGCACGCGTCGCCGCTCGGCTCGACGCACGGTGAGCCGGCGACGTGTTCCCAGTCCCACCAGTCGTTGTTGGTGTTGCCTCCCTCGACCTGGTGCGCGGCCGTGGCCGTGCCCCAGCGGAATCCGTCGGGAAATCGTCGGGCTCTTGACTGGTTTGCCGATCGGTTCGTCATGCCGCGGGCAGCGTACAGGCGACAGGTTTTCAGGGGAGTACGTGGCCGCACAGGTTCTGTCGATACCCGGTTAGCCTGCGACCGTGACGGACACGGAGTCGCGCCCGATGCCTCGGCCCCTCGTGATCACGTTCCTCGGCGCCGGATCGATGTTCTGCCCCGAGTTGTGCCGCGACGTCATGCAGATCCCGGGCAACGTCGGCGGCGAGTTCCGCCTCGTCGACATCGACACCGGTCGGCTCGAGCTGATGCACCGGCTCATAGAGAAGTTGGCCGTGGAGCTCGGAGCGGTCGGATGGTCCGTCACGAGCACGACCGACCGTCGGGAGGCGCTCTCCGGCACTGACTACACGATCTGTTGCGTCGAGGTCTCGGGGCTCGACTGCGTGGGCTTCGACAACGACATCCCATCGGAGTACGGCGTCGACCAGTGCATCGGCGACACGGTCGGGCCCGGCGGGCTCTTCAAGGGCCTCCGCACGATCCCGGTGTTCCTCGACATCCTGCGCGACATGGCCGAGCTGTGCCCGCAGGCGATCATGCTCAACTACACGAACCCGATGAGCATGATGTGCCTCGCTGCGGCGCGGGCCGTTCCCGACGTGTCGGTCGTGGGCCTCTGCCACTCGGTGCAGGCCACCCAGGCGATCCTCTCGGCGCGCCTCGGCATCACCCACACCGAGCTCGCGTGGGCGTGTGCGGGTGTCAACCACCTTGCCTGGTTCACGGCGTTGACGTTCGACGGCGTCGATCAATATCCGAGGCTGAAGGCGCAGGCGCGCGCCGAGCTCTACGGCAACCCGGGCGACTCCGACAACGCGTGGCCCGACGACGTCGGGACCGACCGGGTGCGCAAGGACATGATGCTGCACTACGGCGCGTTCGTCACCGAGAGCTCGGGACACCTGTCGGAGTACGTGCCCCACTACCGCAACCGCGACGAGGGGCGCGCGTACCTCGGCGAGGGCTACGACGGCGAGTCCGGCTACTACGCCACGAACTGGCCGACATGGCGCGCCGAAGCCGACGAGCGGCGCCACAACCTGCTCGATGACAGCCTCGATGACAGCGAGGAGTTCGACCGCGCCCACGGATGGGAGTACGCGTCATGGATCATCGAGGCGCGCGAGAAGGACGAGCCGTTCCGGATCCACGGCAACGTCCCGAACACCGCCCCCGACGGTTCGGGGCGGCTCATCACGAACCTGCCCGCCGACAGTTGCGTCGAGGTGGCGTGCATGGTGGACCGCCAGGGGATCCGCCCGACCCGCTTCGGGGCGCTTCCGCCGCAGATGGCACACGTGTGCGCCTCCACGATCGGCGTTCACGACCTGGGGGCGACTGCGGCCATCGAGCGTTCGAAGGACGCCGCGGTGCATGCCCTGCTGCTCGACCCGCTGTGCCGATCGAGGCTCACCCCGCACGAGACCGAGAAGATGACCGCCGACCTCTTCGCCGCCGAAGCCGAGTACCTCCCCGGGTTCCGCTGAGTCTGCGGTGCGCACCGTACACGCTCACCACTTGAGACTCCTTGGGGGTCAACGGTCTCGTGTCGTTCATTGCACCCACCCAGAGTGCCATCTCTCAGAACGAGGTGAGATCATTCAGAAAGGTGTGGGAAGGTCCACCGCAGGTTCTGCATGTTCGGCGCCGACTGATGAGGTTGCCGATCCACGTAGGGGATGGCAGCGAGAACGATCGCAAGAAAGGAGCGTCGGGTGGTACCTCGTCGAGGCATGAGGATCGTGGCGCTGGCGGTGACAGTTGCTCTTTTCGTGGCGGCCTGCGGCGATGACGAAGATTCCGGCTCGGAAGTGACCACGACAACCGCGGATGTGGCGGCGGTCGATCTGTGGGTCGCACGTGCCGGAATGCAGGAGATCTCCCGTTACAACCCCGAAGACGGATCGGTGAGGGCGACGATCCCGCTGGGCGGTGAGCCCCGTGGCGTCGCCACCGGTGAAGGTGCGCTGTGGGCCTCCACGGCCGCAGGCACCGTTCTTGCCCTCGACCCGGAGAACAACCAAGTCACCGCGGAGGTCGAGGTGGGTTCGTCGACGGGACTCATCGCAGCGGGTGAGGGCGCGGTATGGGTTGCCGGCGACGACGGAAGGGATCTGGTCAAGATCGACCCCACGACACAGGAGATCACAGCCCGGTCCACCATCGGTTCGGAAACCGAACGTATCGCCGGCCTCGTGGTGGGTGAGGGCGCGCTCTGGCTGGTGGTGGAGCCCACCTTCGGCCTGCTAAAGATCGACACGGCCGACCTCGAGGAGTTGGGGCGCCTGCAGCTGTGCGGCATCGACGAATGTCGTTTCGGGGCGGTGGCCCTTGGTGACGAGACCGTCTGGGTGATCGACGACGTCGCCGGTGAACTCGTCTCCGTGGATCCGGAGACGGTCACCGAGACCGGTCGGACCAAGATCGGCGGCGAGGGGGCGTTGCGGGGTATCGCGTACGGTCCGGAAGGGCTCTGGGTTCTCGATGCCGACCATGGAACGGTTCTCGAGGTCGACACCGACAACACCGACGACGTGAGGAAGAGTGCGGAGTCGTTCGAGAACCCGCTCCATCTCACGCTCGGGCTCGGCTCGGTCTGGCTCTACTCCGCCGGTTCCGGTGAGATCGTCGGTATTGACGCGGAGACCGGCGAGACGACCGAGAGGATCAGCATCAGCAACGTCACCTCCTTCGTCGTCGGGTGCTGCGAAGCCTGAGCCGGACACCTCTCCACACCGGCTCGGTATGCCAACACTTGCTTGGATCGTCGTCAGCGGGATTGCGATGAGCATGATCGCGCTCGTCGGCAGCGTCACCCTGATGATGCCCGAGAAGACGTTGGATCGCATCGTGCTGCCGCTGGTCGCGCTGGCTGCAGGATCGCTTCTCGGCGGCGCGTTCTTCCACATGATCCCCGAGGCGATCTCGGAGATCGGCAACGACCTGGGCGTCTACGTCTGGCTCGTCGGCGGATTCCTGACGTTCTTCGTCCTCGAGCAGTTCCTGCACTGGCATCACTGCCACCGCGGTATCTCACAGCACCGCCCGCTCGGATACCTCATCCTCCTCGCCGACGGTCTGCACAACTTCATCGGTGGCCTGGCCGTAGCCGCTGCGTTCATCGTGGATGTCCGTGTCGGTATCGTGACCTGGCTCGTGGCCGCCGCGCACGAGGTCCCGCAGGAGCTCGGGGACTTCGGGATCCTCATCCACAGTGGGTGGAACCGGAAGCGAGCTCTCGTGTTCAACGTGCTCTCCGCGACCACGTTCCTCCTCGGAGGGCTGGTGGCCTACGCGCTCTCGCGCTCGGTCGACGTGGCTCTTCTCCTTCCCTTCGCGGGCGGCAGCTTCATCTACATCGCCGCTGTCGACCTGCTTCCTCAGATCAGCGCGCAGATCGGGCTTCGCGACAAACTGGTGCAATCAATGGCGTTCGTCGGAGGGCTCGGGATCCTCCTGGCTGCCACAGCACTGGACTGAGGCCGAGCACCTCCCCGGGTTCCGCTGAGGTGCCTACGCGCGGGTCGTCGCCTTTGCCCGCTTGGTGGCGCGGCCGCGGACCGTCTGGTCGAGAACAGCTTTGCGCAGGCGCACCGCGCCGGGCGTCGCCTCCACCACCTCGTCGGCTGCGATGAGCTCGAGAGCCTGTTCGAGCGACAGCGGACGCGGCGGTGCCAGGCGCACGAGCTCGTCGGCCGACGATGCCCGGTGGTTGGTGAGCTTCTTCTCCTTCGTGGGATTCACGTCGAGGTCGTGGGGACGCGCGGTCTCGCCGATGATCATTCCCTCGTACACCTCCGCCCCCGGCCCCACGAACAGCTCACCGCGCTCCTGGATGGCGAAGAGCGAGTAGGCGGTGGTCGCGCCGCGGCGATCGGCGACGAGCGAACCGCTCGTGCGGGCGCGTAGCTCACCGAACCACGGTTCGAAGCGCTCGAACACCTGGTGCAGCAACCCGGTACCGCACGTGTTGGTGAGAAACTCGGTGCGGAACCCCACCATGGCGCGGGCAGGTACGAGATACTCCATACGCACCCAACCGGTGCCGTGGTTCACCATGTTCTCGAGGCGGCCCTTGCGCACCGCGAGCATCTGGGTGACCGCGCCGACGTGCTCCTCGGGCACATCGATCGCTACCCGCTCGACCGGCTCGTGCACCGTGTCGTCCACCAGCCTGGTGACGACCTCGGGTTTTCCAACCGTCAGCTCGAAGCCGTCGCGGCGCATCGTCTCCACGAGCAGTGCGAGCTGGAGCTCGCCGCGGCCCTGGACCTCCCAAACGTCGGGACGCTCGGTCGGACGAACGCGCAGCGACACGTTGCCGATGAGCTCGGCGTCGAGCCGGCTCTTCACGAGACGGGCCGTGAGCTTGTCGCCGTCCTGCCCGGCAAGCGGCGAGGTGTTGATGCCGATGGTCATGGCCAAGCTCGGGTCGTCGATGTGGATGACCGGGAGCGGGAGGGGGTCGTCGGGATCCGCGAGCGTCTCTCCGATGGTGACGTCGGCGAGCCCGGCGATGGCGGCGATCTCCCCCGGCCCGGCCTCGTCGGCGTCGATCCGCTCGAGCCCCTCGGTGAGGTAGAGCTCCGTGATCTTCACGGTCTCGACGGAACCATTGGCGCGACACCACGCCACCGCCTCGCCGCGCCGCAGGGTGCCGTGGCGCACCCGGCACAGCGCGAGCCGCCCGACATAGGGCGATGCATCGAGGTTGGTGACCAGTGCCTGCAGGGGGTGATCGGGGTCGTGCTCGGGTGGGGGCACATGTTCGAGGAGCACGTCGAGAAGTGGCTCGAGCCCGCCTTCTTGCGCCACGCGGGGCAACTGAAGGTCGGGATCGTCGGGGTCGAGCGACGCGCGCCCGCTGCGGGCGTTGCAGTACACGATCGGGAAGCCGACCTGGTGCTCGTCGGCATCGAGATCGAGGAACAGCTCCTCGACCTCGTGTACGACGTCGGTGATACGGGCGTCACCGCGGTCCACCTTGTTGACCACCACGATCACGGGCAGGCGCCCCTCGAGCGCCTTGCGCAGCACGAAGCGGGTCTGGGGCAGAGGACCCTCGGACGCGTCCACGAGCAACAGGACGCCGTCGACCATGGTGAGGCCACGCTCGACCTCGCCGCCGAAGTCGGCGTGGCCCGGCGTGTCGACGATGTTGATCTTCACCCCGCCGACGCGCACGGCGGTGTTCTTGGCCAGGATCGTGATGCCCTTCTCGCGCTCGAGGTCCGTCGAGTCGAGCACGCGATCGACCACTTCCTGGTGCTCCTGAAACGTACCGGCCTGACGCAGCAACGCATCAACCAACGTGGTCTTGCCGTGGTCGACATGGGCAACGATTGCCACGTTGCGGATATCACGACGCGCGCGCACCGAGGGGCCTTTCGTGGGTTCGTGGTACGCCCCCGGGGACTCGAACCCCGAACCTGCGGATTAAGAGTCCGTCGCTCTATCCAGTTGAGCTAGGGGCGCTCGTACAGCGCTCAAGCGCCGTGCCGAGATGCTAGTCGGCGTCCTGTGCGTGCTCAGTGTCGAAGTGCACGCTCCGCCCGGCGCGCGTGGTCCCGGTGTGCCCACCAGCGAGGCAGCGCGGCGAATGCGAGGAGCACCGGGAAGATCTCGAGACGACCGAGCAGCATGACGACCGTGGCGGTGATCTCGGTGCCGAGGTCGACTCCTGAGAAGTTCCCCGCTCCGAGAGTTCCGAGCGCCGGGCCGACGTTTCCGATAGCGCTCGTGGTCGCCGACAGGGAGGTCACGATGTCCTCACCGAATGCAGCCATCACCACCGTGCCGATCAGGATGATGCCCAGGAACAGCACGAGGAATCCCATGATCCGGCTGACGATCCGTTCATCCAGCGCATTCCGACCCACCCGTACGGGTCGAACCATCCGGGGATGCAGGGCGCGCAGCAGCTCACGCCGCGCGTAGCCGCCGATGGCCATTGTCCGCACGACCTTGAAACCTCCGGCCGTCGAGCCGGCCATGGCGCCGATTCCCATCAGCACGAGGAGCAGCACCTGGGGGGAGACGGCCCACCGGGTGAAGTCGACGATCACGTAGCCCGTGGTGCTGGCAATGGAGACGACGGTGAAGAGGGAGTCGCGGATCGCATCGTGGCCCATCCCGAGTTCCGACCGGTTGGCGACCAACGCGACGCCGGTCACCGCCAGCACCAACAACAGGTACACGCGTGCTTCGGGCGAGCGGAACAGCACGAAGGGTTTTCCACGCAGCGCCCGCCAGTACATGGTGAAGCTGGCCCCTGCAGCGAACATGCTGACGACAGCGGCCCACTCGAGATAGGCGGAGTCGAAGTGGGCGAAGGACGCGTCGTGCGTCGAAAAGCCGCCCGTCGAGATCGTCGTGAAGGAGTGGTTGACGGCGTCGAAGACGCTCATGCCGCCCGCGAGATAGGCGATGACGATGGCGACGGTGAAGCCCACGTAGACCGCCCACAGACGTTGTGCGGTGTAGCGCACCCGGGGTGTGAGGCGTTCGTCGGACGGTCCGGGTGCCTCGGCGGCCAGGAGCTCCATGCCGCCGACGCCGAGAAGGGGCAGCACGGCCACCACGAGCACGATGACGCCCATGCCGCCCAGCCACTGCGTCGTTGAACGCCAGAACAGCACACCTGCCGGTGTTCCCTCGATGGGGTCGAGAACGCTGGCGCCTGTGGTCGTGAACCCCGAGATCGACTCGAACATCCCGTCGGCGAACGAGGAGAAGGTGCCGGTGACGAGATAGAGGATGCTCGAGGCGACGGCGAGCGCCACCCAGGCGGCTGTCACCGCGGAGAAGACGCTGCGCGTGTCGATCCGCGGGGGAAGGAGCGACCACCGGTTCATCACGAAGCCGACCGCCCCCGACCCTGCGGCGCACGCGTAGAGCTCCACCGTTTCGGTCCCTCCGTCGATCGTCTCGACGATGGCGGCGGCGAGCATTCCGAGCCCCCCGATGGCGACCGCCAGCCCCGCGACATGGATCACCACGGACTCGCGACGACGGAACATCAGTGCGGTGCCCTCTGAGCCACGGGGGTCAGCCGAAGATCGGCTTGATCTCTTCGAGGGCGTGGGGCATACCGAAGATGATCACGTGATCCCGGGATCGCAGCGTGGTGCGCCCTCGGGCGATCTGGCCCTTGCCGTCGCGCACGACACCGCCCAACACGACGCCCTCCTTGGGCAGCCGAAGTTCGGCGATGAGGGCGCCGTCGGCGGCACTGTCGGGCATCACCTCCAGTTCGATGACCTCCGCCTCACCCTCGAGCACCGTGGAAACGGCCGCGACGCCCCCGCGAACGAAACGCAGGACGGCGTTGGCGCTTGCCGTTCGTGGCGACAGGGCGACGTCGATGCCGACCTCGCGGAGTAGTGGCAGCAACTCGAGGCGGTGGGCCACCGCGATCGTCTCGCGCGTGCCGGCCGACTTCGCGTAGATGCAGGCCAGCACGTTGGCGTCGTCCTCGCCCGTCAGTGCGATCACAGCGTCGGCGGCGGCAACACCCTCTTGGTGGAGAAGCTCATCGTCGGTGATCTCTCCTTGGACGACGATCGCCTTGTCGAGCGTACGGCCCAGTTGTTCGACGCGCTCGGGGTCGCGATCGATGACGACGACCTGCGCCCGGCGTCGGCTGAGGTGTTCGGCGACCGCAGAGCCGATTCGGCCACCCCCGAGGACGAGCACCCGCTTCGGCGCCGACATACCGAGCCCGAGTTGACTGAGGATCTCGCGGCGCGCCTTGGTCTTGCACACGATGCGGATGAAGTCGTCCACCTCGATCCGGTGGTTCCCGCGGGGAATGATCGTCTGGTCGCCGCGGATGATGGCACCGAAGAGGAAGTCCCAGTTCGGCTCGTGCTCGGCGGCGATCTCGGCCAGCGTGTGGCCCACGAACGGAGCATGGGCGGGGATCCGGGCGCCGATGACGACGAGATCGCCCCCAGCCATCTTGGCGACTTCGGCGGTGCCCGGGAACTCCAGAAGCTCGAGGATCTGTTCGGCCGTTTCGGCGTCGGGATCGATCACCAGGTCGATACCCATGTCGTGGCGAATCTGGCTGCTCGTCGCCGCACGAAGCTCGGGGCTCTCGATGCGCGCCATCGCCGCCTTGGTGCCGAGCTGTCTCGCGAGCTTGCAGGCGAGCATGTTCGTCTCGTCGACATCGGTGACGGCCACGGTGAGCGCGGACCGGTCCACGCGGGCGTCCCGAAGGGCGGCCGGGCTCGCGCCGCCGCCTCGCACGCCGAGAACGTCCACTCGGCGGGTCAAGGCCTCGAGGCGCTCGGGGTCCCGCTCGACCATGGCGACGTCGTGGCCCTCGCGGCTGAGGCGTTCCGCGAGGAAGGACCCGACTTCGCCGGCCCCGATCACAACGATGTGCACCGGCCCATCTTGTCGCACCGTGGACGCCGCGGCGTGAACTGGGCGGTGCGAACTGAGCGCCTCGCCCGCTCACGCCACCGGATAGGGCCGCTGAAAGAAGCGGCCGCTGGTCCGACTTGTCCGACGGTGCAGCGCGACACCTACCGTGGACGGGCACCGCTTCACACGAGAACCGCCCCTGAGAAGCTCGGAGAGATCTCGCCCATGGACCCACAGGTTCTGACGGTGGCTGTGAGCGGTTCCACAGGCCTGATCGGATCCGCCCTGGTCGGCTCACTGCGCGACAAGGGTCACCGGGTCATCCGGATGACCCGTCCCGACACGGCGCTGTCCGCGGATGATGATCGTCTTCCGTGGGATGTTGCGGAGGGGACGATCGACACGGCCGGTCTCGAGGGCGTCGATGCGGTGGTTCACCTCGCGGGCGCCGGCATCGGCGAGGGCCGGTGGTCGCCGAAACGAAAGTCGCGGCTCTTGCGCAGCCGCACCGAGAGCACGCGGCTGCTGAGCAGCGCGCTGGCCTCGCTCGACCGGCCTCCTTCGGTCCTGATCTCCGGGTCTGCGATCGGCGTCTACGGCGCGCACCGGGGCGACGAGGAGCTCACCGAGACCTCGGTCACTCGATCAGACGACTTCCTCGCCGCGCTCTGTGAGCGATGGGAGGAATCGACCCAGGAGGCCGAGGAATCCGGGATCCGGGTGGTTCACCTGCGTACGGGCCTCGTGATGGACGGTGATGGCGGTGTGCTGGCCCGCCAGCTGCTTCCGTTCAAGCTGGGGCTGGGCGGTCGGGTCGGCCCGGGTGATCAGTGGCTCTCGTGGATCTCCCTGCACGACGAGGTGGCCGCCATCGAACACCTGCTCACCGCCTCGGAGGTCTCGGGTCCCGTGAATGCCACGTCACCGGCCCCGGTCCGCCAACGCGACTTCGCCACCACACTCGGGGACGTCTTGCACCGACCCACGTTCCTGCCGACCCCGCTCTGGCCGCTGCGGATCGTGCTGACGTCGGAGATGGTGGACGCCACGCTGCTCGCGAGCCAGAGGGTGCGCCCGGAACGCCTGGCCGCCGACGGGTTCACGTTCGAGCATGCCGAACTGGAACCGGCCCTGCGGTCGGTGTTGGACCGTCCCGCCAAGACCGAGTAACCGAGGCTGTAACCGAGGCTGTAACCGAGGCATCGACCGGAGCCGACACCGTTTGGGGTGACCGAGGGGATTCGAACCCCCGACCTCCTGGACCACAACCAGGCGCTCTCACCAGCTGAGCTACGGCCACCATGAACGGGCGCGCCCGGGAGGATTCGAACCCCCGACCATCGGATTAGAAGTCCGACGCTCTGTCCCCTGAGCTACGGGCGCTCGTGCCATCCAGGGCGCCCGAGCAGTGTACCGGGCGACATGGCGCGCCCCGGTTCGAGCCCACGACGTGAGGGGACACCACCTTGGCGCGGCACAGGATGCTGGAGCGGGTGACGGGGATCGAACCCGCGTCATCAGCTTGGAAGGCTGAGGCTCTGCCATTGAGCTACACCCGCGTGGGAGGTCCACGGTACCGGTCCGGGACGTCGAGTCGGGGAGGGGGGATTTGAACCCCCGACCTCCTGCTCCCAAAGCAGGCGCGCTGCCAAGCTGCGCCACTCCCCGGTCCCGTCAATCCTAGAGGGCACCGGTACACTCGGGCGTTCTGATGCACACCTCCGTCGAGTCCGTCGAACAGAACAAGGTCAAGCTCCACGTCGCTGTTCCGGCCGGTGAGTTCGAGAAGGCCGTCGACGCCGCCTTCCGCAAACTGGCGCAAGAGGTGAAGATCCCGGGGTTCCGTCCCGGCAAGGCGCCACGGAAGATCCTCGAAGCCCAGTTCGGCCCGGGTGCCGCACGTGAGCAGGCTCTTCGCGACGCGATCCCCGGGTACTACGCGGATGCGGTCGGTTCCGAGGACATCGACGTGATCGCGTCGCCCGAGATCGAGATCACGGCGGGCGAAGAGGACGGTGACGTCGAGTTCGACGCGGTCGTCGAGATCCGTCCCACCGTGACGCTCGACGGCTACAAGGGCCTGATCGTCGAGATCGAGGCCCCCGAGGCCGACGACGACGCAGTCGAAACCCAGATCGACCAGCTCCGCGACCGGTTTGCCGATCTCGAGGACTCGACAGCCCCCCTGATCGACGGCGACTTCGCCAGCATCGACGTGACGGGCACCGTCGCCGGCGAGACGCTCGACGGGCTCACGGCCACCGACTTCCTCTACGAAGTGGGCTCCGAAAGGGTCGTGCCGGAGCTCGACGGCCAGCTGCGCGGCGAGAAGCCCGGAGCGATCCTCGAGTTCACCGCCACGCTCCCCGAGGGAGCCGCCGACCACGCCGGAGCGAACGCCTCGTTCCGCGTGCTCGTGAAGGAGACGAAGCGCAAAGACCTGCCCGACGCCGACGACGAGTTCGCCTCCGAGGCGAGCGAGTTCGACACGATCGAGGAACTGCGCGCCGACGTGCGAAAGCGCCTCGGCGTCTACGCGGTTCTCCAGGCACAGATGACGCTGCGCGACAAGGTTCTCGAAGAGGTGGCGGGTCTCGTGAGTATCGACCCGCCCGAAGCCCTCGTGGACGAAGAGATGCAACGTCGGGTCCACGACCTGGCGCATCGCCTCGAGCCCCAGGGCGTGTCACTCGAGCAGTACCTCCAGGCCACCGGTCAGGATCCGCAGGAGTTCCTCGCCGGTGCCCGTGAGGGATCGGCGCGCGGCGGTGTTGGCGGATCTGGCGCTGCGGGCGGTCGTTTCCCAGGAGGAGATCGAGGCGACCGAGGAAGAGATCGACACCGAGATCGAGAAGCTGGCGGGCCAGATGGACGAGAAGCCAGAGGCTCTGCGCAAAGATCTGGACCGGCGAGGGGTGTTGGGGGCGGTAGCCTCTGAGGTGGCACGGGGCAAGGCCCTGCAGTTCCTCGTCGACAACGCACAGGTCGTCGACCCCGACGGGAACCCGCTCGACCTCACCCTCCCCGACGAGGAACCACCCGAAGACCCGACAGCACCGACAGCACCGACAGCACCGACAGCACCGACAGCACCGACACCAGAAGACACGGAGGACACCCCAGAGTGAGCGAGCCGATCCGCAACTATCTCGTCCCGACGGTCATCGAGCAGACGAACCGCGGGGAGCGGGCTTTCGACATCTACTCCCGCCTGCTCAAGGAGCGGATCATCTTCCTCGGCACGCCCATCGACGACGCCGTGGCGAACCTCATCATCGCCCAGCTGCTCCATCTCGAGAGCGAAGACCCCGACAAGGACATCTCGATCTACGTCAACTCGCCCGGTGGCGAGATCACGGGCCTGTTCGCGATCTACGACACGATGCAGTACATCAAGCCCAAGGTGCAGACGATCTGTGTCGGCCAGGCCGCGTCGGCCGCCGCCGTGCTCCTCGCCGCCGGCGCGAACGGCAAGCGATTCTGCCTGCCCGCACGCACGGATCCTCATCCACCAGCCCCACGGCGGGACCCAGGGTCAGGTCGCCGACATCGAGATCCAGGCCAAGGAAATGATCCGGATGCGCCAGCTCCTCGACAAGCTCCTGGCGGGCCACACGGGCCAGTCCATCGAGCGGATCAAGAAGGACACCGACCGCGACTTCATCATGAGCGCGGAAGAGGCCAAGGAATACGGCATCATTGACGAAGTGATCACAGCGCGCGAACTCACAGCCGTCGCCTCGGCAGCGGACTGAGCGCACGCACGAGACGAACGACGAGACCGACGACACTTCCGACAACACTTCCGACAACACGGCGAGGAGAGCACCGTGGCGAAGTTCGGTGACGGGGGCGACCTGCTGAAGTGCTCCTTTTGCGGGAAGAGCCAGAAGCAGGTCAAGAAGCTCATCGCGGGTCCCGGTGTCTACATCTGCGACGAGTGCATCGACCTCTGCAACGAGATCATCGAAGAGGAGCTGTCGCAGACCAGCGAGGTCAGCTTCGACGAGCTTCCCAAGCCCCGCGAGATCTACGACTACCTGAACGGCTACGTCATCGGGCAGGAGACCGCCAAGAAGATCCTCTCGGTGGCGGTCTACAACCACTACAAGCGTGTGCAGGTGGGTGCCTACGGCGATCCCGAGGTCGAGCTCCAGAAGTCGAACATCCTGCTCATCGGACCCACCGGCTGCGGCAAGACTCTGCTGGCACAGACCCTGGCCCGCATGTTGAAGGTCCCCTTCGCGATCGCGGACGCCACGGCGCTCACCGAGGCCGGCTACGTCGGCGAAGACGTCGAGAACATCCTGCTGAAGCTGATCCAGGCGGCCGACTACGACGTGAAGAAGGCCGAGACCGGGATCATCTACATCGACGAGATCGACAAGATCGCCCGCAAGGCCGAGAATCCGTCGATCACCCGTGACGTGTCGGGCGAGGGTGTGCAGCAGGCGCTGCTGAAGATCCTCGAGGGCACCACCGCCTCGGTGCCGCCCGCAGGGTGGTCGCAAGCATCCTCACCAGGAGTTCATCCAGATCGACACCACCAACATCCTGTTCATCTGCGGTGGCGCCTTCAGCGGACTCGACAAGATCATCGAGAGCCGTATCGGCAACCAGGGCGTCGGGTTCGGCGCCGACCTCAGACGCAACGACGACCGCGACGTAGGGGCGGTGCTCACCGAAGCACTACCGGAGGACCTCCTGAAGTTCGGGCTGATTCCCGAGTTCGTCGGGCGCCTTCCGGTCATGAGCTCCGTCGACAACCTCGACGACGACGCCCTCGTGCGCATCCTTCTCGAGCCGAAGAACGTGCTCGCCAAGCAGTACCAGAAGTTCTTTCACTTCGACGACGTCGACCTCGAGTTCACCGAGGACGCGATCGCAGGCGGTGGCCGACCTCGCACTCGAGCGCGGGACGGGCGCACGGGGTCTGCGGGCGATCCTCGAAGAGTGTCCTGCTCGAGGTCATGTACGAGCTGCCGAGTCGAGGTGACGTCAACCGCTGTGTCGTCGACGAAGACGTTGTGCGCGGCGTCGTGACGCCCACCCTCGAAGAGGGCGAACGGCGCCGCAGTGCTTAGTCGCTCTCGGCGCCTTCGGCGCCAGGCCACTGGGCCCCGCCTCGGGCGGCGCAGGATACCTGCACCGCTGATCCTCGGCTTCCTCTAGCTCTGCCGACCGAGACTCCCCACACGTGACCGATTCTGCGGGGGATGACTTCCCCAAGGCGTACGACCCGGCCGCGGCCGAAGCACGGTGGTACGGGAAGTGGGAGGCCTCGGGCGCCTTCGCTCCGGAGATCAATCCTGACGGCGATCCGTTCTGCGTGGTCATCCCACCCCCGAACGTCACCGGGTCGCTCCACATGGGGCACGCCTTCGAGCATTCGCTCATCGACGCGACGATCCGGCGCAAGCGAATGCAGGGAGACGCCGCGCTCTGGGTCCCCGGGATGGATCATGCCGGCATCGCCACTCAGAACGTCGTCGAGCGAGAACTCACCAAGGAAGGCACGGACCGCCACGACCTGGGGCGCGATGCATTCGTCGAGCGCGTGTGGGAGTGGAAGGCGAACTCGGGTGGCCGCATCGTCGAACAGATGCGTACGTTGGGCTTCTCCTGCGACTGGAGTCGTGAGCGTTTCACGCTCGATGAGGGGCTGTCGAAGGCCGTGCGTGTCGTCTTCGTCCGCCTCTATGAAGAAGGCCTCGTCTACCGAGCGAACCGGATCATCAACTGGTGCCCGCGGTGCCACACTGCCCTCTCCGACATCGAGGTCGAACACGTTGACCTCGACGGCGAGCTGGTGACGATCTCGTATCCGTTCAGCGACGGCTCGGGATCGATCGAGGTCGCCACGACCCGTGCCGAGACGATGCTCGGCGACACGGCCGTGGCGGTCAATCCCGACGACGATCGCTACCGCGACGCCGTCGGGCGCACCCTGACCCTTCCTCTCGTGGGACGCGAGATCCCGGTCGTGGCCGACGAGGCCGTGGATTCCGCTTTCGGCACGGGTGCCGTGAAGGTGACACCCGCTCACGACCCGAACGACTTCGAGATCTCGCAGCGCCACGATCTTCCTGCCGTCGACATCTTCACCGACGAGGCGGCTGTGAACGCGAACGGCGGTGACTTCGAGGGTCAGGATCGCTTCGAAGCCCGACGCTCGGTCAAGGATGCGCTGACATCGGCCGGCCATCTCGTCGGCGTGGAAGAGCACCGACACTCGGTGGGGCACTGCTACCGGTGCCACACCGTCGTCGAACCGTGGCTGTCGCTCCAGTGGTTCGTGAAGGTCGGACCGTTGGCCCAACCCGCCATCGAGGCTGTGCAGGCCCGTCGCACCCAGTTCATTCCCCAGCGCTGGGAGAAGCTCTATTTCGACTGGATGGAGAACCTGCGTGACTGGTGCATCTCCCGCCAGATCTGGTGGGGGCACCGTATTCCGGCCTGGTACTGCAACGACTGCTCCGAGGTGGTGGTCTCCACCGAGGACCAGACCTCGTGTCCCAAGTGCGCAGGGCGCGACCTCCATCAGGACGACGACGTCCTCGACACCTGGTTCTCGTCGGCCCTCTGGCCGTTCAGCACGCTCGGCTGGCCCGACCGCACCGAGGATCTCGAGCGCTTCTACCCCAACGCCATGCTTCACACGGGTTTCGACATCATCTACTTCTGGGTCGCCCGCATGATGCAGATGGGGCTTTACTTCGCAGACGACGTGCCGTTCCGCGACGTTGCCATCCACGGGCTCGTGCGCGACGCCGAGGGTCGCAAGATGTCGAAGTCCTTCGGCAACGCCATTGACCCCCTCGAGCTCGCAGACCGCTTCGGCGCCGATGCTCTCCGCTTCGCCCTCGTGCGTGCCGGAAGCCCCGGTCAGGACGTTCCTCTTGCCGAAGAGTGGGTGGAAGGCGCACGTAACTTCGTCAACAAGTTGTGGAACGCGTCGCGCTTCGTGTCGATGAACCTGGACGGTCGAACGCTGGCGGAGCTCACGGGCCCCGAGGCGCGTGATGCGCTGGACAACGCGTCGATCCCGCAGCGGTGGATGCTCTCGCGCCTCGAACAGACGGTGGCGACGGTCAACGAGAGCTTCGACCGCTACGACTTCGCCGAAGGAGTTCGCGAGCTCCAGCACTTCACCCGCGACGAGTTCTGCGACTGGTTCATCGAGCTCTCGAAGCTGCCTCTGGCCGAGACCGCCGAGCGGGACCGGACCCAGCGCGTCCTCGGTATCGGACTCAGCGCGATCCTTCGTCTCCTGCATCCCGTGGTCCCATTCGTGACCGAGGAGTTGTGGAGTCGACTCGGAGGTGACGGAATGGTGATGACGGCACCGTTCCCGGCCGAGAGCGCGGGCGTCGTCGACACGGAGGCCGACGATGCGATGGCCGTCGTGATCGAAGTCGTGTCCGCGGTGCGGAGATTCCGCTCCGAGCACAACGTGGCTCCGTCGAAGAAGTTCCGCGCCTTCGTCCGTCCCGCGGGTACCGACCAGGTTGTGGCACTTCGCGCTCTGAGCGCGGAGGTGGAGGCGCTGGGCGGCCTCGACGAGATGGTGCTGGAAACCGAACCGCGACCGGCCCGCACGGGGGAGCAGCGGCTGGTCGCAGACGGCGCCGACGTCGTGATCCCCTTCGAAGGCCTCATCGACCTCGACGCCGCACGCTCACAGCTCGATCGGCAGGTCGCTCGGCTCGAGAAGGAACTCGCTCAGATCGAGAAGAAGCTCTCCAACGACTCCTTCCTCGAACGCGCCCCCGCAGATGTCGTGGCGACCCAGCGTGCCCGTCACGTGGAGGTGGCGGAATCTCTCGATGCTCTGCGCGACCAGCGCGCGTCGCTCGGATGAACGACTTGGTTGAACGAATGGACATCCATCAGGCGCGGGCGTGGCTCGACGACCACGTCGACCTGGAGCGCGTCGGAGGCGACGTGGCTCCACCTCCACCCAGCCTCGAACGGATCCGATCCGTCGTCGAGCTACTCGGTAGTCCTCAGCTGGAGTTTCCGAGTCTCCACGTCACGGGTACGAACGGCAAGACGTCCACCGCCCGCATGATCTCCGCGCTGCTCACCGAAATGGACGTGTCGACCGGGTCGTACACGAGCCCCCACCTCGAACGTGTCAACGAACGGCTCGCGCGTGACGGTGAACCGATCTCCGACTTCGACCTGGCCGACACCTTGAGTCGGGTGGCGCTCGTGGAGGACTTCGTCGCCGAGCGGCCCACGTTCTTCGAGATACTCACCGCCGCGGCGCTGAGCTGGTTCGCCGACATCGCGGTGGAAGCGGCTGTGGTCGAGGTCGGCCTGGGGGGAACCTGGGATGCGACCAACGTCATCACCGGCGACGTGGCCGTGGTCACGAACGTGAGCATCGACCATGTCGAGTATCTCGGATCGAGTCGCGAGGAGATCGCCGCTGACAAGGCGGGAATCGTGGCCGAGGGGTCGACACTCGTCCTGGGCGAGACCGATCCCGATCTCACCGGCCACTTCGTCGACCGGGGCGCTTCCCGGGTACTCCGCCGCGGCGTCGACTTCTCCGTGACCGAAAACCTCCTCGCACACGGCGGGCGGCTGGTGTCGTTCCAGACTCCCGAGAGGTCCTATTCCGATATAGCCCTTCCCCTGCATGGTGCCCACCAGGCCGAGAACGCCTCGTTGGCTCTCGCAGCCGTAGAAGCGTTTGTGGGGGCTGCGTTGCCGGGCGAGGTGGTGGAGACGGCGTTCGCGTCGATCACGTCACCGGGTCGGCTCGAGGTGGTGGGACACCGTCCGCTGGTCATTCTCGACGGTGCCCACAATGTGGCGGGCGCGCAGGCCATGCTCGCCGCGATCGAGGAGGAGTTCGCCTCGTCGCCGCGCACGCTGCTCGTGGGACTCCTGCGCGAGAAAGATCCACGCGAGATGCTCGAGGCGCTCGACGCCCGCCGTTCCGAAAGGATCGTGTGTGCGCGTCCGCCGAGCCCGCGCGCGATGGATCCTGAGGAGCTCGCTCGAGCGGCGCGCGATCTCGGGATCAACGACGCTCGTATCACGACGGTGGACAACGTGTCCGATGCTGTGACCGTGGCGCGATCGCTGACCAGTGAGGACGGCCAGCTCCTCATCACGGGCTCGCTGTACCTCGTCGGCGCGGCGCGCACCGTGGTTCTCGCCTGAGGCTCCTCGCTGCGCGAACAGCACCTCGCTGTGCGAACAGCGCCGCGGCACCGGTACTGTGCGCCGCATGCCCAAGAACATCATTCCTGCGGGAGAGCGCACCCTCGTCCTCTGCAAGCCTGACGCCGTGGAGCGTGGCCTGACCGGGGAAATCATCCGTCGACTCGAGGCCAAGGGCCTTCGGGTGACCTCCATGGAACTGCGCCGGATCGACGCGGATCTCGCCGGGCGTCACTATGCCGAGCACGAGGGGAAGCCGTTCTTCGGAGACCTGGTCGCGTTCATCACGCGGTCGCCGCTCGTGGCGATGGTCGTCGAGGGCGGACCCGACACGTGGAAGACCGTCCGCACACTCATGGGGGCGACGAACCCGCGGGAGGCCGCACCCGGAACGATTCGCGGAGATCTCGCCCTCGAGACGGGTGAAAACCTCGTTCACGGTTCCGACTCCGCGGAATCCGCGGAGCGTGAGATCGCACTGTTCTTCCCGGTTCTGGCGGTCTGAACAGCAGCATCGCCGAGCCGGGCGGGTTCGGCTGGACCGATTCACCGACAACCCGTAGCCTTGGCTGCTTGGCGCGCACTCTCCGGGGGGTGGAACGACGCGCCGGTCGTCACCGCGTACCACCGTGCGCGTCGCATGCTTCCCAGAGGACTGACCCGTGAGTGAACCCTGGTACTCCACGATCGTGGGCCGTGACATGGCCGTCGATCTCGGAACCGCCAACACGTTGGTCTACGTACGTGGTCGCGGCATCGTCCTGAACGAGCCCTCGGTCGTGGCTATCGACTCGCGTGACGGCCGCGCGCTCGCTGTGGGCTCCGAAGCGAAGCAGATGATCGGCCGCACACCCGGGCACATCATCGCAACCCGCCCCCTGCGCGACGGCGTGATCGCCGACTTCGACGTCTGCGAGAAGATGCTCCGCTACTTCATACAACGGGTGCACAGCCGCCGGTGGGCCAAGCCGCGGATGGTCATCTGTGTTCCCTCGGGAATCACAGGTGTCGAACAGAGAGCCGTGCAAGAGGCCGCGGAGTACGCGGGCGCACGCAAGCCCGCGTACATCATCGAAGAGCCGATGGCGGCCGCGATCGGAGCGGGTCTTCCCGTTCACGAGCCGGCGGGCAACATGATCGTCGACATCGGCGGCGGCACGACAGAAGTCGCCGTCATTTCCCTCGGTGGGATCGTGGCGAGTGAGTCCATTCGCATCGGCGGCGACGAGCTCGACGAGGCCATCATCAGCTTCGTCAAGCGGGAGTACTCCCTCGCGCTCGGGGAGCGGACCTCGGAGGAGATCAAGGTCGCGCTCGGCAGCGCATACCCGCTCGAGAAGGAGCTGTACGCGGAGATCCGCGGCCGCGACCTCATTTCGGGCCTACCCAAGACCATCGTCGTCTCCACCAACGAGATCCGGGAGGCTGTCGAGGAGCCGGTCGCTCAGATCGTCGACGCCGTCAAGGTCACCCTCGACAAGACGCCCCCCGAACTGGCCGCCGACATCATGGAGCGGGGAATCGTCATCACCGGTGGCGGCAGCCTGCTCCACGGTCTCGACGCTCGCCTGGCCTCCGAGACCGGCATGTCGATCGTCCTGGCTCACTCACCGCTCGACTCGGTCGTCATCGGGTCCGGTCAGTGCCTGGAGGAGTTCGAGGCGCTCAAGCAGGTCCTGATCTCGTCGCAGTCGGCGTAACCGCCCCGGAAAGGCACCGGGCGCGTGGCCGTAGCTCGAGGAGGACCGGGAAGCCGGCGTTACCTACTGATACTCGTCGTGCTCAGCGCGGTCACGCTGATCACCCTCGACCAACGTGGGCAGGCCTCCGGCCTGTTCGATTCCGCCCGCCGTCTCGCCCTGGATGTGTCATCCCCGATCCAGTCGGCGGTCGACGGCACCGTGAACCCTGTGAGCGAGTGGTTCGACGGCGTGGCCAATTCCGGCGACGTCGCCCGCGAACGGGACGAGCTGCGCCGCCAGGTCGGCGAACTGGAGGGTTCGTTGGCCCGTGCCGAGGGTGCCATCTCCGAGAACCAAGAACTTCGTCGGCTCCTCGAGCTCCCGTTCGCCGGCGACCTCGACGGCGTGGCCGCCGCCGTCATCGCTCCCGCTCCGAACTCGTTCGAGCAGACCATCACCGTGAACAAGGGAAAGTCGTCGGGTATCACTGAGGGAATGCCGGTCGTCGCGGGCGACGGTCTGGTCGGGCGCGTCGTGCTCGCCGGCGAGACCTCGTCCAAAGTCCTGCTGATCACCGACGAAGCCTCTGGCGTGAGCATCCGAATCGAAAACCAGACAGGTTCCGCCGTCGGTCAGGTCGGGCGTAAGAAGCTCGCGGTCGACTTCGTCGATCCCGACGCCGACGTCGGCGAAGGACAGGTGGCGGTGACCCTCGGCGAGATGAGCCGCTTTCCTCCGGGGATCCCCGTCGGAACCGTCGCCGAGGCCGACCGAGCGCCCGGAGAGGTCCAGCAGCGCATCCGGCTCGAGCCGATCGTGGACCTCGCCGAGCTCGAGTTGGTCAAGATCCTGATCTGGCCCGCGCCATGATTCCGGCGACAGGAGCGGCGACAGGAGCATCGTGGGTCGGGACTTCGCAGACAGGGGTCGTGTGATGGCCCGTCAACTCCGGCTCGTGCTGCTACTCGTGGTGACGGTACTTCTCCAGGTGGCGGTCTTCCCGCGCCTGGAGATCCTCGACGCCGCACCCGCCGTGGCTCTGGTCGCTACGGCGGCCATCGGTTACCGATCCGGACCCGAGAGCGGTCTTCTGTTCGGGTTCGCGGCCGGTCTCCTCGTCGACCTCTTCCTCGAGACTCCCCTCGGGCTCTCGGCGTTGGCGTATTCGGTCACCGGCTACATCGTGGGGCTCGTGGAGTCGGGACTCATTCGGGCGTCGATCTGGATCACCCCGCTCATCGGGGGTATGGCGGGTCTCTTCGGAGGCCTGCTGTTCGTCACGGTGGGGATCCTGGCAGGCCAGGATCAGCTCATGACGGCCCGCACCCTCACGATCGTGTTCGTGTCCGCGCTCTACGACGCGGTCCTGTCGCCGGTCATCTTCCCCTTTGCCACCTGGGCCGACCGGGACCCGACCGCCGTAGGAACCTGGCGTGGGCGATGAGGCTGCTCGTGAACCGCCCGGGGAACTCCGCGGGAGCCACCGACGCTGTACGGAGTGACACCTCGCTCGGGGCCCGCATCGCCGCGCCCGTGCGCCGGCACTCACGCGGATCCATCAGGCTGGGGACATGAGCGAAGGCAGCAAGTTCCGCATCTCTCTGATCGGAGTGGTGGTTCTGGGCCTCTTCTGCGCGCTCTTCGTGCGGCTCTGGTTCCTCCAGGTCGGATCCGGTCAGGAGTTCGCCTCCGTTGCCGAGACGAACCGCACCGAGGTCATCCAGACCGAGTCGCCGCGAGGCAGGATCCTCGATCGTAACGGGACGCCCCTCGTCACCAACCGTGAAGCATCGGCCATCGTGATGGACCCGGCGATTTCCGACGAGGACCGCGAGCTCAGCATCGGGCGTCTCTCCGAACTCCTGCGCGTCGACAGGGAATCGATCGAGGAACGCTTCGGCGACGAACGCAACTCACCATTGCAGCCGATCATCGTGGCCATCGACGTCCCGCCCGGAACCGTCTCCAAGGATGCCTTGCTCTACATCCGTGAGCACCAGGAGGATTTCCCGGGGGTCGAAGCCGTCCAGCAGCCGATTCGCGAGTATCCGGAGGGTGTGCTCGCCGCACACGTCCTCGGCTACGTCGGTGAGATCAACGAGGAAGAGCTCGATCTACGTGCCGACTCCGACGCCGATTACCAAATCGGGGAGGACATCGGTAAGGCGGGTGTGGAGCTCACCTTCGAGCCGGAGCTGCGCGGGGTGCCGCGCCGCGAGACCCTCGAGGTCGACGCCGACCGCAACGTCGTCGGAACGCTCGACCTACGTGAGGGTGAGCCCGGAAAGGACGTGAAGCTCACGATCGACGCCGAGATCCAACGTGCCGCCGAGGCGGCACTCTCCCAGGGGCTCGACGCCGCCGCCACACGCCAGGACGAGAACGAGGTGCTCACCTTCGAGACCTTCAACGCGGATGCCGGATCCATCGTCGTTCTCGACGCCCGTGACGGGTCGGTGGTGGCGATGGCGTCGTATCCGTCGTACGACCCGTCCGAGTTCGTGGGCGGCATCGACCCGAAGCTGTTCGCCTTCTACAACGAGGAGCAGAGTGCCTTCCCGTTGAGCAACCGTGCGATCCAGGGGCAGTACGCGTTGGGTTCGACGTTCAAGCTGATCTCGGGGCTCGCCGCTCTCGAATCCGGCCTCCGTACGCCCGAGACAACGATCGTCGACGGGGGCGTTTACGTGATCGGCGACCGTGAGTTCACGAACGCCGGTGGGCCCGAGAACAGCTACGGCCCCGTCAACCTCAGCGGGGCACTCACGGTGTCGAGCGACGTCTACTTCTACGGTGTGGGCGGAGAGCTCTGGAGTCGCGAGGAGCCCGAGAGTGAAGCGATCCAGACCGTGGCGCGAAACTACGGGTTCGAGGCACCGAGCGGTATCCCTCTTCCCGATGAACAGACCGGTCGTGTCCCCGACTCGGAGTGGAAGCGCGGCTTCGCCGAGGCCAGCGGTGTCGGAAGCTGCGACGAGCCCGCCGGGCAGGAAGAGGCCGACCGGTGCACCTGGTTCCCCGGCGACAACGTCAACCTTGCGGTGGGTCAGGGCGACTTCCTCGCCACGCCGCTGCAACTCGCGAACGCCTACGCGACATTCATGAACGGCGGAACGCTCTTCCAGCCCAAGCTCGTCTCCGAGATCCTCGAGCCGGACGGCTCGGTGGCGCGCACCACCGAGGACACCGTGATCCGCACCAACGAGGTCATGCCCGCGTGGCGCAACGCCATCATCGACGGACTCATCGGAGTGGTGAACAGCGGTGAGGGAACCGTCGGCGGCCCGGGGATCTTCGACGGCTTCCCCGACAAAGCCAACACGGCAGGAAAGACGGGGACCGCCGAGGTCGGGGGCAAGCAGGACACGTCGTTGTACGTCGGCATCTGGCCGGCACGCGCCCCCGTCGGTCAACCCCAGTACATCGTGGCGGCGGTGATCGAGGAGGCCGGGTTCGGGAGCGAGGTAGCGGCTCCCATCGTTCGCAGCGTCATGGACGCCCTGGCCGGTGTGGTCAGCGACGATGAAACCCCGAGCATCGGGGACCAGCCCGGAGCCATCGAATGAGCGCGGTCGCGAACCCGCCTCTCCAGACCCGGCGTCGGGATCGTCTGGAGGCCACGCCGCTGCGCCACCTCGATCTGGTCTTGTTGGGCGCCACCTTTGCGATTGCAGCGCTCGGTCTTCTCATGATCTACAGCGCCACTCGCAACTCGTTGGAGATCGACGGTGGCGATCCCTACTTCTTCCTGAAGCGCCAAGCGGTGTTCGTCGCTCTTGGATGTGGCGCGCTGGTCGTGACGCTCGCTGTCGACTACCGCAAGATGCGCGACTACGCGCCGTTCTTCTACGCGATCGCCGTCGCCGGGCTTCTCGCCGTCCTGTCACCACTGGGTTCCAATTCGCGGGGATCGCAGGCGTGGATCCAGGTGGGGTCGTTTCAGCTCCAACCCTCCGAGTTCGCCAAGTTCTTCCTCATCGTCGCACTGGCTGCGTATCTCCACCAACATCGGGGAGACCTCGACGCGCTGGCGCCTCGCCGTCGCGGTCGGTCTGGCGGCTGTTCCCATCGGCCTCGTGCTCCTCCAGCCCGACATCGGCACGGCGATGGTTCTCGGCGTCATCGTGCTCGGGATGCTCACGGCCGCCGGCGTCCGAGCCCGGCACCTCGTCGTGCTCTTGGTTCTCTGTGCAACGCTCGTGCTCGGAGCATCGCGGGCCGGAGTGATCCAGGACTACCAGGTCGACAGGCTCACGGGGTTCCTCAACCAGGGCGAGGCTTCGGAGAACACGTACAACGTCGACCAGTCGAAGACCGCCATCGGTGCCGGTGGAGTCGCGGGAACCGGTCTCTTCGAGGGTACTCAGACGAAGCTCGACTTCGTTCCCGAGCAGCACACCGACTTCATCTTCACGGTTGTGGGAGAGGAGCTCGGCTTCCTCGGTGGCGCCACTCTCCTGGCGCTCTTCGGCATCCTCGTGTGGAGGACGTGGCGGGCTGCGCAACTCGCGCGCGACCTCTTCGGGACGCTGTGCTGTATCGGCGTGATGTCGATGTTCGCCTTCCAGATCTTCCAGAGTGTGGGGATGACGATGGGGATCATGCCGGTGACGGGTATTCCCCTGCCCTTCATGAGCCACGGTGGGTCGTCAACGATCACGACCTTCGCATTGGTCGGCCTCGTGGCCAACGTCCACATGCGGCGCTTCTCCTAGGGGCGCCTCCTCGGTACTTCTCCTCGGTACGTCCCGGGAACGTCCTCGGCGGGCCGAGGCTCGGGGACGACGCGTCGAACGGTAGGCTGGGATGCACATGGAGAACCTCTGGCCGCGGATCGAACCGCTCCTGGCCAGGGTGGAGAAACCCGCCCGTTACATCGGGATGGAGCAGGGCAGCCTCCGACCGGAACACCGCCCGCTCGACGTCTCCTGGCTGCTCGTCTATCCGGACACCTACGAGGTGGGTCTGCCCAACCAGGGGCTCCAGATCCTCTACGAAATCCTCAACGAGCGCGACGACGCTGTCCGCCGAGCGTTCCTACGCGCCCTGGGGCGACATGGCGACGGTGATGAGGGCCGAGGGCGTGCCGTTCTTCTCGGTCGATCAGCACAACGCTGCCGTCGATTTCGACGTCGTGGCGTTCAACCTCTCGGCCGAACTCGTCTACACGAACCTGCTCGAGTGCCTGGATCTCGCCCGTGTCCCCGTGAGGGCGTCCGAGCGTCGTCCCGACCACCCGATCGTCATGGCGGGTGGTCACTGCACCTTCAACCCGGAGCCGCTCGCCGACTTCGTCGACGTCTTCGTCATCGGTGACGGCGAGGAGGCGGTGGGGGAGATCACGGAGGTCATCGGAGCGTGGAAGCGTGGTGGCCGCGCGAGTCGCGAGGCCGTTCTGCGCGAGCTCACCACGATCCCCGGCGTATACGTACCGTCCATGTACGAGGTCGACTACGACGGTTCTGCCATCGCCGAGGTACGACCTCGCTTCGGCGATGTCCCCGAGCTGGTCGAGAAGCGCACGATCGCCGATCTCGCCGACTGGCCCTATCCCCGCAACCAGCTCGTCCCTCTGATCGAAGTGGTCCACGACCGTCTGAACGTCGAGGTATTCCGGGGCTGCACCCGGGGCTGTCGCTTCTGTCAGGCGGGCATGATCACGCGCCCGGTGCGCGAGCGGCCCGTGGATCAGGTGCGCACGATGGTGGAGGACGGCCTGCGTCGAACCGGCTACGACGAGGTGGCGCTCACGTCGCTCTCGAGCGCCGACTTCTCGGGCATCGACGGTCTCGTCGCCGGCCTCGTCGACGACCAGGAGGGTTGCGGCAACGTCAGCCTGTCATTGCCGTCGCTTCGTGTGGACGCGTTCACGGTCGGGATCGCCAGCCAGATCCAGAAGGTTCGACGCACCGGCCTCACGTTCGCTCCTGAAGGGGGAAGCTGGCGGATCCGCCAGGTCATCAACAAGAGGATCACCGAGGACGATCTCTACGCTGCCGTCGAAGGTGCCTACTCGCAGGGTTGGCGTCGCGTGAAGCTGTATTTCCTCACGGGACTCCCCACTGAGATGGACGACGACACACTCGGAATCGCCGAGCTCGCCCGCAACGTCGTCGAAGTGGGTCGTGCCCACACGAAGCAGGCGAGCTGCACGGTGTCGCTCGGAGGATTCGTTCCCAAACCCCACACACCGTTTCAGTGGTTCGGTCAGAACGGCGTCGACGAGCTCGATCGTAAGATCCAGCTCGTACGCGACGAACTACGCGGCGACGAAGGCGAAGGTCCGATGGCACGACCCCGCGGCGAGCTTCGCCGAGGGTCTCGCCTCGAGAGGCGACCGGCGCATCGGAGCCGTCATCGAATCGAGTGTGGCGAGCAGGTGGAACGTTCCAGGAGTGGAGTGAGCACTTCCGCCTCGCCCCGTGGCTCGAGGCGATGGCCGCCGAGGGGCTGGATCCCGACTGGTACGTCACCCGACACCGCACGGAGGACGAGATCCTGCCGTGGGACCACATCCACGCCGGCCTACACCGTGACTTCCTCTGGCAGGACTGGCAGGCGGCTCTCGGCGCGCACGGCCTGCCCGACTGCCGCTGGACTCCCTGCTACGACTGCGGTGCCTGCACGGAGTACGGGCTGGAGCACGTCGTCGCGTCGCCCGTGCCACCTGCCGGTGGGAGTCAGGGGACCGGGCAGGATCTCGGTGCCGGCGGATCTGTGCCCGAACGGATCGCGGCTGCGGCAGCGGGAACGGGCCCATGAAGGGCGACGTGGGGATTCCGGTACGTTTCCGCTTCACCAAGCGCGGGAAGGTGCGGTTCATCTCACATCGAGACGTGGCACGGGCGTTCGACCGGGCCATTCGCGTTGTCCGGTTGCCGGTTGCGTTCACCGAGGGCTTTTCGCCCCGACCCAAGATGAGCTTCGGCCTGGCGCTACCGGTCGCTGCCGAGAGCGACGCCGAGTATCTCGACATTGCCTTCGCAGACCCGATCGAACCCGGCGTCGTGGCTCGCGACCTCTCGGGGGTGCTACCCGAGGGGATGGACGTCACGGGAGCGGCAGCGCTGGATGAACGTGCGCCGGCGCTTCAGGAGAGTGTCAGCGGTGTGGAGTTCCGCCTGGAGATCGTCGACGACGAGTGGCGTCCTGTCGTTCCTGAGGTACTGAGGGATGCGGTGACCGACCTCATGGGACGTGACGTCGTCCCTGTCGTCCGGGTTCGAAAGGGCCGGAAACGAGAAGGTGATCTGCGGCCCGCTGTGCTCCGGATGGAGGTGGCCGACGAGCCGTCGGTCGCTGTGGTGGTCGAGCTGACCACCGGCGCCGGCAGCGCCCGTCCCGGAGAGGTCACCGCTGAGCTGGGTCCCGGCTGGCAGGCTGGTCGGGTGCGAAGAACGAAGCAATGGATCGAGCGTGACGGCGCGCGGCTGGAGCCGCTGGATGCCGACACGCGTACGCGTGCCGAAAAGGCGTGCGCATCATGAGAGAAGGAACGAATGTCCGACGACACGACCACGGGGGGCCGCCCGGCCTCCGACGACACAGACGGTGACTGGAGCGATGCTGCCGCCGACCGAGGCCTGACCGCCGACGACGTCACGGAACAAGCCAGAGAGGACGCCGAGGTCCCGCGCAAGCCGAAGATCGGCGACAGCCGTCCGGCACCTCCTCCGCCCCCGCGACGACCGCGCTCCCAGGAATCCGGTGATGACTCCGCGATGACTCCGGTGATGACTCCGGTGATGGTTCCGGTGATGGTTCCGGTGATGGTGGTGGATCGTCGCGTCCGCGTCGCCGCCGCCGTGGTGGCCGAGGGCGCGGCCGGGGTCGCGGAGGCCAGAGCCAAAAGGATCGGAGTCAACGAGACCGGAACCAGGAGGACGGGAACCAGAAGGGTCAGGGAGACAAGTCGAACCAGCAGGGCCGTGACGGCGACGGTCAGGGTGGGCGGCGCTCGCGTCGCGGAGACGGGAGTGGCGAGGACACGACCGATGTCGTGACGGCCGATCTCGGCGTGGATCAGGACGGAGTCCAGGACGATCTGGACGAGCTCGACGACGACGTGCTCCGTCGACGGCGCGGCCGAACCCGCAAAGGTCGACCTTCGGGCCGCTATTTCCTGTGCGTGCACGTCGGCGACGATGCCACGACCCACATCGCGGTCCTCGAGGGGCGGGGTCTCGTCGAGCACTACGTCTCGAGGCCCGAGGACGCCGCCACGTCGATCGACGGCAACATCTACCTGGGACGCGTCCAGAACGTGCTCCCAGGGATGGAGGCCGCCTTCGTCGACATCGGGACGCCGAAGAACGGCGTGATCTACCGCTCCGACGTCGCCGTCGATCCCGGCAAGGTGAAGGAGAAGAACCCGAAGATCGAGAAGCTGCTGAAGAACGGTCAGGGCGTTCTCGTGCAGGCGATCAAGAACCCGATCGGTCACAAGGGAGCGCGCCTCACCCAGGAGGTCAGCCTCGCCGGGCGGTTCGTCGTCATGGTGCCCGGACAGCGCGACACGTACGGGATCTCGAAGAGACTGCCCGAACAGGAGCGTAAGCGTCTGCGACGGGTTCTCGATGACGTTCGCCCCAAGGACGCCGGTCTCATCGTGCGCACGGCGGCTGAAGGTGCGAGTCCCGATGAACTGCGGCGGGACGTCGAACGCCTCCAGGCTCAGTGGGCCGAGATCCAGAAGGTGGCCAAGGCAGCGAAGCCTCCACGAGTCGTCTATCAGGAGCCCTCGCTGGCTCTGCGGATCATCCGTGAGGAGTTCACCAGGGAGTACCGCGGAGTCGTGATCGACGACCGCGAGCTCTACGAGCAGGTGCGCGACTACGTCTCGGCCATCACTCCCGAGCTGGCCGACCGCGTCGAGTACTACGACGACGAAACACTTCCGGTGTTCGAACGCCACCACGTTCATGAGCAGCTGCACAAGGCCCTCGACCGCAAGGTCTGGCTTCCGTCGGGAGGGTCGCTCATCATCGAGCGCACCGAGGCGTTGACGGTGATCGACGTCAACACCGGCAAGAACGTGGGTTCGAAGAATCTCGAGCAGACGGTGTACGAGAACAACCTCGAGGCCGCCGAGGAGGTGGCCCGCCAGCTTCGCCTGCGTGACATCGGAGGGATCATCGTCATCGACTTCATCGACATGGAGATCCGGAAGAACCGCGACAAGGTCCTCGAACGGTTCCAGGAGGCGCTGGCCCGCGACAAGACCCGAACCCAGGCATTCGAGATCTCGGAGCTCGGGCTGGTGGAGATGACCAGAAAGCGGATCTCAGAGGGGCTCGTGGAGGCCTTCTCTCAGACCTGTGAGGTCTGCAACGGCAGGGGTTTCATCCTCGACGACGAGGTTCTCGAGGGCTAGGTGCCTTTCCCATTGCCTCAGCTCGGGTGGCGCAGGATACCTGCGCCACTGGTCCTCGCTTCGGGTCCTCGCTCGGGTCCTCGCCTCGGGTTCGGGCGGAGTATCCTGATGGGCCCATTGGTTTCGTCTCCGAGGTCGAACGCGCGTGTACGCAGTCATCCGAACCGGCGGTAAGCAGTACCGCGTCGAGCAGGGTCAGACCCTGGAAGTCGAGCGGGTTCCCGGCGACGAGTTGGAGCTCCGCCCCCTGATGGTCGTCGACGGCGACAGCGTGAGGGCGAAGCCCTCGGACCTCGAGGGCTCGACGGTGAAGGCCCGCGTGGTCGGCGACACCCGCGGCGAGAAGATCACGGGTTTCACCTACAAGAACAAGAGCAACCAGCGTCGACGCTGGGGTCACCGCCAGGATCTCTCGATCATCGAGATCACCTCGATCGACGTTCCCCGCGGTACGGCAGCCAAGACCCCCGCGAAGAAGGCTCCTGCGAAGAAGCCTGCGGCGAAGAAGGCTCCCGCGAAGAAGCCTGCGGCGAAGAAGCCTGCGGCGAAGAAGACTGCGGCGAAGAAGCCTGCGGCGAAGAAGACTGCGGCGAAGAAGACTGCGGCGAAGAAGACTGCGGCGAAGAAGACTGCGCCGAAGAAGCTGCGCCGAAGAAGGCTCCCGCCGAAGAAGCGACCGATGGGGAGAACGGCTGATGTCGAAGAAGAAGGGTGCAGCGTCCTCACGGAATGGTCGCGACTCCACCGCACAGCGACTGGGCGTGAAGGTGTTCAGCGGTTCGAAGGTGCAGGCCGGGGCGATCCTGGTGCGCCAACGCGGTACGCGATTTCATCCCGGCGAGAACGTCGGCAAGGGTAAAGACGACACGCTGTTCGCCAAGCGCGATGGCACCGTCGAGTTCGGCACGACGCCGCGGTCGTCAGCTCATCGACATCATCTAGACAACTCCTCGAATCAGTCCACGCCCGGCTTCGTATCCTTGAGTCGGTGGGACGTGACCGGAGTCATCGTGGGCAGTTCGTCGACCGCGCACAGCTCAACGTGCGCGGGGGTGACGGAGGAGCCGGGTCGGTGTCGTTCCGTCGTGAGGCCCACACGCCCCGAGGTGGCCCCGACGGCGGTGACGGCGGCAAGGGCGGCGATGTCCAGCTGATCGCGGACCGCAACGTCGCCTCGCTGCTGGCCTTCCGGGACCATCCACACCGCCGTGCCGCTTCCGGCGGGCACGGAGCGGGCAAGAAGAAGCGCGGCGCCGCCGGCGAGGACCTCGAGGTGGCTGTACCGCCGGGAACCACCGTGCGCGACAGACAGGGGACGCTGCTGGCCGACCTCGTGAGCCACGGCGACCGGTTCACCGCGGCGCGAGGTGGGCACGGGGGAGCGGGCAACGCCCGGTTCCTCACGAACTCTCGGCGCGTTCCGAGCTTCGCCGAGCAGGGAGAGTACGGGCAGGAGGCGTGGCTCGAGCTGGAGCTCCGACTCCTGGCCGATGCGGCACTCGTCGGGTTTCCCAACGTGGGGAAGTCGACGTTGATCTCGCGGGTCAGCGCCGCACATCCCAAGATCGCTGCCTACCCGTTCACGACGCTCGAGCCGCACCTCGGAGTCGTGAAGTTCCACGAGCACGAGTTCGTTCTCGCCGACATTCCGGGAATCGTGGAGGGTGCCGCTGAAGGCCGCGGCCTCGGACACGAGTTCCTCCGCCACACCGAGAGAGCACGCGTGCTCGTCCTCGTTCTCGATCTGGCCGAGGTGAACGGCATCGAGCCATCCCGCCAGGAGGAGATTCTGCTCGACGAACTCCGCCGGTACCGTCCCGAGCTCCTCGAGCGCCCCCGCGTCGTCGTCGGCAACAAGACCGATGTCGCCAGGTTTCCCTTCGATCCCGACTCCGATGCCGAACGAGAACGGTTCGCCGTCTCCGCCGTCACGGGGGATGGCCTCGATCCGCTGCTCGGAGCGATCGCCGCGCGGGTCGAAGAAGCCAGACGATCCGAGCCCGAACGTTCGGCATACGTCGTGCACCGCCCTGAGGAGGAGGGGTTCTCCGTTGCGCGAGACGACGACGGTACGTTGCGGGTCCGCGGACGGAAGGCGGAGCGCGTGGTGGCGATGGCGGATCTCACGAATCCAGACGCGATCGATTACGTACAGGGTCGGTTCCGTCGCATGGGAGTGGAGCGCGCTCTCGAGCGTGCGGGAGTTCGGGAAGGCGAGACCGTCAGAATCGGACCCGTCGAACTCGAGTACCGCACATCGGCCGGGCCACGGCCGTGAGCACCGTCGTGGTGAAGGTGGGTACGTCGTCGATCACCGACAACGCCGGCGATCTCGACGACCGGGCCATGGTGAAGCTGTGCGCAGACCTCGTCGACGCGCGCCGATCCGGGCACCGCGTCGTCCTCGTGACCTCCGGGGCCATTTCCGCCGGGCTGCCTGCTCTCGGCATGACCGAGCGCCCGTCCGATGTCGGTGAGCTCCAGGCTGTGGCGGCGGTCGGACAGCCCCGTCTGATGGAGCGCATCGAGCGCGCTCCTCGGATCCTCCGGTGTCGTGGCGGGTCAGGTCCTTCTCACGCCCTTCGACTTCGGCCATCGCACCCAGTATCTCCATGCCCGCTCGACGTTGCGTCGCCTTCTCGATCTCGATGTACTCCCCGTCGTGAACGAGAACGACACAGTGGCCGACGACGAGATCCGCTACGGCGACAACGACCGACTGGCCGCGCTCGTCGCCCACCTCGTGGACGCCCAGTCGCTCGTTCTGCTGACCGACACGCCCGGCCTCTTCACGGCCGATCCCCGTATCGACGCTGAGGCGTCACTCATCGAGGAGATCGTGGAGGTCGACGAGGCGCTCGAGGCCGTGGCGGGGGGTGCGGGCACCGAGCGGGGGAGCGGTGGGATGGCCTCCAAGCTGGCGGCCGCCAAGATCGCGTCGTGGTCGGGCGTCCAGGTGGTCATCACGGCGGCCGACACGCCGGGTGCCGTGAAGAACGTGCTCGATGGAAGCCCTTCGGGCACCGTCGTGCATCCCCACGAACGACGGCTCCCGAGTCGCAAGCTGTGGATTGCCTTCGCCCGCGGTGCGAGTGGAAGGATCGTCGTCGACGAGGGTGCGCGTGACGCTCTCGTGGAGAGCGGACGCTCACTGCTGTCGGCGGGAGTGAAGAGCGTCGACGGGAGTTTCGAAGTCGACGACGCCGTCGAGATCGTGGATCCGGCCGGGCGCCCCTTCGCGAAGGGGCTCGTGCGGTACGCGTCACGAGATCTGGCCGAGATCGCGGGTCGGCGGACCGACGAACTGGGTGAGGGCCGAACCGCCGCCGTCGTGCACCGCGACGACCTCGTGGTGCTGCCCTGACCACGATCTCCCGAGGCCATCTCCCGAGGCCATCTCCCGAAGCCCGAAAAGTGCCACGAAGTAGCATGGGCCAATGACCGCGCTTCCCTCTGCCGTCGTCGATCTCGGCCGTCGCGTACGCGCTGCCTCGCGCCACCTCGCCCAGGCGGACACGGTTTCCAAGAACACGGCGCTCGTCATCGCGGCCGATCTCCTGTCGGAGCGCACCCCCGAGATCCTCGAGGCCAACGCCGCGGATCTCGAGTCCGCCCGGTCGGTCGGCGTCGATGACGCCTCTCTCGACCGGCTGCGGCTCGATGCCGGTCGGCTCGAGGCGATGGCCGATGGCCTGCGAACCGTCGCCGCTCTCGAGGATCCGGTGGGGGAGATCGTCGGAGGGACGAGACGCGCCAACGGCCTGATCATCGAGTCGGTCCGAGTGCCCCTCGGCGTCATCGCGATCATCTACGAGAACAGGCCCAACGTCACGAGCGACGCGGCGGGGCTGTGCCTCAAGTCGGGTAACGCCGTCCTGTTGCGCGGGTCCTCCACCGCCTTGCGCTCCAACGTGGCGGTGGCGAACGTCCTGCGGTCTGCCGCGCTCAAGGCCGGGTTGCCGGAAGATTCCGTCGTGCTCGTGGAAGACACGGCGCATGAGACCGCCGCCGCGGTCATGCAACTCGAGGGCTACGTCGACTGTCTCATCCCCCGCGGTGGTCCGTCGCTCATCGCGTCCATCGCCGAGAACGCCACCGTGCCCGTCATCATCGACGGCGACGGGAACTGCCAGGTGTACGTCGACGCCGGCGCCGACCTCGCCATGGCCGAGAACATCGTCGTCAACGCCAAGACCCAGCGGACGAGCGTGTGCAACGCAGCCGAATCACTGATCGTGCACGAAGCGGTCGCCGATGAGTTTCTCCCGAGGATCGCGGCCACTCTCACCGACAAGGGTGTCGAGCTCGTGGGCGACGAGGGAGCCCGTGGGCTCGTCGAGTCGATGGGGGTCGCCACCGACGACGACTTCAGCCGCGAGTTCCTCGATCTCAAGATCTCCGTGGCCGTGGTCCCGACGCTCGACGCGGCCGTCGAGCACATCAACCGTCACGGATCGGGCCACTCCGAGGCGATCATCACCCGCGATCTGGCGGCTGCCCGGCGGTTCACCGACCGCGTCGACGCGGCGGCCGTGGTGGTCAACGCGTCGACGCGTTTCGTCGACGGAGAGATGTTCGGGCTCGGCGCCGAGATCGGGATTTCCACACAGAAGCTCCACGCCCGGGGCCCGATGGGCCTGCGCGAGCTCACGACCACCAAGTATCTCGTGTGGGGCGACGGGCAGGTCCGGGAGTGAGCGGCGACGAGGGGACACGGGCTCACTTCGAGTCGGTCGACGACGTCATCACACGCCTGCGGGATGCCGACTATCTCGCCGAATCGGGTATCGCCGGCGTGGTGTACCTGGCCGAGCGGCTCGGGAAGCCGGTGCTCGTGGAAGGCCCCGCCGGTGTCGGGAAGACCGAGCTCGCCAAGGCGGTCGCCACCGTGTCGGGATCACGGCTGATCCGGTTGCAGTGCTACGAGGGTCTCGACGAGTCGAAGGCCCTCTACGAGTGGAACTACAAGAAGCAACTCCTTCGGATCCAGGCCGACCGGGAACACGAGACGTCGTGGGCCGACGTCGAGTCCGACATCTTCTCCGAGCAGTTCCTCCTCACCCGTCCACTGCTCGAGGCGATTCGATCCGAGGAGCCCGTCGTCCTGCTCATCGATGAGGTCGACCGCGTCGAGGTCGAGACCGAGGCGCTGCTGCTCGAGGTCCTCTCCGACTTCCAGGTGTCGATTCCCGAGCTGGGAACCGTCAAGGGCACACAACGTCCCGCGGTGTTCCTCACGTCGAACAACACCCGCGAACTCTCCGAGGCCCTCAAGCGACGGTGTCTCTACCTCCACGTCGACTATCCCGACATCGAGCGCGAGCGCGAGATCGTGCGTGTCCGGGTTCCCGAGATCGACGAGGAGCTCGCCCAGCAGGTGGCGGCAGTCGTGCGCTCGGTGCGGTCACTCGACCTGAAGAAGGCGCCGTCCATCTCGGAGACGATCGACTGGGCGCGAACGCTGTTGTTCCTCGGACGCCACGAGATCGACGCGACGGTTCTCGAGGAGACCCTGCACGTGCTTCTCAAGTACCAGTCCGACATCACCAAGGCGGAAAAGGAGCTCGGTGTCGGGGCGAAGAACCCGTTGGGTGTGGATCACACGGGCGGCTGAGCCTGCGCTCCTATCGGTTTCCCGACCTTCGCCCCCGAGGCGTCCCGCTCGACGGTGACGCCGTGATGCTCGACGTTCTCCAGGGGTTCGTCCACGAACTCCGCGCCGCCGGTCTTCCCGTGTCGATGACCGAGAACCTCGACGCCATGGAGGCGGTTCGTCACGTCAGTCTCGAAGACCGCGACACCTTCCGCGCTGTCCTCGGTGCCACGCTCATCAAGCACCACCGGCACCGACCCGCCTTCGACACGGTCTTCGACGTCTACTTCTCACTCCTCGGGAACGACGACGTGATCGGCGACGACGAGGCCGAGCAGACCGCCTCCGGCGGTGCTCCCTCGGGCGGTGCCGGCGGCGATCAGATGAGTGACGAGGAGCTTCGTGAGCTGATGCTCGCCGCGCTCGGAGCCATGGACCGGGAGCAGCTTCGAGCGCTCGCCGCGCGAGCTGTCAGCAGGTTTGCGGGGATGGAGCCCGGCAGGCCCGTCGGAGGTACCTACTATCTGTACCGCACGCTCCGACAGCTCGACGTCGACGATCTCCTCGAGAAGTTGTTGGCGCAGGAGCAGGACGACGCCGACGCTGAGCCCGATCCACTCGAAGAGCGTCTGGCCCGCGAGGAGTCCGAGCGCAGGATCTCCACGCTTCGTGAACTGGTCGAGGAGGAGATCCGTCGTCGGCTGGTCGCGGATCGCGGTCCCGAGGCGATGGCGCGAACGTTACGCAAGCCGCTTCCCGAAGATGCCGATTTCATGCACGCGACGCGGGTCGAGATGCTGGCGCTCCAGCGCGCGATCTACCCGCTCACGCGCGCACTCGCGGCACGCCTGGCCCAGCGGCGGAAACGGCGCAACCGGGGCCACCTCGACTTCCGCTCGACCGTGCGGCACTCACTGTCGTACGGAGGAGTCCCCGCCGAGCCGAAGTTCCGCAACCCTCGACCGTCCAAGCCCGAAATCATGGTCGTCGCCGACATCTCGGGATCCGTGGCGAGCTTCGCCCGTTTCACGCTCCAGTTCGTCCACGCGATGGCGAGCCAGTTCTCACGGGTGCGCTCCTGGGTCTTCATCGACGGAATCGACGAGGTCACGCACTTCTTCGACGAATCCGACGATGTCGCGGATGCGGTGCAGCGAGTCAACGCCGAAGCTGATGTCGTCTGGGTCGACGGGCATTCCGACTACGGGCACGCCCTGGAGATCTTCCACGAGCGCCACGCCCGAGAGGTCACACCCAAGTCCTCCGTGCTCGTTCTCGGCGACGCCCGCAACAACTACCACGCTCCTCAGGCGTGGGTGCTGGAAGACCTGCGGAAGCGTGGTCGCCACGTCTACTGGTTGAATCCGGAGCCAAAGGGCTACTGGAACAGCGGTGACTCGGTGATCGGTGAGTACGCGCCGCACTGCGACGGCGTCTACGAGTGCCGGAATCTCCGCCAACTCGAGCGATTCGTCACCGCGGTCATCGACGCGTGATGTGCCGCGTGATGGGCCGCGTGACGTGCCGCGTGACGTGTCAGGTGAGGTGCCTAGCGGGTGTCGTGCCGGTGCGACCAGACAGCGTCAGTCACGCGGCTGAGCGAGCGCAGGATCGCCCGCTCGCGCGGGAAGAAGGGGTGGTCCCGTCGGCCCACCAGGACCTCGGCGTTGTGTTGGGGCAGGTGGGCATGAGCCACGGTTTCGTCAGCTGTGCCGTTCTCGTCGCCGGCGTCGTGTTTCCCGTTCCCGTGCGTCGTGAGATCGGGGAGCTCGGACAGCGGCGGTGCATAACCCGCCGACGCCACGACGGTGTTGTCGGCTGTCAGCACCGCCCAGTCGGCCACGAAGCGGCGACATATGCCGCGGGTGAAGATGCGGTGGAGCTCGCTGACGTTGTGCGCCTCGAGGAGCGACGCCACGAGGCTCAGGCTCTCGGCGCCGGAATCGTGAGGCTCGGCGATGATACGGGCCGCCTCGACACTCACGCCGTCGACCTCCTCCACCTCACGAACGACCATTCGGAGGTGATCGGACGACCGCAGGCGCACGATGAGCTGGTCGACGGCGGAGTCGGCGCGGTGGTCGAGCACGGTCACGTCGACGATGTCGCCGCGCATCGATCCGATGCGCGATGCCACGAGGCCGAGGCCACCGGGACGGTCCGGCAGCTTCACGTGCAGGAGAACATGAACAGGCTCGTCGCCGGGCGTGGGAGGCACGGCCTGATCGTAGAGGACCCGTCGTCGACCCGTGTTTCCGCATCGTGAACAGGTCGGCATCGTGAACAGGGCGGCATCGTGAACGGGCCTGAGCGGCTCGGGATATTCGGCGGCACCTTCGATCCCGTGCACAACGGGCATCTCGCCGCAGCGTCCGAGGCCCGGGCGGCTCTCGAGCTCGACACGGTTCTTCTCCTTCCCGCAGGTGAACCGTGGCAGAAGACGGGCGTCGTCGATGCGTCGGCCGCCGACCGCCTCGCGCTGGTCGAGGTGGCGGTCTCGGGGATTGCCGGCCTCGAGGCATCCGACATCGAGGTCGCCCGCCGGGGCCCCAGCTACACGGTCGACACCCTCGAGCAACTCGCGCAACCCCACCGCGAGCTCACCCTGCTGGTCGGTGCCGATGTCGCCCTGGGGCTGTCGTCGTGGCACCGCAGCGACGACCTCTGGGATCTCGCAACGGTCGCGGTCTTCGACCGCGGCGAAACAGGAGTACCGCCTGCGATGAAGCATCGCGTCGAAGCTGTGGCCGTTCCCCGTCTCGAGATCTCCTCGAGCGACGTACGCGAGCGCCTTCTCTCCGGCCGACCCGTCGATGGCCTCGTCCCTGCTGCGGTGGTACGCGAGATCCGCGAGCGTCACCTCTACACTGCGCGCAACGGGTGAGGGGACGGGTGAGGCAGATGGCTGAGGCAGATGACTGAGGCAGATGACTGAGGCAGATGGCTGAGGCTCGGGGGACGGCACTCGTCGACAGCGAAGACCGAAGCGACGACGCTGCACCGTCGGATACCGACCCCGTCATCCTCGCCACGGAAACCACAGACGACTCCGGTTGCCATGCGGCACCCCGCCGGAGCCGACGCGAGATGCGCAGGGCGCGCCGCCGCCGTCGATGGATCGTCGCGGTGATCGTCGTGCTTTGCGCTCTCGCGGGTGGCGTTGTGGCGCTGCTCCTCATGCGCGACGGCGGCACTCCGATGTCGGAGGATGTCCCTGACGCTGCACCGACGCCGGCTGCGGAGACGTCTGCCACGCTGATCGGAACGGTCGACCCCGACAACCGGGCATCGCGGTTGTTCCTCGTCGGCGAGGACGCCGCGGGGGACCCGTCGATCCTTCTCGTTCCGGTCGAGACCCAGGTCGAAGTTCCGTCACTCGGCCCCCGACCTTTGGGCGACGTTCCCGTCGAGGCGGGGACGCCTGACGGGTTGTTGCCCCTATCGGTCGCGAATGCGCTCGGCGTGCGCATGGGGGACTCCACGATGCTCCCGACGCTCGATCTCTCGGCCATGTTGGCGGCCGTTCCCTCCGTCGACATCCGTTTGCGGACCCCCGTCACGCTCGACGTCCCCGACGGTCAGACTTCATTCCCGGAAGGAGCGCAGACCGTGAGCGGCAAGGACGCCGGTCGTCTTCTGCTGCTTCCGGGCCAGGGAAGCGAACTCGACGACCTCGTCACGGCCCAGGCCGTGCTCGAAGGGTTGATGACCACCTTTTCCGATCCCGACGTCGCCAACGGAATCACCGGAACCTCCCCCGGCCTCGCGCCTCTCGTCGACGCGGCATCGGGAGATGTCTACGTCGACACGCTGCCGGTGGAACCTGTCGGCAGCGGTGACAACGAGCGTTTCCGGCTCCGTGAGAGCGACGTCCCCGCCGCGGTGGAGCGGGCGATGCCGGGAGCGGTGATTGCTCCGGACGATGACAGGCCCAGGGTGGAGATTCGCAACGGCACGGGAGCCGTGGGTGTGACGTCCGAGGTCGCGGGTGTCATCGTGCCGCTCGGCGCCGAAGTGACACTCACGGGGAACATTCCCGGCTTCGGTGTAGCTGCCACCACCGTCGCCTACCACCGCGATTCGCAACGCGACGCCGCGCAGGAGATCGCCGACACCCTCGGTGGCGTGCCCGTGGGCCATGCGAACCCGGAGCTCGGTTCGCTCGATGTGACCGTCGTGATCGGCTCGGACTACACATCACCCATTGCCGGACTCCCCGAGGGTTCCGGCCCCACGACCTGAGGAGTTCCCCTGCCCCATCATGATTCACCCGTCATCGGTCGAGCGTCCACGGTCGCCGCCGCCGCCGACGACAAGGGTGGCGTCGACACCGTGGTCATCAACGTGGGTGACATCCTCGGGATTGCCGACTTCTTCGTCATCACCAGCGGCACGAACACGCGACAGATCCGCACGATCGTCGATGAGATCCAGAAGCGGATGAAGGAGTCGTGGCCGGGGGAGACTCCCCGCGTGGAGGGTCTCGAAGACCTGGAATGGGTGCTCGTTGACTTCGGTGACGTCGTCGTGCACGTCTTCGGCGCTGACGCCCGCGATCTCTACGACCTCGAACGTCTGTGGGCCGACGCTCCCGTGGTCGACACCCGTGTCGTGGGCACCGCGGACGCTCCGGTCAGCTGACCGCGGCGCTTCGCAGCCCCAGGTACTCAGCCTTCGGGTGGGGGATTCTCGGTGGTGGAGTTCTCCTCCGCGGAGGCGTTCTCCTCCGCGGAGCAGGCCCCGTCGGTGGGCTTTCCGGCCATGATGCCGTAGTCGGCGGGTTTGTCGGCCGGTGTGACGCACAGGTCCTGCTTGTCGCCCGTGACGGAGCCGATCGTGACCTCGACCGGTTCGCCCGGGTCTGCGCCGTCGGCGACGGCATCGACGGCGTTCGTCTCGTAGCTGAATCGGAACGTGTTGGAAGCCTTCGAGTGGCCGCCGAAGTATCCGGCGACGGCCGCGATCACCACGATCACGACCGAGATGGTGAGGCGTTGCGTCTGCGAGGTGCCCTTGGCGACGTCGACCAGACTGCGCCGACCGGCCTTGTCGGAGCCGCCCTTGTCGGAGCCGCCCTTGGTCCGGCCCCTCTTCTTGGAGCCTCCCTTCGATCCCTTCTGGGCTCCCTTCTGGGCTCCCTTCTGGGCTCCCTTCTGGGCTCCCTGAGACTTCCTGCGCTGGGACGCCTGTGCCTTCGTGGCCGAACCCGGCTTGCCCGCGGGTCCGCCGCTCGAACGGCGGCGCTTTCTCGACTTCTTCTTGGCCATCAGAGCTCGCACTCCCCACCGGTCACCCAGGTGACCGGTGCACCGTCGTCGAGATCCGCGACCGGCCCGAACTCCACGAGCTCGTTCAGGTCCAGGCAGGCGTCGGCGAAGCCGATCTGGACCTGCACCAGACCGTTGTCGTCGATCTCGTCGCCCGGCTCGTCTTTGCTGCCGTCAGGAAGAGCGTTGTCGTCCTTGATCTCGTGGACGTCGACGTTGAGTTCGGACTCGTCGGCGTATGCCTCTGCCGAGTCCTCGAGGAGGTCGTCGTAGCCGATCTGCTTGGCCAGCTCCTTCTCCTCCTTGGTGGCGTCTTCATCGTCCTCGCGCTCCTTCTCGAGAATCGCCTGCTCGTCCAGAAGGAAGTCGCCGAACTCCACGGCCTGGCCCATGACGGCCGCTTGGAGCGCCTGCTCGTCGCGTGTCGAGTGGGTGTCGGCGGACGTGGTCGTGTACCCGATGAGGTATCCGGCCACGACAACCAGCAGCGCCACGATGAACGTGATGCCCACGAGGTGGCGACCTCTGATCCTGCGGGGCGCGACGATCGGGCCGTCGTCGTCGGCTCCGGTGTCGTTCGGCGCGATCGGGTCGTTGTCACTCATGGGTGTGGAGGCGTTGTTCTCGGGGTGTTGTGGTTGGAGCGTGGGGCAGGCAAAGGGATCGAGGCCAGTGAGAGCGCTACCGGTGGAGCTGATGGGACTTGAACCCACGACCTCCTGCATGCCATGCAGGCGCTCTTCCAGCTGAGCTACAGCCCCGGGGCGCACCACGATAGCAGCGGGACCATTTCGTTCCCGGCCCGGGGTCCGAGGGCGCGTAGCCTCCCGGCGTGGCCACGCCCGACTCCGTTCCCCCTGACTCATCGCCGGGAGACTCGTCCGCTCCCGGGCGCCCGCACCGCTACGACGCGGCGCGCGCCGCTGCGATCGAGCGCCGCTGGCAGGATCGCTGGGAGTCCGAGCACACGTTCTGGGCGCCCAATCCTTCGGGATCCCTGAGCGAAGGAGTCGAGGCTCTGGCCGAGGCCTCCAAGCTGTTCGTCCTCGACATGTTCCCGTACCCCAGCGGAGCAGGGCTCCACGTGGGTCACCCCCTCGGGTACATCGGCACCGACGTCTACGCGCGCTTCCAGCGGATGTGCGGGCGCAATGTCCTTCACGCCATGGGTTACGACGCATTCGGGCTTCCGGCCGAACAGTACGCGGTGCAGACCGGCCGGCATCCCCGTGAGACGACCGATGAGAACATCGCCACCATGCGCCGGCAGCTTCGTCGCCTCGGCCTCGGTCACGATGAACGTCGCAGTGTGGCGACGACCGATGTCGGCTACTACCGCTGGACGCAGTGGATCTTCCTCCAGATCTTCGGGTCCTGGTGGGACGGTGAGGCGGAACGTGCCCGGCCGATCTCCGAGCTCGTGGACGAGTTCGAGTCCGGAGCGCGTGTGCCCGACGAGAGTAGGAATCTCGGTGGTGCGCCGTGGGCTGACCTGGACAGTGAGGCCCGCCGTCGTGTCATCGATGCGCACCGCCTCGCGTACCTCGATGAACAGCCGGTGAACTGGTGTCCGGCACTGGGGACGGTGCTCGCCAACGAAGAGGTCACCGCCGAAGGGCGCAGTGAACGCGGAGACCATCCGGTGTTCCGGCGTCCGATGCGTCAATGGATGCTTCGCATCACGGCATACGCCGACCGGCTGCTCGGCGATCTCGACCTGCTCGACTGGCCCGAGTCCATCAAGCTCATGCAGCGGAACTGGATCGGGCGGAGTACCGGCGCCGACGTCCATTTCTCCGTCGAGGGACACGAAGGCGTGGAGTTGACCGTCTTCACGACCCGGCCTGACACGTTGTTCGGCGCTACCTACATGGTCGTTGCTCCCGAGCACCCCGTCCTCGACACGATCGTTCCCAACCAGTGGCCGGGTGGCGACGAGAAAGCGGCCAGTGGTCCCGCCGAGTGGCGAGGTCTGTTCGGCGCCGACGTCGAACCGACCGAGGCCGTGAAGCGCTACCGTACGTTCGCCGCGAGCAAGTCGGAACTCGAGCGCCAGAGCGAGGGACGCGAAAAGACCGGCGTGTTCACCGGTGCGTTTGCCGTCAACCCCACGACCGGTGAGCACATCCCGATCTTCGTGGCCGACTACGTGCTCATGGGGTACGGCACCGGGGCCATCATGGCGGTGCCCGCGCACGACCAACGCGACTTCGAGTTCGCCGGGGAATTCGAGCTTCCCGTCGTCGGTGTCATCGAACCTCCCGACGACTGGTACAGAGAGCGTGGCCTGGAGCCCGGTGCCGAGGCCTCCGCCTGGTCCGAGGCATACACGGGCGACGGGGTAGCGGTCCGCTCGGCGAACGACGAGGTCTCGCTGGACGGTCTCGCCGTCGACGCCGCCATCGAGCGGATCACCGCCTGGCTCGACAGCTCCGGCCGTGGTCGACCCACGATCACCTACAAGCTGCGCGACTGGCTGTTCAGCCGGCAGAGATACTGGGGAGAGCCCTTCCCGATCGTCTATGACGAGGACGGCCACCCGCACGCCCTACCCGACGCGTCGTTGCCGGTGGAGCTCCCCGAGATCCACGACTTCGAGCCGCGGATCGTGGCCGACGACGAGGACACGCTTCCCGAACCGCCCTTGGCGCGCGCCGAGGAATGGGCGACCGTCGAGCTCGACCTCGGCGACGGCCCGAAGACGTATCGCCGTGAGCTGAACACGATGCCCCAGTGGGCGGGCTCGTGCTGGTACTACCTGCGGTACCTCGATCCCGGCAACGACGCCGAGCCCGTCGCACCCGACGTGGAGAAGTACTGGATGCAGGGTGAGCGCGCCTCGGGAGGCGTAGACCTGTACGTCGGCGGCGTGGAGCACGCCGTACTCCATCTCCTTTACGCGCGCTTCTGGCACAAGCTGCTCTTCGACCTCGGGCACGTGTCCACTCCCGAGCCCTTCGCCCGGCTGTTCAACCAGGGCTACATCCTCGCCGCGGCGTACCGCGACGACCGCGGTGTGTACGTCGACGCGTCCGAGGTCGTCGAGGAGGGCGGTCGGTATCTCCACAACGGGGAACCGGTCACGCGTGAATTCGGCAAGATGGGCAAGAGCCTGCGCAACGCCGTGGCTCCCGACGACATCTATGCGGAGTACGGCGCCGACACGTTGCGGCTGTACGAGATGTCGACGGGGCCGCTCGACGCCAGCAGGCCGTGGCAGACGTCGGACATCATCGGCGTGCACCGGTTCCTGCAACGGCTGTGGCGCAACGTGATCAGCGAGGAGACAGGCGCGTCGATCGTGACCGAGGAACCTGCCGACCCGGAGACGCGCGGTCTCTTGCACCGGACGATCGACGCGGTGCGCACCGACATGGGTGATCTCCAGTTCAACACCGCGATCGCGCGGTTGTTCGAGCTCAACAACCATCTGGCCCGGGTCGTGGGTGACTCGGGAGCAGCCCCGGCCGAGGTCGTGACTCCACTTCTCCTGATGGTGGCGCCTCTGGCCCCCCACATCGCCGAGGAGCTCTGGGAGCGCACGGGACACCCGGCGTCGCTCGCGCGCGATCTCTTCCCCGAGGCCGATCCGGCGCTGCTCGTCGTGGACGAGGTCGAGGTGCCCGTGCAGGTGAATGGCAAGGTCCGGGCGCGTCTGTCGGTACCCGTCGGTGCCGATGACGACACGCTCCAGGCTGCCGCCCGGGCCGACGAGCGCATCGCCGCCCTGCTGTCCGATGTCACCGTCCGTCGCGTCGTCGTCGTTCCCGGCAAGCTGGTCAACTTCGTCGTGAGCTGATTCCCGATGGGACCGTCGGATCCGACGGGCTGTGAGCGTGGAACACTCGGTCCTGTGGGAGCACCCGGAGCCGGCGGACACGTCCTGCGTCTGAGCCCGACCGAACAGGCCCGTCACACGCACGTCCCCGACCAGGACCGTGAGCGCTGCCGACTCCTCCCGACCCGCTGGTGGCTTCCTCAGACCGCGGCCACGACTCTGGGGCGGTGGATCGTGATCCGGCGCGAACTGGTCGACGACAGACCGCTCGTAGCCCACGAGCTGGTGCACGTCCGTCAGTGGCGGGAGCAGGGAATCGTCGGGTTCCTGCGCCGCTACCTGGCCGACTACATCCGCGGGCGCCGTGCCGGTCTGGATCACGACGCGGCGTACCGGGCGATTCCCTTCGAGATCGAAGCTCGGAACCTCTCCGGCCGCTGAGCCAGGGAGCACCCCGGATTCCGGTCAGGGGCCTTTCGGCACCGTGGCGGCGCTGCTAGTTTCCGGTTCGCTTCTCCTCTTCCTCCCCGTGACTTCCTCCCCGTGAGCCGCGCGCCCGTGGAGGAACAGTGCCAGAACAGATGCCCCCCGAACCCGACCGTGGTCCCGATGCCACCGGTCGTCGTGAGGTCCCCGACGCTCCCGAAGCTCTCGTGTGGCCCGGGCAGGGGCCCGCCTTCGTCCCGACCCTGGGGGACCGTCTGCGCGACGTCGTCGCCGATCCGCGCACGGCGGCCGTGGTCCTCCTGGTGGTGGCCGTGGCAGCCGGTGTGTTCTGGTACCGCACGGGCAGCGGACCGACCTCCGAGGCCGGCGCGCGCGACGGATCCGCTGTCGCTGGTGAGGCGCCCGACACCACGCTGTCGGACGACGCCCCTACAGCCGGAGTCGACTCCTCCGGCACCGAGGGGAGCATCGGCGACGCAGGATCAGAGCCGGGCGCCTCTCCGACGGGAGAGATCGTCGTTCACGTGGCAGGGGCTGTGGGGAAGCCGGGCGTGGTCCGGCTCTCGGCAGGCTCCCGCGTGGCCGACGCCGTGGAGGCAGCGGGAGGAGGCGTGGCCGACGCCGATCTCGACCGTCTCAACCTCGCGGCAGTGTTGGAGGACGGGCAGAGAATTCTGGTTGCGCGCCGGGGCGATCCTCCCGAGGTCGGCGATCCGACCGGTGTGACGAGTGGGGCGGGATCGTCACCGGGAGGGGACGAGAGCGACGACGGTGCTCCCATCGACCTGAACACGGCCACCACCGAGGAGCTCGAGTCGCTTCCGGGGATCGGGCCAGTGCTCGCCGAGGCGATCATCGACGAGCGCGAATCGCGCGGGGGTTTCCGATCCGTCAACGAACTCCGTGATGTGCGCGGCATCGGTGAGAAACGGTTCGAGGACCTCAAGGACCGAGTCGTCGTGTGACGACGCCGGCACGGCGTGAATCGACCGTCGAGCGGACCCCCGCGCGACCGGATTCGGTGCGCGGCGCGCTGTCGACGCCGGGGATCGAGGTCTTCCCCGTCCTGCTCGCGGCCGCTGTGGCCGGCGGAGCGTGGCTCGGGGACCACCTCGGCGCAGGATCAGGCCACGCTGCCCTTCTCGGGGCGCTCGCTGTGGCCGCCGTGGCGTTCGTGGCGCCCCGGCCAGCGCGCGGGGTCGCGGTGCTCGTGGTGGCGCTCCTTCTCGGCGGGGCAGCGTCCCAGCGTGCCCTCGACGGTCTCGAACACTCTCCGTTCGCGGCGGCTGTCGAAGAACGCAGCGATGTCGCGGTCGAGGGAACCCTGGTGGGAGATCCCGATGCCCGGCGCTTCTCGACGCGCGTGGTGATCCGGGCCGAGCGATTCCGGCCGTCAGGAGACCCCGACGCGTCGTGGGAACCCGACGGGTCGGTGCTTCCTCCCTGGCGCAGCGGGGGAGGGCGCCACCTGTTCGTGGAGGCCGGTCCACCCACGGCCGGGCGTCTCGCCCAACTGGAAGCGGGCGACCATGTGGAGCTGACCGGTTGGCTGGCTCCGCTGTCGGGCTACGACCTGCGATACCGACGTCACCACGCCGTCGGCCGTCTCGCCGCACTCGACCTCGTCGACTTCGAGGGTCCGTCGTCGCCACTGCTGCGCCTCGCCAATCCCACGCGAGCCGCACTCCTCCGGGGTCTCGACCCACTTCCCGATCCCGAACGTGGGCTCGTCGCCGGGTTCCTGCTGGGTGACCGGCGATCCATTCCCGAGCCCCTGCTCGACGACTTCCGCCACGCCGGTCTGACGCATCTGCTCGCCGTGTCGGGATCCAACGTCGCCTTCGTCCTCGCGCTGGCGATGCCCCTGCTGAGACGGCTCGGTTCGACCGGCCGCGTCCCGGCAGCACTCCTGATTCTCGCGGTGTTCGCGGCCATGACCCGTTTCGAGCCCTCGGTGCTGCGCGCCTCCACTATGGCCGCCTGTTCGCTTGCCGGCGTGCTCCTGGGTCGACCTGTGTCGGCTTCCCGCGCACTCGGTTACGCCGTCGCGGTTCTGGTTCTCCTCGACCCGTTCCTCGTCTTCTCGGTCGCTTTCCTTCTGTCGGTCGGTGCGAGCGTCGGCATCGTTGGTCTGGCGGCCCCGATTTCGGCGCGCCTACCCGGTCCGTCTCTCGTGACCCTTCCGCTCGGCGTCACGATCGCCGCGCAGATCGGCGTCACGCCCGTACTCCTCCCCGTCTTCGGGGCGGTCCCGCTCGTGTCGGTCCCGGCCAACCTGCTCGCAGTTCCGGTGGCCGGCCCTCTCACCACGGCCGGGCTGGCCGCCGGGGTCGCTGACGTTCTCCTCGGAGAATGGTTGCCGATCGTCGGCGCCGTGATCCGGATGCCGACCCTGTGGGGAGCGTGGTGGATCGAGACCGTCGCCCGCGTCGCTGCACAGTTCCCTGCGGAGATCGACCCCCGAGGCGGCTGGGCACTTCTCGCTGCCACCGCGGGGGTGGGTGCGGCGCATCGCATGCGACGGGCCCGAGGCCTGGAGGGTGCTCGGAAGGGCGGAGGAAGCCGGAAGGGGCGACGGTAGGCTCGCCGCCGATGTCTCCCTCGATGTCTTCCTCGATGTCTTCCGTCGACGGCATGCTCGGCCGGCGCCCTGCCGACGAGCGTGGTGCCGACCACCCTGCTTCTCGGTGAGCGTCGTTTCGACATCACGACGCGAACCCTCGTCATGGGGATCCTCAACCGTACGCCCGACTCCTTCTACGACCGTGGCGAGACCTTCGAGCTCGACCGCCTCGTCGATCGTGCCGGGTGCCTCGTCGAGGAGGGCGCCGACATTCTCGACGTCGGAGGCGTCAAGGCGGGCCCCGGCCCGGAGGTGAGTGAAGCCGAAGAGCTCGACCGGGTCATCCCGGCCATCAGTGCGCTGCACGAGCGTTTCGACCTTCCGCTGTCGATCGACACCTGGCGTGCATCCGTGCTCGAGGAGTCCTGCAGGGAGGGGGCGGTGATCGGCAACGACATCAGTGGGTTCGCCGATCCCGACTACCTCGACACTGCGGTGCGACACGGCGCGTCCGTGGTGGCCACCCATATTCGGCTCCAGCCACGGGTTCCCGATCCCGATCCTCACTACGACGACCTCGTGGGCGAGGTTGCGGCCTTCCTCACCGATCGGGCGCGTTCGGCCACGACCGCCGGGCTGAAGCCCGAGCAGATCATGCTCGACGCCGGTCTCGATCTCGGCAAGACGCCGGCTCAGAGTGCCGTGTTACTCCGCGAGCACGCGGCGTTGGCCACACTCGGGCATCCCGTGTTCCTGTCGGCCTCGAACAAGCGGTTTCTCGGTGACCTGCTCGACCTGGAGCTGGAAGACCGACGGGATGCATCTCTGGCCTGCGTGGCTTACGGGATCCACCGGGGCTGTCGCATCGTGCGGGTCCATGACGTCCTCGGCTCCGTGCGGGTCGCGCGGATGACCGAGGCCCTTGTCGAGACGGCGCTCGAGTCGGATGTCGGCGACAGCACCATTCCCGGCGGAACGGCTGGCGGAACGATCCTGTGAGCGCGCGCATCTGGTTCTCGGAGACGGACGCGCCCGTGACGATCGCGCACACGAGCTCGTAGAGCAGCTCGTCGGCGACGACGATCGGAGTCTCGCCGTGGAGGAGATCACGATCCCCGACAAGGACGCTCCCAGTGAGGACCGTCGACGTGCCGCAGCGACCGCAGCCTCGGCGGCCTCGAGTCCACCGTTCGGCACCACGGCGCGGATCGTTGTCGTACGCGACGTCGGCACACTCACAAAGGACGAGGTTGCCCCGCTCCTCGAGTTCCTCGCCGATCCGCTCGACACGACCGAACTCGTCCTCGTAGGCGGCGGCGGTGCGCCGCCACCGGCGTTGGGAAAGGCGGTCGAGAAGGCCGACGGAGAGAAGGTCACGGTGAAGGCGGCCGAGACCGCCGACCAGCTCAGCGATCTCAGCGCGACTGTCGGTGTGGAAATCACCGGTGCTGCACGGAAGCGCATCAGTGAGCACCTCGGCGAGGATGCGGCACGCGTCCCCGAGCTCGTGCGGGTGCTGCGCGCCGCGTCCGACGGCTCGACTCCGCTCGATGTCGACGACGTCGAGCCGTATCTCGGAGAGGCAGGCTCACGCCCCGCCTACGAGTTGAACAACGCTCTGGACGCCGGCGACGTGGCGGGTGCCGTGGAGCGACTACGTGGTCTGCTCGGTACCGCCGACGCGAGAAGTGGCAAAGCGATGCATCCCCTTCAGGTCATGGCGATGTTGCACAACTACTACCGCCGTCTGCTCCGACTCGACGATGTGACGATCACCAATGAGAAGGATGCCGCCCAGGCGCTGACCGAGCTCACCGGTCGAAAGGTGAAGCCCTATCCCGCCAAGAAGTCTCTTGCACAAGCCCGGGCGCTCGGTTCGGATCGGATCCGACGAGCGATCGACCTCCTGGCCGACGCCGACATCGACGTGCGTGGTGGAACGGGACTCGATGCCGAACTCGTCATGGAACTGCTCGTCGCCCGCCTGGCGGGCCTCTCCCGCGGCTCCGGCCGGGGAGGACGGAGCGGGGCTAGGAGGGCTTCGCCGCGCGCTTCATGAGGCGTGAGGTGCGCCGAGCGGCCTGGTTCTTGTGGACGCGGCCCTTGGCGGCCGACTTCCCGATGGTCTTCTGGGCCGCCAGGGTGTCTTCGTCTGTCCCGGTTTCCTCGGCGCGCTTCGTCGCCGTCTTCACTTCGGAGCGCGCAGCCATGTTGCGCTGGCGCGCCTTCTCGTTCTGACGGTTCCGCTTGATCTGACTCTTGATGTTCGCCATGCGCGTTGAGGGCTCCGGGGGAGGACTGGCTCCGAGAGTGACGGGAAGCCCCGGTAGGGTAACAGTGCCGTCCGCCACCGGCCCAACGGGCAGAACTGGCAGAACTGGCACCGTCCCGACCCCGCTGCGGAGCACCGTGATCCCGCTCGAGCGCCTGCGCGCCTTTTCGATCATCAGCCACGTCGATCACGGCAAGAGCACGCTCGCAGACCGGATGCTGGAGATCTGCGGCGCCGTCGACGCACGTCAGATGCGGGCGCAGTATCTCGACTCGATGGATCTGGAGCGTGAGCGGGGGATCACGATCAAGGCCCAGAACGTCCGGCTGTCCTACGGGGATCACGTCCTTCAGTTGATCGACACGCCGGGTCACGTCGATTTCGGCTACGAGGTGTCACGCAGCCTCGCGGCCTGCGAGGGGGCGCTCCTCCTCGTCGACGCGTCGCAGGGCATCGAAGCCCAGACGCTGGCCAACACCTATCTGGCCGTGGAGAACGACCTGTCGGTGGTGGCGGCCGTCAACAAGATCGACCTGCCGGCTGCCGATCCTGACCGAGTGTCGGGAGAGATCGAGAGGATCCTCGGGATCGGTGCCGACGAGGTTCTTCGCATCTCGGCGAAGACCGGTGAAGGTGTCCACGAGCTCCTCGATGCCATTGTGGAACGAGTGCCCCCACCCACGGGTGACGAGAACGCACCGTTGCGCGCGCTGATCTTCGATTCCCACTACGACGCGTACCGTGGTGTCGTGAGCGCCGTGCGGGTGATGGATGGCGTCATGCACTCGGGCGCCGCGCTGCGCTTTGTGCAGACCGGAGAGGATCACGTCGCGGAGGAGATCGGTTCGCGCGAGCCCGACCAGGTACCCACCACGGAGCTGGGTCCGGGTGAGGTGGGATACCTGATCGCCGGCATCAAGGATGTCGGTCAGGCGCGCGTGGGTGAAACCGTCACGACACCGGCACGTCCGGCCGAGGCGCTGGAGGGCTACCGCGACCCACTCGCCATGGTGTTCTGCGGCCTGTATCCGGTAGAGGGCGACGCCTACGCGGATCTGCGTGAGGCGCTCGAGAAGCTCCAACTCAACGACTCCTCTTTCACCTACGAGCCCGAGACGTCGAGTGCGCTCGGCTTCGGGTTCCGCTGCGGATTTCTCGGGCTGTTGCACATGGAAATCGTGCGCGAGCGCCTGGAACGCGAATACGGGCTCGAGCTCGTCACGACGGCACCGAACGTGGAGTACAGAGCGAACACACGTGGCGGAGGTGTCGAGGTCGTCGACAACCCGTCGGCTCTTCCGTCGGGCAGTGAGATCGAGTCGGTGGCGGAGCCCTTCGTGCGCGTCACGATTCTGACCCCGTCGGACTACGTCGGTCCGCTGATGGATCTGTGCCAGAGCCGGCGTGGCGAGATGAAACAGATGGAGTACCTCTCCGAGAACCGGGTCGAGTTGGTCTACCTGATGCCGCTCGCCGAGATCGTCCTCGACTTCTTCGATCGGATGAAGTCGCGCACGCGGGGCTACGCGTCGCTCGACTACGAGCCTTCCGGCTACCGACGCTCGGATCTCACGAAGGTCGACATCCTTCTCAACGGCGTGCCTGTCGATGCGTTCTCCGCCATCGTCCACCGCGACCGTTCGTACGAGTACGGGCGCCGGATGACCGACAAGCTCCGGGAGCTCATCCCGCGCCAGCTGTTCGACGTTCCCATCCAGGCGGCCATCGGCGGTCGGATCATCGCCCGCGAGACCGTCAAGGCGAAGCGCAAGGATGTGATCGCCAAGTGCTACGGCGGTGACGTGACACGAAAGCGCAAGCTCCTCGAGCGTCAGAAGGAGGGGAAGCGGCGCATGAAACAGGTGGGGAGTGTCGAAGTTCCCCAGGAGGCGTTCGTGGCGGCACTCCGGCTGGAGGAATGATCCGAGGGCACACCGGAGGTCGGGGCCGCGTGTGATCTCAGCCTGAGGCGTCGCGGGGCAGACCGAGAACCCGTTCCCCGATGATGTTGCGCTGGACCTCGGCGGTTCCACCGCCGATCGTGAGGGCAGGCGAGAAGAGGAAGCCCGACGTCCAGATCGTTCCCTCATCGACGAAAGGTCCGGCGTCGAGCAGCATGCCGTATGTACCCGCGAGCGCGAGCGCGGCGGCGAAGACCTTCTGGCCGTGCTCGTCCGAGATCGCCTTGCGCACTGAAGCCTCCGGACCCGGTTCGAGCCCGCGCATCTGCGCCGACACGGTGCGTAGTCGGATGAGGCGCAGCACCTCCGCTTCGATGTAGAGGTCGGCGAGCTTCTGACGGATCGTGGCGTCGCCGACGCCGCCGTGGGCGCGCACGACGTCGAGTAGGTCGTGGGCCGTGGGGCCCATGCCCCAGAGCGCACCTTCACCCGAGAGTGAGACGCGTTCGTTCCCGAGTGTGACCTTGGCGAGGCGCCACCCGTTGTGTTCCTCCCCGACGAGGTGATCGGCGGGGATCCGCACGTCAGTGAAGAACACCTCGTTGAAGTCGGCCCCACCCGTCATCTGTCGAATCGGGCGTCTCTCGACGCCGGGGGTGGACATGTCGAGGACGAAGTACGAGATCCCCTGGTGCTTGGTGGCATCAGGATCGGTGCGCGCGAGAAGGATCCCGAAACGGGCGCCCTCCGCGTAGGTGGTCCAGATCTTCTGCCCGTTGACGACGAACGTGTCGCCATCCTGCTCGGCCCGCGTCGAGAGCGAGGCGAGGTCGCTGCCGGCACCGGGTTCGCTGAAGAGTTGGCACCAGAGCTCGGTGCCGTCGAGGATTCCCGGGAGCCATCGCCGGCGTTGCTCCTCGGTTCCCGCCACGAGCAGCGTGGGGCCCGCCCACCCGAGTCCGATCGGGTTCACGGGACGGGCAATTCCCGAATCCCGCAGGAGAGCGTCGATCGCCACCTGTTCGGGTGGCGAGGCGTCGAGCCCCCACGGTTTCGGCCAGTGAGGTGCCACGTAGCCCGCTGCAGCGAGTCGTGACAGGGCATCAGCCGGAGGAGTCCCGTCGGATCCCCGCATCTCGTCGAGAAAACGACGGAGTGAATCAGCGGCCGCGAGCGCCTCGGGGGGAAGGTCGAGATCCACGTTCGTCACGATATCGCCATGCCGTTTGCGCCATGCCGTTACTGCCGCGAGGCCGTTCGCGCCGCGACGATCGTGTCGTGGCGTTCGGCGTGTATGTGCACATCCCTTTCTGTGAGGTGCGCTGCGACTACTGCGACTTCGCCACGTGGACCGACCGACCGCACCTGATCGACGACTACGTCGAGACCTGCATCGGCGATCTCGACCAGCGTAGGGAATCGGGCACCGTGGCTCCCGCCACCAGTGTCTTCTTCGGCGGGGGGACTCCCTCGATGCTCCCCGCGGAGCATCTGGCGCGCATCCTCGACGCCGTCGACCTTGCTGGCGACGCCGAGATCACCGTCGAATGCAATCCCGACTCGGTGGACGCCGACAAGCTCTCGATCTACCGGCGGGCGGGTGTCAACAGGATCTCCCTGGGGGTGCAGTCGACGGTCCCTCACGTCCTCGCCGCGCTCGGGCGCACCCACGACAGGACGAACGTCGAACGCGCATGCGCCGCTGTACGCGAAGCGGGCGATCGGTTCGTTCAACCTCGACCTCATCTACGGGACACCCGGCGAATCACTCGACGACTGGCGCCGGACACTCGACGATGTACTCGCTCTCGAGCCTGGGCACCTCAGCGCCTACGCCCTGACCGTCGAGGCCGGCACTCCCTTGGCCACGCGTGTCGGGTCGGGCGAATCACCACCACCCGACGACGACGACCAGGCGCTCAAGTACGAGATAGCGGACCAACGTCTCCGGTCGGCGGGGCTGGACTGGTACGAGATCTCGAACTTCGCCGCGCACGGGGACGAGTGCCGCCACAACAGCCTCTACTGGTCGGGAGACGACTACCTCGCCGTGGGGTGCTCCGGGCACGGTTTCACCGACGGGCGGAGATGGTGGAACGTGCGTCGTCCGGAGGACTACATCGCGTGCATCGAGAGCGGACGCTCTCCCGAGCGTGGAAGCGAGACCCTTTCAGCGGCCGGCCGTGATGACGAGGCACTCATGCTCGGTCTCCGCACCCGCTCGGGTATTCCCGCGGACGCGGTCGCATCCGCGCCGGCCGCCGCACTGATCGCCGCTGGGCTTCTGGCCGCGATCGACGATCGTTTACGGCTGACACTTTCGGGGCGGCTCGTCGCATCGGAGGTCACCGCACGACTCGTCGGTTTCCACCGGCCGGTCGATCCCGACCTCACGTCGGTAGACTGAGGCCCGGAAAGGGAAGCTGTGGCCCAACGCACACCGACAACCGGAACGGGGTCACTCGGAACGGGGTCACTCGACGCCCGCCAGGCGGCGATTCTGGAGGCGGTGATCCGGCACTACGTGCTCTCCGCCCAGCCGGTCGCCTCCCAGGCGATCGCGGCGAACGACGGGATCGGTGTCTCGAGCGCGACGGTCCGCAACGAGATGGCGGCTCTCGAGGAGCGTGGGCTCATCGAACAACCCCACACCTCAGCGGGTCGGGTGCCGACCGAACGGGGATACCGGTGGTACGTCGACCACATGCGCGGGATCCGTGGTCTCTCGGTGGTCCAGCGGCGGGCCATCAGCTACTTCTTCGCCTCTCCCCACTCGTCGGTGCGCGAGCTCCTGGCCGAAACCAGCCACCTCCTGGCCCGCGTCACCGACCACGCCGGCGTGGTCGTGGCTCCAGCTGCCGACGCGGCATCGGTGTGCAGCTTCCATCTCACACCTCTCGATTCGGGCACCGCCGTCGCCGTGGCGGTCATGTCCGACGGCAGTGTGGAGCGCGAGCTCCTGGGCCTCGACGATGCGGTCGACGTCACGAGAGTCCAGGCAGCAGAGGAAATCCTCTCGGACGCGTTGACCAGTCACCCGCTGTCCGCCCACGGCTCTCCCCGGGTCACGGGCGACACCCTCACCGACGGTGTCGTCGACACGGCGGTCGCTGCGATTCGCCGGCACGTTCGGGAGTCGTCGGAACCCTGCTTCGTCGGGGGCGCAAGTCGCATCGCGGCCGAACAGGACGCATTCGGGAGCTCCGATCTGGCGGAACTGCTCGATGTGCTCGAACGTCCCTCGCTTCTCGCCACCATCACGAGAGACGCACTCGACCGCGGCATGACGGTCCAGATCGGATCGGAAAACGATCTCTCGGAACTGCGCGAGTGCTCGATGGTGCTGGCGTCGTATCCGGTGGGCCTCGCGGCTTCCGGCACCGTGGCGGTACTCGGCCCGACCCGCATGGACTACGCCACGGCCCTCGGGGCGGTGGCACACGTTGCCCGGCAACTGACCGACGCTGTCGCCGATCTCGACCTGGCCACCGGGTCGGGCACCTAGGCGGCGAAACGGGCGTGCAGAACGACCTCTACGCGGTTCTCGGCGTCCCGAGCAACGCAGGCGACGCCGAGATCAAGGCTGCCTACCGGAAGCTCGCGCGCGAGCACCATCCCGACGCCCGCCCGGGCGATTCGGCGGCCGAGGCGCGCTTCAAGGAGATCTCCACGGCGTACGCAGTGCTCGGTGATCCCGAGAAGCGCCGTAGGTACGACACCTTCGGACCCGATGCGTTCCGTGCAGGCGGTGGGGGAGGCGGACAAGCGGGAGACCCCTTCGGATTCGGCGACATCTTCGAAGCCTTCTTCAGCGGAGATGCGTTCGGTGGCGCGGGCGGACGACAACAACAGGCCCAGGCCCTGGCCACCGAGCTCCTGTTGTCGCTCGACGAGGTCGTGGCAGGTACGACCCGAACCCTCCACCCGCGCATGCCGGTCGAGTGCCCGACGTGCGAGGCGAGTGGTTGTCGGCCGGGGACCGAACCCACGCTGTGCACCGAGTGTCACGGCAACGGCCAGGTGCGCCAGGTCCGGCGATCGGTTCTGGGACAGATGGTCACGGCGGCCGTGTGTCCCCGGTGTGGTGGTGCGGGGATGGAGATCCATGATCCGTGCCCCGACTGCCGCGGCGACGGGCGCGTTCTCGATGATGTGGAGCTCGAGATCGAGATCCCAGCGGGGATCGAGGACGGTCAACGAATCCGCATGAGCGGCCGGGGCCCGGTCGGCCCACGGGGTGGGCCGCGCGGCGATTTCTACGTCGACATCCGGGTGGCTCCCCACGATCGGTTCGCGCGCGAGGCGGACGATCTCCACATGACGCTGGCGGTCCCTGTGACGGGCATGGTTCTCGGCGCGACCCGGGAGATCGAGACCTTCGATGAGCCCGTCGAGGTGGAGATCGCCCCGGGCACGCAGCCCGGTCGTGTCCTGCGCGTGAAGGGTCGGGGTGTTCCGCACCTGCACCGCCGACGCCGAGGCGATCTCTACATTCACCTCACCGTCGAGATCCCCGAGCAGCCCGACGAGGAGCAGGAGGCCCTGTTCCGGCGGCTGGCGGAACTTCGCGACGAGGAGGTCGCCCCGCCCGACGTCGGATTCGTCTCGAGGATCAAGTCGGCGTTCCAGTGACCGGTGGACCGGCGAAACGACTCGTCGGTGAGCGATTCGTCGGTGAGCGATTCGGTGCCGACGCCCGAATCGGGATCATTGTGGGGCTTCCCCGCAGACACCGGTGCACAGGCCCACACGTTCGTGCCGGTGCTCGCCGCGAACGTGAGCATCGAGGGTGACGACGGTCATCACCTCGGTCGGGTACGCCGATTGACGGTCGGCGAAGCCTTCACCGCAGCGGACGGGGCCGGTCGTTGGCGGCGCTACGTCGTGACAGATGTGAGCCGCGGGGGTCTTCGCGGCAGTGCGGGCAGCGATGACCACGTTCACGAAGAACCGCGACCCCGTCCGGAGATCTCCGTCGCCTTCGCCGTGACGAAGGGCGACAAGCCACAGCGCGTCGTGTCGGCACTCACTGAGTTGGGCGTCGACCGCATCGTTCCTGTGCGGTCCGCGCGTTCAGTCGTACGGCGTGATCCAGGTCGGGCGGCATCCGCGGCGCGTCGTCTGCGCGTCGTGGCGCGCGAAGCGGCGTGTCAGAGTCGGCGGGCGCGGCTACCCGAGATCGCCGACGAGATCGAGTGGTCGGAGCTTCAGGCACCCGACGGCGCGACGATCGTCGTTGCCGAACGTGGCGCGTCGCGACCGCCGGGCGGGGACACTCCGATCGATCCGGGTCCGAACGGGTGGTTCCTTCTCGTCGGCCCCGAAGGTGGGTTCGCGCCCGGCGAACTGGCCGACCTCGGGGTGACCGAGACCTTGGCGGTCGGGCCCTTCGTCCTGCGCTCCGCCACGGCGGCCGTGGCCGCAGCTTCGATTCTGGTGGCCTCACGGGCCCGGCTCTCATGAGGTGGTCCGATATGTGGCCATTTGCGCGAGGGATCTGCTAGATTGTCCAACGAGAGAGCAAAGCGTGTCGCGGGCATTTCCTGTAGGCTGGTAACAGTCAGCCTGGGGGGTTGCCCACGCAGCGTGGGCGAACTGCGCGTGGGTGAACTGTCAACACGTTGGGTGGTTGGTCGAACATCGGCAGTGAGCGTGGGAGCAGTGGGCGTGGAAGCGGTCGGCGTGGAACGAGAGGGCGGAGTCGTGGAACCAGCAGGAAGCCAGGTGGGCGAGCGCCTTCGAGCGATCCGCCGTCAGAAGGGTCTGTCACTGCATGACGTGGAGGCCCGCTCGCATCTCGAGTTCAAGGCTTCGGTCCTCGGGGCGTACGAACGCGGCGAGCGCGCGATTTCCGTTCCGCGGTTGCTGCGCCTCGCGGAGATCTACGAAGTTCCTGCCGATCAGCTTCTCCCGCGGAGCCCCGATGTGGAGATCAATCTCACCGAACCCGCGGCGGACGTGCCCCTCGACGGCTTCACGATCGATCTCACCCGCCTCGGCCAGACCGATGACCCCGATGCTGCGACGATCAACAGGTACGCCACCACGATCCAGCTCCAGCGTCAGGACTTCAACGGCAGGATGCTGACGATTCGTCGCGACGACCTGCGCGTTCTCGCTGCGGCACTCGGTCGGAGCGCCGACGAGCTCGGGGCCCACCTCGACCGCCTCGGTCTGCGCGCCGGCGCCTGAACACGAATTCCCCGGCCTTCCGAACCCGCGCGGCGGCTCGGTCGCCCGGGGCTAGCCTGTGGCCAAAATGACGCCACCGGCTCCCACCCAGGTCAAGGTGCTCGTCCCCGGCAACCACCTCATGGTGGGACTGCTGGGGCAGCGCGACGAACTGCTGCGCCTCATCGAGGGCGCGTTCCCCGTCGACATCCACGTCCGGGGCAACGAGATCACCATCAGCGGAGCGGATCCCGACGCCGAGCGCGTGGCACGCCTCTTCGAGGAGCTCGTCGTGCTCGTGGAGTCGGGTCAGACGCTCGATCCCGACGGCGTGACGCGCACGATCCACATGATCGAGGACGATCAACGTCCCAGTGAGGTGATGTCGGCGGAGGTCGTGATCGGTCGCAAGGCGGTGCGTCCGAAGACGCTCGGTCAGCGCAGGTACCTCGACGCCGTGAGAGACCACACGATCACGTTCGCCGTCGGACCGGCAGGGACCGGCAAGAGCTATCTCGCCGTGGCGATGGCTGTCGAGGCGCTGCGCGACGACACCGCGCACCGCATCATTCTCACCCGGCCCGCCGTGGAAGCCGGAGAACGGCTCGGATACCTACCGGGAGACATGCTCGCCAAGGTCGATCCCTACCTTCGACCGCTCTACGATGCGCTCTACGATCTTCTCGAGGCCGACGCCGTTCAGCGACTCATGGAGCGCGGGACGATCGAGGTCGCCCCGCTCGCCTACATGCGCGGTCGCACTCTGAACGACTCCTTCATCATCCTCGACGAGGCTCAGAATACGACTCCCGAGCAGATGAAGATGTTCCTCACGAGGCTGGGCTTCGGCTCGAAGGTCGTGGTCACCGGTGACGTGACCCAGATCGACCTCCAGGACGGGCGCAAGCGTTCGGGGCTCCTCCACGTGGGGGAAGTCCTGCGCGATGTCGAGGGCCTGGCTCATGTCGAGTTGGGCAGCCGCGACGTCGTTCGCCACCGACTCGTGCAGGACATCGTCGACGCCTACGGCCGAGCCGAGGACAGCGATGCGGGCTCTGGCGAGCGTGACGACGATGGCTGAACCCGGTGAGCATCCCGAGGTCTTCGGTGCCGACGAGCAGCAGGAGGTCGCGGTCGACGTTCTGCGCTGGACCGGCCTGGCGCGGTTCGTCCTGATCGCGGAACGAGCACCGGCAGGTGGTGAGCTCTCGCTGATCTTCGTCGACGACGAGGCGATCACGGAACTGAACGAGCGCTTTCTCGCCGGGACCGGCGCGACCGATGTGCTGGCGTTCCCGCTCGAGGACGATCCCCCGCTCGGTGGGCGTCAGCCCGATCAGGGTGGTCGCGGCCCCGGGTCTCCCGCTGCCCCGTCGGACCCCCCGGTGGTCATCGGTGATGTGGTCGTGTGCCCGTCGGTCGTGGAGCGTAACGCCCTCGACGACGGAAACCCTCTCGACGACGAACTCGGTCGTGTCGTGGTGCACGGCGTCCTTCATCTCCTCGACTACGACCACGGTGACGACCACGCGGCCTCGACGATGAGGCGCCGCGAAGACGAACTCCTCGCCTCCTGGCGCTCACCCCCGGAGGGAAAGCAGTGACTTCCACAGACTGGATCCTGCTGGCCGTCGCGGTCGTGTTGTTCCTGATCTCGATCGTGCTGGCGGTGGCCGAAACCGCCTTTGTCCGCATGAGCAGGATCCGGGCGATGGCGCTCGAAGAAGACGGTCGTCGGGGGGCCGCGCGTCTCGTGACCATGCTCGAGCACCCGGAACAGACTCTCAACGTCGTGCTCCTGGTGGTGTTGATCACGCAGCTCACGACGGCCACGCTCGTGGGTGTCCTGCTGGAACGGTCCTTCGGGGCCCTCGGTGTGGTCGTGGGCATCTTCGTGCAGATCAGCGCCTTCTTCGTGCTGGGCGAAGTGGCCCCGAAGACCTACGCCGTGCAACACACCGACAAGGCCGCGTTGCGGGTCTCGGGTCTCCTGTGGGCGCTGACGCGGTTTCCTCCGTTGCACCTCGGGTCGGCGATCTTCATCAAGCTGGCCAACCTCGTTCTCCCCGGTAAAGGCCTGAGGGAAGGTCCCTTCACGTCGGAGGAGGAGATCCGCACGATGGCCGACGTGGCGGCTGACGAGTTGGTCATCGAGCGCGAGGAGCGCCAACTGATCCACTCGATCTTCGAGTTCGGGGACACGCTCGTGCGGGAGGTGATGGTGCCGCGCACCGACATGATCGCCGTCGAGGCCGACGGATCGATCGACGAGGCCCTCGCCACCGCGATCGAACACGGCTTCTCGCGGCTGCCCGTGTTCTCCGAGAATCGAGACAACATCATGGGTCTCGTCTACCTGAAGGACATGGTCGCGGCGCGCGCCGGCGATGAAGCGGTCGGCGTGAGGAGCGTGATGCGAACGGCGACCTTCGTGCCCGAGCAGAAGCATGTGGCGGAGCTGCTGCGCGAAATGCAGACTGACCAGTTCCACATGGCGGTGGTGCTCGACGAGTACGGCGGGACGTCGGGGATCGTCACCCTCGAAGATCTCCTCGAGGAGATCGTCGGAGAGATCGTCGATGAGTACGACGTCGAGGAACCGAGGGTCGAGAGACTCGACGACGCCACGATCCGCGTCGCCGGTGCCACCCACGTCGATGAGGTCGCCGAGGAGCTCGGTGTCGACCTGCCCGACGACGAGTGGGACAGCGTCGGCGGGCTCGTGTTGAACCTCCTCGGCCATGTGCCGGTGGCGGGTGAGTCCGTGTCGCTGCGAGGTCTGGCGTTCTCGGTCGAGCGTGTGCAACGCCGCCGAATCGTCCGTGTGCTCATACGCCGCACGGAGCCGATGGCCGAGAGCAACGAGGCCCGGGAGGCACCGGCGGGAGCAGACGGCGACTCGAGTGGCTGACGCCGCTGTGTTCCGGTCGGGATTCGTCACGATCGTGGGCCGTCCGAACGTCGGCAAGTCGACGCTGTGCAACCGTCTCGTCGGTCGCAAGGTGGCGATCACCTCTTCGCGGCCGCAGACCACGCGGAACCGGATCCACGGAGTGCGCACGACGCCGCACACGCAGATCGTCTTCGTGGACACACCCGGAATCCACAAGCCCCGTACGGTCCTGGGTGAGCGCTGCAACGACACGTCGCTCGCTGCGATGCGCGAGGTCGACGCTTTGTGCTGGGTCGTCGACGGAACCGCCGCGATCGGCCCCGGAGACCGTTTCGTGGCAGACGCCGTCCGACGCACCGGTCGACCCGCGGTGGTCGTCGTGAACAAGGTCGACCGGGCTCCGGCGGCACGGATCGCCGAAGCGCTCGCTGCCGCTTCCGATCTCGTCGCCGAGGCCGTCGCCTTCATTCCGGTGTCGGCACGCGAGGGCGAAGGAGTAGGCGACCTTGCCCGAGAGCTGGAAGGTCTGCTCCCCGAAGGTCCTCAGTACTACCCCGACGGCATGACCACCGATCAGCCCGAGCGGTTCCTGGCCGCCGAGCTCTTGCGCGAGAAGCTGCTCGAGCGAACCCGCGACGAGCTTCCTCACTCGATCGCCGTCGCTGCCGACGAGTTCGAGACCGAGGGAGATGTGTTGCACATCCGAGCCGTGGTCTACGTGGAACGGAACTCGCAGAAGGGAATCGTCATCGGTGCCGGAGGCCGCACCCTGAAGGCGGCGGGGACCGCAGCTCGCAGGGAGCTCGAGGCGCTGTTCGGGATGAAGGTGTTCCTCGAGACAGTCGTGCGGGTCGAAAAGGACTGGCAGCGTCGGGACGCCGCCCTCGACCGTCTGGGCTTCTGACGGCGGTTCGCGTGGCGACGTCGTCGGGGGCTGTCCCGGAGACGTCCCCGGAATCGGCGAGCGGCTGCGGATCTTCGGCGACACGGTTTGCCGCGATGGCGAGTTTCGGCGATAGAGTCGCTCCGCGTGCACGGATGGTCCCCATCCACGGCGCGTCCACGAGGCACACTCCGGGCAGACACGGGGCACACACGGGAATGACTCGATGATGCAACGCAGCAGGCGCCGTCGCCTCGCTCTGGGTGCGACGGTCACCGTCGCGTTCGCCGCGTTGCTCGCCGGGTGCAGCAACAACAACGGGCAGAACTCGCTCGATCCCGCCGGCGAAGACGCCCAGAAGATCATGGACCTGTTCACGCCGATCTTCTGGATCGCCGTCGTGGTGGGAGTCGGCGTGTTCGCCGCCGTGGTCTTCACGCTGATCAAGTACCGCGAGCGCACCGGCGACGAGTCGCCCAAGCAGGTCCACGGGAGTACGCCGCTCGAGATCGGCTGGACCATCGCCCCTGCGGTGATCCTGGCGGCCATCGCGGTGCCCACGATCCTTCTCATCTTCGACATCGCCGAGCGGCCCTCCGGCGACGACGTCCTGAAGGTGGAGGTCACGGGCAAGCAGTGGTGGTGGCAGTACGAGTATCCCGAACAGGCCATGGTCCCCACGCAGGCGGTCGTGACCGCCAACGAACTGCACATCCCGGTGGACACGGAGGTCGAGCTGGCTCTGCACGCCTGTGACGCGGGTTTCTCGGAAGGGGAGTGCAACGTCATCCACTCGTTCTGGGTGCCCGAACTGGCCGGGAAGGAAGACGTCATCCCGGGCCGCGAGAACTATCTGACGATCTCGGCGAACCGTACGGGAACCTTTCTCGGCCAGTGTGCCGAGTACTGCGGTCTCTCCCACGCCAACATGCGACTGCGCGTGATCGTCCACGAACGAGGCGAGTTCGAGGCCTGGGTCGCGAGCCAACAGGTCCCCGGCCCGCCGTTGGGTGAGACGGTCGTGAACGAAGAGGGAGCGGAGGAGACCGTCGCCGTCGGTGGTCCCGAGAGCGCGGAGACGCTGTTCTCGACGACGTACGGTTGCACGAACTGTCACTCCTTGACGGAGTCCGACACCGCCAGCTTCGGTCCCAACCTGGCGCACCTGGCGTCGCGTGGATGGTTCGCAGGAGCGACGTACGAGTTGACCCGTGACAACCTCATGAACTGGGTGATGAACGCACCGGGCATGAAGCCCATGGAGTCCCAGTCCGGATGCCCCGACCCGGAGAAGAAGTGCGTCGGTATGCCGTCGTTCACGGAGGATCTGCAGCCCGGTCAGGCGACGATGACCGAGGAGCAGGCCGCCACCATCGCCGATTTCCTCCTGGAGAAGACCCAGTGATTCCCGTGTCCCGAATTCGCCGAGCCGGCACAGGAGCGAGCAGATGACCACCGTCGCCGAACCTCCCGCTCCGGTCGAGGAACCGCAGGACATAGCCACGCCGAGTGCGGGCGCTCTCGAGCGGATGCTGCGTCGTCCGACCTCGACCACGGGCTTTTGGAGCTGGTTCACGACGATCGACCACAAGAAGATCGGACTCCTCTACGCGGCCACCGCCATGGTCTTCGCCTTGGTCGGTGGCATCGAGGCGCTGCTGATCCGCCTCCAGCTCTTCTCGCCCGACGGCGGCGTGCTGACTGCCGGTCAGTACAACTCGATGTTCACGATGCACGGCACCACGATGGTGTTCCTGTTCGCGATGCCGATGGCCACGGCGTTCGGGAACTACCTCATACCCTTGATGATCGGCGCGCGTGATGTCGCCTTCCCGCGCCTCAACATGTTCGGCTACTGGGCCTTCCTGCTCGGCGGGCTCTTCCTGACCTCGAGCTTCCTGCTCGGCGGTGCTCCCGACGGGGGCTGGTTCGGGTACACCCCGCTCACGAGTACGCCGCTCGCGGAGGGATTCCTACCGGGGCGCGGTACCGACTTCTGGGTCACCGGTCTGGCACTGCTCGGAATCGGGACCGTCTCGTCCTCGCTGAACTTCATCGTCACGATCCTCAACATGCGCGCGCCCGGCATGACGCTCATGCGGATGCCCGTGTTCGTGTGGATGATGCTCGTCACCGGTTTCCTCGCCGTGTTCGCCATGCCGATCGTCACCGGGGCCCTCATCCAGGTGTTCCTCGACCGGAACTTCTCTGCGAACTTCTTCGTGGTCGGCAACGGGGGTGATCCGCTGCTCTACCAGCATCTGTTCTGGTTGTTCGGGCACCCGGAGGTGTACATCCTGATCCTGCCGGGTATGGGCATCGTCTCCGAGGTCCTCCCCGTCTTCTCGCGCAAGCCTCTGTTCGGGTACGCGGTCGTGGTCTTCTCCGGAATCGCCATCGGCTTCATGGGCTGGGGCGTCTGGGCACACCACATGTTCGCCACCGGGATCGGCCCCGTCGCCCTCTCCGCGTTTGCGCTGTCCACGATGTTCATCGCCGTGCCCACGGGCGTCAAGATCTTCAACTGGCTGGGCACGATGGTCGGCGGAGCATTGCGAATGACCACCGCGATGTGGTTCTCCGTGGGCTTCATCGCCATGTTCACGATCGGTGGCCTCTCGGGCGTGTTGCACGCGGTCGTCCCGGCCGATACCCAACAGACCGACACCTACTTCATCATCGCCCACTTCCACTACGTGCTGTTCGGCGGGATGACCTTCGCGTTCATCGCCGGTTGGTACTACTGGTTCCCGAAGGTCTTCGGCCGCATGATGGACGAGACCCTCGGAAAGTGGAACTTCTGGACGATGCTGGTCGGGTTCAACCTGACCTTCTTCCCGATGCACATCCTCGGGCTCCAGGGCCAGCCGCGCCGCACCTACCAGTACGCGGACGGGTTGGGGTGGACATTCCTCAATCGGATGTCGACGGTCGGGGCATTCCTGATTGCGCTGTCGATGCTGATCTTCCTGGTGAACGCGATCATGAGCTGGCGCAACGGTCCGAAGGCCACCAACGACCCGTGGGACGCCCGCACGCTCGAATGGTCGACCAGCTCGCCGCCTCCGGTCTACAACTTCCTCGAGGTCCCAGACGTTCACAGTCGCGACGACTACTGGCACCGCAAGTACACCGAGGACGACGAAGGTCGGATGGTCGCCCTGCCCCGCGGGGGTTCCAACGGCGAGGCCGACGTGGGGTCGGCCGAAGCGCCGTCGGACACGCCGTCGGACAAGTCGTCGGACACGTCGGACGACACCGCTTCCGGAGCATCCGTCACCACGGCGGACGAGGGAACCGGCGCCGACGCACACGGGCATGCGATCCACATGCCGTCGCCGTCGTACTACCCGTTCGTGGTGGCGCTCGGTATGCCCATCTTCGCCTACGGGTTCGTCTTCCACACCTACTGGCTCGTGATCGTGGGAGTGCTGATCACCGTGGCCGGAATCGCTGCGTGGGCGCTCGAACCGGGGACGGAGTAGCCGTGGCACTCGATCGAGCGGCTCTCGAACCGCCCCACGAACAGGCTCACACGAGTACGGGTGTCAGCAACACGAAGCTGGCGATCTGGGTGTTCCTGTCCACGGAGTGCCTGTTCTTCGGCGCCTTCATCTCGACGTACCTGCTCTACCGCGGTACCGAGACCGACGGGCCGACCCCCGCTGACGTCTACGACATTCCGTTCACGTCGGTGACGTCTTTCATTCTCCTGATGAGCAGCCTCACGATGGTGCTCGCCCTCGCCGCGATCGAGCGGGGCGATCTCCGCCGCGTCCGAGTGTGGTTGCTCGCCACCGGCGCGTTCGGCTTGCTGTTCCTGTCGGGCCAGATCTTCGAGTTCACGGAGTTCGTCAGTGAGGGAGTGTCGATCTCGACCAACTCGCCCTCGTCGTCGTTCTTCGTGCTCACCGGCATCCACGGTCTCCATGTGGCCATCGGAATCATCTGGCTCATGATCCTGTTCTTCTTCGCTCTCCAGAACCGTCTGAGCCACGAACACTCCGAGACCATCGAGGTTGCCGGGCTCTACTGGCACTTCGTGGATATCGTGTGGATCGTGATCTTCGTCGTCGTCTACCTGATCCCGCAGTAGGGAGTTCACCCGTGGCCGACACGACGACAGCGACGGAGCCCGCCGACGACATGGGCGTGGAGCTCGAGCCCGCGCCGAGCGATCTACCGGTTCCCGTCACCCCGGACGAGGACATCGGCGAGGTCCGCGGGTACGCGACGCCGATCCAGTACGTCCAGGTCGCCGTCATCCTGTGCGTGCTGACCGCACTCGAAGTGTGGATGTACTACCTCGAGGGCGACGTCCCGGACGGCGTGGTCACGGCGCTGCTCCTGTTGTTCTCGTTCCTCAAGTTCTTCCTGGTCGTGAGCTTCTACATGCACCTCAGGGAGGACAAGCCCATCTTCCGTCGGCTCTTCGTGCTGGGCCTCGTGGCGGCACTCTTCCTGTACGCGATCGTGCTCGCCACGTTCCAGCTGATCTTCTGAGCGGGGGAGCCTGGTGAGCGCGCTCGCCGCCGAGTTCCCCGCCTGGGAAGCGAATCCCGACGTCTGGCTGGTCGTCGGGCTCCTCGCCGCCGCGTACGTCATCGCCATCGTGCGACTCGGGCCTGCGCTGGCGCCCGATCCCCGCCGGCCCGTCACGACCGCCCAGGTGGTCAGTTTCGGGCTCGGCATCTTCGCCACCTGGCTCGCTGCCGACTGGCCCGTCCACGAGCTGGCGGAGGACTCGCTGTACTCGGTCCACATGGTGCAGCACCTCACCTTCACGCTCGTGGCGACACCGCTGCTGCTCATGGGGACACCCGGGTGGATGCTGAGGGCGGTGCTCGGTGGCGGTCGCCTGTTGCACGCTGTGCGCTGGCTCGCCCGGTTCCTTCCGGCGGTGATCCTGTACAACCTGGTACTCGTCGTCTCCCACTGGCCGGCCGTTGTCGATCTCACGCTGCGCAACGGTCTTGCCCACTTCGTCGCGCATGTGATCATCTTCGTGACCGCTCTCATCGTGTGGTTGCCGGTGCTCAGCCCTCTGCCCGAGATCCCGCGGCTGGCGCCACCTCTGCGGATGCTGTACCTGTTCCTCCAGTCCGTGCTGCCGACGGTGCCAGCGTCGTTCCTCACCTTCGGGAAGACCCCCCTGTACCGCTACTACGAGTCGGTCGATCAACTGTTCGGGCTGAGCACCGTGGAGGACCAGCGGATCGCCGGGCTGATCATGAAGGTGGGAGCAGGATTCCTCCTCTGGACCCTGATTGCCGTTCTGTTCTTCCGCTGGTATTCGGAGGAAGAGGCCGCCTCCGACCGTGAACGCAGGCTGAATCAGACTCGTGGCGCGTCCTCGCCTATTCTGGAAACGCGATGAGTGAGACCGGTACAACGACGCATGCGTCCCCCGAAACGGAGTCGGCGGACCACGCCGTTCCCGGCGGTGCCGTGAGCGAGGGCAATAGCGAGGGCGGCAGCGAGGGCGCCAGCGAGGGCGCCAGCAACGTCCGCGAGCGCCTCCTCGTGCCGATCATGATCCCGGCGCTGGTGGTCGTGATCGTGGCTTTCGTGGCGATCAACGTCAGCAGGATCTTCCTCGCGACCGCCGGCGCGGTTGCCGTCGGTATTGCGATCGCGCTCATGGTCGGAATCATGGCTCTGGCTGCCGTCTTGTCTGCCAACGAGAGGCTTCGCTCCTCGACAGCGTCGATCATGGCGGTGGCCGCGCTCTTCCTGGTGCTCTCCGCCGGGCTCACGACGCTCGGTGCCGCGGAGGGAGAAGGGGGAGAAGCGGGTGGTCTCGACGCGCTGCCGGTCGACTCGGCGATCGAGGTCGACGCGGGAAACTTCTTCCTCACGCCAAAGCCCGACCTCGCTCCGCCCGGTGTCATCGAGTTCACCTACGTCAACACCGAACCGGGTCTGCACACCCTCCTGATCGAAGAGGACCCGGCCTTCGGTCCGCTCAACATCGACGGTCCCGACGCCACCGACGTGGGCAACGCGCAGCTCGAGGCCGGCGCCTACACGCTCTTCTGTGACATCCCGGGTCACCGTCAGCAGGGCATGGAAACCACGATCACGATCGAGGAAGGTGCTCCGACGGTGGGAGGCGACGAGTCCGGAGGCACAGGCGCCACGCCGGAAGGCACTCCCGAAGACCAGCCCGTCGAGGGTTAGCCGGTCGGTCGGGGGTCAGTCACCCGGCGTCGATGTCGGCTTAGCGGTTCGCCTCGGCGTCCAGTTCCGACGCGCGCCGCGGTTAGCGTGATCGATGTGACCGGCGTGAGCGACGTGCCCCACGATCTCGATCTTTCGCGGGTCCCGTCGCACGTCGCCATCGTCATGGATGGCAACGGTCGATGGGCGAACAAGCGGGGTCTGGCACGCACGGAGGGGCACACGGCGGGGGAGGAGGCGCTCTTCGACACCGTCGAAGGGGCCCTCGACATCGGTCTCGACTGGCTCACGGTCTACGCGTTCTCGACGGAGAACTGGCGACGACCGCTCGACGAGGTCCGCTTTCTCATGCGGTTCAACGAGCAGCTTCTCCTGAAGCGCCGCGACGACCTCGACGAACGCGGCGTGCGGGTCCGCTTCATCGGTCGACGCGGCGGGCGGGTCCCGAAGCGGGTACTGCGCCGGATCGAGGAGACCGAGGCGCTCACGGAAAAGAACCGCCGGATGACGCTCACCTTCGCGTTCAACTACGGCGGGCGGGCGGAGATCGTCGACGCGGTACGTCAGATTGCCGAGGAGACGAAATCGGGGAAGCTGAAGCCCGCCAAGGTCGATGAGAAGACCATCGCCCGACGCATGTACGCCCCCGACATGCCCGACCCCGACCTGCTCGTTCGTACGTCGGGTGAACACAGGATCTCGAACTACCTGCTCTGGGAACTGGCCTACGCGGAGCTGTACTTCACCGAGACCCTGTGGCCCGACTTCCGGCGGGCCGACCTTTTCGACGCGGTGTGCGACTTCCAGGCACGCCGCCGCCGCTTCGGGAATGTCTAGCTGAGCCTGACAGATCAAATGACAACGGTGTCATTAGACTGGCGGGATGGCGCTGTACCGGGATCAGGGGGTGGTGCTGCGCACGGTCAAGCTCGGCGAGACCGACCGGATCGTGACGGTTTTCACCCAGGGCCACGGCAAGGTCCGTGCCGTGGCCAAGGGCGTGCGTCGGCCGGGCAGCCGCTTCGGTGCCGCTCTCGAGCCGATGAGCCACGTCGCGATCCAGTGCTATGAGGGTCGCAATCTCGACGTGGTCACCCAGGCGGAGACCCTCGACGTGTTCAAGGAGCTCTGGGGCGGCTACCGCGCCTTCACCCGGGCGGTTCCCATGCTCGAGGCGACCGACCATCTCACCGAGGAACGTGAACCCGACATCCCGCTCTACCGGATGTTGGTGGGTGCACTGCGGACACTGGGCGAGACCGCCTCTCCGGTGGTGGCGCCCGCATTCTTCTGGAAGCTTCTTGCACTCGAGGGCTTTCACCCGATGCTCGACGCCTGTGTCCACTGCGGCGACGAGCAGGGTCCGTTCAGCCGTTTCGATCTCGGTGCCGGGGGTGTCTGCTGTGACGGATGCGGTTCGCTCGCCGGTACGAGGGTGTCTCCCGACACCCTCGTACTGCTGGAGCGGATCCTCGGTGGGGGACTGCGCGGCGCTCTCGACGAGCCCGAGGGCCCCGCGCTCGCGGAGTTGGAGCGCCTCGGTGTCGCCAGCCTCGAATATCACCTCGAGCGGCGCCTACGCAGCGCCACCCTTCTCCGTGCCGGCTGAGCCACCCGAGGCGAGGGTTAGCGGCGCAGGTATCCTGCGCCGCCCGAGGCGAGGCAAAGGGACCCGAGGCGAAGGCATAGAGAAACACAACAACTACCCTGACCCGCCATGCCCGGCGACGCGGTAGATCCCGACGCGATGGACCGTATCGTCAACCTCGCCAAGCGGCGCGGGCTCGTCTTCCCGTCCAGCGAGATCTACGGGGGCTTCCGTAGCACGTGGGACTACGGGCCGCTCGGTGTCCTGCTGAAGCGCAACGTCAAGGACGCGTGGTGGCGCTCCATGGTGCAGTTGCGCGACGACGTGGTCGGCATCGATTCCTCGATCCTGATGGCACCTCGGGTATGGGAGGCCAGTGGTCATCTCGCCACCTTCACCGATCCCCTGGTCGACTGCCGCAACTGCAAGGAGCGATTCCGCGAAGACGATCTTCCCGACAGCGGTGCCTGCCCGAACTGCGGCGAGCGTGACGCTTTCACCGAGGCCCGGCAGTTCAACCTCATGTTCAAGACGTTTGTCGGTCCCATCGAGGACGACGCGAACGCGGCGTATCTCCGTCCCGAGACCGCACAGGGGATCTTCGTCAACTTCAAGAACGTGCAGACGACGACCCGCAAGAAGCCGCCGTTCGGAATCGCACAGATCGGCAAGTCGTTCCGAAACGAGATCACACCGGGCAACTTCATCTTCCGCACGCGTGAGTTCGAGCAGATGGAGATGGAGTACTTCGTCCCGCCCGAGGAGAGCGACCGCTGGTTCGAGTATTGGTGCGCCGAGCGGCACCGCTGGTACACCGACCTCGGAATCCCCGAGGCGCGTCTGAGGCTGCGCGCCCACGAGCACCGACGAGCTCTCGCACTACTCCACGGGCACAGCCGACGTGGAGTACGAGTATCCGTGGGGCTGGGGAGAGCTGGAAGGCATCGCGAAGCGCTCCGACTACGACCTCACCCAGCACGCCGAGTTCTCCGGCGAGGACCTGAGCTATTTCGATCAGGAGAACGACCGGCGCTATCTCCCCCACGTCGTGGAGCCTGCCGCGGGGGCCGACCGAGCGACGCTGGCGTTTCTCCTCGCGGCCTACACAGAAGAAGAAGTACGGGGAGAGCAACGCACCGTGCTGCGACTCCACACAGATCTCGCGCCCAACAAGGTGGCGGTGCTGCCCCTCTCCAAGAAGGAGGAGCTCCGTCCGATTGCGCGAGAAGTTGCCGACATCGTTCGACCGCATCTGCAGCTCGACTACGACGAGGCGGGCTCCATCGGCAAGCGCTACCGCCGCCAGGACGAGGTCGGGACACCTCTTTGCGTCACGGTCGACTTCGACACCCTCGACGACCGTGCCGTGACCGTGCGTGACCGCGATTCCATGAACCAGGATCGCATTCCGATCGAGGGCCTGCTCGGCTATCTGCCGCGAACACCTCGGCGCCTGAGCCCACCCATGGAGGAGCCGAAACCTTCGGTCGATCCGTCCACGTTCTTCGATCTAGACCTACGCGTCGGACGGGTCGTGGCCGTCGAGGATTTCCCCGAGGCCCACAGGCCCGCGTACAGAGTCACCGTCGACTTCGGAGACGACCTGGGCCGCCTCGCCACCAGCGCGCAGGTGACGAACTACGAGCAGGATGAACTACTCGGTCGCCTGGTCGTCGGAGTCTGCAACATCGGAACCCGAAGGGTCGCCGGATTCGAGAGCCGTTTTCTGATTCTCGGTGCCGTGCAGGCCGACGGCGAGGTCCGGCTCCTCACCCCCGATGCCGACGTCGATCCCGGGACACCCGTCGCCTGAAACGTTGCGGAGGGCGGTGGAGCCTCCCGGTAGGCTCAACGGTCCACCGACATTGCCCCCGGAGGATCCCCGCAATGACCCCCACGACGTTCGTGTACGCCTTCGAAGAGGGCGGCAGGGAGCAGAAGTACCTGCTCGGCGGCAAAGGGGCCAACCTCGCCGAGATGACCAAGCTCGGTCTGCCCGTCCCCCCGGGCTTCACGATCTCGACGGAGGCGTGCAACGCCTACATGGCCGGCGAGAACACCATTCCGGACGGCCTCATGAACGAGGTGGCCGCAGCGTTGATGACGCTCGAGTCGACGATGGGCAAGACCCTCGGCGACGCCGACGACCCGCTGCTGGTGTCGGTTCGTTCCGGTGCACCCTTCTCGATGCCCGGCATGATGGACACCGTCCTCAACCTCGGCCTCAACGACATTTCCGTGCAGGGTCTCGCGAAGCAGACGGGCAATGAGCGCTTCGCGCAAGACTCCTACCGCCGGTTCGTGCAGATGTACGCCAAGATCGTGCTCGACGTCGACGGCGAGCTCTTCGAGGAGGAACTCGCAGACCTCGTCGAGGATCGCGGTGTGAAGAACGACTCCGACCTCTCGGCCGCCGATCTCGTCGGACTGGTCGACGTCTTCAAGCGCGTTGTGCGTGACGCCGCGGGCATGGACTTTCCGCAGGACCCGGCCGACCAGCTCCGCCACGCCATCGAGGCGGTGTTCCGGTCGTGGAACTCGAAGCGCGCCTTCGACTACCGAAGGATGGAAGGTATCGCCGACGATCTGGGGACGGCGGTCAACGTCCAGTCGATGGTCTTCGGCAACAAGGGCGACGACTCGGGAACAGGTGTGGCGTTCACCCGCGACCCCGCCACCGGAGAAGCGCGCCACTACGGCGATTTCCTCACGAACGCCCAGGGCGAAGACGTGGTGGCGGGGATCCGCATCACCGAGAACCTCGACGATCTCGGCCGGCACTTTCCCGAGGTGCACGACCAGCTCATCGAGATGATGGCGACGCTGGAACGCCACTACCGCGACATGTGCGACATCGAGTTCACGATCGAGCAGGGTCGCCTGTTCCTGCTCCAGACACGGGTCGGCAAGCGCACCGCCGCCGCCGCGTTGCGCATGGCCGTGGAGATGGTCGACGAAGGTCTGATCGACGAGCGCGAGGCGGTCATGCGCATCCAACCCGCCCAGCTCGACCAGCTCCTCCATCCGCAGTTCGATCCGGTGGCCGAATTCGAGGCGGTCGCCGTGGGCCTCAACGCCTCTCCCGGAGCAGCGGTCGGCAACGTCTACTTCACTGCCGACGACGCCGAGTCACACGCCGAGGCGGGTGAGAAGACGATCCTCGTCCGCCCTGAGACCTCGCCCGATGACCTGCACGGCATGATCGCGGCCGAGGGGATCCTCACGTCCCGAGGCGGGCTCGTGAGCCACGCCGCCGTCGTCGCCCGCGGGATGGGCACGCCGGCGATCTGTGGAGCCGACGCGCTGAAGATCGACACGAAAGCCGGTGAGTTCCGGGTCGGCGACACGGTCGTGAAACAGGGAGAGGTCATTTCGATCAACGGAAGCACCGGCGACGTGGTTGTCGGAGCGGTTCCCGTCGTGACGCCCGAGCCGACCGGTCCCTTCGGAACCCTGCTCGAGTGGGCCGATGGCTACAGGCGCCTGAAGGTGCGTACGAACGCCGATCTCCCCGAAGACGCCGCGCGCGGCCGGGAGTTCGGAGCGGAGGGCATCGGGCTCTGTCGCACGGAGCACATGTTCCTGGGCGAGCGCTTGCCGCTGGTCCAGCGTTTCGTGCTCGCGGAGGAGGCTGCCGACGAGCAGGCGGCTCTCGACGAACTGGAGAAGTTGCAGCGCTCCGACTTCGAGGGGATCCTCGAGGCGATGGACGGGCTTCCCGTCACCGTGCGACTCCTCGACCCGCCACTCCACGAGTTTCTCCCCGACCTCGAGGAGCTGATCGTCGAGGAGGCCACAGGAACGCTCGACGAGGAGAAGGGCGTTCTGCTCGCGGCGGCGCGCTCATGGCACGAAGCGAATCCGATGCTCGGAACTCGGGGCGTGCGCCTCGGGATCATCAAGCCGGGCCTCTACAAAATGCAGGTGCGTGCACTGCTCGAGGCCGCGGTCGCCCGTGTGCAGGCAGGTGGCACTCCGATCGTCGAGATCATGATTCCCCTCTCGGTCAACAAGGCGGAGCTCGAGCTGATGAGCGCGTGGATCACAGAGGTCGCCGGCAAGGTCTTCGAGGCTGCGGGAACGAGTGTCGACTACCTCACCGGCACGATGGTGGAGACACCCCGCGCGGCGGTCGTGGCAGGGCGAGATCGCCGAGGTGGCGGAGTTCTTCTCGTTCGGCACGAACGACCTGACTCAGATGTCCTTCGGCTTCTCGCGTGATGACGTCGAGGGTCGGGTGATGCCGGCATACCTCGAGCAGAAGCTCCTCGCGGTGAATCCCTTCGAGTCGATCGACCGCGACGGCGTGGGCGGCCTCGTGGCGTGGGCGGTCCTGCAGGGTCGGGGGACCCGGCCCGACCTGAAGCTCGGCATCTGCGGGGAACACGGCGGTGATCCCGCCTCGGTGCATTTCTTCCACGAGGTCGGTCTCGACTACGTGTCGGCCTCGCCGTTCCGTGTCCCGCTGGCACGCCTCGCCGCCGCCCAGGCTGCGATCGAGGAGGAGGACGCCGCCGCCTGATGCGTCCCTGGCGCGCGCTATTCGACCTTCAGGGACGCCTCTTAATTGCCGAGACGCTCCAGGTTCTCCAAGGCGGTCTCCGCTTCCCGGGCGAACAGGGGAGCGCCGAGTGTCGACGAGATGTCTCGTGCCTGCGCGAGATGGCGCCGCGCTGAATCCATGTCACCGAACACGCGGGCACACTCACCCAGCGACTGGTCGATGGGCCCGAAGGTACCGGCTCCGAACCAGCTCATGAGCCGGGAACACCCCGCGAGCCGGTTGTACACGAGACGGGAGCGCGCGGCGTCGCCGATGGCGGCGACCGAGCGCGCCAAAGCGTGGAGCGCGGCTGTCTGAGTGAAGTCGTCGGGCAGCTCGGCGAAGTCGTCGGCGGCGAGTCGGTCGAAGGCGCGGCACACGACGGCGGTGTCGCCGGCATCGGCCGCGATCCGGGCGGTTGCCGCGTACCATGCGGGAACCCCCGGCTGTTCGGCATGTAGCTGCGCGACAGTGTCGGCGAGCTCGTCCAGACGACCCTGCTGGGCGCGAACCCCGAGCAGTTCAGCGCCGTAGATGGCCATGACACGAGACGTCGCCACGACGCCCGCGAATTCCAGGCTCGTCGTCATCTCACGTTCTGCCCGTTCCAGGTCGCCGCGAACGTATGCCACGACGGCCGCCAAGTAGTGCACCGTCCATATGCGTGTCGGTTCGTGCAAGGTCTCGGTGAGCCGAGCAAGCTGATCGAACGACTCGACGAACGCCGGATCGCCCCGCACGAGGCGGACCGACATCCGGAGCTGGTGGCCTTCCCACTCCGTCGGAAGGTGTTCGAGCCGTTCGCCGAGATCGAGTACTTCGTCGGCGATCGCCGCACGACGATCGAGGTCAGTGGGGCGAGCGAGGGCCAGATACGCAAACGGCAGCACGACCGCGAGAACCTCGGGGTCCTCTGTCGCGCGTGCTTCGCGTTCGGCATCCTCGAAGAGCTCGCGGCAGCGAGCGGGCCGGCCGGCAAGGCTGTAGAGGAGGCTCGCCGTGCCCGCGAGCTCGGCGCGGAGCCGCGGATCGGCGGTGCGTACGAGCGCCCGGTCGGCCAGGTCGGTCGCGGTCACGTCGCTCGCCCCGGCTTCGGTCGTGAGGCCGAGCTGGCACAGGGCCAGCGCCGATCGGGCGAGCAGATCGGAATCGTCGAGGCTCTCCGCGCACCGCGCGGCTTCCACCAGAACGTCGACGTTGGCAGGGTCGCCCGCACGTCGGAGAGCGTCCCCACGGCGGACCGCCATCTCGCAGGCGAGACGTTCTCCTTCGGAACCGGGAAGCGCGCCGGCGGCCGTCTGCGCTCCCTCGTAGAACCTGGCAGCCTCGTCGAAGGCGTACAGCTCCATCGACGTGTCACCGGCGCGGCATGCTGCGTCGAGCGCGGCTTCCGCATCGATCGGGATCGCCGCCAGTCTGTGCCACGCGATCTCGGCGAGGCGATCGTCTCCGCCTTCCACAGCGGCAACCTGCGCCGCCAGGTCGTGGAGCTCGATCCGCGTGCCCGGAGACAATGTGTCGTAGAGGGCGCGGCGGACGAGGTCGTGGGTGAACTCCACCTGATCGGTGGCGGGCCCGCTCCTGAGAATCCCCGCACTCGTGGCCTCGGCGATCTGGCGTGCGGGGCTCGCGTCCACGAGAGCCTGGAGGTCGCTCGGTCGAAAACGGGTTCCGAGCACCGATGCCGCACGGAGAAAGGCGACGGTGTCGGCGGCGAGACCACGAACGCGGTCGAGGAGCACCTCTCGCAGGGCCTCCGGCACGTCGTGGGGAGGCGAGAAATCTCGAGCGCCCGGTCCGGAGGCGAAGGCTTCGCGATCGAGAAGGGTCGTCGTCAGCTCATGGACGAACAGGGGATTGCCCCCGGTCTGCTCGTGCAGCCACTGCGCTGCATCGCGGACGTCGACGTCGCCGCCCCACGAAGCTGACGAGCCATCGGGCGATCGACTCGCCGGACAGACCCGTGAGCGTGATGCGCTCCACCGCATGTTCTGCTGCGTTGGACTCCGTCCACGGTGGGGAGCCCGGTCCGGTGCGCCACGTCGCCAGCAGAAGAAGAGGAGCGTCAGAGTCCAGGCACCGGCTGACGAGACGCCGTGTCGTGGGCGGTGCGAGCTGGAAGTCGTCGAGGATGACGATGAGGGGGTGCTCCCGGGCCGCCGAGATCAGGGCGTCCGCGACGGCGTCGAAGAGGCGGTAGTGGCCGGCGTCACCGACAGTGCCTACGGCGCGACGTCGCTGGCTCGCGCGTCGATCCGGTCAGCGAGACGGGGAACCACCGCCGCGAGTGAGGCGGGATCATGCGACAGCCACGACGGGAAGTCGTCGGTTTCCGTTTCGAGGAGCTCGTCGAGTGCACGGCCGAAGGGTTGCAGGGGTGTCGTCGGCGCGGCGTCACAGGGACCCCACACGAGGCGTGCGCTGCTCGGCGACCGAGCACACCGAACTCCCGGGCGAGCGTCGTCTTTCCGATTCCCGCTTCACCTTCGACCACGACGAACGGACGGCTCGGCCGATGACAGACCTGCTCGAACACTGCTCCGGAGACGTTCGAGCTCGATCTCGCGCCCGACGAACTGTTCGGAGCGTCCCGCGTTCTACCGGTCCCGACCGCACAGGTGTGCCGAGTACCGCCGGTGTCATCAGCATCGGGATCGTCGGCACCGATCAGACGTTCGAGTCGACTGAGCTCGTCACCCGGCTCGATTCCGGCTCCGTCGACCAGCTGCTGTCGTGCCTCGTTGGTATGTGGCGAGAGCGTCTCGTCGTCGACCCGCTCGGTACTGCGCGAGCATCAGGAGCCACCAGCGTCGCTCCCGGTAGGGGTTCTCGGCACTGAGGCGGGAGAGCAGCTCGACGGTCTCGCTGATCGCGCCCTGAGCGAGAAATGCCTCCGCCAGACCCTCTTCGGCCCCGGCGTGCACTTCACGGACGTGGCGTCGCGCGGCGGCCACCTGAGGACCTTCCGCTAAATCAGTGAACGGATCGCCGCTCAGACTCGGCGACCGCCGACTCGAGGACCGCACGTCGTCTTCCGTGGTCCTGACGGCGCTGGGCCGAAGCCGCCTCGCTGATCGCGTCGGTGAGCACCTCCGTGTCGAGTTCGACACGGGGACCGAATACATAGGCACCGTTCACGGTGTCGAGCAGTCCGTCACCCGCCGCACGGCGGATCCGCAGAACATGGTTCTGCACAGCCTTGCGCGCCGTCGGCGGAGCGTCGTCGCCCCAGATCAGGTCGACGACCTGATTCGTGGTGGTCGAGCGGGGGTGCCGGAGCGCGATCGCGGCCAGAACCTCGCGTTCCTTGGGCCGCAGCGACACCGGGGAACCGTCGGCGAGAGAGCGTCGTCGGCCCGAGCACGGAGAGCGAGAAATCGCTCGCCACGGGGCCTCCTGTGACCGAACTGTTACCACCCAGGGTACATACTCCACGGAAAGCGGTTTCACGTCGTGCACGTCGGGACATGGGCCCCGGCTCGCGGGTCGTGGTTGCCGAGGTGGGCGATGGGCGGAGACGGGTACGCTCCGAGGCTGGGAGAGGGCAGCGACCCTACGCGCCACGGTGGCCGCCGAAGGGTGATCGCGCTCGGGCTCTGCATGACTCTGCTCGCGGGTTTGCTCGCGATCGTGGACTCCCAGCCCGTCGGGGCGCAGCCGACCTCCTGGCAGGTCGTGCTCTCCCGATCCTCGATCGTGCCGGTCGTCGGCGAGACGGTCACGGCCACGCTGGTCGTCGACGGCGAGATGTGCGCGTGGGACGAGTCCGAGGACGAGTGGGTCGAGGTCGAGGGCTGCTGGCACCCGACCGGGGACTTCTACTTGGACAGGAACTGGGACACGAACACGCCCCGGGCGACGGGGTTCATCGGCCCCGACGGCGACCGCTTCGACGTGTTCTTCGGTCAGCAGTGCCCGGCGCGTCCCGCGAGCCTCGCCCCACCTCCTGCACGTTCGGGGTCAACTCCGTCCAGCCGTTCCCGGGCGGGTTCCCGGGCAGCGCCAGCTTCCGCATGAACACCACGTTCGCCTACTTCACCGACTGCCAGCAGCCCAACGTGTGCCAGACCCACCGGGTCACGACCGGCGCGACGCTGCCGATCGACTGGGACGTCCCTGAGCCCGACGAACCAACGGCCGTGTGCGAGGTGCGCGGCACTCCTGGCGACCCAGGCCGCTTCGAGTTCGACGGCACGGCCTCGCAGAACCCCGGCGGTGGGTCGCTGGCCTACGAGTGGACGTTCGGCGACGGCGCGAGCGGCGCGGGGAGCCTGACCTCGCACACCTACACGGTGCCGGGCCGGTTCGACGCCACGCTGCGGGTCGCGAGCACGACCGGTGGCTCCGACTCCACGGTGTGCCCCGCGGTCGACGTGGCGGCTCCCGAGCTCGGGGTGGGGATCTCGTTTCCTGACGTGGGGTCCGCGTTGTTCGCCCCCGGGGACTCGGTCCCCGTTCGGGTGTCGTTGAGCGCCACGGAGGGGGTCGGCGACCTGACCGACGTGAGCTTCGTCGGCGACCCTGTCGACGTCGCGCCGGACGCGGCGTTGACCCTCGTGTCGGCTCCCGACCCCGAGGATCTTCCCGGACCGGAAGGAGTGACGCTCGCACCGGGCGCCGATCCCCTCACCTTCGACTACGAGTTCGAGGCGGCCCAACCCGGTGCCTTCACGGTGAGCTCATCGGTGACCGGGACCGACGCGGCCGGGTCGACTGATCGGTCCCGTCGAGGCCGAACGCAATGGGCAGGTCGGTGCGCTCGACGTCGTCCGTGACGGCCGATCCCGACACGATCGATCTGGAGGAGAAGGAGGACGAGTCGGGTCCCGAGCCACAGGACGTGAACGTGACCGTCGAGGTCACCAACCCGTTCGACACTGCCGGTCGACGACGTGACCTTGCGGGTCGAGAAGCCGCAGCTCGTCACCGACGTCGTGCCGCCGCTCGGCTACGAGGCCTTCACCTACCTCGTCGACGCTCGAACCTCCCGATCCGCCCGATCAGCTACCCGGTGACCCGGGCGACATCGAGCTCGACGACCCGATCCCGCCGGGCGAGACCATCACCCACGAGCTGCCGGGCCGGGCGCTGAACGCCGGAACCGTTGATCTGAGCATCGTCGTCACCGGATCGATCGCGCAGGACGACGGACCGCCGGTCAACGTGACGGGGGCGACACGGGTCGGGTCGTGATCGGCGCCGACGTGAAGCTGTTCTTCGACGCCGAGATCGACGACGAGACCGTCGGACCCGGCCCCGGCGGCCAGGAGGGCCCGTGGGTCGTCGGCGGCCAGGAGTGGCAGATCGTCGGCACGATGGAGAACCGCACCCCCGACGAGACGATCGAGATCGGCGTGCTGCCCCTGCTGACCGGGAACGCCCACTACGCCGTTCCGATCCCGGAGAACTCGGTCCCACCCGACGAGGAGTGCGGCATCGGCGTGCTGCGTCAACTCGGGCCCGGCGAGGAGATCGAGTTCGCCGCGCCGGTGCGAACCGTGCTCGACGGTGGCACCCGCGGCACGGTGGGCTATGACCCGACGGGCGCGGTCGTCGAGGACGACGGCACCAAGACGGCGCTCGACCGAGGAAGAGATCCTCGTCGCGACCGGCGCCGACGAGCACACGTCGTCTCGGTCGACACCCGCGACCGGGTGCCCGAGTCGTCGGCCGGCGAGGTGATCTGGACCTACGGCACGGCGACCATCGAGACCTTCGCCGATCTCGCAGGCGGCATGGGGCTGATGGCCATCCAGGCCACCGCGTTCCTGCTGCAACCCTGGGAGTGGCTGCCGGCGTTCCGCACCGCCAGCGACAAGACGGCCGAGTACGTGTACGAGGTGCACGAGAATCTCTCACCGGCCGACCGCGAAGACTGGCTGAACAGCTGGGCGAGTCGCGGTGGCGTGGTCGACCGGTATGGCGCTCGTCGACGCGCGTGCGGCCGTCGACGCGCACGTCTTGGAGTCGTTCACCGAGCTGAGCGACGGCGTGGGAGACGGGCGACTACGCGACCGTCGCGGATGGTGGGGGCGACAGACGGGCGCGGCGCCCGACATCGCGTTCCAGGGGCTGAGCGGGGCGTACGGCGTGTGCAAGCTGATCGCCCGAAGCACTCCGTGGGCGCGGCAGCGCCCTCGCGGCGAAGGAGGCGCAGCTGATCGCGGAGCTCGAGGCCCTCGGCCCGGCACCGCGCGCCGCGGACCTTCCGACCGGCGCGCCGCTCGTCTACGAGACCCACGGACGCAACACCTTCGGTATCGACCGCGTCATGAACGACAAGGTGCAGGGCTTCGTGGACGAGTTCGGGATCCCGGTCGGGGCTGCGTCGGCGCGGGCCGGGGTCGATCGCCAAGATCGAAGCCGGGACCCACGGCCCGAAGCCTTACCACCTCAAGGCGAAGAACACCTCGCAGACCGACGTCGACTGGATGCACTTCATCGACGATCTCGACACGGTCGCGATCAAGCAGCCGCCGCTGCGCGGCGAGGTGATCGCTAGGCTCGACGCCATGGACGCCAGCCCGGACCTGCGCGAGCCCAGGTGATCGCCCTGCACAAGACTGCGCATGGAGGAGTGGCACGGCAAGGGCGTCGACATGTTCACCGGCACAGGTGGGAACTTCGCCACGAGTCAACGGGCGAAGTGGGTCGAGTTCCACCGGAAGGGCATCCCGATGCCGAGAGAGGGTGTCAGCCGCTCGACTACAGCACCAACGTTTTGCTCGGGACGGTCGTTGCCGCCGGACAGCGTGCTCTACGAACGGAAGCCCTTCGACTTCGACACGGTCGTCGGCGCCGACGGCCAGCCCAGTGGATCGCGAAGATCGACCGAGGCGACGGTCTGAAGCCCCAGACCGGCGACATGGACGTCATGTTCGTGGCCAACGAAGACCTGATGCTGCTCTCCGAGGAACGGCGCATCGAGTTCTACGAGCGTGCCCACGAGCTCGGTTTCGAGCACGTCGAGTCGGCCTCGTGGAACGACCCCGCGGGGCGCAACGGCTATCTGATCGCGTACTCGGTCAACACGCCCGGCTCGGAGTCGATCTACACGTGGATGCCCAACGCGGCACCGCGGGCGACGCGCTTCGATCCGCAGCACAGCTGGTTCGACGTCTCCGACCAGGCCCAGACCGCCGGGCGGCTCTACATGCGCGGAGCGAACGTGAAGCTCGTCTCGGACGAACCGGGGGAGTTCACGCCGATCCCCGAGACCGACGCCGACTCGGGCGGCTACATCGGCCCCAAGACGATCTTCCTCGTGGATCCCGAACTGCCCGGCGGAGCGGGCGGTGGACGGTACGGAGGATCGTCGGTCGTGCTGCGCGCCGCCCAGGACGAGAACGTCTGCCAGGTCATCTTCGACCGTGACCCGGAGTCGGTCATCCTGCGCCAGAACGACGTCGGGGAGCTCGAGATCTGGACCGAGGAGGACGGTTGGCAGCCCTACGAGCCCGACGTGATCGGCGGCTCTGCCCTCACCTCGGCGCTCACGCCCTCTGCGGCCGGTGTGTTCGACGACGGTGCGCTGCATCTGCTCCCGCAGAGCGTGAGCACCGACGGGCGCGGTCGCCGGTGACCGACCGTGTCGAGATCGCGTCGTTCGAGGATCTCGACCTCGTGGCCGGTACCGACGAATGGTTCGCCGTGGGCGACCGGGTCGTGATCGACGCCGGGCGGCCCAACGAGGAGTTCGCCACCATCGCCGGGTTCGGATCTCTCGTCTTCGAGGCTCCGTTGCAGAACGACCATGCGCCCGGCGAGATGATCTCGGTCGTCGACCTCGCCGACACCGGCGGGCCCCGGAGGCCCGGGCGGTCCGGGTGGACCAGGTGGACCAGGCGGGCCGGGAACTCCCGGTGGACCGGGCGGACCCGGTACCCGCCGGCGGTTCCGGCGGTTCCGGTTCGAATGGTGCAACGGCGCCGGAGCGCAGCCGACGGACAGGAGAGTCCACCGTGGGTCGCTGCCGTTCACCGGCACCGGCCTCGTGCGCTTCCTGCTCTTCGCCGGCCTGGGCCTGCTCCTGCTCGGCACCGTCCTCGCCCCGAACGGCCGCAGACGACGCCCCCGCCGGAGGAGCGTCTGAGAAGATTAGTTCTGTTACTCATCTGTTACCAGCTGTTACCGCCGGTGGTGCATACTGATCCGGTTCACGTCACAGAGAGCGTGCACAGATGGTACGGATTGACCGTCGCGCCACCGACGGAGGTCACCGATGGGGTGGAACCGGGTGCGTGCGTTCGAACCCGATGGCTCGACGAGAGGGATGAGAGTAGCGCGCGAAACGGAGGGCGGTCATGTCCGCGCTCGCGGTGTAGCGCTCGTGCTCGCCGGTTTGCTCGCGATCACGTCGTTCGTCGCCGTCGACACCGCGTCCTCGCCCGAGCCCGCCGCAGCCGAGGGCGAGAATCTCGCGCCGGCGGCCGGCGAGATCCCCGACCCGCCGGCAGCGTGCGCGCCCGACGTGAACCACACGCTCGTCCCGAACCCCCCAGACTGCTACGCGCAGCCCAAGGGCATCGCGCTCACGGCGACCCCCGCGGTCGCCGAGTTCGACTCGCCAGGGCTGCCCTGTGGCGTCGCGACCACGGATCCCGAAGAACCCGTGTGCGCGGTCATCAACCTCGAGCTCAACCTCGGCGGACTCGCGGTATGCGAGGACGCGTTCGACACTGAGTGTGTCCGGACGATCAACTGGACGCAGATCAACGGGCTCAGGAGCTTCAACGGCGCACCCACCGACCTGTTCCAGTTCCGGTCCTGGCCGCCGTACTGCCCCAATGGGCAGATGAGCTGCGACCGCATTTTCCTCACGCGCGACGAGGACCTCGACGTGTGGACCTGGAACGACTGGTACTCGCTGTACGGCGTGTCGATCGACTACCGCAACGCGAACGAGACGATCACGCTGCTCGTGCCTGAGGCGATCATCACCATCCCGCCCTTCGGCGAGGTGCCCGAGCCCGGACCGACCGCCGTGTGCACCGTGACGCCAGTCCCGCCCGAGCCTGGGGCGTTTCAATTCGACGGCACCGACTCCATCGATCGGGTCGGAAACGGACTCGTGTACCAGTGGGACCTCGGTGACGGCACCGCGCCCGGGTCGTTCCTGGTCAACCACACCTACACGACGCCCGGGGTCTACGAGGCGACCCTCACCGTCACAGACGGCGACTTCCAGAGCGACACCACGACGTGTGCGCCTGCCGTCGCCCCAGCTCCCGAGCTCGGCTTGGGGCTCTCCTTCCCGGGTGTCGGCGTCGCGTTGTTCGCGCCCGGGGACACGGTTCCGGTGCGCGTCAGTCTCAGCGCCACCGACGGCGTCGGCGATCTCAGCAACATCTCGTTCGTCGGTGACCCGATCGACGTGGCACCGGACGAGGCGCTGACGCTCGTCTCGGGTCCCGATCCCGGCGAACTTCCGGGACCCCAGGGCCTCACGCTCGCTCCCGGGCAGCAGGTCGACTTCGACTATGAGTTCACGGCCGCGCAGCCCGGAAGCTTCGCGGTCCGCTCGTCGGCGACAGGCACGGATGCCGCGGGTCGGCTGATCGGACCGGTCGAGAACGAGCGCAACGGGCGAATCGGCGCGCTCGACGTCACCGTGACCGCGGATCCCGACACGATCGACCTCGTCGAAGGTCCCGACGAAGACGGCCCCGAACCCCAGGACGTCGACGTGACGGTCGAGGTCACGAACCCGTTCGACGTTCCCGTCGAGAACGTGACGCTGCGCGTCCAACGGCCCGAGCTCGTCACCGACACCGTCCCGCCGATCGGCTACGAGGCTTTCACGTACCTCGTCGACACCGAACCCCCCGATCCGCCCGGTCAGGTGCCCGGTGACCCGGGCGACATCGAGCTCGACGACCCGATCCCGGCCGGCGAGACGATCACGCACGAGCTCCCGGGCCGCGCGTTGGACGCCGGCACGGTCGACCTCGGTGTCGTCGTGACGGGCTCGATCGGCGACGACCCACCCGTCAACGTGACCGGCGCCGACACCGGACGCCTCGAGATCGGTGCCGACGTGAAGCTCTTCTTCGACGCCGAGATCGACGAGGGCAGCGTCGGACCCGGCCCTGGCGGGGCGGCGGGGCAGTGGGTGGTCGGTGGCGAGGAGTGGCAGATCGTCGGGGTGATGGAGAACCGCACCCACGACGAGACGATCGAGCTCGCGGTGCTCCCGCTCCTGAACGGCAACGCCCACTACGCGGTGCCGATCCCCGAGTTCACGCCACCGCCCGACGAGGAGTGCGGCATCGGTGTGATCCGCCAGCTCGGGCCGGGCGAAGAGATCGAGTTCGCAGCACCCGTGCGCACGCTCCTCGACGGTGGAACGCGCGGGACCGTCCGCTACGAGCCGACGGGCGCGGTGGTCGAGGACGACGACACCCGGACCGAGCTCACCGACGAGGAGATGCTCGTCGCGACGGGCGCCGACGAGCACGAGGTGTCGGTCGACGTGCGCGACCGGGCACCCGAGGCATCCGCGGGCGAGGTGATCTGGACCTACGGCGCGGCGACGGTCGAGGCGTTCGCCGAGCTGGTCGGCGGCATGGGCCTCATGGCTATCCAGGCCACCGCGTTCCTCCTCCAGCCCTGGCTGTGGCGAGCCCGCGTTCCGGGCCGCGAGCGACAAGACGGCCGAGTACGTCTACCAGGTCCAGGAGAACCTTTCCCCCGCCGACCGTCAGGCCTGGCTCGACAGTTGGGTGAGCGCGCTCGCCCTCTCGACCGGCATGGCATTGGTCGACGCGCGCGACGCCGTCGACGCGCACGCGCTGGAGTCGTTCACCGAGCTGACCACGGCCTGGGAGACCGGGGACTCCAAGACCGTCGCCGAGTGGTGGGGCCGCCAGACCGGCTCCGCGCCCGACGTCGCGCTCGGCGGTCTCAGCAAGGCCTTCGGCGTGTGCAAGCTGATCGCCAAGAGCACGCCCTGGGCCCGGCGGGCACTCGCCGCGAAGGAGGCTCAGCTCATCGCGCAGCTCGACAACCTCGGCCCCGCGGCACGTGCCGCCGACCTCCCGACCGGTGCCCCGCTCAGCTACGAGATCCACGGCCGCAACACCTTCGGCATCGACCGGGTGATGAACGACAAGGTCCAGAAGTTCGTGGACGACTTCGGGGTCGCGATCGGTGTGCGCCGCCGCGGGCCGGCCTCGATCGCGAAGATCGAGAACGGGACCCACGGTCCGAAGCCGTTCCACCTCAAGGCGAAGAACGCTTCCGCAACTGCCGACATCGAGTTCCTCGGCATGATCGACGATGCCGACACCGTCATGATCAAGCCGCCGCCGCCCAAGAGCCAGGTCGAGGCCGCGCTCGACGTGGCCGACGCGAGCTCGGACCTCCGCAAGGAGGTGCTGTCGCGCCACAAGACCCGCATGGAGGAGTGGCACGGGAAGGGCGTCGACCTCGAGACCGGCACGGGCGGGAACTACGCCAAGAGCGAGCGGGCGAAGTGGATCGACTACGAGCGCAACGGGATCCCGGTGCCGAAGAAGGGTCAACCGCTCGACTACAAGACCAACGTCCTCGACGGCCGGTCGTTGCCACCCGACGACGTCATCTACGAGCGGGTGCCGTTCCGCTTCCGTACCGAGGTCGCGCCCGACGGCAAGCCCAACTGGATCGCGGAGATCGATCGCGGTGACGGCTTCAAGCCGGTGACCGGCGACATGGACGCGATGGTCGTGACCAAGGCCGACTTCGACGCGCTGCCCGAGGCGAAGAAGATCGAGTTCTACGACCGCGCCCACGAGCTGGGCTTCGAGCACGTCGAGTCGGCGTCCTGGAACGACCCCGCGGGCCGCAACGGCTACCTCCGCGACCACTCGATCCACACGGAAGGCTCGGAGGCCATGTACACGTGGATGCCGAACGCCGGCACCCCGAGCGACGCGCTTCGACCCCCAGCACAGCTGGTGCAACATCGACGACGCGACCAAGACCCAGGCTTCGATCTACCTCCGAGGCGCGAACGTGAAGATCCTCTCGGCCGATCCCGGTCCCGGCGGCCCGATCCCCGATCCGGGCCGACTCCGACGGGTTACATCGACCCGAAGACGATCTTCCTCATCGACCCGAACTGCCCTTCGGTGGCAGCGGCGGAACCGGAGGGTCGTCGGTCGTGCTGCGCTCCGCACAGGACGGCGCCTGTCTGTTCGGTGATCTTCGATCGTGACCCCGACGCATCATCCTGCGCCAGAACGACCTGGAGACCTCGAGGTCTGGACCGAGAACGATGGCTGGCAGCCGTTCGAGCCCGGTGCCGTCGGTCGGTCGGCTCTGCCGGGCGGGCTCATCTCGTCCGCGTCGGCACGACGGTGGCGACGACGGCGTACTGCGTGTCCTGCCGCAGACGGTCAGCACGCCGCGGCCGCGTCGGTGAGCGACGTGTCGAGATCGCGATCGCCTTCGAGGCCGATCTCGACCTCGTCGCCGGCATCGACGAATGGTTCGCCATGGGTGACTGTGCGTGGTCGTCAATCCCGGCGGTGACAACGAGGAGCTCGCCACGGTGGCCTCGTTCGGATCACTCGTCTTCGAGGCACCGTTGCAGAACGACCACGCGCCCGGCGAGATTGATCTCGGTCGTCGACCCGGCCGACACACCTCACCGCCCCTCCGGGTGGCCCCGGCGGGAACTCCCGGTGGCCGTCCGGGTGGCGGGTCCCGGCACCCCCGGTGGTTCCGGTGGAGGCAACGGCTCGGGTGCGTCCGGCGACGCGGCCGGGGGACAGGCCGGCGGACAGACGGGCGGAGCAGGCAACGCGGGTACGTTGCCGTTCACCGGCGCCGCACTCGTGCGCTTCCTGCTCTTCGCCGGTCTCGGTTTCGTCCTGCTCGGCACGCTCCTCGTGCCCCACGACCGAAAAGGCCGACGTCGACATCGCAGCCGCGCCTGACGACGTCCAGACTGGCAGCAGGCGGGCAAGATGGGCGCAGCATTCCCCACCAGACCGAGGTTTTCTTTTCCGCTCGCGGCGCTGACCTGCGACAACGCGGAGCCTGGTTCACCGGTTCCGAGCCTTCGCTCGTTACGGTCGTCGCATGTCTTCTGCCGCTTCTTCTCCCGTCATCGCATCGCGTCCCACCGGACGCCCGGACACGTCGTACCGGCCTCGTCGCGGTCGTGCTCGCGTTGGTGCTCCTCGTCGCGGCGTGTGACCCCTTCCCGAAGCCGTCGGCGACGTCGGGTCCGATCAACCACCGCATGGCGCGCCAGATCTTCGACGAGATCAACTACCAGCGGTACCTCAAGGGCATCGGTCCGGTGTCGTGGGATCCCTATCTCGGCGGGCTCGCCCTCGACTGGAGCGACTACATCTCCTCGCACGGGTTGAAGCACCGCCAACTCGGCGGGCTTCTCGGCGTCGAGCCGTTTGCGTCTCGTTTCCGGGGTCTCGGCGAGGTCATCGTCGAGGTTCCGTCCGGCACGTCGGCCAGGGGTCTCGTTGCCGTCTGGATGGGCTCGTCGTCGCATCGGGCCAAGATCCTCAACCCTGCCTACGACAAGGCCGGTGTCGGCGTCGACCGCTACGGCGGGGACGTGCACGCGGTCGTCGATTTCGGGGACAGCCGCTGAGCCGCACCGGACCGGTCTGTCGATCATGGCTGACCCTTCGATGTCTCACCCGGTTGGTACGGTCGCACCATGACCACCACCGATCGAATCCGTTCCGGGGCCCTGGGTGACGCGACTGCCAGGGGCGATGCCGGGCGTACCGCCGCAGCGGCCAGCTGAGATGGTGCGGGCGCATCCGGGTGTCGACGGATTCGTCGGTGCGGCACCCGTGGGTCGGGCCGAGCGTGAGGACGTCCTCGACGCCACGCTCGCCCCGGGAGCGACACGACCCCGCGGCGCTGGAACGCGCGTGCAGATCGAGGAACCTGATCCGTTCCGCACCTGCTTCGAGCGCGACCTCGACCGGGTGAAGCACTCGCGACCGTGGCGCCGACTGGCGGGCAAGTGCCAGGTGTTCGTGGCACCCGAAGACGACCACCTCCGCACCCGGATGACGCATGCCATCGAGGTGGCCCAGATCGCCGTGGGGATCGCCCGGCCGATCGGCCTGAACGTCCAGCTCACCGAGGCCATCGCCCTGGCCCACGACTGTGGGCACGGCCCGGCGGGTCACGCCAGTGAGGAGGCCTTCTCGCCCTACCTGCCCGATGGTGGCTACGACCACGCCGTCTACGGTGCCGACGTCACCCTCACCCCATTGAACCTCTGCGTCGAAACGCTCGATGGCGTGCGCAACCACTCGTGGCGACGCCCCGCCCCGTCCACCCCCGAAGGCGAGGTGGTGGCCTGGGCTGATCGCATCGCTTACGTGTGCCACGACTTCGAAGACGCCGTTCGAGCGGGAATCCTCGCTCCCGACGACCTTCCCGATGCGGTGGCCGACGTCGTGGGGCGGCGACGTTCCGAGCAGCTCAACACGTTCGTGCTCGCGGTGCTCGACACGGTCGCCGACACCGCGCACGTCGGAATGAGCCCGCCGACAGCGGCGGCTCTCCAGGCCTTTCGCGACTTCAACTTCGAGTTCATCTACCTTCGACCGGCCGCTCGTCGCCAGGCCGAGCGGGTCATCGCCTTGTTGCGCGGCCTCGTCGAACAGTTCGCCGATTCGCCTCAGCGGCTCGCCGAGCTGTGGGACGGGACCGATGACCCGTCCTGTCTCGGCGAGGCTCCCGCGGCAGGCTCCCAGGCGGCCACCGAGCTCGCTGTGCGCCACGTCAGCGGCATGACCGACCGCTACGCCCTCGGGCTGGGTGTCGAGCTCCTCGGCTGGCGACCCGAGGATCTCCCGCGAGGGGCCTGAGCCGAGGACGAGCGGTGCAGGTATCCTGCGCCGCCCGAGGCGAAGCAAGGGAACCTGAGAGCACGGCCCCGGTGAGGTACAACACCTAGTCTCAGCGCCGTGGGGATACTCGACGAGGACGTGCTTCGGGTCAAGGAGCAGACCGACCTCGTCGCGCTCATCGGTGAACATGTCGCACTCAAGCGCAGCGGGCAGCGCTTCTCGGGCCTGTGCCCGTTCCACGCGGAGAAGACCCCGTCGTTCTCCGTCAACCCGGACCTCGGCTTCTACTACTGCTTCGGGTGCCAGGCGAGTGGCGATGCCATCACGTTCCTGCGCGAGGTCGAGCACCTCGACTTCGCCGAGGCGGTGGAGCGCCTGGCCGGGCTCTCGGGTATCACGCTGCGCTACGACGACAAGAGGGTGTCGGAGGACCGCAAGCGCCGCGACCGTCTCGTCGAGGTGGTCGAGACGGCGGTCGCCTGGTGCCACGAGCTTCTGCTCACCGATCCCGACGCCGGGGGAGCCCGCAAGGCGCTGCGCAGCCGCGGCTTCGACGGTGACGTCGCTCGTCGGTTCCGACTGGGCTTCGCTCCGAGCGGTTGGGACAAGCTCGCCCGGCATCTCACGAAAGCGGGCTTCACGCGACGCGACGTGGTCGATGCCGGAATGGCGTTTGTCAACAAGGCCGACCGGCTCCAGGACCACCTGCGCGGGAGGCTTCTGTTCCCGATCTACGACCGTGAAGGCCACGCGGTCGGGTTCGGTGGGCGTGCTCTCGGCGACGACGGTCCGAAGTACAAGAACACCGGCGAGACACCGATCTACCACAAGAGCAGCCTGCTCTACGGGTTGAACTGGGCCAAGGCCGACATCGTGGGTCGCGATCAGATCGTGCTCTGCGAGGGCTACACCGACGTCATCGCCTTTCACCTCGCGGACGTCACGCAAGCTGTCGCCACGTGCGGTACGTCGCTCACCGACGACCATTTCCGGATCCTGAAGAACCTGTCGCGCAACATCGTGCTCGCATACGACGCCGACGCCGCCGGCCAGGCCGCGGCCGAGAAGTGTTACCGGTGGGAGCAGGAGTTCGAGATGCACTTCGGCGTCGCCGCTCTTCCGGCGGATCGCGATCCCGCGGAGGTCTGGCAGGACGACCCCGACGCACTTCCGAAAGTGCTCGACGTTGCGGTGCCGCTCCTCCAGTTTCGGCTCGATCGCCGTCTCGACGCCGCAGACACGACATCTCTCGAGGGCCGCGCGCGGTCTGCCGAGTACGTGGCGGACCTGATTGCCGAACACCCGAGCGAGCTGGTGCGCGACCAGTACGCCGTGAAGCTCTCGGAGCGACTCGACATCGACGCCGACCGCTTGCGTCATACAGTCGAAGAGGCGCGTCGCCGCGGCCCGAAGCCCGACCGGCCCACGAGATCCTCGCGGGTCGTCGAGATCACAGACGAGCCGTCCAAGAGGGTACCGAGAGCGAGGGCAACTCCCTCAGCGGTCCGGATCCGGACCGTGTCGAACTCGAGGCCCTCCGGTGGGCGGTTCACGATCCCGAGGTGGTCGCAGATCTCCTGGGGCCCGAGACGTTCCGCACCGATGCCGCCCGCAGCGTGTTCGGAGCGTTGGCAGGTGCCGCCACCTTCGATGAGGCCGTGTCGAACGCCGAACCACGGACGGCCGCTCTGCTCACACGCCTGGCTGTCGAGGAGCCGTGGCAGCCGACGCCTTCGGATCCCAAGGAACGCCTGGAGGACGCGGGCTCGTCGGATTCATCCTCTCCGATTTCGGCTCTACGCGAGGTCGCGCGCGAACACGTGCCCGATCGTGTCGACCTCACGCACACGCCACGTCAACTGGCGGTCGACGTCGTGGCGCAACTCGTCGAAGAACGCGCGGGGCGGTTGCTGACCCGATTGACCCGCGACGATCAGGATCGTGCCATGGAGCTGCGTCGCACACTCGAGGATCTCCGAGAGGCACGCGGACGCGACGACGACAAGGGCCGCGAGACGGCAACACTACGGTTGGTAGCCTGGCTGCGCGAGAGTTCGACCCGGCGAGGAGACTCGTGACGAAGCCTGCACGCACACCGAGGGAAGGCCCGACGCCCGACCTTAAGGCTGTCCCGCCTCTTGACGCGTCCGATGCGCCCGACGCGGGGGAAGCCCCCGTCGATGTCGAGACATTGCTCGCCCGCGTCAAGGAGCGGGGATTCGTCACCACGGGCGAGATCTTCGCGGCGCTCCCGGATCTCGAACCCGATACCGCGGAGCTCAGCGCGATCTTCGCTGTCATCAAGGCTCGCGGTGTCGAAGTCGTGGACGAGATCGCCGAAGACCTCCAACGCGAGGACGAGAAGCGGGGCGCCCGTCCGCCCGCGGAGAGAACCGACGACACCGAGGAAGTCCGCAAGGCCGACGAGCCCGGCCCGGCCGCCACGAAACCGCGCCGCTCCCGCACATCCGCGGCTGCCAAGCGCCGAAAAGGAAAGGCTGCCGCCGACGCCGAGTCCACCGGGGACGTAGGCCGGGTAACGAAGCCCCGCCCGCAGAGCAAGGCCGACGCCGCGTCACGTGCGGCGGGTGCGGGAAGCAGCGATCCCGTGCGGATGTACCTGAAGGAGATCGGCAAGGTGCCGCTCCTCACGGCCGAACAAGAGGTGTCGCTCGCCAAGCGCATCGAAGCCGGGGTCGAGTCGGAGCAGGATCTCGAGCGCGACGGAGAGAATCTGAAGGCCGAGGAGCGCGCCAGTGTCGAGGCGGTCGTCGCCGACGGATTCCTCGCCAAGAAGCAACTCACCGAGGCAAACCTGCGCCTCGTCGTGTCGATCGCGAAGCGCTACGTGGGCCGCGGTATGGCGTTGCTCGACCTCATCCAGGAAGGCAACCTCGGGTTGATCCGAGCGGTGGAGAAGTTCGACTACACGAAGGGCTTCAAGTTCTCGACGTACGCGACGTGGTGGATCCGTCAGGCGATCACCAGAGCGATTGCCGATCAGGCGCGCACCATCAGGATCCCGGTTCACATGGTCGAGACGATGAACAAGGTGCTGCGGACCCAGCGCCAGATGCTCCAGGAGCTCGGCCGGGAACCCACCGTCGACGAGGTCGCCGCCAAGGTCGATCTCACCCCCGACAAGGTCCGTGAGATCCAGCGGATCTCACAGGAACCGGTGTCGCTCGAGACGCCCGTCGGCGAAGAGGACGACAGCTCCCTGGGCGACTTCGTCGAGGACCCGACCGCCATCGCCCCGGCGACCGCCGCCGCGCGGGCTCTGCTCACCCAGGCCATCGAAGAGGCGCTCGAGGAGCTCAACGACCGTGAGCGTCAGGTGGTGCGGCTCCGGTTCGGCCTCGACGACGGACAGGTCCGCACGCTCGAAGAGGTCGGCAAGGAATTCGGCGTCACCCGTGAGCGGATCCGCCAGATCGAGTCGAAGACACTGGCGAAGTTGCGACACCCGACGCGCTCGCAACGCCTGCGCGACTACCTCGAAGAGTCCTGAGCAGATTCAGTTCCGGCCGAACTCGTCGCCGGGGGAGCCGCCCGCGCCTGCGGTGTCGGGACCCCGAACGACGAGCGCATCGGGCACTCCGCGGAGGCGCTCCGTACCCAGCTCGACGAGTGCCTGCGCGATCTCCAGCGGTTGGCGATCACCGAGCTCGGCCAGCAGTTCACGGATCTGTTCGTAGCGCTCACGACCGGCTTTGGCCCCGAGGTAGTAGCCCACGGCGAATCCGACGACGAGTCCTGTCTTGAGTCCCACGGACACATGGATAGCCGATCGGCGCGAGACCGTGTCGGACCTCGGTGATGGGTCCGGTCGCCACGAGGGGCGCTGGTACCCTGATGCGTCCTTCCGGGGTAGCTCAGTTGGCAGAGCAAGCGGCTGTTAACCGCTGGGTCGAGAGTTCGAGTCTCTCCCCCGGAGCTCCAGGATTCCGAGGAGCAGTGCCGTGATCGTCCGTACGCTCGAGAGTGTGGTCGGCACGGATCGTGAGACCGTCGCCGAGACGTGGACGAGCCGTCGGCTCCTCCTCCGTCGTGACGGGTTGGGTTTCTCGTTGCACGACACCCTGGTGCGGGCAGGAACCGAAACAACGATGTGGTATCGGCATCACATCGAAGCCGTGTACTGCATTGACGGCACGGGTGAGCTCGCGGACCACGAGACAGGGGAGACACACCCCCTCGGGCCGGGGACGCTCTACGTTCTCGACGGTCACGAGCGCCACACGGTGCGGGCGACCACCGATCTGCGGATGATCTGCGTGTTCGATCCTCCGGTCACCGGCCGGGAGACCCACGGCGACGACGGCTCCTTCCCCCTACTGGCTGAGGACGACACGGATCGATCGGGTGCTGCGGAGTCCTGATCCGGCGGAACCGTACGTTCACCGCCAGGCGCCGGTCACGCGACATCATGGGGCGGGGCGCGTAGCTCAGTGGTGAGAGCAGCGGACTCATAATCCGTCGGTCGGAGGTTCGATCCCTCCCGCGCCCACCGGCCCGGACAGTGGTGGCAGCTCCATGGACAACGAGCGGGTTCAGCGGTGGCCATCGGGGCTCGGCCCCGGGCGTCGCGAACCTCGCCGGGTCAGTAGTGGACCGAGCTGACGTTGCAGCGGAGTTCGCCCGTCGCGGGGCTGCCGGTGCCTCCGGAGTCGCCGACGACAGTGAAGGCGACCGTGTCACCCGCGAGCACCGTGATCTCCTCGCTGGTGCCCGAGCCGCCGACGAATTGGTTGTCGGTGACGAAGTCGACGTCGACGTAGTACACGCGCTCGTCGAAGCTCGTGCTGGTGATCTCCGCCGTAAACGTCGGTCCGGCCGGTTCGATCGCGCATCCCGTCTGGTGGATCTCGTATCTACTCGGCGCCGCTTCGACCCCGTCGACGGCCCCCTCTTCAGCCATTGCTTCAGCGACAGGTCCGAGTGCGGCGGCTGTGGACAAGACGATCTTCGAGATTCTTACGATGGCCGTGACGGTGAGAATGAGACCCGTGACAACGAGTGCGAGCGGCACCAGAATTGCAGCGGTGAGCGCCAGGCCCCGACCGAATTCCGTGTGGTTCTCGACGTTCATGAGACGACCTCGATTCTGGTCGAGCGACCTCGGCATCGAACCGATGTCGTTCGCCTCTGTGCTCCAATATGCATCTCGGCCATATGACCCCGATACACACGTATCGGTTACTTCGTGCGCTTCCGGCTTCACCTCCACTCACCTGGGAGGCGGATCGCCGAGGGCGGTCGAGTACACGCGTTCCCAGGGGACCGGGTCGATTCCGAAGGTCCGGACACGCTCGGCGGCCTCCCGAGCGGCTGATGCGCCAGAGGGGTCTCCGAGCGCTGCATGTACGTGAGCAACGGCGAGGTCGGTCAGTGCCTGCTCGGCATCGGCGTCCGTCGATCCGATGATGTCGATCGCCCGCCGGCCGGCCGTCTTCGCTCGGCCCTCGTCGCGCTCGGCGACGGCCAGACACGCCTCGGCGATCGTGAGGTCGAGATGGTCCCGGTACGTCCCGTCCGCACCGTCACCCGACACAGCGAGGACCTCCGCCGCCTGATCGACCTCGCCGCAGGCCAACAGAGCGAGTACCAGGAGCGAATCGAGCGCGGGGCGGCGCGGGGCGTCCGGTGCGCCGTCTGCCACACGCCGTAGGACGGCGACCGCCTCGTCGGGCTGCCCGACCTGGAGGTGCACGAGCGCGGTCGCCTGGAAGCGTTCAGGGCTCGCCAGCCCCGAATGGAGGCTCTCCGAGGTCTGCTGGTCATCGGTGAGTTCCTCGAGAACCTGTTCGGGTCGTCCGATGAGCGCCAGTACCAACACCCCGAAGTCATCGCTGAATCCCTCCGTGCGGTCGGCACCGCGACTCGCGTCGAGCTTGCGCACCCGCGCCAAGTCGTGGAGTGTCCTCTCGATCTCCCCGCGGGCGAGCCGAGCCCGCCCCGCCACACGGAGGGCCGTGGCCTCCCCCCAGGCGTCCCCGATCGCCGCAAACTGCTCGACGGCCGCTGATGCCTGATCGATGCAGCGCGCCATGTTGCCGCGCCAGAGGGCGATGCTCGCCAGAAGGGTCTCGTTCATGGCTCCGCCGAAGCGGTCGCCGATCTGGGAATCCTCGGACGTTGCGCGACCGGCCAGTGCCTCCGCTCCGTCGAGGTCGCCGTCCGAGAAGAGAAGCCATGCCCGGAGCCCCCGCGACCACGCCAGGCCACCCCAGTCACCCAGTTCCTCGAAGACGGTGGTGGCCGCGTCGAGGTATGTGCTCGCGCGGGCGCGGAGATCCTTCGAGGAAGGCAAACAGCGCAAGGTTCTGAAGTGCCCAGGCTTCGCCGCCCCGCTCGCCCGCTGTTCGGAAGCACTCGAGTGCCTCCTCCACGAGGGTCGAGGCGGCCGACAGGTCGCCCCGGTAGAACTCGACGTGTCCGCGGAGCCGCATCGCATGGCCCACGTTGCCGACGTCGTCGAGTTCTCGCCACCTCCGGACAGCGTCGTCGAGTGTGACGGCAGCCTGCGCGATGTGGCCCTCCTTGTGCTCGATGTCACCCAGCCGGGTCCGCGCGGCCGCGACGGTATGGGCGTCCGCCGTGTGAGCGAGCACGTATTCGACGTCTTCACGCGCCCGGGGAAGACGCCGCCGGCTCGCGCGTGCTTCGGCACGCAGCAGACGTAGCTCGAGCTCCTCGTCCTCCTCCTCGACGAGTCGCAGCGTCCGGTCGACGGTGTGTTCGACGGTGATCCACAACTCGGCAGTGGCGGCCCGCTGTGCAGCGTGTCGGAGCACCGTACGAGCCTGCTCGAGGAGATCGGGCGGAAGGGCGGCGCTCGGCCCGAGGTCGAGTGCGAGTTCTCCGGCGATTCCGAGGTGATGGGCGGCTGCGTTCCACACGTCGTCGGGGCGCGGAGCGTCGGCTGCCTGCGCGTCGAGCCACGCGGCGTGCCAGGCGTGCCTTCGGGCCCTGTCGAGTTTCGTCAATCGTCCGTACGCGACGTCACGGACCACGTCGGATCGGAACACGTACTCGCCGTCCACCACCGTCACGAGATCGGTAGTGCCGAGAGCCATGCCGACGTCCGGGGCATCGCCGGGTCTCCGTTCGAGGGCCATGGCGGCGACTCCGGCCACCGGCCCGCGTGAACCGATCACGGAGGCGTCCTCCAGGATTTCGTGGGTCTCCGGTGAGAGCCCGTCGAGGCGTGCGGCGATCAGACCGTGGAGTGTGGACGGTAGGGTCATCCGCTCGTCCGCAGCGTCCACGGCGGCACCCACGGCGGCCCCGTCGGACTCCTGGATGAGAGTGGCGAGTTCCTCCACGAAGAACGGATTGCCGCCGGTCCGGTCGAAGAGTGCGGCCGCCGTGCGGTCATCAGGCGCATCTCCGAGGACCGCGGCCGCCAGCTCCCGGGTCGCTTCGAAATCGAGCGGTTCCAGTTCGAGGTCGAGCCTGACCTGGCGCCCGGGTGGCGGCGACCACCGGTCGCGCACCTCCGAGCGACCTGCCACGAGTATCACGCACGGACGGTCGTGAAGCCCCTCGATCAGACGGTCGCACAGCGCCAGGGCGGTGTCGTCTGCCCAGTGCATTCCCGTCAGGACGAGCATCACCGGTCGTTCACGGGTGAGCGCCCGTAGAAACGTGATCGTCGCGGCAGTCGCTTCCTTGCGTGCCCGCTGTCGGTCGATGCCCGACGCAGGTTGGACGAGACCGGTCATTTCGAGGATGCCCGAGATGACGCGGTCGCGCTCTTCCGGATCGCGGTTGACGTCGCTCAGCGCGTCGACGGCGGCGACGACCGCATCGTGTGCTGACGCTGTGTCGTATGAGGTGTCGACGCCGCACAGTTCCAGAAGGGCGTCGGCCACGGGCGCCGTGGGGTTCAACTCGCCGTAGGGGGTGCTGCGCCCGTGTCCGACGACGGCGTTGTGGCGTTCCATCGCTTCGACGGCGACATCGGCGGCCAGGCGGTGCTTCCCGATGCCGGCCTCTCCGGTGAGCACGACGAGTGCCGGCCGATCTCGGCCCAATGCCAGGTCGAGCGAGAGGGACATCAGAGTGCGTTCGGCGTCGCGTCCGACGAGTGGAACCCGCGGACGCACGGGTCGGCCACCGGGTCGCGTGAGCGTCGCTCGAGCGGCCCAGGCCTGCACTGCGGTGGCGCGCCCCTTGAGCCGCAGCGCGCCCACGGGTTCGTACTCGATCGCGTGTCGCGTGGCTTCGTGCGTGAGGGCGCCCACGAGAATCTGTCCGGGTTCGGCGCTCGTTTCGAGGCGACTCGCGACGTTGACGGCGTCACCCATCGCCGTGTAGTCGCCGCCCGCTCGGAAGGCGCCTGCCAACACCTCGCCTGTGTTCACGCCGATACGCATTTCGACCGGGGCGCCGACGTCCTCCCGAAGAACCGCGAGCGTCTCCTGCATCCTCAAGGCGGCACGCACCGCGCGTTCGGCGTCGTCCTCGTGTGCCACGGGCGCACCGAACAGCGCCACAATGGCGTCGCCGATGATCTTGTCGATGCGTCCGCCGAACTCCTCGATGTCCTTGACCAGCCTTTGGAAGCAACCGTCGACGAGGCTCTTGATCTGCTCCGGGTCTGCCGACTCCGACAGCGCCGTGAAACCGACCAGGTCTGCGAACAGGACCGTCGCGATCCGGCGCTCTTCGTGAGCGACGTCTCCGTCGGACTGGGAAGCCCCGCAGTGGGGGCAGAAGCGTGCGCCGTCAGGCATGTCCGCGGAACACGAGGGGCAGATCACGTCTGCCAGCCTACGGGTGCAGCGCCCGCATTGCCCTGGCTGTCGAGCGCGTCGACAATGGGTCCGTGGAACTCCTCGACGACGCTGCCATCGACGAAAGGATGGTCACGCTTCCCGGGTGGGCGCGGGACGGCGGAGTGATCGCCAGGACCTTCCGACTCCCGACATTTCCCGACGCGATCGCCTTCGTGAACCGTGTGGCCGTTCTCGCCGAGGATGCCGACCACCATCCCGACATCGACATCCGCTGGCGCGACGTTCGCACAGCGTTGTCGACCCACAGCGCGGGAGGGCTGACCGAGATGGACTTCGCGCTCGCGGCCCGCATCGACGGTGTCGTGGATCCGGGACCCTGACGTGCCTTTCGTCGTCGCGTTGGTGGCGCTCGGGATTCTGCTCCTGCTCCTCGTCATCAGGTTCGCCACCGAGTCGGGACCGACTCCCGAGGAGGTTGCCCTCGCGTACGAAGAGGCATGGGACCGCTTCGACTTTGCGTCGGTGTGGGAGCTCTCGGGCACGGAGATTCGCGACGGCCGTAGCCGCGCCGAGTTCGTGGCTGCGAAGCGCGCGGCGTTCGCCGATCGACCATCGCTCGACCGGCTCACCGGCCGCGTCCTGGTGGAGGATGTCGTCATCGAGAGCCAACGTGCCAACGTGACGAACGTCTCTCGACCTCGACGACGCGTCACCGACGGGAAGTGACATCACCATGGAACGCCGCGACGGCCGCTGGCAGGTCGTGGCGTACACCTACACAGGTGGGTCCGACATCGACAGGACAGGTTCGGACGACGACCTCGGCCACGAGATCGAACGGTGGGGTTGACGACCGCCGGGCTCCTCCTCACAGGTGGGGGTTCGACCCGCATGGGGCGGGACAAGGCCCTGTTGGAGATCGACGGCGAAACACTGGCGGAGCGCGCCGAGCGCGTCCTGTGTGCGGTGTGTGACGACGTCGTGGAGGTCGGGCCCGGATACACCGCGCTCGCCCGCCACCCGCGAGGATCCTCCTGGTTCGGGACCACTTGCCGCGCTGGTGGCGGGCGCCGACGCTCTCGACACGGAGGCCGTCCTGTTGCTCGCGGTGGACATGCCGTTCGTCGGGACGTCGCTGCTCCGGATGATCGCCCGGTACCCGGGGAACGACACGGTGGTGCCCGTGGCCGGTGGCCGCCTGCAGGTCACCTGCGCCCGCTACGGCATCGCCACACTCGAGCAGGCTCGTCGCATGAGTCGCGGAGGGTCGTCGCCCGCTCCGGGGCTCCGGGATGTCGTCGCGGCATCACCCCACATCAGGCTCGAGGAGGCCGAGTGGAAGACGGCAGGAACCTCCCGGTCGTTCGTCGATGTCGACACACCCGACGACTTGCGCCACCACGGAATCGGCGGGCACCGGTAGGGTCGGCCCGTGACGGACGGGCGGCGGACAGCGGTGGCGCCGACGCGGGTCCTCTCCGTGGGTGACACGGGCACCCTCGATCGACCCGACCGGGTTGTCACCGAGGAACCGATGCAGATCCGCGTGGCGTCACCGGGTCGTCGAGCGGAGCCGCTCGTCGTGACGCTGCGCACTCCGGGAGCCGATTTCGAGCTCGCCGTCGGGTTCCTGCTGGCCGAGGGTCTCGTGCGCTCCCGTGGCGACGTCATGTCGGTCGCCTACTGCGTCGAGGGATCCGACGAACAGAACTACAACGTCGTCACGGTGACACTGCGCAGCCCCGTCGACCTCGACGGTCATCGTCGGCCATTCGCGAGCACCGCGGCGTGTGGGATCTGCGGCAAGGTCGATCTCGACGACCTCGACGATCTCGGCGATTCCTGTCCACCCGTGGCCGAAGGCCCTGTCGTCGCTTCCGATGTCGTGCAGAGCCTTCCCGAGCGGATCCGCGGCGGACAGGGGATCTTCGACTCGACAGGCGGGCTGCACGCTGCAGCCCGGTTTGACCTCTCCGGCGAACTTCTGGCCGTGCGCGAAGACATCGGACGACACAACGCCCTCGACAAGCTCTTCGGTCACGCGCTCCTCGCCGAGGAGTTGCCGCTGTCCGACCAGATCGTGATGCTTTCGGGACGGATGGGCTTCGAGCTCGTGCAGAAGGCGGCGATGGCGGGAGTACCCGTCCTCGCTGCCGTGTCGGCACCGTCGAGCCTGGCGTTGGACGCCGCGCGACATTGCGGTCTCACCGTGGTCGGATTCCTGCGCGACGGGCACTTCAACATCTACACGGGTCGTCAGCGGATCGACACCGGTCCTATCGACACCGGTCCTGGACCGGGACGTCTGAGGTGGGGAGCCGGCGGTGGAGAGGTCGGATCAAGGGTCCGCGCGGGACGCGGCGTGACCTCTGGGCCGGGTTCAGCCCGAACGGGATCGGTGAGACCAAGCCCCACCACTACCGCGAGATGGCCCGAACCGTCTGGGAGAACCGTCGCGCACTGCCGTACGCGTGGCGGATCCTGAACCGCGGTGTGTGCGACGGCTGTGCACTCGGTGCCGCGGGGCTCCACGACTGGACCATCAACGGCGTGCACCTGTGCACGACCCGCCTGAACCTGCTGAAGCTCAACACCGCCGGTCCCCTGGACACCGCGAATCTGGCCGACGTCGACGCGCTACGTCGTCTCGACGGTCGCCGACTCCGCGACCTCGGACGTCTGCCCTATCCAATGAGGAGACGTCGGGGTGACGCCGGTTTTCAGAGGATCACCTGGGAGGAGGCACTCGACACGATCGCGCGGCGGGTGCGCGCGAGCGACGCGGAACGCATCGCGTTCTACCTGACGGCGAGGGGAATCACGAACGAGGTCTACTACGTCGCCCAGAAGGTGGCCCGGTTCCTCGGCACGCCGAACATCGACAACGCCGCCCGGGTCTGCCACGCGCCGTCCACCGGCGTTCTCCAGCGTGCGCTGGGTGTGGGGGCGACGACCGTCTCCTACACCGACGTGATCAACTCGGACCTGATCGTGCTGTTCGGCGCCGACGTCGCCAATGCCCAACCCGTGTTCATGAAGTACCTCTATCTGGCCCGAAAACGTGGGACGTCGGTGGCGGTTGTCAATCCCGTGCGCGAACCGGGTCTCGAGAGGTACTGGGTGCCCTCCAACGCCGAGAGTGCCATGTTCGGCACGCAGATGACCGACGAGTTCTTCAGCGTGCACACCGGTGGCGACGTAGCTTTCGTGAACGGCGTGCTGAAGATGATGCTCGCGCGCGGCGATGTCGACCGCGATTTCGTCCGCGACCACACGAAGGGTTTCGAGGAACTTCTCGAAGAGCTCGAAGGCGAGTCGTTCCACGATCTGGAAGTGGCATCAGGAGCGACCCGCGACGACATGGGCCGGTTCGCCGAGATGTACGCGCGAGCGAAATCCGCCGTCTTCGTGTGGTCGATGGGCATCACCCAGCACGAGAACGGCACCGACCAGGTGACGTCCATCGTGAACCTTGGGCTGGCACGGGGGAACGTCGGACGTCCGGGCGCCGGGCTCATGCCCATCCGCGGCCACTCGGGCGTCCAGGGTGGTGCGGAGATGGGCGCGTACGCGACGGCGCTTCCCGGCGCGGTTCCGGTCGACGACGCGTCGGCCGCGGCGCTGGGCGAGCGCTACGGATTCGACGTTCCGTCCGAGCCGGGTCTCGATGCAGAGCAGATGGTCGAGGCGGCGGGGCGCGGTGGCCTCGATCTCCTGTACTCGAGCGGCGGCAACTTCCTGGAAGTACTCCCGGCTCCCGAGACCGTCGAGCGCTCCCTGTCGCGTGTTCCGCTACGCGTGCACCAGGACATCGTGCTGTCCAGCCAGATGCTCGTCGATCCGGGCGAGGAGGTCGTGCTTCTCCCGGCGGCGACACGTTACGAACAGCGCGGTGGAGGTACCCAGACGACGACCGAACGGCGGGTCGTGTTCAGCCCGGAGATCCCGGGTCCCCGCATCGGCGAGGCGCGCTCGGAGTGGGAGATCTTCTGTGACATCGCAGCCCGCGTGGATCCCGACCGAGCGCATCTGGTCCACTTCGATTCCGGTGACGAGATCCGCGCCGAGATCGCCGAGGTCGTGCCGTCGTACGACGGTGTGCAGGATCTGTCCCGCACCGGCGACGCCATCCAGTGGGGAGGGGAGCGCTTGTGCGAGGACGGCGTCTTCCCGACAGATGACGGACGTGCGCATTTCGTGGCTGTCTCGCCGCCGGGGTCCCTCCTCTCCGACGGACGGCTGCGGCTGTCCACCCGTCGTGGCAAGCAGTTCAACACGATGGTCGAGGCCGAACGCGATCCGCTGACCGGCGCCGACCGAAATGACTGCCTGATAGCTCGCGGCGATGCGGACCGCCTCGGTCTGGCAGACGGCGACCGGGTGACCCTCCGCTCCCATGCCGGCGAGATGCGAGCGCGGGTCCACATCACCGACATCCGCAGCGGAAACATCCAGGTGTTCTTCCCCGAGGGGAACGTGCTTCTCTCCGGCGGGCAGCGAGATTCCTCAGGAGTGCCGGACTACAACACGCTCGTTGACGTCATCCCGGGTCATTGATTCTCCGTGCTTGTTCCCCAGCCTCGCCTCGGATCCTCGGCTCGGTGTCAGAACGCCGGACGTTCGACGTAGCGGCCGAAGACCCCGGCCAGTGCCTCGACGATCTCGCCTTCCGTGGCGTACGCGTTCACGGCCTCGAGCAGGGCGGGCATGAGGTTGCACGTGGGCTCGGCCGCATCCGCGGAAACGCGGGCGAGCGCACGCCGGACAGCGTCGTCGTCGCGATCGGCCTTCACGGACTGAACACGTTTCACCTGCTCCGTCTCGACGTCGACTCCGATCCGCAGCGTGTCGAGATCATCGTCTTCGTTCCCCTCGGTGTAGCGGTTGACGCCCACGATGACGCGCTTCTCGGCGTTCACGGCGCGCTCGAACCGGTAGGCCGCCTCGGCGATCTCGCTCTGGAACCATCCGTCGTCGATCGCAGTGAGGACTCCATCCAGCATGGAGCCGTCGCCGAGCCGGTCGAGGTGCTCGAAGACCTCTCCGGCGCGGCGTTCCATCTCATCGGTGAGCTCCTCCACGAACCACGATCCGCCCAGAGGGTCAGCGACGTGCGGCACGCCGGTTTCGTGCGCGATCACCTGTTGGGTGCGGAGGGCGAGACGGGCGGCCTTTTCAGTGGGAAGAGCGAGAGCTTCGTCCATGGAGTTCGTGTGCAGACTCTGTGTTCCCCCGAGAACTCCGGCGAGTGCCTCGAGAGCGGTTCGAACGAGGTTCACCTCCGGCTGTTGGGCGGTCAGCGACACGCCGGCAGTCTGCGTGTGGAATCTGAGGCGTAGCGACCGAGCGTCGGTGGCGCCATAGCGGTCGCGCATCGTGTGTGCCCAGATCCTGCGTGCTGCCCGGTACTTGGCGATCTCCTCGAAGAAGTCGATGTGGGCGTTGAAGAAAAAGGACAGGCGCGGTGCGAAGTCGTCCACCTCGAGCCCGGACTCGATCGCGGATTCGACGTACGCGAAACCGTTGGCCAGCGTGAAGGCCAACTCCTGCGCCGCTGTCGATCCGGCCTCGCGGATGTGGTAGCCGGAGATGGAGATCGGGTGCCACAAGGGCATCTCCGCCGTACAGAAGCGCACGACGTCGCTCACCAGTCGCATCGAGGGGCGTGGCGGGAAGATGAACTCCTTTTGGGCCTGGTACTCCTTCAGGATGTCGTTCTGGAGTGTGCCGCCGAGCCGCTCGCGCAGCGTTCCGGCCTTCTCGGCCGCCGCCACGTACATGGCGAGAAGGATCGCGGCCGGTGCATTGATCGTCATCGACGTACTCACCTCGCCGAGGTCGATACCGCTGTAGAGCTCCTCCACGTCGGCGAGTGTGTCGACGGCGACGCCACACCGGCCGACCTCGCCGAGTGCCAGCGAGTCGTCGGAGTCCCTCCCCATGAGTGTCGGGAGGTCGAACGCCGTGGAGAGGCCGTCACCACCTGAACGAAGGATCTCGCGGAAACGCTGGTTGGTCTCGCGAGCGGTTCCGAACCCGGCGAAGAGCCGCATCGTCCAGAGCTTCGAGCGGTACATCGTGGTGTAGGGGCCCCGCAGATACGGGAACTCTCCGGGTGCGGATTCGTCGGACGGTCCGTAGACCGGCTCGAGGGGAACTCCTGACAGCGTTTCGAAGTCGACGTCTCGGGTGGGTGTTCGGCGCTCGGAGGTCATCGCCGCTCAGACTACTGAGCCTTCGAAGCGGCGGTCAGCGCGGCATTCAACGTGTGAGGGTCTCGACCGACTGGGTGTGCCGGCGCATCATCGCGGGAAGGGGCGCGACGCCCAGTCCCGGGCCGTCGGGCACACCGAGGCATCCGTCACGAAGCTCAAAGGGTTCGGTCACGTCCTCGGCGAAGTAGCGGTCCGACGCGGCGAGGTCGCCGGGATGGGTGAAGCCCGGTAGCGACGCCAGGGCGACGGCAGCTGCTCTGCCCACGCCCGTCTCGAGCATCCCGCCCGCGAGGACGGTGACGTTGCGCTCCCGGCACAGATCATGGATCCGAACGGCCTCGAGAAGGCCCCCCAACCGAGGGGCTTTGACACTGACGGCATTCCCAGCTCCGGCGTCGAGCGCGACCCGCGTCGACTCGAGGGACGCCGCCGACTCGTCGAGTGCAACGGGTGTGCGAAGCGCGGCGCTCAGATCGGCAAGACCTTCGAGGTCATCGGCCGCCACGGGTTGTTCGAGAAAGTCGAGCCCGCGCGCATCGAGTTCTTTCAGTGCATTGCGGTTCGTGGCGTCAGTCGATGCATACGCCCCGTTGGCGTCGGCGCCCAGGAACACGTCGGTACCGATCTCCGAGCGCACGGTGTCGACCACTGCCAGGTCCCGGCCGGGCGCGATCTTGCACTTCACACGCGGGTACCCTGCAACCGCGGCCGCGCGGGCCGCGGCTGCGGTCGTCGCCGTGTCGCCGAGGCCCAGAGCTGCTCCCGCCGCGACGGCGTCGCGGGTTCCGCCGAGATACTCGGCCAGAGCGGTACCGCGGTCCTTGAGTGCGGCGTCGATGAGCGCACACTCGATGGCGAAACGAGCCGTCGGCGGAGTGTCGGCTCCGGCCGGTGGGGACACATCGCTCGCGGGGCTGTCGAGAAGTCGAGGGGCGAGGTCGTCGCGCAACGAACGGTGTGCACGATCGATCGAACCCCCTGCGTATCCCTCGTAGGGCAGGGCCGAACACTCGCCCCAGCCGTCGGTGTGGGCGCCGACGACGTGCACGAGAACGACCTCGCGGACGTCGAAGCTGCCGTGGGCCGTGTCCCATGGTGACAGCAGCGGAAGAGCGACCCGGTGCAGCTCGACCGTGTCAACCGACACGGGGGAGAGGGCCCCGGGCACCGTCAGGACGTGCGGATGGAGGGAACGAAGTCGTCGCGCGCCTGGAAGCCGAAGAATCCGGTCAGTGGTCTCTTCAGCACAGAGCTGCGCTCCCGCTCGTAGTCGTCCACCGCTGTGGAGTAGGCGCTGACGACCTCCGGATCGGGCGCGCGGTCGGTGTACACGGTCAGGGAGAACCCCAATGCCTCATCCGCGGCCAACCGGGGGTTGGCCGTTCCGACCGTTGCGAGGCGTGCACCCAGGCCTTCGAGGTTGTTGGCGATGGGTACACCCACGGTCGGATCGTCGCCCTGGTCGCTTCGCGACCAGTCGTCGAGAGCGGAGCGCAGCTCACCCACCAGCGCGTCGTCGAGCCCGGCATCCGATGCCGCACCCGTTGCCGCGTCGAGAGTGTCGTACCGTTCGACGAGCTCCATGCGCAGGGGCGCCCACCGCTTCCCGATCGCGTCGAGAGAGTCGTCGAGCTGAGGTTTGGCCCGGAGTACGAAGAGCAAGGGGGCGGCGACGACGGCAACCACGACCAGGAGCAGCACAACGCGCCGTGTTCTGCGACCCATAGCGTGTCCACCCTAATGACGCTGGTCCCGGTCCCTCGGGATTTCCCCTTTTCGGACCGAACACGGGTCGGTACGCTCCGGCCGTGGCTCGAACCCGGGCCGCGGTGCTCGTGGCCCTGGTGGCCACCGCCCTGCTCGGGGGGTGGCGACTGATGTCCCCGAGTCGCGGCGACACGACATGGACGGTGACAGAGGTTGTCGATGGCGACACGATCGCGGTCACCCGTGAGGGGGAGTCCGACACCGTGCGGCTTCTCGGTGTCGACACTCCCGAAACCAAACACCCCGACCGTCCCGTGGGCTGCTTCGGCCCGGAAGCTGCGACCTTTACCGCATCACGACTAGCCGGCCGGGAGGTGGTCCTCGAGACCGACGTGGAAGTCCGGGACCGCTACGACCGACGTCTCGCCTACGTCACGGTCGACGGGGAGCACTTCAACGAGACGCTTCTGCGCGAGGGATACGCCACCCTGCTGATCATCCCGCCCAACGATCGTTACGGCCGCTCTCTGCTGCGGGCTGAGCTCGACGCCCGTTCCGCTCAGCGCGGCCTGTGGTCCGCCTGCGCGTCTACGCAGTGATGATGCGTGACCGCAGCTTCTCGATCCCGCTTCCCAGGATCTCGCGTACCTCGGCGTGCGTGCATCCCAGGTCGTGGGACAGCTCCTTCATGGTTCGGGGATCGGCCCCGTCGAGTCCGAAGCGCCCGCGCACGACCTGGCGTTCGGTGTCGTCGAGGGTGTCGAACGCGTGAGGATCGACGCGGAGCTCGAGGGCGTCGAGGTCGATCTCGTCGGCAGCGGCGGCGTCATCGATTCCGTCGGGATACGGCCATCCGTCGTCGGTGGCGAACAACGGTGCAGCTCTGCGGCTCATCGATCCTCCCGAGTTCTCGGGAACACATCCACGGGCAAGGGACGTGACCTGTCTTCATCCTGAGCGCCCCGGGCGCCGGCGTCAACCCGTTCGTGTCGTGGCGCGGATCCGGCGGCTGGTCTGCGTCCTTGTGCCGGTGTGTCGCTCCACGATGTCGAGGATCTCGGGGCCGAAGCGCTCGGCCTTGACCGGCCCGATTCCGGACACGGCGAGTAGTTCGCCATGGGTGGTCGGTCGGTCGACCACGACCTCGGCGAGTGTGCGGTCGGCGAATACCACGTAGGCCGGCACGCCGGCGGCCCGAGAACGCGTCAGCCGCCACTCCCGGAGATCTTCGGCGAGAGCGTCGTCGTCGGGGTCGCCACTCGAGTTGCCCGCGCGCAGCGCCGCTCGCAGCTCGTCGACACGGGTGGCGGGCGGTCGACCGGCCGACGACGAGCCGGAGCGTTTCGAACCCGGGGTGCCCGGACGGATCCCCATGTCGACGAGGAACGGACCCGGACGTCGGGTCACCTCCCGGGTGCCGAACGCCCGACGTGTCGCCCAGGTGATGTGTAGCGCATGCTGTGCTCGAGTACAGGCGACGTAGAAGAGTCGACGTTCCTCGGCCAGTTCGTCGTGACTCTTCGCGTGGCTGATGGGCACGTAGCCGGACTCGACACCCGTGATGAACACCGTGTGCCATTCGAGGCCCTTCGAACGGTGGAACGTCACGAGTTCGACGGCGTCGTCGCCCTCGCCGCTTCCGGAGTCACCCTGGAGGGAGGTGGTGAGGAACGCCACGAAACCGTCGAGCGAGCCACCGCCGCCTTCGGCCCTCAGGTACTCCCCACCCAGGCCGATCAGCGCCTCGGTGTGTTCGGCCCGTTCGGTATTTCCGCGGCGGGCGCCCGAAGACGAGACCGACCCCAACTCGTCGAGTCGCTCCCGGAGGCTGCCGGTGGATGCACGAAGGCGGGCCAGATCGGCTCGAACCTCGGCACGCTCGAGGAAACGTCGGGCACCGCGTAGACGAACAGGAATGCCATGCCGCGCGAACGCTTCCTCGAAGAGAGCCGACTGGGCGTTCGTGCGGTACAGGACCGCCAGGTCGGACCATCGCCTCCCGTCGCCGTGTGAAGCCATGAGTGAGGCGGCGACACCCTCGGCCTCGGCCTCCGCGTCGTCGTACTCGGTGAGTGCGGGTGCGGGACCGTCGTCGGCCGACGACCGGAGTGTGCGGACAACGGCCTGCCCCTCGGGAGCACGGCCGTCGAGAGCGTGGCCGTCGAGAGTGGGGCCGTCGAGCAGGCGGCGCGCCGGAGCGAGGATCTGGGGTGGGCAGCGGTAGCTGTGTTCCAGATTGACGACGACGGCACCCGGGAAGTGGTCGGCGAAGTGGAGGAGGTAGGAAGGGTCCGCTCCGGTGAAGCTGAAGATCGCCTGGTCGGGGTCGCCGACGACGAACAGGTCGGTTCGGTCGCCGAGCCAGGCGCGCAGTAGTCGGAACTGGGCCGGGGACACGTCCTGGAACTCGTCGACGAAGAGGTGGCGGAACCGCCAACGGGTCGCGGCGGCGAAGTCCGGGTCGTTTTCCATGCGCAGCGCGCAGCGCAGGATCAGGTCGTCGAAGTCCATGAGGTCGCCACGGCGCTTCTGCTGCTCATAGCGCCGGTAGATGTCGGCAACCTCCGTGGCGGGCCGCGGAGTGGGGCGCTCGACGGCATCGACGGCCTGGACGTAGGTGTCGGGCGGAACGCAGCGGGCCTTTGCCCACTCGATCTCTGCGGCGATCGGCGTGATGGCGGCGATGCCCTCGGCGCCGCCGCCGAGGAGCGGCCCGAGGATGCGACCCTTTCGCTCGAGCAGCGTGGGAACACCGCGACCGCGGTCTTCGTACCAGCGGCGAAGAAGGGCCAGCGACAGGGCGTGGAAGGTGCCAGCGGTGACGTGCTCGCAGGCGTTCGTCGCCCCGAGCCGGGTGTTCAGTTCCCCGGCCGCCTTGCGGGTGAACGTGACGGCCAGAACCCTCTCGGAATCGGCTCGCCCCGTCGCCACCTGGTGGGCGATGCGCCGAGCCAGGACGCGGGTCTTGCCCGACCCCGGCCCGGCCAGGACAGCCAGCGGCACGGTCGGTTCCTCGATCGCCCGTGCCTGGGACGGGTCGACGTCTGCCCCGCCGGTGCCGGTGCGGTCGGCCCCTGGTTCGTCGATGTCGGTGGCGGCCACGACGTGACGCTACCGGCCTCCTGTGACGGCTACGGCGATACCGGGTGCCGGCACCGACCCCACCCGGCGCAGCTCAGGCACCGCTCTGGCACCGCCCCGACACCAGCCTGACGCGGGAGGGCCCCGAGTAGTCTTCGCCGCTCTCGCAGCTCCGATCTCCTCGGGGCCTCGCTTCCCGGAGTGCCGCGTCTCCGTGGCACCCACGCCCGACGCCCGGGAATTCCGGCCGCCGCACGCCACCGCTCCCACCCGGTGTGGTCTCCCGGAGAGGCCAGCGCTCGGCGCTCGGCCCTTCCCGAATTCCGTTCCGTCGGAAACGGTTTCTCGAACATACGGACAGTTGCCCCGCGCGTCAAGAGAAAGTTGCGGGACTAGCGTGCGGGGGTGCTCGTCAGTCGGCGCCGGTTCGAGGAGCTCGTCGCCGACGCTCTCGACGTCATCCCCGAGCATTTGGCCATGGAGATGGACAACGTGGCGGTCGTGGTCGAAGACCGACCCACGTCCGAGCAACTCGAAGGGCGCAGCGGAACGTTGCTGGGGCTCTTCGAGGGCGTGTCGCTGGCGCATCGTTCGCCGCTCACTACCTCGCTGCCCGATCGCATCACGATCTTCCGCGTCCCCATCTGCTCGCTCTCCCGGGACGAGGAGGACCTCGCCGCCCAGGTCCGCGTCACGGTGCTCCACGAGGTCGGGCACTACTTCGGAATGTCGGAGGTCGACCTCGAGGAGTTGGGGTGGGCCTGAGCGCCTCCCATCAAGTCGGGTTGATCACCTCGACGCACCGCGCGCGGGACGTAGGCTGAACGCCCATGGGCTACCCGAAGCATCTGATCAACGAAGACGAGACCGTCGTGCTCGACCTCAAGCCGCACTGGTGGTACTTCTCCCGCCACATTCTCACGGGGATCCCCCTGGCCATCCTCTTCGTGCTGATGTTCCAGCTCAGCGGCACCGTGCAGGACTACGCCTGGTACATCGTCGGTGCGTTGGCGCTGGCCTGGGCGATCTGGTTGGGCTTCAAGTACGTCGAGTGGATGTTCACCCACTTCGTGGTCACCGACCGGCGGGTGATCTTTCGCACCGGTGTTCTCGCCAAGCACGGCACCGAGATCCCGTTGGAACGCATCACGAACATCAACTTCTCTCAGCCGATCGTCGACAGGATGATCGGTGCGGGCGACCTCGACATCGAATCGGCGGGAACCCAGGGCCAGTCGCACTTCGAGAACGTGCGGCATCCCGACGCTGTCCAGCAGGAGATCTACCGGCAGATCGAGGTGGACGCGAAGCGCCGGGCGGCGTGGGCGAACCCGACGGTCGCACCGCCGGCTCCTGCACAGGGCGCGTCACCGGATCCGGGTTCATCGGTGCCCGATCAGATCGAACAGCTCGCGGAGTTGCGCGACGCCGGTCACATCACCCCTGAGGAGTACGAAGCCAAGAAGGCCGAGCTCCTCGGCCGGATGTAGCGACACCCGCGCGTGCGGGTTGCCTCCCTCGTTCCCTCGGCCACGGAGAGCCTGCTGGCGCTCGGTGTCCGTCCGGTCGCGTGCACACGCTTCTGTGAACAGCCCGGAATTCCGACCGTCGGCGGTACGAAGAACCCCGACGTCGACGCTCTGATCGCGCTGAAGCCGGATCTCGTCGTGGTCAACGATGAAGAGAACCGTCGCGAGGACGCAGAGGCGCTGAGTTCGGCGGGACTCGCTCTGATCGAGATCTCGCCGCGGGATCTCGACGACCTCGGCCGTGCCGTGTGCGATCTCGCCTCGGCAGTCGGCGTTTCGGTGCCGCCGCCGTTCGATTCGGCGGGCTGGGCGGAGTGGCTCGGTGGCCTGCCTTCGCGCGTGGCGGAACTCCGTTCTGCGTTCGTGCCTGTCTGGCGCCGACCGTGGATGACCCTGGCGCCCGACACGTACGGGGCGTCCGTACTACAGGCGTGTGGGCTCGAACCCGTCGGCGGTTCCGGCGAGGCGCGTTACCCCGAGACCACCCTCGAGGAGGTCGCCGATCTCCAGCCGGACCTCGTCGTGCTTCCCGACGAGCCATACCCCTTCACCGAGGTCCACGCCGCGGAGATCGGCGACGCGCTCGGTGATGTGGATCGCGTCTTCGTCGACGGTCGAGATCTCTTCTGGTGGGGGACTCGCACCCCGGACGCAGTGCGCCGGCTGAGGAGTGTCTTCTCGGGGGAGTGAGAGCGCCCGTGGCAGCCCTGGTGGCAGCCCTGGTGGCAGCGCCGAGACGGCCGGCGGCTACGCCGCGGCGAAAGGATCGAACACGCCCGCACCCTCGACGATCCGGCACCGGAACGCCGTGGGTTCGCGCCCCGTCTCGCTGCGATAGCGCGCGCACGCCCGGTCGACCATCCGGTAGGCGCGGTCATCGTCGGCGAGCGCGACCACCGAACCACCGAACCCCGCACCCGTGAGTCGGGCGCCGATCGCACCTGCATCGAGAAGGCACCTCACCAGCAGGTCGAGTTCGGGTGTGGAAACCTCGAAGTCGTCGCGCAGGCTGGCGTGACTCGCGGCGAACGCGGAAGAGAGCGCCAGGCGGTCACCGGTACGTAGCGCCCGCGCGACCGCCTGCACCCGTGCGTTCTCACTCACCACGTGGCGCCCTCGGGGATGGTCGGCAACCTCCTCGGCCGTCGCTTCGCGCAGGGTGTCCACTCCGAGGTCACGTGCGAGTTCCTCGCACTCGTCGCGTCGTGTCGCGTAGCCCTCGGTCGCGAGAGTCCGGGAGATTCCCGAGTGGATGGCCACGACCGCGATCTGAGCAGGCATGGGGATCCGTTCGACGTCCAGCGACCGGCAGTCGAGAAGCAGGGCGTGACCCGCCGCGCCGTCGGCCGACGCCCACGGGTCCATCACCCCGCAGGGAACACCGCTCCCGACCGTTTCCGCCTCCTGACAGGCGAGCGCCGTTGCCCGGACCGACAGCGGGTCTCCGGCGCTCGCTCCGAGAGCCGTGGCCACCCCCACCAGCACCGCGGCCGACGATGACAGACCTGCCCCGACCGGAATCCCGGAGCCGATCACGAGGTCCGTACCCACCGGCGCCCGACCGCGCAGGGACATCGCCCGGACGAGTGCAGCGACAGCCTCACCCCAGGGAGGAACGTCCCTCTCGGGATCCGGGGTGCCGTCAGCCCGGACGATGACGGTACCTTCGAAATCCAACGATCGGACACAGACGAACGCACCGGTCGTTCGCCGGAAGGCCACGAGCACCTCCCGGTCGATCGCCGCGGGGAGCACAAGCCCCGCGTTGTAGTCCGTGTGGTCGCCCATGAGGTTGACGCGCCCGGGGGCGCGCACATAGCCGACTCCGTCTCCGGATCCCAGGACGGTCGTGGCGGCACGGGCCAGGTCCGCACGTGGTCGGTCGGAGCGTGCCATCGCTTGACGCTAACGCCGCGGCCACCCACCGACGGTGCATTCGGTCCGGTCTTCGACGCGATCTCGCGTGACGTTCGGAGCCCCCCGAGAGTGTGGAATACTGAACCGGATGGGAACCTTCAAGAACTCCGTCGGGCTCGTGAAGGCCTCGTGGCGGGTCTTGCGCGACGAACCCGGTCTCGTGTGGCTCCCGGTCGTGTCGGCGCTCGCCTCGATCGTCGTCATTGCGACGTTCGCTCTGCCGCTCGTCGGTGTCGACGTGCTCTTCGGGGATGCGGAGTCGTCGTTCGGAAGCGTCGCCGACTGGGTCCTGATCGGTGTTCTGTACTTCGTACTCGGGTTCATCACCATCTTCTTCAACGCGGCGGTGGTCTTCGCCGCCAACGAACGCCTCGAAGGACGAGACACGAACTTCTCCGGTGCTCTGAGCGGAGCGTGGGCACGAAAGCGCAAGATCCTCGAATGGTCGCTGGTGACCACAACGGTGAACATCATCCTGCGGGCGATCGCCGAGCGTTTCGGGTTCATCGGGACGATCGTGGCGAGCCTGTTCGGCCTGGCGTGGGCGTTGGTGACGTTCCTGGTGCTTCCGATCCTCGTGATCGAGGGAATCGGCGTGCGCGACGGGCTCAAGAAGTCGGGTGCGTTGTTCAAGAAGACCTGGGGAGAGAACGTCATCGGCAACGGCGGGATTGGTCTGATCGGATTCCTCGTGATGCTCCCCGCGGCCGCGCTGATCGGGATCGGGGTGCTTCTCGTGGCCAATGGTTCGTCCCTCGCCCTCGGCGTGCTGCTCATCGTGCTCGGAGGGATCGTCGCCGTCGTCGCCATGCCCGTCATGACGGCACTCAGCGGGATCTTCCAGACGGCGCTTTACAGGTTCGCCACCGACGGTGAACTGCCGCGTGGTTTCGAGCAGACGAACCTGGCGCAGGCGTTCAAGCCCAAGAAGAAGGGCTTCGGATCGTCGGCTTCGACGGGGTCGACGGGCGCCTGACGATTCCCCGGGATCCGCGCGTCGACGCAGCCATCCGTGCGATCGACGCCGCCAACGGGCGAGACCCCGAACGGGCCGAGGTGGGGACGACGCGCCGACCCAAGGCGCTCGTGGACGCCGACCTCGTGACGGCGTGGGTCCGACGGCTCGACGCGAATCCATCGGATGTTCTGCTGCTTGCCGCGCGTGCCCACCACATCCGACGGTGGGAGATCCCGCGGCACACCTATCCGAGCGGACGCGTGGGCTACTTGCGGTGGCGTGACGACCTCCACTCGCACCACGGGTCGCTGACGGCAGAGATTCTGTCGGCCGAGGGTTTCGGCGAGGGCACGGTCAGTCGTGTGCGTCGAACTGGTCGAGAAGCGGGCACCTGATGACGACCCGGACGCGCAGACCCTGGAGGACGCTCTCTGTCTCGTGTTCCTCGAGACGCAGCTCACGGCGCTCGCCGATCGCCTCGACGAGGACAAGGTCATTGGTGTCCTACGTCGAACGGCGCGCAAGATGTCGGAACGGGCGCGCGATGAGATCGCCGATCTGGCGCTCACACCCGACGCGCGAGCACTCGTGGAACGAGCTTTCTAGCCGCTCTTGGTGCCTTCGGCACCGGGCCGCTGGGCCACGCCTCGGGCGACGCAGGATACCTGCGCCGCTGCTCCTCGGCTCCGGGCTAGCCGCTCTTGGTGCCTTCGGCACCGGGCCGTTGGGCCACGCCTCGGGTGACCGTGGCGTGGCTCTCGTACAGTGGGGGAATGCTCGACGTGGAACGGTGGCCGGAGCTACGCGACACGCTACTGGTCGTCGCGCTGTCCGGGTGGGTCGATGCCGGTCTCGCCGGCGCGGCGACCGCGGCACTCACGATCGACCAACTCGAGGGTGCGCGACGCTTCGCGACCGTGCCGCTCGCCGATGATGTCGACCTCCAGCAGACGCGCCCCACCGTGGATCTCGCCGGTGGGGTCACACGCTCGATCAGCTGGCCCGAGATCGAGCTCGTCGCAGGGCGGGCCGCACGTGACGTCGTCGTCATGCGAGGAGCCGAACCCTCGCTGCACTGGCCGACGCTCATCGCCGAGGTCCTGGAGGCGGCGGACCGACTCGACGTTCGCGACGTCGTCACGCTCGGGGGAATGCCCGCGACCGTGTCACACCGGCGTCCGACAACGGTCCTGTCGACGAGTTCGAGCGCAGACCTCGCGCGCGAGCTCGGGGGACAGCGCGCGGACTACGACGGCCCTACGGGAGCGCAGACCGCTCTCGCGGTCGCGTTCGCCGAGCGCGGCACGCCTGCCGTGGGTCTGTGGGCGCAGGTTCCGCACTACCTCTCGGGAGCAACCGTGCCTCCGGCCATGCGTGCCCTGTTCACCCGACTCGCCGAGGTCGGACGCCTCCGCGTCGATGCCGGGATCCTCGACGCGCAGTGCGAGGCATGGCTTGCCAAGGTCGAGGAAAGCGTGACGGAGCGACCAGAGGTGGCCGAGCTCGTCGAGCAGATCGAAGCCGCCGAGAACGAGGAGTCCGCCCGGGGCCGGCTCTTCGACGAGGATCTTCCGTCCGGCGACGAGCTGGCGAGCGAAATCGAACGCTTTCTGCGCGAAGAACGCTGACCGGTCGACACAGAGAGCGACCGGCGGCGGGGGAGTACTTGGAACGCGGTGTCTCGGGGCTTCACGACGCCGGGCGCCCTGCCGATGGAGAGGTCATGGGAGCGGCTCCACCTGAGTTCACAGAGGCTCTCGAGGCCCTGAGCGACGGCATCGTCATCCGCGATAGCGACGGCGGTCTCGTCTACGCGAGCGCCTCCGCCAGGGCTCTCCTGCACGCCGGTGGCATCGACCTGGACTCCGATCCCTCGGAAGTCGTCGCGGAGTACGAGTCGGCCGAAGACAACGGTGGCAGCTCACCCGTGGTCTCGGCTGCTCAACGGTTGCTCGGTACGGGCCCGCCTGTCCGGGATGTTGTCGTCGGTCTCCCGGGTACGGACGGAGAGAAGCGTTGGATCTCCGTGACGACGGATCCGATGTCCGACGAGCAGGGCGAGCCGCGGGGTTCCGTCACGCTTCTGCACGATGTCACGGACCGCTACGCGTTCGCACGCGCCGTCATGGCCGACGTCGCATCCCGTTTCGACGTCATCTGGAGGGAGGCACCGCTCGGGATGGCGCTCGTGAGCGTGGAGGTGGGCGCCGTCGGCGACATCGTGACCGCGAATGCCGCGTTGGAACGGCTGGTCGACCGACGTGCCGATGAGTTGCGCGGGTGCGCGCACCGGGCACTCATTCATCCCGTTGATCGTCTCGAGACCCCGATGTTCGCCCCGCTCACCGACGGCTCGACGCGCCAGGCCGAGTGGGATCACCGCTTGCTACGCGGTGACGGCTCCGGTGTGTGGGTCCGCGAGATCGTCATGACCGTCGTGGATCCACACGGCCGTCCGGCCTTCGCCGTCTGCGTCTTCCTCGATACCACGCAGCAGCACGAAGCTCTCGAGCAGCGTCTGGCGGTCCGACGAACGCCTCGCCACCCTCTTCGAACACTCCGAGGAGGTGATCGTGGCCTACGAGGACCAGGGTGAGATCACCTGGGTGAGCCCGACGATCGAACGTGTCCTGGGCTTCCCGCCCGACGAGCAGGTGGGTCGCAGCATCCTCGAGTACTTCCACCCCGACGAACTCGAGCGGGCCAGCGCCGAAGCCGAGAAGATGCGCCGCGATCCGACCTACTCGGCATCGGGGATCATCCGTGTGCGACACGCCGACGGGTCCTACGTGTACATGGAGGGTTCCGTCTTCGTGGTCGGACGGGACGATCCCCTCGAGAAGGGCTTTGTCCTGATCGCCCGCGATGTCACCGACCGGCTCCGGGCGGAGGAGTCGGCCGAGCAGAGCAGAGCGGAGCTCGAAGCGCAGGTCACCGCCTTCGGCGACCTGTACTTCCTGTTCGACCGCGCCGACCGCTACCTCGGCTTCGTGGGTGAGGGCCCCGTTTGTTCCCCCGAGCAGTGTCCTCGGAAAGACGCAGAGCGAAGTGCTGCCCGAGCCTGCCGCCACGGCCCTGGACGCTGCCCTCTCCCGGGTGCGGCAGACCGGTGAGGAAGCACGTGTCGAGTACGAGCTGCCGTGGGACGATCGAGTGCGTTCCTACGAGGCGCGTTTCGCGCCTCTCGCGGAGGGCCACGTGGCGTGCACCGTGCGTGATGTGACCGAGCGCAAGCGTGCCACCGAGCGTCTCATCGAGCGCGAACGACGACTCGAAAGCCTCCAGGTTCGCCGTGTCAACGAGCGCCTGGAGGCGCAACTCCAACATGCGCAGCGCATGGAGAGCCTGGGTCGGCTCGCCGGCGGTGTGGCCCACGACTTCAACAACCTGCTCGGCATCATCCTCAACTACTCGGGCTTCGTCGAGAAGGCCGTCGCCGACGACGAGCAGGCCGCGGATGACGTGGCCCAGATCCGTGCCGCGGCCGAAAGAGGCAGCGGCACTCGTCCGCGACCTGGTGTTGTTCGGTCGACGCGAGCCCTCCGAGCCCCGGGTCTTCGAGATCAACGATGCCGTCGGAGAGATCGCCGCGCGGCTCGACCGATCTGTGGGCCCGACCTACGACCTGGCCATTCGCCGAACTGTCCGAGCCACTGCGTGTCAACGTGGATCCCGGCCAGTTCGAACAGGTCGTGGTGAACCTGGTGCTGAACGCGCGCCACGCGACGCCGGAAGGCGGTAGGCTCCATCTCCGAATTCGCCGGATGTTCGTGGGAGCGGGGGAGGCTGCTGCGCGCGACATGGCCGCCGGCGAGTACGCGGTTCTCGACGTGGAGGACACGGGGATCGGGATGGCGCCCGAGGTCGTGGAGCGGGCCTTCGAGCCCTTCTACACGACCAGAGCGAACGAGGGCGGCTCCGGACTCGGCCTCGCCTCCGCCTACGGGATCGTCGACAGGGCGGGCGGACACATCACGATCGACTCCGAGCCGGGCGTGGGCACGACCGTGTCGCTGTACCTCCCCCTCACCGACGAACCGGTCCCGGCCGAAATGGTCGCCGTGGGTTCGTCGTTCGTCGATTCCCGGACGCGCGCACAGCTCGACCGCGTGCGAACCGGCGACGAAGCCGCCGGGGAACTCGTCGTGGTCGTCGACGACGAACGGGCGATCCTCGAGTCGACGGAGCGCATCCTGCAAGCCGGGGGCTATCACGTCGTCACCGTGTCGGATCCGCTGACAGCTCTCGACGTCGTGCAGAACACGCCGATCGCTCCGTCTCTGCTCCTGTCCGACATCCGGATGCCCGACATGAACGGCTCAGACCTGGTTGCGAAGACACGAGCCCGGCACCCCGAGATCGGCGTCCTCCTCATGTCGGGCTACGCGGAGGATCTCGACGGTTCTCGGGACGACGGACTTACGCGTTCTGGCCAAGCCGATGTCCGAGGACGCCCTCCTCGGCGCCGTCAGAGCGGCGATCGAGGATCGGGACACCTGATCCCGTGCCGGCTAGACACGAGACCGCAGCCTCAGCTGCTCGCGCGAGGCTGAGGGCGGGCGATGAGCCCGCGTTGTCGGGCGATGGACGCTGTTTCCAGTTTGCTGGTGGCTCCCAGCTTCCTGTTCACGTTCTGAACGTGGTTGCGCACCGTGTTGACGCTGATGAACATCTCGTCGGCGATCGCCTGGTTGGAGAGACCCTGCGCGATCAAGACAAGAACTTCCTTCTCCCGATCGGTCAGTGCCACCGAGGGAGCGCCGGCGTCGGATCTCGTGCCGAGCTGAGACAGGAGCATGCTCGCGCTGTCTGACGAGATCGGCGACTCGCCGGCGTGAGCAGCCCGCACCGCGCCGATGAGTTCCGACGCGGCCCGGTCCTTCGTGAGGAACCCCGCGCACCCCGCCTCGAGCGCAGCGTGGATGCTTGCTGCGTCGGCGAATCCGGTGAGAACCACGATTCTCGTGCCGGGTGCGACGGCGAGAATGTCGCGTGCCGCGGTGGCGCCGTCGACGTCGGGAAGCTGGTAGTCGAGGAGCACGACGTCGGGGCGGTCGGAGCGCACCGCCTCTACGGCCTCGCTCGAGGTCTGTGCCGTGCCGCAGACGATCACGTCGGTTTCGTCGCCGAGAAGCCGCACCAGGCTCTCAGTGAACATTTGGTGATCGTCTACCACCAGGACGCGGATCGTCGGTTGGGTCGATTCAGCGCCGCTCCCGTCGACTTCGTGATCCACCGTTGTTCTCCCGGGTCATGCCCGGTCAGATCGTAGTCACAGGAGGGCACCGGGGTCGTTTCCCCCATTGCACCCGTTCCACGAGCCCGGCGGGTTGCGAACCGGGGCACCCGGTGGGGGAGACTCCGTCGACCCACCGGCTGACGGGTGACCCATGGCCGCACTGCGCGAGTTTCACGAGTACTGGGGTTGGGTGGCCATCGCCGCCAACGCTCTCGCGGGAGTGGTCGCGCTCCTGGCCTGGAGGGTGCAAGGACTGCGCGGCCGGTGGGTGTGGGGCCTCACGATCGGCGCCGAGGCTGCGATCATGCTCCAGGTGCTCACCGGCGTGATCCTCGTGTCGAGTGGCGACTATCCCAATCTCGAGCGATTCCACATGTTCTACGGCTTCGTCGCGTTCATCACCGTCGGCCTCGCCTACTCCTACCGCTACGCCATGCGCGGGCGTCTCGAGCTCATGTACGGCCTCGTCGGCCTCTTTCTCATGGGTGTCGGGATCCGCGCCGTTCTCCAGGTGGTCGGAGCCGGATGACAGGGTGAATGCGTGAGCGGGTCGAGCAGGAGTTTCGGACGACGCCTGCGGATCGTCGTGCTGTTCGGGGGACGCTCCGCTGAGCACGACGTGTCGCGCGTGACCGCGGCATCAGTGGCGGGCGCACTCGACCCGGACCGTTACGAGGTGATCCCGGTGGGGATCACACGCGAGGGTCGCTGGCTGCTCGCCGGCGACGCGGCGAAGGCGCTCGAGCGGGGCGATCTTCCCGCGGCCTTCGATGTGGGTGGCGACCCTGTGGCACAACTCGCGGATCCCGGTACTCCCCACCTCGTCCCCGTCGACACGACCCTCGACACGGCAGCGGGCCTCCGAGCCGACGTGGTGTTCCCTGTGCTCCACGGCCCCTACGGCGAGGACGGCACGGTCCAAGGACTTCTCGAGCTCGCAGGCATTGCCTACGTCGGTTCGGGGGTGCTGGGTTCCGCGGTGGCGATGGACAAGATCATGGCGAAGAGGGCGTTCTCGGCGGTGGGCCTGACGACGGCCGCATCGGTCGACCACCGCGTCGGCGGTGACCGTGACGCGTTACGGACCCGGGTTTCGAACGAACTCGGGTATCCGTGTTTCGTCAAGCCGGCCAACATGGGTTCGTCGATCGGTGTCGCGAAGGTCGGCGCCGAGCCAGAGCTCGATGCGGCGGTCGATGCGGCGCTCGCGTTCGACGAGTGGGTGCTCGTCGAAGAGATGGTGACGGGACGCGAGATCGAGGTGGCGGTGCTCGGTGACGCCCCACCCGAGACCTCGGTTCCAGGCGAGATCGCTCCGGGAGCCGAGTTCTACACGTACGCCGACAAGTACGACGACGGTGCCGATTTGTACGTCCCGGCCCGCCTCGATGGCGACCGGGCCGACGAGGTGCGCTCCCTGGCACTGAGGGCCTTCGACGCGTGTCGTTGCGAGGCGATGGCGCGTGTCGACTTCTTCTTCGAGGAACAACGCGCCGACGGGTCACCGGGCCGAGGGTTCGTGGTCAACGAGGTGAACACGATTCCGGGGTTCACCCCGATCTCGATGTATCCGAAACTCTGGGAGGCGTCGGGGCTCACCTACGCGGATCTTCTCGACCGGCTCATCGAGCTGGCTCTCGACAGGGCGGAACGGCGCTCCGCTCGGGCCGACGACGCCGCGCGACCTCAGAGGTTGACCACCGGGCACGTGAGCGTGCGCGTGATGCCCTCCACGAGCTGGATCTGGGAGACCACCATCTTGCCGAGGTCGTCCATGTTGTCGGCCTGGGTCTGCACGATCACGTCGTAGGGGCCGGTGACGTCTTCGGCCGAGACCACGCCCGGAATCGCCCGGGCTTCGGCGGCGACGTCGGACGCTTTGCCGACCTCGGTCTGGATGAGCACGTACGCTTTGACCGCCATGGTCGGATCTCCTTGGTCGCTTCCCGCATGGTAGGCCGACACGGACGGCTGCGGAAACGGCGTCAACCGCCGAGGCGGCTCTTGAGCTCGTCGAGCTCGTCGCGCAACGCCGGGGGGAGTTTCTCGCCGAAGGAGGCGAAGTGCTCCTCGATGCGGGGCAGCTCGGCTCTCCACTCGTCCGCGTCGACGGCCAACGCTGCCGCCAACGCATCGTCCGAGAGGTCCAACCCGTCGAGGTCGAGATCGTCGGGGCCGGGGACCGCTCCGATCGGCGTCTCCTGTGCGCCGGCGCGCCCGTCGACCCGGTCGGCGATCCACGCCAGGACGCGGGAGTTGTCGCCGAAACCGGGCCACAGGAACGTGCCGTCGTCGTCCTTGCGGAACCAGTTGACGCCGAAGATCTTCGGGAGCTTCGACTCGTCGGTGCGCTCGGTCATCGACAGCCAGTGCCCGAAATAGTCGGCCATGTGGTAGCCGCAGAACGGCAACATGGCGAACGGGTCGTGGCGCAGAGCCCCGAGATCACCGACGGCCGCCGCGGTCTTCTCCGATCCCATGATGGAGCCTCCGAAGACCCCGTGGCGCCAGCTGCGCGACTCGAACACGAGCGGAATCGTGTCGGCGCGCCGCCCGCCGAACAGAATCGCCGAGATCGGAACGCCCGCGGGGTCCTCCCATTCGGGAGCGATGACCGGGCACTGGGCGGCCGGCACGCAGAAGCGCGAGTTGGGATGGGCCGCCGGCGTGTCGGACTCCGGCGTCCAGTCGTTCTGTCGCCAATCCGTGAGGTGTGCCGGGGTGTCTTCCGTCATCCCTTCCCACCACACGTCGCCGTCGTCGGTGAGCGCCGTGTTGGTGAAGATCGTGTTCCGCGTCAGCGTCAGCATGGCGTTGGGGTTGGTGTCCATCCCGGTGCCGGGCGCCACGCCGAAGAAGCCCGCCTCGGGGTTGATCGCGTAGAGGCGGCCGTCGTCACCGAACTTCATCCAGGCGATGTCGTCGCCGATCGTCTCGGCTTTCCAACCGGGCAGGGTGGGGATGAGCATCGCCAGGTTGGTCTTGCCGCAGGCGGAGGGGAACGCGGCGGCGACGTAGTGGACGCGACCGTCGGGTGCGGTCAGCTTGAGGATCAGCATGTGCTCGGCGAGCCAGCCCTCGTCGCGGGCGATGACCGAGGCGATGCGTAGAGCGAAGCACTTCTTGCCGAGGAGGGCGTTGCCGCCGTACCCGGAGCCGTAACTCCAGATCTCGCGGGTCTCGGGGAAATGCACGATGTACTTGTTGTCGGCATTGCAGGGCCACGGCACATCGGCGTCGCCGTCAGCGAGGGGAGCGCCGACCGAGTGCATGCACGGGACGAACTCGCCGTCATCGCCGAGCACCTCGAGCGCGCCGGTGCCCATCGCGCGTCATCGTCCGCATGCTGGCGGCCACGTAGGCGGAGTCGGTGATCTCGACGCCGACGTAGCTCAGCGAAGATCCGAGCGGCCCCATGCTGAACGGCACGACGTACATGGTTCGGCCACGCATGCAACCCCGGAAGAGCCCATCGAGCGTGGAGCGCATCTCGGTGGGGTCGGTCCAGTTGTTGGTCGGCCCGGCGTCGTCCTCGTCGGCCGAGCAGATGAAGGTGCGGTCCTCCACGCGAGCGACGTCGCTCGGGTCGGAGGCCGCCCAGTAGGAACCGGGACGCTTCCGGGCGTCGAGCTGTTTGAGCGTGCCTGCCTCGACCAGCTGATCGCAGAGGAGGTTGAACTCCTCGTCGGAGCCGTCGCACCAGTGGACGTCGTCGGGCTCGCAGAGCTCGACCTGCTCACGGACCCAGCCGAGCAACCTCGCGTGCCCCGTCGGCGCGTTCTCGAGAGCGTTCACCACGGCTGCACTCCTCGCAGAGGGGGAATACGCAGCAGTGTACCGACGGCCTTCTCGGGCCTTTCAATCAGGCGTTTTCGTGCGGTTTCGGACGCGACCGCGTGTCGTCAGCGAGTGTGAGTTGCCGAACCGACACGACGTGAGCGGGCGACACGCGTCGTCACCGTTCCTCCGACGAGAAGCAATGCCGCGGCGAGCAGGAGGGCGGGTGTCGTGGCACCCGTGGCCGGCAACGTCGGGACGGTGCCGGTCGTCCCGACGGGAGTTGTTCCGGCGGGAGTCGCGCCGTTGCCCGTTCCGGCTCCGCTACCGCCGGGGTCGGTGGGCGTGCCGGGGTTGTCAGGGCCCGGAGGCGTCGGCGGGTCCGGGTGGGTCGGGTGGTGGAGCGGCCTGGCAGACACCGGGACCGGTGGTTTCTCCGGTGAGCGTGAGTGCGGGGAGCTCGTATCCCTCGATGATGGTCGGGGAGCCTGCCCGGTCGAGCGCGTCGCCGTTGTCGTCGGTCCAGCCGACGTACCAGTCGGCGGCGCAGGTGTAGGTCTCACCCGAGCGTGTCGGGTGGTGCCCACATGTCGGCCCGGAACGCGTCGCACGTGAGCGGCGACGGGTCGGGGCCGGTGAGCGTCTCGTAGAGGGCGTCGAAGCCGGGGCAGTCGGCGCTGAACGGGTTCATCGGGTCGAGGATGCCGAGGAACGAGTCCTCGATGTAGAGCGTCGCCTTCTGCCCGTAGATGTCGACCAGGACGGTGTGGACGGGTGTGATTCCGCCGGTATCCATGCTCGGGAGGCCGGGGATCGGGGCGTGGCCGCTCAGGATCCAGGCCGGGCCGTCGTTGCTGTCCGTCGCGAGCCATACGGCGCCCGTTTCCGAGGGCGGCGCGTCCGGGTTGGTGTTGTAGTCGGCGCCCTTGAACACGAACGGCGAGGCCGAGCCGTCGTAGAGGGTGCTGACGGCGTAGCGGATCTCGGGGGGATCCACGAAGCCCGACGTCACCGTCGGGTCGCCGCCGAGGGGGTTGTCGGAGGCGTCGACGAAGCCGGAAAGGCCCTGAAACCAGTAGTCGTCGCCGGTTCCCGATTCCTGCTGGACCGACGTCTTGAAGGCGACGCACGCCGGACCGCCACTGAAGTACAGAGCGTCGACGTTGGCGCAGTTGGGGGTGAACGGGCCGCCGGGCGCGTCGTCGAAGGTCGCCGCGGTGAGATAGAGCGTCATGTTCATCCCGCCGGTGCTCACGAGAGCGACGTGGACGTCCTCGGTGCCGTCGACGATGTCGAGCTCCTCGAAGTCGTTGTCGACGACGACGGTCGCGTCGTTGGTGCCGTCGTAGTAGAGAACGCCGTCGCCGGCGCCCGTGTCGACGTAGTCGGTTCCACCGTACGAGAGAGGCGAGCGCGATCCCTCGTAGACGCCCGCGGCCGCCGCGGGTGACGTGGACAGCACGATCGCTCCCGCGAGCGCGACCGCGAGGGCGATGACGACGGCTCCGATGCGTCGAGCTATGAGGTCGAGAGCGCGTGGCATGTCAGTCTCCGGTGCGGGGGCCGGCCGTCTGCGTTCGACGGCGCGTGGTCAGTGTGAACGCTGTTCCCGCGCCGAGGAGGGCCAGGGCGGTGAGAGCGAGGGCAGGTGTGCCGGCACCCGTGGCGGGAAGGGTCGGGACCGAACCCGACGGGTTCGTTCCCGCATCGCTACCGGTGCCGCCGCCGCTACCTCCACCTCCACCTCCACCTCCGGGGGTCGTGGTCGGGGGCGTGGGTGGGACGGGCGGGTCGGGCGGTACGTAGGCGGGGCAGACACCGGGTCCGGTGTCGACGCCGACCGGGGTGAGCGCCGGGGTGAGGAAGCCGTCGACGACGATCGGGCTCGCGCCGAGTGGGTCGCCGTTCTCGTCGGTCCAGTCGTCGAACCAGTTCGTGGCGCACGTGAACTGCTCGCCGAGCGTGTCGGGTGGCGCCCACATGTCGGCGCGGAACGCCACGCAACCGCTGCTGGGTTGATTGACCGCCGCAAGAAACGCGTCGAGGCCCGGACATGTAGCGGGGAAGGGGTTCATCGGGTCGAGAAGCGCGAGCAACGCGCCGTCGAGGTAGGCGGTCGCCAGCTGGCCGCCTCGGTTCGCGAGCACGGCGTGCGTGGGATAGATGGTGCCACCGCCATCGTTCGGGAACCTGGGGAGTCGGTCGTCGCCGCTGGTGACGAAGAGCCCTGGGCTACCGCCGCCGGCCCAGGTGCTGCCTGTCCCGGGTGTTCCGTCTGTGCTGGCTGTGTAGTCGGTGCCGTCAAGCGAAAGCGGCGACGCTGTTCCCTGGTAGAGCGGCCAGGCGACGTCGGGCGGGAAGGCGCCGGGGATGGACGGGTCGGTGGTGGGGTTGTCGGTGGAGTCGACGAATCCGCCGAGTCCGGTGAAGGTGAAGTCGTTGCCGGCGCCGTTGGCCGTGAGGATGTCGGCCTTGAACGCCTGGCAGGCCGGGTCGCCGTCGAAGAGGGCGTCGTCGGCTCCGGCGCAGGTCGCCGCGTACGGGACCCTCGTTCTGGAAGAACAGGTCGGACACGTAGATGGTGATGTTCTGGAGTCCACTGCCGAAGTCGTAGCTGGCCAGGACGACGTGGAGGTTGGCGGTGCCGGCGATGCCGACCAGGCTCTCGTACGACGGTGCGTCGACCCACGTCATGTCGTCGTTGCCGGACAGGTAGACAGCGCCGCTACCGGATTCCCCGGGGGGTGGGTTGTCGAAGGTCGTGCCGTTCCACTCGAGCGGCGCGTTGGACCCCATGTAGCCCGGCGTCGCGGCGTCGGCGGGGGTGGCTGTCAAGGCGACGACGCCCACGAGTGCGAGAGCGAGCGCGGCGGCTGGGGCCGCGAGGCGTCGGAGGGCGGTCGTCACGTCAGTCTCCTGTCGCTGCACATGCGGTTCGTGTGCGTCGGCGCGCCATCAGCGTGACGCCTGCACCTGCGGTCATCAGCGCCAGTGCGCCGAGCAGTAGTGCCGGTGTGGTGGCACCCGTGGCGGGAAGGGTCGGGGCACCGCTCGTGCCGGCTGTGCTGTCCGTGCCGCCGGTTCCGCTTCCACCGGTCCCGCTGCCGTTACCTCCGCCTCCGGGGGTGGTGGTCGGGGGAGTGGGCGGGGGCTCGGGTGGCGTGGCGGCGACGCACACGCCCGGTCCGGTGTCGGTTCCGATGGGTGTCAACGCGGGGATGTCGAATCCGTCGATGACCGTCGGCGAGTCGGCGGGATCGATGGGTGCGTCGTTCTCGTCGGTCCAGCCGGTCTACCAGTCGGAGACACACGTGTAGGTCTCACCCAGCGTGTCGGGGGGTGTCCACACGTCGGCACGGAACGCGATGCAGGTCGATGCCCGGGGCGCTGACCGCCGTGAGGAAGTCCTCCAAGCCGGGACAGTCGGCCGGGAACGGGTTCATGGGGTCGAGGCGTAGAACAAGCCCGCCGTCGATGGCCATGGTCACCTTCTGACCCATGGCGTCGAGGAGGACGATGTGAGTGGGCGCGATCTCGCCACCCGGGCCCACGGCGGGGAAGACCGGCAGAGCGATCGGCTGGTCGGTGGCGAAGTGCGGCGAGGAGTCCTGGCGGGGAGCCAGCCGGATCCCGTCCCGGGACCACCGAAGGCGTCCTTGTCGAAGTCGCATGCCGTCGTAGGTGAACGGCGAGGCCGGAGCCCTGGTAGTTCGGCCACACGATGTTCGGTGTGATGTCGCCGGTCGTCGTTGACGGTCGTGGGGTTGTCGGAGGCGTCGACGAGCGCCGCCGGTGCCGTTGTCGCTGTAGTCGGTCGGCGGCTCCGTTGGACGTGAGCATGTTCGGCACGATGGCGTCGCACGCGGTGGCACCGCCGAAGAGAGCGGCGTCGATGCCCGCGCAGGTGGCCGGGTACGAACCGTCCTGGAGCACCTGGTCCGACACGAAGATCGTGCACCGTTCTGTGTGCCGCTTCCGAAGTCGTAGGTGGCGAGTGCTGCGTGGACGTTGGTGGTGCCCGGTGAAACCGGACGATGCGCTCACCGGGCTCCGTGTCGACCCAGGTGTCGGCGCCGTTATCTCCGATGTACGTGCACGCCGGTGCCGGTCTCGGAGAACGGCGGGTCCGTTGTAGACGGTGCTGTTCCACTCGAGAGGTGCGTTGGTGCCGTAGAACGATGGCGTGGCCGCGTCGGCGGGTGAGGTGTCCAGCGTCACGATGCCTGCGCCGGCGAGGAGCAGTGCTCCGGCGGCGATCGCGAGGCGTTGGAATGTGCTGGTCATGGTCACGCTCCGGTTCGACTCGTGCGTGTTCGGGATCGGGTCGTCAGGGCGACGGTTGCGCCGGCGGCGATCAGGGCGAGTGCGCCGAGCAGAAGGGCAGGTGTCGGTGCACCCGTGGCGGGGAGGGTCGGGCACCGCAGTGCCCGTGGTGCTGCCCGTGCCGCCGGTTCCGCCACCGCCACTACCTCCACCGCCACCTCCGGGGGTGGTGGTGGGGGGAGCGGGCGGAGGCTCGGGTGGTGTGGCGGCGACGCAGACGCCCGGTCCGGTGTCGGTTCCGATGGGTGTCAACGCCGGTGGCTCGAATCCGTCGACACCGTGGGTCGGCTCGGCGGCGGGGTCGATGGCGTCTCCGTTCTCGTCCGTCCACCCGGTGTACCAGTCAGTGACGCACGTGTACGGTCTCACCCAGCGGTCGTCGGGCGGTGTCCACACGTCGGTACGGAATGCGACGCAGTTGATCCCGCTCTGGCCGACCATCGCGAGGAATTCCTCGAAGCCCGCGGCAGTCGGCGCTGAACGGGTTCATCGGGGTCGAAGGCGTACGAACAGGCCGCCGTCGATGGCCATGGTGATTCGCTGACCGCCTGGCGTCGAGGAGGGCGATGTGCGCGGGCGCGATCTCGCCACCCGGGCCCACGCCGGGGAAGACCGGCAGAGCGATCGGTTCGTCGGTGGCGTTAGCCGTGCGGCGCGCACCTGACGGCGAGCCACGTCGGATCCCGGCGCCGGCGCCTCCCGAAGACGTCCGCGTCGTAGTCCGCACCGTCGATAGGTCGAACGGTGAAGCGGCAGCCCTGGTAGTTCGGGCCAGACACGGCCGGGTCGATGCTCGACGGTGTCGGCGTCGGTGGTCGGGGTTGTCCGACGCGTCGACGAAACCCGCCGGTGCCGGTGTAGGTGAAATCGGCGGCCGGGCCGTTGGCGGTGAGGATGTCGGCCTTGAAGGCCTGGCATGCCGGCTCGCCGCCGAAGAACGGCGTCGATCGCTCCGGCGCACGTGGCCGGGTAGGGACCGCCGGGTGCGTCCTGGAGCCACTGGTCGGAGATGTAGACCGTTACGTACTGGTCGCCGCCTCCGAAGTCGTAGGTCGCGAGAGCGACGTGGACGTTGGAGTTCCCGGTGAAACCGGTGATGCGCTCCGACCGGGATCCGCGTCGACGAAGGTGTCGAGTCTCCGGTATCCCGAGACGTACACCGCGCCTGCCCGGTCTCGCCGGAGGTGGGTCGTCGTAGGTGTTGCCGTTCCACCCGAGGGGGCTGCTGCTGCCCAAGTAGCCGGGGGTCGCGGCGTCGGCGGGACTTGCGCTGCTTGCCATTCCCCACGTCATGGTCGAGCGCGAGGGCGATACCCACGGCGGCGAGTCGGCGTGGTGCCCCGAGCAGGGCTGATTTGGACATGGCGATCCTCCGGTGAACGGTTCACGGAAGGAATCGGCCGTCCGGACGGTCAGGTGAAGGGGCCGGTCCGAACGATCCCCATGCACTAGTGCGCCTAGTGCATGGGGACTAGATCACGCAGAGTGAGACAGAGTGAGGAGAGTGAGGAGGAGGCAGAGTGAGACCGTGCCGTGACGGGACGGTTCAGGTGGCGGGAAGGCCCATGTCGGGCTCGGCGCCGGTACGCAGCGCGGTGGCTCGCCCATCGGGGTCGAGGTCGAACACGACCCGCTGGCCCTGACGCAGGAAGCGGAACAGCGATCCCTCGAGAGCGTTCGGCGCCAAGACGACGTCATCGTCGATGTCGCCGTCGCCCGTGTCGGGGACGACGACCCCCTCGCCGGTTCCGGGATCGAAGCTGCGGATCACGCCCTGCACGGTCGGCGTCGCCCTCAGGGCTTCTGGATCTTGCCGGCCTTGAGACACGACGTACAGACGTGGACACGCTTCGTCGTGCCGTCGACGACGGCACGGACCTTCTGGACGTTCGGGTTCCAACGCCGACTCGTCCGGCGGTGGGAGTGGCTCAGCTGCTTGCCGAAGCGCGGCTTCTTGCCACAGATGTCACAGACCGCTGCCATGGCGGCCACGCTACCAGCGCCCCGCCACCGCGGAGGAGTCGAGATTTCAATAAGAAAGTAGAGTCCTCCGCCGTGACACCCGTCCTGAGACCCTCGAGACACTCGACGCCGAGGCCGTGCGCGCCTGCGTGCACACGTTCCGCGACGCGCTGCGTGCCCACCAGGAGGAGCTCAACCGTCTCAACGTCTATCCGGTTCCCGACGGCGACACGGGGACCAACATGGCGCTGACGCTCGAATCGGTGTGCTCCGAGCTCGAGGGTGCGCGGGGTATGGACGAGGTCTGCGCCGCGGTGTCGCACGGCTCGTTGATGGGAGCGCGTGGGAACTCGGGCGTCATTCTCTCCCAGATTCTTCGTGGGCTCGCCAACTGCTTCTCGGAAACCGACGCAGCCGACGCGGCATGTGTCGTGACAGGACTGCGCGAGGCGGCTGATGCGGCCTACCAGGCTGTGATGCGACCCGTGGAAGGCACGATCCTCACCGTTGTACGCGAGACCGCCGAGGCGGGCGAAGCCTGGTCGCACGACGGTGGAGGCACTCTCACCACGCTGCTCGAGGCATGCTCGGAGGCCGCGAGCGCCGCCGTGCAGGCCACTCCCGATCTCCTTCCGGTGCTCAAAGAGGCCGGGGTCGTCGACGCAGGTGGGCACGGCTTCACGCTCCTGATCGACGCCATGCTCTTCGTGGTCGACGGGCGTGCGGTCCCCGAACCGCAGATGGTGACGGCGCCTCCCGCGGTGGAGGCCCACCTCTGCGGAGAAGACGACGTGTCGTCGCTGCGCTACGAGGTGATGTATCTCCTCGAGGCCGAAGACCACACGATTCCGGGTATGAAGGAAGCGTGGGCGTCGGTCGGCGATTCGATCGTGGTGGTCGGCGGCGACGGCATGTGGAACTGCCACGTCCACACCAACGAGATCGGGGCGGCCATCGAGGCGGGGATCCAGGCCGGCCGGCCCCGCGACGTGCGGGTCACCGACCTCTTCGAAGAGGCTGCGGAGGAGCAGTGGGTTCGCGAGGCGGACGCCTCGCTGGCGGGCGTTGCCGAGCACGAGGCGGTCACGACCGGTGTCGTGGCGATCGCCGTCGGCGAGGGTGTCCGACGGCTTTTCTCGAGCCTCGGCGTCCAGTCGATCGTGGCAGGCGGCCAGTCGATGAACCCCTCGACCGCACAGATTCTCGACGCCGTACATGCGACGCGCGCCGACGGTGTCGTCGTCTTGCCCGACAACAAGAACATCATCCCGGTCGCCGCGCAGGTCGCCGAGCTCGCCGACCGACCCGTCGAGGTCGTCCCGACCCGTTCGGTCGTCGAGGGACTGAGCGCCCTCGTGGCCTACGACCCCGATGCTCCGCTCGACGTGAACTCCGCGGCGATGGCCGATGTCGCGGAGCGGGTTCGGGTCGGTGAAGTCACGAGTGCCGTGCGTGACGCCGACACGCCGGTCGGGCGTGTGACGGCGGGGGACTGGATCGGGCTCGACGCCGGCGGGATCTGCGCCACGGCATCCGATGCACCCACCACCGCCGCCGACGTTGTCGACCGCCTCGTCGACGCTGAGTCCGAGCTCGTCACGGTGGTGGTGGGTGACGGTGTCAGCACGGACGACCGTCGCGCTCTCGAGGAGCAGGTGGCGTTGCGCCATCCGGAGCTGGAGATCGAGGTCCACGAGGGCGGCCAACCGCTCTATCCGTTCCTGCTCGGGGTCGAGTAGCCACGTCCACCGATCCGCCCCTCACGCTGCGCGATCTGGCCGAGCGTCCGGTCACCCAGCTCAAGGGTGTCGGTCCACGGATCGCGCCGCGCCTCGAGGAGATGGGAATCACACGTGTGGTCGACGTGCTCGAGCACTACCCGCGTCGCTACATCGACCGGACCGCGCGCGCTCTGATCTCGGACGTGGCACTCGGCGAAGAGGTCACGGTCTTCGCCGAAGTCGCGCGCATCAACAGTCGTCGAACGCGGCGCGGCCGCGCACTGGTCGAGGCGGTCGTGACCGACGGAACGTCCGATCTCACGGTGGTCTTCTTCAACCAGGCGTGGCGGTCCCGTCAGCTTCCCGAAGGCACGGAGGCTGCCTTCTTCGGAAAGGTGGACGAATACCGGGGGCGTCGTCAGATGACGAATCCCGCGGTCGACGTACTGGGCAATCTCGGCGAGCGCACCGGCACGATCGTGCCCGTGTATCCCCAGTCGGGAAAGGCCGAGGTCACGTCCGCGCTCCTGTACAAGCTGGTCGGCGAGGTTCTGCGGCGGGCGCAGCCCCGCGGATTTTCGGATCCCCTGTCGTCCGGGCTCCGGGAACGTCTCGGGCTCGTCGACAGGAACCGCGCGTACGAAGGCATTCATCGTCCCGAGACGGTCGGTGACCACCGCGGTGCCGCGGCGGAGGCTCGTGTTCGACGAGTTCCTCCGGATGCAGGTGGGTCTCGTCGCCCGCAAGCGGGCTCTCGCTGCGGACCAGCGCGGCATCGCGCACGACGTCGGCGGTTCCCTCGAATCGGAGTTCGTGCGCTCGCTGCCGTTCGATCTCACCGACGGACAGGATCGTGCCCTCGAGCAGATCGCGTCCGACATGGCTGCGCACGCTCCGATGCACCGACTCCTCCAGGGTGACGTGGGCTCGGGCAAGACCGTCGTGGCGGTTGCCGCGGCGTTGCGGGCGATCGAAGGGGGATCGCAGGCGGCGCTCATGGCGCCCACCGAGGTGCTCGCCGAGCAGCACCATCTGTCGATCCGGGAGATGCTGGCCGGCTTGTCGGTGCCGGCCACGGGCACGTTGACCGGTGAGCGGCCCGTCCGAGTTGTTCTCCTGACCGGCCGGACGCCGGCGGCGGAGCGGAGAAGGCTCCGCGACGACCTGACCCGGGGCGACGTGGACCTCGTCGTGGGGACCCACGCGCTGTTGGAGGAGGGAGCCGAGTTCTCGCGGTTGGGCCTGGTCGTGATCGATGAGCAGCACCGCTTCGGTGTCGAACAGCGAGCGGTGCTTCGTGGGAAGGGTGAAGAGCCCGACGTGCTCGTGATGACAGCGACGCCCATTCCGCGGACGGCGGCGATGCTCGTGTACGGCGATCTCGACCTCACCGAGCTGCGCGAACTGCCGGCCGGGCGTGACCCCATCACGACGACGGTGGTCGACGCATCGCCCCTCGGTCGGGCCGAGGCGTATCAGACGCTGCGCGGCGAAGTGGAGGCCGGACGGCAGGGTTTCGTGGTCTGCCCTCTCGTCGACGGCTCCGACAAGGTGCAGGCGAAGGCAGCGACCGAGGAGTTCGAGCGACTCGGGGTCGACGAGCTCGCCGGTCTTCGGATCGGACTGCTGCACGGGCAGCTGCGCTCGAACGACAAGGAATCGGTGATGCGCGAGTTCCGCGACGGTCACCTCGACGTACTCGTCGCCACGACGGTGGTCGAGGTGGGTATCGACGTGCCGAACGCCACGGTCATGGTGATCGAGGACGCCGACCGTTTCGGGCTGTCCCAACTGCACCAGCTCCGTGGACGGGTCGGGCGTGGGGGTGGAACGTCGTGGTGCTATCTGATCACCGATCCGCCGACCCCGGAGGCCGAGCAGCGGATGGAGGCGATGGCGGCCTCGACCGACGGCTTCCTGCTGGCCGAGCAGCGACCTCGAGATCCGCGGAGCCGGCGAGGTCTTCGGTGAGAGGCAGGCCGGATTCACCGACCTGAAGCTGGGACGACTTCCCCGCGACACGGACGTGGTGATCGAGGCGAGGCGTGTGGCCGAGGAGATCCTCGACGCCGACCCGGGGCTCACCGAGAACCGCGCGTTGCGCGAGGAGGTCACCGACCTGTTGGGCGACGCCGTCGATTTCCTGTTCAAGTCGTGATGCCACGGCGGGCGACTCCACGTCGGGCTGCTTCACATCGGGCTGCTTCACATCGGGCTGCTTCACGGCGAGCGATGCGCGTCATCGCCGGCTCGGCGAAGGGGCGGCGCCTCGCGGTACCGGCGGGTGCTCGCCCGACCACGGGCCGGGTCCGCGAAGCGGTCTTCTCGATGCTCGGCGACGTCGGTGGCACGCACGTCCTCGATGTCTGTGCAGGGAGCGGGGCGATGGCGATCGAGGCGCTGTCGCGGGGCGCCGAGTCAGCTGACCTGATCGACGCCGACTCCACCGCCGTCGGTGTGTGTCGAAAGAACCTCGAGACGGTCGGTTTCGGCGACCGCGCACGGGTGCAGCGTGGGGACGCCCGACGGCTCCTGGCCGTTCCGTCGACTGAGCGCGAGCCGGCCGACCTGGTTCTGTGCGATCCGCCCTACGACTGGAGCAACGAGGAGGTCTCCGCGCTTCTCCGTACGGTGGAGGCATCGCCGCGACGGGCACCGGGCGCGCGAATCGTCCTCGAACGGCCGACCCGGTCGGGAACGCCCACACTCCCCGAGACATGGCGATCGACCCGGGAGCGGATCTACGGCGATACGCTCGTGCTGATCATCGACACGTGAGGCCCTCGCGGGCCTCGAGGGGACTCAGGGGGACCGACGCGTGGCCACCGCGCTCTGCCCGGGATCGTTCGACCCGGTGACCAACGGTCATCTCGACATCATCGAGAGGACGGCCCGCCACTTCGATGACGTCCTCGTGGCGGTGATCCGGAACCCGCAGAAGTCGGAGCCGCTCTTCACGCTCGCCGAACGCGAGGAAATGCTGCGTGAGGTCCTCGCTCATGTTCCCAACGTCCGGATCGACCACTTCAAGGGCCTTCTGGTGGACTACGCCCGCGAGCACGGTGCCGAGTCGATCGTCAAGGGTCTTCGGGCGATTTCGGACTTCGACTACGAGCTCCAGATGGGCCAGATGAACCACCAGCTGTCGGGCATCGACACCTTCTTCATCACGACCAATCCCGCGTATTCGTTTCTGTCATCGAGTCTTGTGCGCGACGTGGCCCGCTTCGGGGGGGACGTGTCGAGCATGGTTCCACCGTCGGTGGCGAAACGTCTCGACGAGAGATTCGGAGCCGACAACTGATGAGCGAACAACCTGAGTTCGACACCGAGGCCCTGCTTCTGCGGATGCGGGAGCTCGTCGAGACCGCGCGGCCCATGCCGCTGTCGGCGTCCGTGCTGATCAGTCGTGACGAGTTCGCCGATCTGCTCGACGAGGCGCTCCACGGTCTTCCCGAGGAGCTCAGGCGTGCCCGGTGGCTGCTGAAGGAGCGTGAGGAGTTCCTCGCCCAGGCCCGTCGCGACGCGGAGGATCTGGTGGAGGCGGCGCGCACCCGTGCCGAGCACATGGTCGAGCGCACCGAGGTGGTGCGCGAGGCCAACCGCGTCGCACAGGGCCGTGTCGACGACGCCGAAGCCCGGGCGCGGGCCCTGCGCCATGAGGCGGAGGACTACATCGACCAGAAGCTGGCGGGGTTCGAGGTCGTGCTCACCCGCACCATGCAGGCCGTTCAGCACGGCCGCGAGCGCCTCTCGGTCCACATCGAGCCCGAGGACGGGGACGAGGCGGAAACCGAGGACGACGAAACCGCCGGTTTCTTCGACCAGGACGAGATGTAGACCTGGAAAATCCTGGGTTCTGGTAGGGTTGTCCGCGCCGCTGTCCGCAGCGGTTGCCCTTCACCCGTCTCCTGTTGATCGTGCCGTAGCTGTGTCCGAATTGTGCACTGATGTCGCCGACCTGCTCGCCCGGCCGGGCGCCCGCGCGACACGTCGCGGCCGGGTGCCCATCGACGCCCCGAGCGCCGCTGTTCGGCCCACCGACGACGCCGTCGAGCTGGATCTCACTCTCGAGCACGTGACCGACGGAATCGTCGTCCACGGAACCGTATCGGGCACCTGGCAGGGGGCCTGCAGCCGCTGTCTCGAACCCGTCTCCGGCCCGCTGTCGGTCACCGTGCGCGAGCTTTTCGAGAAGGAGGCGGTCGAGGGGGAGACGTTTCCCATCACCGACGACGTGATCGACCTCGAGTTGCCGTTGCGCGACGCGATCGTTCTCGATCTGCCCACGGTTCCGCTGTGCCAGTCCGACTGTGCCGGTCTGTGCCCTTCGTGTGGCGTGAACCGCAACGAGGAACAGTGCACGTGCACGGGCGAGCACGCTGATCCCCGCTGGGACGCGCTCGACGAACTGCGGCTGTGAACAGCCGCCCCACCACCCTGCCCCCCACCCTGCCCGCCACCCTGCCCACCGTTCGAACGACCTCACGATCAGGAGCTTCAGCACCATGGCCGTCCCCAAACGCAAGACCAGCAGGAGCCGGACTCACTCCCGGCGCTCCGCGAACAGAAAGGTGGAGACGGCTGCCCGTTCGGTTTGTCCCCACTGTGGTGTGGGCAAGCGCCCCCACATCGTCTGTCCGCACTGCGGGTGGTATCGCGACCGGCAGGTCCTCGACGTCGAATAGCCGATGACTCCGCAGAGCTCGCGCACACCCGTCGTCGCGGTCGACGCTGTCGGTGGAGACCACGCGCCCGGCGCTGCCGTGGTGGGGGCTCTGCGTGCCGCCCAGGACTTCGACGTCTCGATACTTCTCGTCGGCCCCGAGGAACTCGTGAAGGCGGAGCTCCCGAACGGCTCGTTACCCGACGGCGTGGAGTTGCTCCACGCGTCGGAGATCGTGGCGATGGACGAAGAGCCCGCGGCAGCGATCCGCGCCAAGTCCGACTCGTCGTTGGTGCGCGCCGCCGAGGCCGTGCGCGACGGCCGTGCCGACGCCATGGTGAGCGCGGGGAACACCGGCGCGGCAATGGCAGCGGCACTGCTCAGAATGGGCAGGGTGGCCGGTGTCGCACGACCTGCGGTCGCCGTTCCGGTTCCCGTCCCCGGTGGTGGTCACCAGATGCTCGTCGACGCGGGCGCCACGGTCGACTGCTCGCCCGAGTGGCTGGCGCAGTTCGCTCTCATGGGCCGGATCTATGCCCAGGTGCGCTTCGATGTCGCCGAGCCCCGGGTGGGGTTGCTGTCCAACGGCGAGGAACCCGGCAAGGGCGACGGGCTCCGCAAGGCCGCGACGGAACTGCTCGCGGGGACCCCGGGCTTCGTCGGCAACGTCGAAGGTCGTCAGTTCATGAGTGCGGATCCCGACGTCATCGTGACCGACGGATTCACCGGCAACGTGGCACTGAAGACGATCGAAGGCGTGGTCAGTGCCGTGGCCGGTTTCGTCTACTCGGTGATGTCGTCGAGCGACGAGGCCCGCGACGCCTCGCGGGTTCTCGAGCCGCTGCTGACCGAAGCGGCCAAGTCCCTCGACCCCGAGTACACCGGTGGGGCAACGCTTCTCGGTGTCGACGGCGTGTGCGTGATCTCGCACGGCTCGTCGTCCGACCGCGCGATTCTCAATTCGGTCGGCGTCGCGCTCGACGCCGTGGCCGCCGACGTGCCGCGTCGTCTCGCGGAGGCGATCGTCGATGCCGGCTGAGACGCACGTGACGGGTGCGGCTCCCAACGCCGACGAGGTCTTCGCTCTGATCCAGGAGCGTCTGGCCGACATCCTCGAAATCGACATCGGATCGGTCACGATCGATTCGCGCTTCGCCGACGATCTCCATGCCGACTCTCTCGCGCTCATCGAACTGGTCGAGTCCCTCGAGGAGGAGATCGGCGAACGGTCGGTGGGTTTCCAGATCGTCGACGAAGACCTGGTGGATCTGGCAACGGTTCGCGACGCCGTGGAGTACGTCGTGGCGAGTTTCTCGGTCTCGGGTGACGCGTGATGACACGTCCGTCAGACCGGCGTGGTCTCTGCTGATGTCGGGCAGTCGGCCGCACTCGAAGATCTCGAGGCCGCCCTCGGCCACGAGTTCGCCACACCGGCGTTGTTGCACAACGCGCTCGTGCATCGGTCGCACCGCTCGCAACGTCCCGACCTCGAGTCAAACGAGCGTCTCGAGTTCCTGGGCGATTCGGTCCTCGGGCTCGTCGTGACGACCGACCTCTACCGGCGGTATCCCGAGGCTCCCGAAGGTGAGCTCGCGCGTATTCGTGCCGCCGTGGTCAATGAAGCAACGCTCACAGAGATCGCCCGCGAAGTCGGCCTCGGGCGGTACCTCCTCCTCGACAAGGGTGAAGACGCCTCGGGCGGACGCGACAAGCCCTCACTGCTCGCCGACGCCATGGAAGCCGTGATCGCTGCGGTCTACCTCGACGGCGGATGGAAACCCGCCGAAGTGCTGGTGTGCCGGCTTCTCCACGACCGGATCGCCGAAGCCTCACGATCGCCGGCGCTCCAGGAGTCCAAGAACAGGCTCCAGGAGCGCGCCGCCGGCCGCTTTGCGGATCGACCCCGCTACATCGTGTCCTCCGAGGGTCCTGAACACGAGAAGTGCTTTCACGCCGAGGTCCTTCTCGGTGGTCAGGTCTGTGGCCGCGGCGACGGATCCTCCAGCACGCGTGCCGAACAGGCGGCCGCATCCGACGCACTCGACCGGCTCGCCGACTCCGAGATCTCCGACAGTCCACCATTCGCAACAGAAGAAGGACACAATGCCTGAGCTTCCCGAAGTGGAAGTCCTCCGACGCGACCTCGACAAGGATGTCGTCGGTCGCAAGATCAAGTCAGTCGAGGTTGTGACGATGCGCTCGGTGCGTCGGCACACCAAACGTAAGCAGTTCACCGAGCCGCTCGAGGGGGCGAAGATCAAGTCGGTGGAGCGGCGCGGGAAGTACCTCGTGCTCGCGCTCGACAACGAGCAGTCGCTCGTGATCCATCTCGGAATGTCGGGTCAGCTTCTGCGTGCCAAGTCGGCGAAGGTCGCGAAGCCCAAGCACACCCATGTCATCATCGGGTTCACCCAGGGCGGGCAGCTGCGCTTCGTCGACCCGCGGACGTTCGGTGAGATGTTCGTCACCAAGTCCGACGTGATCGCCGATGAACTCCCCGAGCTCGGCCATCTCGGCTTTGATCCGCTCGACGCGGGCATTTCGGTCGACCGCTTCGCTGCGCTGCTACGTCAGCGGAGCATGAAGCTCAAGTCGCTGCTGATGGATCAGAAGTTCATCGCCGGGATCGGCAACATCTACAGCGATGAGATCCTCTTTCAGGCGGGACTGCGCTTTGACAGGCTCAGTGACTCGCTGTCGCCCCAGGAGGTTCGCCGCCTGTTCCGTGCGGTGATCGAGGTCCTCCAGGACGCGGTCAAGTACCGCGGGTCGACTCTCGCCGACGAGGGCTTTGTCGACCTCCAGGGAAACCCCGGCGAGTACCAGGATCACCACCAGGTGTACGGCCGGGAGGGAGAGCCCTGCCCGCGTACCAAGAAGCCGATCATGCGCCGAGCGTTACGGAAACCGCTCGACCTACTACTCGGTGAGCCAGGTCTGAACGACGGGGCAGCCTCCATCCGGCGCGTCGTGTGGGTGTCCGGGCTCGTGCAAGGCGTGTGGTTCCGCGAGAGCGCACGGGAGAGGGCGGAGGCTCTGGGGGTCCACGGCGGCGTGAGGAATCTCTCCGACGGCCGGGTCGAGCTCGTTGCGGAAGGTGCTCCCGGGGCGGTCGACGCTCTCGTCGGCTGGTGCCGGACCGGTCCGGCCCGGGCCAGGGTCGACACCGTCGAGGTGGTGGAGGCGACGCCGACCGGTGAGCGGGGGTTCCGCGTCTCGTGACCGACGACTCGATACGCTCCGCGTGCGGAGGAGGGTCCTTGTCCATCATGCTTTCGACCATGGATTACCACGGCCGATGTTCCTGAAGTCGCTCACGCTCAAGGGCTTCAAGAGTTTCGCTGACCGCACGACGATCGAGTTCGAGCCGGGTGTGTCGGTGGTGGTCGGACCCAACGGGTCCGGCAAGTCGAACCTCGTCGACGCCGTCGCGTGGGTGCTGGGCGCGCAGGGCCCGCGCACCGTTCGTGGCGGGAAGATGGACGACGTCATCTTCGCCGGTACGCCGAAACGGCCGTCGCTCGGTCGCGCCGAGGTGGCGCTCACGATCGACAACTCCGCGGGTCTGCTGCCGATCGAGTTCGACGAGGTCACGATCACGCGGTTGCTGTTCCGTTCGGGTGATTCCGAATACCAGATCAACGGTGCGGAGTGCCGCCTGCTCGACATCCAGGAGCTTCTGTCCGACACGGGAATCGGGCGCCAGCAGCACGTCATCGTGGGTCAGGGCCAACTCGACGCGGTTCTCACGGCACGACCCGAAGATCGCCGCGCGATCATCGAGGAGGCGGCGGGAGTCCTCAAGTTCCGCAAGCGGCGTGAGCGCGCCGAGCGTCGTCTGGAGTCCACCGAGGGCAACCTCTTGCGCCTCCAGGATCTGATCCGGGAAGTACGTCGTCAGCTCAAGCCACTCGAGCGGCAGGCCGACGCCGCCCGGCGCCACGGCGGTGTCGAAGCCGAGCTCCGGGCCATCAAGCTCCATCTCGCGGGCCACCACCTGGCCGGGCTGGCGACCAAGCTCGATCGACTCGACACGGAGCGGAGCTCCCACGCCCGGCGTGAAGCGGAGCTCAGCGCCGCGTTGACCGCCCTCGACGACTCCGTTGTCCACGCTGAAGAGGCACTCACAGGAATCGGTGACGACGACGTGGCCGACGCACTCGCTCGAGCGGAAGCCGTGCGGGAGCGGTCCCGTGGCCTCGTTGCTCTCGTCGAGGAGAAGCGTCGCGGTGTCGAGCGCGATCTTGCGGCCGCCGCAGACGAGGGTGTCGTCGAGACCCTGGTGGCCCAGGTCGATGACGCGCGTCGAGAGCTCGAGGAGATCGGCGAGGGCAAGCCCGGTGACGCCGAGGCAGAGTTGGTCGACGCGACCAGCGCACGTCGAGCAATTGCTGCCGCCCGAGCATCCGATCTGGCGAACCGAGGAGCCGGTCGATCCGCGCTTCGTGCGGCCGCTGTGGGGCATCGATATTGGCTGTCGCACCAGCGTGGTGTTCTGTCCGGCCGACTTGGGTTGTTATTGGGAATTGGCGCGGCCGGGCGCGAGGATCGCTTGCCGGTGGCGGTGCGCGAAGAGATCGCGGCTTGTCGCGCCATCGGCATCAACGTGTTGGCGTACGCGACGAACCGCGAGTTGAAGTACAAGTTCGACTTTTTCACGACCGCAGCAGCCGAGGCGCCGGCCGATGATTTCGAGCGCGGAAAATTGTATGCGGCACGCTTCACTTCATCCGGGCGGATGCAACGCGGCGCCCGGGGCGCTGGGCAACCTGCTGCAGACGGCCGGCGAGAAGCTGCAACTGCGCGTCGACCCGCAAGCGCGGGAACTGGCGATCACCGATCCCAAGCTGTTTCACTATCACCTGGTGTTCATGCACGGGCGCAACGACTTTCGGCTGACGCCGGCCGAGCGGAAGGCATTGCGCGAGTATCTCGATCGGGGCGGCATGTTGTTCGCCGACGCGATCTGCTCGAGCCGCCAGTTCACCGAGGCATTTACGCGCGAGATGGCGGCCATCTTTCCCGAGCAGCAACTGGCCCGCATTCCCGCGAAAGATCCGCTGTTTACCACGACGTTTGGGGGCGACGACCTGTCGCTGGTCGAGCGACGCGAGCCCCAGCGCGGCGCGGCCGACGGCCCGCTGCGTTCGCAAGTCAGCCAGGTCGAGCCGTATCTGGAAGCGATCAAGCTGGGCGATCGCTACGCCGTGATCTTTTCGCCGTACGACTTAAGCTGTCGCGCTGGAGAATCACGAGTCGCTGGACTGCGCCGGCTACACGCGGAAGGACGCCGCCCGCATCGGATTGAACGTGCTGTTATACTCGCTGTATCAGTAGCGGCGCGAGTCTGGCGCCGTTCGCCTCGATTCCATTGGTTGTGGTTGTTGTCATGGATCAGCCCGCACAGGAAGAGGATCGACGCGCGAGGCTGTCCAAGCCGCCGCGTTGGGTGCTGCTGGTGATGCTGATCGTGGCGATCATCATTCGAGCGCGCGTGATTGAATGGCTCAGCGGCGGTTACTTGCTCGCAAGATCCCGATAGTTACCGGATCGTGGCGAATCGCCTGGTTGAAAATCACACATTTGCTCTCGGCCCAGCCCATAATCCCCTCAGCACGGCTGCTCGACCGCCACTCTACCCGCTGCTGTTGGCCGGCGTGCGATACTTTGGCGACAACATCAGTAGCTCCTTTGCCTACGGCACACTGCACGTCGCACTCGCGGCGGGAACCTTCGTCGCCGTGTGGCAATTGGGCCGGCTGTGGTCGGTTGGGTATTGGCCAGGCTTGCTGGCGGTGGTGCTCCTGCTGTTCGATCCGATCCTGTTGCAGTACTCGGCGCAACTCATGACCGAGACGCTGACGGCGTTCTTGTCCGCCTGGACGCTCGTTGCGCTGACGCTCTTCGGTACGGATCGCTCGATTCGCTGGGCCGTCGTCGCGGGTGCCTGTTCTGGATTAGGCATCTTGTGCCGACCAGAGTTCCTGGCGTGGACAGGCTTGGTGATCGTTCTATTTCCATTCATCGCGGTCAAAGATCGTCGTTGGCGGCGGCTTGCGGTATACGTCGCCGCCGCGGCGATTGTCGTATCCCCTTGGGTCATTCGCAATGCGCGCCAGTTTCGGTTCGCCGATTGTCACGACGACTGCACGGCGGCATTACCTTGCTGCTTGCCAACAATCCGAGCTTCTATGAATACCTGCGCAGCGCGCCGTGGGGGACAACTTGGGACGGGAGATCGATCAACCAGCACTACGAAGAACTACGCTGGGCTCATTCGCAACCACCCATCAGGGTTGGCAACCTATGGATGAACCCTAAGGCTCTAAAAAATACTGACGAAGTCGCCGTCGATCGCGAAGCGTACCAAGAAGCTTTCGAAAACATCCGCGCCGAGCCGGCGATGTTCGCCTACTCGTGTCTGGTGCGCGTCGGTCGCTTGTGGGCTGTGCTGCCGCATGCCACTCAGCGATCACGAATCACCTTCGCGCCGCGGCATGCGCTACGCCGTGGGCATCTTGTACACCTTCGAGTTTGCGCTGGCCGCGCTCGGCGCGTGGTTCCTGCGGTCGAAAACTGCTTCGCGAGCCCTGGATTTGGGGCACGCTGCTGCTCGCTTCGTTCACACGCTGGTGCATGCGTTTTATTGGACCGACATGCGGATGCGCGCTCCGCTGGTGCCCGTGATAGCACTCTTGGTCGCGGTGGCCGTGTCGCGGCTGGTCAGCAAGCGAGGCGACGCAACCCCTTTGGCGGCAGACGCTTAGGCGGGGCCGCTTCAGACTGCCAAGCTGCCTTGACGTTTCGGCGGTTCTGGCCCCTATAATCCCGCCCTGCTCACGTCGACCGTAAAAACTTTCGTCACTTCGTTTTGCGATTTGCTCGGCGGACCCGTTCGGGACGTTCTTCCGCCGGTCACATTTCAGGGATGATCAATCTGCTAGTCGAGGTGTCTCAACGCGCGACCATTGGCCGCCGCGCGCACGTTCGTTGCGCGCTGGCCCACTGCTGCGCGCCGCCTTGGCACTCGTGCTGCTAAGTGCTTGCGATCATCGCCGACTTCAGCGCCATTGGCACTCGCGCAGATCGAACTTCCCGCCGCCAATCTCTCAGAGCGCATCGTCATCGGCGCCGACGTCGCCAGCCACTGGAACGAAGGCGTCTACGACGTCTACCTGCTCAAAGGCAACTGCCTTGTCAATCAAGGGCTTAACCTATGCGCGCAGTCGCGAAGCCGTGGTGTGGATCGAGCAGCGGCGGCATCCCAGCGGCGAGCCGCCGCACAAGGTGATCGTCTATCTCGAAGGCGACGTGTCGATCAACTATCAACAGGACGCCGGCGCAGGGGCAATCGGCCACCACGGCCACCGTGGCGGACAAGACCTGGTTCGGCCGCTTCTTCTCCGTACGGCCGATCGACGTGCGGCCCAGCAAAATGGAGCAGCCGCCGGCCGTGCGAGCCCGCGGTTTACGAGCACGCTTCGGCGCGCATGGCCGCGCCGGCCGATCGCGTGCAACCGGCGCAATTCGCCGAGCCGATGGTCCTCCGCCGGCGCAAGTCATCGGCCCGCCGCCAGGCATGATCCGCGTGCGCGTGCAGCGCCGCAGCAACGTGAATTACGACGCCGAAGCGTTACCCAGTGCCGGGCACCAACCAGTGGATCGGCATCGTCAAGATCGGCGTAAACATCGTCGTCGACGGGCTGGAAGGTTTCGGATCGATCGACGTCGACACCGACAACCTCGTGGTCTGGACCGAGGGCGCGCTGGCGACCGACGCCGAAGGACAAGCGTTCCAGCCGCGCGAAGCGCCGCTGGAAATCTACATGGAAGGCAACGTCGTCTTCCGCCAGGGCGAACGCACGATCTACGCCCAGCGGATGTACTACGACGTCCGCCGCGAGACCGGCATCGTGCTGGGTGCCGAGATGCTCACGCCGGTCGACACGTTCGAGGGCCTGGTCAAGCTGCGGGCCGACGTGGTGCAGATGGCTCGGCCGCGATCGCTTTGTCGCGCAGAACGCCTCGCTCACCACCAGCCGCCTGGGCATTCCGACCTACGACCTGCAAGCCGGAACGATGACCTACGACGACATCCAGCAGCCGCGGCTGAACCTGTTCGGCCAGCCGCTGGTGGACGAAGACGGCGAGCCGATCATCGACCACCAAGCAACTGGCCACCAGCCGCAACAACCGCGTCTACATCAACCAGTTCCCCGTCTTCTACTGGCCCTTCATGGCCACCGACCTGGAGAAGCCGAACTTCTACATCGACGACGTGCAAATCAAGCAACGACCAGCGTCTTCGGCACGCAGGTGCTACCGACTTCGACGCCTATCAGTTGTTCGGCATTCGACAATCCGCCGGCCGGCACCGACTGGACGATCAGCACCGACTACCTCAGCAAACGCGGATTCGGGCGGCGGCACCACGTTCGACTACGAACGGCAAACGTTCTTCGGCGTGCCCGAGGCCACCAACGGTTTCTTCGACATCTGGGCGATCCACGACCACGGGCTCGACAACCTGGGTCTCGACCGCCGCAACCTGATTCCGCCGCGACAAGCTTCCGCGGCCGGCTCTTGGCGCAGCACCGCCAGCTGCTTGCCGAACAACTTCCAGCTGACCGGCGAGGTGGGCCTGATCAGCGACTTCAACTTCCTGGAACAGTACTTCGAGCGCGAATGGGACGAGCTCAAGGACCAGACCACCGACCTCGAGCTGAAGCAATACGTCGACAACAGCACCTGGAGCGTCTTCGGCTCGGTGCGGCTCAACGAGTTCTTCACCGAAACCGAATGGCTGCCGCGCGCCGATCATTTCTGGCTGGGCCAGTCGCTGTTGGGCGATCGGCTGACGTGGTACGAGCACACCAGCATCGGCTACGCGCGGTTCAAGAGCGCCAACCCGCCCACCGATCCGGCCGACGCGGCGATCTGGGGTCCGCTGCCGTGGGAAGCGCCGGCCGCCAGCACGCGCGACGGCGGACGCTACGCCACGCGGCACGAGATCGACATGCCGTTCGACCTGGGCGCCGTGAAGTTCAATCCCTACGCGATCGGCGAGCTGGCCCACTGGGGCGAAGCGCTCGAACTTCAACGACGCCAACCGCGCCTACGGCGCGCTGGGCATGCGAGCCAGCCTGCCCATGTGGACCGTCGATCCGTTGGTCGAAAGCGAGCTGTTCAACGTGCACGGCCTGGCGCACAAGGTGGTGTTCGACACCGACGTGTCCTACGCCCAGTCGACGCTCGACTTGCAAGACCTGCCGCTGTACGACCAGATCGACGACAACGACATCGAGGCCTTCCGCCGCTGGTTCCCGTTCTACGACTTTCGGCGGGCCGCCGCCCGTGCCGACGCGGTTCGACGAACGGTTCTACGCCTTGCGGCGCGGCATGGGCAGCTGGGTGGCGTCGCCATCGCACGGAAATCGCCGACGATCTGTTCACCGTGCGGCTCGGCGCCGACCAGCGCTGGCAAACCAAGCGCGGACCGATCGGCAATCAGCACATCGTCGACTGGATCACGCTCGATCGACCGACGTCACGTTGTTCCCCAATCCCGACCGCGACAACTTCGGCACCGTGGCGGGCCTGGTCGACTACGACTTCCGCTGGCACGTGGGCGATCGCACGACGGTGGTCTCCGAAGGCTACTTCGACTTCTTCCCGCAAGCGCCCAAGTACGCCACCGCTCGGCGTCTTCATCGATCGTCCGCCGCGCGGATCGCGTCTACTTCGGCTTCCACTCGCTTGTCGGGCCCCATCGACGAGCAACGTGTTCTTGACTACGTACAGCTATCGCATGAGCCCCAAGTGGATCTCGACGTTCGGTATGTCGCTACGACTTTGTGGCGTCGCGCAACATCGGCCAGAACTTCACGCTGACGCGGATCGGCGAATCGTTCTTGCTGAGCATCAACGTGAACGTCGACACGAGCAAAAACAACATCGGCGCCAACTTCATGGTCACGCCGCGGTTCTTCCAAGGCCGCCTAGGCGGCAGCAACCTCGGCCTGGCCTCGGTCTCGCCCGGCCTGGTCGTGCCGGCAGCAGGCGCGTACGGGCTGGAGTGACGCGAAAAGCGAGTCGATTGATCGCGGGATGCCATGCTCACGTTGTGTGAACATGCTCCGTGCATCAGTGCGGCGCACTTTAGCAACATGCTCACCCGCGGAGTACCGCGTGTGAACATGGCACCCGGCCCCGCGTGCTTCGGCGCGCTAGCGCTGCAAATTCCATTCGTCGCGGCTATAGCGCTCTGCGACCAATTGTCGCACGCGCTCGCGCGGCCAGTCGTCGTTGGATGGCTTCGGCTTGCCAGGCCGCGATCAGCGCTCGACGCAAGACGGCGACGTCCAACTCCACGTTCGTGACGAACGACTCGTGCGGGCGATTCGCGCGGTACTCGGGCTGGCGCGGCGGCATCTGCAGCAATTGCTCGCACGAGGCCCAGATCCATGCCGTACAACAGCGTGCCGTGATAGAGAAAGCTGCGCCGCTTGCAACGCACGCTGTTGCCGGAGATCTTTCGATTGTTCAGTACCAGATCGCAAATGCCTTGGTGTGAAGCGCCCGGCAACAGCGGCCCAAGGCTGCGCAGCGTCGTTTCCAGCACGAAGCGATGCGCCAGGTCGAGCGAGTGCAACGCCGGACGCCGTTCGTAGCTGAGCACGACCGCGTACATCAGCGATCCGGGCGCCACCACCACCGCGGCGCCGCCGCTTGTGCGCCGCAGCACGCGGATGCCGCGCTGGCGACACCGTGCCAGATTCACCTCGCGCGCCGCTTGCGAACTGCGCCCCAGCACCACGAACGTTTCGCACGATTCCCAGATCCGCAGCATCTCGAGGGGCCAGGCACAGGCTTCCGCTGCTTCCAACAGCGCTTCGTCAAGCGCCAGGTTTTCCTCGGGAGTGGGAAGCGTCAGATCGAGAAGCTTCATCCGGGGGTAGACTCGCGAGCTTGAATTCACGGGCGGCTAACGCGTGCGAATGCGCACGCTTGACGGGGTAGGGTGGCCGCCCTACTCTTAGTTTATCGTTGATCCTTCTGTTGAGTGCCAGCCATGTCCGCCAGCCTGCCGCCGTCCGAGCGGTTCTCGCCCGACGACGCGCTTCCGCCCGTTGAGCCGCCGAGCGCCGGTTTCATCGTCCAGCTTTTCGTCGTGCCCGGCGCGATCGTGGTCGTGATCATCATGGTCTGGCTGATGTTCAATTGGCTGGCGCACATGGGCAACGATCGCGACGCGTACGTGCGCGCCTTGTCGCGCAACAACGAAGCGCGCTGGCAGGCCGCTTACAACCTGGCCGAGGCGCTGCGCTCGGAGCGCATCGCACAGCAGCCGGTGCTCACCGTCGACAAGAAACTGGCCGAGCAGTTGGCCGGCATTCTGGCCGAAGAGATCGAAGCCGGCAGCATGGAAGAGCGGCCCATTTCGCTGCGGATTTATTTGAGCCGCGCTGGGCGAATTCCGCGTCGACGACGGCTTGCCGGTGCTGATCAAGGCCGCGTCCACGCAGCGTGCCGACGCCGAAGCGGACGTGCGCCGCGCGGCGATCGAAGGCATCGCGCTATTGGCCGCGAACTTTTCTGACGGCGACAAGCGGTTCGTCGACAATGAAAAGCTGCGCGAAGCGCTGTCGGAGGCCGCCGGCGATTCGGATCATCGCACGCGCGCCGCCGCCGCAGTGGCCATGGGCGTGATCGGCGGACCGGCTTTCGTCGACAAGCTGCACTTCATGTTGGAGGACAGTCATCCGGACGTGCGCTATAACGCGGCGCTGCGGCTTGCGCATCTGGGCGACGCCGCGGCCGTGGACGTGCTGGCCGAGATGCTCGATCAAAAGGAGATGGCCGGCGTCGAGGCCGAGCAGGAGAAGGACATGCGCGACTTCAAGCGCTCGGTGATCACGGTCAATGCGCTGCGTGCCACGCAGCAACTGGCCGCCAAGAATCCCGGCGCCGATCTGGCGCCGTTGGAGACGGCCATCGAGCGATTGCGCGACAGCGATGCGCCGGCCGACATCCGCGTCGAAGCCACAAGCACGCTGCAATCGCTGCGCAAAAGTACGGCACAGCCGGCCGGTTGACGGCGGCTTTTCTTATGCGATGGACTCGCGCGATACGTTCGTCATGCGCGTTACGTCTTCACGCGCAAAATGCACGCTGGCCCACGTTCGTCGACGCGCGTCGCTAGCATTCGCCGCGCCTGCGCGGCAATGCCATCAGCATTTGTAAAACCTTAACGGTTGGGTAAGCTGCGCTTCCACAACCCATTATGTGACATGCAGTTGCGTCGTTGGTCCGGTTGTGCCGTGCGGACGAGTTGCACGGAAACTAGAGAAAAAATTTCCGGCCGCAAGTCATTCCGTGAGCAATACTTTTCGCGGGAATTAACCGCGGAGTGCGCACAAATTGTTTGCGGAAAGCGCGGCACTCCGCCAGACTGCATGGAGTGACTCATCGACGCAAAAGGTGATGCGTCGGCGGTCAGGAACTTGAGAAATTCCCAAAGAATCACGGCCCTTTAAGAAGCTCGCGTTAGCGAGCGGAGAAACCGGTATGTTCCGAGCAATTGCGTTTGTGGTTCCCGCGATCGTGGCTACTTCGGCGCTGGCGCAAGATTTTTGCCAGACCTATCGCATCGTCTATCAGACGGTCTACGACGAGCAACAAGTCACCGCTTATCGTCTGGAGAGCGAAACGGTCTACGACCAGGTGCAACAGACGACGTATCGCCCGGTGTACGAAACCGAGATGCGCGAGCGGCGCTATCTGGTCGCGCGGCCGGTCACGGAAACCAGCGAGCGCGAAGAGCGCTACAAAGTGCTCAAGCCGGTTTATGAAACGCAACTGCGCGACACGAGCTACAACGTGTCGCGGATGGTGTCCGAAACTTCGGAGCGCGAAGAGCGCGTACGTCGTCAATCGCCAGGTGATGGAGACGGCCGAGCGCGAAGAGCGTTACATCGTGCAGAAGCAGGTGATGGAAACGGCCGAGCGCGACGAGGCCTTCACCGTGATGGAGCCGGTGACCACGTATCGCACCGTCTACTCCGATCAAGGAGGCTTCGTCGACCAGGCGACCGTCGTGCCGGGCAAAGTGCAAACGCGCTTGCGTTGGCTGCCGCGCGCCGAGTTCTGCGATCCCGGCCACAGGCACTGCCACGTATCAGCGTCCCGGCCTGGCCTGGGTGCCCGAGCAATGCCCCTCGACCGTGACGGTCAATCGCGTGTGGGCAGCCGAACATCATGGCGCAGCAAGTGCCGCAAACCAGCTACGTGCAGCGCGTGTGCCACGCGTAAGGTGCCCGTGCAAGTCTGCCGCACGGTGAACGAGGAAGTCGTTCGCAAGGTGCCGGTGCAAGTTTGCCGCGTGGTGCAAGAAGAACAAGTGCGCCGCGTGCCGGTGACCACGTACAAGCAAGTGGTGGAGCGCGTCGAGCAGCAGACGCCGGTGCAAGTTTGCCGGATGGTCGAGGAAGAGGTCGTTCGGCGCATTCCGGTGACGACCTGCCGCATGGTGACCGAGGAGAAGGTCGAACAAATCCCGGTGCAAACATGCCGGATGGAAGCCATTCAGCAGACAGTGCAAGTGCCGCGCGTGGTGCAGAAGCAAGTGCCCGTGACCTACACGCAGCGGGTTCCGCGCGTGGTGTGCATGCGAGTGCCGGTCGAGGATCCTTGTCGCCGACGTGCTGCGGTTCGTCGACGGGCGTGGTGCTGCCGCCGGCCGCCCCGTTGCAAGTTGTGCCCACGCCGGCGGCGCCGCCGACCGGAACGTTCGCTCCGGCTCCGGCCCCGACTCCGACTCCTGCTCCTGCTCCGCCGAGCGGCGCGACTCAGGGCACGCAGAGCCAAGGACAGAACAACGCCACGCAGAAGCCCGAGCTTGGCCCTGAAGTGGAGATTGGGCCGGTCGATGACGCAGCTCCGGCCGAGCCGGCCAAGAGCGACAGCGAAGCTTAGTTCGTTCGCTCGACTAACGAATTTCCAGCGCCGAGGGCATGAGCAGCAGTGCTTGTGCCCTCCGTTTTTTTGATTCGGCGAGCGCGCCGTTGCGGCGTCATCGACAAGTTATCAACAAACTGGCACGCGGCCGTTGCTGACGCTGTCGCTGATTGACACGCGCACGGTGCTTTGACAGACTAGACCGTCGCGCGTGTCGCAGCGGTGTCCGCGTTGGTTCTCGTTGCCGACAATGCCAACATCTTGAGTCGCTCCTGGATGGAGCCAGGCATGTCGATCACTTCCGAATGCACGGCCGGAGAGCTGCTGGCGGGCCAACGCGTGGCGCTGGTTGGCAAGTTCGCCGGCATGTCCAAGCGCGAAGTCCAGCAGCTTGTGCGCACCCAGGGCGGCACCGTCAGCGAGCGCGCCGACGCCGCCACGACGCTTCTGGTCGTGGGCGAGAACGATCTGCCGCTCTTGGAAGGTTCGCTGGACGAGACTTTGCGCCGGAAGTTCGCGAAGCGGTCGACCGCGGCGCAACCTCCGTCATCAGCGAGACGCAGCTCTGGCAGCGGCTGGGCCTGGTCGACCACGAGCAGCACCTGCATAGTCTCTACACGCCGGCCATGCTGGCCAAGCTGTTGGGCGTGAAGGTTTCGGTGCTTCGCCGCTGGCAGCGTCGCGGCTGGATCGTGCCGGCGCGCGAAGTGCGGCGGCTGCCTTACTTCGATTTTCAAGAAGTGGCCACCGCACGACGATTGAACGAGCTGTTGGCGGCGGGCATGTCAGCTTCCGAAATCGAAAAGAAGCTGGCGGCGCTCGCGCGTTATTTGCCCGGCGTGAAGCGGCCGCTGGCGCAGTTGTCGATCATCGTGCAAGGCAAGCAGCTTTTGCTGCGCCAAGGCGACGAAGTGATCGAGCCGGGCGGGCAATTGCATTTTGATTTTGCCGAGCCGGCCGATGCGCAAACGCCGTGCGTGCCGGCGAGCGTCGCTTTCGCTTCCGACGTGCTGGCATTCGACGAGGCGGCAGGCGCGCCGATGCCGACGTCGCCCGGCGAGATGGTGCAACTCGCCGGCCAGCTCGAAGACGAAGGCCACGTCGAGGCCGCCATCGAAATGTATCGCGCCGCCATGGCGGCCGGTGGGCCCAGCGCCGAACTTTGTTTCTTGTTGGCCGAGCTGCTCTATCAGGTCCAAGATTTGACGGCCGCGCGCGAGCGCTACTACACGGCCATCGAGCTGGACGAAGACTACGTCGAGGCGCGTGCCAATCTGGGCTGCGTACTCTCGGAGCTGGGCGATACCGACATGGCGATCGCGGCGTTTCAGGGGGCGCTGCTCTATCACGACGACTATGCCGACGTGCACTACCATCTGGGCCGCATCCTCGACGAGGCGGGGCGGGCGGATGAGGCCGAGTCGCACTGGCGGAGCTTTCTGCGTCTAAGCCCCACCAGCCCTTGGGCCGACGAAGCTCGCGATCGCCTGGGTCTGTAACCCCAAGCGCAATTTGCGGAAATCGGCGGTCGGCAAGCACTTCGACGGCCGGAGTCGCCCTTTGGGTACCTTGCAAAACGCGGCTGATCGCGTATTCTTCAATGTTGCGCCAGGGAGGGGCTAGTGCGCCGAGATACTGGCGGACATTCGGCCCGGCGGAGGCCGATTCCGCGGCTTTCACGGCATTCGAAATCGCATGAGCGACATTCTCTTTCAATATCAGAAGGTGGACCCCACGACCTGGGTCTATCTGTCGTCGCTCTTGAGTATTGCGCTGTTTTTCAAGTTCAGTCGCGCTTGGAGCGTGCGCAACTTCGACCTGATTTGCTTGATCTTGCTGGCGCCGGGCGTCGTGGTGGTCGAATACGGACTGGCGCACGACAGTCAGAGCGTCGAGCAATTAGGCTATGTCTGGTTGTTCGTCACCGGCGGTATCTTGCTTTTGCGACTGCTCGCCGATCCGATGATGATTCGCCGCCCGCTTTTGGAACCGAACTTGTCGGTGGGTGGCATGACGTTTCTGGGAGTGTCGCTGTTTGTCTTTCTGATGGCCAACGTGGTCAACAGCCAGCCGACGCCCGATGATCTGGCCGGAGCCAAAGGCGCCGAGCAAGTTCGCGCGTTGCAAACACCCGAGCCGGAGGATCAGAGCCTGGTTGCGCATGGTCCCGGCTATCCGTTGTTGCACTTGTTGCCCAGCATTTCCACGCAGTTCTTTTTCGTGGGCAACACCCCGCGACAGACGCAGCAGGAAGCGAACCAGGGCCAGGACATGGTGCGCCGTGCCACGGCGCGCACGATGGCCATCTTGGCGCATTTGGCCGTGGTGGCCGGTATCGTGCTGATCGGCTATCGGCACTTCGACAACATCCGCGCGGGCATTGCCGCGGCCACGCTGTATTTGATGTTGCCCTATACGGCGCAGCTTACCGGCCGGGTCGATCACGTGTTGCCGGCGGCACTTTTGGTGTGGGCCATCGAGGCTTATCGCCGGCCGCTGATCTCGGGCATGTTTATCGGCCTGGCGATTGGCGTGATTTACTATCCGGTGTTTTTGCTGCCGCTTTGGCTGGCTTTTTATTGGCAGCGAGGCCTGTTGCGGTTTGCGTTGGGCGTGGCCACGACGCTGGCGGTGCTGGTCGCGTCGCTGGCGTTTACATCCGATAGCCCGGCGGCATTCTGGACGCAGGTGCAGCAGATGTTCGGCTGGACGAGCCTGACGCCCGAGCGGTTGGAAGGTTTTTGGGGTTTCGGCATCATCGACGCGGTGTATCGCATTCCGGTGCTGGTGGCGCTGGTTGCCTTTTGCATCAGCTTGGCGCTGTGGCCGCCGCAAAAGAACCTGGGCACGCTGATGAGCTGCTCGGCCGCGGTGATGCTGGCCACGCAATTCTGGCATCCCAACGGCGGCGGCTTGTACATCGACTGGTACTTGCCGCTCTTACTGTTGACGATCTTCCGCCCCAATCTGGAAGACCGCGTGGCGCTGTCCGTGCTGGGCGTGGGCTGGTTCCCGAAACGCAAAGCAAATCTGCGCGTCGCCGATCAGGCGGCGTGAGACGCTGAGGGCCAACGGCCCGTTCTATACCAGCCTGGGCCAGCGGCCCAGGTTTGCGCGCCCATCGATTTTCGTCCTCTTTGTGAAGCAAGGGCCAACGGCCCGGTCTATCGGATCTGCACAGCAACGAATCGATTGCGCCAACCGATAGGTCGGGCCGTTGGCCCTTTCCGTTAATCATGGCGGCTCATCAACCTGGGCTGCTGGCCCAGGCTGATATCAATCGGGCCTTTGGCCCTTGAATACATATTCTGCCAGCGCCTCACGGAAACTGCCCCGGGCTCAAACCCAGATCGACGATGCTGCACGCGGGGATGGCGTTGAGGCTGTAGGCTTTCGCTCGCTCGAGCACTGCGAGGCTTTCCGTGCCGGGGTTGAGAAACAGCTCGTCGCAGCCTTTGGCCGCGATGGCTTCCAGGCTGGAGAGCGTCACGGCCGGCGGCAGATAAACGCTGATGCGTTTGAGATGCGCGACCGGCACTTCGTCGAGCGTGCGATACGCCGTCAGTCCTTCGATCGTGCCCCCTTTGGGATTTACCGGGTACACGTCGTAGCCGGCGTGCACATGGGCGCGGACCGACTTGTTGCCGAACTTCGAGCGATCGCTGCTGGCGCCGAGAATGGCCACGGTGGGTTTTGGCATCGAGGCCTCCTTGGCGCCACTGCTATGGCGTGGCGGACACTCCGTCGCGGCGCGTATCGGCCGAGGCGGGGCGGCGCTGGGCCGCGTACCATTTCTTCCAGGCTTGCTGGTCGAAGTTGAAGCTCGTGCCGGCGATGGCAACGAGCGCTTCGAGCACGCTGCGATTTTCGAAAGACTTCTTGACGATCTCGACGCCGGAGCCACCGAAGGTGAATCCGCCGCCGCCACCTCCGCCGCTTGTGGGTCCGCCAAACGTGGCCTGAGTCTGGCCCGGCTGGCCCTTTTGGATTTTGAACGTGTGCACCGTTACTAGCGCGTCGATCAACGGGCCAACCGCTTCCGGGTCGTTTATCTTGCCCAGGCAGTAGGCGGCGCGATTGACCATCAGGTTTTCCTTGTCGCGTAGCGTCTGCACGTATTTTTTTACGGCCGGCTTATATTGGCGATCGAGGATTTGATCGAGACTCGAGAGCCGCACTTCCTCGTCCGGATCGTAGAGCGACGCGGTGGCCAGGGCGCCCATGCCGGCGCCGTCGTTGATGCGGCCCAGCGCTTCAACGTACAACAGCCGCACTTCGCGCGGCGATACTTGCTTCGTGTCGTTGAGCATGCGGGCCAACGCTTCGACGGCGAACGGATCGTCGATGGCTTTGATGCCGGCCAAGGCCTCGGCTTCTTTGTCGGTGCCCAGGTTGCGATGCCAAACCTTGAGTTTGCTGGCCCATTCTTGCCTGGCGAGCTTTTCCTTGCGCGTGCGTTCCTTGATTTCAATTTCTTGCGGCAAGAGCCAGGCGCCCTTGTAGCGCTGATAGCCGTTCTCAGCCATCATGGCATCGTGCGTGACCCAGCGGCCTTGCACCTGGCTGTAGCCCAGGCCGTGCCGCGCATCGGCGTGATTAGGATCCAGCTCGATGATCCGCTCCAGATGCTTGCGGCGTTCCTTGAGCAAACGGTTCTCGCGGCACCATTCGGCCAGCTTCCACTGGTCGGTGACCGTGTCGGTGGCTTTGAAGCGAATCTGGTCGTAGCGCACTTGCGCCGCGGTCTGCGGCGAGACCTTTTTGACCTGTTCGGCGGCCAGCGTCACCTCACCGCCCAGGTGAGTCTTCACGACGTACGACTTGCGCGGCGATTCCTCTTTGTTTAGCAGCACGCCATGCACCGATCCGCCGCTGTGCAATTCAAAAACGTCGGCGCGCGTCAGAGAGCGCGAGCGAAAAGCAGGCGACCGCGATGGCAAGAGTGGACTTCAAACGATACATCGCGCGAGAAGGCGGAATAGACTGTCTGGCATCGAACTGGGACATCCTATTCAGTATACTAGCGTGAGCCGAAAACGGCGAATTGTCCGCGAGTTTCCCGTGATTTCGACCATTTCAGACCTTGGGGCCGCCCCGTGAGCCAAGTCACGCGCGAACATCAAGCCAGCTCGCCCGCCGACGTGGCCTGCGCCGTGATCACGGTGAGCGACACGCGTACGCCGGAAACCGACACGGGCGGACAGTTGCTCTGCGATCTGCTATCGGCTGCGGGGTTTCGCGTGGTCGCGCGAGATATCGTTCCCGATGAATCTGCGAGAATGAGAGCACTCTTGGAAAGGTTTCGCGACGACGCCGAGGTGGCTGCGGTGTTGCTGACCGGCGGCACCGGCGTGAGCAGTCGCGATCAGACCTTTGAGACGGTCAGCAGTCTGCTGACGAAATCACTGCCCGGCTATGGCGAGCTGTTTCGCTCGTTGAGCTATGCGGAGATCGGCGCAGCGGCGATGCTCAGCCGCGCGATCGGTGGATTGATGGAGCGCACGGTCGTATTGACGATGCCCGGCTCGCCGGCGGCGGTGCGACTGGCGGTCGAGAAGCTGATCGTGCCGGAGCTGCGGCACCTGGTGCGAGAAGCGACTCGCTAGCACTTTTCGTAGCTCGCTCGCTGTGCTGCTAGCACGCGATTGCCCTGGAGCTTGCTGGCGGCATCGTCTATTCTCCCTGGCCCGAATTCCAGGAATCTGCGGTGCGGGCATGATGCCCACGACCGCCGTTCGTACGCACGCTGCCCACGGAGGGGCCCATGCGCAAGTTTCTCTTGTTGGTGATTGTCGCGGCCATCGGCGGCGGCGGTTACACATTCTTGCAGAAGTTCAGAATCGAAGGGCTCGAAAATCTGCACGTCGTGCCGCGCGACGGCAGCTCAAGTGGCAACTATGGTCAGGTGTCGTTGCCCAAGGTCGCGCGCACGGCGGGCGCGATTCGCGTCGCGTCGTTCAACATTCAAGTCTTCGGCGAAAAGAAGCTCGCCAACCCGCGCGTCGCGGACTGCTGGCCGAGATCGTGCGGCAATTCGACGTCGTGGCGATCCAGGAGATTCGCTCGAAGCAGGACCTCCTGCCGCAGTTCGTCGACGTGATCAACGCGTCCGGGCGGCACTATGATTTCGTGATCGGCCCGCGACTGGGCCGCACGTCGAGCAAGGAGCAGTACGCGTTCGTCTTCGATACGCGCCAGCATCGAGATCGACCGCACGGCGCTTTACACCGTGAGCCGATCCCGACGATCGCTTGCATCGCGAGCCGTTGGTGGGCTGGTTTCGCGTGCGCGGACCTCCGCCGGAGCAAGGCGTTTACCTTTTCGCTGGTGAACATTCACACCGATCCGGACGAAACGCGCGACCGAGCTCGACGCGCTGGCCGACGTGTTTCGCGCCGTGCGCGACGACGGTCGCGGCGAGGACGACGTGATCATTCTGGGCGACCTGAACGTCGACGATCATCACTTGGGCCGGCTGGGCCAGTTGCCGCAAGTGCACTGGGCCATCTCGGGCGTGGCCACCAACACGCGCGGCACAAGCTGTACGACAACCTGGTGTTTTCGCGCGACCGCCACCAGCGAATACACGGGCCGCTGGGGCGTGTTCGACATGATCCGCCAGTTCAACCTGACGGTTGACGAGGCGCTCGAGGTTTCGGACCATATGCCGGTGTGGGCCGAATTCAACCTCCACGAAGGCGGCCAAGGCGGACGCGTGGCAACGCGGCCCTTCAACGCCCATTAAGCGTTCGACAGGCATGCAACTCTCTGAGCGGTTTCGCGAAGCGCTGGTATACGCTGCTGAGCTGCACGGCGCGCAATTTCGCAAGGGTTCCGGGTGCCCTACGTTGCGCATCTATTGGGCGTGACGGCCATCGTGCTCGAATATGGCGGCAGTGAGGACGAAGCCATCGCAGCACTACTGCACGACGCGGTGGAGGATCAAGGCGGCCAGCCGACGCTACTTGAGATTCAAAGGCGATTCGGCACGCGCGTAGCCCAGATCGTGGAAGCGTGCACCGACGCGGACACAATCCCCAAGCCGCCCTGGCAAGCGCGCAAGGAAAAGTACCTGGCCCATCTGGCGACTGCCGACGCCGGTGTATGTTTGGTTTCCACGGCGGACAAGCTCTACAACCTGCGCACGATCGTGGAAGACTATCGTGCGCTGGGCGAAGCGATCTGGCCGCGCTTCACCGCTGGCAAGGACGGCACGCTGTGGTATTATCGCGAAGTGACGCGCGTGCTGCATCAAGCGTGGGGCGGCCCGCTGGTCGAAGAGCTGGCGCACGGCCGAGCAGTTGGAGCAACTGGTTGCCGGGCGTGAATCGTAGCTGAAACGCGCAAGGGTTCAGCGGACTCTTTCACAGCGCGGTCCAGGGCCGAAGGCCCGACACTCGAGAGCCCTGGCGCAGCCCTCGTTGTTACACATAAGTCGGAGGGCGGCTTCTGGACTCGGGCCCGAAGCGTTCCCAGCAGAGGGCGAAGTCATGTGTTCTTTGCAGTCCAAGCCAGACGGTTTGTGGGCCCGGCAACGATTTCTTCCGAGGAACGTATCCGCCCAGCTGCGCGACGAGTTGCAGCATCGCTTGCAGAGTCGGGGCCTGGCGGGGTGGGTCTTGACGGTGCATCACTTTCCAAACGGATTTCCATTCGGCTGGTTCAAAGACGGCTTCGCAGCTGATGTCGGGACAACTGCGACCCATGCGGCACACGAACAACGTCCGCCAGGCGACGACCAGATAGACGGCCAAGCAAGTCAGAAGACGGTCGATATGTTCGAACCGCCGGTCCTCGACTCGGCATCCCGATTTCAGTACCCGAAAGAAAACTTCGATCATCCAGCGCACGCAGTAGTATTCGATGACCTGTCGCACTTGTTCCAACGCGTCCACAGGTAAACTGGTCAACAGCAGCCATTCGACCGGTTCATCCGCGGCGGGCGGATCCACTTCGCTGACCAGCACCACGTTGACCGTCACCGGCGGCAATTTACGATCCTCGCGCCACGGCGGTCGCAGGGTCACGCGCGCTGCGCGAACCGCGACCTCAGCCTTGCGCGATTCACGTGGTTGTCTTCGGCCGCGAGTTTCACAAGCCACCTTTGCTTTTCTCCCACGAACCTGAATCGTGTGGCCGAACAATATGGGTTGCTCGAGAACATACTCGCGCAGAAGTTTCTCGGTGGTTTCCTGGCCATTTCCGGCCAGCAAAGCGCGATTCTGACAGGCCCGCACGATCCAATCCGCTGCCGGCGGTTCGTTAGTTGCCTCGACAACCAATTCGTAGATGTCCGCCTCACTGTCGGCCAAGCTGATGCACTGCGTGGCAGGACACCGCCGAGCCTCCTCGCGAATCCGCTGCATCATCACGACCCAGCGATAGCTCTCCTTGTCCTCGATCGGCGTGGCGGCACGTTCAGCACGAGGCAAGCCGGCACACACCGGCTCTTCTCCACGCACCCATGCCGTCCCCGAGAGAGTTCCCAGCGGTGTTCCATCTGGCGTAAATCCATGCAGCGCGTGCAACAAATCGCCGCGCCGCGAATTGCCGTCCAATGGTCCTGCTCCGGCGACCTGTTGTTCGGGCCGAGTCACATCGATCTCGGTTGTATCCTGCACCAGCAGCACAACCGGTTGCGCGGCCATCCGCTGCCTCGTCATCTCGGCGTGCGGTTCGATAATGCTGTCAAAGGTGACTTTTTTGTTGTCAAATAAACGATAGGCGGCGGTCATCTCCGCCCGCCCTCCGCAGGCGGCGGGAATACTCGCGGTTGGTCTGGCCGCCAACTGCGCAAGCACATGCCGCAAGCGATCATTCAATCGCGCATCCTTCAGATCCACCGACTTCATCTCATCGATAACCCACGGCGCAAGCATCTGACGTCATCCTTGACTCGAATCGCCACCCTGCGTCCATTGACACGCTTCACATCATCGCCCAACACTCCCAAACGGCCAACCCCAAGCTAGAGATGTGTGTAACAACGAGGGCGCAGCCCAGGGGCTGAAAGCCCACGCGACCGCAATCAAGGCCCAACGGGCCGCAACTCGTATCGCCGCGGCAAGATTCAGGTTCGAGTGTCGGCCCGTTGGGCCTCAAAGGAAATGCAATTCGCTCGCGGACCCTGGGCTGCGCCCAAGGCTTTCGAGAAAATGGCCTTCGGCCCTGCGCGAGCTGATGCGAGCGCTCAGCCCGATGTAGCTGAAACGCCCAAGAGTTCAGCCGTGCGCGAGATGATTGGCTGAACTCTTGCGAATTCAGCTACGCGCACTCATCGCGTCTCTTCCAAAAAATAATGCTTGAAAGTGAGCCAGCACTTCTGCTAGGGTGCATTTTGCGATTGAGGGGTTTCTGACGGGCCTGAATTGACAGCAGGTATTGAACGAGCCCATTGCCGGTTTTCCGCCGGTGATGGGCTCGTTTTTTTTGGTACACGCCATGACCGATTGCGAACTTATCCACGCGCAGTTTCGCCAAGCGCGGCGGCAGATTCGCGACAGCGACTTGCTGCTATTCCGCCGCCGCGGGCTGATTTCGATCGCCGGTCGCGGCGATCACTCGCACGCCGCCAAGGCCGCGTGGTGGGATGAAGAATTGTTCTGCCTGGAAGTTCGCGAGTGGCACGGCGGCCGCGCGGTCACTTTGGAAAGCCAGGTGAGGCGATTTCCCGCGCGGATCGACGTTTATCAGGCCAACCCGGAGGAGCTGCTGGCGCCAGTACGATCGTCGCGGCGCCACACGCGCCATGCGGCGAATGGCCGGCTGCGCGTACGGCTATTGGGGCGTGTTTAGCGCTGCGCTGCTTCACTTGCCGGTCATCCGTCTGGCGGTGCACGCCGATGTGCACGACGCCGAGCACTCGGGCCGCCCGCCGTTTTGCAGCCAGGCTTGCGCCATGAGCGACCGGCTGGGAGGCGGCGTCGATCCGGTTTCGCACCTGGCCGATCGCATGACGCTGCCGGCCGATCTGCGCGTAGTCCGTTCTATCAGTATCGATTCACTTTGACGCCATAACCACGATGAAACACACGCTGCTCGCCTTGATCGTAGCGATAAGTGCCGCGACCACCCGCGCGGCTCCCTGGGAAGTTGCGCCGCCGGCTGGCTGTGCGACGGGCCAATGCCCTGTCGTTGTACCGCTGGCGCCGAGCAGCGACACGCATGCACTTCCGGCCGCTGTGCGCTCGGCCATCGTGCGCGTCGTCCATTCCCAGGGAGCCAGCCGCGCACTGGGCAGCGGCACGCTCGTGGACGTCGACGGCCGGCAAGGACTCGTCGTCACTTGCGCACTTGTTTCGCCAGGGAACGGGCGACGTGCAAGTCGTGTTTCCGGACGGACACACGGTGGGCGCTCGAGTGTTGCGGGTTGATACTACGCGGATTGGCGGCGCTGGCGATTACGGCGCCGACGGTCGAGCCGGTCGCGGTCGCCCAGGAGTTCCCCGAGCGTGGCGATCCGCTCACCTCCTGCGGTTATGGCGGCGACGGAAAGTTATTTTGCAATCGGGGGCAAGCGCTGGGATATGTCTCCACGGTCGGCCGCAAGGCAGCGAAGTGCTCGAGCTCAGCGGCAGCGCGCGTTTCGGCGATTCGGGCGGGCCGGTGTTCAACCGCCGATACGAACTGGTCGCCGTGCTGTTCGGCACCAACGGCCGCGTGGTCGACGCGACATTTTGCGGGCGCGTGCGCCGCTTTCTGTCGGGCTTGTCTCCGCGATTTTCCGATTCGCCGAGGATCGCGGCAAAACCTCCGGCGCTGCCCGATGCCAACGCTTTGCCCGACGCGCCGCCGGCCATCGAGCCGCCGCGCGATTCGAGCGAGACGCAGCGTCTGCGCGGTTGGAAGGCCTCGTGGCGAAGCTACACGATGCCTGGCAGGGATTGAGCACGCGCGTCGAGCGGTTGGGCGATGCGGTGAAGAGCGTCAAGGATTCGGTGGCCGGCGCAGCCCGCAATGGGCATCCGGCGCCGCCGAACGTCGAGCGACCCGTGGACGTCAAGCCGCTCGATCCGATTGCCGAAGCGGTGAAGCCGTGGCTTTCGGCGAAGTTGGCCACGGTGCTGATTTCGCTGGGCGTGCCCGGCGGGATCGCGGGCCTGGCCGCCGGCGCGGCCGTGTACTTTGCGATGCGCCGCGGCAAGCGTCGTTTGCAGGCGCGGCTCGACGCGCTGTCACGCAAGTCGAGAGACACAAACAGCGTGCCGGAGCAGCCGCTCTCGGAGTCGACCAGCAATCCAACCGTGGTGCGCCATCACAACCGCTATGTGCCGTTCGAAGTCACGGCGCTGGACAAAGCCTGGGCGGCGGCGCATGCGCACATCGGCGAAAAATTTCCCGGCGCGGTTCCTTACTTGAAGATGGCCGAGGGTGTCAAAGACCAACTGCTTTCCGGCACGAACGATCCAACCATTTCCTAAGGGAGCATTTCATGAGCAACACATCACTGCAATTCGGCACCGACGAAATCCTGTGGTACGACAACGGGCGCTGGGGCGAAGCCGGCTATGCCATCGCCAACCCCAATCAAAAAATGTGGACCAACAACGGCGTCATCTATCAGTTTCACAGCCTGGTGGGCCGCAACATGTTCGAGCTGATGCACCGGCCGGACGTGCGATTTTACGGTCCGCCGCACAAGCAGTTCTGGTTCGACCTGCATCAGTTGATCGTGACGGTGCGCAAACGGCTGGCCGATCGGCAGCGATTGCCCAACGACTCGAACGGCCTGGTGGTGCAGCATGCCACGCCGACGCCGCAGATCTTTCTGGCCTGGCCGATTCCGTTCTTCGGCGAGCGCATGCGCCAGCCCGACATCCGCGAGTACGCGCAATTGGCGCTGTTGATGCTCTCGGAAATGATGCAGCACTCGGAGAACGAGCTGTCGACGTACATCACCGATTCGTTCGCGTCGAAGGTGGGACAGTACCTGCGCGAAATCCTGGCGCTCTTGGCCACGAAGTATTTTGGTTACACGCGAGTGCAGGCGTACGACCCCGCGTTCACGCTCAAGGACACGGACTTTGCCAACTACGATCCGTCGAAAGTGATGACCAGCGTGGAAATGACCGAAGAACGCCCGCCGGTGCAATGGTGGCCGACGGAAAGCGACCTGACGGCCATTCGCGGTGCCGTACAACGAAGCGCTGGTGCTGGCCAAGCGCTGGCCGTCGAGCGCCGTGTTGAGCGCGGGGACTTATGCCGGCCCACCGGTTTCGCTTACCGGCGCCGCCAGCGCCATTCCACGGCCACCAGCGCCATCTTCACCGATCCGCCCGGGCAGGCGCCTTGAATTGAGATGTGCATCAACTCTGGGAAGCGAGGGCGACGATGGACGAGTGGACGCTACTGATTGGATCGCTGATTTCGATTGGCCTGGCCGTGGGACCGTGGATGTTCAAGGTGCACGCCAAGTTGGCCGTGATCGCCAGCAAGATCGTCGACCTGTGCGACAAGATGGATCGCACCTCCGACGAGCGGCGCCGCATGTGGGCGGTCACGGCGCGGCACGAGTCGCGGTTGGATACGCATGAGGTGAAGTTGTCGCACATCGCGGAGCGGTTGCGCGACGCTTGAGCGAGGCTGGAGGCCGGAGGCTGGAGGCTGGAGGACGAAGACGGGGGGACGGAGGGAGGAGAACACTATGCAGATTCGGGATCGGGTGAAAGAGTTTCGGCGGGTGGCGGCGAAGGAGTTGCGGCCGCATCCGCGGAATTGGCGGACGCATCCGGCCGGACAGCGCGATGCCATGCGCGGCGTGCTGGCGGAGATCGGCTTCGCCGATGCGCTCTTGGCGCGTGAGCTGCCGGACGGATCGCTACAGTTGGTCGACGGTCATTTGCGCGTGGAGGTTGCGCCGATGCGCTTGTGCCGGTGCTGGTGCTCGACATTGATGACAACGAAGCGCTGAAGCTCTTGGCGACGCTCGATCCCTTGGCGGCCATGGCCGGCGCCGACGCGGAATTGCTCCAATCGCTCGTGGCCGACGTCGCCACCGACAACCAAGCCGTGCAAGCAATGCTGGACAACCTGCTGACGGAGCACCTGTCGCTCGACGTCGATGACGAATCGGCGCCGAGCGACGTGATCGTGCCGACTTTGTTTCAAGTCGTCGTGGAATGTCAGGACGAACACGAGCAGCGCGGACTGTTCGAGCGGCTTTCCGCAGATGGATTCAAGTGCCGAGTAACGACGCTTTAGAAGAGGCTGTCGGCTGTAGGCCGTAGGCTGTAGGAAAGAAGAAGGAGGGGGAAGAGGCATGGCGGTTGTCAGGGCGGAGGTTAATTGTCCGGTTTACGACTCGTTTCGCGTGCAGCAAGTCGCCGGCATGTTCGATGTGCCGCTGGCGGCACGTGCGAGCGCGTCGTTTGCCGTCGACGTGCCGGCGGTCGAGGAGGACTGGACGATCGGCCTGATTGTCGGTCCCTCGGGCAGCGGCAAGTCGACGATCGCACGGCAGGCGTTCGGCGCGTATGTGACGAGCGCTGCGGATTGGCCCGTGGATCGCGCGGTGGTCGACTGCTTCGGTGAGCTAAGTGTGAAGCGGATCACCGGTCTGTTGACTGCCGTGGGCTTTAGCTCGCCGCCGGCTTGGGTTCGCCCGTATCGCGTGCTCAGCGGAGGGGAACAGTTTCGCTGCAACCTGGCCCGAGCGTTGTCCGTGGGGATAACGTCGCCGGAGGCGGGAAGCGATGCCGCGCCCGTGGTCGTGTTCGACGAATTTACCAGTGTGGTCGACCGCAACGTGGCGCAAATCGGCTCGGCGGCGGTGGCCAAGTCGATTCGAGGAGGGGCGATTCGTTGTCGCTTCGTGGCCGTGACGTGTCACTACGACGTGGCCGACTGGCTCGAGCCCGACTGGGTGGTGGACATGGCCGATCGCACGTGCACGCGGAGGCGACTTCGGCGGCCCGAGATTCACGTCGAGCTGCGCCGCGTGCGAGCTCGACTGTGGCGCGCTTGCGCCGCATCACTATTTGAGCGGCAAGCTCAACAGCATGGCGCGCTGCTACGCCGGTTGGTGGCGCGGCAATCCAGTGACATTTTGCGCCACGCTGCCGATGATCGGCCGAAAAGACCGCTGGCGCATTTCGCCGCCTGGTGACGCTGCCCGACTACCAAGGGATTGGCATCGGCATGCGCGTGGCCGAGGCCGTATGTGACGTGCACTTGCAACAAGGCCACCGCGTCAACGTGACGGCCAGCCATCCGGCGCTGGTTGCACATTGTCGCCGTTCGAGCCGGTGGCGCGTGGCGCGCGTGCTGAAGTCGGGCTCGAGAAGTGCGGGAGAGCACTATCGCGGCTATCGCGCCAGTGTGGGTCGCAGCCTGGTGTCGTTCGAATACGTGGGACAAGGATAAGGAACACCGCCGCATGGAATCCAACGGTCGATGCGTGCTGACCGAGGTCAAGCGGAGCGAGATCTGCGCGATTCTGGCCGTGGGCTGCTCGCGCACGGCGGCGGCCCGCTACGTCGGTTGCCATCCGGACACGATTCGCAACACGGCCAAGCGCGACGCCGAATTCGCCGCGGCTTTGCAACAAGCGGAAACCAGGCACGAGATTCAGCATCTGGCGCACATCAACGCGGCGGCCAAGGAGGGACGCTATTGGCGGCGCCGCCGCGTGGCGCTGGAGCACACATCCCGATCGCTATGGCCGGCGACGACCGTACACGGTCAGCCCCGAGCAACTTTCGCAAGCGCTGGCCCAGTTCGCCTCGATCATCTTGGAGGAAGTCACTGACGAAGACCTGCAACAGCGCATCTTCGAACGACTGACGGAGTTGACGGAAAAACTGCAAGCGCTATCCACGGGCGGAGACGGCAAATGATCACTACCACCGGTTGGGATGCCTGCGGACTGGCGCCTGCGTGGTGGGCCGATGCGGCGCTGCGGCTCAAGGCCGACTTGCGCGGCGCATTCGGACCGGCCAGGCCGACGCCGACGGACTGCTCGAATGGGGACGCCGCTACCTGGCCGCGCCACTTTCGCCGCCAGCCGTCGGGCATGCACGTTTGGCTGGGTGAGCAATTGGATGCGATGACCGCCGATCGCGGCGCGAAGCTCGACGTCATCGGTCCGCGCGGCGCCGCTAAATCGACGGTGGCCACGCTGGCGTATGTGTTGGCGCGGCGGTGGAGTGCTGGGAGCCCTATATCTGGATCGTTTCGGATACGAAGCAGCAGGCCGTGCGACATCTGGAGAACATCAGGCACGAACTGGTGTCAAACGAATTACTCGCGCAGGACTATCCCGCTTCGACAGGTCGCGGACTCGTATGGCGTGCGCAATCGATCCGGCTGCGCAACGGCGTCACGATCGAAGCGTTCGGCTCAGGCCAGGGTCTGCGCGGCCGGCGTTATCAAGCTCATCGCCCCACACTCGTCGTGTGCGACGATCTGGAGAACGACGGTCACCGGCAATCCGCCACGCAGCGCGAGCAGTCGCGCGAGTGGTTCGAAGGCACGCTGCTCAAGGCTGGCAACAAACACACCAACGTCGTCAACCTGGCCACGGCCTTGCATCGCGATGCGCTGGCGTTGCGGCTCGATCGCACGCCGGGCTGGACGTCGCGCGTGTTCGCGGCCATCGAGCGCTGGCCAGACCACATGAATCTGTGGCGCGAATGGGAGTCGATTTATTGCGATGCCACGCTTGAGAATCCGACCGCCGATGCCTTGGAGTTCTTCGAGCGCAATCGCCGCGCGATGGAGGCCGGCCCGAGTGTTGTGGCCCGAACGAAGAAGACCTCTACATGCTGATGCGGATGCGCGTCGAGGGGGGCCGCACGGCCTTCGAGCGTGAAAAGCAAGGCTCGCCGCTGAACCCTGACTTGTGCGAGTGGCCTGAGGGTTACTTCACCGGCGACATTTGGTTCGACCAGTGGCCGGCCGAGTACCAGGCGCGAGTGGCGGCGCTCGATCCGAGCCAAGGGCGCGACTTGCGGCGCAGCGACTATTCGGCGTTCGTGCTGTTGTGCGTCGATCGGCGCGGAGTGTTGCACGTCGAGGCCGACGTCGGCGCGGCGTCCGACGCGCGACATCGTGGCCGCCGGCGCGGAGCTCTGCCGCGCGTTCGAGCCCGAGGTGTTCGGCGTCGAAACCAACCAGTTTCAGCAGTTGCTGGCCGAGCAGTTCGAGGAAGAGTTCCAGCAGCAAGGCATCGTCGGCGTGCAACCGTGGGGCATTGACAACCGTGTGAACAAGCAAGTGCGGCATTCGGCGACTGGGGCCGTATCTGTCCGCGCGGCGCTGCGCTTTCAAATCGAACTCGCACGGCACACGAATGCTGATCGAGCAGTTGCAGGAATTTCCTGTCGGCGATTACGACGACGGACCCGATGCCTTGGAGATGGCCGTTCGACTGGCCGGCGACCTGCTGGCGAAGCGGCACGCGGCACGGGCTGGGCGATCGTTTGCCGCTTTGCAACCTTTCTGGCGACCAATACTAATACCCACAGGAGCTTTATCCCATGAACAACGGACACGCGATTGGCAACGGACCTGGTCATTCGACGATCAGCGAGCAACTCGAACGGCGGCTGTTGGAGGCCTGGCAAAGCCTGTGGGATAATTTCGTCGATCCGCGCGAGTCGATGTGGGACGACGGCGGCGAGTGACGGCGCTCGGCTCGGGATCGACGGCGTTCTCCACTGCGCACGCGCCCTTCGTGAACGAGTCGCAGTTCGCAACATTCGCGAGCAATGCCGCCTGCTGGCCGTGAGCAACGAGTTCGCCATCAATGCGCACGAAAACCGCATCAGCTACCTGGTTGGTTCGGGCACACCTACCGAGCGGCCGTGAAGAAAGGTCGCAACGCATCGCCCGAGCTGGCCGAGCGGGCCCAGCAAGTGCTCGACGATTTCGTCTTCGAAAACGCCTGGCACGCGCGGCAGCAGGAGATCGTGCGACGCTGGGACCGCGACGGCGAGGTGTTTCTGCGTCTACTTCGTCACGTCCGGCGGCCAAACCCGCGTACGGTTTGTCGAGCCGGGGCAAGTGGCACGCCGCCCGGCTCGGCTGCCGATCCGTCGTCCAGTTTTGGCATCCTCACCGAGCCGGACGACGTGGAAACGGCGCTGGCGTACTACGTCGACGGCCAAGCGGTCGACGCCGCCGAGATTCAGCATCGCAAGGCGAACGTCGACGCCAACGTGAAACGGGGACTACCGCTGTACTACCCGGTGCGAAAGAATCTGCGGCGGACCGAGAAACTCTTGCGCAACATGAGCGTCGTGGCCGAAATTCCAATCGGCGATTGCACTGATTCGCAAACATCGCGGCGCGACCCGCGCGGGCGTGGAGCAATTCGTCGCGGGACAGACGGATTCACAGCTTAACCTCTCGGCAACGGGACAAACGACCAATTTCCGCCGCTACGGCCCCGGCACGATCCTCGAACGCATGCCGGCATCGAATACGACTTCCCGATCGCGGGGCTCGACGCGGCCAACTATGTCACGGTATTGCAGGCCGAGCTCCGGCGATCGCCTGCCGGCTGGTGATGCCGGAGTTCATGCTTCACCTCCGACGCGTCGAACGCGAACTACGCCTCGACGATGGTGGCCGAAGGCCCGGCGATACGGATGTTCGAGCGGTTGCAGGCGCGCATGATGAGGACGACCTGGAGGTCATGTGGCGGCGTGATGGAGAACGCCGTGGCGGCGGGTAACTTGCCGGAGGACGTCGAGGATGACGTCGAGATACAAGTCGGTCCGCCCACGCTGGCGGTACGCGACGCGTTGGCCAAAGCGCAAGCCGCGTATCGAAATGGAGTGCGGCATTCTCGCCGCAAACGTGGAGCCAGCGGCGAGGCTTGGACTACGACCAAGAGCAAACGAATATGCGCGAGCATTTCGCGCACAGCGCGCGCTTGAAAACGGCGCGGAAAAGAATTTCGAAAATGGCTCACAAACTCAAATTGAAAACGGCCGCGCGATTCGCTAGTATCGAAATCATGAGGGACACAACTCACGATCATGCCAATATGCAGTGGAAAAATCGCGTTGACGTAGCATCGCGCGAGGCGCTTGGCGAGGTGTTGAAGCGAGGTTTTCACGGCCGGGCGAACGTCGAAGTGCATGTAACCGACGGGACAATTTTTCGCGTGACGCGCATTCTAAGCACATCGAGAGAAGTAAGCAAAATCTCGTCGAACATAGTATCGCGCGTGCAACGCGCTCGGGGTATCACGGGGGCCTGCCGACCACAGCAGGTATCATTGGGGGCCCATTTGTCGATCCACGGGATCGGCAAATGGGCCTCCTTTTGTCGGAGGAACAACACCAAATGATGAATAAATGCCTGCAGGAGTTCGTGAAGTGCGGCGTCGAAATGCGAGTCGACCGTCGGCGGCCGTGTCATTCGCGGCGTCAAGCTGCTGGGACTGGCCTCGCGCAACGGCCGCCGCTATGCCGCGAGCGGCCTTGCACCAGGCCGCCGGCTTGTACGAAGTCGCGAAAGTGAACGTCAACCATCCCAAGGGCAATCCCCTGGCGGCCCGCGACTATCAGGACCGGCTGGGCGCCATTCGCAACGTCGACGGTGCGAGAAGGGCAGGGGCTGTTCGGCGACTTGCACTTCAATCCCAAGCACGCCTGGCCGAGCAGTTGTTGTGGGATGCCACCCACGCCCCGGAAAACGTGGGCTTTTCGCGCAACATTTCAAGGCGCCCACGTCGCAAGCCGGTGGCCGCACCGTGGTCGAGGCGATTCTCAAAGTGCAAAGCGTCGACCTGGTGGCCGATCCGGCCACGACGCGCGGGCTGTATGAGGCCGAAGGTGACGAGGCCGGCGAAACGGGTGAAGCGGACCAAATGCAACTCGACCCGGAGTTGGCCGCCTGCTTGGAGCGATTGACGCTTGAACAACTGCGGACCGCCAGGCCCGACCTGGTCGAGCAGATCGAAGCCGACCTCAAGACGCAGTTGACGGCCGTCGAATCGCAGCTCGACCGACTGCGAACCGCCAACGTGCTGCACGAGCACCGCGCGGTGATTGCGCGGCTGTTGCGCGAATACAAGCTGCCCTGGTGGGTCCCGACGCGGAGGGCAACTGCAAGGTGCTGGTCAGCGAGCAATTCGTGCAATCGCTGCTGGCGGCGCCCAACGAAAAGGCCGTGCGCTCGCTGGTCGAAGAGCGCGCAGCAGTACCGGCCGCAGGCGCGGCGAGTTCGAACCCGTGAGCAGCGCAAGGTCCACGTCGCGCGAGCAGTATCGCGGCGAACCGGATCGTCCGTACGACGCGAAGAGCTTCGTGCGCGCGATCTCCTGAACCGCCTGGCCGAGCAGAGTGTGCCGCGGCCTTCACATTGCCCAAAAGTTTTTCCAGTAACAAGGGAGAGAACGAAATGTCCAATACGATGCGCTGGAGATATGGAGAAACGAACCCCGTGGTCCTGCCGGTGGCGTCGGCCACGGTGATCGAGATCGGCGACTTGATCTATCTCGACACCACAGGCCAAGCCGGCTAGCCCCCCTGACCTATGGCGCCGGTCTGGCGGCCACGCAAGAGTCGTTTCACGACAAGTTCGCCGGAGTGGCCATGCAGCAATCGCATCCCGCCCCGGGCGACACGCAGGATATTCGCGTGGCCACCACCGGCGTTTTCGAATTTGCTTGTGCCTCAGCCACGTTCGAAGTGGGAGCACGCATCGGCGTCGACGACAACGCCGGCGGCACGGCGCTTGTGAATCAGCAAGTGATCGCGGTCAATTCGGCCAATCCCGAGCTGTCGATCGGTTACTGCGGCAAGCGCGTCAATCCGGCCGGCGCGGCCGTGCTGGTCGACGTGGTCGGCACCGTCAGCCACGCGGGTCCGCAAGCCGTGGCGTAAGGCGATCGGCCTGCGGCAATCAACGATTCAATCCAACAATACGAAGGAGATACACACGTGGTCAAAATCAGGGAATTACGGCGTCGCTTCGAATTGGACGGTCCCAAGGCGACGGTCACGCATTTCACCGAAGCTCTCCATCAAGGCCTCTTGCGGCCGGAACATTCAGCTCCGCAACTGGCCGAGGGGCTCGTGCCCGACGGAAGCGAGTGGGTGCGGCCGCTGACCCGCGCGCGGGCGGTGGCGTGAACCTGCTGGAAGCGGGCGACGGCGTCGACGCCACCGCCTTCTCAACATCACCGGCCAGGTCATCCACGCGAAGATCATGGAGGCCTACCACCAAGAGGCCTTCGTGGTCTCGAAGCTCGTCGAGACCATTCCCACGCGGCTCGACGGCGAGAGGATTCCCGGCGTCGGCGCGCGATGGCCGACCAAGATCGCGAAGTGCGTCCGGGCATGCCCTATCCGAGTCTCGGCTTCGGCGAGGACTACATCGAAACGCCGCAACCACGAAGCGCGGCTTCATCGTGCCGGTTACCAAGGAAGCGATCTTCTTCGACCGCACGCACCTGGTTCTCAGCGCGCAGCGGAAGTGGGCGAGGTGTTCGGCCTGAACAAGGAAAAGCGGCTGATCGACCTGGTGGTCGGCGCGACCAACAACTACAAGTGGAAGGGCACGGCGTACAACACGTACCAGGCCGCCACGCCGTGGATCAACGTGCAAGCGGCCAATGCCAGCTGGTCGATTGGACCAACGTCGACGCGGCCGAGCAATTGTTCGCCGACATGCTCGATCCGAACACCGGCGAGCCGGTGCTCATTGAACGCCACCACCGTGCTGGTGATGCCGGCCTATCGCCACGCGGCCACATCGCGTGTTCAACGCGGTGGAAATGCAGCTACGCCCAGCCGGCGCACAACCACGTCGCCGCCAATCCGTTGGCCAACTACAAGGTGGT
>CAVPGR010000003.1:0-12893 GCA_963704035.1 uncultured Actinomycetes bacterium | reverse complement strand
AAGGTGCCCCTCCCGCAGAGGGAACGGAGCCGACACCTGAAGCGTCGACGCCCGAGACGCCCGCACCCGAAGTGCCAAACGAGCCGCCGGCCCCTGAACCCACAGCCGCACCCGAGGTTTCAGCAGAACCCGCGCCCGAGCCGGTCGGAACGACCGAAGCGGCCCCTCCTGCCCCGGAGCCCTCCGCCGAGTAGCGGCTCGTTCGAGATTCCGACCGGCTATTCCACGAGCCGGACCGGGACTCCCTCGAGGATCGCCGTCCACGTGGTGGCGTCGGAAGGCCGAACGAGGGTTCCGGCCGTGGCGCCCGGGTAGTCGAATCGAGCCTTGATCCAGCATTCGGCCCCGGGGGGTCCTTCGCACTTGAATTCGCCTGCGCCGATGCCGATCTGGATCTCCAGCAGGTCGCCGTTGAACGTGTAGTCGAGCGTGTCGATCTCGCAGTCGTCGGTGGAGATCGGTGGGTTGGGAGCGCTCACGCGCGAGATCGTACAGCTGTCGAACACCTCTGGATCAGGATCAAGGAGGGGCCCTGGTTTCAGGATCTTCAGCGTTCCCACGACGTCACCGGCGCCGGCAATAGCGTCCGTCCCGCTGTACCCGGCGGGAGAGCACTGTACGACGGAAATCTCGTCGTCAGGGTTGGGGTCGGGGTCGGTCCGGCCGTTTCCGTCGGCGTCCTTGCAGACGGCGATGTCGCCCGGGTCGTGGAACGTCAGCCGTAGCACACGGTCGCGGCTGTCACTCTCCTGAAGCTCGGTGAGCCAGAAATCGCCGCTCGATCCCTGGAAGTTCCCCATCAGCTGGAGGCGACTCTCGGCGTAGACCTTGACCCCGTCGTACGAGCCGTCGCGCAGCGCCCGGAGGGCGAAACGGTTGCCCCCTCGACCGCATGTGGACGTTGCACTGTTGCACTCAGGTGTCGTGACGCCGTCGTCGTGGATTGCCGTGTCGACATTGACGATGAACCTGGCCGTGCCGCCCTGGATCCAGGTCTCGTCGATCGGAATAGCGCTGCCACAGGGTGCCTTCCACTTGCGAGCTGTCTCGCGGAACCCGTTCGCGCGTACTGCGGGACGCCGCTTCCGGAAACGAGTGAGAACGACGCGACGTCGTAGCCGGGGGTGATGTCGCCGAGAACGAGATCGATATACTTTCCCGCATCGTGGGTGTACTGCCCGTTGAAGACGTAGTTCCAGAAGTAGCCGGAGTTTCCCACGTCCCAGTTTGTGTATTTGGGGATGCCGTCCGTCGCTCTGCCTTCGGTGGGGAGAAGGGGCGAGTACCAGCCGTAAGTCTTCCCGCAGACGACATCGTTGTCGGTGTGGTCCCGAAGCGTTCCGCCGTCCCACTCGATCGTGAACGTCGTTTCAGGCAGGCCGTCGTAGCCGGTCAGGGCCGTGGACGCTGGGCGGATGGGCGTGACGGTCGAATGCCCGGTCGGCGCGGCGAGCACGGCACCGGTGTCAAAGGGGACCGCGGGTGACGTCACGGAGGGGTCATCGCCAGAGGACGGCGAACGCGGTGGGTTGATGGGACTGCCGTCAGGGTCGGCCGGTTCGATAGCGGAGATGTCGGCATCTTCGCTGAGGGATGTCCCCGGGGCCCATCCTCCACCACCGCTGAAGAGGCCAAGGAAAAACGTGAAGCCGGGGGTCGGAACTATGTAGGCGCCGCCCGCCGAGTCTCCGGTGCACGCGGGCTCGTTCGGCCCGGGCTTGAATCGCTCGGCGACGTCCTCCAGCATCTGTTCGGTGACGCCGTAGTTGGTGAGCGTGGCCCAGAGGTTGTACTTGGTCACCACTTGGGCCGATGAGGTGCTGTTGGGTGTGGCAGGTTTCGTGAGCAGGTCGTCGTCGACAATCTTCTGTGCCAGGGCGGCGATCCCACCCGACACCATCGGAAGAGCTCGACGATTTGCGGTTCCGGTGAAAAACGGTCCGATGTTGGCTCCCGACTTCGCCAGCGCCTCTGGCGAATCCCGGAGGCCGAGCTGCGAAACGACATCGACAGGGCGTGGCTGCAATAAATCGGCGAGCGGGTTACTGGCGGGATTGAAGTCGCTGAAGTTGATCGACGCGGGGGTCGAGAGCGCTCCGCTAGTGCAGTCTTCGCCCACTTCGACGAACGCGGGGTCGAACGCCTCGATGTTCACCAGGTCACCGGGTTCGGCGTCTTCTATCTCCACTACGTAGTTGTAGCCCTTGCTGCCGCTACCTTCGGTGTAATACTCGTTGTCGTGCGTGACAGGGTCGCAGGGTTCGGGCTCAAACGGACCGAGGGTGGTGAAGCGCGGTGGAGGCGGCGGTTCCCACGGCCAATGGAACGCGTTGTTCTGGCTTCCCTGCGGGATGGTGACGTTCCGGCAGTTGTCCGTCTGGTACTGGTCGCCGTCGACGGTCGGAGAGCGCGGACCCTGGACGTCGAGCCAGAAACTCTGACCCAGTTCGACAGCCGGGGAGGTGGGGAACGACTCGGTTCCGACGAGCCCGCTGTTTCCGAGAAGGTTGCTGGGGCTGCCGAGCGGCGGAGAGGGTGAGTACTCGCCTACGGCGTCGCGTGTGATGTCGACGCCGTCGAATCCGAAAAGTCGAGTGAAGAAAGACGGGGCCTTGCGCTCCACCTGCACCCGGAGCTGGCTGAGCGGGAGGGTGTTGCCGTCCGGGTCCTTGAAGAGGGGAGTGACCGTGGTGTGGTCCTCCCCCGTGACGTAGCCGTTCTCAGCCGCGTTGGCGATCGCGGCATCTCTTGCCGCGTCGTTGTTGCTGACGTCGCCCTCTCGGTAGACGACACCGGCGAGAGCGGCGGAGTCGGCGGCGTGTTGGGCGTTGCGGCCTGTGAGGTACCAGTAGCCGAGGTCGACGGCGAAGCCGGCGAAGGTGAGCAGGACGACCATCATGGCGGCCAGCCAGACCAGGATGTAGCCACGCTGGCGACCGCGTCGGTGGCGCCGGGGTGCTCTGCGTGTTGTCATGGCGATGTCGCCTCACACTTGTCAGGCAGGAGGGGTTCAAGGGAGTACACCGACCGCTGGGTGACCGAACGTGATCCGCTTCCCACGAAACCGGTGATGTAGTCGTGGGTGACGTCGAGGTACACCCCGATCCGGTCGAGATCCTTGTCCGGGTCGAGGCTGTCATCTCGGCACGCGCTCTGCTCGTCGGGCTCCCAGTCGGCGCTGCCGGCGTCCCATTGGTCGGTGGTGCCGTTCCACGTGTAGGCCGTGCAGTTGGCGTCGGCGTCGTTTTCGCACGTGTCGAAGATCTCGCCCTGGCTGTCCGCGTCCTTGAGGAGACCGTCGTCCTCGGCCTTGTAGATGACGACCTTGTCGCCGTCGCGGAGACCCAGGCCGGCCAGGCGCCCGTTGAGCTCCTTCAGCATGTCTTCCTGGTAGTTCGGTTGCTTGGGAATGGCGGCACCGGTTCGTGCGGCGGCACCCGCAGCGCTCGAGACGGTGAGCTCGTCCTTGAAGATCAGCCCGAACTCCACGATCCCGAACACGAGAAGTGCGATGAGGGGAGTGATGATCGCTGCCTCGACGACCACGGCGCCTCGCTCGCGGCCGCGCTGGGAGCGCCGAACACCCGTCGTGGCGTGGTCGCGCCTGAAACGGTCACGCAGCCTGTGTCGCACCCAAGTCTCCCCACCGCTCGAATCCGGCTCGCGGAGGCCCGCTCGCCACGATAGGCGGCAAAACATCCTGTTCGGGACGTGCCGCGGCAGGATACACGCAGCGTGACATTCCGTCTAGGCGCCCCTTGGGCCGCACATGACGCACCCGCCGATGGTCCCACGGACTCCCGATCGGCAGCCGGGCCCGGCGTCGAAGGGTTCCTGTGCGAATTCGCCGGCTGCGATTCCGCCGGCTGCGATTCCGCCGGCGAAACCCCGTTCTTCGGAGCCGTTTCGGCGCAACCCTTGCCCTCGAGCGGACAGACAGGGCAAACTATGCGCCCCCGGACGGGATGTGCCTCCGAGATAATCGCGCACATTCCTCACGCTCCCCGTCGGTGCACCGATACATGGGAGGTACCGGACCGACGTGCCCAGCGCATGAGACTGGAGTGAAGAGTGGGAAACAGGCGGACAGTGTTGCTGCTGGTGGGCATTGCGCTGGGTGTGGTTGCAGCGGTGCTCGCGTTCTTGTACCTGAACCGCGCCGATGAACGGGCGGCCGAAAAAGTCGACACCGTCGACGTCGTGATCGCGGATCAGGCGATCCCGGAAGGCACGACGGCGGGGGAGGCCCTCGACACCGGACTCGTCCGCGAGGGTCAGGCTCTTGCCGAGGAAGCTCCCCCTGATGCTCTCACCGACCTCACCTCGCTGGCGCCCGAGACGATCGCGGTCGTCAACATCGACGAGGGTCAGATCCTCACCTCCACGAACTTCGTACCCCCCGAAGATGTGACGCCGGGCGGCGGGGCGCTGTCGGACCGCTTGCGGGCCGACTCCGACGAGGCGGGCACCGAGCTCCAGGCTGTCACGATCTCGGCGAGCGCCGAGAGGGGTGTCGCCGGCCTGGTGGCGATCGGCGACCGGGTCAACGTCATGGTCTTCCTCGAGGGCGACACGCAGTTCATGCTCCAGAACATGAACGTCCTGGCGCTCGGGAGCTCGACGGGTCTCCCGGAGGAGCTGGCCGGTGACCCCAATGCGGAGCCGGCCCCGGCTACGAACACAGGCCTCTTCACGCTCGAAGGGACGGCCACTCAGAGTCTGAAGCTGGCTCAGGCGAGCCTGGGCGGAGGACAGATCTACCTCAGCCTCGCCCCGACGGACTTCGAGGTCGAACCCGACACGGCGGTCATCAACAACGAGAACCTGTTCACCGGGTGACCCGCGAAGAGCCGCCGACCGCTACAGACCACCCGACCACGCGACGATGAGGTCAACGTGGAAAACCAAGGGAACACCGCACTGAACACGCAGCCCGGACCTGCTCGTTACGACGTCGCGATCGTCGACCCCGATCCGGGGGCGCGGATGCGCCTGTCGGTGCAGCTCTCGGGAGCTTCGCCGTCCGCGACGTTCGACGCGGTCGAGGCCATGGCCGAGGCCCTCTCCGACGACCGACCGACCGTGGTCGTCTTCGGACCGGGGCTCGACGATGCCGGAGCACTGCACCACGTGCAGTGGCTGGCGCGCACGCGCCCGAACACAGGCGTGGTCCTCGCGGTCGACGAGTTGACCACTGACGTGCTCCAGTCGGCGTTGCGTTCAGGCGTCCGTGACGTCGTGGCGCTTGCCGACGACGCCCAGTTGGCCGAAGCGGTCGCCCGAGTCGGCGACGCTCTGGTGGTCGAAGCGGCCCGAATGTCGGCCGCCGACACGGCTCGGCCGCACGGAAAGCTCATCGCCTCGTTCTCCACAAAGGGTGGAGTGGGCAAGAGCGTCATCGCCGTGAACCTGGCCGCCGACCTCGCCCGGCGGACATCGGGCAACGTGTTCTGCGTCGACGCCGACCTCCAGTTCGGGGATGTGGCGGTCATGTTGCGCGTCCCCCCGAAACACTCCGTGATCGACGCGGCAGCGTCGGTGACCACCGCCGACGAAGGGCTGATGGAGAGCCTCTCGGTCGTCCACGAGCCGTCGGGGCTGCGCGTGCTGGCCGCACCGATCGAGCCGTCGGCGGCCGACCAGATCCGCCCCGCCGAGATGATCCAGATCCTCACGCTGCTCCAGCAGATGTCCGATTACGTCGTCGTCGACCTCCCGCCACAGTTCGACGATGTCGTACTCGCCACGATCGAGGCTGCCGACGAGGTCCTGCTGGTGGCCAGCATGGACATTCCGAGCATCAAGAACCTGAAGGTCGGTATGCAGACTCTCGACCTCCTGTCGCTGGCGGGCCCGAAGCTCAAGCTCGTACTCAACCGCGCCAACGCCAAGGTCCGCCTCGACGTGAAGGAGATCGAGCGTGCCCTCGATATCGAGGTCAAGTTCCCGATCCCGTCCGACATCGCGGTACCTCAGGCCGTCAACCGCGGTATCCCCGTGATCTTCGACAGTCCGAAGTCGGGCGCGGCCCAGGCGCTCATGCAGATCAGCGACTACTACGCCGAGGGAGCCGAACCGCGGGCGTCGCCGACGCCCCGAGGATGCCGCGAACGGTGAGGGTGAGAGCGACCTGAAGAACGACAAGAAGAAGAAGCGTCGTCGCATGAGGCGCAAGGATCGTGACTGAGCGGCCCGTGACTGACCCGCCGGTGACCGAGCGAACGCACGATGGAGCAGACCATGGCTGAATACAACCGTTGGCAGGAGTTCCAGAAGACCCCGGTGACACACCGCGCCTCGGAGATCGAGGAGATGCGCGTCAAGGTCCACCAGTTCGTGATCCAGGAACTGGGTCCGGCTCTCAACGACGAGCGGCTGTCCGACCTCGAACTGAAGCGTAAGGTCCACGAGCAGGTCCACGCCGCCCTGGCCCTCGAGAAGGCCGCACTGTCGGCCGACGAGAAGACCCAGTTCATCTCCGACATCACCGACGACGTCCTGGGCTACGGCCCCCTGGAGCCGCTGCTACGTGATCCCACACTCACCGAGGTCATGGTCAACGGCCACGACGAGGTGTACGTCGAGGCCGAGGGCAAGATCAAGCGGACCGACGCCCGTTTCATCGATGAACCGCACCTCCGTCGGATCATCGACAAGATCGTCTCCCAGGTCGGCCGCCGCGTCGACGAGTCGACACCGATGGTCGACGCCCGCCTGCCCGACGGCTCCCGCGTGAACGTCGTTCTGTCGCCTCTCGCCATCGGAGGGCCGTTCCTCACGATCCGGCGCTTCTCGGCCGACCCTTTCCAGGTCGACGACCTCATCAAGTTCGGCACACTCACACCCCAGTCCGCCCAGTTTCTCGAGTTGTGTGTCCGCGGTCGGCTCAACGTGATCGTCAGTGGAGGAACCGGCACCGGGAAGACCACGCTGCTCAACGTGCTCTCGTCGTTCATCCCCGAAGACGAGCGGATCGTCACCCTCGAGGACGCCAAGGAGCTCCAACTCCACCAGGAGCATGTCTGTTCACTGGAATCGCGCCCACCCAACATCGAAGGCAGGGGAGAGGTCACCATCCGCGACCTCGTGCGAAATGCGCTGCGGATGCGCCCCGACCGCATCGTCGTCGGCGAGGCCCGTGGTGGCGAAGCGCTCGACATGCTCCAGGCGATGAACACGGGTCACGACGGATCGCTGACGACCGTCCACTCGAACTCACCCCGGGACACCTTGTCCCGCATCGAGACCATGTCGCTGATGGCAGGGATGGAACTCCCCATGAAAGCGGTGCGCGAGCAGATGTCCTCAGCGCTCGACCTGATCGTCCATCTCTCGCGCCTGCGTGACGGAACCCGTCGGGTGACCCACATCTCCGAGGTGCTCCAGATGGAGGGCGACGTTGTGGTCCTCCAGGACATCTACCTCTATGACTACTCGCAGGGTGTCGACGAGAACGGCCGGTTCGCGGGAACTCTGAAGACGAACGGCATCCGACCGAACTTCAGCGAGCGACTCGCCGACCAGGGCATCGAGCTCTCCCCGGAGTTGTTTTCCCAGCAGCCGTTCAAGCAACGCGTCGTCGGGATCCGATAGGCGTCGGGCCGACAGGAGCCGAGGGCAACCATGCAAATCGTCATCGCCGTTGTACTGGGTGTCGCCGTCGTGTCGCTCGCGATCGGTCTCGTCCTCGTCTTCACGCGCGAGTCCTCGGCTGAAGATCAACTGGCCGAGTACCAGTCGGCAGCTCTCGAGGGCCGCTCGCCCGACACCGAGGAATACCAGCTGGCAGAGACCGGGGTGGTGAAGTCCGCCGTCGACGCTACCGGCCGTATGGCCGAACGGACCGGGCTGCTCGATCGCGTCGAGAATGAGTTGGAACAGGCCGATCTCCCGTTGCGCGCAGCGGAGGCGATCTTCTTCTACGTCACGGCCGTTCTCGTTTTCGCTCTTCTGGCGTTCCTCGTGAGCGGGGAGTGGATCGTCGGAGTGATCACGCTCATCGTCGTCACCGCCGTGCCCCTGGCGGTCCTCGCCTCGCGGCGACGCAAGCGGCTCCAGCGCTTCGAGACCGAGCTACCCGACACACTCGGGCTGCTGGCGGGCTCCCTGCGTGCCGGTTTCTCGTTCCAGCAGGGCCTCGAGGCGGTCGCCGGCGACGCAACGGGCCCGATGGGCGAGGAGTTGCGCCGCGTCTTCAACGAGGTGCAACTCGGCCGCACCCTGGAGGACGCGCTCGAGGACTCCGCCGACAGAATGGAGAGCGACGACCTCCGCTGGACGGTGCTCGCGGTACGGATCCAACGGGAGGCCGGCGGAAACCTCGCGGAGCTTCTCGACACGGTGGCGGAGACGATGAGCCAGCGTGAGCGCCTGCGCGCCGAGATCCGCACGCTCACGGCGGAAGGTCGGATGTCGGGCATCGTGCTCGGGATCTTCCCGTTCGCCTTCGCCGGCATTCTCGTCGTGATCTCGCCCGGCTACCTCGACGCGTTGTTCGAGGAACCCGCGGGTATCGCCGCCATGATCCTGGCGGGTGTCGCCGCCGTCTTCGGGTTCATCTGGTTGCGCAAGATCGTCGCGATCGAGGTCTGAGATGCTCCTCCTCGCCATTGGCCTGCTCGCCGCCGCTGTCCTGCTCATCGTTCTCTTCGTCGGATCGGTGGTCACCGAACGGGCCGAAGCCCGCGAGTCGCTGAAACAGCTCGAGGGCTACCAGATCCAGGACTCACGCGACCGCGAGATGCTCGAAGGTTTCACCGACCGCGTCGCCAAACCCGTCGGAGAGGCGATCGCGAGCTTCGGCGGTCGTTTCACTCCCGAAGGCTATGTGGACCAGGTCGAGGAGAAGTTGGTCTACGCCGGCAATCCGCCGTCGCTGACGATCGACCGAGTGCTGATCTACAAGGTCCTCGGAGCTGTCTCCGTGGTCGTGTGGGCGCCATGGTTGCTCCTGCCCATTCCGCCCATCACGCTGCAAGGGCTCGTCGGTCTGATCGCGGTCGGGTTGCTGTGGTTCGCGTCCTTCATGGCGCCCGACGCCATTTTGAACCGGATGGTCGAGGAGCGAAAGCACCAGATCGCCATTCGGCTTCCCGACCTGCTCGACCTCATGGTGATCAGTGTCGAGGCCGGCCTCGGGTTCGACCAGGCGCTCGACCGCACAACACTGGCGATCCCCAGTGACCTGTCGGAGGAGTTTCGCCGTGTGCTGCGTGAGACCCGGATCGGATCCTCCCGATCGGACGCACTTCGTGCCATGGACGAACGGACTCACGTTCCCGAACTCCACACGTTCATCCTGGCGATGCTCCAGGCCGACCAGTTCGGCGTGTCGATCGCGCGGGTCCTGCGCTCCCAGGCGGCCGACATGAGAGTCATGCGCCGCTTCCGTGCCCAGGAGGAAGCGCAGAAGGCGCCCATCAAGATGCTCTTCCCGCTCGTGTTCTGCATCTTCCCGGCGGTGTTCGTCGTCATCATCGGACCCGCGATGATCCGGCTGCTCGACGCTCTCTAGGCGCCGCACGTGGGCCCACCCCCGGAGTCTTGCGCCGGTCCGGAACCGGTTGCCGCCGAAACGTCCCTTGAGGCGGCGGCCCCGACCCGTCGGGCGCCCGGTCTCGACGGGCTCATCACGGCCACCTTCGCCCTCGCAGGGTTCGGCTTCGGCCTCCAGCGCCTGTTCGACAACTCGTTCCTGTGGCACCTTCGCACGGGCGAGCTGATCCTCGAATCCGGCGGGATTCCCCGCGTCGATCCGTACTCGTTCACGGCGGGCGGGACGTCCTGGGTGGACCAGTCCTGGCTCGTCCAAGTGGCGTATGCGGCGATCGACCGAACCCTGGGGCCGTGGGGGATCCGACTCCTGGGCGCTGTGGCGGGAGCGCTCCTGATGGTGCTGCTCTTCCGGCTGGCGCTGCGGTTCGCGCACGACACGTGGCGCGCCGCCGGGCTGACACTCGTCGCGGTGCTCACGATCCGGGAGCTCTGGACGGTCCGGCCGCTGGCGTTCGGCCTCGTGGCCTTCGCCGGGCTCGTCTGGATCGTGGAGGTCCGCGATTCGTGGGTGCGACGCCACGTCGTGGTGGTCCTCCCCGTGCTGTTCTGGCTCTGGGTCAACGCGCACGGCAGCTTCGCCCTGGGCTTCGCCTACCTGTCTCTCCACTTCGTCGGGAACTGGTGGGACGGCCGGCGACCGTGGGAAGGCGAGGATCGGCGGCTGCTCATCGCCACGGGGATCTCGAGTGTGGTCGTGTTCCTCACTCCACTCGGATACAGGCTTGCTCTCTTCCCGCTCCGGGTCCTGGACCGCGGCGACATGTTCCGACAGGTCACCGAGTGGGCGTCTCCGGATTTTCGCGAACCGGCGGGCATGGTCTTCGGACTCTGGATTGCCGTGCTGGTCGTCGTGATGGCGCGGGGGCGACACCGCTTGTCGCGCCGCGATCTACTCGTGACCCTTCCCTTCGTGCTCCTCGCTCTCTGGGCACGACGCAACGTCGCTGTCGCCCCGATCGTCACACTGCCGATCGCCGCACGCGCCGTGGCGGTGCCGAGACGGCTCCGAAGCCCCCTGGCCCCTGTTCCGGCCTGGGCCTTCGCGTGCGTCCTGATCTTCGCCGCGGTCGTTCTCACGGCAAACGCCGTCGCTGAGGACGACTTCGACCTGGAGTTCTATCCCGTGGAGGCGACCACGTTCCTCGACGAGGAAGGGCTCCTCGGGAGCAACGTCTTCACGACCGATGCGTGGGCGGGTTACCTGATATGGAGATCATGGCCGGATCAGCTCGTCTACATGGACGACCGGGTCGACATGTACCCCCGAGAGGTCTTCGACGACTACAACGAGGTGAGCGATGTCGGCGAGGGGTGGTCCGATGTTCTGGACCGTCGGGACATCGAGGTCGTGGTGTGGCCGACCGAGCGTGCGCTGAACCAGGTGCTCGAAGCTTCATCGGAGTGGACGCTCGCCTACGAGGACGACACGGCCATGGTCTACGAACGCGAGTCCGGAGAACTCACGCCCGCCGAACGCGACGAAACCGCCGATCGGTGACGCCGGGAGTTGTCCCGACGGCCGACCGGCGGCCTCGCCGGTTTCTCGTGTACCCGTGTCGGCGGAAGCGTGTCCGCCGTCGGGTTGCTACTGAAGTCCGCTGTCGACGCTGCTGAACTTCGTGCTGGTCGAACGACCGACCAACGTGACGACACCGATCACCACGACTGCGATGAGCGCGGCGAGCAGCACGTACTCGATCATCGTGGCACCACGCTCGGTGTTGGCGAAGCGGGCCTGGAGCCACGCCTTCATGACGTAGAGGTTCATGGAAATGCCCTTCCTGGTTGTTTCCACCGGGGGTTCCCGGGTGTCCGTCCACCGGGGGTTCCCGGGTGTCGGATCCAGTATCGGTACTGTGCGTGGCGGTGTGAATGGGTCGGGCGACTCATTGTGGCCGAAACCGGGGTATCTGAGAACTAGAACGGAATAACTAGTCATCGTGGAGGGAGATGATCCCCCGGCGTACGGCGGTCAGGACCGCCTGGGTGCGGTCGCGGGCGTCGAGCTTGGCGTAGACGGCCGCCAGGTGGTTCTTGACGGTCTTGGCACTGATGAACAGCTCCTCGCTTATCTCGGCGGTCGAGCGGCCGTCGGCCACGAGTTGGAGGACCTCCTCCTCGCGTGCGGTGAGCGGGGATCCACCCGATGCGTCGAGGGTCTCGGGCGACTTGAGCTCGCGCAGCATCGACGCCCCGATCTCGGGTGAGAGCACGATGTCGCCGGCCGCCACCGCCCGGACCGCGTCGACGACCTCGCTCATGGCCGAGTCCTTGCCGAGGAATGCCACCGCGCCCGCTCTGACGGCCTCGGCGAGCAGGCGCTGCTCTCCGTGCATCGTGAGCACGGCGACACGGGTTCCGGGCATCTCGGTCGTGATCCGCCGCGTGGCTTCCACGCCGTCGAGCACGGGCATGGTCACGTCCATCACCACGACGTCCGGGGTGGTCTCGTGGGCCAGGCGAACCGCCTCTTCGCCGTCGGCCGCCTCGGCGACCACCTCGAGGTCGGCCGACTCGAGTGCCTCGCGCAGAGCGTGGCGCAGGAGCGTGTGATCGTCGGCCAGCAGGACGCGTGTCACGCCGGGACGTCCAGATCCACCGAGACGCGGGTGCCGCGGCCCGGGGCGCTCCAGATCGAGATGCCGGCCTTCATCGCCGCAGCCCGCTCCTCCATGCCGGTCAGTCCGAAATGGCCGGCGCGGGAATCGCCTCGCCGCGAAATCCGCGCCCGTCATCGCTGATCTCGAGGTGGGTCCGGCCGTCGTCGTGGCGCCAGAGCAGTTGGCAGTGGTCGGCCCCGGAGTGTCGCGCCACGTTCGCGAGAGCTTCCTGGGCGATGCGCAAGAGCTCACGCTCTATCGGCAGTGGGAGCCGAAGCCCCTGGTCGGGGAGCTCCATCTCGAGGTCGACGTCCGTTCGTCCGCTCCAGTGGGTGGCGTAGTCGTTCAGCGCCGCGGCGCAGACCGCGGCGCTCGTCGACTTCCACGCGTAGGTCGTACAGGGCATTGCGCAGGTCCGTGATCTGACTTCGGACGATCTCGCGGAGATGCGCCAGTTGCCCGTCCGTATCGTCGGCTGCCAGCCGCTCCAACTCGAACGCGACATAGGCCAACGATTGAGCGAGGTTGTCGTGGAGTTCACGCGCGATCCGCGCTCGCTCCTCTTCGGCGCCCAGCGTCCTGATTCTCGCGAACATGACGGCGTTGTCGATCGCCGAGCGCGACCGGCGTCGCCAGACCACTCAGGATCCGAACCTCGTCCGCTCCGTAGGCGCGGGCGCGGCGGTGCTCCAGAGCGAGGAGTCCGATGACCGTGTCGCGGGCTGCGAGCGGGATATA
>CAVPGR010000002.1:917500-1301133 GCA_963704035.1 uncultured Actinomycetes bacterium | reverse complement strand
GCCCAGGAGGCCCTCGACGCTGCCGACACGGTGCTGCGGGCCGCCGAGACGGAGCTTCAGCGTTGGCGCGCACGCGCCGACGTGCTCGAGTCGGCTCTCGACGAAGCCCACGTGGCCGCCGGCGCTGAGCGGCTCGCCGGTCTCGACGGAGTGGTCGGCCCGCTCGTCGACCACATCGAGATCGAAGAAGGCGCCGAGTCCGCCGTTGCCTCCGCACTGGGGGAGTCCATGCACGCCGTCGTCGTAGAGAACGGCGATGCGGCACGTTCGGCGCTCCGTCGCCTGAAGGAGGGTGACACCGACGCGCTGATGGTCGTGCTCGATGACGAGCGCACCGCGGCGAACCTGTGGTCCCAGATCCCCGGGGGTCGACCGCTGAACGAGTGCGTCCGTGCCGAACGCCCCGGTCTGGCCGACGCCGTCGCCCGACTCCTCGCCGGGTTCGTGCTGGTCGACGGTGGATGGTCGGAGGCGCTGGATCTGGCGCTGGAGCATCCAGGTCTCGTGACGGTGACAGCCGATGGTGACCGATTCGGAAGTGCAGCGGCATGGCGTGTCGGTGGCGGGCGGGCGGCCGCCACCAGAGCCGCTCTCGGCGAAGCGCGCGCGGCGCTCGACGACGCTGAACGTGCGGTGGAGCGTGCTTCATCGGATCTGACGGACGGCGCGGCACGTCTCGAGGTCGCCGAGGCTCGTGAGCGCGAAGCCACCACAGCGGCACGCGAAGTCGAGATGCTCGGCGCTGCACGCAACGAGCGCCGAGATCTGCTCGCAGCGCGGGTCGCCGCTCTGGAGGAGCGACTCGCCCGCGATCCCGAGGCCCAGGCGGAGGCGGAGCGTCACCGGCGGACATTCGCTGCACGTGCCGATCATCTCCGTGCTCTGGCCGGTCGTCTCGGTGAGGCACACCGCCTGGCCGAGGGTCTCTACCAACGGCTCCGCGAGCAAAGGCGTCGTCAGTCGGAGGCCGCTCGGGCGGCCACGGGTCATCTCCAGGGATTGCGCAACGAGCGCGGCGAGGCCGAGCGCGAACTGCGCGAGGTGCGCGAGCGATCACAACGGATCGAGATCGATGAGGCGGAAACGAAACTGCGCCACGAGACGGCGGTCGAGGCCCTGCGCAGCGACTTCGATCTCGAACCGGCCGCCGCGCTCGACGCTCCCCGGCCCGAGGTCCCGGAGGGAACCACCCTGTCGGGCCGAGGGCGCGAACTCGAACGTGAGCTGAGGCTGATGGGCCCCATCAATCCGCTGGCGCTCGAGGAGTATGAATCACTTCAGGAGCGACACGACTTCCTCGGCTCCCAGCTCGAGGACGTGCGCGAATCCCGCCGTGAGCTCAAGCGGGTGATCCGCGCGGTTGACAGCGAGATCGTCTCGGTGTTCACCACGGCGTACGCCGACGTGGAAGGCCACTTCGAGTCGCTGTTCTCCACGCTGTTTCCCGGTGGGTCGGGGTCGCTCTCGCTCACCGACCCCGACGACCCGCTCTCCACGGGAATCGAGATCGACGCGCGCCCGTCGGGGAAGAACGTCCGACGCCTCTCGCTCTTGTCGGGTGGCGAGCGGAGCCTCACCGCCCTCGCCTTCCTCTTCGCCGTGTTCCGCGCCCGTCCTTCGCCGTTCTATCTGCTCGACGAGGTCGAGGCCGCGCTCGACGACGTCAACCTGCACCGATTCCTCGATCTCGTGCACGAGTTCCGCGACGAGGCTCAACTCGTGGTGGTCTCGCACCAGAAGCGCACGATGGAGGCCGCCGACTGCCTCCACGGCGTGAGCATGCCTCCCGGAGGTTCGAGCATCGTCGTGAGCGAGAGGCTCGACGACCGCGGACATCGTGAGTTGATCGAGCGTGCCACCGCCGAGCCTGAGGATCTGCGTCAGCCCCAGCACAGCTGATGAGCACTGTTGTCCTGATCGCCGCCCGGGGCGCCGAGTGGCTCGCGCAGTCGCCTGACCCCAAGGTCGAGGCCTGCGGAGACCCCGGTCAGCAGTCCGACGTCTGCAGTTGGGTCTTCGACGTCACGAACAACGAGACCGCCGCCGAGGTCGCCGACGCGCTGCGACGCCCCGTCGGTGTCGTGGGAATCCTCATCGGGGCGTTCCTCCTCAACCTCATCGTGCGGTGGTTCATCCGACGGTTCGTCCGCCACCTCGAACGCGAGAGCACGCAGACGACGATCCGCAGGATCCGCAAGAGCACGGGCATCGCCCGCCTCGACGCCACCGGAAGCCAGCCTGATGTCCGCCGCGCCCAGCGCTCGCGGGCGATCGGCTCGGTGATGCGAGGTGTGAGCTCGTTTCTCATCTGGTCCTTTGCCGTCTTCTGGTCGCTCACAGTCCTGGGTGTGAACCTGGCGCCGCTCATCGCCGGCGCCGGGATCGCGGGAGTGGCACTGGGATTCGGCGCGCAGACGATGGTCAAGGATTTTCTCGCCGGGATGTTCATCATCATCGAGGATCAGATCGGTGTCGGCGACATCGTCGATCTCGGCCCGGCGACCGGGACCGTCGAGGATGTGAGCCTCCGAGTCACGCGGATTCGCGATGTGGAGGGGGTGGTCTGGTTCGTCCCCAACGGTGAGATCCAGCGTGTCGGAAACCTGTCACAGCAGTGGTCGCGCGCGTTGCTCGACATCGACGTCGCCTACGACACCGACATCGACGTCGCGAGCCGGTTGATCAAAGCCGTCGCGCAGGACCTGGCTGACGACGACGAGTGGTCGGCCCGGATCCTGGAGCCTCCGGAGGTCTGGGGTGTTGAGCGCTTCGGTCCCGACGCCATCTCGATCCGACTCGTCATCAAGACCCGGCCACTCGAGCAGTTCGCCGTTCAACGCGAGCTCCGGCGCCGCCTCAAGGACGCGTTCGACGCAACGGGTATCGAAATCCCGTTCCCACAGCGCACGGTGTGGAACCGCTACGAGGGTTCTCCGCCTGAGAACTCAGCCACGCCACCCGATTCCGAGGAGAGCTCCGAATGATCTTCATGTTGCTGGCCGTGGCCGTCGTGCTGATCGTGGTGGCCGGCACCCTGCTCCTCCGACGGGTGGGACGGGGGAGTGGCGCGCCTCCGAGTGCGCCGCCCGAGGTGGCGCCACCTCCGGACGAAGCCGTTCCGACCGACGTCGTCGAGCAGGTCGGTCTCCGGGAACGCCTGGGCCGGACGCGTGCCGCTCTCGGTGGATACCTGCGCGATCTACGCGGGCGCTCGCGTCTCGACGACGAGACGTGGGACGAGCTCGAAGAGTTGTTGATACTCGCTGACGTCGGGCTCGACGCAGCCACAGATCTGGTCGAACGTGTCCGGGAGCGTGCCGTCGACGAACGTGCCGATGAGCCGGGCCGCGTACTGGAGCTCCTCCGAGAGGCGCTCGTGGAGCGTCTGGGATCCGAGGACCGCACACTGCACGCCCGGGAGGACGGCCCTTCCGTGTGGATGTTCGTCGGTGTCAACGGTGTGGGCAAGACGACCACGATCGCCAAACTCGCGCAGCTCGGAACCGAGGAAGGCCACAGCGTGTTGATGGCGGCCGCCGACACGTTCCGTGCCGCCGCGGGCGATCAGCTCGCGACGTGGGCGGACCGCACCGGGGCCGGAATCGTCCGGAGTCAGGAGGGGGCCGACCCCGGCTCGGTCGTGTACGACGCCATGAGCTCCGCCGCCCACAAGGGAACCGACCTGGTCCTCGTGGACACGGCGGGTCGCCTGCACACCAGAGTGAATCTCATGGAGGAGCTGAAGAAGCTCCGACGGATCGTCGACAAGACGCCGGGCGCCCTCCAGGAGGTCCTGCTCGTCATCGACGCCACGACGGGACAGAACGGGCTGACGCAGGCTCGCGTGTTCGCAGAGGCCGTCGATGTGACCGGTGTGGTGCTCACCAAGCTCGACGGCACGGCCAAGGGCGGCATCGTCGTGGCCATCCAAGGTGAGCTCGGGCTGCCGGTGAAGCTCGTGGGAGTCGGTGAGTCGGCAGCCGATCTCGTGGCGTTCGACCCCGAGGAGTTCGCGGACGCCCTTCTGGGCTGAGACCTCCCGGGCTGGGGCCCGAGGTCTGAGCGCCCACGCGGCGCGCCTACGATCGTCGGCGGAGGTTGTTCGTGTTCGACGCCCTGTCGGAACGTTTCGAAGGCATCTTCGGGCGGCTGCGCGCCCGCGGACGGCTGAGTGACAAGGACGTCGACGCTGTCGCGCGCGAGATCCGACTCGCCCTTCTCGAGGCCGACGTCAACGTCGCGGTGGTCAAGGCGTTCATCGCCCGTGTGAAGGAGCGCGCCCACGAGTCCGATCTGTCCAAGAGCCTGAGCCCGGCGCAGCAGATCATCAAGATCGTCCACGAAGAGCTCGTGGCGACGCTGGGCTCCGAGACCCGAAAGCTCACGACGTCGTCGAAGCCGCCCACCGTCGTGATGCTGGCGGGACTCCAGGGCTCGGGTAAGACAACCGCGGCAGGGAAGTTGGCACGCCACCTCGGCCGCCAGGGGTTGCGGCCCCTGCTCGTGGCCGCCGACCTCCAGCGTCCGGCCGCGATCAAGCAGCTCGAGGTGCTCGGCGAACGCATCGAGGTGCCGGTGTTCGCTCCCGATCAGGGAGGGGGCGATCCCGTGGCGGTGGCCGCCGCAGCACGCGACGAAGCGGCGCGCCTCGACTGCAATCTCGTCATCGTCGACACGGCCGGACGTCTCCACGTCGACGAGGTCCTCATGGACGAACTTCGCCACGTTCACGACGTCGTGGCTCCCCACCACACCCTTCTCGTCGTCGACGCCATGACCGGCCAGGAGGCGGTCAACGTCGCCGAGTCGTTCGACGCCGCGGTCGACCTCGACGGTCTGATCCTCACCAAGATCGACGGCGACGCGCGAGGCGGTGCTGCGCTCTCGGCCAAGGAGGTCACGGGCAAGCCCATCCTCTATGTGGGTACCGGCGAGAAGCTGGGCGACTTCGACGTGTTCCACCCCGACCGGATGGCGAGTCGGATCCTCGGGATGGGCGACATGTTGACGCTGATCGAGAAGGCCGAGGAGACCTTCGACCAGAACGAGGCGGCGGCGACCGAGGAGAAGATCCGGAAAGGCGAGTTCACGCTCGAGGACTTCCTCGACCAGATGCGCCAGGTCCGCAAGATGGGGCCGTTGCAGTCGCTCGTCGGGATGATGCCCGGAGTACCCAAGGAACTGAAGGACGCGGAGGTGGATGAAGGGGAGCTCGGCAAGGTCGAGGCGATCATCTGCTCGATGACCCCCGAGGAGCGCCGCAATCCCACGCTCGTCAAGGGCTCCCGTCGCCTGCGTATCGCGAGCGGCAGCGGCACGACACCCGCTGATGTGAACGCACTGCTCAAGCAGTTCAAGCAGGTGCAGCAGATGATGCGTTCGGTGGCCTCGGGAAAGCAGCCGAAGATCCCCGTCCCGGGTCTCTGAGAAACCGCTTGGCTCGCGCTCAGGCCGGCCGAGTCGCTAGTGTGTGTACTCCGCATCCGGGCCGCCGGGCACATGCCATCACGTGTCAGGGCCTTCCATGCCCCGCCCGATCCGCACGAAAGGTTCTCCGTGGCCGTCAAGATCCGCCTCATGAGGGTCGGCAAGCGCAAGCAGCCGTCCTACCGCGTCGTCGTTGCCGACGAACGCAAGCCGCGCGACGGCCGCTTCATCGAGATCATCGGCCACTACGGCCCCCGCGCCGAGCCTTCGGTGGTGGAGATCGACGACGAGAAGGCCATCGAGTGGCTGCGCAAGGGCGCGCAGCCGAGCGAGGCCGTACAGAAGATCCTGGCGACCACGGGCGTATGGGAGCGATTCGTCGCGGAGAAGGGCAGCGACCCGGCGCAACGTTACGAGTCCGCCCGTAGTGTGCGCCGCGACAGGCACGCCGCGAAGGCGGCCGCCTCGGCTGCCGAGTCCGCACCTGCCGAGGATTCCGCCGAGGATGCACCGGCGGAGCCCGCACCTGCCGAAGCTTCCACCGACGATGCGTCCGACGACACCGGACCAGACGACGCGGCCACGACCGACGACACGACCGACGACACGACCGACGACACGACCGACGACGAGAACTGAGCCTGCCGTGAGCGACGAATACGACGACGAATACGACGACGAATACGACGATGACGACGACTTCGACGATGACGTCGTCGATGACGTCGTCGACGACGACACGGGGAACCGTATCGTCGGCGCCCGTGCGCGTGCCGTCGTGGAACACTGCGCCGGCAACATCGTCGACGAGGTGGACGAACTCGACGTCGAGTCCGAGGAATCCGGCGGCGAGGTCACGCTGCTGATCCACGCCAGTCCCTCCGACATGGGCCGCCTCATCGGCCGTCGCGGTCGCGTCATCCAGGCGATGCGTCAGCTCGTACGGGCAGCGGGTGCGTCCGAAGACATCAAGGCGACCGTCGACGTCGTCGAGTAGAACGTTCCCGAGTAGAACGTTCCCGAGTAGAACGTTCGATCCCCGGGCCCTTCGGTGAGCGGCGCCGGGAGACTCCCGATCGGGAGAATCGGACGTCCCCACGGTGTCCGAGGTGAGGTCACGCTCCTTCCTCTTGTCGATGCCGACAACGATGACGTCGACGATGCCGAATTTCTCTCGGTGGGCGCGGTGTTCGACGTGGGGTCGCGCTCACTCGAGATCTCGAGTTCGCGCCGACACCGCCAGGGTTGGCTCGTTCGATTCGTCGGCGTGGAAACCCGCAACGACGCCGAAGCGTTGCGCGGAACCGTCCTGTCGATCGATGAGCGGGGCGACGCCGAGAACACTGATGTTGTCGGCTTCGACGTCCGTGACCGGTCGGGCACCGTTCTCGGAACGGTGATCGCCGTGGAGCCGAACCCCGCGCACGACATCCTGGTCCTCGCCGACGGCGTCATGATCCCTACACCTTTCGTGATCGACGTGGCGCCCGGTGTCGTGACCGTTGATCCGCCCGAGGGTCTTCTGGAGCTCTACCGGCCATGAGACGACCATGAGGCGACGATGAGACGACCATGAGAATCGACGTTTTCACGATCTTCCCGGGCTACTTCGACTCGGTGTTGTCGACGTCGATTCTCGGGCGGGCCTCCGACGCCGACCTGCTGGACCTGCGACGTCACGACCTGCGGGACTGGGCCACGGACCGCCACCGCACGGTTGATGACACACCTTTCGGGGGTGGTGCCGGCATGGTGCTGGCCCCCGAGCCGATCTTCGACGCCGTGGCCGACGTGTCGCCCCCGCGTCCTCTTCTGCTGCTGTCACCCGGCGGAAGGGTGTTCGACCAGTCGGTGGCTCAGGAGTTGGCGGCCGGCGAGGGCTTCTCGCTCCTGTGTGGTCGCTACGAAGGAGTCGACCAGCGTGTGGTGGACCGGTGCTGTGACGGCGAATTGTCGATCGGCGACTACGTGTTGGGGGGTGGTGAGGCGGCTGCCGCTGTCGTGGTCGAAGCCGTCACACGCTTGGTGCCGGGTGTGGTGGGCAACGAGGAGTCGGTGGACGACGAGTCGTTCAGGAACGAGGGCCTCCTCGAGTACCCCCAGTACACACGACCCGCCGACTTTCGCGGCGACGTGGCCCCCGAGGTCCTGCGGTCGGGAGACCACGGTCGGATCGCCCGGTGGCGGCGTGCAGCCGCACTGCGCCGGACCCTCGCCCGACGGCCGGACCTTCTCGGCCTCGACGATCTCGACGACGCCGACAGGGCGCTGCTGGTCGAGTTCCCCGATACCTGACCCCCCTCCGAGTGGGGTTCGCGACAGGTGCAACCGGTACGATGGCTTCTCCCGCACCGACCTCGAGGGACCCCCGCCATGCAATCCACCGATATGGTCGACCGCGCCAACCAGCGTGACGACATTCCCGACTTCGCCCCGGGCGACACCGTGAAGGTGAACGTCCGTGTCGTGGAAGGTGGACGTGAGCGCATCCAGCTTTTCCAGGGCGTGGTGATCTCCCGCAAGGGATCCGGGGTCCGCGAGACCTTCACGGTCCGCAAGCTCAGCTTCGGCGTCGGGGTGGAACGCACGTTCCCCGTCCACTCACCGGTGATCGCCGACATCGAAGTGGCGACGCGTGGCGACGTCCGCAGGGCCAAGCTCTACTACCTTCGGGACCGGATCGGGAAGGCCGCCAAGATCCGCGAGAAGCGGACCTGACCGACCTCCCACAGCCCTACACTGGCCGGATGTGGCCATGTCGGAAAAGGTCACGTCGGAGGTGGGCTCTGTGAGCGCCGAAGATCTCGAGCGGTACGAGACCGAGATCGAGCTCGCTCTCTACAAGGAGTACCGCGACGTTCTCCCCATGTTCTCGTATGTGGTCGAGACCGAGCGCCGCTTCTACCTCACCAACGACGTCGACCTGTCGACGCACGAGGACCAGGGTCGGGTCCACTACGAGCTGGAGCTCAACGACGCGTGGGTCTGGGACATGTACCGACCGGCCCGGTTCGTCAAGCATGTGCGCGTGTTCACGTTCAAGGACGTGAACATCGAGGAACTCGCCGCACGCGACATCTGAGGCAGGAGCGTGGCCGGCTCGCGTCGATCTCCCGACCGCCGGCACGCACTCGGCGCCGCGGGGGAGCAGCTCGTGGCCGACCGGTACGTCGCCCGCGGGTTCGAGATCATCGACCGCAACTGGCGGTGCCGTGACGGGGAGCTCGATCTCGTGGCCCGCAACGGTCGAACGATCGTCTTCTGTGAGGTCAAGACCCGGACGTCGACGGCCTTCGGTGCACCGGCGGAGGCCGTGACCCGCGAGAAGCAACGCAGACTGCGGCGTCTCGCAGGCCGGTGGCTCGAAGAGACCGGAACGCACGGAACCGATTTGCGCTTCGACGTCGCATCCGTTCTCTGGCCGACCGGCGACGACCCCATCGTCGAGATCATCGAAGCCGCGTTCTGAGCGGTGTGCTCAGGCCAGGAACGCCCAGGCGACCAGCGCCGCGGCCACGACGAACGCCACCACGACGAGAACGACGTCGCCGGCACTCGCATTCTTCTTCCCGAACGGGTTGAGTCCCATGTGTGAACGCTAGCCAGGCGGTGGTTACCGGTCGGTGTTCACGAACTTGCCGCGGTCTCGTTCACACGGGCCACCAGCGGCCGTGGGCACGACGGATGTGCCCGCCCGTCTCCGCGTCGGAGAGAGCGAGCGCGAGGGTGTTGGCGGACCACCCGAGGCGTTCGCGCAATTCGTCGTTGCTCGCGGGATCACCGGCGAGTGCCGACACGACACGCCCGGCGTCGCCGGAGAGGGGTGGGGGAGTGGCGTGCCACCGTGCGCGGGACGAGCCCTCCGTGAGGCCGAGCGCCAGAAGCACGTCGGACGGCTCCAGGAGGGGATGGGCGCCGTCGGCGATGAGTGCGTTGCAGCCCGCGGCGGCCGGATTCCGCCGGGACCCGGGCATGGCGAGGACCGGGCGCCCGTACCGGATCGCATGGTCTGCCGTGATCCGGGCTCCGCCGCGCGATGTCGCCTCGACGACCACGACCACATCCGCGAGAGCGGCGATGATTCTGTTGCGGATCGGAAACCTCACCGGTGTGGGCCCCACGCCGTAGCCCACCTCGCTCAGGAGTACCCCCGCTTCGCGGACCTGTTCGTAGAGGGTTCGGTGGCGACGCGGGTATTCGATGTCGAGGCCCGTGGCGACGACGCCGACAACCCCACCGCCGGCCTCGAGAGCACCTCGGTGGGCGGCTCCGTCGATGCCGAGCGCCATGCCGCTCACGACCGTGACGCCGGAGTCGGCAAGCGCCGCTCCGAGAGCGGTGGCGTCGGCCAACCCGTGGACGGAGGCGGAGCGTGTGCCGACCACGGCGACGCGGCGACGCTTCAGCACCCCGGGCACAGACCCTTCGCCCAGCAGGACCGCCGGAGGGTTCGGCATCTCGGCAATCGGGTACTCGGGGTCGGAATCGTCGGAATCATCGGAATCATCGGTCGGCGCGAGCCAGACGTGGTGCGCGCGGCCCGCCAGGAGTCGCTCGATGTCGCCCGAGGCCAGGGCGTTGCGCCAACGCCGTGCCAGGGCGGGCGTGATCTCGGTCTGTCGTCCTTCGCGAGCGTCGGCCTCGTGGGCCCGACCCTCCGACACGGCGGAGAGAGCCGACACGTGTTCCCCGAACATGTCGAGCAGCGCCCACAGGCGCGCCGGCGACATGTCGGGGAGGCAAGCCAGTCGCAGCCCTGCCGGAGCGTGCGTCGCAGCCCTGGAGGAGCGCTCACGACCACGGCTCCCGGAGATCGGCGGCTCGCAGGAGATGGGCCGATGCCACCGTGGCGCTCTCCCTCGAGGTCGGCCAGCGTTCGTGCCACACGACGGATGGCGGCCGCGCCCTCGGCCGTTGAGTCGGCGTCGTTCGCACAGCGCCCTCCACGTGGCGAGAAGTTCGCCCGCCATGGGCACGGCGTCGTCGAGCGCACCGGCCGGAACGTCGGCGTTTCGACTCCACGGGAGCCCCGCGTAGCGGCGTGTCTGCGTGTCGCACGGCAGCCTGCCCTCCGGCCTGCGGTGGTGGCGGTGTCGTCGCCGCTCCCACCTGCGCGTCGGGCGGCTCCACTCGCAGGCGCAGATCGAATCGGTCGAGAAGCGGCGATCGACAGACGGCGCTCGTAGCGGAAGCGTGCCGAGTCGCTACACCGACACCGACGCGCGTCGCGTCCACACGGGCAAGGGTTGGAACACGCGATCAGCAGAAACCGCGCGGGGAACGTCACCGTGCCGGTCTGGCGGGCGATGCGGATCGTCCCTCCTCGAGAGGTTGGCGCAGTGCGTCGAGGGTGACGGGGGCGAACTCGCCCGAGTTCGTCGCAGAAGAGCACGCCGCGATGAGCGAGCGTCACCTCGCCGGGGCGGGCGCGAAGCGATCCGCCACCGACGATCGCCGCGGTGCTGGCCGTGTGATGCGGGGCGCGAAACGGTGCGGTGGTGGCGAGCGCTCCGGTGGTACCGAAGACCGGCGGCTGATCGGATCCGCGTGACCTCGAGGGCGGCGTCCGGAGTCGAGGGGCGTCATGATGCCCGGGATCCGCTGCGCCAACATGGTCTTGCCGACACCGGGAGGCCCGACCATGAGAAGGTGGTGCCCACCCGCCGCGGCCGCGTACGAGCGCGGTGCGCGCCTCGGAGAGCCCGTGGACCTCCGCGAGGTCGAGTGGTAGCGTCGTTTGGGGTCGGTCGGGCATGGCCGGTCGGGAATCGGGGGCCACGGTTCCTCGTCCTTCAGGCACGCGCGCAGCTCGCCGATCGAGCGTGCCGTGCGGATCCCGACACCGGGACCAGAGCGGCCTCGGCGACACAGCCGTCGGGCACCACCACCGTCGTGCACCCGTGGCCGGCGAGCGGCGTCGACGATCGCGAGCACGCCGGGTACCGCTCGGATCGATCCGTCGAGGCCCAGTTCTCCGACGACCCCGACGCCGTGGAGAACGTCGGGCGGGCAGCGCTTCGATCGGCCTCGCAGGAGACCGAGCGCCACCGCGACCTCGAGACCGGAGCCCCTCTTCGGGATATCGCCGGGGGCGAGATTGACGGTGATCCGTTGCATCGGCCACGTGAGCTCGGAGCTCAACAGGGCGGCACGAACGCGTCTCGCGTGACTCGCGCACGGCCGTGTCGGGGAGACCGACGACCTGGTAGCTGGGAAGACCCGTTCGAGACGTGGACCTCGACGGTGACGACCTGCCCGTCGACGCCCACGAGGGTGGCGCTTCGGACCGATGCGAGCATGACGACCTCCCGGTGTACTCACGCCCGGGTGCAACACACGGGCGAGTGGAACGGGAGGGCCGTGACCGCGGCTCCTCGACGGTGTGCGTACCGTAGGCGCCGGGTGTGACAGCCATGATCGAGCGATGCGACATCGACGATGCGACATCGACAATGCGACCCATTTCGTCATGACGTCGGGCCGGTGGGGGTTCGCGGCATGCGCCACGACCGTTGGTACCGTTCGCACACATGATCGGGGGCACCGTGATTCCCTCTCGCGCTCTACGCACATCTTTGACCGCTTTCCGTGTGGCACGTACCGTTACACCATGACCTGGGATGTCGACGGGTTCGTGGCGTCCCTCACCGCAGCGCGGCCCGACACGCGGGCGGCCTACGAGCGGGACGTTCGCCAGTTCGTGGACTGGGCGGAGCGGGGAGGGTGCCCCGACCCGTCCACGTGTGACCAGCGCACCGCGCGTCGCTACCTCGCGAGCCTCCAGACGCGGGGCTACGCGAAGCGCACGATCTCCCGCAAGGCCGCGTCACTGCGCTCGTTTCTGCGGTTCCTGCGCCGCCGCGGCGTCGTGACCACCGACGCCGGCCGCCACCTCCGCGCACCGCGGGGCCCGGCGCGCCTTCCCCGGGTGCCACGATCCGACGAGGCCGTCGCGCTTCTCGACGGAGCACACGCACATGCCGACGACGTGAGAGCCGAGGGCGACGAGCGCGCCGTCGCTCTGGCACTGCGCGACGTGGCGCTGCTCGAGCTTCTCTACGGAACCGGGATCCGGATCGGCGAATGCTGCGGCCTCGGGCCCGTCGACGTGCACGTCGACCGGGCGTTCATCGACGTCACCGGAAAGGGTGGAAAGGCGCGCCGCCTACCAGTGGGAAAGCCTGCCCTCGACGCGCTCGTCGAGTACCGGAGCAACGGTCGTGGCGAACTCGAGACGCACGACACGCCGTCCGACGCGCTGTTCCTCAACACTCGTGGTCGCCGCCTCGGTGTCCGTGACGCACGTCGCATCCTCGACCGGCACCCTCTTCCCGACGGGCGTTCCCTGCCTCCCCACACGTTTCGTCACGCGTACGCCACGCACCTGCTCGAAGGCGGTGCCGACCTGCGCGTCGTCCAGGAACTGCTCGGGCACGCGGATCTGGCCACCACCCAGGTCTACACACACCTCACCCGCGAGCGCCTGCGGTCGGTCTACGAGGAGACGCATCCCCGTGCCTGACCGTTCGGGTACGGCCACCGAGGACGTGGCGGAGGTCGTCGACGGTCTCTGGATCGAGTACAAGGATTCGCACAGCGCGCAGGCCCGCGAGCGCCTGATCCTCCACTACTCGCCGATCGTCAAGTTCGTCGCCGGGCGTGTCGCCGCCGGTCTCCCTCAGAGCGTCGAGCAGTCCGACCTCGTCAGCTACGGCGTGTTCGGTCTCATCGACGCCATCGACAAGTTCGAACCCGAGCGTGGCTTCAAGTTCGAGACCTACGCGATCTCCCGTATCAAGGGTGCGATCATCGACGAGCTGCGTTCGTTCGACTGGGTGCCGCGATCGGTGCGGGCCAAGGCGCGGGCGATCGAGCGTGCCTACTCCAAGCTCGAGAACGAGCTCCACCGAACTCCCGAGGAATCCGAGGTCGCCACCGAGCTCGGGATGGAGCCCGAGGAACTGGCCGCCGTGCTGTCACAGGTCTCGTTCGTGGGTCTCGTGGCACTCGAGGAGCTCGTCGCCGGACAGGACCGGGAGGCCGGCAACACCATCGGCGACACGATCTCGGTCAAGGACCCGGCCCACGATCCCGTGCAGGCCTTCGAGATCGAGGAGATGAAACACGTCCTCGCCGACGCCATCAACCGGATGCCCGACCGGGAGCGGCTGGTGTTGACGCTCTACTACTACGAGGGTCTCACGCTCTCCGAGATCGGCGAGGTCCTCGGCGTGACCGAGAGCCGGGTCTGTCAGATCCACACCAAGGCGATCCTCCAGATGCGCGCCCGCCTCTCCGATCCCGAGCGCAACGCGGCTTCCTGAGGGACGGTTCACCCACCTGAATCGGGGCCCGGTCGCGAGCGCCGATTTCGAAAAGTTTCTCTTCTCATCGCCGCACGCGCGCGCTAGGTTCGTTCCCGCACTCCCCGGCGCTTCCCCCGTGCCGAGTCGGACCGACCGCCGGGGGTGCGATGGACCCGTTCTCCGTTTTCTGCTTCTACGCGCGCGCTCATGAATGCGTTCACGTCTTGTCCGGGTTCCGTCGTCGCGGAAGCGTCGCCGCCCTCGTGGCGGCAGCACTGCTGCTCGCGGTCCCCGCGGTCCCCGCGGTGCTGCTGCTCCTGTCCGCGGCCCCGGCCTCGGCAGCGCCGTCGCCGTCCGTTCCCGAGACCTCGGCTCCTGAGACCTCGACGACGGGCTGGGTACGGCCGGTTCCGGGTCCCGTCCGACGGGAGTTCGAGCCCCCCGCTTCCGTCTACGGGGCCGGTCACCGGGGTGTTGATTTCGCCGCCGCCACCGGTACGACTGTGCGTGCCGCGGGGCCTGGTCGCGTGGAGTTCGCCGGCAACGTCGCCGGCGGGCTCCACGTCACTGTCCTCCACGGGAACGGACTGCGCACGTCGTATTCCTTCCTGGGCCGTGTCGACGTCGCGAAGGGAGATCTCGTCGACGCGGGTGCCGTGATCGGAGTGTCGGGATCTCGCGGGCACGGCCGCAGCCCTCTGTTGCACATGGGGCTTCGCTCGGGCGACGTCTACCTCGATCCGATGATGCTGTTCGCCACACGGGTTCCGGCCGACGTCGTTCGCCTGATCCCCAACGAAGACCCCGGCGATCCGGCAGGCCGATCGGCGACCCAGGTCCGGCAGCCGGAGCCTCCCGACCTCCCCGACGCCCCCGAGCTCCCGGGCCCGCCCCGGCTACCCGATCCGCCGGTGCTTCCCGTTCCCGAGATCCCCGACGCCCCGGATCTCCCCGAGATCGACGTCGACGACCTCCCGGTCTGGATCGTGAGCGATGCCCTCCACGGCGGGCCGTCGTTCGCCCGACGAGTGGGCGATGTCGGTGGTGGTGTGGCCCGCTGGAGTGTGAACGGCGTTACCGCAGTGGGCGGAGACGGAATCGACCTCGCCTGGAACCTCGCCGGACGGGCCGACGACCTGGCGCTCGATCTGGCTGCCGACCTCGCCCTCGATGCGACGGCGCGAACCCTTGCTCCCACGCTGCCGCTCCTCCCGCTGCTGGAGCCGGGCATCACGATCGGGCGCGACGTGGCGGCGGGCTCCGCCCGTGGCCTGTGGAGCTTCGCCACCGGCGACTGCACCAGCGACGCGTCTCCCGCCGACGGCACCGGCGGATCGGGAAACGCCGTCACGGTCGTGGCCGGAGTGAACAGTTCCCTGTCCGAGGGAGGGACCTCCGTGGGGATCCCTACCGATCTCATCGGATACGACGACACCGACGTGGCGTACTTCGACTACTCCGGTGCCGACTCGGACGGTGCGGGCTACGCCGCGTCCGACACGTGGATCGATCCGTTCGTCGCAGCCGAGCGTCTCGGTGAACAGCTCCGTCGCCGAGCCGTCGACGATCCCGATCGGCCGGTCGACCTCCTTGCTCACTCGCTCGGTGGCGTGGTCGTGCGGACCTTTCTCCAATTGGTCTACGACGAGAAGGATCCGGCGTACCCACCGCTCGGTCGGGTGGTCACGTTGTCGTCGCCCCTTACGGGAGCTCCTGCCGCTACGGCAGGGCGCGACCTGGCCTCGGGGCCGCTCGCTCCGGTGGCGACGACTCTTGTCGGAGACGGGTCCCTGTTCCCTCCGCTGGACGCTCCGGTGACCGAGCAGCTCGCCGAGGGTTCCGAGCTGATGCGGCGTCTCGAGCAGAGTCGCCTCCCCGAGGGACTGGAGATCCGGTCGATCGGTGCGTTCGACGATTTCATCGTGCCCGCCGACAGCATTTCCGCTCCGGGCACGACCGACGCGGTCGTGAACCCGCCGGGCTTCTCGGACCACAGCGCCATCGTGTCGGATCCGGGAGCCCTCCGGGAGGTTCGCCTCGCGCTCGAGGGACGACCACCGGCGTGCCGGTCCCTCCTCTCGCATCTGCGCGGCGAGGTGGAGCCGGTCGTGATCAGCGGCGTCGAGCACGAGCTGGGTGCCGTGGGCGGCGCTCCGTTCGGAGGAGAGCTCCCATGACAAGGACAGTGACGAGAAGGCTGGTGGTGTTGGTGCTCGTCGGTGCGGTCGTGATCGGCGCTCGGCTGGTGTGGCGGGGTGCCATGGCGCCGGTCGGGGGAGGGATGTCGGCACCGAGCGGGTCGGACGACGGCGCCTCCGGCGCGGATGACACGGGTCGGGTCGGCTGGCGGCTGGAGGTCCCCGGGTCGGTCGGCGCCCTCGCGGGTGACGACGAGTTGACGGTGACCATCTCCGCCAACTCGGTGGTGACGGCCCTCGATCCGGGATCGGGGTCACCACTGTGGGCACACGAACTCGGAGATCTCGGCACGGATCGCCCCGCGTTGTCCGGCGATCGCCTGGCCCTGCGCGGTAGGGAGCGCGCGATCGTTCTCGACTCTGCCGACGGCTCGCTCCTGTGGGAGGCCCCGATCGCGGGTCCCGGACCCGTGGCGTGGAGCGGAGCTTCGGTCGATGGTTCGGCCCCCGGCGCCGTTCTCGCAGGCTCGTGGGACGGGACGCTGGCAGCCTTCGAACCCGACGAGGGAAGCCGTCGCTGGTCGGTGCAGCGTCCCGGAGCGGTCCGCTCCGTTCCGGTGGGGATCCCGCCCGCGATGGCTGGAGGCGAACACCTCGTCGTCGTGGTGTCGCACGGGGAGCGGTCCGCCACGATCGCCGCTCTGCGTGTGACCGACGGGGAGGTGGTCTGGGAGCGCGAGCTCGGCGCGGCATCGTCGGCCCCGGCGGCAGCGAGCGTCGACTCATCAGCCGGCGTGGTCGTGGGCGACGGGCGCGGAGGGATTCTGGCGCTCGATCCGGGCCACGGTCGCCCGCTCTGGACCGCGACGGTCGGGGCCGGCTTCACGCCCGACGTGGCACCGGTCGTGGACGACGAGCAGGTGATCGTCGCCGACCGTCTGGGGGTGGTCCACGCCCTGGCGGCCTCCGATGGCGAGCGTCTCTGGTCACGCGATCTCGGTGTCCCGGTTCTCCGGGGATCGCCGACGGTCACACGGAATCAGGTCGTCGTGACGACGACCGACGGCCGGGCGGTTGCTCTCGACAGAACCGATGGAGGTCTCGTGGACGTCAGTGACGCCGATGCCTTCGTCGTGGCGACGGCCTACGGCAGGGAACACCTCGTGACCGGCCTGCGGCTCTCCGGTCCCGGGATGGTGGAGGGGGTGGCCATCCCCTGAGTTCCGGCAGGGGTCGCGGACCCTGTCCGGCAGGGGAATGCCGCAGAAGCGGTACTACACTGCTTCGCCGGCGGGCCCCCGGGTCCGTACTTCACAGGTCTGCCACCCATGGTCACTCCCTCGGGGGTGCGGCGGGCCGACGTTCAACCAGGGGAAGGAACACACGTGGCTGTCGTCACGATGAAGCAGTTGCTCGAGGCCGGAGTCCACTTCGGTCATCAGACCCGGCGCTGGAATCCGAAGATGCGTCGCTACATCTTCGGCGAGCGCAACGGGATCTACATCGTCAACCTGCAGCAGACGCTGGAGGCCATCGACACCGCCTACCGCTTCGTGCGGTCGACGGTGGAGGACGGCGGCACCGTCCTGTTCGTGGGTACGAAGAAGCAGGCCCAGGAGGCGGTCGAGCGCGAAGCTGGGCGCTGCGGCATGCCGTACGTCAACTTCCGTTGGCTCGGCGGGATGCTCACCAACTTCTCGACGGTGCACTCACGGGTCTCGAAGCTCCGCGAGCTCGAACAGCAGGTCGTCACCGGCGAGACAGAGCAGATGCCCAAGAAGGAGGCGCTGCGGATCACCCGCGAGCTGACCAAGCTCAAGCGCAACCTCGGAGGGATCCAGGATCTCCGCAAGCTCCCTGACGTGGTGTTCATCATCGACACGCAAAAGGAGCACATCGCGGTCACCGAGGCGCAACGGCTGGGAATCCCGATCGTTGCCGTCGTCGATACGAACTGCGACCCCGACATCATCGACCACGTCATCCCGGGCAACGACGACGCCATTCGCGCCGCGCAGTTGCTCACCCGTGTGATCGCGGACGCGGCAGTCGAGGGCCGCCAGATAGCGCAGGCGAAGGGCCGTGTCGAGGAAGAGGCCGCACAACAGGCTGACGCGGAGAAGGAGTCACAGAAGGCCGAGCAGAAGGCGAAGGTACCGGCGCCACCACCGCTCGATCCCGAGGAGGCGAAGCGTCGCGCCGACGAGCAGGCCAAGGCCCGCCAGGAGGCCGCCGCCGCGCAGAAGGTGCGAGAGGAACGCCTGCTCGAGGCCAAAGAGGCCGCCAAGACCAGTACGCCTCCGAAGCACGAAGAAGCTGTGAAGCCCGAAGAAGCTGCGAAGCAGGAAGAAGCTGCGAAGCAGGATGAGGCCCCGAAGCCTGCGGCCCCGAAGCCTGCGGTCGCCGACGAGCCCGAAGCGGGCAACGAGGAGAACGGATAAGCGGTGGGATCGATCGCTGCGAAGGATGTGGCGGCGCTGCGCAAGCAGACCGGCGCCGGAATGATGGATGCCAAGAAGGCCTTGGAGGAGTCCGACGGCGACGTCGACGCCGCCAAGCTGTGGTTGCGTGAGCGCGGTCTCGCCCAGGCGGGCAAGCGTGCCGGGCGGGCCGCCGAAGAAGGCGCTGTCGACGTCATGGTCGACGGCGGGCTCGGTGCACTCGCCGAGCTCACCTGTGAGACCGACTTCGTCGCCAAGGGTTCCGACTTCGCCGACCTGCTCGACGAGGTCGTCCACACGGTGGCCGAACACGGCGACGCCGACATCGAGGCTCAGCCGCTGCGCGACTCGACGGCCGGCGAGGTCGTCAAGGAGGCCGCCGGTCGCCTGGGCGAGAACATCGGTCTCGGTCGGGTCGTGCGGTACACGAGCGATGACGGGCTCATCGATTCCTACAAGCACATCCAGAACGACCGCGGCACGATCGGTGTCCTCGTCGAACTGGGTGGTGTCGATCCCTCTGACGACAAGGCCCGCGAGGTGGCGCACGACATCGCGCTGCACATTGCGTCAGCTGCTCCCGCGTACCTCACCCGCGACGACGTACCCGAGAGCGTCGTCGCGGCCGAGCGCGATGTCTTCGAGAATCTGAGTCGGAACGAGGGCAAGCCCGAACGGGCGCTTCCGAAGATCGTCGACGGACGGATGAACGGTTGGTTCAAGGAGCGCGTGCTTCTCGATCAGGGCTTCGTCAAGGAGCCCAAGCGCTCCGTGGGCTCGCTGTTGGAAGATCTCGGTGGCGATGCCCACATCCGCCGGTTCGCGCGCGTCAAGATCGGTGAGGAATAGTCAGCGACTCGACGGCCTCGCGGGCACCCGCGGCGCTCAGCACGGGAGCGGAAATGACCGACGGTAACGGGAGCCCCACGAGCCGGTTCCGGCGGGTCGTGCTGAAGCTCTCCGGTGAGGCGTTCGCCGACGTCGAGACGAGCTACGGCATCGACGCCGCGATCGTCGCCCGGATCGCTGAGGAGGTCAGTGAAGCCCGTCGCGATCTCGACGTGGAGATCGCGGTCGTGGTCGGTGGCGGCAACATCTTCCGAGGTCTCGGTGGAGCGACGCGCGGCATGGATCGCGCCCGGGCCGATTACATGGGCATGCTCGCGACCGTCATCAACGCACTGGCTCTCCAGGACGCTCTCGAGGCCGGCGGACAGGCGACGCGGGTGCAGACGGCCATTTCGATGGCGCAGGTCGCCGAGCCCTACATCCCGCTCCGGGCGATCCGCCACATGGAGAAGGGCCGCATCGTCGTGTTCGCAGCCGGTACCGGCAACCCCTACTTCACGACTGACACGACAGCGGCCCTGCGAGCGGCCGAGATAGGCGCCGGCGCGGTCCTCAAGGGAACGCACTCCGGCGTCGACGGCGTCTACAGCGCCGATCCGCTCACGGACCCGACAGCCGAAAAGCTGGAGCGCATCAGCCACCACGAAGTGCTCACCCGCGATCTCAAGGTGATGGACTCGACGGCCATCACGTTCTGTCGCGACAACGAGTTGCCGATCGTGGTCTTCGACGTCACGAAGCCCGGAAACATCGCACGTGCGCTGGTCGGCGAACCCATCGGTACTGTGGTCAGTTCCATGGAGGGACGACCATGAGCGCAGCCGAGTATCGGAGGGTGTGGGTTCACGCCGGATCGGTGCTGTGCTCACCCCCGGAGGGACGACCATGAGCGCAGCCGAGTATCGGAGGGTGTGGGTTCACGCCGGATCGGTGCTGTGCTCACCCCCGGAGGGACGACCATGAGCGCAGCCGAGTATCGGAGGGTGTGGGTTCACGCCGGATCGGTGCTGTGCTCACCCCCGGAGGGACGACCATGAGCGCAGCCGAGTATCGGAGGGTGTGGGTTCACGCCGGATCGGTGCTGTGCTCACCCCCGGAGGGACGACCATGAGCGCAGCCGAGTATCGGAGGGTGTGGGTTCACGCCGGATCGGTGCTGTGCTCACCCCCGGAGGGACGACCATGAGCGGATCCGAAGGTGACGAGATGGTCGCCATGGCGGTCGACGACTGCCGCACCAAGATGCGCAAGGCCGTGGGCCATCTCCAAGAGGAGTTCGGTGCCATCCGCACAGGACGCGCCGCGCCGGCGCTGGTCGAGAAGCTCAAGGTCGACTACTACGGCTCCGAAGTCCCGCTCCAGCAGCTCGCCGGATGTTCCGTTCCCGAGCCGCGCCTTCTCGTCATCTCGCCCTACGACCAGTCGTCGATCGCGGCGATCGAGAAGGCTGTTCAGGGCAGCGACCTCGGGATCAATCCCTCGAACGACGGTCAGGTGATCCGCCTGGCGTTTCCGCCGCTCACCGAGGAGCGTCGCAAGGAACTCGTCAAGGTCGTGAAGCAGCGTGCGGAAGAGGCGCGGGTGTCGGTGCGCAACGCCCGCCGCCAGGCACGCCACGACATCGAGTCGCTGGAAAAGGACGGAGAGATCTCGCGCGACGAGATGGACCGTGTCGAGAAGACCCTGGAGAAGGCCACGCACGAGGTCGTCGAGGAGATCGATTCGCTCGCCGCCCACAAGGAGCAGGAGCTGCTCGAGGTCTGACGGCCACGTTGCAGGCGTGCCGCCGTGGTGCGGTCTCGTGCGGTTCAGGCATCAGGGGGCGTGGGCGGTCTAGCCTGGCTTTGGCGAGACCGGGGGAGGTGTGATGGACGACGAACGCGATGACCGCCCGCAGGACCAGCGCGGCGACGAGACCGACGCGTGGTCGGACGAGCCCTTCGAGGAGCTCGAGTCCTTGGGCGACGAACCGGCTGAGCCCCCTCGCCCTCGTCCGTCGAAAGAGGGTGTGCGCATCCTCGGGGCCGAAGAGGCGCAGGCCGCCATCGAGGGTGGCGACGTCGTGTCCCGGGGTGCCGACGATCCCCCGGCCACCTCGCCGCCGTCGGGTGCAGGAGTCGATCCGATGGCACGATTTCCCCGCGCATCGGGGACCGGTCCCTTCGAGACCGAAGGCGCGACATGGTCGGCGGGAGGAGCCCGCGCGTCTGCCGATGAACCGGGTGGCGACGCGGGTGGCGAACCCAGTCAGCCTGTGGATCTTCCGCACTGGACCGAACCGCCGACCGGCGAATCGCCACGCGTCCTCCCCGACAGTGATCCCGGCACCGGTCAGTCCGACGAGGACGACGCCTGGCGCCACGTCTCGGGAACCACGCCGCGTTTTCGCGAGCAGCCCGGCGACTGGGACGAAGTCGACTTCGCCGAGGAACTGACCGACCAGACCGCCGCGGTGGGCGCGCTGGGTGATGACACCCCGGTCGACGACGACGCGGTGTTCGCCGAGGAAGTGGCGGAGCGCCGGGCGGCACCGGCCGGTCGACCAAGGCGTGCCGGAGCGCCGCGTCGGCGCAGGCGCAGCGCCACGCCTCCGGCCCGCTCGGGCCCCGAAGAGCGTGACCTGCCCACGGCCGTCGCCACGGCCGGCGTCATCGCCGTTCTGGCCATCATCTGCCTCCTGATCGGCCGAGGCGCCGTGGCCTGGTTCGCCACGCTGGTCGTGGCTGTGGCCAGCGTCGAACTGTTCGGGGCACTGCGCTCCCACGGCTACAGCCCGGCCGTGCTCATCGGAATCCTGGGATCGGCGGCGATGCCCATCCTGGCCTACGAGCGTGGCGACGCCGCCTACCCGCTCGTGATCGTTCTCGTCGTCGGATTCACGTTCCTCTGGTATCTGGCCGAGGTCGTGACTGCAGAGCCGACCGTCAACATCTCGGTCACGCTGCTCGGGTTCGGCTACGTCGGAGCGCTCGGGGGCTTCGCCGGCCTGATCCTCACCCATCCCGACGGGATCGGCCTCATCTGGGGTCTCGCGCTGTGCGCGATCGCCTACGACGTGGCGGCGTATTTCGTGGGCAGCGCCGTGGGCAAGACGCCGCTGCTCGAACGCATCTCGCCGAACAAGACGATCGAGGGTCTGGTCGCAGGGATGGCCGCGTCGATTCTCGTGGGCCTCATCGTGGTCGCTCAGATCTCGCCGTGGGACACCGGCTCGGGCCTGTGGGTCGGTCTGGCCGTGGCCATCGCGGCCCCGATCGGAGACCTGTGCGAGTCGCTCCTCAAGCGCGATCTCGGCATCAAGGACTTCGGATCGCTCCTACCCGGCCACGGCGGCGTGATCGACCGCTTCGACGGCATTCTCTTCTGTCTGCCGGTCGTGTACTACCTGGCGCTCGGCCTCAACCTCTGAGGGCGTGATGCCCGCCGACCCGCTCGCGTCGGGTCCGCACCGGCCGCGTCGGATCGTCGTTCTCGGCTCCACCGGATCGGTGGGAACCCAGGCACTCGAGCTCATCCGAGAGCTGCCGGACCTGTTCGAGGTCGTCGCTCTCGCGTGTGGCCGCGACTCCGAGCAGTTGGCGTCTCAGGCTCGCGAGTTCGGTGTGCCCGGCGACGCCGCCGTCGTGTGTGGAGACCGCCCGGACGTGTTGGCCGAACTCGCCCGCCATCCGGATGCCGATGTCGTGCTGAACGCGGTCGTCGGCTTCGCCGGGCTTCCCGCCACCCTGGCCGCTCTCGAGACGGGCACACGCCTCGCGCTCGCCAACAAGGAGAGCTTGATCGCCGGCGGTCCCGTCGTGGGCCGGGTTCGCGAGCGCAGCGGAGCCGAGCTCGTCCCCGTCGATTCCGAACACTCGGCGCTCTACCAGGCGCTCCGCTCCGGAGCGACCGGTGAGGTCCGCCGGCTCATCCTCACGGCGAGCGGTGGGCCGTTCCGCGGGAGGTCGCGCCGCGAACTCCAGGGAGTGAGCGTGGAGGACGCCCTCGATCACCCGACATGGGACATGGGAGCGAAGATCACGATCGATTCGTCGACTCTCATGAACAAGGGTCTCGAGGTCATCGAGGCCCACGAGCTGTTCGGCTTCGACTACGACCACATCGACGTCGTGGTGCACCCGCAGTCGATCATCCACGGCATGGTGGAGTTCACCGACGGCGCCACCATCGCCCAGATGTCGGAGCCCGACATGCGGCTGCCCATCGGGCTCGCTCTGGGGGCCCCCGAGCGTCACCCCGTTCCCTACGGGGCGATCGATTGGACCGGGATGGGCGACTTGACGTTCGAGGAGCCCGACCGTGAGGCCTTCGGCTGCCTGGCGCTGTGCGAAGCGGCCGGGCGTGCGGGCGGAGGCGCCCCGGCGGCGGTCAGCGCCGCCAACGAGGTGGCGGTGGCGGCCTTTCTCGACAGGGCCCTTCCCTGGACCGGAATCGAAGAAGTGGTGGATGAGGCGCTTCAGGCCGGTCCCGGGAACGTCGAGACCACAGAAGACGTTCTCCATGTCGACCGGACCGCGCGCGAGCGCGCCCGCCAGAGCGTCCGCCGGAGGAGCGCAGCGTGAAGGACCCACTCGAGACGACGAAGATCAGCGGCCGCAAGGTCCTCTTCGTCACGACGGTCATCGTGTTGCTCGTCACCGTCTGGGCGGTCCTTCAGCCCCAACTCGTCGGCACGATCGTCCTGATCCTGTCTCTGCCGACGATCATCATCCTCCACGAGGCCGGCCACTTCGTCATGGCCAAGCGCAGCGGCATGAAGGTCACCGAGTTCTTCGTCGGGTTCGGACCGAAGATCTGGTCGGTGCGTCGCGGGGAAACCGAGTACGGCGTGAAGGCTGTCCTTCTCGGTGGCTACGTGCGCATCATCGGCATGAACAACCTCGAGAAGGTCGAGCCCGAGGACGAGCCCCGCGCCTACCGGAACCAGTCGTTCCACGACCGGATCGGGGTCGCCGTCGCCGGGTCGGCCGTGCACTTCATGCTCGCGCTACTCCTGATCTTCATCTTGCTCGTGTCCATCGGACTCATCACCGACACGACGGCCGTGGGCACGGTTGGAGAGGGCACGGCGGCCGAGGAATCGGGCCTCGAGCCCGACGACGTGATCCTCTCCATCGACGGCGTACAGATCGAGACCTTCGATGACCTGCGCGACTACGTACGGCCGCGTCCGGAAGAGGAGCTGGTCGTCACCGTCGAGCGTGACGGTGAGGTGATCGACATCCCCGTGGTGCCGGAGCTCACCGACGACAACGGCGAGGACGTGGGCCTCATCGGTGTCACGCCGGCCTTCGAAACCGACCGTGTGGCGCCGGTCCCGGCGGTGCGGGAAACGTTCGTTGTGTTCGGCCGCACAGCCCAGCAGTCCGTCGAGGCGCTCGGCCGTCTGTTCTCACCCTCGGGCATCGTCAACTATGTGGACACGGTCTTCAGCGGGGGCGAGGATTCCCAGGGCGAACAGTCGCAGGAACGGTTCGTTTCGCCGCTCGGCTTCGGGCGGCTCGCCAATCAGGCCGTTGCGACCGGGTGGCTCGCTGTGCTGGGTCTGCTCGTCTCGATCAACGTCTTCGTCGGTATCTTCAACCTCATCCCGCTGCTCCCGTTCGACGGAGGCCATGTCGCCATCGCCTGCTACGAGAAGATCGCGTCCACGATCAAGGGACGCCCGGTCCAGGCCGACGTGGCCAAACTCTTACCGATCACGAGTGCGGTGATGGTGGTCCTGGGGTTCATCTTCTTCTCGTCGTTGTTCCTCGACGCCAGCAACCCGCTCCAGAACCCCTTCTGATGATCGTGACCCGTCGAAAGACCCGTTCCATCCGCGTCGGTGACGTCGAGGTGGGTGGAGACGCCCGGGTGTCCGTTCAGTCCATGACCACCACGCGCACCGCCGACGTGGACGGCACCCTCGCGCAGATCTACGCCCTCGCCGGGGCGGGAGCCGACATCGTCCGGTGTACCTGCAACGAGGAACCCGCCGCCGAAGGCCTCGCCGCCATCGTGCCGCGCTCGCCGGTACCGATCATCGCCGACATCCACTTCCAGTACCGGCTCGCGCTCGCCGCGATGGAGGCAGGCGTTCAGGGCCTGCGTCTCAACCCGGGGAACATCCGCAAGCCCGACCAGATCAAGGCGGTGGCCACCGAGGCGAAGGACCGCGGGCTCCCGATCCGCATCGGGGTGAACGCCGGGAGCCTCGATCCCGACATCGCCGAACGTCATGGCGGCCCCACACCCGAGGCGCTCGTGGCGTCCGCCGAGCGGGAACTCGCCTATTTCGAGGAGGTCGGCTTCGAGGACGTGAAGATCTCCGTGAAATCGTCCAATGTGCCGACGATGATCGACGCCTACCGACTTCTCTCCGAGCGCGTCGACTTTCCTCTGCACCTGGGCGTCACCGAGGCCGGCCCGATCCCCGCCGGCCTCGTGAAGTCGACGGCGGGAATCGGCACACTTCTGGCCGAGGGGATCGGTGACACGATCCGCTACTCGCTCACCGCCGACCCGGTCGAGGAGGCCAAGGCCGGGCGCACCCTTCTCGAGACCATGGGTCTGCGTGAACGCACGGGCCTCGATCTCATCGCGTGCCCGTCGTGTGGGCGTGCCGAGGTCGATGTGATCCGGGTCGCCAACGACGCACAAGCCGTTCTGGAGGAACGCTCGATCCCCTTGCAGGTCGCCGTGATGGGTTGTGTCGTCAACGGGCCGGGTGAGGCGCGCGGCGCCGACCTCGGTATCGCCGCCGGACGGGGCCGCGGCCACCTCTTCGTGCGCGGTCAGGTCGTGCGCGTCGTTCCCGAAGCCGAGATGGTCGACGCTCTTGTCGAGGAAGCCGAGCGCATCATCGAGGAGGGGATCGAGGCCCGTCTCGCAGCCGCCGACGCCGACGCGGAGGCGATCGCCGAAGCTGAGCGTGAGCAGCTGATCCAGATCCAGGGCGCCGACGTCAACCACACGGCCGAACACATCGAGAAGATCCGCCAGATCGCCGACTGAACCCCGCAAGGCGACTTGCTCACGCATCATCTGGAGCTTCGAGGCTGCGTGACGCCGAGGTGCCGGTCAGAGGTGGAGGCCGCACTCGAGCTTGTCGGAGTCGGCCCAGCGTCCGGCGCGGGCGTCGCCTCCGTTGGTGACCGGCTTCGTGCACGGCCAGCACCCGATCGAGGTGTAGCCCGCGGAACTCAGGGGGTGTTCGGGCAGGTCGTGCGCGGCGCTGTAGGCGGCGACGTCGTCGTCGCTCCAGGTCACGATCGGATTCACCTTCACGAGCCCCCGAGCCACATCCCAGCTCACGACGGGAGCATCGGCCCGGCTCGGCGCCTCGCAGCGACGCAGCCCGCTCATCCACGCCAACTTGCCGTCGAGAGCACGTCGCAGAGTCTCGACCTTGCGGACCGCGCAGCACGCGTCGGTGTCTGTCTTCCAGAGCTCGTCGGGCTGAGCCGTCGGTTGGAGGACACGCAGGTTCAGGTCGTAGCGGTCGCGCACCGTCTCGACGAACTCGAGGGTCTCGGAGAAGTGATACTGCGTGTCGAGGAAGGCCACGTCGACGTCGGGCACCACCTTCGTGGCGATGTCGATCAGGACGCAGTCCTGAAACGAGGCGGCCAGGACCAGCCCGTCGCCGAACGTCTCGACAGCCCACCGGACCGCGTCGCCTGCGGGACCGACCTCGAGGCGCGCCGAGATCTGTTCGAGCTCCGCGGAGTCGGGAACAGTCGTGACACTCACGTCGCACACTCGCTGTCGCCGGTCTCCTTGACGTACGGACCGGTCTCGTGGAAGTCCACGTAGAATTCGGGGTTCGTCTCGGGATCGGGGAACTCACTCAGGTCGTCGAGGCTGCGTCCGACCTCGGCGGCGCCGCCCGAGCGTTCCAGCCACGAGCGAAACGTCTCACCGGCGTCGCGCTCGTCGGCGTACCGGCCCACGAGCCGCACGACCGCCTGGCCCGCCTGCTTGGCGGGCAGCTTCGCCGCCTTGGACCCGAACTCGACCTCGGTGTCGCCCAGACGCCCTCCGAGAAGCATCTGGTAGCCGGGTGCCGCGCGGCCGTGCGCGCGACGCTCCAGACCGAAGAACCCGATGTCGGAGACGTGGTGCTGACCGCAGCTGTTGGTGCAGCCCGAGATGTTGATCCGGACCCCACCGACCTCGGCGAGCCCGGCATCGTCGAGCGCCGTACCGATGTCGTCAGCCAGGCCGCGTGACTGCGTGACAGCGAGATTGCACGTGTCGGCGCCAGGGCATGACACGACATCGCGGGCCAACTCGGCACCGGGTTCGGCCATGCTCATCTCGCCGAGCCGTTCGTGTAGCACGGGGAGCTGGTCCTCGGTGAGGTCCCGGAGGGCGAAGTTCTGGCGGTTGGTGATGCGGATGTCGAGATCGAGGTCACGCTGGAGTTCCGCCAGGGCGTCGAACTGGGCGGTCGTGATGTCGCCGAGCCGCGCGTAGGCGTACGCACTCACCGAGCCGTTCGCTCGACCACGAACGACGTTGGCCTGCTCCCAGCGACGGAACGGATCGCTCGACGAGATCGTCACCGGCGTCATGCCGGGCACGTTCTCGAGGTCACCCTCGGTTCCCGCCGGCTCGTCGCCGTCGGTACGAACCGCTTCGGGGATTCCCCCGGGCCATGTGGCGGACGCCCGCAGGAACTTGCGTTCCTTTGCGATGCGCTCGCGCAGTTCCTTCATGCCGAGTGTGTCGACGAGCCACTTCATACGGGCCCGCAGCTTGTTGTCACGGTTCCCGAAGTGGTCCTGGACCCGAAGCGCCGCCTCGATGGTGGGAAGGAGATCTTCTCGGCTGGTGAAGTCCTCGAGTACCTGCGCGGGATGGGGGTTCGCGCCGAGGCCGCCCGCGATGAAGATCCGGAAGCCGGCCTCGGTCGTTCCGTCGTCGCGGGGTCGGCTGACGGCCACGACACCCACGTCGTTGAACATGGCCTGGCCGCAGTCGACCGCGCATCCCGAGAAGTTGATCTTGAACTTCCGGGGGAGGCGCTGCGAGAGCGGGTTCCGCATGAAGTGCTCGGCGGTGGCCTGTGCCCACGCGCTCACGTCGAGAACCTCGTTCGGGCAGGCTCCCGCGAGGTGGCAGCCCATGACGTTGCGCACCGTGTCGCCGCACGCCTCGCGGGTCGTGAGGCCGACGGACGCGAGGAGCCGCATGACTTCGGGCGTGTCTTCGAGGCTCACGAAGTGCATCTGCACGTTCTGGCGGGTGGTGAGGTGGGCCCATCCGCGTGAGTACGTGGCGGCGAGGTGCCCGATCATCTCCAGTTGCTCGGGCGCGATCCGACCGGCGGGCACCTTGATGCGGACCATTTGATTGTGGCCGCCCTGGCGCTGGCCGTAGATCCCGTGGTTGAGACGGAAGACGCGAAAGACGTCCTCGTCGATCTCGCCGCGCAGGTAGGACTCGACGGTGGCCTCGTAGGTGTCGACTTCCGACTCGATGGCCGGCGAGAGTTGGCGTGACCGCAGTTCGGAGACGTCGATCGCCATCAGCGACCCATGGTCCAGAACCTCGTTTCGCTCTCGCCGAGTGCGGTCGACGAGCCCGACAGGTAGGCCCAGAGCCGACCGCGGCACGTCGGACGGGTCGGCTCCGGTTGCGGAGTCTCGGGATCTCGGGCGTACGGAGTTCATGAGAGAGAAATCTTACCCTGAGTCAGGTTTAAATCCAAGCGAAAAGGTCGGATTTTGCGGAGGCTCCGGAATCAAAGGCCGGGGCGCCCAACCCGGCGCCGGTAGGGTGACCGCGATGCGGATGTCCCGACTCTTCGCGCGGACGCTCCGCGATGACCCCACCGACGCCGAGGTCGACAGCCACCGGCTCCTGGTGCGCGCCGGCTACCTGCGCAAGGTGGCCGCGGGCCTGTATTCGTGGCTGCCCCTCGGCCACCAGGTGTTGCGTGCGGTCGAGGAGATCGTGCGGGAAGAGATGACCGCCGCAGGAGCCCAGGAGGTCCTCTTGCCGGTCGTGCAGCCGCTCGAGCTGTGGGAGCGCAGTGGGCGCAGCGACGACTACGGGCCCTTGATGTTTCGCCTGCACGACCGCAAAGACACGGCCTTTGCCCTCGCGCCTACCGCCGAGGAGGTCATCACCGCCACGGTGGCTGCTGAGTTCTCCAGCTACCGGGATCTTCCGGTCAACCTCTTCCAGATCGGCTGGAAGTACCGCGATGAGCTGCGTCCCCGATTCGGTCTTCTGCGCACGCGGGAGTTCCTCATGAAGGACGCGTACAGCTTCGATGCCGACGTCGACGGCCTGCGCGTCACCTACCAGCAGATGTACGACGCCTACCACCGCGTGTTCGAGCGTTGTGGTCTGACCTTCCGACCGGTCGAGGCACAGGCGGGTGAGATCGGAGGCGACGTGAATCACGAGTTCATGGCGGTCGCCGCGGTCGGGGAGGACGCCTTCGTGTGGTGCCGCTCCTGCGACTACGCCGCGAACGTCGAAGCGGCGCGTCGCCGCGTCAGTCCGACCGACGGTGCCGACACGCCACCGATGCCGGACATATCAGGTGTGCCGGAGCCCGAGATCGTGGACACACCCGACATGCCAGGTATCGACGACGTCGCGACACACCTTCACGAGTCGCCCGCCGCACTGCTCAAGACGATGGCCTTCCGCATGGAGAGCGAAGAGGGCGACGCCGGGGTCGGATTGGCACTCGTCCCGGGCGATCGCGATCTCAACGAGTTCGCGCTCGCGGCGGCACTGGCTCCCCGGAGGGTCGCGCTCTTCGGAGAGGACGACTTCGCCGCAAACCCGGCACTGCCGGTCGGCTTCCTCGGTCCGCACGCGGACGGCGTCGATCTGGTCGTGGCCGATCCCGGCGTCGCGACGCGCACGGAATGGGTGAGCGGTGCCAACGAGATCGACCATCACGTACGCCATCTCGCGCCCGGCCGTGACTTCGCGATCCACACGTGGGCGGAGATCGCGACCGTCGCCACCGGTGACGGGTGCCCCCGTTGCGAGGGGGAGCTGTCGGTCGACCGTGGCATCGAAGTCGGCCACACGTTCCAGCTCGGCACGAAGTACTCCGAGGTTCTCGACGCCACCTATCTCGACGAGAGTGGAAGAGGTCATCCGATGGTCATGGGTTGCTACGGCATCGGCCTCTCGCGGATCGTGGCCGCGGTGGTGGAGGAGCACCATGACGACGACGGCATGGTGTGGCCCGCGGATCTCGCGCCCTACGACGTCCACCTCCTCGCCCTTCCCGGAAAGGGCGACACCGCCGCCGCCGTCAGCGCCGCCGCCGACCGGCTCTACGCCGCGCTCGGCGATCGAGGTCTGTCCGTTCTCTACGACGACCGCGACGCCCGGCCCGGTGTGAAGTTCGCCGATGCCGACCTCATGGGGATGCCTGTCCAGTTGACGCTCGGCGCCAAGGGGCTCGAGCGCGGTGTCGTGGAACGCAAGATCCGCGCCGGTGGCGAGCGGGACGAGGTCGCGATCGACGACGTCGACGCGCTGGCGACCCTGCCCGGAGCCCCGGGAACCTGAGCCGAGGGCCCGAGACGAGGGTCAGTGGCGCGGGTATCCCGCGCCACCCGAGACGAGGCATAGGAAGAAGCGGCGCAGGTATCCTGCGTCGCCCGAGGCGAAGCAAAGGGAACCTGAGCCGTGGACCTTCCGGTCCGACCACCCGTCGATCCGATGCTGGCCAAACTGGCCCGCACGCTGCCGTCCGATGGGGGCTGGTCCTACGAGCCCAAGTGGGACGGCTTCCGGTGTCTCGTGTTTCGCGACGTCGACGAGCTCGAGCTCCAGAGCCGCAACGGCCGTTCACTCGTGCGCTACTTCCCGGAGATGGTCGAACCGTTGCGGGAACAACTCCCGCCGCGGTGTGTCCTCGATGGTGAACTCGTCATCGCCGGAGACGACGGCCTCGACTTCGACCGACTCTCACTGCGAATCCATCCGGCCGACTCGCGCGTGGCGATGCTCGCCGAGCAGATGCCCGCCTCGTACGTGGCGTTTGACCTCCTGGCGGTGGGCGACGAGGCGCTCCTCGACGAAGCCTTTGTCGACCGCCGAACCCGACTCGAGAGGATCCTGGAGAACCGTGAGCCGCCTCTGTTCCTGACCCCGGCGACGACCGACCGGGCCGTGGCGGCCGACTGGTTCACCCGGTTCGAGGGCGCGGGTCTCGACGGCGTTGTGGCCAAGGGCCTCCGCTCGGCCTACCGTCCCGGTGCCCGCGACATGCTGAAGCTGAAGCACGAGCGCACGGCCGACTGCGTCGTCGGCGGTTACCGACTCCACAAGGACGGTGACGGTGTGGGTTCGCTCCTCCTGGGGTTGTTCGACGACGCGGGCGTGCTGCACCACGTCGGCGTGGCATCGTCGATGAAGGCAACGCAACGTGGGTCACTCCTCGAAGACGTTCGCCCGCTCGAGAGCCGTGCCCTCGACGGGCATCCGTGGCGGGAATGGGCCGACGAGTCGGCCCACGCGGGGGAGGGCACACGCATGCCGGGGTCACCGAGTCGCTGGAACGCGTCGAAGGACCTCTCGTGGACGCCGTTGCGACCCGAGCGTGTCGTCGAAGTCGCCTATGAGCACATGCAGGGAACACGATTCCGCCACAACGCACGGTTCCGGAGGTGGCGCCCCGACCGGGATCCGCGGGGCTGCACATATGCGCAGCTCGAGGTGGCCCCGCCGGTGGAGCTCTCGGAGGTGTTCTCGCCCCGCGGGTGAGACCGTAGGTGGGGACGAGATCCGGCTCAGTCGCTTCTGCGGGCGCGGCTCGGCTGGACGCGCTTCGGCTCGCCCGGCATCTTCGGGAAGTTCGGAGGCCAGGGTTCGTCGCCGATTCCCTCGCGCTCGTCACGTGCCGCCAGCTCGAGTAGCTCGGTGAGGGCGTAGGCAGCGTCATCGATCGGGGCCGTGAGGTCGCCGAGGCGCCGGTAGCGTTCGGGCACGGTCGCGAGGGTCAACTCGGCGGGATCCACATCGACGACCTCATCCCAGGTGAGGGGAGCCGACACTCGTGCGTCCGACGTGTCGCGTACCGAGTAGGCGGAGGCAACGGTGCGATCACGGGCGTTCTGGTTGTAGTCGAAGAAGACGCGTTCGCCGCGCTCCTCCTTCCACCAGTGCGTGGTGGCATCGTCGGGCATGCGACGCCCGACTTCCCGTCCGAGTGCCAGCGCCGCCCGTCGGACCGCCAGGAAGTCCCAGCGTGGGGAGATACGGACGTTGACGTGGATTCCGCGGGAGCCGGAGGTCTTGGGAAATCCGACGAGACCGTGCTCGGTGAGGACGTCGCGGGTGCACAGGGCCACCCGGCGGACGGTGTCGAACGACACGCCGGGTTGAGGGTCCAGGTCGATGCGTAGCTCGTCGGGGTGGTCCACATCGGCGGCACGCACCGCCCACGGGTTGAGGTCGAGGCACCCCAGGTTGACGGCCCAGATGAGGTGCGCGGTGTCGGCCGGGCACAGTTCGTCGGCGGTGCGTCCCGACGGAAACGCCACCTCCACGGTGCGCAGCCACTCGGGTCGTGTGGCCGGGACCCGCTTCTGGAAGAAGGGCTTCGTACCGGCTCCGTCGGGGTAGCGCTTGAGGACCGTGGGGCGCTCGAACACGCCTCGCAGTGCGCCGTCACCGACGGCGAGGTAGTACAGGGCCAGGTCCATCTTGGTCGCCCCGGTGGCGGGAAAGAAGACCTTGTCGGGGTTCGAGAGCCGCACCTCGCGCCCGGCGGTCTCCAGCGTGGTGAAGCGGTCGGGCATGAAGGGGACGCTAGTTGGGGGAACGAGCGGCGAAACGGGCCCGGCGCGCTCTATACTCCCGGGTTCAGTCCGACCGCACGGATCGGACCGGCGCCACGGCTGTGGGGTCGGTCGCGGCCACATGGACGTGGGCTTCGTGGCCCACGTTTTTTGTTGCCGCGAATCGTGTTGCCGCCGTGCGGACGGGCGTGCAGACGGACGTGCGGGCGGAGTGGAGCAGGCGACGAGTGGCAGGCGACGAGTGGAAGGTGGGAGGTGAGGTGACGATGGCGGACGGAAGTAGCGACAGGCTTGGACGCCGTGCGACACCTCGTCACCGGTGTCCTTGCCGTCATCGATTCCGACCTGTCCCTGTACGACGTCGAGATCGTCGGGAACGCGGGGTCCGCCATGCTGCGGATCCTGGTCGACGGCACGGCCGGTGTGGATCTCGACACGCTCACCGACGCGACACGCGCCCTCGAGGCGGCCTTCGAGGAAGACGCTGATCTGCGAACCCGCTACGCCCTGGAAGTCAGCAGCCCGGGCCTCGAACGGCCGCTACGTACCCCGGAGCACTTTGCAGCAGCTGTCGGGACAACCGTGAGCATGAAGACGTTTGCGCCTCTCGACGGGAACCGTCGCTTCGACGGCACGCTGACCGAAGCTGACTCCGACGGCTGTGTGGTCGAGACCGACGGAACGAAGCATCGACTGGCGTACGACGCCATCGCCAAGGCGCGCACCACGTTCGAGTGGACGCGCGGCGACAAGCCCGGCACCTCTCAGAATCGCAAGGGCCGACAGAAGCAGAAGGCGGCGCGATCGTGAACACCGAGATGATGGAAGCGCTCCACAACATCGAGAGCGAGCGCGGAATCAGTGTCGAGATCCTCCTGGAGGGTCTTGCCAACGCTCTGGTCACCGCCTACAAGCGGATGCCCAACGCCGCCGAGGAGGCACTGGTCGAAATCGACGTCGAGACCGGCGAGATCGGGGTGGTCGCCCAGGAACTCGACGAAGACGGCAACGTCGTGAGGGAGTGGGACGACACCCCCGACGATTTCGGTCGCATCGCCGCGCAGACGGCCAAGCAGGTGATCCTGCAGACCATCCGTGAAGCCGAGCGCGACATGAAGTTCGAGGAGTACTCGGGACGCGAGGGCGACATCGTCACGGGGATCATCCAGCAGACCGACCAGCGGTACACGCTGCTCGATCTCGGAAGGGTCGAGGCGCTGTTGCCACAGGCCGAGCAGGTCCAGAACGAGCGGTACGAGCACGGCAGTCGCCTCAAGGCCTACATCGTCGAGGTGCGCAAGACCGCCAAGGGCCCGCAGATCGTGGTGTCGCGCACCCACCCCGGGCTCATCAAGCGGCTCTTCGAGTTGGAGGTTCCCGAGATCGTCGACGGCGTTGTCGACATCAAGGCGATCGCCCGCGAGCCGGGACACCGTACGAAGATCTCGGTGGCGTCCAACGACAGCAACGTCGACCCTGTCGGCGCGTGTGTGGGTGCGCGGGGCTCGCGGGTCCGCATGGTCGTGAACGAGGTGCGTGGCGAGAAGGTCGACATCGTGCCCTACAGCGAAGGCCCCGAGGATTTCGTGATGAAGGCTCTCCAGCCCGCGCGGGTCCGTGAGGTACGGGTCGACGAGAGCACCGGCAACGCCACGGTGATCGTGCCCGACTTCCAGCTGTCCCTCGCCATCGGCAAGGAGGGCCAGAACGTCCGCCTGGCGGGTCGGCTCACCGGCTGGCGGGTCGACATCAAGAGCGAGACCCAACTGGCGGAAGAAGAGGCCGGAGGCGGCGAGTACGCCGAGGGCGAGTGGGTCAAGGGTCCCGATGGCGAGGACCTGTGGCAGCCCGCCGACGGCAGCGATCCTGTCCCCGCCGAGCAGCTCGGCTTCGAGCCGTCGGGGGCCCCGATCGCCCCTGCGCCCGAGACCGCGCCCCCTGCCGCCGAGGGCGATGTTGCCGAGGGCGATGTTGCCGAGGGCGATGTTGCCGAGGGCGATGTTGCCGAAACCTCCCGCCCGGTCGAGGAGGCGTAGGTACCTTGGCGATCAAGAAGATCCGGGTCTACGAGCTCGCACGCGAACTGGGCGTCGAGAACAAGGTCGTTCTCGAGCTGTCCGAGGAACTGCGCATCGGCGTCAAGAGCCACTCCTCGAGCATCGAGGAGCCTCAGGCCGACCGCGTGCGCAGGCTCGCCGATTCCAAGGGTCTTCGACGCGAGCCCGAACCCGAGAAGAAACCGGCCAAGAAGAAGGCGCCGGCCAAGAAGAAGGTCGTTTCCGCGAGGTCGACGACCCGCAAGGCCCCCAAGGCCGAGCCCGAGCCTGCGTCAGCGACCGCCCCGAAGCCGGAGGCCGAGCCGTCGGCGACCGCGGCGACATCTACGGAGCCCACCCCGACCGGGGAAGCCGCTGTGCCCACGCCCGCGGCCGAATCGGAATCGCCCGCCCGTCGCAAGGTCCGTTCCACGCCCGACGCCGGCGAGCAGGTGGCCGCGGCTCGCGGTGAGGCGACGCCTGAGCAGCGCCGCGCCGCAGAGCGCGCAGCGGAGGGCACGCGTCCTGCTGCCGCGCGCACGGGAGAAAGCCCGCCGTCGGTGCCCGACGTCGGCGGCAAGCCCGAGCCTTCCGCCCGCCCGCTGAGTCCCTCCGGTAAGCCCATTCCGCCACCACCCGGACAGCGTCGCTCGACGCCACCGTCGGGCCGACGCTCCACGCCACCCCCCTCCGGTGGTCGTGGCGGTGGCGGTGGTGCTGGGGGCGGGGGAGCCCCGGGTCCCCGCACGGGTGGTTTCGCCCGGCCCGGGGGTGGTGGTCGCGGCCCGAGCGGCGGTCCCAGCGGTCCCGGTGGTGGCCCGGGTGGTCCCGGCGGACGCGGTGCTCCCGGCGGTGGTCGCGGCCGTCCCGGTCAGAACTTCCGTCCACGCAAGAAGAAGCGCAAGCGCAGGCGCGTCGCCGAAGAGGAACTCCAGCCCGAACAGCACACGTTCACACCCACCGACGCTCCGGTCCCCGAGGGCGAGATCGTGGTGCCCCGCGGGTCCACGATCCAAGAGCTCGCGCCGCGCCTGAACCGCACAGCCGCCGACCTGGTGCGGTTGCTCTTCGACGCGGGCGAGATGGTCACGGGTACGCAGTCGCTGGCCGACGAGATGGTGGAGCTCATCGCCGAGGAGCTCGGCGCCGAGGTCCTCCTCGTCGAACCCGGTGCCGAGGAGGAGTTGGAGCTCGCCGTTCTTCTCGGTGACGAGGAGGACGAGGAGATCGACGAGAGCCTTCTCGAAGCGCGCCCACCCATCATCACGGTCCTCGGCCACGTCGATCACGGCAAGACCACGCTGCTCGACAAGATCCGTGAGTCCGATGTCGTGGGCGGTGAGGCGGGCGGAATCACCCAGCACATCGGCGCCTACCAGGTGGAGCGCGACAGCGGCGCGATCACCTTCATCGACACGCCGGGTCACGAGGCGTTCACGGCGATGCGCGCCCGCGGCGCCGAGGTCACCGATGTCGTGATCCTCGTGGTCGCCGCCGACGACGGCGTGATGCCCCAGACGGTGGAAGCCATCAGCCACGCGAAGGCCGCCGAGGTGCCGATCATCGTGGCAGTCACCAAGGTCGACCGTGACGACGCCGATCCGCAGCGGGTCCGCCAGCAGCTCGCCGAACACGAGCTCGTCCCCGAGGAATGGGGTGGCGACATCATCGTCAACGACGTGTCGGCGATCACCGGCGACGGTGTGGAGTCGCTTCTCGACTCACTGCTGCTGGTGGCCGAGGTGGAAGACCTGCGCGCCGACCCGAAGGCTCCGGCGCGCGCTGTCGTGTTGGAATCACACCTCGATCAGGGGCGTGGTCCCGTGGCCACCGTCGTGGTCGAGCGCGGGACGATCCGCCGTGGCGACCAGATCGTGGCAGGCCCGGCCTGGGGCAAGGTGCGGGCGCTGTTCAACGACCAGGGTGAGCGTGTCGACGAAGCCGGCCCGTCCGTCCCCGTCGAGGTTCTCGGCCTCGATGACACGCCGTTGGCGGGCGACGAGCTGCGCGTGGCTCCCGACGACAAGACCGCCCGCACCGTCGCCGACGCACGGGCACGCCGCCGCCGTGCCGAGGATCTCCGCCACCCGGCGATCCTGGCGGGTGGCGCGCGCCTCGAAGACATCTTCGCAATGGTTCAGCGCGGCGAGGTCGCCACCTTGAACCTGCTGCTCAAGGCCGACATGCAGGGCTCACTCGAGGCGCTCACCGACGCCCTGAAGAAGCTCGACAAGGAACACGAGGAAGTGCGACTCTCCTTCGTGCACCGCGGAGTGGGCGGCATCACCGAGTCCGACATCAACCTGGCCGCGGTTTCGACCGCGACCGTGATCGGGTTCAACGTACGGCCCGACCGAAAGGCACGCGAGCTAGCGGAGACCGAGGGCGTCGACATCCGCTCGTACGAGGTCATCTACAAGGTGCTCGAGGAGGTCGAGCAGGCGTTGGTCGGGATGCTGGCGCCGGAGTTCGAGGAGGTCGTCACGGGGGAAGCCGAGGTCCGGGAGATCTTCGGGGTTCCGAGGGTCGGAAAGATCGCAGGCTGCTATGTCCAGAACGGCGTCATCACCCGTGGGTCGGGCGTGCGCTTCCTGCGCGACGGCACGATCATCTGGAAGGGCAAGATCGCGTCGCTCAAGCGTTTCAAGGACGACGCCCGCGAGGTGCAGGCCGGCTTCGAGTGCGGCATCGGCCTCGAGAACTTCCAGGACCTGAAGCCCGGCGACATCATCGAGACCTACGAAGAGCGCGAGGTCGCACGAACCTGAGTCTGCGAGATCCGAGGCGAGGCAGGGAACCGAGACGAGGATGAGTGCCGCAGGTATCCTGCGGACGCCCGAGGCGAGGCAGGGGAACCGAGCGCGAGAATGAAATCGTGTATGCCGTCGCTGTCCGATACGAGCTACGAATCCCGCACAGCCGTTCCTTGAAGGAGAAGCGTCGCGTGCTTCGCCCTCTGATCGACGGTCTCCGCCATCGTCTGAAGGTGTCGGTCGCCGAAGTCGACCACCAGGACACCTGGCAGCGCGCAGCAGTAGCGGTGGCCCTCGTGGCTTCCTCGGCCGTTCAACTCGACGAACTGCGCATCCGCGTGGATCGCCTCGTTGATGCCGCTCCCGACATGGAACTGCTCGACGTCCAGGTCGCATGGCCGGAGCCCGCGTGAGTACCCGCCGCTACCCCCGCTCGGCCCGGGTCAACGAGGTGCTCCGCGAAGCCCTCGCCGACGCACTGGAACGGATGTCGGATCCACGTCTCGAGCTCGTGACAGTCACGGGTGTGGAGGTCACGCCGGATCTGCGGGAGGCGAAGGTGTTCTATTCCGCTCTCCGGCACGCCGACGACGCCGACGGCACTCTCGATGCGCTTCGCTCGGCGGCACCCGCGTTGCGCGCGTCCGTCGGCGACGAAGTGCGCATGAAGTACCTGCCTCACTTGAGGTTCGTGGCCGATCCGGCGATCGAGGCGGGCCAGCGGGTCGAAGAGATCCTCGCCGGCCTCCACGAATCCGGAGGGCGTGGCACCGGCGACCTCGATGAGCGGGGAGACGGTGGGGCCGGAGGGAACTCGTGAGCGACGAGACGGCACCCGACGACACGATGCGGTGGGGACCGGTGGCGGATCATCCGGGCGCGGCGGCGATCGACGCTGCACTATGGCAGGCCGCGCGCCTGATGGCGGAAGCCGACACGGTCGCCCTGGCCTGTCACGTGAGTCCTGACGGTGACGCACTCGGCGCGATGCTCGGTCTCTTCCACTCGCTTCGCGAGGCCGGTCGGCCATCGATTGCCTCGTTCTCGGAGCCCTTCGTCACCGCACCGCACTACCGGGAGTTGCCCGGCCTCGATCTGTTGACCGAACCGTCAGCCTTCCCCGAGGCTCCCGAATTGATGATCACGTTCGACACCGGTTCGCTGGCGCGCCTCGGTGACCTCGAGAAGAACGCTCGAGCGGCATCCGATCTCGTGGTCATCGATCACCACATCTCCAACGAGCGGTACGGGACGCTGAACATCATCGATCCCGACGCCGCGGCGAGTGGAATGCTCGTCCACCGCCTGATCCGGCTCACGGGCCTACCGCTCAACAACGACGCCGCCGTGTGCCTCTACGCCGCTCTGGTCTGCGACACCGGACGCTTCCAGTACGACACCACCACGGACGCCACCTTCGAGGTTGCCCGCGACCTGATGGGATTCGACATTCCGGTGTCGCGCCTCAGTCGCACGCTTTTCGAGGAGCACCGGATGGCGTATCTGAAGCTTCTCGGCGACGCACTCGAGCGCGCGCAACTCGTTCCCGAGAAGCATTTCGTCTGGACGTCCGTCAGCCGGGACGACAGGGAACGCTTCGGTGTGGAATTCGACGAGGTGGAGGGATTGATCGACATTCTCCGCCGGACGGCGGAGGCCAACGTCACGTGTGTCATCAAGCAAGGTGACGACGGCGTCCAGCGCGTCAGCCTGCGCGGGATCGAAGATGTCGATGTCCACCGCATCGCCGTCGCCGAGGGTGGCGGCGGACATCGCTCCGCAGCGGGTTTTTCGACCACCGACGATCCCGAGACGGTCGTCGAGCGCATCCTCGCGGAGCTCTGAGCCGCGACGGTGCTCGACGGACTGCTCGTCGTCGACAAGCCGGCTGGTTGGACGTCCCACGACGTCGTCGCGCGCCTACGGCGTGTCGTGGGCCAGAAGCGGGTCGGTCACGCCGGAACGCTCGACCCCGATGCCACGGGAGTGCTCCTCGTCGGCCTCGGCCGGGTGACCCGGCTTCTTCAGTTTCTCCAAACGCAGTCGAAGGCCTACGACGCCACGGTCGTCTTCGGTGTGGCCACGGACACGCTCGATGCGTCGGGCACGGTTGTCGCGAGTGAGCCGATGGAGGTCACCGCGGAACAGGTGGCCGGCGCTGCGGTGACGTTCGTGGGCGACATCGAGCAGGTGCCGCCGATGGTGTCGGCGGTGAAGATCGGCGGGCGACGCCTCCACGAGCTCGCCCGTGAAGGCAAGGAAGTAGAGCGCCCACCTCGGCCGGTGACGATCCACCGCCTCGAGGTCGAGAACGTCGATCCCGGCCCGCCCCCCGCCGCCACGATTACCGTCGAGTGTTCCAGTGGCACGTACATCCGGACACTTGCTTCGGATCTCGGCGCGGCTCTCGGAGGCCCCGCCCACCTGGGGGTGTTGCGCCGAACGCGCGTCGGTGACTACACGCTGGCCGACGCCACGCCGCTCGAGGTCGTGGAATCCGATCCCGCGGCCGTACTGCTGACCCCGGCCCAGGCGGTGGGTCACCTCCGCCGCGTGCGGGTCGGGAGTGCGGGAGCGCGCCACGTCGAGGTGGGGCGTCCCCTGACACCGGGCGACTGGAGTGAAGAATCGTCGGTGCCGGGCGCGACCGCCGGTGGTGGGGAAGTGGCCGTGGTCGACGACACCGGGGAACTACTCGCTGTGTACGAGCCCGACGGTGACACACTGCGTCCGACCGTCGTTGTGGCGTCGGCATCCTGAGCCGGGGAAATCCTGAGACGAATGGCATGAACATCATTCACGAGCGACCCGACCGGAAGGAGCGTGCGACCGCTGTCACGATCGGCGCGTACGACGGGGTGCATCTCGGTCACCGTGCCGTACTGCGACTGTTGCGCGAGCTCGCCGACGCCCGAGGTCTCGACGCTGCGCTCGTCACCTTCCACCGACATCCCACACAGGTCGTGCGGCCGGAATCGGCTCCGAAACTCCTGACGACACTCCCGCAGAAGCTGGAACTGCTCGAGAGCACAGGGCTCCTCGACGTCTGTCGCGTCCTCCGCTTCGACGACACCCGACGGCACGAAAGCGCCGAGGACTTCGTCACCGAGGTTCTGGTCGGAGAGCTCGAAGCGCGGATCGTCGTCGTCGGCGCGGACTTCCACTTCGGTTACGGCCGGTCGGGCGACGTGTCGCTACTCGAGCGTATGGGGGCCGATCTCGGTTTCGAGGTCGTCGGGCTCGGGCTGGTGTCACCCGCCTCGGAGATGTCGGCGGACGCGGACAGTGAGCCCTATTCGTCGACGCAGGTGCGACAGTTGCTCGCCATGGGCGACGTGGAGGCCGCGGCGCGTCGCCTCGGCAGGCACCACGAGGTGCGCGGAACCGTCGTCGAAGGCGACAAACGGGGCCGGGATCTCGGTTTCCCGACCGCCAACATCGCGGTACCGGACGAGATCGCCATGCCCGCCGACGGAATCTACGCCGGCTACTTCGTCGACGGACCGGGGAATCTCCACCAGGCTGCTCTGAGCCTCGGTCGGCGCCCGACGTTCCACCACGATCAACGGTTCTCGTTGCTCGAGGCCCACCTCCTCGATTTCGACGGGGACCTCTACGGGCAGCAGGTGGCGGTCCGCTTCGTCGCCGGAATCCGGGGGGAGCAACGTTTCGACAGCGCCGGGGAGCTGGTCGAGCGCATAGCCCTCGACGTGGCCGAGACCCGGCGGATTCTCGGCGTGCAGAGCAGAGGGCAGAGCCCCGGCGTGACCCCCGGGGGGAATGGGGGGACATCCGGGGCCCCGTGTTAGCCTGCCGGGGTTGCGGGAACATCCCGCGACGTCCGCGATCAATGGAAAATACGGAGCAACCGAGTCGCGCATGTCCGACACCATCACCGAGTACCGCCTGCACGAGACCGATACGGGTTCGCCCGAGGTTCAGGTCGCGCTCCTCACGGAGCGCATCGACCACCTCACCGGGCATCTCAAGGTCCACAAGAAGGACCATCACTCGCGCCGTGGGCTCTTGATGCTGGTGGGGCGCCGTCGTCGTCTCCTCAACTACCTGAGGGACACCGACGTCGAGCGCTACCGCACACTCATCGCCCGACTGGGCCTCCGCCACTAGCGGTCACCAGGGGGAGGCGAGGGTCGCGTCCCCCTTTCATCGAAGGAGTGCCGCTGGTTGTCAGTGGTCACCTGCCCGAGCGCCCGGTTCGGGACGTTGACCACTGGGAATCACGGCGCTCCTCCAAGCGAGAGGAGCCGTCCCATGGCGGACGCAATCCGTGTATCGGGGCCGATCAACGACGACGGCCTCACCATGACGCTCGAGACCGGCAAGCTCGCCGGCCTCGCGGCCGGTGCCGTGTTCGTGCAGGTCGGTGAAACGACGCTGCTGTCCACGGCCGGCACGAGCAAACCCCGTGAGGGGATCGACTTCTTCCCCCTCACGGTCGACGTGGAGGAGCGGATGTACGCCGCCGGAAAGATCCCCGGCTCGTTCTTCCGTCGAGAGGGTCGCCCGGGCGAGCAGGCGATCCTGACCTGTCGCCTCACCGATCGACCGTTGCGTCCCTCCTTCCCCAAGGAGTTCCGCAACGAGACCCAGGTCATCGCCACGATCCTCGGGGCCGACCAGGAGAACCCGCACGACGTGGCGTCGATCAACGGCGCGTCCGCCGCGCTCTACGTCTCGGGCATTCCCTTCGACGGCCCGATCGGTGCCGTGCGGATGTCCCACCTCGACGGCGAGTGGGTCGCCCACCCCACCTACCAGCAGGGCGACGAGTCGACGTTCGAGATCGTCGTAGCCGGCAGGCGTACCGATGCCGGCGAGATCGCCATCATGATGGTGGAGGCCGGCGGCACCGAGGGTTCGTGGCGCCTGTACGAAGAAGGCGCGCCGAAGGTGACCGAAGAGGTGATCGCCGACGGTCTCGAGGAGTCGAAGCGCTGGATCGAGGCCTCGATCGACCTCCAGACCGAGCTGCGTGAGCGGCTGATCGCCGAGCGCGGCCCGATCGCGGAGGTCTCCTGGGAGGCCCACGTCGACTACGACGACGAGGTGTTCGACGCCGTACGCGATGCCGCCGCCGACGACACCCGCTCGGCCATGGCCACCGCCGACAAGGCGGACCGCGAAAGCCGGATCGACGAGATCAAGGCCGACCTCGTGGAGCGTCTCGCCGGTGACGACGCTCCCTTCGAGGGACGTGCCAAGGAGGTCAAGGGGGCGTTCCGTTCACTCCAGAAGGACGTCGTTCGTTCCCGGATCGTCGCCGAGGGTGTGCGCATCGACGGCCGCGGCACGACCGAGCTTCGTCCCCTGTCGGCGGAGGTCGGTGTGATTCCGACCGCCCACGGCTCGGGCCTGTTCCAGCGCGGCGAGACCCAGGTGCTCACGGTGACCACCCTGGGAATGCCCCGTATGGAGCAGATGGTCGACAGCATCGGCATCGATGACCGCAAGCGCTACATGCACCACTACAACTTCCCGCCCTTCTCGACCGGTGAGACCGGTCGGGTCGGATCGCCGAAGCGTCGCGAGATCGGGCACGGCGCGCTCGCCGAGCGCGCACTTGTGCCGGTGGTTCCTCCGGTCGACGAATGGCCGTACGCGCTGCGGATCGTCTCCGACGTGCTGGCGTCGAACGGCTCGACGTCGATGGCGTCGGTGTGCGGGTCATCCCTCTCGATGATGGACGCCGGTGTGCCGCTGAAGGCGCCCGTGGCCGGGATCGCGATGGGTCTCGTGTACGCCGACGGCGAATACACGACGCTCACCGACATTCTCGGAGCCGAGGATGCGTTCGGCGACATGGACTTCAAGGTTGCCGGCACGAGCGAGTTCGTCACGGCCCTCCAACTCGACACGAAGATCGATGGTCTTCCCACCGACGTGCTGATCTCGGCGCTTCAGCAGGCCAAGGAGGCGCGCCTCCAGATCCTCGACGTCATGAACGACGCCATCTCGGAGCACCGCGGCGACGTGCGCAAGACGGCACCGAAGATCATCAGCTTCGAGATCCCGATGGACAAGATCGGTGAGGTGATCGGGCCCAAGGGCAAGGTCATCAACACGATCCAGCAGGAGACCGGCGCCGACGTTGCTGTCGACGACGACGGCATGGTCGGCACCGTGGCGATCGGCTCGAACGACAACGAGGCGGTCGAAGAGGCGCGTCGGAGGATCGAGTTGATCCTCGACCCACCCACGGCGGAACTCGGCGGGGAGTACGACGGGCGAGTCGTCAACATCACCAAGTTCGGCGCCTTCGTGAACATCCTTCCGGGACGTGACGGTCTGCTGCACATCTCCAAGATCGGAGGTGGGCGTCGCATCGACCGGGTGGAAGACGTTCTGGACCTCGGCGACGAGGTGAAGGTCGTCGTGGACGACATCGACAACCAGGGCAAGATCTCCCTGTCGATCGCCGGTGAAGGCGGTGGTGGTGACGACGGTGATCGTGGCTCGAAGCGGAACGACGACGATGACCGCGGTGGGCGTGGTCGAGGTCGGGATCGTGACGGCGGAGGTCGCGACCGGGACCGAGGCCGGGATCGGGACCGGGACCGGGACCGGAATCGGGACCGCGACCGCGATCGAGATCGTGACCGGGATCGTGACCGGGATCGGGATCGGGGTCGCAGTCGTGACCGTGACCGCGACCGCGATGGGGGAGGTCGCGACCGGGACCGCGACGGCGGAGGCCGCGACCGGGACCGCGACGGCGGGTCGGGCGACGCGGAGAGCGTGTCGTTCAGCGATGCGTGGGAAAAAGAGGCGTCCGAGGAGTTCGGCGACCTCGGCCCGGCAGACCCGGGTCGCTCCGGTGGTGGCGGTCGACGGGGTGGTCGGCGGCGCCGGCGGTGATCGAGCGCACCACCCTCGATTCGGGGGTCCGGGTCGTCACGGAGAGAATGCCCACGCTGCGCTCGGTGGCGCTGGGTGTCTGGGTCGGGACCGGCTCACGCGACGAGTCACCCGACCTCGCGGGGGCCAGCCACTTTCTCGAGCACATGTTGTTCAAAGGAACGGAACGCTGGAGCGCGCGCGGCATCGCCGAGGCGGTCGAGGCCGTCGGCGGCGACATGAACGCCTTCACGACGCACGAGTACACCGCGTTCTACGTGCGGGTCCCCGACGAGGAATTCGACCTGGCGGCCGACATCCTCTCCGACATCATCCGTGAGCCCTCTTTCCGTACGCAGGAAGTCGACGCCGAGCGTCAGGTCATTCTCGAAGAGATCCGCATGCGCGATGATGCGCCCGACGACGTCGCCCACGAGACTTTCGGTGCCGCGTTGTTCCCGAAACATCCGATCGGCCGCGAAGTCATCGGGAGCCACGAGACGGTCGGCGACCTGAGTCGCGACGACATTGCGGGCTACCACCGGGAGCATTACCGCTCCCGGAACCTCGTCGTGGCCGCCGCGGGGAACGTCGATCACGCACAGGTGGTCGAACGCCTCGGTGCGCTCCTCGTCGAGGGTGACGCGGGTGACCGACCCGCCCGTCCCCGGCCGGAGATCGGTTCGCCGCTTCCCGTAGCGGTCCAGAAGCGTCCGACCGAACAGGCGCACGTGGTCCTCGGTGTCCGCTCTCTTCCACGTGCCGATGACGCACGCTGGGCGCTGGGGGCTGTGAACCAGGTTCTCGGTGGCGGAATGGCCTCACGCCTGTTCCAGGAGGTCCGTGAGCTCCGCGGTCTCGCCTATTCGGTGTACTCATACCGCGCCGCCTTCGAAGAGACCGGTGCATTCGGCATCTACGTCGGCACCGGCCCGGAGCGGGTCGGTGAGGCACTGGCCGTCATCGACGAGCAGATCGAGCGTCTCCGTCGCGACGGTGGGGTGAGTGCGGAAGAGCTCCGTGCCGCGCAGGGGCATCTGGTCGGCTCGCTGTCGCTGTCGCTGGAAACAGCTGCGAGTCGGATGCACCGGATCGGAAGCTCCGAGCTGACACTCGGTGAGGTCCTGACGGTCGACGAGGTCGTCGACAAGATGCGCTCCGTGACTCCCGACGACGTCGGGGCGGTCGTCGAGCGGCTGTTCGCTGATCCCACCATGGTTCTCGCCGCCGTGGGGCCGTTCGACGAGTCCGCTTTCGCCGACCGGATGGTCACCTGAGCAGCAGCAGTCCGGCGTCGGTAGTGTGTGGCGGACGAGGGGAGCGACGATGCGGGTGGGAGTCTTCGGCGCCGGCGGGCGTATGGGCTCGGAGGTTTGTCGCGCGGTCCTCGACGCTCCCGATATGGATCTCGTCGCCGCTGTCGATCCGCACCATGTGGGTATCGATCTCCGACAGCTGGGGGTGCCGGGCACCGGCCTCCAGATCGTCGCCGGCACCGATGCCATGACCGACGCGGGTGTCGAGGTCTGTGTCGATTTCACCGTTCTCGACGCCGCCCGCCGGAACCTGGCGTGGTGCGCCGAGAACGGCGTCCACGCCGTGGTGGGTACGACGGGCTTCACGTCCGGTGAGCTCGACCAGTTGAGTGACGCGTTCGACAGCTCCGAGGCGAACGCCGTCGTGGCTCCGAACTTCGCCATCGGTGCTGTTCTGATGATGCGTTTCGCCGAGATCGCCGCTCCGTACTTCGACTCCGCAGAGGTGATCGAACTCCACCACGACCAGAAGGTCGACGCGCCGTCGGGTACAGCCATGCTCACCGCTGAGAGGATCGCCCGCTCCTCCAAGGACTGGGGTGACGATCCCACGACCGACATGGTGGCCGAGGGAGCCCGCGGCGCCGAGGGCCCCGGCGGCATCCGGGTCCACTCGGTCCGCCTCCGCGGGCTCGTGGCCCATCAGGAGGTGCTGTTGGGCACGACAGGCCAGACGCTGAGTCTGCGCCACGACTCCACCGACCGCACCTCGTTCATGCCGGGTGTGGTCCTGGCACTTCGGGCCGTGGCCGACCGACCGGGCCTCACTGTGGGGCTCGACACGCCTGCTCGGCGACCGGTACCTAGTCGCGCGCTCGGTCGCGGGCGTCACGCCTCGGCGAGCGGATACCGCTGTCGGAGCGCCGGTCGTTAGCATCTGCGCCGCCCGTCTGTCGGTAGCCCGACGAAAACGCCACACCTCCGATCCTGACAATCGAGAACCTCGAGGTCGTCTACAACGACGTCATCTCCGCTCTGCGCGATGTCACGTTGGAGGTCCCCACGGGTGAGATCGTGGCGCTCCTCGGTGCCAACGGTGCCGGCAAGACCACGACCCTACGAGCCGTCAGCGGCCTGCTCGACCACCACGGCGGGAAGGTCTCCGCAGGTGACGTGCTCCTCGACGGCGTCTCGGTGAAGAGTGCGAAGACCGCGAACCTCGTGCGGTCGGGGATGGCCCAGGTCATGGAGGGCCGGCGGATCTTCTCGGAGCTCACCGTCGACGAGAACCTGCGTGCCGGAGCCTTCACCCGCGCAAGAGGACGGCGACACGGAGCCGTCGATGCAGATGCCGACAGGCGGACGACACGCCTGTCATGGAGATCTTCCCCCGTGCCTGGCCGAACGCCGGAAGTCCGTGGCCGGATATCTGTCGGGTGGTGAGCAGCAGATGGTGGCGATGGGGCGTGCCCTCATGGCAGGCCCCCGCCTGCTCCTGCTCGACGAGCCGTCGCTGGGCCTCGCTCCGCTCATCGTCCAGCAGATCCGCGACCTCATCGTCGAGATCAACAAGTCCGGTACGAGCGTGCTGCTCGTCGAACAGAACGCCACGATGGCGCTGTCCATCGCCCACCGCGGCTACGTGCTGGAGAACGGAGGCATCGTCCGGAGCGGCCCGGGTCCCGAGCTTCTGGCCGACGAGAGCATCCGGGAGTTCTACCTGGGTGTGGGTGACAGTGGACGGCGCTCGTTCCGCGACGTGAAGAGCTACCGACGCCGGAAGCAGTGGACAGCGTGACCACATCCCAGCGCACTGCCCCGACGGCCACCGGCGACCAGGACGAACCCCGCTCTGTCGGTGTCGGGTGTCACGCTTCGGTTCGGGGGCCTCGTCGCTCTCGACGACGTGAGCTTCGACGTCCATGCGGGCGAGCTCTTCGCCATCATCGGGCCGAACGGCGCGGGCAAGACGTCGATCTTCAACTGCCTCAACCAGGTGTACAAGCCGCAGGAGGGCGACATCCGCCTCGACGGCGAACAGGTCATGGGCGAGAAGCCCGCGAAGACGGCGGCCATGGGGATGGCCCGGACCTTCCAGAACCTGGGACTGTTCGTCCGACTCAACGTCGTCGACAACCTCATGCTGGGGCGTCACCACCTCATGAGCACCGGCTTCCTGGCCGGAATGCTGTGGGTCGGGAAGGCCAAGCGCGAGGAGATCGCCAACCGCCGCCGCGTCGAGGAGGTCATCGAGCTGCTCGAGCTCCAGCAGTATCGCTACCAGCCCGTTGGTCTGCTGCCGTACGGGATCCAGAAGAGGATCGAGCTGGGTCGCGCCCTCGCGATGGAACCCCGGGTCCTGCTGCTCGACGAGCCGGTGGCGGGAATGAACCTCGAGGAGACCGAGGACATGGCCCGCTACATCCTCGAGATCCGCAACGAGCTCGGGATCACCCAGATCATGGTGGAGCACGACATGCACCTGGTGATGGACATCGCCGACCGGGTGATGGCGATCGACTTCGGTCGCGAGATCGCGACCGGCTCGCCCGAAGAGGTCCAGAACGACGAAAAGGTGATCGAGGCGTACCTGGGGCAGGAATCATGAGCCCCGCGACGACGTCGGCACCGACCGCGCCCGGTGAGACGCGAGGCTCGAGGGCCACCCTTCCGGCGCTGCTGCTCGACCACGCCGGAACGCATCCGAAGGCGCCGGCACTCCGCCAGAAGGAGCTCGGGATCTGGCGTGAGATCCCGTGGGACGAGTACGCCCGCCGCGCGGCCGACATCGGGCTCGGTCTCGTGGAGCTCGGCGTTCGGGCCGGGGAGCGTGTCGCGATCCAGTCCTCGAACCGCTACCAGTGGCTGCTGGCCGATGCCGGAATCCAGGGCATCGGTGCGGTGTCGGTCGGTCTCTACCCCACGAGCCCGCCGGCCCAGGTCGAGTTCCTCCTGCGCCATTCCGAATCGATGGTCCTGATCGCCGAGAACGAGGAACAGCTCGACAAGGCACTCGAAGTGCGCGGCAACCTTCCGAACCTCGAGAAGATCGTCGTGGTCGACACGCGGGGAATCCGTGAGCTCGTGGATCCGATGCTGATGAGCCTCGACGAGCTCGAGGCCTTCGGGCGCCAGAGAACCCGCGACGAGTGGGCCGAGCGCGTGCGCAGCGCTGGAGCCGTCGGACACGGCGGCGATCATCTACACGTCGGGAGCGACGGGTCGTCCCAAGGCAGCGATGCTCTCTCACGCCAACCTCGCCGCGGCCGCCACCGCCACCGTCGAGGCCTTCGGGGCGAAGCCATCCGATCAGGTGTTCTCCTACCTCCCGATGTGCCACGCGGTCGAGCGGATCTGCTCGTCGGCGGCCGCTCTCGAGGCGGGATACACCGTCAACTTCGGTGAAGGTGCTCAGTCGTTCGCTCTCGACATGGCCGAGGTGCAGCCCACGATCTTCCTCGGCGTTCCACGGATCTGGGAGCAGATGGCGACCTCGGTCAACAAACGCATCGAAGGGTCCGGCCGAGTGCAGCGGTCGGTCTTCAACTTCTGGGTGAAGCGAGGAGCGAAGGCCGCCGAGCGCCAACGACACGGTCGCGGTCGGGGCTTCTGGAATCTCCTGGGGCAGTTCGAGCTGTACCGGAGTATGCGCAAGAAGCTCGGGTTGCGCCGCGTGAGGGTCGCCATCTCCACGGCGGCTCCCGTGGCGACGTCCGCGCTCGAGTTCTTCTGGTCCATCGGTGTCCCGGTACGAGAGGGGTACGGCCTCACGGAGTTCACGGGCCTGGCCACGCTGAACCCGTCCGACGACGTGCGCATCGGTGGTGTCGGCACGGCGCTTTCGGGTGTCGAGGTTCGAACCCTCGACGACGGCGAGGTGGTTCTTCGGGGTCCGACCATCTTCGGGGGCTACTTCCGCGACAGCGGTTCTGAGCGGGTCGTCGACAGCGAGGGTTGGCTCCGCACGGGTGACCTCGGCACGCTCGACGACGACCACCTGACCATCACGGGCCGCAAGAAGGCCGTCATCATCACCTCGGGGGGTCGGAACATCTCTCCGGCCTCCATCGAGCGCCGACTCGTCGCTTCGCGCTACGTGGCGCACGTCGTCGTCGTGGGCGAAGGCGCCCCGCACCTGTCGGCGCTCATCGAGATCGAGCCGTCCACCGTCTCCGCATGGGCGCGGGCCCAGGGTCTGGACTTCAAGACCTTCACGGACCTGGTGGTCCTCCCCGAGGTCGCGGCGCTCATCAGCGAGGTGGTCGACGCCGTGAACGAGCAACTGTCCGACGTGGAGAAGATCCGGAGCTTCGAGATCGCGAGCACCCAACTCGACGAGCAGGACGGCCAACTCACCGCCATAGGGGAGGTTCGTCGCGAGGCCGTCCTGGAGCAGTTCTCGCAGGTCGTCGCGTCGCTGACAGCGCCAGGGGAGGACGCATGACCAAGTTCCTGCAACTGCTCGTGGGAGGTATGGCGCTCGGCTCGATCTACGCGCTCGTGACGCTCGGCTTCGTGGTGATCTACCGAGCGAGCGGGCTCATCAACTTCGCCCAGGGAAGCTTCGCTCTGCTCGGTGGCTATTTCGTCTTCAACTTCCACGTGACATGGGGTCTGAACTTCTGGCTCTCGTTCGCCATGGCGATCGTCGGAGTGGCGATCGTCGGCGCGGTCATCGAGCGCCTGATCCTGCGCCACATGATCGGAGCACCCGTCTACGCGCTGATCATGATCACGATCGGTCTGTTCATCATGATCCAGCAGATCGTCGCCACGATCTGGGTCGAACAGACCAACCCGATCGACTCGCCGTGGGGTCAGCAGACCATTCAGATCGGCGACGTCACGATCCTCGAGCGCGAGATCTGGACCATCGCCTTCGCCCTGGTCGCCTTCGCTGCGTTCTTCCTCTTCTTCCGCTTCACGAAGTACGGAGTCGGGATGCGCGCGGTCGCCCTCGACCAGGAGGCCGCGTCTGCACAGGGCATCAGTGTGAGCAGGATCCTGGCGCTGTCGTGGGTGATCTCCGCGGCAGTGGCGGCGATCGCGGGCGTCATGCTCGCCGCCAGCCCCAACGGCGCCAATCAGACGATCAGCCTGGTCGCGCTCACGGCCCTACCCGCTCTGATCCTGGGCGGCCTCGAGTCACCGGCGGGCGCGGTGGTCGGCGGGCTCATCATCGGGATCGCCCAGGTCATGGCGGCCGGATATCTCACGCAGGACAGCTATGAATGGCTGGGCCTCGGCTTCGACCAGGTGATGCCGTATCTGGTCATGATCCTCGTTCTGATGGTGCGGCCGTACGGTCTGTTCGGGTCGAAGACGGTGCAACGCGTATGAGGCCGCGACGCCTGTCCTCGATGAAGACGAGCTACGCCCACGACCTGCGCCTCTTCCCGACGGCCTGGAAGAAGTTCGGTCTCGTTCTGCTGTTGGCCGTCGTGGCCCTGGTCCCGCTGTACGTCCAGGACGTCTTCTGGCTCAACCTGCTCGTCATCGCCGGGATCTACGCCGTTGCCGCCATCGGGCTGAACCTGCTGACGGGCTACGCGGGGCTGGTGTCGCTCGGCACCGCCTTTTTCATCGGGCTCGGCGGCTACACCGTTGTGTGGTTCGCGGATCCGACCCGCTGGGGATGGCCGCTGTGGGGGTGGCTGCCGATGGCCGCGCTCGATCGGCGCCGCGGTGGGGGCCGCCATCGGGCCGATCGCACTGCGCGTGCGTGGCCAGTACCTCGTGATCGTGACGCTCGGCCTCGTCGTCGTCGGCCAGTACTTGTTCCGCAACACCGAGTCCGTCACCGGCGGCAACAACGCCACCGTCGAAGCGACCGACAACCTCGTGGCCATCGGGCCGATCAACTTCGCGGATCTCCAGATCTTCGGCTTTGTCTTCAAGAAGGAGGCCGGATTCGCCTACCTGGCGTGGATCGTCGTGCTCATCACGGCGCTCATCGCCAAGAACCTGGTGCGCACACGGCCCGGTCGGGCGATCCAGGCCATCCGCGACCGCGATGTCGCGGCCGAGGTGATCGGTGTCAGCCTCGTCCGCTACAAGATCGGGGCCTTCGCCGTCTCCAGCGCCATGGCGGCGGTCGCCGGCGCCCTGCTCGCCTCGTACACGCGGTTCATCTCGGTCGAAAGCCTCGACATCTTCTTGTCGATCCAGTTCCTCGCCATCATCATCGTGGGTGGTGTCGGGACCATCTACGGCGCTGTCCTCGGCGCGGTCGCGCTCCAGGCGATTCCGGAGTTCATCAACCGTTTCAGCGATTCGCTGCCGTATGTGGCGACGAGCACGGGGGAGTCGGGGATCTCCGTCGCGAGCCTGAACTCGGCCATCTTCGGCATCCTGATCATCGTCTTCTTGGTCTTCTTTCCCCACGGCCTCGCTGCTCTGTGGGAGCGGACGAAGGCGTTCTTCCAGCGTTGGCCCTACCGGGCATAGCCTGGACCCGCGATATCCGCAGCGGGTCGCCGACGCACTATCGTGCGCTGGCAGAGATGACCGGATTCGACCGGGTGGATGTCACCAGTCACGTGTTTGGAGCCAGGGGGCCTGACATGAGTTCACGCAAGATCGTTCGTGTGATCGCACTTTTGTGCACGATGGTGCTGGTGCTCGCGGCCTGCGCCTCGAGCAGCGATTCGGGCAGCGACGACGACGGCGGCGGCGACGAGAAGCCTGCCACGCTCCAGACCGGTGCCGGCGTCGACGAGGCGAACAAGACGATCACGCTCGGGATCCTCACGCCCCAGACCACGGCGTTCGCCGCTCTGGGCACCCAGGTCACAAACGGCAACAAGATCTTCTTCGACGCCCTCAACGAGGCCGGAGGGATCAACGGCGAGTGGACGATCGAGTTCGTCGAGGCCGACACCGAGTACACGGGCGACAAGGCCCGCACCGAGTACCAGCGCATCAAGGGTGACGTCGCCGCGTTCGCCCAGATTCTCGGTACAGAGGTGACGAACAACCTCCTGCCCCTGTTGGAGGAGGACCAGTACGGCGGCGCGGTGGCCACGCTCGACGGCGAGTGGGTCATCGAACCGAACCTGATTCCGGCACTCGCTCCCTACCAGATCGAGATGATCAACGGCGCCGCCTACTACGAGGAGACCGAAGGCTTCGACGGCAAGAACGCCTGTGTCCTCCGCCAGGACGACTCCTACGGTGACGCGGGCCAGGAAGGCGCCGACTTCGCCGCCACCGAGCTCGGCTTCGAGATCAAGACGAGCGCCAGCTTCGCCACCGGCGACGACATGACCGCCCAGATCCAGCAACTCCAGGACGCCGACTGCGACGTGGTCTTCCAGGCCTCGACGCTGATCGACTCACCGTCGGCCTGGGGTCGCGCGGAGGCGGTGGGCTTCGAGCCGCGGTGGATCGGTCTCGGGCCTGCGTGGTCCTCGTCGTTCGCGACCGGGGATCAGGTGCAGTACATCAAGGACAACGTCTGGATCATGGCCGAGGACGGCGCCAGCCTCGACACGAGCATCGAGGGTGTGCAGAAGATGCTCGACGACCGGGCAAGCCTCGGGCGTGAAGACACCCCCATCAACCTGTTCAGCCTCTTCGGCTACATCTCGGCGTGGTCCACGCAACAGATCCTGTCGACCGCGCTCGAGAACAACGACATCACGCCGGCCGGCATCGTCCGGGCGATCAACCAGGAGCAGACGCTGAGCTTCGAGGGCGCAGCGGGTGACTACGAGTTCGGTCCCGACCGCAACCCGCCGCGGGTCAACGCCGTGTTCACCGCCGGCGACGATCCCGACACGGGTCTCGAGACCGTGGAGCTCAGCGTCACATCGGACGCCGCGGAGGCCTACTCGTTCTAGCCGCTCTCACCGCCTTCGGCGGTAGGCCGCTGGGCCCCGGCTCGGGTGGCGCAGGATACCTGCGCCACGGATCCTCGCCTTCGGCCAGCCGCTCTACTGATGTACGGCGCAGGCCCGCCCTCTAGGGGCGGGCCTTGTCGCGTCGCTACGCTTTCGGGCGTGGCGACACGTGACCCCGACGACGTGCGGGAGCAGGTGCTGACGGCGACCTTCACGTCGGTGGCGCGCGTCGGGATGGCAAAAACGACGGTGGAGGGTGTGGCCCGCACGTCGGGTGTGTCGCGGGCCACGATCTACCGGCACTTCCCGGGCGGTCGCGATGAACTGCTCGCGGAAACCGTGGCCTGGGAGATGGGGCGCTTCTTTCTCCGACTGGCCGAGGCGGTGGGAGACGCCCCCGACTTCGTGACGCTGGTCGAGGACGGCCTGATGTTCGCGCGGACGTCGGTGCGCGATCACGAGGTGCTCCAGAAGATGCTCATCACCGAGCCCGAGACGCTCCTTCCTCTGATGACGACCCAGTCACACCAGACGCTGGAGTGGATCCAGATGTACTTGCGACCGTTCGTCGAACGGGAGGCGACCGCCGGCCGGCTTCGACCGGGCGTGGAGGTGGATCCCGCGGTGGACTACGTGGCCCGCATGATCCTCTCCCTCATCTCGTCACCGGGTCGCTGGAACCTCGACGACCGGGCGGAGGTCGAAACGCTGGTGCGCTGCGAGCTGCTCGGCGGCATCCTGCGTGAGGAGTTCCTCCCGGGTGCGGGGATCTCCATCGAGGAGATGGACCGGGTGGCCGGACCGGCTGGGGGAGACCGGGTCGAGTGAAACCGAGCTGTACCGTCCGGCTATCGTCACCGGCGTGACCAGCACCGCTTCGGTCGATCCCGTCGACATCGCCTCGGAGCCGAGTGTTCTCGACGATGCCCGCCGCGCCCTGATCGTGGAGCGGCGGGATCTCGACGCCGACGAGCTCGACGCACTCCGGCGACTTCCCGATTCCGCGGTGCCGTCCCTGGCGGCGCTGGCCCACGAGGTCCGTCTCGACTACTGCGGTGACGTGGTGGAAGTCGCGGGTATCGTCTCGGCGCGCACGGGTGGATGTCCCGAGGACTGCCATTTCTGCGCGCAGTCCGCGCAGTTCGACACCCCGGTCAAGGCAACGCCGTTCCTCGACACCGACGAGGTGCTCGCGGCAGCCGCCGAGACCGCCGAATTCGGTGGCGCGGAGTTCTGCATCATTCTCGCTGTGCGTGGCCCCGACGAGCGCACGATGCGGCGACTCCTCGAGCTCGTACCTCTCGTGCGTGAACACACCGGGCTCAACGTGGCCGTCAGCGCCGGGATCCTCACCCGCGACCAGGCACGTCGGCTCGCCGAGGGTGGCGTACACCGCTACAACCACAACCTCGAGACGGCGCGGTCCTACTTTGCCGAGGTCGTCACTACGCACACGTGGGAGGAGCGCGCCGAGACCTGTCGGCTCGTGCGCGAAGCCGGTATGCAACTGTGCTGCGGCGTGCTACTCGGAATGGGTGAGACGTCACGGCAACGCCTTGAACTCGTCCTCGAGCTACGCGCTGTCGACCCGGCCGAGGTGCCGATCAACTTCCTGAATCCGAGGCCCGGCACGCCGCTGTCCGACCGGCCTCTGGTCGATCCGCTCGAGGCGATCCGCTGGATCGCGCTCACGCGCCTCGCGTTGCCGAGCGTCATCCTGCGCTACGCGGGCGGTCGCGAGGTCACATTGCGGGAGCTCCAGGCACTCGGCCTCACATCGGGCGTGAACGCCCTCATCGTCGGTAACTACCTCACGACGCTCGGGCGAAGTCCTGCCGAAGACCTCACGATGATCGAGGATCTCCGGATGCCGATCGGGGAGCTCGGCAAGGTCCTGTGACGTCGGCGCCCGGCGCGCCCGTGCCTCCACGGCACTGCACCGCGTGCGGGCGTGTCCTCTCCGAGTGCGCGGGCTGCACGCGGACGCTCGACCCTCCGCGGTTCTGCCCGACATGCGGCCGCCGGTTGCGCGTGGTTGTCACGCCGATCCACACCTCGGCGGAGTGTCGCGACCACGGCGCCGTTGCGACGTGATCGCCAGGACGTGATCGCCAGGACGCGATCTCTTGCATGTGAACGACCGGACGGGATGAGTGCGGGGGGATCAGGAAACAGTTCCGAAGGCCCACCCGAGCAGTCCGTCCATCTCGGTTTCGACGGCGAAACCGTCCCGCTCATGGAGCCACTCGCGGTTGTTGCGCGCCACGGCGTCGGAGGCGTCGAACCGGTTGAGGAACGTCACGACCCGGTGCCCGTCGAGAGCCTCGGCGCACAGGCGCACGATGTTGATTGTGCCGAGTCCGGCGTTGGCGACCAGGATCACGAGGTCGGGGCGCAGGGCGTCGGCGAAGTCGGTCGTATCGCCGTCCGCCGATAGAGGCGAGCGCACACCCCCCACCGCCTCGACCACTCCGAGCTCGACGTCGGGAGGCCACTGCACCAGATCGAGGAGCTTCTCCGTGGTGGGAACCGCCCGTCCGAGCTCCCGGGCCGCGATGGGTGGGGCCATGGCGAGCGGATACGAGCGGTCGGCGGAACAGACCTCGTCGACGGTCTCATCCGATGCCGCAGCGAGGACGGCGGCGTCCGTGATGCCCTCAGACGGGTCGAAGGACTGGACGGGTTTGCGTGCCGCAACCGTTCGGCCGCGGTCCCGCGCCGTCTCGAGCAGCCGCGCGGCGACCCACGTCTTGCCGACCTCCGTCGCGGTCCCGGCCACGAGGACCGTGAACTGCGGCCGGTGTCGCTCAGAACGAGACATGGTGCTGTTCTTGGAGGTGGTCGAGAGCCGAGCACAGCCGTGCGACCTGCTCATCGGTGTGGGCCGCCGACAGCGCCACCCGCAGGCGGGACGTGCCCGGGGGAACCGTCGGTGGCCGGATCGCGGGTACGAGTAGCCCCTCGTCCAGGAGGGTTTCCGATGCATCGAGTGCCGCCTGCTCGGATCCGAGAATCACGGGGACGATCGGTGATGGGTGCCCGGGGCGGACGTGTTCCACGTGCCGTCGGAGGCGTTCCCGGAGAGTGTCACCCTCGTGCGAGCGGACGATCGACAGAGCTGCTGTCGCCGCTGCGGTGTCGGCGGGTGTCGGAGCGGTCGTGAAGATGAAGGGCCGTGCCCGGTTGACCAGCAGTTCGACGACGTCGGCCGAGCCGGCGGCGAAGCCTCCGAGCGCTCCCAGGGTCTTCGACAGCGTGCCGACCCGCACCACATGGTCGGGAACCCGGGAAAGCTCGGGGCCGAGCACGCTGTGCGCCTCGTCGAGAACGAGGAGGGCGCCGTGGTGGTCGCAGAGGTCCACGAGCTCGTCGACCGCCACAGCATCGCCGTCCATCGAGAAAACGGTGTCGGTCACGACGAGGCACAGGCCGGGCTCACGAAGCACCTGGTCCAGGGTCGTCAGGTCACCGTGGGGGTACACGGACACCTGGGCGTTACTCAGGCGGCACCCGTCGATGATCGAAGCATGGTTCGAGGCGTCGGAACAGATGCGGACGTCGGGTCCAGCGAGCGCGGTGAGGACACCGAGGTTGGCGGTGTAACCCGTGGGGAAGAGCAGCGACGCCCCCGTTCGCTTCCAGTGGGCGATCTCGGTCTCGAGTGCCCGGTGCTCAGGGCGCGATCCCACGATGAGGCGGGACGCGCCGGCACCGGCGCCGGCACGGTCGAGCGCCTCGTGCGCCGCTGTCACGACACCGGGGTGGCGCGTCAGGCCCAGGTAGTCGTTCGAGGCGAAGGAGACGACGGAGCGCCCGTCCTCCACAAGCGTGCCCTCCACCGGACTGTCGAGGCGGAGGTCGCGAAGGCGGCGGTGCAGACCTGATCCGACAATGGCGTCGAGGTCGGAGCGGATCCGGTCCGACCAACTCATCGGACCACCGGCTCGCGGGAGACCTCGTCGATGGCGTCGGCCAGCACGTCCACGATCCGGTCGATCTCGTCGTCGGTGATCGTCAGCGGAGGCATCACGATCACCACATCGCCCAAGGGACGGAGGAGAACGCCACGCCGGACCGCCGCGGCGCACACGCGTCGGCCCCACCGCAGGTCGGCCGCCGGCGGTGCGAGTTCCACGCCGCACATGAGGCCGTGTCGACGCACCGCGGCGACGTCCGATCGTCCGACGACGTCGGCGTCGAGTCGTCGCCGGAGCTGCGCAGACCGTTCCTCGACGTTGGCGAGGACGCCGAGTTCGTCGATGAGCTGAAGGTGCCGCAGGGCGACGGCGGCAGCGAGCGCGTTCCCCGCGTAGGAGTGTCCGTGGTAGAAGGTCGCCTCGCTCAGGTCCTCGCCGAGGAACGCGTCGTAGACGGTTTTCGACGCTACGGTGGCCGACATCGGCAGGTACCCGCCGGTCAGGCCTTTGCCGAGGCACAACAGGTCGGGGCGGAACCCACACTGCTCGGAAGCGAAAAGCGTGCCGGTGCGCCCGAAGCCCGTGGCGACCTCGTCGGCGATCAGCAGGAGACCCGCGCCCTGCACCGCGCGTGCGAAACGTTCGACGTCGGAGGCCTCGGCCACCTGGATACCTGCTGCTCCCTGCACGAGCGGTTCGACCACGACGGCCGCGAGCTCGTCGGCGTGGGTTTCGAGAATCCCGATCGCCGTGTCGCACCACGACGGGTCGTCGTAACCGGGGGCGCGCACGACGTCGAAGCGCAGGGGATCGAACACGGTCGTTCCGAACCCGCCCGCACCGAGAGAGATCCCACCGACCGTGTCGCCGTGGTACGCACCGCCGAGCGCGAGGTAGCGGGTGCGTGTGCTCGTGCCCCGGTTCGTGTGGAACTGGAAGGCGATCTTCAGCGCTTGTTCGACGGCGGCCGCGCCGTCGGAGGCGTAGAGGACGTGCATCTCGTCTACGGGAACCCGCGTGGCGAGCGCCTCGGACAGCTCGATCACGGTTCGGTTGCCGTTGCCGAGAAGTGTCGAATGGGCGACCCTGGCGGCCTGATCGGTGAGCGCCTGGTCGAGTTCGGGGATGCGGTGGCCCAGCGTGTTCACCCACAACGACGAGATGGCGTCGAGGTACCGGTTGCCGTCGACGTCGATGAGGTCCCGACCCTCTGCCCGTTCCACGACGATCGGGGCGTTGTCGGCGTAGGTCGCCATTTGCGTGAAGCCGTGCCACACGACGGCCGCGTCCCGCTCCACCCAGGTGCCGGCGGCGGACCGGGGTGATGTCGTGGGAGGGGGAGAGGGAGAGGGAGGCACGGGAGCCAGAGGCTACCGGTGGGTTGTCCGACCCGACCCGGCGCGGGTTGTCGGGGGGCCGGGTGGCCCTTGACGTGAGACAGAAAGAGGCTTAGTGTCTCATCGTGACGTTGGTTTCTCCGCTCGTGGTCGAGTCAGAGCTGTCGGAGCGAATCCTCGAGGCACTGGCCGCCTGTATCGCACGCCACGGTGTCACCAAGACGACCCTCGACGACGTCGCCGTCGAGGCCGGGTGCTCCCGGGCGACGCTGTACCGCTACTTCCCCGGCAAACAGACGATGGTCACATCCCTGGTGCAGCGACGGTGGGCTCGGCTCAACGCCGACCTCGCCACGGCGTGTCGGCACTCCGATTCCCTCGATGAAGCGCTCGTGGCGATCCTCGTCCACGCGTCCCACACGCTTCGGTCCGACGACGCTCTCGTGCGGGTCCTCGAGCTCGAGCCGGAGATCGTCCTTCCCTATGTCGCCTTCGACGGCGCTGACGCGACGTTCGCTCTCGTCGCTGAATCCTTCGTGCAACCGCTCGAACGGTTCACGGGTTCGGAGGGCGCTCGTCGTATAGGAGAGTGGGTCGCACGTCTCGTTCTGTCCTACTCCTTGTCCTACACCGTCGATTCCGGGAGCGCCGAGGCGCTCACCGATCCCGCATTTGCCCGCACACTCGTACGCGACTTGATCGCGCCCGGGTTCCTGAGAGCCGGAGGTGGCTCGCGTGACTGACATGCCCATTCCGATCGGTCCCGACAACGTCGACGACCTCGAACGGATCCTGTCGATCAGCAACACCGACGTTGACGCGGTCGCACACGTCGTGCGTGCGGAATCCGACGCCATCTTCACGTGGGACTACGAGCGCAGCCGTCCGGCGCTCTCGAAGCTCTACGAGAAGGCGAAGGCCTCCCAGTGGAACGGCGACACGGATCTTCCGTGGGACACGAAGGTCGACCAGGAACAGGTGGTCGTCCAGAACATGGCCGAGCGTCCCACGTTGCCTCCCGACGTCGACTGGCGAGGCACGCCCTTCGAGAGCTGGGGTGACGATGACTGGGTCAAGCTGGGCATCGAGTCGCAGAACTGGCTGCTCTCGCAGTTCATGCACGGCGAGCAGGGTGCCCTGATCTGTACGGCACAGATCGTCGAGACGGTGCCGTGGATCGACGCCAAGTACTACGCGGCCACGCAGGTGATGGACGAGGCGCGCCACGTCGAGGTGTTCGCCCGCTACCTCGACGAGAAGCTCTCGGGTCACTATCCGATCGGGGCGCATCTGCGCGCGCTTCTCGACGACATCGTTGCCGACACCCGCTGGGACATGACGTACCTCGGCATGCAGATCATGGTCGAGGGCCTCGCGCTTGCGGCCTTCGGGTTCATGCACCAGATGACGACCGAGCCGCTCCTGAAGAAGCTGCTGCGCTACGTCATGAGCGACGAGGCCCGCCATGTGGCGTTCGGCGTGATCTCCCTCAAGGAGTTCTACGACCAGCTGTCGGAGGCCGAGATGCGCGAGCGTCAGGAGTTCGCGTACGAGGCCGCCGTGCGCATGCGCGACCGCTTCCTCCAACAGGAGGTGTGGGAGCGGATGGGAATCGAGCCCAAGGACGCGATGGCGCTCGCCCTGGTCGACGAGGCCCGCCCGCTGTTCCAGCAGATGCTGTTCTCCAAGATCGTCCCGAACTGCAAGAAACTCGGGTTGCTCGATGCCAGCGACCAGTGGTTGCGACGCCGTTTCGAGGAGCTCGAGGTCATCCAGTTCGAGGACTTCACCGACACCGGTGAGGAGTACGCGCTTCTCGACGAGGTCCAAAAGGACCGCGATCTCGCGGCGGCTTCCTGAAGCCTCCCGACTTTCGAAAATCCCGGTGCTAGGTTCCGGTGATGCCTGATGTCCGCGTCGTTTTCCTGGGCGGGCTCGGCGAGATCGGCCGCAACTGCGCCTGTATCGAGGTCGACGGACGTGTGCTCGTCCTCGACGTCGGGCTCATGTTCCCCCGCGACGACATGCCCGGTGTCGACCTGGTTCTGCCCGACTTCTCGTACCTGGTGGAGGTGGCCGACCGGATCGACGGCGTGGTGCTCACCCACGGTCACGAGGACCACGTCGGCGGCCTCGCCTATCTTCTCCGGGAGCTCGACCGGACGTTTCCGATCTACGGCTCCGCGTTGACGCTCGGTCTCGCGAAGGGCCGGATCGCCGAGGCGGGAATGGCCGATCGGGCCGAGATGATCACCGTCGACGACGGCGAACGGCGCAGCATCGGCGCCTTCGACTGCCAGTTCGTGCCTGTGACGCACTCCGTTCCGCACGGTTTCGCTACGGTCATCGGTACCCCGGCGGGCACGATTGTCCACTCGGGCGATTTCAAACTCGATCTCACACCCGTCGATGGGCGGGTCACGGATCTCGCCCTGCTGGGCGAGGTCGCCCGCGAGGGTGAGGGCGTACGGCTGCTCCTGGCCGACTCCACCAACGCCGAAACGGAGGGGAGTACGAAGTCGGAGTCGACGGCGGGGCGGTGGCTGCGCCGTCTCTTCGCCGAACACCCCGACCAGCGACTCGTCGTGGCCAGCTTCGCGTCGCACCTGCACCGCGTCGAACAGGTAGCACTTGCTGCGGTCGATGCCGGTCGGCGCGTGGCGTTCCTCGGACGGTCCATGGTCCAGAACGTGGCGCTCGCCCGTGAGATGGGCCTGTTCGCGCTGGCCGACGCCGATGTCGTCGACATCGAGGACGTCCAGCAGATGTCACCCGGTGAGGTGTGCGTGATCTGCACCGGCTCGCAGGGTGAGCCCATGAGCGCGCTCTCGCTGATGGCGGCGCACGAACACCGCTGGCTCAAAGTCGGTCCGGACGACGCGGTGATCATCTCGGCACATGCGATCCCGGGCAACGAGTCGAACGTGGCGAGAGTCATCGATGGTCTGCACCGCGCCGGTGCGTCGGTGTTCCACGAAGGCAACGCCGACGTGCACGTGTCGGGCCACGCCTCGGCCGACGAGTTGCGGTTCCTCCTCCGCCTGATCTCACCCGAGTGGTTCGTTCCGGTGCACGGCGAGTATCGCCACATGGTCCACCACGCCGAGCTGGCCCGCGAGTGCGGGGTCGACGCCGACAAGGTGATCGTGTGCGAGGACGGCGACGCCGTCACGATCGGCGAGGCCGCTGTGACGGTGGAGCGCCGAGCGGTGCCGTCGGGATACCTCTACGTCGACGGCATCGTGGGCGACATCGGCCACGGAGTGCTACGCGACCGGCGCAAGTTGGCCGAGGAGGGCATCGTCGTCGTGTTCGTCACGGTCGACGCCGCAACAGGGGAGATCGTCACGGGTCCCGAGATCGAGACCAAGGGCTGGGTGCACGCTCCGGAAGCGGAGGAGCTGCTCGACGAGGCGCGTGATGTCGTGGCGGCCTCGGTTCGCGAGGCGGCCGACGACGGCGCCACCGATGTCGACTCGATGCAGCGCCACACGCGGCGCGCGCTCGCCCGCTTCATCGCGGACCGCACGCGGCGCCGGCCGACCGTGATCCCGGTCGTCATGGAGGTCTGAGACGTGTCGGCGCCGTTGTACGCGGATCTCGACGGGCGCTCCGCCGTCGTGACGGGTGCGGGAGGCGGTGTGGGATACGAGATCGCCGGTGCGCTCGCCACGGCGGGAGCGCTCGTGTGGATCAACGATCTCGACGCGGACCGCGTGTCGGAGGCGGCGGAGGCGATCACGTCGAACGGTGGTGATGGGCCCGGTGGCGCGCGCCCCGTGGTGGCCGACGTCACCGATGCCGACGCGATCGCGGCGATGGCGGAAACCACGGGCCCGGTCGACATCGTCGTCAACAACGCAGGGTTGCCTCTGCGCCGTTTCGATCTGAAGCGCTTCGCCGAGACCGAACCGCAGAGTTGGCACGAATGGATCGAGATCAACCTCTTCGGCGTCATGCAGGTCACCCACACGTACCTGTCCGACATGCTCGAGCGGGAGTGGGGGCGTGTCGTGACGATCGTCTCGGACGCGGGCCGGGTCGGAGAACGCGGCCAGGTGGTGTACGGCGCCGCCAAGGCGGGGGCAATGGGTTTCACCCGTGGCCTGGCCATGGAGGTCGGGCGTCACGGCGTGACGGCCAATTGCATCGCACTCGGCTCGATCCGCCACGGCGTGATCTCCGAGGCCTACGACGCGAATCCCGAGATCGAGGCGAAGATCCTGCGGAACTATCCCGTGGGGCGGCTCGGAACGCCCGCCGACCCGGCGCCCCTGGCGGTGCTTCTGTGCAGCGAGGCGGGAAGCTGGATCACCGGGCAGGTGTATCCCGTCAACGGCGGCTACTCGTCGAGCCTGTAGCTGCTCGCCGGTCGTCGGTTGACGGGCGGCGCGGTGGTGAGGCCGGCGGCGGATGCCGTCAGGTGATCGCGATGGTGACCACGGCGAGCTGAGCAGCCGCCGCCATGATGGTGAGGGTGTGCCACATCTCGTGGTAGCCGAACCAGCGCGGGGACAGCTTCGGTCGCTCCATCGCGAGCAGGACCGCGCCGACGGTGTAGAGAAGGCCGCCGAGCAGGAGAAGCCCGCACCATGCCCAGCCCCACCTGGTGATGAGCTGCGGCATGACGAAGACCGCCACCCAGCCGAGCCCGATGTACATCACGTACTGCACCCAACCCGGGAGCAGCTTCCACGAGAGGTTGAGTGTCACACCGGCGACCGCGACCCCCCACACGAGCGTGAGCAGGATGGCGGACCCGAGTGGACCGAACGTGAGCAGCACGATCGGCGTGTAGGTGCCGGCGATGGCGAGGTAGATCCCCGAATGGTCCGCGCGCCGCATCCACGCCTTCGTCTGCGGCGACCAGGGGATGCGGTGGTACAGCGCGCTGACGGTGAACATCGTCGTGATTCCGAGGCAGTACACGACCGCGGCAGCGCGTGCTTCGGCGCCCGATGCGATGAGGAACAGCATGAGTCCCGCGCCCAACCAGATGAACGCGGCGTACTGGTGGAAGACGCCGCGCAGTCGGGGCTTTTCGGGCCCGTCGTCCCCGGACGGCGCGTTGTTCTCGTCCCCTGACGGCGCCGTGTTCGCCTCTGCGGTCTGCGCCACGGACGCGGTGGTGACGGCGGTCGTGGTCTCGACGGGCATCGGACCAGCCTACCGAGTGGTAGGGCGCTTCGCGTCCTCAGGGACTTCGAAGATCCTCCTGGGCCTGATGTTGCTGGTGTTACTGTTGAGATATGCCCGCCACCAAGCGCTCCGGGCGGGCGACCGGGGGTCGCTCGGCGGCGACCCGCACCCGTGTCGCCCGAAGCGGTGTCGCCCGAACTCTTGCCGATCAACTCGGGAGCCATGCGGCCGACGCAGGGGCTATCGCCCTCATCGTGCTCGGGGTGCTCTGCGGCCTCGGCGTCTTCTCCGACACCGCCGGACCGGTCGGCACGGCTCTCGACAACGGCGCCACCGCGCTCGTGGGTTCGGCGGCTGTGGCCCTCCCGTTCCTGCTCGGAGCAGCGGGCATCCTCATTCTGTTCCGCCCCAAGATGGAGGCGCCGCTGCGCGTGGCCACCGGCGGAGTGCTGGCCGCGGTGGCGTCGGTGTGTCTGCTCCACCTGACGACCGGTGCGCCCGAACTCGCTGACGGGGTCGATGGACTGCGCGACGCCGGGGGGCTGATCGGCGCGGTGATCGCAGTTCCGCTCGCCGGCGCGGCGGGCACCGCCGGTGCGGTCGTGATCCTCGTGAGCGTCGGACTTCTGGGCCTGCTGTTCATGAGCGGGCTCAGCCTGCGCGACGTGATCAGCGGAATCGGTCGCGGCGCGACCGCCCTCGGCCACGGCATCGCGAACCAGGCGGCGAAGTTGTTCTCGCTCGGTACCGAAACCGGGGAGGAAGGCGACGATGCCGAGGCGTGGATCGTCGACGAACCCGAGCTACCGGATCTCGCCGAGCAGACCGAGATCATCGACCTGGTCGACCAGGGCCTGGAGCCGGAGGTCGCGTTCGCTCCTGCAGAGGTCGACGAGGTCGACGATCTGACCGAGGAACTCGACGACGAGTGGGGGGACGATCGCGACGTGTCGTCGGTCGAGATGGCCGCTGCGGGCACCACCGGCGACTGGGAGCTCCCGCCGCTCGAGCTCTTCGAGGAGGGCCGCGCCCGCGTGGTCGACAACCGCCTTGCCGAAGAGGCCGGGTTCGTCCTCGAGCAGACGATGGCCGAGTTCGGCGTCGACGCCACGCTCGTCGGCATGACCGTGGGGCCGACCGTCACCCGCTACGAGCTCGAACTGGCTTCGGGAGTGAAGGTCAACAAGGTCCGGAACCTCAACCACGACATCGCGTACGCCATGGCGAGCCCTGACGTGCGGATCCTGGCGCCCATTCCGGGACGCTCGGCGATCGGCGTCGAGGTTCCCAACCGCCAGCGCCAGATCGTGGCTCTCGGTGAGATCCTCGGTTCCGAGGAGGCGGCGCGGGCCACGCACCCCCTCCAGGTCGGACTCGGACGCGACATCGCCGGGGGTCCCGAGATGTGCAACCTCGCCGAGATGCCGCACCTGTTGATCGCCGGCGCCACCGGTTCGGGCAAGTCGAGCTGCATCAACTCGATCGTCACGTCGCTGCTCGCGCGCTGCACTCCCGAAGAGGTTCGCCTCATCCTCGTCGACCCGAAGCGCGTCGAGCTCGGCGCCTACAACGACCTACCGCATCTGCTCACGTCGGTCGTGACCGACCCGAAGAAGGCCGCGAACGCCCTGAGCTGGGCCGTACGCGAGATGGACATGCGCTACGAACTGCTCGCCCGGGCTGGCGTGCGCGACATCACCGGCTACAACGCGGCGATCGACTCCGGTGATCTGGGAGAGGACGACGTGAGCGGTACGACGTTCGAGCGGCTTCCGTTCATCGTCGTGATCGTCGACGAGCTCAACGACCTGATGATGGTCGCCGCGCGCGACGTCGAGGCGAGCATCTGCCGGATCGCCCAGATGGCGCGCGCCGTGGGGATCCACCTCGTCATCGCCACGCAGCGACCGTCGGTCGACGTGATCACCGGCGTCATCAAGGCGAACGTGCCGAGCCGCCTCGCCTTCTCGGTGACGAGCAGCGCCGACTCGCGGGTCATCCTCGACCAGATGGGCGCCGAGAAGCTCGTGGGCCAGGGCGACATGCTCATGATGACGGCGTCGGAGAGCCGCGCTCAGCGCGTGCAGGGCTCCTGGGTCACCGAGGCCGAGGTCCGCAAGGTGGTGGCCCACTGGAAGCGCCAGGTCGACGCTCCCGACTACGTGGAAGGCATCGCCGACGACAAGCCGGGTGAGGCCGGCGCCGGCGGCGACGTCGACGTCGAGGGCGACGATCTCTTCGACGAGGCTCTCGACCTCGTGGTTCGGAGCAATCTCGGTTCGACGAGCATGCTCCAGCGCAAGCTGCGTGTCGGGTTCGCTCGTGCGGGGCGCCTGATGGACCTCCTCGAGCGCCGCGGCATCGTCGGGCCGTCCGAGGGTTCGAAGGCCCGTTCGGTGCTCATGACCGTCGAGGAACTCGACGAGATGCGCGAGCGCGTCTAGGCGTCCCTCAGCTTCTACTGTCCGGTGGGGTAGGTCTCGGGTGGCTCACCGTCGTCCCAGCGTGAGGTGCGTTCGAGTGGTTCGAGCGCCCGCGTGTGATCGAGATGGATCACGACGTCGAACTGCTCGGCGAGGCGCGCGTCGAAGTAGTGGCTGCCCCGTTCTGTCTGGGGCCGGTAGATGACCCCGATCGCGCGTTCGAGACGTGTTCTGCTCAACACGTCGCGCACGTTCGGGTGGGCCGTGTCGAGCCAGAAGCGCGGCAGCCCCGTCTCGTGCAGCAGCGCTTCGTGGCTGCCTGCCAGCGAGGGCCGCACCCGTTTGCGTTCGGTCGGTCCACCCCAGTCTGAGGCGGCGGTGACCGTGCCGTCGAACGTCGTGAGCCCCACCAGCATGCACTCTCTTCCGTAGCGCTGCCGGGCGAGCTGTCCAACGTTGAGTTCGCCACGTGCACCCATGTCGGTGGCCCGGGCGTCGCCGACATGCGAATTGTGCTCCCACACCACGACCTTCGCCCGCGGGAGTTGGCTGTCGAGATGCTCGACCAGTGCGTCGAGGGTCCCGGCCATGTGCCGGTCCCGAAGGTTCCACGACGACACCTCGGCCCTGTACATCTGCTGGTAGTACTCCTCGGCGTCACGCACCAGACGTGCGTTCTGCTCGGCGAAGAAGTACTCGTCTTCGGCGACCCATCCGTCCCGACGGAGATACGCGTCGGCCTTGCGTCGCAGATCGATCAGCTGCGCGACAGCCTCGTTCTCGCACGGCAGAGCGCCCTGGTATGCGAGGGCATAGCCGTAGGCCTGTCCCTCACCGCCGACGTGGTCGAAACACGCGTACCGCTCGCGGGCCCGCCGCGCTTCGGTCGGATCCACTCGGTCCAGGTAGGCCACGACGGCCTCCATCGAGGCTCGCAGACTGTAGAGGTCCAGCCCGTAGAACCGCGCCTTCGTCGCCGGATGTGATTGCGCGTCGTTGCGCGCACGCAGCCACTCCGTGAACTCCACCACGTCGCGGTTGCGCCACATCCAGGCGGGGAAGCGCCGGAAGTCGGAGAGCGCCTCGTCGGCATTCGGATCGTCGGACATGCCGAGGACGTAACGATTGGCCCGGTACGCGTCGGGCCAGTCCGCTTCGACCGCGACGGCGGTGAACTGCCGTTCGTCGATCAGTCTCCGGGTGATGCGCGCCCGTTCCCGGTAGAACTCGTGGGTGCCGTGCGACGCCTCCCCGATGAGCACGAACCGGCGATCGCCCACCTTCTCGAGCAACGCGTCGTAGTCGTTCGCTTCACCGGTGATCGGATGTCCCGCCGCGGCCAGTGTTGCGGCCTGTGCCGAAGCGCCTCTGTTGACCATCAGTTCGCGACGATACCGACAGCCAGGGCGTTTGTCCTCTGGATCGGCCGGGACGATCAGGCCACGATGGCTGACTGAACCGCACCACCGGTAGAGGTGAGCGATGAGCGTTATCGGGGGAGTCGCGCCGGCAGGTGCCCGAGTGCCGAGTGGAGCGCGTGCACCACCGCTCGACATTCAGATCGTGCCGCTCAAGGGTCTGCCGATCGTCGCTGTCGCTGTGGTGTTCGTGATGTATGCGATCGCGTCCAACTCGATGTTGGCGCTCATGCTGGCACACGTCGCGGGTGGCGGCATGTGGACAGCGGTCGACCTCTACGTCGGTTTGATCCTCGGACCGATCATGGGAGGTCTGTCTCCGCCCGCCAGGGTCGAGTTCGCTTCGAAGTTCATGCCGATGATGGTGTTGTTGATGCCCACGCTCGTCATGATGACCCTCGCCGCCGGATTCCAGATAGCGATCAATTTCGGCAACCTCTACCCCGGGACCGTTAACCGGCCGTGGCTGATCGCCTCGATGGTCGTCGTCGGGATCATGGCGACCATCGCGCTCGCCATTCTCGAACCAGCCAACATCGCCGTACTGTTCGAGATGAGGAAGCCTCAGCCTGACGTCGAGGTCATCGACCGGTTGATGAAACGATTCGTCTACACGGCCGGTATCACGGGTCTGATGCAGATCGCGACGCTGCTGATCATGACCCGGGTGGCAACGCAATGAGCACCACCACAGCAACCGCCGTTCGCCCGTTCGAACGCAAGCTCCCACCGGTCGTCGGTATGGGCATGGTCGCGTTGACCCTGGCGATCTCCGGCGGAGTCCTTGTCGTCGCGCAGATAGGGGAAGAACCGGCGCTCATCGTGCCGAGCGCGCTCATGGGCGGAGCGATCGTTTTCGAGATGGTCGCGATCGTGATGCTCGTGACCATTCATCCATTCGCGTGGGCCCCGTTCGCTCAGGTGTTCCGTTGGGCCCTCCTGGCGTATGTCTTCCAGAGCGGGATCATCGAATGGTCATTCATCAAGAACGACGTTCCCGACGGTCCTCTGGGTGTGCTCACCGCCGGGCTCGTCGTGTTCGCGACGGTCGTGCCCCTCATGATCGCCTTCACCGTCGCCCGCTAACAGGCGGTCGCGGACTGAATCACGGTTGGCCGAACGAAGGGGCCGTCACTGACCGCCGCTGTGCCCGACCGGCGATGCGCTTCTGGAGCGCGTCGGCAACGAGGACGGCGGGGATCGCCGTGAGGGCGATGGCCCACCCCACGGCCGGCGGCGGTTGTTGGCGCAAGAGGTCGGCGATCGGCGGCACGAAGACGAACAGAGCGGCGACCGCCGCGCCGATGACGACGGCTGCGACAAGCAGACGATTCGAGAACCAGCCGACGGCGCCGGCCCAACGCGTGGTACTGCGGCAGGCAAAGGCATTTGCGCTCTGTCCGAAGACAACCGCCGCGAACGCGGCGCCGGATGCCGAGAGCAGAACATCGCCGGAGGGGAATTCCTGGCCGGGTCGCCAACCCGAGGCGACAAAGACGGCGAAGAACGCGGCGAGCTCCACCACGGCCTCGGTGGGACCCAGTACCCCGAAGGCTCGGACAGCGGTGTTGCGGTTGAGGAAGCGGCCCCGTGCAGGTTTGGCATGGGCTGCAGCGCTCTGGGTGGCTCCGCCCCGAGGGCGACCGCCGAGACGGTGTCGGTCCCGATGTCGAGCGCGAGCACCTGCATCACGGTCAGCGCGAGCGGGAATCCGCCCGCCCGACAGGGCCCACACGAGGAAGGGCGTGAGCTCGGCGACGTTGTCGGTGAGGTGGTAGGTGAGGAAGCGTCGGATGTTCGCGAAGGTCGCCCGCCCGTGCACGACGGCGGTGACGATCGTGGCGAAGTCGTCGTCGAGGAGGACGAGGTCCGACGGCTTCGCGGGCGACGTCGGTGCCCGAGCGACCCATGGCGACGCCGATGTCGGCTTGTTGGAGGGCCGGTCCGTCGTTGACGCCGTCGCCGGTCATCGCGACGACGTGCCCGCGCTCGCTGGAGCGCTCGAGCGATCCGGAGCTTGTCCTCGGGTGATCACGCGTGCGACGACCACGCCGTCGTCGATCGAGCATTGCGCCCAGCACGTCCTCGTCCTCGGGAAGGTCGTGGCCCGACGATCACTGGCGCGTCGCCGGCGAACGCAGCCCGACCTCGTCCGCGATCGCCGTGGCAGTCGCCGGGATGGTCGCCGGTGATCATGCCGACTGCGATTCCGGCGCGACGACACGCCGGAGAGCGTCTGCCGACCTCGGAACGGGGCGGGTCCTCGAGGCCGATCAGCCCGACGAGCGTCAGATCGCGCTTTCGGCCTCGATCGGGAGTCGGGCGGCGAATGGCCAGGATCGACGGCCGGCGTCGCCACGGCGAGCACGCGGAGTCCCCGGGCGGTCATGTCGGCCAGCAGCGGCGGTGGGATGCGCCGTGGCACGACGCACCTGCGGAGAACCGCATCGGGCGCGCCCTTGACCAGGAGCGATGGTCCGCGGTGACAACCGACATCGCCGACGACGTGGGTCGAACGGGAACCTCCGGACGTCGGACCTGCGTCGCTCTGCGTCGGCGGTGGGCGACGCCGACCCGCCGAGCGAGGGCGTCGAGGGCCGCCTCCATCGGGTCACCCCTCGGCTCCCATGTTCCGTCCACCTCCACGGCCCGCCCGGCCGAGCATCGCGAGCCGCGACCTCAGCGACCTCGCCGGAGGGCGCCGCCTCGACGTTCGGGACCGTGTAGCTGGATCTCCGCGGTCGGCCCGTACCCTCGCCACGGATCGCGGCCGTGCCTGCCGGGCGTCCAGACCTCGACCACCTCCATCTCGTTGCACGTGAGCGTGCCGGTCTTGTCCGTGCAGATGAAGGTCGTCGATCCCAGGGTCTCCACGGATTCCAGGTGGCGGACCAGGGCGTGCGTCTCTGGCCATTCGCTGCGCACCGATCGCCAAGGACAGGGTGACGGTGGGTAGGAGACCCTCGGGAACGAGCGCCACCGTCACGCCGATCCCGAAGATCAGGCCTTCGCTGGGCGGTGTCCCGACGAGCAGCGCCAAGCCGAAGAAGCCGACGCCCACGACCACGGCGACCGTTGCGATGACACGCACGAGGTGGTGGAGCTCGATCGCGAGAGGCCCGAGCGGTCGCCGTCCCGCCTGGGTCAGTTCTGCGATGTCCGCCAGACGCGTATCGACCCCGATGGCCGTGACGGTGGCGCGGCCCTCGCCTTCCACGACGAAGGTGCCCGAATACGCGGGGTCGCCTGCTGCCACCGCCTCGGGCACGCTCTCTCCGGTCAGCGTCGACGTGTCGATGAGCAACCCGTGAGCCTCCCGCAGGTTCATGTCTGCAGGGACGCGGTCACCGGCCGTCAAGACCACGAGATCGTCGACCACGATGCGGTCCGCATCGACTTCTGCGGCGGATCCGTCGCGCACTACCGTGACCTTGCGGGGTAGGAGGGCGCGAAGATGGTGAGCGGCCTTCTCGGCGCGGTACTCCTGCCAGAACGCGAAGACCGCATTCGCGACGATCACGCCGAAGATGGCCACGCCCAACGCCGTCAACCGGGCGATCATCGCCAGCGCCCCGGCAATCCACAGCATGACCGCGAAGAAGTTGAACAACTGCCTCAGGAGCTGGCGCCAAAGGGGAGTCCCGGCGCGCACCGGCAGGACGTTCGGCCCCTCGCGGGCCAGTCGATCCTCTGCCTCGCAAGTCGTGAGCCCGCCTACATCGCTCGTCGGCTTCCCCTCGCATCGACGAGTGTTTCTGTGGACGTTATGAGGCGAGTGAGCGTCCGACGTCATCGCCCGTCATTCTCGTACGCCCGTCGTGATCTGCTCGGTCAACCCACCACGCGAGCGACCGCCGCCTTCTCTCTCACAGAACCAGGAGAACCGGCAACGACGCGTCGGCCGAGGCACGGAACTCGACGCCAGTGCCGATACGGTAGCCTGCCGAACCGGCGCGCGACGACGATTCGCCACGCTCGGAGGTGACCGATGGACTCGCGGATCATCGAGATCTCCACGCGTGACGAGCGCATCGTCGATGTCACCAGTCATGTGGTCGAGTTCTGCGAGGGTCGCGGCGACGGGCTGTGCCAGATCTTCGTGCCCCACGCCACCGCCGGTGTCGCCATCATCGAGACCGGGGCGAGCTCCGAGCCCGATCTGCTCGACGCGTTGGAGCGGCTTCTGCCCCGCGACGACCGCTATCGCCACGCCCACGGCTCACCCGGCCACGGCGCGGATCATCTGCTCCCGGCGATCGTGTGTCCGTCGGTGACGGTGCCGGTCCTCGACGGCAAGCCCGCACTCGGGATCTGGCAGAGCCCCGTGTTCGTCGACACCAACGTCGACAACCCGCGACGTCAGCTCAGGCTGAGCTTCCTGCCCGGTTGAGAGCGGAGCGGACGACCGACTCTCGCCACCTTCACCGGCTCTCCGGATCCCGACCGCGAACGTCGAGACGGGCGCGGAGCTCCTCCAGCAGTCCGCCGGCCGCGGCGAGGTGGTCGTCGAGCTCGTCGACGGCGTCCTCGAGGCTGGTGGCCGACACGTCTCCCACGTCCACCTCGCGGATCACCGCGTCGGCGAAGTCGGCCTGTTCGTCGCTCACGAAGATCGTGCCGGTTCCCGCGCCGAGGTCGAGGAACACCGACACGCCCGCCGTCTCGAGGCGACGACGCAGCAGGATCGCGTTGACCCGAGGCCAACTGCCCATCTCGATCAGAGGAGGATGCTCGTCATCGGGTTCCCGGGCTCCTCGACCCAGGGCGACGCGGCAGTCCGGGCACTGGAGAGTCCCCGCCACGTACTCGGCCCCGCACGACGGGCACTCCACGGTCTCATCCACGACAGCCCCTCTTTGTGTCGACCCCGATGGTCATGCAGTTCCCGTCACGGCGCACACTAACGGCGCTCCCCGCACACGGTCCTCCACATCGCCCTCCACACATCGCCTAACACGACATCTGCCCTCATGGCCCACCCGGCGTAGAATCCGGGGCGTGAACCCCGGTGAGCCCGCCGAGGCTCCGGCGCGCTTTTTCGTCGAGACCCTCGGTTGCCCGAAGAACGCCGTCGACTCCGACAAGGTCGTCGGCTCACTCCTCGACGACGGCCTTGTGCCCGCAGCCTCAGCTGGTGAAGCCGATCTGGTCGTCGTGAACACCTGTGCCTTCGTGGAGGAGGCCCGTACGGAGTCCATCGACGCAACCCTGGCTCTCGACGAGGCCCGCAAGCCCGGATCACGCTTGGTGGTCACGGGCTGTCTCGCCGAGCGCGCGGGCGACGAACTCGCCGCAGCGTTCCCCGAAGTCGACGCGGTCGTGGGGTTCGCGGGGGAGGGGTCGCTCGCACCCGTCGAGTTCGTGACGCGGCCGACCGGTGTCCGCGATCTCCTCGAGCTGCCGCGACCCGCACCCCGGGCACCGTGGGCGTATCTCAAGGTGGCGGAGGGCTGCGACCGCGCCTGTGCCTTCTGTGCGATTCCGAGCTTCCGGGGAAGGCAGCGGTCGCGAACCCCCGAGTCGATCGAGACCGAAGCCCGCGGCCTGGTGGAGGGCGGCGTGCGCGAGCTCATCCTCGTGGCCCAGGACATCGCCTGGTACGGGCGTGACGTCGGTGAGCCGCACTCGCTCGAACCCTTGCTGCGGCGACTCGACGCGCTCCGCCCGTACGGGCTCCGAGCGCGTTCGCATGCTCTACCTCTATCCGTCGGAGGTCCGCGACCCGCTCGTCTCCTCAGTTCTGGAGCTCGACACGACTGTGCCGTACTTCGACCTGTCGTTGCAGCACGCGTCGGTACCGCTGCTCCGATCGATGCGACGCTGGGGGAGCGGTGACCGTTTCCTCGCGATGCTGGAGCGCATCCGCGCCGATGAGCCCGACGCGGCGTTCCGCTCCTCGTTCATCCTCGGTCACCCCGGCGAGACCGAAGCCGACCACGACGAGCTCCTCGACTTCCTCGACGCGGCGCAACTCGACTGGGCCGGGTTCTTCCGGTACTCGGCCGAAGACGGCACGCCGTCGGCCGACATGGACGAACCCGTCGCCGGGACGCTCGCGGATGCCCGCCGCCGCGAGTGCTCCGAGGTGCAGGACCCGATCACCGTGACGCGCCGCGAGGCGCTCATCGGCCGGTACGTGTCGGTGCTCGTCGATACCGTTCTTTCGGAGACGGGTGTGGAGAACGAAGTCGTGAAGACAGCGGCGGGTCGTACACACCGCGAGGCGCCCGAGATCGACGGCGTCGTGACCATCAGGGGGCCAGAGTTCGCTCCGGGAGATCTCGTCGAGGCGCGGATCACCGGAACGCTCGGCCCCGACCTCGACGCCCGCGTGATCAATCCCGCCATTCCGGAACCGGCCGAGGTCACCTGACCGTGCGTGACCTGCGCGAGCCCCGCTTCGGACCCGGCGCTCTGGCGACGCGTGCCAACGCCATCACGATGACGCGGATGGTCCTCGCGGTGCCGCTGTTCATCCTGATCGTGAACGACGGAGCGAGCTGGCTGGCCGTCTCGGGCTGGTTCGTGCTCAGCATCACCGACGGCCTCGACGGATACATCGCCCGGCGCGAGGGCACGACCCGCTCGGGTGCGTTTCTCGACCCGATCGCCGACAAGTTCCTGGCGGTCGGGGGGTTCCTCGCTCTGGCGGTGCGCGGCGACTACGCCTGGTTACCGGTCGTGCTCGTGGTGGGTCGCGAGGTCTTCATCTCCGTCTACCGCGGTCTGGCCGGCCGTCGGGGCATCTCGCTGCCCGCCCGCCGGCTCGGCAAGTACAAGACGAGCGTTCAGTTGCTCGCCGTCGGTTCCGTGCTCTTGCCTCCGCTCGCCGACGCCACCACGTTCCAGACCGCGTTCCTGTGGGTGGCCGTCGCCATCACCCTGATCTCCGGCGCCGACATCGTTCGTCAGGGCTGGCGCCAGAGCACCGCGTAAGCGCCGGTCGTGCGCTGCGAGGTCCTGGCCGTCGGTACCGAGCTGCTGCTCGGCCAGATCGTCGACACCAACAGCGCCTGGATCGGCGAGCAGCTCGCCGCGGCCGGCGTCGACAGCTACGAGCACCGCCAGGTCGGGGACAACCGCGAGCGTCTCGCCCACGCGCTGCGCGACATGCTCGCCGGCGCCGACACCGTGATCGTGTGTGGGGGTCTCGGTCCCACGCCCGACGACCTCACACGCGACGCCATCGCCGACGTCATGGGTGTCGGTCTCGTGCGACGGCCCGACCTCGTGGAGCACATCGCAGCGATGTTCTCGTCGCGGGGTCGCGAGATGCCCGACAACAACCTCCGCCAGGCCGACGTGCCCGACGGCGCGGTGGTGCTGCCGAACCCGGTGGGTACTGCGCCCGGCCTGGCGGCCTCGCTCGGCGACAAGGTCGTCTACGCCGTCCCGGGTGTCCCCTACGAGATGCGGGCGATGATCACCGACCACGTGCTCCCTGCCCTGTTGGAACGGTCCGGCGAACGCTCCGCGATCGTGTCGCGCACGGTGAAGACCTGGGGAACATCCGAGTCGGGTCTCGCCGCGACGATTGCCCAGCGTGTCGACGCCCAGAGCAACCCCACGATCGCGTTTCTCGCGCGGGGTATCGAAGGTCTGTGCGTACGGGTCACCGCCAAGGCGAGTGACGAAGCAGAGGCGACGGCGCTGGTCGACGCCGAGGAACGTGAGCTGCGGGCGATCCTCGGTGAGCTCGTGTTCGGCGTCGACGACGAGACGATGGAATCCGCGGTGATCGACCGCCTGCGCGACCGCGGATGGACGATCGGTGTGGCCGAGTCGCTCACCGGAGGGCTCGTGGGTGCCCGCCTCGCCGCCGTTCCCGGCGCCAGCGCGGTCTACCGGGGCGGGGTTGTCGCCTACTCGACCGATGTGAAGCGCGATCTTCTGGGTGTGCAAGCGCCGCAGGTCGTGAGCGGCGATGCAGCGATGCAACTCGCCGACGGTGCGCGCGGCGTGCTCGGTGCCGACGTCGGTATCTCGGTCACGGGTGTCGCCGGGCCCGACGAACAGGACGGTCAGCCCGTGGGAACCGTGTGGTTCGGCCTGAGCGTGCCGGGTGTTCCCACCTCAGCCCTCGACGCGCGGCTTCCCGGCGATCGCGAGCGCATCCGGCAGTTCTCGGCGATCACGCTGCTCGATCTGCTGCGACGCCACCTCGACGCACTGGAATGAGCGCACTCGCTCGGGCGTTCGTGGCGATCCGGCCGCCACCTCCTGTGCTCGACGCGGTGGCCCGCACGGTCGACCATCTGCGGACCGAGCACCGTGAGCTCCGGTGGGCCCGACGGGAGTCGTGGCACCTGACCCTGCGTTTCCTGGGGAGGGTCGAAGATCCCGACGGCGTGTCCGACGCGCTCGGCACTCTCACCGACCGACCGGCACCGACTCTGCGCCTCGGTGGCTTGGGTGCGTTCCCGAGGTCGCGACGCTCCCGTGTGCTGTGGGCGGGATGCTCCGACGGCATCGACGCCTTCGCCGGATTGGCCCGGGCCGTCGACGACGCGGTCGCGCCGTTGGGCTTCGGTGAACCTGACCACCCTGCGGCTGCCCACCTCACGGTCGCACGCTCGCCCCGCGCTTTCGACGCCCGGGAGATGATCGGTTCGGTCGGAGACGCACCATTCGGTCCGTCGTGGACCGCCGACGAAATGGTGCTCTACCGCTCCACGACACATCCCGACGGCGCGGTCCACGACGAGGTGGCGTCCGTCGCGTTCAGGCGTTGAGGACGTGGACCGACATGCCGTTCGGCACGACGCTCGGTAGCCACTCGGCGGTGGCCATCGGAAGCCGCACGCAGCCGTGGGACGCCGGATAGCCCGGCACGCTCTCGGAGCCGTGGAGGGCGATGCCCTGGTTGAAGTAGAGCGGGTTGTAGAGCCTGCCGAGGTCGCCCTTCTCCCAGCCCGTGTAACGCCGGGTGACGCTGAAGTCGCCGTTGGGTGTGACCGCCCGGCGACACGACCCCCCTTCACAGAAGATCTCGAGGCTGCCCGTGGACGCCGAGATGATCTTGGCGAGCTCGCCGCCGAGGTAGAGGAACACCACCTGGCGCTCGACGTCGACCTCGACGCGGTCGGGGGAGCCGAAGGGGACCATCGGGTCGGGGAGACCGCTCGCCTTCGACAGGACCCCGAGGGTTTCGGGACCCGTGCTGCCGTCACGCCCGAGACCGTGGACCTTCTGGAAGGCCATCACGGCGTGGGACGTCGTCTCGTCGTAGACACCGTCGACGTTCTGGACGTCGTAGCGCAGGTCGGCGAGGCGCTGCTCGATCATCTTCACCTCGGGCCCGGAATCGCCGACGCGGTACACGGGTGGCGGAGGAGGCGGAGGTGGTTCGGGGGGCGGGGGAGGCTCGGGTGGCTCGAGAACGGGGAGCTCTCCGGTGAGCGCGATGGACGGTGCCACACTCGGGTCGGCTTCCGGGGTGACCGCGGCCGCCGTGGCCGCCGATGCCGAGCTGTTCCGTTCAGTGGTGGCCGCGGTACCACCCGCGGCCACGAGGAGTGCTGTGACCAGCAGGCCGGCCGTGAGGGCGCCCACACGGCGCCGACGCCGTGACCGCATCGGCCGGGCGTGGGCGCGGCGGTTCCGTCGGCTGGGGACGGGGGGAACGGTGGGAGATGCGCTGCGCAAGACCGAACAGGGTACCGGCGATTCGTGGGGCCCCGACAGTCGCCGAGGGTCCTTGTACCGAACAGGTGTTCGGTCTATGGTGGCTCCATCCGAATTGCAATGATGTGATTCACCGGTAGTGGTTTTCGCCGGTAGTTGTCACACCCGCCGCTTAGGTTGCGGGACACGGCTTCCCCCGACGGATCGAGACCGGCCGCACGTGCCGGCAGTGAGGAGCGGACACGACATGGAGCGCGACAAGGCACTCGACATGGCACTCGGCCAGATCGAGAAGCAGTTCGGCAAGGGCTCGATCATGAGGTTGGGCGAGCGCGGGCACGTGGGGGTCGAGTCGATCCCCACCGGTGCTCTCTCCCTCGACATGGCACTCGGCGTCGGAGGTCTACCCCGGGGTCGTGTGGTGGAGATCTACGGGCCGGAGTCGTCGGGGAAGTCCACGCTCGCCACCCATGTCGTGGCCGAGGCGCAGCGCAACGGCGGCGTGTGCGCGTACGTCGACGCGGAGCACGCGCTCGACCCGGTCTACGCCGCGGCGATCGGTGTCGACGTCGACGACCTGCTGATCTCCCAGCCCGACACGGGGGAGCAGGCTCTCGAGATCGTCGACATGCTCGTGCGCTCCGGCGCCCTCGACGTGATCGTCATCGACTCGGTCGCCGCGCTGGTGCCACGCGCCGAGATCGAGGGGGAGATGGGCGACTCGCACATGGGTCTCCAGGCGCGCCTCATGAGCCAGGCGCTTCGCAAGCTCACGGCGAACCTCAACAAGTCGCGCACCGTGGCGATCTTCATCAACCAACTGCGGGAAAAGATAGGTGTGATGTTCGGATGCTTCTCCTACGGCACGCGGGTCACGCTCGCCGACGGTACGCAGGAGAAGATCGGCAAGATCGTCAACCAGCGGATGCCGGTGGAGGTGCTCTCCTACGACCCCGAGCAGGACGCGGTCGTGCCGAAGAAGGTCGTGAACTGGTTCGACAACGGGCCGACCGACGAGTTCCTCCAGATCACCGTGGCGAAGCCGGGTGGCAACGGTCGCTCACAGTTCGCCGCCACACCGAACCACCTGGTTCGTACACCGGGCGGTTGGCGTGAAGCCCAGGAGCTCTCGGTCGGCGACCGCGTGCTTCAGGCGGTGCCCCACTCCCTGTCCGACTTCCAGTGGGAGGCGATCCTCGGTGGCCTGATGGGCGACGGTGCTCTCTCGCCCACCCGTTCGGGGCACGGGGCCCGTTACCGACTCGGGCACGGGTCGAAGCAGGCGGAATACTGCGACTGGAAAGCCTCCCTGTTCGCCAACATCGGTACCAGCCGATCCACGAACGACCGGGGTGTGGTGTTCCACGACGTACGTCCGCTGCCCGAGCTCGCCGAGTTGCGCCGTGCGGTGTACGTCGACGGGAAGAAGGTGTTCGGCGACGACTACCTCAAGCGCCTCACGCCGCTTTCGCTCGCCCTCTGGTACATGGACGACGGTACGTTCGCCCTCCGAGCGAAGGGCGTCCAGGAGAGAACCCGCGACGGCAGCGGACGTTCCGACATCTGCGTCGAGGCGATGGAGCCGACGACCCGGCAGCGCCTGGCGGATCACCTGCGCGACACGTGGGGGATCGCTCCCAAGCTGATCGAGCGAGGCGGCAAGGCGGTCTTCGTCTTCGCCAAGGACGAGACGGCCAAGCTGCACGCGCTCGATCGCGCCGTTCGTGCATCCCTCCATGGATTACAAGCTGCTGCCGCGTTACCGAGGCCGGTTCGCCGTGGAGCCTGTCACCACTCCCATGCGCTACGAGCTCATGCCGCTACCGGTCGTCGACGTTCATCGAAAGCCCCCCACGCGGTCGATGCACCGTTTCGACCTGGAGGTCGAGGGAACGCACAACTACTTCGTCGACGGCACGATGGTGCACAACTCTCCGGAGACCACCCCCGGTGGTCGGGCGCTGAAGTTCTACTCGTCGGTGCGGCTCGACATCCGTCGCATCGAGAGTCTGAAGGACGGCACCGAGGTGATCGGGAACCGCACCCGGGTCAAGGTCGTGAAGAACAAGTGCAGCGCCCCTTTCCGCCAAGCCGAGTTCGACATCATGTACGGGCACGGCATCAGCCGGGAGGGCGCCTTGCTCGACGTGGCCGTCGATCTCGACATCGTCAAGAAGTCGGGTGCCTGGTTCACCTACGAAGGCGAGCAGCTCGGACAGGGGCGAGAGAAGGTCAAGGCCTTCCTCGCCGAGAACCTCGACCTGATGGTGGAGATCACCGAGAAGGTCCGCCTGGCCTCCGGCATCGACGACGACAGAGAGAGCGACGGCGCCGATGCGGAGAGCGAGGTCGACCTCGATGCGGAAGCGGCCGAGTCAGGCGACTCGGCCGAGGTGGAGACGAGCGAGGCGTCCGACTCGAAGTAGGCGGTTCCGTTCACGAGAGGCCTCGGAAAACCGCGGCGATGCCCGCGACGGCGGCGAACGCGAGGACGGTCGGGCGGAACCAGCGCGTGTGGAGCCTCGCCGTGAGCACGAAGCTCGTGCCGAGTCCCGCGAGGAGAGGGACCAGAAGGAGCCCGGCCCACTCGAGCTTCCACCAGGCGAGCTCACCGGCGATTCCGAGACCGACGAGCGAGACGACCGTGCCGACCATGAACGAGATCGCCAAGGTCGATCGGACGACCGCGGGCTCGCGGGTCTGGTAGACGAGCCCCAGGGGCGGGCCCCCCACGCCGGCCGCTGTACCCATGAGGCCCGACGCCGAACCCGCGATGAAGACGTTGGTGTCGGTCGGGCGCGGAGCGGCGTTGACGACGCTGAGCGCCACCGCAACGAGAATCACGGTTCCCGACATGATCGTGATGGCGCTTCCGGAGAGGGCCACGACCAGCAACACCCCGCCGACGACTCCGGGCACACGGCCGATGGTCATGAGCCAGAAACCGCGCACGTCGATGTGGGCACGCTCGCGAATCGACATGATGACGGTCAGCGGCAACGCCAGGAAGATGATCGTGGCGGGCACCGCCGAGGGCTCGACGATCGACAGGACCGGGGCGACGAGGATCCCGACACCCATGCCGATCGTGCCCTGGGCCAGTCCACCGGCGAATACGACCGTCGCCAAGACGGCCAGGTCGCCGGCGCTGAGATCCACGGGTTCCTTTGGTCCTTTACTCCCACTTTACGTGGAGTGGCGTTTGGGTGTAGAAGTACTGCATAGCGCCGCCTTTGAGAGGATCGAGTCCCATGGCGAAGACCATGCTCCGTCTGGTTCGACGTTACCGCGCCATTCCCATCGCGGCCCTTGTGGTCCTGGCGGCCTGCGTTCCACCCGTTCCGACGGTGCCGCCCACGGCCGACGGGGTGGGATTCAACAGGACCACTGGAGGGGTGAATCTCCTCTGGGCCAGCGGCTACAAGTTCAAACTCGACGGATCGGCGCCGGCGAATCTGAGGAACACCGTGGCGTCGGATCTCGATTACGCCTCCGCACACCTCCAGTGGCATACGGGTCTACCGGTTTCGCGTAGCACGGCACCGTTCAACGGCAGTTTCATGACCGTTCCCTCGGATGGCGTCATCTCTGTCTCGATCGTGACAGCCGACGAGATGGCCGGCATCAACGGTTGTGGGGGAGCGAACGTCATCGGGTGCGGGGGCGTCGCCGCGTACAGCGGGGGCCGCGTAAAGTCGGGTCGCATCGCGATCCTCGACAGCTACATCGCCGGCGCCGCCGACTACCACCTCAAGACCACGATTCTGCACGAGGCGGGCCATGCCCTGAACCTCTCTCACAAGCACGATCCGTTCGAGGGCTATCTCCAGACGATGCATCCCACTGGTGGCGGAAACACCGGCAACTATCGCACCGGCGACATCAACGGCCTGAAGTACATGGCGGCGGGGAGTCTGAACCAGGCCGCGGCGCGCGAGGGTGACTCGGTTCATCTCGTGGCGGTGGCCACGCCGTAGCTCCCGGTCGCGTCTCGGCTCGGACATGGGTGGATAAGGAGACGGAATCGGGGCGTACGCGCCGCGTCATCGTTATCACACGGAGTTGCACTGAACGCCACGAGTTGCTAGGAATCAGTTATTCGCACACTGTCTGAGGAAATGAGCCAGTTCATGCATATCGTACGGACTCGTCCGACGCGGAAGCTCGCCGCTCTCGTCGTTGCGGCGCTGGCGCTCCTGTCTGCCTGTATCCCGAGTGGGCCGCCAGGGCCGACCCCGCCGACCAGTGACGGTGACGGCTTCGCCCGAATGAGTGCGAGCTATCAGAGGCTGCGGGCACAGGGCTACGGATTGTCGGTCGAGTACGCCCCGCCGTCGGATCTCCGGATGTCGCTTCTGCGCCAGCGACTCGATCCGCTCCTCAATGGCGCCGCATACCAGCTCGATTTCCACACCGGGCTCGACTTCCCCGGCGTCAACTCGCTCTTTCACGGCGCTTTCACGGATGCGGCCCCCACGGGAACGATCACGGTCAGCATCGTCACGGCTGCCGAGATGGCCGCGATCGGTTGCCCGGGTGCGAATGTCGTCGGATGCGGCGGCGTGTCGACGGCTTCGGGGAATCGTGTGCTGTCCGGTCGGATCGCGATTCTCGACGAGCACATCGTTCAGGCCTCCGATCTCGTGCTCTCGACCACGGTCATGCACGAACTGGGCCACGCACTGAACCTCGCCCACTACAACAGCCTTTACGGCGGTGAGCTGCAGACGATGCACTCAGGCGGTGGGTCGCACTCGGGCGACTACCGCGCCGGCGACAAGAACGGCCTGAAGTGGATGGCCGCCGGCAGCCTGGAGCCTGATGCCCAGGCCCGGGCCGCCGCACCCGATGACGGCGAGATCGTGATCGTCCACGACGTGCTGCCGTAACGCCTCGGCGCCAGAGCGGTTTCGACGGTGCGGCCCTTCTCGGAGGGCCGCACTCGCGTCCGTAGACTGGCGGCACGATGCGCCGCTACCACGTCGAGACGTTCGGCTGCCAGATGAACGAGCACGACTCGGAACGGCTCGCGGGTCTGCTCGGAGAGGCAGGTCTCGAGCACACCGACTCGGTGGACGATGCCGACGTCGTCGTGCTCAACACCTGCTGCATCCGGGAGAACGCCGACAACAAGCTCTACGGCAGGCTCGGCCGCCTGAAGGTCCTCAAGGAGAAGCGGCCCGACCTCCAGATCGCCGTCGGCGGCTGCCTCGCGCAGAAGGACCGCGAGACGATCCTCGAGCGTGCCGGTCACGTCGATGTGGTCTTCGGCACCCACAATCTGGCGAGCGCGCCGCTCTTGCTGGAGCGGTCCCGCTCGGAGGGTCCACTGATCGAGATCCTCGAGGAGCACGAGGCGTATCCCTCGGCGTTGCCGGCCCGGCGCGAAACGATCCACTCCGCCTGGGTCACCATCCAGATCGGCTGTGACAACAACTGTGCGTTCTGCATCGTCCCGTCGGTGCGCGGTCGGGAGGTCAGCCGACGGATGGGCGACATCGTCCACGAGGTCGAGGTGCTCGCAGCCGACGGCGTCAGCGAGGTGACGCTTCTGGGCCAGAACGTCAACTCCTACGGTCGCGACCTCGGCGCCGGCCGGTATTCGCCGCGATTCGCCGACCTCCTGCGGGCGGTCGACGCCGTACCGCAGATCCGGCGAGTCCGCTTCACCTCGCCGCATCCGAAGGACCTGCGCGCCGACACGATCGAGGCGATGGTTGACTGCGACACCGTGTGCGAACACCTGCACCTTCCGCTCCAGTCGGGCAGCGACCGAATCCTGGCGAAGATGCACCGCGGCTACACCGCACAGCGCTACCTCGAACGCCTGGCTTCGGCTCGCGCCGGAATCCACGATCTCGCCGTCACGACCGACATCATCGTGGGCTTCCCCGGTGAGACCGAGGACGACTTTGCACGGACTCTCGCCGTCGTCGACGAGGCTCGCTTCGACGCCGCGTTCACGTTCGTTTTCTCGCCACGGCCCGGTACCGAGGCGGCCGAACTCACCGACGACTTCGTTCCTGCAGAGGTCGCCGGGGAGCGCATGGAAAGGCTCACGGCGGTCCTGGAGCGTCACGGGAGCGCGTTGCACGCGGAGCGGGTCGGGGGTGTGGAAGAGATCCTCGTCGAGGGTTCGTCCAAGAAGGACCCGGAGATGTGGAGCGGGCGTACACGACAGAACAAGCTCGTCCATTTCCGTGCGGCTGACGTGTCCGATCTCGCCACCGGCGACTATCTCGATGTTCGGATCGAGCACGCGGCGTCGCACTGGCTGCGAGGAACGGTCGTAGCCGGCGATGAACGGCGACGTGACGGCCGCGCGGGCCCCGATGCCGCGCGACGACGGCTGATACCTGTCGTGGCCGGGTGATCCCGACGCGGGCGGCGCGGGCGTGACAGGGGAGCCGCGGACCCATCTGGCTCTGGTCGGTCCCACGGCGTCGGGGAAGTCGTCTCTCGCCATGGAGATCGCCGAGACTCTCGGTGACGTCGAGATCGTCTCCATGGACTCGATGCAGATCTACCGCGGCATGGACATCGGGACCGACAAACCGGGCGCTGCGCAGCGCACACGGATCACGCACCATCTCCTCGACGTCGCCGATCCCGACGAAGCCTGGTCGGTCGTGTGCTTCCGCGACGCTGCACGGTCGGCCGTTTCCGACATCGAAGCCAGGGGCCACCGAGCGCTTCTGGTCGGCGGTACCGGCCTCTACGTGCAGGCCGTGATCGATGACCTGCAGTTCCCCGGCGAGGACCTCGAACTGCGTGCCCGTCTCGAAGCAGAGACGGCCGAACCGGGAGGGCTCGGCCGTGCGTACGCGCGACTCGCGGATCTCGACCCCCTCGCCGCCTCGCGGATCGATGAACGCAACCGGCGACGGATCGTTCGGGCGCTCGAGGTGACCCTTTCCACTGGCCGACCGTTCTCCTCGTACGGGCCGGGCGTCTCGCGCTTCGGTCCGAGCGTGTTCCCGGTGCGCATCGCCGGCATCTGGTTGCCTCGTCGGTTCCTCGCCCGGCGCATCGACGAAAGGGTGCGGGTGATGCGCGAGGCCGGCTTCGTCGACGAGGTACGCGAACTCCTCGCCGCGCCGGGCGGTCTCGGCCACACTGCCGCGCAGGCGATCGGCTACGCCGACATAGCGGTAGCACTCGAAGCCGGCGATGTTCCGAGTGACTCCGTCTTCGACACGATCGCCCGGCGCACACGCTCCTTCGCCCGTCGCCAACGCATGTGGTTCCGCCGTGACCCCCGAGTGACCTGGTGGGGGACATCCGACAATCCGCAGGCGCTGGCCCCCGCACTCCTGGCAGCCTGGAAGGAATGACACCTCTGCAGTTGTCCAAGCTCCACGCCACCGGAAACGACTTCCTGGTGCTCGTCGCACTCGGCGACGGTTGGCGTCCCGACGCGGCCGATGTGGAGCGCCTCTGCGATCGTCACCGCGGTGTCGGCGCCGACGGCTTCATCGCTCTGGTCGATGGCGACGACGGAGCGGATGCCGCCATGGTCCTGCGCAACGCCGACGGGGGTGTCGCCGAAATGAGCGGCAACGGCATGCGGACCCTCGCGTGGGTTGCCGACCGTGAGGGTCTGGTCCGCGGCGACGAGCTCATCGTCGACACCGGTGGCGGCCGCCGGACCGTCGAACTGGAACGCGACGGAAGCGGTGCAGTCATCGGCGCCACGGTCGACATGGGTCCCGCCACGTTCGTTCCGGGAGCGATCCCGGTCTCGGGGCGTTCGCCGTTCGGATTGACGGCGACCTTCCACGGCACCGAGTACGGCGGTGACGCCGTGGGGTTGGGCAATCCCCACTGGGTTCTCCTCGTCGACGACCCCGACGCCGCCCGCGTCGAGAGCCACGGCCCGCGGCTCTCGACCGATCCCCGGTTTCCGGGGGGCGCGAACGTCGAGTTCGTGTCGATCACCGACCGCCGGGCGCTGCGGATGCGCGTCTTCGAACGTGGTGTGGGGGAGACCCTGTCGTGCGGGACGGGTGCCTGTGCCGCCGCGGCGGTCACCCATCGACGCGGGCTCACCGATGCCGAGCTCGACGTCGTGGTGCGGGGCGGCACGCTGCGTGTCAGCGTCGACGACACCATCCGCCTCGGTGGACCCGTGCGTCATGTCTTCGACGTGACGGTGGATCCCGACACGATCGCACCGCGATGAGCCGCTCCCACCAGGACCGCGGCCGCCGCCGCCTCACCGCCACCGAAACCGACCTCGATGTCGTCGAACAGCGAGCGCTTCTCGTGGCGGTCGCTTCCGAGCGCGACGTGGTGGTGGCGGAGCGATCCCTCGACGAGCTGGCGCTCCTCGCGACCACGGCGGGTGCCGAACCGGTCGGCTCCGTGCTGCAGCGTCGGGACACGCCCGACGTGGCGAGCTACGTCGGTTCGGGGAAGATGGCCGAGTTGGCAACCCGCTGTGCTGCCGACGACATCGATCTCGTCATCGTCGACGACGAGCTGTCGCCCGCACAACAGGTGAATCTGGAAAAGGCCTGCGCTGTCGACGTGGTCGACCGGGTCGCGCTGATCCTCGACATCTTCGCCCAGCACGCCTCCAGTCAGGAGGGCATGGTCCAAGTTGAGCTCGCTCAGCTCCGGTACCGCCTGCCACGACTGCGCGGTCGGGGGGTCGAGCTCAGCCGACTGGGTGCGGGAATCGGCACCCGTGGTCCGGGTGAGACCAAGCTCGAAACCGACCGTCGACGGATCCTGCGCCGTGTCTCCCACCTCGAAGGAGATCTCACCAGGCTGGGGAGGACCCGGGCGACGCAACGGAGGGCCCGGCGTCGCAACGCCATACCCGCGGTAGCACTCGTGGGCTATACGAACGCCGGCAAGTCCACCTTGCTGAACCGCCTGACCGGGTCAGAAGCCCTCGTCGCGGACCAGCTCTTCTCGACCCTGGATCCTTCCACCCGCCGATTCGTCGCTCCCGGCGGCGAGACCATCGTTCTCTCCGACACGGTGGGGTTCGTCCAAAAGCTGCCCCATCAGTTGGTGGAGGCCTTCCGCTCGACGCTCGAGGAGGTCGCCGAAGCCGACCTCCTCGTCCACGTCGTTGACGGTTCGGCCCCCGACGCGACTGCTCAGATCGCCGCGGTCCGAGAAGTGTTGGCCGAGATCCAAGCCGACGAGGTCCCCGAGCTCGTCATCGTCAACAAGACCGACATCGCCGATCCCAGGTCTGTGACGGAGATCGTGCACGCCGAGTCGGCGTGCGCGGTGTCGGCCGTCACGGGTGCGGGTATCGCGGAGCTCACGGCGCGGATCACGTCGATGCTGCGTGCACGCCATCAGGTTCTCGAGCTGCGCGTTCCCTTCGAGCGTGGCGACGTGATGGCGGCATTGCACCGCTCGGGCGAGGTGCTGCTGGCGACCCATGACGATGGCGCCACGACGGTGCGTGCCCGGCTCGCGCCCGAAGATCTGGGTCGCTTCGCCGAGTTCGCCGTCAACGGAGTGACGCGAGCTTCGATCCGATGACGTCGTGCGTCGGCCCCTGCGGTGGCGGGTAGGCTCCCAGCGATGGCGTCGGCCCCCGGGTTCGTTCCCCCGCCATATCCCCACGACCGTCTCGGCGCGTTCCGACGTCTCGCCGAGGTGGCACCCGGCGGCATCCTCGACTGCTCGGTCGGATCACCCACCGATCCGGTGCCGGGCGTCGTGCGGGTCGTCCTCGAGGCCGGAATCACGCCCGGCTATCCGCCCTCGATCGGTTCCGAGGGGTTCCGCTCCGCCGCGGCGGAGTGGATGGAACGGCGCCTCGGCGTCACGGTCGAGCCCGACGCGGTGATCGCCTGCGTCGGGACGAAGGAGTTCGTGGCCTCGTTGCCGCGGATGCTCCACCTCCGCAACCCCGAACGTGACACGGTTCTCTACCCGGCGGTGTCGTATCCGACCTATGCCATGGGAGCCACACTCGCCGGTCTTCGACCGGTAGCGGTGCAACTCACCGACGACTGGCACCTCGACCTCGAGACCGTCGCTCCCGACGACGCTCACCGGGCTTTGCTCCTGTGGGTCAACCAACCGGGCAATCCCACCGGTTCGGCCGGGAGCGAGGCCCGCTTCGACACCACGGTGCAGTGGGCGCGCTCGCACGGCGTCACGGTGGCGAGCGACGAGTGTTACGTCGAGTTCACCGGAATGGACGGCTCCGATCCGGCACCGGCCACCGTGCTGAGCGCCGGCTCCGAGGGCGTTCTGGCGGTCCACTCACTTTCCAAACGATCCAACATGGCCGGGCTCCGGGCAGGTTTCGTGGCCGGCGATCCCGACCTCGTGGAGTATCTCGGCCTGGTTCGCAAGCACGCCGGGTTGATGGTCCCGGCACCTGTCCAGGCTGCCGCTGCAGCGGCGCTCGGGGACGACGCGCACGTCGACCGGCAGCGCCGCCTCTACATCGAGCGCCGCGCGGTCGCGCTGGAGACGCTCGAGCCCTTCGGGCTTCTCCACGACGGGGGAACGGCGACCTTCTACCTGTGGTTGCGCTCAGATGACGGGACCGACGACGGCTGGGAGGTGGCCGGGCGCCTCGCCGAAGCCGGCACGCTCGTGGCCCCCGGTGATCTCTACGGACCCGCCGGTGCCGATCATGTCCGCCTGGCACTCGTCCACCCTGCGGAACGCCTGGCCGAGGGCCTCGCCCGCCTCGGGGCCTAGTCCGCGCCGCGCCGCCGCAATACGCTGACCCACCGCCCGATTCGAAGGAGTCCCGTGACCGAGCTCGCAGCCACCATCGACGCGCTCTACGAAGCCCGCGATGACGTCACCGCCGTGATGCCGATCGAGCAGGCCCGTACCACGGTCGACGAGGCCATCGGCATGCTCGACACGGGCGAAGCCCGTGTCGCCGAGGTGGTCGACGGCGAGGTCGTGGTCCACCACTGGGCCAAGCGGGCCGTGTTGTTGCTGTTCCGCCTGTCCGATATGGAGACCATCGAGGTCGGGCCCTTCGAGTACGCCGACAAGCTCCCCTTGAAGTCCGATTACGCAGCGGCGGGCGTGCGCGTCGTCCCGGGCGCGTCGGCGCGACGTGGCTCCTTCCTGGCCCGCGGGGTCACGATGATGCCCTCCTACGTCAACATCGGTGCGCACGTCGGTGCAGACACGCTCGTTGACACCTGGGCCACAGTCGGGAGCTGTGCCCAGATCGGTGAGCGGGTGCACCTCTCGGGAGGCGTCGGGATCGGTGGTGTCCTGGAGCCGCCCCAGGCAGCGCCTGTCATCATCGAAGACGACGCCTTCCTCGGCTCGCGTTCGATCGTGGTCGAGGGGGCGCGCGTGCGGCGCGGCGCCAAGCTCGGCGCCGGTGTCGTCCTCACGTCGTCGACGCCGGTCATCGACTCGGAGACAGGCGAGACGGTGGCGAAGGGAGACGTCCCCGAGCGTGCCATCGCCATCTCGGCGACGCGGCCTCGCGAGTTCGCCGGCGGCACCTTCGGCCTGCCCTCTGTGCTCATCCTTCGCTACCTCGCCGAGGGTGAGGAGCACGACAAGCTCAAGCTCGAAGCCGTGCTGCGAGAGCACGGCGTGGCGCCGTGACGCCTTCTGCCACGGACGCTGCGGCCGCCGTGCGGGATCTTCCCGCCGACGACCTCATGGCACTCACCGAGGCGCTCGTGGCGGTGCCGTCGGTCAGCCTCGACGAGCGTGACCTCGCCGACGCGGTGCAGGCACGCCTCGAGCTGCACGGCGGGACGATGGCAGTCGAGCGGGTGGGCGACAACGTCGTCGCCCGAACGGACAAAGGCCGCGAGCATCGCGTACTCATCGGCGGCCATCTCGACACCGTGCCCGCGAACGGGAACCTCCCCGGACGCCGCGACGGCGACATGCTTCGGGGTCTCGGGGCATCCGACATGAAGGGCGGGCTCGCCGTCATGTTGCGCCTCGCCGAAGAAGCCGCGGCATCGCAGCACGACCTCACCCTCGTCTTCTACGTGGCCGAGGAGATCGCCGAGGAGCACAACGGCCTGAGGGATCTCTTCTCCCGACGACCCGATCTCGTGGCCGCTGACCTCGCTGTTCTCATGGAGCCCACCGACGGGTGGGTGGAGGCAGGCTGCCAGGGCACGATCCACCTGCGCGCGGATTTCGAGGGCGCCCGAGCGCACACCGCGCGGCCCTGGATGGGGGAGAACGCCGTGCACCGTGCCGGGCGTCTGCTCACACGCCTCGACGCGCACGAGGCTCCCACGGTCGTCGTCGAGGGGCTCGAGTTCCGCGAATCGCTCCAGGCGGTGGAGATCGGCGGTGGAGTGGCCCGCAACGTCGTTCCCGACCGGTGCACGGTGGTGGTCAATCGACGCTACGCGCCGGGGCCGTCGCTCGATGAGGCTGTGGCCCAGACGACGGCGATGCTCGAGGAGGCCGACTCCGTCGAGGTCGTCGAGCGCGTCACCGGCGGCGCCACCGGGCTTGTCGGACCCGTTGGTGGCCGAGTTCGTCGGAACCCTGGACCTCGCTGTTCGGCCGAAGCTCGGCTGGACCGACGTGGCGCGCTTCACCGACCACGGTGTGCCGGCGCTCAACTTCGGGCCCGGTGACCCCGAGATCGCCCACACCGCTGGCGAACGGGTGGACGGCGCCTCACTCGAGGGCGCACACCGCGTGCTCGCCTGGTTCCTCGGGATCGACCGGAACGATCCGTCGGGCTGAGCGCTCCTTCGGACTGACTCGGGTGGTCGTCGCTACAGGCGCCGCATGACGGTGACGACGCGTCCGTAGATGGTGACCTCGTCGGGTTCGAACACCATCTCCTCGAGATCGTCGTTCTCGGGGCGCAGCACGATCTTGTTGCGTCGCGACAGAAACGTCTTGACGGTCGCCTCGTCGCCGGGGATGCCGGCGGCCACGATGTCGCCGTTGTCGGCGGTGTTCTGGGAGCGGATGACGACCAGGTCGCCGTCGTGGATCCCGGCCCTGATCATGGAATCGCCGCGCACGCGCAGCATGAAGAGCTCCCCGCCGCCGGTGAGGTCCTCGGCGACGGGAAGGCTCTCCTCAATGTTCTCGGCGGCGAGCACACCTGTACCCGCCGCGATGTCGCCGACCAGGGGCACGTGGCGCACCGGACGCCTTTCCACCGCGGCGCCGGAGCTCGGCTCGAGCGCCACCTCGATGGCACGGGGCTTGGTGGGATCGCGCCGGAGGTACCCCTTGTCCTGGAGGGCGGCGAGGTGGGCGTGCACGGTGGAGCTGGACGACAGCCCCACGGCCTCACCGATCTCTCGCACGCTCGGGGGATAGCCGCGGGTGCGCACCTCGCTGTCGACGAACTCGAGGACCTGGCGCTGCCGGTCTGTCAGATCGGGTGCTGCCTGCGACATCTCGCCACTCCCCGTGCTCTTGGGCCGTTTCCGTGGTGCTCTTGGGCTGTTTCGGTGGAGGCTGTTTAGGTGGAACGGGGGCACCGTAACACGATCAGGTGTTCGGGGCAAACATTTGTTCGACGGGGACTTGACAGCGAACAGGTGTTCGGTGTTGTATGCGAACACGCGTTCGGATCAGCGGGCCGGGGTGAGTGTCATACCCGGGTGTTTCGATGAGAGCCGTTGGATGAACGCCGATGGCGGCGCCGAGGGGCAACCCGATGGGGCAGTGGGGCTCGGACCACCATCGACGCGAACAGGCGACGCAAACAGGCGACGCAGACAGGAGTCACACCATGGCAGCGATCACCTTTGAGCCCCACGGCGGGATCCCCACCCTCGCACGACCCCGCGTACCCCACCCGGCGCTCGCCCCCGTCACCGACATCCGTGACCATCGCCGAGCGGCCCATTCGACGCGAGCCAGGAAAGTGCCGTCGGCGGTGCTCTGGCGCCGCAGGATCGTGGCGACGTTGCTGGCACTCGGGATGCTCGCCGGCGCCGGGCGACTCGTGAGCGCGGCGGGCAGCGCGCTCCCGGTCTCGGATCCCGCGCCCTCCGCTTCCAGCTACGTCGTGGAACCGGGCGACACGCTCTGGGAGGTCGCGCAGCGCGTGGCCCCCGGCGCCGATCCCCGCCCGGTCGTCGACGCTCTCGCCGAGGCACGCGGCACCAGCGCCGTGTCTCCCGGCGAGACGATCACCTGGGTCAGCCCCTAGGGCCGATCGAGGGGCCCCGCAGGTCGCGCGTCCGTACATCGCCCCGTACCTCGCCCCCGTAGATCGGCCCGTAGATCGCGAAGGCGAGCCGCACGTCGGCGTCCGCCGGTTCCGTCCCCCGGGCCGGTGGGCGTCGAGCGGTTCGCTGTGACGCCCCGGCATCCTGCTTCCCACGGCCCCTCACGATGCCCCTCACGATGCCCCTCACGATGCCCCTCACGATGCCCCTCACGATGCCTCGCGCAGTGGCTAGCGTGGGGCGGATGCGGTGCCCCTACTGCAGTGGAGTCGAAGACCGGGTCGTGGACTCACGTCTCGCCGAGGACGGCCAGGCGATCCGTCGCCGTCGCGAGTGCGCCCAGTGCACTCGGCGCTACACCACCTACGAACGCCTCGAGGAACAGCCCCTGCGGGTCCTCAAGCGCTCCGGGGAGGACGTTCCGTTCGCACGCGAGAAGCTCGTGGCAGGGATCAGTCACGCCGTGACCGGTCGGCCGGTCGAGGACGCCACCGTGGAAGCGATGGCGCTCGAGATCGAAGAGGTGCTGCGCGGTGAAGGCCCGGAGGTCACGTCGCAGGAGATCGGGTTGGCCGTCCTCGAGCGACTGAAGGCGCTCGACCCGGTCTCATACCTGCGTTTCGCCTCGGTGTACAAGGGGTTCGAGGGCGTCGAGGACTTCGAGCGTGAGGTCACGCTGCTCCAGAAGACCACCGCACCCAAGTCCCGACCCCGGCGCTGAATTCCGTGGGTTCCGGTTGCTTCCGTCGTCTCGGCGCGCGTGCGCGACGAATGTCGTACGGGACGATGCTGGCGTTGGCACTCGTCGCCGCCCTGCTCGTCTGGTCGATAGCCCAGGCCGCTCACGAGCCGAGCCAACTGCGCCTCGGCGAGGCGAGCCAGGTCACGGTCGTTCTTCCCGACGGGGAGACGCTCGAAGGATTCGCGGGCCTGGCGCTTCCCGACGGAACGGTCGTGCGCACCGGCGAGGCGGGCTTCGCCCAGGCGGGAGAGACGACTCTCGGACCGAACCAGGAGGCGAGGGTCGAGGCGGGCGTGCTGGTCGTGGGCAAACGGGTCGTGGAGCCGTGAGATCACCGTGTCGGGGAACGGCCCGATGCATGTGCGTCGCTGCACGAATGCGAACCTTCGCGAACGGTCGCTGACCTGCGGTTCTCGGTCGGGGTGTCCGTTGACACGGACCGAATCGCAGTGCTGTAATTCACCACTACCTTGTGTCGTCGGTTGAGGCGACCACAACATGTTGTGGTCGAGGAGGGGGAGAGCCGGAATGGCAATCGCGCCGGAGCAGATGGGGATCGGGATCAAGCGCCGCTACACCACCGCGGACGTCCATCCCTACGAGACGCTCGAGTGGGAGCGGCGCGACGCGCGGATCCAGAACCACAAGGACGGCACCGACGCGTTCTTCCAGCCGGGTGTGGAGTTCCCGACCGGTTGGTCGCAGAACGCCACGAACATCGTCGCCCAGAAGTACTTCCGCGGCACGCTCGGCACGGCCGAACGCGAGTGGTCGCTGCGCCAGGTGATCGACCGCGTCGCCGACACCATCACCGGGTGGGGTGAGCGCGACGGGTACTTCACCTCCACCGAGGAGTCCGAGGCCTTCCGCGACGAACTGAAGTTCATCCTCGTGAACCAGCACGCGGCGTTCAACTCGCCCGTGTGGTTCAACATCGGCGTCGGGGGAGTCCCCCAGCAGGCGTCGGCCTGTTTCATCCTCGCCGTCGACGACACGATGGACGGGATCCTCAACTGGTACCGCGAGGAGGGAATCATCTTCAAGGGCGGTTCCGGCTCGGGAATCAACCTGTCGAACATCCGCTCGTCGGTGGAGGGGCTGAAGGGCGGCGGCACCGCCAGCGGACCCGTGAGCTTCATGCGCGGCGCCGACGCCTCGGCCGGAACCATCAAGTCCGGAGGGAAGACCCGTAGGGCAGCCAAGATGGTGATCCTCAACGCGGAGCACCCCGACGTCGAGGAGTTCATCTGGTGCAAGGCGCGCGAGGAACAGAAGGCGCGTGCGCTCGGTGAGGCCGGCTTCGACATGGACCTCGACGGCCGCGACTCACACTCGGTGCAGTACCAGAACGCCAACAACTCGGTGCGCGTGACCGACGAGTTCATGCAGGCCGTGGTCGACGACGCCGACTGGGAGCTGCGCGCCGTTCTCGACGGCGAGCCGGTCAAGACCGTGCGTGCCCGCGACCTCATGCGTCAGATCTCCGAGGCGTCGTGGCAGTGCGCGGATCCCGGGATGCAGTTCGACACCACGATCAACCGCTGGCACACGGCGTCCAACACCGGCCCGATCAACGCCAGCAACCCGTGCTTCCCCGGCGATCAGCGGGTCCACACCGACAAGGGACTGATCCCGATCGGCGAGCTCGTTCGTCGAGCGGCCGATGGGGAGTCGTTCGGGATCTTCACCCACGACGCCACGAATCCCGATGCGCCTTCCGAAAGGGTCGAGGTCACCCGTCCGGAGGCCGTCATGGTCACGGGCTTCAACGAAATCGTCAAGCTCCGCTTTTCGAATGGCATGGAGCTGCGCTGCACCCCTGGCCACAGGATCTTCACGACGAACCGGGGCTACGTCGAGGCCAAGGAGCTGTCGAAGGAGGACCACGTCAAGGTACTCGATGTTCAGGCAGAGGCCACGGCCGCGGACGTGTCGATTCCCGCGCAGGCGCGCCTGTTCGCCCTTGCAGGGCAGGGCGACCGCCGTTCGCGTTCCTTCCGGCTCCATGAGAAGTGGTCGTCCGATTTGGCCCACTACCTGGGTTGGCTCGTCGGCGACGGGTGCATCTCCGGCGATGTCGTCACCACGGTCTACGGCTCCGACACCGAGCAGCAGGAACTGCTTCCGCGCCACCGTGAGCTGGCGGCGTGGATGAACGGAGACAACGAGTCGAAGCCATCCACCCAGGCGAACGGAACGGTGCAGTTGCGCCAGAGCCGCCGCGTGATCGCTCGTTTCTTCGAGGCCCTGGGTGTGTCACGCGGCAAGTCTCCGACGAAGGTCGTGCCCAAGGCCGTCTACGAGGCGCCACCCGAAGCCGTTGCCGCGTTCCTGCGGGGCCTCTTCGACGCCGACGGCTGTGTTTACGACGGCGAGAACAGCCACTACGTCGGCCTCGGCTCCTCGTCCGACGAGCTGCTGCGTGGTGTGCAGAGACTGCTCTCCACGTTCGGAGTGTTCAGTCGGATCTATCGCACCCGCAAGGCGACCCGATACCCGCAGTCATACACGAGAAAGGACGGTTCGGTCGCCGAGTACGCGGCAAGCGATCTCTTCGATCTTCGGATCTCGAATCGCTCGATCGAGCGGTTCGCCACCCACGTCGGCTTCGACCTGTCGGGAAAGGCGGCGAAGCTGGAGAATCTGCTCGCGTCACACAGGTTCCACGAAACGGATGAGACGGTCCGTCTCGCCGAGCGTGTCGACGATGGTGTCGAGCTCACGTTCAACCTCTCCGAGCCCCGCAACCACTCGTACGTCGTGAACGGCGCGGTCGTGCGCAACTGTAGCGAGTACATGCACCTCGACAACTCGGCGTGCAACCTTGCGAGCATCAATCTGCTGCGCTACCTGAACGACGACGGCAGCTTCGACGTCGAGGCCTACGAGCACACCGTCGAGGTGATGTTCACCGCCCAGGAGATCCTCGTCGGCAACGCCGACTACCCGACCGAGAAGATCGCGGAGAACAGCCGGAAGTTCCGCCAGCTCGGCCTCGGCTACGCCAACCTCGGCGCGCTGCTCATGGCCCAGGGCCTTCCCTACGACTCCCACGAGGGTCGCACCTGGGCCGCCGCGCTCACCTCGCTGATGACAGGTCACGCCTATGCCACGAGCGCGCGCACCGCGGCGCGCATGGGGCCGTTCGCGGGCTTCGCCGAGAACGCCGAGCCCACGCTCAACGTGCTGCGCATGCACCGCGAGGACACCGCCAAGATCGACGAGGAAGCGGTACCGCCCGAGATCCTCTCGGCGGCGCAGCGCTCGTGGGACGAGGCGGTCGAGCTCGGCGAGGCCCACGGCGTGCGCAACTCGCAGGCCAGCGTTTTGGCGCCGACGGGTTGTCTGGTCGGCGGGACGCTCGTCCCCACCGAGCGAGGCCTCGTGCGGCTGGGATCGCTGGGGGACCCGGCGGGTGACGAGTGGCAGCCGCTCGACATCGACGTCGCGACCGACGAAGGGCCACGCCGCGCGAACCGCTTCTACATCAACGGGATCGAGCCGGTCGTCGAGGTCACGACGCACCGTGGCTACTCGCTGCGGGGCACCTCGAAGCACCGCGTGAAGGTCGTCGACGAGCAACGGATGCGTGGGTGTGGCGCCGCCTCGCGGAGCTCGCGCCCGGCGACCGGGTGCCGCTCGCCCTCGACCAGCTTGTCGGTGAGCCTCAGCAGGTCAACCTTCCACCGCTGCCGGAGGCCTACTGGGCCGGCGAGCACCACGCCCGTGCCCCGCGCTCGATGTCACCCGAGCTCGCGGAACTCGTCGGTTACTTCATGGGAGACGGGTCTCTCCACTCGCGCGGTATCCGTCTCTGTGTCGCCGACGGTGACTTCGAGGTCACCGACCGGCTCGCACAGTTCGGCAAGGAGCTCTTCGGCCTGGAGGGACACGTCGCGGCCCGCGAGGGCTACACGGAGCTGGCGTTCCATTCGGTGCGTCTCACCGAATGGTGGGAAGCATGCGGCTTCGCCAAGCACGCGCCCCACGAGGACCACAGTGGCAAGGGCTGGCGCCCGCACGTGCCGGCAGCAGTTCTGGCCTCCAACGACCGTGCCGTGTACGCCGCGTTCCTGCGCGGTCTTTTCGAGGCCGACGGGACCGTGACCGTCGGCATTCCCACCTGGACGACGGCGTCCACGTCATTCGCCGATGACGTGCAGGCGCTGCTGCTCGCAATCGGATACCCGACGACACGCAAGCGCGACGTGAGCGGTCGTGGATCGATCCTCGCGGTGCTGCGGCTTCTCAACACGTCGTACCACGACCGCTGGCTCGACGACGTGGGATTCCTCTCGGCGAGGAAGCAGGCAAAGGTCGTGAGCTCGGAGGGTCGCCAGGCTGCCCGTCAGGACCACATCCCCGTCACCCGCGAAATGATCGACCGACTCGCTCCCGAGAACGACCGACTGCGACGTGTCCTGTTGATGGAGGAGAAGCGGGGTCGCGTCACCCGTCGCATCGCGACCGAACTCTTCGACCGTACGGCGGACCCCGAGCTCGCCAGGTTGCTCGGCTTCTTCTACGACACAGTGAGTTCGGCCGAGCTCGGCGACGAGGAGCTCACCTACGACCTGTCGGTGCCCGACAACGTGACCTACGTGGCGAACGGTTTCGTCAGCCACAACACGATCGGGCTCATGATGGATTGCGACACCACGGGGATCGAGCCCGACCTCGCGCTCACCAAGGCGAAGAAGCTGGTGGGTGGCGGCACGATGTTCATCGTCAACCGCACGATCCCGCGCGCTGAGGCGCCTCGGATACTCCGACGAACAGATCGACGAGATCGTCCGGTACGTCGACGACAACAAGACGATCATCGGCGCCCCCGGCTTCAACGCCGAGCACTTGCCGGTGTTCGCCTGCTCGATGGGCGACAATCCGATCCACTACCGCGGCCACATCACGATGATGGGAGCGGTGCAGCCCTTCATCTCGGGCGCGATCTCGAAGACCGTAAACGTTCCCGAGGAGGTCACGGTCGAAGACGTCGAGGAGCTCCACCTCGACGCTTGGCGCCTGGGACTGAAGGCGGTGGCGATCTACCGCGACAACTGCAAGGTGGGTCAGCCGCTGTCGACACAGAAGAAGGCCGGCGCTGAGCTCGGCGAAGGTGCGGCAGGTGACGCCGAGGGCGCGGTCAGCGGTGTCATCGAGGGTGCTGTCGAGCGGATCGTCGAGACGGTCATCGTCCAGGAACCGGTTCGCCAGAAGCTTCCGAAGTGCCGCGACTCCAAGACGTTCTCGTTCCGGGTCGCCGACTGCCACGGCTATGTCACCGTCGGACAGTTCGAAGACGGTCGCCCCGGCGAGATCTTCCTGAAGGTCGCCAAGCAGGGCTCCACACTGGCGGGAATCATGGACGCCTTCGCCATCTCGGTGAGCCACGGCCTCCAGTACGGCGTGCCCCTCGAGGCGTTCGTGCACATGTTCACCAACATGCGCTTCGAGCCGGCGGGCATGACCGACGATCCCGACATCCGGTTTGCCTCCAGCCTGGTCGACTACATCTTCCGGCGACTCGCCGTCGAGTACCTCGACTACGACAAGCGTGAGGCGATGGGTGTGCTCACGATCGACGAGCGCAAGCAGCCCACGCTTCCGGGCGTGGAGGAAGCGGCGATCGAGCAGTCGACGTCGCGTGACCTGCCGCTCGAAGACCGTGCCCCCGGCGAGCCGTCTCCCCCGGCGCTCTCGGGTCGTCGAGCGCGAGACGGTGATCTGCCACGTCTGTGGCGACATCATGCAGCCGGCCGGGTCGTGTCACGCCTGCCCGTCGTGCGGCGCCACGAGCGGCTGCTCCTGAGAGCTCACTCGACAATTCGTAGCGTCGACGGGATGTCCATGCGTCGGAGACGGCGGAGCGTCAGCAGTGGCGCCACCGCCACGGCCACGACACCGAGCAGCACAGCCGTCAGGACCGTGCTGCCCGCGAGGGACGGGATGATCCCGATGTCGGGCAGGGTGTCCGGGAGAAGGACGCGGATGAGCCACTCGAGGACGAGACGGCCGGCGAGGACCCCTACCAGCGTCCCGAACACTCCGACGATGAGGCTCTCGGTGATCGCGACGCGCATCACCGACCGCACGGGGAGTCCGTAGGCGAACATCGTCGCGTGCTCACGGGCGCGCTCGTCCATGTTGATGGCGGTGGAGTTGAACGCGATCAGCAGCGCCAGGACGAGGACGGCGGCCTCGATGATCGTGAAGATCCCGAGTGTCTCCTCGATCTGGTCGCGGATCGAGTCGGCGGCCGCGGCGAGGGGTTCGATCGACGCGACGCCGGGACGGCCGAAGAGGTCGATCTGGACGTCTTCGGGCGTGAATCCTTCGGCGGGGGCCACACGCAGTTGGTTGACGACGCCGTCGAGGTTCATCAGGTCACGGTGACCGAGATCGAGATAGGTGGCGAACCGGTAGGGGTTCGGATGGACGGCCAGTACCGGGAGTTCCGAGTCGACCAGATTCACCCCGGAGCCGTCGAGCGACGGGTGGCGTACGAGCACCGTGTCACCCGCACCGACACCGAGGTCGTCGGCGGCCTTCTCGGCGAGGACGAGCCCGGGAACGCCTTGATCCAGGCTCCCGTCGAGGGTGGTCGGAGTCCACAGGTCGCTGTCGAAGTCGATCGCGGTGAGGAGCACCTCGATCTCGTCGTCCGTGTCGGGTGCGAGCACGCCGCCGACCCGGAGCGCGGGCTCGGCTGCCCGCACGCTGTCCGAGTCCATGAGGTCGGCGACGACAGCGTCGTCCTCGGAGTAGAAGGAGTCGAGGTCGACGTCGAGCCGGTCCGGCGCGGTCCCGAGGATCTCGTCGTCACCCGCGTCGATGGTGGCGAGGAACGAGTCGATCATGCCCAGCACCCCGATCAAGGTGGTGATGGCCGCAGCGATCCCCAGGGCGGTGAGCAGCGCGCGGCGAGGCTCGCGCAGGACGTTGCGGAACGGCATCTCGCCGACCGACGAGCCGGGCAGCGGGAGCCGACGGACGATCGGCGCCAGGCCGCCGCCCTTGGTGCGGTGCGTCGTGCTGATCGCCTCGACCGGAGTCACCCGCACCGCGCGCCACACCGGGAAGAGGGTCGCGACGAGCGGAAGGAGAAAGCCGAGTAGGGCACCGACCACGAAGACGCCGGGCTGGAACCCCGTGAACCAGGAGGGAAGCGGCTGGAAGTCGCGCAGGAGCGAGGACATGCCGGCACCGATCAGCAGTCCGACGCCGACGCCGAAGACCACCCCGAGCAGCGCGACCTGCGCCCCCACGAGGACGGTACGGGTCGCAATCGTCCGCGTCGGGACACCGAGCGCCATCCCGATTCCGATCTCGCGACGCTGCGACTCCACGATCCGCACGGTCAGGTTGAAGGCGGCGAACGCGGCGCCGGCGAGGATCATGATGGCGAAGATGTTGTAGAAGCGCTGGTCGCCTTCGATGTCGTCGTAGAGGATCCGCAGGACCCGATCCTCGGCGCGGGGCGTGATGGTGAATCCGACGCCCGGAAAGGTTTCCTCGAGCCCGGCCCGCAGCTCGGTTTCCACCGCGTCGACGTCAGCGCCTTCGGCGACCCGCACGACGAGGTCGTTCGACTCGCCCGGATGGTCGGTGAGTTCCTGAACAGTCGCCAACGGGGCGTAGATCACGGCGAAGTCGGCGAAGATGCTGCCGCCGTCGCCGATGACGTAGAAGTTCTCGGGTGAGAGACCGCGGCCGACGACGTCGACCTCCTGTCCTCCGGTGAGCTCGATCGAGGCGGTCGGCTCGATCATGTGGTCGTCGGCGAAATTCTCGTCGAGGATCACGGACGGCTCGGTCCGATCACCCCTGTCCAGTGAGCGGCCCGCCGTGACCGCGATGCTGTTGACATCGAGCTCGCCGTCACTCACATCGACGCCGACGAGTCGACCGGGCACGAGCACGACCTCGTCCTCGGTGGAGGCGTCGACCTGGGTCGGTTCGATGAGGCGGGGCTCCAGATCGTCGAGACCATCGCCCGCTGGCGGAGCGTGCAGCAGCGACGAACTCGTCCGTGTCGAGATAGTTGGCTTCGGCGAGAGCGACCCGCAGGTCGTACATGTCGAGCTGCTCGTAGCTGGCGTCGTATGACGTTCGCCGCCACTCGGACACCGAGCTCAGACCCGAGTACGTCCCCGACCCGATGCCGATGATCAGCGCGATCGCGGCGACCTGCAACCAACGTGACCGCAGGTCACGCCACGACCACCGCAGCCGCAGCCCGAGACGCGACACGGTCTACCAGCGCAGGGTCGCGATGTCGGCGCGACCGCCCGACGGAGGACCGTCGGAGACGACGGCACCACCACTCAGCTCCACGACCCGTGAGGCGGAGCGGCTGATCTCCCGGTTGTGGGTCACGACGACGACCGTCGCCCCCGTCGTGGTCTGCTCCTGCAGGAGCTCGAGGATCTGCACGCCGGTGCGGAAGTCGAGTTCGCCGGTCGGCTCGTCGGCCAGCACGACGGGGTTGGACGTGGCCAGGGCCCGTGCGATGGCGACCCGCTGCTGTTCTCCACCGGACATCTGGCTGGGGAAATGGTCGAGACGGTCGCCGAGGCCGACGCTCCCGAGGACCTCGTATGCCGTGGGCCCGCGCCGTTCGCCGCGGGCGACGTCGATGGCGAACTGGACGTTCTCGGCTGCCGTGAGAGCGGGGAAGAGGTTGAACGTCTGGAAGACGAAGCTCACGGTCTGGCGCCGGAAGCGGAACAGATCCTTGCGACTCGCGTCGGTGACACGTTCTCCGGCCACACAGACGTCGCCCGAGGACGGAGTGTCGAGGGCTCCGATCATGTTCAGCAGCGTGGTCTTGCCGCACCCGGACGGTCCGAGAACGACGACGAACTCGCCTTCATCGACTGTGAGATCGACATCGCGAAGCGCAGTGACGCTCGTCTCGCCGACCTCGTAGGTACGACCGACTCCTCGGAGTTCGATGACAGCGATGGCCCACCTCCGGTTCGGTTGCGTGCGCACGCTAGGGCACGCTCCATCCCGGTTGAGAATCGCTGACGGTGTGAGACGAAGCTCGTTCCAGACCCTCGAACCCGACGCGCTCGGGGGCGCGTGCGGAAGATCCCTCGTGTGCCGTCGGGTGTGGTTGATCAGTCGTTCAGCGGGTTCCGACGCGGGCGAGGGCCCGCTCGAAGAACTCGCGGGGCTGGAGCCCGGGGACGAGGAGTTCGGCGCCGCCACGCTCGATGAGGAACGAGGGTGTTGCGTAGGCACCGTGGCGACTCGCGCGTTCGGACGCCTCGGCCACAGATGCCGCACCCGCGCCGTTGCTCAGCGCCTCGGGAAGCGCGTCGGCCCCGACGCCGACCGACGAGGCGATCTCGACGAGAACATCGATGTCGCCGATGTCGTGGTGATCCACCCAGTAGGAGCGGAAGACTCCGTCGTGGAAGTCGTCGAAGGCTTCAGGGTGGAGGGTGCGCACCCACTCCGCCGTCTGGTGTGCGCGGCGTGTGTTGGGGACGAACGACGGAAACGACAGGGAGACACTTTCGTCGCGCGCCAGGGCACGGAGACGGTCGGCCATTCCGTCACCGGTGCGTCGCACGGCGGCGCTGTCCACCCCCTCGCCCGGAATTTCAGGGTGGATCTCGAGCGGCAGGTGCACGAGCTCCGCGCGCTGCGCGATCCATGCGAGACGAGGTCGCGCGATCCAGCACCACGGGCACAGGAAGTCCGTCCACACCGTCACCCGGGCCCGGGGGAGCGTTGTGTCGTCGCACCTGTTGTCCGCTGCTCCGGCTGATCGATCGGTGGCCACACGACGAGGCTACGGGTGGGCGGTCCCGGCACGATTGCACTTGACGGACGAATAGGACCGATCGGTATTATCTACGCACAATCGGGACTGGGGGGTCATCGATGATGAGCAGGGGCGCGGGTCAGGCTCGGCGGATGCGCCGGGTGATCACGGCCGCGGTCGCAACGGCGGCGGTGATCGTCACGGGAGTGCTTCCCGCGGGTGCCGGCACGTCGGATTCGGATGCGCAGGTGCCCGACGAGACCACGACGTCGAGCGGCCCGACAGCTCCGTCGACCTCGACGACCGCTCCCGAGCCCACCGCACCGACGACCGTGGCGCCGACCACCGATGGCCAGGACCTCGACGCCGAGCGCGGTTCCGATGAGAACCTGGCACCGTCGAGCGACACGGCATCTCCCGAGGCCGCGGCTGATGACGAGGTCGAAGAGTACGAACTCGACCAACCGATCGACTGCGCCAACTGGCGCTACGAGGATCCCGACCCCGCGACGCTGCCCCCGGAGTACGACCCCGACGACGGCTACAAGTTCCACTCCAAGCGCGACACCGAGCGCACGCTCGTCAACTCACGGCAGCAGCACTGCGGGCAGCGAGGTGCGGCGATCGACCTGGCGTGGTCGGTCAGCAAGGGTCGCGACGACGTTCTCATCGCGGTGCTCGACTCCGGGATCAAGTGGCGTGATCCGGGGGCGATGGCCGACCTCGCGACCGAGGCGTATCTGAACCGCGGTGAGCTCTCACCACCCCGACCCGCGGACCCGTCGGGTCGCCGCTGGGACCGCAACGGCGACGGCAGGTTCGACATCGACGACTATTCCGACGATCCCCGTGTCGCGGACCTCAACGGAAACGGTCTGCTGGACCCCGAAGACCTGATTCTCGACCCCGACTTCAGCAACGGACGCGACAACGACCGCAACGGCTATGTGGATGACATCTCCGGATGGGACTTCCTCTTCGACGACAACAACCCCCTCGACGAGGTCGACTACGGCCACGGCACGGGCGAGGCCAAGGACTCGACCGCGGCCGAGAACGGCTCCGGCGATGTCGGCTCCTGTCCGGAGTGCCGGTTCCTCCCCGTGCGCGTCGGCGACTCCTTCGTGACCGACGGCGCCCGCTTCGCCGCCGGCGTCCTCTTCGGTCTCGATTCCGGAGCCGACGTGATCCAGGAGGCGCTGGGGGTCCTGAACAACCCGCCACAGTCGCAACAGGCGATCGACGCCGCGTACCGCCGCGGCGTTCCCGTCGTGGCGTCGATGGCCGACGAAGCCTCCAAGCACGCGAACCTGCCCGGCTCACTCGAGCGCACGCTGTCGGTCAACTCGATCACGAAGACGGAGTCGCCGCCGTGGCTCCAGTCCCACGGGTTCATGGAGCTCAACGGGTGCACCAACTACGGCGGTCACACGCAGGTGAGTGTGCCGTCCGACGGCTGCTCCTCCGAGGCGACGGGTATCAGCTCGGGTGTCGTCGGGCTGCTCGAGTCCGACGGCGCGTGACGCCGAGGCGGAAGGCACGATCGGGCGCTACCCGGGTCAGGGCACAGCGAGTTCCAATGTGCTGTCGGCCAACGAGGCCTACCAACTGGTCGAGGGCACCGCCGACGACATCGACTTCTCGTCGCCGTCACCGAACGACCCGGCCAACAACTTCGCGATGCCCGGGCTCGTCAACCTCCTGTGGAAGCAGAGTCGCTACCCGACGACCGAAGGCTGGGACGGCACCACCGGCTACGGGCGTCTGAACGTGTTCGAGCTCGTGAAGACCGTGGCCGCCGGTGAGATCCCGCCCGAGGCGGAGATCTCGTCGCCGCGCTGGTTCAGCCTAGAACCGACCTCGGGCGAGATGGTCGTGGAGGGCCGTGTGGCGGCGCTGCGTGCCGACTCGTTCGGCTACCGCGTCGAGTGGACCACCGGACTCCAGGCGCCGAACCATCCCGGCACCGACCAGTGGCACACAGTCGCCGAGGTGGGTGGGCTGAGCGGGGAGCGAAGCGGAGAGCTCGCCGTCATCGACCGTGCGCAGATCGCCGCCGCCCTACCGGACGGCGCCCAAGGGCCGCCGGCCACCGACGGGCGGCCTTCCCGACGAGGAGCGCTTCACCGTGCGCATCCGCGTGGTGGTCACCGACGACGCCGGGCGCGTCGGGCGCGACCAGAAGCAGGTCTTCGTGCACGACGATCCCGACCTCGTGTCCGGATTCCCCCGGTGGACCGAAGGCGTGGGTGCCTCGAACCCCGTGTTCGCCGACATCGACGGTCACACCGGCGACGAGATGATCGTGGCGGGAGACGACGGCGAGATCCACGCCTACCGCCCCGACGGTCGCGAGGCCCGAGGCTTCCCGGTCCGGGCTCTGCATGCCCCCTTCTGGCACCGGAACTCGACCACGGCGCGGTCCGATCGGATCCCGGCGGCACGCAACCCCTTCTTCGTCGGCGCGCCCGTGGTGGCGGACCTCGACGGCAACGGTGACCTCGAGATCGCGGCCACCGATTTCGACGGCAACCTCTACGCCTGGGAGCACAACGGCCGACGTCGAGGCGGCTTCGGGAACCGGCGCGTCGACGGTGAGTGGCGCACGAGGGCCCACACGGAGAACCGCTTCTCGGCCGAAACCGCGCGTGATCAGAACAACCGCATGAAGCGGGGAATCACGGCGCCGCCCGTGGCGGCTGATCTCGACGGCGACGGAAGGTTCGAGCTCGTCGTGTCGGCGATGGACCGACACCTCTACGCCTTCGACCACCGTGGCCGAACCGTTTCCGGATTTCCCGTTCTTCTCGTCGACCCCCGCAAGGTCGACGCCGTCGATCCGAGTTCGCACCGGATCACGTTCAGCGCGAACGCGAAGGTGAAGGAGGGCGGCGAGATCATCGCTCCGGTAGCGGCGGGTGATGTCGACGGCGACGGCGCACCGGAGCTCGTCGTCGGTGCCCAGGAGCAGTATGTGGAGAATCGCCGAACGTCTTCCCGCAGATCGGTCTGGGTGAGGAATCCGGAAACAGCCGGCTCTACGTCGTGGAGCCGGAGGGCACCGGCGGTTCGGGTCCCGAGGTCTCGACGGCACACCCGAACGAGCAGGCCTACCACGCCGGATGGCCGGTCAAGATGCCGATGCTCCTCGTCGAGCTGCTTCCGACGATCGGCGACGGCGTGTCCACGCAGGCTGCGCTCGGCGACGTCAACGCCGACGGGAAGCTCGACATCGTCGCGGCGAGCGCCACCGGCCAGGTGATGGCGCTGAACGTGCACGGGCCGCAGCATCTACGGAAATCTGTTCGGAGTCCCGACGCCCTCGGGATGGTCGTATCCGATCAGAGGAGACTCGACGAGCAACAACAGGGACTTCCCGTTCATCTCCTCGATCGGCGGACCGACGCTCGGGAACCTGACCGGAGGGAACCATCCCGAACATCGCTGGCACCGCAGTCGGGCGTCGGGCGCGCGATCGACACCCTCCTTCCCGGTTCCAGAAGGGATCGTCGCTCGTCCAGGTGTGGGACGCGAAGAGGCCACGCCCTACGGCCGAGCTCACGGGTTTCCCCGGGTGCATCGGACGTCGGTCTGTTCGTGTCACCCGGGAATCGTCGACGTCGACGGCGACGATCGTGCCGAAGTCGTCGCGGGCAACGGCGTCTACATGCTCGACGCGTGGAACGCGGACGGTACCGCGCCGCCCGGGTGGCCCAAGCTGACCGGAGGCTGGATGGTCGGCACACCCGGAGCAGGAGATTGGGACGGCGACGGCGACGTGGAGCTCGCCATCGTGCGCCGCGACGGAATGCTGATCGTCTGGGAGACGGGATCGTCGACCGGACGCGCTGGGCGAGTGGCCACGCTACGGCCACGATGGGCGCAACTCCGGGAACTACAGCGGTTGACGTGACGTTGACGGGCGGACGGCGACGAACGGGTGTCGGCGGGCGCCTTGCGTCATGGTCACGTATACGTATGGTCACGTATACGTATGGTCACGTATACGTATGGTCACGTATCCGTCAGCGAGTCGAACGTGCCGCCGTCGTAAACGAGGACATCGCCCTGCCGGCGTGCTTCGGGTGTCGGTGAGTGGGAGACGAGGCGACCGTCGTGGAACAGGTGCTCGACGGGGACGGCCTCGACGAGGACGAGATGGTCGGCGACGAGACGGCGGTGGCAACGCCACCACACGGACTCCGCGCACATGATCGCCGCCGACCGCGACGCCGCCAGAGCGGTGAGCTCGGCCAGACCTCCCTGGAACTCGTCCGTGCCCATGTGATCGGCGTAGGCGCGGAACTGCTCGTTTCGCAGCGCGGTGTTCGGTGAATCCGGCTGCGTTCGGCGCCGTCCGCCGAGACCCTCCATCCATCGGTAGTCGATGCCACGATCGGGCAGCCAGGACGCCATGGCGTCCGCACTGAAATGGGGGTGACGTCGACTGCCCGGAAACCGACGAACGTCCACGACGACCTCGACGCCGGCGTCACCGACGAGATCGGCGAACCCGTCGGCCGTGAGTGTGCCGTGTCCCACCGTACGGATCGCCTGCACGTGGGGAAGCGTAGGCTCGGGGCACCATGGCGAACGCTCGACCGCCCGACGGTTCCGACGTCGGTTCTCCGGCAGTCACCTCGTCCGAGCACGACGGCATTGGCGTCGTCCGGATCGACGACGGCAAGGCCAACGCGATCACGCCGACGATTCTCTCGACGCTCACTGCCGCTCTCGACGACGTCGAAGGTGACGGCGACCTGGGCGCACTCCTGCTCATCGGACGCGAGGCCGTGTTCTCCGGGGGCTTCGACCTGTCGATCATGAGGCGCGGCGACCGCTCGACCTTCGAGCTCGTCACCGAGGGCGGCGAGTTCGTCCGGCGCTGCTACGCCTCACCCAAGCCCGTCGTGGCCGCGTGCACCGGCCACGCCGTCGCCGCCGGGGCGTTTCGTGTTGCTCGGCTCGCACTACCGCGTCGGTGCGTCGGGTGAGTTCCGGATCGGGCTCATCGAGACGCAGATCGGAATGCCGCTGCCCGACTGGGCGGTCGAGATCTCGCGGGAGCGCCTCGCGACAACCCAGCTTCACCAGGCGACCATCGAGGCCCGGATCTACGGGCCCGACGACGCAGCGGCGGCGGGCTACCTGGACCGGGTCGTGCCGGCTGCCGACGTGGAGTCCGAGGCTCTTTCGGAGGCCCGCCGCCTGGCGGATCTGCCGCCGAGCGCGTACGCCACCAACGCGGCGAAGCTCCGAACGGGTGGGGCGAAGCGTATGGCCGGCCTCATCGAGCGCGACCGCGCCGCGGCTGCGGGTATGGACCCCCCGTCGGGCTGATCGCCCCTCCTCGCCGGCCCTGCCCGGTTCCTCGATCCCGCGAAAAGCCCGCAGCGGCAGGGGTATCGCCGTAACTGTCTCACCCGACCCGTACGGTGGATTCCGAGACCGGGAGAAGGATCCCGGCCCTGGGACCGGGAGACGGTGATGGGCACGATTCTGATGGCGATGGTGGCGCTGGCCGCACTGGCGGGAGCGGGAGTGGCGGTCCTGGTTGCCGTCCGGTCGCGTCGTCAGCACGACGAGGAACTGGCCCGGATCACCGAGGAGACCCGTCAGGCCGCGCTCGAGCAGCAAATCCAATTGCTGGCGTCGCGTGATGCGGCAGTCGACCGTGCCGTGGAGCACGCCGTCGCTCAACTCGCCGAAACCAACCGTGCCCAGTTCCAGGCCCAGTCCGAGGCGCAGACATCGATGGGCACCGCCGCCCTCGAGAAGAGCAAGTCGCTGATCGACCGGGAACTCACGTCGATGACCACCGAACTCGGCAAGGTCACCGACCTGATGCACACGCTCGAGCGCGACCGCGAGCAGAAGTTCGGTCAGATCGGTGAGCTGCTCGAAGCTCAGGGTAAGGGCCTGACTGCGTTGAACGCCACGACCGAGAGCCTCGGCAGAACCCTCTCGGGTCCGAAGAGCCGCGGCCAGTGGGGTGAGCGCATGGCCGAAGACGTGCTTCGTCACGTCGGCCTGAAGCACGGCGTCAACTTCGTCACCCAGCGGCGGATCGACACGGGGGAGATTCCCGATTTCACGTTCCTGCTCCCCAACGACATGCAGCTCCACATGGACGTGAAGTTCCCCTTCGACAACCTGCGCCGGGCGATGGAGACCGAATCGGAGTTGGAGGCGAAGAAGTGCCGCGACACGTTCCGGCGTGACGTGCGGGACCGCGTGAAGGAGCTTGCCGAGCGCGGCTACATCGAGCCCACGTCCACGGTCGACTGTGTTCTGCTCTTCATTCCCAACGACGAGCTGTACGCGTTCATCCAGCAGGACGACCCCGAGCTCGTCGACTCGGCGCTGCGGCGCAAGGTCGTCCTGTGCTCGCCGCTCACGCTGTTCCCGGTCCTGGCGATCGTTCGCCAGTCGGTCGACAACTTCCGGCTGGAGCGCACGTCGCACGAGATCCTCGAGCGGCTGTCGGGCTTCCAGACGCAGTGGGGCAAGTTCAGCGACCAGGTCGAGATGGTGGGCAAACGGATCGCGTCGGCAGGGAAGGCATTCGACGAGCTCAACGGAACTCGTCGGCGGGGCATGGAGAGGGAGCTCGACCGCATCGAGCAACTGCGCACCGAGGTCGATCCCGCTCTGGACCGGGGTGACGACGACCGGTCGCAAGTCGCCGGCGGCGATTCCGCAGAACCGCCCTTCGCCCTGGAGGCCTGACCAGCAGGTTCATCCCCGGGCTTGCCTGCGGCCCTCCATAGGAGTAGCAACACCTTCCGTGGAAGAGCGCTTCGGGTTCGATTTCGATCCCCGGTTCCGGCCTGTGCTCATGATGATCGGTGTCACGCCGCAGACGAGCACAATCCGTTTCGAGCGGGGGAAACCTCGACGCCCGTTTCGGGCCGTGGAGGTTCTCCACGCCGATCTCGAACATCACCGGCGTGTACATCACCGGCCCCTACCGCTGGTACACGGCGATCGGCGCCCGAGGCTCGTTCGCCGACCGCGGTCTCACCTTCGGTACCACCACCAGGGGCGGCGTCTGTCTGGTGTTCGACCGCCCGGTTCCCGGTCTCGAGCCCACTGGCCGGGTGCTCCATCCCGGCCTGACGCTGACCGTCGATGCGCCCCGGCGTTTCGCCGACGCGGTTCTCGCGCGCATGGCCGTTTCTCCGCCGGCAGGGGACCCGCTCAGCACCACGTCGGTCTAGCCGCGCACCTTTCGCCAGCGGGCGCGCAGCCGGTCGGTCCAGCGTGTGCGACGATGCTCACGAGTGCGTTCATGCTCCGCGTAGGCGACGACGTTTGTCATGACCTCGCCGAAGGCGTCCGGATCGGCCAGCAGCCATGCGTGGCCACCCTTCACCACTTCGGGTTCACCACCCACGGCCTCCACGAGTGCGTCGAGAGACGCCGCTGGAAGGATCCGATCCTCGGTTCCCCACAGAACCACGATCGGCAGGCCGCGGGCGTTCAACTCGACGAGCTCGTCGCGCAGGTCAGCGGTCCTGGCCAGGCGTCCCGCACGCCAGAAAGCGCCGGGGTTACGGATCAGATTGCGACCTGCGTCCGCCAGGATCGTGGGGAGGGCGGCCTGCACGACCTTGCGACGAGCCACGTCGAAGGGGGCGTGGAGCCCCCAACTCCACAGCGGCCGGTCGGCGAGGTGCCGTGCCTCTTCGTCCGAGCCGGCGCCGGCCTCCTTCCAGATGGAGCCTCCCACTGAGTTGATGAGGACGAGGAGCCGCACCAGCTGCGGATGGTCGTGCGCCGTTCGGATGGCAACACCGCCGCCGAACGAGTGGCCGGCCATCATCACCGGCCCGTCGAGCTCGATGGTTGCACAGAACTCGACAACCCATCGCGCGTAGCTCTCGATCGTCGTGTCGTCACCGGGTAGTGGCGCGGTTCCGCCGAATCCGGGCAACGACGGTGCGACGACCCGGATACCGAGGGGAACGAGCCGACTGAGCGCCCTCTTGTAGGTCTTCTCGCGCAGCCCGAAACCATGGAGAAACACGAATGGCTCGCCGTCGCCCGCCTCGCCGTAACGCACCTCGGCGCCACCGACGGTGATGCGCTTCCACTCCAGATGCCACTCGGGTTCCATCTGGCGCGCAGTCTTGCCCGTCGGGCTCTCAGCCTTCGAGTCGCAGAGAGGCGGAGTTCATGCAGTAGCGCTCCCCGGTGGGGTTCGGCCCGTCGGGAAACAGATGGCCGAGGTGCGCGTCACACCGCCGACAGCGGACCTCGGTGCGCACCACGCCGTGGGATCGGTCCTCGTCGAGGATCAGCGCATCGACGTCGAGAGGCTGAAAGAAGCTGGGCCAACCCGAACCCGAGTCGTACTTGTGCTCAGAGGTGAAGAGTTCCGCGTCGCAGCAGATGCAGCGGTAGATGCCGTCGTCCTTGGAATCCCAGTGCTCGCCCGTGAAGGCCGGCTCGGTACCACCCTGGCGGGTGACGGCGAACTGTTCGGGGCTCAGTTGGCGTCGCCACTCCTCATCGGTCTTGACGACTCGGTCTCCGGGTGTCTCGTCGTTCACGATTGCTCCTTGGATGGCTCCTCGGTTTGCTCCTGCATCCACCGCTCTTGAACCGTACCGGCCGCCGGGATGTTCCCGATGCGGAGCGCCTGGCGGCATCGCGTACTCTGGAAGGAACACGAGCGGCGCCGACCGACGCGGGGGGAGCAGAGCCCGGTGCCCGGAAGGTGACGTTGCACGACTCGGCCCACGAGCTACCCCACAGGCGAGCCCCCGGTGCTCGCATCGTCACCCGGTTCCGGGCCGCATGGGCGGGAATCCTGATCATCGTGCTTGCTGCCGCTGCCTGCTCCTCGGACGGGCCGCCTCAGCCTTCGGAGTCGTCCGAACCCCCCGACGCCATCATCCCGCTCATCCAGCTCCTCGAATTCGGCGCGGACGCCAGCTACCAGGCTGCCTACGAGGTGGAACGTCCCACACCCGACACCGAGAACTCGGCCCCCGTGGTGCAGAACGTGGAACTCGACACCGAGGCTCTCGGCGTCGAGGCGCCCGATGCCAACCTGGTCGTGTCCCACACTCCCGAGGCCGTCCGTCTCGACTTCGTCCGACTCGACGAGGCCATCGCACTGATCGACATCGACAACACTCCCTACTCGTGCACGATCGGTACTGACGCCGAGGCGTGCGAAGAGATCGCCGGCACCACCTACGCCGAGGAGATCCGACCCGTGGGCGCGTTCATTCCCATTGGGCTCGCGGCGATCCTGACCGAGGAACAAGACTGGAAGGGCGCGGAAGTGGAAGTCGGAACGACGTCGGTGGAGATCGACGGTCTGCCTTCCACCTGCGCCACCGTCCGGGGGGTGGAGCCGACGATCCGCGGTGGTGCAAACGACATCCACGAATGGGAACTCTGCGTCACCGACGACGGTGTTCTCGCTCGCTATGAGGCCGGCGAGACCCGCGCCGAACTCGTCGACTTCCGCTCGGGCGTTCCCGAGGAACTGCTGACCATCCCCGACGAGTCCACAGACGTCCCCGACGATCCGGTCCTGGCCGTGGCGCTCGAAGTGGGAGCCCGGGTGCGTTCGCTCGCCACGCTGGAAGGTGAGGAGCAGAATCCGCGCCGGGTGCGGTTCCTCGAGCAGATCGAAGACGAGAACCTGGCCGTGCGGCTGATCCCTTCCGACGACTTCGAGGCCAACGGCCGTGTGACCGTGCTGACCGGCCGCGGGGCGGCCTGTCTCGACGATCCCCGCCGTACCCACCACGGCGGGCGACGCCGTGCGAAAGACCTGCCCCGACGCCCAGGCGGGCTCCTGACTCAGCGCTCCCGCACACTGAGTTCCGTGCCGCCAGCGTGTGGTCAGAACAGACGTGTGGTCAGAACAGCGTCGCGTGTCCGACTGAGCTTTGGGGCGAGCTGGTCGGTCAGAGCGGCGATCTCCCTGGCGCACCGGCGGTAGACCTCCAGGTCGGCGCCCGCAGGATCGTCCACGTCCTCCCAGTCCTCGAGGGTGACCTGATCCAACGCCATGCGCTCCACCCGCGCGGCCAGGGGTTCCTGGGCGGGCTCGAGGTCGCGCGCGACGCGCCGAAGCGTTCCGGTCCGGATGGCATGTGCGCCATGGTGGGTGCGGACGAAACGCACATGTTCCGTCGCCAACGCGATCACGACGTCGGCCTTCGCCAGATCGGAGTCGTGCAGACTCGCCGAGCGGTGCGACACGGCACCTGCACCGTGTTCGCGAAGGACCGTCCGGACGTGATGACCCGGAGGCATTCCGTCGAAGGCGTGGGTCCCGGCTGATTCGACCGATAGACCGGGGGCGCCGCGGGCGAGGAATGTCGAGGCCAGAACGGAACGAGCGGCGTTGCCGGTGCAGACGAACAGGACGGTCGGCGCCGTTTCGTCGTGCGTCGTCATCGCTGCAGCGTCGCACGTAGTCTCAGGGGATGGCCACCACAACCAGAAGCGACGTCGACACCGACACCGAGTCCGACTCCGATCTCACGGCGGCCGATGTCGCCTGGGATCTCGATCCACTGGTCGCCGGAGCGGGCGCCGAGGGCGTCGAGACCCTCCTCGACGAGGCCCAGCGGGCCGCCGGGGCGTTGGCCGACTACAGAGGCCGGATCGACACCCTCGATGCCGGTGAGCTCGCGGACCTGATGAAGGCGCTCGGAGCGCTCGAGGAGTCGGTGGGTCGCGCGGGCTCGTACGCCAGCCTCGCCTACTCCGTTGACACCACCGATCCCGTCGCCGGCGCACTCATGCAGCACTTCGAGGAACGGGCGACCGAGATCCAGACCACTCTGGTGTTCATCGAGCTCGAATGGGCAGCGGTGGTCGATGAGCGTGTCGATGCCCTGCTCGCCGACGACCGGCTGTCCTTCTGCCGCCACCACCTGCGTTCGGCACGGCGGTACCGACCGCACCTGCTGTCGGAGCCGGAGGAGATCGTGCTGTCCGAGAAGTCGGTCACGGGCCGTAACGCCTGGACCCGCCTGTTCGATGAGCTGACGTCCGCCGTCACCGTGGATCTGGATGATTCCACTGTGTCGCTCGAGGAGGCACTGTCGAAGCTGGCATCTCCCGACCGTGAGGATCGTCGCTGCGCCGCCGAGGCCGTATCGGCCGCCCTCGAACCCGGGCTGCGCACACGTGTTTTCGTCTACAACACCCTTCTCGCCGACAAGTCGACCGACGACCGGCTGCGCCACTATCCATCGTGGATCTCCTCGCGGAACCTCTCGAACGAGGCCGGCGACGATTCGGTCGATGCGTTGATCGCCTCGGTCACCCGTCGCTACGACATCCCCCAGCGGTGGTACTCGCTGAAGGCGCGCCTGTTGGGACTCGAACGTCTCGCCGACTACGACCGAATGGCATCGGTGGTCGACGAGGACGCCCGCGTCGGGTGGAGTGAGGCACGCACCATCGTCCTCGATGCCTACGCCTCTTTCTCGCCCGAACTGGCCGATGTAGCCCGACGCTTCTTCGACGAGAACTGGATCGACGCTCCGGTCCGGGCGGGCAAGCGACCGGGCGCGTTCTGCGCGTACACGGTTCCGTCGCAACATCCCTACGTGCTCCTGAACTGGACGGGCCGTCGCCGCGACGTGCTGACGCTCGCCCACGAGTTGGGACACGGGATCCATGCGCATCTCGCGCGCCCGCAGGGCGTGTTCCACCAGTCCACGCCCCTCACGCTCGCCGAGACGGCCTCGGTGTTCGGTGAGACCGTCACATTCGGTCGACTCCTGGGTGTGACGACGGATCCACGGGCCCGCCTGGCGCTGCTCGCCGAGAGCCTCGAAGGCCAGATCGCCACGGTGTTCCGCCAGATCGCGATGAACCGTTTCGAGGATGCCGCACACACCGCTCGGCGCGAAGAAGGCGAGCTGTCGATGGACCGCTTCGCCGAATTGTGGACGGGCACACAGGCCGACATGCTCGGCGACACGGTGGAGATCACCGACGGCTACCGGAACTGGTGGTCCTACGTTCCGCACTTCATGGGTACCCCTGGGTACGTCTACGCATACGCGTACGGCCAGCTCCTGGCCTTGTCGGTGTACCGGCGATACGAGGAGCAGGGAGAGGCGTTCGTGCCCGACTACCTGACGCTGCTCTCGTCGGGCGGATCGATGGCACCCGAGGAACTCGGTGCTCTGGTCGGTGTCGACCTCGCTGATCCCTCGTTCTGGGACGGAGGCCTGGCCATCGTGGAACGCCAGCTCGTGGCAGCCGAGGAGGCGGCGCATGCCGTCCTCGAGGAGTCGCCGTGACAGCTCCGATGAATCGCGCGTCGTGGGAGGCGGCGGGCCGACACCGCACGCTCGGCGGCCGGCGGATCTTCGTCCTCGATCGGCCCGCTACCTCGGGTGAAGGTGGGCCTCCGCTGGTCGTGCTGCACGGGTTTCCCTCGGCATCGTTCGACTGGCGCCACGTCCTCGACGCCCTCGGAGAACGTCGACGGGTCGTGCTTCTCGATTTCCTCGGCTACGGGCTCTCCGAGAAACCCGACACGGCGTACTCCCTCTTCGAACAGGCGGATCTCGTCGAGGCGTGCGCCACCGAGCTCGGTCTCGGGGAGATCGCGCTGCTCACCCACGACATGGGGGACTCCGTGGGAGGTGAACTCCTCGCCCGGGAACTCGACGGAACGTCGGATCTCCGCGTCGTCGAGCGCGTGTTGACCAACGGCAGTATCTACATCGGCGACGCGCACCTATCCGACGGCCAGCAGCTCCTGCTCGCGATGCCCGACGAGATCCTGCCCGACGAGCTCGCTCCGGACGAGGAGACCTTCGCCGCCGGTTGGGCGGCCACCTTCTCACCGGCACACCCGGCCACGTCCGAGGAGCTCGCGGCCCAGTGGGAGCTGCTGTCCCTCAACGGGGGGAATCGTCTCTTGGCACGCCTCATCCGCTACATCGGGGAACGCAGGGCGCACGAGCGTCGCTGGACCGGCGCGATCAAAAACCATGGTTCACCACTGCGTGTGGTGTGGGGAGACCTGGATCCCATTGCCGTGTTCGGAATGGCCGAACGACTGTGCGCTGCCACGCCGTCGGTCGAGGTGGTGCGTCTTCGTGGCGTCGGGCACTATCCGATGATCGAGGCGCCCGAAGATTTCGCGGACGCAGTGGTGGCCGCACTGGCTTGACGAACTGTGCGACAGCCGACGTGACGCGCCGGGGCTGCGCCCCGTGGCGCCGATCGCCTGTCACGACTCGACCACCCGCCCCCCATGGGCAAGACTCCGACCATGACCCGACGGATGATTCTCGTGTTCGCCGCGCTCGCGCTCGTACTGGCCGCTTGCGACTCGGGCAACTCGGCCACATCCGACACCGACGATGCGGCGCCGAGCGCGCCGGCGATGCCCGAGAGCGATGTCTACCTTCCGCCCGAGCCGCTGCCGGAGGGCGCACCGGGCGAGCTCATCTGGGCTGAAGAGGTTGATGCACCCGCGGACGCCAAGGCGTGGAAGGTGCTCTACCACTCCGAATCACTCGAGGGTGACGACATCGCCGTATCCGGTCTGGTCGTGGCACCCGACGGTCCGGTCCCCGACGGGGGCCGTCCCGTGGTGACGTGGGCGCACGGGACGCGTGGTCTCGCTGACGCGTGCGCGCCGTCGAAAGAGCCCACCGTGGACGACGCCATCCCGGGTCTCCAGCAGATGCTCGACGCCGGATACGTGGCCGTGGCCACCGACTACGAGGGCCTCGGCACACCCGGCGTCCACCCATTCCTCGTCGGCGAGAGTGAAGGGCGCGGCGTCCTCGACGCGGCACGCGCGGCCACCGGACTCGAGGACGCAGGCGCCAGCGACCGTGTCGCCATCTGGGGGATGTCCCAGGGTGGCCACGCCGCCCTGTTCGCCGGTCAGATCGCACCCGACTACGCCCCGGAGCTCGACGTGGTGGGGGTCGCGGCGGGTGCGCCCGTGGGCAACCTCCCCCTTCTCCTCGACGTGGCGTCGGGGGTTCCCGAATTCGTCGGATTCGTCGTCATGGGCGGCATGGGCTTCGCGGCCGCGTACCCCGAGGCCGATCCTGCGGAGATTCTGACGCCCACCGCGCAGGAAGAGGCCGTGGTCGTGGAGGAGCAGTGCGCGGAGGACGTTCTCACGACCTTCACCAAGCCGGTCGGCGACGTCATCGCCAAGAACCCGCTCGACGTGGACCCGTGGCCCGAGCTGCTCGACGTCAACACTCCCGGGGGTGTCGTGACGGAGGCTCCGGTTCACGTCTTCCAGGGGAGTGAGGACGCGCTCGTTCCCGAGTTCGTGACCGACGAATACGTCGGTCGGGTCTGTGAGCTCGGGACCGTCGTCGACCTCGTGGTCTACCCCGGAGCGGATCACTCCGGTGTGTTCGAACCCGCGCTCGACGACAACCTGACGTGGATCGCCGACCGCTTCGCCGGTGCGGAACCGTCCGACACCTGCCCCTGACGCATTTCCTATCGCGGGAGTCTTATCGCTGGAGTCTTATCGCGGGAGGCTCTCGAGGTCCGGGGTCGCGTCGGACTGTTCCGCGAGGCGGTCGATCTCGCCGGGTTCCAGCGGGAAGTGGCACGCCACGAAGTGATCGGGAGCGGCTCCTGCGATCTCGGGTTCCTCGGTGGCGCAGGCCTCCTGCGCCTTCGGGCACCGCGTCCGGAACCGACAACCGCTCGGAGGTGTCACCGGTGACGGGATCTCGCTTCCGAAGGCCTCCACCGCTGTCTGACGCACGTCGGGATCCGGTACCGGAATCGCCGACATCAGCGCCGCCGTGTACGGGTGCAGGGGCGTGGAGTACAGATCGTCGGACGGAGCGATCTCGCACAGCTTGCCGAGGTACATGACCGCCACGCGGTCACTCACGTTCTTCACGACCGCGAGATCGTGCGCGATGAACACGAGCGTGAGGCCATAGCGCTTCTTCATGTCCTCGAGAAGGTTCAGGATCTGAGCCTGGACCGACACGTCGAGAGCGGACACGGGCTCGTCGCAGATGATCATCTTCGGCTCCATCACGAGTGCCCGCGCGATGGAGATCCGCTGGCACTGACCGCCGGAGAACTCGTGGGGTCGACGGCTCAGGGCGGCCTCGGGGTCGAGGCCGACGGTCTCGAGCGTCTCCGAGACGCGCCGTAGCCGCTCGTCCCTCGAGACTCCTCCCCAGACGCTGAGCGGCTCCCCCACGATGTCGCGCACGCGTCGGCGAGGGTTCAGCGAGGAGATCGGGTCCTGGAAGATCATCTGGAGCCGTGGCCTGATCCGCCGGAGTGCCTCCCCCGACAGGTCGGTCAGTTCGAGCTCCTCGAAACAGACGCTTCCCGAGGTCGGTGCGGGCAACTGGAGGATCGCCCGACCGGTGGTGGACTTCCCGCAGCCGGACTCACCCACGAGCCCGAGCGTCTCGCCCTCGAGCACGTCGAGGCTCACATCGGACACAGCGTGCACGGTGAGTCCCGACCGCCCGACGGGAAACTCGACAACGAGATTCTCGGCGCGAAGGAGTGGCTCGCCCACGCTGCGGAGGTGCGCTGTCCCGCTCCCGGCCATTCAGACCACCTCGCCGGCCGTACCGGACTTGGCTCGGTTGCGCTCCAGCGCGTCGGTCCCTTCGGGTGTGCCGACCGGGAACCAGCAGCGGAACTCGTGACCCGGCGCATCGGCGATCCGAAGCGGCGGCTCCTCCTCGCGACAGCGGTCCTGCACGTAGGCGCACCGCGGCGCGAAGCGACATCCGGGAGGAGGCGAGACGAGGTCGGGTGGTCGTCCGGCGATCACGGGGAGACGCGTGTGGCTGCGGTTCGCGAGGCGGGGGATCGAGCGCACCAGAGCCTCCGTGTACGGCATGCGCAACTCCGAGAACAGCGTGCGGGTCGGCGCACGTTCCACGATGCGCCCGGCGTACATCACCGCAATCTCGTCGGCCCGGCCGGCCACCACACCGAGGTCGTGCGTGACGAGGATCATCGCCATGTAGCGCTCACGCTGCTGTTCGTCGAGAAGGTCGAGGATCTGGGCCTGGACCGTCACGTCGAGCGCGGTTGTCGGCTCGTCGGCGAACAGGAGCTTCGGACCGCACGCGAGCGCCACGGCGATGGTCACGCGCTGTCGCATCCCACCGGAGAGTTGGTGCGGGTACTCCTTCATCCGTCTCTCGGGTTCGGGGATCCCGACGGAGCGCAGCAGGTTCACGGCGGTTTCGTCGGCGTACGAACGCGAGACGTCGAGATGGGTCCGGAGTGACTCGGTGATCTGCTTGCCGATCCGCAGCACGGGGTTCAGCGACGTCATCGGGTCCTGGAACACCATCGCCATCTGCGGGCCCCAGAACTCGCGGAGGTCAGAGGCCTTCAGGTCGACATCTCGACGCCTTCGAACCGGACGGACCCGCTACGCACGATGTTGTGGGTGGGCAGCAGGCCCATGATCGAGCGGGAAAGCACTGTCTTGCCGGATCCCGACTCTCCCACGACACCGAGCGTGTGTCCTCGCTCCAGGTTGAACGTCACGCCGTCGACGGCGCGGACCGTGCCGCGCTCGGTGCGAAAAGCCGTCTTCAGATCGTCGACGGCGAGCAACGGAACGCCGCTGTCGTCGACATCTGCGTCACCATCGGTCCGATCTCCGACAGCGTCATCCACATCGCGGGGTTCCGGGACTGCGTCGTCGGCGTTCACAGGCCGCCTTCCCGAACGTCGTAGTACGCGCGTAGTCGGTCACCAGCGAGATTCAGGGACAACACCGTGAGGAAGAGCGCAGCGCAGGGGACGAAGACCACGTGCGGGAAGTCCTTGATGACCTGTGCCCCTCCATTGATCATCTGTCCCCACGTGTTCTCGTCGACGCTGATGCCGATCACCGCCAGTGACGCCTCGGCCACGATCACGAGAGCCACAACGATCAGTGAGAAGGAGACGAGCGACGGCATGACATTGGGGAGGACGTCGCGGCGGAGAATCCGCCGCCGGGAGGAGCCGAGCGCGTATGCAGCGAGCACGAACTCGCGTTGGCCGTGCAGCAACGTGTTGGCGCGCGCGATCCGAATCACGGGGGGAATGGCGATGAGCCCGAGGATCAGGGCCATCTGCCACACGTCGTTGCCCCAGAAGAACACGAGTGTCATGGCCAGACACGATGGGCGGGAAGGCAAGTGCCACGTCGGTGGCCCACATGATGCCGGTCTCGGCCTTCCCGCGGTAGTAGCCGGCGACGAGACCCCCGAGCCCTCCGAGAACCATTCCGAAGAGGGCGGCGCTGAAGCCGATGATGATCGGGACCTGACCGCCGTGAATGACCCGAGACAACAGGTCACGACCGTTCTGGTCCGTTCCGAGCCAATGGTCGGAGCTCGGGGCGGCATTCGGTGCTGTCGCGTCGGAGGCGTCGGGGTCCTGGAGCGGCAGCCAGTCGGCGGCGAACACGGCCACCACGATCAGAACGAAGACGCCGGTGGCGATCCAGAACTCGACGCCGAGTCGCCGCTTGACAGCCTCGCCCGCTATCTCGGCGTCGACCTGACCCACCGACGCCACGGCATCGGCGTACATCTCAGCGGGTGCTTCCTGGAACAGCTGATCGGTGTCGTGGCCTTCGGTGAAAGACGCGCTGTCGCGTGAAACTCCCGGCATGTCAGGCGAGCGCGCGGGCATGACGGATGCGAGGATCGAGGTACGCGTAGAGGATGTCGATGGCCAGGTTGAAGAGGACGTAGCCGACGGCGACGACGAGCACGACGCCCTGGACCACGAGATAGTCGCGCTTGAGCACACTATCGATGGCCAGTCGGCCGATGCCGTTGATGGAGAAGATCCGTTCGATCACGAACGCCCCGCCGATGAGGCGGGCCATGTTCAGCCCGGCGATCGTCACCAGCGTGAACGTGGAGGGACGGAAGGCGTGGCGCATGAGGATCCGCGACCGGGAGAGCCCCTTCGCCTTCGCCATGGCGATGTAGTCCTCCTGGAGTGTGCTGACCATGTCGGAACGCAGGATCCGGAGGTACACGGCGGCTTCGGCGGCGGCCAGTGACACCGCGGGCAAGAACAGCGACCACAGGCGCGCGTCGGCCTTGAAGAGCGTAGGAAACCACTCGAGTTGGTACCCGAAGAGGTAGCTCAGCACATAGGCGAGAACGAACGACGGCACCGCCAGGAAGGCGAACGCCGAGCTCGACGCCAGCCGATCGGTCCACCCGCCGGGTTTTTGCGCAGCAAGTATCCCCAACGGGATTCCCACGAGCAGCGCGAGGAACTGGGCGTAGATCAGCAGGAACATGGTGTTACCGAGACGTTCACCAATCTGCGAAGTGACCGCCTGCTTGGTGATGAAGGAGTTGCCGAGGTCACCCGTGGCGGCGTTGCCGACCCACTCGACGTACCGGACGGGAAGTGGTCGGTCGAGGTTGAGCTCCTCGCGTACCTCCGCCTTGTTCTCCTCGGAGGCGCTGGCTCCGAGGATCGCCACTTCCGGACCGCCGGGGAGCAGGTCGAGCAGCAGGAATGTGAAGAAGGAGACCGCGATCAGAACCGGGATCAGGTACAGCGTCTTGCGGACGACGTAGCGCACCGGGCCGGCTCCTCCCGACGTGTTGTTGGTCGCCTCAGGAAGCCCAGATCTGTGCTGTCTGGTACCGCCCGCGCACGATCGGAAGACCTGTCTCGCCGTCGGGCAGTTCCCATTCGGTCACGCTGTGGACGTTGTCCCTCCAAGCGACAGCCCACACCGTGTGGTAGAGCCGCACGTAGACAGCGGCGTCGTTCTGGCGTTGCGCCACCTCTGCGTAGAGGTCGCGGCGCGTCTCGAAGTCCGTCGTCGACCGCGCCTCCATCAATAGCCGATCGACCTCGGGGTCACGGTTGCGCACGAAGTTCAGGGCCACGGCCTCGTCGGCGTTCTCGGAGAACCACCAGACGGCGTCGACGTCGGGGTCGGGGTCACCGAACTGGCGCACCAGGGCGATGTCGTACGTCCCGCCTATGAGCTGGCTGATGAACTCCGACTGCTCGATCTTGGTGATCGTGGAGTCGATACCCACGGCGTCGAGGTTCTCCTTGATGAAGTCCATGGACGCCGCGTTGTCGGGGTTCGGTGTCGTCAACAGATCGAGCTCGATCTGTTCGCCGGTGTCGGACTCGTACTCGTCGACGAGCTCCTCGGCCTTCTCGGGGTCGTACGGGATGTGGGTGACGGAGTCGCCCGGGTAGAACTTCGACTCGGGACCCCACGCGCTGTCGGCGACCTCGGTGACACCCGATCCGAGGAGGTCGTTGTGACCCTCACGGTCCACCGCGTACGACACCGCCTCGCGGACCCGTTCGTCGGCGAGTTGACCGTTGGGGTTGTCCTGGTTCAGGTAGAGGTTCTCCTCCTCGTCGTCAGTGGCGAGGAAGAGCTCGATGTCGGGGTTGCTCTCGAATGCGGCAACCTCTTCGTCACGGTCGGTCTGGGTCAGGTCGATGTCGCCTGCGGCCAATGCCGTGGAGCGCTGCTGCTCGTCGGGCACGATGCGGAAGGTGATCTTGTCGAGGTGGGGGAGACCCTCTTGCCAGTAGTCCTCGTTCTTCACGACGACCGTCTGTGAGTCGACCGTGCGTGATTCGAGCTTGAACGGTCCGGAACCGACCGGTGCCTGTTCGCCGCCGTCCTCGGCGTCGAGCATCGACGGGGCGGCGACGTAGCCCGTCTGGTTGACGAACAGCGCCGGGAGGGACGCCCACGGGAAGTCGGTCTTCAGCGACAGGGTGAGGTCGTCCACGATCTCGGGCTTCTGGAGGCCACGGAAAACCGACTGGGTCAGGATCGAGTCGATGTGGCCGTCGATGTTGCGCTTGACTGCTGCCGCGTCGACGGGTGTGCCGTCGTGGAACGTGATACCGGGCCGGATCTTCAGGGTCCACTCCGTGAAGTCGGTGCCTTCGACGGGTTCCATCGACTCGGCGAGATAGGGGCGAACCTCGCCTTCGTCGTTGTAGGCCATGAGCGGATCGAAGACCGCGGCGGCTATCTGGAGACCCGCGACAGCCCAGCGGTTTGTGGTCGGGTTCAGTCCGTCGGTCTCGGCTTCGAGCCCGGCCACGATCTCGCCGCCGTCCTGCGGCTCTCCGTCGGTCTCGCCGCCGCCCGAGTCGTCGCTGCCACTGCCGCACGCAGTGGCGAGTACCGCCACTGCGAGTCCCACCACGATGAGCCGTCGTCCCCGTCGACCGAATCCCACGTCGTCCCCCCGGTTCATGTGTGAGCCCTTTTCGGGTGTTTCCGGCGTTACGACATCAACCTATCGTGACGTCGGTCACATCCGGCGTTATAGCGGGGCAACCTACTACCTGTCGGTCGGTTCGGGAAGCCACCGAAATGGGACCTCGGAATGAAACCTCGCGGAATGAAACAATGAAGGCGGCCACTGTCATCTACGACGGCACGTGTGGCCTGTATCGCAGTTCGTGAGCGCCCGAGGACACCATGACCACGACCGACACGACCGACCTCTCGATGACCCACCTTCAGCAACTGGAGGCGGAGTCGATCCACATCATCCGTGAGGTCGTGGCCGAGTTCGAGAAGCCGGTGATGATGTATTCCATCGGCAAGGACTCGACGTGCATGCTGCACCTCGCACGCAAGGCCTTTGCCCCGGCCCCGATTCCGTTTCCACTCCTGCACGTCGACACCACGTGGAAGTTCCGCGACATGATCACGTTCCGCGACCGGACGGCCGAGGAACTCGGTCTCGACCTCATCGTCCACACCAACGAGGAAGGACGGGCGCAGGGGATCAACCCCTTCGACCACGGTTCGAAGAACTACACCGACATCATGAAGACGCAGGCGTTGAAGCAGGCCCTCGAGGCCGGCGGATTCGACGCCGCGTTCGGGGGAGCGCGCCGCGACGAAGAGAGATCTCGGGCGAAGGAGCGCGTCTTTTCGTTTCGCGACCGAAAGCACCGGTGGGATCCCAAGAACCAGCGCCCCGAGTTGTGGAATCTCTTCAACGGACGCGTCAACGACGGCGAGTCGATCCGGGTCTTCCCGCTCAGCAACTGGACCGAACTCGACGTGTGGCAGTACATCTGGCTCGAAGAGATCCCGATCGTGCCGCTCTACTACTCGGCGCCGCGTCCCGTCGTGGAGCGCGACGGCACGCTGATCATGGTCGACGACGACCGGTTCCGGTTCGAGCCCGGTGAAGAGCCCGAGACTCGTTCGGTCAGATTCCGCACCCTCGGCTGCTACCCGTTGTCGGGCGCCGTCGAATCCACCGCCACGACCCTCCCGGAGATCATCCAGGAGATGCTTCTCGCGACGCGCTCCGAGCGGGAGGGGCGCGTGATCGACTACGACCAGTCGGGCTCGATGGAGGAGAAGAAGAAGGAGGGCTACTTCTAGCGATGAGTCACCAGTCAGAACTCATCGCGAGCGACATCATCGCGTATCTCAAGGAGCACGAGCAGAAGGATCTGCTGCGCTTCCTCACGTGCGGTTCGGTGGACGACGGCAAGTCGACGCTCATCGGACGCCTCCTGCACGACTCGAAGATGATCTACGAGGACCAGTTGGCTGCTGTCGAGGCCGACTCCACCACGGCCGGATCGGTGGCGGGCGATCTCGACCTGTCACTGCTCATGGACGGCCTCAAGGCCGAACGTGAACAGGGCATCACGATCGACGTCGCCTACCGCTACTTCTCCACCGCCCGGCGCAAGTTCATCATCGCCGACACGCCGGGCCACGAGCAGTACACGCGCAACATGGTCACGGGCGCGTCCACGAGCCAACTGGCGATCATTCTCATCGATGCACGCCACGGCGTACTACGCCAGACGAAGCGCCACTCCTACATCGCGTCACTACTCGGCATACGGCACATCGTCGTGGCGATCAACAAGATGGATCTCGTCGACTGGTCGCAGGAGCGGTTCGACGAGATCGCGGATCACTACGTCGAGTTCATGGACCGCCTCGACATCCCGGAGCCCACCTTCATCCCCATGTCGGCCCTGAAGGGTGACGGCGTCGTGGAACGCGGAGATCACATGCCGTGGTACCAGGGCCCGCCGCTCATGGAGTTCCTCGAGACCGCGCCGGTGGCCCCGGCCGACGAGGCCGCCGACCTCCGCTTCCCCGTCCAGATGGTCACCCGCCCCGACCTCCACTTCCGCGGCTACGCCGGAACCGTGTCGTCGGGAGTCGTACGGCCGGGCGATGAGGTCATGGTGCTCCCTTCGGAGAAGGTGTCCACGGTCGAGCGGATCGTCACCTACGACGGCGACCTCGACGTTGCCGGACCCGACAGGGCCGTCACCCTCACCCTCACAGACGAGCTCGATATCTCGCGTGGCGACATGCTCGTACACCGCGGCAACCGCCCCCGCAGCGCGCACGACGTCGACGCCATGGTCGTGTGGATGTCCGAGACCCCGATGGTCCCGGGCCGCGAATACCTCGTGCGCCAGGCGACCAGTACATGCACGGGGGCAGTGTCGTCCGTGCTGTACCGGGTCGACATCAACACCCTCGACACCGAACCCGCGCCCGGTCTCGAGCTCAACGAGATCGGCCGGTGCACCGTCTCGCTCGATCGTGCGATTCTCTGCGATCCCTACGCCCGGCATCACCACACCGGCTCGTTCATCCTCGTCGACCGTCTGACCAACGCCACGGTCGGTGCCGGCATGATCGTCGATGATGAAGCCGCTTGGGAAGCCGTTCCCGACGAGCACCTCACCCGAAGTGCTTCTGCCATCACGCCCACCGAGAGAGAGTCCCGCTACGGACAGCGCCCGGTGACGGTCTTCCTGACGGGGCTGACGGGTTCGGGAAAGTCGGCCATCGCCACCGCCCTGGAGCGACGATTGTTCGAAGGTGGCCGCGGCACGATCCGTCTCGACGGCGAGAACATGCGCCTAGGCGTGTCTCGCGACCTCGGGTTCTCATACGAGGAAAGATCCGAGAACGTTCGACGTGCCGCAGAGATGGCTCGTCTCGTCAACGACCAGGGGCTCATCTGCATCGCAGCCCTGGTGGCTCCCAAAGCTTCAGTACGGGAACGGGCCCGCGACCTCGTGGGAAGCGACCGATTCATAGGCGTATATCTCGACGCACCCGTGGAGGTGTGCCGCGGGCGTGACGACTCGGGTGTGTACGAGGCGGCTGACCGGGGCGAGATCTCCTCGTTCCCCGGCGTGTCGGCACCGTACGAGGTGCCCACCGACGCCGACCTCACCCTCGACACGGTCGGTGAGGACGTCCAAGCGTGCGTCGACCGCATCATCGCACTTCTCGACGACCGTGGGTTCCTCAACCCGCGGCGCCACGGCGGGTGATTCTGTCCGGCCGCGCCTCTTGACCGAATCCGCGGCTGCGCTGCGGTTCAGGATCAGGAGGCGCGCCAGATCTGGAACAGTCTCACCTGGTTGTTGGCAACCGGGACGCCCGGATCGCCATCGGGGAGATCCCAGTCGCCGACGTCCTGGAGACTCTCCTGATAGCCCACGATCCACGTCGTGTGTCGCAACCAGAGGTATGGGAGGTCCGCGTTGAGGCGTTCTGCCACGGTGCGGTACGCGGCCTTGCGTGTCTCGAGGTCGTCGGTGGCGCGTCCGGCGTAGAGGGCTTCGTCGATCACGGGATCTCGGTTGCGGGCGAAGTTCACGGCGACCGGTCCTTCGGTGTTCTGGGAGAACCACCAGTGGGATTCGCCGTCGGGGTCGGGTGAGTTGAACTGACGCCAGACGAGGGCGTCGAAATTGCCGGCGATGACGTCGGTGATCAGCGTCGCCTGCTCTGTGGTGGTCGTCTCGACGTCGATCCCGAGGTCGCGCCACTGCTCGGCGATGATCTCCTGTGTCTGTTCGGCCTCGGGTGTCGACGTGGTGCCGAGAGTGAGGCTGACCGTCTCACCCGTTTCGGCTTCGTAATCGTCGAGCAGATCACGCGCGCGTTCGGGATCGTGATCGGGGAATTCGAGACCATCGGGATGCCACCGCGACTCGGGCGGCCACGGACTGTCGGCGAGTCGGATGAGGCCGCTCTCGTCGGTGATCGTCGCCCACGCCTCGCGATCCATGCCCACAGCAAGCGCTTCGCGGACCCGGATGTCGTCGAGGGGCGGTTTCGACGTGTTCAGCATGATCATGCTCTCGTCGGAGGCGAAGCTGGTGAGCGACCCCAAGTCCGGGTTCTCCTGGATCGTCACTACATCGCCGTCGTCCTGTGACGCCGTGAGGTCGATCTCTCCTGTCTCGAGAGCCTGGACCCGCTGAACGGTGTCGGGCACGATCCGGAAGGTGATCCCGTCGAGGTATGGGTAAGGGTCGCGCCAGTAGTTCTCGTTGCGCACGACGACGGTCTGCGCGTCGAGCGTTCGTTCCTTCAGAACGAACGGTCCGCTCCCGACCGGAGCCTGCGGGTCGGAGTCGGGGTCGCCGAGCCATTCGGGATCGCCGATGTAGCCGGGTTGGCCGGCGAAGAAGAGCGGCAGGGTGGCCCAGGACCTGTCCGTCGACAACTTCAACGTGAGATCGTCGACGATCTCGGGTTCGGCGAGCCCGCGCATCACGGGTCCGGTGAGCGGCGAGGCCAGGACCGCGTCGAGGTTGAACTTCACCGCTTCAGCATCGACGGGATTGCCCGAGGAGAACGTCACGTCGGGGCGCAGATTCAGAGTCCACTCGGTGAAGTCATCATTGGGGATCATCGACTCCGCGAGGAACGGCCCCACGTTCTCCTCCGCGTCAACGGTCATCAGGGGCTCCAGCATGGACAACGCCATCTGAGTCGTGGCGGGCGACCACTGACTGGTCGACGGGTTGAATCCGTCGCTTTCTGCGTCGACCGCGATGGTGATCTCTCCGCCGGTCTGCGGCGGCCCGGAAGCGGCGCCCGAGCTCTCCGACCCTCCACCACCGCCACATGCGGTAGCAAAGAGGGCGAGCGTGACTCCGACGCTCACCAGTCGCTGCACCTTGTGTGGATTCATCTTCTTCCCCCGGCCGCTTCCGATCGGGGGCGGGCCCCCGAATTCACGAGCGAGAGGCACGGTATCCCGTACCGTCGTGCTCGTGGGAGCAGACCTGAGAGTGACGTCAGCGCTTCTCATTCCGGAGGCCGAGTTGACGTGGCGATCGACCCGGTCGGGGGGACCGGGTGGTCAGCACGCCAATACGTCGGACACACGTGTCGAGGTGGTCTTTGACGTCGAGAGCTCCCGGGTACTCGGGCCGCGTCAACGAGCGCGGATTCTGGAGCGCCTCGGCCCGACCGTGCGTGCGTCGGCCACCGACACGCGCTCACAGGCCCGGAACCGCGAGATCGCACGTGCGCGCCTGGCAGATCGAATCGGCGCGGCGCTACGAACACCCGCCCGGCGTCGGGCGACCCGACCCACCCGCGCGGCGGAGCGTCGCCGACGCGAGGCGAAGAAGCGCAGGTCCGATATCAAGCGCAGCCGTCGCCGGCCGACCGTCGAGGACTGAGGCCGCCCCGTGACCGGCGGGCTGGGATCTGCCTGCTGTCAGCCGGACGCGGCCCTCTGCGACGGCTGAGTGTCCGCGGCTGAGAGCCCATCGAGGTATCGGGAGTACTCGAAAAGGAGGAAGCGGGTGATCCCGGCAACGACGTGGCCAGTTCGAACGGACCAGAACACGTCGAAGGCGTGCTGTCCACCGGGAAGTTCGGCGTAGACCACAGGATCATCCATGGTCTGGCGTGCGGTCCGGACGAAACGTCGGGTCTCCGTGACGGGCAGCAGGACGTCCTTGTCGCCGTGCACGATGAACATCGGTGGCGAGTCGGACCGCAACCACGCGGCCGGTGAGGCGTCGCGGTAGAGGTCGGGCGCCTCCTCGCGGGTGGCTCTCATCACGATGCGGGTGAAGAAGCGGTCGAAACCCTTCCCCCATTTCTCGTCCTCGAACTCGCGGACGTCGAAGAGCCCGTACATGGGAACACCGGCCTGGATGCTCGTGTCCGCTTCTTCGAAGCCGGGCTGGAAGCGTTCTTCGTTGCCGGTGAGCGTCATCAACGCGGAGAGGTGGCCACCGGCGGAACCACCGGTCGCCACGATGAAGCCAGGATCGCCTCCGTACTCGGCGATGTGTTCGCGGATCCACGCGAGCGCGCGTTTGACGTCGATCAGGTGATCGGGGAACGCCACCTTCGGGCTGAGCCGGTAATTGACGGCCACGCACACCCAGCCGCGTGAGGCCAGGTAGCGCATGAGTGGCTGTGCCTGCTGCTGTTTGCTCCCGACCGTCCAGCCACCTCCGTGGATCTGGAGCAGGACCGGCGCGTTGTCCACGGTGCCCTTGGGCCTGTAGACGTCGAGGCTGTTGCGCCGTCCGGCCGGCCCGTAGCTCAGGTTCCGGATCCCTTCCACGTCTCTTTCGGTGAAGAGTAGAGGGAGCAGCAGATGACGCCACCGGAGCGCATCGGTGACGTGCTCGGCGATCTCAGGTCTGATCCGCGTCCGGTAGTCGTCTCCGAGCGCGCTACTCAGTGCCCGTTCGACCACGGCGTGGGTGCGGCCCGACTGTCGCATCAGCAGGAGCAGCCCCGCCCACGACGCCAGGGTGATGGCGAGCCCGAGCCATCCCGGCCATGCGTCGAACGCACCCAGGTACGCGAAGATCGCTGTCGCGACCGCCTGCCACGCGATGTGGAACGCCGCCATCTCGATGGTGATCCAACTGGCGAAGAAGCTCGGAACCACCGCGACCATGTGTCGCCGCGTCGGCATGTAGGCGTTCAGCGTGAAGCACGCTCCGACGAGTGTGACCGCGAGGTAGATCCAGGACCAGTTCACGACTCTATTGTGCCAGCCCGGCCGCTGGTCAGTCCTCCTGGGCGAGGGTGAGGGTGACGCCGTCGAAGGCGTCCTCGACGCCGGGTTCGAAACCCGTCCCCGGTTCCTCCAACCCGAACGCCTCGCGCAGTTGTGCCACGAGGAAGTGGTTGGTGACGTCCCACGCGAGGGGTGAATCCAGGGCCTCGGGTTGGCATCCGTCCTCACCCAGGACGAGGAACTCCTCGTCGAGGGGGAGTCCGAGATCGCGGGCGATGGCGATCACGCCACCACCTTCGGTCCCGATCTCGCAGATGTCGGTGAAGGCGTTGTTGTGGCCGACACCGTCGATGACCACCAGACGCTTCGGGCCGGGTGCACGGTCGTAGGTCGCCCGCGTGCTGTCGGGTGGAACGACCTGATCGATGGCGCCGGCGATGTAGAGCGACGGGGTGTCGGGCGTCGGGATGGCGTCCGGATCATCCGCGGTGCCGCCGGCGCCCGCGAGCGGTACATAGGTGACCACGTCGGGCTCGCCGCCGAAGGCGATCGCCGCCGCGCCGCCGGCCGAATGACCCGTGACGGCGATCTCGTCGGTTGAGACGACGCCTTCCAGGGAGCCGTCCGCCCGCTCGTTCTCTTCATCCATGAGATCCACCACCTCGCGCAGGACCTCGGAATCGGTCTTGTCGCTGCCCACGTCCACGCCGAACTGCGCTTCGAGGCCCCGCTCCAGGTGGTCGGTGGCGGCCACGACGAAGCCCCACGAGGCGAGATGGTCCGCAACGGCCGTGGACGTCGTGCGAAAGCCCCCGAAACCGTGGCTGAAGAGGACGAGCGGGAACGGGCCTTCCTCGCTTGAAGGAACGTCGCGGTACGCCTCGCTCACGAACGGAGGGTTGATGTCTTCGGGAACGAACGAGAGAAACGCCTCGGGAACGTTGTCGCGGATGTAGAAGACCTCTTCTTCGGCACCCTCGACGTCGGTGGGATCCGCGGGGTACCACACCTCGACCTCTCGGTCGGGGAGATCCAGCGTCGTGACCCCCGCTGCGTAGGGGCCACGTTCCGAAAACAGCGTGATCTCGCCCGACGTGTCGGCCTCGCTGTCGGATGCGGTGTCGTCACCCCCGCTGCTTCCGCAGGCGGTCGCCGCCAGGGCCACCACGATCGCAGCAACGAGCCAGGGGACGGCCCCGAACCGAGGGCGTGGAGAGTGGTTTCTGAGTCGCATGTGTGCTCCTCGGTGGCGGGTGACGCCACTGTGAACCTGACGCTAGGGTCAGTTCCGACGATTCCGTCAAACCTATTACTCCGACGTGTCGGGGTGCGTGGCGGGGGGAACCGATGCGCAAAGGTCTGTGGGTGGGGCTCGCGGTGCTGGCTCTCGTGGCGGCGGCGTGTTCGAACTCCGAGTCGGGTGGTGGAAACGAGCCCGGTGGGGAAGACGGCGGCGGTGAACAGACCGCCGTGGACCAGCCGGGAGTGAGCGACTCGGAGGTCGCCGTGGGTGTGGTCGCGTCCACGACGAATCCGATCGGTGGCAACTACGGAACGATCGCCGACGGGATCCGCGCCTACTTCGAGAAGATCAACTCGGACGGCGGTGTGTACGACCGCGACATGGTCATCACCTCCGAGCGCGACGACCAGCTCGGCAACAACCAGGCGGAGGTCCAGGCACTCCTCACCCAGGACGACGTCTTCGCGGCCTTCGTAGCAACACTTTCCTTTACGGGAGCCGACCTCCTCGCCGAGTCCGGCACGCCCACGTTCGGATGGAACATCAATCCCGAGTTCTCCGGACCGGAGAACTTCTTCGGCGAACGCGGCTCGAGCCTGTGCTTCGGCTGTCCGGACTCGCTGCTGCCGTACATCGCCCAGGAGCTCGGTGTCGACAAGGTCGGGACGCTCGCTTACAACGTGCCCCAGTCGGCCGAGTGCGCCGATGGTGTCGTTGCCTCGTTCGAGAAGTGGCCCACCGCCGAGGTGGCGTTCGTCGACACGAGCCTCCAGTACGGTACGACCGACTACAGCGCGGATGTCACGCGGATGAAGAACGAGGGAGTCGAGCTCGTCGAGCCGTGTATGGACTTCAACGGCGTCAACGCCCTCCTCCAGGAGATGCGTCGCCAGGACTACGAACCGACGATGTTCCTGCCGAACTCCTACAACCACGAGTTCATCGCCGAGTACGCCGATCTCTACGAGGGGTCGATCGTGCTCACGGCGTTCGCTCCCTTCGAGACCGAGGACCCACCGCAGGGTCTCGAGGACTTCCTCACCTGGATGGACGACATCGGTGCCACGCCCACCGAGCCGGCGGTCGCGGGTTGGGTCGGCGCCCAACAGTTGGTGAACGCCATCGATGCAACCGGTCCCGACTTCACCCAGCAGAAGGTGATCGACTGGATCAACCAATCCGACGAGTTCACCGCCGACGGACTGATGGCGGGCATTCTGTGGCCCGACCAGCACGACGTGCTGAACCCGAACCAGGACTGTGACGCCCTCAGCGAGATCGTCGACGGCGGCTTCCGCCCGCATCCCGACTTCACCGAGCCCGGCAAGCCCTTCATGTGCTTTCCCCGAGAGATGGACGAGCTCGAGGAGCCGACGTTCCGGTAGGCGGGGAACCCGAGCGATCACAGCGCGGCTCGCAGGTGGACCTTTTCGCATGTGTGAACCTCGGTGGCGGGTGACGCCACTGTGAACCTGACGCTAGAGTCAGTTCCGACGATTTCGTCAGACCTACTACTCCGACGTGTCGGGGTGCGTGACGGGGGGAACCGATGCGCAGAGGACTGTGGGTGGGGCTCGCGGTGCTGGCTCTGGTGGCGGCGGCGTGCTCGAACTCCGAGTCGAGTGGTGGAAACGACTCGGGCGATCAAGACGGCGGTGGTGAACAGACCGCCGTGGACCAGCCGGGAGTGAGCGACTCGGAGGTCGCCGTGGGTGTGGTCGCGTCCACGACGAATCCGATCGGTGGTAACTACGGAACGATCGCCGACGGGATCCGCGCCTACTTCGAGAAGATCAACTCGGACGGCGGTGTGTACGACCGCGACATGGTCATCGGCTCCGAGCGTGACGATCAGCTCGCTAACAACCAGGCGGAGGTTCAGGCACTTCTCACCCAGGACGACGTCTTCGCGGCGTTCGTAGCAACACTTTCCTTTACGGGAGCCGACCTCCTCGCCGAGTCCGGGACTCCCACATTCGGATGGGTTGTCAATCCCGAGTTCTCCGGACCGGAGAACTTCTTCGGCGAACGGGGCTCGAACCTGTGCTTCGGCTGTCCGGACTCGCTGCTGCCGTACATCGCCCAGGAGCTCGGCGTCGACAAGGTCGGGACCCTTGCCTACAACGTGCCCCAGTCGGCCGAGTGCTCGAACGCAGTCACAGCGTCTTTCGAGAAGTGGCCCACCGCCGAGGTGGCGTTCATCGACACCAGCCTTCAGTACGGTACGACCGACTACAGCGCGGATGTCACGCGGATGAAGAACGAGGGAGTCGAGCTCGTCGAGCCGTGTATGGACTTCAACGGCGTCAACGCCCTCCTCCAGGAGATGCGTCGCCAGGACTACGAACCGACCATGTACCTGCCGAACTCCTACAACCACGAGTTCATCGCCGAGTACGCCGATCTCTACGAGGGGTCGATCGTGCTCACGGCGTTCGCTCCCTTCGAGACCGAGGACCCACCGCAGGGTCTCGAGGACTTCCTCACCTGGATGGACAAGATCGATGCCGCACCCACCGAGCCGGCGGTCGCGGGTTGGGTCGGTGCCCAACAGTTGGTGAACGCCATCGATGCAACCGGTCCTGAGTTCACCCAGCAGAAGGTGATCGACTGGATCAACCAATCCGACGAGTTCACCGCCGACGGGCTGGTGTCGGGAATCCTGTGGCCCGACCAGCACGACGAGTTGAACCCGAACGACGACTGTGACGCTCTCAGCGAGGTCGTCGACGGCGGCTTCCGGCCACACCCCGACTTCACCGAGCCCGGCAAGCCGTTCATGTGCTTCCCCCGGGAGATGACCGAGCTCGAGGAGCCGACGTTCCGGTAGGCGGGGAACCCGAGCGATCACAGCGCGGCCCCCGACCGACGTGACTTCCGACCTAGTGGAAACGGAACGACCGTGACCGAGTTCCTCGAGTTCGCCATCCGCGGCGTTCCCGTCGGCTGCGTGTTCGCACTGATGGCGGTCGGTGTCGTTCTCGTCTACAAGACCGCCGGGGTGCTGAACCTGGCGTTCGCCGCCCAGGCGTTCACGTCGGCAGCCGTCTACTTTCAGCTCCGCAAGCAGTGGGACTGGCCGAACGTCCCCGCCTTTGTCGTGGCGGTGGTCATCGTGGCTCCCGCGATCGGGTTCCTCCTCGACCGGTTCCTGTTCCGTCACCTGCGGTCGGCGCCCGCGATCGCAAGGCTCATCACGTCGCTCGGCCTCCTCGTCGCCATCCCCGAAATCGTGAAGATCCTGTTCTTCTCACCGGATGCCTACGTCGCGGGCGGCGCACGATTCAACAGCTTCGGCCCGCCCACCATCGCACCGAATCCAGGTCGGATCTACAAGTTCTCGATTCCGGGCCTGGGCGACTACGCGCTCGACGGCAATCAGGTCGCGACGATCGTGATCACGGTCGTCGTGGTCGTGGGGCTCACGCTCGTGTTCCGCTATACGCAGGTGGGTCTGCGCATGAGAGCGGTCGTGGAGAGCCCGCGGTTGACACAGTTGCACGGCATCAACGCCGATCGCGTGAGCTCGGTGGCGTGGATGCTGTCGAGCTTCATCGCCGGGCTGGCCGGAGTGCTCCTGGCTCCGTTGTTCGGAGGGGGGGTCGCCTCCGAAAACTACCTCACGCTCCTCGTCGCGGCCCTCGCTGCGGCCGTCTTCGCCGGCTTGACCAGTATTCCGCTGGCGTTCGCCGGAGGCCTTCTTCTCGGTACGACACAAGCGATTCTGTCGGGCTACCTCCCCCTCAACAGCGTGTTCACCGCCGGAGTGCGTCCCGCGTTGCCGTTCTTCGCGCTGTTCGCGCTGCTCCTGTTCTGGCCGTTGCTGCGGCGCGGCCGCGAGGCCGCCGACCCGCTCGCCGGCGTCGATCCACCTCCACCGGGTCTCGCCGCCGCGCACTCGCAGCCGCACCATGACCCTCGCGATCCGGATCCTCGGCATCTGCGTAGGCGTCGGGTTCGTTCTCGTCTCACTCTTCGGTCTCGACAGCTTCTGGCTCCTGCTGATGACCCAGGCGCTCGTGTTCGCGACGATCTTCCTGTCGATCACCGTCATCACGGGGATGGGGGGGCAGGTGTCGCTGTGCCAGGCGACGTTCGCCGCCGTGGGAGCGTTCACGACCGGCCAGCTCGTGGAGCGCTTCGGCATGAGCGTGCTGCTCACCATGGTGATCGGTGCCGCTCTCGCCGCCGCTGTCGGCGCCGTGTTGGCGCTTCCCGCGATGCGCCTCGGAGGTGTCTACCTGGCGCTCGCCACGCTGGCGTTCGCCCTTGCCTTCGAGAGCGTTCTGCTCCCGCTCGACTGGGTAGGGGCGGGGACGTCCGGTCTTCCGGTGCCCCGACCGGTCGTGGGCCCGATCGATTTCGCCGACGAACGCGCCTTCTTCCTGCTGTGCCTGGTGGTGCTGGGGCTCGTCGCCACCTTCGTGACACTGCTCCGCCGCGGCACCACGGGACGGTTTCTCGACGCCATCCGCGGCAGTGAGCCCGCCGCCGCCTCGATCGGGATCAACCCGTTCCGGTCGAAGGTCGTGGCCTTCGCCGTCTCCGCGGGGATCGCCGGACTCGGCGGTTCGCTGCTCGCCATGCTCCAGGGACAGGCGAATCCCTTGTCGTTCGCGACGTTCTTCGGTCTGTTCTGGGTCGTGATCGTCTCGACGCTGGGTACCCGGACGATCGAAGGTGCCGTGTACGCCGGGTTCGCGTTGGTACTCGTCCCCGAGATCCTCGATGGCATCGGTGTGCCCCCCAGCTTCAATTTCGTCCTCTTCGGGCTCGGTGCACTGACATACGCGCGTCACACGGAGGGCATCGTCGAGTTCCAGAGCCGAAGGATCGTGGGTGCGATCGACCGCCTCTTCGGATTCGACGGAGGCGAGGCCGATACATCCGGCGGCAACCAGGAGGGCACTCCCGTCGGGCCCGACATGGAAGCGGCGGTGAACCCGTGACGCTGCTCGACGCACGCTCGATCACGATGCGCTTCTCGGGAATCATCGCCCTCGACGATGTGTCGATCACCGTCGCCGCGGGTGAGTTGGTCGGCCTGATCGGGCCCAACGGGGCGGGGAAGACGACCTTCTTCAACTGCATCAGTGGGCTGTTGCGACCGACGAGCGGACGCGTGGTCTTCCAGGGCGCCGACCTCACGCGCATGCCGGTGTACCGGCGCGCCCGCAAGGGAATCGAACGGACCTTCCAGCGGACCGAGCTCTTCGGCGGGATGACCGTCCGAGACCACTTCCTCGTCGCCGAGCGGGCTCGTAACAGGCGTGGCGGGCTTCTCAAGGACGTTCTCAACCGGGGAGCACCGAACGCAGACGAGATGAGGCGCGCGAACTCGACACTCGAGCTGCTGGATCTCACCGGGGACGCGGACCGCCCGATCGAGGCGCTGAGCCTCGGACGCGGTCGTCTCGTCGAACTGGGCCGCGCGCTGATGACCGAACCTGCTCTTTTGCTCCTCGACGAACCCTCGTCGGGCCTCGACACCCAGGAAACGAACGAGATGGGAGAGCTTCTTCGTCACGTTCAGCGCAGAGAGGTACAGCGATCCTGCTCGTGGAACACGACGTCGAGATGGTGCGTCGCTTCACCGACCGGCTCTACGTGCTCGACTTCGGAACCCTGATCGCATCGGGGAGCACCGAGTCGGTCATGCGCAACACCGACGTGCAGAAGGCCTATTTCGGAGACCTCGTATGAGCGCCCGGGGAACAGCCGAAGCGGTGGCGGCCGACGCCGCGCCCGATCCCGTGCCGCCGCTGCTCGAACTCCGGAACGTGGACGCCGGCTACGGGCCGTTTCGCGCCGTCTTCGACGTGTCGCTCTCCGTGCACGAAGGTCGGGCCCTCGCCCTCTTGGGCGCCAACGGCGCCGGCAAGACGACGCTCGCGCGGGTGTGTTCGGGGCTCGTCCGCCCCAGCGCCGGAGGTGTCTATCTGGACGGGGTCGACATCACCGGCGTGGCGCCCTACCAGGTGGCACGTTCGGGCGTCATTCAGGCCCCCGAGGGCCGGTCGGTCTTCGCGACCCTGTCCGTCGAGGAGAACCTCACTCTCGCGTTTCGGCGCGATCTCGGACTTTCGGGAACAGACGAGGCCATTCAGAAGGCCTTCGAGGTGTTTCCCCGACTCGGTGAACGTCGCCGACAGCGCGCGGGAACACTGTCGGGCGGGGAGCAGCGGATGCTCGCCCTGGCGCGGGTGCTCGCACGACCTCCTCGACTGCTCATCGCCGACGAGCTCTCACTGGGCCTCGCCCCCATCATCGTCGACGAGGTGTACCGGACGCTCGAGACGATCCGGGACGCCGGTACGACTCTTCTCATCATCGAACAGCACGTCCACCAGGCTCTGCGTACGGCCGACGACGTGGGTGTGTTGGTGAAGGGCCGGCTTTCCTACCAGGGCCGCGTCTCAGAGCTCGGCGACGTCACGGAGCAGTTGCTCCCGGACGCCGACGACGACTCGGGAGTACGACCGGATTGAGGGCGGCTCACGCCCCGACGACGGCCGGAGGTGCCGGAATCCCGAAGACCGCGGAAAACGTCACAGCAGCGAGCGTTTCGACAGCCACCGACTCGGGCAGATCGATCTGGCCCGAAAGCTCGTAGTAGTTGAGCCGTTCGGCCATGGTCACGAGAGCGAGCGCCGCGAGCTGAGGGTCGAGGTCGCCGTGGTCCACGTCCGCGATTCGAGTCGCCAACGCCGTCGCGTAGCTACCGACGACATCCGCGCCGAGTCGGCTGAACTCGCTGCCGCTGACCTCGGCCTCGGTCCAGGCCTGGATCACGGCCCCGTGACGTCTGTAGAGATCGCAGAGTCCACCGATCCAGTGACGTATCGCCTCGAGACCGACCTCATCGGGAGTCAGGGGCCCGAGGGTCTGCGCGTGTCGGGCGAGGTCGTCGGCGGCCTCAGCAGCGAGCGCCCGGAAGAGGTCCTCCTTGTTGGAGAAGTAGAGGTAGAAGGTGCCGTGGGAGGCCTCGGCCGCCTGGACGATGTCGTCGACACGGGCCGCGTGGAAGCCGCGGGCAGCGAAGACCTTTGCTCCGGCGTCGAGCAACCGGGTCATGGTGCGCTGACCGCGAGTGTGCAGTTCGCGCGAGCGAGTCGGCATCTCGCCGTCCTGGTTCGTCGCTATTGGTGCAGGCTCCATCGGTGCAGGCTCCATCGGTGCAGGCTAAGGCTTTCGGACGCCCCTGTCGGCTCCTGGATGGCCGTTGTGGTGACGGTGTAGCTTCCGCGGGCCGAACGGGGAGGACGACATGTTGTTGAGCGGCCGCGTGGCGCTCGTCACGGGATCGGGGCGTGGAATCGGGCGTGACATCGCCCTGTGCCTGGCAGAGCAGGGGGCGAGTGTCGTCGTCAACGACCTGGGAACGAGCCTGGATGGTCGCGATGCGGGACGGGACCCCGCGGAGGCGGTCTGCACCGAGATTGTCGCCGCAGGCGGTGCGGCGGTGAGCAACCACGATTCCGTCACCGACTTCGCGGGAGCTGCTGCGATGGTCGAATCCGCGGTGGGGTCCTTCGGTCGAATCGACATCGTGGTGAACAATGCAGGGATTGTGAGGGACCGCACACTCGTCAAGATGACCGAGGAGGACTTCGACGCCGTGGTCGCGGTTCACCTGAAGGGCACATTCAACGTCACGCGCCACGCTGCGGAACGTATGCGCGATCAGGAGTACGGCCGTATCGTGAACATCACGTCGTCGGCGGGTCTGCGCGGGAACTTCGGACAGACCAACTATGGCGCGGCCAAGGCCGGAATCATGGGCATGACCTTCGTGTGGGCACTGGAGCTCGCCCGCTACGGAGTCACCGTCAACGCCGTGGCACCGGCCGGTGCGACGCGTATGACCGCCGCGTTGTTCGAGCGCTCGGGCACCGAGCCACCACCCGAGCAGGATCCCGCCTTGAACGCGCCTCTCATCGCATATCTCGCGTCGGAGGAGGCCGCGCACGTGAACGGTCAGATCCTGGGTCGTAGCGACTACGCCTACACGCTCTTCCAGACCCCACGGCCCATCGCGTGGATGAACAGGGAGGGCGGATGGAACCCCGAATCGGTGGCCGCGTCGTTCGACGCGACCCTCGGCACCCACCTCCAACCGGTCGGCATGGTGATGCCGAAGGGAATGGGCACCGACGACTGACGGCGGGTTCCCTTTGCTCGTCTCGGGGGGCGCAGGTTACCTGCGCCCCTCATCCTCGCCTCGCGGGTTCCACTTGCTCGTCTCGCCTCGCGGGTTCCACTTGCTCGTCTCGCCTCGCGGTTCCTCTTGCTCGTCTCGGGGGGCGCAGGTTACCTGCGCCCCTCATCCTCGCCTCGCGGTTCCTCTTGCTCGTCTCGGGGGGCGCAGGTTACCTGCGCCCCTCATCCTCGCCTCGCGGTTCCTTCGGGAGTCCGAGAACGCGTTCGCCCACGATGTTGCGCATCACCTCGTCGGTACCTCCGGCGACCCTCAGCCCCGGGGCGCCATTGACGAGTTCCGACCATGCATACGAGCCCCATTCGCCCGTGTCGGCGGCGAGGCGGGGCCCGAGAACCTCACTGACCACAGCAGATGTCCGCTGGAAGTTGGCGGTGAGCGCCAGCTTGGCGATCGACATCTCGGGCCCCGGCAGCTCACCCGCCTCGATTTTCGAGAGAGCACGCAGGTTCGTGAGGCGGGCCACCTCGTTGTTGATCCACACGTCGGCCAGCCTTTGCCGCACGACGGGATCCCCCGTATCCCCGTAGTGACGTGCGGTTTCGATGAGGCGGTCCATGTCGAGGCTCCCACCGCCGCCCTTCGCTCCGATCGAGGCCCGCTCGTTCATGAGAGTGGTCAGTGCGACGGTCCACCCTTCGTCGACGTCCCCGAGTCGGTGAGAGTCCGGGATCCGCACCTCCTCGAAGAAGACCTCGTTGAACGAGGTGCCCCCCGTCATCTGCCGTAGCGGGCGAGACTCGACGCCGGGCGCCTTCATGTCAACCAGGAACATGGTCATGCCCTTGTGTTTGGGCTTGTCCGGCGAGGTGCGGGTGATGATCTCCCCGATGTCGCTGTAGTGCGCGCCCGAGGTCCACACTTTCTGGCCGGTGACGATCCACTCGTCACCGTCGCGGATCGCCCGGGTCTGGATACCGGCGAGGTCGGAGCCCGCGACGGGTTCGGAGAAGAGCTGACATGCGATGATCTCGCCGCGGTACAGCGCACGCAGGTAGGAGTTCTTCACCTCGTCGATGCCGTGGGCGAGGATCGTGGGGGCCACCATCCCGAGTCCGATGCCGATCATCGCCTGGCTCGGGACGTCGTAGTCGGCCTCGATCGAGCGGTAGGTGCGCTCGTACTCGTCGGAAAGTTGGCGACCGCCGTACCGGGCCGGTCCGTTGATCCATCCGAAGCCGGCGTCGAAGAGGGTGGCGCGCCAATGCTTCACGACCTCGAGCTCCGCCCGCTCCTGGTCAGCCTCTTTCTCCTCGAGGATCCCGGCGCTGTCGGCACCCTCCCCCCACACGAACTCCTCGGCGGTCCGACGATCGGCGTGGCGGTCGAGGAAGCGCCGTGCCTCATCGGCGAATTCGTCGAGAGTGGGTGTCTCTGTCATGCAGGATCCTTGGTTGCATCGAGATCCGTGAGCTCGAAACGCGTGACGTCGACGAGGCCCTTGTCGGTGATGCGTAGCTCGGGGATGACTGACAACCCGAGGAAGCTCAATTGCATGAACGGCGCTGGTAGCGCCACGCCGAGACGTTCACGCGCTGTTGCCACGAGCGCGTCGAGCTCGGCCGCGACCTCGAGGTGCGTGCGTGTGCTCATGAGGCCGCCGATCTCGAGGGTGACCTCGCCGAGCAGCTCTCCATCGAGCACCGCGACCTGACCACCGCCGATCTGGGCGACGCGTTGCACAGCGACCGCCATGTCGGATGATCCCGAGTGATCGGCGGCGCCGACCACCATGCAGTTGTGCGCGTCGTGCGCGACCGTCGACGCGATCGCGCCGCGTTCCAGGCCGAAGCCGCTGACGTAGCCGAGGCCGATGCGGCCAGTTTCCCGATGGCGTTCGAGCACGGCGATGCGCGCCAGATCGAACGGGGGATCGTGGCCGTCGAGATCGGGCAGGTCGACCTCGAGCGCGTCGGTGGAGATGCTCCCGGGAATGACACCGATGACCCTGGCCCTCCCCGAGACCGGAGGGGTCAGTGCGAGATCGTCGGGGGTCGGAAGCCGGGGCAGGTGGACTGAGTGGCACATCCAGTCGGGTGCAGGTCGGTCGGGAACCACATCGGGAAGGATGACGCCGGACTCGGCGACCCGGCGACCTGCGCGCCAGACGGTGGCCGGCTCGAGAGCGGCGAGGTCGTCGAACGCCAAGATGTCGGCCTGGTGGCCGGGCCCGAGGGATCCGAGATGGTGCATCCCGTGGTACTCGGCGGCGTTCGCCGTGGCCATCGTGAGAGCGTCCTCGAGAGACGCACCCTGCTCGACGGCAAGGCGGACGCAGTCGTTGACGTGACCGACGTCGCGGATCATGTCGGGCTCGCGGTCGTCGCTGCACAGCGCCACCCGGTCGGTGCCGTGGCGCAACACGGTGGGGAGCAGATCGGCCAGGTTGCGGCTGGCGGAGCCCTGGCGGATGAAGACCCACATGCCCTTCCGGCGCTTCTCCTCGATCTCGTCGAGAGCGAAGCACTCGTGGTCGGACTCCACGCCGGCGGCCAGGTAGGCGTCGAGCTCCCGACCTCGCAGCCCGGGTGCGTGACCGTCGACGCGCCGTCCCCGGGCCGCTTCGATCTTGGCGCGAAACTCGGGGTCGCCGGCGATGACGGCGGGGTAGTTCATCACCTCGGCGACGGCCATGGCGCCGACCTCGTCGAGCAGGCGACGAAGTTCGGGGACACCCACCTCGGCGCCCGGGCTCTCGAAGGGAGACGCCGGCACACAGCTCGAGGCGCAGATCCCGAACGTGAACGGAAGTTCCCGGGCGGCGTCGGCGAGGGCGGCGACACCGTCGACACCGAAGACGTTGGCGATCTCGTGCGGATCGGCCGCCACGGCCGTCGTGCCACGGGGGAGAACCGCTCGCACGAACTCATCGACCCAGAGCTTGGTGGACTCGAGGTGCATGTGAGCGTCGATGAAGCCCGGCGTGAGCGCGGCGCCATCGACGTCCACGGATTCAGTCGCTTCGCGAGGACCCCAACCGGCGACGAACCCGTCGGCGAGTGCGAGATCGGTGTCGATCCACTCGCGGGTGAACGGCGAGAACACACGCCCGCCGGTGATCAGGAGATCGGCGGGCTCGTCGCCTCTGGCGACCGCCAGAGTGCGCAGGGACGCGGGGGGTCGTGACAGTGTCTACGCCGCCTTCTCCAGGATGTGGACACCGCAGGCCGAACCGAGTCCGATGACGTGGGCGAGCCCCACTGTGGCGCCTTCGATCTGACGGTCACCCGCCTCACCGCGCAGGTGATGACAGACCTCCCAGATGTTGGCGATACCGGTGGCGGAAATGGGATGGCCCTTCGACTGGAGTCCACCACTGACATTGACGGGCATGTCGCCGTCGCGCCAGGTGGCGCCTGACTCGAAGAACTCGACGGCGCCACCCTCCTCGCAGAGCTTCAGGTTGTCGTAGTGCACCAATTCAGCGGTGGCGAAGCAGTCGTGCAGCTCGACGAGGTCGAGGTCGTCGGGTCCGACGCCTGCTTCTTCATAGGCCTGTGTCGCGGCGCTGCGGGTCAGGGTGTTCACGTCGGGGAGCACCTGGCAGCCCTCTGTGTAGGGGTCGGAGGTGAGGACCGAAGCCGAGACCTTGACGGCCCGCCGCTGTTGCTCGAGCGACAGGGACTTCAGCTTCTCGGCCGACACCACGACGGCGGCCGCCCCGCCGTCGCAGTTCGCGGAGCACATCGGCCGCGTGTTGGGATAGGCGATCATGATGTCGCCCATGATCTCCTCGAGCGTCATCAACTTGTTGTAGGCGGCCAGTGGATTCAACGTCGAGTGTGAATGGTTCTTCTCACTGATCCTGGCGAACATCTCGGAAGCCTCTCCGCTGTACGCGTGTTCGTGGAGGTATTCCATGCCCACCTGCGCGAAGGTCCCGGGCATCGTGTCGGTACCGATCCGGCCGTCGACCGGCGCCACGGCACCGTAGCGACCACTGGGTTCCCAGGTGTGGCCGTCGGGCTTACCGAAGCCGCCGGCGAGGAGACCCGCGCCTGCGAGGTTCTCGACGCCGACTGCCAGGCCCATGTCGCACTCGCCGGCCTTGACCGCCATGATCGCCGTTCGCAGGGCAGTCGCACCCGTGGCGCAGGCGTTCACCACGTTGTACACCGGGATCCCGGTCTGGCCGATCTGCTTCTGGAGTTGCTGACCGAATCCGGCCGCTGCGTTCATGAGGTTGCCCGCGGCCAGGACGCCCATGTCGGCCATCGTGACGCCACCGTCCGCGAGCGCGTTCATGGCGGCTTCCGCTCCGAGGTCGACGGCGTCCTTGTCGGGATGCTTGCCGAACTTCGTCATCGTGATGCCGAGAATGAAGATGTCGTCGTTCATCGCCAGTTCCTTTGTGGTGGGTTGTGGGTCGTCGGCGTGGGTCTGGGAATCGAAAGCGTCAGGATGCGGGCTCGAACCCGAAGGCGACGGCTTCGACCCCGTTGTCGTCGCTGCCGATCGAAAACGTCGTGAGCTGCACCTTCATACCCAATGTCACGTGCTCGGTGTCGGGTTCGGTGTTCACGACATTGCCGCGCACGGTCGTACCGTCGAGGTCGATCACACCCGCTACGAAAGGTACGGGAACCCCGGGGGCTGCGAACGAGACGATCGTGAAGGACAGGAGCGCACCTTCGGTCGGAAGCTCGGCTGACCGGAACTCGGTGCTGAAACACGATGCGCAGGCGTTGCGGCGGTCGAAGAAGCGTGCTCCGCACGACGTGCACTCGTGGGCGACGAGGTGGGGTGGGTCCTCCAGGACGAGGTAGTCGACCAACGGGATCCGGGCGACGGTCTCGGTTGTCACGTCATCTCCTGTTCATTTCCTCTATCTCGTTGTGAAACGGAGTCGAGGCCCCAGTTTGGCCGACGAAGACGCCGGTGGCCCCAGCGTGAGGACAGTTGCGCCGCCTATCGGGAGACAGGAGACAGCGGGCGACTCTCGAGATCGAGCAGGAACTCCTTGGTTTCCAGCCCACCGCCGTAGCCGCCCAGGGCGCCCCCCGCCCTCAGAACACGGTGACACGGGATGACGATCGCGAGAGGATTCGCTCCGAGGGCACTCCCGGCAGCGCGAGCCGCACGACGGTTCCCCGCTTCGGCCGCGATCTCGCCGTAGCTCGACACGGACCCGTATGGGATGCGCTGCGTCGCCCGAAGAACGGCCTTGCCGAATCCGTGGATCAGGCGTCGATCCAGGGTGAGGTCGAAGACCTCCCGACGCTTTTCGAAGTACTCGTCGAGCTGGCGGGCAATCGGATCGAGGCGAGCCGGCACTTCCAGGATGCGCGGGGAGATCGCGGTCGCAAGTTCGTCGAGGACGTCGTCGGTGCGTTCCCTCACGTAGGCGAGTCGAACGAGCCCGCGCGAGGTCGTGGCGGCGGTCATCGTCCCGAGGGGAGTGTCCAGGAGGGCGTAGGCGAGGGTGGCGTCGTCGCCCGTCTCATACACGAAGGCCGCCGCCGCCGAAGCCGCAGCATCGTCGAAGCGACGCGTGCTTCGCAGTACGTCTTCCACGCTCTGCTTCAGGGTCATTGTCCGTGCTCCTTCTTCAGCTTCGCGATTCCCTCGTGTGCGTTGCGCCGCGCGGCTGCCTCCGAGCATCCGATCAGCTCACCGATCCGCCGGTAGGGCAGGTCGCTCACGTAACGGTGCAGCACCGCGTCCCGCTGTTTGGGTGGTAGCGCCCGCACCGATTCCCAGATGGCACTCTCGAACTCTCCGGTGGATCCATGGGTTCGTTTCGGCTCTCCACCGATTGTTCGTCGCCGGCGCGCGGCATCCCGGTGGTGGTCGAGCGCTTTGCGATGTGCGACCGTCAGGATCCACGCGCGGAGGTTGTCGTCGTGCTCGAGGCGCGGGTAGGAGCGCCACGCCGACAGAAAGGTCTCCTGGAAGCAGTCGTCGGCATCGTTCGCTCCGACGAAGGCCACGAGGAACCGGTAGACGGGTCCGCTGTGCTCGTCGAGGAACCGTTGGAAGGGCGGTGGGCTCACAGGAGTACAACGCTCCGCAGGCCGGTTTCGTGAGATCGCGCGCTTCGTGAGATCGGGTATCGGGGCCGGGTCGATGGCTACGGCCCCGGTCTTCCACCGGGCGGAGTCTACGGATCGTCAGGTCGTGACGTCGCCGATCCGACCGGCACCCCGTGGGCTACCTTCGCACCGTGAGAGCCGACGAGAGCGCGGTGCCCGCACCCGGCGAGGCGCTGATGCCCGCCCCCGACGCTGCCACACTCCTGCGTCGGAACGCGACCGACCCGTCGATCCGCGATCGACCCGCGGTCCTCTTCGAGGACAGATCGTGGACCCACGCCGAGTTCCTCGACGAATCCATCCGGTTCGCACACGTGTTCCTCGACCGCAGCGAACCGGGCCGTCCGCTACACATCGCCGTGCTGCTCGACAACACACCCGACTACCTGTTCGCGTTCGGGGGTGCAGCATTGGCCGGTGCGACCGTCGTCGGCGTCAACCACACCCGCCGTGACGAGCATCTCGCCCACGACATCCGTCATACCCACTGCGGCCTTCTTCTCACCGAGCCCCGCCACGTTCCCCTGATCGAGCCGGTGGCCGACCGTCTCGGTATCGCGGAGGAGAACGTGCTGGTTTCCTCGCGCTTCGAGCACGCGGATGCTCCAGGTGTTTCGCCACCGCACTCAGGGTCCGCCTCTCTGGATGCCACGGTGTCGTCCGCAGGCACCGAGGATCCCGGCACCGAACCGGGCGCCGACACGCCCTGGGCGTTCATCTTCACGTCGGGAACGTCCGACGCTCCGAAGGCGGTCATCTGTTCGCAGACGGCGGCTTCTCGTGACCGGTACACGGATGGGAATCGTCATGGGCCTCACGGTCGACGACGTCGGCTACGTGTCCATGCCCCTGTTCCACTCCAACGCCCTGATGGTGGGATGGGCGCCGGCGATCGTTCTCGGGGCCACCGTCGGGCTGGCGAGGAAGTTCTCCGCGTCGGGGTGGCTCCCCGACGTCCGCCGGTATGGCGCCACGTACTTCAACTACACCGGAAAGCCCCTCGCCTACATCAATGCCACGCCGAAGAGGGCCGACGACGCCGACAATCCTCTGCGGGTGGCCTTCGGCAACGAGGGTTCGCCCGAGATCGTCGACGCTTTCGCCACCCGGTTCGGTGTCGAGGTCATCGACGCCTACGGCGCCACGGAGGGCGGTGTCGCCGTCAACCGCGACGTGGAGACCCGCCCGGGTGCACTGGGCGTCGCGGGCGACAGCGTTCGTGTCGTGGACGAAGCCGGACACGACCGCCCGGCGGCCGAGTTCGACACGCAGGGTCATCTCCTCAACGCCGAGGCCTGTGTCGGCGAGATCGTCAACACCGCCGGCGTCGGCCCGTTCGAGGGTTACTACAACAACGACGCGGCGAATGCAGCGACCACCCGTTTCGGCTGGTACTGGACCGGCGACCTCGGGTATCTCGACGACGACCGTTACCTGTACTTCGCCGGCCGCAATGCCGACTGGATCCGGGTGGACGGCGAGAACTTCCTGGCCCGACCCATCGAAGAGGCTTTGAACCGTCATCCCGACGTGGTCCAGGCCGCTGCCTATGGCGTGCCCGACGCCGAGGCGGGCGATCAGGTGATGGCGACGCTCGTGCTGCGCGACGGAACGTCGTTCGATCCTGGAGGCTTCGCGGCCTGGCTCGACGACCTCCCTGATCTCGGGCCGAAGTGGCGCCCTCGCTACGTGCGCATTACCGCTGAGCCGCCTACGACCGGCACGAACAAGATCGTCAAGAGAACGCTCGCGTACCAGAAGTTCCGCTCGGACCGCACCGGTGGCGATCCGTGTTTCGCCCGGAACCGCGGAGAGGCGAGCTTCCACCCGTTCGATGCCGACGAAGAGGCCGAACTGGCGGCGGCGTTCGAGCGAAACGGTCGTCAACGATTCTGGGACCTCTGAGCGTGGATCTTTCCTTCAGCGAGGCCGAACACACCTTTGCCGCCGAGATCCGCACCTGGCTCGCCGACAACCTCGAAGCACCGCCGGTCTTCTCGTCCGTCGACGACGAGGTCGCCTGGGGTAGAGCGTGGCAGCGACGGCTCGCCGACGACCGGTGGATCGGGATCCACTGGCCGACCGAGTACGGCGGCCGTGGCTCGTCGCCGGTCGAGGTTGCTCTCTACAACATGGAGTACGCCCGCAGCGCGGCGCCGCAGCCGGTCAACCGCGTCGGGATCAACCTGGCAGGTCCGACCCTGCTCGCGCATGGAACCGACGAGCAGAAGCAGCGGTGGCTCCCGTCGATCCTGTCCGCCGACGAGCTCTGGTGCCAGTTGTTCAGCGAGCCGGGCGCAGGCTCCGATCTCGCGTCACTGGCGACGCGGGCGACTCCGGTGGACGGCGGCTGGTCGCTCACCGGCCAGAAGGTCTGGACGAGCTACGCGGGACACGCCCGGTGGGGGATCTGCCTCGCTCGCACGGACACCGACGCGCCCCGGCACCGCGGTATCAGCTACCTCGTGGTCGACATGAGCGCACCGGGAGTCGAGATCCGCCCCCTGGTGCAGATCACCGGAGAAGCCGAGTTCAACGAGGTGTTTCTCGACGACGTCTTCGTGCCCGAGGAGCATCTGGTGGGCGCCCTCAACGGCGGGTGGGCCGTGGCCAACACGACACTCGCCCACGAACGGGGCACGGCGTTCCCGTTCAAGGAACAGGTCGTGCACGAGGTGTACCTCGAGCGGATTCTGGCGTTGGCTGACGAGAACGCCGGGTGGGACCGACCCGAGGTGTCCGACGAGCTCGTGCAGGCGTTCGTGGAGCTACGCGTCCTGCGGCTGCACAACTGGCGGACGCTCTCGCGGCTCCAACGGGGTGTCGAGCCCGGACCGGAGTCGAGCTGGGTGAAGCTGGCGTGGACCGACATGACGCGGGATCTCTCCGAGGCTGCTCTGCACGTCACGGGTGACGCCGCGCCGCTGTGGTCAGGAGCGTCGCTGGTGCCGGATGACGGCGCGTGGCAACGTCAGTGGCTCTGGAGCAAGGCGGCGAGCATCGCCGGAGGAACGTCCGAGGTGCAGCGCACGATCATCGGTGAGCGGATTCTCGGACTTCCCCGCGGCTAGGTCGACCCGGCCGCAGGGGCACCGAACCAGGGATCCACTACTTCAGGAGCTTGCGGACGATCTTCTGTTTCATCCTCGTGTACGGCGGGTACATCATGCTCGGATCGATCATCGTCGGTCGGTTCATCACGCTCTTGTAGTGCGTGAACGTGTCGAAGCTCGCCTTGCCGTGGTAGGCGCCCATACCGCTTTCGCCGACGCCTCCGAACGGAAGGTTCACCGAGCTCACATGCATGACCGTGGCGTTCACGCACACCCCGCCTGAGCTCGTCTGGCGTAGCACCTGCTCCACCCGGTCGTCGTCCTTGGAGAAGATGTACAGCGCCAGAGGCTTGTCGCGTTCGTTGACGAACTCGATGGCTTCGTGTGTGTCGTCGACCGTGAGGACGGGGAGGACGGGGCCGAAGATCTCCGCAGCCATGAGAGCGGAGTCGGCGTCGACGTCGCGCACGATGGTGGGCGCGATGTAGCGGGTGGAGCGGTCGGAGTCCCCGCCGACCACCACCTTGGCGTCGTCCTCCTTCTCGATGAGGCCGGTGAGGCGGTCGAAGTGGCGTTCGTCGATGATACGGGCGTAGTCGGTGCTGTCAGCCGGGTTGGACCCGTAGAAGTTCTCGATGGTGCTCCGCATGGCGTCGATGAGCTCACCTTCGACCGACCGGTGCGCCAGTACGTAGTCGGGGGCGATGCACGTTTGGCCGGCGTTCATGAACTTGCCCCACACGATTCGTCGTGCCGCGACCTCGAGATCGACGTCGCGGTCGACGATCACAGGGCTCTTCCCGCCGAGCTCCAGGGTGACGGGCGTGAGGTTCTTCGCCGCCGCTGCCATCACGATCCGGCCGACGGTTCCGTTGCCCGTGTAGAAGATGTGGTCGAAGCGCTGCTCGAGCAGCGTGGTGGTTTCGGGCACACCACCCTCCACCACCGCCACGGCGTCGGAGTCGAAGTAGGCGGGGATGGCGTCGGCCAGGACGGCCGACGTGGCCGAGGAGACCTCAGAGGGCTTTAACACGGCGGTGTTTCCGGCGGCCAGCGCTCCGGTGAGAACCTGGAGCACGAGCTGTACCGGGTAGTTCCACGGCGCGATGATGCACACCACCCCGAGCGGGTCGGGGTAACGCTTCGAGGTGGCGGGCTGCGACGACAGCGGCGTGCTGACGCGCTGTGGCTTCATCCAGCTCTTCAGGTGCTTCAGCGCGTATCCGGCCTCGGCCGACGGGAGGCCGAGGTCGGCCATCCACGCCTCATGGCTGGGTTTCCCGAGATCCGTGGCCAACGCCTCGAGGAGCTGTGGCTCACGTTCGGCGAGGAGAGATTGGAGCCCTTCGAGCTGGCGGCGACGCCATTCGTAGGGGCGGGTGACCCCGGCGTCGAACGTGGTGCGGAGACGTTCGACGACGCCCGGGATGTCCTCGGTCGGACTCACGGCGACGCGCCCGGCCGATCCGTTGCCGAACGAGGTGTTCGCCTCTTTGTGGGTGCCCGTCGTGACTGCCATGTGATGCTTGCTCCCCGCTCGTGGTTCCCACAGCATGGCGCGCCACACGCCGGCGGTCTAGGCGACCTCCGGGATCCACCAAGATCTCCATCGGCTCCTGATACAGGCACGCACCCAGACCGTCACGAACCTGACATGATTGTCAGATCACACATACACTTCGTTGCCGATCGCCGGAGGGAGCCTCATGAGCGAAGACTCGAACGACGACCGTCGCGACTTCGCAGAGGTCCGGGGGGAGAACCGGGAGGGTGTACCGGGGCTTCCCGTCGACGAGTTCATGGCCTCGCTCGAGGCGACCCAGCGCGAGATCGCCACGGACAAGAACGTGGTGTGGGAGCGCGTCGCCGATGGCACGCTTTCCGAAGAGCTCCTGCGACGACTGTGTTGCGAGTACTACTTCCTGGGCAGGTGGTACACGAGCGAGTTCGCATCCATCGTGGCGAACGCCCCCGACTCCGATGCGCTCGACCACGACACGTCCCAGCACTGGCGTCACTGGCTCCAGAACCTCGCAGACGAAACGGGCTATGCAGGCGACGCGAACCACGTCGACATGAAGATCCACTGGGCCCGGCAGCTCGGCCTGAGCGACAGTGATCTCCTCGGCTACCGGGCCATGCCGGAGACGATCGGTTCTGTGTTCACCTCGCTGTACTACATGCGACGTTCCTACGAGGAGGGCCTTGCTGCATTCGGCTGGGCGGGTGAGCGCTTTGCCGCCGCCACGAACTACGCCGTGATGATGTACGAGGGAATGCGCGACCACTACGGCATCGAGGTCGAGAACTTCCGGGTCCACGTGTACGCCGAAGAGGAGCACGGTGACGCGGCGGACCATCTGCTGCGGCAGGTCGTCAGCACGGCCGGCCAGCAACGGCGTGTGCGGCGCTGCATCGAGTACGTCCTCACGTTGCGCAACGCCCGAACCGTCGCGATGAACCGGTGGCTCGAGGAGCCCGGCGCGCTGCGCGGCTGAAGCTCGTATTCCCGATCAGGAAGTCTGATCAAGAAGTCTGATCAGCGACCGCGGAACTCCACGCCGCCGGCGATCTCGGTGCGGATCACGGGTTCGTGGTCAGGATGTTGACGACCGACACTCCCGAGCCGCGCCCACCGACGTTGTGTTGGAGCGCGTTCCCGTTGCGCATCTCCACCTGACGCTGGTCGGCTTCTCCGCGCAGCTGCCACCAGCATTCCGTGAGCTGTGCAACACCTGTGGCGCCGATGGGGTGCCCCTTCGCCAACAGTCCTCCCGACGTGTTCACCGGGATTCGACCGTCGAGAGCGGTCTGGCCCTCGAGGGATGCGAATCCCCCTTTGCCCTTCTCCACGAATCCGAGATCTTCGATGTCGAGGATCTCGGTGATCGTGAAGCAGTCGTGGACCTCGGCCATGTCGATGTCGGCCGGGGCGAGACCCGCCATGTCGTAGGCGCGTTCGGCGGCCATGGTGGTCGCCTGTAGGCCGGTGAACGAGGACTTCTCGTGGAGGTAAGGGTGGTCGGTCGCCACGCCGAAGCCGGCGACGTACACAGGTGTATCGGTGAACTCCGAGGCGCGCTCCGCGTTCACGAGCAGCGTCGCGGCGGCGCCGTCGGTCTGAGGGCAGCAGTCGAGGAGGCGGAGGGGCTCACACACCATGGGCGAGTCGAGAACCTGCTCACTGGTGATCTCGTTGCGGAAGTGTGCGTACGGGTCGAGTGCACCGTTGTGGTGGTTCTTGACCGCCACCGATGCCAGCATCTCGGGTGTCGTCCCGAACTCGTGCATGTGACGGGTCGCGAAGGGCGCGAACAGAACGGGAGCGGTTTCACCCCGCGTGTAGATCGGATGGCCCGCAGCAGCTCGGGACAGGAGACCCTCTTCGGTCGACTTGTCGCGCATCTTCTCCACGCCGATGACCAGAACGATGTCGTGCACACCGCTGGCCACCGCCATGGCGCCCACACGGAACGCGTCGCTGCCCGACGGACACGCGTTTTCGATGCGGGTGCAGGGGATTCCCGCCAACCCGAGCGCCGAGGGAACGGTGTTGCCGCCGATACCCTCCTGACCCCACAGGGTTCCCCGCTGAGTCGCCACGAACGCCGCCTCCACCTGTGCCGGCTCGAAGGACCTGTCCACTTTCGCCACGGCGGCGTCGAACGCGCCGGAGGCGAGTTGTTCGTAGCTCGAGTCGAAGAGCTCGCCGAACTTCACGAGCCCGGCTCCGACGACGGCAACCCGGTTCCAGCCCATGGTCACCTGTCCTGCGCGTTCGAGATCGCGCGCCTTGTATCCGTACACGGGTACTCCACGTTCGTAGGCGTAACGTCGCAGGACCAGCTCGACGGGCGTGTCGATCTTCAAGGCCTCGGGATCGCCCACGACCTGGAGCATGACCCGCGACCCATCGTCGAGGTCCACCACCGCCAACGGGAGTGGGGCCACGAACGGAGCCGGCATCGTCCTGTTCACCACATAGGTGTGAACCGTGCCGCTCGTCGCGAGCGTGACCTCTTCGAACTTCGTACCGCCGCACTGGACGCAGTGGGGATGGATCGAGGGTGGCGTGTTGAGGGTGTCGCAGTCGACACACCGTGCGCCGAGCGGGCCCAACATCTCCGCGCCGCCCCGGGTGAACATCGCACTTCCGGGCGGAACGCCCATCTCCACGGTTTCGCCGGCCGGCGCGAGTTGCCCCCGGGCCCTCAGCACGTCCGCGTAGGTCGTGGGTGTACCTCCCGCGAGGGACGCGGGCACGAGTGACGCGCCTGGCACGGGGGCGTTTGCCTCGATCAGGAGCCCGGTGGTCCGACCACCTCCATAGGCCACGACAGCGGCCACCCCGGCGGCGTCGAGACCGGCCACCACACCCAGGAGAGCCGCGGCGGCTCCGGTGTCTCCGACGGCCGAATACACGGCGTCGGAGACGAGGGTCCCGTTCAGGTCTCGGGCGACGGCACGTGCGGACCGGCCGTCAGGGTCGGGGAGCGACCAGACATTCGGATCGAACACCGCCAGGTGTTCGACGACCTCTCGCAGCGCCGGCAGGTAGATCGCGTCGCGGAACAGACGGGCGTCGTAGGGGTCGCGGGTGGCTGCCTCCCGTGCTCCCCGATAGCGGTCGAGCACGGGGCGCGTCCGCGTGACGCGAGCACCGATGATGGCGCCGGCGTCTCCGTCGATGAGACATGCGACAGCCCCTGCTCCTGCCCGTCGCTCCAGTGCTGTCGCGGTGCCGGGCAACACGGCATCGGAGGCCACCACGATCGCCCGAGCGACGCTCCCGGAGCGGACGGCGTCGACGGCGCCCAGGAGCGCTTCGATCCCGGAGTGTGCCGACCCCGCACAGAGCGCGCCCGTGGAACTCGGTGCGAGGCCGAGTGAGGCGGCCAGCACTGCATGGCTGGGGCCTTCCGCGAATGGAGGGTCAGAGGTGCCCCACCAAAGCCCGTCGATGTCGCCCGGCGAGTCCCCCGCGGCACGCCGGGCTGCCGTCGCGGCGTCCCAGGCGAGCGTCAGGGTGTCTTCGTCGGGAGCCGCCACGGCGGCGGTTCCGTCAGTGGCTCCACCGTGCCAGGCAGCAGCGACGTCGGAGGCGTCGAGCCGGAGCGATCCGGACGCGGCGCCGACGGCGGCGATGCAGGCCGACTCGTTCATCGCGGCCGATGATAGCCCTGCCCCCGAAGCACCCGATATTCGCCAGGACGGCTCAGGTTCTGCCCTTTCGCGCCGATACGGAACCGATGGTCGACTACCGCTCCGAGGTCCGGCGAGCGATCGTCCGCCCCGAGGCGCCGATCGCGGTGGCCGTGTACCTGGCGCTGCGCGCCGCGGGGTGGGTCGCCACGATCGACTGGTGGATCTTCCCGGTCCTGATCGTCGTCGCTCTGTTCGTGTCGGCCTTGAGCTCCGCTGCGTGGCAAGGAGCTACGGATCCTCGGAGCCTGTGGCTGCGGGCCGCGGTCATGGTGGGGGCGCTCACCCCGGCTCTCTATGCCACGGGTTGGGGACCGATGCTCGCGATCGCCTACGTCTGGATCGAGAGCGACCTTGTCCGCGACACCGGGTCGGCGGTCACCCGACCGGTTCTCACGTGTTCGCTGCTCGGTCTTCTCGCCGGGCAAGTGGCCATCCAGCTCGGTGTGGCCCCGAGCTTCGTCGACCCCCCGGCCATCCACGGCCTGGCGGTGCTGTCGGCCCTCGGGCTCGGAATCGCGATCGTCGACATTGATCGGGCCACGCGCGCGCAGGAAACGGCCGAGACGCTCGTGCGCAGGAGCGAGGAGAGATTTCGGGCGCTCGTGCGCCACACGACCGACATGATCATGGTCGTCGATGCCCGCGGTGTCATCTCCTACATCTCGCCCGCAGCCGAACGTGAACTCGGTCAACCGGTCGAGGATCTCGTCGGCCTGACCGCTCTCGAGTTCGTCCATCCGGACGACCGCGAGGCGCTCGCTCCCTACTTCGAGCTCGTCAGCAGGACCGAAGATCACGACGAACGCGCGGAGATGAGGTTGCGCGCGGCATCGAGCAGCTGGGAGTGGTTCGAGGTCTCTGCCGTCAACCGTCTCCACGATCCCAGCGTCGAGGGATTCGTGGCGATCATGCACAACATCACCGAGCGTCGCGAGTTCCAGGAGGAACTGACGCGCCAGGCGTACCACGACTCCCTGACGGGACTCCCGAACCGCGCTGGGTTCGTCGACGAGTTGGACCGGACCTTGGACGGTCTCGAGTCGGGTGAGCGCGTTGCCGTTCTCTTCCTCGACGTCGATCGCTTCAAGCTCGTCAACGACAGTCTCGGTCATGAGATCGGCGACCGTCTTCTCTGCGAGTTCGCCCGACGGCTCTCCGACTCGATCCGGCCGGGTGACGTGATCGCGCGCTTCGGAGGTGACGAGTTCACGGTTCTCGTCCGGAACGTGGAAGCAGCCACGGATGCAGTCCACGTGGCCGAGCGGATCATCGCTTCGCTGCGCCAGCCCCTGTGGGTCGGCGACCGGGAGATCGTGGCCACCGGAAGCGTCGGCGTGGCGATCTCCGAGGACGAGTCCGGGCCGAACGATCTGCTCCGCGACGCCGACCTCGCCATGTACATGGCCAAGGAGAACGGCCGGGCACGCCTCGAGATCTTCGACGGTTCCGCGGCTCCCCGCCTCGTAGGACGACTCGAATTGGAAGCCGACCTCTGGCGCGCGGTCGACGAAGGTGGGCTCGAAGTGCACTTCCAGCCCGAAGTCGAACTCGACGGAGGCGACGTCGTCGCTCTCGAAGCGCTCGTCCGCTGGCAGCACCCCACACGCGGCATGCTGCTGCCCGGCGCGTTCATTCCCTTCGCGGAGGAGTCGAGTCTGATTCTCGCTGTTGATCGATATGTTCTGCGAGAGGCGTGCCGGCTCGGCGAGGAGTGGCGCGAGCGGTGCCAGTCGGAACTGCGGTTGAGCGTGAACCTGTCGCCCCGCTTCATCCGCCAGGATGATGCTGTGTCCGACGTCGCCCTTGCTCTCGAGCTCAGCGAATTCCCCGCGTCGGCACTCCAGATCGAGATCACCGAACGCACGGCCCTGTCGGACGATGAGGTGACCACCCGCAATCTCGAGGCGCTGCGCGCCTTCGGTGTTCAGATCGCCATCGACGACTTCGGGACGGGTTACTCATCGCTCGGCTACCTGCGTGATCTTCCCGTCAACTGCCTGAAGCTCGACAAGACCTTCGTGGACGGCGTGGCGGTACGAGACGCCGACGAGGCCATCGCCCGGGCAGTCATCGCCATGGGACATGCGCTCGGGATGCGCATCACCGCCGAAGGTGTCGAGGACCAGAACCAGGCGGCACAGCTTCGGGACCTCGGCTGCGACACCGCTCAGGGCTGGCACTATTCGCACGCTCAGCCCCCCGAGCTCGTGGAGGAACTTCTCCGAGACGGCCTGGCTGATTGGCGCGACGGAACCGTCGTTCCGATCATCCTGCCCGACGTCGACTCCGGCTGACCGGTTCCCCGGCCCGTTGGGGTCCGATCTGGTCGACGGCTTCCGACTCAACCCTACGGAGTCCAGATCCCTATGCCGTCGGGGAACGCCAGATCGAAGGCGACGACCTCGGGCGACTGCGGCTCGCCGTCGACGAAGCTGATCATCTGGAGTGAGCCGACATCGCCCGGTCCGATCGAATCCTCCGTGATGACGACCCCGATGTCGGCAAAGTAGATGTTCCCCGTCGAGTCGACACCGAGGCCGAGCGGCGTGCCGGTCGAGAAGGTCTGGTCGGACAGCACCTCTCCTTCGGGTGGTTCGAGGATCGTGCGTACGTACGTACCCGCTTCGTCGAACTCGGCGATGACGCCGTTGAACACGCTCGAGACGTAGTAGCCGCCGTCGGGAGCGGCGGCGATACCGGTCGTCGTCGGGATGAGGTCGTCCGCGGGGATGAAGACCTCCTTGTCGACCGAGTCGGCCACAGGCGCGCCCGTGGCGTCGGTGGCGCCGCATCCACCCTCCGCGTCGTCCGATGTGGGAAAGGGGCCCGTATACGCCAGAATCCCGTGTGGCGCGGGACCCCTTGCGGAAGCCACGAGCACACGGTCGCCGTCGTCGACGAGAACTTGCTGGGCGGTCGGGATGGCGACATCGAGCTTGCAGTAGGCCACGTCGTCGGAGTCGAACGGCGGGAACCAGATGATCAGCTGACCGTCTCCGTCGCCTTCGGCCTGGTTTCCGACATCGGTCGTGACGAGGCGCCCGTCGGGGAGGAACCCGCATCCGTACATCTCGGGGTTGTCGCTACTGTCCTGGTAGGTGGGCGCGAGCTTGCCCTCCTGCGTAGCGGTGAGATCGCCCAACTCGGCTCCCTCGAGTTGGAAGTAGCCCCAGCCTGCGGGGCTCTCGGGCTGGTTGGTGTCCTCTCCCGCGATGAACTTCCCAGGGGCGCCCGGATCGAAGCAGATCTGCGCGTTGATGTCGAGGCCGTCGGGGTCCTCGTCGGCGTTGGTGATGATCCTCTGTGAGTCACCCGTGGCCGGGTCGTAGGCGTTGAGGTTGTTGCCCTCGCCGTTGAACACCAGTTCCACCATGGGGAGTGCCGGCTCGCTGTCGCTTTCCTCCGACGTCGTGGACGTGTCCGACGTCGATGTGTCCGACGTGGAGCTGTCGGAGTCGCACGCGGCGGCAACGACAGCCACGACGGCGAGCAGCGCCAGCAGGATTCGCAACGGATGACGGTCTGACATCGTCTGGCCTCCAGGGAGCGGAGCGGGATCGGACGTGTGAATCACGGAATCGAAACGACGAGGGTGGGTCACGGAACGGCAACCGGCTTGAGCGGTGGGTCGAATGACTGGCTGCGCACGAGACGGTCGACACCTTCGGCAACCGTCGGAACCGTGGTGGGGTCTTGGAGAGCGAGGATCGAGATCCGCGTGTACTGATCCTGGAGCACGGGAACCGACGCCGCGGTGCAACCGTCCTCACCGGCGCGGAAGGTGCAGAGGACACCGCCGCTCTGCGGATCGTCATCGGATTCGGATATCACGACGCCGAACACCTGCGCGCCCACCTCCGCTGCGGCGCTGCCGGGTCGGAGCCATCCCGAAGGATCGCCGATATCGGCGGCGGTGACGCGGACACGGAACGGATCCGGCTCCACGAGGAGCTCGAAGCGGGGATCGGTTCCGGGTGGGGGGTCGTTGATTCCGAACGTCACCTCGCACGGTGTGCCGACGCAGTCCTGCGGGCCGTTCTCGAGGACGATCTCGATCTGCCCGTCGGTCGTCGCCGCTCCGGTGGTCGTGGTCGTGCGGGGCTCATCGAGACTGAACATGGTGACGCCACTCGTTTCCGAGGTGGCGTCGAGACCCGGCTCGCGGATTCCCGCCACGGCCACGATCCGGCTCCCGGCGACGGCCACGCCACCTGCCACGACGCCGGTCATGTCCTTGCTCCACAGGATCTCGCCCGAGGCGATGTCGAAGGCGCGCAGTGTGAAGTCGGTCCCGCCGAGGAAGAGGACACCGCCGACCTCTGCCGCCGAGGCGTAGGTGGCGGCCGGTGCGTCGGACTGCCAGGCGATGTCTCCCGTGGCGGCGTCGAGGGCGTGCGCGCACGGGCACGGGCCCACGGCCGTGCCGCCCAGAATGAGTCCGTCGGCCACGGCCGTGGCTCCGATGAAACCGCCCGTCGAGTAGTTCGATCCGGGGGTTTCGATGCCGGGCTCGGTCGCGGCGGTGTTCCACACGAGCTTCCCGTCCCGGTCGAGGGTGTAGTAGCTCGCGTCCTTGTTGCCGAGGCCCACGAGGTCGACCCCGTCGGCGTTGAAGAGGTTGGGTGTTCCCGCGAAGTCGAGGTCGTCGTTGTTGGGCTCGTGGGGCTGGAAGCTCCAGAGGGGCTCGCCCGTTGCGAGATCGAGGGCGTAGAGGGCCTCGGTGTAGTCCCCCCAACCTTCGGGAGAGGTCGGGCAGTTGGCGCTTCCGACGAAGACCCGCGCCGCGCTCGACGTCGACGCTGGGTGATCCCCAGACGCCGGTACAGCCCGTGGGCTCTCCACCGAGATCGGGATCGAAGTCCCAGACGGTCTCACCCGTGTCGGCGTCGAGCGCGAGAACGCCTGAGCGAACGCCGGGAGTGTCATGGCTGTCGAAACCAAAGACGACCTTGTCGTCCGCGACCACCGGCGACGATTGGATCTCGGTCGGATCGGTGCCTGACCCATCGGCGTTGACGTCGACGGTCCAGATCTCGCTGCCGTCTGCTGCATCGAGCGCGTGCAGCGTGCGACCGCCTGCGAAATACACAGCTCGAGTCCCGTCCTCGAGGTCGTGGACGGCGGCCGACGAGATGATCTGTCCCGAATACACGGTGGGGTGGACTTCGGCGTCGTAGGACCAGATCTCTGAGCCGTCATCGAGATCGAGGGCGTAGAAGCGTCCGGACCAGTCGCCCACGTAGACGCGGTCGCCGACGATGGCCGGGGTCGCTGTCACGACGTCCTGGGTGTTGAAGAACCACTGCTCCGCCAGGCCGTCCACGGTGTCGGCCGACAAATCCGTGTCGCACGGGTACGAGAACGTCCGGTGCAGGTTCTGACCCCACATGGGCCAGTCGCACTCGTCGATCGGTGCCGTGAACGCGTCGCCGGACCCTTCACCCGAACCGTTCGAATCGTCATCCGCGCACGCCGTCGCCAGAAGAGCCAGAGCCGCAACGATCCGTACGACGAGACGTACCGGGTCCCCCATCGCGGTGGACCCTAGACCTTGCTGCCGGATACCGGGTCGAGGCAGGTGTCGATCAGGTCGGACCGCCGGACGCGGGTCAGAGGCGGGCTTCGACCTCGGCGATCCCGGGCACGGTGCCGTCCGCGATGAGGGCGTCCACGGCCTCGGCGTCGTCCCCGAGGTAGGCGTCGAAGAAGTCGAGAGTCGTCTGCGCGACGACCTCGACGGTCGGGTCGTCTCCACCGCGGAACGGAGGTGTGTGTTCGGCACCGAACAGCGTCACGAAGAAGGCGGGCGGCTCCGCCGGCTCAAAGGCGATCGCCGTGAGGTCGAACGGTATCGACGCGTCGGCGTCACCCTGCTCGACGAGGAGGGGTACGTCGAAGGTCACGCCACTGTCGAAACCGGGCGGAGCGGCGAAGAGAACCGCCGCATCCACCCGGTCGTCGCGGTAGTCGTTGCTGATAGCGAAACCGGCGGTGGTGATTCCGCCGAGCGAGTGGCCGGCGGCGCCGATACGTCTCGGGGTCGATCGCCGAACCCACACCGTCGAGCGCCAGGACGCTGTCGGTGACGAAGGACGCGTCGATGGCCTGCTGCGGGGCGTCGGTGATCACGGCGATGTCACCGGGTGTGTCCGAGCTTCCCAACGGATAGTTCGGCGCCGCCACGACGTAGCCGGCCTCGACCCACTGCACGAGAAGGTCCGCGTAGTTCGTACCGAGCGAGTCGACGCCGTGACTGAAGAGGATGAACGGGAACGGACCCGGGGCGGGCTCGGCGTCGGCAACGGGTGCGGCGCCCGGCTCTCCCGACGCCGCCGGGTAGTAGATCGTGGTCGGAAGCGTGCGGTCGGGCGCCCCGTCGAAACCCGCCACGGCATCAGTGGGTCGACTGTCGTCGACGAAGGTCTCCGAGCTCATTCCCACGGCGAACGGCGCCTCGATCGCGGTGGGCTCCTCGGAGTCCGACCCTTCCTGTGAGGAACCGTCTGAGCTGTCGTCGGACGTGTTGCAGGCGACCAGCACGAGGCTGAGCGCGCACACGATCGCGTAGAAGCGCAGGCTTCTTGCGACCCGTGCTTTGGTGACCATCATCTCGGGGACTGGCGCTTCGGTGAACATGACGGTCAACCTCCCAGGCCGAGCAGTCGTTCCCGGGTGAGGGTACGTGAACCTCGCCAGAGGGCCGCAATAGCCAGAATCCACGCGCCGGCTCCGATGACGGCCGCGAAGGTCGCGGCTCGCGAGAGCGAGCTGGCCGCGAGGCCGTAGGCGACGAGGATGAGTGGCAGAGTGATCAGCGAAGAAAGCTGCTGAGCGGCCGCGGCGCTGGAGACGCGTGCCGAGACCATGAGGATCATGGCCACAGCCAGGGCGATGAACGGTGGCACGAGACCGAAGACCAGGATCACCCAGTTTCCCGTCGGAAAGAACCACCCGCCGAGTTCGGGACCGGCGATCAGGTTGACGATCAGTGAGTAGATCCCGAAGCCGAAGATCGCTGTGGCATATCCCGGCAGCAGGCTGGCCCACATCTTGCCGATGTAGATCTCCGCTGTATCGGCCGGCGAGTGCGCGAGGAACTCGCCGGTGCCGCGCTCGCGTTCCCCGATGATGGTGTGGGCGCCCACGGCCGACGACACGGTCAGCGGTACGAGGATCGCCAGCGGCGCGAAGAGGTAGACGGCCAGCACGTAGGAGGCCTGGGCGTTCGGCTTGTCGCTGGCCGCGGCCGCCGCGTCGCGGATTCCCGACGGCAGCGTGTCCACCACGTCGCCGATCCGTGTCGCCAGTTCAGGCCCCTCCACGTTCACGACCGCGAAGAGCAGGACAGCCGGCAGAACGGCGAAGAAGAGCAGAGCCACGATGCCGAGCGGGAGCCAGAAATCACGGCTCTGGCGGAGTTGGCGCAACTCGGTGCGCGTGATCGTCCACGACCGCCCCCAGTTCACGTGAGCACCTCGTCGTGGTGGCCCTGGGCGATCTCGCGCCGCACGGTGAAGTACAGCTGTTCCAGCGTGGGGGTCGTGGGCTCGACGCGCACGAGTCGGATTCCCGCGGTGACCATCTCGGCCACGAGTGGCGCCAAGCGCTCCTTGGATTCGAGCTGAACGCTGGCTGCGCCGTTGCGCTCGTAGGCCACGACGCCGTCGAAATCAGCGATGCGGTCCAGGTCCGAGCGGTTCTCGGCGTCGAGCGTGACGGTGGTGGCGGGGTAGAAGCGTCGGGTCAGCTCCTCGGGGGTTCCCGACACCAGCGCGTGACCGACGTCGACCACCACGACCTGGTCGGCGAGACCCTCCGCTTCGAGCAGCAGATGCGTGCACATGAGAACGGTCTTGCCTGCCGCGCCCATCTCGTCGATGAGGTTGAGCACTGCCCGAGCGGATTCGGGATCGAGACCCGCGGTCGGCTCGTCGAGCAGGAGCAGATCGGGATCGTGCAGGACCGCCCGCGCCAGAGCGAGGCGAGCGCGCATTCCGGTCGAATACCCCCCGACCTTCAGGGGCAGAGCATCGACGATGCCGAAACGGTCGGCGGCGTCGAGGATGGGGGGATCATCTCCGACCTCGTAGAGCTCGGCGGCGTAGCGGAGGTTGTCGTAGCCGCTGAGACGTTCGTAGAGGGCCGGCCGAGCCGGAACGACCCCGCAGCGGCGCCGAACTTCTTCACCGTCGACGGCCGGATCGAGGCCGAAGGCACGCACCTGGCCGCTGTCGGGCGGGAGAGCTCCTGTGGCGACACGCACGGCCGTGGTCTTACCGGCGCCGTTGGGCCCGAGCAGCACGGCAACCGATCCGATCTCGACGCGCAGATCCATCGACGCGAGCGCGGTGACCGTGTCGAAGTGCTTCGAGACGGCGGTGAATTCGAGAACAGGGGAGGTCACGGTGCCCAAGACGTTAGGTGAGATTTCGGACCTCGGGAACAGGACGGGCGCCCCGGGAGGTCTGGGTCTCGGGCACCCCCGGCTAGTCTCGATCCCTTGCGGCGGCGTGGCCGAGTGGCTCAGGCAAGGGTCTGCAAAACCCTCTACGGGGGTTCGATTCCCCCCGCCGCCTCTGGTGCGATTTCTCGGGACACCCCCGCCGCCTCTGGTGTCGTGGCGCTAGCGTGGTGATCCGTGGCGACCTCCGGTGATCCGGTTCCCCGGGATCTCGATGCGCTCGGCGCCGAAATGCGCGAGATGTGGCGCCGCGATCAGGAGTCCCTCACCGACGAGGCCGAGGTGTCGTGGCGCCACCGTCGGAGACTCGACGATCTCCTCGCCGTCCACATGCATTCGGGCGATGTGCTCGCCGTGTCGGTGGCCGGTCGTACCTTCACGGGACGCGTCGTCGCCGTGGGCCCCGACCTCGTAGCTCTCGCCACGTCCGACGGCCGAGTCGACATCCGCACGGCGTCGGAGCCCGGCCCGAGAGCTTCGGCCACCCGTACTCCGCTGATGATTCGCCTCGTCCGCCCCGGCGATGCAGAAGAGGGGCTGGCGGGGCCGACGGATCCGAGCTCCTTTGACGCTCGCCTCCTGGAGCTCGAAGCGGCATACGGCGATCTCGTCGTGGGATCCGATGCTCTGTCCGAGGAACTCGTCGGTGTGGTCAGTCTCGGCGCCGATCACGCGACCGTCGAACGCCATGGCGACGTTGCCGTCCTGGCCCGCACGGCGATCGCCTACGTTCGTCCCTCGGTCGCGTCCATCTGATCTCCCCCGTCGTCGGCGGAGGGTGCCCGGTTCACGCCCTCCTGGTCGCCCAGCCAGCCGAGGAGCTCATCGCGCAGGAAGCGCATCTCGCGACCTCCGGGGAAGCGGTGGCAGGGAACGCGGCCCTCGCGCACCATCCGGCGCAGGTACTCCACGTGGACCTGAAGCATGTCGGCTGCCATGGCGGTGGTGAGGACCGGTGGATACTCGGTGGCACCCGGATCGCCGGTGCTCTGGTCAGTCGGGGGAGACATCAGCAGCAGACGCTACTGCTTGGGCACCGTGGGAGAAAGGACTCTGCACCTCCACACACCCTGAGGTGATTCCGCTCACTGCTCCCAACGATGGCACAGCAGCCGGCACACCAGCCGGCGCACCAACCGGCGCACGAGCCGGCAGACGAGCCCGGAAATGGTTGGTGTCAGACACTACGAGTGAGAAGAACCGCTTGCACCCTTTCGTCCGCGCCGCCACAATGCGTGAGTTCCCGCGCATGGGGGTGCGGAATGGGGAGCTCGGGGAGAGTGGTCGAACACGCTGCGTCCAACGGAGCGACGCACGTCGGCGACGCCACGCGCGACCCTCGCTCTGCATCACCGAACGGGGGAGCGGGTCGGGACTACCGGCCGTGGGAGCGACTGTCGCTCGGCCACCTGGTGATGGTGGCGGCCGGACTGGTGGGTGTCGTCGCCACTCTCGCGGTCCTGCGTGGCGCTGACGCGACAGATTCCGTCGCCGTCGCAGCGCACGACATCGTTCCGGGCGACGTCGTCACGGCGGACGATTTCACGTTCGCCGATGTGGAGGTGGACGATTCCGTCCTCGACACATTGATCGCGAGTGAGGAGCTCTCAGAAGTCGAGGGCCGTATCGCTGCTCAGCGTGTCGCCCGAGGCGAGTTCGTTCCCGCCGACGGCCTCGTTGTCGAGGCTGCGCCGAACGGTCTGCGGGCGATGAGCATTCCTGTGGACGAGAGCCGGGCTGTCGCCGGCGAACTCGTGGTGGGCGACCGCGTCGACGTTCTGACCGTGGTCGACGGCGAGGCCACCTACGCGGTGAAGACCGCAGAAGTCCTGGCGGTCGATCGGCCGAGCAAGGGCGCACTCGGAGGGGGTATCGAAGAGTTCTCCGTCACGGTGGCGCTCGACGATTTGGAAGCACTGGCGGTCGTCGCCGGGATCGACTCCGGCGCGATCGTTCTCGCCCGCTCGACCGGAGCGTCTGCTCCGGGGGTGTCAGGTGCGGGACCGTGATTCCTCGCGAGCCGGAAATGGCGCTCGTCTTCGCGCCGGAGCCGTGGGTCGAGGAGTTGCATCGCCACTTCACCGATCACGGAGGCGTTCGGGTACGTCAGCTGATCGTCGACCCGGTTCTCGCCCGCGAGGAGAGCTACGACACGTTGGTCTCGAGTAGCAGCTGGCCGGCACTGACCGTCGGGTTGGTCGAAGATCTTCACGAGCGTGGCCGTCGAATCCTCGGAGTCCACGACCGCGGCGATGCAACGGCGCTCACGCACCTGACGTCGATCGGTGTGGATCGCTGCATCGAGTCGGACGCCGCCCCGGAGGAGTTCGAGGCCGTGCTCATCGCGATGGCACCCCGTTTCGTGCGGGCCGAACCAGAGGTTCCGGAGCGGGGGCAGGCTCCGGCAGGCCATTGCGCCACGGGGCGCATCATCGTCGGTGGACCGGGAGGAACAGGAGCGACGGAGGTGGCGATCCACCTTGCTGCGGCGTGTGTCGCAGCGGGCGAACCCGTTGCCCTCGTGGACGGAGACGACGTTGCACCATCCGTCGCTCAACGACTCGCTCTTCCCATCGAACCCAACCTCCGAACTGCTGTCGACGCGGTCCAGCACGGGTTGGGGGACGTGGAGTCCTGTCTGATGCCGATCGGACGGTCGGGCGTGCAGGCTTGCTGTGGGCTTCCGAACGCGGCGGCGTGGTCTCAGCTTCGTCCCAATGAGGTGCTCGACGTTCTCAGGCGATTGGAAGACGCCGACCGGCGGCTTGTTGTCGACGTCGGTCATCGCCTGGAGGATCTCGGTTCGGGGCGTCGGACCCGCTATTCGCTCGCGCGGGCGCTGGTTGCCGCCGGCGACGTCCTTGTCGGCGTCACGAGCGGTTCGCCGGTCGGATTGACGCGGGGTCTGGGATGGATTGCCGACGTCCGTGCGCTCCAGCCCGTCGCACCACTCCATCTCGTTGTCAACCGCGCGCCCGCGAGCCCTTCAAGCGTTCCGAGCTCAGGCGAGAGGTCCGCCGTACCCACTCGCCGGCCAGTATCACGTTCATCCCCTTCGATCGTCGCGTGGAAGCGGTGCAATGGTCCGGCGGTCTGGTGGCGCGTGGGTCCTTTCGACGTGTGGTTGATTCGCTGGCGAACCAACTGACATCCCACGGAGTCTCGGTGGACAGCGACGCGTATTCGAACGGCGAACCTGTGTCCGTTCCCCGTGGCGTGGGCTCGGTGTCGTGAGAAGCGTTCGCACCGACGCCTACGACGTGATCCGTCGCGACGTGATCGCGCGGGTCGAGCGACGCCGTCTGCGCGCGGAGAGCGATCTCGACGAAGTGCGGATTGAAGTGCGGGATGCGGTCGACGACTACCAGCGCAGCGCTCGCTTGGGTGAGGTCGTGCCTCTCGGAGACCCAGGGACGATGGTCGAACGCGTTCTGCGTTCCGTCGCCGACCTGGGGGCTCTCACCGACCTCGTGGCGCGCCGCGACGTCGAGGAGATCTTCATTGAAGGTTCCCGTGTGTCGTACCTCGATGGCACGGGCGTCGTACGGGGGCTCTCGACGCCGACGAGCGAGCAGGAGAACCGTCAGATCGTCGAGAGGCTCCTGTCCACGACCGACAGGCAACTGAACGCCAAACACCCGATCGTGCAGGCTCGTGTGCTCGAAGGCTCGGCTCGACTGACCGCGTCGATTCCGCCGGTGTCCGATGACCTCTCCGCCACCCTGCGCCGCTACACGGTGCGCAACGTCGCTCTCGGAGATCTGGTCGATCTGCGTTCGCTGACCGCGGAGGCGGCCGAGTTCCTCTGGTCGGTGATGCAGATTCGCAGCAGGGTCGTCGTATCCGGGGAGCCCGGAGCGGGGAAGACGACGATGGCGGCCGCCCTCCTGTCGGCCGCACCGGCGCGCCACTGCACGCGCTGCTGTGAAGAGATCCGTGAGCTAGCGGTCCCTCTGACGCACGGCGCGTACTACGAGGTGCGACCACCCTCTCTCGACGGGACAGGTGAGATCAGCCTCCGAGATCTCGTGAAGTTCGTTCTGGCGATGCGCCCCGACCGCATCGTGGTCGGCGAAGTGCGCGGCGCCGAGGCCTTCGAGCTGAGCCGTGCGGTCAACGCTGGTTGTGGGTTTCTCTGCACGGTGCATGCGAACAGCGCCTCCGAGGCTCTGAACGCGCTCTTGAACGCTGCGCTGATGGCAGGGGAGAACGTCACCGAGCACATCGTACGAAAGGTCTTCGCCGAGTCGCTCGACCTCGTCGTCCATCTCGACCGCGACGATCGTCCCACCGACGAGAACGGTGGTGTCGCGCGGCGAGTCATGGAGATCGCCGCCGTCGTACCGAACCTGGGGTCCGACTTCACCGTCGAGCCCGTGTTTCGACGGGAGCACCTGGGTGACTCACTGCGGTGGACAGGTGCGATGCCTGAACACCTCGCTGAGCGTGTCGAGCGCGCGCTCCCGGAGGGCCGATCACTGCGTCATGTTGCAGAGGGCTCGTCGGTGGTCTCTGCATGATGGCTCCGGCGTGAGACTGCTCGCCGCGGTTGCCGTCGGCACGTGTTGCTTTCTCGTGGCCGGACAGCTCACCGGAAACCCTGTTCGGTGGCGCCTCCGACGGAGCCGCGACCGAGCCGCCGTTTCCGGCCGTCAGCTCTGGCTCCGACAGGCCGGGGCAGGTGTCTCCGTGCGGCAGTTCGTCGTCGGGTCGGCATCGGCCGGCGTCATCGCTTTCGTTGCCGTCACCGCCCTCACCGGAACCTGGACGGTGGCGGTCGCACCGGCCATCGCTGTAGCCCTTCTTCCCCGCGCGTACTTCGCACGCCGGCGGTTGCAACGGCTTGGCGAGGTGCGCGGGGCGTGGCCGGACGGGTTGCGCGACATCCTCGCCTCGATCTCTTCGGGACGTTCGCTGAGCCAGGCACTCAGTTCGATGGCCATTTCCGGTCCGGAGCCTCTCCGGCAGCTCCTTCGCGCGGTTCCCTGCATGGTCGCGGATGCTCGGGACCGTTCCCGCCCTGGAGTTGATCAAGGAAGAGCTCGCTGATCCGACCAGCGACCGCGTGATCGAGGTCCTGATCCTCGCTCATGAACGCGGAGGTCAGATCGTTCGACTGATCCTGGAGGATCTCGTCGCGGCGACAACTCGTGACCTGAAGGTCGCCGAGGAGATCCGCAGCGAAGGTCTCGAGATGAAGATCAACGCCCGCGCGGTGGTGGTTCTGCCCTGGCTCGTCCTCGTGATGCTGACGCTGAGGCCCGGTGCGTTTCGTGACTTCTACGGGTCCTCCGCGGGCGTGTTGGTCGTGATCGTCGGGGCGTTCATGAGCGTTGTGGGTGCCTGGCTGATCGGCCGGCTCGGGCGCGACCAGGGGGAGCGGCGCGTGTTCGGCGCGTCTGCGCAACAGGCTGTCGAGATGACCTCGTGACGGGACTCACGATGCTCGCCGCGCTCTCGTTCGGTCTTCTGTTCGCCCTGGCCGCTTCCCTGCTGGTACGGCCCACGGGTCGGCTTGCGCCACGGGTCAGGCCTTATCTGGTGGTCACGCGTGCGCGACTGGGTCGCGGTGTCGACCTGATCGAGCCGGAGACCACGGGTGTGGGGTCCTCGGGCGGGGTCGTGTGGCGGGTGTTCGGGCCTCCCCTCGTCGCGACCGCGCGCCGACTGGGGAGTGTCGCCCGGTCTCAAGGAGATGAGAGCCTGTCGTTGAGACTGCGCCAGGCAGGGTTTTTCGATGACACCCCCGACGCGTTCCGCCTCCGTCAGGTCGTGACCGGCACCCTCGCGGGGCTGGCGGGAGCCGTGGTCGGAGCGTTTCTGGTCCGCTCTCCTGTTGTCGCTCTGCTTCTGGGAGGTTGCGGTGTGGTCGTGGGAGCGACTCGTCCACGCGCCAAGCTCGACGGTGCCATCGAGGAGCGCACGGAACGGATCCGCCTCGAGTTGTACACAGTGAACCAGCTCCTCGCGATGCACCTACGCACGGGTGCCGGGCCCATCCAGGCCGTCCAGCGGATCGTGGATCGTGGTCAGGGCGTCGTCGTCGAAGAGCTCACGATGGTGTTGCGGAGCGTGAGAGCGGGTACCTCCGAGACGGAGGCGTTCGAACGTGCGGCTGAGTCCACGCCCGAGCCGAGCGCCGCTCGAACGTTCAAGCTCTTCGCCGCCGGGGCGCAGCGGGGGGCTGACCTCGGTGTTGCCTTGTTGGAACTCAGCGAGGACATCCGCGATGCGGGTCGGGAGGAGCTCCGACGCACCGCGACGAAGCGGCGCGCCACCATGCTGGTGCCGACGATCGCGGTTCTCGCTCCCGTGATGCTGTTGTTCATCGCTGCGCCGATTCCGTTCGTCGTGTTCGGCGCGCGCTGAGTGTCGTTGCTGTCAATGCCGAGTTGTCAATGCCGAGTTGTCAATGCCAAGGGGGAGTCACATGGAAGTCCACGAAGAGACGGACGGTTCGCGAGACGACGGGTGGATGCCGGAGGAGAACGGCGATCCGGATGAGTCCGGGATGACGACGGCGGAGCTGCTCGGAAACGCCGCTCTCGGAATCGCCGCTCTGGTGGCGATCTGGGCGCTTCTCCAGGCACTCGGTGTCAACGTCGTGTCCTGGATCGAAGGCCAGCTCGGTATCTGACGCCCTGTGCCCGCCCACGAGCCAGTGCGGGGCCCCGAAGTCTGCGGGCAGTGCGGCTTCACGACGATCCAGTTCGTGTTCGCCACGGGAGTTGCTCTGCTGTTTCTGGTGTTCGCGTCGAACTTCATCGTCTTCCAGTACGGGCGTGGCGTCGTGCGTGCGGCCTTGGACGAGGGTGCCCGTGCAGGAACACTGTCCGCCGGCTCGAACGCCGAGCGCGAGAGTGCATGTCACGAGCGCGCCACAGCGGTTCTCGATGACCTCCTGGGTGGACCGATCGGCCGGGAGGTCGTTGTGAGCTGCGCCGTCGACGGCACTGGGCCCATTCCGGTGGTGGAAGCCAGGGCACGTGCGACATTCCGGAGTTGGATCGAGCCGGTACCGGACTGGAACTTCTCGGCGACCGTGTACGCGATCGCCGAGGAAGAGCCGTGATGGTGCCGATACGCGTTCGGCGCCGATCTGCAGAGCGTGGATTCGTCGCTCTGGAACTGGCCCTCGGCATCGGTCTCCTTCTTCTCCCGGTGTCGATGCTCGTTCTGACGTTTCCGACGTGGTCGGAACGCCAGGCCACGGCCACCGTGGCCGCCTCCGAAGCTGCGCGCCGCGCCGCACTGTCCGAGGACACCCCCGCGGCCCGGGCCGAAGCAGAGATGGCGGTGACGCTCATCTTCGCCGGCCACGGTCTCGATGACACGGATGTCGACGTGTCGTGGGAACGCAACGGACCTTCACGCGGTGGGACGGTCACCGCGGACGTCACGGTACGGATGCCCGCCCTCGCCGTCCCCGGGATCGGGAGCCGTGGGGGCCTGGCAATGGACAGCGACGCACACGGAACAGCGCGACGCCTACAGGAGTCGGTGAGGTGTCTGGCGCGGGGTGCCGCGGCGAACGTGGTGCCGTGACGTTGTGGATTCTCGGTCTGTGCGTCGCGGTGCTCTTTCTCGGAGGCCTGAGTCTCGACCTCTGGCGAGCGTTTGCGACCCGTCGGGCGATGGCCGAGGCGGCAGATGCCGCAGCGATCGCCGGAGCCAGCGGACTCGAGGAAACGGAACTCCGTCAAGGCGTCGTGGTGTTGGACCCCCGGCGGGCAGAGGTTCTGGCCCGACAGAATCTCGCCGACCAGGAACTCCCCGATGGCGTCACCGCGGGAGACGTACACGTGGACGCCGACGGCGTGGAGGTCTCGTTGGAGGGTGTCGTCGACCTGACCTTGCTGCGAATCTTCCTCGGGGAGCGCGACCTCGACGTCGCTGTCAGTGCCCGGGCGGACCCGCGGCGCTCCCCGTAGCGAACGTTTCGGTCGGCCGACAGAGAATCGGGGGAAGAACCGCTAGCCGGCGAGTCGGGCGACAGTGGTGCGGTGGTCGGCAGGGGTACCGAAGAGGGCGTCGTCAGACTTGATGCGGCGCACCCACAGGTGCATGTCGTGTTCCCAGGTGTAGCCGATACCCCCCAGGACCTGGATGCCCTCCTTGGCGATCCGCCGTTGCGCGTCGCCCGCGGCAACCTTGGCCATCGACGTGGTCACGGTCCGGCGTTCGTCGTCCTCGGCGATCATGACCGACGCGAGGTACGCCACGGCCCGAGCGCGCTCCAGAAGCACGTACATGTCGGCGAACTTGTGCTTGATCGCCTGGAAGGAGCCGATCGGCACTCCGAACTGGTGACGCTCCTTGGCGTAGGCGAGCACAGTGTCGAAGATCGTCTGTGCGGTGCCGACCATCTCGAGTGCCACCGCCACCGTGGACTCCTCCAGCGCCGCCCGTGCCGGAATGGCGGCTCCGCCGGGCTCGCCCAACACGGCGTCTGCGTCCACGTGGAGATCGGTGAGGTCGAGGCGAACGATCGACCGGGTGGCGTCGAACGTGGCGAACCGAGTGCTCGCCGCCTCGCCGGCGTCGACCACGATCGCGGTGATTCCCTCGTCTCCGTGGGTTCCGGGAAGTCGGGCGATGACAACGACGTCGTCCACGGCGTCGCCCTCCATGACCCAGTGCTTGGTGCCATGGAGAGCCCACCCATCGCCGTCGGGCTCGACGATCGTCGTCACATCGGCGACGTCGAAGCTCCCGGTTTCCTCGGCAACAGCCACTGTGCCGGTTCGGCCTGTCGCCACGCGTTCCAGGAGCTCATGTCGCTGCTTCGGAGAACCGGCGTTGCGAACGACGGGTGCGAACTGCGTGACGGTCGGAAGCCAGGGCACGGGCGCCATGACACGACCGAGCTCTTCGGCCACCACGGCACACTCCACGAACCCGAGGCCGAGGCCCCCCGATGTCTCGGGAACGGTGAGAGCCGGCCATCCGAGCTCGACCATCGTCGCCCAGAGTTCGCTCATCGGTTCAGCGGATTCGGCGACGCGACGGACCCGGTCCATCGTGCACTCGGTGTCGAGAACAGCGCGGACACCGGAGCGCAGTTCCTCTTGTTCGGCGGTGAAGTCGAGCTGCATCGGATACGCGGTCCCCACGCGTCGGTCACGGCAACCCTGACGCCGGCGTCACGTTAGTGTTCGGCTGTGCGCCCGACAATCCCTCCCGACGTGCGTGACCGGTGGCCCCGTGCCGCCCGGTCCGTCGGCTACGCGTGAGCGCCGCCCGCGCGTCGAACGCAGGTGCTCCCGCTCAGGGTCGGGAGTTGCGCCCCCAGGGGCGCCGGACGATGCGCAGGCTGCTCGACGCGGGCATCCGCGTCTTCGCCGAGCGTGGCTACGAGGCGGCCCGCGTCGACGACATCGTGCGTGCTGCCCGAGCGTCGCACGGCACCTTCTACCTCTACTTCGCCGACAAGGAGGATCTCCTCCGCGCCCTCGCGGTGGAGTGCGGTGAGGCGCTCACGGAACTGTCCGACAGTCTCGGTCCGGTCACTCCCGATGCGGCCGGGTACGACACACTTCGGGACTTCCTCGCCGAGTTCCTCGCCACGTACCGCCGCTACGGGCCGGTGCTCCGGGCGTGGATGGAAGGTCAGGTCCACGCCCCGGAGGTGAACGAGACGGGCGTGGGGGCGTTCTCCACTTTGGCCGAGCACCTGGGGGAAAGGATCAGCGAGTCGACGGGCCAATCCGCCTCCTCGATCCGACCCAGGGTGCAGGCCCTCACCGCCATGCTCGAGCGCTTCAGCTACGTGCTCAGCACAGGAAACGGTCCCGACAACACCGAGGCGGCCGTCGACGCCCTCACCACGGTCGTCCACCGCGGCTTCTTCGGCGCTAACAGTATTCCCGGGTAGCGAGGATCGCTGTAGCTGTGGAGGAGAACCAGCCGCCGGTGCCGTTCACACATGCGAGGCGCGCCCCGTCCACCTGGCGGTCGCCCGCCTCGCCGCGGAGTTGACGCACCGCCTCGACGATCAGGAAGATCCCGCGCATCCCCGGATGACAGGCCGACAGACCCCCTCCGTCGGTGTTCGTGGGGAGATCCCCGTCGACGCGCAGCCGACCGCCCTCCACGAACGCGCCGCCCTCACCGCGCCCGCAGAACCCGAGCGCTTCGAGTGTGAGGAGGACCATCGGCGTGAACGCGTCGTAGAACTCGCAGATGTCGATGTCGGCGGGTGTCACACCCGCTCGCTCAAACGCGAGTGCACCCGACCGCACAGCCGGCGACTCGGTGAAGTCCTCCCACTCGCTCATCGTGGTGTGAGATGTCGTCTCACCCGTGCCGAGAACCCGTACGGGAGGCTTCGGTAGGTCGTCGGCGCGCTCGTCCGAGGTCACGACCACGGCACCGCCACCGTCGGAGCGCATGCAGCAGTGCAATTTGGTCAGGGGCTCGGCGATCATCCGCGACGCCGCCACGTCCTCGACGGTGATGAGGTCCCGGTAGAACGCCTCGGGGTTCAAAGAGGCGTTGTAGCGCTGCGCAACGGCGATTTCCGCCAACTGGTCGATCGTCGTGCCGTACTCGTACATGTGGCGCTGCGCGGCCATCGCGTACTTGGCGATCAGCGTGAGCCCGTAGGGAGCGTCGAACTGCACAGGGCCGCGCGCGCCGAACGAGAGGTTGGATCTGCGGCGGCGCGCCTTGAGATCGGCCCGTGTCGTCGACCCGTACACGAGCAGGACGACGCGGGCGTGGCCGGCCTGCACCGCCTCGACGGCGTGTTCGAGCATGAACTCCCAGGTGCTGCCGCCCACTCCGGTGCCGTCGGCCCACGTCGGGCGCAGCCCGAGATACTCCGCCATCTCCACAGGCGCGAGGAGCCCGGTGCCCGTGGACGCCAGGCCATCGACGTCGTCGCGCGTGAGGCCGGCGTCGGCCAGTGCACGGCTCGCCGCCTGGAAGTGCAGTTCGTATGGAGTTCGAGTGTCGACCCGCCCGGTATCGGACAGGGAGGCGCCCACGACCGAGACGCCTGTGCTCAACGAAGTCTCCAGTCGACCCTCTTACCGGAGGCGAAGAGTTCCTGGCCCTGGCGCATCGTCTCCTCGTCCACGCCGTGGGCGATCAGGGACGGGCCGAGCTCGAGGGCCTGGGCGCGGCTCAGCTCGACGGCGGCCCATATGGCGCGCATCGTGGTCTGGACAGCAAGGGGCGGCTGTGAGGCGATCGCCTCCGCCGCCCAGGCGGCCGCGTCGTGCAGCTCGTCGGCGGCAACCACCTGCGAGACGAGCCCGATCTGCTCGGCACGCGCCGCTGACATCCGTTCGTGGTTTCCCAGCAGGGAGAGGCGCATGATCTCGCCGAGAGGCATGCGGGCCGCCATGTGGATCGGCTCGAAGACGGCGGCGTGTCCGTAGGTGACGTGGGGGTCGAAGAACGTGGCGTGTTCGGCGGCAATGATGAACTCCACCTCGCCGAGCATGTAGAAGGCACCGCCGCAGGCCATCCCGTTGACCGCCGCGATCACCGGCTTCCAGTAGTCGTTGCTCTTGGGACCGAGCAGGTCACCGGGGTCGTCGAACATGAAGGGGTTGCCGACGGCTCCGACGGGCACGGTTCCTTTCGAGGCGCCGTCGCCGACATCGCCCTCGCCGTCTTCGCCCTCGCCGTCGGAGCCACCCATCGTCTCGAATCGGTCGATCCCCGTGCAGAACGACTTCTCGCCGGCGCCGGTGAGGACCACCGCGTGCACGTCGTCGTGGCCCCGGAGGAAGCGCCACACGTCGTGGAGCTCACGTTGCATCGTCGAGTTGAACGCGTTGTGGACCTCGGGGCGGTTCAGCGTCAGCCAGGCGACACCGTTGCGCTCCTCGTAGAGGATCGTGTCGTAGTCGCGTGAGGTCATCGTCTCTGCGCCTCGATTCCGGGATTCGCGGTCTTGAACACATACTTGAACAGCGTGTCGCCGATTTCGGTCGGCTCCCATCGGGTCGGTGAGCCCTCGCGGTCGGTGCTCTCGAACATCTCGCCCATCGTCCACGGCTCGTAGTGGCACAGCTTGTTGCCGACGCAACGCAGCACCTGACCGGTCACCGGAACCGAGAGGTCGGAGGCGAGCCAGGCCACCGCCGGAGCGGTGTTGCCCGGGTTCATGGGCTCGAACTCCTCGAAGGTCTCGGGCTCCTTGACCTCGATGTCGGGCATGGCCTGGCTGACCATGCGCGTGAAGCCACCGGGGCAGATGGCGTTCGCGCGCACCCCGTAGCGCACGAGCTCCAGGCTGGCGATGACGGTCAGTGCCGCGATTCCGGCCTTCGCCGACCCGTAGTTGGACTGTGCGGCCTGGCCCTGGAGCCCACCGCTCGACACCGTGTTCACGATCGACGCCGAAGGCTGCTCGCCGGCCTTGGACTGCGCCCGCCAGTAGACCGAGGCGTGGTGGACGGTGTTCCAGGTGCCCTTGAGGTGGACCCGGATGACGTCATCGAATTCGTCCTCCGACATGGAGAAGATCATCCGATCGCGCAGGATCCCGGCGTTGTTGACCAGCACGTCGAGGCGACCGAACGTGTCGATCGCCGTGTCGACGATGGACTTCGCACCCTCGTGATCACCGACGTCGTCGTAGTTGGCCACGGCCTCGCCGCCGCGCGCCGTGATGACGTCGACCACCTCGTCGGCGGTTCGTTGGTCGGCACCGTCGCCCGAGACCGACGTGCCGAGGTCGTTGACGACGACCCGGGCTCCCTGGTCGGCCAGCTCGATCGCCTCGCCGCGACCCACACCGTGACCGGAACCGGTGACGATCGCGACCTTTCCCTCGAGGATCCCCACTTGCGCACAACCTCCGTGCCGAGAAAACTGACGCCGGCGTCACGGTAGCGCGAGGCAGGTCGCCCGAGGCGGCCGAGACGGAGGGGGGAGCAGTGGCAGTCGACGAGAGTGTGATCGGAAAGCCGACCGGTGCGTACCGCGTGGTCATCGAGCGTGGGCCGGTCGGCGTGTTCGCGACCGCGGTGACCGACGAGAACCCGGTCTTCCACAACAGGTCGGCGGCCCACGAGGCCGGTTTCGACGACCTCCCGGCCCCTCCCACCTACTCATTCGTGATGCAGCACTACGGAAAATTCGACGACCAGCCCGAGGACCCGAGCGGTGGCGCCAACCCCGTCGCCGACATCATGGGTCCACTCATGGCGAGCGGTGGCGTGATCCTCCACGGCGAGGAGTCGTTCGAGTACCACCGTCCGATCGTTGTCGGCGACGTCCTGCTCGGCGAGGCCAAGGTGATCGACTTCTACGACAAGGACAGCAAAGGCCATGTGATGACCTTCCTCGTCATCGAGACGGTGTGGACCGACGAGTCGACCGGCGAACCCGTGGTGACCGAGCGTTTCAACGTCATCCACCGGGCCTGAAGCATGAGGCTCGACGACAAGGTCGCCATCATCACCGGCGCAGGACAGGGCATCGGCCTCGCCTACGCAGAGCGTTTTCTGGCCGAGGGGGCCAAGGTCGTCGTCGCCGAACTCGACGAGACCCGCGCCGAGGCCGGGATGAAGCACCTCGAGGAATCGGGCGGGTCCACCAACGCAGTGTTCGTGCGGACCGACATCTCCGACGAAGCGTCGGCCCAGGCGTGCGCCGACGCCACCCGTGAGAAGTTCGGTCGCATCGACATCCTGGTGAACAACGCGGCGATCTACCACGACATCGACAACGAGCGAAACGACTACGACTACCTCCAGAAGATCTTTGCCGTGAACCACCACGGCGCCTGGCTCATGTCGCGTGCGGTGGCGCCGACGATGGTCGAGCAGAGTTCAGGGCGGATCGTCAACCAGTCGTCCGACGCCGCCTACATGTACAACGTGACTCCTCCCGGCCCCTTCCGCGAGGTCGGTGCCTTCAGCTACTCGCAGACCAAGTGGGGCGTCATCGGACTCACGAAGTTCCTCGCGGGCCAGCTCGGCCAGTACGGCATCACGGTGAACTGCATCGCACCGGGAATCACGATGACCGAAGCAACGCGCCGCGTCGTGCCCGAGGAGTTCATGTCGATGATCCCCATGATGTCGGCCATGAAGCAGTCACTCGAGCCCGAGGACCTCACGGGGGCCGCCGTGTTCTTCTGCTCCGACGACGCCCGACTCGTCACCGGACAGGTGCTGTGCGTCGACGGCGGCGCACAGATGCCCTCATAGGGGAGTCCGGCGCGGCGCTTCCGTAGACTGCGCCGCGCATGGACCTCCGGTTCTCCGACACCGACGAGGCGTTCCGGTCCGACATCCGGGCCTGGCTCGACGCCAACCTGACGGGCGAGTTCGCGGTGCTGCGCGGTCGTGGTGGCCCCGGCGACGAGCACGCCTTCCTGGAGGAGCGGATCGCCTGGGAACGCCATCTCGGTGAGGCCGGGTGGTGCTGTATCGGGTTTCCCGAGGCCGACGGCGGGCGGGGTGCCAGCCTGCATCAGCAGGTCATTTTCTACGAGGAATACGCGCGCTCGGGCGCTCCCGGGCGTGTCGGGATCATCGGTGAAGGGTTGATCGGGCCGACCCTCGTGGCGTTCGGGACGCCCGAGCAGAAGCAGCGTTTCCTACCCGGCATCGTCAACGGTACCGAGATCTGGTGCCAGGGCTATTCGGAACCGAATGCCGGCTCGGACCTGGCCAACGTCCAGACCCGAGCGGCGCGTGACGGCGACGAGTGGGTGCTCGACGGCCAGAAGGTCTGGACGTCGTTGGCCCACATCGCACAGTGGTGCTTCGCGCTCTGCCGCACCGATCGGGAAGTGCCCAGGCACCGCGGCATCTCCTACCTGCTCGTGCCCATGGACCAGGACGGTGTCACGATCCAGCCGATCCGTCAGATCACCGGCACGTCCGAGTTCAACGAGGTCTTCTTCGACGGGGCACGCACGGCGGCGAAGAACGTCGTGGGCGAGGTCAACGGTGGCTGGAAGGTGGCCATGGGAACCCTCGCCTTCGAGCGTGGAGCGTCGACCCTCGGGCAGCAACTCGCCTTCGAGAACGAACTCGCCGCGATCATCGACGACGCTCGTCGAACCGGACTCAGTGACGACCCGACGATCCGCCAGCGGATCGCGGACGCGTGGATCGGGCTGCGGATCATGCGCGCCAACGTGCTGCGCACCCTGTCGGCGATGGCAGGCGACGAGCTCACCCGCGAAGGAATGATCACCAAGTTGTTCTGGGCCACGTGGCACCGTCGCCTCGGTGAACTCGCGCTCGACGTTCTCGGGCCCGAAGCGGCGCTGGCCGACGGCCCGTCCTACGAGCTCAGCGCGGCGCAGCGTCTCTTCCTTTTCACCCGATCCGACACGATCTACGGCGGGTCGAATCAGATCCAACGCAACATCATCGGGGAGCGCGCACTCGGCCTCCCCGCCGAACCGAAGGTGGCTCCGTGACCGATTCTCCCGTACCCCCCGCTTCGCCTCCCGAACCTCCCCCGTACCCCGAGGGTCGCAACCTCCTTGCCGGTCGCCGGGTCCTCGTCACCGCGGCGGCAGGCACAGGCATCGGCTTCGCCGCGGCCAAACGGTGCGCGGAGGAGGGCGCCGAGGTGATGGTCTCCGATAGGAGCGTCGACCGACTCGCTGCGGCGGCCGAGCAGCTCGCGGAGGTTCTCGGACACACGGCCCCGTCCGTCCCTTGCGACGTCACCGACGAGGCAGAGGTACAGGCGATGCTCGACAGGGCCGTCGACACGATGGGTGGTGTCGACGTGCTGATCAACAACGCAGGCCTCGGCGGAAACGCTCCCATCGTCGAGATGACCGACGACCAGTGGCACAGCGTCATCGACGTGACCCTCACGGGCGCCTTTCGTTGCACGCGAGCAGCGTTGCGACACATGCTCGAAGCGGGCTCGGGTGTCATCGTCAACAACGCCTCGGTTCTGGGATGGCGCGCCCAGGCCAACCAGGCCCACTACGCGGCCGCCAAGGCCGGAGTCATGGCGCTCACGCGGGCGGCCGCCATGGAAGCGGCATCGAGCGGCGTGCGGGTGAATGCCGTTTCTCCGAGCCTCGCTCTCCATCCGTTCCTCAACAAGGTCATGCCCGACGACGAGCTCGACGCACTGCGCGCTGCCGAGTCCTTCGGGCGCGCGGCGGAGGTGTGGGAGGTTGCGAACGTCATGGTCTTTCTCGCCAGCGACCTCTCCTCCTACATGACCGGTGAGGTCGTCTCCGTCTCGTCCCAGCACGCCTGAGGACGTTTCACAACATTCCGACCCTCCGGGGCGCTACCGTGCGAGGCGCTGCCGCAGGGGCGGTGGTCGAAGGGGAGGCACCCGATGTACAACAAGATCGTGGTCGGGACCGACGGGTCCGAGACGGCGGGCGAGGCTGTGCGCCAAGCGGTGGAGCTGGCCAAGAGCCTCGGGGCGACCGTGCATCTGGTCACAGGACTCGAGCCGCGCTTCGACGATCCCCTTCCGGTAGGGGACGACGCTGCCAAGGAGACCGCGGCCGATCGGATCGTGCGCGAGGCGGCGAAGAAGGTCGCCGACGCCGGCGTGACCGTCGAAACCCATTCCAAGATCGGTGACGGGGCCTCGGCGATCACGGATCTCGCCGAGCAGATCGGGGCGGACCTCATCGTGGTCGGCAACCGTGGGGTCAGCAGTCCCAAGCGTTTCCTGCTCGGCAGTGTGCCGACCAAGGTGGCTCAGTACGCGCCGTGCAGCGTCCTGATCGTCCGCACGACCTGACCGATACAGGTCTCAACGAGGTGCGCGGCCATGGGCGCATCGGGCCGTCGCGGCGAGTGTGAATGGGCCGGTCGGTGCACCGATTCGACGGAACAGCTCTTCACGAACCGCCGAGCGTTGCTCATCGGACAGGGACACGCAGAACGAACCTGCCGGTCCGATTCCGGCGAGGAACCCCGACCACAATTCCTCGAACTCCCCATACGTCGAGGCGACCTCGAGCGTCGTCTCCGTGACCTCATGAAATCCCGCAGCCTCGAGCAGTTCGACCAGTTCACCGGCGCGGCCGAACCGCATCGCTTGCGCCTCGTCGGGCGCATCGGAGTCGACCGTCAGCGCGGCGTCCCAGAAGTGACGGAGCATCTCCATTCCTTGGGCGAAGTCCCAGACGCAAGCTGCAGCGATGCCGCCCGGGCGCACCACCCGGCGTAGCTCCGCCGCCGCTCGGGCCGGGTCGGTCACGAAGTGGAGCACCAGCTGGGCCAGCACAGAGTCGAAGCTGGCGTCTTCGAACGGGATCGCCTCCGCGCGTCCCGATCGCACATCGACGCCGGGATGGCGAGTGGCGCATTCCGCCACGAAGGGTGGCGACGGATCGAGCGCCGATACTGAACCGGCGCCCAGCCGATCGACGAGTACACCCGTCAACGAGCCGGGGCCACACCCGACATCGAGCACCGACTGACCGGCCTCCACTCCGGCCACATCGGCGAACGCGTGGGCGAGTGGACGGGAGTAGCGGCCCATGAACGCGTCATAGGCGTCCCCGGACGTGAGGAAAGATCGGGCGTCGTCTGTGGGGTCCACTGCCTTGCCTCCCTCGCTCATCGCGCTCTCAGCGATCGGGTTTCGCCGCGGCCAGGAAGGCGGGGTTCTCGCCGCCGCCGTCCACGACGAGGTTCGCCCCGCTGACATAGGAAGCCATCGGCGACGCCAGGAAGAGGCACGCGTCACCCACGTCGGAGGGCTCACCCATCCGCCCGAGGGGAACCGTCGCTCCGACGGCCGCCACGCCCTCGTCGTCGCCGTAGTGCAGGTGTGCCTGCTCGGTACGGATGAGGCCCGCGGTCACGGCGTTGACGCGCACCTTCGGCGCCCACTCGACGGCGAGGGAGCGCGTCAGGTTGATGAGTCCCGCCTTGGCCGCACCGTACGCAGCCGTACCGGGGGAGGGGCGGGTACCGCTGACGCTGGCGATGTTCACGATCACGCCGCCCGCGTCCTGGTCCTGCATGACGGTGTTTGCCTGCTGTGCCACGAGCAGGGGGGCGATGAGATTCAGGCGGATGATGGCCTCCGAGAATCTCGGTGATGCATCGGCGGTGTCGACGTGAGGCGATCCTCCGGCGTTGTTCACCGCCACGTCGATGCGGCCGAACTGCGACGTCGTCTCGTCGATCACACGCGCCACGTCATCGGGATCCCGAACATCGGCGGCGACGAAGTGAGCAGTGCGCCCGCCCCCGCTCGGCGAAACATCCGGGGCGTTGCGACAGCACACGACCACCTCCGCACCGGCGTCGAGGAAGCGGGTGGCGATGCCGTGGCCGACGCCCCGGCATCCACCCGTCACGAGGGCGACCTGCCCGGCCATGTCGATTTCCGTGCTCATGTGTGGACCTCGTTGTGGAGCGTTCGCCCCCCGCCGGAAGGCTCGCCTACTGTGCCAGATGCCCGACGTCGCGAGCGCACCTGTCGGCGCCGCGACAACGACCGCGTGCCCGTGAGGGGCGTTTCGGGAAAGGCCGTCATGGGAATCAGTAGCTCCGTGGACGCAGGGGTCGCCGAGGTCGTCGTCGACTGCCCGCCGGTCAACGCGCTCGACGTCGCCGGATGGTTCGAGCTCGCCGACACGGTCACGGCACTGGGCCGTGACCCGGACGTGCGCGTTCTCATCCTCGCTGCCGCCGGCAAGGGATTCAACGCCGGTGTCGACATCAAGGAGATGCAGGCCACCGAGGGGTTCGAGGCCCTTCTCGGGGCCAACCACGGGTGTTTCGCCGCTTTCGCCGCTGTGTACGACTGCGAGGTGCCCGTCATCGCAGCGGTGAACGGATACTGCCTCGGGGGAGGCATCGGTCTCGTCGGCAACGCCGACATCATCGTGGCCTCCGATGACGCCACCTTCGGGCTTCCCGAGGTCGACCGCGGCGCACTCGGGGCGGCCACCCACCTGGCGCGGCTCGTTCCGCAGCACAAGATGCGCGCCATGGTCTACACGGCCGAACCGGCGACAGCCCAGGAGCTCGCACGCTACGGATCTGTGCTCGAGGTCGTGCCGCGTGACGAGCTGCGATCCACGGCGCGCACCGTCGCCGCGGGGATCGCCGAGAAGAGCGGCACCGTCATCCGTGCCGCCAAGCAGTCGCTGAACGGCATCGACCCGGTCGACGTGAAGCGCAGCTACCGCTACGAGCAGGGATTCACCTTCGAGCTGAACCTGAGCGGTGTAGCGGACGTTGCCCGTGACGCCTTCGTCGACAAGCGTGACATTGACAACAGCGATGTTGACAGCAGCGACGCCGCGCTCGACGACTGACCGACGCGCACACCGAGCAGACAGGAACGGGAAGCGACGTGTCTGACAAACGCATGACTCCCACCGAGGTCGTCGCCGAACTGAGTGACGGCATGACGATCGGCATCGGTGGATGGGGATCACGTCGCAAGCCGATGGCCCTCGTGCGTGAGATCCTGCGCTCCGACCTACGTGACCTGACGATTGCGTCCTACGGCGGTCCCGATGTCGGTCTCCTCTGTGCGGCGGGTCGGGTCCGTCGGGTCGTCTTCGCCTTTGTGTCGCTCGACTCCATTCCTCTCGAGCCGCACTTCCGCGCCGCCCGCCAGGCCGGCTCGATCGAGGTGACCGAATACGACGAAGGAATGTTCCTCCTGGGTCTCCAGGCCGCGGCGTGGAGAATGCCTTTCCTGCCGACGCGCTGCGGGCTCGGCACCGACCTCATGGTTCTCAATCCGGATCTGAGGACCGTGACGTCGCCGTACGACGACGGTGAGGAACTCGTCGCGATGCCGGCTCTCGAGCTCGACGCCGCACTGGTGCACATGCACCGCGGTGACATCGGCGGCAACGGCCAGTACCTGGGTGTCGACCCGTACTTCGACGACCTGTTCTGCCGGGCGGCGAAGAAGCGCTACCTCTCGGTCGAGCGCCTGGTCGACACCGACGACTTCCTGTCGGCGGGATCACCCGAGACGTTGCGGATCAACCGTCTCATGACCGACGGCGTGGTGGAAACACCCGGCGGGGCGCACTTCACCGAGTGTGTGCCCGACTATCCGCGCGACGAGGCGTTCCAGAAGACCTACGCAGCGGCGGCCAAGAGCCCCGAAGCGTGGCACGAGTTCCGTGGGCGGTATCTCGACGTCACGGAGGCCGAGTACCTGGAGGCGGTGGGTTTCGATGGCTGACCGACCGGAGCCCGACCTGCACCCCACCGGCCCCGCGACCCGCGCCGAGATCTGTGTTCTCGCGTGCGCCGAGGCGTTCCGCGGCGACGGAGAAATCATGGCGAACCCGATCGGAACCGTCCCGGTGCTCGGCGGGCGACTCGCCCGGGCCACCTTCGAGCCCGACCTCGTGATGACCGACGGTGGAGCGCTGCTCGTGACGAACCCCCTGCCGCTCGGTGTGCCCGATGCCGAGAAGGCCGTCGAGGGATGGAATCCGTACCGGGCGATGTTCGACGTGGTCTGGTCGGGACGGCGTCACGTCATGATGGGGGCGACTCAAATCGACGCTCACGGCAACCAGAACATCGCGATGATCGGCGATCCGCAGCGTCCGAAGGCGCAGCTCCTCGGTTTCCGCGGAGCGCCGGGAAACACGATCAACCACGCCACGAGTTACTGGGTGCCCAACCACTCGCCGCGGGTCTTCGTAGAGCGCGTCGACGTCGTGACCGGTGTCGGCTACGACCGCGCGGCTGCACTCGGGCCTCGCGCATCACGGTTTCACCGCATTCCCCGCGTTGTGTCGAACCTCGCCGTTCTCGACTTCGAGACGCCGGAACACACGCTGCGGCTCGCGTCCATCCATCGAGGGGTGAGCGTCGACGACGTCGTCGCGGCCACGGGTTGCGCGCTGGCTGTCCCCGACGACGTACCCGAGACGCCCGTGCCGACCGATTCCGACCTGGCGCTGATCCGCGACGTTCTCGACCCGACGGGCCTGCGCGAGCGAGAAGTCCCGGCGTGAGTAACGGCGCACCGCTGCGCACAGCGCCCCTGCACACCGCGGCCTGCGACCTGTTCGGTGTCGAGTACCCCGTCGTGCAGACGGGAATGGGTTGGGTGTCGGGCGCGTCGCTGACAGCGGCCACCGCCGAAGCGGGGGGTCTCGGAATTCTGGCGTCGGCCACCATGACGCTCGCAGAGCTTGCCGACGCGATCGGGCAGGTGCGCGAGACCACCGAGCGGCCCTTCGGAGTGAACCTGCGGGCCGATCAGCCCGACGTCGACTCCCGCATCGATCTCATCGTGTCGCAGGGAGTGCGTGTCGCGAGCTTCGCCCAGGCCCCGGGCGAACGACTCGTCAAGCGACTCAAGGATGCGGGGGTCGTGACCATGCCGACGGTCGGCGCGCGTCGACACGCCGAGAAGGTCGTCGAGTGGGGAGTCGATGCCGTCATCGCGCAGGGAGCGGAAGGTGGGGGGCACACCGGTACCGTTCCGACGTCGCTGCTGATTCCCCAGGTCGTCGACGCGGTCGACGTACCCGTGATCGCCGCCGGTGGCTTCCACGACGGGAGGGGTCTCGTTGCGGCTCTCGCCTGGGGTGCTGCGGGAATCGCCATGGGCACCCGTTTTCTGCTCACGGCCGAGAGCACTGTTCCCGACGTCGTCAAGCAGCGCTACCTCGACGCCTCGGTCTTCGACACGGTCGTCACCAAGGCGATCGACGGCTATCCGCAACGTGTCCTGCGCACCGACGTGATCGACCATCTGTCCGGGGCGGGCAAACTCACGGCACTGCCGCGTGCCCTGCGCAACGCGCTGGCGTTCCGGAAGCTCACCGGGACTCCGCTGCGGGAGCTCGCCCGGGAGGGCCTGGCGATGAAGAAGAACCAGGACCTCACCTGGAGCCAGGTGGCGATGGCGGCCAACGCCCCGATGCTCACCCGAGCCTCGATGGTCGAGGGGCGCACGGAGGTGGGCATCCTTCCGACGGGCCAGGGCGTGGGTGTGATCGACGAACTCCCGACGGTCGCCCAGCTCATGGAGACGATCGTCGCCGAGGCACGCTCCGCTCTCGAACGACTGGGAGCATGAGCGCGTGGATCTGAGATTCTCCAGTTCCGAGGACGCCTTCCGTGCCGAGGTCCGCGCGTGGATGGACGGAAACGTTCCGGCGTCGCCCCTGCCCTCGGGCGACACCGCCGAGGGATTCGCGGCCCACCTCGACTGGGAACGACAGCTCTTCGACGCCGGGTGGGCGGCCGTGAGCTGGCCCGAGGAGTACGGCGGTCGCGGCGCAACGCTGTGGAAATGGCTGATCTTCGAAGAGGAGTACTGGCGCGCCGGCGCTCCGAACAGGGTGAACCAGAACGGCTTGTTCCTCCTGGCACCGTCGATCTTCGCCTTCGGCACTGACGAGCAGAAGGCGCGGTTCCTCCCGAAGATCGCCGCGTCCGAATACCTGTTCTGTCAGGGCTGGTCGGAGCCCAACGCGGGTAGCGATCTGGCGGGCATCACGAGCCGTGCCGTGCGCGACGACGCGGCCGGGGGCTGGCGTCTCACCGGCCAGAAGACCTGGACGACCCGCGGCGCGTTCTGCAACTGGCTGTTCGGGCTCTTTCGTACCGATCCCGACCAGGAGCGACACCGCGGGCTCAGCTACTTCCTCGTTCCTCTCGACGGCGAGGGTGTCACGGTCCGCCCCGTCGGGCGTCTCGACGGCGACGACGGGTTCGCCGAAGTCTTCCTCGAGGACGTCGTCGTGACCGACGACCTGGTTCTGGGTGAGGTCGACCAGGGTTGGCGCGTGGCGATGTCCACGACGAGCTCGGAGCGCGGCCTGAGCCTGCGGAGCCCGGGGCGATTCATGGCAGCAGCCACGCAACTCACGGCTCTGTACCGCGAACAGCGCGATGCCGTGGAGGCGGGCCTGCTCGACCCGGGACTCCGGGATGCCGTCGTTCGTGCGTGGATGGATGCCGACGCCTACCGGCTCCACACCTTTCGGACCGTGACGCGGATGACCGACGGTGAGGAGCTCGGTGCCGAGGCGAGTTTCATGAAGCTCTTCTGGTCGGAGCTCGACGTGTCACTCCACGAGACGGCCCTCGGGCTGCTCGGCTCCGAAGCCGAGCTCGACGTCGACGGTTGGATGAAGGGGTACCAGTTCTCGCTTGCCGGGCCGATCTACGCCGGGACGAACGAGATCCAACGCAACGTCGTGGCCGAGCGCGTACTCGGCCTTCCGCGCTGATGGTGGTTCGCTGATCATGCGCTTCGCTCTCACCGACGACCAGACGGCGCTCGCCGACGCCGTGTCCGACCTGCTGACGCGCGAATGCCCACCCGACGCGGTTCGTGGGGCATGGGAGACACCCGATGGACGCGTACCCGGGCTGTGGCACCGACTCGTGGAGATGGGTGTCGTCGGGATCTGTGCCTCCGAGGAGCACGGAGGGTCGGGTCTCTCGATGCTCGACCTCGTCGGCGTGTTGGTGGAGGTGGGCACGGGCGGCAGCGCCCGAGCCGGTGGTCGACGTCGCTGCGGTTGCCGTCCCCCTGCTCGAGGAGTTGGGTGGTGACCTGGCCGACGAGTGGGTGCCTGCTCTCGTCTCGGGGAAGATGTCGGTGGCCGTCGGCCTGGATCGGGGTGCGTGTGTCGAGAACGCAGCCGCCGCCGACGTGCTGCTCCTGGGTGCCACGGGGGCATCGGGAGACGCTGAGATCCACCTGGTGGAGGTCGACACCGTCACCACGACCGATCGGACCTCCGTCGACGGATCTCGACGGCTCGCACAGGTCGACTGGGAACCGACATCAGCCACCCGGATTGCCGGTCGCCGAGACGCTCGGCGTGGCCCGCGATCGCGGGAACGTGGCGACCGCGGCCGTTCTCGTGGGACTGGGCGCAGCCATGCTCGAACGCACGGTCGAATACGCCAAGGAACGTGAGCAGTTCGGAAAGCCGATCGGGAGCTTTCAGGCGGTCAAGCATCACCTGGCGACCGTGGCGCTACGTCTCGAGTACGCACGGCCTGTTGTGGACCGTGGCGCCTACACGCTGGTCCACGGAGGTGACACCCGGCGCGACAGTTCCATGGCGATGGCCTTCGCCGCCGAGGCGGCTCATCTGGCCGGGCGAACCGTGCTCCAGGTGCACGGGGCCATCGGATACACCGTGGAGTACGACCTCCATCTGTGGATGAAGCGGGTGTGGGCCCTGGAATCGGCATGGGGAGATGCGGCGTTCCACCGGGAGCAGGTGGCCCGCCGGGTTCTCGACGGCTCGCCGGGCGCGCAAGACTGGACCGACAAGGAGCACGCATGAGGGTGTACTCGTGAACCCGCAACACAACGAGGCCTACATCGTCGACGCCGTCCGTACTCCGGTCGGCAAGCGCGGGGGCGGGCTGTCGGAAGTCCACCCGGCCGACCTCGGCGCGGCACCGCTGCGCGCACTGATGGACCGCACCGGGATCGATCCCTCCGCGGTCGAGGACGTCGTGTTCGGCAACGTCGACTCCATCGGGCCCCAGGCAGGCGACATCGCGCGTACCTGCTGGCTGGCAGCCGGACTTCCCGACGAGGTTCCCGGTACCACGGTCGACCGCCAGTGCGGCTCCTCCCAGCAGGCCGTGCACTTCGCCGCACAGGCTGTGATGAGCGGCACATCCGACATGGTCGTGGCCGGTGGTGTCCAGAACATGAGTCAGATCCCGATCGCCTCGGCGATGACCGTCGCCGAGCAGTTCGGTTTCACCGATCCGTTCTCGGGGTCCAAAGGGTGGCAGGCGCGCTACGGCGACCAGGAGGTGTCCCAGTTCCGGGCGGCCGAGATGATCGCCGAGAAGTGGGACATCAGCCGTGAGGAGATGGAACGCTTCGCGCTCGAGAGTCACGAACGGGCGCTGCGGGCGATCGACGAAGGCCGCTTCGAACCCGAGATCGTTCCCGTGGAGGGGGTCACGGTCGACGAAGGCCCACGGCGCGGCACGACGCTCGAGAAGATGGCCTCGCTCGACACGCTCGTGCCCGACGGTCGCATCACCGCGGCGGTGTCGTCACAGATCTCCGATGCCTCCGCCGCGATGCTCGTCGTCTCCGAGCAGGCCGCTCACGGATCACGATCTCACGCCTCGGGCGCGGATCCACCACCTCAGCGTGCGGGGTGCCGATCCCGTCTGGATGCTCACAGCGCCGATACCGGCGACGGCGTACGCGTTCGAGCGCACGGGCATGAGCCTCGATGACATCGACCTCGTCGAGATCAACGAGGCGTTCGCCTCGGTCGTCCTGGCCTGGCAGCGCGAGACAAGCGCCGACATGGAGAAGGTCAACGTGAACGGGGGTGCGATCGCGTTGGGTCACCCTCTCGGTGCCACCGGCGCGCGGTTGATGACGACGCTCCTGGGCGAACTCGAGCGCACCGGCGGCCGCTACGGGCTCCAGACGATGTGCGAGGGTGGCGGTCAGGCCAACGTCACCATCGTCGAGAACCTGCGTCGCTGAGCCTGCGTCGCTGAGAATGCGAGCACGAGGGACCGCACACGAGGGACGAGACATGAAGGACCGGACATGAGGGACTCGAGATGAAGGAGCGCAGACCCGCCATCGAGGGCTGGTTCACGATGGACCCCGACGTACCCGCTCTGCTCGGAACGCGCTGCACGGAGTGCGGGAGCTACTTCTTCCCGGCGGAGCGACGCTACTGCCGCAATCCGCGCTGCGCGAGCGAGAGCTTCGACGACGTGGAGCTGTCCCGCCGGGGAACCGTGTGGTCGTACTCGACGAACCACTACGAGCCTCCCGCTCCCTACATGGCGCCTGATCCTTTCGTGCCCTACACCGTGGCGGCGGTCGAACTGGCCGAGGAGGGCATCGTCGTGATGGGCCAGGTCGTCGGCGACCCCGACGATCTCTGCGTCGGTGCCGCGGTGGAGCTCGTTCTCGACACGCTCTTCGAGGACGATGAGGCAGAGCACATGGTCTGGAAGTGGCGGCCCGCCACCGGAGTGCGCGCCGCGAGCGGCTCCGCGACGGGTGCTGCCACGAGTGCAGACGGAAAAGCCCGCTGACATGGCGTCAGTATCAGGTGCCCGCGATCGCGACATCGCCGTTCTCGGCGTGGGTATGCACCCGTGGGGCAAGTGGGGACGCAACTTCGTCGACTACGGCCTCGTGGCTGCCCGCGAGGCGCTCGCCGACGCCGGCCTGGAGTGGACCGACATCCAGTTCGTCTCCGGTGCCGACACGATGCGCAACGGGTACCCGGGGTACGTGTCGGGGGCCACGTTCGCGCAGGCCCTCGGCTGGTCGGGAGCGCGCGTCGCGAGCTCGTATGCAGCGTGCGCGTCCGGTGCCACGTCGCTGTCCGTCGCACGCGTCAGATCCTGGCGGGTCTGTGTGACGTCGCACTTGTCATCGGTGCCGACACCACGCCCAAGGGATTCCTCGCGCCGAACGCAGGGGAGCGGGGTGACGATCCCGACTGGCTGCGTTTCCGGCTTCTCGGTGCTACGAATCCCACCTACTTCGCGCTGTACGCCCGCCGCAGGATGGAGCTCTACGGTGCCACCGAGGCCGACTTCGCCGCCGTCAAGGTGAAGAACGCGCGTCACGGGCTCACGAACCCGAATGCTCGCTACCGCAAGGAGTTCACGCAGGAGGAGGTGCTCGACTCGCCGATCGTGGCCGATCCGCTGCGCCTCTTCGAGATCTGCGCCACCAGTGACGGTGCGGCCGCCGTTGTCGTGTCCAGCACCGACTTCGCCAAGCGCCGCAGCGACGCGTCCGGTGCGCCGGTGCGCGTGGCGGCGGTTTCGACGGTCACGCCGCAGTATCCGAACACGGTGATCGAGATGCCGAACTTCTCCACCGATTCCTCGGCGGGTGCGCCGGCTCCCGACCACGGATTCCGCGACTCCATTGCTGCGGCCGCGTACGAGGAGGCCGGGCTCGGCCCGGAAGATCTCGACGTGGCGGAGGTCTACGACCTCTCATCGGCTCTGGAGCTCGACTGGTACGAAGACATCGGTCTGTGCGAACAGGGCGAAGCCGAGAAACTCCTGAACAACGGCGACACCACGATCGGCGGGCGCATCCCGGTGAACCCGAGCGGGGGCCTCGCCTGCTTCGGCGAGGCGGTCCCCGCGCAGGCGCTGGCGCAGGTGTGTGAAATCACCTGGCAGCTGCGCGCGCAGGCCGGCGACCGCCAGATCGAGAACGCCTCGGTGGGGCTCACGATCAACCAGGGCCTGTTCGGCCACGGCTCGTCGGTGATCCTCACCCGGTGAGAACGTCGTCTGATACTGGAGGTTGAGAATGCACCCGTTCCGAAAAGGTGTGGAATCGCGTGATCTCGAGGCGATGTTGGCGACGTTCTCGCCCGACATCGTCGTGCACTCGCCGGTCCTCTTCAAGCCCTTCGAGGGGATCGAAACCGTACGGGCGGTGTTCGAGATCCTCATCGAGGTCTTCGAGGACCTGCACTACACCGACGAGATGACCGACGCGAACTCTACGACGGCCCTCGTCTTCGAAGCCCGGGTGGGCGACCGTTCCCTACAGGGCATCGATCTCCTGCGCCACGACGCCGAGGGGCGCATCAACGACTTCACGGTCTTCGTGCGGCCGCAGTCGGGACTCCTCGCGCTCGGCGACGCAGTCGGCGCCCGCCTCGGCGACCTGCGGCCGTCCTAGCCGCTCTTGGCGCCTTCGGCGCCAGGCCGCTGGGCCCCGCCTCGGGCGACGCAGGATACCTGCGCCGCTGGCCCTCGGCTTCGCCTAGTTCTCTGTCAGCGCCGCGTAGCGGTCGAGGATCGGTAGCACGTCGTCGGATCCGGCCGACGGAATCCGCAGGACGACCTCGGTGATTCCGAGCCCCGCGTAGTGCTCCAGCTTTCCCTCGTCGGGAACCGTGCCGAACGGAACGACCTGCAGACCCGACGGGTCGCGTCCCGCGGCCTCGAACGCACGACTGAGTTTGGGGATCCGTTCGGTGAGCCCGCTCCCGCCGATGGGGATCCATCCGTCGCCGTACTCGGCGATCGCCTCGAAGAGCCTCGGCCCGCCGCCGCCTCCGATGAGGACCGGGGGATGGGGACGTTGAACGGGTTTGGGCCATGACCACGACGGTGCGAGGTTCACGAACTCCCCGTCGAAGGTGGCCTCTTCATCAGACCAGAGTCGGCGAATCGTGAGCATCTTCTCCCGCACGACATCGCGCCGCCGCGAGAACTCGACTCCGTGGTCGGCCATCTCTTCGACGTTCCACCCGAAACCGATTCCGAACACGAAGCGCCCCGAGGTGAGGTGGTCGAGCGTGGCCACCGCTTTGGCGGTCACGATCGGGTCGCGCTGCGCCACAAGGCTCACGCCCGTCCCGAGCCTCAGCGTTTCCGTGGCGGCACCGGCCGCGGACAGGGCCACGAAGGGATCGAGTGTCCGGCGGTACTCCTCGGTCAGAACCTCGTCACCCGTGGGGGGAGGCGTCGTACGACTGGTCGGGATGTGGGTGTGCTCGGGGACGTAGAGCGATCCGAACCCCCGGTCCTCGGCGGCACGCGCGAGAGCCACGATGTTCATGGAGGTGTCGGTCGCGAACATCGTGATCCCGAGGCGCATCGTCACGCAGGGTCCCTCACACCAGGAACCGGTCGCGGTAGTCGTCAGCGAGCGCGTAGGTGATGCCATCGCCGGCGAGGGCATCCACCGCCGTGTCGTCGTGGCCGAGCTCCGCCAGGATCTCGCGAGTGTGTTCACCGCACAGGGGCGGCGGGCCCTGGATCTCGCCCGGCGTGTCGGAGAAGTCGATGAGCGTCCCGAACTGTCGCATGAGACCGCGGATCGGGTGCACGTACTCGGCGACGAGACCGAGCCGGGCGTTGTCGTCGTCGAAGAGCGCCAAACGGCCGTTGTGGGTGTCGACGGCGACCTCGTTGGGGACGCCGGCCGCATCGAGCGTCCACGTCCACTGGAGGGCGGTGCGTGTCCGGAACACGGGTTCGAGCTCGGCGTCCAACGCCCCGCGGTTCTCCGCGCGCGCCGTTTCGTCCGCGAAGCGGGGATCATCGCCGAGGTCGTCGCGTTCGAGGGCGCCGAACAGAGAGCGCCAGTGCTCGTCGCGCACGGCCACGACCTGTATCCAGCCCTCCTGTGTCTCGTAGAGGCGGTAGCCGGGCCCGAATCCCGTCTGTGCCTTGTCGAGTGTGGGACGTGGCGCGGGTTCTCCACCCACGAGAAAGGCGTCGGATGTGAAGAGCGCCCCGCCGTTGAGCAGCGACGACCACACGTCCATACCCTCACCGGTGCGGTGCCGGTGGTACAGCGCCAGGAGAACTCCGACCACCGACAACAGCGCGTTCGACGCGTCGCACATGCCGAACCGGTAGTACAGCGGGGGATTGCCGGCATCGACGGGTCCTGCCTCGTGTTCCAGGCCCGAGGCCGCCTGGTAAAGGGGATCGAGGCCGCCGAAGCGCGACAGCGGCCCCTCCTTGCCGTACGCCCACGTGTTGCAGTAGATGAGATCGGGCTTCAGATCCCGAAGCCGTTCGTAGTCGAGACCCAGACGTTCGGCCTTGCCCTGCGTCATGTTGTGGTGGACGACGTCGGCTGTCGCGACCAGTTCGTGGGCGATCTCGAGCCCGGACGGTGTGCGGACGTCGAGCGCCAGAGAGCGCTTTCCTCGCTGGCAGCCGAAGAACGGCCCCGCGGCGCCGCGCATGGCGTCACCCGTGACCGGCTCGACCTTGATCACATCCGCGCCGAGGTCGGCGAGGATCATGGGCCCGAACGGGCCGGCCAGGTACTGGCCGAAGTCGAGCACGCGCACCCCTTCCAGTGCGTGCATGTCAGCCCTCCGTTCCCGCCGCGCCGGCATTCGTGGCGGTTCCGGCAGCGGCGGCCCCGACAGTGGCCTCGAGGACGGCGCCGATCGCAGGTTCGTCGAGGCCCGCTTCTGCGAGGACCTCACGCGTGTGCGCTCCCGGTTCGGGCTGTGGTCCCTGGATCGCACCCGGAGCCCCCTCGAGGGTGAAGGGCACACCGATCTGAGTCGTCTCGCCGAGCACGGGATCGTCGACGGTCGCCACCATGCCATTGGCGATGAGTTGGGGGTGCTCGAACATCTCCGCGGGCCGCACAATGGCCTCGGCCCCGAGATCGTTCTCGTGGAACTCGCCGACGAGATCGTCGCGATCGCGGGACCGGTAGGCGGCCGCTCGGGACTCCTCGATCGCCCGCTTCTCCTCCGGTGGCAGCGCCATGAAGGTCCACATGCCCCCGACGTCGGGCAGGCCCAGCAGCTGATCCTCGGTGTGCTTGGGCTTCAGTCCGTTCATGGCAGCGGCGTGGATCCACTCGTCATGAGCACACTCGAAGACCGAGCTCTGGTGGACACCCGGCGGTGACGTCTTGGCCATCAGGCTGTGGTGGGCGGCGGCATCGTGTTCGACGTGCTGCCAGATCTGTGTCGTGTAGAGGAACGCGCCCTGGAGGAGTGATGTGCGCACGTGCTGGCCGCGACCGGTCTCCTCGCGCGCGACGAGTGCCGCCGAGATGCCGATGCTGACGAGGAAGAGAGCACCCATGCTCGGCATCGGCATCGGCATGAAGATCGGGCCGGGCCGCCAACCCCACTGGTCCCATTGCTGGCCTGAGGCTGCCGCGACGAGTGCGTCGTAGCCGGGCCTTCCGGCGTTGCGGTGCCCGTCGGGATACGCGGGACAGGAGCAGTAGATGAGCCGTGGGTGTTGCCCGGCAACGTCGTCGTAGCCGAACCCGAGGCGCTCCGTGACCCCTGGCCGGAAGCTCTCCACGACGACATCGGCACTGTCGAGGAGTGCGTGGAAGGCAGTGCTGCCGGCGGTTGACTTGAGATCGAGTACGACGCTGCGACGGCTCCGGTTCCAGACGTGGTAACCGGCATACGCACGGAACGGGTCACCGCCCGGTGGCTCGACCTTGACCACGTCGGCGCCCTGTTCGGCGAGCAGCAGGACACCGAGCGGCCCGGCCGCACCCCAGGTGAGATCGAGGATGCGCACGCCCTCGAGAACGCCGGCCATTCTCAGCTCCCCGCCGTCATCGGAGCGCGCCGTCACTCGAGCGCACCGTCATTCGAGCGCGCCGTCACTCGAGCGCACCGTCGGCGACCAGACGTGCGCGTTCATCGGGGTCGATCCCGAGAACGTCACCGAGCACCAGGTCGTTGTCCTGTCCGAGGGTGGGGCTGGGGCGGTCGTAGCCCGACGGTGCGTGCGACAGGCGGAAGCCGTTCCGCTCGTAGGTGCCGGGACCGAGATACGGGTGGGTGAGCTCGACGAAATGGTTCCGGACTTCCGACTGGGGATCGCTGTGCACGTCACCGAAGTCGGCCACGGGGACCGCTTCGATGCCCAGAGCCTGCAGGGTGTCGGCGACCTCAGTCGCGCTGCGTTGCCGAGTCCACGCAGCCAGCGCCTCGTCGATGGCGTCTGCCGACCGACGCCGCGTCTCGAGCGTGGAGGTTCCAGCGGGATCGAGCCCGATCGTGTCGGCGAGTTGCTCCCATTCCTCGTCGTTCCAGACGGCGATCGTCACCCACCGGTCGTCACCGCGGCAGGGGTACGCGCCATGCGGATGAGCGCGCGTCGACCGGTTGCCCATTCGTTGCCCGCTCACGCCGTTCATCACGTAGTCGAGGAGCCAGGGGGCGAGGGTGTAGAGAGCTGCCTCGACCTGGGAGATGTCGAGGTAGACACCACGACCGGTCCGCCGGCGATAGAGCAGTCCTGCGGCCAATGCCGTGGCGACGAAACGGGGGGCCAGGGAGTCGGTGATCGTGCCGTGCGGGCTGTAGGGCGGACGGTCGGGGGTCCCGGTGAGGTGGGTGAAGCCGGCGAGCGCGGACCCCTGGCTGCCGAAACCCGGGTAGTTCTTATCGGGGCCGGTGTTCCCGTTGAGACAGGCGCTCACCATCACGAGGTCGCTGCGGGCCTCCGCCAACGTGTCGTAGTCGAGGCCGAAGCCCGGCATCGCCCGGGGAGCGAAGTTCTCCGAGACGGCGTCGGCCCATTCCAGCACGAGCCGTCGGGCGAGATCCCGGGCGTCGGAGTTCTTGAGATTGAGTGTGATGCTGCGTTTCCCGACGTTCAGGGCGTCGAACAGTTCCGATCCCTCGAGTCCGTGGGGATTGTCCGGGCCGAGCGCGTAGACGCGCAGGAAGTCGGGTCGGGTCGTGGACTCGACGCGTACGACGGTGGCGCCGTGTTCTGCGAAGTAGCGCGTCGCGATCGGCCCGGCCGCACCCGATCCGAACTCCAGGAGGCGTGTGCCCGCCCAGGAGGGAGCGTCGTGATCCATCGTCTCTCTTGGCGCCTCATCCGGCGCATCTTCCGACGCATCTCCCGGCGCATCATCCGGGCGCACGGGTTCCCACGCGGGAACGGGGCCGGCGCCCGGCGAGGGCGCGGGTGTACCCGGACGCGCCGACGCAGCTTCTCCGTCGCGCGAGCGAACGGTCACGAACGAGAGTGGGAAACCTTCGAGATCTCCGAGGGTGCCGAAGAACTCCCGAGCCGCGAGCTGGGCGGACCCGTAGATCTCGGCGGGGGAGTTGATCGGCGCCCACATGAGGTTGTCGGCCACCGCCAGTTCGTGGAGCTCACGCATGGTGCGACGGGCGAAGAAGGCTTCGACGGCCTCTTCGATCGCGCGTAGGTCTTCATCACTCACCTCGCCGGGTCGGAAAGCCGCCCAGTCGCGTCCGGACATGGCAGGGGCGTCGATCCCGTCTTCCTCGACGAGGCGGGTGATCGCCTCGAGTGTGGGAACACGGGCCGGGCCCCCTCTCAGTCCGAAGGACACCCATCCGTCGGCGGTCTGCCAGATCTCGCGGGTTCGCCCGATGTTCGCTCCCCTCCGTACACCCCGGTGGCCGGTGCGCGTGTACGACGAGATCCCGGCCATGTTCGCCACGTACACGACCTCCGTCATCGAGACGTCGACGTGCTGGGGCCGGCCCGAGGCCAGCCCGGTGAGCGCCGCAAAGGCGGCCTCGGGACCGACGTGGGCGTAGGCCGACGGCTCCGTGCATCGCACCGGTGGCCCGTCGGGCTCACCGGTGGCGTACATGTTGCCGCTGGCGGCCATCACGCCGAGGTCGGACGCCCGCCAGCGCGACCGGGAGCCGGTCCACCCGAAGGGTGTGACACGAACCCACACGGCACCCGGAGCCCGACGGTCCCAGTCGAGGCGCGCGGTGCCGGGCCAGCCCGGCGTGTCGATGACGACGTGTGCTCCCTCGAGGAGCGTGTCGAGCGATTCGTCGCCGGGATCGGCCACCACCGACACCTTTCCTGCGTTCCATGCCTCGAAGCGGAGACTCCGGTCCGTGTCATCGATGAACGGCGGAACCCCACGCAACGGATCGCCTTCCTGAGGTTCGACGCGGATGACCTCGGCTCCGAGGTCGGCGAGGATCCGGCCGGTCATCGCTGCGGGCTCACCTGCGACGTCGAGCACGCGGACGCTGTCGAGCAGACCGGTGTTCACGAGGTGGCGTCCTCCTCCTCGGAGCGGGTTCGTGCATCGGCCACCGCGTCGAGAGCGAGCCGTTGCAGCGTCCGACGGTGGACGAACTCCAAGATCTGGTCGGTCGCCGGCATGAGCTGGGGCACAGCGTCGGCCAGCTCCATCTGGAAGTCATTGAGCTCTTCGCCCTCCAGGTGGAGCAACCCGCGACCCGAGAACAGAGCGAAGGTCTCGCGCTGCATGGCGTCGAAGTGCCGGACGTAGATGCGCACGAGCTCGAGAATCGCCTCGCGCGGCAGCCCGGCGCGTTCCATACGCCCCACGGCGCGCAGGGCCTGGAGATCGTCGCCGTCGTAGGCCTCACGGTCGAGCTCAGCGGGGTCGCGAACCAGTCCGGCCGCACCGGCGTCATGGGCCAGGTCGGGGTCGACGCCCGCTCGCTCCAACAACTCGTCCCAGGTGTAGGCCTGAGTGCTCTCGTCGCCGAAGATCCGGGTCAGGATCGGTGCTCGTTCGGTGTCGAGTAGTTCCCGGATCCCTGCGAGCGAGAAGCCACGGGCCTGGAGCGCCTTGATCTGCTCGAGGCCCTCGAGGTGGTCGGGCCCGTACAACTTCCGGCGACCGGATCGCTCGGGGCGGGGGAGAAGGTCTTCCCGCTGGTAGTAGCGGATCGTGTCCACGGTGACGCCGGCGCGCTGCGCCAGGTCGTCGATCCGCCAGGCAGGGGCCGGGGCGCCGTTGTCTTCTGCGGGTTCTGGCGCCTCGGACACGGCCACCCCTGTGTCTTTCGTCACAATACTTGACAGTTATTACACTGAGAGTAGATACTTATAGTGTTATCGAACCAGAGTTGAAGCTTCAGAGGTTTTCCTGCGTAGGAAGTCCTGCGAAAGCGACATCTCCGAAGTGATTGCCGGAGTATACGGCCGAACCGAAAGGAAGGGTTTCGATGTCCAGCGTTTCGATGTCCAGCGCTTCGATGTCCAGTCCAACGTCGCGGCGCCCACTTCCCTTCGGGACCCGCGGCGTAGCGCGATCCGGTGGCTCGCCCGCCAGCTCGCCTGGGAGCGCACGCTCCACGACCTGCGGACCGCTCGGCTCACTCGGCGCACTCGACACGTCGCCGCCTAGCCCTGGCCCCGCAGCGAGAACCGGCGACGCCGGATTCGCGACATCACGTTCTCCGGTAGGAGCATTCTCCGGTACGAGCATTCTCCGACACCGAAGCTTTCCGACGACGAGCGCCATCCCCCCGGCGCTCGTTGTCGCGTCCGGTGTCGCGTCCGGTGTCGCGTCGGGATGTCGCATGAGAAGTGGTGTCCTACGCCCGAACCCATCGTGGCAGCGTGACGCCGTCGACGTCGGCGAAGACAACGCGGACCGGCTCGCCGATCTCGACCGTGGCCGGGTCGACGCTGTCGAGGGGTGCGTCGGCGTCCTCCACCAGGTTGCCGACGAACCGGATCGTCGGGTCGTCATCGAGTGCGACCACGATCACGTTGTAGGGGGCCACTGCCGCGTAGGCGGGTAGCAGTGGGGGGTGGGCGACGACGAACGACCACACGGTGGCGCGACCCGACGTGGGGTGCCACGTGGTCCCGAGTGAGCGGCACGACGGGCACATGGGCCGCGGGGGCATCCGACGACGGCCACACTCGCCACAGGACTGCACGAGCAACTCACCCCGAGCGCATCCGAGCCAGAAGTCCCGCGTGTCGGGATCGCCGACATCGGGGACGAGAAACGCCGACTCCATCTCCTCGGATCGTGGTGTCGCGGAGTCGCTGGTCACGACGGCTCCCCCGTGAAGAGCACCGCGCTGGTCGGGACACCCTCGCCCGACGTCACGAGGCTCACCGCCGCGTCGCCGACCTGGCTCGTGGACGTTCCCCGAATCTGGCGTACACCCTCGAGGACCAGGTTGAAGCCGTGTACGTATGCCTCCGACATGCCTCCGCCGGATGTGTTCGTGGGGAGACGGCCGTCGGGCCATTCCAGTGCTCCGCCGTCGGTGAAGGCCGCACCCTCACCGCGTCCACAGAAGCCGTATCCCTCGAGCGACAGCGGAATGAGCGGGCTGAAGGCGTCGTAGAGCTGTGCCACGTCGACGTCGTCGGGGCCGACGGCGGCCTGCCGCCACAGGAGATCCGCGCACGCCCAAGAGGGCCCGACGAGCGGGTCCTCGGTGAAGAAGTTGGTCATCACCTGGTGCTGCGCGGGAATGGACTGCGCGTAGGCGTGCACGTAGGCGGGCGGATGTCGCAGATCACGCGCGCGCTCGGCGGAGGTGATGACGACGGCGAGCGCCCCGTCGGTCTCCAGACAGTTGTCGAACAGGCAGAGCGGCTCGGAGATCCAGCGGGCGTCGAGGTACTCCTCCCGGCTCAGAGTCCGGTCGTACATCGTGGCGCGGGGGTTGCGGTTGGCGTGCGTGCGGAACGCCAACGCCACATTCGCCAACTGCTCGCGGGTGGCGCCGTACTCGTGCATGTAGCGCCGAGTGATCATGGCGATCTCGTCGACGGGTCGCAGAAGCCCGAAGGGGCGACTCCACTGCCAGTGACCGGTCACGCCGCGACCGGTCTTCGCCCACGGCCGGGAGGTCTTGGACGCCCGCTTGCGCGCCCGCCACGCCACCGCCACCTCGCACTGGCGCGTGGCCACGGCCGCGGCGGCCTGACCCACGACACCACAGCCCGCGCCGCCGCCGTAGCCGACCTGGCCGAAGTAGGTGATGTCGCCGAGGCCGACGTTGCGGGCGATGTCCACCTCGCGACCGTCCTCCATCGAGTACATGACGAGCCCGTCGACATCCGAGGCGTCGAGACCGGCGTCGTCGACCGCCGACGACACCGCCTGGCACGCCAGGGAGAGCTCCGAGTCCTCGAGCCCTTTGCCGAAGGCCGTCTGGCCGATACCCGCCACCGCGGTTCTGTCGCGGATGGTTCCGTCAGAACCGCCCGCCGATTCCCGACGGCCGCTCACCAGCCCTTGAACTCCGTCTCGCGACGTTCGACGAAGGCCGCCACACCTTCGCGGGAGTCCTCGGAACCCATGTTCACCTCGACTCCCCATGCCTCCTCGTCGAAGGCGGTACGGCGGTCGACGTCGAGCGAACGGTTCACCAGCCACTTGGTGAGGGCCAGGGCGCGCGTCGGACCCCGGGCGAGCCGTTCCGCCCACTCGCGTGTGGTGGCCTCGAGTTCCGTGCGCGGAACGACCTTGTTGACGAGGCCGAGTTCCGCGGCACGAGAAGCCGGGATGTCGTCACCGAAGAACATGAGCTCCTTGGCCTTCTGGATTCCCACGAGACGGGGGAGCAGGTAGGCGCCGCCCGCGTCGGGGATCAGTCCGCGGCGCACGAACACCTCGATGAACTTCGATTCCTCGGCGGCGATCACCAGGTCGGACGCGAACGCCAGGTGGGCACCGAGGCCCGCTGCGGTTCCGTTCACCGCAGCGATCACGGGCTTCTCGCAGTCGAGAATGGCGCTGACGAGGGCCTGGGCGCCGGTGCGGATCGTGCGAGCGGTCGCGCCCACGGGGATGTCGGGTGCACCCTCGGGCTGTGCCATCGGAGCGGGCCGCGGTGCCCGGAGGTCGGCTCCGGGACAGAACATCTTCTCACCCGCAGCGGTGAGGACCACCGCCCGCACGGCGAGGTCGACGCCGGCGTCGGCGAAGAGGCCGATGAGGTGGTTGCGCTGGGCGGGTGTCACCGAGTTCCCGGAGTCGGGACGATTCAGTGTCAACCACAGGACGCCGTTCTCGGTGCGTCTCAGAACGGTCTCTTCCACGGACTCGCTCACGACGGTTCCTCTCGATCAGTGGTGGGGTTCGATGTTCGCACGGCGAGGGCGTCGAGGGCGATGGCCCCGCGCGTGGTGACCATCAACGGATTGATGTCGAGCTCGGCGAGGTCACCGTCGAGCTCGAGCGCCATCCGCTGCACCGCCATGATGACGTCGATGAGAGGGTCGATGTCGACCGGATCGGAACCTCGGACACCGTCGAACAACGCGGCGCCCTGGAGCTCATCCAACATGGCAGAAGCCTCCTCGCGGGGGAACGGGGGAACCCGGTGTGCCACGTCGCCCAGCACCTCCACGAGGACTCCACCCAGCCCGACCGTCACCACCGGGCCGAACAGTGGATCCTGTGAAATGCCCACGAGCGTCTCGAGCCCGTCGCTCACCGTCGGGCACACCAGGACGCCCTCGATGTCGGGATCCCGTATCCCTGTCGTCCACGCGGCGCGTCGTGCGCGATCGAGGAGATCCCGGTAGGTCGAACGAACAGCCGAGACCGTGTCGACGCCCATCGCCACGAGCCCGGCGTCGCTCTTGTGCGGCAGGTCGGGCGACGCCACCTTCATCACGACGGGAAACCCGACGCGCCGAGCCGCGTCAGCGGCGGCGGTGGCGGAACCACACAGCACGTCGCGGGTGTGGCGGATTCCGTAAGCCTTGCAGATCCGCTTCGCCGTGTGTTCGGACACCGTGCCTCCCGGCGGCGCCGCGTGCAGCAGCTTGCGGGCCCGGCGCGCGCCCTTGGATTCCTCGACGGGAGCGTCGTCGAACGGGGAGTGGTAGTCGGTAGCGAACTGCCAGTAGTCGAGGTAGGAACGTACGGCGGTGACGCAGTTCTGAAAGGTGCGAAAGACCGGCAACGGAGAACCGAGGAGCATCTCGGTGTACGCGCGTTCGGTCCCGACGGGCGAGCCCCACACGACGAAGATCGGCTTGTCGGTGGTCGCCGCGACGTCCACCAGGTCGCGCACCATCGGCTCGCTCATGGTCGCGAGCGCACCGGTGATCGGCACGATCAACACATCGCATTTCGGGTCGTCGAGGATCAGCTCGAGGATCTGACGCCCTGCGGGCGTCATCACGGGAGGCCCGCCGCTGTCCACAGGGTTCGAGACCCGCAGGTACTCCGGAATCAACCCGTCATGGAGGGCGCGCTGGGTCTTCTTCGTGAGCTCCTTCAGCTGCAGGCCTGCGGCCGCCGCCATGTCAGCCATGTGGGCGCCCGTACCACCTGAAATGGCGTACACGACGACGTTCTCGCCACGCGGCGGCTTCGTGCGGGCGAACGCGGCCGAGACGTCGAGGAGCTCGTCGAGTCCGTCGACGCGCGTCACGCCGAACTGACGGAAGACCGCCGAGATGACGTCGTCGCTACCGGTGAGATGCCCGGTGTGGGCCTTCGCCATCGAGGCACCCTCGTCGGTGCGGCCGACCTTCACGACGACGATCGGCTTCTTCAATCGGGCGGCGTGGTCGGCGGCCAGCATGAGGGAGCGGCCGTCCTTGAAGCCCTCGATGTACGCGGCGATCACCCCCACCTCGGGCTGATCGGCGAAATGGCGTGCGAAGTCGGCGAATTCCAGATCGACCTCGTTGCCGGTCGGCGCCCAGTGGGAGAGGCGGATCCCGATCTCCTGGCCCTGGAAGACGGGTCGCCCCTGGTGGCCGCTCTGGGTGATGAGGGCGATGCTGCGGCCCGGGGAGTTCATCGTCGAAGTCGGAGAAGGCGTTGAGGTTCGTGTTCGGACCGAGCAGGCGGGTCCCGCCCTGGCGGACCAGCTCCTCGAGGCGCGCTTCCAGGGCCGCACCAGCGACGCCCGTCTCGGAGAAACCCGCCGCGAAGATGACGGCGAACGCCGCGCCCTTGCCGACCACCTCCTCGAAGCTCTCGACTGCGCGCCCGGTGAGGACCACGGCCAGGTCGATGTCGTCGGGGACCTCGGCGACGGTGGCGTAGCAGCGCTCGCCGACCACGGTCTCGTAGATCGGGTGGACGGGGTACAGACGGGCGCCGTGGCGATCGGCCCACTGCTTGAGCCGCTGAGTCATGACGGTGTTGGGCTTGCGTGATGATTCCGAGGCGCCGATGACGGCGACCGTGCGGGGGTGCAGGAAGCGGTGGAGGTCGACGTCCCGCAGGCGAAGGGGGCGACCGCTGACGTCGACGGCGCATCGGCGGCGGCAGCGCCGACCGTGTCGGGAACTCGAGAGGGGGGTGTCGCGGGGGCCGGCATGGCGCCCCAGTATGACGTCCGTGTCAGGAGATGATCGAGCCCGATCCGTCGCTTCGTCAGCCGCACGCCGTTAGCCTGCCGTCGTGGCCGAACAGGACGACAGACCATGAACGGCGAGCCATGAGCGACAGAGAACGAAACATGAGGGACAGACCATGAGATCGGGGTACGTCGAGATCGCAGGGCCCGTCGACGGTGTCGTGACTCTGCGGTTGAACAATCCGGCGAAGCGCAATGCTCTGTCGATCGAGGTTCGCGACGACATCACTGATGCGCTCGAACGGTTGGCTGGGGAGCGCCATGTGAAGGTCGTCGTGATCACGGGCGCCGGCGACACGTTCTGTTCGGGTTTCGACCTCGACGAGTTCCAGCACATCGACGAGGACCCGGACCTGGCGGATCGCGTCTGGAACTCGGGCTACCGGTTCCATCGAGCCATGTTGGCGTTTCCCCTCCCTCTCGTGGCGGCCGTCAACGGTCCGGCGATCGCAGGCGGCTTCGACCTCGCAGTGATGTGCGACATCCGGGTCGCCGCCGAGTCGGCCCGCTTCGAGCATCCCGAGCGCACGTTCGTGGAGGTCGTGTACGGGCCGCTCCACGATCTCGTCGGAGCGGCGGTCGCCCGGGACCTCGTCTTCACGGGACGCACCATCGACGCGCGGGAGGCCCACGAGCTACGGCTTGTCTCGAGGGTCGTCCCCGATTCGGAGCTCGGCTCGGCGGTCCGCGACGTCACGAACCAGATCACGCATGCGCCCCGCGAGATTCTGCTGCGCATGAAGAAGAAGGTGATCGCTCGCGCCGGTGTGGTCGCGAACGATGTCCTCGACATCTGAGCTCCGGTGTCGAGCCTCCTGGTCACCAACGACTTCCCGCCGAAGCTGGGTGGAATCCAGTCGTATCTCCACGAGCTCTGGAGGCGGCTCCCGCCCGAGGAGACGCACGTTCTCACGACTCCTCACGCCGGATCCGAGCGTTTCGACGCAGATCAGGACTTTCACATCGAACGCCTGCGCGATCCGGTGCTCCTTCCCCGTCCCGGTATGGCCGGGCGCATCGACGCGATGGCCCGCGACGTCGGAGCCGATGTCATTTTCCTCGATCCCACGCTCCCGCTCGGCCTGATCGGTCGTCGCCTGAAGTCGGCACCGCATGTCGTGGTCGTTCATGGCGCTGAAGTGACGGTGCCGGGGCGGCTCCCTCTGTCGCACACGCTCGCCGGGAATGTGTTGCGCGGTGCAGAAGGAATCGTGGCGGCGGGGAATTATCCGGCGTCCGAGGCCGCACACGCCGCGGGTCAACCGGTTCCGGGTGTGGTCGTGCCTCCCGGCGTCGATCCAACCAGGTTCCAACCCCTCCAATCGAGCGACGAGCGGACCGAGGTCCGAAGACGTTTCGGTCTCGACCCCGATCGCCCCCTGGTTCTGGGGGTCTCACGCCTCGTGCCGCGCAAGGGCTTCGACGTGCTCCTCCGCGCGGTGGCGACCATCCCCGACGTCGAGGTGGCGATCGGTGGAACCGGCCGTGATCGCAAGCGACTCGAGTCCGTGGCGCGCGACGTCGGTCTCGGGGACCGCGCCGTGTTTCTCGGGCGCGTACCCGATGAGGACCTCGCCGGTGTCTACGCGTGCGCTGACGTCTTCTCCATGCTGTGCAGGGAACGTTGGAGGGGTCTCGAAGCGGAAGGCTTCGGCATCGTCTTCCTCGAGGCGGCGGCGTGCGGAGTCCCGGTTGTCGCGGGACGCAGCGGCGGTTCGCACGAAGCGGTGCTCAACGGGGAAACCGGCTTCGTCGTGGAGCCGGAGGACGTCGAGCAAGTCCGCGAGGTTCTCGAGCGGCTGTTGCGCGATGACGACATGCGTGAGGCGATGGGACATCGGGCACGGGAGTGCTCGGAAACGGAGTGGTCCTATGACCAACGCGCCAGGTTGCTCGCACCGATCGCAGGGGGCCGGTTCGATGCACTGGTTCCGTTGGGATGACCGAAGATCCTGTGAGCGAAGAAGCCGCGGGCGCAGAACCATCCGATGGTTCCGACACCGTGCCCGGGCGGTGGATCTTCGTCGTCTCGTGGTCGAGCGTGGCACTCTTCGCCGTTACCAGTGTTCCGGCCGCGCTGGGCGTGGGCGCCTTCGATACCGCTGCGGTGGCGACCACGATCGGCCTGTTCGTGGCGTCGTTCCCGGTCTGGATCGCCGCGTTCGGTGTCGCGCTCGTCCGCAACGCGCGCGGCGCGGAGATCGCCGTCTCGACGCTCTTCCTGGCGGAGGGTCGGGCACCGGCTACCGCTCGTTGGCAGCTCTACGGGGCTCTGGGCCTGAGCCTCCTGGTGGCGGCAGGGACGGCCGTGGTCAACCCTTTCGGGGTTATGGTTCCCATGCTGCAACTCGGGTTGATCGGACTGTGGGGGGCAACCCATGGCACATTCCCCCCGCGGAGTACGCCCGACGGAAAGGACTCACGTGGCCGACCAGGCAGTTGATCGCATCCACATCGACGGGTCGCCGGCTGAGTGCTGGGCGGTGGCCACCGACTACGAGAGCTACCCCGAATGGACCAAGAGCGTGAAAGAGGTGTCGGTTCTCGAGAGGGACGACGAGGGTCGCGGCGCCAAGGTCGAGCTCCGGGTGGCGGCCATGGGAAAGAGCCTGCGTTCCGTGTACGACTACGACTACTCGGATGCCCCGCGTCGTTCGCGTGGTCGCTCGCCGAGGGCGACATGCTGAAGAGCCTCGAGGGCCGCTACTCCTTCGAAGCCGACGGAAACGGAACCCGTGTCGTCTACGAGCTCGCGGTCGAAGTAGCGGTTCCGATGCCGGGCTTCATGAAGAAGAAGGCCTCACGGCTCATCATGGGCGACGCGCTGAAGGAGCTGAAGCGACGCGTCGAGTCTGACTGAGACGAGTCTGACTGCGTCGAGTCTGCCTGAGACGAGGCTGACGGGAATGGGACGCTGGTGACCGGCTGCCGGTAGCCTTGCCCGTCCATGCGCGTCCTTCTCTTCACCGGTAAGGGAGGCGTCGGCAAGACCACGGTAGCGGCGGCCACGGCTCTCCGGGCGGCGGAGTCGGGGATGCGGACCCTCGTGTGCTCCACCGACCCTGCCCATTCACTCGGCGACGCACTCGACGTGGAGCTGGGCGACACCGTTCTCCCTGTCACGGGTCGCCTCGACGGCCAGGAACTCGACGCCCGCGACCGTCTCGAAGAGGCGTGGGGGTCGATCCGGGACTACCTGGTGGCGCTCTTCCAGTGGGCCGGCGCCGAGAGCCTCGACGCCGAGGAGCTCGCGGTGATTCCCGGGCTCGACGAGGTGTTCGCGCTCGCCGAGCTCCGCACACAGGCCGAATCGGGAGAGTACGACCTCATCGTCGTCGACTGTGCGCCGACTGCGGAAACGCTTCGCCTGCTCTCGCTTCCCGATGTCCTCGGTTGGTACATGGAAAGGATCTTCCCGGCCCAGCGTGCTGTGACGCGTGCGGTTCGGCCGCTCATGAGTCGCATGGTGAAGATGCCGACGCCCGGCGAAGGGGTCTTCGAGAACGTCCGGCGGTTCTACGATCGTCTGGACGGTGTGCGCGACCTGCTCACCGACGGCAGCGTGAGCAGCGCACGCCTGGTCGTCACGCCCGAGCGGATGGTCGTGGCCGAAGCCCGGCGCACGTTCACGTACCTCTCGCTCTTCGGCTACCACGTGGACGCGGTGATCGCGAACCGCGTCCTCCCCGACGCCGTGACCGATCCGTGGTTCAAGGGTTGGCGCGACGCCCAGGCGGAGCACCTCGGCACCATCACCACGAACTTCGAGCCTGTCCCGATCATGCAGGCCGAGTTGGCCGAAAACGAGCTCGTCGGCATTCAGAGGCTGAGCGCGTTCGGTGCGAGCCTCTACGGTGACGACCCGCCCGACCGTCGGATGAGCACCGTCGAGCCCATGAGCCTCCGCCAGCGCGACGGCATCCCGGTGCTTTCGCTGAACCTGCCCTTCACGACCAAGGAAGAGGTCGATCTGGGGCGATCAGGCGACGAGCTCTACATCGGTATCGCCTCGTACCGACGGGCGATTCTGCTGCCCGACAGCCTGCGCCGCCGCCCGGTACGCCGCGCGCACATCGAGAACGCCAGACTGGACATCGAGTTCGGGGAGGTCTGACGATGCGCGAAACCCATCGCCCGAGAGGCAACCCGTTGTTCGACGACCTCGACGCCGACTTCGGTGCCGACTTCGGTGCCGACACGGCCCCTGACCCCACGGCTGCCACGTCGTCGAGCGAGGCGGGGGAGACCTCGGGAGCGTCCGACGAGGGCTTCGCACGCTCGCGCCGCTCCCGCCGGCCACCGCCCACATCATCGCGGGCGTCGGTGTCGGGAAAGTCGGTGTCGGGAAAGTCGGCGTCAGCCAACCCGCTCGTCGACGCTCTCATGGAGGCGGGCCCCGAGACAGCGGAGCATCTCCTGCGCGCCATGGAGGAACTGCTCCTCGCCGCGCAGACCGTCGTGCAGGCGGCCGAACGCGGAGTGGGTGAACAGCGCGGATCTGGTGAACAGCGTGCAGCGAGTGAGCGGCGCGGGACCGGTGGTGAAGGACCCACCACATCCGATGGCGAGTCGCCGGGCGGTGCGGCGACCGGTGGTTTCTCGTCCATTCACCTCGACTAGGGATCGCGCGCGGCCGTGATCACCCTGGGCATCGACGTCGGCGGCACGAAGATGCTCGGCGTTGCTCTCGACGAGGAGGGGTCGGTGCTCGCCCGCAGCCGAATTCCCACGCCGGAGAGCTACACGGACCTCCTCGACGGATTCGTGGAGATCGCCCGCGCACTCGAATCAGAGGCCGGCGCCTTTTCGGGTGTCGGCGTCGGGATCGCCGGTCTGGTCACGCTCGACGGTCGGGTCCGGTACGCACCGAATCTCCCGGCGCTTCGTGAGGCTCCGCTCGCCGACGACCTCGGCGAGCGTCTGGGAGTCGGGGTAGCCGTCGACAACGACGCCAACGCCGCGGGTTGGGGCGAGGTGACCGCCGGGGCCGCGCGCGGCGGCTCCCACGTTCTCGTCATCACGCTGGGGACCGGAATTGGCGGCGGCATCGTCACCGACGGGCGTCCGTACCGTGGCGCCAACGGCTTTGCCGCCGAGATCGGCCACTTCACCGTCGACCCGAACGGGCCCCGGTGCGCGTGCGGTGAATCGGGTCACTGGGAGGCGATCGCCTCGGGAACCGCCCTCGGACGGCTCGCCCGCGAGTGGGTGGGGGCGGGCCGTGCGCCGAGCGTTCTGGCCGAAGCCGAAGGCAACACCGCGGCTGTCGATGGCCGCCACGTGACCCGCTCGGCAGCCCGCGGAGCCGACGACTCGCTCGCACTGCTCGCCGAGTACGCCGATCGTGTGGCCATCGGGCTCGCGGGCCTGGCGAACATCCTCGATCCGGAGAAGATCGTCATCGGCGGCGGCGTCATGACGGCCGGCGCAGCGCTTCTCGAACCACTCCAGCGCTGTTTTGCACACCGGATCGAAGCACCGGAGTACCGCCCGGCGATTCCGGTCGTCGCTGCCGAACTGGGTGAGGAGGCCGGTGCCATCGGGGCGGCCGTGTTCGCCCGCGTGAGCCAGAGCTAGACACCCGTCAGCTGTAACGCGCCTCGACGCCACGGGACTCGCCGTGGTTCGCCACCGCATCGGCCAGGTCCGCGAGGAACACGTCGACGATCTTCCTGTGGGCCGGCGAGATCATCATGTGAAGCGCGTCCGGACCCGTCTGGCGGTCCAGGTGCCAGCCGCGGTCGTCCATGACGTCTCCGACAGCGCCGATGTCGACGGTGTCGGACCCGAAGGCCACGAGACTCGCCGCGGGCTCCCCGAGTACGTGGAGCTCGGGGATTTCTTCGATGCCCGTCTTCAGGGCGGCCGTGGTGTCGAGGAGGGAGTCCGCGAGCGCGACGTAGCCCTCGACGCCGAGGTGTCGCATGACGGCCCACGCCGCGGCGATCGGTGCCGCCGGCCGGGCCCCGGCCATGGCAGGCGACCCGTAGAGCCCGCCGGGCCAGCGGTCGTACAGAAACACCTGGTGGTCCATGAACCACTGTTGACGTCGGTGCAGCACCACCGAGGCGCCCTTCGTGGTGTATCCGTACTTGTGGACGTCGGCCGACATGGACGTGACGCCCTCCACCCGGAAGTCGAAGGGTGGGACGTCGCGTCCGAGGCGCTCGAGAAAGGGGAGGAGGAACCCGCCCACACAGGAGTCAGTGTGGAACGCGATACCTCGCTCGGCCGCAATGGCGGCGAGCTCCGGGATGGGGTCGATGACACCGTGGGGATAGCCGGGAGCGGACCCCACGATCATGGCCGTGCGGTCCGTCACGAGCTCCGCCGCGGCGTCCACGTCGGCGCGGAAGTCGTCGCCGATCGGGATCTGCACGTGCTCGAGCCCGAGGACGTAGGCAGCCTTGGCGAACGCCGGGTGGGCGGAAACCGGAGCGAGGAGTTGCGGTTCGGTGACGCCGCGCTCGGCAAGGGCACGGCCACGGGCGACGAGAGTCGCCATGAGGATCGATTCCGTTCCCCCCGAGGTCATCGATCCGCCGAAGTCGTCCGGCGCGTGCAGCAGGTCGGCGGTCATCGAGACGACGTCGGCCTCCATCTCCCGCAGCGACGGGAAGCGGAACGGGTTGAGTGCGTTCTCGTAGAGGTAGAGGTCGTGCGCGTCGGCCACGACGTCGTCGATCTCGATCGGGGGGCCGGAGCCGCTGTCGCGAGCGTTCTCGTCGAGGGCGCCCTCGGTGGGGTAGATCAGCGAGAAGGTCCGACCCTCCGCCCAACGGGCATCGTCGGTCTTCTTGGCGCGCATCTCGTCGGAGATGTCCGGTCGGCTCATGCCCTGCTCGGGGAACTTCACGAGTCTGTTGCCTCCGTCGTGTTCGCCTGCCCAGTCTGCCCAGTCTGCCCAGTCTGCCCAGCCTGCTCAGCCTGTTTGCGCAGAGCACCGAAGTACTCCTCGGCGAGTTGTGCGTCGATTCCCACGAACAGCCCTTCGGCCTCCGCGGTGAGCTCACCGTCGACCCGCAGTGTCGCGTGTGCGACGAGGCGGCGCCCCTGGCGGCGCTCGTGCCAGGCCTCGAACTCGGCCGGGCGGTGCAGGGCTGTGGGGCGGCGATAGCGCACGGTGAGCTTGGCGGTCATGCCCGGCGATTCTCCCGTGATGTTGGCGATGCCGAGCAGTTCGTCAAAGACCGATGCGAGGACGCCGCCGTGCACGTAGCCCGGTGGTCCTTCGTAGGGAGCCCGAAAGGTCACGTTACCGAAGACCCGACCGTCGACGATCTCGAGGTCCACGGGCGGAGCCAGAGGATTCTCGCTCCCGAGCTGGGGACTTCCCGCTACGTGGCTGTCGGTGCCCCCGAAGGCTGCGGCGCCTTTGAGCTCCGTGCGATGCAGCGCGGTGCGCCCGCTGCCCCTGAGTGTCGCGACGGCCGCGGCCACACGGGCGGCTGCCGCGTCGAGCGCTGCGTCGGAGGTACCGACCGTCATCGTGGCGTCCACCGCATCGCGCACTGCCCGGGCCAGGCGTGCACGAGCCTCGTCGCTCACCTGCCCTGGAAGTTCGGTGTGCGCTTCTCGGCGAAGGCGCGGGGGCCTTCCTCGGCGTCCCGCGTGGCGAAGACCGGCCAGCCGAATTCGAGCTCCTTGGCGAGCCCCTCCTCTTCGGTGAGGTCGCGCGTGGCCATCACCGACTCCTTGATGGCCTGGACGGCGAGTGGCCCGTTCGCGGCGATCTGCGCGGCGATCTCCCGGGCCTTGTCGAGTGCCTGGCCGTCGGGGACGACATGGCCGATGAGCCCGATCTCGAGTGCCTCCTCGGCCTCGACGCGACGCGCCGTCAACAGAAGCTCCATGGCGAGCGTGAAGGGAATCTGGTGCTGGAGACGAACCGTGGAGCCACCGAGGGGGAACAGTCCCCGCTTGGCCTCGAAGATCCCGAAGAACGCGGAGGTCGCCGCGACGCGGATGTCGGTGGCCTGGAGGATCTCCGTTCCCCCGGCCACCGCGGCGCCCTCGACCGCCGCGATGAGGGGCTTTCGGACGCTGTAGTGACGCAACAGCGCCTTCCAGTGAAGATCGGGGTCGTCGGCCATCCGCTGTCTGTAGATCTCGGGTGTGTTCGGATCCATCATCGACTTCAGGTCGGCGCCCGCACAGAAGTCGCCGCCCGCTCCTGTGAGGATCGCCACGCGGATCTCGGGGTTCTCGTTGATGTGGACCCAGGCGTCGTGCATGGCGACCAGCATCGGAGTGGACAGGGCGTTCTTCGCCCCCGGGCGATCGAGGGTGAGCACGGCCACGTTGCCGTCGACCTCGAAGCGGCAGTCCTCGTTGGAGATCTCGTTGTGCAGTGCCACATCGTGCTCCGGGCGATAGCGGGTTGTCTCCGACGCCCGGTATTGTGGCCGAAACGGCCACGTGTCGTACTACCCGCGGGATCGAGAGGACAGATTCGATGACGGTCATCGAGCGCGACGAGTTCCCCCTGGAGGACCAGACCGCCTACGGCGACGACTCGTCACTCGAGTTCCTGTGCGAGCTCCAGGAGACCGACCCGGTCCACTGGCATCCGGCCGGCGGTGAGTTCGCCCCCGGGTTCTGGGTGGTGACTCGCTACGACGACGTCGTCACCGTGTCGCGCGAGGCCCAGACCTTCCGCTCCGGCGAGGGCTTCCTCATGGAGAAGATGATCCCGGGCCTCGAGAACCTCATCATCAACCAGGACCCACCCGATCACACCAAGAACCGCATGCTCGTGGCGCGCGCCTTCACGCCCAGGGTCGTGCGGTCGATGGAACCGGCGGTGCGCCGGTCGACCGATCAGATCATCGACCGGGCCCTGGAGATGGGGGAGTTCGACTTCGTCACCGACGTCGCCGCGGAACTCCCGCTCATGGTGATCGCCGACCTGATCGGTGTACCCCAGGAGGACCGTCACAAGGTCTTCGACTGGAGCAACCGGATGATGGGCCGCTACGACCCCGAGTACGGCGGTGAGAGCGCCGCTGTCGCGGAGGAGGCTGCGGACAATGCCGCCGCGGAGCTCTTCGCCTACGCGCAGGCGATGGCCGACGACCACCTGGCGAACCCCCGCGACGATCTGGTCACGAAATTGCTCACACCCGACGAGAACGGCGACAGGCTCACCGCCGAGGGATACAACTACTTCGTGCTGCTGCTCGCGGTTGCGGGCAACGAGACCACGCGGAATCTCATCTCAGGTGGAATGCAGGCGTTGTTCGACCACCCCGACCAGCGCGAGAAGGTGGCACAGGACCGTTCGCTCATCCCGTCGGCTGTCGAGGAGATGCTCCGCTTCGTCTCGCCGGTGCGCTACTTCCGCCGGACGGTTGCCCAGGACGCGGCGATCGGTGACGTGGCGGTTTCCAAGGACGACAAGGTCACGATCTGGTACGGCGCCGCCAACAGGGATCCCCGTCACTTCGAGGACCCGCACACCTTCGACGTGACCCGGGAGCCCAACGAGCACCTGGCGTTCGGCGGGCGCGGCCCGCACTTCTGCCTGGGTGCGAGCCTCGCACGCATGGAGATCAACGTCATGTTCGAGGAGATCTTCGAGCGGATGCCCGACCTCGCGCCGACGGCTCCGGCGTCTCATCTCGCGTCGAGCCTCATCAACGGCATCAAGCACATCCCCGTGAAGGTCTAGCTACCCGCGACACCGCTTTCGGCGACGCGTTCCACACCACGGAGCGACCATGCCGCGCCGACGGCCAAGAGCGCAGGGAGCGAGGCGGTCAGAACCTCATCGACGACTTCCGCGATGGCGTCGGCCATCGCCTGCGCGCCCTCGGGACGCAGATGCAGTCCGTCATCCCAGTTCGCGTTCGGGGTGCTCGCGGCGAGCGCGTTCCAGTCGAGGACCTCGAGGCCGGCGTGGCGGCGAGCCGCGTCGCGCAGGTCGGCGTTCATCCCGGGACGATCTGCCTGGAACTCCTGTTGGGTCAGCCACACCACATGGTCGACGTTCTCCAGCGACGCCATGATGGCGTCGATACGCTGCGAGAATCCGACAGGTCCGTCGTTGTGGCCGATCGAGATCACGACGACGTCGTCGGAACGCCCGGCGAGCAGACCCGGGGATTCGAGGGCGGAACGGCCGACCTCGGCGGACATCTCGACACGTGCCTCGGGAATCGTGGCACCGATCGTGGGGGGAATCTGGGTCTCGGCGCCGAGGATGACGGAATCGCCCCAGACGTAGACGCTGGGCCCACCTCCGCCACCGGCCGGACGATCCGCAGTTCGGTCAGCGGCCGCCGCGCCCGGAAATGACGCCGGAAGGGTGGACAGCGTCAGGCAGATGAGCGCGACCAGGGCAATCCGCGCGCGCCAGAGGCCGTGCCGGGGCAGGGTGCGTCGGCGCCGGGCGCAGGGGTGTCGGTCGCGGTCGTTCACGGGGCGTCAACGCTACATTCCGCGGCCTGTGCGTTCGTGACGTCGGGATGAGGGCCGCGGTGCCGGTGTGGGCTGCCGCCCGCTATCGTCTCGACGATGTCCGACACGCGAGGTTTGGACCGGTACGACCGGAAGCCGCGCCGAAAGCCGCGCCGGGAGCCGAAAGGCAGCGGTGCGCTGCTGACTGGGCTGCCGACCGGGCTGCTGATCGCGGTGCCGATTGGGCTGCTGATTCTGCTGGGTGGCGCCTGCTCGGGTGGCTCATCCGACTCATCGTCGGCGGATGATTCCACCAGCGCGGCCGGCGACACCGGACTCGAGATCGCGACGCTCTCGCCACGGGCCGACATGGTGAGCGGCGGCGACGCTCTTCTCCGTATCGACGGGGCCGGGGATGATCTGGTCGTGAGTCTCGACGGCGTCGACGTGACCGACCGGTTCGAGCCGACCGACGGCGGCGCAGCGGGTTCGTTCGAAGGCGTCGTGGACGGACTCGTGGAAGGCGAGAACGTCGTGGTGGCGGCCTCGGGCGACGCCGAAGCCGAGATCGAGCTCACGAACCACCCGATCAGTGGGCCGATATTCTCCGGCGCCCACCAGGAACCGTTCGAGTGCACAACGGAAGTTCATGGGCTCGGCCCGGCGCTCGACGACGACTGTACCGCCGACACGCGAACTGTCTGGACCTACGTGAACGGCGACCGCGAGGTCGTCGCTCTCGACGATCCCTCGGTTGTCCCGGCTGACGCCGCCACCGCGGTGGTGGACGGTGAGACGGTTCCGTTCGTGATCCGCAACGAGTTCGGGACCATCAACCGTGCGGTGTACTGGATCCACACGGTGGAGCCGGAGCCCACGACCGAAGCGACCGCCCCGAAGCCGGTCTGGAACGACCGGCTCGTCTACTCGTTCGGTGGTGGGTGCGGGACGAGCTACAGCCAGGGGCAACTCCTCTCCGACACCGAGAGCCCCGAGCTCGGTGGCCCGGTGCCGCTCGACCTCCTCGAGGCCGGCTACGCGACAGCCACAGCCACGCTCAATACCTTCCAGGTCGCCTGCAACGACGTGCTCTCGGCCGAGACCGCGATGATGGTCAAAGAGCATTTCATCGAGACGTACGGCGCGCCGTTCGCCACGATCGGCAACGGCGGCTCGGGCGGAGCCATCCAGCAGTACCTGATCGCACAGAACTATCCAGGCATCCTCGACGGGCTCACGGTTCGGTCGCCGTTTCCCGACGCGATCTCGATCGCGCCCGGGGTGTCCGACTGTGTTCTCCTCGCGGAGTTCTATGGGAGCGAGGCCGGCGTTACCTGGACCGACGAGCAGCGGACCGCCGTGAACGGTCATGCCGTCGCGAGCACATGCGGGCTGTGGAACGCCACGTTCGCCGTGGGAATCGACGCGTCGTCGGGCTGTCCGATCTACGAGGCCTCGGGCGAGGTCTACGATCCCGACGCGAACCCGGGCGGCGTCCGCTGCACCCTCCAGGACAGCAACATCAACGTCTTCGGCGTCGACGACGACACCGGCTTCGCCCGTCGTCCCATCGACAACGTCGGAGTGCAGTACGGGTTGGACGCGCTCAACGCCGGCACCATCGACGTCGATCAGTTTGTCGAGCTCAACGAGCAGATCGGCGGCTTCGACGACGACGGCCGTCCGGTGCCCGAGCGGACCGCCGCCGACGACGACGTGATCGCCGACTCCTACGTCAACGGCCGCATCAACCTCGCTGCCGGCGGGCTGCGCGAGATTCCGATCGTCACCGTCGACACCTACACCGACCTGGCCGGCGACATCCACGACCGTTTCCGGTCCGTCCAGCTCCTCGAGCGCTTCCAGAACGACGACGCCGGCCGAGCGCCCAACTTCATGGTGTGGACGCGTCCGCCTGCGGGAGGTGCCACCGATCTCGTACAGGCACTGAGTGGCGCGACCGACGATCTCAACGTCGAGATCATCGAGGTCGTCGACGAGTGGATCACGAACCTTGCTGCGGACGACTCGGACGACTCACTCGATGCACGCCTCGAAGCCGGGCGGCCGGACGCCGCGGTCGACAACTGCGTCACGGGCGACGGCGAGCGCGTCAGTGGTCTCGACATCTACACCGAACCCGGTCCGTGCCGTGACGAGTACCCATTCGCCGGTGACCCACGGACCGTTGCCGGAGCCGCGGTCGGATCGACCGTCCTGAAGTGCTCGCTCCAGTCACTCGACGAGGCGTTCGACAGCGGCCTCTACGACGTCGATTTCACCGACGAACAGCGCGAGCAATTGGACGAGGTCTTCCCGGACGGCGTGTGCGACTACACGCAGGACGGTCTGGGCGCCACGAGCGAACCCGACACCTGGGTCCGGTACTGAGCGCGACTCTCAGGAGAACTCGCCTGCGCGGAGGTGCAGCCTGTGCGTTCGTGACAGACTCGGCACCATGGCGAACGCAGCGGTGTCCAACAGTGCAGTTCCCGACAGTGCGGTTCCTGACAGGGCGGTTCCTGACAGGGCGGTTCCCGACAGGGCCATCCCCGACATGGCGGAGCTCACGAAATTCGGGATCCAGGCCGCCGACGAGGGGCCGCATCCTCACAGCCCCGAACACCCTTGGTGGAACGAGTCGTGGTTCCTCGACTGGTTCAACGCGAAGGGGTCGCAGGCCGGTCACATGCGCATCGGTCTTCACCCCAACCAGGACCGCGCATTCATCTGGATCACGCTCTACGCCGACGGCGAATGGATGCTCCTTGAGGAGCCGCGCCTGGCCATGGACCTCGTCGACACCGACCGGCTCGCCTGCGACAGTTGGGGCCTGTCCTTCGAGTGGGACCGCTCCGACGCGCTCCGCACCGGTCGCCTCCGGGCGACGGGACACGGTCGCATCATGACGGGGCCGCGCGCGGGGATGACCGCACCGTTCACGATCGATCTTCGCTACGAGGCCGCGGGTGCGGCCCATTCGACGGGTCCGTCCGACGTGCCCGGCCACTCGGCACAGGGTTACGTGGCAAACCGCTTCGAACAGCCGGTCTCGCTCGAGGGGATGGCCGGGCTCGGTGACGGGCAAGCGTTCACGGGTCGTGGAGAACGCGACCACTCATGGGGTCCGCGCCCGTGGGACATGGAATGGCTGTTCGTCGTCGTAGGCGCCGGCGACTACCGGATGCAGTGGGCACTCGTCGACATTCCGGGGCTCGACCAGATCACGGCCGGCTACGTGCTGCGCGACACGACCACCGACATCACCGAGGTCGACTGCGGCTTCGTGTACCGCGACGACGACCTCGACGATCCGGTCCACGGACCCTTCACCGTGACCACGGCCGACGGGTCCACGATCGGTGGTCGTATGGAGTCGATCGCGGGAATCGAGCTCGACATCTCGCACTGCTTCGACCCGCCCCGCACGTCGTGCTACCGGCGCACGCTGGTACGTTTCGTCCCCGACGAGGGTGAACCCGCCATTGGCTGGATCGAACGGAACAGCTTCGGATCGCAGTGAACGCGCCCCGTCTTCGTGTTGCGCCAGAACTGAGACGCGTTCTAGTTTCGAGTGATGGCAGACGTGGGTTTCTGGAGGTCGGCGGCCGCCGACCCTGACCGTCTCGCTCTCGTCGACCCCGACGGCACCGAGCACACCGCCGGCGAGATGCTCGCCAACGCCAACCGCCTCGTCCACGGACTGCGGGCCCTGGGTCTCCGGCGTGGTGACGCCGTGTCCACCATGCTCCCCAACGGCGTGGCCGCTATCGAGATGTACCTCGCGGCGCTGCAGGCGGGCTGGTACCTCACGCCCATCAACTACCACCTGAGCGGTCCCGAGATCGCGTACATCCTCAACGACGCGGGAGCGAACGCTTTCGTGACATCGACGCGCTACGCGGAGCAGGCCACGGACGCCATCGCCGAGATGGAGCTCTCCGAAGCGTCCCGCTTCGTCATTCCCGATGGTGCTCCCGATGGTGCTCCGGATGTCGTCCCCGACGCAGGGGGAGGTGGCGAGAGTGGCGAGAGTGGCGAGAACAGTGGTGACTCCGAGGTCGCGGGCTACCGATCGGTCGCCGAGCTCATCGACGGGCAGTCGGACACCATGCCGGACGACCGCGTGGCCGGAATGGCCATGCACTACACGTCGGGGACGACCGGGCGTCCGAAGGGTGTACGCCGCGGTCTGCCCGACCTCGACCCCGACACCAACGTCGAGCTCCACTCGATGCTCCTGTCGCTGTTCGGGATCGAACCGGACGACGGGAACGTCCATCTCGTCACGTCGCCGAACTACCACACCGCCGTGACGATGTTCGGCGGGAGCTCGCTGCACTACGGGCACACGCTCGTGATGATGGACAAGTGGACGCCCGAGGGGACCCTCGAGCGGATCGAGCGTTATGGCGTCACGACGACCCACATGGTCCCCACGCAGTTCCACCGGATGCTCGCGCTGCCCGACGACGTTCGTGAGGGCTTCGACGTGTCGTCGATGCGCTACGCGATCCATGCAGCGGCCCCGTGCCCGGTCGACGTGAAGCGCAAGATGCTCGACTGGTGGGGACCGGTGATCTACGAGTACTACGCCGCCACAGAAGGCGGTGGCACGCTCGCCACGCCGCAGGAGTGGCTGGAGCACCCCGGCACGGTGGGCAAGCCCTGGCCGATCTCCGAGGTCATCTGCCTCGACGACGACATGCGCGAGGTTCCCAGGGGAACTCCCGGCACCGTGTACATGAAGACGATGGGTGCCGAGTTCGAGTACAAGGACGACCGCGAGAAGACCGACGAGAGCCGGTACGACGACTTCTTCACCGTGGGTGACATCGGCTACATGACCGACGACGACTTCCTGTTCCTCTGCGACCGCAAGTCCGACATGATCATCTCGGGTGGCGTGAACATCTACCCGGCCGAGATCGAGGGCGAAATCCTCTCGCATCCCGACGTGGCCGACGTGGCTGTGTTCGGCATCCCCGACCCCGACTGGGGTGAGCAGATCAAGGCGGTCGTCGAGCCGAAGGCGGACGTGGAGGCAGGCGACGACCTCGCCGAGTCGATTCTCGACCATGTGCGGGGCCGGCTCGGGAAGTTCAAGTGGCCGAAGTCGATCGACTTCATCGAGACCATGCCCCGAGACCCGAGCGGCAAGCTCTACAAACGCAAGCTGCGTGACCCGTACTGGGAAGACCACGAGGCACAGATCTGATGGCGGTGGGTGACGCGCTCGTCGCGCACCACGTCCTGGAGTACCCCGGCGGCTACACGCGCTCGGTCGGTCCGGTGATCGGTCGCTACCTGACAGGTCTACGGGAAGGTCGAATCACCGGAGTGCGCCTGGCCGACGGTCGTGTGTTGGTGCCGCCGCTGGAGTATGACCCGGAAACCACCGACCCGATCGGCGTGGACGACGACGAGTTCGTCGACGTGGGCCCGTCAGGTCTCGTCGAGTCGTGGACATGGGTGGCCGAGCCCCGCCCGGGCAAGCACCACCTCGATCATCCCTTCGCCTTCGTTCTCGTGCGCCCCGACGGCGCCGACACGGCGATGCTCCACGTCGTCGACGCCGGGAGTCCCGATGTGATGCGCGTCGGGATGCGCGTCATGCCCCGGTGGGCGGGCGAACGCACCGGGACGCTGACCGATCTCGAGGCCTGGGTACCCCAGGCCGACGGCGAGGTGCCCACACCACCCGAACCCAGCGGTCTCACCGAACCGGTGTCGGGGGTCGTCGCTCCGGTCCGCCTCGAGTACGACGTGAACCCCGGCGTGGCCCCGACGCGCTTTCTCCACGGTCTGGCCGAGCGCCGTCTGGTCGGCGAGCGGGCTGCTGATTCAGACGAGGTCTACGTACCGCCACGGGGCTCGGATCCGAAGACGGGGCATCCCACCGAGATCGAGGTCGAGGTCGGGCCGAGGGGGACCATCACGACCTTCTGCATCGTGAACATCCCGGGCTTGTCTGACCTGGCGCCCGAGATCCCCTACGTGTGCGCGCAGATCGTCCTCGACGGCGCCTCGCTGGCCTTCTTCGGTCTGATCGGTGAGGTCGAGGCCTCCGACGTCCGCATGGGTATGCGTGTCGAGGTCGTGTGGGCCGACGAGGTGAGTGCCGATCAGCGAAGCATCCGCTACTTCCGCCCGACCGGCGAGCCCGACGCCGCCTACGACGACTACAAGGACTTCATCTAGACATGCGTGACAGCCGTGCGAGGCAGCCGTGCGTGACAGCCATGCGTGACAGCCATGCGTGACAGCCATGCGTGACGTCGCTGTCGTTTCCTTCGCGCAGTCGAAACACGTCAGTGCGGACACGCAGCGCAACGAGGTGGAGACGATCATCCCGGTCGTACGCGAGGCGGTGGAGCGCTCGGGCATCGAGCGCGCGGAGATCGGATTCACGATCTCGGGGAGCTGCGACTACCTCAGCGGGGGTCCGTTCACCTTCGTGGCCGGCCTCGACGCGGTCGGCGCCTGGCCCCCGATCAACGAGAGCCATGTGGAGATGGACGCCGCGTGGGCACTCTACGAAGCCTGGGTCGCCCTCCAGACCGGCACCGTCGACTCCGCTCTCGTGTACGGCTTCGGCAAGTCGTCGATGGGCGATCTGCACGAGATCATGACCCTCCAGTCAGACCCGTACTACGTAGCCCCGTTGTGGCCATCGATGGTGGACCTTGCCGCGCTCCAGGCGTGCGCGTATCTCGAGGAGACGGGCCACACCGAGGCTGATTTGGCCGAGGTGGCCGCGCGGAGCTCCCGCGACGCCCGCTCCAACCCGAACGCCGTGCGTTCGGGCGATGTCAACGCGGCCGACGCTCTCTCTGCGCCGATCGTGGCACCGCCGCTGCGCGAACTCGACATCGCTCCGATCACCGACGGTGCCGCCGCTCTCGTGCTGGCCGCAGGCGACCTTGCCCACGACCTCTGCGACCGCCCGGCGTGGATTCGCGGTATCGATCATCGGATCGATTCCCAGGCGATGGGTCTGCGCGACCTGTCGACCAGTGAGTCGGCGCGCCTTGCCGCAAAGAAGGCCCGCGTGGCCGACGGACCCGTCGACATCGCCGAACTCCACGCGCAGTTCAGCCACGAGGAGTTGATCCTCGCCGACGCGCTGGGTCTCGCCGATGACGTCGTCCGCAGCCCGAGCGGGGGCCCGCTGGCAGCCAACCCGGTGATGTCAGCCGGCCTCATCCGTTTCGGGGAAGTCGCCGCCCGCATCCACAACGGCAGCGTCAACCGGGGTGTCGCCCATGCCGCGTCCGGCCCTGCACTCCAGCAGAACCTCGTCGCCGTGTTGGAGGGGAACTGACGTGGGCAGTCAACGCTGCGCGGTGATCGGGGTCGGGCAGACCCACCACGCTGCCGAACGAAAAGACGTCTCGATCGCTGGGCTCGTGCGTGAAGCCGCACTCGAGGCGCTCGAAGACGCCGGCATGGCCTGGTCGGACATCGACGCTGTCGTGATCGGAAAGGCTCCCGACACCTTCGAGGGTGTCGTGATGCCCGAGCTGTTCCTCGCCGACGCGCTGGGTGCGGCGGGCAAGCCCATGCTGCGCGTGCACACGGCGGGCAGCGTCGGCGGCTCCACGGCCATCGTGGCGGCCAAGCTTGTCGAAGCGGGTGTGCACGAACGCGTCCTCACCGTCTCCTTCGAGAAGCAGTCCGAGAGCGACTCCGTGTGGGGCCTCACCGTGGAGATGCCGTTCCAGGCACCGCTCGTCGCCGGCGCCGGCGGCTACTTCGCCCCACTCATCCGGGCGTACATCGAACGCGCCTCGGCACCCGCCGATATCGGGATGAGGGTGGCCGTCAAGGACCGCCTCGCAGCGCTGGGCAACCCGAACGCGCACCTACACCTCCCCGACATCGACCTGGCGATGGTCGAGGAGTCCTTCATGCTCTGGGACCCGCTGCGCTATCTCGAGGTGTGTCCGTCCTCGGATGGAGCCATGGCGCTCGTGATCGGTAGCGAGGACGTGGCGAAGGGGACCGAAGGGCCGGCCGCGTGGATCCAGGGTACGGCCATGCGGTCCGAGCCCACGATGTTCGCCGGGCGCGACCAGGTGAATCCGCGAGCCGGGCGAGACTGCGCGGCCGATGTGTACGCCCAGGCGGGGATCACCGATCCCCGGTCGGATTTCGACTGCGCCGAGGTGTACGTCCCTTTCAGTTGGTACGAGCCGATGTGGCTCGAGAATCTCGGGTTCGCTGCACAGGGCGAGGGCTGGAAGCTCACGGAATCGGGCGCTACAGCGCCCGACGGGGACATCCCGTGGAACCCCTCGGGAGGCGTCCTGTCGTCGAACCCCATCGGAGCGTCCGGGATGATCCGATTCGGTGAAGCTGCCCAGCAGGTTCGTCAGCGCTGCGGCGACTACCAGGTGGCGGGGGCGCGCCGCGCCCTGGGTCACGCGTACGGTGGGGGGTCGCAGTTCTTCAGCATGTGGGTCGTCGGTTCCGATGCTCCCGACTAGCCCGTCGCCCTGAGAGTCCGCCACCAGACCAGTACCCACAAGACCAGTGCAGGAGGCCACACGCCATGGCGCGGTTCCCGTTCCCGATGCCGTTCGGTTGGTTCCAGATCGGCTATCCCGAAGACCTCGCGCCGGGGGAGCTCCAGCCGCTGCACTACTTCGATTCCGAACTCGTGATGTGGCGGGCCGACGACGGCTCGCTCAATCTCCAGAGCGCCATCTGCCCGCACCTCGGTGCCCATCTCGGGTACGGCGGTTGTGTCGACGGTGGCACCATCGAGTGTCCGTTCCACGGGTGGCGCTACGACAAGACCGGCGCCTGCGTCGAGATCCCCTACAGCGACCGGATCAACAGGCAGGCGAAGCTCCGCAACTACCCGGTGATCGAACGCAACGGACTCATCATGGCGTGGTACCACCCCGGTGATGCGCCACCGAGCTTCGAGATCCCCGAACTCGACGACATCGCCGGCGACGGGTTCACCGACTTCTACAAGTCCTCCTACGTCATCAAGACAGCGATCCAGGAGATGGGGGAGAACAGCGTCGATCCCGCACACTTCCGCTACGTCCACAACACCGACGAGGTGGCCGTGTGTGAGGAGTACACGACCGACGGACCGCGCTCGAAGATGCTGTCGTCGCAGAAGTACGTCACTCCGCAGGGTGTCGTCGACGGGCGGATCGACTCGTTTGCGACCGGGCCGGGTTTCTCCGAAGTCCGCTTCGAGATGCCCGGTGTCGTGAAGGCGGCGCTGCTCGGATGCGCCACACCGATCGATGACGAGACGGTCGAACAGCGGTTCAACTTCAAGGTCGAAAAGACCGGAGACGAGCGTATGGACTCGGTGATTGCCGACGCGTTCGTGGCCGAGATCAACAAGCAACTCACCGAGGACATCCCGATCTGGGAACACAAGGCCCACCTCGAGAAGCCGCTGCTGATCGACACCGACGGTCCGTTCATGACCTACCGGAAGTGGGCCTCACAGTTCTACGCGGAGCCGGTCGGCACACAGGTGTGAGCGGCCGGCGAAGGCCCAGAAGTTCATCGGCGCCGGTTCGCAGCGTTCTCGGTCACGGCGGCTTGACCTCGAGTTCTCCTTCGGGCGTGAGTCGTGCTCTCCAGTGGTGTTCGTGGAGTTTGGTGTGGTGTGCTCGGCAGACGAGCACGGTGTTGTCGAGCGATGTGCTGCCGCCGTTGGCCCAGTGCACGAGATGGTGGGCGTCGCACCAGCCCGGCGGTCGGTCGCAGCCGGGCCAGGCGCAGCCTCGGTCGCGTATGACCAGTGCCCGGCGTATGGCCGGCGGGATGGTCGGCGTTTTTCGTCCGACGTCGAGGGCCTGGCTGGTGCCGTCGGTGATGATGCGGCTGATGCCGGCGTCGCAGGCGAGGCGCCGTGCAGCTTCGCCACTGATCAGCTCGCCGTTGTCGAATTCCGCTGCGGGTGTGCCGCTGGGAGCTTCGAGCGTGTCGAGCGGCACGAGGATCGACAGATGGGGTTTCTCGCCTCCCGAGGTGGGGAGCTGTCCGCTGTCGAGGTTCTGGCGGGCCAGCTCGACGAGTGCGTCGGCGCGTTGGCGCGACGCGGTGCGGCGAGGGCCATCGGCCGGGCTGGGATTCATGAGCGCATCGAGGGCGGTCTTGACGACCGCGCCTCCCTCGAGATCCAACTCGCCATCGAGGATGAACCGTCCCTCGAGGGTCTGTGACATGTGCAGCTTGCGACGGCACACGGCCGCTACTTCGTCGCTGACGACCACCCCAGGTTCGACAACATGACGCCAATGGGTCACCACACGACGCAACCGCCCCGGGTCCAGGTCGCGAGCAGCATCGACGAAGACCTTCTCGCCCTCGGCCACCAGCCGCGCAACCTCGACCGCGTCGATCTCGTCGTGACCGTCGAGGCTTTCGGCAACGTCGGTGCCGGTGGCGATCACACGGACATGATCCGACGAGATCTCACCGGCAGCGAACGCCTCAGCCGTGCGAGGCAAGTGCCGCAGGCGACGGGCCGTCTTGACCGCACCCGACGCCGCCGAAGGCGACAGTCGACCGTGGTAGCGCAACCACGCCTGAGCCGACGCCGATCCGTCGACTTCCCACTCCCGCGACGCATCGAACGCGGCGATCCGCTCCGACAGCCTCGCCTCGAGGCGGTACACGGCCCCGAACAGATCCAGGATCTCCCGACCCAACGGCCCCACATCCGAACCCCTGTCTCCAGCGGAATCAGACCCGCCCGCCGGTTCCTCCCGTGGTTCCTCCGGTAGTTCCTCCACAGCTCACCTCCTCCCGAACTCCCACCGCCCGCGCGACGCCACAGAAACAAGGGCACACGCACAGACGAAAGCCATCGGGGGAAGAAACCGAGCGGAGAACAACACCACCACATCGACAGAATCAGCGTAGAACCCCGGTGTGACACTTATCCGGGGCCCGGGGTCGAAACGGTGAAGATCTCTCAGGTTGTGATGCGCTCGGCCAGATCCGCCAGTGAGGTCACGCGTTCGCAGTCGAGGTGCGCGTTGAAGTCGAAGGGGTCCATGAGGAACGGCTCGATACCCGCGCGCCGGGCGCCGGCGACGTCGATGCCTGGCATGTCCCCCACGTACCAGACCTGCTCAGGGGTCAGCTCGAGCGCGATCAGCGCCATCTCGAAGATCCGTGGGTCGGGCTTCATCACGCCGACCTGACCCGAGTCGATGAGTGTCTCCACCTCCACGCCGGGCCCCGGTCCGAGCTGGAGGATCTCCTGGTCACGCAGGCGTGCTCCCACGTCGCCGTCCGCGTTCGACACCACGCCCAGCCTCACCCCGGTCTCCGACAGCGTCCTCAGCCCATCGGCCGAACCGGGAATGACGCGCCGCCAGATCGCCGCGGTCGAGAATTCGCTCTCGAGGTGTGACATGGCGTCGTCGCGCAGGTCCTCGGGGATGTCGAGCTCGTCGACGTAGGCGGCGAGGTAGCGCTCCCACATCTCGCGCCAAGGAAGCTCACCCTCGTAGTCGGCCGGAAAGCACGCGGCACCGGCGTAGTGCGCCCGGTGGAGCAGTTCGGGCTCGATGACGACGTCGACGCGTTCGAGCGCCGCGGCGATCACCGCGTGGTCGGGGAGGTGAAACACACCTCCGGCGTCGAGGAGTACGGCTTCGGGATGCACGGGCCGCGAATCCTAACGGCGCCCCGGAAACCCTCTGGTACCGTGCCCGCGATGGAGTTCCGACGAATCGGTGATCTGCCGCCGTACGTCTTCACGACCATCGACACCCTGAAGGTCGAGGGTCGCCGCGCGGGCCACGACATCATCGACCTCGGGTTCGGCAACCCCGATATTCCCTCGCCCGGTGTCGCGGTCGAAAAGCTGGTCGACGCTGTCCGCAACGAGCGCAACCACCGATACTCGATGAGTCGTGGGATCCCGAAGCTCCGCCAGGCGGTGGCCGACCGCTACAGGTCAGTGTTCGACGTCGAGCTCGATCCCGACACCGAGGTGTGTGCCACCATCGGCGCCAAGGAGGGCTTTTCGCACCTCATGTGGACGCTGGTCGCGCCCGGCGACGTGGCGTTCGTCCCGAGCCCGTCCTACCCGATCCACATCTGGGGTCCTGTGCTGGCCGGCGCCGACGTCCGCCAGGTGCGGCTCGGGCCCGAGGAGGACTTCCTCGCGAACCTGCACGCCGCGTACGAGGAGTCGTGGCCGCGTCCGACGCGTCGTGGTCCTCTCCTTTCCGCACAACCCCACAACGGCTTGCGTCGATATCGAGTTCATGGAGCACATGGTCGGGTTCGCGCGGGAACACGATGTCGTGCTCGTGCACGATTTCGCATACGCCGATCTTGGTTTCGACGGTTACTCGCCTCCGTCGATTCTCCAGGTTCCCGGAGCGAAGGACGTCGCCGTCGAGCTCTACACGCTGACGAAGTCGTTCTCGATGGCCGGGTGGCGGATGGGTTTTGCCCTCGGCAACAGCGACATCGTCGCCGCGCTCGCCAAGCTCAAGTCCTACCTCGATTACGGCAGCTTCCAGCCCATCCAGATCGCCGCCACGGTCGCCATGAACGAGGCGCCCGACTACCCCGAGGAGATCAACGCCGTCTACACCGGCCGGCGCGACACGCTCTGCGACGGGCTGAACCGAGCCGGGTGGCCGATCGAGCCGCCCCGGGGGACGATGTTCGTGTGGGCACCGATCCCCGACCCCTACCGGGAGATGGGGAGCCTCGAATTCGCGGTCATGCTCGTGAAGGAGGCCAAGGTGGCCGTCTCGCCCGGGGTGGGCTTCGGCCCCGGCGGCGAAGGGTACGTGCGCTTCGCGCTCATCGAGAACGAGCAACGGATCAACCAGGCGGTCCGCCAGATCCGTCGTGCGCTCACCAAACTGGGCTGAGCGCGTCGCACGCAGCACCCACGCAGCACCCATGCAGCACACACGCAACCCGCGCTGACGTAGGATCGCGCCGCGTCCGACGCAAAAAAACACCGCATCGTCAGGGAGAATCGGGAACGTTGCTGTACTGGCTGGTGAAGATGGTGCTCACGCCCATTCTGCGGTTCTGCTACCGCATCAAGGTGGAGGGGTCGGAGAACATCCCGGTCGGCGGCGCCGTGATCCTCGCCTCCAATCATCGGTCGTTTCTCGACTCCATCTTCATTCCGCTGCTCATCGGGCGCCGTGTGACGTTTGTCGCCAAGGCCGATTACTTCGATGATCCCAAGACGGCGTGGTTCTTCCGGGGCGTCGGACAGATCCCGATCCGGCGCGAGGGAGGCAGCGCGAGCCAACGTGCGCTGGACTCGGCGAAAGAGGTGCTCGACGGCGAAGGTGTGTTCGCGATCTATCCCGAGGGAACCCGCTCCCGCGACGGACTGCTCCACAGGGGCCACACGGGGTTCGCCCGCCTGGCGTTGGCCACCGGCGCGCCGGTGGTACCCGTCGGGCTGATCGGAACCGACGAGATCCAACCGGTCGACCAGAAGGTTCCGCGCATCTTCCGAACGGTGACTATCCGTTTCGGGCCTCCCGTCGATCCCGCTCGGTACGCGGAGCGGGGCGACGACCGCCTCGTGGCCCGCCAGATCGCCGACGAGGTGATGTTCGAGATCCGTGAACTCACCGGATACGAGTACGTCGACACGTACGCCACGCGCGAGGCCGAGGGGATCCCTGCCCAAGAAGCCACGGAGGCACCTCTCGCGGCCTAGGACGCCGCGTGCCGTGCCCACCCGCGCGACCGCTCGACCGCTCGACGCCAGTCGGCGACCTGCGTTGCCCTGATCTCGGCCGTGGCGGGGTCGGTGGACGGTTCGAACTCGGCGTCGCAGGCCCACGCCGACGCGGCGTCGTCGCGATCGCTCCATACACCCTCGGCGATCCCGGCGAGGTACGCCGCACCGAGTGCCGTGGTCTCCTGGACCGCCGCACGGCGAACCGGAAGACCGAGCACGTCGGCCTGGAAGGCGCCGAGGAGATCCATCACGCTCGCTCCGCCGTCGATGCGTAGCTCGGAGGGCCGGGTGCCGCTCGCTTCGGTGATGGCTTCGACGACGTCGAGAGTCTGGAACGCCATCGCTTCCACGACCGCTCGAGCGAGGTGCGCCCGGGTCGTGCCTCGACTCAGTCCGACGATCGTGCCGCGCGCGTACGGATCCCAGTGCGGCGAACCGAGCCCCGTGAACGCGGGAACGAAGTACACGCCGCCCGTGTCGGGAACGGACTCGGCGAGCGGGCCGGTCTCGGCGGCGGCGTCAATGATCCCGAGGCCGTCGCGCAGCCACTGGATCGCGGCACCCGTGACGAACACCGCACCTTCCATCGCGTAGGAGACCTCGCCGTCGATATCCCACGCCACAGTCGTGAGAAGACCGTCGGCGGGGGCGGGGAGTGTGGAGCCGAGGTTCGTCAACACGAACGAACCCGTGCCGTAGGTGTTCTTCGTCATGCCCGGCTCGAAGCACGCCTGTCCGAACAGAGCGGCCTGTTGGTCGCCGGCGATGCCGCTGACCGGTACTCCGAGGCCGGCTGCTCGGGACGGATCGGTCAGCCCGAACCGGCCACTCGAGGGGCGGAGCTCGGGGAGGATGGCGGGCGGAACTCCGAACCGTGCACACATCTCGTCGGACCACCGGCGTGCCGCGAGGTCGTAGAGCATCGTGCGTGAGGCGTTCGAGGGCTCCGTGGCGTGGACTCCGCCGTCGGCACCGCCCGTGAGGTTCCAGAGAATCCAGGTGTCGACCGTGCCGAAGGCCGTGGTGGACGTGACCGTGACGCCGCCCTCTCCGAGCAGCCATTCGACCTTGGAGGCCGAGAAGTACGGGTCGAGCACCAGCCCGGTGGTGGAACGAACCGTCGGCTCGAACCCCTCGTCGCGCAGGCTGTCGCAACGTCGCGCCGTGCGGCGGTCCTGCCAGACGATCGCCTTGTGCAACGGGTCGCCGGTCGCGGTGTCCCACAGGACCGTCGTTTCACGCTGGTCGGTGACGCCCACCGCCGCGACGGTCTCCCCGGTCTCGTCGAGGTGGGCGACCAGATCCGTGAGCGTTCCGAGCGTGGCGTCCCAGATCTCGAAAGCGTCGTGCTCCACCCAGCCCGGGTGGGGGAAGTACTGCGGGAACTCGCGGTACTCCATCGCCACGACGCTGCCGCCGTCGTTGATCGCCATCGACCGCACACCCGTTGTGCCGGCGTCGATGGCGAGTACCACGCCCATGTTCACCCCGTGTTGTCTGGACAGAGTTCTTCTGGACAGACGGTCGTCGGCGGGCCACCCTACCGGCGGCCCGCGGGTCGGACATCATGGGCCCCGGACGGAAATCGGACGGAAATCGGACGGAAATCGGAAGGAAAATAGAAGGAGCGATGGGCACCGCACTCGATCAACTCGTCGAACTCCTCGATATCGAGCCGCTCGAGGTGAATCTCTTCCGGGGCGTGAGCCCGGAAGAGGACCGCCAACGGGTCTTCGGTGGTCAGGTGGCAGGCCAGGCGCTCGTCGCCGCGGGACGAACGGTGGAGCCCGACCGGGACGTCCATTCGCTGCACGCCTACTTCCTCCGACCCGGTGACCCCGAGGTTCCGATCATCTATGAGGTCGACCGCCTCCGCGACGGTCGGAGCTTCACCACGAGGCGCGTCGTGGCGATCCAACACGGCCGGGCGATCTTCAACCTCCAGGCGTCGTTCCAGATTCGAGAAGACGGTCCGGAGCACCAGTACGAGGTGCCCGACGCCCCTGATCCCGAATCGTTGCCGACATTCCGCGAGCGTCTCGAACGCCACCGTGACCGCTTCGGCCCGGAGTTCGACCAATGGGCCGATCAGGACCGACCGATCGATTCACGACACTGTGCGGAGCCTCCCTGGCTGGATCCCACACCACGCGAAGGTGAACAGCGGGTGTGGATCCGTGCCGACGGCACACTTCCCGACGTCCGCCTCATCCACGAGTGTGTGGTGGCGTACGCCTCCGATTTCACTCTGCTCGACACGGCGATGCTCCCGCACGACATGTCGTCGGCGTCGAAGGGCTATCAGGTGGCCAGTCTCGATCATGCGATGTGGTTCCACCGGCCGTTCCGGGCCGACGAGTGGCTCCTGTACCACCAGAAGAGCCCGTCGGCGTCGGGAGCGCGGGGGCTGGCGGAGGGTTTCATCTACACGGCGGACGGCGCGCTCGCGGTCACGGTCATCCAGGAGGGCCTCATCCGTCCGATCTCGCCGGATCGTGCGTGAGGCGGCGCGCATGATCGATCGGAGCGCGGTGGTCGACCTGCGTTCCGACACTGTCACGATGCCCACGCCGATCATGCGCGCGGCCATGGCCGAAGCCGAGGTGGGAGACGACGTCTACGGCGAAGACCCGACCGTCAACCGCCTCGAGTCACTCGTGGCGGCGCTACTCGGCAAGGAGGCGTCGCTGTTCGTTCCGACGGGCACGATGGGCAACCAGCTGGCGCTTCGTGTCCTGGCCGGTTTCGGGTCAACGGTTGTCACCGGCGAGCGGTCGCACATCGCGAACTACGAGCCGGTGGGCGTTCGGGGAGCGGGCGTCGATCTCATCCACCTCGACGACGCCGGGGGGACCCTCGCACCCGACGCCGTCGCCGCGCGGCTCGGAGAGGCCACGGCGGTGCGCGCGGTCACGATCGAGAACACGCACATGGCCGCGAGTGGTCGGCCCTGGTCCGACGCCGAGCTCGCTGCGATGTCCGGCGTGTGTCGCGACGCAGAGGTTGCCGTGCACATGGACGGCGCCCGGATGTGGAACGCCGCTGTCGCCACAGGGCTCACGCCCGCGGAGATCGTCCGGCACGCCGACACGGTGATGTGCTGTCTGTCGAAGGGCCTCGGCGCCCCGGTCGGCTCGTTGCTTTCAGGGCCTGCCGACGTGATCGCCGAGGCGCGGGCGCAGCGCCACGACATGGGCGGCGCCATGCGTCAGGCGGGCATCATCGCCGCCGCCGGAGTGGTGGCCATCGAGACGATGGTGGAGCGACTCGCCGAGGACCATGAGCGCGCTCGTCGGTTGGCCGAGCACCTGGCCGATCGCTTCGCCGGGTCGATCGACCCGTCGACCGTCTCGACGAACATCGTGTGCGCCGCGGCCGACGCTCTTCCCGACGATGTGGTCGACCACCTCGCCGCCGGTGGTGTGAAGGTGGGAATGGTGGGGGATGACGCAGTGCGTTTCGTGACCCACAAGGACGTCGACGACGACGGCATCACCCGCGCCTGTGCCGTGCTCGACGGCATGACCATCGACGGGACAGCCTCGCCTTAGGCGCTTGCAGCTGCGTCCACTCGGTTGGCGGCGTCGATCGCCCGACGTGCTGCCTGGACGAGGTCTCGGGCTTTGGCCGGCGTGACCGAGGCAGGGTCGTACTGGGCTTTGTTCTTGTGGGGGACCGCGCGCTGGAGTGTACGCTCGAGCTGCTGACCTTCCTTGCCCGCGCGGGCGACGTGTCGGCCGGCGCGCTCGTGGGCACCGATCCAGCGCTCACCGAGGCGGAGACCGGCGACGGCGTCCGCAGCGTTGATGATCGCCACTGCGGCGTTTCCTGCCGCCGCGTTGAAGCGTTCGGCCTCGAGTTCTGCTTGGGCCGCTTCGAAGAACTCGCATGCCTGCTCCAGGTGCCGGCGAGCATCGGGAACCGACAGCGGACGCGTGTCGCGGCGCGTCACCCTGCCTCCGTGCCGATGGGATCTCCGAGAAGACACACCTGGGTGGCTCGGACCTCCGACCAGAAGTCGGTTTCGAGCGCTCCACCCGCGATCTCCTCTACCGCGAGCTCCGCGATCGAGACGATGTTGCCGAGTTCGACCGATCCGAGATGGACGAACTCTGCGAGCGACGCGGCCCAGGCCTCTGTTGCCAGCGCCGCTTCGTCGTGCACGATCGCGATGTCGATGTCGCTCTCGGGTCCGGCCGCTCCCGACGCGAACGATCCGAACGCGACGACCGAACGTGGCGTGGGCCGGAGGTCTCGTGCGAGCTCGGCCAGGCGGTGGAAGGCGGCCGCGTCGAGCTGCGCGAGCTGGACCACGAGGCCGGCTGCGAGGTTGCGTCGCTCCAAACTCACGAGCGTGGTCGGTGGAACCCGGCGAGTCGCGACGATCCCCAGCACGTCGAGGTCGTCGACGACGCGGGGGACCTGGTTCACACTCACCCGGGCGAGCCGTCCGAGCGTCGAGAGCGACAGCTCTGTCTCGGTCTGGGCGAGGACCGCCAGGACGCGCCCGCGCGCTCCCGGGATCAGCGCCTGGATCGGCTTCCCGTAATCCACACACTCACACTATATAGTGATTCATTCACAGTCAAGTGTGATAAAGTTTCAGGAGGTGATAGAGCCCGCGCCCCGAGTCGATTGGCCCTTTCGCCGCTGCTGTCAGTCGCTGCCGTGGCCTTCGGGCTCGGTGGCGTCGGGCGATGGCATCGGCTCGTCGCTCGGGCCGATCTGCTCCGCGTTCGCGGGTGGCGTCCGGCGCCATTCCACCATCGCGCGCAGGACGAGAACGGCGACGACACCCACACCCGCCGCGGCCAGCGCTGCACCGACGACCGCCCCCATGGCCAGGGCACCGCCACAGTCACCCTCACAGCTCACGTCGGCAAGGCCGTAACCGATCATCCCGCCGAAGATCCCTGCGACGACCACGCCCAGGAACGCCAGTACCACCGGCCCACGACCCGGCACGCCGGGGTGCCCGGCGTTGATCACGATCCAGTCGTCATCGCCTGGATCCGGGACGGGGGTCTCTGGCACGCGGCGCAGCGTACCTGTGCCACCGTGCACACTCCCACCGGTAGGCTGCCGCCCCGATGCGTTCCCTGCTGGTTCTGCCCACCTATGACGAGGCCGAGAACATCGCCGAGGTCCTCCAGCGGTTACGCGCGGCGGCTGCGGATGTCCACGTGCTGGTCGTCGACGACGGGAGCCCCGACGGCACCGCCCGCCTCGCCCGCGAGTGGGGTGAACGGCTCGGGGGCGTCGATGTCCTCGAGAGGGAGGAGAAGTCCGGACTGGGCTCTGCCTACCGCACCGGTTTCCGGTGGGGCCTGGAACGGGGCTACGAGGCGTTCGTGGAGATGGATGCCGATCTCTCCCACGACCCCGCCGTCGTCCCGGCGCTCCTCGAGCAGGTGGACGCCGGCCACGATCTGGCCATCGGCTCCCGATACGTACCGGGAGGGTCGATTCCCGACTGGACGCTCCTACGCCGGGCGATCTCTCGGGGCGGAAACCTCTACGCCCGCTTGATGCTCGGCCTGCGGGTTCAGGACGCTACGGCGGGATTCCGGGCGTACGCCGCGTCCGCTCTGCGGAGGATCGACCTCGATTCGGTGAGTGCCGACGGTTACGGGTTCCAGGTCGAGATGGCCTACCGCGTCCAGAAGAACGGTGGGAGCATCACCGAGATCCCGATCGAATTCCGTGACCGCACCCTCGGACACTCGAAGATGTCGAGCCGTATCGTCGTCGAGGCGCTGATACTCGTGACGTGGTGGGGCCTGCGCGACCTCCCTGAGCGCCTGTTCAGACGGCGACGGAGCAGAAGGGCCGCGCGAGACTGAGCGCGTGCCCCGCGCCTCCACGGATCCCGGCGATGTCCACGCGTGGACCGTCGCGGGTGGGCTGGTCGAGAGCACCGAGGGCTTGTTGATGGTGCGCAACGTGCGACCAGGGGGCGAAACTGACTGGTCGCCACCCGGGGGAGTGATCGACGCGGCGGACCCGAGCCTCCCCGACGGTCTCACGCGCGAAGTGGCCGAGGAAACCGGCCTCACGGTCACGTCGTGGGAGGGTCCCGTGTACCGGGTGATCGCCGATGCTCTCGACATGGGCTGGCGGATGACCTGTGAGGTGCACTACGCGCTGGAGTTCGAGGGTGCCATCGATGTGGCGGATCCCGACGGGATCGTGGTGGACGCCCGGTTCATGGACGCGGCCGACTGCGCCGAGGTTCTCGTGACCTGCGCACGGTGGGTTCGGGAGCCGTTGGAGTCGTGGATGAAGGAGCGCTGGAGTACCGGAGACCCGCGTGAGTTCCACTACGAGGTCCGGGGAACCCGACTCGATGACCTCGCGGTTCACCGGCGGGCGCCGTGACCGAGATCGGGAACCCCGCCACCAGGCGTTCGATCCTCCACGCGGATCTCGACGCCTTCTTCGCGTCGGTCGAACAGCTTCGCGACCCGACGCTGCGGGGCCGGCCGGTCATCGTCGGTGGGCTCGGAAACCGCGGAGTCGTCGCGGCGGCCAGCTACGAGGCCCGCCGTTTCGGAGTCCACTCTGCGATGCCGATGGCGAGGGCGCGCCGGGCATGTCTCGAGGGTGTGTTCCTGGCCCCGCGCTTCGATGCCTACAGCGCGGCCAGTCGGTCGGTCATGGACGTGTTCGCTGCGGTGACGCCGCTGGTCGAGTCGTTGTCGATGGACGAGGCCTTTCTCGACGTGACGGGGGCGCGTCGTCTCCTCGGCCCGCCCTCGGCGATCGCGGAACTCGTGCGAGCGCGCGTGAGAGAAGAGACCGGTCTGGTCGTGTCCGTGGGAGGCGCCAGCACCAAGCACCTCGCCAAGCTGGCGAGCCAGGACGCGAAACCCGACGGCTACCTGATCCTGGAGCCCGACGAGGAGCTCCGCTTTCTTCGATCACTCCCCGTCACACGCCTCTGGGGAGTAGGACCCGCGACGCTGACGAAGCTCGAGCACCTGGGTATTTCGAGCGTCGCGGACCTCGCCGAGGCCCCGACCGGAGCGCTCGAGAACGCCGTCGGCAAGAAGCGAGCGGAGCACCTCCGGTCGTTGGCCGCCAACTCCGACCCCCGCGAGGTGGAGTCTGAGCGCCCCGCGAAGTCCGTCGGGCACGAGGAGACGTTCCCTCGCGACCTGCGATCGCGCGACGACCTCCACACGGAGGTTCTGCGCCTGTCGGAACTGGTCGCCCGACGACTGCGCGGCTCCGGGCAACGTGGCCGAACTGTGGTCCTCAAGGCCCGATATCCCGACTTCACGACCATCACGCGGAGCCGGACGCTTCCTGAAGCGACGGACCACGGCGCCACCATCACCGAGGTGGCTCTCGAGCTGCTCGACAAGGTGAACGTGGCCCGGGGTGTGCGACTGATCGGCGTGTCGACGACGAATCTGGTCGAGACCGGCGATACCCAGGAGCTCCTCGACCTCGACGCTCGGGAGAGCGCTCGGGAGAAATCGTCGGAGCGGCTCGATTCAGCGGTGGACGAGCTGCGAGAACGTTTCGGTGAGGAGGCGGTGGGCCCCGCACGGCTCGCCGGCCCCCGCGGCCTGAGGGTTCGGCGGGGCGGGTCTCCCCACGGTCCGACCGGAGAATCCGATCCGGGCTGACGGGTCTCGTCCGGCGCGGGCGACCACCGTGGCCGTTGCGCGAGAATGGGGCCGAGCGTCCCTACTTCGTTCGAGGAGCCGAGAACACCGATGCCACTGTCCGAGGACGAGCAGCGGATCCTGTCCGAGATCGAGCAGCAACTGCACGAGACCGATCCGGAACTGGCCCATCAGGTGTCGAAGACGACGCTCTACAAGCACGCCTCGCGGTCGATCAAATGGTCGATCGTCGGGTTTCTCCTGGGTTTTGTCCTCCTGATCCTCACCGTGTCCGAGACGCTCCTCGCGCTCGTCGGCTTCGGCATCATGCTGGCGTGCCTGTTCATCCTCGAGCGCAATGTCCGCAAGCTCGGCAAAGCCGGCTTCGCCGACCTCACCGGCTCGTCGCCGGGCAGTGGCGTGCGCGGCACCGTCGGCAATGTCGGGAAACGTTGGCGCGAACGCTGGCGTCGCGACGGCGACTGAGCAGGTTCCTACCGACGGAGGGTCTGGAGACTCACGGCCCGTCGCATCCGTTCGGTGAGGGAGAGGCCCTCTCTCAGCGCATCGGCCATGGCGTCGCACTCCCGCCAGGCGGCGTCGGCCGCACTCTCATCGGGCATCGCAGGCGAGTAGCAGGCTTCGGTGTAGTTCTCCGCCAGGTGCTCGAAGGGCGGCGCGGCGTCACCGGCGACCCACGCGACGCGACGTGCGAACTCGGTGGGGGAGTCGTGTGGGACCGGAGGTATCCCGGCCTCCAGCAGACGGTCGCCCGCCTCTTCCCAGGCCCCGACCACCCGGCCGCGGGCATCGACTCGCCGTGAACGGTGTCGTCGGCGCCGGCGCTTCACCGCGACGATCGACCAGGACGCGACCACACCGAGCGTGAGCACGCCCAGCACAGCCAGAGCGACGACGATGACGACGGTGGGTGCCCTGCCCGGGAAAGAAGCGTCACGACCTGCGTCGGTGCTGGCATCCGGTGGGGGCGGGGGTTCGGGCACGGGTGCGGAGGTCGCGGGTTGTGTGGCCGCGGGACCGGTGTCGGGGGGCTGCGACGGATCGGTCACCGGGGGAGCCTCACTGGTGGCTCCGATGGGCGTGACCGAGTGGTCGCCGCCGGCGCCCTCGCCGGCCCCGTTCCCGGGTGTGGCGTCGAAGGGCACCCACCCGACGCCCGCGAGGTACACCTCGGACCACGCGTGTGAACGGTCACCGCGGATTTCGTACCGACCGGTGGTATCGGACAATGTTCCACCGAGGTACCCCACGGCGACACGCGTGGGGAGTCCGATCGCCCGTCCCAGTGCGGCAAACGAAGTGGAGAACTGCTCGCAGTAGCCCGTGTGGCCTCCCTGTCCGACCGGTTGCAGCACGAACTGCTCGATGCTGTCCACACCGATTCCTGCCTCGACCTCCTGGTCGTAGACGAACCTGTCGGGTCCCGAGGTTTCCCGGAACCAGGCGCGCAGCGCGCGGGCCCGCTGGTACGGCGTCATGGCTCCGGCGTCAGCGACGATTTCCCGTGCCCGCTCCGTCAGGGCGGCGGGAAAATCGGCGGGCAGTTCCAGGTAGTTCGACAGGTCGTCGGACTGCGGGAGGATCGTGTCGAGATCAGCGCTGTCCAGCTGCTCATAGACGACGGATCGGACCACGAAGCTGTCGCCCTGTTCCACGCCGTCCTCCACGAACAGGTCGGGGCGGTCGGGAGCGGTGCCGTAGTCGATGTCGAGAACGGTGACGGGGCGGTAGGGGGCAGGAAGCCAGGAACTCCGCAGGCTCTCGATCTCGATGTCGTAATCCAGTTGGATCCGCCGGACGGCGTTCGTTGCGTCGAATGTCTCTTCGGGTAGTCCGCTGTCCGTGAACTGCTGTTCGGAGAAGGTCCAGGTGGAGCCGTCGAAGCTGTCGAGTGTCGTGAGGCGGTAGTACGCGGCGTCGCGGTCGGAGGTGAACATCACGGTGTCGGGGAAGTCGAGCAGGTTCGAGCGGATGTCGACCACGGGATTGTCGGCGGTCAGGCTGGATCCGCCACCGTCGAGGACTCCGCGGTAGTCGAAGAGCGCTTCCGCGTCAGCGCCGGGAAGCAGGGGGGACGCGGCGACCGCCACGACGACGGCCAGGGAGCCGAAGGCCAGACCGCCGCGAGACACTCCAGCGAACCGGGTGTTTCCTCGGGACGAACCAGGTGCGGCTCTCCGAGCGCAACGATGCGTGGCGCAGGGCCACGAAGCAGGCGCCGGCGAGGCAGAAACCGACCGCGGGGAGGACTCCGCCGCTCTGGTCACCCACGACGCCGGCAATGATGAGGATCACGACCCCCGGGAGGAGGGCTCCGACGGTGGATCCGGCGCTGAAGGCCAGTACCTCGGCGGCCGTCGCCAGCAATCCGACGGCCACCACGACGAGGAGCACGACCCCCGGCTCCACCGCCACCGGCACCGTTTCGTTACGGACCACGTCCCAGCCCTCGGACCAGACGTCGGAGAGTGCCGAGAGCGTGCCCGGCGTCGGGACTCCCCAGACCGTGGAATCGGGAACGGTGGCCCATATCGCGAGGAGGCCGAGCCCCGCCAACACGAGCACGGTGACAAGAGACGGGGGGAGCCCCCGTCGCCGTCCGAGCGCACCGATCGCGTGGGGGAGCACGGCCGCCGCGACCACAGCGGGGAGGAAGGACCACGATTCGAAGGCGCTGGAGAACGCCGTGACCGCAGCCGCGCCGGCGCACGCCAGGGCTAGCGCCGCGCCGCGACCCGTTGGGTCCATCGTGATCCCCCTTCCACACTCGACCACTTCCGCGACGCCTCGTTCCACGCTTCAGGGAAGCGGCTCATGTCGGTGGCGTCGATGGGAACCGCCTCCGCCGGGATCGCGGTGGCACCCGAACCGCGGGTCAGAACCGCCACGACCGGCCCTCCCCACGTGTGACGCGGCGTCGTGCCCGGCGTCGCACCCGCAGAGCCGGAGCCGAGGATCATGACGGTGAGCGCTCCGGGAGACGTGACCTCGGGACGTTTCGGTGCCGCCGCCGATACGGCGTCGTGCGGAATCGGGCTCTCCGGATCGGGGGTCGGTTCGAGCAGGGCGAGTTCCTCGCCGAGCGTCGTACGGACACCGAGCTGCGCCGCGTCGAGCAGGACACCCTCGGATGTCACGAGTCGGAAGGGTCGGCGACGGTCCTCGAGTGCGCACACGACCGATGCCGCCACTTCGACGCCGCGCTCGAAGGATGCGACGTCGTGCACCGCCCGCCGCGTGTCGAAGAACACCGTGACCGGCGCGGACGACCGCTGCTCGTGCTCGCGGACCATGACGGAACCTGTACGTGCCGTCGACTTCCAGTGAATCCGACGAGGGTCATCTCCGTGCCGGTACTCCCTCACCGACCGGAACGCTCCGTCGGCGTCGGTTCGCCACACCTGGGAGACCTCGGCACCCCACTGCGCGACGGCATCGGGAAGTGTGCCGAGAGCGTGGACCCGTGGGTGCACGAGTAGTTCGTCGACCAGGGAGTCGTCGATGTGACGTCGGGCGATTCCGAACGGGTCGGTCAGCGTGAGACGAAGCGGGCCGACCGTCACGCGTCCCCGGGTCGGAGTCGGCAGGTTGTACGCCCCCTCGACCTCCTCGCCCCCCGCAATCGGGGCGATGAGGAAGGGCGCGACGCGTCGCCCGTCGTCGACACGGTCGGTGGCCGCGAGGACCGGGGTGGAGCGGGACGCACTGTTGCGGATCACGAGGACCACGAGAGCGCGACCGCCGACCGAGCCGTGCCGCGGGCTGACGCGACGCTCCACGGTGACATCGAGTCTGCGTCGTCGTGTCCAGACCACCGCGAGTGCCACGGCCACCAGGCCGGCCAGAGCCGGAACTGCGAGCTCGGACAGTCCGAGGATTCGTCCGCCGATCAGGAGCCCGATCGACCCCCCGAGCAGCGACCAGCCACGAATCGTCGGCATCGCCGGGGAGGGCCCGCTACCGGGGGGGTGGGCCGGGAACGGGCACGGATTCCAGAACGCCGGCAAGGACCTCGTCGGCCGTGACGTCGCGCAGTCGCGCTTCGGTGGCGACGACGATCCGGTGACCGAGCACCGGTCGGGCCAGGAGCTTGACGTCGTCGGGTATGACGTACTCCCGACCGACGCTCGCCGCGAGGGCGCGAGCGGCCCGCTGGAGGCCCAACGCCCCGCGTGGGCTGACGCCGAGGATGAGATCGCGGTGTCGGCGGGTCGTTTCGACGATGTCGACGATGTAGCCGCGCAGGCCGTCGCTCACGTGCACGAGCTGCACGACCTCCATGGCCGCCTCGAGCATTCCCGTTTCGAAGACGGGTTCGAGATCGTCGACGGGGTTCGTGCGCTTCTGCGACTCCAGGATCTCGAGCTCGGCGCTCCGATCGGGGTACCCGATCTCGAGTCGCATCAAGAAACGATCGAGCTGAGCCTCGGGGAGCGGGTAGGTGCCCTCCAGCTCGATGGGGTTCTGGGTGGCCACGACGAGGAACGGGCGTTGGAGGGGGTAGGTGCGGCTGTCGACGGTGACCTGGTGTTCCTCCATCGCCTCGAGTAGAGCGGCGTGGGTCTTGGGCGAGGCCCGGTTGATCTCGTCGGCGAGCACCACGTTCGCGAACACTCCACCCGGGCGGAACTCGAACTCCCCCGTGGCGCGGTTCCACACCGACACTCCGGTGACGTCGGAGGGAAGGAGGTCGGGCGTGAACTGGATCCGTTTCCACGTTCCACCGAGTGAGCGTGCGATGGACCGGGCGAGGAGCGTCTTCCCCACGCCCGGGACGTCCTCGATGAGGAGGTGGCCCTCCGCGAAGAGAGCCACGAGCGCGAGGTGCACGACGTCGCGTTTCCCGGTCACCACCCGGGTGATGTTGTCGAGCAGCCGCTCGAAAACCTCGGCGAAGCCCGGTGTCTGGAGTGACGCTGCGGACTGGCTCACGGAACCTCCGAGGTGGACCCCGGCGGAGCTCTGCCCGCGGATCCGGCTGGTTTGGGACATTCCGGCATAATTGTAACCGGATATCGGGCACTAGCGTGTGGGCACGATGCTACCTGGGTCATCCACCACCGTTCGCCCACCGGCCTCCGGCGGTTCCGCACCGACCTCCGGCCGGTCAGGCGCCCGGGAGTGGGCGGGTGCCGTTCTGGCGGTGGTCCTGCGCCCCGGACTGTGGCCCACCGCCGTGAGGCTCGCCCTCGCCATGAGCCCCCCGGGTTGGTGGCGCCGCCCCCCGTTCGTACCGGTTCCGAGTCCCCGCTATCTACGCTTCCGGGCGGTCACGGCGTACGGCCGGCCCACAGCTCCCCGGGCCCGGGATCTCGTGGACTACCTCACGTGGAGCCGTGACCAGCGCCGATGTTGCGGCCGCTGTCGCTGAGGCCCCACTACACTCACGGACCAGGATCGTCACGGCGGGAGGAAGGTCCCGACCGTGAGTCGGAGCGACCGACACCCGGGACCGACGTCCCGTGCGTGGGACGGAGGGCCGAGTGGGACGGGCACTGTTGCTCAACGCCACGTTCGAGCCTCTTTGTGTGCTCCCGGCCCGGCGTGCGGTCGTCCTCGTCCTGAAGGACAAGGCCGAGATCGTCCACCGAAACGGCGCCGATTTCCACGCGGAGAACGTGGTGATCCCGGCCCCGGCTGTCCTGAGGCTCCGCCACTACGTCCACGTTCCGCACCGCACCCGCGTTCCCCTGTCGCGTCGGGCCGTGTTCGCCCGGGATGGCCACCGTTGCCAGTACTGCGACCGGGCTGCCGAGAACATCGACCACATCGTTCCGCGCTCACGCGGGGGTGACCACGCCTGGGACAACGTGGTGGCGTCGTGCCGTCGCTGTAACACGGTGAAGCGGGACCGCTACCTGCACGAGACCTCGCTCGAACTCCGCACCGCGCCGGTGGCTCCGAGAGCGAGGGTGTGGATCGCCGCCGTGGCGGGGTCACTCGATCCGTCCTGGGAGCCCTACCTCCGCGCGGTCGCCAGCTGATCCTCGCCTGATCCCCGGCTGATCCCCGTGGGCCGGCTCCCACCAGCCGATTCCCGCCCTCTGTGACTCACCCCGGGAAGACGCGCGCGAATGAGACGCGCGTCCGAGAAGGAACGCTCGGGGTTCCCGGTGGTGGCCCGACGCCTTCTTCGGGGCTCACAGGGGTGAAGAAGGGGAGGACTTGGGTTGACGAGTGGGGGGTAGTGGCGTATTGTGGCGCGCAGTGGGGGTTCAGCACGATGAGCGCCGAGGATGAGCGCCGCAGCGAGAGGCCACCAGGTGGGCCACGAGGGGGACCATGTTTCTTGGGGAGTACCGGCACTCCCTCGACGCCAAGGGTCGGGTGATCCTCCCCGCGCGATTCCGGGAGGAGCTCGCCGAGGGCGCCTATATGGCCAAGGCCATGACGGATCCCTGCCTTTTCGTCTACACGCGCGACGAGTTCGAGGAGGTCGCGCGAACCACCCGCCAGCAGATGCGGGAGGGGAGTCGGGCAGCCCAAGAGGCCGCCCGGTCGTTCTTCGCCGGGGCCACCGACGTCGAGCCCGACAAGCAGGGTCGCGTGGCGATTCCCGCACACCTCCGGTCCTTCGCACACCTCGACAAGGAGGTTGTCGTGGCCGGGGTCTTCGCTCGTATCGAGATCTGGGACGCCGAGCGCTGGGACGAGCGCGAAGCGCGGGCCGAGGCGGCTTCCGCGTCGGCCGACGACCTTCAGGGTTTCGCCCAATGAGGGCTTTCGAACCAGGGAGAGCCTTCGAGCCGGAAACGGTCATCGAGTCAGAGATGTCGAGCAGAAAGGCGACGCGGAACTGACGAGTCACCAACCAGGAACGAGAGGTCCGGTACGTGTCGGACCCCTCGACAGCCCCCCGGCCGGCACGGTGGAAGGCCCCTACTCCGCCCGCTTTCAACCGAGCCATCCGGAAGACATCCGGACGGCGCCAGCTGGCCCGGGGGGCTGTCGAGGGATCGGGTGCGACCGGGCGGGGGACCAGTGGTCGAGGACTTCGGACACGCCCCGGTGCTGGTGCGAGAGGTCGTCGACCTGTTCGCACCGGTTCCGGCGGGCGTCATCGTGGACGCCACCGTCGGGGGCGCAGGTCACGCGGCCGCGCTACTGGACGCCCGCAACGACATCTCACTCCTGGGCGTCGATCGGGACCCGGTCGCCGTGGAGGTGGCCCGGGCACGGCTCGCACGCTTCGGCGTTCGAGCGCACGTGGCCCAAGGGGTTTTCGGAGAACTCGAGGAAGTGGTGCGGGAGGCGCTCAGGCGCTTCCCCGATGACAAGGGGGACGACATCGTGGGGATCTTGTTCGATCTGGGCGTCAGCAGTCCGCAGCTCGACCGACCCGAACGCGGGTTCTCGTACCGTTTCGACGCGCCGCTCGACATGCGCATGGACAGCGGTCAGGACCTGACCGCCGCCGAGGTCGTCAACACCTACGACGAGAAGCGACTCAGCCAACTGATCCGGCGCTACGGCGAAGAGCGCTTCGCTCGTTCTATCGCCCGTCGGATCGTCGAGGCGCGTCCACTCTCGACGACGCGGGAGCTCGTCGACGTGATCCGCTCCGCCGTTCCCGCGCGCTTCCGCCGGAAGGGCAATCCCGCGCGACTCACCTTCCAGGCGCTGCGAATGGAGGTCAACCGTGAGCTCCCGAATCTCGCTTCCGGACTCGACGATTCGGTCCGCCTGGTCGCCCCCGGGGGCCGGGTCGTGGCGATCGCCTACCACTCCCTCGAGGACCGGATGGTGAAAGAGAGGTTCCTCGACATCACCGAGGTCGATCAGCTCCCGGTCGTGCTGCCGGGGGAGGGACCGGAGCCCGACTTCGATCGGGTGACGCGCCGCGCCCTGAAGGCCCAGGCCGATGAGATCGACAGCAACCCACGCTCGAGGAGCGCCCGGCTGCGCGCGGTCGAGCGCCGCCGCAACATGGTTCGCGGCAGTACCGTTCAGCGGGCGGGATGACCGCCGTTGCCGCGCCTCGCCGGCGCGGGGTCTCCTCTGCTTCCGCGGCGCCACACAGGCGCCGGGGAGCTCCGTCCGAGTCGCCGCGCCCGCGCCGGCACCTACGATCCGTCGAGACGCCACGTGCGGACGCCCCTACACACCGTTACGGCGCCCTTCGCTTTCTCGGACTCGTTGCGTTCGTCGTCATCCTCTCGGTGGTCGTGTTCCACGTCGTGATGGCCCAGCGGGGATTCGAGCTCCAGGCGCTTCGAGAGCAGATCGAGGTCGAGCAGACGAACTACGAGCAGCTCCGCCTCGAGACGGCGCGGCTGAGCGCCCCCGAGCGCATCGAGGCCGAAGCGACCGAGCGCCTGGGAATGGTGCGCCCGGAGAACATCAACTATCTCGAGGCACCGATCGGCGCCGGTGACGCCGGCACCCCCTCGGCTCCCGCCTCGACGCTCGCCGACCCCGATGAGTGGGCGGCGGTGAAGTCGCACCTCAATGCCGAGCCGTGATCGCACCGGCCGGACCCGGTCGCGTGCAACCACGCGGTCGCGTTCCGCATCGCGGCGGCCCTCGTCGCAGCCCACATCGCGGCCAACCCCCCGACGCAGGACGCGATCTCGTCCGCGAGCCCGAACGCGCACGCAGTCCGGACGACGAACGCTCGGAGTACATGCGCTGCGTACCCAGGCCCGCCGGCGCACGCTCGCCCTTCTCGTCCTCGTCATCCTCGCCTTCGGGGGGATCACGGCCCGACTCGTCCAGATCCAGGGGTTCAGCGCCGAGCACCTGAGCGCGCTCGGCTCCGATCAGCGGGTCCGAACCGTCGAGCTGTCCGCCGAACGCGGGACGATCTTCGACCGCAACGGCGTCGATCTGGCACTCTCGGTTCCCCAGGAGACCGTCTTCGCCGACCCGCGCCTGATCCGGGATCCCGTGGGTGACGCCGCAGCTCTCGCCCCGGTGCTCGGGATCGAGGCGGCCGAACTCGAGAGAAGGCTCAGTGCTCCCGACACCGCGTTCACGTACCTCGCTCGCCAGGTCGACGCGGCCGTCGCCGACGACGTGCGCGCACTGGCGATTCCCGGCATCGACTTCGTACCCGAATCGAAGCGCCACTACCCGGCCGGAGGTCTGGCTGCCCCCGTCCTCGGCTTCACCGGTATCGACAACGAGGGCCTCGGGGGACTCGAAGCCGACTATGACGAACTGTTGGCGGGCAAGCCCGGTGAGCTCGTGGTCGAAGAGGACCCCGACGGTCGCGAGATCCCCAGCGCCGAACGCCGCTACCGGCCCGCCGAGCGCGGGAGCGACCTGATCCTGACGATCGACGAGTCTCTGCAGCACGAGGTGGAAGAGGCTCTGCTCGATCAGGTTGCCGCGACGAACGCGAACGGCGGGACAGCAATCATCGCCGACGTGAAGACGGGTGACATCCTCGCCATGGCGATCATCGACAGTGGACCCGAGGGCGCGACCCGCGCTGCCTCGTCCTCCATGAACCGCGCCTTCACCGACGTGTTCGAGCCGGGCTCCACGAACAAGGTGATCACCATCGGTGCCGCCCTCGAGGAGGGGATGGTGACGCCCGACACGACCTACTCGGTCGGGCCGCAGATCGGCGTCGGCGACGGGGTCTTCGAGGAACACGACTGGCACCCGGTGTCCGCCTGGAGCGTGGCCGATATTCTTCGCGAGTCGTCCAACGTGGGGACGATCCAGATCGCGCTGGAACTCGGCAAAGACCGACTCGATCACTACCTGCGGGAGTTCGGCCTCGGAAGCAGCACGTCGGTCGGCTTCCCCGGAGAGGCGCCGGGAATCGTGCCGACACCCGACGAGTATTCAGGGACCAGTATCGCCACGGTGCCGATGGGTCATGGGCTGGCCGTCACGCCCATGCAGATGCTGAACGTGTACACGACCATCGCCAACGATGGAGTCGCACGCGACGCTCGCCTGGTCGGCGCCACCGTCGATGGTGGCGGAACGCGTCAGAACCTGCCCATCGACACCGGGACGCGGGTCGTGTCGGAGTCGACCGCGGCGTCGCTCACCTCGATGATGACTGACGTCGTGACCGCGGGGACCGGAAAGCTCGCAGCGATCGACGGCTACACGGTGGCCGGCAAGACCGGAACCGCCCAGCAGGTCGCCGAAGGTGGAACCGGGTACGTGGAGGGGGCCTTTGACGCCTCGTTCGCCGGGTTCGCCCCCGTCGACGATCCCCGCCTGGCCGCGATCGTCGTGCTGGACCGCCCACAGCCTTACTACGGGGGAACGGTCGCCGCGCCGGTGTTCTCCGACATCATGCGGATGGCGCTGCGGACCCTGTCGATACCCACGAGCGGTTCCGAGCAGTACAGGCAGGCGTCGGAGGCGGCCGCCGCCCAGGAGAGCCGCGAAGCGGCCGAGATCGACGCTGCCGCAGATGCCGCCGCGGCGCAGCAGGCTGTACCAGCGACTGCTCCCGTCAGCGAACCCGCGGGGGAGGTCGGCGCCGATCCCTCCGGGGTCGGAGCCTCGCCGACCGACGCCTCCGCATACGGCGGCTAGGGGGCTACCGTGCGCCTGCGCGAGCTTCTCGCGGCGTCAGGGCCCCTGGCCGTGGGGCGTCTGGTCCCCGTTTCAGGCTCGACGGGCGACACGTTGCCCGAGCTCTCGTCCGTGGCCCATGACAGCCGCTTCGTCCAAGCCGGCGCGCTGTTCGCGTGCATTCCCGGTGAGACGTCCGATGGCCACGATCATGCCGCGGACGCCGTCTCGGCCGGGGCCGTGGCGTTGCTCGTCGAGCGTGAGCTGGCGCTTCCCGTTCCACAAGTCGTGGTTCCCTCGGTCCGGCGTGTCCTCGGACCGGTTGCGTCGTCAGTGGCGGGAGACCCGTCAGCCGAGATGACCGTGGTCGGCGTGACCGGCACGAACGGCAAGACGACGACGACCCTGCTTCTCGAGTCGGTTTTCACCGAGGCTGGGCTCCGGGCCGGGGTCATCGGAACTCTGGGAAGCCGGATCGCTGGAACGGAACACCCCGGGGCGCGCACGACGCCCGAGGCTCCGGATCTCCAACGCACACTCGCGATGATGCGTGCGTCCGGGGTGGAAAACGTGGCGATGGAGGTGTCGTCCCATGCGCTCGAACAACACCGCGTCGACGGCACGGTGTTCGCCGCCGCCTGCTTCACCAACCTCTCCCACGACCATCTCGACTACCACGGGACACTCGAGGCGTACTTCGAGGCCAAGGCGAGACTTTTCGAGCCCGACAGGATTCGTGCAGCGGCCGTGAACCACGATGACCCCTTCGGACGCCGACTCCTCGAGCGCCTCGCGCGGTCCTCGCTGTCGGTGGCGACCTTCGGCGAGAGCCCGGGCTCCACGTGGAGCGCCGGGGCCGTGACCGGTGAGGGGTGGGACACGGGTTTCGAGCTCCTCCATGAGGGAGCCCGGGTGGGCACCGTCAGGATGTCGCTGCCGGGCGCCTGGAATCGACAGAATGCACTGGGTGCGGCGGCCGGCGCCGCGCTCGTCGGGATCCCGGGGGAGGCGATCGTCGAAGGACTCTCCCGGCCCGTGGTCGTGCCAGGACGGTTGGAGCGAGTGAGCAGCAGTGAGCCATTCGACGTCGTCGTCGACTACGCCCACACCCCCGACGCGCTCGCTCGCGTTCTCGAGACGGCGAGGTCCCTGTCGAAGGGAGATGTGTGGGTCGTCTTCGGGTGTGGGGGCGACCGTGATCGGGAGAAGCGCCCGATGATGGGAGCGGCGGCAGCGAAGGGTGCCGACCATGTGATCGTGACCTCCGACAACCCCCGATCGGAGGATCCGGCCGAGATCGGCCGTGCCGTGGCCGACGGTGTACGCGGGGCCGGCGTAACTCCCATTGTCGAACTCGATCGCGCCGCTGCGATTCAGCGCGCCGTCATGGACGCCCGGAATGACGACGTCGTGGTGATCGCGGGGAAGGGGCATGAGCAGGGCCAGGAGATCGACGGCCGGTTCCACGCGTTCGACGACCGGGACGTGGCCCGACGCGCACTGGGCGGACGGTGATGACGGTGGGGGACCCCTGGACCACATCGCGTGTGGCGGAAGTCGTGGGTGGGGTGGTTCGGGGGGATCCGGCCGCCGTGCCGGTGAGTGGTTTCGCCATCGACTCACGCTCGCTGATCAGCGGTGAGTGTTTCGTCGCGTTGCAGGGGAACCGCGACGGTCACGACTTCGTGATCGATGCGATCGATGCCGGTGCGGCCGCGGCTCTCGTGAGCAGGATTCCCGAGGATCCCGCCCTGAGCCCCGAAGCTCCGCTGATCGTCGTCGACGACCCGCTGGTCGCGCTGGGCGCCCTGGCGGCACAGACCCGTGAGCGTCTCGATCCGACCGTCGTGGGTATCACGGGATCGGTCGGCAAGACCGGGACCAAGGATCTCGTCGCGGCGGTGCTGTCGACGAGCCGCATCGTCCATGCGAACCCGGGATCCTTCAACAACGAGTCCGGGCTTCCTCTCACGATCCTCGCCGCTCCCGCCGACACGGAGGTCCTCGTTCTCGAGATGGGCGCGCGCTTCGCCGGCAACATCTCCCAGCTGGCTGCGATCGCCCGACCTCATGTCGGGGTCGTCACGAACATCGGGGCCGCTCACGCCGAGCATCTCGGGACGCTCGAGGACGTGGCAGCGGCGAAGGGGGAACTCCTCGAGAAGCTCGACCCCGACGGCTTCGCCGTCCTGAACGCCGACGACCCCATGACGACCCGCCTCGCACAACGAACCCACGTCGACGTCCTGACGGCCGGTCGGTCCGAGGCGGCGGATGTGCGGATCAGCTCGATCGAGCTGGATGACGAGCTGCGACCGACTCTCTCCCTCGATTCGCCCTGGGGAGTCGTACGCACCACGCTGCCTGTCCGAGGCGCGCATCAGGTGGCCAACGCCGCCCTCGCCGCGACGGTCGGACTGCGCCTCGGTGTGACCGCCGATGATGTTGCCACAGGACTGGCGACGGCTCGGTCCGCCCGGCTTCGCATGGACCTTCGCCGCTCGCCGTCAGGTGTTCTCGTGCTCGACGACAGCTACAACGCCAATCCCGCCTCGATGAACGCCGCTCTCGACGCGTTCTCGTCGGTGGTGGTCCCCGGTCGACGCTTCGCTGTGCTGGGGTCGATGCTGGAGCTCGGAGACAGAACAGACGCGGAGCACGCGGCGATCGGGGATCGGCTCCGAACCCGCGGGATCGCCGGCGTCGTCGTGCTGGGTGAGGAGGCCGCCGCCCTCGCCGAAGCCGCTCGTCGCGCCGGTGGCGTCGAGGTCGTCGAAGTGGCGGATCTCGACGAAGCCGAGGTCACCGTGTCAGCCTGGGTCTCCGAGGGGGATGCCGTCCTGTTGAAGGGATCGCGCGCACTCGGACTCGAGGTGCTCGCCGAACGCCTCGCCCCGGGCGACGAAACCACCCAACCCCCACCACGTCCGGGTACGGGGGCGTCACAGTGATCGGGCTTCTTCTCGCCGCCACCAGCGCCTTCGTGCTCGCGGTCTTCGGGACCCCACTGCTGATCCGCGTCCTGTCGGCGCGCGGCGTGGGACAGACGATCCGTGACGACGGTCCGATCTCGCATCCGCACATGACCAAGGAAGGGACGCCGACGATGGGCGGTGTCGCCCTCGTGGGGGCGGCGTTCGTCGGCTACATGGTCGCGCACGTGCGTACGGAATCGGTCGCGTTCGCCCGCTCGGGGATCGCTCTCATCGGGTTGATCCTCGGACTGGCGGCGGTGGGATTCGCCGATGACATCCTCGGTGTCCGCAAGCGCCGGAACCTCGGTCTGCGCAAGCGTGGAAAGACCGGGGGGATGCTGCTCGTCGCCGTCGGCTTCGCTCTGTTGGCCCTCCAGTGGGTGAACGTGTCGACCAACCTGTCGTTCACCCGGGCGCTCGACCTGCAGATGGGCGCCACGCTCTGGTGCGTGTGGGCGGTCCTCATGATCCTGGCCTCCTCGAACGCCGTCAACATCACCGACGGCCTCGACGGCCTCGCAGCCGGGTCCGCCACGCTGGTCTTCACGGCCTTCCTCATCATTGGGTTCTGGAAGTTCCGCCACCCCGAGATCTACGGCATCGAACCGGCACAGGCCCTCGACGTGGCGATCGTGGCGGCCGCCATGATGGGTGCCTCCGCGGGCTTCCTGTGGTGGAACGCCGCTCCGGCGCGCATTTTCATGGGTGACACCGGGTCCCTCGCGCTCGGAGGAGCGATGGCGGGCATGGCGTTGCTCACCGACGTCGATCTACTCCTGCCCATTCTCGGCGGTCTCTATGTCATCGAGACCATGTCGGTCATTGTGCAGATTCTCTCGTTCCGGCTCTTCGGCCGCCGGGTGTTCCGAATGGCGCCGGTACACCACCACTTCGAACTGGGGGGTTGGCCCGAGGTGACGGTGATCGTCCGCTTCTGGCTCATCTCCGGCCTGTTCGTGGTTCTCGGGGTCGGGCTCTTCTACGGCGACTTCATCAACATCCCCGGGTCGCTCGATTGAACGCGCTCATCGTCGGCTCCGGCGTGACCGGTCTCGCGGTGGCGCGGGCACTCGCGAACCGGGGGTGGTCGTCGACCCTGGTGGACGACTCCGCCGAAGCTCTCGATCGGAATTCGGACGAGTTGGCAGACCTCGGGGTCACGGTCGCGCGCGGCGGGAACGCACGCGGTTCGGCATCGGCGGACGAACTCGTGCACGCCGCGGATCTCGTCGTGCCGAGCCCCGGCGTGCCACCCCGACATCCCGTCCTGGTGGCGGCCGCGGCGTCGACCACGCCCATCCGATCGGAGATCGACCTCGCGGCCGAGACGGCCGACGCCGCCGGGCGTCCCACGCTCGTGGCGGTCACCGGTACCAACGGTAAGACGACGGTGACGAGCCTTGTCGCGTCGATGCTGGTGCGGTCGGGTCGGGCCGCGGCAGCCGCCGGCAACATCGGGCGACCGCTGATCGAGGCCGTGGACGATCCGGAGCTCGAGGTCGCCGTCGCCGAGGTGTCGTCGTTTCAGCTCCAGTACACGACGTCCTTTCGGCCACGGGTCGCCGTGTTCCTCAACATTGCCGAAGACCACCTCGACTGGCACTCCGATTTCGTTTCGTACGCCGCGGCCAAGTCCCGGGTCTTCGCCCGGCAGGGTCCGGACGACGTTCTCGTCCACAACGCGGACGATCCCGTCGTTCGGCGGCTGGTGGAGAGGGCGCGGTCCCGTTGCGTTCCCTTCTCGGTCCGCACGCACACTCAGGGGACATGGAGTGTCGCGAGTGACGGGATCGTGACCCCCGACGGCGATGTGCTCGTAGCCCTCGAGGCCCTCGGGCGCGCAGGGCCGCACGACCTCGCCAACGCGCTCGCGGCCTCCGCCGCGGCGACGGAGATGGGTGCGGATCCGACAGCGATCGCCGACGAGCTGCGCGAATTCCGCGGGTTCCCCCATCGGGTCGAGCTGGTGGGGGAAGCTGGAGGCGTCAGCTATGTCGACGACTCGAAGGCCACCAACCCCCATGCCGCACGCTCGGCACTCGACGCGTACAGGAGTGCCGTGCTCGTCGCCGGCGGGAGGAACAAGGGGCTCGACCTCGGCGTGCTCTCGACGGCCGATCCTCTGCCACGGGCTGTCGTCGGTTTCGGTGAAGCCGGCGACGAGGTCGTCGCGGCATTCCGCGGCGCGCGGGTCGAACGCACGGGAGTCGAAACAGTTCGCGTCGACACGATGGAGGAGGCGGTGAGCGCCGCTGCCGCCCTCGCCCACGTGGGCGACACGGTGCTTCTCTCTCCCGGGTGCGCGTCCTTCGACGCGTATGCGAACTACGCCGAGCGGGGCGATCACTTCGCCGCGCTCGTTGCCGCCCTTCCCGGCTTTTCACCGTCTCGCGGAGTGAGTGATGGCCACGACGACTGACCCTGGAGCACGCACCCGGCCGCGCACCGGATCGCAGGCACCCACAGGACTCGTGCGCTCGGCGCGCGCCGCCTGGATCGGGTCGGGGGAGCAGCGACCGGCCGGCTATGTGCTGCTGTTCGTCACGGTCGTCGTCCTCAACGTCGTCGGCCTCGTCATGGTGCTGTCGGCGTCGTCGGTGGTGGCGGAGGCCAACTACGGTTCCGCGTGGTTCTTCTTCGAACGCCAGGTTCTCTGGACGCTCCTGGGTATCGCCACGTTCGTGGTCGCCGCCCGCATCGACTACCGGAAATGGCGGCGCCTGGCGCTTCCCCTGTTGCTCCTCAGCGCAGCGCTTCTCGTTCTCGTTCTCGTTCCAGGCGTTGGGATCCACGTCGACGGTGCCACCCGCTGGTTGGGTGCCGGATCGTTGCGATTCCAGCCGACCGAGGTGGCCAAACTCGCACTGCTCCTCTTCAGCGCCGATCTCCTGACCCGACGCTCCCGCGACCTGCACGACTGGCGTCTTGTCGTGGCACCGGTGCTTGCCGTTCTCGCGATCTTCGCCGTTCTCGTCCTCAAACAACCCGACCTCGACTCCACGATCGTCCTCGGACTGATCGCCTTCACGTCATTGATCGTCGGCGGCGTACGCATGCGCCACCTGGCTGCTCTCGGTCTCGCCGGGTTGTCGCTCGTCGCCGTTCTCGCCGTGTCCGCGTCCTACCGCCGTTCGCGCGTCTTCGCCTTTCTCGATCCCTGGTCCGACGCCTCGAACACCGGCTATCAGATTGCCCAGTCGCTGATCGCGTTGGGCAGCGGCGGTTGGACCGGGGTGGGTCTCGGTGCCGGGCGCGCGAAGTGGATGTTCCTCCCCAACGCCCACACCGACTTCATCTTCGCCATCATCGGCGAGGAACTCGGTCTCCTGGGGTGCCTGTTGGTGGTTGCCCTGTTCCTCGCGTTCGCCGTGCTCGGCGTACGAGCATCCCTCCGAGCTCCCGACCGCTTCGGGATGCTCGTCGCTGCCGGGGTCACGGTGTGGGTCGTGGGGCAGGCGGTCATCAACATCGGGGCGGTGGTCGGCCTTCTGCCGGTATCGGGGATTCCTCTCCCCTTTGTGTCGTTCGGTGGATCGGCGCTCGTCTTCACCATGGCGGCGGCCGGCATCCTGGGAAATATCGCCCGCCAGGGCCGTCCGATCCCCTCGGGCAGGTCACGGTGAGTTCGACAGTGGGAGTGTCGACCCGGTGAGCCCGAGCGGACAGGTAGCGGTGGTCATCGCGGGTGGCGGGACCGGCGGTCACGTCTACCCCGCCGTGTCTCTGGCGGAGGAGTTCGTCCTCCGTGGGCGACAGCGCTCGGAGATCCGTTTTGTCGGAGCCCGGCGCGGTCTGGAGGCGCGCGTCGTCCCCGCTGCCGGGTTCCGGATCGAACTGCTCGGCGGGCGAGGCATCGAGCGGAGCCTCACCCTCCGTAACGTCGGGGCCGCGGCGGCGTTGGTGGGTGCCTTCTTCCGGGCGCTGGGGCTCCTGAGGGCCTGGCACCCGTCTGTGGTGGTCGGGGTCGGCGGCTATGCGTCGATTCCGGCCGTCACCGCAGCAAGGGTCCTGCGGATTCCGGTCGTGGTCCATGAGCAGAACGCCGCCCCCGGACTCGCCAACAGGTTGGCGGTACGCCTGGGCGCCACTCCCGCCGTGTCGCTGCCCGGGACGCCGCTTCGTGGAGCCGTTCTGACCGGGAATCCGGTGCGTCGCGAGGTTCTCGACGTTCGTCGCCTCGTCGACCCCGACCGGCCCGTCGTCGCCGTGACAGGCGGCAGCCTCGGAGCCCGGCGCCTCAACGATGCCGCTCTCGGTCTCTACGACCACTGGAGAGACCGCGACGACCTCACCGTGCACCACGTGAGCGGACCCCGCGACCACGATCGTTGCGCCGGGGCACTCGCAGCGTTGCGCGAACCCGACGATGCACTGCGCTACGACCTGGTCGGCTACGAAGACCACATGGACGCTCTCTACGCCCGGACCTCCCTGGCCATTTCGCGCGCCGGCGCGGTCACTGTCGCCGAGTTGACCGCCGCCGGTGTGCCCGCCGTTCTGGTCCCGTACCCCGCCGCGACCGGAGACCACCAGACCCACAACGCCCGAGTCGTGGCCGACGCCGGTGGCGCGGTGCTGGTCCCGGACGCCGACTGCGACGTCGCACGTCTCGATCCGCTCGTCACGGAGCTCCTGGAGACACCAGGTCGTCTGGACGCTATGAGCTCGGTCATGGCGTCGTTCGCGCGACCTGCCGCCACCGCCGCCCTGGCCGATCTCGTCGAGGAGCGGTCGCGTGGCTGAAGACCGTGCCGCCGAGAACCGTGCCGCCGAGAACCGTGCCGCCGAGAACCGTGCCGCCGAGAACCGTGCCGCCGAGAACCGTGCCGCCGAGAACCGTCCGGCGGGCGCTCCCGAGCTCACGGGCCCCCTCGACCTCTCGGAGAAGCGGACCGTCCACGTCGTAGGGATCGGCGGTGCCGGAATGAGTGCCATCGCCACCGTGCTCGCCCAGATGGGCCACACCGTCAGCGGCTCGGATCTGAAGGACTCGGCAACGCTCGAGCGCCTGAGGTTGCTCGGGATCCACGCAAGCGTCGGTCACGCCGCCGACGCTGTGCCGATGGACGCAGACGCCGTCGTGATCTCGACGGCGATCCCGCCGGGCAATCCCGAGGTCGTCGGAGCTCGGGAGCACGGAATCCCCATTCTTCGGCGGGCCGACGCACTCGTGGGCATCACGCTCACCCGACAGACCATTGCCGTGGCGGGAAGCCACGGCAAGACGACGACCGCGTCGATGTTGGCTCTGATCCTGCGCGCCGCCGAGCTCTCGCCCAGCTTCGTGATCGGCGGGGAGTTGAACGAGGTCGGGACCAATGCGGCATTCGACGAGGGCGACTGGCTGGTCGTCGAGGCCGACGAGAGCGACGGCACCTTCTTGGCCCTCGACCCGGCCGCCGGGATCATCACCAACGTCGAAGCCGACCACCTGGAACATTTCGGAGGGCTGGACGCACTCGTGGCGTCGTTCGAGACGTTTGCCGGCAATGTCGACGGGCCGCTGCTCTGTTGCACCGATGACCCGGTGGCGGCTGAAATCGCCGAGCGTCACGGTGGCGTCACCTACGGGTTCTCCGAAACCGCCGACTACCGCGGGGTCGACTACCACGGTGGCGGGACCGGGTCCTGGATGCGGGTGGAACGCAGATCGGGACGCACCTGGGAGGACCTGGGTGAACTCGAACTGCCGGTGCCCGGTCGGCACAATGCCGTGAACGCGCTGGGGGCGGCGGCCCTCGCGCTGGAGATCGACGTCCCTTTCGGTGCTGTGGCGCGTGCGTTGAGCGGCTTCGGGGGAGTGGCCCGTCGATTCCAGTTCCGGGGGACACGCTCGGGTGTCACCATTGTCGACGACTACGCCCACCTTCCGAGCGAGGTGAGCGCCGCCATCGCGACGGCTCGCGAGGGCGCGGCGGACGGAATGTGGGACCGGATCGTGGTGGTCTTCCAACCGCACCGCTACTCACGTACCGAGTCACTCTGGCAGGACTTCGCGGACGCCTTCACGGATGTGGATGTTCTCGTCCTCACCGACGTCTACGCCGCCGGCGAACCGGCCCGTCCCGGCGTGTCCGGCCGGCTCATCCTCCGGTCGGTCCTCGACGCGCATCCCTCGTTGAATGTGAGCTATCTCCCGCGTCGCAGCGACATGGTGTCGGCTTTCGATCGGCTCACGCGCCCCGGGGACGTCCTTCTCACGCTCGGAGCCGGCGACGTCAACACACTCGCCGACACGTGGCTGGCGCGGAGTGCGTCGTGAGTGCCGGTCGGGTGAACGGCGGCACGGCCGATCTCGCGGCGGTGGCCGTACGGTTGAGCGATGCCCTCCCCGGGCACGTCCACCACGATGTCCCGGCCCGCGAGCTCACGACCTACCGCCTGGGTGGTCCCGTGGCGGTGCTCGTGCGCCTTCGCAGTGAGGAGGATCTCCGCGCCACGTCGAAGGCGATGGCGGACACCGGTGTGCCCGTCCTCGTGATCGGGCGCGGTTCGAACATCGTCGTCGCCGACGAGGGTTTCCCCGGCGTGGGCCTCATCCTCGAAGGGGAGTTCGACCACATCGACGTAGCCGAAAACTGCGTCCGCGCCGGTGGTTCGGTTCCGCTCCCCGTCCTGGCGCGACGGGCGGCCGCGGCGGGGCGCGCGGGCCTCGAGTTCTACGTCGGCATCCCGGGGAGTGTGGGCGGCGCCGTGAGGATGAACGCGGGAGGCCACGGCCGGAGCACGGCGGACGTGCTCATCGAGGCACAGCTCGTCGACCTGTCCACCGGCGCCGCCGCGGACCTCGTGGCCGAGGATCTGGCGCTTGGATACCGCACGTCGGCGGTGACGAATCGTCAGGTCGTCGTGGGTGCGGCGTTCGATGTCACCCCCGACACTTCGGAGGCCTGCGAGGAACGACTAGCGGAGATCGTGCGGTGGCGACGCGAGAACCAACCGGGAGGATCCAACGCGGGGTCAGTGTTCACCAATCCTCCCGGAGACTCGGCCGGGCGCCTGATCGACGACTGCGGGCTCAAGGGGTTCCGGGTGGGGGGAGTGGAGGTGTCGCACAAGCACGCCAACTTCTTCCAGGCCGACACCGATGCCCGAGCCGCCGACGTCCACGCCCTCGCGGCGGAGGTCCGCCGCGTCGTTGCCGAACGTACCGGGACCGACCTGAGACCCGAACTGGTATTCGTGGGTTTCGACGACGAGAACCGCTGCGGGACCACGATGCCATGACCACGATGCCATGACCACGATGCCATGACCACGACCGCTGAACCCCGCACACCACGGCGGGTCGACCCACGGATCGCCGAGCGACGCACGGCCGTGACGCGTACGGCAGGCCGTCGGCGATTGCGGGTCATCCTCGTGATCCTGGCCCTGATCGCCCTCGCGGGAGTGGGGTGGGTGCTGACCCGCTCGCCGCTTCTCGACGTCGACGAGATCGACGTCCAGGGAACAGAGCGAACGTCGTCGGCCGACGTGCTCGGCGCGGTGGGTATCGATCGGGGAGATCCGATCCTGTACGTCGACACGGGTGCAGCCACCGCGCGCGTCGAAGCACTGCCCTGGATCTCCGAGGCGTCGGTGTCACTTCGCCTTCCCAGTCGCGTCGTGGTCCGTGTCGAGGAGCGCATCGCCGCCGGGTGGATCCGGATCGACGACGAGACGGTCGCGATCGTCGACGGAACCGGGCGCGTCCTCGAGGACGACGCTCCCACGTCCCTGTACATCCCGGAACTACGCGGCGTCGGGTCCACACCCGTGGCGGGTGAGACCCTCGAGGACACCGCGGGTGCCGCGGTCGCCGCGTCTCTGCCCGAGCAACTGCTCGCCCGTGCTTCTGTCGTGTCGACCGACGGCGACGGAACTGACGTACGCGTCGGGCTGACCGCCGGGGGAGAGGTGCGCCTCGGGGATCCTGGCGCCGTGGACGTGGACGACGCACTGGCCGCGGCGGTGGCCGTTCTGGACTCCCTGGGGGAGCGCGTCGTGGCCTATGTCGACGTCCGTGTGCCGAGCGCGCCCGTGGTCGGACCTGCCCCGGGTTGATGGTGGTCCTGATGATTCTGATGGTCGTTGCGTTGTGGAGACGTTTTCTGTACAGTCTTCACCGATACGTGAGGTTTACATAACTCTCGACCTCTACATGAGGTCGAGAGTTTGATGACGGTGTCCTTTGATGGCGGTGTCCTCCGGGGTGCCTTCGATGACAGGGAAGAGATGACAGGGAAGAAAGGTTCACGGTGACGATGCTCGGGGCTCCGCAGAACTATCTGGCCGTGATCAAGGTGATCGGGATCGGCGGTGGTGGGTGCAACGCCGTCAACCGCATGATCGACGCAGGTCTCAAGGGCGTGGAGTTCGTGGCGGTCAACACGGACGCGCAGGCGCTGTTGTTGAGCGACGCCGACGTCAAGCTCGACGTGGGTCGTCAGCTCACGCGGGGCCTCGGCGCCGGCTCCGACCCCGACGTGGGTCGACAGGCCGCCGAGGAGCACCGCGAGGAGATCGAGGAGGTCCTGAAGGGCGCCGACATGGTCTTCATCACCGCCGGCAAGGGCGGTGGCACGGGAACCGGCGGCGCTCCGGTCATTGCAGAGGTCGCCAAGTCTCTCGGCGCGCTCACGATCGGCGTCGTGACCCGTCCGTTCTCGTTCGAGGGCCGACGTCGCTCCGTGCAGGCCGAGAGCGGGATCCAGCGGCTCAAGGAGAAGGTCGACACGCTCATCACGATCCCCAACGACCGCCTTCTCCAGGTGTCCGACGAGAAGACGTCGATGCTGAACGCCTTCAAGATGGCCGACGAGGTTCTCCTCCAGGGTGTGCAGGGCATCACCGATCTCATCACGACACCGGGGCTCATCAACACGGACTTCGCCGACGTGCGAATGATCATGACCGACGCGGGATCCGCCCTCATGGGGATCGGGTACGCATCGGGTGAGGGCCGTGCCGTGAACGCGGCGCGTGCAGCCATCTCGTCACCATTGCTCGAAGCCAGCATCGAGGGCGCCCGCGGCATCCTGCTGTCGGTGTCGGGGCCCTCCGACCTCGGCCTGTTCGAGGTGAACGAGGCCGCAGAGATCATCGCGGAGGCCGGCCATCCCGACGCCAACATCATCTTCGGCGCCGTGATCGACGACGCACTGGGCGACGAGGTCCGACTCACGGTGATCGCCGCCGGGTTCGAGCGTTTCGAGGGAGAGCGGCGCGACGAGCCGTCTTCTCTCGGACTGGGTGCCGACTCGGACGACGAGGGCGGCTTCGCTGTCGGGGACGCTCCACCCGACGTCGATCTCGGCGACGACGACTTCGACGTTCCGGAGTTCCTGCGCTGAGATCCGCCCACGGCGGGGCCGACGACGCCCGTCCCCGTGGGGTCGCGCAGGGTGAAGCGCGCCTTTCGGAGCGCCCCTGATGGGATGTCTGGTCGAATACGTCGACGACGTCGTCGTCGTCTTCAGCGATCGTCACGGTGGTGTGTCCGAGGTTCCGTTCGACTCGCTCAATCTGGGGCGCTTCAGCTCCGACGATCCGAATCGAGTCGAACAGAACTGGGGCGTCGCCGGCGACCTCGTCGCCGCGGCGGGGCTGCCTCTGCCGCGGCGCGCCGACGGAATCTCGTGGCTCCATCAGGTTCATGGTGCGGTCGTGCACGAGGTCGTCGACGCGGCGCCGGTGGCCGGCGCTGACGGAGATGCACTCGTCACGGCACACGCCGGAGCCGTGCTGGCGGTATCGGTGGCCGACTGCGCCCCGATCGCGCTCATCGGACGCGGGGTGGTTGCAGCCGTACACGCGGGGTGGCGCGGTCTGGCCGAGGGGGTCGTGGGTGAGGCCGTCTCGCGGTTGCGAGAGATCGAAGGGCGTAGCCCTCGTCGGAGCGGGAAGCTGAGGGCAGTTCTCGGTCCGTGCATCCACGTCGATCAGTACGAGTTCGGATCCGAGGTCCTGGCACGCATGGTCGAGCGTTTCGGCCCGACGGTCGAGGGCACCACGACCGACGGAGCCCCGGCGTTCGATCTCCCGGCCGCGGTGCGGGTGGAACTTCGCCGCGCCGGGGTCACCGAGATCATCGACGTCGATGTCTGTACCGCGTCCTCGTCTGACCACTTCTCCCATCGACGGGACGCCCCCACCGGTCGTCAGGCCATGTTCGTGGGGCGGCGGCCGTGACGACCAGCGCCGGCGACACAGACGGGGTGGCCGACATCGCTGCCAACATCGCAGGCAACATCGACGCTGTGCGCGCGACGATCACTGCGGCGGCGCGACGATGTAGCCGGGATCCGAGCGACGTGCGACTGATCGGCGTCAGCAAGGGGTTCGACGCCGCGACCGCCGCTGCCGCACTCGACGCCGGCCTCACGGACCTCGGCGAGAACCGGGCCCAGGAACTGCTGACGAAACACCCCGAGGTGGAGGCCCTGGCCACGGGGCAGGACACGCCCGCGGCCGTGTGGCACTTCGTGGGCCGCCTGCAACGCAACAAGGTCCGGACTCTCGCCCCCGTTGTGTCGTGGTGGCACTCGGTCGATCGCGACGTCCTCGCCGACGAGATCGCCCGCCGCGCACCGAAAGCGAGGGTGCTCATCCAGGTCGACCTCGGGGGCGAGGAGTCCAAGGGAGGATGCGCCCCGGCCGAGACCGAGGCGCTGGCGGCCCACTGCTCGGCCGCCGACCTGGACGTCCGGGGGCTCATGACGGTCCCACCTCACGCGGACCCGGCGCGGCCCTACTTCGCGGCGTTGCGCACGATGGCCGATGACCTCGGTCTCCCGGACTGCTCCATGGGAATGTCCGAGGACGTCGGCGAAGCCGTCGAGGAGGGGGCGACCCTGGTGCGGGTCGGACGTGCGATCTTCGGCCGCCGTCCCGGTCCGGTCGGTGTTGAGTAGCCGACGCTAGGCTGAATCGTGGAGGGGACATCATGGCAGGAATGTGGCACCGGGCAATGGTCTATCTCGGCCTCGTCGACGACGAGTACGACGAATACGACGATTATCCGGACGACGCGCGCTACGCCGACGACGGCATCGATGGCATCGAGGGTGGCGAGCCCGAGCGGCCGCGCAACCCGTATGAGTCGCCCCAGCGACGGACGGAGCCCCGACCCGAGGGTGGCCCCGCCGTGCGGACCCTTCCGCGGATCGACGAGACCGACGGACCCGACAGCGGGGGCTACGGGCGCGGTGCGACGCCGACACCCGCCACCGACACAGTACGACCGAGCACGATCCGCGCGGTCGAGACCACCCGGTCGCGAGTGCACGTGGTCGAGCCCCACGGCTTCAACGACGCCCAGGAAGTGGGGGACCGCCTCAAGGCAGGCCAGCCCGTCATCATCAACATCCAGGGGCTGTCGCGTGACCTACAGCGTCGCCTGATCGACTTCTCGTCCGGCCTCGCCTACGCCGTCGAGGGGTCGATGTCGCGGGTCGCCGAGCAGGTGTTCCTCCTGGCGCCCGCGAACGTGGAGGTCTCCGAAGAGGAGAAGGAGCGATTGCAGGCGCGGGGTCTGTACCGGACCTGACTCCGGACCCGACGCCGAGCAGCCGACACCATCGTGAAGATTCTCTGTGTCCTCATCAATCTGTATCTCGTGGTGCTCGTCCTGCGAGCGGTGCTGAGCTGGTTCCCGGTCCGCCCCGGCACGGGGATGGCGGCGGTTTCGGGAGTGCTGCGGGACATGACCGAACCCCTTTTGCGGCCTCTTCGTAGCCTCATCCCACCCGCCGGGATGTTCGATCTCTCCTTCATGGTGCTGTTCATCGGCCTCCTGGTGGTTCAGAGCATCGTCTGCAGGCTCTGAGCGACTGAGGGACGCTGCTTCCACCCTCCGGGCCCTCCGCGTCGCTACCATACGGACATGGACGTCACCCCTCAGGAGCTTCGCAACTCCGAAATCAAAGAAGAGCGGCGCGGCTATCACCGCGATCAGACCGACGATCTGCTCGAGCGGGCTGCGGCCACGATCGAATCGCTCACGGAGCGCGTGAACGGGCTCAGCGAGCGTCTGACAGACGTCGAGTCGAACTCGGACCGGAGCCAGGACACGGAGGGTCTGTTGCAGCGGACGCTTCTCCTCGCACAGCGCACCGCCGACGAGACCGTCGCCGAGGCGCGCGAACGCGCCGAGCACCTGCTGGAGGAGTCGACAGCCACCGCCACCGCCACCGTCCGCAACGCGGAGGCAGAAGCGCGGCGCGTCGCGGAGCAGGAACGCGCCCGTGTCGAAGCCGAGGTGGCGAAACTCGCAGCGCAACGCGAAGCGCTGAACACCGATGTCGAAGCTCTCGAGACCTTCGAGAAGGACTACCGCGATCGACTGCGTGCTGCGGTGGCCGACGATCTCGACCGGTTGTCGGTCCGACCGTCGGCGGACGCACCAGCGCGACCGGCGCTCCATGACGTCGACGTCCCGGCCGGACCGGAGCGCTACGTCGACCGTGACGAAGCCGTGGCCGCCCTCGACGACGCGTACGAGCCCGCCCAAAGCGATGACACACCGACAGGGGCCGGCGACGAGGGCGTCGACGAGGGTGTCGAGGGCTACGCGTCCGACGAGACCTCCGAACCCGCACACCACGACTCCACCGTCGAGCTCGGGGTTCTCGAGCGTGCCGAGCTCGGTCTGGCCGAATCGGGTGGCCCCGACGCCTCGGGCGAGATCTCGGAGGCAGAGTTCGAAGCCGTAGCGATCGACCTTCCCTACGATTCGGCCGGAGACGCGGACGGAACCGCGACCGGGGAGGCCGGCACGGTGGATGCCGGCGGTGACGTGGCACAACCCGTGGCCCGTGGCCGCCTGTTCTCCGGTGAGGACGAGTCCGAGGGACAGCCAGGGTCGCTCGACGACGACGCGTTCTTCGCGAGTCTTCGCGATGCGGTTCGCGACGATGCTCCGCTCGGCCCGAGGGACGAGGGTGGCGACGCGGCGGTGTTCGATCAGGACGAAGCGTCAGAGGATGCTCCACGCAGCGGCATGTTTCGCCGCCGTCGCTGAGCCGGCTCACAGGCACGCGAGATCTACAGGCACGCGAGATCTACAGACACGCGAGATCTACAGACGTCGCACGATGACGTCGACGCCGTCACCCGACACGGTGAGCGTGTGGGCGCCTTCGAGGGGGCCGTCGACCACCTCGAACTGTTCGGCGAGCACCTCTCCGGCGATCCAGTCGGCGTGGTCGCGTGCCGCCGCCACCACAGGACCCTCTCCGGCGAGATAGACCTCGATGCGGTCGGCGATCTCGAAACCGGCTCGCTTGCGCTCTTCGTTCAACGCACGTGCGAGCTCTCGGGCGCGACCCTCCGCCATCAGAGGATCGTCGAGCGTCAGGTCGAGGGCGACTGCCAGAGAGCCTTCCTCGGCGAGAGCCAGTTCCTCGTGCTGAGAGGCGCGGATCTCGAGGTCGTCGGGTCCCAGCTCCACGCTCTCTCCGTCGATGCGAAGGGTCACCGACCCGTCGCGATCGAGTGCTGAGCGGACCTCCGCACCGTCCATCTTGGCCAGCGCCGACTGCACCTCCGGCAGTTTCGGTCCGAGGCGTGGTCCGAGTGCCCGAAAGTTGGGAGTCACCGAGTAGTGGAGAAGACCTTCGAGGGTGTCGACGCGCTCCACGCTCTTCACATTGAGCTCTTCGGAAACCTCCGCGACAACCGCGTCGGTGAGTGGTCGATCCGTGAGCACGAGCGCACGTGTCAGAGGTTGGCGGACCCGGACGCGTGCTTCTTCGCGGGCGGCGCGTCCCAAGGAGACCACCGAACGCGCAAACGTCATCTCCTCCTCGAGCTCCGGATCGAGGGCCGCGGTGTCCGCTTCGGGCCAGTCCTCGAGGTGGACGCTGGTCGAGGCGTCCGGCCCGGCCAGCGTGCGGTGCAGTTCATCCGCGACGAACGGCGTGAACGGAGCGAGGAGCAACGCCGCCGTGGTGAGGACTTCGTGGAGCGTGGCGTGTGCTCCGAAGTCGCCGTCGTCGGATCGCCAGAAGCGAGGCCGCGAACGCCGTACGTACCAGTTCGAGCAGTCGTCGACGAGCATCTCGAGTTGCTGCGCGGCCCGCAGAACGTCGAAGGATTCGAGAGCGTCGGTCACCTCGACCACGGTGTGGTGCAGGCGCGAACGCATCCAGCGATCGAGGGGATGACGGGGTCCGTGACCGGGCGATCCGGAGACGGAGGTGGCCTTCCCGGGTTCGAACCCCTCGAGGTTGGCGTAGGTGACGAAGAACGAGTGGACATTCCAGAGTGTCAGGAGGAAGTGTCGGGTCGACTCGTCGATGCCGTCCTCGTAGACGCGCCGTTGGGTCCACGGCGACCCGGCGGCGAAGAAGTACCAGCGCAGGGCGTCGGCACCCTTGGAATCCAGAATCGTCCAAGGGTCGATCACGTTGCCCTTGGACTTCGACATCTTCTGTCCGTCCCGGTCGACCACCAGGGCGAGGCACACGACGTTGCGGAACGGAGTGGCATCGAACGCGAGCGTGTTGACGGCGAGCAGCGAGTAGAACCAGCCACGCGTCTGGTCGATCGCTTCGCAGATGAAGTCGGCGGGAAACCGACATCCGAAGACTTCCTCGTTTTCGAACGGGTAGTGGAGTTGGGCGGCGGGCATCGAGCCGGAATCGAACCAGGCATCGAGGACGGGCTCGACGCGTCGCGCCAACCCGTCGCACTCCGGGCACCGGAGGGTGACGGCGTCGAGGAAGGGCCGGTGGAGGTCGAGGGTCTCGATGCCGTTCCCCGCACGGCCGTTCTCGGAGAGATCGTTCTCGGAAAGATCGTTCTCGGAGAGCTCGGACAGCTGGGCACGCGATGTCACGCACGTGTCGTGCCCGCAGTCGGTGCAGCGCCACACGGGGATCGGTGTGCCCCAGAACCGGTCGCGCGACAGGGCCCAGTCGACGTTGTTCTCGAGCCAGTCACCGAATCGTCCGTGCTTGATGTGGTCGGGGTGCCAGCCGATCGTCTCGTTCTCCCGCAGCAGGGCGTCGCGCCGTGTCGACGTGGCCGCGAACCACGTGGGCTTGGCCCAATAGACGAGAGGAGTGGAGCAGCGCCAGCAGTGGGGGTATGAGTGGGTGTAGTCGACAACCCGCTCGAGGACGCCCGCCGCGTCGAGTTCGGCGATGAGGCCGGCGTCAGCATCTTTGACGAATTCGCCGGCGTGGGCAGGCACCGCCGGTCCGAAGCGGGCGGCGTCGTCGACGGGGTTCAGCACCGGTAGTCCCTCGGCCTCCCCGACCTCCCTATCGATCTCGCCGAAGGCGGGAGCGAGATGCACGATGCCGGACCCGTCGTCGGCCGTCACGAAATCGGCGGAGACGACGCGAAGACCCCCGTCGGGGATCTCGAGCATGTCGAAAGGGCGACGGTAGTGGCGACCGACCAGGCGCGAAGCCGGGACTGGTTCCACGACCTCCCAGTCATCACCGAGAACGTCGTGCACGCGCTCTGCCGCCAGGATCAGATCGCGCCGCCCCACAGACCGACCGGCGGTGGCGCGCACGCGCACGTAGTCGAGACCGGGACTGACCGCGGTGCCGACATTCGACACGAGTGTCCACGGGGTCGTGGTCCACACCAGGAGGTCGGCTCCGTCGCCCAGTCCGTCGCCCAGTCCGTCGCCCAGTCCGTCGCCGAATCTGTCGCTGACGTCGTCGTGGTCCTCGTCGTCGAGAGGGACCAGGGGAAACCGTACGTAGACAGACGGCTCGGTGACGTCGCGGTAGGCGCCGGGCTGTCCGAGCTCGTGACTCGACAGGGCGGTCCCGCAGCGTCCGCAGTAGGGCACGACCTTGAAGCCCTCGTAGATCAGCCCGGCGTCCCACATTCGCCCGAACAGCCACCAGACGCTCTCGATGTAGCTGTTGTCGAGCGTCCAGTAGGCGTCGTCGGTGTCGATCCACATCCCGATACGGCGCGACAGCTCCTCGAAATCCGAGACGTAGCGCTGCACCGACTCGCGGCATCGTGCGTTGAACGCCTCGATCCCGAATCGCTCGATCTCGTGCTTGCCGGAGAATCCGAGCTCCTTTTCGACCTCGACCTCCACGGGGAGCCCGTGGCAGTCCCAGCCGCCCTTGCGGGCCACGTACCGGCCACGCATTGTGTGGAAGCGGGGGAACAGGTCCTTGAACAGACGGGCCCAGACGTGGTGGATGCCCGGTCGCCCGTTGGCCGTGGGGGGTCCTTCGTAGAAGACCCACTCCTCGGCTCCTGCCCGTTGACGCAGGCTCTCCGCGAAGACGTCTTCGGCATCCCAGCGGCGGAGCACGCGCTCCTCGAGCGCGACGAGATCGAACGGCCCCGGGGGCTCGAAAGGCCCCGGGGGCTCGGAAGGCCCCGGGGGCTCGAACGGCATGGCGCGTACAGTACCGAGCCGAGGTCGACGATCCGTATCCGATTGCAGGGCACGGTGCAGGACACGGTGTGGCCGCCTTCGATTCAGTTGTCTGCACCCGCCCGTGCGCCTACACTCCCCGCGCTCTCGGCGCCCCCGATCGGGGTCTACGCCCAAGCCCCCGGCATCCAGCCCGATCGCGAGGAATGATGACCACCAGGAAGCCTGCGAAGCGCAAGTCGGCGAAGAAGCCGGCCAGGAAGAAGCCCGCGAAGCGCAAGTCGGCGAAGAAGCCGGCCAGGAAGAAGCCGCGCGAAGAAGCCCGCGAAGAGAAGCCGGCGAAGAAGCCGGCGAAGAAGCCCGCGAAGAAGAAGTCGGCGAAGCGAAGCCTGCGAAGAAGTCGGCGAAGAAGAAGCCGGCGAAGAAGAAGCCGGCGAAGAAGCCGGCGAAGAAGCCCGCGAAGCGCAAGTCGGCGAAGAAGTCGGCGAAGAAGAAGCCGGCGAAGAAGCCTGCGAAGAAATCTCCGACCGAGATGATTCGACCCAAGATGAAGAAGGGGACGATCGTGTGCTCGGTGTCGGGCTTCGTCGTCACGCCGCAGAAGCCGAACCTCAGCCCGAAGCGGATCGAGCAGTTCCGCGCGCAGCTCATTTCAGAGCGCGCCCATCTGCTCGAACAGGCGGACGAGTTGAGGGCCGAGGCCGACCAGTTGGCGGAGGAACGCGACCAGGGCGACACGCAGTTCGACGAGGAGTCGGGCGAGGGTGACACGCTGAGCGTCGAGCGTGAGCGCGATCTCTTCCTCAGCGCCGCCAACCGACAGACCATCGAGGAAATCGACCGCGCCATGCTCCGGATCGAGGACGGCAGCTACGGCGTGTGTGTTCCGGCCAGTCGTCGTCTCCCGATTGCGCGCCTCGAGGCCCTGCCCTGGGTCGAGACGTGCGTCGAGTGCAAGGCACGTGCGGAGCGACGCCGTTAGCCCGCCCCCCACACCGGACCCCGAAGATCACGGGACCGACGAGCCATCCGGCGCACGCGACCGTGCTGGAGGCGATTTCCGCGCGCCCGGATGGCTGCCGGTGGCCGTGGTCCTGGGCGTCGTTCTGCTCGATCAGCTCACGAAGACCTGGGCGGTCCGCCGACTCGCAGACGGACCCGTCAGCGTCTGGAGCGACGCGATCGTGTTCCAACTCGGGCGAAACACGGGCGGGGCGTTCAGTCTCTTCCCGTCCTTCACGCCGATCCTGGCGGTCCTGGCCGTTGTCGTCGCCGTGTTCCTCGCGCGCGGTGCGACGAACCGCTGATGTGTGGATGGTGGTGGGCCTCTCACTCGTCCTGGGAGGCGCGCTGGGCAACCTCTCGGACCGGGTCTTTCGCGATCCGGGCTTTCTGCGCGGAGCGGTCGTCGACTTCGTCTCGGTCGGCGCGTGGCCGACCTTCAATGTCGCCGACTCCGCGATCACGATTGGCGCCGTCCTCATCATCTGGCGGGGTTGGCGAAGCTGACTATGCCGGCGACGACCGTGCCGGCGACGACCGTGCCGGCGACGACCGCCGCCCCCGTGGGTCCGTTCCCGTGAGCCTGTCTTCGTGAGGCTTTCTTCGTGAGGCTTTCTTCGTGAGACTGTCTTCGTGAGACTGTCTTCGTGAGACTGTCTTCGTGAGTATCGAGCGATTCGAGATTCCGGATTCTCTCGACGGGGAGCGTGCCGACCGTGCGCTCGCGCTGCTGCTCGACAGGACACGTTCGGTGGCAGCGTCACTCATCGAGTCGGGGGCGGCCACCATCTCGGGGGCGGCCATCGCGAAGAGTCGCCGACTCAGCACGGGTGACGTCCTGGTGGTCATCGACGAAGACGCCGACGTAGCCGGACCGGAGCCGTCGGCCGCGGTGCCAGTGGATGTCCGCTACAGCGACGATGACGTGATCGTGGTCGCGAAGCCCGCCGGACTGGTCGTCCATCCGGGAGCGGGCCATGCAACAGGGACGCTCGTCGAAGGGCTGCTGCGCCGGTATCCGGAGATCCGCGAGGTCGGTGAGACGCAGCGTCCCGGAATCGTGCACCGTCTCGACCGCGACACCAGCGGGCTTCTCGTCGTCGCGCGGTACGGATGAGGCTTACGAGTCGCTCGTCGCGCAGCTCGCGGCGCGGAAGGTCGAACGGCGGTACCTGGCTCTCGTGTGGGGCTCGCCGGAGGCCGAGCAGGGCCTGATCGACGCGCCGATCGGACGATCAGGGCGGAAGCGGACCCGCATGGCCGTGCGTGGGTCGGGCCGGGACGCACGGACGGGCTACGAAGTGATCGAACGCTTCGAGAACCCCTTGGTCACGTTGTTGCGGTGTCGCCTCGAGACCGGTCGTACGCACCAGATCCGTGTCCACGTGGCGGCGATCGAGCATCCGGTCGTGGGCGACACCGAGTACGGCGGGTCCCGGGCGTCGTTGGCCCTCGACCGGATGTTCCTCCACTCGGAGAGTCTGCAATTCGAACAACCGCAAACTGGTGAGGTGTTGTCGTTCGACGAGCCTCTTCCGACCGACCTCGACGCCGTCCTTCGCTCGTTGCGGTCAGGAACCCGGCGGTCAGGATCCGTCCGTTGACGCGTCGGGGTGGCCGACCCGCGTTCGGCGGACGAGGTCGGCGAGGGTGTAGCCCTCGAGCGTGCGCCGCATCTCGTCGGACACTCCCGTCCAGACCTCCTGGAGTACGCAGTGGCCTTCGCAGTGGTCGTGATCTCCCACCGCTTCGGTCAGCGGACCGTCCACAGCGGCGAGCACGTCTCCGAGGGTGATCTCCTCGGGAGGTCGGGCGAGGACGTAGCCGCCACCCACGCCGCGCTTTGACCGGACGAGACCGGCGCCCTTGACGGTGAGGAGGATCTGCTCGAGGTAGGGCTGCGGGAGTTCCGTGCGCTCCGCGATCTGCTTCACGGATGTGGGCTCCGGGGAGTTCCTCAACGCGAGGGACAGCAGCGCCCGTGCCGCGTAGTCCCCCCGGGTAGAAACCTTCACGCGCCCATCGTCGCACTTTCGGGAGGGGTCCGTGGAAGTCGGTGCCGGCGTCGGTGCCGGCGTCGGTGGAACAGTCGGTCGAACAGTCGGTCGAACAACGGTTGTTCGGAGACCGGCAACTAGCGTGGGCCGGATGGATCCCGTGCGCCCCGACTACGCAGGAGCCTCGGTGCGTAGGATCGTCCCGGCGATGGTGGCGAACACCGGCACCTCGTGGCTGCCCGAGACCCTCACGACGGCCGACGCGGTCGTGCTGCTGGTTCTCGACGGGCTCGGCACGCACTCTCTCGACGCGCACCGCAGTCGTCTTCCGGCGATGAACGCGCTGGACCCGATGACCATCACGACGGTGGTGCCCTCCACGACGAGTTCAGCGCTCACGTCGATCGTGACCGGTCTCACGCCCTCACAGCACGGAATCACGGGATTTCGGATGCGGGTGGACCAACGTGTGTTGAACGTGCTCCGCTGGCGTTTCGAAGACGGCCATCCGCCGCCGGATCCTTTCGACATCCAGCGCCACGACGCATTCCTCGGGCGACCGGTTCCGGTGGTCACCAAACGCGAGTTCCGTGGTTCGGGCTTCTCCGAGGCCCACCTCCGGGGGTCGCGCTTCACCGGCTGGTCTGCGACCTCCACGCTCGTGGAGCACTGCCGCCGTCTCACCGCCGGCGGGGAGCAGCTCGTCTACGCCTACTACCCGGGCATCGACACCGTGGCGCACGAGTTCGGGCTCCACGACGGCTATTTCGAACGGGAACTGGTGGCGGCGGACCGCCTCGTCGGGGAGCTCGTCGCGGCTCTCCCCGGCAACGTCGCGGTGGCGGTGACGGCCGATCACGGTCATGTCCACGTGGGTTCCGATGGGTGGATCGAACTCGATCCGCTGAACGAGCTGATCGCGATGTGTTCGGGTGACGGGCGTTTCCGCTATCTCCATGCGCGGCGCGGCGCGGCAGCGGAGCTGGTCGACGCCGCGAGAGAGTCGTACGGCCACCTGGCGTGGATCTTCACCCGGGAGGAGCTGTTGGAGGACGGGTGGCTGGGTGACGAGGTCAGCCCGGCGGCGCGTCGCAGAGTCGGCGACGTCATCCTCGCCGCACGCGAGCCGGTCGGATTCGTGGACCCGGCGCTGCCCGGCGAGGCCGCACTTCTGGCCGCGCACGGCAGCATCACTCCCGACGAGATGCAGGTCCCCCTGCTCTCCGGTCGGGGAACGGCGGGATCCAGGGGACCCGTCGGATCCGCGGGTGGGGTGCACCCGCGCTAGGCACCCGCGCTAGGATCGACGACGGGAGTTACAAGGATGTAGTTCTCCACAGGTGGTCCCCGCACTTGTGGATAACTCGGGTCGGGGGGAGATCGAACACTGATGAGCCGTTCCTTCGCCCACCTGCATCTCCACACCGAGTACTCGATGCTCGACGGGGCCTCCCGGATCGACGAGGTGGTGGCGGCCGCCTCGGCCGACGGGCAACCGGCCATCGGCATCACCGACCACGGCAACATGTACGGGGTACTCGACTTCTACCGGGCCGCTCGCGACGCCTCCCTGAACCCGGTGATCGGTACAGAGGCCTACTTCGTGGCCACTCCCCGCTTCGAGCGCCCGAAGCGTTCGGAGCACGAGATCTTCCACCTCACGCTGCTCGCCGAGTCCGACGCCGGCTACCAGAACCTCATGGCGGTGTCGTCACGGGCGTACCTCGACGGCTTCTACTACAAGCCCCGCACCGACTGGGACCTTCTCGAACATCACAGCGAGGGCCTGATCGCCACCACCGGTTGTCTCGGCGGCCTGGTGTGCCAGCGCCTCCAAGCCGACGACCGAGTGGGTGCCGAGGCTGCGGTCGAACGGTTCCAGGGCATCTTCGGACGCGACTCGTTCTTCGTCGAGCTCCAGGACCACGGGCTGGCCGAGGACCATCTCGTGAACCCGAAGCTCGTGGAGATCGCCCGGCGCCTCGACGCTCCGTTGCTGGCCACGAACGACAGCCACTACACCCACAAGGACGATGCCGAGGCTCATGACGCGTTGTTGTGCGTGCAGACCGGTTCCACCATGGATGATCCGAAGCGCTTCAAGTTCGGCGCGGAGGAGTTCTACCTGAAGAGCGCGTCGGAGATGCGGGACCTCTTCGCCGACCATCCCGAGGCGTGCGACAACACCCTGTGGGTTGCAGAACGCGGCACAGGTGGAGATCGATTTCGGCAGGCCCGTGCTTCCCGAGTTCCCGGTTCCCGAGGGTCACGACCAGGACTCGTACCTGCGTGAACTCACCGAGGCGGGTGCCCACCGCCGCTACGGCGACGACGTTCCGGCACATGTGCGCGAACGGATCGACTACGAGCTCGACGTCATCTCCACGATGGGCTTCTCCGCCTACTTCCTCGTCGTGTGGGATCTGGTCCGGTACGCGCGTGACCGTGACATCCGGGTGGGCCCCGGCCGGGGGAGTGCCGCAGGGTCGTGTGTGGCCTACTGCCTCGAGATCGTCGACATCGACCCGATCCGCTACGACCTGCTGTTCGAGCGCTTCCTCAACCCCGGTCGCAAGCAGATGCCCGACATCGACATGGACTTCGACAGCCGGTACCGCGGCGACATGATCAGGTACGCGGCCGAGCGGTACGGCGACGACCGTGTCGCGCAGATCATCACGTTCTCGACGATCAAGGCCAGAGCCGCGGTGCGCGACGGCGCGCGGGTCCTCGGATTCCCCTACGCCGTGGGCGACAAGATCGCCAAGTTGATGCCGCCGCTCATCATGGGCCGCGACACCCCGCTCGCCGCGTGCCTCGAGGAGACCGAAAAGTTCTCCGAGGGCTACAAGATGGCATCGGAACTGCGCGAGCTGTACTCCTCGGATCCCGAGGCGAAACGCGTGATCGATGTTGCCCGGGGCCTCGAGGGGATGCGGCGGCAGGACGGAATCCACGCGGCGGCCGTCGTGATCACGCGGGACCCGCTGACCGAGTACGTGCCGATCCAGCGCAAGCCGCAGCCGGGAGGCGATCTCGAGGACGCGCCGATCGTCACCCAGTACGAGATGCACGGGGTCGAGGACCTCGGTCTGCTCAAGATGGACTTCCTGGGATTGCGCAACCTCGACGTCATGGAGATCGCCCTCGATCTCGTGGCGGTGACCACGGGAGAGCGCCCCGACATCGACGCGATCCCGCTCGACGACGACAAGACCTTCGAGATGCTGCGTTCGGGCGACTCCATCGGCGTCTTCCAACTCGAGGGTGGCCCGATGCGGTCGCTGATGCGCTCGCTCGCGCCCACGTCGTTCGAGGACATCTGTGCGCTCGTGGCGCTCTACCGGCCCGGGCCGATGGAGTCGAACATGCATCTCGACTACGCCGACCGCAAGAACGGCCGCAAGCCCGTCACCTACTACCACGAGAGCCTGGAGGACATCCTCGAACCCACCTACGGGCTGATGATCTACCAGGAGCAGCTGATGCGTGTCGCTCAGCGGCTCGCGGGGTACACGCTCGAAGAGGCCGACAACCTGCGAAAGGCCACGGGCAAAAAGATCAGGGAACTGATCGCGCAACACCGCTCGAAGTTCGTCGAAGGATGCGTCGCCCAGGGCCACGACCGCGCGTTCGGCGAAGAGATGTTCGACATCATCGAACCCTTTGCCGACTATTCGTTCAACAAGTCGCACTCATTTGGCTACGGCTACGTCGCCTACCAGACGGCCTGGCTGAAGGCGAACCATCCCAAGGAGTACCTCGCGGCTCTGCTCACGAGCGTCAAGGGCGACAAGGACAAGAGTGCCGTGTACCTCAACGAGGCTCGTCAGCTCGACATCGACGTGCAGGTTCCCGACGTCAATGCGTCGGAGAGCGATTTCACGGTGCGCGACGGTTCGATCCGGTTCGGGATGTCGGCGGTGCGCAACGTGGGGGAGGGTCTCGTCGGCCTGATGATCGAGGAACGCCGCGAGAACGGCCCGTTCGCCGACTTCTACGATTTCTGTGAGCGTGTCGACCCGACGGTCCTCAACAAGCGGACGATCGAATCGCAGATCAAGGCGGGCGCCTTCGACTCCCTCGGTCACCCCCGCCAGGGCTTGCTTGCAGGTCTACGAGCAGATCGTCGACCGCACTCTCGCCCGTCGGCGCGAGCGCGATGCCGGAATCATGAGCCTGTTCGGCGACGTCGGTGGTGATCTCGAGAGCGGCGCGGGCTTCGGGGAACGGGAACCGATACCCGACGTGGAATTCGACAAGAAGAAGCGCCTCGCGCTCGAAAAGGAGATGCTCGGCCTGTATGTGAGTGAGCACCCGATGCTGGCGGCACAGCGGTCACTGCGGCGCTACGTCGAGTGCGGTCTCGCGGAGCTCCGTGAAGTGCGTGAGGGCGAGATGCGCACGACGGCCGGTGTCGTCACGGCGCTCACGCGGCGCTACACGAAGCGTGGCGACTTCATGGCAACGTTCACCCTCGAAGACATGGACGCCGCGCTCGAGGTGATGGTCTTTCCGAAGACGATGGCCGCTTTCGGACACCTGCTGCACGACGACGCCGACGGAGAGATCGTGTGCGTCAAGGGCCGCATCGACCGACGCGATGACCAACCGAAGATCATCGCGATGGAGATCACGGCTCCGGATCTCGTTTACGACAGCGGACCTCCGGTCCGGTTGCGTGTGCCGGTCGGCTCACTGGCCCCCGAGCGGGTCGACAGGCTCAAGACGTTGCTACTCGAGCACCCGGGCGACAGTCCCGTGTACGTGCATCTCGAGGGGCCCGACAAGACCACGGTCGTGCAGCTCGGAGACGAGTTCGTCGTCGATTCCGGAAACGGACTCTACGCGGAGCTCCGGATCCTCCTCGGCGACAACTGCGTGGCGTCATGACCGGAGCGGCAGCGGCCGCGGTAGCGGGAACAGTGGGCAGAGTCACCGGTCATATCCGCTGCGAGACGACCTCGCGTCGTCTGTCAATCTAGAGGCCGTGGAGATCGGGATATTCGGGGCCACGGGTCCCGCAGGACGAGGCCTGGCGGCGCGACTAGCCGCTGTTGGTCACGACGTCGTCGTGGGCTCGCGCGACCCGGAAAGGGCCAAGGGCATCGTCGAGGAGCTCCGCAAGCGCTGGGGCGATCGTGTCGCAACGCTCCGAGCGGCCCACAACGAGGAGGCGGCCGCCTGTGAGATCGTGATCATCGCTGTCGCGTGGGAGGCCGCCGCCGACACGGCGGCAGCCCACGCGGAGGCACTTGCGGGCAAGACGGTGGTGTCGATGGCCAACGGGCTGGAGAAGATCGGCAATGAATTCCGGGCCGTGATGCCCGACGAGGGTTCGGTGGCCCTGGCCGTCCAGGCCGCGGCGCCGGCGGCCCACGTCACAGCGGCTTTCCATCACGTTCCTGCGGCGGTTTTCGCCGATCTGGATTCGGAGATGGAAGACGACGTCACCGTCGTGGGCGACGATGACGGAGCACGCGCCACCGTCATCGAGCTCGTGTCATCGATTCCCGGCGTGCGCGCCTTCGACGGTGGCTCGTTGAACAACTCCGTGGGCCTCGAGGCTTTCGCCGCCGTCTTGCTCACGGCGAACCTCCGTCACCGCGGACGGGGGAGCGTCGCTCTTCGCGGCATCGAGCCCTGAGTGGGACTGCGCCTGTACGACACCGCCCGGCGCGAGGTCGTTCCCTTCGAACCGCCCTCGGTCGTGCGCATGTACGTCTGCGGCATCACGCCGTACGACTCCACCCACCTCGGCCACGCAGCGACCTATCTTGCGTACGACCTCTTGATCCGACGCTTGGAGGAACTGGGTCACGACGTACGGATGGTCCGCAACGTCACTGACGTCGACGACTCGATCCTCCCGAAGGCCCGCGAGCTCGGTGTCCCGTATCTCGACTTGGCCGAGTCCGAGATGGAGCGGTTCCGCGTCGACATGGATGCACTCGGGATGCGCCCACCGGTGTCCGAACCGCGAGCCACCGACGCCATTCCTCTCATCGAGGATCTCGTCGGTCGGCTCCTCGAAGCGGGACACGCGTACCTGACCCACGGCACCGTGTACTACGACGTGTCCTCGTTTCCCGAGTACGGGAAGCTCTCCCACTACGCGGAGGACCAGATGGTGCGTCTGGCTCGCGCTCGGGGCGGTAATCCCGACGATGCCAGTCGTCGGGCGCCGCTCGACTTCGTCCTGTGGCAGACGTCGGGCCCCGACGAGCCGGCCTGGCGGGCGCCCTTCGGAGTCGGCCGTCCGGGATGGCACATCGAGTGCTCGGCGATGGCGATGCACGAGCACGGACCCACGCTCGATCTCCACGGCGGAGGCACCGATCTGATCTTTCCGCACCACGAGAGCGAGATCGCCCAGAGCGAGGCGCTCTCGGGCGAGCCGTACGCCCGGCACTGGATGCACTCGGCGATGGTCAACTACGAGGGCGAGAAGATGTCGAAGTCGCTCGGCAACCTCGTGTTCGTGAGTGACCTCCTCGACATCGCGGATCCGCGCCGCGATCAGGCTCGCTCTGTTGCGCCACCACTACCGTGCCGGCTTCGAGTGGTACGACACCGACATCGAAGAGGGAAACGCCCTTCTGCACCGCCTCGTCGCGGCGGTCACCAGGGAGAACGGTCCCGACCCACGGCCCTTCGCTGCGCGAGTGAGAACCGCCCTCGACGACGACCTCGACGCACCACGCGCGCTCGAGGCACTCGACGACCTGGCCAGCGCGGTTCTGTCGGGTGGGTCCGACGAGTCCGCCCCGACGACCCTTCGCGAGCTCGGAGCCCTGCTCGGGCTCGATCTCGAACAACCTCTCGAGCACTCATCGCCCTGATCGGCCGTCGCGCCACCGGCGCCGTAGCCGACGATTCCGGCCCGGTACGGCCGGGGGCCACTGCTAACGTCGCCCGCCGGTGAGCGACCTCACGATCACGCTGCCCGACGGCACCGAACAGACGCACCCCGCCGGGGTCACACCCGGGGAGATCGCGCACGGAATCGGCCGACGCCTGGGCCGTGACGCCCTGGCGGCCACGGTCGACGGGGAGTGGGTCGACCTCGACACCCCGATCGGCTCCGACGCCTCGGTGGCCATCATCACTCCCGCCTCCGACGAGGGGCGCGAGGTGCTTCGTCACTCGACCGCCCACGTGCTGGCCCAGGCCGTGACGGATCTGTTCCCGGGGGCTCTGTTCGCGATCGGCCCGGCGATCGACGACGGTTTCTACTACGACTTCGAGCTTCCCGGGGGCGCCCACTTCTCGGACAACGATCTCGAGCGGATCGAGAACCGGATGCGTGAGATCGTCGCCGTCGACGAGGAGTTCGTCCGAGAGGAAGTGGACCGTGACGAAGCCCTGGCCGTGTTCGCCGACCAGCCGCTGAAGCGGGAGATCATCGAGCGCGTCGACGATTCGGAGGTGGGTGAGGGAAGCGTGATCTCGCTGTACCGCAATCCACAGCGGCGCGGATGGCCCCACTGGCAGGGGCAGCGATGATTTCGTCGATCTGTGCCGTGGCCCGCACGTTCCCTCCACAGGTCGCCTCGGCGCGTTCGCGTTGCAGCACGTCGCGGGTGCGTACTGGCGTGGCGACGAGAGCCGTCCGATGCTCCAGAGGATCTACGGCACGGCGTGGGAGTCGACGAAAGCGCTCGAGGAGCATCTCGAGCGGCTCGCCGAGGCGGAACGCCGCGACCACCGTCGTCTGGGTGCGGAGCTCGATCTCTTCTCGTTCCCCGAGGAGCTCGGTGCGGGGCTCGCACTCTGGCATCCGAAGGGTGCGACCGCGCGCCGCATCATGGAGGACTACTCGCGGGCAGAGCACGAAGCCGCCGGCTACGAGCTCGTGTTCACTCCGCACGTGGCGAAATCCGAACTGTGGGAGACCAGCGGTCACCTCGACTTCTACGCGGAGGGCATGTACCCGCCCATGGAGCTCGAGGGCGCGAGCTACTACCCCAAGCCGATGAACTGTCCGTTCCACATGTTGATCTACCGGTCGCAGACGCGCAGCTACCGCGACCTCCCGATGAGGATCTTCGAACTGGGAACGGTCTATCGCTACGAGCGTTCAGGCGTTCTGCACGGCCTGCTCCGGGGTCGGGGTTTCACGCAGGACGACAGCCACATCTTCTGCACGCGCGAGCAGATCGTCGACGTGCTCGTCGAGCTGATCGAGTTCGTGACGCGACTCCTGGGTTCGTTCGGTTTCGACACTTTCGAGGCCGATGTCTCGACACGCCCCGAAGGGAAGTCGGTCGGCGCCGAGAGTGACTGGGAGTTGGCGACCGCCGCGCTCGTCGAAGCCATCTCGGGTTCGGGGATCCCCTACGAGATCGCGGAGGGCGAAGGTGCCTTCTACGGTCCGAAGATCGACATCCACGTGCGCGACGCCATCGGTCGACGCTGGCAACTCTCGACCCTCCAGGTGGATTTCCAGCTCCCGGCGCGCTTCGACCTGCGCTACGTCGGGGCCGACAACGAGCGGCACCAGCCGATCGTGATCCACCGGGCGCTCTTCGGTTCCATCGAACGATTCTTCGGCTTGCTCGTCGAGCACTACGCGGGAGCGTTCCCCACCTGGCTCGCTCCGGTGCAGGTGACGGTTCTCCCCGTGGCCGACCGCCACGATCCTTATGCACGGCGCGTCGTCGATCGGCTCGTGTCCGAGGGCTACCGCGCCGAGCTCGTGGAGGCCTTCCACGATTCGCTCGGTGCACGGGTCCGCGACGCCAAGGTCGCCAAGGTTCCGTACGTTCTGGTGGTCGGCGATACCGATTCGGAGGCCGGCACGGTCGGTGTCAACGAGCGGGGCGTCGACGACCCCGAGCGCGACGTACCCCTCGACGACTTCGTCGAACAACTGGCAGCCGATGTCGTCGGGGAGCGGCTGTGAGCCTCGAGCGGATGTGGGCCGGCTGGCGCGCGGCCTACGTCACCGAAGAGGCGGAGGTCACGGGAGCGACCGGTGACCTCTTCGAGCGCCTGGCCGCCGCCGATCCCGACCAAGCGCTCGTGCTCGCCCGCAACGACGTCGCGTTCGCTGTCATGAACGCGTACCCGTACTCGTGTGGACACTGCATGGTGGCGCCGCTTCGTCGGGTTGCCGAGCTCGACGAGCTGCACGACGAGGAGCTCACCAGCCTCATGGGCATGGTGCGCGACGCGACGGTGGCGGTGAAGGCGGCCTTTCACCCCGAAGGGATCAACGTCGGTGTGAACCTGGGACGGGCGGCGGGTGCCGGCGTCCCCGGCCACCTGCACGTCCACGTCCTGCCCCGATGGAGCGCCGATACAAACTTCATGACAACGGTGGCCGAGACTCGTGTCATGCCCGAAGACCTCCGCACGAGCTACGAGAAGCTCCGAGCCGCGTGGCCGACACCGTGAGCGAAGAGAACGAGGCGGAAGACTCGCCCCAGGACGCGCTTCCCGAGGATCTCGACGTCACGGCCTTCGTCGGGCCGTACACGTTTCCCGACATCGCGCGCCGACGCATAGCGGGCACGCTGTATCTCGTCGTGGCGGGCGTGTGCGCGGGCGCCTGGGCACTGGGGGCCACGTCCGCGCTGCTGGTAGCGGCCGTCGTTCTGGTGGTCGTCGCCGCCTACCACTTCGTGGCCGGGTGGCATCTGCGGGTCGACCAGACCGAGGCGCTGGCGCTCGCCAACCGCGCCGTCGGCATGCCTGTCGGGCACGCTTCCGCTCAGCTCGCATGGCGGGGCCTGCGAAGCCGACCGACGTGGCGGATTCTCGTGTACTCGGCGGAGTCCCCACCGCGGACCCGTGGGCTCGTGGAGCTCGACGGAGTCGACGGCGAGATCCTGGGCTCCTACACCGAGGAGAATCCCGAGGACTGGTCCGCCTACGGTCTCCCCGGTGGGGCGACCTCGGGGGCGGCTTCAGAGGCCGGCTAGTTGTCGGCTGACAGCCTGTCGACGAGGTGGGCGGGAACCTGCTCGTAGCCGTCGTGACTCACCGCGAACGTCCCACGCCCGTGGGTCATCGAGCGTAGGTCGATGGCGTAGCGCTGGAGTTCCGATGTCGGCACGTGGGCCACGATCTCCGCGTCACCCCGGCCCAGCGAAGCAGAGCCCTGGATGCGGCCCCGCTTGGCGTTGAGATCACCCATGACATCGCCCTGGAACTCATCGGGAACCGTGACCACGAGCTCGCTGATGGGTTCGAGGACGACCGGATGGGCGTCGGCCATCGCGGAACGGAACGCCAATGAGCCCGCCATCTTGAAGCTCATCTCGTTCGAGTCGACGCTGTGGTGTTTGCCGTCGAGGAGCGTCACCTTCACGTCGACGACCGGGAACCCCCTCACGCCTCCGTGCTCCATCGCGTCGCGGATCCCCTTCTCGACCGCCGGAATGAACGGGCGGGGAATCGCGCCCCCGACGACGGCGTCGACGAACTCCAGGCCGGTGCCGGGCGGTCCCGGTTCGAGGCGGATGGTCGCCACGCCGAACTGCCCGTGTCCTCCACTCTGCTTCTTGTGTTTCCCCTCGGCTTCGGCCGAACCCGTCACCGTCTCGCGGTATTCGACCTTCACGGGCTCCTCGTCGACCTGGACCCCGAACTTGTCGTGCAATCGTGCGATGGCGAGGGAGAGGTGTGTTTCACCCATGCCGCGGAGCACCACCTGGTGCGTGCGATCGTTGCGACGGACCTGCAACGACGGGTCTTCGTCGTCGAGACGGTGCAGTGCCGTGGCGAGCTTGTCGTCATCGGCCTTCGACGTGGCGCGGATCGCCGTCGCGAGTACCGGCACCGGTGCCGTGAGTGGCTCGGCCGTGGCCGTGGAACCCGGCGCGGCGAGGACGTCCCCGGTCGTGGTGTCGGTCAGCTTGGCGACGGCGGCCAGATCGCCGACGGGCACTTCGCTCGTGGGCTCCTGTTCCTTGCCGCGAATCGTCGTGATCTGATGGAGGCGCGCGTCGGCTCCGGTTCGCACGTTCGTGAGGTGGTCATCGACGCGAACGGGCCCGGCCAGGACTTTGAACAGGTTCACACGACCGACGTACGGGTCGGCGACCGTCTTGAAGACGAGGGCCGCCGGTGGCCCACCCTGGTCGGTGGGTGCCGGACCCTCGTCGACGATGAAGCGAAGAAGACGATCGATGCCGACGTGCTCCGACCCGCTTCCGCACAGCACCGGGAAGACGTCGGCCGAGGCGATTCCCGAGGCCAGGGCGTGCGCCAGTTCGCCCACGTCGACCTTCTCGTCGGCCAGGTACCGTTCCATGAGGGCGTCGTCACCTACGACGATTCCCTCGACGAGCGCCTCGTGAACCTCATGTTCCGTCGAAGCGAGTTCCTCGGGGATCGGACCTTCGGTCGCTGTGCCGTCGGAATACGTGCGCGCGCGGTCTTCCAACAGGTCGATGACACCGCGGAAGTCGTTCTCCTGGCCGATCGGGAGCTCGAGAGGTGCGATCCCGTTTCCGAATGCGCTCTTCAGTGCCGTCAGCGTTCTGTCGAAGGACGCCCGCTCGCGGTCGAGCTTCGTGATGAAGACCGCTCGTGGGATGTTCTCCGCCTCGGCGAGGCGCCAGGCCGTCTCGGTGCCGACCTCGACACCCTCGACTGCCGACACCACGAAGATGGCGAGGTCGGCGACGCGCAACCCGGCGGCGACGTCTCCCACGAAGTCGGCGTAGCCCGGCGTGTCGATCAGGTTCACCTTGTGGTCGTCGAACGCCAGCGGGGCGACGGCGAGCGAGACGGAGATGCCCCGTCGCTGCTCCTCGGGGTCGAAGTCGCACACCGAGGTGCCGTCCTCGACCGAGCCGGTCCGCTTGATCGTTCCCGACTCGAGGAGCATCGCTTCGGCGAGAGTCGTCTTGCCCGCGCCCCCGTGTCCGACGAGAGCGACGTTGCGAATCCTGTCCGTGGTCACCGGTTTCACGGCACCTCCAGCCGATCGCGAGCCCGGCGAGTGTATGCCGGGCAGGTGTCCCCTCATCGTTGAGGGCTCGGATGTCGGCGTGCTCCGAGCAGGCCTGCTACTCTGCTCGCGAACGCGAGCACTCTGGTCCGACGACACCTGCTCGCGGAATCTGCTCGAACGGCCGAGGAAGCGCCAGATGCTCGACGGACGTCTCCGCAACGGAGTGCAACAGGGCCTGACCCCGATCGGCGCGGGCCTACGACGTATCGGGGTGACGGCCAACCTCCTCACGGTGCTCGGACTGATGGCGTCGATCGTCACGGCCGTTCTGATCGGTACCGGAAACCTGATCTGGGGTGTGTTCGGGCTCGTTGTCAGCGGTCTTCTCGACGTCCTCGACGGAACCGTCGCCCGCGGCAGTGGAAACGCCGGCCCCCGCGGATCGTTCTTCGACTCGGTCGCCGATCGCGTCTCCGATGCTCTCCTGCTCGGCGGTGTCGCCTGGTATCTGGCGCCCGAAAGTGCCTACCTCCCGATCCTCGCCTTCGCGGTGGCCGCGCTCGGAGCCACGATCTCCTACGAGCGCGCCAAGGCCGAATCGCTCGGTCTCACCGCCAAGGGCGGCCTCATGGAGCGCGCCGAGCGGATGATCCTCCTCGCCGTGGGCCTCGCCTTCGGCATTCTCGTGCCCGTCCTGTGGATCATGCTCGTCCTGAGCGCGTTCACCGTCGGGCAGCGCTTCGTCATGGTCTGGCGCCAGGCCGGGCCCCCGCGCGAACCACGACGGATCCGTCACCGGCGTGAGGTCACCGGTGAAGACTCGCCGAGGCGTCGTTGGTGGGAGCCCCGCCCCGGATCGAGTCGGGCCCGACGCGAGCGCACCCGGGCCGGACGCCGCACGCGGCCCTGACGCCTTGGTTGACGTGACCCGGCCGACGGACCGGTTGGCGTACCTCGCATACCGAAGTGCCGCAGAGCTCGCGCAGCGTGTTCCCGCCCGGGTGGGAGAGCCGGCGGCGCGCACGCTCGGTCGGATGCTGTCGGTGGCCCAGCCGGAGCGTCGCCGCATCGTGCGGCGCAACCTCGAGCGCGCGTACGGGCGGCGCCGCGGTGAGCTCGCCACCCGACGGTCGGTGGCAGCGGCGTTCGAATCCTACGGTCGCTACTGGCTCGAGCTGTTCCGACTGCCGACCCGGCCCGACGAGGTCATCGCCGGCTTCAGCATCGAGGGTTTCGAGCCCATCGCGGACGCGACCGCCCGGGGTGACGGAGCGATCCTGGCCCTTCCCCACCTCGGGGGGTGGGAGGCCGCGGCGCTCTGGATGACATCGCAGGGCCATCCCCTCACAGCCGTCGTCGAGAAGGTGGAACCTCCGGAACTGCTCGAGTGGTTCGTGTCCGTGCGCAGGGCCATCGGCGTGGAAGTCATACCCCTGGGTCCTGACGTCGGCACCTCCGCGCTCCGGACGCTGCGTGCCGGCAGGGCCCTGGCTCTTCTGTGTGACCGCGATCTCAGTGGCGACGGCGTCGAGGTCGAGTTCTTCGGTGAAAGAACCACGCTTCCCTCCGGGCCCGCCCTTCTGGCGCTGCGGACCGGGGCACCGTTGTTTCCTTCCGCCGTGTACTTCCTCGCCGGCGGCGGGCATCATGCGGTGGTGCGCCCTCCGCTCGAGACGACCCGACGGGGGAAGCTCCGCGACAACATCGCCGAGCTCACGCAGCGGCTCGCGTTCGAGCTCGAGGATCTCATCCGGGTGGCGCCCGAGCAGTGGCACATGATGCAGCCGAACTGGCCGAGCGACCGAACGACGCGCCGCCGGTTCCTGCCCGCGCGTCTGTCCGACGTGTGGGCCTGATGGGTGTGCCTATGGGTGTGCCTATGGGTGTGCCTATGGGTGTGATCGACGTGAGAGAGTTCTGGAGATGAGAGTCGCGATCATCTGTCCCTATTCGTTGTCGATACCCGGCGGCGTGCAGGGGCAGGTCCTCGGGCTCGCCCGGGCGCTGCGCGCCCGCGGCGTCGACGCGCGCGTCGTCGGCCCGTGCGACGGACCGCCACCCGAGCCCGGCGTCGTCACCGTCGGTGCCACCACGGGCCTCCCCACCAACGGCTCGATCGCACCGATCGCCCCGGGTCCGGCGGTGGCACGTCGCACGCGCGACGCCCTGCGCGACATCGACCCCGACGTGGTCCATCTTCACGAGCCGTTCGTGCCGGGCCCCACGATCTCCACCCTCCTCGACGGGGCGTGGCCCATCGTGGGGACCTTCCACGTTTCGGGCGATCCGAGTCGCGCATACCTGATCGGCCGGCCGCTCACGCGGCGGTCAAGCCGACGCCTCTCGGCGGCAGTGGCCGTGTCGGAGGAGGCGCGTGAGACGGCGCTGGCGCAGGTCAGCGGTGAGTGTCTACTCCTGCCCAACGGCGTGGAGGTGGGTCGTTTCGCTTCGGCGTCTCCGTGGCCCGCAGAGCGCCCCGCGATCATGTTCGTGGGCCGCCACGAGCCGCGGAAGGGTCTCGGGGTTCTGCTGGACGCCTACCGGAACCTCGGAGATCTCGCGGACCTCTGGGTGGCGGGAGAGGGCCCCGACACGGAGCATCTCCGGGCGTCGGCACCCGACGGCGTGAGCTGGCTGGGCCTGATCGACGACCGCGAACTCGCCCGCCGACTGCGCGGCGCCTCGGTGTTCTGCGCGCCCTCGGTCTCGGGTGAGTCGTTCGGCATCGTGCTCGTGGAAGCCATGGCCGCCCATACACCCGTCGTGGCGAGTGACATCGACGGTTACCGTCGGGTCGCACGTGATGGTCGGGAGGCCGTCCTCGTCGAGCCGCGCGACCCCGAGGCGTTGGCCGACGGTCTCCGCCGGGTGCTCACGGATTCGGACCTGGCGGAGCGACTGCGTGTCGCAGGTTCAGCCCGCGCGGAGGAATTCTCGATGGACAATCTCGCGAAGCGGTACCTGGAGATCTACGAATCGGTACTACTCCCTGTTTCCGCCCCATGACAGGACCGGATGGCTGGAGACCGGGGATGGTCACCGTATGATGGAGCGTCGTAGGGCGCCCTCGACCTCTGAAGGGGAGATTCCGTGACCGCTCTCATCATCGTTGCCGTGATCGTCGTTCTGCTGATCCTCGTGCTGGTCTTCATGTACAACCGGCTGGTCCGCGACCGAAACCGCGTCGACAACGCCTGGTCCCAGATCGACGTCCAGCTCAAGCGCCGCTACGACCTGATCCCGAACCTCGTCGAGACGGTCAAGGGCTATGCCGCCCACGAGAAGGAGACCTTCGAGCAGGTCACCCAGGCGCGCAACCAGGCCATGAACGCCGAGGGCGCCCACGACCAGGCCAACGCCGAGAACGTCCTCGAAGGGGCACTGAAGTCGCTCTTCGCCGTCGCCGAGGCGTACCCCGACCTCAAGGCGAACCAGAACTTCCTGAACCTCCAGGAGGAGCTCACCTCCACCGAGGACCGCATCGCGTACGCCCGCCAGTTCTTCAACGACTCGACGCTGGCGTTCAACACGAGGATCCAGAGTTTCCCGGCCAACGTCATGGCGGGCATGTTCCATTTCACCGAGCGGGAGTACTTCGAGGCCGACCCGGAGAGCACCGGGCCGGTCCAGGTGGAGTTCTGATCCGGGCCTGACCGCAGGCCGGATCCCGCATCGCCTATTCGCAGGACCGCAGAGACATCTACGACCAGATCGCGTCGAACAAACGCAAGACGTTCTTCATCATGGCGGGCTTCGTCGTGCTGATCGTCGGCGTCGTCACGGCTTTCGACATCGCCTTCGGCTACGGACCCGTCTGGATCGTCGTCGCGTTCGTCGTGGCGATGCTGCTGACGTGGGGGGCGTACTTCAAGTCCGACGCCATCGCCCTCAGGGCCAGCCGGGCACGCCCCGCTTCTCGTGAGGAGTTCGCCCGGTACCACAACCTCGTCGACGGATTGTGTATCGCCGGCGGTCTTGAGAAGCCACGCCTCTACATCGTCGACGACCCTGCACCCAACGCCTTCGCCACAGGCCGCAACCCGAAACACGCTGCGCTCGCGGTCACGACGGGACTGCTCGAGAAGATGAACCGTGTGGAGCTCGAAGGCGTGCTCGCCCACGAGCTCAGCCACGTGAAGAACTACGACATCCTCGTCTCCACCATCGCCGTCACGATGGTGGGGGTCGTGGCGCTGCTCGCCGACCTCGGTTTCCGCATGATGTGGCTGGGCGGCGGGCGTCGGCGGTCGAACAACTCGGGTGGGGCTGCGGGCGGACTGCTGCTCGTGTTCGCGCTCATCATGCTGGTACTGGCGCCCATCATCGCCCGGATCATGCAGTTCGCCGTGTCCCGACAACGCGAGCTACTGGCTGATGCGTCCGGGGTGCAGCTCACTCGGTATCCTCCGGGGCTCATCTCCGCCCTGGAGAAGCTGAAGGAAGACCAGACGGTCGTCCGCTCGGCCACCAAGGCCACCGCCCAACTCTGGATCGAGTCGCCGCTCGACGAGGAGGAGGGCCACAAGCAGGCCAAGATGAACCGCCTGTTCCAGACGCATCCGCCGCTCGACGAGCGGATCCGGATCCTGGAGGAGATGTGACGTACCGCACACACGAGGGAGATCGCGTGCCGACACGTTTTCATTCCGCCCGCTCCGCCCGTTCCGTTCTTCTGATATCCGTGATGGTCGTTCTCGGCGTTCTGGCAGCGGCCTGCTCCGGGGGGAGCACCGAGGCCACGGCCACCGGTGACGGCGCCACCACGACGCAACCGTCGGGGCTCACCGCACCGCTCACGGGGCTGCCCGACCCGAATGGCGAGGCGGCCTCGCGCCCGGCTCTCTCGGTCAAGATCGACAACAACCCCGACGCACGTCCCCAGAACGGTCTGGCGGAGGCCGACATCGTCTGGGAAGAGGTGGTGGAAGGGCAGGCAACGCGCTTTCTCGCCGTCTTCAATTCCACGTCGCCCGAGATCGTCGGCCCGATCCGTTCGGTGCGTTTCACCGACCCGGATCTCGTGTGGCCACTCGGCGGCCTGTTCGTCTACTCGGGCGGTGTTCCCGAGGCGGTGGCCGCTCTCAACGAGGCTCCTGTCCAGTCCTTCGACGAGGGAGTCCTCGAGCCCGCTCTGTTTCGGTCACCCGACCGGACGGCTCCCCACAACCTCTACGGACGGCCGGCCGAGCTCTGGAAGCTGGCCGAAGACCCCGCGCCGCCCCTGCCGTTGCTGCGCTACCTCGACGGTGACGACGCGTTCGGGGGCTCCGCCGGTGGCGAGGATGTCGCGTCGGTCACGATCGACTACGGCGGTGTCGACGCCGGGAGCTACGTCGCCCGATACGACTGGGATGCCGAGCGGGGCGAGTTCCTCCGCTCCACGGGTGGCGAACCCCAGATCGGTCCCGACGGTGAGCAGGTCGGAACCCCGAACCTCATCATTCAGTTCATCGACTACTACGGTGGCGCCGGCGTCGAGGGTGCCAAGGGAACCGTCGTCGGAAGTGCCGAGGCGTGGGTTCTGAGCCAGGGGGAGCTGATCCGCGGTAGCTGGTCCCGGGCTGACCTCGACGCGCAGACCGAGTACCGCGACGCCGCCGGTGAGATCATCCTGCTCCCGCCCGGGCGCACCTGGATCCCGCTCCCGCAGATCGGTACCGAGGTCGTCGTGGAACCGGCGTCGCCGCCGCCCGGCGAGCCTCCGGCCGATCCCGCAGCCTGAATCCCATCGGTAGATCGCGGGCGGTAACGGCCTGATCGTCCGCGGGCGCTCCCGGTACCATGCAGGTGTGCGCGACGACGTGAGCGACCACCCAGCGGGAACACACACAACCGGCACGGCCCGTGTCAAACGCGGTCTGGCCGAGATGCTGCGGGGCGGTGTGATCATGGACGTGGTCGACCCCGACCAGGCGCGTGTCGCCGAAAACGCCGGAGCGGTGGCGGTGATGGCTCTCGAGCGGGTTCCCGCCGACATCCGGCGTGACGGGGGAGTCGCCCGGATGAGCGATCCGGGGATGATCGAGGAGATCCAGGCCGCTGTCACGGTGCCGGTCATGGCCAAGTGCCGGATCGGTCACTTCGCCGAAGCGCAGGTCCTCGAGTCCCTCGGTGTCGACTACGTCGACGAGAGCGAGGTGCTCACTCCTGCCGACGAGGCGCACCACGTCGACAAGTGGGCCTTCACCGTTCCCTTCGTGTGTGGTGCCACCGATCTCGGAGAGGCCCTCCGGCGGATCTCCGAAGGAGCCGCCATGATCCGCTCCAAGGGCGAGGCGGGCACCGGCGACATCGTCCAGGCGGTTCGTCACCTGCGCTCGATACTCGGCGACATCCGCGCTCTCACCGTCGCCGACGACGCCGAGCTCTACCGCCGCGCCAAGGAACTGCGGGCGCCGGTCGACCTCGTCCGCGAGGTCGCGTCGCGCGGCGAGCTGCCCGTTCCGCTCTTCTGTGCCGGTGGTATCGCCACTCCGGCCGACGCGGCGCTCGTCATGCAGCTCGGCGCCCAAGCGACGTTTGTCGGGAGCGGGATCTTCAAGAGCGAGGATCCGGCGACTCGGGCCAAGGCGATCGTGGAGGCCACGACGCACCACAGCGATCCTGCCATCATCGCCAAGGTGTCGCGGGGTCTGCGTTCTCCGATGCTCGGACTCGCCGCCGACGAGATCGACACCCACCTGGCCGACCGCGGGTGGTGACAGCACAGGTGGTGGTGTCGCGTCGTCGTCCCGGCGCGATCAGGGAGCCGGCGCGCACATGGCGCTGAAGGTCGGGGTCCTCGCGCTCCAGGGAGCGTTTCGGGAACACCGGGAGATGTTCGAGGCGCTCGGCGCCACTGTCGTCGAGGTGCGGGCTCCTTCGCACCTGGGTGGAACGGACGCACTGGTCCTCCCCGGCGGTGAATCCACCACGATGCGCAAGCTCCTCGACACTGCCGGGCTGCTCGATGTGCTGTGTGAGCGGATCGACGCGGGAACCCCGGTTCTGGCGACATGCGCCGGGTTGATCCTGCTGGCGTCCGAGGTGTCCGACGCCCGGGACGTCGACGGAGATCCGCGGGTGATGTCGGTTCTCGATTGTACGGTTCGACGCAACGCATACGGCCCGCAGCCTGCGTCGTTCGAGGCCCCGCTCACGGTCGTCGGACTGCCAGGCGGTACGTTTCCGGGGGTGTTCATCCGCGCTCCCGTCATCGAACGGACCGGTCGAGGGGTGGAGGTTCGGTCCATCCACGACGGGAATCCCGTGTATGTCGCGTCCGGTCCGGTCCGGGCGACGACCTTCCATCCGGAGCTGGCCGACGACCTGCGGCTCCATGAGCAGTTCCTCTCCGAGGTGACCGCATGAGCGGACATTCGAAGTGGCATTCCATCAAGCACAAGAAGGGCGCCGCCGACAAGGCCCGCGGCAAGCTCTTCGCCAAGTTGATCAAACAGATCGAGGTGGCCGCACGGCAGGGCGGGGGTGACGTCGACGGCAATCCGACGCTTCGCACCATGGTGCAAAAGGCGCGTGACAACTCGGTTCCCGTCGACACGATCGAGCGGGCCGTCAAGCGCGGCACCGGCGAACTCGAAGGCGTCACGTACGAGGAAGTCACCTACGAGGGCTACGCACCCCACGGTGTGGCGCTCTATGTGGAGTGTCTCACCGACAACCGGAATCGCACGGGAGCAGAAATCAAGAATCTCTTCGTCCGAAACGGTGGTTCGTTCGCCGAGCCGGGATCCGTGGCATGGCAGTTCGAACGCAAGGGCGTCGTCACGTTGGAGGCGTCGGCGGGTTCGGAAGACGATGTCATGCTCGCGGCACTCGATGCCGGTGCCGAAGACGTCGAAGCACAGGGAGACATCTACGAAGTGACCACGGGCCCGTCCGACGTCCACGCGGTACGGGAAGCACTCGAGTCCGGCGGGTACCCGGTGCAGAGCAGTGATCTCACGATGCTCCCGACGTCGACCGTCGGTCTCGCCGATGAGGCCGAAGCGCGAGCAGTGCTGCGCCTGGTCGAGGCACTCGACGATCACGACGACGTCCAGGACGTCTTCGGGAATTTCGACATCCCCGACAACGTCCTCGAAAGTGTGGGCGCCTGATGACCGCTGAAGCCGGGAATCGGGTCCTCTGATGGACCCGTCGGTGGGTCCGCCGGATTCACCGGTGGTCGACATCGGGGTGGTCGACATCGGGGTGGTCGACATCGGGGTGGTGGACATCGCGATGGAAGTCAACGGCCGCGCCAGATCGGACTTCGTGGAGCCGCGGCTCCTGCTCGTCCAGTATCTGCGCGACGTTCTCGGCTTGACGGGCACGAAGATCGGTTGTGACACGTCGTCGTGCGGTGCCTGCACGGTTCTCGTCGACGGCGAGTCGGTGAAGTCCTGCACGATGCTCGCGGTCCAGGCCGACGGCTCGCAGGTGCTGACGATCGAAGGGCTGGCACCAAGCGCCTCGCCCTCGACGGACGACACCGGAGGGTTCCACCCCGTGCAGGAGGCGTTCCGGAACAACCACGCGCTCCAGTGCGGGTTCTGCACGGCGGGAATGGTCATGGCCACGGTGTCCCTGCTCGAGGAGAATCCCGATCCCGACGAGTCGACGGTCCGTCACGGCCTCGAAGGCAACCTCTGTCGATGCACCGGCTACCAGAACATCGTCGCGGCAGCTCTCGACGCCGCTGATCGACGCGGCCGCCCATCGTGATACCGGCGGCGTTCGACTACGTGCGCGTCGACACGGCCGAGGGGGCTCTGGCGGCACTGGTCGAACACGGCGACGACGCGAAGCTGCTCGCCGGCGGCATGTCGTTGCTCCCGCTCATGAAGCTGCGGCTGGCGGTCCCCGCGGTGCTCGTCGACGTCGGCGGGCTTCGCGAGCTCTCCTACGTGCGTGACGAGGGCGACCACCTGTCGGTGGGTGCACTCACCCGTCACTACGATTTGGAACGGCACGAGCTCGTTTCCCGCCACTGCGGCCTACTCGCCGCGGTGGCCGCCCGCGTCGGCGATCCTCAGGTCCGCCACCGGGGCACTCTGGGAGGTTCGGTTGCCCACGGCGACCCGGCCTCCGATCTCCCGGCCGCGCTCGTGGCGCTCGACGCCACGGTCGTCATCACCGGTGCCGACGGAGACCGCGACGTCGACGCGGCCGACTTCTTTCACGGTTTCCTCGACACGGCTCTCGGACCCGAAGAACTCCTGCGCGAGGTCCGGATCCCGAAGAGCGACCGTGACGGTTTCGCCTTCGAGAAGTTCCAGCGCCGCCGCGCAGGACTGGGCGATCGTCGGAGCGGCCGTCGCCGCTCCCTCGGCTGCGCCTTCCGAGTCCGGGGAAGGGTGGCGTGTCGGCCTCGTGAACATGGGGTCCACGCCGATCCGCGCCCGAGCCACCGAGGAGGCGCTGGACTCCGACGCCACGCCGCACGACGCCGCGGCGCTCGCGTCTGATGGCAGCGACCCTCCCGCCGACCTCCACGCCTCGCCGGAGTTCCGCGAGCATCTCGCCCGCGTCCTGGTCGAGCGCGCCGTCGAGGCGAGCCTGACCTGAGATGGCCACCGGTGCCGCGGGAATCGACGCGTCGGGAACCGTCGTGGCGGCGGCTGTGCTCGCCGCGGGGGCGGGGACACGTTTCGTGGGTAGCGGTCTCGAAGAGAGGGCCGGCGATGGAGGCCGCGGCGCTGTCAAGGACGGTGGCGACCGGACCGTTCCCAAGCTGCTCGCCCTCCTGGGAGGTCGGTCGCTTCTGAGCCGGGCACTCGACGCGCCGGTCGCGGCCGGGTGCACCCCTGTCATCGCCGTCGTGGCGGATCGCTCGTCGCCCACCGCGCTCCACGCCGCCGATCATCCCGGTGTGTCGGTGGTGGAGAACCGTCGGTCGGCAGAGGGGATGGCGACGAGCATGCAGGCAGCGGTGGCGGCGCTGCGCGGCCTCGACAGCGACATCGGCAGCGACATCGGCAGCGAGGGCGGTACCGGACACACCGTCGGGGCATGCTGTTTCGCCCTCGGCGATCAGCCGCTGATCGGTGCGGAGTCGTACCGGCGGCTGTCCGAAGCGTTTGTGTCCGGCGCCCGGTTGGCCGTTGCGACCTACGGAGCCCGACGCGGCCATCCTGTCCTCATTGCACGTTCACTGTGGAGCGCTCTCGACGATCTGAGCGGCGACAGGGGCGCGAGAGAGTTGTTGGAGAGAACTACCGTCTCCGAGGTGGCGTGCGACGGAACAGGAAACGCCGTCGACGTCGACACCGTGGACGAACTACAAGCCCTGGAGGCCGAATGGAGATCAGCGACACCGTCACCGTGAGTGCACCGCCCGAGCGGGTGTGGCCGACGTTGCTCGACATCGAACGCGTGGCTCCGTGTCTGCCGGGTGCGCAGCTGACCGACGTCGACGGTGACGACTACGCGGGGACCGTCACCGTCAAGTTGGGCCCCGTCACGACCGCGTACCGGGGAGTGGCGTCGATGCGGGACGTGGACGAGGCCGAGATGCGCCTGGTCATCAGCGCCAAGGGGCGCGAGACCCGTGGGCAGGGCCAGGCGAGCGCGAACGTCACCGTCGAGCTGCGCCCCGAGGGTGACGGCACACGCGTGTCGATCGACACCGACCTCACGGTGTCGGGCCGGGTCGCCCAGTTCGGCCGGGGCGTGCTGGAAGACGTGTCGGCCCGACTCCTCGCACAGTTCGCCCAGAACCTCGAGGAGCTCTGGGCCACTCCGTCCACGCCGGCCGATTCCTCTGATTCGCCTGCTTCCACTGCTTCCACTGCTTCCTCCTCTCCCTCAGGAGCGGGCTGCGGCAGAGCCGGTGGATCTGATCGCCGTGGGTGGTGGTGCGGTGGCCCGCCGTCTCGTGCCGGTCCTCGTGATCGGCGTGGTCCTCGTCGTGTGTTGGCGGGTGGTCCGCCACCGGAGGCGGAGCGCCCCGTAGGATCGAACCCATGTTCGATCATGAGGTCGACGGGCTGGTGCTCGGAATCGACCCCGGTCTGTCGCGGTGTGGCTACGGAGCCGTACGGCGCAGCGGGGGTGGGGCGCAGGCTGTCGCCTACGGCGTCCTGCGTACACCGACGGGCGACGGCCTCCCCGAACGACTCGCCGCGCTCCAAGGCGAGTTGGAAGACCTCGTCGAGGATCTCCGACCCGGCTCGGTGGCTGTCGAACGGGTTCTGTTCCAGGCCAACGTCCGCACCGCGATCTCCGTCGGACAGGCCAGTGGGCTCGCCCTGGCGACCGCCGCACGCCGCGGCATTCCGGTCACCTGCTACAGCCCCAACGAGGTGAAGCTGGCGGTGGCCGGACACGGAGCCGCCGACAAGCGCCAGGTCCAGGCGATGGTGACCCGCACGCTGCACCTCGACACGCCTCCGAGCCCGCCCGACGCGGCCGATGCCCTGGCCCTGGCCCTGGCACACCTGTGGGGAGCACGGATGCGGGCGTTGGTGTCGGCGCCGGATGCGACGAACAGCTCATCGGTGCCCGCGGGGAACAGTTCCCCGAACGGGTCCGCCCGGATCTCGCGTCTCGATGCCGCGATCCGGGACGCCGTTGCCAGAGATGCCCTCGCCCGTGAGGACCGCCCATGATCGGGTCGGTGCGCGGGGAGGTCCTCGAGCGCTCCACGACGGGTGAGGTGATCGTCGACGTCGGAGGGGTGGGCTACCGCGTGACTGTTCCCCTCGGAGCCGTCCCGGCGCTGGAACCGGGGCGCCCGACGTTCCTGTTCGTTCACACGAAGATGCGGGACGACACGCTCGTCCTCTACGGGTTCCCCACCCGCGATGAGCGCGACACGTTCGAAGCCCTGATCGCGGCGAGCGGCGTCGGACCCAAGCTGGCCCTCGCGATTCTGTCGGTGCACCCGCCGGCCGCGTTGCGGCGCGCTCTCGCCGATGACGACCAGAGCGCGCTCACAGCCGTTCCGGGGGTGGGGCCCCGCACGGCCAAACGACTGATGGTGGAGTTACAGGAACGCCTGGTGGTGCCCGACATCGACCTGGAGACCGGAGCGACCGCTTCGGTTTCGCCCCGCGCTCGAAGTACGCGCCGCACTGGCGGAATTGGGCTACGGCGTCGACGAGATCCGTGAGGTGGTCGGTCGGCTCCCCGACGATGCGCCCGTCGAGGAGTTGCTTCGCGAAGCTCTCCAGCTCCTGAACGTCCGGCAGGTCTGAGATGCCCAGGGAGGGACTGCCCCGAGAGGAACTGCCCCGAGAGGAACTCGTCCGCGAGGAACGGGCGCGCGAGGAACTGCTCCATGGAGCCGCAGAGCCTGCCGAGCAGGCCGAGGAGACCTCTCTGCGTCCGCGTCACCTCGATGAATTCGTCGGTCAGGCGCGCCTCAAAGAGAAGCTGTCGGTCCTTCTGGAAGCGGCGCGAGGACGCGAACAGGCCGCCGAGCACATGCTCTTCGCCGGGCCACCCGGGACGGGCAAGACCTCGCTGGCGGGAATCATCGCCACCGAGATGGGCGTGCGCCTGCAGCCCACGAGCGGTCCCGCTCTCGAACGAGCGGGTGACCTGGCCGCCATCCTCACCAACCTCGACGACGGCGACGTCCTCTTCGTCGACGAGATCCACCGACTTGCACGTCCGGTCGAAGAGGTGCTGTATCCCGCGATGGAGGATTTCCAGCTCGACATCGTGATCGGGAAGGGCCCGGCGGCGCGCTCCATCCGCCTCGACCTTCCGCGGTTCTCCCTGGTGGGAGCGACGACTCGGACCGGTCTCATCACCGGTCCGCTGCGCGACCGCTTCGGCTTCGTCGGTCGGCTCGACTTCTACGAGACGAGCGATCTGGTGACGATCGTGAGCCGCACCGCGGGGATTCTCGGCGTGAGGCTTGCCGAGGCGGGAGCCCGGGAGGTGGCCATGCGAAGCCGCGGGACGCCCCGGATCGCGAACCGTCTGCTCAAACAGGTTCGGGACTTCGCGGAGGTCCGCGGCGACGGCTCGGTCGACGCCACCGTGGCGCGCGAGGCGCTGGCGCTGTTCGAGGTCGATGAACGTGGGCTCGACAAGGTCGACCGGACGGTTCTCGAGGCCTTGTGCGTCACCTTCGCCGGTCGCCCGGTGGGGCTCAGCACGTTGGCCGTGGCGGTGACCGAGGAACCCGACACGGTCGAAGAGGTCTACGAGCCGTTCCTCCTCAAGCAGGGCCTCATGGAGCGCACCCCCCGGGGTCGTGTCGCCACCCCGGCGGCCTACGACCACCTCGGGCTCGACGCCCCCGAGCCACCCACCCCCGGTCCGTCACTGTTTCCCTGAGGCGAGGATCCGCGACGGAGGCGCCGAGAGCGGACAAGGAAGTCGGCTAGAACGCCGCCCGAGGCGAGGCAAGGGAACCCCTGCCCTGTACGATGACGCGTCCGCACCCCGCTCCCGACCACCCATGAGGCACGCCTGTGGTACCCCTGATCTTCCTGGCGTTGATGGTCGCCGCTTTCTGGTTCCTGATCATCCGCCCCCAGCGCAAACAGATGGCCGCCCACCAGAGCCTCCTCTCCACTCTGGAAGTGGGCGACGAGGTCGTGACCAACTCCGGGATCTACGGCCGCATCGACGTCATCGACGAGGCGACGATCGATCTCGAGATCGCCGAGGACGTGGTGGTCAGGGTCGCCCGTAGCGCAGTCACACAACGACTCGGCGACGAGCCCCAGCCGCGTTCTGACGACGGTTCGGACGACGACCTGGATCTGTCGGGCGCCGACGGAGACGCCGGAAACATCATCGAGTAACCGTCGGTGCGACGCAACCACGTTCTCCTCTTCGGCACCGTCCTGCTGGTCGCCGTCGCGCTCGCGACGACGATCGCCGTCGGCGACCGACCCGTGCTCGGTCTGGATCTCCAGGGCGGAATCTCGCTGCGCCTCATCCCCGTCGGTGACGAGGGGACCGACTGGGACGCCGACGGCCTCGATCAGGCGGTTGACATCATCCGTCAGCGGGTCGACGCCCTGGGTGTGGCCGAGCCCGAGATCAGCCGGGAAGGTGACAGCATCGTCGTCCAGTTGCCCGGCGTGAAGGACCGCGACAAGGCCGAGCAACTCGTGGGGCAGACCGCGGAGTTGCGATTCCGACCCGTGCTCCAAGCTCTTCCGGCGGACCAGTTCGACGACGACGGAGTTCTCATCACCGAACCCGAGAATCCCGAGGACTCCACCACGACCACGGTGGCAGGGGAAACACCCGAGGGCACCCCGACGACGGTGGCGGGAGAGACACCCGGCGACACGACCGCCTCTTCGGCACCGACCACGACCACCTCCGTACCGGAGGCGACGACCACCACCGTCGCGCCGGACGCTCCTGCCGACCCCGCCGACCCTGCCGCGGAGGGTCAGGAGGCCTGTCCCGACACGACAGAGATCACCATCACCGACCGCGCCGACGACCGTCCGGAGTGTGCGGTGGTCCTTCCCGACCGCGACGGTGAGGTCGTCTACCTCATGGGTCCGGCCGAGCTCACGGGAACGGCTGTCGACACAGCCGGCGCCCAGTTCCTCCAGCCGGGTCAGCAACAGAGCGGCTCGGCGCCGTGGGTGGTGAACGTCGACTTCACCGGCGAGGGCGGCGACGACTTCGTGTCCAAGATCGCGGAGCCCTACGTGGGCAAGCAGGTCGCGATCGTGCTCGACGGTGTCGTGCAGTCCGCGCCCACGATCAATCCCGGGATCACCGGTGGTGAGGGCGTCCAGATCACGGGGGACTTCTCCGAAGGGGAGGCCCGCGATCTGGCGACGGTCCTGCGCTTCGGTTCCCTTCCGGTCGTGCTCGAACAGGAGGCTGCCGTCGCTGTCTCTCCGACCCTCGGGCGTGATCAACTCGCCGCAGGTCTCGTGGCCGGGCTGATCGGTCTCGCGCTCGTTGCTCTCTTCATGATCTGGTACTACAGGATCCTCGGCCTGGTGGTGGTGGGCGGCCTTCTCGTCGAGGCGGGAGCGCTCTGGGCACTCGTGGCGTATCTCGCGGACAGCATTGGCCTCGCCCTCACGCTGGCGGGGGTGACGGGCCTCATCGTGTCGATCGGTGTCACCGTCGACTCCTTCATCGTCTACTTCGAGAGGCTGAGAGACGAAATCCGTACCGGCAAGACGATCCGCTCGGCTGTGGACAAGGGCTTCCAGAGGTCGTTCCGTACGATCATCACGGCCGACACGGTGTCGCTGATCGGCTCGGCTCTCCTGTACTGGCTGGCGGTCGGCGCCGTGAGGGGTTTCGCGTTCTTCCTCTTCCTGTCGACGGCGCTCGACATCGTGGTCTCGTACACGTTCATGCATCCCCTCACAGCGGTCATCGCCCGGAGTCCACGCATGGTGCGGGCTCGCTGGATCGGTCTGGCCGCGGCTCTCAGGGCAGGTGACGCCCGCCGATGAGCCTTCGTTCGACGATGCACGACGTCTCCGAGGGCCGCACGACGTACCCGTTCGTGGGGCGGCGCCGGCGCTGGTGGACCCTCTCGCTGATCGTCATCGTGATCAGCTTCGTGTCGCTGTTCACGCGGGGGCTGAATCTCGGCATCGACTTCGAGGGCGGAACAGCGTTCCTGGTCAAGGCTGAAGGGGTGAGCCCCTCGGTCGGTGGCGTACGCGACGTTCTCGGCCCGCTGGACCTCTCCGATGCCAAGGTCTCCATCCTGGGTGACGACACGATCCGCGTCCAGACCGAGGAACTCGATCCCGGGGCCACGACCTTCACGGTCACCGTCGACGACGCCGGTCCCACGGCGGAGCAGATCGAGGCCGCCGTGACGGCGATCGGTCTCGATCTGACTGTGGCGGAGGGGGGAGACGGCGGGCTCGAGGTGTCGACCGACCGCGAGCTCGACGAGTCGGACAAGAACAAGGTCACCGCCGCGCTCACTGCCACTGAAGGCGTGGAAGGCACCGAGGTCGATGCCGTGGTTCGCACAGGGGGAGCCCTCGAGGTGGCGGCGGCGTTGGCCGCTTACGCGAACGTCGAGGCGCGTGACGTCAGCATTTCGGAGGTCGGCCCGACCTTTGGTAAGACCGTCGCCGAAAAGGCGCGCAACGCGCTGGTCCTGTTCTTCGCCGCGGTAGCGCTCTATCTGACCCTGCGTTTCCGTGGCAACTGGAAGATGGCGGTGTCGGCTCTGCTGGCCGAGGTCCACGACATCGTGATCACGGTCGGCGTGTACTCGGTGACGGGCTTCGAGGTCACCCCGGCGACGGTGATCGCGTTCCTGACGATTCTCGGTTTCTCGCTGTACGACACCGTCGTGGTGTTCGACAAGGTCGACGAGAACCTCGAGCACCTCACGATGTCAGGGCGCCAGACCTACTCGGATGTCGTCGACCGGTCGATGAACCAGGTCCTCGCGCGATCTCTGTCCACATCTCTCGTCGCGATCCTTCCGGTGACGTCGCTGCTCGTCGTGGGTACCTATGTGTTCGGTGCGCCGACAATCGCCGACTTCGCACTGGCGCTGTTCGTCGGCATCATCGCCGGTACGTACTCGTCGATCTTCGTGGCGACGCCGATCCTGGCGGTCTGGAAGGAACGCGAGCCCCGCTACCGGGACCTCCGCCGGCGGGTGGCGGCCCGCGAGGCCGCGAGGCCCCGGCACGTCGAGTCAGAGGTGGTGGTCAGCAACAAGACAGGGCGGCCCGAGGGTGGCGGCGCCCTCCCGGGTGGAACCACAGCACTCCCGACCACCACGGGTACTCCCGCCGACGAGGAGCCGGGCGCAGACACATCCTCCTCCACCGGCTCGTCCACCGGCGAGCCTCGTCGACCTGTTGGCGGCACAGCGGGGACAGGGGCGATCACGCCGCGGGCCCGCAAGCGAAAGCGTCGAGGCAAGCGTCGCTGAGACTCCTGCCGCCGAGCCACCTCTAAACTGGTGAGGTGGTGAAAACCGTTTCGCTCCACACGGGCACTCCTTGAGCACCACCGAGATTCGCGAGGATCGGCGCCTGCCCTTTCCGTGGCGGCGGCACCACGTCGACATCGAGATCGCCCCCTTGGTCCAGGCGTTCCGCACGCGCCACAAGCGGGCCGACACCGCACCGATCGAAAGAGCCTTCACCGTCGCCCGCGACGCCCACAATGAGCAGGTCCGCCGCTCGGGTGAGCCCTACATCGCCCATCCCCTCGGGGTGGCGCTGATCCTGGCCGACCTCGGCCTCGACGACACCACCCTGGTCGCAGCGCTCCTCCACGACGCCGTGGAAGACACCCGCATCACGCTCGACGACATCACCGAGGAGTTCGGCCCCGACGTCTCGGCCATCGTCGACGGCGTCACCAAACTCGACCGCCTCCAGTTCGAGACGAAGGAGGAGCAACAGGCCGCCACGATGCGCAAGATGCTCGTGGCGATGGCCAACGACATCCGCGTGCTTCTCATCAAACTCGCCGATCGCCTGCACAACATGCGCACCATCGCGTCGCTGCCGGAGTTCAAACAGGAGCGCACCGCCCGCGAAACCATCGACGTCTACGCCCCGCTCGCTCACCGTCTCGGTATTCAGGACGTCAAGTGGCAGCTCGAGGATCTGTCGTTCGCCGTCCTGCACCCGCGTCGCTACGCGGAGATCGAGCAGATGGTCCTCACGCGTTCACCCGAGCGGGCCGATCTCATCGAAGAGGTTCTCGCCGCCGTGAGCGCCCGGCTCGCCGAACTCGGGATCAACGCCGATGTCGTCGGACGCCCGAAGCACTACTGGTCGATCTACGAGAAGATGGTCGTGCGGGGCAAGGAGTTCGGTGAGATCCACGACCTGGTCGCGATCCGGGTGATCGTCGACTCGGTCAAGGACGCCTACGGTGCGCTCGGATCCATCCACGCCCTCTGGACGCCTGTGCAGGGGCGGTTCAAGGACTACATCGCCATGCCCAAGTTCAACCTCTACCAGTCGTTGCACACCACGGTGATCGGACCGAAGGGCAAGCCCGTCGAGGTTCAGATCCGTACCGAAGACATGCACCGCCGGGCCGAATACGGCATCGCTGCACACTGGGGCTACAAGGAGCAGCGCTCACCTGCTGAAGACCTCGCGTGGCTCCAGCGCATCGTCGACTGGCAACAGGAGACGTCGGATCCGGCGGAGTTCATGGAGACGCTGAAGGTCGACCTGGAAAAGGACGAGGTGTTCGTCTTCACCCCCAAGGGCCGGGTGATCACACTCCCGGCGGGGGCCAACCCGGTCGACTTCGCGTACTCGATCCACACCGAGGTGGGTCACCGGTGTGTCGGAGCGCGCGTGTCGGGTCGGTTGGCATCTCTCGAAACGGTTCTCGTGTCGGGTGACACGGTCGAGATCGTCACCAGCAATGTGGAGGGAGCGGGCCCCAGCCGCGACTGGTTGCAGTTTGTGAAGACGCCACGCGCGCGCGCAACAAGATCCGCCAGTGGTTCTCACGCGAACAGCGCGAAGACGCCCGCGATGCCGGACGCGACGAACTCGTACTGGCGCTACGACGTGAGGGTCTCCCCATCAATCAGGTCGTCGGTTCCGACGTGCTCGAGGGCATCGCCGTGTCGATGAACTACGCCGACGTCGATGCACTCCACGCTGCGATCGGCCAAGGACACGTCTCGGCTCGTGGCGTCGCACAACGCGCGACCCGTGAGCTGGAAGGTGGCACCGAGCATCTGGCGGTCACGGCTCGCCGGCCTGCCCGCGCGCTTCACCGACGCGCTCCCGCCGGAGTGCACGTGGAGGGCCTCGACGACGTCATGGTCCGCTTGTCGAGGTGCTGCACGCCGGTTCCCGGCGACGAGATCATGGGTTTCGTCACCCGCGGAAGGGGTGTGTCGGTCCACCGGGCCGACTGCGCCAACGCGGTGGGTCTGGTGACGCAGCCCGAACGATTGATCGAGGTCGAGTGGGATCAGGAAGCATCGGGATCGTTCGTGGTCGCGGTAGAGGTGGAAGCGCTCGACCGTTCCGCGCTTCTCCGGGACGTTTCGCAGGTCGTGAGCGATCATCACGTCAACATCGTGTCCGCGTCGACGCAGACTTCGACCGACAGGGTCGCCAAGCTCCGATTCGAGTTCGAGCTCGTCGAACCCACGCACCTCGACTCGCTGATCGCCGCTCTCCAACGTGTCGAGTCGATCTACGACGTGTACCGGTCGGTCCCCGGCGCGGGTGGGGCGCCGGACACGTCCACCACGGACTGACACGCACCTCGGCGAATCCCGCTCGAAAGGGCCGAAAGGGGCCTCGAGAGCCAGCGAGATTCTCCCTCCGTTCAAGTCGGAAGGCCCCGCGCGCCGATGACCGGTGCAGGAGAAGGGACCGGTCCGCTGATGGGTCGAGGACACCGACGCGCCACAGACGTCGCCGCGCACCTGTGTCGGCACGCGGGCGCGGGCGAATCGGGTCTGACCCTGATCGAGCTCATGGTCGCCATCACCATCTTCGCCATCGCCATCACGGGCATCGCCGCGATGGCCAACAGCGGCCTGAACCTGGCCCGCAACAACCGCAACCGCAGCATCGCCGCCAACCTGGCGAGCGAACAGGTCGACGCCTTCCGGGCGGCGTCGTTCGAGGACGTCGTGGCCGACGTCGGCCAGACCACCGAGACCGAGACCGTCAACGACGTCGACTTCGAAGTGGTCCGCCAGCTCAGCTGGGTGGACCAGGAATCGGAATCCGGTGCGTGTGACGTCTCGATCACCAGCGGGTTGACCCCCCGTCTGCTGCGGGTGGTGATCGACGTGAAGTGGACCGCGATGGGCGGCATCGATCCGGTGCGCTCGGAGACCGTTCTCACACCACCCATCGGGCAGTTCGACCCGACGAAGGGGAACATCGCGGTGCGGATCTTCGACCGGGAGGCGGGCCCCGGCTTCGGGCACCCCGTGACGGTGACCGGACCCGACAACCCACCGCACCAGGTCACGATCGACGACAACGGTGAGGTCGGCTGCGCCTTCTTCCCCGCGCTTACTCCCGGTATGTACACGGTGACGTTGGGAACCGCCGGATTCGTCGACCGCCAGGGTCTGGCGGGCCCACAGCAGACGATCGCCGTGAGTTCGGGGACGGTGAGCTCCGTGCAGTTCGACTACGACCAGGCGTCGAGCATCTCGGCCACACTCAGCGTGCCGGGTGGCGGCACCGTTCCCGCCGACGTGCCGCTGACCATCGGCAACAACCAGATCCTGCCCCTCGGGACACGCGTCGTACCGGGATCCGGAACGGTCCGACTCCTGAGCGATCTGTTCCCCTTCGCGGACGGCTATCACATCTGGGCAGGGTCGTGCGCGGACGCCGACGCGGAAGGTGAGGACCTGGTCAACGGCGGGCCGTACTGGCCCGGCGCCGTGCGCGCGCCGTCCGTTCCGGCGGATCCCGGCGTGCTGACGAACACGACCGTCGAACTGGAATCGCTCGACGTGACCGTCACCCGCTCGGGTGTGGAGATTCCCTCGGCGACCGTGCGCGCGCTGCACGGGCCCGACGACGGCTGCGAGTCGGGTGAGACTGTCGAACTCGGGATCACGGACTCGCTCGGGGCCGTCACGGGGGCGATTCCCTTCGGCACGTGGCAGCTCCGGGTCGACGGCGCGACACCGGTGTCGACCTGGCCCACGGCGGTCGTGGATCCGACCGCCACGCCCGGACCCGTCGTCGTGGAGCTGGCGCCGTGATCCGGCGACGGCGCAGCCGGCGGTGCGGGATCGGGGGCGGAGAGAGGGGGAGCACGCTCGTGGAGCTTGTCGCGGTGATGGGGCTGCTGACGATGGTTCTCGGATTCGTCTACGCGGGCGTCGCGTCACTGCGCAATGCCGTGGAGGGCACCGACCGTCGCCTCCAGAATCTCGACGAGGGTCGGATCCTCATGGCGACCGTCAGCAAGGATCTTCGAACCGCCATCAGGCCCGCTCCCGGCGTGTCGCCGTTCGTGGTCGCCGACGCCAACCACATGGAGCTCTACGGGAACCTGAACCCGACGCCGGCGCCACGTCTCATCGAACTGTCCATCAGCCCGAACGACGAACTCGTCGAGGAGACAACGGGCGCACTTCCCGCGGCCACGGCCCCCTACGCGTATTCGGACTACGACCCCGACGACACGGTGACCCGTCTCGTCGGCCGCTACGTGAACAACGACGGATCGGACCCCCTCTTCCGGTACTTCGACAGCGACGGCAACGAGATCGGTCCGACGCCGTTGAACCCCGGCCAGCGCCTCGCCGTTCGTTCGATCGGCATCAGCTTCACCGTCAAGAAGGACAGCGGCTACGCGCCCAACCCGACGGTGGTCCGCAACCGGGTCCGGCTGCCCAACGTGGACTACCAGGAGGTGCAGTGACATGAGAGCGCGACCTGGCACCGTCGAGCGTGCAGCCCGGAGCATTCGCGATCGCATGTCCCAGAGCGACGAACGCGGAATCGCCCTGGTCACGGTTGTGCTGACGACGCTGGTCCTCTCGCTGGTGGCGACGGCGGCCGTGGGCTACGGCATCGGATCACAGAACCTGTCGCGGCGCGACCAGGACTGGAACGCTGCTCTCGCCGCAGCCGAAGCCGGAATCGACGATTACCTGTTGCGTCTCAACCAGAACAGCAACTACTGGCTGACGTCCGACCCCGACAACGACGCCATGACGGGCTGGTCGCAGATCCCGGGTGGTTCGGCCGAAGCGGAGTTCCACTACGAGATCGACGGTTCGGGCGTGCCGTCGTCGGGGACCGTTGCGATCGAATCGACCGGTCGCGTCCGCGGCGTGGAACGAACCGTCGAGGCGACGCTGCGCAAGCGCAGCTTTCTCGACTACCTCTACTACACGGACTTCGAGACTCTGGACCCGGTGGCGTACACGAGCGATCCGTCACCGGCGTGGGCGCAGGCCAACTGCTCCAAGTACTGGTACCAGGGCCGGAAGGAGGACGGCCCCGGTTACGACTGCGTGAACATCCGCTTCGCCAGCGGTGACGTGATCAACGGGCCCTTGCACTCCAACGACGCGATCCTCATCGACGGCACACCGCAGTTCCTGGACGACACGACAACGAGCTGGGACGACCCCGCCGGCGTGTTCTGGCGGCGCGACACCGGCGGTCAGAGCGACAATCCCTTCTTCGCCAACCCGGGTGATCCCCGGTACGCGCCACCGCTGACCATGCCGCCGAGCAACACGGCGCTGCGCGCCGAGGCCGACGCCGACCTCGGCGGACAGGGCTGCCTGTTCACGGGGCCCACGAGCATCGAGATGAACGCCAACGGGACCATCAGAGTTCTCAGTCCCTTCTCGAAGGACACGTCACAGAACTGCTATTCCAGCCAGCTCGCCACGGGTGTCACCATGCCGTTGCCCGACAACGGCGTGATCTACGTCGAGAACGTTCCGTCGGGGCATCCGAACAGGAACTGCACCAACCACCCGCTCGGATACCCCCAATCCGACGACAACCAGAACAGCTTCAGTTGCCGTGACGGTGACGCCTTCGTGCAGGGGACGCTCGACGGGCAGCTCACCATCGCCGCCGAGAACGACGTGACGATCGTGTGGCACACCCGATATGAAGACGGCGTGGCCGGCGACGACCTCCTCGGCCTCGTCGCCAACAACTTCGTCGAGGTGTACCACCCCGTGCGCTACTCCGGCGGCAACTATTCCAACCGAAACGTCGTCACGAACCGCGGAACTCCACTTCAGAGTTCGAAGGGCAGCCCCTTCTCCAACGCCCACATCGACGCCGCGATTCTGTCGGTGCAGCACTCCTTCATGGTCCCGCAGTGGAGCCGTCCTTACGGCGTGGGTCTGGGTGACCTCAGCGTGACGGGCGTGATCGCGCAGCGCTTCCGCGGCCCGGTCGGAACGTCGAGCGGCTCGGGCTACCTGAAGGACTACGTGTACGACACGCGACTCCAGTACCTCCAACCGCCGAAGTTCCTCGACCCCGTGGCCTCGGCGTGGGCGGTGGCGACCTGGGCGGAGCGCACCGCGGCCGCTGAGTGAGGGGATGCCTCCGGGTCGGTGGGACACCTCCCGGGTCGACACGCAGACGGCCGGTAGCATCCCGGCCGTGTCTCAGGCCTCCCGACCGCCGAACCCCGACGTGTTCCGTGCCCCCACGGGGACCCACGACGTCCTGAGCCCCGACTCGTCCCGCTGGAGCGCGCTCGTCGCCACCTTCGCCGTCCGCGCCGAGCGCTTCGGCTACGAGCTCGTGATCACCCCTGCGTTCGAGCACATCGAGGTCTTCCAGCGGGTGGGCGCCGACACCGACGTCGTTCGCAAGGAGATGTACGAGTTCACCGACGCCGGGGGGCGCCACTTCGCCCTACGGCCCGAAGGCACCGCACCCGTGGTCCGCGCGTTCGTCGAACACCGGCCGACGCCTCCGTGGAAGGCGTGGTACGTCGCCCCCCACTTTCGTTACGAGCGCCCGCAGAAGGGCCGCTTCCGTCAACACCACCAACTCGGTGTCGAAGCCATCGGCGTGGACGATCCCGATATCGACGTCGAGGTGATCGACCTGGCGCACGGGTTCTTCCGCGACCTCGGCCTGAGGGGGGTCACCCTCTGCCTCAACTCCATGGGCGACGAAGAGAGCCGTCCTGCCTACCGCGCCGCGCTGAAGAACTACTTCCTCGACCACGTCAGCGATCTCGGAGACGAGTTCGCGCAACGTGTGGAGGCGAGCCCGCTTCGTCTCCTGGACGCCAAGCGTGCCGACTGGCGTGACGTGATCGAGAGGGCTCCGCAGATCACGGAGTACCTGAGCGACTCGGCTCAGGCGGCCTTCGAACAGGTACAACGCGGTCTCGACGCGCTCGGAATCGACTACGAGCTGAATCCGCGACTGGTGAGGGGCTTCGACTACTACACCGGGACCACCTTCGAGTTCGCTGCGGAGGCACTCGATGCGGCACAGAACGCGATCGGAGGAGGTGGTCGCTACGACCACCTCGCCGAGGAGATGGGAGGCCCGGAAGCCCCCGGTATCGGCTTCGGAATCGGGATCGAACGACTGCTGATGGCGGCCGGTGACGAGGGGGTGGGCGGCGAAACGCCTCGGCGCCCCGACGCCTTCGTCGTCGACTCTCTGGACGGCCTGGAGGCGGTACGCATCGTCCATGAGCTGCGCGAGCTCGGGCTTCGCGCCGACCGTTCCTACGGAGGCCGGTCCGTGAAGGCGCAGTGGCGCCAGGCTGATCGTTCCACAGCACGTTTCGGCGTGATGCTGGGTGCCGACGAGGCGTCGAGGGGTGCGGTGGCCGTCAAGGACCTCGACTCCGGAGAGCAAACGGAGGTGCCCCGCGAAGAGGTGGCAGCCTGGATCAAGACGCGGGAGGACGAGCCCCGATGATGCGCACCCGTCATGCGGGATCGTTGCGGGCTGCCGACATCGGCCAGAGGGTCACACTGTGCGGGTGGGTGGCGCGCCGCCGCGACCACGGCGGAGTGATCTTCGTCGATCTCCGTGACGTCGAGGGGCTGGCACAAGTCGTGATCGACCCCGCACGAGAGGCCTGCGCCGGCGGCCACGACCTCCGGGGCGAGTACGTCGTGAGAGTGGAGGGCGTTGTGCGGGCCCGGCCCGAAGGAACCGTCAACCCGTCGATGTCCACGGGTGAGGTCGAGATCGACGTAGACCACCTCGACGTCCTGAGCGCCTCGGAGCCGTTGCCGTTCCCCGTGGACGAGCGGGTGGATGTCGACGAGGCCCTGCGGCTCCGCTACCGCTATCTCGACCTTCGCCGTTCCCGCATGCAGCGGAACCTGCGTCTCCGGGCCCGGGTCGCGTCCGCCGTACGCCGCGCGATGGAGGAACAGGGTTTCGTCGACGTGGAGACACCGACGTTGACCCGCTCCACTCCCGAGGGGGCACGGGACTTCCTCGTCCCCAGCCGCCTCCAGCCGGGGTCGTTCTACGCCCTACCGCAGTCGCCGCAGCTGTTCAAGCAGCTCCTCATGGTCGGCGGGGTCGACCGCTACTTCCAGATCGCGCACTGCTGGCGGGATGAAGATCTCCGCGCGGATCGCGCACCCGAGTTCACCCAGTTGGACGCCGAGATGTCCTTTGCCGACGCCGACGATGTCATGACGGTCATCGAGGAGGCGGTGAATGCCGCGGTGGAGGAGGTGACGGGAACGCGCCTCGGACCTGTCGAGAGAATCAGCTGGGAGGAGTCGATGGCGCGTTTCGGCACCGACAAGCCGGACCGCCGTTTCGGTATGGAGCTCGTCGACTGCTCGGCCCTCTTCTCCGAGGCCGAGTTCCGCGCGTTCGCCGGCAAGCACGTCGTGGCGATGCGGGTCGAGGGCGCCGGTGACACGTCGCGGTCTCGCCTCGACGAGTGGACCGACCGCGCCAAGCAACTCGGAGCGGGCGGTCTCGTGTGGATGCGGGTCAAGGACGGCGAATTGGAGTCGCCGGTGGCCAAGTTCCTCTCCGACGCCGAACAGGCGGGCCTGTGTTCCGCCGCAGCGGCGGAACCAGGGGATCTGCTGCTGGTGGTAGCCGACGCGGACCGACGGCGGGCGCAGTCGGTACTCGGTGCGTTGCGTCTCGACCTCGGGCGGCCGGAGCGCACCGACGAACCGCTCGATCTCTGCTGGGTGGTCGAGTTCCCCCTGTTCGAGGTCATCGACGACGCGGGTCGTGCGCGCTCGGCGCACCACCCGTTCACCGCGCCGCATCCCGATGATGTCGGGCTGCTCGACACCGATCCGCTCGCCGTTCGTTCGCTCGCCTACGACCTCGTCTGCAACGGCTTCGAGTTGGGCTCGGGTTCGGTTCGAATCCACGACCGTGGGCTCCAGCAGCGCTGCTTCGCCGCTCTCGGTATCGACGCCGCCGAAGCCGAGGAACGTTTCGGGTTCCTGCTCGACGCATTCCGCTACGGCGTGCCGCCCCACGTGGGCTTCGCGTTCGGCATCGACCGGTTGGCGATGATCCTGGCGGGGGAGCGCTCGCTGCGCGACGTCATCGCGTTCCCGAAGACCCAGACGGGCAGCGACCCGCTCACCGGTGCGCCCGCGCCGGTTGACGAGGATCAGCTCTCCGACGCGGGGATCGCGGTGCTCCCCGAATACCGGCCGGAGCCTTAGACGACGACCGTCACCGACGTGGTCTGTCCAGCGACCACCGTGAACTGCTGTTGTCCTGCCCGCGTTGCAGTTCCGATCTCGGTTCCGCCCTCGCCGGGTGGAGCCGGTGGACTCGTCGCGGTCCAGGAGATGTGGTAGCTCCCGGTGTCGATGCCGGCCTGTGCGAAGTGCGTGCCGTTGGTGAGCGCGGAATACGACCATGATCCACCCGGGCCCGACACGGTGATGTTCACGGTCCAGCCGCCGGGGGCGACGACCGTTCCCTGGTAGGAGCCGGTGGGGGCCGGCGCGGGAGCCGCAGGTGTCGGCGTGGTCGGCGCCGGAGCCTCGACCTGTTCGCCGGCGACCTCGGTGGGCGCCGTGGTCGAAGGTGCTTCCTGAGCGGTCGTCGGGGGTGCCGTGCTCGGGGGTGGAGTCCCGACCTCGGGTTCGCCGGGAGCTTCGACGTCGTCAGCGCTCGCAGCTGCTGTGCGGCTGGGATCGTCGGAGGTCGTGAAGGCGGCGGCTCCCGCGGCGACACCCACGAGGGCGACCACGGCGACGGTGGCGACGGCGCTTCGAGTCAGGAGACTGCGTCGCCTGAGGCCTGCGGCCCGACCGACGACGGCGTCGACCGTGTCGGAGTCGGCACTCGGGATGCTCTCGTCGTCGAGATGTTCGAACATCACCGGATCTCCTCACCGAGAGTCGATCGCAACGCGGCGAGGCCACGCGACGCGTGGCGCTTCACCGTTCCCGGGGCGCAGTGCAGGAGTCGGGCAGTGTCGGCCTCGGAGACGTCGGACACGTAACGCAGCGTCACCACTTCGCGCTGCCGGCGACTCAGAGAACGGAGGGCACGCACCAGGTCGACCCGCTCGGCCGTGAACGATGCACCCGTCGTATCTCCGGCCTCGGCCTCGTGACCGAGCGTCGTGAGCCGTCCATTTCTGCGCCACCAGCCGATGGCCAGGTTCGACGCCACGCGCACCACCCACGCCTCGCCGTGATCAGCCACCCGCTTCCAGCGGACCAGAGCGCGTGCCAGCGCCTCCTGGGCCACGTCCTCGGCCTCGGCGCGACGGCCGATCAGGCGGTACGCGACCTGGTAGGCGCGGGCGTGGAGGCTCTCGAAAGCTTCCTCGAAGGAGGGGACGTGAGCGGTGGGAACCTCCGAAGCGCCGGATTCGGCTTCCTCTGCTGCTTCCTCGGCTGCTTGCTCGTCAGCTTCCTCGGCTGCGACGAGATCGACGTCGATCCGGGTGGTGCGGTCGGACCCGGTGCCCGGCAGGGGAGACGTCGCCACGGAAACCGACGGTAGCGCCGCGATCGGGTGGGTCACTGCCATACCTCTCATACGCGCCGGCCCGGCGTCCGGTTGACCCGTTACCGGAGATTTCCCCGGCAGATCGCCGAACGCCACTGAACGTCTGAAGAATACCACTCTCAGCGGTCGGCGAGGTCCCCCGGTCCCGCCACGCCGGGCAGGCCGTGTGTCCGCCTACGATCGGGCAATGGTTGGTGCAGCGGACCTCTTCAGCGCCCAGGCGGAGTCCGCCCTGTCCCGGCGCGCTCCCCTGGCGGCACGGCTGCGCCCGCGCCGTCTCGACGAGGTCGTCGGCCAGGATCAGTTGATCGGCCCGGGCGCGCCGCTCCAGGTTCTGCTGGCGTCGGACCGGCTCACGTCGGTGATCCTGTGGGGGCCGCCCGGCACGGGCAAGACGACCCTCGCCCGCCTCATCGCCCGCGAGACCTCTCAGGCTTTCGAGGCCCTGTCGGCGGTCACGGCCGGCGTGAAGGACGTCCGAGCGGTGGCCGAGGCTGCGCGCGCCCGACTCGGAGAGCGTGGTCACGGGACCATCCTCTTCCTCGATGAGGTGCATCGCTTCAACAAGTCTCAGCAGGACGCGCTGCTACCCCACGTCGAGGAGGGACTGCTCGTTCTGGTCGGCGCCACCACCGAGAACCCCTATTTCTCCCTCACGGCGCCGCTCCTGTCGCGCTCCAGCCTGTTCCGACTCGTTCCGATCGTTCCCGACGATCTGAGAATCCTCGTTCAGCGTGCACTCGAGGACGACGACCGCGGGCTCGGTGGCGCCGGACTGAGCATCGCGCACGACGCTCTTGACCACCTCGTGGACCGCGCGGAGGGCGACGCACGCAACGTCCTCACATCGTTGGACGTGGCTGCCGGTCTCACGATCGCGTCCGAGCGCACCGAGATCGGTCTCGACGACGCGGAGGGTGCGCTCGCCACGCGGGCGCTCCGTTACGGCGACGACGAGCACTACGACGTCCTGTCCGCGTTCATCAAGAGCGTGCGCGGCAGCGATGTCGACGCCGGTCTCTACTGGCTCGCCCGGATGCTCGAAGCCGGGGAAGACGCGCGGCTCATCGCCCGGAGGCTCGTGATCCTGGCGAGTGAAGACGTCGGGATGGCGGATCCGACCGGGCTGGTGGTGGCGGACGCCGCGGCCCGCGCCGTCGAGTTTGTCGGGCTGCCGGAGGCGCAGTTGAACCTCGCCCAGGCCGTCGTCCATCTGGCGCAGGCCCCCAAGTCGAACGCGGTCACCACGGCGCTGGCGGCGGCTCGTGCCGATATCGCCGAGACGTCGACGGGTGGTGTGCCCGACCATCTCCGGGATGCCCACTACCGCGGGGCGAGCGCGCTCGGCCATGGCGAGGGGTACGTTTACCCTCACGACCGGCCCGGAGGACGAGTCGTTCAGCGGTACCGCCCGCCCGAGGTGGAGGGGCACCGGTACTACCGGCCCACCGGGAACGGCGTCGACGTGGGCAGTGCCGATATGGGCAGTGCCGGCGGTACGGCCGACGGGGCCGACGAGGCCGGCGAGAACGACCGGAGTGGGGGGAGTGGCGACGATGCAGGCAGGTGACTGGGCGGCGGTCGTGACGTCGATCGCCGTACTGATCCTCGTGGGAGGCCTCCTGGTCGCCCTCACGACATTGAGCCGGACCCTGCGCGCGCTGCGGTCGGCCGTCGACGAGATGCGTACAGAGGCCCTCCCCGCAGTGCGCGAAATGCGTGAGACGGTGCGCCAGGCCCAGGATGAACTCGACAAGCTCGACACACTGCTGGGCCAGGCCGAGGCGATTTCGCAGACGGTCGATTCCGCCTCCCGCCTCGCGTACCTCACGTTCTCGAGCCCGGCCGTCAAGGCGTTGTCGCTCAGCGCGGGAGTCGGCAAGGCGGTCCGCAAGCTGCGCGGCGAGGAGGACTGACACGTGTTCAAACGCCTGTTCTGGCTGATGATGGGGTTCGGGTTCGGCCTCGGGCTCGCGGTCCTGACCTTCCGGCGGATCGACGCCGTTCTCAACCGCTACGCCCCACCGCAGGTCGCCAATCAACTCACCGATTCGGCGCGTTCCTTCGGTCGCGACGTGCGGGCGGCGGTTCGGGAGGGCCGGGTCGCCATGCGCGAACGTGAAGCCGAGCTGCGTGCCGAGACGACTCCGGGCCTCGAGGCAATCGACGAGCCGCCCGCCGGCCCGATGGACGGCAACGCCGGCGCCGTTTCCTCCCGAAGTCGTGCAACCGGCGGGCGGTAGCCTGCACCACGTGCCACCCCGTACCGCCGACGAACTGCGCCGCGCCTTTCTCGAGTTCTTCGAAGAGCGCGGTCACACGGTTGTTCCCTCCTCATCGTTGATTCCGCACGACCCGACGGTGCTGTTCACCGTTGCCGGGATGGTGCCCTTCAAGCCGTTCTTCGTCGGCGACGAGACGCCCCCCTACACGCGGGCCGTGTCGATTCAGAAGTGCCTGCGAGCGGGCGGGAAGCACAACGATCTCGACGAGGTGGGCCGCAGCTCGCGTCACAACACGTTCTTCGAGATGCTCGGAAACTTCAGTTTCGGCGACTACTTCAAGGCCGACGCCATTCGCTACGCATGGGACTTCCTCACGGTCACCCTGGAGCTGGACCCCGATCGGCTGTGGGTCACCGTCCACGTCTCCGACGACGAGGCCGAAAGCATCTGGGCCGGGGATGTGGGCGTGCCCGCTGAGCGTGTCCAGCGTCTCGACGAGGACAACTTCTGGCGCATGGGTGACGTCGGGCCGTGCGGCCCGTCCTCCGAGATCTTCTGGGACAAGGGAGAGGACCACGGACCGCCGGGGGGTCCGGCCGAGGGGGGCGACGACCGGTTCGTGGAGCTGTGGAATCTCGTCTTCATGCAATACGACCAACAGCCGGATGGCTCGCGTGTGGACCTGCCCAAGCCCAGCATCGACACCGGTGCCGGACTGGAGCGCAATCTGGCGGTTCTCCAGGGTGTCGATTCGATCTTCGAGATCGACGTGTTCGCCCCGATCATCGCCGCGGCCGAGGCCGCCACCCACACGCGTATGGGTGAGGCGGAGGCGAGTGACGTCTCCCTCCGGATTCTCGCCGAGCACGGCCGGGCCATGACCTTCCTCGTCGCCGACGGGGTCGTGCCGTCGAACGAGGAGCGGGGCTACGTGCTGAGGCGGATCATCCGGCGTGCGGTCCGCCACGCCTTCCTCCTGGGAACCGAGGAGCGGGTGACCCCCGCGCTCGTCGACGCCACGGTGGGCGTCATGGAAGCGGCGTATCCGGAGCTCGCGACCAAACGTGATGAGGTCATCGACATCGTGGAGCGGGAGGAGGGGCGCTTCGCCGACACGCTGCAACGGGGTCTCGAACTGCTCGACGGGGTGCTCGTGGACGGCGATGTCTCGGCGCAGGACGCGTTCTACCTTCACGACACGCTCGGTTTTCCGCTCGAGGTGACCGGGGAGATCGCTGCCGAGCGGGGTCGGGCGGTGGATGTGGTCGGTTTCGAGGAACTGATGGCCGAGCAGCGGTCGCGCGCCCAGGCCGCGCAGCGCTCCGAGGTGTTCGACGGCACCACCGCGCCGTTGTACCGCCAACTCGTCGAGGAGAACGGCCCGAGTGAGTTCACAGGCCGCGGCGAGAACACGTCGAAGGCGAAGGTTCTGGCCATCGTGGCCGACGGTGTCGCTGTGGAACGACTCGACGAAGGCGCGACAGCGCGCGTGATCCTCGACCGCACACCTTTCTACGCGGAGTCCGGTGGTCAAGTCGGAGATACGGGCTTCCTCACCGCCGACACAGGCGCGCGTGTGCGCGTCGACGACACCCGCTACGCCCTTCCAGGTCTTCTGATCGCCCACGATGCCGTCGTCGAGCGGGGAATGCTCGGCGTGGGTGACGAGGTCGTCGCCGCCATCGATGGCGAGCGTCGGGACAAGATCCGACGCAACCACACCGCCACGCACGTCCTCCACTGGGCCCTGCGCGAAGTGCTCGGCGACCAGACGCGTCAGGCCGGATCGCTCGTCGCGCCCGACCGGCTCCGGTTCGACTTCAGTCATCACCGTGCCGTCACCCACGAAGAGCTCGAGGTGGTGGAACGCCTCGCCAACCGTGAAATCATCAGCGATGCACCCGTTCGTCACTACGAGACGACGATCGACCACGCCACCGAGATCGGAGCCATCGCGTTCTTCGGCGAGAAGTATGGCGACGTGGTCCGGGTGCTCGAGGCAGGCGAGCACTCCCTCGAGCTCTGCGGCGGAACGCACGTCCACGCGCTCGGCTTCATCGGACCGATCAAGATCGTGAGCGAAGGATCCGTGGGATCGAACCTGCGGAGAATCGAGGCCCTCACCGGAGAAGCGGCATTCGACCACATCCACGACGAGGAGGTCAGGTTGCACGATGTTTCGGGCCTCCTCAAGACCCCACCCGAGGACGTGACCGCAGGTGTGGAGCGACTGCTGGACCAGAATCGGGAGCTACGCGAGGAGATCGCCGACCTGCGCGCGGGACAAGCCGCGGCTGAAGCGCGCACGCTGGCGGCCGAATCACATGACGGACACCTCGTCGCGCGACGCGACGGGTTGGCACCTGACGAACTGCGGCGCCTCGCACAGGAGACGTGTCGAACTCTGGGGTCGGGAGTGGTTGCCCTCGTCGGAGAGGCGGACGGCAAGGCGGCCATCGCTGTCGCAGTGAGTGAAGACCTGCGTGAGGCCGGCGTGTCGGCCTCAGAGATCGCGGCACCGGGCGCGCGCATCCTGGGCGGTGGAACGGCGCGCAACTCTGATCTCGTGGCGGGCGGCGGACCGAACACCGAGGCTGTTGACGACGCGCTCGAGCGCTTGAGCGAGGAGGTCGCCGCGGCGCCGCGGCCTCCCGACGCGCGCTGACATGCCACGTGCTCTGGGCGTCGACATCGGTGGGCGTCGCATCGGTCTTGCCCTGTCAGATCCGGAGGGCATCCTCGCGACGCCTCGGCGAATTCTGGAACGCGTCGGAGTGACCCCCGACAACGCCGATCATGTGGCAATCGTGGAAGCGGCACGCTCGTTCGGGGTGAAGACGATCGTCGTGGGTCTTCCCCTGAGCATGTCCGGGGCCACGGGTCCTGCCGCCCGCGCTGTCTTGAACGAAGTCGACGATCTGCGGGAGCTCGCCGGCGACGAGTTCGTCGTCGAGACCCATGACGAGCGCCTCTCGAGCGTGGCGGCGGACCGGGCACTCGCTCGGACAGGCTCCCGGCGCTCCGGAGAACCCAATGACGACGCCGCGGCGGCCGTGATCCTCCAGAGCTGGCTGGATGTCAACCGTGGATGACTGGAGCGCCGACTCGGGAGGGGGCGCGGAGGTCGACGTCGACGTCGACGTCGACGACGTCGTCGAGGAGAGATCCGACGGTCACCACGGCGGAGACGGGCATCTGACCCGTGCGGAGATCCAGGCTGAGCATCGGCGCCGTCCCTCCGCTCGGGTGCGACGCAATCGCGTCATCGCACTCGCCGCGCTCCTGGTCCTCGTGCTGCTGGCGTTTGTGGTCGCGCCGGGTGCGTGGTTCTGGTTCCAGGTCAACCCCCGGGGCGGTTCCGGCGCCACCGTGACTCTGCGCATCGAAGAGGGGTGGGGCGTGAAGACGATCAGCGACGAGTTGTCCGACACGGGGGTGATCAGTTCGCCTCTGGCCTTCCAGATCTACGCGGGCGCAACCGGCGCCGGTCCGTTCCAGGCTGGTGAGTACGAGCTCGACGAGAACATCGGTGTGCGTGCAGCAGCCCGCGAGCTCGAGGCCGGTCCCGATGTGACCTTCGAGGAGCTTGCTGTGCCGCCCGGTCTTCGGCTTCGGGAGATCGCAACTCTCGTCGGCGAGCTCCCGGGGCGAAGTAGCGAGGCGTTTCTCGCGGCGGCCTCGTCGGGCGCCGTGCGATCCGCGTACCAGCCCACGGATGTGACGTCGCTCGAGGGTCTGCTCTTTCCCGACACCTACTTCGTGGCCGATCACGAAGACGAGACCGACATACTGCGCACCATGGTGGAGCGTTTCGATGCCGTGGCTGTCGACATCGATCTGACAGGCGGTTCGGCGGCGATCGGTATCCCGCCGTACCAGGTGATCACCGTGGCGTCGCTCATCGAGTCCGAGACAGCCGTCGAGGAGGAGGGCCCTCTCGTGGCTGCCGTGGTCTACAACCGTCTCGCCGATCAGATGCTTCTCCAGATCGACGCAACAGTTCTCTTTGCCATCGGCGAAAGGCGGCTGGTCACGAGTGACGCGGAACGCCGAACGGACTCCCCGTACAACACCTACCGCTACAAGGGGCTACCTCCGACCCCGATCTCGTCGGTGACCGAGGCGTCGCTCGTGGCTGCCCTGCATCCCGCCGATGTGGAGTATCGCTTCTACGTGCTGGCGGACGAGGAGGGACACCACGTGTTCGCCGAGACTTTCGAGAAGCACGAGGCCAACGTGGCCGCCGCTGCGGAGAAGGATCTGCTGGGATGAGCGGGTTGAGATGAGTGAGCGACCGGTGGTACCGAGCGGAGCGACGCGGGTGGCGTGTGTCGTGGGCGACCCGATCGCGCATTCGCTGTCGCCGGCGATACACAACGCCGCTTTCGGCGCACTCGGTCTGGACTGGATCTACACGGCGTTCCCCACCACCGACGGTGCCGGCGCCGTCGACGCCATGCGGGTTCTCCACATCAGCGGGATGAGTGTGACGATGCCGTGCAAGGAAGAGGCGGCGGCGGCCTGCGATGAGCTCTCACCCACGGCCGCCGCACTCGGGTCGGCAAACGCCCTGGTGTTGCGCGACGACGGATCCGTGTTCGGAGAGTCGACGGACGGCCCGGGCCTGCTCGCGGCTCTGGTCGACGAGTCTGTCGACGTGGCGGGTAGAGCCGTTCTCGTGTTGGGCGCGGGCGGTGCCGCGAGAGCAGCGACCCATGCATTGAGGGAAGCGGGTGGACGCGTCAGTGTCGCGGCGCGGCGTTCCGATGCCGCCGAACGCGCTGTTCGAGGCCGTGGGGCCACCGTGGCGTGGTCCGATGTGGAGCCTGCGGTCGCTGCATGTGACGTCGTCGTGAACGCGACGCCGATCGGGATGGGTGGTGAGCCGCCGCCGTTCCGTGCCGAAGCCCTGCATGCGGATCAGGTGGTGGTCGATCTCGTGTACGACCCGCCGCACACGCCGATGATGGCGGCCGCAGCGAAAGCCGGTGCCCGCACGGTCAACGGCCTGGGGATGCTTGTTCACCAGGCAGCGATCGCGTTCGAGCTGTGGACGGGCGTTGCAGCGCCGGTGCGCGCCATGCAGGCCGCAGTCGGTCCCAAGGGCTGATACCGGTCGAACACCTCGATATCGTCGGCGTTCAAGAACTTCGGCGGATCCGCCGACAATCCGGTCAGAGGAGCTGAGCCTCCTTGCTCGGACCTGGACTGCCGGAGGAGTCCCCGTGCCGCTTTCGGGCACACTCGATGCGTTTTCACTCGACGAGGTACTCGAGTGGCTCGCGCACGCCCGAAAGACGGGCGCGCTGAGGGTCGATCAACCCGATCATGTCGGCGGCGTTGTCTACTTCGCGGGAGGGCGATTCTGCGGAGCGGAGTCGGGGGAGCTCACGGGGAAGGTGGACGCCTCCGAAGAGCTCGAGGCCCGGATCATCGATGTGTGTTTCGCGTTACTGCGTGTGGACGGGGGGGGATTCGAATTCGAACCCGACTGTCTCCCCTCCTGGCCTGTCGGAGCCGGGCTCGACGTGGCACCCGTCCTGGATCACGTACGCGGTCTGGTGCGCGACTGGTCGGCGATCGAGGCTGTGATCCCGTCACCCAATGCACGCCCCCTTCTCGCGCGCAACCTGAACCGGGAGTCGATCCAGCTCGAGCGCGACACCTGGAGCGTCGTCACCACCGTCGACGGTCACAAGAACGTCCGCGAGATCGCCAGGACACTGGGTCGCTCCGTTCTCGATGTGTCAGGTGTGCTGAAGGGTCTTGTCGAGGCGGGCGCAGCCGAGATGGTCGGCGAGCGACACGCCACCGACGGCCCGGTTTCCGAGCACGTCGAGGTCCCCGACGTGTCGGTCGCGCTGGCCGCAGACGAGGTGGCCGCAGACGAGGTCTCTGCCGAAGGCCCATCGAACGTCGGCGTGCCACAGGAGGTGCCACCGGCCACGCCGGTGTTCGCGGAAGTGGGTTCGCCGCGGCGCGACGTCACGCCGTTCACCATGGAGGAGTTGAAGGCTGCGCAGGCCGAGGCGCAGCGATCCGTCGAGAAGGCCACAGGCCCCGCGCCCGGGGGTCCTCCGCGTCCGGAACGTGCCGGCGTGGGCCCGGGGGAACTCGCCGATCCCTCACTTCTGGAAGCCGGGGCAGAGGCCGCGGCATTCCTGGAACCCCAGGCGGGAACCACACCGGGTCGCACGATCCTCGCTGAGGCTCTGACCGGAGGTGGCTCGAGCGGCACCAACCCCCCTGAGGGCTCTGCGGCCTCTGAGGTCTCCTCGGTGGATCCTCCGAGCGAGCCCCCTCAGGAGAGCGAAGAGAGCGACACGGAGAAGGAGACGGAGAAGAACGAGAAGGAGGAGCCGGAGTCGTCCCGGGAGCCCGGGCCGCTGTCGGCTCGGGAACGGGGCGAGGCGCTGAGGATGTTCTCGAGCCTTCACCGGTCCTGACGCCAACCGGGAAAGGGTCTCTGCGGCGGGGGAACCCGACGGTTACAGGAACACGCTGAAGGGGCCGATACACCCGGTGCAACACACGTCGCGGGAGGTCCGGTGTCCGAGGCCGCAAACCTGGGGACCCTGCTGCTCGAGCAGGGCCTGGTGACCAAGGCTGCTCTCGACGCGGCCTTGTCGCAGCAACCCGTGAGCGACAAGCCTCTCGGTCGGATCTTGATCGAGAACGGGGCGATCACCGAGATCGACCTCATGCGGACCCTCGCGCAGCAGGTCGGCCTCGATTTCGTCGACCTCAACGACTACTCCATCGACGCGTCGGTCGTGAGCCGGATCCCCGAGGCGCTCGCGCGTCGCTACCAGGCCTTGCCCGTGCGCTTCGAGAACGAAGAGCTCGTCGTCGTGATGTCGGATCCCTCGAACGTCTTCGCGATGGACGACATCCGCGCGATCACCGGTTCGAATATCCGCACGGTGGTCGCCACGAGCGAGCAGATCGCCGACGCCATCGAGCGGTTCTACCGACTCGATACCGATGTCGAATCAATGGCCCAGCAGGCGTCCGACGAGTTCGCCGAAGGCGAAGACCTGATGGACGTCACGGCGGTCGTCGACGACGCGCCGATCGTCAAGTTCGTGAATCTTCTGATCACTCAGGCCGTACACGACCGTGCCTCCGACATCCACGTGGAACCCAGCGAAACCGACCTGCGGATCCGGTTCCGGGTCGACGGTGTGCTGCACGAGGTCATGCGGTCACCGAAGTCGATCCAGGCGGGAGTGACGAGCCGGCTGAAGATCATGGCGGAGCTCAACATCTCGGAGCGTCGTCTTCCCCAGGACGGTCGGATCTCGGTCAACGTGGGGGACCAGGCCATCGATCTGCGCCTCGCCACACTCCCGACCGTGTACGGCGAGAAGCTGGTCATGCGGATTCTCGACAAGACCCAGGCGCTGCTCTCACTCGACGATCTGGGGTTCCTCCCCGAGCCCAAGGAGCGCTACGAACGCGCCGTCAACCGTCCCAACGGGACGATCCTGGTGACGGGCCCGACCGGATCGGGCAAGTCCACGACGCTGTACGCGACTCTGAACCAGATCAACGTCCCCGACCGGAACCTCATCACCGTCGAGGACCCCGTCGAATACCGCCTGGCGGGGATCAACCAGATCAACGTCAATCCCAAGGCGGGTCTGACGTTCGCATCGGCTTTGCGTTCGATCCTGCGCTCCGACCCCGACGTCCTCTTGGTCGGCGAGATCCGCGACCGCGAGACGGCGACGATCGCCGCCGAAGCGTCGATCACGGGCCACATGGTTCTCTCGACCCTGCACACCAATGACTCTTCGTCCACACCGATGCGTCTCGTGGAGATGGGTGTGGAACCGTTCCTGGTGGTCAGCGCGATCGACTGCGTCCTCGCCCAGCGTCTCGCTCGACGCCTGTGTGAGCACTGCAAGGAGGAGTACCAACCGAGTGAGCCCGAGCTCGTCGAGGCGGGCTGGCCCACCGAGGCGCTCAGTGAGCATGACTGGCCCACGCTGTTCCGACCCGTGGGATGTGAGAGTTGCAGTCGGACGGGTTACCGGGGCCGGTTCGCCCTCTTCGAGGTGCTCCTCTTCGACGAGGAGATCGAGCGCCTCATCATCGAGCGGCGCACCAGCGACGACATCAAGAAGGCGGCGATGATCCGCGGGATGCTCACTCTCCGTGATGACGGGCTCCGAAAGGTGGCGCTGGGCCGGACCAGCCTCGAAGAGGTCTTCCGGGTCGTGGCTTGATCACACCGGTGCCTGATCAAGTCGAGGGCGCGAGGGGCCGATGACCGGGGGAGATGGACCGTGAACCGAGCGCCGTGATGCGGGGACTCCGATGTTGACCACACAGGCCCGACAGGTGGGCGAACTCCTCGTGGAACGTCACGTCCTCGCGCGTGACGCGCTGGAAGGGGCGCTCGAGGAGGCCAACCGCACCGGTGTGACCCTGCCGGTCGTGCTGCGGCGCAACGATCTGGTGGCCGAAAAGGATCTGACGGCCGCCATCGCCGGAGCGTTCGGGCTGCGCTTCTTCGACCTCACGTCGACACCCGTACACCCGGAGGCTGCGACCATGCTTCCCGCAGCGGTGGCGGGTGAGCACCAGGCACTCGGCGTGGATTTCGACGGCCAGCGACTCGTGGTGGCATTCGCCGAGCCGGGCGACCAGGCGGCGCTCGACGCGGTGCGCGCGGCGACCGGAACCGAGATCGAGGCGGCGGTCGCCGACCGCACGGAGTTGGCCGACGCCATCGTCGGCGTCTACGGCGCCGAAGCCGTGTCCGGTGCGGGGTCCGCGCGCGGGATGCACGTCGGCGAGGGCGGACCCGACGACGACGTCCACATCAACCAGTTGCTGGAACGTGTCCTCGAAGCCGGTGGTTCCGACCTCCACCTCGCGGCGAACTCGCGGCCCGTGATCCGGGTCAACGGCGAACTCCACCAACTCACCGACTTCCCGGTTCTCAACGGTTCGATGATCCGTCAGATGGTCTACGCGATCCTTCCCCAGAGGGCCAGGGAGCGATTCGAGGACGATCTCGAGCTCGACACCAGCTACACCGTCCCGGGGCTGAGTCGCTTCCGCGTGAACGTGTTCCTCCAGCGCAACGCGGTCGGCGTGGTCATGAGGGCTGTTCCGTTCGAGATCGTCGATTTCGACGATCTCGGCCTACCCGAATCGACACGCACGTTCGCCGACCTTCCCCGCGGTCTGGTGCTCGTCACGGGGCCCACGGGATCCGGGAAATCCACGACGTTGGCGTCTCTCGTCGACATCATCAACCGCTCCCGCCCTCTCCACATCATGACGGTCGAGGACCCGATCGAGTTCGTGCACGAACACAAGATGTGCGTGGTGAACCAGCGTGAGGTGGGCGAGGACACCCACGGCTTCGCCGACGCGCTCAAGCACGTTCTCCGTCAGGACCCCGATGTGATCCTGGTGGGTGAGATGCGCGACCTCGAGACGATCTCGACCGCGCTCACCGCGGCTGAAACCGGCCACCTCGTCTTCGCGACCCTCCACACGCAGGATGCACCACAGTCGATCGACCGCGTCATCGACGTGTTTCCCGCACACCAGCAGCAGCAGATCCGGGTGCAACTCGCCTCGTCGCTCCAGGGAATCGTCACCCAGCAACTCCTCCCGACCGCCGATGGCGCGGGGCGTGTCGTGGCGGCCGAGGTGATGATGGCGACGCCGGCGGTACGGAACCTCATTCGGGAGGCGAAGGTCCACCAGATCTACTCGATGATCCAGGCGGGGGCCAAGCACGGCATGGTCGCCATGGACCAGAGCCTCGCCTACCTCGTTCGTACCGGGCGGATCTCCATGGACACCGCGCTCGAGCGCTGCTCGAACGAGTCCGACGTTCGTCGACTCGTGTCGAGTGCGGCGTAGGCGTTCAGGACCCCGCTGATGCCCACCACCTTCGCCTACAAGGTCCGCGACCACGGCGGCAAGATCGTCGAGGGGACGCTCGAGGCCGACTCGGCGAACCTCGTGGTCGGAAAGCTACGCGGGATGGGATACACGCCCATCAGTGTCGAGGAGGATTCGGGAAGCACCCTCCAGACCGAGATCAGGATCCCGGGTCTCTCGAACCGCGTGCGCCTGAAAGATCTGGCGGTCTTCTCCCGCCAGTTCGCCACGATGATCAACGCCGGGCTCACGCTGCTGAAGAGCCTCAGCATCCTCGAGGAACAGACCGAGAGCAAGGAGCTCGCCAAGGTGGTCCGCGAGGTGCGCATCGACGTGGAGGGCGGGAGTTCACTGTCGGCGGCGCTCGCCCGCCGCCCCAAGGTGTTCAACCGTCTCTATGTGGCGATGGTCAAGTCGGGGGAGACCTCGGGAACGCTCGAACAGACGCTCCAACGCGTCGCCCACACGATCGAAAAGCAGGTCGAGCTGCGGCGCAAGGTCATCTCCGCGATGACGTACCCCGCCATGGTGGGGCTCTTCGCGTTCCTGATCACGCTGGCGATGTTGATCTTCATCGTCCCGCAGTTCGAGGACATGTACGCCGACCTCGAAGGCACGCTGCCGGCCCCTACGCGACTTCTGCTCGCGGTGTCGGCGTTCGTACAGCAGTATTGGTGGGTCTGGCTCCTCGGCACGATCGCGGGCATCGTCGGATTCCGGCGTTGGATCAAGACCGAATCAGGGCGAAAGCGGTGGGACACGCTGAAGCTGCGGGTCCCGGTCTTCGGGCCGTTGGCGCGCAAGATCGCACTGGCCCGCTTCTCGCGGACCTTGGCAGCTCTGACCCGCTCCGGTGTGCCGATCCTGGAGGCGCTCGACATCGTCGCCCAGACGGCCGGCAACTGGGTGATCGCGACGGCTGTCCGTGATGCCCAGGTCGCGGTGAAGGGTGGAGACACCCTGGCTCACAAGCTCCAGGACCACGAGGTCTTTCCTCCCATGGTGATCCAGATGATCTCCGTGGGGGAGGAGACGGGCGCGCTCGACGAGATGCTCGACAAGATCGCGGAGTTCTACGAGAACGAGGTCGAGGCGACGGTGAACGCCCTCACCTCGCTCATCGAGCCGATCCTGATCGTGATCATGGGCGTGATCATCGGCGGGATGGTCATCGCCCTCTACCTGCCGATGTTCAACATCATCAACCTGCTCGAATAGGCCGACCACATAGGATCCAGCCTCGTGCAGGAGGGGTCGAAGAAGGCGATCGCGGCGGCGTTTGTCGCCAATCTGGGCATCGCCATCGCCAAGTTCATCGGGTTCGCCATCACGGCCTCGAGTTCGATGCTCGCCGAGGGGATCCACTCCGTCGCCGACACGTCGAACCAGGGGCTGCTGTTTCTCGGCGGAGCGAAGGCACGGCGGGCGCCCAGCGCGACGCACCCGTTCGGATACGCGCGCGAGCGCTACTTCTGGTCGTTCATCGTGTCGCTCGTTCTGTTCTCGGTGGGTGGACTGTTCGCCGTCTACGAGGGGTACGAGAAGCTCCGCCATCCCGAGCACATCGACTCGCCGCAGGTGGCGTTTGCCATCCTGGGCGTGGCGATCGTTCTCGAGGCGTTCTCCCTGCGCACTGCTGTGCGCGAAGCGCGTCCGCTGCGGGGCGACCGCTCGTGGTGGCGCTTCGTGCGTGAGGCCAAGACCCCCGAGCTCCCGGTGGTTCTCCTGGAGGACCTCGGTGCCCTCGTCGGCCTGGTGTTCGCGGTCTGCGGCGTGGGGCTCGCCGTCGCGACCGGCAACGACCGTTGGGACGCGGTGGGGTCCATCGCCATCGGCCTGTTGCTGATCGTCATCGCCGTCGTGCTCGCCAACGAGATGCGCAGCCTCCTCCTGGGCGAAGCCGCTGATCCCGACACTCTCGAGCGGATGCGCGCGGCGATCGTGGACGACGAGTCGGTCCGTCGGGTCATCCACCTCCGCACGCAGCACCTCGGACCCGATGACCTGCTGGTGGCGGCGAAGGTGGAGTTCGCCCCACACCTCGCCGGCGCCGAACTGGCGGATGCCGTCGATGCCGCCGAGACCCGCCTGCGGTCAGCGGCACCCATCGCCCGCCTCGTCTTCCTCGAACCCGACATCTACCGCCCCGACACCACCTTGTCCGATTAGCGGCGTTTCCGCGATCTCACGGTACGTGGTGAAAAACCCTCAAGAGGCCCTCGCACCGTGTCGATGAGGCAGACAGCAAGGAGTACCGACAAAAGGCAAAACCGCCGGAAGGCGGCGACGCAAAGCTTCGGGGCCCATCCGCACAGGTCAGCGACGATCCGGGCGGAGGTCGGCCGAGCTACCAGGGGGACCCGTTCCAGGGTGTGGACACGGGGCCACCGGGCGGAGGAACACCTTGCGTGCCATACACCCGAGTGAAAGGTACGTACCCATGCAAGCTGCGATTCAGCGGCTGCGGAACCGGAAAGACGAGGAGCAGGGATTCACGCTCATCGAGCTGATGGTGGTTGTGCTCATCATTGCGATCCTGATCGCATTCGCCATCCCCACGTTCCTCGGTGCCCGAAAGAGGGCACAGGACCGGTCAGCGCAGTCCAGCCTCCGGAACGGGGTCACGGCCGCCAAGACCGTGTTCTCGGACACGGAGAGTTACGCCGAAGTTGCGGGCCAGATGGACCTCGCCGCGCTCACAGATGCTGAGCCGGCGTTGACCTACGTGGCTTCGACAGTGCCGTCCACCAAGCCGAAGGAACTGTCCGTTGACTTTGTTTCCGCCACGCAGATCGTGACGGTCGCGAAGTCGAATTCGGGAAGTTGCTTCGCAGCGCGCGACACAGTCGCGGCCGGTGGAGCGGCGACCGAGTTCGCCAAGGTGACAGGCACCTGCTCCGCAGATGCCGGCACCTTCGGCACCTGGCAGGACAAGTTCTAGCCAGAACGAACTTGGAGCGCATGACCGGGGTGGGCTTCGGCTCACCCCGGTCTTCGCGTCCGGGCATCGGCCTCGCGGGCCGGTCGCCGCAATAGCCTCCAGCCGTGCCCGTCGTCGTCACCGCCGTCTGCGTCCTGTTCGGCCTGGCGGTGGGGTCGTTCCTCAACGTGGTCATCTGGCGCGTGCCGCGCCACGAATCCATCGTTCACCCGCCGTCGCACTGCCCGTCGTGCGACACACCGATCCGGCCGTACGACAACATCCCGGTGGTCTCCTGGCTCCTCCTGCGGGGCCGATGTCGAGACTGCGGAGCCGGAATCGCGCCGCGGTACCCCCTCGTGGAGGTGGGTACGGCCCTGGCCTTCGGCATGGTCGGTGCCCGCTTCGATCTCACCTGGGCGTTGCCCGGCTACCTCGTGTTCACCGCGGGGATCATCGCCCTGTCGGTGATCGATCTCGACACGTTCCTGCTTCCCAACCGAATCGTTTACCCGCTGGCGGTGGCGTCGATTCCGCTCGTGGGCCTGGCCGCCGCAGGAGATGGCGGCTGGCCTGCCTTCGGGCGGGCCCTGGCGGGCGGAGCTGCATTGTTCGGGCTTCTCCTGGTCATCCATCTCATCTCGCCTCGGGGCATGGGCTTCGGCGACGTGAAGCTGGCGTTCATCCTCGGGATCTGGACCGGCTATCTCGGCTGGGGCGAGGTCGTGGTCGGCATCTTCTGGGCCTTCGCAGCGGGAGCGGTGATCGGTGTGGGCCTGATGGTCTTCGGGGGGCGGGGCCGCAAGGACCCGGTGCCTTTCGGACCGTTTCTCGCTCTAGGCTCCTTCGCTGCGATCATCTTCGGACAGGCGTTCCTGGACTGGTATCTCTGATCAGACCCGCGGGCTGCCTTTCCCGCTAGCACTTCCCCGCTCGTACCCCGGATGCCCACGTGAGCACGACACACGCCGAAACCACGGGAGGACCTGCCTCACGCGGCGCGGGCAGGCTCACGTTCCGCGGCGACATCGACGGTCTCCGCGCTATCGCGATCCTGCTCGTGGTCGGCTACCACGCGGACGTCGCGGGATTCTCGGGTGGTTTCGTGGGCGTCGACGTGTTCTTCGTGGTGTCGGGTTTCCTGATCACCCGGATTCTTCTCGAGGAGACACGGGATGGGCGGGGAATCGGGCTGATCTCCTTCTGGGGAAAGCGCATCCGGCGCCTCGTGCCGGCGCTCGGCTTCATGGTGGTGGTCACGGGGGCGATCTCCACGTTCGTCCTCTCACCGTCGGAGCTCCGCTCGACGGCACGTTCGGGTGCGTGGGCCTCCGTGTACCTGTCGAACGTGCTCTTCGCTCGCGCGGGCACCGACTACTTCGCCCCCGACCTGGATCTCGACATGTATCTCCACACCTGGTCGTTGGGTGTCGAGGAGCAGTTCTACGTGGTGTGGCCTCTGCTCCTCGTCGCAGCGATCGCGCTCGCCGCGTTGTCGCGGCGTTCACGCCGGGGTGTCGTCATCGCGATGTTCTCCATCACCGTCGCCGCTTCGCTGGCGTATTCGGTCTGGCTCACCGGTCGAGGGAGTCCGTGGGCGTTCTTCGGTCTCCCGACCCGCATGTGGGAGTTCGCTGCGGCCGGGCTGTTGGCGGCGCTTCCGGTCGGGCGATGGCTGTCGAGGTCACGGATCGGCGCGGGAGCGGTCGGCGTGGGAATCGTCAGCTCGGGAATGGTTGTCGCAGGACTGGGTCTGATCATCGGGGCATCGGTGATGCTGAACGACACGGACCCGTATCCGGGATCGCTGGCCCTGCTGCCGGTGGTCGGAGCACTGCTCGTTGTCGCGGCCGGTTCGGCGCGCGGTTCCGTCGAGCTCAACCTGCCGTCACGCCTCCTGACCGTGGAACCACTGCAGTGGCTGGGTCGCGTGTCGTACTCGTGGTACCTGTGGCACTGGCCACTCATGCTTCTGGCCGTCGCCGCCGTGAACCGCGACTCCGTACGGATCCGCGTCTTCGCCGCGGCGATCGCGCTGGTCGTGGCCTACGCGGCCCAGGTGCTGGTGGAGAACCCGGTGCGATTCAGCGCCCCGTTGAAACGATCGAACCGGCTGACCTACGGCGTGGGCATCGGCGCCACCGCGCTGGTCCTCCTCACGATGGCGAGTGCCTTCCGCGTGGGAGGCGACCGACAGCTCGAAAGCCCCCATCGCGAGCTCGCTGCCGAAGCCGCCGAGTTCGAATCCTTCCGCTTCGGTGTGTGCGGTGACGAGGTCGCTTCGGACGGCGAGGCCCCACTGTGTGTTCTCGGCGATCCCGAGGGGACCCGAACAGTGCTCCTCGTCGGCGACTCCCACGCGCGGCAGTGGGCGAACGCGTTCTCGGACGCGGCCGAGTCGAGGGGTGTGCGGATCGTCCTGCGTTGGGGTTCGGGCTGTCCGGCGACCGACGTCCCGGTTCGGAGCCCACGTGTCCGGGGTCACCGGGAACGCTGCGAGAGGTTCCGTGCGGAGACCCGGCGCATCATGACAGGTCAGGATGTCGACGCCGTCGTGATCGCGCAGGCGAACGTGTACCCGTCGGGGAAGCTGTGGCAACTCCTCGACGACCAGGGACGGGCGGTTGACGAGGGTGACGCGACCGCCCTGTGGGCGGAGGCGCTGGAGACCGGTATCGGTTCCCTACGGGCGAGCGGTCTTCCGGTCGGTGTCGTTCTCGACAACCCGTTCCTTCCGAGCGATCCGGCTCTCTGCATCGATCGCCGGGGGGGTACCGACGGCTGCACGCCGAGCCGCGACGAAGCACTGGCGAACACGAGGGAGGCGACGGAAGCGGAGAAGGCGGCGATCGGGCATCTCGGTGCCGTGCCGGTGCTGTCGCCCACCGACGCGATCTGCGACGAGAGCGAATGTCATCTCGAGTACAACGGCGACTTCGTGTTCGTCGACCCCCACCACCTGAGCGACTCCTTCACCCACGACCAGATACCGGCGGTGGAGGACTTCCTCGGGCGCCTCGTCGCCGGCTGATTCCCACTTCCTCGTCTCGGGCGGCGCAGGGTACCTGCGCCGCTTGTCCTCGTCTCGGGTCCCACTTCCTCGTCTCGGGCGGCGCAGGGTACCTGCGCCGCTTGTCCTCGTCTCGGGCTCTCGCCTGAGGCTCACCACGGTGTGTGGTTGTTGAGGTTTGTGGGGTTAATGTTAAAGAAAGAGATCAGAGTTGACGATTGGGGGTGCTGAGCCTTAACGTTGTCGTAGTCAACTCAGGGGGACACAGGTGGCACTGGAGGCGCGGCTCCTCACAGTTCGCGAGGTCGCGGACGCGATGCGCGTCTCCCCGATGACCGTCTACCGACTGATCAAGTCCGGCGATCTCGAGGCGATCCGCGTCGGGCGCCACTTCCGGATCAGCGAGGGCCAGGTTCAGGGATACCTGGACGCACAGACGGTGAGGGGAGGATCGTGGCCAAGCGACTGATCGGCCTCGACATCGGCACGAACGCCGTCACGGTCGCCGAGGTCTCACCCGGCGATCCCCCCGTGCTGCGTACCTTCGGCCAGGTGGGGCTTCGCCCCGAGGCCATGTCGCAGGGCGAGGTGTTCGACCCTGCGCCCGTGAGTGAGGCCGTGAAGCGCCTCTGGCGCGAGGTGGGTCTGCCCAAACGCGCCGAGGTAAGGGTAGGGATCGCCACCCCACGCGTCGTGGTTCGCCAGGTCGATCTCCCCGAGATGGCCGACGCCGACATCGCGGGCGCCCTGCGGTACCAGGCCGCCGAACTGATTCCGATCCCTCTCGAGGATGCCGCCTACGACTACCTCGTGCTCGACCACCTCGAACCAGAGCCTCCCGAGACGGCCGAGGAAGCCGCCGAAACCGGTGCAGCGGAGAACGACGCGGGCGGCGTCCGCATTCTTCTCGCCGCCGCCCAGCGTTCCATCGTCGAGAGCCTCGTCGGTGCCGTGCGGGGCGCGGGCCTGAAGGTGGGGGCGGTCGATCTCGTTCCTCTCGCCCTCATTCGGAGCCTCGGTCGCCGCGTCGCCGCCAACGGTCCCGGGGCGGAGGCGATCGTGTCGCTGGGTGCCGGTGTGAGCATGGTCGTGGTGCACGAAGGCGGTGTTCCTCGTTTCGTGCGGATGGTCGGAACCGGCGGTCGGGACCTGACGTCGTCGCTCGCCGAGGCACTCGACGTCCCGTTCGGCACCGCCGAGGCCGTGAAGCGCGGCGTCGAGGATCTGCCGCTGGACGTCGCGCGTGGTGCGGACGAGGCGCTCGCCCGGCCCGTGGGTGATCTGCTGGAGGAGGTCCGGGGCTCGCTCGACTACTACCGGGCCCAGCCCGACGCCCTGCCCGTTCTCCGTGTCGTGGTGACCGGCGGGGGGTCGCAGATCGCCGGTCTCGACGACCAGCTCCAGGGTCTCGTCGACCTCCCGGTCGAGATGGCTCAGCCGCGACTCGGGTTGACGGTGGGAGACATCGGGTTCGAAGACGTTCAGCTCCCGGATCTCGATCCCTACCTCCCTACCGCAGTGGGTCTCGCTCTCGGTGGTCTGCCGAGTTTCGGGCGAACGGTCGACCTCCTCCGCAGCGAGAGGGGTGCCTCGTCGACGCGTCGCAACGCCCTGATCGCGGGCGCCGCCGCGGCGGCCCTCGCTGCCGTGCTCGTGGCCCTGTCTCTCTTGCGTTCAGGCGCGATCTCCTCGAAACAGGACGACGTCGACGACCAACTGGCCACGAACGCCGCCTTGCAGACCGAGATCGACGATCTGGTCGACGTGCAACAGCGGGAGCTGGAGGTCGACGGGCTGCGCCAGCAGGTGGTCGGTCTCCTGGCGACAGATGTGTCATGGTCCGCGCTGCTCCAGGAGATCGCCCGGACGATCCCCAACGACGTCTGGCTCACCGAGTTCACCGGGCAGGTCACCCCCGCCGCCGATGCGGCGCTGCCCGAGGGTGGCCCACCGCCCGACACCACGGACAGCACCGCACCCGACACGACCGGTGACACGACCGGTGACACGACCGGCGACACGACATCGGAGACACCGCCCACCCCCGTCTCCGCCGCGCTGGGTTCGCTGACCTTCTCGGCCACCGGTCTCGACTACCCCTCTGTGTCGGCCTGGCTCCAGCGCATCGGGGAGATCCCCGCGTTCTCGGGTCTGTGGGTTCCCTCGGCGAGCGCCTCGGCATCCGAGGGTGACGGGACGGTGCTCGTCAATTTCGAGTCGAACGCCACATTGACGACGTCGGCGAACTCCCGACGTGCTGCCGAATTGCTCGGAGACGGCGATGAGTAGCCGAGTCAAGCTCGCCATCGGTGCCGTCGTCGTCGTCGCTGTCGTCCTCGGCTGGTTCTTCCTGTTCTTCAGCCCTGCGGGCGACAAGCTCGACGATCTCGACACCGACTTGAGCGAGGCGCAGTCCGAGGAAGCGGCGCTGACCTCCCAACTGGACAGCCTGCGCCGCCTCGAAGCGGAGGCGCCCGCTCGCGAGGCGGCACTGCGTCGTCTCAACGCCGCGGTGCCGGAGCAGCCCGATCTCGATGTCTTCATCCTCGAGGCGAACGAGATCGCCGGGCTCGCGGGTGTGGACTGGTTGTCGGTGTCGCCCACCCCACCGGCAGCCGGAGGTGCGGCCGGGGTGTCCGTCATCTCGTTGAGCATCGAGATCCAGGGAGGCTTCTTCCAGGTGCTCGACTACATCAACCGCTTGGAGGGACTCGAGCGCCTGGTCATCACCGACGGTCTCAACATCTCCGCCGGCGCCGGCGACACGGCGGCCGGCACCGACCCCGACGCCCAGGTCGTCGACAGCGGCACGGGCGCTCCAACGCTTTCGGTGACGTTGAGTTCGCGGATGTACACACGCGCCAGCGCCGCCGCCGGTCCCGGTGACCCGACCGCGGCGACTCCCGAATCTCCCGGCACAACGGCACCGAATCCCGGGAGCACCGAACCGACGACCCCTCCGGATACCGACGCCCCCGTCAGCACCGAACCGAACGCCGACGGGGCGGTCTGAGGTACCGCCATGGCTGCACAGGACCCCCGGCGACTGAAGATCCTCCTCGGCGTTCTCGGCGCGGTCGTGGTCGCCGTGCTGGCCTACGTCGTGTTCTTCAGCGGCGGGGGTGGGGACGACACCGCGAGTACGACGACCACGACCGACGCGGGCCCGGACGCGACCATCGATCCCGGTGGCGGGACCGATGTCCCCGGAAACGATGTTTCCGGGAACGATGTTTCCGAACCCGGCGCCGACGACACCTTCGACGTCTTCGCCACGAAGAACCCCTTCGAACCGCTCGTGAACACGAGTGGAACCCCGACCACTCCCACGACGCCAGGGACTCCCACGACCCCGGGGACTCCGACGACACCTACCACTCCCACGACGCCAGGGACTCCCACGACCCCGGGGACGACGGGTGGCGGGGGAGGGGGAGGCGGCGGAAACGGAGGTGGTGGGAGTGTGGAGCCCGTCGCACCGCAGAACGTGGCCCTTCTCGACGTTTTCGTGGCGGGAGGAGTGCGCAGTGCACGGGTCCGGGTGGGTTCGACCGTCTACACGGTCACCGTCGGCGAGGTCTTCGCGACCAGCTACCAGGTCGTGAGCCTGGAGGACGCGTGCGGTCAGTTCCTCTTCGGCGACGATCCGTTCCGGTTGTGTCAGGGCGAAGAGGTCATCAAGTAGCTCTCCGCACGGAGTCTCACCGGCGAACTCCCCGGGATGCCGACCCGGCCTATCCGAGCCGGACACGACGGGCCGCCCGGTACTCTCGGGCACACAGATCGTCGGTGGAGACTCTGTCGACAAGCTGGTCGAGACACGGGAGGACCGGTGCTGCGATTCCTGACGGCGGGCGAATCCCACGGCCCGGCCCTCACCGTCATCGTCGAGGGACTCCCTTCCGGTCTCGAGGTGACCCTCGACGAAGTATCCGCCGAGTTGGCCCGCCGCCGTCTCGGTTTCGGCCGGGGACCGCGGATGCGCCTCGAGGCGGACGACGTCGAGATCCTCGGCGGTCTCCGCCACGGTCGCACACTCGGGTCGCCTGTTTCGGTGTGCATCCGAAACACCGAGTGGCCCAAATGGTCCGACGAGATGTCGCCACATCCCGGCACGCCGTCGGAACGGGCCACCCAGCCACGTCCCGGCCACGCGGACCTCGTCGGGATGCAGAAGTACGGCTTCGACGATGCCCGCGACGTCCTCGAACGTGCCAGCGCACGGGAGACGGCTGCGCGTGTCGTCGCCGGCGTCTTCGCCAAGAAGCTTCTCGACGCAGTCGGCACCTCGGTCATCAGCCATGTAGTGGCGATCGGTATGGCCGGCGCCACCGCGGGCTCCCGACCGGGGCCTGACGACCTCGAGGCCGTCGACGCGTCACCGGTGCGCTGCTTCGCCGCGGACGACGAAGCCGCCATGATCGCCGAGATCGAAACTGCCGCGGCCCAGGGCGACTCACTCGGGGGTGTGATCGAGGTCCTCGGCTACGGAGTGCCGACGGGTCTGGGCTCACACGTCCACTGGGACCGGCGGATCGACGCACTCCTGGCCGGAGCTCTCATGAGCATCCAGGCGATGAAGGGCGTCGAGATCGGCGACGGATTCATCGGTGCCTCGCGACGCGGTTCGCAGGCACACGACGAAATCCTCTGGGACGCGACCACCGGGGAGTACAGGCGCGCCTCCACACGCGCCGGCGGAACCGAGGGCGGGATGACCACGGGTGGCCTGCTCGTGGCGCGCGCCGCCATGAAGCCGCTCTCTTCGCTCAACCGCCCGGTGCTCAGGACCGTCGATGTCGACACCAAAGAAGAGGCGGTTGCCTTCAAGGAGCGCACCGACGTCACGGCTGTACCCGCAGCTGGCGTGGTCGCCGAGACCATGACCGCCCTGGTCCTGGCCGACGAGGTGACGCGGAAGTTCGGCGGCGACTCCCTGGCCGAGCTCACGGCGAACCACCGTTCGTTCGTCGCCTCGCTGTGAGACGTACGTCGCCCGATCAACCGCACCTCGTGCTGGTCGGCCTGATGGGTGTCGGAAAGTCGACGATCGGCGCCGAGTGTGGGCGCCGATTGGAACGCCCCTTCGTCGACATCGACACGATCATCGAGGAACAGGAGGGCATCACGGTGTCCGAGTTGTTCTCGTCGCGGGGCGAGTCGACGTTCCGCGACCGTGAACGGGAAGTGATCGCACGCGTGCTCGCGTCGACGGATTCGCAGATCGTCGCGCCCGGGGGAGGTGCGGTGCTCGATCCGGGGTCTCGGAAGCTGTTTCGCAGTCAGGCGATCGTCGTGTGGCTACAGGCGCCGGTGGAGGTCCTGGTCCATCGGATCGGTGAGGGCGCCACCCGTCCCCTGCTCGACGACAGTCCGGCCGACACTCTCCACCGACTGGAGCAGGAACGCGATCACGCCTACAGGGAGGTCGCCCACGTCGTTGTCTCGTCGGCACATGGTTCGGTGGCCGAGACGACCGATGCCGTGCTGGCCGCCTACGCCGCCACCGTCCGGCAACTCGGGGAGGCCGGATGCAACGCGTGACACTGAAGGCGGGCGGAAGGTACGAGGCGGTCATCGGAGCCGGCGTGATCGACCAGGCTCCCCGCGTGCTCGGCCGGCGCGCCCGGATCGCCGTTGTCACACAGGCCCTGGTCGCCGGTCACCACGGCGACACTTTGCGGCGGTCTCTCGACGATACCGACGCCACCGTGGAGTTCTTCGAGATCTCCGAGGGCGAAGAGGCCAAGTCTCTGCGCTGTGTCGAGGATCTCTGCGGCCGCTGGGCCCGCGGGGGTCTGTCGCGACGAGACGCGGTCGTGGGGCTGGGGGGTGGTGTCGTCGGTGACGTGGCCGGGTTCGCCGCTGCCGTCTACCACCGCGGTGTCGACGTGCTCCACATCCCGACGACCCTCCTGGCCCAGGTCGATTCATCGATCGGTGGAAAGACAGGCGTCAACCTGCGGGAGGGTAAGAACCTCGTCGGGGCGTTTCACCAACCGGTAGGGGTCCTGGCAGACATCGACACGCTCGCCACGCTACCCACGTCCGACTTCCGCTCGGGTCTCGGGGAGGTCGCCAAGTACGCCTTTCTCGGTGGATCCGATGCGCAGGATGTCGCGACGATCCTCGACTACGAGCACGACGCAGTCCTGTCACGTGATCCGCAGCTACTGGAGCGACTGGTAGGCGCGTGCGTAGCGATCAAAGCCGCCGTGGTCGACGCCGATGAACGCGAGGCGACCGGTGGCCGCGCCGTGTTGAACTACGGCCACACTCTCGGCCATGCGCTCGAAGCCAACGGCGGCTATACGTTGCGGCACGGCGAGGCTGTCGCGACCGGCCTCGTGTTCGCCGCCGAGTTGGCCCATGCCATGGGGCGTATCGACGCCATCGGCGTGGAGCGTCACCGACGCCTTGTCGCGTCGCTCGGCCTGCCGACGGAGGTGCCCGAGGGTGCCGAAGCCCCCGCCCTGATCGCCCACATGCGACGCGACAAGAAGGCTGCAGGGGGTCTCACGTTCGTCCTGGACGGGCCCGCCGGCCCGGAACTCGTCTCTGACCCGCCCCACGAGGCGATGGCTCGAGCTTTGGTCGCGGTGGGTGTGCGCGCCGGTGGCTCCGGCGTGCGAGGCTGATCCCGTGGCGACGATCCTCCTGCTGTCCGGGCCGAACCTCAACCTCCTCGGTTCGCGTGAGCCCGAGATCTACGGCAACGCCGACCTCGATGCTCTCGTCGATATCGCCCGCTCGGCTGCATCCGAGCACGGCCACGACGTCGAGCACGTGCAGTCCAATCACGAAGGTGCGCTGGTCGACGCTGTCCAGAGCGCGCGCGGACGGTGTTCGGCCCTGGTCATCAACCCGGGCGCGTTGACGCACTACTCCTACGCACTCGCCGATGCTCTGGCCGCCTACGACGGCGTGGCCGTCGAGATCCACCTCTCGAACCCCTCCTCCCGCGAGGAGTGGCGCCGCCGGTCGGTGGTGGCGCCCTATGTCACCGGAACGGTGGCGGGTTTCGGAGCCACCGGCTACCGACTCGCTCTCGAGGCGGCGTGTGCAATGCTCGAGTCGCCGGCCTCGTGAATCGAGCCGCTCCGTGAATCAGACGTGAATCAGACATGACGGTGGGTCGGCCCGCCCACGTCCCCGGGGCTCCGTTCGACACGGTTTCGCTGGACACAGTTCCGCTGGACACAGTTCCGCTGGACACGGTTCCGCTGGACACAGCGGGGCGTCTTCCCCGACTCGTCGAGCGGTTCGACGAGATCGACGTGCTCGTGGTGACTCGCCCGCCCAACATTCGCTACCTCACCGGTTTCACCGGATCCGCGGGAACGCTCGTGGTCGATGCCGACGGTGGGTCGCTGCTCTGCACCGACGGTCGGTACGCAGAACAGTCGAGACGCCAGGTGGAGGATGCGGGCGTCGCCACGCAGATCGAGATCGCCGTCACGGTCGCCGAGACGCACGCGGCGGTCGCGAACTTCCTGTCGGGTCGTCGGCGTATCGGTCTGGAGGCGCACGGCCTGACGTGGGCCGCGCAACGCGGCTACGCGGAGGCCTTCGGCCCGGACCGCGATCTGGTGGCGACCGAAGGTCTCGTTGAAGCCCTCCGACGAAGAAAGGACGCCGGTGAGATCGCCCGGATCGCTGCTGCCTGCGCCATCGCCGACGAGGCATTCGGCGTCGTGCGCGAGCGGTTGGGCGACGGTCTCACCGAACGTGAGGTTGCTCTCGATCTCGAGCTCGAGATGCGCCGACGAGGTGCGAGCGCGGTGAGCTTCGATCCGATCGTCGCCTCGGGTCCCAACGGCGCCATGCCCCACGCCCGACCCACTGACCGCACGGTCCGGCACGGAGAGCTCGTCGTCTGCGACTTCGGGTGCATCGTCGACGGCTACTGCTCGGACATGACGCGCACGGTCAGCGTCGGACCGCCCGATGAACGTTCGAGAGATCTCTACACGCTCGTCGCGTCGGCCCAGGCAGCGGGAGCGGCCGCGGTCGCGCCCGGCGTCGACCTCATAGCCGTCGACGCTGCCGCACGCGCCCCGATCGTCGACGCGGGATACGGAGAACAGTTCTCGCACGGTACGGGGCACGGGGTCGGCATCGAAGTCCACGAGTCGCCAAGGGTCGCCCGGACCTCGAGTGGTACGTTGCAGGTCGGCGACGTCGTCACGGTCGAACCCGGGGTCTACCTGCCGGGCGTCGGCGGCGTTCGCGTCGAAGACACCCTCGCCGTCACCGAGGAGGGTGCCGACACCCTCACGAACTCCCCGAAGGAACTCATCCTGTGAACGTCTCCACGAACGACCTCAAGAACGGAATGGTGCTCAACCTCCCCGAAGGCCTGATGAGCGTTGTCGAGTTCCAGCACGTCAAACCCGGCAAGGGCGGCGCGTTCGTGCGAACCAGGCTGAAGAACTTCCGGACAGGAGCGGTCGTCGACAAGACCTTCCGGGCCGACGAAAAGGTCACAAAGGCCGTGATCGACAAGCGCAAGATGCAGTACCTGTACCGCGACGGCGCCGATCTGGTCTTCATGGACAACCAGACCTACGACCAGATCCACGTGGAAGCGCAGCGGTTGGGCGATGCCGTCCAGTACCTGAAGGAGGGCGACGACGCGATCCTGCCCACCTACGAGGACGAGGTGGTGGGCGTGGACCTCCCGGCGGCGGTCGTGCTCCAGGTCACCGCAACCGAACCGGGCATGCAGGGAGACCGTGTCTCGGGGGCCCGCAAACCGGCGACTCTCCAGACCGGCCTGGTGGTTCAGGTGCCCCTATTCGTGGAACAGGGCGAAAGTGTGAAGATCGACACCCGCAGCGGCGAGTACCTCGAGCGGGCGTGAACCGGTGGCTCCGAGGCGCGAGGCGCGCGAACGTGCACTGAGCCTCGGCTACGAGGCCGAGCAGCGCGGGGTGGATCTGGACGATCTGCTGAGCGATCTGCCCGCGGAGCCCGAGCCCTACGCCCGCGAGCTCGCCGAAGGCGTCGCGCGGTGCCGACCGGAGATCGACGCGCTTCTCCGGGAGTTCTCCCAGCGCTGGACACCGGAGCGGATGCCGGTCATCGACCGGGAGCTCCTACGCCTCGGCACGTTCGAGTTGCTGCACTGCCCCGACGTCCCGACGCCGGTGGTGATCTCCGAGGCGGTGGCCCTGGCCAAGGAGTACTCGACCGAGGACTCCGGGCGCTTCGTGAACGGACTACTGAGCCGGATCGCAGCGGAGACACGCGCGGGTGGCCGTGTGTGCGAGACCGTGTGTGCCGAGACCGTGTGTGCCGAGACCGTCACGCCCGAACGCCTGGAGCCGCCCCTCGAGGTCCCGGTCCCCGACGAGATCGATCCCGACAAGGAGGTCGTTCCCGACAAGCCGTGGATCGTGATCGTGTGGAACGATCCCGTCAACCTGATGAGCTACGTCGTGTGGGTGCTGCGCAAGCTGTTCGGTTACTCCAAGGACAAGGCCACGAAGCTCATGATGGACGTTCACACGAAAGGCAGGGCTGTGGTCTCCCACGGGACGCGCGAGAAGGCCGAGACCGACGTCGCCCGTCTCCACGCTCACGGCCTGTGGGCGACGATGCAGCGCGACTCCTGATGCCCGAGGTCTTCCGAGCCGTGCGTTCGGGTGTCGAGGTCCGTCTCGACGCGAATCAGAAGCTGCTGTTGCGCCAGGTGACCGGAGACCTGCTGGGTGTTCTCGACGAGCCGGTCGAAGCAGCCGATGAGCTCGACGCGCCGGGCTGGAGCCGCCTGTTTCCCCGCGCCTACCTCGATCCCACCGAGGAGAAGGCAGAGGAGGATTGGCAGAAGATGGTGCACGGCGATCTGCTCGAGGTGAAGCGCGCCAACGGCCGAAGCCTCCTCGACGACCTCGACGCTCTCGCCCATGGTGGCGGGGGCGCCCGGGGAGCACTCCGGGTGGAGCAGGCCGAAGCATGGCTCGGCACGCTGAACGACGCGCGTCTGGTTCTCGGAACACGTTTCGAGGTCGACGAGGAGATCGACTACTCGACGCTCGACCCGGAGGATCCCGAGGGAGCAGCCAAACTCACGTACGGCTTCCTCACCTACCTCACGGGCGAGCTGGTCGACGTACTGTCGGATTGAGACGCGCTGTCGGATTGAGATGCACTGTCGGATTGAGCCACCCGCTCGGCGGCGACCGTCAGATATGGTCCCGTCACCGAGCACCTGACGCACACACGTGATGCGCACACCAGAAAGGTCATGACCCGTGGGATACCTCGACGACAAGACGATCGCGATCACCGGCGCCGGCCGGGGCATCGGACGGGCCGTGGCATTGTTGTGCGCGCAGGAAGGCGCCAACGTCGTGGTCAACGACTACGGCGTGAGTATGGACGGCCAGGACCCGTCGAGTGAGGTCGCGGACGCCGTCGTGGCCGAGATCACCGGGGATGGTGGTCGTGCGGTGGCCGTCGCCGACTCGGTGACCACGATGGAGGGCGGTGCCCGGATCGTCCAGACGGCGGTCGACACCTACGGCACCATCGACGGCGTCGTCTGTGTCGCGGGAATCCTTCGGGAGCGGATGCTCTTCAAGATGTCCGAGGAGGAGTGGGACCCGGTCATCGCCACCCACCTCAAGGGGACCTTCACCGTCTTTCGGGCCGCGGCACCGATCATGCGCGAACAGCGCTCGGGGACTCTGCTGGCGTTCACCTCGGGTGCGTTCGCGGGGAGTGTGGCGCAGGCCAACTACTCCGCGGCGAAGGGTGGAATCGTCTCACTCGTACGCAGCGCCGCGGCTGGAATGTACAAGTACGGCGTGACGTCCAATGCCATCGCTCCGATCGCCAAGAGCCGCATGTCGGCGAACGTCCCCATGGAGATCGAGATGGGCGAGCCCGAGGACGTGGCGCCGATGGTGGCGTACCTGCTCGGCGACGATGCCCGTGACGTGAGGGGTCAGGTGTACACGGCCGTGGGCGGGCGGGTGGCCGTGTGGAACCAGCCGTCCGAGGTCCGCGAGATGCGCACCGAGGGTCGCTGGACTCCCGAGGAGCTGGCACGGCGACTCCCCGACGAGGTCGGACAGGAGCCGATGCCGCTCATCGAGCGTATCGAGGAGATGGCCGCCGCCGCGGCGTCGGGCGACACGCCGAACGTCTGACGCGCTCCTGCTATTCTCGTTGGCGACCGTGAAGGGGGTCCCGTGAGGCCCCGACGGAAGGAAGCCGCGTGAGCGCGCCCGGACCAGTCGACGGACCAGTCGACAGACCAGTCGACAGACCAGCTTCCGACGACGCCGTGTTCCACACCAGGGTCTTCGACGCCGACGACCTGCGTCGTGCGCACACACGTATCGCCCACGAGATTGTGGAGCGAAATCACGGTGCCGACAACGTCGTGCTCGTGGGTCTCTACACCCGCGGCGTTGCCATCGCCCGACGCTTGGCCGCGTCGATCGGCACTTTCGAGGACGCCGATGTTCCGGTCGGTGCACTCGACGTCGAGCTTCTACCGCGACGACATCGCGTTGCGTTCCGTGCAACCGGTCGGACCCACCGAGGTTCCGGTCGACGTCGCCGACCGCACCGTGGTACTGGTCGACGACGTCCTCTTCACGGGTCGTACCGTGCGCGCCGCGCTGGACGCTCTCACCGAGCTCGGCCGGCCGCGGGCTGTGCAGCTTGCCGTTCTCATCGACCGCGGTCACCGCGAGCTTCCCGTGCGCGCCGACTACGTCGGCAAGAACCTGCCGACGAGAACCGCCGAGGACGTGCGGGTCCGACTCCACGAAACCGACGACAGCGACGACGTCGTCGAGATCTGGGGACCGGTCGAGGAGTCGGGACGTTCCGTAAGGGACAGGTCTTCAGAAGACAGGTCTTCAGAAGGCAGGTCTTCAGAAGGCAGGTCTTCGGAGGGCGGGTCGCCGGGAAGCCGTCCGTCGTGAGGCACCTTCTGGCCATCGACGATCTCGAACGCTCCGACGTCGAGGAGTTGATGGAGCTCACCGACTCCTTCCTGGAGGTGTCGGGCCGCGAGATCGCGAAGGTTCCGGCACTCCGGGGGCGCACGGTGGTCTCCCTGTTCTACGAGGATTCCACCCGGACCCGGATCAGTTTCGAGACGGCCGCCAAGCGCCTCTCGGCCGACACGATGACGTTCGGCGTATCGGGCTCGTCGGCCGCCAAAGGCGAGAGCCTGCGTGACACGGTTCGCACGATCGAGGCCATGGGGATCGACGCTGTTGTCGTGCGCCATGCATCCGCGGGCGCGCCGCAGCGCGTGGCGGGTTGGATCGATGCCGGCGTCGTGAACGCGGGAGACGGGCGCCATGAGCACCCCACCCAGGCGCTCCTCGACTGCTACACGCTCCGGCGACGGCTGGGTCCGTCCCTCGAGGGTCTTCGGGTGGCCATCGTCGGCGACGTCGCCAACTCACGCGTGGCGCGCAGCGATGTCAAGGCCCTGCAGCTTCTCGGCGCACAGATCACGCTCGTGGCACCGCCGACTCTGCTCCCGTCGTCGCTCCGCGGCTGGCCCGTGGAGGTGGCCCACGATCTCGATGCGGTGCTCTCCGACGTCGACGTCGTGATGCTGCTACGCCTCCAGCGGGAACGTCAGAGCGAGGCCCTCTTTCCGAGCCTGCGTGAGTACTCCCTGCGGTACGGGATGACCGCCGACCGTGCGCGGCGGCTGGGCCCCGATGCGCTCGTGATGCATCCGGGTCCGATGAACCGCGGTGTCGAGATCGATGCCGAGGTCGCCGACGGTGCGCGATCGACGATCACCGAGCAGGTGGGCAACGGCGTGGCGGTCCGGATGGCCGTTCTCTACCGGATGCTCGCATCGGGCGGCACTGATGTCTGACGCGGTTGTCTGTCTGACACGCGTTCCGCTCATCCGGCCCGCACCTCGCGGGGACTGTTCATCGCCGGGGGCGAGGTCGTCGACAGCACCGGAACGCGGCGCGGCGACGTGCGCATCACCGACGGCGAGGTCGTCGAGATCGGTTCCGATCTCGACATCGCCGACGAGCTCGTGCTCGACGCCGGCGGGTGTGTGGTCTCTCCGGGCCTGGTCGACCTGCACACCCACTTGCGTGAACCAGGCGACGAACTGGCCGAGACGATCGAGACGGGTGCTCGCGCCGCGGCACTCGGCGGGTTCACGGCGGTGGTGGCGATGCCCAACACCCGACCGGCGCTCGACGACGCGACCGTCGTGGGTTCGGTGCTCGCACGCGGTGCCCGCAGCATCTGCGACGTGGCGTCGTCGGCGACGATCACGAAGGAGCGCGCAGGGCGAGAGCTGTCGCCGATGGGAGAGCTCCACGACCTCGGAGTGCGCATCTTCACCGACGACGGGAGCTGCGTCGCCGACGCCGGAGTGATGCGCAACGCCATGGCGTACACCACTGCGCTGCCGGGTGCCGTGATCGCTCAGCACGCCGAAGACCCGGCACTCGCCCGCGGCGGCCACATGCACGAGGGCGACTGGTCGAGTCGTCTGGGGATCCCGGGACGGCCGGCGGCGGCCGAGTCGGTCATCGTCGCCCGCGACATCGAGTTGGCACGTCTCACCGGCGCCCGCCTCCATGTTCTGCACTGCTCCACGGCCTCGGCCGTGAAGCTGATCCGCGAGGCCAAGGCGACGGGAGTGGCGGTGACCGCCGAGGTCGCTCCTCACCACTTCACGCTCACCGACGCCGAGTGCGCCACGTTCGATCCGCTGTTCAAGGTCCACCCGCCGTTGCGAACGGCCGAAGACATCAGCGCGCTGATCGAGGGGCTCATCGACGGAACCATCGACGCGATCGCCACCGACCACGCTCCCCATCCTGCCGAAGCCAAGGATCAGCCCTTCGAGGAGGCTCCTCCGGGCATGCTCGGTCTCCAAACGGCTCTCGCTCTCACGATCACCCAACTCGTCGAGCCCGGGCACCTGTCGCTCGAGCAGGCATTGGCGCTGCTCTCCTGGCAGCCCGCGGCGATCGCCGGCCTGGAGGAACACGGGGCGGTCATCGGCCCGGCCTCTCCCGCGAACCTCTGCGTGTTCGACCCCACAGCGACCTGGGAGGTCGATCCCGACGCGCTCGGCGAGCCGTTCCCGCAACACGCCATTCGTCGGCCGAACGCTCTTGGGCCGGGTCCGTCACACCGTTCTCGGCGGTGAGCCGGTCGTGATCGACGGGGTGGCACAGCGATGAGCGCTGCTCCTGGCACATCGCCGAGCACGAGAAGCGAGCGGCGTGATCCCATCCCCGCTCGGCTGGTTCTGGCCGACGGCGAGGTCTTCGAGGGAGAGGCGGTTGGATACCTACCCGACGAGGACGACGGCGGGATCGCCGTGGGGGAGGTCGTGTTCAACACCGCCCTGGCCGGATACCAGGAGATCCTGACCGACCCGTCGTATTCCGGCCAGATCATCACGTTCACGTATCCCCAGATCGGGAACTACGGCGTGAACCCCACCGACGCACAGTCGGCGGGTGGCCACTGTCGCGGGATGGTGGTACGCGACCTGGCCGCGCACCCCTCGAACTGGCAGGCGACCGGCTCGCTCGGCGATCTTCTGCGGGAGCAGCGGATCCCGGCGATCAGCGGCGTCGACACGCGACGCCTCACCCGCCACCTGCGGGATCGCGGCGCCGTTCCCGGCGCATTCGGCACCGCCGACGTGGATGTGCTCCAGGCCGCGGCCATCGCCGACGGGGGAACGCCCGGTCGCGATCTCGTGGCCGGGGTCACCACGTCGGAGCCGTACCGTCACGGCGACCCCGATGCGCCCTTCCACGTCGTCGCTCTCGACTACGGCGTGAAGCGGACGATCCTCGACCACCTGGCATCGTCGGGTTGCTTCGTCGAGGTGCTGCCGGCCTCCACGTCGGCCGACGACGTTCTCGCCCGCTCGCCGGACGGGGTCTTCCTTTCGAACGGCCCGGGCGACCCCTCGGCCGTCCGGGGAGCCGACGCGACCGTGGCTTGCCTGATCGGCTCTGTTCCTGTGTTCGGAATCTGCCTGGGCCACCAGATCCTGTCGTTGGCGCTGGGCGCCCGTACCTACAAGCTCCCGTTCGGCCACCACGGTGGCAATCACCCGGTGCAGGGTGTCGACGGCGGGCGTGTCGAGATCACGAGTCAGAATCACAACTACGCCACCGACCGGTCCACGTTGCCCGCGGGTGTTTCGGCGACCCACGTCAACCTCAACGACGGAGTTCTCGAAGGCCTCGCGGTGGACGCCGAGCGGGCGTTCTCGGTGCAGCACCACCCCGAGGCCGCACCGGGCCCCCACGACGCCGGCCACCATTTCGAGCGCTTCACCGAGCTCATGGAACGAGGTCGGTAGAGTGCCGCGCCGCAGCGATCTCCACACGATCCTCGTTCTCGGGAGCGGTCCGATCGTGATCGGCCAGGCGTGCGAGTTCGACTACTCCGGGACCCAGGCCTGCAAGGTCCTGCGCCAGGAGGGGTACCGCGTCGTTCTGGTCAACTCGAATCCCGCGACGATCATGACCGATCCCGAGTTCGCCGACGCAACCTACGTCGAACCCCTCGACGTGGCGTCCGTGTCGCGTGTGATCGAGCGAGAGCAGCCGGACGCTCTGCTTCCGACGATCGGAGGCCAAACGGCGCTGAATCTGGCGATCGCTCTGCACGAGGAAGGCGTTCTCGACCGGCACGGGGTGGAGATGATCGGTGCCGACGTCGAGGCGATCCACACCGCCGAGAACCGTCAGCGCTTCAAGGCCGCCATGACCGAGATCGGGCTCGCGACACCGCCGTCGGGTTTCGCGTACACCGTCGACGAGGCGGTCGAGGTCGGTCGGGAGGTCGGGTTCCCGCTGATCATCCGTCCATCGTTCATCCTCGGCGGTGGCGGGACGGGGATGGCGCACGACGCTGACTCATTGCGAGAGGCCGCCGGCCGAGGGCTCGACGCCAGTCCCATCAGCGAGATCCTCATCGAGCGATCCGTGCTCGGCTGGAAGGAGTACGAACTCGAGGTGATGCGAGACGCCGCCGACAACGCGGTGGTCGTGTGTTCGATCGAGAATCTTGATCCGATGGGGGTTCACACGGGGGAATCGATCACCGTGGCTCCGGCCCAAACACTGACCGACGTCGAGTACCAGAGAATGCGCGACGCCGCATTCGCCTGCATTCGGCGCATCGGTGTCGACACGGGCGGTTCGAACATCCAGTTCGCTGTCAACCCGGCCGACGGTACGCAGGTCGTCATCGAGATGAACCCGCGCGTTTCGCGCTCGAGTGCGTTGGCGAGCAAGGCGACCGGTTTTCCGATCGCCAAGATCGCCGCGCGGCTGGCGGTGGGCTACCGCCTCGACGAGGTCGTCAACGACATCACCGGCGAGACTCCGGCCTCGTTCGAACCGGCCATCGACTACGTGGTGACGAAGATTCCGCGCTGGGCGTTCGAGAAGCTTCCGGGGGCCACGCCGGTGCTGGGCACGGTCATGCAGTCGGTCGGGGAGGTCATGGCGATCGGGCGCACGTTCCCCGAGTCACTCCAGAAGGGCCTCCGCTCGCTGGAGATCGGCCGGGACGGCTGCAACGCGGATTCGGGCGAACGGATCTACGACGACCTCGACGACGACGAACTGGTGCGCGCAGCCGCCACGCCCACCCCCGAGCGCATCTTCCATCTCGAAGCTGTTCTCCGTCGAGGAATCGGAGTCGAACGTCTCGCGGCCGCCACGGGTGTGGATCCGTGGTTCCTGCACCAGATCGACGACATCAGCCGTGAACGCCGTCGACTCGAAGAGTCACGCGGCGACCTCGACACGCGGGGTTGGCGCCGGGCCAAGCGGTTTGGGTTCTCCGACGCGCAGCTGGCATATCTGTGGGACTCCGATCCTGCAACCATTCGCGAGCAGCGTCTGGAACGGGGTGTCCGCACCACCTTCAAGACCGTCGACACCTGCGCCGCCGAGTTCGCCGCGCGCACGCCGTACCACTACGGCACATACGAGGATATCGACGAGGTCGCACCTGCCGAGAGACCGATCGTGGCGATCCTCGGGAGTGGGCCCAACAGGATCGGCCAGGGTGTCGAGTTCGACTACTGCTGCGTGCACGCTGCGTTCGCTCTGTCCGATGCCGGCTTCGAAACCGTGATGGTCAACTGCAATCCCGAGACGGTCTCGACCGACTACGACACGAGCGACCGGCTCTTCTTCGAACCGCTGACGGCCGAGGACGTGCTGAACGTCACCGACGCGCTCGCGTCTCACGGGGATCTCGTGGGTGTCGTCGTCGGGCTCGGTGGTCAGACACCGCTGAAGCTCGCGCACCTCCTCGAGAACGCCGGAGTCCCCATCCTGGGTACGGCACCCGATGCCATCGATCTCGCCGAGGACCGCGAGCGCTTCAACGCCCTCTGCCACCAGTTGCGGATTCCCCAGCCCGACGGCGGAACCGCCACGTCGGTCGACGAGGCGATCGGCATCGCCGCCGGTATCGGGTATCCCGTCCTCGTCCGACCCTCGTACGTCCTCGGAGGTCGGGCCATGGAGATCGTGTGGGACGAGGATGGACTGCGCCGAGCCATGGCCGAGATGGCGGTCTCGGGCAGTCTCGGTCGCGAGGGCGGCCTCTCGGCGGACCGTCCGGTCCTGGTCGATCGCTTCCTCGAAGATGCCACCGAAGTCGACGTCGACGCGGTGCGCGATGTCAACGGCGAGGTGCTCATCGGCGGGATCATGGAGCACATCGAAGAAGCCGGTGTCCATTCCGGCGACTCCGCGTGTGCCCTGCCGCCTCCGACCCTGGACGTGCCGGTGCTCGACGCGATCGAAGCCCACACTCGGGCCTTTGCCGCGGCGCTGGAAGTGCGCGGACTCCTCAACGTCCAGTTCGCGGTGAAAGACAAGGTGGTGTCGGTCATCGAGGCCAACCCGCGGGCGTCGCGCACGGTCCCGTTCGTGAGCAAGGCCACGGGCGTTCCCCTCGCGAAGGTTGCCGCCCGGGTCATGCTCGGTTCCTCACTGGCCGATCTGCGCCGCGAGGGTCTGCTCGTCGACCCGGCCCCCGGCGGTCACGTGGCGGTCAAAGAGGCTGTCCTTCCCTTCTCGCGTTTCCCCGACGTCGATTCCCTTCTCGGGCCCGAGATGCGGTCCACCGGCGAGGTCATGGGTGTCGACCGGACCTTCGGGCTTGCATTCGCGAAGAGCCAGGCGGGAGCGGGAAGCGCTCTCCCGACCCGGGGAACGGCGTTCCTGTCGTTGGCGGATCGCGACAAGGCGACGGGCATGGTGGCCGCCCGGCGACTCGCCGACCTCGGCATCGGTCTCGTGGCCACCGCAGGAACCGCCGCCGCTCTCGAGTCCGAGGGACTCGCTGTGGAGACCGTCGTGGCCAAGGTGGGGGACACCAGTGGTGTCGATGCCGTCACGCTCATCTCTTTCGAGAAGGTGGACCTCGTGATCAACACGCCCCGTGGTCGAGGACCCCGCGCCGACGGTGCGCACATCCGACGCGCCGCCATCACCCACGGTGTGCCGTGCCTCACGACTGTCGCCGCGGCCCTGGCCGCCGCAGGTGGAATGGCCGAAGCTGTCGACACCGAGGCACAGGTGCGTTCGCTACAGGAGTACCACCGCGACCCGCAACTGCGACTCGAGGTCTGAGACCGTGCTCGACAAGTTCGGTGTACTCGCTCGGTTGAAGCCTCGCGGCCGACGGCGCATCGGGTCCACGGATCTGACGACGCATCTGGGCGAACTCGTCCTACCCAATCCCGTGATCGCGGCCTCCGGTACCTTTGGCCAGTCCGACGAGCTGGCGGACGTCGTCGATCCGGCCGACCTCGGGGCGATCACGGTCAAGTCCCTCTCGGTCGAACCCTGGGCGGGGAATCCACCTCTGCGCGTGGCTCCGACCGTCGGCGGGATGATCAACTCCGTCGGCCTCCAGAACCCGGGCGTCGACGAATGGTGTTCGAGTGGCCTTCCGGCGCTCAGGGATCGCGGCGCCCGCGTCATCGCCTCCGTGTGGGGCCACACCGTGGAGGACTACGGCAAGGCTGCGGCTCGCCTCGCGTGGGTGAGGTCCGATCTCGTGGCCCTCGAGGTAAACGTGAGTTGTCCGAATCTTCACGCCGACTCGCAGATGTTCGCCCACGATCCGGCGGCGACTGCGGCGGTCGTCGAGACGGTCGTGGCGCAGGTCGGTGATCTCCCCGTATTTGCCAAGCTCTCGCCGAACACGAGCGAAATCGTCGCCGTTGCCGAGCGCGCCGTCGACGCGGGCGCAGCGGGGCTCACCGCGATCAACACCGTGTCGGCCATGGCGATCGACGCACGCACCCGCCGGCCCAAGCTCGGAGCGGGGACCGGAGGCCTGTCGGGTCGAGCGATTCGTCCGGTCGCCTTGCGGTGTGTGCGGCTGGTGTCGCGCGCTCTGCCGAGCGTGCCGATCATCGGTACGGGGGGAGTCGCCTCGGGAGAGGATGCCGTCGAGATCCTGCTGGCGGGGGCCACTGCCGTGGGTGTCGGCACCGCGACGTTCGAGGACCCCCGTGCCACGGTGCACGTACGGGACGAACTGGACGAGTGGTGCGCGATCCAGGGCATCCCGAGGGTCAGCGATCTGGTGGGCGCTCTGGAGGAACCCGTGTGACGACGGCGGGAGCGCCGGAATCGGCAGCAAGAGCCCATCTGGCGCTCGCTCTGGACGTGGGCGAGCCCCTCCGGGCCCGGGAGCTGGTCCGTCGGCACCGGGACCGTTTCGGCGTGGCGAAGATCGGCCTCGAGCTGTGGGCGGCCGGCGGACCGGCGGTGGTCGAGGCGATCGCCGACATGGGGGTGTCGGTGTTCCTCGACCTCAAGCTCCACGACATCCCCACCACCGTGGGAAAGGCGGCGACGGTGCTCGGTGGACTTCCGATCGCCTATCTCACGGTCCACACCTCAGGCGGAGTCGCCATGTGCGAGGCTGCCGCCGACGGAGTTCGCAGCGCCTCATCGACGAGGGGATCGACGAGGGGATCGGCGAGAGGAGTGCACGCACCTGCCGTTCTGGGGGTCACCGTGCTCACGAGCGACGCCGACACGTCGTCATTCGACGAGCGACTCGAGGTGGCCGCGCAGACCTGTGACGGAGTCGTGTGCTCGGTCCACGAAGTAGCGACGGTGCGCTCACGGATTCCCGCGACGACGATCGTGACACCGGGAATCCGACTGGCGGGATCCGCGGTCGACGACCAGGCGCGCGTCTCCGATCCGGCGTCGGCGCTGGCTGCTGGATCTGACCTCCTGGTCATCGGACGGACCGTCACGGCTGCCTCCGATCCCGACGCGGCAGCGGCCGCCGTGAGCACCGAAACCGCCCGCGCTCTGCGAGGTTCGTGACCCGGTTGCGGTCGAGCGGCTCGTCTCTATACTGGCGGGCGATGCAACCTCCTCCGTCGCTGACCGCCGACCAGCGTCACGCAGCACTCGAGAAGGCAGCCCTCGCGCGTCGCGTCGCGCGCGGAGGTCAAGGAGAAGCTCAAGGTCGGCGCTTTGTCGCTCGAGGAGCTCTTCGCTCTCGGCGACAGCGACGAGATGATCGCGAAGCTCAAGGTCGTCGCCGCGCTCGAGTCACTGCCGGGTCTGGGCAAGGTGCGGGCCCGTCGCGTTATGGAAGATCTCGACATCTCCGAGAGCCGTCGACTGCGCGGCGTCGGAACGAAGCAACGTCGGGCGCTTCTCGAACGCTTCGACGGCGCCTGACCGCCGAGCGCGGTCCACGGAGCTGGCGTCGTGGGAGTCCTGTGCGTCATCGCCGGCCCCTCCGGAGCGGGAAAGGGCACTGTCATCGAGGCTCTACTCGCCCGGGAGCCCGACCTCTGGTACTCGGTGTCGGCCACCACCCGCAGCCCACGCCCCGGCGAGGTCGACGGGCGGGACTACCACTTTCTCGACCGCCCGGAATTCGAACGCCGGGCGGCGGCAGGGGGTTTCCTGGAGTATTTCGACGTCTACGGTGACCTGAAGGGCACGCCCCGGGCCCCCATCGAGCAACGGCTCGCAGGCGAGGGCGACGTGCTTCTCGAGGTCGACGTCCAGGGGGCACTCAGCGTCCGCGAGACCTTTCCCGGGGCACTGCTGATCTTCCTCAGTCCTCCCAGCCGGGAGGAGCAGAGCGCACGTCTGCGCGCACGTGGACATGACTTGCCTGACGACGTGGAGCGGCGGCTCGCCGAAGCCGATGTGGAAGAGGCGCAGATGGAGGCTTTCGACGCCGTCGTGGTCAACGATGACGTGGATCGTGCCGCAGGGGAGATCGCGGGTATCCTGGAGAGTCGACGCAGGGAGTCCTGACAGGCCGCGTCCCACCGCTGTCCACACCGATTCCGACCAACCCCATTCCGGCCACACGATCGAGAGCAACGCATGACCGAACGGCGTAACACCCTGATGGAGCCGAGAGTCGAGGACCTCCTCGGCACGGTCGAGTCCAAGTTCACGCTCGTCACCTTGGCGGCGCGGCGAGCGCGCGAGATCAACGACTACTACGCACAGCTCGGTCACGGTGTCGGTCGGGTCGTTCCCCCACAGATCACCTCTGTGTCCACGAAGCCACTTTCGATCGCACTCGAGGAGATCGACGAGGGCAAGATCGTCGCCCGCACGATGACCGACGACGAGATGAACGGCACGACTCCTACCGACGAGGCTTCCGCTGCACGCGAGGCACTCAGCATCGACGAGCCCGCCGACTCCGACGCCGACTCCGACTCCGACGACACGGGCGACGCTGCCGAGGGTGCCGGGAGTGCCGGGAGTGCCGACAATGTCGGAGCCGATGACTCGGGCGACGAGGTCGGCTGAGCCGCTCGGCCGGCCCGCCGCTGGTACCGGGGGTCCACCGATGAGCAGCCCGAGTCCCGATCGACATCTGGCGGGACGCACGATCGTCCTGGGTGTGTCGGGGGGCATCGCCGCGTACAAGGCGGTCGAGTTGTGCCGGCGTCTCTGCGACGCGGGAGCCACGGTCCTTCCCGTCATGACATGTAGCGCCCGCCGGTTCGTGGGCGATGTCACGTTCTCGGCACTGGCCTCCGAGCCGGCGAGGTGGCGGATGTTCGGCGCCGACGACCCGATTCCCCACACCACACTCGGCCGGCGCGCGGATTTGGTTCTCGTGGCGCCTGCGACGGCCAAGTTGCTCGGGAAGTACGCCGGAGGGATCTCCGATGATCTCCTGACCGCCACACTGCTGGCCACGCGGGCCCCTGTTCTCGTGGCACCCGCCATGCATTCGGAGATGTGGGAGCATCCGGCTGTCAGCGAGAACATCGCGACGTTGCGCCGCCGCGGTGTGACGATCGTGGAACCCGGTACCGGGCGCCTGGCCGGCGGTGACGAGGGAGCCGGGCGGCTGGCAGACCCAGCCGACATCCTGGTGCGGGCCGCGGGCGTTCTCGCCGAGGCCGGGCCACTCTCGGGGCGACACGTTCTGGTCACCGCGGGCGGCACTCGGGAGCCGATCGACGCCGTGCGTGTCATCACGAACCGCTCCTCGGGCAAGATGGGCTACGCCCTCGCGCGCCAGGCCCGCCGTCTGGGTGCGACCGTCACTCTCATCACCACCGTGTCGGCCGAGCCGCCGCCGGGAGTCGACACGGTTCCCGTCGAGACCGCTTCCGACATGGAGGAGGCCGTCGTGTCACGCGCGGCCGGAAGCGACGTGATCGTGATGGCGGCCGCGGTAGCCGACTTCCGGCCCAAAGAGCCCGCCGCGGGCAAGTCCAAGAAGCAGGACGGCCCTCCCGAGATCCTGCTGGAGCCGACCCACGACTTCCTCGTCGACCTGGGTGAGACGAAGCCCACCGATCAAGTTCTGGTCGGGTTCGCAGCAGAGACCGACGACATCCTCGCCAACGCCGCCGTGAAGCTCCGGCGCAAGAATCTCGATCTCATCGTCGCCAACGACGTGTCCGAGCCCGGCGCGGGCTTCGACGTGGACACCAACAGGGCCGTGATCCTCGATCCGGACACCGATCCCGAGGAGCTGCCCCTCATGGCCAAGGACGCCCTGGCGCTGCGAATTCTCGAACGAGTAGCGACGAAGCTGGGCGACCGGTCAGACTCGTGACCTCCCTGCGGCGCCGCGTGATCGCGTGTCGCTGATCACCACAGCACAGGAGCTCCCGTGAGCCAGACCCACGTCTTCACCTCCGAATCGGTCACGGAGGGGCATCCCGACAAGATGTCGGATCAGATCAGCGACAGCGTGCTCGATGCATTGCTCGCCGTCGACCCTTACAGCCGCGTCGCCTGCGAGACGCTGTGCACCACCGGACTTGTGGTCGTGGCGGGCGAGATCTCCACCACCGGATACGTCGACATCTCCCGCACCGTGCGCGACAGGGTGAAGGCGATCGGTTACAACAACGACGACTACGGCATCGACGGCAACACGTGTGGCGTCATCACGTCCATCGACGAGCAGTCACCCGACATCGCCCAGGGTGTCGACAAGGCGCTCGAGCAGCGTGGCGGCGACACCGATCTCTACGCGGAAACCGGTGCGGGCGACCAGGGGATGATGTTCGGCTACGCGTGCGACGAGACCGACGACCTCATGCCGATGCCGATCTGGTTGGCACACCGCATGGCGCACCGGTTGGCCGAGGTCCGCAAGGCGGACGTTCTCAGCTACCTGCGACCCGACGGCAAGACCCAGGTCTCGATCGAATACGTCGACGGTCGACCGACGCGGCTGCGCACGGTCCTGATCTCCACGCAGCACGACCCGGGGATCGACTACGAGACGCTTCTGAAGCCCGACCTGCTCGATCAGGTGATCCGACCGCTCCTGCCCGACTCGCTCGACACCGAGGACTTCGAGTTCATCTGCAACCCGACCGGTGCCTTCGAGCTGGGTGGCCCGCACGCCGACGCCGGCCTGACCGGCCGCAAGATCATCGTCGACACCTACGGGGGAATGGCCCGCCACGGTGGCGGCGCATTCAGCGGCAAGGACCCCACAAAGGTCGACCGGTCGGCGGCCTACGCCACTCGCCAGGTCGCCAAGGCGATCGTTGCGGCGGGTCTTGCGAAACGGGCCGAGATCCAGGTGGCCTACGCCATCGGACGGGCACGGCCCGTGTCGGTCATGGTCGACACGTTCGGCACCGGCGAGGCTGATGAACAGAAGATGGCCGAGGCGGTCAACGAGGTCTTCGATCTGCGCCCCGCCGCCATCATCGACCGACTCGACCTCCGTCGACCGATCTTCGCCAACACGGCGGCCTACGGCCACTTCGGTCGTCCCGACAAGGACTTCACCTGGGAACAGGTGGGCACCTACGCCGACGACCTGCGACGGGCGCTCGCCTGAGCGAACAGCCCGAGCCCGACGAGCGGGTCTGTCGGGTCCTGCCTGACGTCCCGGCCGTCGACCGGGGCTTCGACTACCTCATTCCCGACCACTTTGCGGATCACGTCGTGGCGGGGACGATCGTGCGCGTCCGTCTACACGGTCGACGTGTGCGGGGGTGGGTTCTCGATGTCGATGTGGAACCCGAGGCTCCACGGGACCAACTCCTCAGGCTGGATCGTGTGTCGTCGGTGGGTCCGACGCCTGAGCTCCTCGCTCTGGCCGAGTGGGCCGCGTGGCGCTGGGTCGGGCCTCGCGTCGCGTTCCTGCGCGCAGCGTCTCCTCCGAACAACGTGGCCCCGGCTTCCGAGGACTCGTTGGAAGGCCTCCGCCGTCATCCCCGAGCCGAGGAGGAGGCCTCGGATCCTGACGATCGTGTTGCAGACGAGGTGGCTGCCGACGAGGTGGCCGCCGACGCGCTCGCCGACACCCCGTCGGTCGTGCAATGGCCACCGGCAGGGGACCGCCGGCGCCTGGTCGGGAGCCTCCTCGCCTCCAAGGGCTCCACGATCGTGTGCACCCCCGAACCGGGACGCTCGGGAGCCCTCGTCGCCTCCCTGCGTCGGAGCGGGCGAGACGTCGTGGTCTTCGATCCGTCGGACAGCGACGCCGAGCGCACCCGGTGCTGGCGGCGGGCCCGTGGCGGCGACGTCGTCGTCGTGGGCGGTCGGAGCGCATCGCTGGCGCCCGTACCCGACCTGAGGTCGGTGGTCGTACTCGACGAGGGTGACGAGGCCTACGAGTCGGAGCGCGCCCCGACCTGGAACGCCCGCGAACTGCTCCTGGAACGTGCCCGACGTGTGGGAGCGTCCGCCGTCCTCGTGGACCCGACACCCAGCCTCGACGCTCTCGCTCTGTGTGGCGACCGCCTGATCGCACCGCCCGAGCAGTTTCAGCGCCGGGGATGGCCACCGCTACAGACGGTCGACCGCCGCGAACAGCCACCCGGGGAAGGCTTGTTCTCCGCGGCTCTGGCCGACGCACTCCATGCGACCGTGGACGAGGGCGGACACGCGTGGTGTGTCCTGAACCGCAAGGGACGCGCGCGGATGCTGGCCTGCCGACGCTGTGGTGAGGTGGCGCGCTGTGAGGACTGCGGCGCTGCTGTGCGCGAAGCGGAGGCCCGACGGTGACTCCGCGGGTGACTCGCCGCTCGTGTGCCCGCGCTGCGGCCGGGTCCGCCCTCGGGTCTGTGCGCTGTGCTTCTCGACCGACCTCCGGCGGATCCGAAGTGGCGTCACGCGTGTGCGCGAGGAGGTGGAAGCGCTGCTTCCGCGCACGAGTGTCGGTCTCATCGACGCCGGTAGCAGCGACAATGCCGACGCCCCGGTGTTGGTCGGGACGGCCGCGTTGTTCCACGCGGATCTGACTCCGCCCGCGCTCGTCGCGTTCTTGGACTTCGATCAGGAACTCCTTGCGGGGCGCTACAGAGCGGCCGAACAGGCGATGGCCCTGCTCGTGAGGGCCGCCCGGGCGGTGGGCCTGCGAGGCCGAGGTCGCATCCTCGTGCAGACGCGGACACCCGACCACGAGGTGCTCCGAGCGGCGGAGACCGCACGGCCCGAGATCGCACGGCAGGCCGAAGCCGATCATCGCCGTACCCTCGGGTTCCCGCCGTTCGGAGATCTCGCCGAGATCCGTGGATCGCTCCCGGCGGTGGAGGCGGCGATCGACGTGCTGGGCGTCGACGAGACGGTCCGCGTCGACGGTCCGCTCGTCGTCGACGTCTCGAAGAGCGCCGCTCTGGTGCGGGCACCCGACACGGCCACACTCGTCGACGCACTGCACGTCGCCAGGGAGGCTGCTCTTTCCACAGGAGGAATCCGTATCGACGTCGACCCCCGGCGCGTCTGACTGCATCCCTGCGACCGGTTGCGTGTGAGCGTCACTCCGATGCGGAACCGAGGTAGGACGCGTCGGGACCGCTGGTACCCTCGGCGAGGTGAGCACGCAGGAAATCCGACTCTTCGGTGATCCCGTCCTGACCCAACGCGCCAAGGAGGTCACGGACCTCGACGGCGCACTCGCCCGCCTGTCGCGGGCAATGGTCGACACCATGTACGCGGCTCCCGGAGCCGGGCTGGCCGCGCCGCAGGTCGGCGTGCAGCGTCGGATGTTCGTGTACGACGTCGGTGAAGGGCCCGAGACGATGGTCAACCCGGAAGTGCTCGATGCCCGGGGAACCTGGACCTTCGAGGAGGGTTGTCTCTCCATCCCCGGAGTCTTCTTCGAGATCGAGCGTCCCAAGGTCGTCACCGTGCGCGGCGTCGACCTCGACGGGAACGAGATCACCCTCGAAGGCGACGAGTTCCTCGGTCGCGTGTTCCTCCACGAGATGGACCATCTCGACGGCGTCCTGCTCCTCGATCGCCTCGAACCCGACCAGCGCAAAGAGGCGATGCGGATATTGCGCGAGCAGACGTTTGCACCCGGCACTGCGGCGCCCGCCGCTCACGGCGCTCTCTGAGCCAGAGTGCGCCTCGTCTTCGCCGGGTCACCGGCCGACGCGGTCCCCATGCTGGAAGCACTGGTTGGCGCGGGCCATGAGATCGCGCTCGTCATCACGCAGCCGGACCGCCGTCGTCGACGGCGCGCTGATCCGGAGCCGAGCCCGGTGCGGTCCGCGGCGGAGCGCCTCGGCCTGAAGGTCGTCACTCCCGAGCGCTCGTCGGAGGTCGTCGATGAGGTGGCGGGAAGTGGTGCGGTTCTCGGGGTGGTGGTGGCGTTCGGGCAGTTGCTGCCGCGCGCACTCCTCGACGCGCTGCCTCACGGCTTCGTGAACGTCCACTTCTCGTTGCTTCCGGCGTGGCGTGGAGCCGCTCCCGTCGAACGGGCGATCCTCGCCGGCGACGAACGCACCGGCGTGTCGCTGATGGAGATCGAGGAGGGCCTCGATTCGGGGCCTGTGTACGCGCAGGCCTCCACCCCGATCGGAGACATCGAAACCGCCGGCGAGTTGCACGCGAGGCTCGTGACGATGGGGACCGAACTCCTTCTCGACGCCGTCGAGTCGGTGCCGACGATCGTGCCCGAGCCTCAGTCCGGTCCGAGCTCGTACGCCGACAAGCTCACCACGGCGGAGTTCGAACTGGACTGGTCCCGCACCGCCGAGGAACTCGCCCGACTCGTACGCGCCGGCAATCCACGACCCGGTGCGTGGACCACCGACGGCGACACGCGCGTGAAGGTGTGGCGCGGGAGTCGTGATGAAGAAGTCCGTGATTCCGAATCCCGATCCGAAGTCCGTGACGCCGCCCCCGGATCTCTCCTGGACGACGGCGTCGTGCAGACCGGACATGGCCGGCTCGTGCTCCAGGAGGTCCAACCACAGAACCGACGGGCGATGGGCGTGTCCTCCTGGCTCGCCGGTCGGCGCAGTGGAACGGCCCGCCTCGGGTCTTCGTGACCGACGACCGATCCCGACACGTTCCTGGTCGCGACGCGACTCGGAAGGACTCGAGTCGGAAGATTGCGCTGCAGGCGCTGCTGGCGGTGGACGCCGGCGAACCCTCACACGTCGCGACGCCTCACCTCCTTCGCTCGAGCGACCTCGACGCCCGTGACCGCGCGTTCGTCACCGGTCTCGTGGCTGGAACGCTTCGAGCGCGGCGGGCTCTCGATCATGCACTCATCCCGTATCTCGACCGTCCTCTCTCGCGTCTCGATGTCGATGTCCGAGAAGGCCTGCGCCTCGGTGCCTACCAACTTCGCGCCGGCGTGGCACCTCACGCGGCGGTGAGTGAAACCGTGGATGCCGTCGCAGCCCGGCGTCCCCGTGCGCGCGGGTTCGTGAACGCGGTCCTGCGGCGTCTGGCAGACGTGGGGGAGTGGCCGGTCCCCGAGGGCGACACCGACACCGACGTGGGAATTCGAACGTCTCACCCGGACTGGATCGTCCGACGACTCCGGGCGTCCTTCGGCGACGTGCAGGCGCAGGCGATCCTCGACCTCGACAACCAGCCTCCGACCATGATGTTGCGCCCCAACCCACTGCGCACCGACCCTTTGCGCGACGGCACCGAGGCGTTGAGGGCGGAGCTCGAGGCAACCGGGGGCTCGGTGAACGCGGGAACGATCGTGCCCGAGGCGCTGGCTGTCCGGGGCGTGGGAGACCCGTCCGCTCTCGATGTCGTCGCCTCGGGTCGGGCCAGTCCGCAGGACGAAGCCAGCCAGGCCGTCGCGGGAGCGGTCGTCGGAGCGGTCCTGAGAGCCCGGGGTGAAGACAGCCACTCCGTCGTCGTCGACCTGGCAGCGGCTCCGGGCGGCAAGGCATGCGCCATCGCGGAGCGTCTTCCGGGCCGATCGATGATCGTGGCGGCCGACATCTCGCAGCAGCGTCTCTGCTGGGTCACCGACGCCATCGCGCGACTGGACCTCGCGAATGTCGTGGTGCTGTGCTCCGACGGATCCAGGCTCGGGCTCCGGGATGGTGTGGCCGACGCGGTTCTCGTGGATGCCCCCTGCTCGGGCCTCGGAGTCCTGCGACGCCGTCCGGAATCTCGTTGGCGCATCGAGCACGGCGATCTCGGCGCCATGGCGGAACTTCAACGCGCCCTCCTCGTCGAAGGAGCGCGGGTGCTGCGCCACGGAGGAACGCTCGTCTATTCGGTCTGCACACTCAGTGACGAGGAAACGCTCGACATCGACAGCTGGCTCGCCCGAGAACACGGGGAGTTGGAAGCGATCCGTGTCGTCGACGCCCCCTGGCGCGACCACGGTCGTGGATCTCTTCTGTTGCCGACCGATGCCGGCACAGACGGCATGTACGTACTGGCGCTGCAGAAATCGACCGCAATCCCAGCGGGTACGCTGGGGTGATGAAGATCGCTCCGTCGATCCTCTCGGCCGACTTCGCCGAGCTGGCCCGGGACGTCAAACGGGTGGAGCCCGAGGCCGACCTTCTCCATGTGGACTGCATGGACGGGCACTTCGTGCCCAACCTCACGATCGGCCCGCCTGTCGTTCGTTCGCTTCGTCCCCACACCGACCTGTTCCTCGACTGTCATCTCATGGTCGAGAACCCCCGCGATCTGCTCGAGGACTTCGTTTCCGCCGGCGCCGACCGTTGTGATGTCCATATCGAATTGGGTGACCCACGGCCCGCCTTCGCCGAGATGCGGGCGCTCGGCCTGGCCGTCGGGCTGACCCTCAATCCCGAGACCGACGTCGCCGAGGTCCTTCCCTACCTCGGTGAGATCGACCTGCTCCTCGTCATGAGTGTCCATCCCGGATTCGGCGGGCAGGCCTTCATTCCCGACGTGCTCGACAAGGTGAGAGAGGCGCGCAAGCGGATCGACGAGGACGATCTCGACGTCGAGATCGAGATCGACGGCGGTATCAAGAGGGAGAATGCCGCCGAAGCAGCCTCTGCGGGAGTCGACATACTCGTTGCCGGGAGCGCGATCTTCAAGGCCGAGGACCCGGCTGTCGCCGCACGCGAGATCCGGGACGCCGCATGGCCGAGGTGATCCTCGTCGCCGACGACGATCCGGATGTGGCGCGGGCCGTGGAGGTGAACCTGAGCCTGGAGGGCTACGAAGTCCACCTCGCAGGCGACGGGAACGACGCCCTCGAGAAGGCCTTCAAGCTCGAACCCGACCTGGTCGTGCTCGACTGGCTCATGCCGGGAAAAGACGGCATTCAGGTGTGCCGGGCGCTGCGCGCCGACCCGCGGACGGCGAATGTCGCCATCATCATGCTCACCGCGAGGAGCCAGGCCGACGACAAGGTGGAGGGATTCACCTCCGGAGCCGACGACTACATCGTCAAACCGTTCGAGCCGAGCGAGCTCGTGGCACGTGTCAGCGGGGTGCTGCGACGGGCGACACAGATGCGCGACCTCTCGCCGCTCACACGCCTTCCGGGCAACTTCCGCATCGCCGCCGAGCTCGAGGGCCTCGTGGGTGACCCACATGCACAGTTCGCCGTCCTGTACGCCGATCTGAACGACTTCAAGTCGTTCAACGACCACTACGGGTTCCTCCGCGGCGACGAGGTGATCAAGTTCACGGCCCGTGCGATCACCGAGGCGCTGTCCGCACACCCGTCGGAGCCGTCCTTCGCCGGTCATGTGGGCGGTGACGACTTTGTGGTCGTGGTTGCACCCGATACCGTCGAGGCCGTGGCGGCCGAGATCATCGACCGTTTCGACAGCGGAATCGGCGAGCTGTACGACCCCGAGGATGCTGCTCGCGGGTTCGTCGAGGTCGCGGACCGACAGGGTGTGCGGCGTAGGCACCCGGTCGTCGGCATCGCCATCGGGATCGTTTCCAGCGCTCGACGCAGGATTGCCACGCAGTGGGAGGCGTCCGCTGTCGCCTCCGAGATGAAGAGCCACGCGAAGCGTCACGGTCACTCGGCCTTCGAGGTCGACCGACGAACCGACTGAAGACGAGGGCCACGTTGCTCGCCTGCAAGGTTCTGACCGTCTCCGACGGCGTCGTGGCGGGAACCCGCGAAGACCGCTCGGGCGACGCCCTCGTTGCCCGACTCGGGAAGGCCGGCTACGAGCTCGCTCAACGCCGCGTCGTGGCCGACGGTGTTCAGAGTGTCGCCGACGCAATCCGCCAGATGACGGCGGACTTCGAGGGCCTTCTCGTCACGACCGGTGGAACCGGCTTCGGCCCCCGGGATCTCACTCCGGAAGGCACGCGGGCGGCGATCGACCGCGAGGCTCCGGGTCTGGCGGAGGCCATGCGCCGGGTCAGTGACGCCGACCGGCCGCTCGGGATGCTGAGCCGCTCGGTGTGTGGGAGCCGGGGCGCCGTTCTCGTCTGCAACCTGCCCGGCTCGTCGACGGGGGCGATCGAGTGTCTCGAGGTGATCCTGCCGGCGGTACCCCACGCGCTGGAGCTCCTGGCCGGGGGGAGGCCGCATTGAGTGTCGTCTGACCTGCGTAGCGTGAGGCCGCCGGGTCATGCGTTCCACCAGCCGACCAGAAATAGAACGTGTTACAATTCCACTCGGAGGCGGTGACGTGGAATCTGGCAGCCCGGGAGCAGGGACACCACTTCGGGAGGCTCTGGCCCGCGCCGTCGCGCTGGGAGAGGTATCGCGCATCCAGGCTCCGCCCAACCCGTGGGTCGGCTGCGTGCTGCTGAACGACGAACGGGCGGTCGGTGAAGGTCGTACCGACCCGCCCGGCGGGTCCCACGCCGAGATCAACGCTCTGGCCGAGGCGGGCCTCGCCGCCCGGGGCGCGACCGCCGTCGTCACCCTCGAGCCCTGTTCGCACCACGGGCGGACGCCCCCGTGCGCCGACGCCCTGATCGAGGCCGGAGTGGCCCGGGTGGTCGTGTGCCTCGAGGATCCCGACGACCACGTGGCCGGTCGGGGGATCGCTCGCCTGCGGGAGGCGGGCATCGACGTGCAGGTCGGTCCCGGCGCCGACGACGCCGCACGCTCCCTGGCCCCGTATCTGATGCACCGTCGTCGGGGACGCTCGTTCGTGGTGGCCAAGATCGCCCAGAGCCTGGACGGCCGTGTGGCAGGCGCCGACGGCGGTGCACGATGGGTGACCGGCGAGCGCGCCCGCGCTGACGGTCACGCACTACGCGCTTTGTCACAGGCGGTCGGCGTCGGTGCGGAGACGGCTCTGGCCGACGATCCGCGCCTCGACGTCCGTGACGTCGCCCCACCTCCTGATCCACCGCTCCGGGTCGTCATGGACTCCTCGGGTCGGGTCCCCGCCACCGGAGCACTGTTCGACACGGACGTGGCCCCCACCCTCGTGTGCACGACCGAGGCGGCTCCCGCCACGGTCCGCTCCGCGTGGGAAGGGGCCGGTGCCGAGGTTGTCGTCCTCGATGCCGCCGCCGACGGCCCGGGGGTCGATCCGGGCGGAGTCGTGGAGTACCTCGGCGGCCGCGGCGTCCTCCAGTTCCTCCTGGAGGGCGGGCCCACCGTGTTCGGCAGCTTCGTGCGCGCCGGGCTCGTCGACAGGATCGTGCTCTACCTGGCCCCCCTTCTGTTGGGCAGCGCCGCCACTGCCATGTTCGGGGGGTCCGGACCCGCAGGCCTGGCCGACGCGCCCCGCCTGACCCCCACAGGCGTGACACGACTCGGTGACGACCTGCGGCTCGACTACGACCTCCCGCACGACGCGGCGGTGGCCTGATGTTCACCGGCATCGTCGAGGAACTCGCCACCGTCACCGAGGTGACACCCCGGGCGGGGGGCGCAACGCTGCGGATCGACGCACCTCGCACGGTTCCCGGGCTGTCCGAGGGGGCGTCGGTGGCGGTGAACGGATGCTGTCTCACCGTCACCGATCTCGGGACCGACTGGTGGGAGGCCCAGGCCGTCATCGAGACACTCGACCGCACGACGCTGGGCGATCTCGTGGCGGGTGACCCGGTGAATCTGGAGCGCCCGGTGCGTGTGGGGGACACGCTCGACGGGCACGTCGTGTCGGGCCACGTCGACGGCGTCGGCCGTGTCGTCGTGCGGGCCGCCGAGCCCGACGGATCGACACGGCTCGTGGTGGAGGTTCCCGGAGAGCTCTGTCGCTACATCGTCGAGAAGGGATCCGTCGCCGTCGACGGCGTGAGCCTCACGGTCACCGAGGTGTCCGACCCGGATTCGACCTTCGGGGTCGCCGTGATTCCCCACACGTCCGACGTGACGACTCTCGGCCGGCGCGTCGAGGGTGACAGGGTGAACATCGAGGTCGATCTCATGGCCAAGTACGTCGAGCGGCTGCTCGACCGATCGGAGCACTGACATGCCCTTCCATCAGATCGAGGAGGCCATCGCAGCGATCGGCCGCGGCGAGATGGTCGTCGTCGTCGATGACGCCGACCGTGAGAACGAGGGCGACCTCATCATGGCGGCCGAGAACGTCACACCGGAGGCGCTCGGTTTCATGGTGCGCCACACGAGTGGGGTGATCTGCGTCTCGACGACCGGTGACCGTCTCGACGAGCTCCAGCTCCCTCAGATGGTCGCCGACAACACCGAGGGTCAGCGCACAGCCTTCACAGTGTCGGTCGACGCCAAAGCGGGCACGACCACGGGAATTTCGGCCGCCGACCGCTGTACCACGATCCGGGCACTGATCGACGCCTCGACGGCACCCGACGACCTCGCCCGGCCCGGGCACATCTTCCCGCTGCGCTACCGCGAGGGAGGGGTGCTGAAGCGGGCGGGACACACCGAAGCTGCCGTCGACCTCGCGCGCCTCGCCGGCCTGTCGACCGCCGGGGTGCTCTCCGAGGTCGTCAACGACGACGGCACGATGGCCCGCCTGGAGGATCTGGAGAATTTCGCCTCCCGCTACGGCCTGGTCCTGATCTCGATCGCCGACCTGATCCGGTACCGCCGCCACAGGGAGAAGCTCGTGCGCCGGGTCAGTGAAGCCCGGATCCCGACGCGCCACGGCGACTTCACCGCGTACGTGTTCGAATCTCTGCTCGACGGTGCGGAGCACATGGCGTTTGTCCGTGGCGATGTGGCCGGTCAGACGAACACCCTTGTCCGCGTGCACTCCGAGTGCCTCACCGGTGACGTCTTCGGTTCGATGCGCTGCGATTGCGGCTTCCAGCTGGATCTGGCCCTGGCCCAGATCGCCGCCGAGGACCAAGGCATCGTCGTGTACCTGCGCGGTCACGAGGGTCGTGGCATCGGCCTCGGACACAAGCTCCGGGCGTATCGGCTCCAGGACGAAGGGCGCGACACGGTGGAGGCCAACCTCGAGCTCGGCTTCCCGGTGGACTCCCGCGAGTACGGCATCGGTGCCCAGATCCTCGTCGATCTGGGTGTGACCACCATGCGGCTCCTGACCAACAATCCGTCCAAGTACGGCGGCATCGACGGCTACGGTCTGGAGATCGTGGAGCGGGTTCCCCTGGCGGCCGAACCGAACGACGAGAACATCGCCTACCTACGGACGAAGCAGCAGAAGATGGGGCACCTGCTCGAGATCGAGGACGACGGTCGCGGAGGAAGCTGAGTGGGGACTTACGCCCGCCACGAGGGCAGGCTCGTCGCGGGTCACGCCCGCTTCGCTGTTGTGGCCAGCAGATTCAACAAGGAGATCACCGACCGACTCCTCGACGGTGCGCTCGCGTCGTTCGGAGAACACGGCGTGACCGACGATCACATCGACGTGTTCTGGGTCCCGGGAGCCTTCGAGCTCCCTCTCGTCGCCCAGCACTGCGCCGGTAGCGGGGAGTTCGACGCCGTGGTCTGTGTGGGAGCAGTGGTGCGTGGTGGTACACCGCACTTCGACTACGTCGCCGGCGCCGCGGCCCGTGGTGTCATGACAGCCGCGCTCGCCACCGGTGTGCCCGTCGTGTTCGGCGTTCTCACCACCGACGACGAGGACCAGGCTCTCGCCCGTGCAGGCGGCACCGAGGGCAACAAGGGCGAGGAGGCCGCTGTGACGGCACTCGAGATGGCCGACCTGATGGCGCGGCTTCGCGACGGCTCACGAGACGGCTCAGGAGACGGAGAGGTCGGGAACACATGAGCGCACTCCGGTTGGTGCTGCCCAAGGGTTCGCTCGAGCGTTCCACGCTCGCCCTGTTCGAAGAGGCGGATCTCCCTGTGCAGCGTGGAAGCGATGTCGATTACCGCGCCGCGATCGACGACCCCCGGATCTCCGAGGTCCGGATCCTGCGACCTCAGGAGATCCCTCGGTACGTCGCCGACGGGTTGTTCGATCTCGGCATCACCGGCCGCGACTGGATCGAGGAGACCCAGGCCGACGTCACCACGGTCGCCCAGCTCCACTACTCGAAGGCCACGGCGCGCCCGATCCGGATCGTCCTCGCCGTCGCCGAGGACTCGACGGTCACGTCCGCCACCGATCTCGCCGACGGAGTGCGCGTCCACACCGAGTATCCGAGTCTCACGGGCCGCTACTTCGAGCGGCTCGGGATCGATGCTCAGGTCACGCTTTCCTACGGGGCGACGGAGGCGAAGGTTCCCGAGATCGCCGACGCGGTCGTGGAGATCACCGAGACGGGTCGTGCCCTGCGCGGCGGCGGGCCTGCGGATCGTCGACGAGGTGCTGCTCTCTCACACCGAGCTCGTGGCCAATCCGGAGTCGTACGCCGATCCGGAACGACGCCGTGCCATGGAGCAGATCGAGACACTGCTCACCGGAACCCTCGAGGCCCGGGGCCGAGTCCTCGTGAAGTTGAACGTCGACGGCGAGCGGCTGGAGACCGTGATAGCGCTCCTGCCCTCCCTGCGGGCTCCGACAGTCAACGAACTCGCGGGCAACGGCGGATTCGCGGTCGAGACCGTCGTTCCCACGTCGCAGATCAACACCCTCATCCCGGCGTTGCGCGAAGGCGGTGCCACCGGGATTCTCGAGATCCCGATCTCCAAGATCGTGCACTGATGCCCGAGCCCGGAATGAGCCGGCCCGGCAGGGCACCGCGGCGCGGCGCCGCCTCCTGAGGATCTCCCGAGAAATGTTCTCCGTTCCCACCTGAGACTTCTTCATCGAGAAGTGCCAACGTCGGGATAACTGTCACACCGGGGTTCTACGCTGATTCTGTCGATGTGGAGGGGTTCTTCTTCCGCTCGGTCTTTTCCCCCGATGGCTTTCGCCTGTGCGCTTGTTCTCGCGCGGGTGAACGAATCTCGGGAGGAGGTGGGTGTCGTGGCAGTGGAGGAACCAGCCGAAGACTTCGATTCCGCCGGGGAATCCGATCCGGGCGAGGAGACGCGTTCGGGTGTGGGCCCGTTGGGTCGCGAGTATCTCGATCTCCTTGAAGAATCGCGGCGCTTCGACGCCCGACTGGCCGCTTCGTTGGCGGAGTTGGATGCGTCAGGCGAGTGGGGCCTCGACGGTTCGGCGACCTGTCAGGCCTGGTTGCGCCAGCACGGCCGCATGACAGGCTCAGCAGCGTCGGCAAAGCTCAAGACCGCACGACGTCTTCGTTTTCTTCCTCGCACGGCCGAGGCGTTAGCGGCCGGGGAGATCTCGTCGGATCACGTCCGGGTCATCGCCAACGGTACGGACCTCGGCGAGAGCCTCGGCCCATACGACGAGATCGATCCCGACAGGGCTGCACAGTTGGTGGCCGACGGAGAGGAGATCTTCGTGGAGGCCGCCAGAAAGCTCGATCCGGGTCGGCTACGTAAGGTCGTGACGCATTGGCGTCATGCCGTCGAACCCCAGGTCGTCGTCGCCGACGAAACGACCGCCTTGTGTCGCCGCAAGCTGCACATGTCCCAGACACTCGAGGGCACCTACATCCTCGACGCAGAACTTGACTCCGAAGGCGGAGCGGTGGTGAAGACCGCATTGGACTCGCTCATGAGCCCCGATCCGGTGGACGGCCCGAGATGTACGGCGTCGCGCCGTCGTGCCGACGCCCTCGTGGAATTGGCCCGCCAGGGCCTCGACAGCGGACAGCTACCCACCTCGGGAGGCGAGAAGCCGCATCTGTCGGTCCTGGTGCCGCTCGACACGCTCGAAGCCCGCGCGGGCGCGCCCGCTGCGGAATTCGACACCGGCGAACCGCTCAGCGGCGAAGCCGCACGTCGCCTCGCCTGTGACGCCGGTATCAGCCGCATCATCACCGACGGATACAGCCAGGCGCTCGACGTCGGACGAAAAACGCCCACCATTCCGCCGGCCATCCGCCGGGCACTCGTGGTGCGCGACCGAGGCTGCGCCTGGCCCGGATGCGACCGGCCGCCGGGCTGGTGCGACGCCCACCATCTCGTGCACTGGGCCAACGGCGGCACGACATCGCTCGACAACACCGTGCTCGTCTGCCGAGCGCATCACACCAAACTCCACGAACACCACTGGACGGCGAAACTCACCGCCGAAGGAGAACTCGAGGTCAAACCGCCGTAGCGAGCGTGCCGTCGCTGCAGCTATGAGTCGAGGCCGCTACCGTTCGCGTCACCCGATCCGGCGCCCGCGATCTCGACATAGGCCGTCTGGAGTTGGGCGAGGGCGTCCTCGAGCGGCGCCTGATGCTGGCCGAGGTCTTCGCCCAGGCCCCGGACGAGGGCGGCCACGGCATCGACGGCCACGCGGGCGGCATCGAGGTTCCGTACGCCGGCACCTTCGGGATCGAGGTGGAGAACAGCCAACTGCCACAGACCCACGACGTGGTTGGCGATGATGTCGACCACGGGGGTGCGGATCAGTTCTTCGCGTACCGCCCGGAGCTGTTCCTCCGCCTCGGCCATGGCCGGATCATCAGCTGCGGCGCCCTGCGCGCCTTCAGCTGGAGGGGAGCTCGCTGGGGAACCGGGTCCCGGGGCAGGGCCTCCGGGGCTGTCGTCGTCGGGTCGGTGCTCGCCCGAGGGCGTCCACAGGGTGCTCACGCTGGTAACCTCACAATTCGTTGAGTTGAGACAACAGATCTGGGAAGTGGAAGGCCGCTCACGGCACGTTAGCCGTCGCAGGTCCTCCCACCCGGCCGCCGTCCCGTCGAGGGCGAGCGAGGCGGGTCCGCATGTGACCGGGAGACCCGACCCGGCCTGCACGGCGGACGCGTCACGCGTCCGCCGTCGTCGCGTCGTCGCCCGAGTCCCGGCTCCACAGCGCACAGTTCAACATGCACAGTTCATCGAACACCATGCACAGTCCATCGAACACGAGGTGACGACATAGCTTCCACCGACGCCAGGATCAACGACCGGATTCGCGCCCGCCAGGTTCGCCTGGTGGCCGCCGACGGCGAGCAACTGGGCATCAAGGCCCTTCCTGAAGCGCTGACGATCGCCACCGATACGGGGCTCGACCTCGTGGAGGTGGCTCCCGACGCCGACCCGCCCGTCTGCCGAATCATGGATTTCGGCAAGTTCAAGTACGAGCAGGACCAGCGACGCAAGGAGTCACGCAAGAAGGCCAGCAACGTCGTGGTCAAGGAGATGAAGTTCAGGCCGAAGATCAGCGGCGGTGACTACGACACGAAGATGCGCCACGTCGGTCGTTTCCTCAAGGAGGGCTCGAAGGTCAAGGTCACGATCATGTTCCGGGGCCGGGAACAGGCCCATCCCGAACTGGGGTTGAGGATCCTGAACCGGATCGCCGACGAGGTCGACGAGTTCGCTGCGGTGGACCAGTCGCCCAAACAAGACGGCAGGAACATGACGATGGTCCTCCATCCACTCAAGAAGCCGAAGAGGCGGAGCCCGGCACCGGCAGCACCGGCGCCGCCCGCCAGCGACACGGGAGTCGCCTGATGCCGAAGATGAAGACACACAAGGGTGCCGCCAAGCGGTATCAGGTCACGGGCACGGGCAAGCTCCGGCGCCGTAAGCCCAACCGCTCGCACCTGTTGAAGAAGAAGTCGAGCCGGCGCAAGCGCCGTCTCGGGCGCCCCGCCGAGATCACCGGCGGCCAGCGCGAGCACGCCAAGAAGCTGCTGGGGCGCTAGGCGAACCGGTACCGGCTACCGCCCGACAGCGGCGCCGGCACGCCGAAGAGCGACTTTCTCACCACACCCACACCAGGAGGCACCGTCATGGCCAGAGCGAAACGGGCCGTGTCGTCGAAGCGACACCGCAGCGATGTACTCGACGCGGCGAAAGGCTACACAGGCGCACGTTCGCGCAGCTACCGCAAGGCGAACGAGCAGGTCCTGCACTCGTTGCGCTACGCGTACCGCGACCGTCGGGCCCGCAAGGGCGAGTTCCGCCGGCTGTGGATCGTGCGCATCAACGCGGCCTGCCGGAACCACGACATCTCGTATTCACGTTTCATCGCGGGTCTGAAGCGGGCCGACGTCGAGGTCGACCGCAAGATCCTGGCCGACCTGGCCGTCCGCGACGACGAGACCTTCGGGGTTCTCGTCGAGATCGCCCGCGAGGCGCTCGAAGCGGCCTGAGCGACAACGCCGTGTCCGGTCCGCCACTCGGCGGTCGTAGCGCCGAGATCCGGCGGCTCCGTCGGCTGACCCGCCGGGCCGACGAACGCCGCTCCGAGGGAGTCGTGGTGCTCGAAGGTGCCCGGGTTCTCGAAGGTGCACTACGCCGTGATGCGGTGGTGGGAACCGTGTACGTAGACGAGAAGCGCCTCGGACAGCACGCGGAGATCCTCGAGCAGGCCCGAAGTCGCGGGGCCGATGTGCGGGCCGTCGAGGCCGGAGTGCTCGAGCGTGTGAGCGAGGTCGTCACGAGCCCGGGAATCCTCGGCCTCGCCACCTTCGACACGTATCCGCTTCAGGACGTTCTCAACGGCGCCACATTGCTGGTGGTGGCCGTCGACATCGCGGACCCGGGCAACGCCGGCACGTTACTGCGCAGTGCCGAGGCCTCGGGGACCGCGGCGGTAGTGTTCTGCGGCACATCGGTCGACGTGAGAAATCCCAAGGTCACGCGTGCCTCCGCCGGGGCATGCTTCGGGATACCCGTCGTGGAGGATGACGATCCCATGCACACGCTCGACGCCATCGGTGCCGCCGGTCTGCGTCGCCTGGGAGCTGTCGGCCGCGGTGGCGCGGATCCCGACCGACTCTCTCTCGAGAAGCCGGTGGCGTTCGTCGTGGGGAGCGAAGCGCACGGGCTCGACGCCGAGGTCCTCGACCACACCGACGACACCGTGTCGATCCCGATGAATCCGCGCGCCGAGTCCCTGAACGTCGGCGTGGCGGCATCGGTGCTGCTCTTCGAAGCGGCGCGGGTACGACGGATTGCCGGGACAGGGGCGTCACCGTGAACATCGGAGAGGTCCAGGAGTTGCTCGAGACCTCGCTTCGCGAGCTCAGGGACGTCGTGGAGGGAAACCCGGACCCCGACGCGCTCGAGGAGCTGCGTCGCCGGTTCCTGGGGAAGCGCTCACCGGCGACACGGGTCCGTGAGGCCATCAAGTCTCTCGAGCCCGACGACCGCCCACGGGCCGGCAAAGCTCTGGGCGACTACCGGGCGGAAGCCGAGAGGTTGATCGACGCGGCGGCCGAGGCCGCGGCGGCCCACAGCGCCGACGCCACGTCGGTGCTCGACCTCACCGTCGGCGGCCACGGAGCGCGCCGCGGACATCTGCATCTGATCACACAGGTCCGCCGTGAGCTCGAAGACCTGTTCATCGGGCTGGGCTACACGGTGGCCGAAGGCCCCGAGGTCGAAACCGACTGGTACAACTTCCAGGCGCTCAACATGCCTCTCGACCATCCGGCGCGCTCCATGTTCGACACCCTCTACGTGCGCCTCGGAGCACCCGAGCAGGTCGTGTTGCGCACGCACACCTCTCCGGTACAGGTGCGGGTGATGGAGTCCACCGAACCACCGATCTACTCCGTCATGCCCGGCCGTACGTTCCGACGTGACACCCTCGACGCACGGCACTCACCGGTGTTCCACCAGATCGAAGGCTTGGTGGTCGACAAGGGGATCACCTTCGGTGACCTCGCGGGAACGATCGAGACGTTCACGAGGGCGCTCTTCGGCGAGGGTCACACCGCCCGGCTGCGCCCATCCTTCTTTCCCTTCACCGAGCCGTCGGCGGAGTTCGAGGTCACCTGCATCTTCTGTGAGGGGGACGGGTGCGGCGTGTGTTCGGGCACGGGCTGGATCGAGCTGGGGGGATGCGGGATGGTCGACCCCACCGTGTTCGAGGCCGTCGGCTACGACCCCGAGGTCTACACGGGGTTCGCCTTCGGGTTCGGTCTCGAGCGCATGGCCCAGATGCGCTTCGGGATCGACCACGTGAAGACGTTCTTCGAGAACGACATCCGCTTCCTCGCACAGTTCTAGGGGAACTGCTCTGATGATGCGCCACAGATGACCCACACCGCAGGGGAGCGCTGATGCGCGTTCCCCTGTCCTGGCTGCGCGACTTCGCTCCGATTCCGGGTACGCCGGCCGAGGTCGCCGAGGCGCTCGACGATCTGGGCCTCGTCGTCGACGCCCTCGAACAGCCCGGCGCCGAGGTGCAGGGCGTCATCACCGCCAAGGTCCTCGCTGTCTCCGACCATCCGAACGCGGATCGACTCACGCTCGTCGACATCGACCAGGGGGATGCCACCACACGCGTGGTGTGCGGCGCCCGCAACCTTCAGTCGGGTGACGTGGTGCCCTACGCGCCAGTCGGAGCGACGCTCCCCGGTGGGATCACACTGGAGCGCCGCAAGATCCGCGGCGAGGTGTCGGAGGGGATGCTCTGTTCCGCCGCCGAGCTGAATCTGGGCGACGACCACTCCGGCATCCTCCACCTGAGCCCCGACACAGAGCTCGGTATCGACGCCGCCTCGACCCTGGGTCTCGACGACGCCGTCTACGACGTCGATGTCACCCCCAACCGGGCCGACGCCATGTCGGTCGTCGGAATCGCCCGCGATCTGGCCGCACGCGCCGGCGTCGCGTTCACGCTGCCCGACGCCGACCTCGAAACGGCGGGTGATCCCACGGCGACGTCGGCCTCCATCGTGGTCGAGGAGCAGGGACGCTGCACGCGCTTCACCGCCCGGGTCCTCGATGTCACGCCAGGTCCCTCGCCCGAGTGGATCGCCCGACGGCTGCGTCTCGCGGGGATGCGACCGATCTCCAACATCGTCGACGTCACCAACTACGTGATGCTCGAGCGCGGCCAACCGCTCCACGCCTTCGACCTCGATCTTCTGCCGGGCGCCGGCATCGTGGTGCGCCTGGCCGAACCGGGGGAGCGGCTCACCACTCTCGACGCCGTGGCGCGGGAACTCACAGGCGACGACCTCCTGATCTGCGACGCAGAGCGCTCGCCCCAGGCGATCGCCGGGATCATGGGTGGGGACGGTACCGAGGTTTCCGAGGGAACGCAGCGCATCCTTCTCGAGGCCGCCCACTTCGAGCCCGGCGGCATAGCGCGGAGTTCGAAGCGTCTGGGTCTCCGTTCCGAGGCGAGTGCGCGCTTCGAGCGAGGAGTGGATCCCGGCGGAGTGCTCGCGGGCTCTGCCCGCGCCGCCGAGCTTCTCTCGAAGGTCGCAGGGGCGCGGTGCGCGCCCGACCCCCTCGATGAGTATCCGGAGCCCGCGCAGCGCCCCCGTATCCGTCTCCGCCCGCAGCGCGTGGCGGCGCTGCTCAGGATCGAACAGTCGGACGAGGAGCTGGCGGTGCTGCTGGAGCCCCTCGGGATCGAGGTGGCCGACGACGGGGTGGCCGACGACGGGGTGGCCGACGACGAGGCGGCCGACGACGAGGTGGCCGACGACGAGGGCGCCCGTGACGAGGACACCGCCCCCGGTCGTGATGACCTCGGTGAATCCGGAATCGACATGCTCCCGCCCACGTTCCGACCCGACCTCCGCCGCGAAATCGACCTGATCGAAGAGGTGGCGCGTCGGGTCGGCTACAACACCATCGAACGTACGACCCCCACGAGTCCCGAAATCCGTGGCGGACTCACCACTCTCCAGCGTGACCGGCGTGTGGCAGTCGACGCGCTCGTCGGAATCGGGCTCGATGAAGTGGTCACCCTGTCATTCCTGGCGCCGGGGGATCTCGAGTCGGCTCAGCTCCCGCCGACCGGCGTAGAGGTCGAGAATCCGTTGCGCGCCGATGAGTCGATCCTTCGGCCGCGGCTCCTCCCCGGTCTCCTCGGTGTCGCCGCTCTCAACGCGGCCCGCCAGCTTCCCGATGTCGCCCTGTTCGAAGCCGGCCATGTCTTTGCACCACCGCGAAGCAAGGAGATACTGCCCGATGAGCGCGACGCCCTCGCGGCACTCATCGTCGGCCGACACCGATCCGGTCCGCACAGCGTCCAGCGCGAGGTCGATGCCTACGATGCCGTCGACGCCTGGGAGGCGGTGGCCGAATCCCTGGGGTTGGCGGAGCATCGGCTCGAACCCACCGACGCGCCCGGCCTGCGACCCGGCCGTGCCGTGGCGATCATCGTCGACGGTGAGACCGTCGGGTCACTGGGCGAGATCGCCGCAGCGGTGCTCAACGCGTTCGGAGTGCCGGTCCCCGCGGTGGCGTTCGAAGTCGACCTCGACGCCGTGCTCGACGCCGCTCGACGGCCCCGCCGCCTTCGCCAGCCGTCGCGCTTTCCGATGTCGTCGATCGATCTGGCGTTCATCGTGGATGCCCACGTTCCCGCGGGGGCACTCGCCCGCACCCTCGAAGCCACCGGCGACGATCTCGTGGAGTCCGTGCGCTGCTTCGACGAGTACACCGGCGATGCCGGGGGATGGGGGAAGGAATGGGGGAAGGACGACGGAGCCTCGCCTTCGCCGTGGCGCTGCGCTCGGCGGAGCGCACCCTCACCGATGCCGAGGTGGGGGAGGTACGGACCCGCCTCATCAGGGCCGTGGAAGACGCCCACGGGGCCACGCTCAGGGGCTGAAGCAATTCCGTTCCGGTCCTATGCATGATTGTGCATAGACTGTCCGGATGGCGTACCGCACGGCCGTCGTGGGCGGCTCCGGCTACACGGGTGGGGAACTGCTGCGACTGCTCGCGGCCCATCCCGCCATGGAGGTGGCGTACGCCACCGCCGACTCGAACGCCGGGGCCTGCGTGGCAGATCTCCACCCGGGTCTGCGCAGCGCCTATCCCGACATGATGCTCGACACGCTCGACCCCGCGGCGTTGGCCGGGCTCGACGCGGTGTTTCTCGCACTCCCGCACGGTGCATCACAGCAGATCGTGCCCGGACTCCTCGGTGAAGTCGGCCATGTGATCGACCTCGGCGCCGACTTCCGCACACCCGTGGGCAACTACGAGACCTGGTACGGAACATCGCATCAGGCACCCGAGCTCCTCGACACCTTCGCCTACGGACTTCCGGAACTGTTCCGCCCGCAGATCGCCGATACTGATCACGTCGCCGTTCCGGGTTGCTATCCGACCGCCGCCGCCCTGGCGCTCGCTCCACTTCTCGACACCGGCTCCGTCGAGTGCGAGAGCATCATCGTCGACGCGGCCTCGGGAGTATCAGGTCGAGGTCGCAGTCTCTCGTCGGTCAGCCTGTACAGCGAAGCGTCCGACAATTTCTCCGCGTACGGCCTCCTCGACCACCGCCACACCGGAGAGATGGAGTACGCGATGGCGCGGGTTGCCGATCGCGACGTGACGATCCTCTTCACGCCCCATCTCGCACCGATGCCCCGCGGGATTCTCGCCACGTGTTACGCACGTCCGACGAGCGGTACGCCGACCACTCCCGGCCTGTTGGAGATGTTCCGCGAGTTCTACTCGAATGAACCGTTCATCGAAGTGGTCGACGAACCACCGGGAACCAAGGCCACACTGGGCTCGAATGCCGTGCATCTGACAGCGCGCGCCGATACCCGCACGGGAACCGTGCTCGTGGTCGCGGCGGAGGACAACCTCGTGAAGGGTGCGGCCGGCCAGGCGCTGCAGTGCGCGAATCTGGTTCTCGGTCTCGACGAAACAGCGGGCCTCACGTCGTGCGCGGTGGCGCCATGAGCGTCACCGCGCCGGCAGGATTTCTGGCGGCCGGCACCGCCTGCGGTATCAAGCCCGAAGGGGAATCCGATCTGGCTCTCGTGGCCACGTCCGGCCATCGACCGGTTGCGGCCGCCGGTGTCTTCACGACCAACAAGGTGGCGGCCGCGCCCGTCGTCGTGAGTCGTCGCCACCTGGTGAACGGAATGGCGGCGTCGGTGGTCCTGAACTCCGGGAACGCCAACGCCGCGACGGGATCCGAGGGACGCGCGGCGTCTCTGGCGAGCGCGGAGGCTGTCGGCGCTGCAACGGGTGTGGATGCCACCGACGTCCTCGTCTGTTCCACCGGTCTGATCGGGGTGCCGCTCGCCGTGGAGCGCATTCTGGCCGCTGTCGACGGCCTGGTCGCCGAACTCGACAGCACCCAGGAGGCGGCGGCCCGTGCGGCCGACGCCATCCTCACGACCGACACCGCGCGCAAGGAGGCGACAGCCACCGTCGAGCTCGCCGGAAGTGGAGAGGCCGGCAGTGGAAAGACCGGCAGTGGAAAGGCCGGCAGTGGAAAGGCCGGCAGTGGAAAGGCCGGCCGGGTGATCACCGTGGGGGCAATGGCCAAAGGGGCGGCCATGTTGTCTCCCGCCCACGCCACGATGCTGGCGGTCCTCACGACCGACGCACCCGTGGGCTCGTCGCTGCTCGGTTCACTGCTCGCCGACGCGGTGCACGGCAGCTTCGACCGCATCACCACCGACGGCGCACGTAGCACCAACGACACGGTTCTGGTGCTTGCCAACGGTGACGCCGGTGGTGACGAGATCGTCGTCGGTTCACCGCAGGCAGCGCGCCTCGCCGAGGCGTTCGACGACGTGTGCCGGTCACTCGCCGAGCAGATGGTCGCCGACGCCGAAGGGGCCACCAAGCTCGTTCGTGTCACCGTTCGAGGTGCGCGTACCGACTCCGACGCGCTCCTGGGCGCACGCGCCATTGCGGAGAGCCAACTCGTCAAGTGTTCGTGGTACGGACGCGATCCCTACTGGGGTCGCGTTCTCTCCGAGCTCGGCGCCGGCGGAATCGACCTCGACCCCGAGGGGGTCGACATCGCCTATGGCGGGATCACGGTGTGTCGCGACGGGGTGGCCGCCGCCCACGACACTGCAGCACTCGACATGGTGATGGCCGAGCGCGACCTGGCGCTGGACTGCGACCTGCATCTCGGTACCGGCTCGGCCACGATCCTGACGACCGACCTGACCCACGCCTACGTCGACGAGAACATGGGCACATCGTGAGCAGCGAGGCTACGAACCAGGGGACCGCGAGCGCGCCGGACGATCTCGTCGAGATTCTCGGGACCGCCGGTCCGAAGGCCGCGGTCCTCGCCGAGGCCATGCCGTACATCCAGGAGTTCGCCGGGCGCACCGTTGTCATCAAGTACGGCGGCCATGCCATGGAGGACCCCGCTCTCGCCGACCTCTTCGCGACCGATGTGGTCCTCATGCGCCTCGTGGGAATCCACCCGGTGGTCGTCCACGGTGGAGGCCCCCAGATCAGCGCGCTCATGCGACGCCTCGGCAAGGAACCCGATTTCGTCGACGGCCAGCGGGTCACCGACGCCGAGACGGTCGACATCGTGCGCCTCGCGCTGGTCGGCCAGGTCAACCGTGAGGTGGTGGCGGCGATCAACCGGCACGGCTCGTACGCGGTCGGCCTCTCCGGTGAGGATGCGGGTCTCATCCGGGCGCGCCGCCGTGACGAGCGTCTCGGCTTCGTCGGTGACGTCGACCACATCGAGCCCGAGATCCTCCACAGCCTCTTTCGTGACGACCTCATTCCCGTAGTGGCCACCATCGGGGTCGACGACACCGGCCAGCACTACAACATCAACGCGGACGCCGTCGCGGGTGCCGTCGCTGAGGCTCTGAGTGCCGAGAAGCTCGTCTATCTCACCGACATCCACGGCCTCTACAGCGACGTCGACGATCCCGGATCGCTCGTCTCCGCGATCGACGCCGCCGGCCTCGTGGCTCTGCGCGACAGCGGCGCCCTGGGGGAGGGGATGATTCCGAAGGTGGCGTCGTGTCTGTCCGCTGTGCGCAACGGAGTGGCACGTGCCCACATTCTCGACGGACGGATCCCGCACGCTCTCCTGCTCGAGTTCTTCACCCGCGAAGGCATCGGCACGATGGTGACACCGTGATGGTGACGCCGTGAACGCGCTCGAAACCGCCGACATCATTGATCTCGACGAACGTCACGTCATGACGACCTACGCTCGCGCCCCCGTCGTGTTCATGCGGGGTTCCGGTTCGCGTCTCTACGATGCAGAAGGTCGTGAATACCTCGACTTCCTGTGCGGCCTGGCTGTGACCTCTCTGGGCCATGCTCACCCCGCGGTCGCCGAAGCTCTCGCCGAACAGGCACGACAACTCCTCCACGTCTCCAACCTGTTTCACAACGACGTGCAGCCACGTTTGGCGCAGCGTCTCGACGCGCTCCTTGCCGGCGCCACGGGACAACACGGGCGCTGCTTCTTCGCCAACTCCGGGGCCGAGGCCAACGAGGCGGCGATCAAGCTCGCCCGCCGCATCGGCCAGCGGGCGGGAGGGCCGGGTCGCTACGAGATCGTGTCGGCCATGCGGTCGTTCCACGGGCGCACGCTCACGACGTTGGCGGCCACAGGCCAGCCCGAGAAGCAGGAGATCTTCGAACCCCTACCCAGTGGGTTTCGACACGTTCCCTTCGGCGACCCGCACGCCCTCGCCGGGGCTGTCGACGACCGCGTGTGTGCCGTGATGCTGGAGGTGGTCCAGGCAGAGGGTGGAATGAACGTGGCGCCATCGGGCTACCTCACCGCCGTGCGTGAGCTCTGCGACGATCGTGGCGCTCTGCTGATCATCGACGAGGTCCAGACCGGGCTCGGGCGTACCGGGCGGTGGTTCGCCTTCGAGCACGAATCCGTGGTTCCCGACATCGTGACGCTGGCAAAGGCTCTGGGAAACGGCGTACCCATCGGTGCCTGCTGGGCACAAGGCGACGTCGCCGACGGCTTCGGTCCCGGCGACCACGCTACGACGTTCGGCGGCCAACCGCTGGCGGCGCGTGCCGCACTCGAGGTCCTGACCGTCCTCGAAGACGAGGACGCTCCGGGTCGCGCGGCATCCGCCGGTGAGCGTCTGACCCGCGGCCTGTGCGATCTTGCGGCCGTGGATGGCGTCCGAGGTCTCGGGCTTCTGCTCGCCGCCGAGCTCCGCCCCGGGCTCGACGCCCCTCGTGTTGTTCGGATCTGCCTGGAGTCCGGGCTCGTCGTGAACGCCCTGACACCGAGCGCGGTGCGCTTCACGCCTTCTCTTCTCGTCTCCGACGACGAGATCGACGAGGCCCTGGAGATCTTCGCAGCGGCGTTGGATGCCGCCGCCACCTCCTCCCCCGAGGTGAAATCATGAGCCGCTGCTGTCTCGAGGTGGACGACCTCACACCCCACGACGTCGGCACGATTCTCGACCATGCGATCGAGTGGAAACGCGAGCCGGCTTCGGTCCCGAGTCTTCTCGAAGGCAGCGGGGCGGTGGGGCTCTTCGAAAAGCCGTCGGCTCGGACACGCATCGCGTTCGAGCTGGCCGTGGTGGGTCTGGGTGGCCACCCCATGTACGTCCGAGGTGACGAAGTCGGGCTCGGCGTACGCGAGAGTCCCGCCGACGTGGCCCGCACCTTTGCGTCGTACTGCTCCCTCCTCGCTGCACGCGTGTTCGACCACGACGTTCTCCAGGTCATGGCCGACGCTGTCGATCGTCCGGTGGTCAATCTGCTCTCCGATCGGGCGCATCCCACCCAGGCGTTGGCGGACATGCTCACGCTCCGAGAACACTTCGGAGCTCTCGAGGGACGACACCTCACCTTCGTGGGCGACGGAAACAACGTCGCGGCTTCCCTCGCGTTTGCGGCTGCCCTGTGTGGTCTCGAGTTCACCGTGGCGTCGCCACCGGGTTACGAACTCGATGAAGACGTCGCGGAGCGCGCCCGAAACCTGGGGGGAGCGATCGAGGTCACAACCGACCTGCACGAAGCGGTACGCGGTACCGACGCTCTCTATACCGATGTCTGGACGTCGATGGGTCAAGAGGACGAGTCGGCTCAGCGGCGCCAGGCCTTCGAGGGCTTCACCGTCGATGATGCGCTGTTGGCCCTGGCATCCGACGACGCGGTGTTCCTGCACTGCCTGCCTGCCCATCGAGGTGAGGAGGTGAGCGCTTCGGTCATCGACGGTGAGCGCTCACTCGTATGGGAGCAGGCCGCCAACCGGATGCACTCGCTTCGCGCTCTTCTGGCTCTCCTGCTCGAGAGCACCGTGACCAGCAATGTCCCGACCACCGGGGAGGTCCCGTGACCACACTCGGCAAACCGCAACGACAGCACCGAATCGCCCGGCTGCTGGAGGAACAGCCCATCTCCTCCCAGCACCAGCTCGTCGAGCTGCTGGCGGTCGACGGCGTCGAGGCGACGCAGGCGACCGTCAGTCGTGATCTCGAGGATCTCGGCGCCGTCAAGGTTCGGATCCCCGGCGGCGCGATGGCCTATGCGGTTCCTGAGTACGGCAAGGAGCAGTCGGCACCCGACGAGCAGCTTCGCCGGGCGATGGGGGAGTTCGTCGTCGAGGTCGCCTACAGCCATCACCTGGTCATCCTGCGAACCGGCCCGGGCCAGGCGCACGTCGTGGCGTCGGCTCTGGACCGCTCGGTCGTGCCCGACGTCCTCGGCACCGTCGCGGGCGACGACACGATTCTGGTGATCTGTCCTGAATCCGCCACCGGTGCCGACGTGGCGTCGATGTTCGAGTCCCTCGCGGGCCTCTGATGACCGAGTCTCTGATGATCGAGCCTCCGATGATCGAGTCTCCGATGATCGAAAAGGAGCAGCAGTGAGCGTTGCCGGCAAGCCGGGCGTCAAGCCCGATGTGGGCCCCGATGTGGGCCCCGATGTGAAACGTGTGGTTCTCGCCTACTCGGGTGGACTCGACACGTCCGTGGCCGTCCGTTGGATGATCGAGGAGTGGCGAGCTGAGGTCGTGGCGGTGGCCGTCGACGTCGGCCAGGGCATTGCCGACCTCGAAGGCGTGCGTGAGAGAGCACGGGCGGCGGGCGCCGTCGAGGCCGTGGTCATCGACGCGCGCGCCGAATACGCCGCGGAGTTCATCGCTCCCGCCATCAAGGCGAACGCGCGCTACGAGGGCCAATATCCGCTGCTCTCTGCACTGTCACGCCCCGTCATCGCACGTCACCTCGTACTGGCGGCACGCGAGTTCGGTGCTGACGCACTTGGGCACGGCTGCACCGGAAAGGGAAACGACCAGGTCCGCTTCGAAACCGCTCTCCGGACGCTCGCGCCCGACCTCCAGGTGGTCGCCCCGGTGCGGGTCTGGGGGTTCACCCGCGACGACTCCATCGATTACGCGGAGGCCCACGACATCCCGATCACGGCCAGTCGGGAGAAGCCCTATTCCATCGACGCCAACCTGGTGGGACGCGCTATCGAGTGCGGTGCCCTCGAAGATCCCTGGGCGGCTCCCCCTGACGGCATCTTCGAGCTCGTCGCCGATGTGGCCGACGCTCCGACCGACCCGACCGAGATCGTGATCGGCTTCGAGCAGGGCGTCCCGGTGAGCCTCGACGGAGTGGCGATGGGACTCCACGAGATCATGCCTGCACTCGACCGTATCGTCGGCTCGTACGGCTGGGGTCGACTCGACATGGTGGAGAACCGCCGGGTCGGGATCAAGAGCCGCGAGACGTACGAGTGCCCGGGAGCGCTCGCGCTCATGCTGGCGCACTCCGACCTGGAGTCGATCACGGTGGAACGTGATCTGGCGCGGGAAAAGGCACGTCTCGAGCCTCGCTGGGCCGACCTCGTGTACGACGGCCACTGGTTCTCTCCATTGCGTGAGGCACTCGACGCGTTCGTCGATTCGTCGCAGCGGTATGTCACGGGTGATGTGCGTCTGGCCCTCGAACCCGGGCGGTGTTACGTCACGGGCCGCCGGTCGGACCACAGCCTCTACGATGACGGCCTCGCCACCTACGACGCGCACGACTCCTTCCGCCACCAGGACGCAGAGGGTTTCGTTCGCCTGTGGGGTCTGTCCCTGACGACCTGGTCCGAGCGCCAGGGCCCCGGCTCCGAGAAGGCCGGCTCGAAGACTGAACCGGAGAAGGGCTGATGAACCCCGAGGGCACGGGTCCACTCTGGCAGGGACGTCTCGGGGACGAACCCGCCGAGGAGTTGTGGGAGTTCACGGCGAGTCTGCCGTTCGACATCCGTCTCGCGGCCGATGACGTGCAGGGATCTCTCGCGCACGTGCAGATGCTCGGTGAGGTGGGACTCCTGGATTCCGAGGAGCGCGAGAGCATCGAATCGGCTCTCCGTGAGGTGGCGCGCGAGCTGGCCGCGGAGGTCTTCGTGTTCGCTCCCACCGATGAGGACATCCACACGGCTGTCGAGCGACGTGTCACCGAGATCGCCGGCCCGGCGGGCGCCAAGCTGCACACGGGCCGCAGCCGCAACGACCAGGTGGCGCTCGACCTCCGCCTGTATCTGCGTCGCGAAGGGCGGCGTGTCGCCGAGGCGGTACACGCGCTCCAGGAAGTGCTGGTGCGTCGTGCAGAAGAGGCGGGTGACGCTGCATTGCCCGGGTATACGCATCTCCAGCGCGCCCAGCCTGTGCTGCTCGCCCACCACCTGCTCGCTCACTTCTGGGCACTGGCGCGCGACGTCGACCGCTGGCACGACGCCCTCACGCGGGCCGACGTCTCACCGCTCGGTGCCGGTGCTCTCGCGGGCTCGAGTCTCCCGATCGACCCGGTGATCAGCGCCGAGGCGCTGGGCTTCTCGTCGACATTCGACAACTCGCTCGACGCCGTGTCGGACCGCGACTTCGTAGCCGAGGCCCTCTTCGTTCTCGCTCTCACGCAGGTCCATCTGTCCCGCCTCGGAGAGGAGATCGTGTTGTGGTCGAGCGAGGAGTTCGGGTTCCTCCATCTCGCCGATGAGCACGCCACCGGATCGTCGATGCTCCCGCAGAAGAAGAACCCCGACACGGCCGAGCTCACGCGCGGCCGCACCGGGCGCCTGATCGGGAACCTCACCGGACTCCTCGCCACGCTCAAGGGTCTCCCTCTCGCCTACAACCGCGACCTCCAGGACGACAAGGAACCGCTCTTCGATTCGCTCGACAGCTGTCGTCTCGCGCTCAAGGCGCTCACAGGACTCCTCGACACGGCCACGTTCGACACCGCACGTATGGCAGCAGCGGCCGATGACGAGATGGCGGTGGCCACCGATCTCGCCGAGTATCTCGTCGGTCGGGGGGTGCCCTTTCGTGATGCGCACGCCGTTGTCGGAAACCTGGTACGTCGGTCGCTCGAGGAGGGTGTGGCGCTCTCCGAGCTCGCAGGTGCCGATGAGCGACTATCCGGCACGGCGGAGTCCTTCGCCCCGGGCGCCGGAGTCCGGCGTCGCACGACCCCCGGAGGGACGGGCCCGGGTCCCGTCGAGAAAGCAACAGGTCGACGCGACGGCACGTCTCGACGAGCAGCGGGCCTGGCTGGGGGAGTGACCCGACGCGGACGACCTCTCGCTGTCTCCTTCTACGACCGTGACTCACTGGAAGTCGCGCCCGAACTGCTCAACAAGATTCTCGAGTCCACCATCGGTGGCATAGAGGTCCGGGTGCGCATCGTGGAGGTCGAGGCCTACCGCGGCTCCCACGACCCGGCCAGCCACGCGTACCGGGGGGAGACCCCACGGAACGCCTCGATGTTCGGGCCACCCGGCCGCCTCTACGTCTATTTCACGTACGGGATGCACTGGTGCGCCAACGTCGTGTGCGACGCGCGCGGCACCGGGCATGCCGTTCTCCTGCGGGCGGCGACTCCGCTGACCGGGATCGACGCGATCCGTATCCGGCGGGGTGAGAAGCCCCGTGAACGGGACCTGTGCGCAGGGCCCGCCCGGCTGACACAGGCCCTGGGAATCACCGGGGAGCTCGACGGCACCGACCTGCGACGACCGCCGGTCCGGCTCCTCGACGACGGTGTGCCACCACCCACCGAGCCCGCCACAGGTCCGCGTATCGGCATCACGACGGCCACCGAGAACCCCTGGCGCTACTGCATTGCGGGTAGTCCTCACCTCAGCCGGGCTTCCGGCCGCTGACGGCTACCGGACCGTTCGGGTGGATCAGTGCGGCCGGAAAGAGAGAAGGAGATGAGATGCAGATCGAGGTGCGGCGTCGAACAACGCGAGGGCGACAGCGAGGGCCGCAGCGGCGAGCAGCACGAGCAGAAGGAGATACCCCCATGCGAATCCGTTGGCCAGCGGGTTGGTGCCGTTGTACCAGTACCAGGGCGAGATCTTGGCGAGACCGGCGAGGTTGTCGGCCTGCGGGAGCTGGGTGGCGATGATGAACGCGACCCCCGCTGCGCCCACGGTGAAGGCGAGCGCGCGTTTACGGGCGCCGGTGAAAGCGCCGAGAGCCATCGTGACGAAGCCGAAGGCGACCCCGAGAAGCATCGCGTGCAGGCAGATGGCCGCCATGCCCGCGAGGCCCAACCCGAGATCACCCACCGTCGACGGCGTGCAGGTCTCCGTAGACCTTTGTGAGGCCGGTCGTGCGGATGACAGGTATGACGGTCGTGTCTGGGTCTCCGCGACGTTCGAGATCCGGGGCTAGGGATGAACGGCGGTCGCTCCATCACCGAGGAGCCGCTTCAACTCGGCATCGGGGCCGTGGCCGTCCTCGTACTCGGGCTCCGGCAGTGCCGTTTCACCCTCGATGTCGAGGTTCGGCAGGATCTTGTCGAGCCAACCGGGAAGCCACCAGTTCGCCTTACCCACGATGGCCATCACCGCGGGGACAAGGACCATTCGGATGACGGTGGCGTCGAGCAGGATCGCTGTGGCGAGGCCGATGCCCATCATCTTCACCTCGACCTCGTCCCCCAGGGCGAAGCTACCGAACACGCTGATCATGATGATCGCCGCTGCCGTGATCACCCGCGCCGTGCCGGCGATACCAGCCGCGACGCTGGTGTTGTTGTCACCGGTCTTGAGGTACTCCTCCCGGATGCGGGACATCAGGAACACCTCGTAGTCCATCGACAGCCCGAACAGGATGGCGAACATCAGCATGGGCAGGAAGGAGACGATCGGAACCGTCTCCTCGAGACCGACGAGGTCCTTTCCCCAACCCCATTGGAAGATGGCGACGACGACGCCGTAGGCCGCACCGATTCCGAGCAGGTTCACGATGGCGGCCTTGAGCGGCACGAAGAGCGAGCGGAACACGAGCAGCAGCAGCAGGAACGACATCACCAGAACGGCGCCGATGAACAGCGGGAGTCGGCCACCGAGTTTCTCGGAGAAATCGATGAAGACCGCCGGGGTTCCCCGAACGTAGACGGCGGTGTCCTCGCCGACCGTGACGGGAACCACCTCGTTGCGGAGACGGTGAACGGTGTCCGCTGTCGCGGCGTCCTGAGGCGATGTGGTGGGGAAGGCGACGATCAACGCGGTGTCGGCCTCCGCGGGGTTCTCGCTGTTCAGGCGCGTCTGGCCGACCTGGGCGATTCCCTCCTCAGCCCCCACTGCCGACTCGAGAGTGGCGAGGCCGTCCTGCCCGATGTCGTCGAGGTCGGCCACGATCTGGAGCGGCCCGTTGAAGCCCGGACCGAAGCCTTCGGCGAGCAGGTCGTAGGACTGCCGTAGCGTCGTGGACGGAGGGCTCGTGCCGGCGTCGGTCACCCCGAGGCGCATCGAGAAGAGCGGGATCAGCAACACGATCAGCAGCGCCGTGCTGCCGATCAGATACGGCCACGGTCGGCCCGATACCCGCCGCGACCAACGCGCCCACAAACCGTCGTGGCTGTCGGCGGCCACCGGCTTCATACCCGGGACGCGCAGCTTGTCGATCCTGTGCCCGACCAGGCCCAAGAGCGCGGGCAGCAGTGTGATCGCCGTGAGGACGGCGGCCCCCACAACGATCGCCGCGGCGGTGCCGAGGGTGGCCACGTACGGAATCCCGATGAACTGGAGCCCGAGGATGGCGATGATGACGGTCACACCGGCAAAGACGACCGCTTGCCCGGCGGTGGCGTTGGCACGCGCCGCCGACTCCGCGACGGTCATACCTTCGTGCAGATGCTCACGGTGCCGTGTGACGATGAACAGGGCGTAGTCGATACCGACTCCGAGCCCGATCATCGTGGCGATGATGGGAGCCACCGTTCCGATGTCGAGGAAGTTGGCGCTGATGGTGACGATCGAGAGGCCGAAACCCAGACCGATCAGCGCGGTGATCAGTGGCAACCCCATCGCCACAACGGACCCGAAGGCGAAGAGAAGCACGATCACCGCGACGCCCAGACCGATGAGCTCCGCCGCGCCGCCGAACTCGCCGCTGTCGTTGAACTGCACCACGTCGCCCCCGAGCTCCACCTGGAGGCCGGCCTCGCTCGCAGGAGCCGTTGCCACTTCGAGATCTTCGACGGCGGCGGCCCCGAGTTCCGTTGCTGATTCGTCGTAGGTGACGGTGGCGAAGCCGATGGTTCCGTCGGGTGAGGTCTGCTGATCCCCGGGGGGGATGACGTCGATTACGTGGGGAAGCTCGGTCAGTGCCGCCACGGTGGCGTCGATTCCGGAAGCGGCCTCCGCGTCGGAGAGCGTGCCGTCGTCGGTGGCGAACACGACCTGTGCGGTGTCGCCCGACTGCGCGGGGAAGCGTTCCTCCAGGAGATCGAAGGCTCGCTGCGTCTCGGTGCCCGGCAACGTGAAGTTGTCGCTCGTCTCCCCACCGAGAGCGCCCACCGCGAACGCGGCCGCTACGAATGCGGCGATCCAGACCGCGATGACCCGCCACTTGTGGGTGACGGCGAAATGGCCGAGGCGGAACAAGGCGCGGGACATATAGCGGACTCCTCGTGGACGACAGCCTGTAGTATCCGGCAGTGAGTGCCACTTGGCAAGTCCTGAACCTGGAGATTTGTGTGAAAGATCTCACACACGCGGTGTTCCCATAGATCAGAGGACCAATCAGGTCAATAGCGTCTGTGCCGAGGAGACACGGACGAGCAGATGGCATGGACTGCCACGACAGATCCGTGTAGGGTTGCTTCCGTGACCACCACAGGCCCCGCTGCCACCTCCACGAAGGCGTCCGGCCTCGGACGTCGGGAGCGGCACAAGGAACGGACCCGCCGGGCCCTGGAGGAGTCGGCGCTGCGTCTGTTCTCCCGGCGGGGCTTCGACGACACGACGATCGAAGACATCACCGATGCGGCCGACGTGTCACCCCGCACGTTCTTCCGCTACTTCGCCTCCAAAGAGGACGTGCTCTTTGCCGATCACGCTCAGCAGATCCAACGATTCGGCAACGCATTGTCGGCGCGTTCAGCTGACGAGCCGGTTCTGGCCTCCATCACCGAGGCGCTGTTGACCCTGGCCGACGACTACGAGGAGAAGCGGGAGCGGTATCTGCTCCGTTTTCGTCTGCTGGCTTCTTTCCCGGGTGTCGCGGCCCGCGGCATGGAGCTCCAGGCGAAGATCGTCGATGTGGTGGCGGGCTTCGTCGCCGAGCGCCTCGGGCTCGACCCGAGCAGCGATCTGCGCCCGGTTCTGGTGGGGCAGGTCACGGTCGGGGCACTGGCCGCCGCGACCAACATCTGGTCGACGGGAACATCGAGCCGCTCCCTTCCCGAACTCGTGCGCGAATCACTGGAGCTCACCGCCGACGGTATGGGCGTCTGACAGCGACACCCCTGGGAGCACGGATCAGCACGACCTCGAGGTTCGCCACGAATGCCGCGGCAGACGCGACACGCGCGCCCGGCGTCGCCGATCTCAGAGGTTCGTGTACTGCGACGCCTGCACCAGCGCCGCTGATGCCGACCACCAGAGGTAGTCAGCGGCCTGTCCCGGCGCGTACCAGTGGATGTCGTCGGCACCGTCGCCGTCGAAGTCGCCCGACACCGGCGTGTAGGTGCCGAGCGCCTGGCGGGTCTGGGTATCCGTGAAGGCCGGATCGGGCGAACCGAGCCAGAGCGACTCACGACCCGAGCCGGGCGCGTACCAGAGGATGTCGCCGTGGCCGTCGGCGTCGTAGTCACCCGCGACCGGCGTGTACGACCCGTTGATCTGGCGGACCGACCCGTCGACGAAACCCGCCTCGGCCTCGCCTCTCCACAGGTAGTCGGCTGGGGAGCCGGGCGCGTACCAGAGAATGTCGTCGAGGCCGTCGGCGTCATAGTCACCGGCCACGGGTGTGTACGACCCGTTGACCGCGCGAGCGCTGCCCGACGTGAATCCTGCGTCGGGGGAACCGGCCCATCGGTAGTCGGGTGCTGCGCCGGGCGCGTACCAGAAGATGTCGTCGGCACCGTCGCCGTCGAAGTCGCCGGTGAGAGGTCGGTAGGTCCCGTTGACCGCGTAGGGCCCGTGATGGGTGAACGTCCCCGCTCCGGCACCCGACCAGAGGGAGTCGGGTGCTGCGCCGGGCGCATACCAGAAGATGTCGTCGAGGCCGTCGGCGTTGAAGTCGCCCGCGAGCGGCGTGTACGACCCGTTGACGCTCGGCGGGTTGACAGCCGTCGGATGCCGTTGCTCGTCGCCGAGCAGGAGTTGCTCAGGACCCGGGCCGGCTCGCGTCATCAGGAGATCGGTGGCGCGGTGTCCGTCGAACGCCCCGGCCGTGAGCGTCGTGGGTGCGCCATGGGGTTCACCCACCGTTACGGTGTCGATCACGTGAGCGCTCGTGGCCGGCCCTGCCGCGACCGCTGTGTGGTCGGGGCGTCGCACGACACCGACGACACTGAGGTCGTAGTCCCGAAACGTCGTGTACTCGCCCCGAAGCCAGATTGTTGCCCGTGCACCCGACGGGTGGGTCGTCACGACGGGGCGGATGTTGTCGGCCACGGAGTCGGCGGTGAGCGGGAGCCAGGCGACCGCACCGTCGCCGTCGACCTGGCCGGCGAACAACTCATAGTGCCGGAGCCCGTCGGTTCCCGACACGAGCGGCGCCCCGGTGTCGGGATCGACGTCGGTCGAGATCACCGCCAGATCCGGGTCGTCGGGGTCGAGCGACACAAGGCCGGTGTAGTCGACCTCCGCGTCGTACAACGCGGAGCCCGCGAAGGCGATCTCGTGGGCGATCCACGATGTGCCGTCCCAGCGAGCGTGCCAGTAGCGGTGGTCGTCGGGGGTGTGGCGCACGGAGAACGTCGCCACGGGCCGACCCGTCGCGGGGTCGACCTCGATGTCGGCGGTCCATGCCCGTAGGTCGCCGCTCGCGCTCCAGACGGGCGTGAGGGCGGTCACCGGCACGGCCGATCCGAGGGCGCCGAGGTCGTTGCCTGCGGAATCATGGAGCCGACCCCCGGAAATGAACCCGTGGTAGATCGAGGTCGCGTCGTTGCGGGGATGGGTTTCGGTGGCGATGAGGTCGATCCTCCCCGCACCGTCGGACGTGTAGTTGACGTACGGTCGACCGAAGACGTCGTCGGCGGGATCACGCAACAGGCGGCCCAGGTCGAACCAGGTCCTCCCCAGGTCGTCGGATCTGAGCACTGACGGATCCCACCGGGCGCCCCGGTAGAAGTCGTAGAGAAGCGTCGCGGAGTCGGCCGGCTTCGTGGAACCGAGCAGGTTGCTGTACGTCGCCGGGGAGCCCGTGTCGATCTGAGGAATTCGGAGCCAGCTCCCGTCGGTCCGCCGACGGTGCGTGTGAAGAAAGCTGTCCTGGCTGTGGCGCGCCCACGACGTGAGGATCTCGCCGGTGGGGGTTTCCCAGATCGCGGCGCTGTTGTGATCGTCGGCTTCGGTGTGGCCGAGATCGACGAACCGACGGTTGCCCGATGCGAGGTCGAGTTCCACGAGAGCAACCGTGCCGGGCGGAGGGAACGCGGAGTTCTCTCCGACGACTGCCGACACCGCGAGGAGCGATCCGTCGTGGGAGAGGACGGCCCGTTCGTTCTCGAACCAGCTCCACGCACCGTCGTCGAGCAGTGTGGTCGTCCCGTCGGGCTCGCTCGGGGCACCAAGCCCCACGGTGGGGGCGACGAAGCCGAGGCACACCGTGATCGCCACTGCGAGGATGATTGTGCGAGCGACCCGACGCGTGGTGACCACACGGAGAACGCTATGGCGTCGACGACCAGCACGGGGACATGTGGGGACGGGGGGACGGTCGGCGTCCCGCGACTCATCCGGCGGGATTGACCGTGACGTGGACCTCGGTACGTTCGTCGAGGGTTGCCCCCGCGGCCGGCGACTGTTTCCAGACGCGTCCGGTGCGCGCGGGGTCGCCCGGCGGTGGTTCGGCCTCGACGGTGATCGCCGCATGGAGACCGGAGGCCTCCAGCCAGAAGGTCGCCTCGTCCGCGCGCAGCCCGAGGACCGCGGGCACGGCGACGGTGTCCGGTTCTCCACCGGCGAGGACGAGTCGTACCTCGCCGGCGGCTCCGATGGGTGCACGCGGTTCGGGTGACTGCTCGACCACCGTGCCGGGTGGGTAGTCGCCGTCGGGCCGTTCCTCGACGACAACCGCGTAGCCGGCGTCAGCCAGCAGGGTTGCGGCCTCGTCGCCGCGCATACCGATCACCGGGGGAACCGTCTCGTCGCCTTCGGTCGAGGTGTCGGGAGCAGGGAACGGTGTGATCGGGACATCAGCGAGTGCGGCCCCCTGGTAGAGCTGCCAGATCTGCGCGGGCCATGCTCCGCCCGTCACGGTGATCCGGGTGGTGGGCGGCACCATCGGGCGAGGGGCGTCGGGAAAGCCGACCCACACGGCCGTCACGAGCTCGGGCGTGTAGCCGACGAACCACGCATCCCCTTCTTCCTCGGTCGTACCCGTCTTGCCGGCGATGGGGCGCCCGATCCTCGCGTTCACGGCCGTCCCGCGTTCGGGAACCTGGCGCAGCACGTCGGTGACCTCGCTCGCGACGGCCTCGTCGAGCACCCGCTCACTCGAATGGTCGGCCTCGTAGAGGACGCGCCCGTCGGCGGCGGTGACCCTGGTGACGAAGGTCGGGCCGCTGCGGGTACCACCGCTGGCGAGTGTGCCGTACGCGGACGCCATGTCGAGAATGGTGACGCCGTTGGTGCCGAGAGCAACCGACGCGACCGGTTCGAGGGGTGACGCGATGCCGAGACGCGTGGCGGCTTTGACCACCGCCGGTGCGCCGAGATCGTCGGTGAGCTGCGCGTACACGGTATTCACCGACTGGACGGTGGCCTCGATGAGATCGAGTTCACCCCCGCCGCGGTCGTCGTAGTTGTGGACCTCCCAGGCCTCCTGGGGAGCCGGGAGGGGAATCTCGATCGATGACGGCGCCGGGTACGTACGGGCGGTGGTGTAGCCGGCTTCGAGGGCGGCCACGAGGGCAAACGGCTTGAAAGCCGAACCTGCCTGGCGGACGCCCTGACCGGCCAGGTCGAACTGAGCATTGCCGGCGGTGCCGAAGTAGTCGGAGCCGCCGACATACGCACGCACCTCGCCGACGACCGAGTCGATGGACACGAGAGCCGCGGCCGGATCGGTGTCGGGCTCGCTGACGACGCGGCCGACCGCCTCCTCGGCGAGTCGTTGGTTCTCGAGATCGAGACCGGTCTCGATGGTGAGCCCGCCCGTGAAGAGAAGGTTGCGTCGTTCTTCGGGTGAGCCGCCGAAGTCCTCGGAGGCGACGATGACGTCGATCACACGGTCGACGAAGTGCGGGGCAGGGTAGTGTGTCGTCGGCGGAATCACCTGTCGAGGAGCCGGCGAGCACGACGTCGATTGCGATCGCTTCGTCGTGCGCGGCCTCGTCGATCATTCCCTGTTCGAGCATCTTGTCGAGCACGGTGTCGCGACGGTCGCGCGCCACGTCGGGTGCGACGAGCGGGTTGTAGCGTTCCGGTGCCTGGAGCAGACCGGCGAGCAGTGCGCTCTCTTCGAGTGTCAGCTCGGAGGCCGGTTTGGCGAAGTAGTGCTTCGCTGCCGCCTGCGCTCCGTAGGCTCCGTCTCCGAAGTAGACGGCGTTGAGGTAACGCTCGAGAATCTCGTCCTTGGTGAGTTCGCGTTCGAGCTCCCACGCCAACACCGCTTCACGGACCTTACGGTCGACCGATCGCTCCGGATCGAGAAGCGCACTGCGGACGTACTGCTGGGTGATCGTGGATCCGCCTTCCTCCACCTTTCCGGCGCCGAGGTCGTGGGCGAGCGCGCGACTCACCGCCTTCGCATCGACGCCACTGTGCGTGTAGAAGCGTTCGTCCTCGACGGCCACGACGGCGTCGCGCAGTGTGGGGGCGATCTGGTCCAAGGTGACCGGCTCACGATCCTCGCCCGCGTGCAGCGTGGTGATCACCT
>CAVPGR010000002.1:0-912500 GCA_963704035.1 uncultured Actinomycetes bacterium | reverse complement strand
CAGCCCAGAACGCCAGCTAAGGCCCCTAATTCCATGCTCAGTGGCAAACGATGTGGGATTGCCCAGACAGCCAGGAGGTTGGCTTAGAAGCAGCCACCCTTGAAAGAGTGCGTAACAGCTCACTGGTCGAGTGGTCCTGCGCGGACAATGTAACGGGGCTCAAGCATGGAGCCGAAGCTGCGTCGTCGTATACACCTCCGGGTGTGCACGTCGGGTAGGGGAGCGTCGATCTTGCCGTGAAGCGGGTGCGTAAGCACACGTGGAGCGGGGTCGAGTGCGAATGCCGGTATGAGTAGCGAAAGAGGGGGGAGGAACCCCTCCGCCGAATGCCCAAGGGTTCCTGGGGAAGGCTCATCCGCCCAGGGTTAGTCGGGAGCTAAGGCAAGGCCGCAAGGCGTAGTCGATGCACAACAGGTTGATATTCCTGTACCACCGTGTCCGCGCTCACCCCAATGGGGAGCGATCGGGGGCTGATCCTTCGGGATCGAACCCGTCCCAATCCTCGGCGGGTAGCGAAGGGGAGACGCAGGAGGGTACGTCAGCCCGGGCGATGGTTGTCCCGGGGCAAGCGTGTAGGGGGTCCGATAGGCAAATCCGTCGGACACACACCCCGAGACGCGATGCCGATCCGCTTCAGGAGAAGTGACGAATCCCACGCTGCCGAGAAAAACCTCTAGTCAGCTGGCACGGTGCCCGTACCCCAAACCAACTCAGGTGGGCACGTAGAGAATACGAAGGCGATCGAGATAACTCTGGTTAAGGAACTCGGCAAATTGCCCCCGTAACTTCGGGAGAAGGGGGGCCCTAGTAGGGTGACGGACTTCGCGTCCAAAGCCCGAGCGGGCCGCAGTGACCAGGGCCAAGCGACTGTTTACTAAAAACACAGGTGCATGCTAACTCGAAAGAGGATGTATATGCACTGACGCCTGCCCGGTGCCGGAAGGTTACGTGGAAGGGTTAGCTTCGGCGAAGCTCTGAAACTAAGCCCCGGTAAACGGCGGCCGTAACTATAACGGTCCTAAGGTAAAGAGCCCTCACGTGCGAGGGCGTTGCCCCTCCATACGGCGACGTATGGAATTGCAGTTGGCTATATGCTGGAAATCCCGAGTATCCGGCGGTACTCGTTCACTGTCACACCCGATGTTTAGGGTGAGCCCGTGGACAGTCACAATCCGTCCGGTGCGGAGAATCAGCAGGAAAGGCCAGATGCCTTGGAGTGGGCCGTCGGCTTCGTCGACGGCGAAGGCTGTTTCTCGATCTCGGTGGTTCGGAACCGTACCTGTCGACTCGGCTGGCAAGTCCAGCATGAGTTTTCAGTTGTACAGGCCGCACCATCACGCTCCGCCCTCGAGCTCCTCCGGGAGCTCTTCGGATGTGGAACGCTGATCGAGAATCGCCGCCACGACAACCATCGAGACGTTCTCCTCCGCTTCTCCGTGAAGCGGAGGCGGGATCTCGTCGATGTCGTGGTGCCGTTCTTCGAAGAACGTCCACTCAGAACCGCGAAGCGTCACGACTTCGAGCGGTTCGCCCGCGTTCTCCAGGTCATGGAGGCCGGCGAGCATCTCGAAGCAGACGGGCTCCGGAGAATCGCTCAGGAAACTGAGTTGATGAATCGGAGGCAGCGGTCTCGGTATCTGGAATCCTCAGAGGCCATACGCCAACCGACTCGAACGACATCGAGTTGAAGATATGGTCCTAGCCTCATGGCGACATGGGGGCTCACTAGAGCGAAATTCCTTGTCGGGTAAGTTCCGACCTGCACGAATGGCGCAACGACTTGGCTACTGTCTCAACCAGAGACTCGGCGAAATTGCACGACGAGTAAAGATGCTCGTTGCCCGCAGAAGGACGGAAAGACCCCGTGGACCTTTACTGTAGTTTGATGTTGGGTTTCGGTACGGATTGTGTAGGATAGGTGGGAGGCTTGGAAGCCCGGGCGTTAGCTCGAGTGGAGCCAATCTTGAAATACCACCCTGTTCGTATTGAGGCTCTAACCTGGACCCGTAATCCGGGTCAGGAACAGCGTCAGGCAGGCAGTTTGACTGGGGCGGTCGCCTCCCAAAGAGTAACGGAGGCGCCCAAAGGTTCCCTCAGCCTGGTCGGCCATCAGGCGTCGAGTGCAAAGGCACAAGGGAGCTTAACTGCGAGACCAACAAGTCGAGCAGATGCGAAAGCAGGGCTTAGTGACCCGGCCGTGGCGTGTGGAAGCGCGGTCGATTAACGGATAAAAGGTACCCCGGGGATAACAGGCTTATCTTGCCCAAGAGTTCACATCGACGGCAAGGTTTGGCACCTCGATGTCGGCTCGTCGCATCCTGGGGGTGAAGCATCTCCCAAGGGTTGGGCTGTTCGCCCATTAAAGCGGTACGCGAGCTGGGTTTAGAACGTCGTGAGACAGTGGAATGAACGCGCTGTCTATAAATTCGGCTATATGCTGGAAACTCCGAGTATCCGACGGTACTCGTTCACTGTCACACCAGATGTTTAGGGTTGTGACGTGAACAGTGAAAATCCGATCGGTGCGGACAATCAGCAGGGAAGGCTCGAAGCCTACCTGAGCGGATTTGTCGACGGAGAAGGATCATTTTCGGTCGGTGTACAACGACGCACCGACTTGGCGTTCGGTTTTCAACTGGTACCCGAGTTTCGGGTGTCCCAGAACGCCGAACGTATGGCCGTCCTGAAGATCATGCAGGAGGAACTCGGCTGCGGCCGGCTCCTCGTCAACGATCGGCACAGCGACATCGACAGGACTCACGTCCTGGTGGTGCGCCGGCGATCGGATCTTCTGGGCTCGGTCATACCCTTCTTCCGACGAAATCCACTCTTGTCCGAGAAACGTCATACTTTCGAGACCTTCGCCGAGATCGTCACGTCGATGAACCGACGTGTGCATCTCCGTGCGGATGGGTTCGAACTGTTGGTACGCCAGGCCTTCACCATGAATGGTGGAGGACGGTACCGACGCTGGCGACTCGAGGACGTGGTGGGCTCCGAGAACCCTCAGAGACTGCACGCCGAACTCACCTGAACAGGTGTGAAGATACAGTCCGAGCTGCATGGCGACATGCAGAGTCAGGCAGAAATGACCTGACCGTCGGTTCCATCATGAACTTCCCTACGGGAACACGGTGGAGCCGTGGTAACAGAACTGTCGGTCCCTATCCTCTGCGGGTGTAGGAGATTTGAGGGGAGCTGTCCCTAGTACGAGAGGACCGGGACGGACGCAGCTCTCGTGTGCCAGTTGTTCCGCCAGGAGCACGGCTGGTTGGCGACCTGCGGAAAGGATAAGCGCTGAAGGCATCTAAGCGCGAAGCCTGCCTCAAAACGAGATCTCCCACCGGGTTAACCGGGTAAGGCCCCTGGTAGACCACCAGGTTGATAGGCCGGAGGTGTAAGCACGGCAACGTGTTCAGCCGACCGGTACTAATCGGCCGAGGGCTTGGACTTCTTTTCTGTGGTATTCGTGCTCGCTATGAAGTCCTCGAGGAGCCTCGCGCGCCTTGTTGACAACTTGATTTCGGTGGCCATAGCGGCGGGGAAACACCCGTTCCCATTCCGAACACGGAAGTGAAGCTCGCCAGCGCCGATGGTACTTGGGAGGAGACTCCCCGGGAGAGTAGGTCGCCGCCGGATTTCTCCGCACCACGCCCGCCGGAGGGCCGGGTTCCTCAGAGAACCTCACCGTCCCGGCGGGCGTCGTCGCGTCCGCTACCGGTCGGCGACGCCGAGTCTGACCGCGAAGCCGATCAGCAGCGCGCCGAGCGCCCGCTGAACCCACCGCAGTGTCGTGCTCGACCCGAGCAGATGGTCACGAACTGCGGCACTGAGAACGGCGTAGCCGGCGAACACGAGGAGCGTCAGGGCCATGAAGACCGTCCCCAGACCGAGCAGCTCTGCATCGAGGAGGCCCGGCGAGCCGGTCAGAAACTGGGGAAGGAACGCGAAGAAGAAAAGCGTGAGCTTCGGATTCAGGAGGTTGAGGACGATCCCACGCCGAATGACCACCCGCTTGGGCTCGACGGGCTCGTCGCCGGATCCAGCGGAGAGACCTCCCCGCTCGAAGAACATCGACACGCCCATGAACACGAGGTAGGCGACGCCTGCCCACCGGAGGACCTCGAAGGCCACGGCGCCGGCCTGCATGATCCCCGAGACGCCGAGCATCGCCGCCACGATGTGAGGAACGACGCCCAGGGTGCAGCCAACCGCCGCGAAGAGACCTCGACGCCGCCCTCCGGCCAGCGAGCTGGACACCGTGTAGACCACGCCCGTGCCCGGAATCAGCACCACGACGAGCGACGTCATCAGGAACTCGGCGGACATCTGCGGCACACTACTGCTGGTCGTCGGCTGTTCGAGTCCCCGCCGGCCCACGACGCCCGCACGTTCGACAGCCGCCGTTTCTGACGACGAAGGACATGACCCATGCCCCGCAACGGCTCCCGTGCCGGCGCTCCGAAATCCGGCGCTCCGAAGCGTCGACGTCGGCGCGGCCGCCCGAAGGAAGCCGGGGCGGAGATCCGAGAGGAGCTCATTGCGGCCTCACCCAGGAACGGCGAGAAGCTCCACGCCCAGGTCATGGAAGCCGCCGACGCCTACGAGGGTGGTCGCGAGCGTGAGGCGATCAAGATCCTGGAGAAGGTGCGTGACAAGGCGCCCGGTGCGGTGGGCGTACGGGAGCTGCTCGGCCTGTCGTACTACCGGGCCGGGCGCTACCGGGCTGCCCGCCAGGAACTCGTGGAGTTCGCCCGGCTCAGCAGGTCCACCGACCAGCACCCCGTTCTCATGGACTGCTACCGGGCGGAACGCCGCTTCCAGGCGGTCGACGAGCTCTGGGAGGAGCTGCGCGCCGTCTCACCGGGACCGGCGCTCGTCGTGGAGGGACGCATCGTTGCGGCGGGCGCCCTGGCCGACCAGGGTGAGTTCGACAAGGCGATCCGGCTGCTCGACCAACGGGCGCGGAAGGTACGGAGCACCTCGCCCGAGGATCTGCGGCTGCTCTATGCATTGGCGGACCTCCACGAGCGCAGCGGCGATCTGCCGCGCGCGCGCGCCCTGTTCCAGCGGGTCGTCGAAGGCGACCGGGACCTCACCGACGCCCCGGAGCGACTCGCCGCCCTGGCCTGAGCGTCGCGGGTAGGTGAAGCTGTCACACGCCGCCGGTACGGTCGCTCTCGACTTCCCCTGAACCTTCCTCCCACGACGTTCCGACATCGGCGCGCTTCGCCGCGTCGGCGATGTTCCCAGGGAGGGAGAAAGCCATGTCCAGGAAAAGAGCCATGTCCAGGAAATCAACTGCCACTCCATCGAGCGGCGACGACCCGGTGAACCTGGCGGTGCTTCGGGGTGAGTGCTCGGGCCCCGCCGAGGTGCGGGTGCTCGAGTCGGGCACACGCCTGGCATCACTGGCCGTGCGGGTCCCGGCGGGGGAGACGGCCACGTCGGTGCCCGTCACCGTGTGGGACCCGTCCACGGCCGTCGAGTCACTCAGCGAGGGCGACCCCGTCACGATCGTGGGACGGGTCCGGCGCCGCTTCTACCGGCAGGGTGGCGCGACCGGCAGCAGGGTCGACGTCGAGGCTGAACGGATCGTCACCGGAAGCGACAAACGCCGTCGCGCCGCGGCGCGACGGTTCGCGGAGTCGGCGCTCGCCGACCTCGACGCCTGAGAGCTTCAGCCCTCGGCGGCCTCGTAGACCTCGATGTTGCGGCGGTAGTTCTCCGAGATCTGGCCGGCCGCCTCTTCACGGGGGAGTGAGCCGTCGAGATAGCCCGAGAGGGCGTCCCACCAGATGGTGCGCCCGATAGCGAAGCCGATGTAGCCCTCCACCGCCGCGCCCTGGCGCAGCCAGTGCTCGACCTTCTCGGCGTTGGCGCCGCGACCGAGCACCACGCAACCGACGTTGTCGCGACCGCCCGAGCGGGCCTGAGCGGCGATCATCTCGCAGTCTTCACGGCGGTCGATGCCCTCGATCTTCCAGATGTCGGCCTCTATGCCGGCCTCCTGGAGGGTCGTGATCGTCCGCAGCATGAGTCCGGGGCGCACCTCGGTGTCGTAGCGCTCGGCGTCACCGTCGACCGAGGCGAGCTGGTCGTCCTCCGCGGGGACCAGGAGCTCGAAGAGGAACTTGCGGTCGTTGGCGTGCAACCAGTCCGACAGCTCCTTCAGCCGGGCGGTCTGGCGTTCGTTCATCTCGGCGTCGCCGTCGGGGTTGTAGCGGACGAGCACCTTGGAGAACGTGGGGTCGAATTCCTCGATGTGGGCGCCGAAATCCGCGCCGTAGTCGAAATCGAACTCGTTCTGGCCCGACTTCTCGACCGGCATGGCGAGGATGAGTCCGTTGGCGCGGGCCTTGCGGGCCACGTCGGCGCCGAACTGCTCGTCGACGAGCACACCGGCGCTGCTCTGGGGCGCACCCTCGGCGATGGCGCGCGTGAAGCCGTCGAAGATCACGGACTTGGCGTCGATGATGCGCGCCGTCTCCTCGGCGTTCGGGTCACCCTCGATTCCGAACATCTTCTTCTGAAACGAGCCGCGGTGGTCGAACGCGAGGATGAAGAGCTTGCCGCTGTATCCGAGAGCCATGAGGTACCCCTTTGTCGGCGGATCGGGTGTGGGCGGGGCGTCTGTGGACCCCGGGTCGAGCATAGGTTCTCCCCGTCTCACGCGAGGCACCCCGGTGAGGAGGACGGCGTCAGGCCACCGCTAAGGTTGAGACGGAACTCAGCGGCCGGCCCGCGGCCCGCCGGCCGCAGGAAAACCACAGGAATGAGGCGAAGCGGTGTCGGCCCACACGACAGATGCACCTCCGAACGACGCGGAGTCTCTCAAGCGCGTCGTGATTCGATTCGCCGGTGACTCCGGTGACGGCATGCAGCTCACGGGTGACCGATTCACCGACGTGAGCGCCATCTTCGGCAATGACCTCGTGACGTTGCCGAACTACCCGGCTGAGATCCGTGCCCCGGCCGGGACGATCGCCGGGGTCTCCTCGTTCCAGGTGCACATCTCCGACCACGACATCACGACACCCGGCGACGTCCCGAACGTCCTGGTGGCCATGAACCCCGCCGCCCTGAAGGCGAACCTCGGTGATCTGTCGAGCGGGGCGACGATCCTCGTCAACACCGACGCCTTCGTCGACCGGAACCTCGAGAAAGCCGGCTACGACGCGAACCCGATCGAGGACGGAAGCCTCGACGCGTACACCATCTTCGAGATTCCGATGACGTCGATCACCAAGAAGGCATGCGAACCGCTGGGTGTGAAGCCTCGCGACGCCGAGCGTTCCAAGAACTACTTCGCGCTCGGGCTGATCTCCTGGATGTATTCGCGGCCCACCGACCCGATCGTGGCGTGGACCGAAGAGAAGTTCGCCAAGAAGGAACTCGTCCGCGATGCCAACATCGCCGCCTTCAAGGCCGGTTACAACTTCGGCGAGACCGCTGAGCTGTTCGATCACCCCTTTGAAATCTCCCCGGCGCCACTCCCGGCCGGTCACTACCGGAACGTCACCGGAAATCTCGCCACCACCTACGGGCTCATCGCCGGCTCGCAACAGGCGCGCCTTCCGATGGTCTACGCGTCGTACCCGATCACCCCGGCTTCCGACATCCTGCACGAATTGTCGCGACACAAGAACTTCGGTGTTCGAACCATGCAGGCCGAAGACGAGATCGCCGCGGCCGGCGTCGCGATCGGATCCTCCTTCGCAGGTCAGCTCGGTGTGACCGCCACCAGCGGACCGGGTGTCGACTTGAAGGGAGAGGCGCTCGGTCTCGCCCTCAGCCTCGAGTTGCCGCTCGTGATCGTCAACGTCCAGCGCGGAGGTCCGTCCACGGGGCTGCCCACGAAGACCGAACAGTCTGATCTGATGCTTGCCATGTATGGGCGGCACGGCGAGGCGCCCATGCCGGTCCTGGCGGCACGCTCGCCGAGCGACTGCTTCGACGCAGCGTTCGAGGCTGTGCGCATCGCGCTGAAGTACCGCACGCCTGTCATGTTGCTCACCGACGGATATTTGGCGAACGGATCCGAGCCCTGGCTGCTTCCGGATGTCGACACGCTTCCCGACATCTCGGTCCCGTTCGCGACGGAACCGAACGACGGCGACGAGTTCCTGCCGTACCTGCGCGATCCCGAGACGCTCGCCCGTCCCTGGGCCGTCCCTGGTACCCCGGGTCTCATGCACCGCATCGGCGGGCTCGAGAAGCAGGATCGCACGGGGAACGTCAACTACGACCCCGACAACCACGACCACATGTGCCGCGTGAGGGCGGCCAAGGTCGCGGGGATCGCCTCCGACATACCGCCGCTCGAAGTCAACGGCGCCGACGGCGACGAGCTCCTCGTCCTGTCGTGGGGGAGTACGTGGGGTGTGGTCGATGCCGGCGTCCGACGCGCCCGCACCCGCGGTCACAACGTTGCACATGCCCACCTGCGATATCTGAACCCCTTCCCCGAGAACCTCGGTGCGGTCCTCAGCGCTCATCCGAAGGTGCTCGTCCCCGAGATGAACCTCGGTCAGCTGTCGAAGCTCGTACGCGCGGAGTTCCTCGTCGACGCGCGGAGCCTCACGCAGGTCCGCGGAGTTCCCTTTCACGCCGAGGAGATCGAAACGACGATCCTGGAGATGCTCGATGAGTGACGACTCGACCGGCTCCGTGAAGTTCACTCGCAAGGACTTTCAGAGCGACCAGGAAGTCCGTTGGTGCCCGGGCTGTGGCGACTACTCGGTTCTCACCGCGGTGCAGCTTCTGCTTCCCGACCTCGACGTCGCTCCCGAGAACACGGTGTTCATCTCGGGGATCGGATGCTCGTCGCGCTTCCCCTATTACATGAACACGTACGGCATTCATTCGATCCACGGTCGCGCACCGGCGGTGGCCACCGGCGTGGCGATCGCCCGGCCCGATCTCGACGTGTGGGTGATCACAGGTGATGGCGACGCACTCTCGATCGGGGGGAACCACCTCATTCACACGCTGCGCCGCAACGTCAACCTCACCATCATCCTCTTCAACAACCAGATCTACGGCCTCACGAAAGGCCAGTACTCCCCGACGAGCGAGGTCGGGAAGGTCACGAAGTCGTCACCGTTGGGTTCGGTCGACTTCCCGTTCAACCCGTTGTCGGTTGCACTCGGAGCCGAAGCGAGTTTCGTGGCGCGTACCCACGACATGGACCGCAAGCACATGACCGAGATGTTCCGTCGCGCTCACGACCATCGGGGCGCCGCCTTCGTCGAGGTCTACCAGAACTGCAACGTCTTCAACGACGGAGCGTTCGCGGAGATCACCTCCCGTGACAACCGGGAATCCATGCTCATCGAGCTACGACACGGCGAGCCTGTGCGTTTCGGCGAGAACGACAGCCTGTGTGTCGTGCTCAATGAGTACGGCGAGGCTTCCGTGGCAAAGGCCGACGAGGTCGAGGCAAGCCGTATCCTCGTCCACGACGAGACCCGCCGCGATCCGAGCGTCGCGTTCTCGCTGTCCCGTCTCGCCGAGCACCCCACCCAGCCGACGCCCATCGGAGTGTTCCGGGCTGTGGAACGCCTCGTGTACGACGACGAGCTCGAACGCCAACTCGCTCAGGCGAGCGCTGAACGCGGTCCGGGCAACCTGGCCGAGCTCGTCGGCAGCGGCGCCACCTGGGAGGTCGAGGAGTAGGCATCCGCCGACTCCGGCCGGCAGGCTAGAGAGAGCCCGACGGTTGGATCTCCGCCCACGCATACCCCGATACCGGATCTCCGTCGATGGTGCCGCTGACCTCGTAGAGACCCTCGTAGACGGTGCGCCCGCCCACCGAGACCTCTTGGTCGTCGTAGACCGCCGTGAACGTCAGGGAGCCCGGCGGGCTGCTGGCGGATTCCTTCAACTCGGCGGTGTAGCGCATCGCGTACGTCTTCTGTGAGCGGGGGCTCGTCCATGTCGATGAGGTATCGGGTGTGATCGTGATGTCACCGATGTCCCAGCGCTCGGCTGCCTCGAGGGCGCCGTTGGCGTGGCGAGAGCCGTCGGCCGACAGGATCACGGCGTAGGGAAGTGTGCCGACGGACTTCTGCGTGACCTCACCGAGCTTCATCGTCGTGTCGTCGTCGAAGAGCACTGAGAACTCGGTCCACTGCACGCCGTTGCGGACGACCTCGTCGGCCTTGGCGTCGAAGGTCTGCGTCACATAGTCCACGAGCAACTCGCCTTCGGTGCCGCTGTACTCCACGGTGTTGCCACGGGAGACCGTGAATCGCTCGACGTCGACGACAGGTGAGGAGTAGTAGTACGAGCCCTGGTTCGTCATAGCGTCGTCGGTCGCCTCCAGGTACTTCTCCACCGAGCCCTCGTACGTGTTCGTGATGGCCTCGCGTTGGTCGGGGTGGATCCACTGCGGGAAGAACCCTGATGGCCCGTAGCCCCACTGGCCGACCCCGGCGACATCTCTGATCCGCAGTGAGAGCTGCAGGGGTTCGGGCGATGTCGAGTCGGCGGCAAGCGCACCCACTTGGGCCGTGAGCTCGATGACGGCGCCGGGCTCGCCGAGTTGCCCCTCCACGACCCGGGCGTCGACGTACTGGGGCGCCTTGCCGGCCGTGGAGGACTGGCTGCGCTGGCTCCACGGGTTCGATGTCTGCGAGATTTCGTCGCTCGTGTCCGGAGCCCCTTCCACGCCGCCGAGGGTCGTTTCCGAGCCGGCGTTCACGGTGATGCCGTCCATCTGCGTGGGTGAAGCCGATCCGAGCACTTGCTCCTGCGACAGTGTCGAGAAGGCAACGACCTTTCCGGACGTGTCCTTCAGGTGTCCGTAGAAGACGTACGACTGGAGATCGAAGCCGGGTTGCGGTGTCGACAAGAAGGTCGTCATTCCCGCGCAGCTCTTCGACTGTGGAGCCAAGGGGTCGTTCGAGTAGCTCGCTCCCTGTGTTCCCGTCGCGCTCGTGGGTGTGAGCAGTGCCGCATCGGGGGCGACGCCCTCGTCGCACCCGGATGTCGACGACGCGGCGGAGTCGTCGTCGGTCGCTCGGTCGTTGTCCGTCCCACACGCTGTCGCGACGAGCGCCAACGCCAGTGCGGCACAGGTGAGTAGCTGGCGGGGGAGACGCACGATCGTCAGCTCTCGTCGAGCAGGCGGAACACCGGGCCGGTGCGGGGCTTGGGCCAGAAGAAGGTGGTCTTCTGCGGCATGCGGACGCCGGCCTCCGACGCCTGGCGTGTCGCCTCGACGCTGACGGGCCGCAGCAACACGGCGGCCTGTGCGGCGGGCGTTCCGACGAGGGCGGCGACCTCGGTGACCTCGCCGCCGCGATAGCTCACGCTCGCCTCACCGAGGCGCGGAACGATCGCAGCCTCGAAGCGGGCGGCGTCGGTGCCGTCGGCAGGGCTGCTCGAAGTCGTCGGGGTGGGGAGTGCGTTCTGTCGGCGCCACGAACGCCAGACCGTCGGCGTCGACCAGGCCGAGGCCCCCGTCGGCCTCCATGCGCTTCTCGAGGGCCGGACGCCCTCATCGGTGGCCGGGCCCGGCGTCGGTGACATCGAAGACCTCGGCCAGAACCCCGCGCAGGTCGGTGTCGTCCGTCAGGCCGGTGATGAGGCGATGGATCGGTCGGATCGTGAGCTCTCCAGTGGGCGAGCTCCACGATCAGCGCCATGACCGATCCGGCGCCTGCTGCGCCGTCGGAGGTCGAGAAGCTGCGAGCGGTCTCGAAACGGTGGTGGCCGTCGGCGAGTACGACGGGGGCCGAGTCGACGAGCGCCTGGATGGCGGCGATGCGTTCGGCCTCGGTGACGGGAGCAAGGTCGTGGCGCACGCCGTCGTCGTCGACGCAGGTCATGGTCACGGGGGCGGCGAGCAGGTCACTCAGGCCGGTGGCGGGGGTGAGCCCCCAGATCGGGTCGAGGTTGGCGCGGGTGGCGGTGAGCAGGGCGAGGCGGTCGCTCTTGGCCTTGGGGAGGGTGCGCTCGTGAGGGAGGATTCCCGCCTCGGATGGCTCCCCGACCTTGAGGGCGCCGAGCACGCCGCGGGTTCGGCGCTGGGTGCCGTCGGCGTGGGTGGTGGTCATCGTGTAGCCGTAGAAGGCGGGCGCGTCGTCGAGGCGCAGAACCCCGGCGTTGCGCCACAACGACAAGTCCGTCGCAGCATGAGCGTAGGGGTCGTGACCGGTGGGGAGGATCAGGCGGACCGAGTTGTGGGGATTGCGGGCGGCGAGGTCGTCGCGCAGGTCCTCGTCGATCACGTCGTAGGGTGGTGCGATCACCGCATCGAGTTCGGCGCCGAGTGTCGCGAGGTCGTAACGCAGTCCCCGGAAGGGGCGGAACTCGGGCACGGTTGCTCCTTCGGGGTGCGGTCGTCAGGCGTTCTAGCACAAGGGTGAGAAAGGGTTCGACGTGGACGGCGCGGTGATCGGACTCGACCTCGACGGCGTCTTGTGGCGCGGATCGGAACCGATCGTCGGCTCTGCCGACGCCGTGGACTCGCTGCGCGCCGGTGGGTTCACCGTTGCGTTCTTCACCAACAACGCCAACCCGACACTGGAGGCGTACGTCGACAAGCTGGCCGGGATGGGTGTCGCGGCCGAGCCCGGTGATTTCGTCACCAGCGCGCAGGCGGCCGCGAGTGTGCTCGAACGCCAGATCCCGGCGAACTCCCGAGTGCTGGTCTGCGGGGGGCCCGGCCTGGTCGAGGCGGTCTCGCGCAGGGGCTTCGACGTCGTCGTGGAGTCACCCGCCGAGGCGGTGGTCGTGGGATACGACCCGTCGTTCGACTACGGCAGTCTCGATCGGGCGTCGGAGGCTGTCCGTTCGGGAGCCCACTTCGTCGCGGCCAACATCGATCCAACGTTCCCGTCGGGCGATCGGCTTCTTCCCGGCAACGGCGCGCTGGTGGCGGCGGTCGCCACGGCGGGGGGTGCGCAACCCACGGTGGCCGGAAAGCCCGAGGCTCCCTACACCGATCTGGTCCGCGAGCGCTTCGGCAGCCGTGGCGTGATGGTGGGGGACCGACCCTCCACCGACGGGGCACTCGCCGCCGCGTTGGGGTGGCCTTTCGCTCTCGTGTTGAGTGGGGTCGCGGGGCCCGGACGTGAGGAGCAGGTTCCCGATCCGGCGCCGGCGTTCGTGGCCGACGATCTCGCGGGACTGTGCCCTCAACTCATCCGAGCCGCTGCGGGGTGACGGTGGAATCGTCGGGACCGCCGCCACGACCGAAGGGGGGCGGGGCCGGGGGTACGTCGTCGTAATCCGCGGGCGACCGTGGATGCGGGTCGTCGTGCTGAGGGCTCGACCAGCCGAAGAGCCGCCCGAGAAGGAACGCGATGATCGCTCCTGCGACGAAGCCTCCGACGTGTGCGCCCCAGGCCACGCCCGAGTCGGTGTCGGTCAGGAACTGCGTCAGGAACCAGTAGATGAGCACGAAGTTCGCCGGCAGGGCGATGGGGAAGATGAAGAGCAGCCCGAAGATGCGTGCCCGCGGCCAGAAGACCAGGTAGGCGCCCATCACGCCGGCGATCGCTCCGGACGCGCCGATGACGGGTGCTGTCGACCCGGTGTCGAAGGCCACCTGGGTCAGTGTCGCGACGACGCCCGTGACCGCGTAGAAGAGCAGGAACCCGATGTGTCCGAGACGGTCTTCGACGTTGTTGCCGAAGACCCACAGAAACAACATGTTGAATCCGAGGTGCAACCACGACGCGTGGAGGAACATCGACGTGAAGATCGCCAGATAGACGTTCTTCCCGGCGAAGAAGGGTTCCGGGTTGCCGATCACCGGCCCGACACCCGCGTCGGACCCGCAGACCCCTGTCTGGATCTCTGCGAGGCTCAGCGGTTCGTCCGTCGTGATCTCGCATGGCACGGCGGCATGTGCGTACAAGAACCGGTTCTCCTCCTCGATTGCTTTCGGTGTGTCGCCACCCCGAGGTTGGATAGCGATGAACACGAGGATGTTCGCCGCGATGAGAAGCAGCGTGACGACCGGCCGACGCCGCGCGGGATTGAGGTCCTTGAGAGGAATGACCATCGGCGACCGCAGGCTACCGGCGGAGTGACAGCGTGGAGTGACTGTGTGGAGTGACTGTGTGGAGTGACTGTGTGCGGGTCCACGGCTGCTTCCTGCACTACCGTTCGCACGACGAATCCATGACCTGAGGGAGTGTGACCATGGCTGAACTGCCGGACTGGAAACAGCTCCTCGACGCGGGTGTCGAGTTCACGAGTGTGACGCGCGAGCAGGCCGAACGCATCGCTGAGGATCTGGTGGAGGAGGGGAGGCTCGCCTCGGATCGGGCGGAGACGTTCGTGGACGATCTTCTCGAAAGGCGCCGACGGTGGTCCGAGCAGCTCTCCGCCCGGATCAGCGACGAGATCCAGAGGCAGCTGCAACGCCAACTCCGCCAGATCGGAATCGCCACCCAAGACGACATCCACCGCTTGGAAGCTGAGATCGGAACCTCGTCCACGACCTCGTCGAAGAAGTCATCGGCGAAGAAGCCGGCGAAGAAGAAGACCGCGGGCAAGAAGAAGACCGCGGGCAAGAAACCGGCCAAGAAACCGGCCAAGAAGAAGGCGGCGGCCAAGAAGCCGGGCAAGAAGCCGGCCAAGAAGAAGACCGCGGGCAAGAAGGCGGCCAAGAAGTCGACCGGGCGCCACTGACGTCGCGTACGACCGTGCGACGCAGGCTCGACAGGGAACTCGTGCGTCGCGGTCTGGTGTCGAGCCGCACGGAAGGCGCCGAGGCGATCGCCGCCGGCCGCGTGCTCGTCGGCGGCGCCCCCGCAGCCAAAGCTGCACGGCTTGTTGCTGCCGGGGAGCCCATCCAACTGAGTCCCGGGGGTCGGGAGTTCGTCTCGCGTGCGGGGAGGAAACTCTCCGCCGCCCTCGAGATCTTCGGCCTCGACGTGACCGCGTGTCGTTGTCTCGACGCCGGGGCGTCCACGGGGGGATTCACCGACTGCCTCCTCCAGCACGGCGCGCGGCAGGTCTTCGCCGTCGACGTGGGTCACGGTCAACTCGACTGGGGGCTGCGCAACGACGCGCGCGTGAGCGTTCTCGAACGCCTTGACGTACGGGCACTCGAGCCTTCGGTGGTTCCGCCCTGCGACGTCGTGACAGCGGATCTGTCGTTCATCTCGTTGCGGTCCGTACTCGGCGATCTGGCGAATATCGGCACTTCCGACGCGGAGTTCATCTTCCTCGTGAAGCCGCAGTTCGAGGCCGGAAGAGCAAAGGTGGGCAAGGGCGGGATCGTGCGGGATCCGGCCGTGCACGCCGAGGTCCTCTATGCAGTCTGCGCGGCGTCGCGCGGAAGCCGGGCTGGTCCCCGTGGCTGTCTGTAGGTCACCACTCGCCGGCGCGGACGGCAACGTCGAGTTTCTCCTTCACTGTCGGAGAACAGGCGAGCCTGTCAGTGCGTCCATGCTCCGCGAGGTGGCAGACATTCCCCAGGGGGGTACGAATCATGGTGGGTGAAGCCGTGCGCCGCGTCGGTCTCGTCCCGAATCCGGAGACGAGTCGGATGACTGACCTGGCCGCTCGGGCAGCGCGCTGTCTGGAGGCAGGCGGCGCCGAGGTCGTGCTGCGCGACGACGACGCGCGGACAGTCGGTCTGGAAGGGCTGGGCGTCGCCCCTGAGCAGTTCGTCAGCATGTGTGACGTCGTCGTGTCCCTCGGAGGAGACGGCACGATGCTGCACGCGATCGACGCAGCCTACGAGCACGGCGTGCCGGTCCTCGGAGTGAACGCCGGCCATCTCGGATATCTCACCGAGGTCGACGGTTCGGAGATCGAGGTGGCGATGCAGCGTCTCCTCGCAGGCGACTTCAGCGTCATGGAACGCATGGTGCTCCACGTCACGGCTTCCGTGGGCGGAGCTGACATGACGTGCGACGCGCTCAACGAACTGACTCTCGAGAAGGTCGACCCGGGGCGGACGGCCCGCCTCGACGTGGCAATCAACGGGCGTCCCTTCACGACCTACGCTGCCGACGGCGTGATCGTGGCCACCCCGACCGGTTCGACGGCCTACTCCTTCTCCGCACGGGGTCCGATCGTGTCGCCTTCACACCGTTGCATGCTGCTCACTCCTGTGTCGCCGCATATGCTCTTCGACCGGTCTCTTGTGCTCGGTCCGTCCGAGCAACTCCGGTTCGAGGTCGCCGGCAACCAGGCGGTGCACCTCACGACCGACGGCCGCAAGGTCGTGGTCCTCCACCGTGGCGACTCCGTGTCGTGTACGGCCGGCGAGCGCTCGGCCCGGATCGTGAGTTTCGAGGCCCGAGACTTCCACCAGATCCTCAAAGCCAAGTTCGGTCTGTCCGACCGGTAGGTCCATGCTCACTGAACTCCATGTCGAGAACCTGGGCATCATTGACGATGTCACCGTCGCGCTCGGTCCCGGCCTGACCACTGTCACGGGCGAAACGGGGGCCGGCAAGACCCTCCTTGTCGTCGCGCTCGGTCTCATCGCCGGGAGCAGGGCTGATGCCTCGATGGTGCGCTCCGGGGCTTCCGAAGCGCGCGTCGAAGCTCGCTTCGTCATCGACGGTGCCATCGAGGGTGCCATCGACGGTGCCATCGACGGTGAAGCCGCCGTCGATCTCAGGGGGCCTGCAGGCACTCCTGAAGAGACCGAGTTGGTGCTCACACGTGTCGTGGCGGTCGAAGGACGTAGCCGTGCGTACATGAACGGCAGGCTCGTCACGGCCGGCGAGCTGGCGGCATGCACCGAAGACCTGCTCATTCACCACGGGCAGCACAGCCATCAGGCGCTCTTGCACACGGCGTCGCAGCGCGACGCCGTGGACGCCTTCGCCGGCGCTCGGGCTCAGGAAGCACGCCGGGAGGTGGCAACGGCGCTTGCGGAGCGGCGTCGCGCCGACGAGAGACTCGCGGAAACGAGGAGCGGCGACCGGCACACGTTGGCCCGCGAGGTCGATCTCCTCAGATTCCAGGTGGCGGAGATCACCGACGCGGCCATCGACGATCCCGATGAGATCGACCGCATCGCAACCGAGCACGAGCTTCTCACGGGCGCTCGCGAACTCCGAGCCACCCTGAGCGGCGCCTACGAGTTGCTCGAGACGACGGGAGGAGATGCTGTCGGAGAGGCGGCGACGCTTCTCAGCAATGCGGAACCGTTCGCTGCACTGCACCAGCGTGCTCTGGCGCTCCAAGCGGAGTTGCAGACGCTGGCCCACGATCTCCGCGATGCAGGAGAGTCGATCGTGGAGGATGACGCACGCCTCAGTGAGATCGACGAACGCCGGCGGCTACTGCACGACCTCACCCGTAAGTACGGGGCCTCCCTAGCCGACGTCGCCGCGTTCGGCGTGGCGGCAGCGGACCGGCTGGACACCATCGAGAACCTCGACGCGCGGGTCGAGGCTTTGCGGGCCGAGCGTGATGCCGCGACGAAACGCGCAGAGGCGGCAGCGCAACGCCTACGTGCTCTTCGCTCCGAGGCAGCCGACGAAATGGCCGGCCAGGTCACGAATCGGCTTCGCCAGCTCGCGTTGCCGAGCGCCACGTTCGACATCACGATCACCCCCACAGATCTGGGTGACCACGGCGCTGACGAGATCGCCTTCCTGTTGGCTCCGAACCCAGGAGAGCCACCCCGACCCATCGCCCGCGCCGCATCCGGAGGTGAGTTGGCCCGTACGATGCTCGCCGTGCGCGTGACCCTGTCGTTTCGTGGACAGGGTGCCCCGCAGGTGTTCGTCTTCGACGAGGTCGACGCGGGCATCGGTGGCGATGCAGGAGCCGCAGTCGGACGTTCGCTGGCAGATCTGGCTGTGCGACGCCAGGTCTTCGCGGTGACACACCTGGCGCAGGTCGCCGCCAACGCGGACGCGCAGTTCGCGGTCACGAAACAGCAACGCGGCGAGCGGACTGTCGCCGACGTCGAGGAACTGACCGGCGAGATCCGGGTCGGGGAGCTGTCGCGGATGCTCGCCGGTGACGACACATCCGACCACGCGCGGTCGCATGCCGCGGAACTTCTCGCCGGGGCACAGCGAGTTTCCCGATGAGCCCACGCGAGGTCGAAGCTCCCACGCAGCCGATCGTCGGGCGAGCCCGGATCGGACGCCGAACCAAGGATCTCATCAAGCGACTCGGCCCGGGCGACATCGCGGTGATCGACCACCGGGACATCGACCGCGTGGCGGCTGACGGGCTGATCGAGTCCGGAGTCGAGGCTGTCCTCAACGCCGCCCCTTCCATCTCGGGTCGGTACCCGAATGGCGGACCGATTCGCATCGTTCGTGCGGGGATTCCTCTCGTCGACGATCTCGGCTCCGACCTGTTGGACGGCCTCAGAGACGGTGACACGATCCGGCTCGACGGAGGGACGATCCTGCGTGATGACGAGGTCGTGGCGCAGGGGCCCGTCTTGCGAGCTGACGACATCGTCGAACGGATGGAAGAAGCCCGGGTCTCCATCGGTGGAGAGCTCCAGCGTTTCGCCGCGAACACCCTCGAGTACGTCGAGAAGGAGGCGACGCTCACGTTCGAGCCCATTCGGCTCCCCGAACTGCGTACGGATTTCACCGCACGCCACGCATTGGTGGTGGTGCGGGGTCACGACTACCGGCACGACCTCAAGACCCTGCGGGCCTACATTCGCGAGTTCCGGCCGGTTCTCATCGGTGTCGATGGCGGCGCCGACGCTCTTCTCGAACTCGGCTTCACTCCCGATCTCATCATCGGAGACTTCGACTCCGTCTCGGAACCTGCACTTGGCACCGGGGCGGAGCTGATCCATCACGTGCACCCCGACGGGAGAGCCCCCGGCCGTGAGGCGCTCCTCGAATGGGGTCTTCCCTACGAGGAGTTCATCATCGAGGGAACCAGTGAGGACGCAGCGATGTTGCTGGCGTACGAGGCGGGCGCCCGACTGATCGTCGCCGTCGGTACCCATGCCACGATGGTCGAGTTCCTCGACAAGGGCCGCCCCGGGATGTCGTCGACCTTCCTGACGCGACTTCGCCTGGGTCCGGTGCTCGTCGACGCGAAAGGCGTCACGCAGCTCTACGAAACGCGGGTTCGACGTTCCGACCTGGCGTTGTTGATCGGCGCCGCGCTCGTCGCGATGCTCGTCATCACTGTCGTGTCCGAGCCGCTCCATGTGTTCCTCGACGGTGTGTGGCTGACGGTCCGTGACTTCTGGCTCGACGTGACGAACAGGTTCTGATGATCAACTTCCGCTTCCACCTCGTCTCCCTGATCGCCGTCTTCCTCTCCCTGGCACTGGGAATCGTGATCGGCTCCACACTCATCGACCGGGCGATCGTCGATGCCCTGCGCAACCGGATCGATTCGGTGGAGGCCAACCTCGACGATCGGGTCGCTGCCAATGACCGCCTTCGCGGACAAGTCGAGCAGTCCGACACCTACATCGAGGAGTCGGCCCCCTACGCCGTTCAAGGTCGCCTCACCGACATCCCCGCTCTCGTGATTGCACCTCGTGGTCTGAACGCGGACGTCGTCGACGACACCGTCGAACGCCTTCGCCAGGCCGGGGCGCATGTGCCGGGTGTTCTGTGGTTCACGGAACTCTGGCGTCTCGAGGAGGAAGGTGACCAGCAGGCACTTGCCGAGATCCTGGCTGCCGGCAGTACCTCGACCGAAGGTCTGCGCGAACTGGGGCTCCGCATGGTCGCGTCCGAGGTGGGCGGCGGTGGGTCCATCGCGAAACTAGAGGCGCTCGTCGACTCGGGTTTTCTCGAGTTGGGCGAGGTGGGAGGCGTTCCGGTCGACGTCGCATCGCTGTCCGCGGATGGAACCCGAGTTGTCGCGGCCACGGGGTCAGACGCTTCCTGGGCATCCGAGATCTGGACCGAACCACTGATCAGAGCGCTCAGCAGCGATGCGCGACCGACGGTGCTGGCCGAGACGTTCGCGGAGAACGATTCGGACGCCGAACGTGCTCAGGAGGTCGCGTTCGTGCGCGACGATGACATCCTCAGCGCGGAGGTCTCGACAGTCGACGACCTGGAACATGTGGCGGGTCGCGTGGCGGTCATCCTCGCACTCGATGATCTCGGTGACGGTGTTGTCGGCCACTACGGCTTTGGCGCCGGCGCCGAATCGTCGGTTCCGGTCTTCATCGAACCGTGACCAGGTGAGAGCCCTGACGACGAGTCGGTTCCGGGTACGACGCGCGCTCGTCGCCGTGGGTGTGGCCGCCTTGGTCGCGATCACCCTCGCCGTAACCATCGCACTTCTGGGCACGGCACGACTCCCGAGCGCCGCGGCATCGGAAGCCGCGGACGAGAACGTCGTTGTCCCGGTCGAGCGCGTTCTCGTGATCTCGATTCCCACGATCACATGGGAGGATCTCAGCCTCGCCGAGTTGCCGCATCTCAACGGGCTGCTCGACGAGTCGGCGATCGCGGACCTGTCGGTGAGGGGAGTGCGACGCACGACACGAGCAGGCGACGGGTACCTCACCATGGATGCCGGAACTCGTGCGCGGGGTTCGGTGGCCTTTGACGGGCTGGCTTTCCAGGTCGACGAGCGCTACGGGAGCGGTTCGGCCGAGGAGGCGTTCGAACGGAGAACGGGTGAGGCGCCCTCGGAAGCGATCTTCAGCCTCGCGCTGCCCGCGGTGGTCGAACGCAACAACGGTCTTCGCTTCGAGGCGGAGATCGGAGCTCTCGGTGATGCTCTGAACGACGCCGGCGTCGCGAGGGCCGTCATCGCCAACGCCGACTGGGAGGTGCCGGATCTCGACGTCACCTACGGTCGCGAAGCTGTCATGGGACTGATGGACAGCGACGGAGTGGTTCCCGCAGGCCAGGTCAATCGGGATCTGCTGGTCGACGATCCCGAGGCGGCGTTCGGAGTCCGACTTGATCCCGAAGCGGTCGAGACCGCCTTCGAGCAGGTGTGGACCACCGACTCCGTCGTCCTCGTCGAGGCCTCCGACCTCGTGCGCGCCGACGCCTACCGACCCTTCGTGGCACCGGACCTGCGAACGGACTTTCTGCGTCAAGCCCTCGAATCCAGTGACGAGATCGTCGGTCGGATCCTCGAGCACGTCGATCCCGCGACGGACGCCGTCATGGTCGTCGGTCCATACCACGCAGGCGGACGGACGAACCTGAGCGTGGCGGGGCTTCGGCACGCGGACCTGGAGCCCGGACTTCTTCGATCGGCGAGCACACGGAGATCGGGATTCGTCACGACTGTCGACATCGCCCCGACGATTCTCGAGCTGCTCGATGTCGAACGACCGTCGTCGATGGAGGGCCGAGCATTCGAACGGGGTGCGACCGGCGGCGATGCCGCCCGGCGCCGAGAACTCCTCATCGAAGCGAACGACGAAGCGCGCTTTCGAGACGGCATGGTCACACCGGTGGCGCAGGTGTTCGTCGTCGCCAACGTCATCCTGTGTGCGCTCGCCATTGTCGCGCTCGCCCGTGGACTGCGCCGATCGCGGAGTGTCGTGGCGTTCAGTGCGCTCGCCCTCCTCGGCGTCCTCCCTGCCACCTACTTGGCTGGGATGATCGAGTTCTACCGCTATCCGGTCGGGTGGTATTGGGTCTTCCTCGGCGGCATCGGTCTGCTGATCGGAACACTGGCGACCGTGTTCGCCCGGCGTTGGACCGACGCGCTCATCATCACGCTCGCGGTGATCCTCGGGCTCCAGTTTCTCGACGTCGTCCGTGGCGCACCGCTTCAACTGAACACCGTGTTCGGATACTCGCCGACGGTGGCCGGTCGTTTTGCGGGATTCGGCAACCTCGCGTTCGCTCAGATCGCCGGCGCCGCGGTACTGCTGGCCGCTCTCGTCGCCAACAGAGTGGGGGGACGTCGCGGGGCCAAGGCCGGCCTCGGGATCCTGATCTTCACTCTCGTCATGGTCGGTATGCCCATGTGGGGGTCCGATGTCGGGGGCGTGCTCACTCTGGTCCCGACAACGATCGTGATGGGGATGCTCCTGGTCGGGGCGAAGGTGCGTGCGCGCACCCTCGTGTGGGTCGGTGCGGCGACGGTCGCCGTGATCGGCGTATTCGCCACCCTCGACCTGCTGCGTCCGGCCCAGCGTCGTACGCACCTCGGCCGACTCGTCGAGAGCATCGCCGACGATGGTTGGGAGGCTCTGGAAACGGTCGTGCTGCGCAAGCTCGGCGCCAACCTCTCGGTTCTCACGCGTTCGGTGTGGACGCTCATGGTCCCGATCATCGTGGTCTTCCTGGCCGTGCTCGTCTGGCGTTCCCGGGGACGCCTGCGCGCCATCCAGACCGCGGTTCCGGAGTTGAGGGCCGCACTCGTCGGCCTCATGATCGCGGGCGGTTTGGGTTTCGCCCTCAACGATTCGGGCATCGCCGTGCCTGGCCTGATGCTCGGCGTGATCAACGGATCACTGGTCTACCTGGTCCTCGTGGTGCGCGTCCCGGAACCGCCGAGGAACGGAGGCAGGGAGCCTGAGCCCGACGCCGCGGACATTCGAATCGGACAGTGAGCGCACTGGGTGGTCTCGCCGTGTGGGCGATCGCCTTTCTGACGGGACTTCTTGCTGTGCGATATCTCGTTCTGAGCGCCGACGCGCTGTCGAGCGCTCCTGTTCTGTTGCGGACGAACCACCGCGGCGACCAGGTCCCGGCGTCCGGGGGGATCCTCGTCGTGTTCGCCGTCCTGATCGTGGAGGCCGGGCGTTCCATGCTGGAAGCGCTCGGTCTCGGCGCGGAGCCCGGTGGCAACGTCGCCCGCACGCTGGTCTTGTTCGCGTGCTTCGCGTTCGGGCTGTTGGGATTCGTCGACGACGTTCTCGGCGACGCCGGTGACAGGGGTTATCGGGGTCACGTACGTGCCCTGGCCCAGGGGCGCGTCACCACGGGCATTCTCAAGCTCCTCGGCGGCGCAGCGGCGGCACTCATCCTCGTCGCCGTCCCCGACTTCGTGAGCGGAAAACGCCTCATTGCCGACGCGGTGCTGATCGCCCTTGCGGCGAACCTCGGCAATCTGCTCGACCGGGCTCCGGGACGCACGATCAAGGTCGCTCTCGTCGCCTACGCCCCCCTTGCTCTCCTCGCGGGTTCCAGCCCGGTGGGCATCGCGGTGGCGCCCGTCATGGGAGCGTCCACGGGCGTACTCCTCGACGACCTGCGGGAGCGGGTCATGCTCGGCGACGCGGGCGCCAACGTCATCGGTGCCGTCCTGGGTCTCATGGCCGTGCTGGAGTTGGGTCGCGGTGCCCGTACCGTCGTTCTCGTGGCTCTCTTGGTCCTGAACGTGGCGGCCGAGATGGTCTCCTTCTCGAACGTCATCGAAAAGACGCCCTGGCTCCGTCGCTTCGACGAGGCCGGACAGAGCGACTGAACGGGTCGGTCGGCCTTCAGCCTTGCGACCCGGGGTCACAGTCGGGCCGCACATACAGCACGCGCGAATCGTCGTAGCGCGCCGCCACATCGAAACCTTCGTCCTCGAGGAGGGCGGGAAGCTCCTCGAAGGAGCCGAAACGCACCGCAGACCAGACCACGACGGCGCAGACCTGCGAGTCGTCGGCCACAGCGTCCGCCAGCGATTCCGACGTGATCCGGCCCGATTCGATCCGCAGGATCGACGTGTCCACGAGGTCGGGTGGTGTGCCGTGGCCGGCGCGCCACGCGAGACCCGGATCATCGCTGATGACGAGAGCACCCTCGGGCAGCGACTGCAACTCGGCGACGACGGCGGCTTCATCGCCGGTGGCGTCGTCGGGCCACAGGATCTCGGTCGTGTGCACGACGTGGTAGGCGAGCGCCGGAACCAAGACGATCGCCAGCACCCGCCACGAGGGACGCCGCCACGCCGCCAGCAGTGCGAGCGGGGGAACCAGATGCGCCACATGTGGTCGCCACAGAGGATGCTCCAGACTGAGGAGGAGGAGAATCGCCACGAGCCACCCACCGAGGAGCCAGCCGATGCCCGGCCCAGTGGTCCGTGCGCTGTCGGCTGTCGGTGCGTCCGCGACAGGTGTGCCGCGGAGGCGGCGGATGACGGCGCACGTTGCAGCGGCGGCGGCGGCAACCACGACGAGCAGATCCCGGTCTCCGAGCGTGCTGGCGATCTTGCGGAGGTTCGCCCCCGGAGTGCGCCCCCCGCTGCCTCGAGGTGGTAGACGACCGACTGGTCCCAGACGTCGCCCAGGCCCCACGGGACTGCTGCAACGAGTCCGACAACCAGGGCGGCCCCCACGGCCGCGGCGATGTCCCGACCTCGTCGAGGACCGAGCAGGGCGATTCCCACGGGCACGGCCGCTGGGAGCACGAGGCTCTTGATCGACAGCGCCGCTCCGAGAGTGAGGCCGATTCCGACAGCCAGTTGCCATGAGGGCCGAACCCGGTAGTGCAGAGCCAGCGCGACCGCCGTGGTCGCCAAAGCCAAGGCGGGGCCGTCGGCGTTGACGGGGCCCGTGATCCACAGGATCCCACCGGAACTCGCCACGAGCGCCGCGGCGAAGATCGCTCCGGCGCGTGTCGTCACGGCGCGCCCTGCGGCGTACACAGCCAACACGAGAACGACGCCGGAGGCCACGGCCAGGATCCGCGGCGCATCGAGTGTGCGCAATCCGCTCAGATCGGCGATCCACACGAGCGGAAGGAACAGGGGACCCTGACTCGAGAAGACGTCCCGAAAGGGAACGCCTCCGTCGCGCATGGCGACAGCCGATGCGCCGAAGACGCCGTCGTCGAAGGTGACATGGCGGTCCGCCACCAGTGCGCCGATACGGAGAACGATCGTGCCGAGAGCGAGCAGGGACGCGTCGAAAAGGACCGGATGGCGAACGCCCGCGGTGTCAGGCCGCGGCGTTGTGGGGGAGGACGTCGGTGGGCCCACGGGCACGGGATGCGGCGAACCGGGGATTCCCCGGAGCCGAACGGAGCGCATGGTACCGTCGCTTCGGCCTCCCCGATTCGGCACCCGTCACCTGCCACAGGCCGGAGATGGGTCGGAGATGGGACGCCCGGTGGCGGCACGGAGCAATCCGGTGCCGAAGGTGCGGGACGAGAGACGAGGAGGCAACGTGGCGAAGCACGTCTTCGTGACGGGTGGAGTGGCGTCGAGTCTGGGCAAGGGTCTGACTGCATCGTCGCTCGGTCGCCTGCTTCGGGCCCGTGGTCTGCGGGTCACGATGCAGAAGCTCGACCCCTATATCAACGTCGATCCCGGCACGATGAATCCGTTCCAACACGGCGAGGTCTTTGTCACCGACGATGGTGGCGAAACCGATCTCGATCTGGGCCACTACGAGCGCTTCGTCGACGTCCCTCTCCACCGGGACTCCAACGCCACGACGGGATCGATCTACCAGTCGGTTCTGGCCAAGGAACGACGCGGTGCATATCTCGGCCAGACGGTGCAGGTGATTCCCCACATCACCGACGAGATCAAGGACCGGATCCTCCGACTGGCCAACTCGGAGGACGTCGACGTCGTCATCACCGAGGTGGGCGGCACCGTCGGAGACATCGAGATTCTTCCGTTCCTGGAGGCAATCCGGCAGTTTCGAAAGGACGTCGGGCGCGAGAACGTCTTCTACATCCACATCACGCTGGTCCCGTTCATCGGGCCGTCCGGCGAACAGAAGACCAAACCGACCCAGCACTCGGTCACCGAACTGCGGAGCCGCGGTATCCAGCCCGACGCCATCGTGTGCCGTTCGGACCGCCCGATTCCCGCCCAGCTGAAGTCGAAGATCTCCCAGCTCTGCGACGTACCCGAGGAAGGTGTTGTTTCGGCGATCGACGCGTCGAACCTCTACGAGATCCCGTTGGTCCTCCACGACGAAGGCCTCGACTCGCTGGTCTGTCGAACCCTGGAACTGACGCGACACGAGCCCGACCTGTCCGAGTGGGAGGGTCTCGTGCGCCGGGTGGAAGCTGCAGAGGACGAGGTCCGCGTCGGCCTGGTCGGCAAGTACGTGAACCTTCCCGACGCGTATCTGTCCGTCGTCGAGGCTCTGAAGCACGGTGGGTACGCGTGCGGCGCCAAGGTGATGGTCGACTGGATCCCCGCCGACGACGCAGAAGGCCTACTCGCCGAGGGACGCCTCCACGGCCTCGACGGGATCGTGGTGCCCGGGGGCTTCGGAATCCGCGGTGTCGAAGGCAAGATCGCCGCCGCCGCCTACGCCCGGGAGCACAGTGTGCCGTATCTGGGCCTCTGCCTGGGCATGCAGTGCTCCGTGGTCGAGTTCGCCCGCAACGCCTGCGGCCTCGCGGGCGCCAACTCGGCGGAGTTCGATCCCCACACACCCCATCCGGTGATCGATCTCATGGACGATCAGCGCGACGTCATCGAAAAGGGCGGAACGATGCGCCTCGGCGCCTATCCCGCGAAGCTCAAAGCCGGCACCGCAGTCTTCGAGGCGTACGGCGAGGAAGTCGTCTACGAGCGTCACCGACACCGCTACGAGGTGAACAACCGGTACCGCGGCCAACTCGAGGAGTTCGGCCTCGTGTGCTCGGGCACGTCACCTGACGACAGGCTGGTCGAGTTCATCGAGCTGCCCCGCTCGGTGCATCCGTTCTACGTGGCCACCCAGGCACACCCTGAGTTCAAGAGCCGACCCGATCGACCTCACCCGTTGTTCGCCGCCTTCGCCGTGGCGGCGCACGAGCGGGCCGAGGGCAGGTCGCCACGACTGCCCATCGGCCGATCGGTGTGAGCGAGTTCCACGTCGCTTCATCCACGCCGCTGCTGACGAGCGGGTTCCTCGACGTCACTCGGGAACTCATTGTCGGGCCCGACGAAGCCGAGCACGAGCGCACGATCGTCCGCCACCCCGGTGCGGTCTGCGTGGTGCCGATGCTTTCGGACGACACAGCGTTGCTCGTCCGCCAGTTTCGAGTCGCAACGGGCGGGGACCTCCTCGAGGTTCCTGCGGGTCGGCGCGATGTCGATGGTGAGCCCCCGATCGAAACCGCGCGTCGAGAACTGGCCGAGGAGGTCGGCATGACGCCCACGGAACTGATTCCGCTCGCCGAGTTCTGGAACTCACCGGGCTTCTGTACCGAGTACATGCACTGCTTCCTCGCTCTCTCAGTCACCGACACGGGAATGCGTACACCCATCGGGGCGGAAGAAAAAGCGATGACCACGGTCGACGTGGAACTCGACAGCGTCGAGTCTCTCGTCGCGAATCGGGACCTGGTCGATGCGAAGAGCATCGTCGCCCTTCTGCTGGCGCGTGCCTACCTGGGTGGCTCCCATGCCGGCCTCCCCACCTGACACCACAACCGACGCGTCCGGTGCGCCTGATGCACTCGAGCAACTGCTCGTGGAGCACGAGAACTGGTTGCGGGTCGAACGAGGACTCGCCGACAACTCGCTGAACGCGTACAGGCGTGACCTCGTGCGCTACAGCAGTTTCCTTCGCAAGCGCGGCGTCAGCGATCCTTCGTCGATTGGTGAACAGGAGGTTCTCGAGTATGTGGAGGACTTGCGCAGCGCCACCGACGATGACGGCACGGCACGTTTTGCCGCTTCCTCCATCGCGCGCGCCCTCGTGGCGGTGCGGTCGTTCCACGGGTTCTGTGCCTCCGAGGGGCTGTTGGCGACCGACCCGAGCGAGGAGGTCGGGGGACCCCGTGTCCCTCCCGGGATTCCCAAGGCACTGACCGAACCAGAGGTCGAGGCCTTGCTCGAGACCGTGGTCGGCGACGACGCCCGAGCAGACCGTGACCGCGCGATCCTGGAAACGCTCTACGCCACCGGCATCCGGATCAGTGAGCTCGTCGGCCTGGATCGCGACGACATCGACCTGGAGTCGGGCACGATTCGGGTGATCGGAAAGGGCGACAAGGAACGGGTGGTTCCCGTCGGACGCACTGCACGGCGGGTGCTACAGGCATACCTCACGTCAGGCCGAGTGGAACTCGTCGGCAGCGGTCGGGGTTCGGGGGGTTCCGCTGTGTTCCTCAACGCCCGCGGGGGACGGCTCACGCGCCAGGGCTGCTGGAAGATCGTCGGGCTCGCCGGGCGGCGCGCGGGCCTGTCCGACCGGCTGTCACCCCATGTCCTGCGCCACTCGTGCGCTACGCACATGCTCGATCATGGTGCCGACATCCGAGTGGTCCAGGAGCTTCTCGGCCACGCCAGCATTTCGACCACCCAGGTGTACACGAAGGTCTCTCCCGACCGCCTCCGCTCTGTCTACGAGGCAGCACACCCTCGAGCGGTACGATGAGGGCATGAACGACGTGGCACACGCGCCCCGACGCGACAAGCTGGCCGACGAGCGACGCCATCTCGTCGAACAACTCACCCAGCTCGGCTACGGACCCGAGGGCAAGCTCGACTACGACGAGGGTTTCGCGGACACGGGTCAGGTCACAGCCGAGAGAGGCGAGGCCGAGGCACTCGCCGGAACGCTCACCGAACAGCTCACAGACGTCGACGACGCGCTCGCCAAGCTCGACGACGGTCACTACGGTCGCTGCGAAGGTTGTGACGGCCCGATTCCCGATGCTCGTCTCGAGGCGATGCCGGCCGCGCGCCTCTGTATTGCGTGCGCTTCCTCGGATTCCTGAACTCCACGTCGGACGGTTCCCCGAGCGGTGCCGCGGTGCCGCACACTTCTCACTTCCTGCACCTGGCCCGTCGCTTCTTCGCGTCCCTCTCACCGACGCCGCTGGATCAGAACGAGACGGGCTGGGTCCGGGCGACGCTGACTCCCCCCGAGATCGCACTCTTCGACGCCATGCCTCTCCACGACCGCCGCCACGCGCTCGACGTGGCGCGACGTGTCGACCAATCGCTGCTCGGCACAGCCCAACGAGGGGATCGCCGGTGGATGGTGGCGGCTCTTCTCCACGACGTGGGGAAGGCCGAATCGGGTCTCGGCGTACCCGGACGGGTCATGGCCACCCTCCTCGCCTGGGTGTGGGGGAGGCAGACGGTGGCTGCCTGGACAGGCCGGCCCGGAGTGAGGGGCCGAATCGGGCTCTACATCGACCATCCCGACCGGGGAGCGGAGCTGATCCTCGTGGCGGGCGGACCCCCGGAGGCCGCGGCGTGGGCCCGCCTGCACCAGCAAACCGGCACAGCGACGGTTCCGGGGATACCAGACGTCGTTCGTGCGGCACTCGCCGCCGCCGACGACGACTAGTGCCGTGACCGGCAACGTTTCGGGCGTCGCGTCCACCACTTGAGCTGGTGTGCGGGTGGGAGTCCTCCGACGTTCACGTTGCCGCAGCGTCGCGAGATCAAGAAGATCGCGGTGGCTCGCCCAACGGATCATGATCTGCCGTTTTCGACGTGGTCGTTGTCGAAACTGGCCGAGTTCTTGGTGGCTGAGGGGGTGGTCGGTGGACTGGGCCGACGACGCCGAGGGACCAGTGTCCCTCGCACTGTCGGAGAACGGAGACGGCACCGGCGCTTTCACCGTGGAGCGCAGTCTCGGCGACGACGGCGTCTTCGAGGCCACGGTCAGCGGTGGCAGATGCGCTTCCTACGCGACGAGCTGCTCGAGTGGCTGACTGACCAGGAAGGGGTCAACCGCGCGCCGTCGGCCACCAAGGTTCAGAAAACCTGATCCACCACCCGCACGTACGCCACGGCGGCGAGCGAAAGGAGGACCTCGCCGTCTCCTCCCACGCGCAGGTGATCGGCGCCCAACGCGACAGGTCCCACGGGCTCTTCAGCCAGGCCCACAGCGCCGACGGCAACCGGGCCGCGACCGACTTCGAGTTCGAGGAGCCGGGCACGGAATCCCTCGTCGCCATCCGCAGAGGCGCGACCGTCGCCAGCGCGTTCCCCGCTGCACGAGCCGAATCACCAGAGGTGTGCGGGTCACGAGCGCTTCGTCTGACCGAGACGCCGTTCGGATGTCGACGGCGCCCGTCGGTGGTATGAAGGGCCAGGAGGTCGTCGCCCACGACCACGACGGCGCCGGTGAAGGTGCGTCCCAACACCTGTACCGCCAGGATGTCGCCGCGATGGCGGTGCGCGGCCAGAACGTCGTTCAGGCTCTGACGGTGGCGCCACGCCACCTCCGCCTCGGCCGTGAAGCTCTCCTGCTCACTGCGCCAGCCTTCACGCAGATCCGCTGCGAACGACAGCAACTCTGAAGGAGGAGCGGGCCGGTCGGCCCCATCACCGCCGGCTCGAGACTCGTTCCCGCCGCTTCGGTCTCCGCTCGTCCTCACCACGCCGGGAACGCTACGAACTGAGCGGCGGCCGGCACAACCGACGAGGTCGGAGCGTCAGCGCCGCGGCGGCCACCGTCTCGTCAGAACTGCGGACGACCAGGCGGGCCAGGCCGTGGCGCCGACGGGCATCCCGTCGGAGAACAGCGCCACCGCGTGTGGACCGTCGTGGCGGGAGTTGTCCCAGAACGTTGCCGTGTCGACCAGTTCGACAGCGTCGGCGACGACGGCCCACAGCCGCTTGTACCGGGAGCGGATCTTGTCGACCGGCACGTCGTGGCCACCGGCGGCGACGCGGGCAGCGACACGTGCCACGGCCAGGTCCTCGGGAACCATGAGGGCGTGTAACGCCACGTAGTAGCCGGCCCGGCGTGCGCGTTCCACCAGGTCGAGCTTCGACGGGTGTGAGCATACGGTCTCGGCGATGAGCGGCCGGTCGAGCTCGATGAGCCGGGAGCGGGTCCGTGCCGCGACCCACGCGGCCTCGTAGGCGTGCCCGGACGGGTCGTGCGGCCACCGTTGCGTGGCGATGACGTCGGCGTTCACGAACGTGACGCCGGGTAACCGGGGCGCGAGCGTGAAGCGCGCGAAGGTCGACTTGCCGGCTCCGTTGGGGCCGACGACGAGATCGAGCCTGCTCACCCGATCGTCGTGGCGGAACCGTCTGGCTCGTACTCAACGAGGTTGCCGTCGTCGTCGAGAGCCACGGTCGCGATCCCTTCGGCTCCGACGAGTTCGCCGTAGGAGGTCGCGCGGGCGTGTGCCTGGATCGAGGCGTCGAGCTCGGAGTTCATGACGGCCCGTTCGTCGTCGGACAGGTCCGACATCGCGGTCGTCCCGGCGAGGGCCTCCTCGATGCGGCGGCGCGCCACCGTGTGGTGCATCGACACGGCCCGGCCGACCCGGGCCCAGTGGTCGAGCTGCTGCTTGGCCGAGCGGCTCTGACGCCGCGCCCTCCACCGCGGCAGACTCGAGCAGGTCAACGGCCACACGCGTGGGCCTGTCAGCGGCCATGCTCAACCTCCAGCACGTCGCGTCTCATATCACTACAAGCGTAGCAGACTGATACACCGAGCCTTGGTCCGGGCGGGTGGCGCTGACAGGCCTTGGGCAGGACCATCGGGCGCGATCGTGTGCTGCGTGATGGCATGATGCGTTCTCGGTGTCGAGGAACGGATAGGCCCATGTCGACGACCCTTCGCTCGGAAGCCGGCCCTGCGCCTCACTCGGAACTTGCCGTTGCCCGGTACCCTCGGTGGCCCGCCACATGAGCGAAAGGCCCCTGGCGGAAGTAGGCCGTGCGTGGCCGCTGGTGGGTCGCGAGTCCGATCTGCCGACTGCGATGGCCGCCGTGGAGCAGGGCGGGCTGTTCATCGTCGGCGAGATGGGAGTGGGCAAGAGCCGCCTGCTCGCAACCCTGTCCGACACGCTCGCCGACAGCGAGTACGACGTGATCCGGGTCGCCGGGTTCGATGCAGCCGGAAGCCTGCCCTTGGCACCGCTGTTTCCGGTGATCGCGAAGGACGCTGCCGCGTCGAATCCGACGCGGCGCATCCTTTCGGAGCTGTACCGCCGGACTCGACATGGCCGTGTCGCGCTCGTGGTCGACGACGCGCACCTGCTGGACCCGGCGTCCGCAGGCGTGATCCACCAGGTGGCGCAGAGCCAGTTGGCGCCGGTGCTCGCCGCTGTGCGGGCTCCCGAACCGCGTCCCGCCGCCATCGATGCACTGTGGCGGGACGAACACCTGGAGCGTTTGGAGCTGGCGCCCCTGGCCCGGGCCGTGACTGACGAGCTGGTCCACCGATCTCTTGGCGGAGATGTCGAGCCCGCCACCCTGGCGCGGATCTGGAGCCTGACGCGCGGCTACCCCCTCTACCTCCGCGAGTTGCTCACCGGAGCGCTGGAAGCCGGCACGCTCGAACAGGATCGGTCCGGACAATGGCGCCTGGCGCCGGGCGCTCGGCTACCGGAGCGCCTCGAGGAGGTCGTCGGCAGACGCCTCCGCGACCTCGACGCCGACCAGCAGGCGGTGATGGAGCTCGTGTCGTTGGCACCCGGTATCACGCGCCGAATCCTCGACGAGCTCACGTCGCCGGACGCCCTCGACATGCTCGTGCGGCGGAACATCCTGGAGATTCGATCGAACCCCGCCGGGACATCCGTGGAGCCCGCTCATCCGATCTTCGCCGAGGTCACCCGGGGCTCGACGACGGACTCGGAGCTGGACGAACGGCGTCGACTGCTCGCTTCGGCCCTCGCCGACTCGGGCGACAGTCCCGCTCGGGCGGCCGGCCTGCTGCTCGACGCCGGCGAGTCCCCACCACCCAGGCTCCTCGACCGGGCCATCGACGAGGCGCGGTCGAGCATGGATCCCTACCTGCTGGAGCGCCTCGCCGCCTCGTCCGCAGAGGTGACCGGCGATGTCGGCGCGATGGTGGCACGCGCCGAAGCCCTCGCGATGCAGCACCGGGCAACGGACAGTGACCAGCAGTTCCAGGAGGCACTCGCCGCTGCTCCCAGCTCGGAGCACGCCTCCATCAAGCTCAGATGGATGATGGCGGTGCACAACTTCGACACTGCCCTCGCCTCCGAGCAGTTCTGGCAGGACATCGTGGAATCCGGACCGACGGAGGATCCTGCAGTGGAGGAGATGCTGTTGCGAGCCGTGCTGTTCCTCGACCCTCCGAAGGCCGAGAGCGTTGCGGAGCGTTGTCGTCGACTCCGGAGCCGAGCGGGAGTGTCCGAGGAGGTCCGGGCGCGAGCGCAGATGGTCGAAGCGACCGCGCTGATTTGGGCCGCACGGAGCGCAGCAGCGCTAGACGTGCTCGGGTCCGCGCCGCTCGAAGCACTCGACCCGCTCGACGCTCAGCGGGTGAAGTTCACTCGCATCTGGGGGCTGGGCTGGAGCGGACGTCTTGTCGAGGCGGACGCGGAAGCTCAGCGCTGGATGGCGGAGGCCGGCTCGAGCGACGACCCTGACATGGCAGAGCTGGCGATGGCCGTCGGGGGCTTCGTCGCCACGTTCACCGGCCATCTCGACGAAGCGTTGCGGCTCTTCGAGGCGTCACTCCGGTTGCAGCCGGTGTGCTCTGATGTCCGGGCAGCACCTGTGACACTCTGCCTGCGGGCCATGCACCTCGCCGAAGTGACGGGAGTGGATGAAGCCGCTGTCGCCGACGCTCTCGCTGAGGCGGAACAGCTTCCCGAGACGGCTCGGCGGCTCCCCGGCGCTGCGCTGGCTGTCGCGCGCAGTCGCCTCCAGCGTCTGACCGGTCGCGGCGACGGACTGGCCCCGTTGCTGGCTGCTCGCGAAGAAATGGACCATCGGCCCGGCCAGCTCTTCGATTTCTATGTGTTGGCAGAGCTGCTCCTGGTCGGACAGATCGGAGAGGCGCGCGATCCGTTGCGACACCTGGGCGAGTCCGCCGAGGTCATCAGTTGGTGGGCGGCCGCCGCAGCCTTGGCCGACGAATCCGACGCCGAGGGCCTGGAGTCGCTCGCCCGGGGGACCGCTGAGCAAGGCGCACCGGTCATGGCCGCCGGCTTCGCCGCACTCGCCAACCGGGTGCACGACCAGTTGCACGACACCGTCGGTGCGTTGCGCGCCCGAAGGCTGCACAAGAAGATCCTGGAGCAGCTGCCCGGTACCAGGTCGCTCGTCGCGATCTCACCCAACCCGCTCAGCGAGCGCGAAGTGGAGATCGTCGACCTCGTCCTCGCCGGGCGCACCAACCGCCAGATCGCGGAGGCTCTGTTCGTCTCGGTGCGCACCGTGGAGGGTCACCTCCACCGGGCCTACCGCAAGCTCGGACTCGAGGGTCGCCACGACCTGTCGCGGCTCGACGTGTCACCCGCCCATGTCGGGGGATCAGCTGCGGCGTACTCGGTGACCACGCGTTGACCGGCCGCTGACCACGCGTCCGACGCCCCGACCATTGACCGCCCTCCCAAACGGTGGTCGTGTTCGCAGACGCAGCGGGACACTTCGCATGCGACGGGTCGTCAAGAGACCTCGATCGGCGCATGTGGGGATCCGCAGCAGTCGCATCGAGTCTTCGGAGGTCGACATGTACGCCTTGGCTGCCAGCAAGATCCGCTTCGGAACCCGTGCATGGTCAGCGGTGCTCGCTGCGGTGCTCGCTGCCGTGCTCGCAACGGCCGCGCTGGCGGCTCCGCCGGTGTCGGCCGGCCCGCGGGCCGCAGGAGATCCGATCGGACCCGGCGACATCGGCGACGTGGGTGGCATCGATCTCGGCCCGCAACCGGTGCCGAAGTGGTCGATGCCCGACCGGTTCCACCTCAGCCCGTCGATCGGCGTTCCGGACGGAAACCCTCCGGACCCACTCGGCCAGGAGTGGCAGGAGTACATCCGCCCGCCGCAGGGCTGGACGCTGAACGTGGACGGCTGCTCGTCGTTCGACTTCGACGGAGGGTCGATCGTGGAGTACGAGTGGACACTCGCCTCACCGAAGGGTGACGTCGTCGGTACCATCCCTCGCTCCACCACCTGTACCGGCAGCTTCGACCGCCTCGATCTCGGCTCCTACGACCTGAGCCTGAAGGTCTGGGCGAGCAGCGGCCGGGCGAACGCGACCACACGCCGCATGGAGGTGAAGGACCTGGTGATCGCGGTTGCCGGAGATTCGCTGGCTTCGGGCGAGGGCAATCCCGAGGTGCCGGGCGACCTCACCCCCGCCGAGATCTCCCAATGGGTGGAGTCCGACTGCGACCGGTCCTCCAATTCAGGTCACGCCCTGGCCGCCCGCCAGATCGAACAGGACGACCCGACGACATCGGTGACGTACATCAACGTCGCCTGCAGCGGCGCCAAGACCCAACAGCTGATGGACGCCCGTTGGCCAGGGGTGATAGGCGGCAACCGGCTCCATCCGCCCCAGATGCAGCACCTGGCCGCAGCACTGTGTGACGACGCCGCTTCGCGCACCATCCGGGCCGGGGGTCGCGACGTCCTCCTCGACCCGGCGTCGTGGGGATCGATCAACGCCAACTGCACACAAGCCGAAAGCCGTCCGATTGACTCACTGTTCATGTCGGTGGGCGTCAACGACATCGGTTTCCGCGAGGTGCTGCTCAACTGCGCCGACATCTCGTTCGGTTGGCAGACCCCGCAGGACGTCGGGGCCTGGCTGGACCAGTTCTTTCTCGACGGATCGATCGGGTCGATCCTGGACGGCTTCACCGATGTGGGCTGCAACGAGGACGACGACGCGTCCGAACTCGTGTCGGACGGCTTCGCCTCGATCGACGGCACGCTGGATCGAGTAGCTGCGGAGATCGACGGGGTCGGTCTCGTCTCCGACGGCGTCTACCTGGTGCCTTACCCCCACCACGTCTTCACCGACGACCCCGAGGGCGGCTGTTCCGGTGCCCTCTCGAACATCTCAGAGAACGAGATCCTGTATCTCAACAACGTGAACCTGTCATTGAACCAGAGGCTCCGCTCCGCAGCGAACAGCGTGGGCTGGTACCCGGCGCCGTTGTTCCGCAGCGACGCGTGGATCGGCCATGGCTACTGCGATCCGGATCCGTTCTTCGTGGATCTCTCGACGTCCGTGGCTCAGTACAACAACGTGGTCACGACCGTGAACGAGGAGGGCCGAGAGTGGCCCATCACCTTCGGGATCCTGCACCCGAACGCGCAGGGTCACGACCTGATTCGTCAGTTCATCATGGAGGAGTACGTCGAGCGATCCCGTCCGGTCACGAACCGGGTGACGGTGCAGTTCGACAGCCTGCGCATCGACGACCCTCTCACCTACACGAACCTCACCTCCCCGCCCGCGGACGAGATGGTGGTCAGGGTGAACGTCGCCCGCATCGGCCTCGACGGCGAGCCTGCCCGCTGGGAGCGGGTCGACGAGCTCAACGTCCCGATCATCTGGCAGCAACTCGGTACCAACAGCTGGACACAGGTGCCCCAGACCCTCCCGCCGGGAGCCATCGAGGATGCCGATGACTGTCCCGGGAGTGTCTGTCCCGCCTGGGACGGTACCTACGACGTCGGGCTCAACGCCGCCGAGAACCTCGTGGTGGAGGTCACCACGAGTCTCAGAAGTGTCGGCGACGAGGTCGAGTGCCCGACTGGAGTCTCACCCATGCCGGGGATACCCGGCGATCCCGGAATCCCCGGTGGGAACCCGCTGGCCGCACCCGCCGCACCCGGCGACGGCGGTGGAGGTGGAGGCGGCACCTGCACCGTGAACGTCTCGCGGGGCCTGATCGTCGGTGACACCTACACCATCGGCGACGGCGACGGGTTCGGAGCCGGTGCGACCTACACCAACACCGCGGCCGACCCCTACACCGGTGAGGGCGGCATCGAGATCACCTACACGATCGGCGACACGCCGACGATGCTTCCGCCGGTCGCCGATGCGGGTGGTGTCTACACCGTCTTCGAGGGTCATGGCGGTGGGACCCTGACCCTCGACGGCACGGGATCCACCGATCCCGACGGCGACCCGGCGGATCTCGCCTATTCGTGGACCGGTCTGGCCGTCGACCCATCGGACTCGCCGACTCCCTCCTATCCGACCACCGACGACGGTGGCGGCCCGGTGACCCTCACGGTCACCGACGCCGACGGCCTGACCGACTCCGACGACACCACCGTGGAGGTGCTCAACGCGGATCCGACGGTGAGCCTCGACGGTTCGTTTGCCGACGAGGGCGACACGGTCGTGCTCCACGGCAGCTACAGCGATCCCGGATCGGCGGACACGCACACCGCGACGGTGGACTGGGCCGACGACGCCGAGGGACCGGGGTCCCTCGCACTGTCGGAGAACGGAGACGGCACCGGCGCTTTCACCGTGGAGCGCAGTCTCGGCGACGACGGCGTCTTCGAGGCTACGGTCGCGGTCGCAGACGACGACGGCGGCACGTCGACGGCGACGGCCACCGTGGCCGTCGGCAACGTCGCACCGCAGGTGAGTCTCGGCACGGACGCCGTCGAGCTCCCCGGTGGCTCGTTCGCGGTGACCAGTCGGGGCGGGTCGACCCCACTGACCGCCGAGGCGACCGATCCGGGCTCGGACGACCTGACCTTCGACTGGTCGACGGGCCGCAAGGAAACCCTGTTCAACAACGGCGTCGGTGAGGATCCGGATCCCTCCCCGGGTCCGGTGTTCCCGGTGACCGCCGACGACGCGGCGGACTTCGCCCCGACGGATCCCGGCATCCACCCGGTCTCGGTCGTCGTATCCGACGATGATGGCGGTTCGGTGTCGGCCGAGGAGTCGGTGCTCGCCACGGGTGACCTGCAGTTCTCCCGATCCAGGTCCTGGTGGATCGGCCAGATGCGCCAGCGGCCGTGGGCGATGCCCGCCGAGGACCTCCGAGGAATGGTCGAGGTCACCGAAGCTGCTTCCTCGGTGTTCGGTGACGGAGACGGAGAGGTCGTACTCGGAGACCTCGACGATGTCGGCGACCGGCTCCGGGCCTGGCCGTTCTCTACCCGTACGTACCTCGAACGCCGGCTCCTCGTAGCGTGGCTGAACGTCGCATCGGGTGCCACACCGCTCGACCGCAGCGTCTGGACCCTTGGCGGGTGGCGCACCACGCTGGAGGTTCTCACCGAGGCGGAGCAGGTGTGGTCGGATCCCGACAGCAGCTCGTGGGATCTCTTCTGGGCAAGCTGGCCACTGGGATGGATCTGATCGAGGCCGCTTCTGGCCGGGCACACGTGGACGCGACCCGGCCTGGGCCGTGATGGGCCGAAGCGAGCAAGGAAGAGCGGGCACGGCCCGTGGCAATGTCCACGTGGGCGTGGTCATGGTCTCCGACATCGTCGGCTCCACCACACTCCGAACAGCGCTCGGCGAACGCCGCGCCACCGAGGTGTTCGCCACGCTGGAGGCCACCACGACGGAGGTGGTCGCGGGTTACGGAGGGCGGATCGTCAAGCACCTCGGCGACGGCACGCTCGCCGTGTTCTCCTCCTCCACGCAGGCGCTCGAAGCCGCGACAGCGGTCCAGGTCTCGGCGACGGAACTCTCGGAGCTGGGTCGTGCAGAACCCGCGCTCGCAATTCGTGTCGGCCTCGCGGTCGGCGATATCGATGCCGTCGGAGACGATGTCGCCGGCATGCCGGTGGTGGTGGCGGCACGGCTCTGTGACCGTGCCGATGACGGGCAGATCCTCGCTGACCGCTCCGTTGGTGAGCTCAGCTGGAACCGCACCGAGCACGACTTCGACCATCTGGGCGCGATGGAGCTCAAGGGGTGCTCGAGACCGATCGAGGTCGTGCGGGTGCCGTGGGAGCGCCCCGCGGAGTCCGTGGGTGTGCCGACGCTGCTGCGACGCAAGCTGGACGACGCCTTCGTGGGGCGTGACGCCGACTTCGAACTGCTCCGGTCCGCCTGGCACGAGGCGACCGGAGGTAACCCGCCGGTCGTGTCGCTCACAGGCGAAGCCGGCATGGGCAAGACCACCCTTCTCGCCCGGTTCGCCGAATGGGTCGTTCGCTGCGGCGGCGAGGTGCTCGCCGGGACGTGCGTCGAAGGTCCACAGTCGCCGTTCCCGGCATGGTCCCAGGCGATCGACGACTACGCACGGGAGGTGTCGTATCCCGCTCTCGTCACCGCCGCGGGCGCGGATGCACGCGTACTCGCGCGTCTCTCACCGTCGCTGGCCGAGCGACTCGACGTGACGGCCTCGGCCGACGCGGTCGACACGCCCCAGCGCCTCCACGAGTCGGTTGCGGGGTTCCTCTCACGCCGGGCCAGGGTCACCCCCATGCTCGTCGTCCTCGACGATCTCCAGTGGGCAGGTGAGGACTCGGCCCAGATGCTGCGCGGGATCATCGGGGCGGTCGACGGCCCGGTGCTGTTCGTCGCGGCCCACCGGGAGACCGACGTCGGCAGCGAACACGCCGTGGTGGCGGCGTTGGCCGACGTGGCCCAGGCCGCCGAGCTGCGCACCCACCAGCTCGGCGGCCTGGGGTCCGATGAGCTCGGTGAGCTGTTGGCCGCCGTGCATCCGGGATCAGCCGCGCTCGACGCAGCCCGGCTGTCGGAGCTCGAACGGCGCGCCGGTGGAAACCCGCTGTTCGTCCGGGAGCTGACCCGCGACACCTCCGGGACGGACGGGGAGGTCTCCTCGGCATCCGGGGCGGTTCGGAAGCGGCTCAGCGCGCTCCCCGCCGACACCCAGCGGGTGTTGTCGGTAGCGGCGTTGATGGGCCCGGTGTTCGAGGTTTCCGTTCTCATGCGGTGCGACCTCGGACTCGACGAGGACGAGCTTCTGGCAGAGCTGGACGCCGCTCGAGCTGCCGGGATCATCGACGAGATGTCGGCCCTTCCGGACCAGCTCGTGTTCATGCACGGCCTGGTGCCCGAAGTACTGACCGCCGACCTCTCCGCGGTTCGCAGGTCGCGTCTGCACCTCAGACTGGCCGAGGCCCTCGGCGATGAGGCCCAACCCGCGGTCAGGGCTCACCACTATCTACGATCCCGACTCCCCGAAGCCCTGGAGCCAGCGGTGCAGCTGTCGCGCGCCGCTGCACAGGAGCAGGCAGCAGCACTCGCATACGAACAGGCGAGTAGGACCCTGCTCGACGCTCTCTGCTTCGTCGAAGAGACCTCCCCAGAGCGCGACGACCTGTCCGGATGGCTGTACTCGGATCTGGCCGGCTTCCGCTACGAGATCGGCGAGATCGAGGGTCGAAGGGAAGCGGCAGCAAGAGCCGGTGCGGCCGGAAGGCGGCTGGGCGATCTCGAGCTGCTCCAGCAAGCGGCAATCCAGCGAGCAGGCTTCCCCCAACCCGGTCATCCTGATCCATTGGCAGTGGAGCTGCTGGAGGAAGCCATCGAGCGAACTCCCGACAGCTGCGCAGGCGTCAAGGCGGAGTTGCTCTCGGTGCTCGCCTACTACCGGGGCATCAACGAGGGCCGCCGCGAGGAGGCCGATGCCCTCGCTCGTACAGCCATATCGATCGCACGCACGAAGGGCTCGGTGAGGGATCTCGCCGAAGCCCTGGCCGCACGCTCGTTCCTCCTGACGGGCGCTCCCGGGGTCGAGGAACACCTCGGTATATGCGGTGAGCTGGCCTCGCTGATCGACCGTCTCGACTCAGCAGAGGACCGCGAGCGGCACCTGCAGTACGTACACCGTCAGCGTGGCCCCCTGCGCCTGCGGGCGGCGGACATGGACGGCTTCGTCGAGGAGCTCGAAGCGCTCGAGCGTTTCGGGCGTGAGCGCCGGTCGTGGATAGCGCTGGCCACTTCGCTCATGTGGCGCGGAATGCTCGCCCACCTGGCCGGGGATCTGGAGTCCGCGGAACGTCACTACGACGAGATGGCCGAGGTGGGTAAAGACCAGGCGAACTTCGCCGAGTCGTACGCGTTCGCATTGTTCGTGCTCCGGCGCGATCAGGGGCGTCTGGCGGAACTGCTCGAATTGGCTCGCACGGTGGTCGCCACCTCCGGCCAACTCAGGGCCTTCGAGCCGGTTCTGGCGGTGGTCGAGTTGGCGTGCGGCAACCGAAACGAAGCCGAGCAGATCTGGCGCAACTGGAGCAAGGACTCTTTCGCCCGACTGCCCCACGACGTCACCGAATCGGGGATGCTGCCGTTGTTGGCGGATCTGTGCGTCGAGTTCGGAACGCCGGAGGACGCGTCCGAGTTGGGCCGTCTGGTCGAGCCCTACAGCGGTGAGCTGCTGGTGGCCGCGTGGGGGATCTGCTGTCTGGGTGCAGCCGACCGATACCGCTCGATGCTTCTGACTCACAGCGGCGAGAGCGACGGTGCAACACGACTTGCAGTAGCAGCCGACCATCTGGAGGCCTCGGCCGGTGTCGACCTGAGTTAGTCGTGGATCGTGTTCCGAAGCCAGTACCCACGGAGGGACCGCGCACGATCGCCGCCCAGCTGCGTCTGCAACGCTTCGGTGCGTGGCGTGTCTCTCACGGTTCGGTGTTCAACGTATTGGCCCGGGCGGAACTGTCCCGGACACGGGTCCGTCTGACGGCCGCGGAAGCGGTCGCGGTCGCTGAAGGCGGCACGATCGCCGAACGGGCGCTGCGAGATCTGCGCGCGAACACCCGGGAAGTCACCCACATCGGCTCCGACACGCCCGGTGAGCAGGTGTTCTTCGACACTATGTACATCGGGAAACTCAAAGGCGTCGGCAAGCTCTGGCAGTACTCCGCGGTGGACGGCGCCTCGAGTTTCGGGATCGCTCGCGTCGTCGCCGGCGACAAGTCGGCCGCTGCCGCTGCCCGGCTTCTCGACACCGACCTCCAAGCCTGGCTGCGCTTCTACAACTACGAACGACCCCACCGCGGCTACAGACTTCGCGGCCGCCGCCCCGGCGCCGTCCTCTACGCTCACCACCCCGAAATCCTCACCCTGAAAGGATGGGAACCCCATGACGTCACAGCCTGACCTGTCCAGCCGAAACTTGGGCCGCAAGAACCGCAACGCCCACGACCACGCCCTACGTGAACTCCTCAAACGCGCAAACGTTGCCGGACGCGGCACTCGCCGCCGCCGACGACGACTGACCCGAGACGAGGACAAGCGTCGCAGGTATCCTGCGGCGCCCGAGTCGAGGCAAAGGAACCCGAGACGAGGACAAGCGTCGCAGGTATCCTGCGGCGCCCGAGTCGAGGCAAAGGAACCCGAGACGAGGACAAGGAACCCGGTTCGGGTCAAGGTGGACCCGTCGGGCTGCCGATAGAGGGGACGTGGACGACCAGTACTTCGTCCGGACGCACCCCGGGTACCAGGGCGGCGCCACGGACCCCGACCTGGAGGGCGACACCCGAGGCCGGCCCCGCTACCGGCGTATCGGGCGCGCCAAGATCGCTCTCATCGTCCTGGTGGTCGTGGTGGGCGGCTGGTTGCTGTGGGCGAGTCGGACCGACGGCGGCATCTCGGCCCGCATCGAGGACGGTATCGACTCGGTCCGTTCCGCGGTCGGCCTCGACGACACCGACCCGACGCTGCGTAACGCCGAGGATGCGTTCGGCAAGGTGTACGACTCGCAGGGCAACTACCTTGCCAATCAGGAGCAACTCGCACTCCTCATGCCGGAGGTCGACTGGACGTCGGACCTCGACTGGCAGGTCTGCCCCGGCGCCGAGGCGGTCGTGATCGTCGTCCACACAGCAGGGGGGACCCGCAGCCGGCTCCTCCTGGACGACGAGCGGATCGGCAAAGACGTCGAAGGCACCGCGGTGTGCCCGACCGACTACGGAAATCCCGCGCCCTGGGAGCGGTGATGCTCCGACCGCAGTTCAGCAGCCGGCCTTCGGGTCACTACCGTGTCAGCAAGCCTGTGGCAGCGCGGACGCGGCGGAGAACGCCATCAGCCACCGATGACGCCTTGGCGGCACCGAGAGCGAGCGCTTCGTCGACTCTGGCGGGATCGTCTTCCAGAGCGGCGTAGCGCTCCTGAACAGGCGCCAGGTACTCGATCACCGCATCGGCAACCGTCGCCTTCAGATCGCCGTAGCCGACGCCGGTCAGCGAGGCCTCCAGGTCGGGAATCGGAGTGCCGCGCACGACACTCAGGATCTCCAGAAGATTCGAGACACCCGCCTTGTTCTCCGGGTCGTAGCGGATCTCACGTCCGGAATCGGTGACGGCCGATCGGAACTTCTTCGTCAGGACGTCGGGCGGATCGAGCAGCAGGGGCGTGCCCTGGAGCGAGTCGGCGGACTTCGACATCTTCGATGTCGGATCCTGGAGGTCCATGACACGCGCACCGACCGGGGGGATGGCCGGTTCAGGCACGACGAGCGTCTCCCCGAAACGGTGGTTGAACCGTTGGGCCACGTCGCGCGCCAGTTCCAGGTGTTGCCGCTGGTCGTCGCCGACGGGGACACGATCCGTGTCGTGGCAGAGGATGTCGGCGGCCATGAGGACCGGGTAGTCGAACAGGCCGACGCTGACCGACTCCTGACCGCCCGACTTGTCCTTGAACTGGGTCATCCGACGGAGCTCACCGAAGGAGGCCACACAGTTCAGGATCCAGGTGAGCTCCGTGTGTGCCGGCACGTGGCTCTGCACGAAGAGGGTGCACCGTTGCGGGTCGAGACCGGCCGCCAGCAGCAGCGCCGCCGTGCGCCGGGTGGCGTCCGCAAGGCTCACGGGGTCGTAGGGCGCCGTCATGGCGTGGAGATCCACGACGCAGAAGACTGCGTCGTGGGTGTCCTGATCGACGACCCATTGGCGGATCGCACCCAGGAGGTTCCCGAGGTGCAGTTCACCGGTCGGCTGGATTCCGGAGAAGACCCGAGGCATGCCGGGGGATCGTAGCGCCCTCCACTACGATCCCGGTGATGGCGTACGAGGTCGCGACCCCTGTGTACGAGGGGCCTTTCGACCTGCTCCTGCACCTCATCCTCTCCGAAGAGGTCGACCTGTGGGAAATACCGCTCAGCGCGCATCATCGACGCGTATCTCGAAGAGGTGGAGCGTCTCGAAAAGCTCGATCTCGACGTCGCTACGGAGTTTCTCCTGATAGCCGCGACGCTGATCGAGCTCAAGGCGCGGCGCCTCCTTCCGGGTTCCGACGACGTCGAGATCGACGAAGACCTCTTGCGTTTCGAGGAACGCGACCTGCTGCTCGCACGGCTTCTGGAATGCAAGACCTTCAAGGATGCCGCATCAGCATTGGCCGCCCGCACCCGTGTGGCCGCTCGCTCGGTGCCGCGACGGGTCGGGCCCGAGGAGCCTTTCCGTTCGCTGGTGCCAGACCCTCTGGAACACGTCGCCGCGACGACGCTTCGCGACGCGGCTATCCGTGCTTTGACGGTGCCCGAAAGGCCGATCGTGTCGACCGACCACGTCGCTCCGATTCGTGCGAGCGTCAAAGACGCCGTGGCCACGGTGTCAGCGATGTTGCAGACGTCGGGTCCGACCACCTTCCGGGCCCTGGTCGTGGGTGTCACCGAACGACTCGAACTGGTGGTGCGCTTCCTCGCTGTCCTGGAGTTGTTCAAGCAGGGCGCGGTGGAGATCGACCAGGCCACGACCTTCGGGGAGCTCACCGTCCGGCCCGTCGAACTCGTCCTGGGCACGACCGAACGGGTCTCACTCGACGACTGGGGTGAAGACGCCGAAGACGCAGAAGGCGCCGACACCACGACTGAGGAGAGCGCGCGACCGTGAGTCACCGAACGTGAGCAACGACCCGGAACCCGACGTCGACCTGACCCGCCACGCGACCCGGCGCGCCATGGAGGCCGTCCTGCTCGCTGCCACCGAACCCGTCGAACCGGGAATGCTCGCCCAGTTGCTCGAGGTTCCCGTCACCACGGTCGGCGAGATCGCCGAAGAGCTCCGAGTCGAGTACGAGGACCAGGAACGCGGGTTCGCTCTGGTGCATGTGGCGGGCGGATACAGGTACCAGACACATCCGTCGCAGGCGGAGTACGTCGAGCGATTCGTGCTCGAGGGGCAACACCCGCGTCTGTCTCCCGCAGCGCTGGAGACCTTGGCCATCGTGGCCTACAAGCAACCGATCTCCCGTGGTCAGATCTCCACGGTTCGCGGCGTCAACGTCGACGGGGTCGCTCGCACTCTGCTCGCACGCGGTTACATCGAAGAAGTCGGTCGAGACCCCGGCCCGGGCAACGCCACGCTCTACGGAACAACGCAGTCGTTCCTCGAGCGTCTCGGTCTCGCTTCTCTCGACGACCTGCCGTCACTCGGCGATTTCGTCCCGGACGCCACGGTCGTCGAAGCGCTCGAGCGTGGGCTGCGTGCACCCGACAGCGCCCCGGACACCGTTCCCGACGCCCTCTCCGACTGTTCTTCCGACAGCCTTTCCGACAATCGTTCCGACAGCGCGGCCGACGTCACTCCCGACGACGGGTGAGCGCACCCGACGGCGAGAAACTCCAGAAGGTCCTGGCCCGCACGGGTCTCGGTTCGCGCAGAACCTGCGAACAGTTCATCGCTGCCGGACGAGTGGCTGTGAACGGAGAAACAGCGACAGTGGGCCGTCGGGTCGATGTGAACGAAGATCTCGTCACCTTCGACGGTTCCCGGATCCCGGTGCGACCCGGGCTCGTCCACTACCTGTGCAACAAGCCGTTGGGAACGGTGACGACAGTCGTCGACACGCACGGCCGGCCCACGGTCGTGGATCTCGTTCCCGCCGAGCCGCGGGTATTCCCCGTCGGTCGGCTCGACATCGACACCTCCGGGCTCCTGATCCTCACCAATGACGGAGACCTCACGCAGGCACTCACGCATCCGAGTCACGGAGTCCCGAAGACTTATCTGGTCGAGGTCGAGGGTCTTCCGGGGCCTGACGCTCTCCGTCGGCTGCGCGAGGGCGTCGATCTCGACGACGGGCGAACGGCCCCTGCGGGCGCGCGCGTTCTGGAACGCCGGGACGACTCGGCCGCTCTGGAGCTGATCCTTCACGAAGGGCGCAACAGGCAGGTGCGGCGCATGTGTGAGGCCGTGGGCCATCCGGTTCTCCGCCTCGTTCGGACACGGATCGGAAACCTCGCCGATACATCTCTGGCACCGGGGGAGTGGCGCGAGCTCGCCGATTTCGAAGTCGCGCGCGTTGTACGCCGCTGCGGGCACCCACGGACGCGATGCGGACGCCGATGCAGACCAATACGGACGGCGACGTCGAGGCCGACGGGTAGGCTCGCCCTCCTATGCGGTTGCTGGCTCTACGCGGCGCGGTCACCTGCGCCGAGAACACCAAGGAGGAGATCAGGTCGCAGACCGGGCGTCTCGTGGGGGAAATGCTGTCCCGTAACGACCTCGACACCGACGATCTCGTGAGCGTCATCTTCACCGCCACCGACGATCTCACGGCAGAGTTCCCGGCCGCGGCCGCCCGCTCGGAAGGCCTCGGGCACGTTCCCCTTCTGTGCGCACGCGAGCTCGGTATCGACGGAGCGGTGGAACGCTGTATCCGTGTTCTGATGCACTGCTACACCGACAGAGCCCGAGAGGATCTTCACCACGTGTACCTCGACGGCGCGCGTGCGCTGCGCGACGACCTTCCCGAGTAGACGTGAAACGCGTCGCTCTCGTCGGTACCGGACTGATCGGAGGATCGATCGGCCTTGTCCTTCGTTCCCGGGACGTGGAAGTCGTGGGGTTCGACACGCTTCCCGAGCGTGCTCACGAGGCTGTGGAGCTCGGGGCGCTCGACCGCGTGGTCACCGGACCCGACGCGTGCGTCGATGTCGACCTGGCCGTGGTCGCTGTGCCGGTGAACGATGTGGTCGCGGCGGCGACGGCACTGCTCGACGCCGGTGTGGCGGTGGTCACCGACGTCGCGTCCGTCAAGGCTCCCGTGGTCCACGGGGTGGAAACCGCCCGTGCCGACGCCGCAGGGCGCTTCGTCGGCGGGCACCCGATGGCCGGGTCCGAACAGGAAGGGGTGGCAGGTGCCGAGAGCCGCCTCTTCGAGGGAAGCGCGTGGGTGCTGACTCCCACACCCCGGACCGACGCCGACGCCTTCGCCGCTGTTCGCTCGCTGGTGGACCTGACCGGCGGTGAAGCCGTGGCGCTCGACCCCGATGAGCACGACGCTCTCGTCGCAATGGTGAGCCACGTGCCTCAACTCGCCGCGTCCACGCTGATGGACCTGGCCGCGCAGCGGGGGGCCGACCATCGGGCGCTCCTTCGTCTCGCCGCAGGCGGCTTTCGCGACATGACCCGGATCGCCGCGGCCGACCCGGCGATCTGGCCCGACATCTGCGTGAGCAACCGGGATGCGATCGTGGCAGCACTCGACCGGTATCTCGAGGCCCTGGAGGGAATCCGCAACGTCGTCGCCACGGGCGAGCGCCAGGGACTCCTCGAGGTCCTAGAGCGGGCCCGCACCGCTCGACGCAGTCTGCCCGTCGGTGCGACGGACGTGTCCGAGCTCGTCGAGCTGCGCGTCCCGGTCGCCGACCGCCCGGGCGTCCTCGCCGAGGTCACGACGACCGCCGGTCGGCTGGGCGTGAACATCACCGACGTCGAGATCGCACACTCGACGGAGGGTCGCGCCGGTGTCCTCGTGATCACGACCTCTCGCGAGGGCTCGCGGGAGCTCGAGGCAGCGCTTGTCGCAGCCGGCTATCACCCCGCGATCTCTCCGATCACGTGAGGCATGTGCCGTGACGGCAGAAGACGTCAGCCGGGAGATCGCCATCGAAGGTGGCGTGCCGCTGCGGGGAAGGCTGCGCGTGCCCGGCGACAAGTCTCTCTCCCACCGAGCGTTGATCTTTGCCGCTATGGCGCACGGCCGCAGCTCCATCACAGGCCTAGGAACGGGTGACGATGTCGAGCGCACGCGACAGGTCGTCGAGGCTCTCGGCGCACGCAGCCGAACCGACGGTGGCGTCGTGTCCGTGGACGGTCCCGGCCCGGCCGGGCTCACTGCGCCGGAGGAGGAGCTCGACTGCGGTAACTCAGGGACCACGATGCGCCTTACGGCGGGACTCGTCGCCGGCTGCGACTTCGAGACGGTGCTCACAGGCGACGAGTCGCTGCGATTACGGCCGATGGCACGGATCATCGAGCCCTTGCGCATGCTCGGTGCCGACGTCGAGGGGCGCGAGAACGACACGCTCGCTCCATTACGGATCAGAGGGGGAGACCTCTCCGGGACACGTGTCGTCCTCGACGTCGCCAGCGCCCAGGTCACGTCGGCGGTCGTGTTGGCGGCGCTCCAGGCCACGGGGATCACCGAGATCGTCGAGCCTGCGCCAAGCCGTGATCACACGTACCGAATGCTGTCAGCCCTCGACGCGCCGGTGCACCGATCGGCTGAACGTCTCGTCGTGGAAGCGGGCGAGCCGAGACCGTTCGAGTTCGAGGTCCCGGGCGACCCTTCGTCGGCGGCATTCTTCGTCGTTGCCGCCACCTTGATCGCCGGGTCGGAATTGATCGTCGATTCGATCGACGCGAATCCCTTGCGTCTCGGTTTCGTGGACGTACTCCGCCGGATGGGGGCCTCGATCGACGTACACATCAACGAGACGCGTCTGGGTGAACCTGTGGCGGACCTGTCGGTATCGTCGGCGCCGCTTCGAGGCACGGAGATTGGCGGCGCAGAGATCGCGGGGGTGATCGACGAACTACCTGTCCTCGGGGTGGCCGCGGCCTTCGCGGACGGGCCCACCCTGATTCGGGACGCCGCCGAACTGAGAGCCAAGGAGAGCGATCGGGTCGCAACGATGGTCGTCTTGCTCACGACTCTCGGCGTTCCGGTGGATGAGCGCCCAGACGGCCTCATGATCGGAGACGGCGAGGCTCGACCGGCTGCGTTCTCTTCACACGGTGACCATCGCATGGGAATGGCAGCCGCGGTCGCCGCCGCCACGCTTCCCGGGCGGTCCACGGTTTCGGATTGGGAAGCGGTCGGGGTCTCCTACCCGGGGTTCCTGAGTGATCTCGAAACCCTCCAGAGCACAACATGAGACGCGTGATCGCCATCGACGGGCCATCTGGTTCGGGAAAGTCCACCGTGGCGTGCGCGATCGCGGAGGTACTCGGATTCGACGTGCTCGACACGGGAGCGATGTACCGCGCCGCCACGCTGACGGCGCTACGCCACGGAATCGCCCTCGACGACGGCGACGTTGATGCTGCTGCAGTCGCGGCACTCGTCCGCGAGGCACACATCACCGCCGACGCGGGCGTCGTCACCCTGAACGGTGACGACGTGTCCGACGAGATCCGAACTCCGGTCGTGACGTCCGCCGTGTCGACCGTGGCCGCTCTCCCCGAAGTCCGCGAGGAACTCGTAGGCCGCCAGCGAGCCTGGCTGGACAGCAAGGGCTCCGGCGTCGTGGAGGGTCGCGACATCGGCACAGCCGTGTTCCCCGACGCTGCGGTCAAGGTCTACCTCACGGCGAGCGAGGCCGAACGCGCCCGGCGGCGCCAGGCCGACGAGTCGGCGGCTCGTCGTTTGACGACGCTCGACGAGGAACAGCATCGGCTCGTCGAGCGGGACCGCCGTGACAGCACCCGAGCGACATCTCCGCTGGCCCGGGCGGACGACGCACTCACGATCGACTCCACGGACCTTTCGGTCGACGAAATCGTGGAGATCGTGCTGGCGCGCTGGCATCAACGCAGCGCCCCGGGTGAGGATGGAACCTGATGAACTGGAAACTGGGTCTCTACCGGTTCGTGCGTGCCGTTCTCGCCGCGGTGTGCCGGCTGGCCTTTCGGGTCAGGATCAGCGGTGCCGATCGTCTCCCCGCCACCGGACCGTATGTTCTGGCACCCTCGCACCGCTCGATCATCGACATCCTGGTCTGCTCCACGCTGACACGTCGGCGGTTGCGCTTCATGGCGAAGGTCGAGTTGTTCCGTGTCCCGGTCCTGGGGCCCTTCCTGAGCCTGATGGGCTCGTTTCCTGTCGAACGGGGGGCCGCCGACCGCTCGGCCATCGAGGCGGGAGCGCAGGTGCTCGCCGAGGGTGAGGTCCTGGTGATCTACCCGGAGGGAACGCGCTCCAACGGGGTCGACATCACCGAGCTCCAGCGCGGAGCCGCGTACCTCGCCATCAAGGCGGGTGCGCCGGTCGTACCCGTCGGGATAGGGGGAACCGAGTCGATCCTGCCGAGCGGGAGCCGTATCCCGAAACTCCATGAAGTGGCGATCGTCGTCGGGGACCCTATTCCGTCACCCACCGACGACGGAACGGCGCGACGAACCGACGTTCGGGCGGTGACCGATGCGGTCCGGTCGGAGCTGCAGGCCGCGTTCGACACGGCGAACGCACTGGCTCACGTCGACCGCGACGCCTGACGCGGCACGGCCATCGCCGTCGATCAGGCGAGTTGCACGCCGTAGAACGCCGAGGCGATCGCACTCAGTAGTGCCACGCCCGCCAGGATCCCCGAGAACATTCGCAGCTTCTTCGCCCTGTCAGGATCGTCCGATGCCCCCGCGCGCGTTCCGACGAGCTGGTGGCCGAACGCCGCGGCCCCCGAGATGAGGACGAGCCAGAGCTTCACCGACAGCGTGGAGATCCACATGTCGCTCATGGCGTCGAGATCCGCGTCGATCAGATTCCAGGCACCCGTGACCAGCAGTACCCCGTAGGCGGGCCACGCGATCATCTGGTACCGGCGCGCCGCGGCATGCACGACCTCGGTGCCCGCGGGCCGGAGCAGTGGAACCACGGCTCCGAGTGTTATCTGACCTCCGATCCACACCGTGGCGGCGAGGATGTGCAGAAACACACGGATCTGATCGGTCGTGACGTCGAGCACGGAGTGTCCTCAGTGGGGGAGCGTTGCCAGGGTCAGAGATGCGTCGGCTTCGCGATCGGCGGTGAAAGGCCCGGGGCGCTCAGCGGACGCGGGATCTGCGCCGACGAGCAGAGCGAGGAGCGTATCGAGCGTGCCGATGAGTTCCCGCAATTCGCGCGGTGGTGGGAAGTACTCGTCTTCGTCGGTCACGGGAACAGCTTCGACCCCGTCGGTCGGGTCCAGGAGCGCGATCACCTCGTCCACGAGCTCCTCGGGTGCACTGGCACCGGCGGTGACTCCGACGATCCGGGCTTCTCCGAGGGCCGCGAGGTCGAGTTCGTCGGCACCGTCGATCCGCACGACCTTCCGGCAACCGGCATCCCGGGCCACCTTGGCCAGCGCGAGGGTGTTGGAGGAGTTGGCGCTGCCGATCACGACGACGGCGTCGGCGCGGTCGGCGATCGCTGTGAGCGCTGCCTGGCGGTTCGTGGTCGCGAAGCACAGGTCGTTGCGCGAGGCGGTCCAGAGCTCGGGGAACGCGGCGTGCGACTTCTCCCGAATTCCTTCCCAATCAGTGAGTGAGAGAGTTGTCTGGGCCAACAACGCGACGCGCTCGGGATTCTCGATCGACTCGAGGACCTCGGGGAGGTCGTCGACGTGTTCGACCAGACGCATCTGCTCGGGCGCCTCGGCGAGCGTTCCCTCGGCTTCGTCATGACCGGCGTGTCCGACGTAGAGGACCGTGTAGCCCTTCCGCGCCCGCGTGCGCGCTTCGTGATGGACCTTCGTGACGAGAGGGCACACGGCATTCACGACGAACCGATCCTCTGCTCGCGCCGCCTCGACGACTTCGGGAGCCGAGCCGTGGGCCGAGAGCATGACCACCGAGCCCGGTGGCACCTCGTCGATCTCGTCGACGAAGACGACGCCCAGGCGTCGAAACCGGTCCACGACGAGTTGGTTGTGCACGATCTCGTGGAAGCAGTACACCGGCGGCTCGAAGAGCCGCACCATCCAGGCGAGTGCCTTGATGGCCATCTCGACACCTGCGCAGAAACCTCGCGGTTCAGCGAGAAGTACACGTTCGGGAGCCACGTTCCGAGGCTACCGGCGGCCTCACGTGGCGTCGGAGTCGGGACGTCCGCAGACGTAGACTGCTGCACATGTCCACGGCACGCGTCGTGGCGGTGATACCCGGCTCGCCGGCGGAAGCGGTCGGTCTCCGAGCGGGTGACGAGATTCTCGGCCTCGGCGGCGAGCCGTTGCGCGATGTCATCGCCTACCAACTAGCGAGCGACGAGCCTGAGGTCGCGCTCGACCTCCGGCGCGCCGGGAACACGGGCCGTGTCGTTGTCGCCAAGCCGGCGGGGGAACCGCTCGGCCTCGAACTCGACAGTTCGGTCTTCGACAGAGTGCGTACCTGCGACAACCACTGCCCCTTCTGCTTCATCCACCAGCTGCCGAAGGGGATGCGCAAGAGCCTCTATCTGCGTGACGACGACTACCGGCTGTCGTTCCTCTACGGGAACTTCACCACCTTGACCCGTTTCACGGAGGCCGATCTCGAAAGGATCGTGGCGGAACGGCTCTCGCCGCTCTACGTCAGCATCCACGCGACAGACCCCGTGTTGCGATCGCGGCTTCTCCGTAACGCCCGTGGGGCCACGAGCCTGCGTTGGTTGCGTGCTCTCCTCGACGCGGGAATCGTCGTGCACGGTCAGATCGTCGTGTGTCCGGGCATCAACGACGGCGCGCCACTCGACGACACCCTCCTCGGGATCCTCGACCGTTTTCCCGAGCTGGAGACGGTCGGTGTCGTACCGCTCGGGATCAGCGACCACACGACCGAGGTCGAGATGCGCGCACACACCCGCGCCGAGGCGGAGGTCGTTCTCGACACCGTCGAGACCTGGCAGCACCGATACCGCGCGATTCTCGGGCGCCGGCTCGTGTTCGCCGCCGACGAGTACTACCTCCTCGCCGGCCGGCCCTTTCCGGTGCTCGGCGACTACGAAGACATTCAACAGCACGAGAACGGCATCGGAATGGTCAGGACGTTCGAGGCTGAAGTGGACGCTGCGCTGTTCGGCGAAAGAGTCGATCCCGTCGGCACCAGAGCCGGGTTCTTCGCGTGGGTCGACGGCACGACATCACAGACAACATGTGGCGCGGGTGTGGGTTCCACAGGCCGGTGGCGCGACGTCGACGCAGCTCCCGACGAGGGCTACCGCGCACCACGACGCAATGGGAGTGTTCCCGTGGTGATCGGACGAAAGGCTGGGGCACCGGTACGGATCCTCACCGGTGAGCTCGGGGCGGCGGCACTGGCTCCGATCGTCGAGCGCCTCGACGGTCTTTGTGACGTGCGGGTCGAGACTCTGTGCCGTACCCAACCGGTTCTTCGGAGGGAACATCGGTGTGACCGGGCTGCTCACTGGAGTGGATGTCGCCGGGGCCCTCGACGAACTCCCGAACGATGTACGCGTCCTGCTCCCTGATGTCACGGTCTCCGAGGACCGCTTCCTCGACGGCATGGAACTCGCCGACCTACCGCGACACGTCGAGGTCGTGCCGAGCGACGGTGCGAGTCTCGTCGATGCCCTCGGGCTCCGTGGCACGCTCACACGTTGAGTCGGCGGCGGACACGACTGATCAACCGATGACCACCCGATGAGCCAACCCCTCGTTGCCGTCGTCGGACGCCCGAATGTCGGTAAGTCGACCCTGATCAACAGGATCGTCGGCCGCCGTACGGCGATCGTGGAAGAACGACCCGGTGTGACGCGGGACCGCAAGATCCTTGATGCCGACTGGGCGGGACGGAGCTTCCGTCTCGTCGATACCGGCGGATGGAGCGATGCGGGACGCGAGCCTGCCGGGAGCGCGCCGCTGGTCGCGATGGTGAGCGAGCAGGCGGAACGGGCCATCGCCACCGCCGATGCCGTGGTTCTGGTGGTCGACGCCACGGTCGGTGTCACCGATGACGACGAAGCGGTCGCCCGGCTGTTGCACGACGCCGACATCCCCGTTCTGCTCGCGGCGAACAAGGTCGACGACACCCGTCGTGAGGCCGAGGTCTGGGCATTCTCGCGGCTCGGCCTCGGCGAGCCACACGTTGTCTCGGCTCTGCACGGCCGGGGGAGCGGAGATCTCCTGGACGCTCTGGTCGCCGCTCTGGGGCCCGATGACGGAGAAGGGGAGGCGCCCGACGTTGCCGACCATTCCGAAACGCACGAGGCCGACGGGGAAGAGCCGCTGGCCGTGGCGCTGGTCGGGCGGCCCAATGTCGGCAAGTCGACCATGTTCAACCGCCTCGTCGGCGAGGAACGGACGATCGTGCACGACGAGCCCGGAACGACGCGCGATTCGGTCGACACGATCGTCGAGAGCCCCGAAGGAGCCATCCGTTTCATCGACACGGCCGGAATGCGCCGCCAGGCGCGCGTCGACCACGGCACCGAGCACTACAGCGTCCTTCGCACACTCGAGTCCGTCGACCGGGCCGACGTCGCCCTCCTCGTGGTGGACGCGGCCGAGGGTGTCACCCACCAGGATCAACGCCTGGCGGAGCGGATCGACGTGGCGGGTACGGCGGTCGTGATCGTCTGCAACAAGTGGGATCTCGTGCACGCCGACCAACGTGACCAGGTACTCACCGACGTCGCTGACCGCCTCGGGTTCCTCGGATACGCCCCGGTGCTGCGGACCTCGGCTCTCACGGGAGCCAGGATGGATTCCATCCTCCCTGCGCTCCGCCAGGCGGAGGAGGCCTACAAGGTTCGGGTGCCGACCGGTGAGCTGAACAGAGTCATCAGCGACGCCCAGCAGCGCCACCCCCCGCCGGCCGAGGGTCGGCACCGCCCGCGTGTGCTGTACGCCACACAGGGGGCGAGTGAACCTCCGACGTTTACGCTGTTCGCCACGCGCCGCCTGCCGGCCACGTACCTGCGATATCTGGAACGACGGATTCGGGAGTCCTTCGACGTGGGCCCCACTCCGCTGAAGATGCGCGTGCGGGTCCGCGGCGAGTGAGATGGGCGCAGGCACGACCAACGCAGACCCGAGCGGAGCAAAGGACCTGACGACATGAGCGACGACCTGATCAGTGCCATCGAGCGGGCGCGGCGGGGAAACCTCGAGCGCGGCGCCGAGAAGCTGAAGAACGCCCACAAGCTCTTCGTCCGCGATCGTCTGGCACACCTGCTCGACGACGACACCTTCTCCGAAGACGGTCTGCTCGCCAACGCCTCGGCAGGCGACCTTCCCGCCGACGGCGTCGTCACGGGGAAGGGTCGTGTCGACGGTCGGCCCGTGTGTGTCCTCGCAAACGACACGACCGTGAAGGCCGGATCGTGGGGTGCGCGCACTGTCGAGAAGATGGTGCGTCTGACCGAGTACGCACTCGAGCACGAAATGCCTGTCGTGTACCTCATTGATTCCGCGGGAGCACGTATCACCGACCAGGTGGAACTGTTCCCCGGGCGCCGCGGCGCCGGGCGGATCTTCGCCAACCAGGTGCGGCTGTCGGGACGCGTCCCCCAGGTCTGCTGCCTCTTCGGGCCGTCTGCCGCCGGGGGCGCCTACATCCCCGCGTTCTGCGACGTCGTCTTCATGGTCGAGGAAAACGCCTCCATGTACCTCGGGTCACCCCGCATGGCCGAGGTCGTGGTCGGCGAGAAAGTGTCACTCGAGGAGATGGGTGGTGCCCGGATGCACGCGAGCATTTCCGGTTGCGGTGACAACCTGGTCGACGACGACGAATCCGCTGTCGACGCTGCGAAACGCTTCCTGTCGTACCTTCCCCGGAACTGGCGCGAGCCGGCCCCGGTTGCGGAATCCCGTGCTTCCGAACGTGATCCAGCGTCGATCGAGTCACTCGTTCCCGACGAGGAGCGCCGTGCATACGACATGCACCGTCTCGTCGAGGCACTCGTCGACGCGGACTCCTTCTTCGAGGTGAAGCCGCTGTTCGCCCCGGAGCTCATCGTCGGCTTTGCCCGACTCGACGGCCGTTCGGTCGGGATTGTCGCCAACAACCCGCAACATCTCGGTGGAGTCCTGTTCGTCAACTCCGCCGACAAGGCGGCGCGCTTCATCTGGCTCTGCGACGCCTTCAACGTTCCGCTGATCTTCCTCGCCGACGTACCCGGCTTCATGATCGGCTCGTCGGTCGAGCGGCAGGGCATCATCCGCCACGGCGCCAAGATGATCACGGCGGTCGCCGAGGCGACCGTGCCGAAGTTCTCCGTCATCGTTCGCAAGGCCTACGGCGCCGGGCTCTACGCCATGGCGGGCCCGGCCTTCAATCCCGACGCCACGCTCGCGCTACCGAGTGCGCGCATCGCCGTCATGGGTCCCGACCCGGCGGTCAACGCGGTGTTCGCCAACAAGATCGCCGAGATCGAGGATCCCGAGGAGCGCGAAGCCTTCGTCGCCGAACGTCGTGCCGAATACGAGGCCGACGTGGACCTGGAGCGTCTGGCCTCGGAACTGGTGATCGACGCTGTCGTACCGCCGGCCGAACTGCGATCCGAGCTCGTACACCGCCTCGACCTCGCCTCCGACAAGCGACGTGAGGTGTTCGACCGTCGCCACGGTGTGCCACCGGTCTGAGCCCCCTGCACCGGTTCGATCTGCCCGGAGTAGTGCACGGCGCGAGACTCGGGACCGTGCCCTGGTGTGTGACCTGCGACCGGTACCTCTCGCCGTCCACGGTGAATCCCGACGGGACATGCCGCACCTGTGGCAGGGCGGTCGAGACCGGGGCCGGTGGGAGGAGAGCGACAGCTCCGGCGACGGGTACACCGCAGGCGACCAGCGTGGGCGCCGAGACCCACGATCCCGAGGAGCGGGTTCCGCTACCGTGGCACCTCTGGGCACTGCTCGCCGCGTTGGTGATCTACTTGGGCTTCCGGTTCTGGCAGGGAATCGAGGCTCTCTGGAACTGGGCTCTCTGAGCGGTCCTCTGCACACGGCCTCTGAACAGGGACGCCGACCGGAGCCCGTCTACACTCCGCCACGACGCGCGAGCGTCGAACGGGCTGTGGCGCAGCTTGGTTAGCGCGTTGGTCTGGGGGACCAAAGGTCCGGGGTTCAAATCCCCGCAGCCCGACAGTAGAGGTCGCTGCTCAGAACATTTTCGCCCTGACGGCATGTCGTAGAGGAGAACAGTGATGAGCAAAGTGTCGATGATGGGCGCCATCACGTGCCGGGACGGCAAGGCCGACGAGATGGCGGCGGTGCTCGCGTCCATGGTCGAGGCGGCCAAGGACGAACCCGGAGTCGAGATCTACTCGTACCACCGAGGGGAGGGGAACACCTTCTCCTTCTTCGCCCTCATGGCCGACGAGGAGTCGATGCAGAACCACGGCCGGAGTGAGGCGATGCAGGCTGCCATGGCGGCGTTCGGACCCCTCATGGCCGAGCCCCCGCAGATGTCACCTGCCACGCCGATCGCCGCGATCGGCTTCGACCTCTAGCGGCTCTGCAGACATCTCTTCGAAGGCTCTCGGAGGTCCACCGCAGGGCGTACGTCGACGGCAAGACTCGGACATGCGCGTCGATCGAACATTCGCCTTCGTGGACCTCTGCGGGTTCACCTCGTACAGCAACCGGGAGGGCGACGAGGCTGCTGTCGAGGTGCTTCATCACCTGCGCGACCTCGTGCGGCACGTCACGTCGGACTACGGCATCCAGGTGGGGAATTGGCTCGGCGACGGTGCGATGTTCGTCAGTGAGGGGCCACGAGCGCTCATCGAGACGGTGCTCGTCCTCCAGGATCGTTTCGATGACGACCTGCTGCTACGAGCGGGAGCCGCGTCCGGTCCGACAATCCTCTTCGAGGGGGACGACTACGTGGGCGGGCCGGTCAACCTGGCGTCTCGCCTCTCGGACGCGGCATCTCCGGGCACCTTCTTCACCACGGCCACGGTTGCCGACGCACGGCCGGCGTGGGCGGAGGCAACTGAAGTCGGCGTGCAGCGTTTCCCCGGGTTCGACGAACCGATTCAGGTCTTCCGTATCGCGTCCACGAGCGTTCCGGAGGCCCGAACCCGAGGATCGGGGAACAGCGGCAGGCGACCCCCGGGACTGCCGGACTCGTAGGATCGCTGTCGATGAGGATTTCCTCGATCCTGATCGGCGCCGCAATCCTCCTCGGTGCGGCAGCCTGTGGCGGCGACGACGGATCATCGCACGCGTCGTCGGAAGACCGGACCGGGGGAGATGCACTCGCCGAGGTCGAGTCGTGGGCCTATCAGATCCAGGGGCTGGACGAGGTGGCCTACGACGATCTGGCCGACCTTCCGGTCGATCTCCTCGTGGTCGACCCGCTCGATCCCGAGAGCCTGGAACACGCCGACCCCGCTGACGTCGCCGATCAGCTCAGGGCGAGCTCGGGGGACACCCGTGACGAGAAGCTCGTCCTGGCTTACGTCGATGTCGGCCAGGCCGAGGAGCACCGGGACTACTGGCAGGACGACTGGGAGGTCGGTGATCCCGAGTGGATCGTCGCCACCGACCCCGACGGCTGGGAAGGCAACTACCCCGTGGCGTTCTGGGACGACGAATGGAGAGAGCTCATGGAGGGGGTCGTCACCGAGATCGCGGAAGCGGGCTTCGACGGGATCTACCTCGACTGGGTCGAGGCCTACGACGACGAGGCGGTGATCGAGGTCGCAGAGGCGGACGGCCTCGACGCTGTCGAAGAGATGATCTCGTTCATCGACGAGATCGGGAAGTGGGGCCACGCGGTCAACCCCGGCTTTGTCGTGGTCGCGCAGAACGCCGCCGACCTCGCGTTCGAGGAGGGCTACCTCGAGCTCGTCGACGGGATCGCGCAGGAGCAGGCGTTCTTCGACGGCTCGGCCGACGAGTTCGGGCGATCCGGTGACTGCCCCCTCCCTGAGAACGAAGAAGACATCGGGAGCGACTCATACCTCGCTTCGCTGTCCCGAAGGTTGCGACGACCTCTCGACCATCGAGGTGTCGACGGCGGAATACCTCGAGCCGCTGCGAGTCGCATTCGCCGAGGGCGTGCCCGTGTTCACCGTCGACTACGCGCTCGAGCCTTCCAACGTCGACGAGGCCTTCAGTCGGTCTCTCGCCGAGGGATTCGTGCCCTACGCCGCCGGCCGGCAACTCGACGCTCTCGGAACCGTCGTCGACTGACTCCGAGTACCGCGCGGAGCGGCGCCGGCGTCGGTCACCACCAAAGAACCGCAGGTCAGGGCCAGAGTCGCGCTCCATTCAGATCTCCCGCTCGACTGCCGATGGGAAGAGGAGGTCATTCTCGAGGAGCACGGCCGATGCGACGATGGAAAGCGACCCTGGTGGCCCTCGCGACCGTGTCGCTGGGGGTCGGCACGACCCGGCCTATCGGCATCTGCGGCCGGGATCACGTTCGTGGATGCTCCGACGCCTTCGGAGATGCCTGCGAGTTACGGCTACTTCGGAGCCAGCGCAGCGCTCGGAGGAACGCAGCTGGTCTGGAGCGGTACCGGTCCGTCGTCGACTCTCGGGAGCACGTGGACCCGAACCGGAGGAACATGGTCTCCGCGCTGCGGCACGACCGTAGCGGGCGCCTCAGACCCGTGTGGTCCGACTCCCCGCGTTCATACCGGCGTCGCGGCGTCATCCGCGGGGATCATCATCTTCGGGGGAATGTCCGCGACGCTCGGGACACCGGGTGCCGTCGGCTACGGGGACACGTGGGTCTTCGACGACGGGTCGGGGACCTGGACCGAGGTCTGCAACGACGCTCAATGCGGGATCGGCTTCAAGGCCGGCTTCGCCATGGGCGGGGGAGGCCTCCACGGTGCGCCGCACACGCTCGTGTACGGCGGCTTCACGGGTCCGGGTGCGCCGGCCGCAGACACCTGGCTGTACGACCCGACAGGAGCGACACCGGCCGACAAGTGGATTCCGATCTGCGGTACGAGCGTTCCGGGAGCGACCGACCCGTGTGCCCCGGGCCCTCTAGCGGGAGCGCAGGTGGCGTGGGACGGTGACGAGTACATCCTCTTCGGAGGGTTCGACGAAACCGGACCCGTCGCCGACACGTGGAGCTTCGACGTCGGAACGAGCACGTGGACTCAGGTCTGCGGGGAAGGCATGACCCCCTGCGGTCCCCCGGGCCGCACCTTCCACACCATGGCCCCGATTGCCGGAACCGACGACATCGTCATGGCCGGGGGCGGCATCTTCACCGAGTCGGGTCAGACCGTCTTCCGGGACGTCTGGACGTGGGACGGCTCGGCGTGGTCCGAGGAGTCCGTCCCCTGGGACTCCACACCGGTCGACATCGAAGACGATCCGGCGGCCGCGGCCGGTTGCGGCCTCTTCTTCCCGCAGTCGATCGGCGGCAACGGCGCGGTGGCCATCATCGGTGCGTACTTCGGCCAGACCGCTCCGAATGGTGTCCAACTGGCGACGTTCGACGCAGGATTCGGAATCCCGGGGGAGCCGGCCGCGGGGGTGTGCTCGGGCGGCGCCGTGAACCCGGAACCCCCGCCCGGCGGAGACGGCGGCCCCGGTGGCGTTCCCGGCGACGGATCAGGCGGCGGACCGGGCGACAGGCCAGGCGGCGGGACGGGTGACGGAAGCGGAACCGACGACACGTTCGGATCGACACCTGGTCAGACGCCCGGCGGAGCGACGCTTCCGGCGACCGGTCCGGCAGCACCGTGGACGGTCATCGCAGGACTCGCTGCCGTGGTACTCGGTGCGGCTGCGTTGGCCACGCGTCGTCGCGTCTGACACCCAGCGGGCCGCGCAACGGCGCGGTCTATGCTCGCCGACGTCGGGAGAGGCGTGTTCGGCGGCGGGACGGTGTCGGTGATCGAATTCGGGTCCGAGATCCTGGCGGTCGACCCGGTCCCGTGGGCGCGGGCCCAGATGGCCTTCACCCTCGGCTTCCACATCATTCTCGTTCCTCTCGGAGTCTCGTGGGCCGCGATGGCCCTCATCGCCAACTACCGCGGTATCAAGCACGGCGACGCCGACGCGCTGCGGTTGGCGCAGCGGTGGTCGAAGTACATGGCGGTCACGTTCGCCGTGGGCGCCGTCACCGGCACCGTCCTCACCTTCGAGTTCGGCCTGCTGTGGCCGAAGTTCATGGGCCAGTGGGGAGAAGCCTTCGGGATTCCGTTCGCCGTGGAGGGGCTCTTCTTCTTCACCGAGGCGATCTTCGTCGCCATCTACATCTACGGCTGGCGGCGCCTGAAGCCATGGCCGCACTTCTGGACGGGCGTGCCCGTGGTGATCGCGGGGATCGGTGGAAGCATCTCCGTCGTCGCCGCGAACGCGTGGATGAACGAACCTGCGGGCTACACACTCGACGCGGCCGGCAAGGTCGTCGACGTCGACCCGGTCGGGGTGATCTTCAACAAGGCCATGCCCTTGGAGGCCGCCCACATGGTGGTGGCCGCCTATCTGGTCGGCGGATTCCTCGTTGCGTCCGTCTACGCCTTCGGGATGCTGAGGGGTCGAAACGACCGCTATCACCGCCTCGGCTTCATCATTCCGTTCACGGTCGCGGCGATAGCGACACCGGTCCAGATGCTCGTGGGCGATCAGCTCGCGCGATGGGTCTACAACAACGAACCGGTCAAGTTCGCGGCGATCGAGCTCGTTCCCGAGACCACGAGTGACGTGCCCGAAACGCTGTTCGGACGCCTGAATTCCGATGGTGAGGTCACGGGGGGGATCCCGATTCCGGGCTTCGCCTCCATCCTCTCGGACCCCACAGATGGCACCGCCACGGTGATCCAGGGGCGTGACGCCTTCCCCGAGGACGAACAACCCACGATCAGCGAAACCAACACTGTGCACCTCGCCTGGGACGTGATGGTGGGCCTCGGCACGCTCCTCTTCCTGCTCTCTGCGTGGTTCGGCGTCGTGTGGTTGTTCCGGCGCGATCTTCCGAAACCGAAGTTGTTTCTACGTATCGCGGCGATCTCGGGCATCTTGTCGGTGATCGCCATGGAGGCCGGGTGGGTGGTCACCGAGGTCGGCCGGCAACCGTGGATCGTGTTCGGCGAAATGAAGGTGGAGGATGCCGCCACCGCCAACACGGGCGTGTGGATGACGTTCGTGGTGATTCTCGGCGTCTACGCGGTGGTCGGCGTGACGACCGTGCTCGTATTGCGCGGCATGGCGCGTCGCTGGCGCGAGAACGAAGCCCTGGCTGAGCATCAGGTTCCGTACGGGCCGCGTGAACCCGTTCATTCGGACACCGAGAAGGAGCCGGTCGGATGAGCTGGTCCGACACGATCGCCGTCGTCTTGTTCTTCGGTGTGACGGCCTACGCGGTTTTCGCAGGTGCTGACTTCGGAGCCGGTATCTGGGACCTCTTCGCCGGCGGCGCCGAGAAGGGCGAACGTCCGCGGGCGCTCGTCGACCATTCCATCGGCCCGGTGTGGGAAGCCAATCATGTTTGGCTCATCTTCGTGCTCGTCGTGCTGTGGACCGCCTTCTCCGAGACGTTCGCGTCGGTGACGCTGACCCTGTTCGTACCGCTTACGCTCGCCGCGCTGGGGATCGTCGTGCGCGGCTCGAGCTTCGCGTTCCGCAAGGCGGTGTTCCGGACCCGTGACCAACGGAACTTCGGCGCGGCGTTTGCCGCGTCGTCGGTGCTCGTGCCCTTCTGCATGGGAGCTATCGCCGGCGCGATCGCCTCAGGTCGCGTCCCTGCCGGTGGGAAGGCCGGAGACCCCTGGGACAGTTGGATCAACCCCACGTCGATCCTCGGTGGAGTTCTGGCCGTGGCGGCTGTCGCGTACCTCGCGGCCGTGTACCTGGTGTGGGACGCCCGACGACTCGACGACGACCGCATGGTCGAGTACTTCCGCCGGCGAGCCGTGGTTGCGGCCGTCGCGACCGGCGCGATCGCATTCGTGGGGATCTTCGTGCTGCGCGAGGATTCCCGCTACGTCTTCGACGGCCTCACGTCTCGGGCGTTGCCGCTCGTCATCCTCTCCGCTCTGTGCGGGCTCGGTTCTCTCATTCTGCTGATCCGGCACTCCCACCGTTTCGCACGCGTTCTCGCCATCGGCGCCGTGGCCAGTGTCGTGATCGCCTGGGGCGTCGCACAGTGGCCCTACCTGTTGCCCACAACCCTCGAGGTGTCTGAGGACGCGGCTCCCGAAGGGACGCTCGTGGCCGTGTTCGTCGTCTTCGTGGCCGCGGCGATCATCATCCTGCCCTCGCTGGCACTTCTCTACATCCTCGATCAGAAGTCATTGCTGCCCGATGAAGGCGTGGACTCGGCGGCGACATGATCGGCCGTCGGGGGAGCAGGTGCGCTCGGATCGCCGCGTCCGATTCGTAGGAGGAATATCACGAGCACGGGGTTCGCAACAGCCATCATCATCCCCGGCACCGCCAGGCCGGAGTCGTTCAGCGCAAAGCCCAGAACGGCAGCGACGAGCAGGCCCCACATCGCCGCACGCATCTCCGGTAGCCGATCCGTGATCCTTCGCAGCTCCTGTTCGGCGCGCAGTGTGAGCGCACCGGCGAAGACGAGGAACGCGAGCACTTCGAGGCGCCAGATCGAGTCGGTGAACGTCCGGAGATTCTGGTTCAGCTTGCGTCGGACCACGAGCTCGAGGCTCTGCCAGCCGTCCGAGGAGACATCCTCGAACAGGCGTCCCAGGTGCGTACGGTCGGCTGCCGGTCGGAGCAGATCGACGCCTCCGATCACCGCCACGGCGACGCCCGTCGCCACGATCGCCAGAAGGACCGTGCGGAGCTGGACGCGGATCTCCCACAGCAGGATGGCGGTGACCGCGAAGGCGGGAACGCCGGTGAGGATGCCGCCGACATCGGAACCCCAGGGGGGCGCCACGTCGACGAGGAGCATGGCCGCGAGCAGAACCGTGGCGATGATCGCGCCATGCGGGGCTCGCACTCGGTGAACCACGAGAGCGGCCACGATGATCGCTGAGCTGAAGAGCGCGGCCGACGTGATGTTGTTCACTCCCGTGAAGCGCCCGGCGACGATCGGCGAGTCACCGAATACCGTGCTCAACTGCAACTGCGAGTCGAGAACGACGACCGAGATCGTGATCACGGCGAGGATCGCGCCGAGTGTCACCAGCAGGGGAGTCACGATCCGGTCCCGGGTGCTCGAGGCGACCGCGGCGATCGCCAGGGCCACAGCGACGATGAAACCGATGTAGGCCGGCGTTCCCCAGTCGGCAAACGGGAAGAAGGCGGCTAGGTACGTGGCCGGAATCACGCCGAGAAGCGCCAGGGCTCCGAAGCACACGAGAGACGACCCCCGGGAGCGTCGTGGCCGGTGCCACACGAGAACGCCGGCGGCGATCGACAACGCGATCTGGAGGGCGATGAACACGGTGGAAAGCGAGCCGAGGATGTCATCGCGAAAGCGCGCATCGGCGTCGGCGTCGATGAGTCCGTCCACACGTTCGTCGGCCGTTCCACCTGTGCTCCCGACCTCGAAAGGCCGGCCCTCCATGGCGCTCGGCGCCTCGAGGCCGAACAGGTCGAGGATCGTCGGCGCAACGTCGGGGATCGTGACGAAACCGTCACGGTGGGTGACGGCACTGCGCAACAGGCCCGGTTCGACGTGGGGAGCACGCAATGCCGCCACCGTGAGTCGTGGTTGGCTCGTGGGTACTCCCGGTGCGACCAGAAGGACGGCGTCGGACGCAGGATCGACCTCGGCGAGCAGATCACCCAGCAGTTGATCGGTCGATTCCAGTGTTCGCCGCGTCATGGCGCGTTCTTGCGCGTCGTTCACGACCTCGCGGTAGCCGTCGGCGCGCGCGAGGTCTGACGCCTCGACGAACGCGACGATGGCTTCTTCTCCCCACAGGTCGGAGAAGGCGTTCGTGACCTCCTCCTGATCGAGTTGGACACCGTAAGGGGCCTCGGGATCCTGCTCGAGCAGACCACGGTCGACACGACCAGCGGGGACGAGCCCGTCCAGGTCGATCGCGGCCAAGGCCGCCTCGCGGTGGGCGATCCAGAAGCCCGCGCTCGTGAACGGACGATCCGCATTGGCGACGACGGATCTCCCAATGCCGTTCGCCGCCAGTTCTTCGCCGAGTAGGCCGGGTTCGGCACCGAACAGGGCGGCGTCATTGGCGCTGACGATCGCGGGAATCGCGATTTGACCGACCGCGGCGTCGAGGGGCTGTCCTGTGCGTCGAAGGAAGGCCTCCCCGGCTGTTCCGTCCCCGAAGGGTTCCTGCGGCCCGAATGCCTGTCCGGCGATCTCCGGCGGCGCGACACCACGGGATCCGGAGCCGATCGTGGCGTATCCTTCTCCCTGTTCCGCGATCGCGCCTGTCACCCGGGTCGAGAGATTTGCGATGGCAGACTGCGCGATGAACTCGTCCAGGTTCGGCGTCTCGGCATCGCGCAGGTCCTCCCACGTGACGTGGGGAAGCGAGACGACCAGAATCCGCTCGACGGGCTCCGTCGACGATGCCGTAGCGGCATCGGCATCGCCGACAAGGCCGATCAGAACGAAGGCGGCGACAACCAGAGCAGCAAAGGCGGCGCGCGGGATCACGTCATCGGCCACGCTACCGGGCCGCCCGCTGGTCCACGAAGGTCGGCGTCGGTCGTCGGTCTCTCGTGCGATCTGGCATTGTGGAACCGTGTGGACGGAGGAAAGTGGCTCGGCTGCGAATGCCGTGCTTCTCGATGTCGAGGGCCTGGGGCAGCTGATCCGCGTGCTGCGCGAGCGGGGCCTGCAGGTGATCGGGCCCACCGTTGTCGACCGCGCGGTTGTCTACGACGAGATCGATTCGGCGGGCGATCTCCCGGTGGGGTGGACCGACGAGCAGGATGGAGGGCACTACCGGCTGCACCGTCGTGAGGACGAGGCCCGCTTCGGGTACGTGGTCGGTCCGCACTCCTGGAAGCGGTTCCTCTTCCCGCCTCGGACGGTGCTGTGGCGCGCCGAGCGTGGGGACGGCACGTTCCGACTCATCGACGACCGCGCCGACGTACCGCGCTATGCCTTCTTCGGAGTTCGGTCGTGCGAGTTGCACGCCATGGCGATTCAGGACCGGGTGTTTCTCGACTGCGACGAGCCCGATCGGACCTACCGAGACCGTCGGGATGCCGCGTTCGTTGTAGCGGTCAATTGTGGCGAGCCGGGCGGAACGTGCTTTTGCGTGTCGATGGACACGGGACCGCGGGCGACTGAGGGCTACGACCTCCTCATCACCGAGCTCTTGGATTCCGACCGACACGACTTCCTCGTCGAGAGCGGTTCCGAGGCCGGCGTCGACGTGCTGGCGGCTCTCTCGGGACGCCCCGTCGACGACGACGCACGCCGAGCGGCCGCGGAAGTGATCGAGGTCGCCGTGGAGAGCATGGGGCGTTCGCTCGAGACCGCGGGCCTCCAGCAGTTGCTCGAGGAGAACCCCGAACATCCACGCTGGGACCACGTCGCCGAGCGCTGTCTTGCATGCACGAACTGCACGCTGGTGTGCCCGACCTGTTTCTGTAGCGCTGTCGAGGACACGACCGACGTCAGTGGCGGTCTCGCCACCCGCGAACGTCGATGGGACTCCTGTTTCACGATGGACTTCTCCTACCTGCACGGAGGCAGTGTGCGGTCCACGACCCGGGCGCGCTACCGCCAGTGGATGACGCACAAGCTCGCGACGTGGATCGACCAGTTCGGCTCGTCGGGGTGCGTCGGGTGCGGTCGGTGCATCACCTGGTGCCCGGTCGGAATCGACATCACCGAGGAAGCAGCGGCGATCCGTGCTGATGTGTCCCCGACGGCCGAGAAGACGGAGGTGATCTGATGGCGATTCGATCGATCCCGGACCTGCTGACCGACAGCGACGTCTTCTCCGGCCTCGCGGGTGACGACCTCGACCTGATCGCGGGGTGCGGTACGAACGTGCACTTCGATCCCGGTGCGTCACTGGCGCGCGAGGGGGAGCAGGCGGATGTGTTCTACCTGGTCCGAGCAGGGAAGGTCGCGCTCGAGGTGAGCGTCCCCGATGGGGGAGCGCTCGTGGTCGAGACCCTCGGACCGGGCGAGGTCGTGGGCTGGTCGTGGCTCTTTCCGCCTCACCGCTGGACCTTCGACGTACGAGCGGTCGAGGTGACCCGCGCGGTGGCACTCGACGGGGCGTGTCTGCGCGGGAAGTGCGACGAGGATCCGCGGCTCGGCTACGAGCTCATGCAGCGGTTCGCGCGCGTGATGGGGGACCGCCTCCGCGCGACCCGGCTCCAGCTCCTCGATGTCTACGGACGAAACCGTGCCCTCTCGGACCATGCCGGCTGAGACCATGCCGGCTGAGACGATGCCGACTCAGGCGGTGAGGCCCGACTCGACTCCCGACACGGTGGTGGACGCCACCATGGCACCGCGGCGCGCGGGTGGTGGCGTCCACCCCTGAGCTCGGCGACACCGTGACACTCACGATCGAGTTCGTGGACGACACCCTTCCCACACCCGAGCCCGGACAGTTCCACATGCTGTGGGTACCGGGGATCGGCGAGGTCCCGATCTCGGTCAGTGCGATCGAGGCGGGTCAGTTGCTCTACACGATCCGCTCCGTGGGTGCGGTCACGGCAGCTCTGTGCGCCGCCGAGGTCGGAACGGATATCGGGATCCGTGGGCCCTACGGGACGAGTTGGGGCCTGGAGGCCGCGACGGGACGCGACGTGATGGTGGTGGCGGGAGGCATCGGCCTGGCACCGCTGCGGCCCGCGATTCGTGCGCTGCTCGACGATCGCGACAGCTTCGGGCGCCTCACGGTCCTGGTCGGCGCCCGTTCACCTGACGACCTGCTGTTCTTCGACGAGATTCGGGAGTGGCGTGAGCGATCCGACGTGGAGGTCGGCGTCACCGTCGACACGGCCGGACCAGGTTGGCATGGTGACGTCGGCGTCGTCACGCGCCTCGTGGCACGGGCTCCCGTCGAGCGGCTCGAGACTGTCGCTCTCGTCTGCGGTCCCGAGGTGATGATCCGCTACACCGCTGAGACGTTGCTCGACCGGGGCGTGGACTCCCGGAATCTGCGGGTGTCGATGGAACGGAACATGCACTGCGCTATCGGCCACTGCGGTCACTGCCAGTTCGGAGCGAGCTTCGTCTGCAAGGACGGCCCCGTCTTCGACTACGACGTTGTCGCCACCGCGATGCGGATACCGGAACTGTGACGTCTGCCCGTCCGTCCCTGGCTGTCTGGAAGTTCTCGTCGTGCGACGGCTGTCAGCTCACGCTTCTCGACTGCGAGGATGAGCTCCTGAACGTCGCAGACGCTCTCGACATCGCCTACTTCCTCGAAGCCTCCCGCGCCACGGTCGGCGGTCCCTACGACCTGTCACTGGTGGAGGGTTCGATCACGACACCCGACGACGTCGAACGAATCCGCGAGGTCCGCCGTTCGTCGCGCCGCCTCGTGACCATCGGAGCGTGTGCCACGGCGGGTGGAATCCAGGCCCTCCGCAACTTCGCGGACGTTCGCGAGTTCGCGGCCATCGTCTACGCCCAGCCGGAGTTCGTCGACACGCTCGACACGTCCACAGCGATCGCCGACCATGTGCCTGTCGACTTCGAGCTCCGGGGCTGTCCCATCGACAAGTTCCAGCTCCTCGATGTGATTTCCGCGTACCTGCTCGGTCGCGAACCCAACGTCCCTGCCCACAGCGTGTGCGTCGAGTGCAAGTTGCGCCACAACGTCTGTGTCACCGTGGCGCACGGCATTCCCTGCCTCGGACCGGTCACCCACGCCGGCTGTGGGGCGCTCTGCCCGACCTATGACAGAGGCTGCTACGGCTGCTTCGGACCAATGGAAAGCCCCAACACCGCGTCTCTCACCGAACGCCTGCGCGAACTCTCGATGCCCGATGACGACATCGTCCGCATGTTTCGGACCTTCAACGCCTACGCCGAGAGCTTCCGCCAGGCAGGCGAAGACATTGCAGACGACGACATTGCAGACGAAGACATCACACACGAGGGTTCCCCCGTACCCGGCGCACCCGGAGGAGCCCCATGACGCACAAGCCTCCCGCGAGTCGCACGATGAAGGTCGATGCTCTGGCGCGCGTGGAGGGTGAGGGTGCGATGTACGTGGAGATCGCCGACGGGGCGGTCCGTGACGTTCAACTCCAGATCTACGAACCACCACGATTCTTCGAGGCGTTCCTACGGGGCCGTGCGTACACCGAACCGCCCGACATCACGGCGCGGATCTGCGGGATCTGCCCGGTCGCCTACCAGATGAGTAGCGCGCGGGCGATCGAGGACGCCTGCGGCGTCACCGTCGACGGGCCGCTACGCGAACTCCGACGCCTCATCTACTGCGGCGAATGGATCGAGAGCCACACCCTGCACGTGGCCATGCTGCACGCCCCCGATTTCCTGGGATACGAGAGTGCCATCGACATGGCCGCCGACCATCGGCCCGCTGTCGAACGCAGCCTGCGCCTGAAGAAGGCCGGGAACGACATCATCGATCTCATCGGGGGCCGCGCCGTCCATCCCGTCAACGTCCGGGTCGGCGGCTTCTACCGGGTCCCGACGAAACGTGAGTTGCGTCCGCTCGCGGAAACCCTCCGCGAGGCCCGCGACGACGCGATCGAGACCGTTCGGTGGGTTGCCGGCTTCGAGTTTCCCGACTTCGAGCACGGCCACGAGTATGTGGCGCTGACCCACCCTGAGGAGTACGCCGTCATCGACGGCCGCGTGCACTCGGATCGGGGCCTCGACATCGACGAGCGTGACCTGCTCGAGCACATCGAAGAGGAACACGTTGCCCACTCGACAGCCCTCCATGCCCACCTCCTCGAACGGGCGGAGTATCTCGTCGGACCGTTGGCCCGCTACAGCCTGAACTCAACACGACTCTCGCCGATCGCCGCCGATGCTGCACGAAGTGCCGGTCTCGGTTCCGAATGCCGTAATCCCTTTCGCAGCATCGTCGTGCGGGCCGTCGAGGTTCTGCATGCGTGTGAGGAGGCGCTCAACATCATCGAGGCCTACGAACCACCGGATCGTCCTGCGGTCGACATCCAGCCTCGCGCCGGGGTGGGCCGTGCATGCACCGAAGCGCCGCGAGGGCTCCTGTACCACCGTTACGAACTCGCCGACGACGGCTCCATTCTCGACGCCCGGATCATCCCGCCGACTTCCCAGAACCAACCGACGATCGAACACGATCTGTGGCACTTCGTGGAAGCGAACCTGGATCTCGACGAGGAAGCTCTCAAACTTCGCAGCGAACAGGCGATCCGCAACTACGACCCCTGCATCTCCTGTGCGACCCACTTCCTCGATCTGACCGTGCGCGAGGTGGATCAAACGTGAGTGACGCGCGTGTGATCGGCGTGGGCAACGCCTATCGCCATGATGACGGTGTCGGTCTGCGCGTCGTCGAGGTGGCCAGAGAGCGCATCGGCGATTCGGCATCGGTTCAGACTCTGGACGGTGAACCGACGCGTCTCCTCGACGCCTGGGAGGGTGCGGACGTGGCCGTCATCGTCGACGCCGTTCAGTCCGGCGCCCCGGCGGGTACCGTCCATCGGATCGCCATCGATGGAGATGCTCCGGCCTCGGGATCAGACGTCGTACCGGCCCGACCGCGGGCGGCGAGTAGTCATGCTCCGGGCCCCGGTGAGGCGATCGCCCTGGCGCGGGCTCTGGGGAGACTTCCGCGTCGCCTCGTTCTCTACGGGGTCGAGGGCACCGACTTCAGCGAGGGAATCGGACTCTCCGACCCCGTGGACGAGGTGGTCCATGCGATCGTGGCGTCGATCGTCAACGACGTCCGGAATGTCCGCTCATGACCACGATCACCACGAAGGCGGCGCCGCTCGGCCGACGGATCGAGGTGAGCGGCGTCGTGCAAGGCGTGGGATTTCGCCCCTTCGTGTGGCGGCTCGCCCGTCACCACGGTCTGACGGGGAAGGTCCGCAACGTCGGGGGCCGTGTGGAGATCGAGGTCGAAGGGTCGGCACGCGACCTCAACCGTTTCCGCGCCGCTCTCGAGAGCGAGGCGCCGCGTCGGGCAACGGTTGTCGCCGTCACGTCGCGGGACACCGCGCCGACGGGTCACTCGTCTTTCGTCATCGAACGATCCGAGACCAACCACGCCGGGACCGCTCTCGTCGCCCCCGATCTCGCCACCTGCGCCGCCTGTCTCGAGGAGCTGTTCGAACCCGACGATCGCCGCCACCGCTACCCGTTCATCAACTGCGTCGACTGCGGGCCGCGCTACACCGTCATCGAATCACTGCCGTACGACCGCGAGCGAACGAGCATGCGGTCTTTCGCGATGTGTCCAGCGTGTGCCCGCGAATACGACGACCCCTCCGATCGTCGTTTCCACGCCGAGCCGATCGCGTGCCCCGCATGCGGACCACAGCTCCAACTTCTCGACAGTGGAGGGAGCGCTGTCTGCGGCGACCCGGTCGAAGGAGCAGCGGCACGGCTGCTCGCCGGCGACATCGTCGCCGTCAAGGCACTCGGCGGGTTCCACCTGGCCTGCGACGCCACCGATGAGGCTGCCGTTCATGAACTGCGACGACGCAAGCGGCGCCCGGACAAGCCGTTCGCCGTGATGGTGCGGGACCTCGAGGCGGCGGCCACCACCTTCCGTCTCTCGAACGAGGAGTCGGGTCTTCTCCAATCGTGGCGCGCGCCGATCGTTCTCGTCGGCGATCGCGGGCACCTGGCCCCGTCGGTCGCACCTGGGCATCAGCGCCAGGGAGCGATGCTCCCCGCCACACCGCTCCACCATCTCCTGACACGGGCCGTCGACCGACCTCTGGTGATGACCAGCGGCAACCACAGCGACGAACCGATCTGCACCGACAACGACGAAGCACTCGCGTGCCTGGCCGACGCCGCGGATTCCTTTCTCGTCCACGACCGGGACGTCGTCGCGCGCTACGACGACTCGGTGACCGCCGTTCGGCGCGGAGGCCCTGTCGTTCTGCGCCGCGCGGGGGGTTCGCCCCCGAACCGATCGCGCTCGGAACAACCGGTCCGCCGGTGTTGGGCTGCGGTGGACATCTCCAGGTGAGCTTCTGCCTGGCGGTCGATTCGCGGGCTTTCGTGTCCCCACACATCGGTGATCTCGACAATGACATGGCAGTGACCGCGTTCCGTGAAGCACTGGACCGCTCGAGCAGGCTTTTCGATATCGCGCCCTCCCTCGTGGCGCACGACCGTCATCCCGACTTCCTGACCACCCGGTTGGCCGAGACCCTCGGAGTACCCACCGTGGCGGTACAACACCATCACGCCCACGTTGCAGCCGTGATGGCGGAACACCAGCTGGACGGTCGCGTCCTCGGGGTCGCTTTCGACGGCTTCGGCCTCGGCGATGACGGTGCGTCCTGGGGCGGGGAGTTCCTCGCTGTCGATGCCCGCGATGCAGTGCGCGTCGGTCATCTGCGACCCGTCGCACAACCCGGGGGAGACGCGGCTGTTCGCGAGCCGAACCGGATGGCGTTCGTGCACGCTGTCGATGCGTCGAGGCTGATCGAGGCACGCGCACTGTTCTCAGACGTGCTCACAGACCGCGACATGGATTCACTCGCCGCGCAGAGTCGATCTCCCCGTGTCGCGCCACCCACCACGTCGGCAGGCCGTCTCTTCGACGCCGTGGCCGCACTCCTGGGCCTGGGCCGAACACCGAGCTACGAAGGTCAACCGGCCATCCTGCTCGAACAGGCCGCCGACGCCACGGCACGTGGTGCCTATCCCGTGCCGCTCGATACACATGAGGGACGGCTCGTCATCGACACCCGAGCACTCGTGGCGGCTGTCATCGACGACCGCATCGCGGGGAGGTCGGTCGCCGACATCTCGGGACGTTTCCACCACTCTTTGGCCGGCGCGATCGTCGCCGTGTGTGACCAGCTACGGGACCGTACGGGTCTGGATCGCGTCTGCCTCGGTGGGGGAGTATTCGCCAATGGGCTGCTCCTCGACGACGTTGCCGAACGACTCCTGGCTCGGGGCTTCGAGGTGTACTGGCCGCAGACCGTACCTCCCGGTGACGGCGGACTCGCCCTCGGTCAGGTTCATGTGGCGCGCGCCCGCTCAGCCGTAGCCGAAGGACACGGCTGAGATGTGTCTCGGTATCCCCGGGCGGGTGATCGATCGCCACGACGACGACGCCTTGCCCATGGGTGTCGTAGATTTCGGCGGGGTCCGTCGCGACGTGTGTCTCGCCTACACGCCCGAGGTCGCGATCGACGACTTCGTCATCGTCCACGTCGGATTCGCCATCTCCGTTGTCGACGAGGTCGAAGCCGAGCGGACCTACGCCCTGCTGTCCGAGGCCCAGCTCGCCGACGAGCTCGGCACTCCCACCGACACGGCCCGAGCTCCCTGATGCGTTTCGTCGACGAATACCGCGACAGCGACGTCGCTCGAAGCCTTCTCGCTCGCATCCGCGAGACCGCGTCGAAGAAATGGACACTGATGGAGGTCTGCGGCGGTCAGACACACACCCTCGTTCGAACCGGTCTGGACGAGTTGCTCGACGACACGGTAGAGCTCGTACACGGTCCCGGTTGTCCCGTCTGCGTCACCCCGCTGGGGGTGATCGACCACGCTCTCGAGCTGGCTCGCCGGCCCGACGTCACGCTCTGCTCCTTCGGTGACATGTTGCGCGTGCCGGGCTCACACGACGATCTCCTGCGGGCCCGCGCAGCCGGTGCCGACGTCCGTGTGGTCTATTCGCCACTCGACGCTCTGGAGATCGCGTGGAGCGAGCCAGACCGTGAGGTCGTGTTCTTCGCTGTCGGTTTCGAGACCACGGCTCCCGCCAACGCCATGGTGGTGCGACGCGTGGCCGACCTCGGTATCGGGAATTTCTCGGTCCTTGTCGCCCACGTTCTCGTGCCACCAGCGATGGTGGCCATCCTCTCGGCGCCGGGCAACAGGGTGCAGGGGTTTCTCGCTCCGGGGCACGTGTGCACCGTGATGGGTTGGGGTGAGTACGAACCGATCACGACCGGATTCGGAGTTCCGATCGTGGTCACAGGCTTCGAGCCCGTGGATCTCCTGGAAGGCGTGGCCATGACCGTCGAGCAACTCGAGACTGGTCGGGCGGAAGTCGAAAATCAGTATGTCCGTTCTGTGCACGAGGGCGGCAATGCGACTGCTCGCGAGGTCGTCCGCGAGGTCTTCGAACCCTGCGACCGGGCATGGCGCGGCATCGGCGTTCTTCCGCAATCGGGTCTCCGCCTCCGTGAGCTGTTCCGGCGCTTCGACGCCGAGCACAGGTTCCCGTCCACCGGTGTCGCTGTGGAGGAGTCCGAGCGCTGCATCGCCGGACTCGTCCTCCAGGGTCGGGCGAAACCCGACGAGTGCGCCGCGTTCGGCCGTGACTGCACTCCCGAACACCCTCTGGGCGTGCCGATGGTGTCGTCGGAGGGTGCGTGCGCGGCCTACCACCTGGCCGGACGGACCGCGACCACGGCACCCGCATGAGCGATCCCGACGCCTCGGTGCGCCGCTCCACTCCGATCGCCTTCGCTTGCCCTGCTCCCTTGCCTCCCGGTGACCAGATCCTGCTCGGGCACGGAAGTGGTGGTCGTCTGTCGGCCGATCTCGTGCGATCGCTGTTCCATCCGGCTCTCGGCGATCCCGAACTGGCGCGGCTCGGTGACGCCGCGGTGGTCGACGTCGAAGGGACGCGCCTTGCATTCACCACCGACGGCTTCGTGGTCCAACCGGCGTTCTTCCCAGGCAGCGACATCGGGGCATTGGCCGTCAACGGCACCGTCAACGATCTGGCGGTCGTGGGAGCACGCCCGACGTTCCTCTCGGCTGCTTTCATCCTGGAGGAAGGGTTTCCCACCGACGACCTCGGGCGGATCGCCGAATCCATGGGGGCCGCCTGCACCACCGCCGGGATTCGGCTCGTCGCAGCGGACACGAAGGTCGTGGAGCGGGGTGGAGCCGACGGCATCTTCATCGTCACCTCCGGCGTAGGCACCTTGCCGGAGGGCGTGCATCTCGGGCCCGAGCACATCGAGAACGGCGACGTCGTCATCGTGTCGGGTCCCGTGGGGAGTCACGGCGTGGCCGTGATGTCGCGACGCGCGGGTATCGACTTCGAGGTCGACGTCGGCAGCGACACGGCGCCACTGACAGAACTCGTCGAAGCGATGCAGGTCGCCGGCTCCCTCCATTGCCTCCGAGATGCGACGCGAGGAGGTCTGGCGACCGTCCTCAATGAGCTCGCCGCGTCCGCCGGTGTCACCATCACCATCGACGACGAGGCGGTTCCCGTCCAGGACCCTGTCCGCGCAGCCTGTGAGACGCTCGGAATCGACCCCCTCTACGTCGCGAACGAGGGTGTATGCGTCGCGATGGTCGGATCGGACAGCTCCGCCGCCGTCGTGGAGGCTGCCCGGGCGCATCCAATCGGAAGGCAGGCTGTCGCTATCGGGCGGGTGGAATCCGGACCCGCCTCCGTGCACCTGCGCACGGGCCTCGGCGTCACGCGTCCGCTCCTGATGCTCACTGCCGATCAACTTCCCCGGATCTGCTGATCGCAGACCGGCTGGGGTCAGGGTTGCCCCGCTGATTCGGGCACGATGGCCACCGGACACGGCGCGTGATGCGCGCACTGGCTGCTCACGGAGCCCAAGAGCAGGCTCGCGAAACCGCCGCGTCCCCGGGAGCCCACCACGAGCAGGTCGGCGTTCTGTGCGACGTCGACGAGCACGCGGGCCGCCGGGCCCTCGATGACACGAACCTCGGGGTCGAGCCCTCCAGCGCATTCCGCTGCGATCGTCGCTCCCGTCTTCTCGGCGTCCTCGCGCAAGAGTCCCACCAATCGGTTGCGCCCCACACGGGAGCGCTCCCATCGATCAAAGCGGGAATTTCCCAGCAGACGACGATCACGAGTGGACAGTCCCGACGCCGGGCCTCGGCGGCCGCCCACTCCACGGCCCGACGGGAGCCGTCCGAGCCATCTGTTCCGACCACGATCTCGTTCATGGTTCGACCTCCGGTTCCGGGCCGTGCCCTACTGCGGCTGGAAGTTGCTGGCGTAGCGCGTCAGTGAGTGGACGTAGTTGGCACGCTCGTAGACGGACGGGTCGGGCACGCGGGACCGGCTGACACTCCCGCGAAGCTGGGCCACGGATTCGTACTCGTTCTCGGTGAGCCACTCGGTCAGCTCGCTCTCGATCTCGGTGAGTGCGGCCGCGCCGCCCTTCAGCACGGCCGACGTCGTCATGGCGACGTCGGCTCCCACGAGTAGGGCCTTCGCTGCGTCGACACCGGAATGCACGCCGCCCGAGACCGCCAGCGACGCATCGACGCGGCCGAACAGAACCCCGGTCCACCGAAGCGGCATTCCCAGCGCCTGCGAAGTGCTGAGGTCCACGGGAAGATGGAGTTCCAGCGTGTCGAGGTCCACGTCGAGACGGGTGAAGCGGTTGAAGAGAACGAGGCCGCTCGCGCCGGCGTCGGCAAGGCGGCGGGCGAAATGGCCGAACGACGTGAAGTACGGCGAGAGCTTCACCGCCACGGGGATGTCGACCGAGGCGACAACCGCTTCGACCAACTCCAGGTACCGCCCCTCGACGACATCCGGAGAATCCGACGGATCGGCGGCGAGGAGGTATTCGTTGAGCTCCAACGCGTGGGCGCCCGCCTGTTCACACAGATGGGCGTAGTGCGCCCACCCGCCCAGTGTCGTGCCGTTCAGGCTCGCGATCACCGGAATCGAAAGCCGCTCGCGGGCTTCTCCGAGTAGACCCAGATACCGCTCGGGGCCCGTGTTGTAGTCGGTCACCTCGGGCACGAAGGACAGGGCCTCGCCGAAGCTCTCACTCCCCGCATCGAGGTAGGCCTGGACCTCGACCTGATCGTGGGTGAGTTGTTCCTCGAACAAAGACGGAAGAACGACGGCGGCAGCACCCGCCGCTTCCAGACGCTCCATCCCATCGACGGTGCCGGTAGCGGGCGATGCAGACGCCACGAGGGGCGAACGCAGGTCCAGACCCAGGTACCGGGTCCTGAGATCGGGTACGTGCGATGAGCTCACGAGTCGTCCTCCTCGTGTGGGGAGACCTGGGGGACACTTCGTTCGACACCGGCGAGCTGTTCGTAGAAGCGCCAGCGTTCATCGATATCGGCCTGGGCCAGCTCCGCGAGCTTTTCGGCGCGATCAGGGTCGGAGCGGGCCAGGACGGCGAAGCGCGCTTCTGCTCGGGCGAAGTCACGAAACGGGATCGCGGGTGTGTGCGAGTCGAGATGGAAGGGGTGCTCGTGCTCCGCTGTTCCCGGATGGAAGCGGTACAGGGGCCAGTAGCCGCTGCGCACAGCGTCCTTCTGGTGGTTCATCGACCGTGACATGTCGATCCCATGGGCAATGCACGTGGAATAGGCGATCACGAGCGACGGGCCCGGCCACGCGTCGGCTTCGAGGAGTGCCTTGACCGACTGGACGTCGCTGCCACCGAGGGCGATCTGCGCGATGTAGACGTTGCCGTACGCCCTAGCGATCGCTCCGAGGTCCTTCTTCGGGGTTGCCTTGCCCGCAGCGGCGAACTTGGCCACCGCCGCGCGTGGCGTCGCCTTCGATGCCTGTCCGCCGGTGTTCGAGTAGACCTCGGTATCGAGCACGAGGATGTTGACATCACGGCCCGAGGCGAGAGTGTGATCGAGGCCACCGAATCCGATGTCGTAGGCCCATCCGTCACCACCGACGATCCAGACACTCGAACGCAACAGCCGTCCGACCACGCTGAGGAGGCGCACCGCCTCGGGGTTGTCTCTCAGGGCGTCGAGTCGCGACCGTAACTCCTCGATGCGGTTGCGCTGCGCGGCGATCTCGGCTTCGGTGGACTGGTCGGCGTCGAGGATCTCCGTCGCCAGATCAGAACCGACTGTGGGGGAGAGCGCGCGTAGAAGCTCTTCGGCCTGGGAGGCATGCCGCTCGATCCCCAGACCGATTCCGAGTCCGAACTCGGCGTTGTCCTCGAAGAGCGAGTTCGACCACGCGGGACCGCGCTCGTCTGCGTTCGTCGACCATGGTGTCGTCGGAAGGTTCCCACCGTAGATCGAGGAGCAACCGGTGGCGTTCGCCACGACGAGACGCTCGCCGAAGAGTTGGGTGAGGAGCTTGAGGTACGGCGTCTCGCCACATCCGGCGCACGCACCGGAAAACTCGAACAGCGGTTCGAGAACCTGGGAGCCCTTGACCGAGTCGTGGGCGAGCAGGCTCCGATCGATCTCGGGTAGTGCAAGGAACCGCTCGAAACGCTCACGTTCGACGTCACGGTGGGCGTCGGCCCTCTCCATGTTGATGGCCTTGTGACGAACCTCGGACTTGCTCTTCGCCGGGCAGACGTCGACACAGATCCCGCATCCCGTGCAGTCGTCGGGTGCCACCTGGATCGTCAGCGCCATGTCGTCGACCTCGCGCGATCGAAACGACTTGGTGGGGAGCTCACCGGACACGGTCTCGAGCGCGTCGGGTTCGTACACCTTCATGCGGATCGCCGCGTGCGGGCAGACCACGGCGCACTTCCCGCAGTCGATGCAGATCTCCGGATCCCAGATCGGGATCTCGCGGGCCAGGCGCCTCTTCTCGAACGCGGCGGTCCCCGTCGGGAATGTTCCGTCGACGGGCAACGCGCTCGACAGGAAGGCGGTCACCCTCACCGGCGAGCAGGCGGGCCGTGACACGTCGCACGAAGTCGGGCGCATCGTCGGAAATGCGGCTTCGACGGCGGATCGGGCTGGACGGTGCCGCGGGGACCTCGACCCGGGCGAGAGCATCGAGTGCCCTGTCAACCGCCCCACAGTTCCGCCGAATCACCTCGGAGCCCGCCTTCGCATAGGCCTTCTCGATCGCTTCCTTCACGTAGACGAGAGCCATGTCGGTATCGAGAACATCGGTCAGGGCGAAGAAACAGGTCTGCATGACGGTGTTGATACGCCCGCCGAGACCGAGGTCGCCCGCGATGGCGTGGGCGTCCACGACACGGACGTCGAGGTCCTTGGCGATGACGTCTTCCTGAACCTCGAGGGGGAGCCGGTCCCACACCTCATCCGCCGGATAGGGGGCGTTGAGCAGGAACGTCGCGCCCCGCCGCGCCGTCGCAAGGACATCGAGGTCGTCGAGAAGAGAGAACTGGTGACACGCCACGAAATCGGCGTCCTCCACCAGATAAGTGGAGTCGATCGGGTCGGGTCCGAACCGCAGATGCGACACCGTCGTGGCTCCGGCCTTCCGCGAGTCGTAGACGAAGTAACCCTGGGCCTCGAGACCCGCCTGCTCACCGATGATCTTGATGGATGATTTGTTGGCACTCACCGTTCCGTCGGAGCCGAGTGCGTAGAAGACGGCTCGCGTGAGTGCCGCATCGGTTCGGAACTCCTCGTCGACGGACAGGCTCGTCCACGTGACGTCATCGGTGATCCCCAGTGTGAAACGACGCCGCGGCTCGGATTGGTCGAGTTCATCCAGCGCCGCCTTCACCATCGCGGGTGTGAACTCCTTGGAGGAGAGTCCGTACCGACCACCGATGACCGGTATCGGTGCAGCGAGTCGACCGGTGGAAGCCGCTTCGGCGAGCACGGCGGCGACGTCGGTGAACAAGGGCTCGCCGACGGCCCCCGGCTCCTTCGTTCGGTCCAGCACGGCGACGGCACGGGTCGTGTCGGGAAGCGCATCGAGAAGTGCGTCGGTGGGGAACGGCCGAAAGAGCCGGATCACGGCGACCCCGACACGCTCACCGTTTGACGCGAGAGCGCGCACGGCTTCCCGGGCCGCCCCTGCTCCGGAGCCCATCAGCACGACGACACGCTCGGCATCCGGAGCCCCCTCGTAGTCGACGAGTCCGTAGCGGCGACCTGTTCGCGAGGCGAGACGGTCCATGCGGTCGGCGACGATGTCGGGGAGAGCCTCATGGAACGAGTTCGCCGCCTCGCGCGCCTGGAAGAACACATCCGGGTTCTGCGCCGAACCGCGCAGAACCGGATTCTCGGGGTCGAGGCCCCGTGCACGGTGAGCGAGGAGATCGTCATCGTCGACAAGAGCGCGAAGGTCGTCGTCCTCGAGGATCCGGATTGTGTCGATTTCGTGCGACGTACGGAAGCCGTCGAAGAAGTGGAGGAACGGAATCCGACCTGCCAGTGTCGATGCGTGGGCCACGGCAGCGAAGTCGTGGGCCTCCTGCACCGACGACGAGCAGAGCATGGCGCAGCCCGTCGAGCGAGCGGCCATGACATCACTGTGGTCACCGAAGATCGACAGCGCGTGGGTGGCGACTGTCCGGGCGGCGACGTGCACGACCGCGGGGGTCAGCTCGCCCGCGATCTTGAAGAGATTGGGAATCATGAGAAGCAGACCCTGCGACGCCGTGAACGTGGTCCCGAGTGCGCCTTCGGTCACGGCACCATGCAGCGTGCCCGCCGCACCGCCTTCCGCCTGCATCTGGATGACCTCGGGAACCGTGCCCCACAAATTCCGGCGTCCGGCGACCGACCACGCGTCGGCGTACTCGCCCATGGGAGAGGCAGGCGTGATCGGGTAGATCGCGATGACTTCACTCAGGGCGTGGGCGACGCGCGCCACAGCCTCATTCCCGTCGAGGCAGGCTCGGGTCCCCGTCGGCGTCGTCAACAGCTCCGGCATCGATTCCCTTTGCTTCTCCCCGTGTCGCTGTGCATCGCCTTCCTGCATCGTCGTGCTGTGTTGACGCTACGCTCGAAGCATCGCGCGTGAAGGGCCAGAAGACCCGCGGGCCGCAGGCTAACGGCCAAGCCGCAGCGCTGACCCGGCCCGGGGGAGGGGAGGTATCCGGTGGTCGATAGGTGGGTTGTCGGCCTCGACGAGGTCGGAATGGGCGATGTGTCGGCCGTCGGAGGCAAGAACGCTTCGCTCGGGGAGATGATTCAGTCGCTTCAGAGTGAGGGCGTGGACGTCCCCGGCGGATTCGCAACGACGTCGGCCGCGTACCGGGCGTTCGTGCGGGAAAACCGTCTGGACCTGGTTCTGAAGGAACAGATTGCCGCCCTCGCCGCGGGAGTATCGCTGCGGACGGTCGGAGCCGCCGTGCGGGGAGCCTTCCTCGAGGGCGCACTTCCCGATGCCCTGGTCGAGGGAGTCGGGGACGCGTACCGGGACCTCGTGCGCGTGGTCGGGATACTGAGTCTTCGGGAGAGCTCGACCTCGATGTCGCCGTCCGCTCCAGCGCCACCGCGGAGGATCTTCCCGATGCCAGCTTCGCCGGCCAACAGGAGACCTATCTCAACGTTCGGGGTCACGATGCGCTGCTGAACAGCGTCCGGCGCTGCTTCGCATCCCTGTTCACGGACCGGGCAATCGCCTACCGGGAGGAACACGGATTCGACCACACAGAGGTGGCCCTCTCCGTGGGCGTGCAGCGGATGGTCAGAGCGGGTACAGGTGCCTCGGGCGTCATGTTCACACTCGATCCCGAGAGCGGCTTCCCCGGCGTCGTGGTCATCGAAGGCGCGTGGGGCCTGGGGGAGAACGTGGTGCAAGGTGCAGTGGACCCCGACGCCTTCTGGGTCTTCAAGGGAGCACTCGACGATCCCGCGACCGTCCCGATCATCGATCGGCACAGAGGCTCGAAAGAACAGCGCATGATCTACACCGAAGGAGGGACCGTCAACGTTCCGACCTCCGGTGAGGAACGGGCGCGCCTCGTCCTCGCGGACCAGGAAGTGCTCACGTTGGCGCGCTGGGCGGTAGCGATCGAACGCCACTACGAGCGGCCGATGGACATCGAATGGGCGAAGGACGGGGATACCGGTCGCTTGTTCATCCTCCAGGCACGACCCGAAACCGTCGAGTCCCGTCGCGGCGACGCACTCCAGGTGAGCCACCTGACCGAGTCCGGCACCGTGCTGCTCAGCGGGACCGCCGTGGGCAACGGCATCGCGGCCGGCCCCGCGCGGCGTATCGGTTCTCCCGACGACTTCGGGCGCTTCGAGGACGGCGACATCCTCGTCGCCACCATGACCGATCCCGACTGGATGCCGATCATGCGTCGGGCCGGGGCGATCGTCACGGACCATGGCGGCCGCACCTGCCACGCCGCCATCGTGAGCAGGGAGCTCGGTGTACCTGCCGTCGTCGGCACCGGACACGCCACAGCCGAGCTCGCGGAGGACCAGGAGGTGACGGTGTCGTGCGCGGAGGGCCCGACCGGACGGGTCTACGAGGGCTCCCTCGAATTCGAGACGCTCGAGCTGGACGTGACGAAGGTCCCCGAGACACGCACGCGCATCATGCTCAACATCGCCAGCCCCGACGCTGCGTTCCGTTGGTGGAAGCTACCGGTGCGGGGGATCGGTCTCGCACGGATGGAGTTCGTCATCAACGACGCCATCAAGATCCACCCGATGGCTCTCGCACACCTCGACCGGGTATCGGATCCAGACACGCGCGCCGAGATCACCCGCCTGACTCGCGACTACGACGAGCCGAGCGAGTATTTCATCGACCGACTCACCTCCGGGTTGGCACGCCTCGCCGCCTCCCAGCATCCCGATCCCGTCATCATCCGGATGAGCGATTTCAAGACGAACGAATACGCCGACCTTCTGGGCGGTACCGACTTCGAGCCCGACGAGGACAATCCGATGATCGGGTTCCGCGGAGCGTCGCGCTACTACGACGACCGCTACCGGGACGGCTTTCGCCTCGAATGCCGCGCTATCCGCCGGCTGCGCGAACAGATGGGGCTCGACAACGTCCTCGTGATGATCCCCTTCTGTCGAACGACGGTGGAGGCCGACCGTGTGCTCGAGGTGATGGCCGACGAGGGTCTGCGCCGGGGAGAGCACGGCCTCGAGGTGTACGTGATGTGTGAGATCCCTTCCAACGTCGTTCTCGCCGACCAGTTCGCACAACGGTTCGACGGCTTCTCGATCGGCAGCAATGACCTCACCCAACTCGTGCTCGGCGTCGACCGCGACTCCGAGTTGCTCGCCCACCTCTTCGACGAACGCAACGACGCGGTGGTCACGATGATCCGCCAGGTGATCGAGGTCGCGCACGAGCACGGGCGCAAGGTGGGGATCTGCGGTCAGGCTCCGAGCGACCATCCCGAATTCGCGGAACTGCTCGTGGATGCGGGGATCGACTCGATTTCACTCAACCCCGACAGCGTCCTCGCCGTTCAGAGCAGGGTCGCAGAACTGGAAGCCCGCGCCTGACGAATCTCACACGGCGGGGATCGACCCGATGATCGTTCGCGCCGAACGCCGCGTGTCGTCGCGACTTCCCGAGGTGTCGAGAACGTGTGCCTCGGGCCAGGGATCGGCATCATGGGCGAGACGCGCGGCAATCTGCGGAGTCGCCTGGGACTCGTCGGCTTCGGTTGCCATCCGCGCCCCGATCCTTTCAGCGGCCTCCTCTTGATCGAGATCGGTTCGGATCGCGAGAACATCCGCCTTCGCGTTCATCCCGACCGTCTCCGCTTGCCTGCGGTATCGCTCTGCGGTCCAGGATGCGTCGACGATCACACTCTCACCGTGCGCCAGAAGCATCGAGGCGCGATCGAGGATCTCCTCGTAGACGGCGTCCTTGGACGCGCTGTCGTACCGGGGGGAGAGATCACGCGCGAGCTCCCGGCGCACGACATCGGACCGGAGGAGCACGAAGCCCGTGTCGTCAGCGAGACCGGCGGCGAGTGTCGACTTCCCGGTCCCCGGAAGCCCTCCGACCAGGACCAGTCGGACCGTGGCGCGACGGGCATGCTCGCATGCTGCATCGAGCAGGTCGTGGCCTTCGCGCGCTGCTGGCTCGTCGCCGGCGAGTGCCCGCAGGACCGCGATCTTCGAGCGGATCAGTGCCCGGAAGCTCACGTAGTACTCGATGAGTGAGGCGGGAGAGGTGTCCCCACTGAACTCCCGGTAGCTGTCGAGCAGGTGGTGCGCGAGATCCGCTCGGCCCAGACGCTCGAGGTCCATGGCGAGAAATGCCACGTCGCACATGACATCCGCGGCACGGAAATCGTCTCGGAACGCCAGGCAGTCCAGGATCTCCGGGCCGCTCTCGAGGCAGTAGATGTCGGCTGCGAGCAGGTCCCCGTGACCGTCACAGACCGCTCCGTCGGTGATGCGGCGTTCCAACAACGCCACGCGTCCGGCGAGATAGCGCCGTCCGAGCGCGTCGGTCTCGTCGAGCGCGATGAGCATCTCGGGGTCGAGCGACCCCAGGAGGTGCTTCAGTTCCGTGACATTGTCGACCCAGGCCGCACGGACGGCTTCGGGACGGCCGTGAGCGACGACGGCGGGTGATCGGTCCGCCCCGGCGTGGAATGCGGCCAGGGTGCGGGCGATGTCGTGGACACATTCGCCCACGTCGGCGCCCTCACGCACCAGACGCTCGAGAGAACGCTCGGCGGACATACGATCCATCACGATGACGGGCTCGGCGCTCTCGATGTTCGGTCCCCGGTAGCTCGCCACCCCCCGGTACACGTCCGGTGCGATTCGGCTGTTCAACGCCACCTCGCGTTCGCACGCCGCCCATCGCGCTTCGAGCGTCGAGAGATCGACGAAATCGAATGCGACGGGCTTCAACACCTTGTACGCCCGGTCTCCCACGAGGACCACGGTCGACAGGTGGGTCTCCGCCAGGGCAGGGGACTCCCGGCCGCCGCTCGTCACGAGGGATCGCTGCGGATCTCGACCGGGGTCGGCTGCGGAGTGGAGGCGGCCTCGCGCAGGAGCTTCTGCGCAGCGGTCACGCGGTCCTCACCCGCGGTCCCGCCGGTGTCGGCCAGGTGCTCACACACTGCGTCCTCGACACCGCAGACGATCGGGTCCCAATCCGCATCCGCTGCACGCGTGACGGTCACGAAGTCGTTGACACCGAACACCGCTTCGACTCCTTCGAGTCCGAGAACCGCGGAGACGAAAGGATCATCCGAATCGTCGCCGGCACGGACGTCGATCTCGGCCGGGAGAGCCACATCGAGTGTGAACTTCATCGCGTTCGGATTCGGTGTGCGTGACGCGCGTGCGGTGGCCATACCTCAAGGTTCGCAGTTCCGTGGTCGTTCGGCCAGCCGATGAGCGCTCAGGCCACGACCTCGACGGGTGTGCCGAGAGGGACGCCAATCTCCTCGACCATGCGTGTGATGACGTCGTTGTGAAGACGGATGCAGCCCGAGCTCACATCGCCACCGATGGAGGAAGGGTCGTTGTTGCCGTGGATGCCGATCACGCCGTTGCCGCCGTTGAAGCTTTCGAGAACGTTGGAAAATCCGGACAGTCCGTACGCGTACGGGGCCGTACACGGAGCCGGGCTCCGGAGGCTGGAGAAGCTCCTTGATGTAGAAGCGACCACCCGGAGTGGGAGCGTCGCCACGACCAACGCCCACGGGCTCCTGCACGAGCACCTCCTCCCACCGCGTCAGGGTGATCCGATGGGCATCGAGCTCGACCACGACCCTGTAGTCGTTGGTTGCCAGTTCCACGTCTTCGGCGCGGACCCAGCCCGTCGTCCCGTTGGGTCGCACCGGGAGGAGCACGTTGATCCACCCGTCGGTGTGTTGCTCGTCGACGAGAAACACGAGAGGTCCGCCGGTCTCGGTCGGGTTCGCCAATCGGTGTGTCGTGTCGGCTGCGCCGGGTTCCGCGAAGACGGCGACTTCCGGGACCTGCGCCGTGGCGACGACGCTGCGGTAGCTCGGCGTGGGCGGTCGTGGTCGGTGGGACGGTGGTGGTCGGAGCCACCGGCTCGGTCGATGCGGAGTCCGCAGAGCCGCCACCTCCCGAACAGGCGGTGCTGAGAAAGACCAGCGCCACCAGAGGCCCCAGGAGGCCACGAACGAATCGGCGCGTCGTGACGGACATCTCCCGAGACTACCGACGCTTTCGGCCTCCGCAGGAGCGCGAGAGCGCCAGCAGAGCGCGAGACCGGCAGTAAAGCGCGTCTAGCCTCCGGGATCATGAGAGACGTCGTGCACGCCGTGCGTCGGTGGCGTAGCGAAGGGCGTGCCATGGCGCTCGCCCGAGTCATCGCCGTCGACGGGTCGGCACCACGCTCGGCGGGAGCGGCGATGGCCGTCAACGACAGTGGCGACGTCGCCGGTTCGGTGTCGGGCGGATGTGTCGAAGGTGCCCTGCACGGTGACGCCCTGGCGGTGCTGGGCTCCGGCGACCCGCGCCTGACGACCTACGGGATCTCCGACGACGAGGCTTTCGGCGTCGGCCTCACCTGTGGCGGGACCCTCCACGTCTTCGTGGAGCCGATCGACGACCGGTGCATTCTGGGCTTCGATGCATGGCGCACCTCTGGCGAAGCGGCCGATCCCGGGTTCGTGTGGGTGACCGAGGTGCGGGGACCCGACCCCGGCGCCACACTCACCGTCGGCCCGGACGACCAACTCCGTGGTTCTCTGGGTGACGAACGCCTCGATGACGTCGTTGTGCGCGACGCTCGGGCGGAGTTGGCAGCAGGCAGGACCGGGCTCCGCCACTACGGAACGCAGGGGGAGGCGCGGAGGCAGGATGTGGAGGTGTTCGTCCACGCCTTCGACGATCCTCCGCGGATGATCATCTTCGGGGCTGTCGACTTCACCGCATCACTGACGCAGGTGGCCACGCTGCTCGGGTACCGGGTGAGTGTCGTCGATCCCCGCGAGGTGTTCGCCACGGCCGAGCGCTTTCCGGCCGCCCACGAGGTCGTCAGCGAATGGCCCGACCGCTACCTGGCCCGAGTCGGGGCGGAACTCGGGCCCCGGGATGCGGTGTGCGTCCTCACCCACGACCACCGGTTCGACGTTCCGGCGATCACGGCGGCTCTGGAGACCGCGGTGGGGTACATCGGAGCCATGGGCTCGCGTCGTACGCACGACGAACGTATGGAACGTCTGCGCAGCGCCGAGATCGATGCCGAGGAACTCGAACGGCTGTGGTCGCCCATCGGTCTCGATCTCGGCGCCACGACCCCCGAAGAGACCGCCGTATCGATCTGTGCCGAGATCGTGGCCGTCAACGCCGGCCGCGCCGCACCGTCACTACGCGATGCGACCGGACCGATCCATCCACGGGAGGAATAACGCGCCATGAACCAGCGTGCGAGGGCGAGCAGCCGCGTCCTGACGGTTCCGAATGTCATCACGTTGTTGCGTCTGCTCCTGGTTCCCGTGTTCCTCTGGCTCCTCCTGGACCGCAACGACGGAGTGGCCGCCGCGATTCTCCTCGGTGTTCTCGGCGCGACGGACTGGGTGGACGGCTACATCGCCCGTCACTTCGACCAGGAGTCCGAGCTCGGGCGGATCATCGACCCCATCGCCGACCGGGTTCTCCTGTTTGCGGCGGTCATCGGGCTCCTGATCGACGGGAGTGCTCCTCGTTGGATCCTTCTCCTCGTCCTGATCCGAGAGTTGTTCGTGACCATCGCGGTCCTTGCACTCGCCGCAGCGGGGGCTCGGCGGATCGACGTCATCTGGGCGGGCAAGGCCGGAACCTTCGCGCTGATGTTCGGCCTTCCCATGTTCCTGCTCGCCGAATCGACGACCGTGCTCGCGGACCTGTGGCTGGTCGGGGCCTGGTGCTTTTCGATCGGCGGGCTCGCGCTCAGTCTCTGGTCGGCGGCGCTCTACGTCCCGGCCGCCCTCGAGGCTCTTCGTGAGGGCCGTGACGCACGAACCGGCGTAGGGTCGGAGTCATGAAGGCCGTGATCATGGCAGGTGGCGAAGGGACTCGACTCCGCCCGCTCACCAACACCCAACCCAAGCCGATGATGCCACTGGCGAACAGGCCGATGATGGAGCACATCGTGGGGTTGCTCACCGAACACGGCCTCGACGACGTCGTGGTGACGGTCGCCTACCTGGCAAACCAGATCCGGACCTACTTCGGCGACGGCTCCGAGTACGGCGTGCGGATGCGCTATGCCACCGAAGAGACTCCTCTCGGAACCGCGGGGTCGGTCCGCAACGCGTCAGCCGAACTCGACGACACGTTCATGGTGATCTCGGGCGACGTGCTCACCGACATCGATCTCACCGAGGTTCTGAAGTCGCACCGCGATTCCGGGGCCGACGCCACGATTGCCCTGAAGCGCGTCGACAACCCTCTCGAGTTCGGCATCGTCATCACCCGCGAGGACGGATCCATCGAGACGATTCCTCGAGAAGCCGGGCTGGGGACAGGTCTTCTCCGACACCATCAACACCGGTATCTACGTGCTCGAACCCCAGGTCTTCGACTTCATCCCCGAGGGCGAGGTCGTCGACTTCTCGGGTGACGTCTTCCCCGCCATGCTCGATCAGGGGCTCTCGATTCACGGCCACGTGGCCGACGGCTACTGGGAGGACGTCGGCACTCTCGAGGCCTACCTGAGCGCCCACGCCGACGTTCTGGACGGAACCGTCAAGGTCGACATCGCGGGATTCCGGATCAGTGAGAACGTCTGGATGGGGGAGGGGTCCGACATCGATCCCCGGGCACGCGTCGACGGCCCGGTCGTGATCGGCGACAACTGCATCGTCGAGGCCGGCGCGCACCTGCGTGAATACACGGTCCTCGGAACCGATGTCGTCGTGAAGCATGACGCGTTCGTCGAACGCAGCGTGATCCACGACCACGGGTATCTGGCCTCGTCGGTGCGGATGCGCGGCTGCGTCGCCGGTCGGTCTGTCGACGTACGACAGGGTGTCCACGTGGAGGAAGGCGTCGTTCTCGGCGACGAGACGTTCGTCGGGGACGGAGCGGTGCTCAACCCCGGCGTGAAGATCTTTCCGTTCAAGTCCGTCGACGCCGGGGCTGTCGTCACGGCGTCGATCGTGTGGGAGAGCCACGGCGCGCGGACACTCTTCGGTGCACGGGGTGTACGGGGGCTCGCTAACGTCGACATCACTCCCGAGGTGGCGGTACGCCTGGCCGGCGCGTACGGCACCGCGCTCAAGAAGGGATCGGTGGTCACCGTCAGTCGGGATACGAGCAGAGCCGCTCGTTCCCTGAAGCGAGCGGTCATCGCCGGACTGAACATGGCGGGCATCCGGGTGGAAGATCTCGAGCTGGCGCCGGTACCGCTCACGCGGTTCCACGTACGGAGTGAACGGGCGCAGGGAGGGATCACGGTCCGGCTCGCGCCCGGCGACCCGAACGCCGTGGAGATCCGCTTCTTCGACGCCGCCGGACGCGACATGCCCGACGCCGCGCAACGGAAGATCGAGCGGCTGCTGTCCCGCGAGGACTACCGCAGAGCATTCGCTGGCGACATCGGCGACATTGTCTTCCCGCCGCGGGCGTTCGAGTACTACACGGCGGCGCTCGAAGATTCCGTCGACGCCGCAGCGATTCGTTCACGCGGCTTCAAGGTCGTGCTCGACTACTCCTTCGGTGCGTCGTCGATCGTCATGCCGAACGTGCTCGCGAAGATCGGAGCGGAAGTACTCGCTGTGAATCCGTACGCGAGCACGGCGCCGGCTCTGGCCACCGTCGCCGACGAAACCCGTGGACCGTTTCTCGAGGATCTCGTACGGACTTCGCGCAGCGATCTGGGTCTCGTGCTGGACCCTGATGGAGAGACAGCGCGAATCGTCGACGACACAGGACGGACGCTTTCGCCCACCCAGGCAACGCTCGCTGTGGTGTCGCTCGTCACATCGACGGTGCCGGGAGCCAAGATCGCGCTTCCCGTGTCGACGACCGCTCATGCTCGCCGAATCGCCGAAGTCAACGGAGCCGAGGTCGTCTGGACCAAGCTCGCCATGTCGGCCGTCACCGAGATCGCCGACCGCAGCTCGATCGACTTGGCGGTCGCTCCGGACGGCGGGTTCATCTGGGCCGACTTCCTCCCCGCCTCCGACGCCACCGCAACCCTCGCAAAGTTGCTGGGCCTCTTGGTAGCCGGTGACCGGCGTCTCTCCGAGATCGTCGCGACTCTGCCCGACGTTCACGTGGTTCGCGAGGAAGTTCCCACGCCGTGGGAACGAAAAGGTGCCGTCATGCGGGCGATGATCGAAAGGACCAAGGACCGCGAGGTTCTCCTGATCGACGGCGTCAAGGTCATGCACGACGAGTCCTGGGCGTTGGTGCTGCCGGATCCCGAAGAGCCTCTGACCCACGTCTGGGCGGAAGGCACCTCGGAGTCCGAGGCAGTCCAACTCGCGCAGGAGTATGCGCGTCGGATCCGTCAGACAATGCGGTGACGGCCCCTTTTGTCAAGACACGGTTGCTAGCCTTCGCCGCAGTCGTGGAAGGGGACGTGGGTGCCGGTTCGAGCCACGATGGCCGTGACGCTGGCCTTGCTCGGGTTTCTCGTCGTCCTGGCGGCAACGATCGACCCACCTCGTCGCGAGGGTGCCGAGTCCCGGCGTGAACAGCTCATTGACCTGATCGAGACGCGTCGTGGCGAGATCGACTCTCTCGACGCGGACGTGGCCGAGCTGCGCGAGAACGTGACGGATGTCCAGCAGGAGGCCGCCGAGGACACTGGCGAGGACACCGAACTCGAGCGGATCCAGCAGGACGCCGGTCTCACTCCCCGTCGCGGTCGGGCTCTGAAGATCACCCTCGATGACCCACCGCCCGAGCTGTCGGAAGACGGACGCGTCGCGCCGTTTCAAGTCATCGATCGTGACCTCCAACGCCTGACGAACGCTCTTTGGGCAGCAGGGGCGGAAGCTGTGTCCGTGGGAGGGGAGCGACTGGTCGCCACGAGCGCGATCCGCAACGGTGGTGACACGATCACGGTGAACTTCCGACCCCTCGTCGGACCGTACGAGGTGATCGCGATCGGCGCGGACCTCACCACCTTCGAAGGCTCGAAAATCGCGAACGAGTTCGAGCGATGGTCGGAACGTTACGGCGTCCAGTTCGGCGTCGAAGAGGTCGACGACCTCGAGGTCGCCGGGTACCAGGGCCGGGCACGCCTCAGATACGCCAGCCCCGTGGAGCCGGGTTCCGCCCCATGACAGACCTGGTGAAGGACGCGCGATGTACGCACTGATCGGGCTGCTGATCGGTGCCGTCCTGGCCCTCGTGTTCCAGCCCACGATTTCTCCCGAGCAGTCACGGTTTCTCGCCCTGCTTGTGATCGCCGCGCTCGACTCGGCCTTCGGCGGCGTGCGCTCGATGCTCGAGCAGACCTTCTCGGACCGCGTGTTCGCCGTGTCGTTCCTGACCAACGCCGCGCTTGCGGTCGGTATCGTGTGGATCGGCGATCAACTCGGGGTCAACTTCGTCACCGCCGTCGCCGTGGTCTTCGGTATCAGGATCTTCCAGAATCTGGCCGCCATCCGGCGACATGTTCTGGGAGGTTGACGCCCATGGAGCGGGGAGGAATGGCCGGCAGACTGCTGGTGGCGATCGTGGCGGCTGCCATGGGCTTTCTCGTCATCAGTCAGCTCAACACGACGGACGATCTCAGTGAGCAGCTCGAAGCCGAGAGCGAAACGGATCTCACCGTCATCTTCGCCCGCCTCAACGACGAGAGCGCGGCGCTCCAAGCAGAGCTCACGGACCTCCAGATCCAGTTGCAGGTTCTCGAGTCTTCTGCTGAACAGGATTCCCTGGCGCGGGCTGCCGCGGAGAGCGAACTCTCACAGCTCGAGATCCTCGCCGGCACGGTGGGGCGCGCGGCCCCGGTGTGAAGCTGAGAATCGACGACCAAGACGGCGAGCTCGAATCGGGAGACATGCTCGACCTGGTTCAGGAGCTCCGTGACGCCGGTGCCGAGGCCATCGCCATCGCCGACCAGCGTGTGGGGGCCGCCACGAGCTTCGGAGGAGAACCCGGCGCGGTGACCGTCGACGGAACTCGCCTTCCCCCGTCTTTCGAGGTGTTGGCCATCGGTGACCCGGCGACACTCGAGGGTGGTCTGGCGATTCGAGGTGGCGCCCTCGAGCTGCTCCAGGCCGAAGGCTCGATCGCCGTCGCCGTGACGCCACAGACCGAGCTCGAGGTACCGCCACTACGCTGAGAGCTCGACCATCGATTCCACAGTGAGAGGCGACCATGGAGTTTCCCGACGACCTGCACTACAGCTCCGAACACGAGTGGCTCCGTCTCGACGGCTCCACCGCCCGCGTGGGCATCACCGATTACGCCCAGGACGCGTTGGGCGACGTCGTCTTCGTCGACCTCCCGGATGTCGGACTCGAGGTCGTGGCCGGGGCGTCGTGTTGCGAAGTGGAGTCGACCAAAGCGGTCTCAGAGATCTATGCCCCACTGACGGGGACCGTGACGGCCGTGAACTCGGCGCTCGAGGAGACACCAGAACAGGTGAACTCCGATCCCTACGGGGAAGGCTGGATCTTCGAGCTCGAGCTCCTAGAGCCCTCCGACGTCCGGTCCCTGCTGGATCCCGCGGCCTACCGTGCTCTGACCGACTGATGAGCAGCGAACGCCCTCAACCTCCTGTGGAGGTTGAGCGGCCGAGGATCGTTGCCGCGTACCGGACGCGTCGGTAGCCTGGGACCGTGATCTGTACACAGTGCGGCCACGAGAACCCGCGTGTATCGAACTTCTGTTCGTCCTGTGGCGCCCCGATCCCACAGCACACCGAGGACACCACCGTCAACCTCCCGGCGCTCGACCCCGAAGGTGCCCCCGACGCCCCGGCCCTCGACGAGCTTCCCGCAGGTACGGGAATGCTGCTCGTGGCACGCGGCCCCAACGCCGGGAGTAAGTACCTCCTCGACACCGAATCCACGACCGCGGGCCGCCACCCCGACTCCAACATCTTTCTCGACGACATCACCGTGTCACGCCGTCACGCAACCTTCGTCCGAACCGACGACGGCTATGAGATCCAGGATGTCGGTTCGTTGAACGGCACCTACGTGAACCGCGATCGAGTGGAACGTGCACCCCTCCACAGCGGAGACGAAGTCCAGATCGGCCGTTTCCAACTCGCGTTTCACATCGGCGAAGGCTGAACCGGTGGCCGATCACCTGTCGATCGGCGAGGTGCTGACGCTCCTGCGCGAGGAGTTCCCCGACATCACGATTTCGAAGATCCGATTCCTGGAGAGCCAGGGTCTGATCGACCCCGAAAGGACGCCGTCGGGCTACCGGAAGTTCTATGACGGCGACATCGAACGACTCCGGTGGGTGCTTCTCCAACAACGCGACAACTACCTGCCGCTGAAGGTCATCAAGGGTCGGTTGGAGACACTCGACACCGACGTCGATGAACCCGTCGAAACGACCGCGAAGAACGGATCCGGCAAGAAGAGGGCAAAGAAGAGGGCGACCCGCGCACCCGAGGAACTCCCGTTCCCCGACCTTGCACAGGAGAGCGCCGTGGATTCCGACTCTGTCGAGACCTTCGCCGCCGTCGGGACGGGGGCTTCGATGACACGGTCCGAGCTCGCCACAGCGTGCGGGCTCGAGGAGTCCGACGTCGTCGAGCTCGAGTCGTTCGGGCTGTTGCAGCCGATAGAGGGAGACCACGAGCCCGTTCTGTTCGACGAACTCTCCCTCGTGATCGCCCGCGCCGCCGCGGGGTTCGCCCGACACGGGGTCGAGCCTCGCCACCTGCGCATGTACCGATCGTTCGCGGATCGTGAGGCGACGCTGTTCGAGCAGATTCTGCTTCCCTACCTCCGCCAGCGGAATCCCGAAGCCCGCGCTCGCGCTCAGGAAGGCATGACGGAACTCGCGGCCCTGGGACGAGATCTCCGCCTGGCACTGCTGCGCGAGGTGGCGGTGCGCGCGCTGCCGGAGGCGTGAGCGGGCACGGGTGAGCGCGCAGACGCTGCTCAGCCCCGAGGCCATTGCAGGCCACGTCGGCCGGCTGGGCGCCGAGATCGAGAGAGATCATCCCGACGGCGTCGTGCTGGTGGCCGTGTTGAAGGGCGCGCTCCTTTTCGTCGCGGATCTCGTCCGCTCGATCACCGATGTGCCCGTCGAGATCGACTTTCTGGCGATCTCCCGCTACGAAGCTGATTCAGGGCGCGTTCGACTGCTCCAGGACGTCTCGATCGACCTCACGGATCGAGATGTCGTCGTCGTCGAGGACATCGTCGACACCGGCCTGACCCTGTCGTACCTCATGAAGCACCTCCAGAGCCTCGGACCCCGACGCGTGGACGTGTGCACGCTGCTCGATCGAACCGGGCGTCGGATCGTTCCCCACGAGATCCGCTATCGCGGGATCGAGATCGACGACGTGTACGTGCTCGGCTACGGACTGCACCGCGCCGATCTCTTCCGGAATCTCCCGGCGGTCGTGACAGTGGAACGCGAGGATCTCGTCGACCGCCTCGACGAGTACGTGCACCGTTGGTACGGCGCGGACTCGGTAGAACCTCAACAGGCCGGTGGTAGGATCCCGCGCGTCAGGAGGTTTCCGTGATCCCGTTGTCGCTCGTAGGCGTACGCGTCGAGGTTCCCACGAACCAGCCGATTGTGCTCCTTCGCGAGGAGGAGGGCCCCCGGCATCTGCCGATCTTCATCGGCCCTCCGGAGGCGACAGCGATCGTCTACGCACTCCAGGGTATGGAGACACCACGTCCCATGACCCACGATCTCTTCACGTCAGTCCTCGGCGACCTCGGGGCCACCCTCGACAAGGTCATCATCACCGAACTCCAGGAGGGGACGTTCTTCGCCGAACTGGAGCTCCGACGCGACGGTTCCTCGTTTCGGGTCTCCTCCCGACCGTCCGACGCCATCGCGCTGGCGGTCCGCCAAGCCGACGACGTACCCATCTACGCGGAGGACACGGTTCTCGACGAGGCAGGTGTGGAGTTCGAGAGCGAGGACGAAGACGATCAGGTCGAGGAGTTCCGGGAGTTCCTCGACCACGTGACCCCTGAGGACTTCGCCCAGTAGTGGACGCCCGGCAGCGCATCAGGCTGGGCTTACTGGTCCTGTTCGCGATCGCCGCGGCCGGGACAGCGTGGTACTGGTTCATCGAGGGCTGGTCCTTCATGGACTCGCTCTACATGACGGTGGTCACCGTCTCGACCGTCGGATTCGCCGAGATCCGACCCCTCGACGCCACGGGTCAGGCCTTCACGATCGCTCTCATCGTGTTCGGTGTCGGTGCTGTCCTCTACTCGCTCGCCGCGTTGTGGGCGGAGGTTCTCGAGAGTGAACTGTTCCAGGTGGGGAGGCGACGCATGCAACGACAGCTGGCGAAACTCGACGGGCACACGGTCGTGTGCGGCTACGGCCGCGTCGGGCGCACGATCGCGGAGTTTCTGAGGTCCGAGGGACCGGTCGTCGTCGTCGACACCGTCGAACACCGCTGCGACCGGGCCGTCACCGCCGGATACTTCGCGGTCCACGGCGACGCCACCGACGACGCCGTACTCGCCGAGGCCGGGTTGGCGCGAGCATCGATCCTCATCGTCAGCCTCCAGTCCGACGGTGACGCCATCTCGGTCGCGCTGTCGGCTCAGGCGCAGAACCCCGACCTCCACGTCGTGGCACGGGCCAACGCCTCACACAACGAGGCAAAGCTGATGCAGGCCGGCGTCGATCACGTCGTGAATCCACTCGAGATCGGGGCGAAGAGGATCGCAGCGTTCGCCCGCCAGCCGGCCGTCGCCGACTTCATCGACGTCGTCATGCACGGCGGACCGCTCGAGTACAGCCTCGAGGAGATGGTTCTGCCGACGAACTCGCCGATCGACGGGCTCGTCCTCTCGGAGGCGAGAATCCGCGACGGGAGCGGGGGAGCCCTGATCCTGGCGCTGCGCGATGCACAGGGCACCTTTCACTCGAATCCGCCGCCCTCCACGTCGCTTCGGGCCGGGACGACCCTGATCGTGATCGGCACGGCCGCCCAGCACAGGGCGTTGGGGGAGTACCTGAGGACGGGCGACGTGCGGGCTGGAAACGTTGACGCCACAGGGGTCGCCGAGTAGCGTTGACGTAACTACACGCTTGTCACTCGAGCTCCGGTGGCCGCGTGCGGAGGGGGACTCCATGACACAGGCCGGCTCCATCCAAGACGTCTCCATGACCCACGACGTCTCGGCCGACGGCTACCGCGGTCCGCAGGTCTGCGACATCGTCGGGATCACGTACCGCCAGCTCGACTACTGGGCGCGCACGGACCTGATTCGGCCCTCGCTGGCCGACGCCGCTGGAAGTGGCACTCAACGCGTCTACTCGTATCGCGACCTCGTCGAACTGAAGGTGGTCAAGAGCCTTCTCGACGCCGGTGTCTCTCTTCAGACCGCACGCAAGGCCATCGCCTATTTCCGGGAGCACGTCGACACCGATCTCGCCGCTGCCAGCCTCGTGATCGACGGGAAGCACTCTGTCATCGCTCGGACCGGCGTCGACCTCATGGATCTCGTCCGCCAGGGCCAGGGAGTCCTGAACATCGTTCCGCTCGGTTCGATGGTGGACGAGCTCGACGCCCAGATCGTCGAACTCTCAGCAGCGAAGGACGATGCGCACGCCCCCGCGCCCGATGGAACTGCGACGGACCCCGCGCCGCCTGTGCCGCGCGCCGGCGGGGAGGATTGACGATCGTCGAGGGCGCTCTGCCTCACGAGCAGGTGCGGTTCGCCCATAACTCCGAGCGTCAGTTCGCGAAACTTCTCGACTTCTACTCGATCACCTGGGACTACGAACCGCGCACCTTCACGCTCGAACGCGACGAGGAGGGAAACCCTCTCCAGGCCTTCTCGCCCGACTTCTACCTGCCTGCGTACGACCTGTACATCGAGATCACGACCCTGAACCAGAAGCTGGTCACGCGCAAGAACCGCAAGGTTCGTCGGCTACGGGAGCAGCAGCCCGACGTGCGGGTCAAGATCTTCTACCAGCGCGACTACCTGCACCTGCTCGTGAAGTACGGCCTCGAACCACCCTCACAACTCGAAGACCACCCGTCGTTGCGCCCGCCACCGGACGCCCGCGATCTGGACCTCGGGCCCTCTGTGTCGGAGGCCGGCTCAGCCTGAGCCTCGTCACCGCGCGAGGCTTCGGAGCCCGACGACGAGGAGAGCGATCGCCGTGTGCGAGCCCGAGCCGAGCCACCACCACAGTCCACTCGAATCCGTCCACCGTTCACAGGGCGGCAAAGCTCGTCGACTTCGCTGGTTGGGCAATGCCCATCGACTACGGGAGCGTGCTCGAGGAGCACAACAGCTGTCGCCAGAACGCCGTCGTCTTCGACGTCTCGCATCTGGGAACTGTCCGGGTCAGCGGCGACGGTGCGTTCGATGCCCTTCAGTGGTTGCTCACGAACGACCTCCGTCGCATAGAGGTTGGTCGTGCCCAGTACAGCCATGCCCTCGACGCCACGGACGCCCACGTCGTGGACGACATCATCGTCTGGTGGACCGGCGATCACGAGTTCCTCGTGCTGCCGAACGCCGCCAACACCGGCCCTTTCCTGGCGGCGCTCGGGGAGGCCGCCGACCGTGTGGACGGTGATTGCGAGTTCGAAGACATCACCACCACGCGGGCGCTCCTGGCCGTTCAGGGCCCACGCTCGGCTGACGTGCTGCGGACGTTGTTCCCCGGTGCCGAGATGCCGCGGCGCTTCGGTGTGGTCACGATCACCTGGCAAGACGTCGACCTGGTCGTGGCAGGCACCGGCTACACGGGAGAAGACGGCGTCGAGATCCATGTTCCGGCGGCCGCGGCCGGCGCTCTCTGGGAAGCGGTTGTCGCCGCCGGCGCGCACCCTGCGGGGTTGGGTGCCCGCGACACGCTTCGTCTCGAAATGGGATATCCGCTCCACGGCCACGAGCTCGGACCGGGGATCACGCCACTCCAGGCCGGCCTCGGCTGGGTGGTGGGGTGGGACAAAGAGGACTTCCGCGGCCGCGAGCCGCTCCTGGCTGAACAGAAAGATCGGTCCTGCCCGGTCTGTTACATGGTCTCCTTCTGTCGGGGCGACGCTTCCCACGGCAGGGTTACGACGTGCTCTCCGACGATGCCGTGATCGGATCGGTGACGAGCGGGAACTTCTCCCCGACACGCGGCCGGGGAATCGCTCTGGCTTTCCTCCCTCCCGACGTCCAGGTCGGTTCGGAGGTCGCCGTCGACATCCGAGGGAGGTCCGCGAGCGCCACCGTCGTGAACCCGCCGTTCGTGGAGCGCTGAGACCTCCGGCACCACGGAATCAGCCGACGAATCAGGGACGAATCGATCGGCCCTACGGACCGTTGGAGCCCACAGCGCCGTGTCCGCGATGATGAGTCCCGGTGCCGTCGCCCAGACCTGCGACCACCGGGCGGCGAACGGAGGCGAACACCGAGTGGGCCACTACGTACCCCACACCGACGACGAGCTGAGCGCGATGCTCGCGTTTTGTGGTCTCGAGTCGCTCGACGACTTGTACGCCCACATCCCCGACGCTGTGCGTCTCGTCGGCGGTCTCGACATGGTCGATGGTCTCGCCGAGACCGACGTCATGGCACGACTCCGTGCGATGGCGGGACGCAACAGCGCGGCGGCAGAGGACCTCGTGTCCTTCGCCGGCTTCGGCGCCTACGACCACGAACTGCCCACGGTCGTACCTGCCCTGATGATGCGATCCGAGTTCGTCACCTCCTACACGCCGTATCAGCCCGAGCTGTCGCAGGGTGTGCTCCAGGCCCTGTTCGAGTACCAGACGATGGTCGCCTCGTTGTTCGGGCTCGAGATCGCCAACGCGTCCCTGTACGACGGTGCGTCGGCGGCTGTGGAAGGACTCAACCTCGCGGCTGCGGCCACCAAGCGCACGACAGTCTGGGTGTCCGAAGGGATCCACCCGAACGTCCGGGAAGTCATCCGGACACTCACGGGCCCCCGCCTCGACGTTCGCATCGCGCCCGTCGTGAACGGCATCACCGCCTGGCCCGATGACCTCGAGGAGCCCGCCGCGCTCTTGGTCGGCTACCCGAACGCCCTCGGATGTCTCGAAGACGTCCCGGCCGCCGCACAGGTGGCCCACGACGCCGGCGCACTGCTCGTCGCCTATGCCGATCCCGTCGCTGCCGGTGTTCTTCGTTCTGTCGGAAGCCAGGGTGCCGACGTCGCCGTGGGAGAGGGCCAACCTTTCGGAACACCACTCGGGCTCGGTGGCCCCTACCTCGGTCTGTTCGCGTGTCGCCAGGCATCGTGGGTCCGTCGCTGGCTACCAGGTCGCCTGGTCGGAGAAACCGTCGACAACCAGGACCGGCGCTCCTACGTGCTCACACTCTCCACAAGGGAGCAACACATCCGCCGGGAGACCGCGTCGTCGAACGTGTGCACCAACCAGACCCTCATCGCCGTCGCGGCGGCCATTCATCTCTCGTGGCTCGGCCCGGACGGTCTTCGCGAACTGGCGACGCGCTGTGTGCGCGGTGCTCACTACGCGCGCAAGCAGCTGTTTCGGATCTCCGGCGTCGAGCCTTCTGTCTCCTCCCGCACGCTCTACGAATTCCCGGTGCGTCTCGAACGACCGGTTCCCGACGTGCTCGACCGTCTCGCCGAGGAGGGTTATCTCGGCGGCGTCGACCTGACTCCCGACTATCCGGATCTGGGGAACACGATGCTCGTAGCGGTCACCGAAACACGGACTCGCGACCAGATCGACGGATTCTCCGCCGCCCTCGAAAAGGCACTCGCATGAGCGGTCACACGCCCCCCGAAACCTCGCCCCCGGAGATCCTGCGCGGCCCGAGCGGCGGGCGGGCGACGTCGGCTCCCGTGGCGGGTGACGGAACAGAGCCGTCGATCTTCGAGTTGTCCGTGGCCGGTCGTCGGGCCTGGTCCTTCGGCGCCACCGACGTACCTGAGGTCGATCTCACCGGTGCCGTGGGAGCCGAACACCTCGCCGATGCACCACCGATGCTGCCCGAGGTGTCCGAGCGCGATCTCGTCGCCCACATGACCCGCCTGTCGTCGCGTAACTACTCGGTCGACCACGGCGCCTATCCGCTCGGCTCCTGCACGATGAAGTACAACCCGAAGCTCTGCGACACCGCCACGACGCTGCCCGGGTTCGCCGCCGCACACCCTGCGCAGCCCACTGACCAGATCCAGGGCTGGATGGAGTTGCTCGTCGGCCTCGAGGACCTTTTGTGTTCGGTCACCGGGATGCATGCGGCGACTCTGCAACCTGCCGCCGGCGCAGCGGGGGAACTGACCGGGCTGCTCCTCATGAGGGCCTGGCACTCCGCCCGTGGTCGCCAGCGCTCCAAGGTGCTGATTCCGGACAGCGCACACGGCACCAACCCGGCATCGGTGACGCTCGGCGGCTTCGACGTCGTCGAGGTTCCCTCCGACGCGCGGGGCCTGGTGGACCTCGACGCCCTGCGGGATCTCGTGGATGACGACGTCGCCGGTCTCATGCTGACGAACCCGAACACGCTCGGACTGTTCGAGCGCGACATACGGAAGATCGCCGCCGTTCTCCACGACGCCGGCTCCCTCCTCTACTACGACGGCGCCAACCTCAACGCGATTCTCGGTGTCGTCCGTCCCGGTGACATGGGGTTCGACATCGTGCACCTGAACCTGCACAAGACGTTCGCCGTGCCGCACGGGGGCGGGGGACCGGGCGCCGGTCCTGTGGTGGTGTCCGAGCGGCTGGCGCCGTTCCTACCCGGACCGCGCCCCGAATTCGACGCACAGAGCGGGCGCTTCGAATGGACCACTCCGGAGTGCTCCATCGGACGCGTCCACGGATGGCACGGCAACGCGCTCGCGCTTCGCGCGATCGTACGCCTACATCCTCGTCAACGGAGGCGACGGACTCCGTCGCGTGGCCGACGCCGCCGTGCTCAATGCGCGCTATCTCCAAGAGAGGTTGCGCGATGTCTTCGACTTTCCTTACGACGAGCCGTGCATGCACGAGTTCGTGGCGTCGGCCGCGTCGCTCAAGTCGGATTGCAACGTGCGCGCCATGGACGTGGCGAAGAGGTTCATCGACGAAGGCTTCCATCCACCGACGATGTACTTCCCTCTGATCGTCGACGAGGCACTCATGGTGGAGCCCACGGAGACCGAGAGCCCGCAAACCGTGGAGGCGATGGCCGCGGCGTTCCGGCGGATCGTCGAAGAGGCGAACGGCGACGGGGGAGAGGCCGCACGATCGGCTCCTCGATCGACTCCCGTCGGGCGCGTCGACGAAGTCGCCGCCGCCAAGAAGCTGCGGTTGCGCTGGACTCCTGATGACGACATCGACGAGCGATCCGACGACAAGGAGCAACGATGAAGATCGGCATTCTCGGGCGTGCGGGAAGCCTCGACGACCAGATCCGGCACGCCCGGATCGCGGAGGCCGACGGGTTCGCGAACTGGTCTCTTCCGCAGATCCTGGCCGAGGATGCGCTGACGACGCTGGCCGTGGCCGCCGGAAGTGTGCCGCGCCTCGAGCTCGGTACCGCGGTGGTACCCGTCTACGGCCGACACCCTGCGGCGCTCGCCATGCAGGCCACGACCGTCAACGCCGCGGCCGACGGCCGCCTCTTGTTGGGGATCGGGCTCTCACACCAGATGCTCATCGAAGGCGTGTTCGGCATCGGCTTCGACAAGCCCGTCGGCTTCATGCGCGAGTACCTGGAGATCCTGCTTCCGCTCATGGCGGGGGAGGCCGTGTCGGTCGACGGAGACCGCAACACCTTCCGGGGAGGCCTGCAACCCGTCGGCGATCCGCCGCCGGTCGTCGTGGCCGCTCTCGGCCCGCAGATGTTGAAGCTGGCGGGCCGTCTCACCGATGGAACCGTCACCTGGATGACCGGACCACGCACGCTGGGGGACCACACCGTTCCGTCGATCACAAAGGCCGCCACCGACGCCGGCAGGGGAGCACCCCGAATCATCGCGGGCCTTCCCGTGTGCGTCACCGACGACGTCGACGGCGCACGCGCCCGAGCCGACGAGTTGTTCGCCATCTACGGAACGCTGCCGTCGTATCAGGCGATGCTCGAGCGCGAAGGTGCCGACACACCCGGCGACATCGCGATCGTCGGCGACGAGGAGTCCGTGGCGACCCAGATCACAAGCCTGGGCGAGCGAGGGGTCACCGACTTCGGCGCCTCCGAGTTCGCCGCCGACGCCGAGGAACGCCGCCGCACCCGCGAGACGCTGCGCTCGCTTCTCTAGTCACGGGCGACCACAATCGGCCGTGCATCGGAGTGATCCCGCAATGGGTCTTTCCACAGCCCATCCCTGATGGCCGGGCCTACCGGCGAAACCACCAGTGCACCTTCTTCTTCTTGACATCCCGCCACGGAGACATGATGAAGCGGGCGTCGGAATCCGGCGGTGCGACGAGGACCCAGCGCGAGGGATTCCCCGCAACCCATACGGCGCCTCCGTCGTTCTCTTCGAGCGGGCGATATTTCTTCATTTGCCGACGGAAGGAGCTGATCCTCTCGTAGAGCACGGCCCGCGGGTGGTGATCATCCGCTTCGAGGACCAGCATGGGCTCCCAAGTCGACCCGAGGAACTTGAAGGCCCCGGGATGCTTGCGCACCTCGAAGCGTCCCCGTCGTTCAACCCATGGCTCCTCCGACAACGTCCCGAGGAACCACAGATACCAAACGCCCAGCACAACACCCAGCCCGGCGAAGGCAGCGCCGAGGATCGCGAGGTTGAACCACTCGTGCCATCCCCAAGCGATCATCGCAAGGAGGCCGACTGCCACGAGGACAGCACCCACGACGACGAAGCCAGCGACCCAGGGGATACTGGATCGCATGAACTCCTGCGTCGCCGGATCCTCCATCGCCGGTCCCGTAGTCACTGGCATCGTAGAATTCTCCTCTCTCCACCCAAGGCCGTCAATCGGAGCATTTCGCCGGCGGGGACTTCATTCCGGGGGGTCAAGACCCCGGATCCACCGGGTCGACGTGGCAGACTGGCGGCCCCCGACACACGAATTCCGGTCCGTCGGGCAGTCGCGTCCGTTCATCGACAGTTTCGATGACGGTGCCATCAACCAAGGAGAGCAATGAGTCTCGGTGAATTCGGTAGTGGTCAGGCCTTCCTGACCGTTCTCTACGTCTTTCTTTTCGTCATCTGGTTCTGGCTGATCATCTCGATCTTCACGGACCTGTTCAGCGACCACAAAGAGTCCGGCTGGGCGAAGTTCGGCTGGGTCCTCCTGGTGCTGGTCGCTCCGTTCTTCGGTGCGTTCATCTACCTGATCGTGCGCGGTCAGGGCATGGGCGAGCGGGCTATGGCCCGCCAGAAGGAGGCCCAGTCGCAGTTCGACGACTACGTGCGCCAGACCGCCGGTGGCGGTGGCGGCGGGAGCGTGGCCGACGAGCTCTCCAAACTCGCCGATCTCAAGGCGAAGGGAACGATCAGCGACGAGGAGTACGACAAGGCCAAGGCCAAGCTTCTCTGAGCCTCTGAACGACCCCGCCTCGGCGAACAAGAACGAACTGCAGCGTCCCGGTCGCCGTACGTCGGTGGCCGGGACGCTGTGCCTAGAGGTGCGTAGAGAGAGGGGTACGTAGGGGAGGCATACGGGCAGCGGGCCCTGGGGAACATGTGAGTCCCCTCCACACTAGTTGACATAACGAGGATTATCGGCGGTCTATGCGCCACAGGCTTTCCGAGTCGTGCTGCCAGCACATCGAGATCGGCGCGGTCGATGGTCGCTCGACTCGTCACGTCTGAGTCGAGCGATTCTGGTACATGGCCACGATGACGCCGGTTGTCGTCGTCGTGACCGAGTCGACGAGTTCGAGGTCGCGTCGCTCCCCTTCTGTAGGGAAGAGTCGTCGGCCGGTACCGAGGGTGAGGGGGTGCACGAGGAGAAGCATGGTGTCGACCAGCCCGGCTGGGAGAAGCGCTCCGACGAGGTGGCCGCTACCCAGAATGACAAGGTCGAGACCATCATCGGCCTTGAGTGCGGTGACCGCTTCGACGGGATCGCCATGCAAGGCGGTCGAGTTGTCCCACGGCAACGGGTCCTCGAGCGTGTTCGTCACGACGTACTTGGTCCTGGCGGTGAGAACTGGAGTGAATGGGTTGTCGGCTTGCGTGGGCCAGAACGAGGCGAAGTCCTCGTAGGTGCGTCGGCCGAACAGCAGTTCTGCCTCCTTGGCCATGTGTTGCCCCATTGCCTGACCGAGGACATGGTCGGAAGAAGGGGCGGCCCAGCCACCGTCCGCGAAGTCGTTGCGGGTGTCTTCGTCGGGGCGTCCGGGTGCTTGCATGACGCCGTCGAGGGTCATGTTCTGGACCATAGTGATCGTTCGCATTCACGTTCTCACTTCCGTTGAATAAGTTCGGGGCGCTCGGCATCTCGTCCAGAAGGTATCGGAAGACCCTGGCCGGACCGCTTCCTACTCCGTAGGGTCGGAGACACGAGACGGAGGTACGACGATGAAGAGCGCCGACGAATCGAAGGTCTGGAGCGTCGAGATCGCCATCGACGAGGACTCGGACGAGACCCAGGCACGGGCCCATCTGGAACTGGGTGGCCGCACGGTCGGCGGTTGGGGTCGGGCCCGCCGGAACCCGGACGACCCCGGGGTCCCGAAGGTGGGCGAGGAACTGGCCGCAGCGCGGGCGCTCTCCGATCTGGCGCACAAGCTGCTCGAGGAAGCCGCCACCATCATCGAGGAATTCGAGGGCCGCCCGGTCCACGTCCACGAGTGACTACGTGGCGAGATCAGCCGCGATCTTCGATCTCGACCGCACACTGATCCCGGGCACGTCCGGAATCGCTCTCGGACGGGCGCTGGGAGACGTGGGCATCGGGGCGCGCAAGCTGCCCTTCTCGCGGTTCTTCTATCCAGCGATGCCGTCCAGGGGTGGGCGAAGGCACACCAGGTCTCTCTGAAGGATTCGTTCGCCTACTCCGACAGTTTCTTCGACTCTCCGCTTCGTTCGTGAACAGAGCCCAGATCTCGGTGCATCAAGAGTGAGCGGGCTGTGAAGCCGGCCCCTTCGAAGAAGTTCTTCGTCGCACGCTGGCCCGGGAGTGCCACGGCGTCGATGCCGATGCAGCCGCGTGCGATGCAAGCCGCCTCGACGTCCGCGATCAGCGCCTCTCCCACCCCCACGCTCCGGGCGCCGGTGTCCACGTAGATCTCGCGTAGTCGACCGAGGTGTGAGCCGTCGCGAAGAATCTCGAACTCGACCGCAGCGAACCCCACCACAGTGCCGTCGATCGTGCCGACGAACACGTGTGCATCGTCGTCGGCGATGAGGGCCGCGGCGGTGTCGGGGGTCAACGCCTCGCGCGCTTCGCGTTGCTCCCAGAGCCACCCACCCCGTTCTCGGCGGAGTTCTGCGGCGGCTCGAGCTGCGAGTTCGGCAACGGCTGCTGCGTCGTCAGTTCTGGCCGGGCGGGACGCCTCCACGTCAGCTCGGAGTTCGGTCAGACGCGGAGCTGATCGATGCGACCCAGAACAGTCTTGCGGCCACGGTGGCTCGACTCGTATTCACGTACCGCACGAAGTTCGTGTTCACCGAGCCCGCTCAGCCGATCGACGACCTGCGACGCGGCCAGCGCGTCGTAGTCGGGAATCGGGAGATTCTCGGAGGCGTCATCCTCCCTGTCGGGAACGGCGCTCAGCGAGCCATTCGAGGATGCGTCGGGCACGTCCACCTGCGGCCCCTCCGGGTCGCGTGATGGGCCGCTGCCCGTCAAGTCGGAGAGAACACTCGACACGCGCTCGCGGGCGATGCGCAGTTGACGTTCGAGGAAACCCGGGGCTGTGGCGACAGCGACCTGACCGAGACCCCGCGCCCGGGTCATCTCCTCTTCGAAACGTCCCTGACGGGACTCGAGCTCGGAACGGCCGCGTGACACACACATCGCCACGAACCCGGGGAGGAAGTCGCGTGCCAGTGAGGCCACGCCCACCGGCGCGTAGACACAGACGTCCACCGCGGACGGCTGCCTGGATGACCTGGATGACGATGACCTGGATGACGACGACGTGACCACGGGGACTCCTTGGGCTGACAGCCGAGTCTACGGACGCTTCCGGCGGGTGAACAATCCGAAGCCGAATGCCGCCAGGACCACGAGGATCGAGAGCGACACCACCCAGTCGCCGAAGCGCAGATAGGGCGTCTCCCCCGTCATCGTCGTTGCCGTGCCGGCGAGAACGACCGTCTCGAAGATCGGAGTCGTGGCTTCGATGGTGCCGTCCGCAGCGATCACGGCGGTGACGCCCGACACCGAGGCATGGAGCACGGGTCGCCCGGTTTCGACGGCACGCATCTGGGAAAGAGCGATGTGCTGCTCGGTGTTGGCCGATCGTCGGTAGGAGCGGTTGTTGGTCTGGACCACGACGATCTCCGCACCGGCCTCCACGGTGTCGCGGTAGGTGCTGCCGAAGGCGGACTCGAAACAGATCACGTTCCCGACCTGGTGTCCGGCGACCTCGAAAAGCCCGACCTCGTCGCCCGAGACGTTGTCGCGGGGAACCTGCTCCAGAGGCCCGATCCATTCGAGGTAGGCGCGGCCGGGCACGTACTCGCCGAAGGGTACGAGGTGACGTTTGACGTAGGTGCCCTGGAGCGTCCCGTCGGGGTCGTAGAGGAAGTCCGTGTTCTCGAGCTTGTCTCCTGACACCTCGACCGACGCGTTCGACAGGACGGCGGCGTCGTGAGAGCGTGCGATCGCCCCGAGCTCGTCTTCGATGGCTCCGAGCTCGTTCCCCGGGGACCCGAGATCGTCTCCGGGATATCCCGGATCGACCCTCGGGTCCCAGTCGAGGCCCGACTCAGGAATCACGATGAGGTCCACATCACCCTCGAAGGCCTCGGCCTCCGCCAGATGGCGGCGGGGAAGATACCGGGCATTGAACTCGGCGTCGGTGAGGTCACGGTTGATGTCGTTGGCCTGCACGAGCGCGTAGGACAGCTCTCCGGTGGGCTCCGGCTCGTAGCGCGCCACGTACAGACCGGTCGTGGCGACCAGGATCGCCAGCAGAGCGCCCGCGGCCCGTAGAAGGCCCTTTTCGGCTCCTCCCCCGTCATCCGTCCGGTTGCGCCGTCGCTCGAACGCCCACCATGCGTCCAGTAGGAGCGCGTTCACGGCGACGACGACAAAGGAGACGGCCAGCACGCCGCCCCAGGACGCGAGGGCCCGGACGGTCCCGACGCCGTGGAAGGCGTAGCCGACCTCCCCCCAGGAGAACCCGCCCAGGGGCAGCCGCCCCATTGCCGCCTCCCCGGTGACCCAGACCGCCGCCGTCACCCAGGGTGAGCGAACGCCGAGGCGCTCCAACCAGGCCACACCCGCCCCGATCAGCGCCCAGTACGCCGCCAACGCGGCTACGAACGGAACAACGGCGAAGGGGCCGAAGAAGAAGACCCACGAGAGCAGCAGCGAGAAGTAGACACATCCGGAGAGAAGGCGTACCCCGCGGCGCGTCGCGGTCGAACGCCCCGCCAGGCCCACAACAGGGGCACGAGAGCGACCAAGGCCGTCCAGCCGAGGTCGATCGGCGGCATCGACGCGAAGAGCAGCAACCCGCTCGTCACACACGCCGTGACGGGTGTCCACCACTCGCGTCGCGCGGGCCGCGCTGTCGGGGCACCGCCCGCCTCCGTAGCCGGAGCCGTCGGTACCCCCATGCTCACACGCAGTCGCGACAGAGCTGTTGCTTCTCGTCCGCGAGTTGGTTCCGGGGAAGCACGAGGAAACACGACGAGCACAGAAACTCGTCAGATCCTCGCGGGGTGATACGCCGGTTCCCATCGCTCCCGGACGTCTCCTCGTCGAGATCGTCGTCGGAGTCTTCGGGGGTGGCGGTGCGCTCTCTCAGGACGACGTCGAGGGGTTCTTCGACGTCGTCGGGATGATGATCCTCGTCGAGGTCCATGGAATCATCGTCGCCGGGCTTCGTCGCCTTCTTCTTCGAGGCAGCCTCGGCAATGACGTCCCCCGTGCTGTCCGGATCATCGTCGGCGTCGTCCGCCGTGGCGTCATCATCGAGATCGGCCACACCGTCGATCGAAGTGTCGCCGTCCACGTCGACGGCATCGAGGTCGTCTTCGTCCACGTCGAGGTCCTCGTCGTCCGAGGCTCCTCGATCTCCTCGATGTCTTCGTCGACTTCGTTGCTCATGCTCGTACCCGCGGTCATCGGTGGGTCGGTCTCTTCCTCGATCTGGTTTCTCGTGTCGGACAGGTATGACGCCGGTTCCGACTCTCCCCGTGTCGTATGACTCCGTGCCATGCGATGCCACATCACGCGGGGCGCGGGGCATCGCGGGCGCGGAGTATAACCCCGGGTGTGCGTGTAACCGGTGCATCGGTGGAGGTGCAGGACCGGTGCCGGTGGGCGGAGCCCGGGAGACCGTTGGGGCCACTGTTTGGCCCGACCCGCCGTGGCGGGTGGGTTATTCCAGCGTTCTCTACTAGGTCTCCCGGACTCCCCCGTCCCCGGCGACGCCCACGACCGGAGGGGCGCAGGGACGTGTCGTAGTTGGCCTCATGAACCCACATCGTGTCAAGCGGGGTCGGCCCGTTTGCCAACCCGCTGACCTGCGGTGTCGCGCGTTCCCGCAGGTCAGGACCGCGCAGAAAAAATGCTCACGCGCCGGACCGACCGCGCCGGCGGTCCGCGGCCCGCTCCGCCTCGAGGCGTTCCAGATCATGCTGCGAGTAGTCCACGTGCGCCATGGCCTCGGCGATGAGGCGGTGACCGGCGCGATGCTCGATCTGGCGGTGCATCTCCTGAGCGATCGCGCGGTAGGCCGGATGCCCCTGCGGGGTCGACCGCAGTTCCAGCATGTGCATCGCCTCGCGGGCGTTCATCTGCATCACGAAACGGACCTTGTACCCGAGTGCGACCGCGTAGGCCGCTTGCTCGGGGAACTCGTCGTGCAGAGCCGCGTAGAGATCCGCGGACCGCCCCATCGACTCCCGGAATGCGTCGGCCTGTCCGGCCTCGATGACGGCCTCGGGGACGTCGTAGCCGTGAAAGGGAACCAGCGGCTGCCATTCGATAGTCAGCATCCGATGGCGTTGGAGGTCGCGGAATGCCCCGTAGTCGCACAACACGTCGAAGCGGTAGGCAACACGCTCGAAGGCCCGGCCGGGCCGGTGTCGGCGGTTCGCGCGTTCGCCCACATAGGCATCCATCAGCGCCCTCTTGGATTCCGCATCCATCTGGCGAACCCGCTCGAAGACCTGGATCTCGGGGAGATCTGTGTGGGCGTAGCAGATGGCGGCCAGGACCTTGTCCTCACCCTCGGGATCCCAGTCGGTGAGGGTCACCGCCGGCGCTTCGGCTGGTTCCGTGTCACCGAGGAGGGCGGTCGCCGCAGCGGACGTCTGCTCGCGGGTGTCGGCGAGGTACCGGCTCCATGCTCCTCCGCGCTCCTCGCGGTCCACGCGGCTCAGGAAGGAGGGGATCACCTTGCGCAACTCGGTCAACATCATGGCGGCGTACTCCCGCGCCTCGGGTAGAGCGTGCGCGCGCATGCGCAGGAGCAATGCTTCGTAGGCCTGGCCGGTGCCGTAGATCCCGACGTTCGACAACGTGGCGGCCGGAAGCAATCCACGCAGCGCGTCGCATGCCTTGGCGTTGATGGTCTGCTTGTAGACGAAGTCGCTGTCGGCCGGATCCTTGGGATGACGCTCCCGGGCCCATTCCAACATGATCGGGAGCATGTCGGAGTAGGTCGAGAAGATCGCGTCCATGTCGGCGACGTAGCGCGCGCCGAGAGCCGAGCCGAGAACGTCGGGATCGCGACGGTACCGGTAGCGGCCTCCGAGTCGGATGTCGTACGGGATGTAACGCGTCGACTGTTCGAGGTAGGACATCAGCCGACCCCACTCGAGGATCTTGGTGAGCACGTTGCTCGCCTGTTCGCATGCGAGGTGCACGCCACCGAGTTGCGCCACGGAATCGTCGCCGTATTCGACGAAGACCCGTTCGTAGAGCTCCTCGGCGCGGGCGAGCCCGATCGTGGCATCCACGCTGAGATCACCGGTCAGATCGAGGTCGCCGACGAACTCGTCGAGAAAGAGGCGACGCAGGCTCTTCGAGGACCGCGAGTAGCGGGCGAACAGCGCGCCCTTGACGACCTCGGGGAGGTTGACGAGGGCGAAGACGGGGCCTTCGAGATCCGTGAAATAGGGCCGCAACACCGTGGCCTCGTCCTCGGTGAAGCGCTCGGCCACATAGGTCATGGGAGGGCGAGCCTACCGGCGCCCCACGCCGTTCCAGTGGACCGCTCGGAAGCCTCAGAGATGCCGCCGATACGCCGATAAAGACCTCAGGACCGGCCGTACGCGCCGGAACGTCCGAGACAGGATCCGAGACAGGATCCGAGACAGGAGATGCCGTGCGACGATGGGCGATAGCGGCCATGAGCGCCTGCGTTCTGCTCGCATTCGCCCTTCCGGCGTCTGCCGAGACGTTCGAATGGGACACCGTCGACTCCCCGTCCGAATTCTCCCAACCCCGCTTCTTCGCCGCCGGAGCGGCCAATCCGGCCGGTACCCAGGCCATGATCTACGGCGGCAAGCCCGACGGCCCTCCCGACCCCGGCGTTCCGTACGCCGACACCTGGACCTACGAGGGCGGCGGCTGGGTTCCGCGCTGCGGGACAACCATCCCGGGAGCGGACTCACCCTGCGGGCCCGGGCCCAGCTTCTTCCACGGTGCGGGCACCGGACCCGGCGGCGTCGTCATGTTCGGCGCCGGCGGCGACAACTCGGCGAAGGGCACCACCTGGTTGTGGAACGGCACCTCCTGGTCGGTGCTGTGTGACCAGTCGGGATGCCCGCCCGGAAACAGCGATCCCCAACCTGCGGGGCGCTTCGCGATGGCGATGGCCGGAAACGGAACGCACGTCGTGATGTACGGCGGTCTGGGCTCGGGGCCCTCGGGGGCGAGTGACACCTGGGTCTTCGACGGGACCGGCTGGACGGAGATCTGCGCCAGTTGCGCGCCGGGCGCCTTGCACGCCAACGCCATGGCGTGGGACGGCAACCAGTTCGTCATGTTCGGCGGCGGCACGGGACCCGGCCAGCCGATGCAGGCCAATACGTGGACGTTCACGCCCGGTGACGCCGACTGGCAGTTGGCCTGTGGGCCATCTGACTGCGGTCCGACCGGTCGCGGGTTTCAGTCGATGGCGACGGTCGCGTCGTCCAACCCCGGCGTGCTCATGCTGGCCGGGAATGCCGATCCCGGCGGGCCCGGAGACACGCTCCAAACGGACTTCTGGTTCTGGGAGGCATCGACCGACTCGTGGTCGAGCGTCGACCCCGGGCCGTGGGTGAGCACCGACGGGAACTGCGCCTTTCCCCTGGTCGCCGTCGGTGGCCTCCAGGGCGGCGCAGTGGCCGGCCTCGGCATGGGCGCCACGATCTTCGGGGTCGTAGGTGCACCCGATCTCACCGAGCCGGCCTCGACCCTCTGCCCCACCGGCGGCGACCCCGGGGGGGACCCCGGTGATCCGGGCGGTGATCCCGGTGACCCGTCGGATCCGGGTTCGGGTGACCCGTCGGATCCGGGTTCGGGCGACCCGTCAGATCCGGGTTCCGGTGACCCGACCGGGCCGGGCAACGGATCGGGAGGCTCCGGCACCGGATCCGCCACCCTTCCCGCCACGGGCGCGGCCGATATCGGGATCACGGTCGCCACGGCCTTGCTGGTCGTCGGTCTGGGTCTTCTTCTGGCGGCGGGATCACGACGACACCCGACGCCCTCCCTCTCACAGGAGCAGACGAAGCGCACCCGGTAGGACGACGACCTCCAGAGACGATGCAGGCGCACGAGGGACCCCGTCGGCCTCGAACGGCCATATTCCCGACGCGAGAGTGATCTCCAGGCGTCGGCCGGTGCCCTGTCGGATCCGCGGATGCGGGACATGCTCCGCCGTGGCCAGGCGCTCCCTCATGGCGCGTCGTTGTCCCCGCGGGAGGTCATAGACCTGCACCTCCAGGCGTCCATCGCCGGGATGACCTCGGGGAACCACGTCCGCCCCCCGCAGGAACTCCCCTGAAGCCACCACGACCGTCGTGGCCCTCCCCGCGAAGAACTGACGACCGTCGACCGCGACCCGAACCGTCGAGGATCGTGAGCCCCAACGCAACCGGTCGGGCGGCGTACCGAACACAACGGTCCCCACAGCGGGAAGCTCGACGGGCTCACGTGTACGATCGCCCCGACGGGTCACCTCGAGGCTCGGGGCCGCGTGCGGCGTCGCGATACACCACATCATGTCGAGCGCAACGACCTGGCCGGAAGAAACTGCGCTCGAAGATGCCGCGTCCCTCGAGGGTGCCGCGTGGCGGGACCCGAGCGCGCGGGCGAGATCGGACGACGCGTCGGGAACAAAGGAGATCAGTCGACCCGACGCCGCGTGCGCTGCGAGAGCAAGTTCCGCGTCGATTCCTTCGACACTCAGAGGGACCTGTCCCTCAGAAGGATCGTGCCCGGCAGGCTCCTCCCACGGCTCGTGTCGCTCGACCGGCACCATGATTCAGCCCTGCTGGGCGGACGCCGCGATCACGCCGCGGGTCGCCGCACGCCCGGCTTCGCGCGCGACCTCGGCGATGAGTGTGTCCCCCATGGTCCCGGCCGCCGCCTCGACCTGTCGAAGCAGATCGAGGAGCTGGCGCACACAGCGAACGAAGTCGCCGCCGGTGACCTGATCGGCCAGGACGTCGGTGAGTGAGTCGCCGCGGACCCACTCGTGGATCTCGTGGGTGAAGCCGGCGTCGACCGGGCGGGTCACCGGTAGCCCGGCGTCGGTCTCGGCGCCGGCGAGCGACTCCGAGATGCGGGCCAGGCGACGCACCCGGGCCCCCACCTCCGACGTCGGTGTGCCCGTGGCAGCGTCGTCGTCCGATCCGCGGCGCTCGTAGGTGCAGCACGACACCACGGCTGCGAGAGAGGGAGCATCCAGGCCAGCGAGCACCCCGTCCGCCAGCATTTCCGCCGCGATCAGATCGAGTTCGCAGTGGAGCCCGGCCAGGACCTCACCGCGGGAGGTCAGGGACCAACCGTCGACGTATCCCCAGCTCTCGAGAAGCCCCAGAACCTCGTCGAACGAGCGCGACAGCGTGCCGCTGCGGCTTGCGACGCGCCGTTCGAGCCGTGCCACCTGACGCGCCAGCTTCTTGCCCGACGCACCCCGCTTCTCCGCCCGGGCCAGCTCCCGTCGTCGACGTCGCAGCTGTCGCTCGAGCCCGACGACGGCGCGGTCCGTCTGGAACTGGGCGAAGCTCAGATTCAGCAGCTCGTGGGCCTCTTCGCGGCTGTGGCCCTGCACGAGGTTCGCCGCCATGTTGTAGGTGGGGCGGAACGAGGATCGGAGCTCGTAGGTCCGTCGGCCGGCCAGCGTGGCGACCTGGTCGAACGTGACGTACGGCGTCCAGCACACGTACACCTGACCTGCCGCGTCGAGACCCCGTCGACCGGCGCGACCACCGAGCTGCGTGTACTCACCGGGCGTCAACATCTCGTGCGTGGTGCCGGTGAACTTGGTCAGCTTCTCCAGCACGACGGACCGTGCGGGCATGTTGACACCGAGAGCAAGGGTCTCCGTGGCGAACACGACCTGGACGAGACCCGCGCTCGAAGGCCTCCTCGACCGCCTCCTTCATGGGAGGCACCATTCCGGCGTGGTGGGTCGCCACGCCGCTCTCCAGACCGTGGAGCCAGTGCCCGTATCCGAGGGCTCTGAGGTCCTCGTCGCTGAGCGACTCGGTGTGCGACTCGGCGATCCGACGGATTCGGTCGACCGCTTCGCTGTCGGTGAAGCGCACGCCGGCGGCCAGGCATTCGTCGAGTGCGCGGTCGCAACCCGCGCGACTGAAGATGAAGTAGATCGCGGGCAGCTCGTCGCGCTCCGCAAGTTCCTCGATGAGCTCGACGCGCCCGGGGTGACGGAGGCTGCTTCTCGGCCGTCCCCTCCGCCGTCCGCCCCCGCGTCGGGGGGCGTGTTCGGCCTCGATCGCGATCGCTTCGGGGTTGGCAACGAGTTGGCCGTTGCGACGGGCGAAGGTGGGCAGCACGACGAGATCGTCCCGGCGGTCGCCGGCAACCCAGAAATGCTCGAGCGGCACTGGGCGCTGCTCCTCGACGACCGTGACGACATCGCCCCGCACGTCGCGCAACCAACCGGCGAATTCCTCGATGTTCGATACGGTCGCCGACAAACAGACGATCTCCACCGAGGTCGGGAGATGAACGATGACCTCCTCCCACACGGCGCCGCGAGCCCGGTCCTGCAGATAGTGGACCTCGTCGAGCACGACCGTGCCGAGGCCCACGAGGGCATCCGAGTCGGCGTAGATCATGTTCCGCAGAACCTCGGTGGTCATGACCACGATCGGTGCCCGTGGGTTGATGCTCGTGTCCCCCGTCAGCAGGCCGACACTCTCCTGCCCCAGTTGCTCGCACAGGTCGCGGTGCTTCTGGTTCGACAGTGCTTTGATCGGAGTCGTGTAGAAAGCCCGCTCTCCCCTGTCGAAGGCGGCGAAGACCGCGTATTCGGCGATGAGGGTCTTACCGGCCCCTGTCGGGGCGCTCACGAGCACGGACGCATCCTCGTCGAGCGCTCGCATCGCCTCGTCCTGGAAGGAGTCGAGCACGAGCGAACGTTCGACGGCGAACGAACGGGCGTCCATCACCGGGTTGTTCAGGACGCCGGCGGACCCGTGGGCTCCGATGAGGGCGGTGCGGAGGGCCCGCTGTCGGGAGGGACACTCGGCGTTGAGCCGTCCCCCTCCGGTACCGGGAGGCTCGGAACGGTGAGGTTCGGGTCACCGCCCGACGGGTCGCCCTGGAGCTCGGGGATCGAGGACGGGATGGGGGTGACACTCGGTCCGCTGTCGCCCGGCTTCAGGATGACGATGAGGAGCATTGTGGCCACGACGACGGCCGCCGAGGCTCCGGCGGCGATGAGCTTGTCGCGTGTGGAGTAGCGGGACGTGGTGGCCTTGTGGCGCGGGCTCATCGGTGCATGATCCTTCCGATCAGGATGGCGACTTCGTAGAACACCCACATCGGGACGGCCATCAACAACAGCGAGTACGGATCCTGGCTGGGCGTGATCACAGCTGCAAATGCGACGACCCCGACGATCGTGTAGCGGCGCCACCGTGTGAGCTGCGCCACGCTGATCACACGGGCGACGAGCAGAAAGACGATGAGAACGGGGAACTCGAAGGCGAGCCCGAAAGCGATGATCATCAGGGAGAGCAGCGACACGTAGCTTCCCGCAGCGATGAAGGGCTCCAGTTCGTCGCCGCCGATGTTGAGTAGGAAGTCGAGGGCGCGAGGGAAGGTGATCCATGCAACAACAGCACCGAGGAGGAAGAAGAGGAGCGACGCCAAAATGAACGGGATGGCGTAGCGCTTCTCCTTCGGGTTCAGGGCAGGGGTCACGAAGCGCCAGACCTGCCAGAGCACGACGGGAAACGCGAGGATGAACCCTCCGTAAGTGGCGACCTTGAGTCGCGTCGTGAATGCCTCACCGGTGCCCGTGAAGATCAGCGGCTGGTCGGTGAGCTCCCGGTAGGGCTCGACGAGAAAGCCCATCAGCCAGTTGAAGATGACGAACACGACGGCGGCACCCACGACGACGGCGATCATGCAGATGATGATCCGGCGGCGAAGTTCCGTGAGGTGGTCCACGAAGTTCATCTCACCGACCGGGTTCTTGCGTCTCGACAGGAGTGCCAACGCGCTACCTACTCCGATTTCGGCTCGGTGGCATCAGAACCCTCGGCGTCGTGGGAACGACCGGTACCCCCGGCGTCGTCCATGCCGTCGGTGCGGTCGGTATCGCGGGGAGCGTCGGCGTTCCCGTCGCCGTCGAGCGTCGACACCGGGCCGTCCCCCACCGGCTGGTCGAGCGCCTTGGGATCATCAGTGACAGCCTGTCGCGGCGGGGGTGCCTCGTCGTCGGCGGCGTCGACGAGGAGATCGTCGAGTTCTCCCTTCAGGGTGTGTTGCAGGCGGCGCAACTCCTTCATCCCGCGCCCGACCTGGCGGCTCAGTTCCGGCAGCTTCTTCGGACCGAAGGCCAGAAGGGCAACGAGGAAGACAACAGCGATCTCGGCGGGGCCGAGGTTCATCGGGTGCCCTTTCGCTCGAGTCGCCCGGCTGTCGAGCCTACCGTGCCCCCGTGGCTGTTCCGCGGTGGCGGGTGGCTCCTGTTCGCCGCGCGATGCGCTCCTGTTCGCCGCGCAGGCCCTCGAGTTCGGGCGTCAGGTCCTTCTCGAGCTCCGTCACGGCACGGACGGTGGGCTCGAGTTCGGAGGCGACACGAAGCAGCATCAGAATCGCCGTGAGCGTTCCCACACCGGCGATGACGAGCGTCATGACGATCCACGCGGACATCTCCGCGGAGGCTAGCGCCGGGTCGAACCTTCGACCATGCGCGAGCAGTCGTCGAACCAGTCACTGCGGCCCAACAGGAGGTGGAAGTCGAGCAGATCGTCGTGGTTCAGTGGCGGCCCGACACGGGACTCGGCCAGTTCGGCCGGCAGCCTCCACACCTGCTTGCGGACGCCGGACGACACGAGGAGATCGATGATGCGCGTACTCGCCCCTTTGGCGACGGCCACCGCACAGTCGGGGCAACGGAAGCAGTAGGCGCCGCCCTCCTCGTCGTCGAGGCAGACCCGCACGAGGAGATCGTCCGCTTCCAGCTGGACGTCCCCGCAGGTGGGACAGCTTGCTCGGATGGTGGTCACGTCGTGCTCCTCGATCACGTGTGCTTCCCATCGGCACCGATCACACCCCCCTGAAGGGCTTGTTTTCGAGAAGCTGACGCAGCGTGGTCGCTGTCCTGTTTGTCCCGGTCTGGAAGGGGAGTTCCACGAGGCCGGTCGCCATCCGCGACGCTGGGGCGTGCCACCGATCACGTTCGCCCACCGGGGAGGCCGTGCCCATGAGGCCGAGAACACGCTCACGGCGTTCTCGCAGGCGTTGGCGACCGGTGCCACGGGGTTGGAGTCGGACGCCTGGCGTGCCGGCGACGGTGCTCCCGTGCTCGTCCACGATCGGTTTGTGCGACGAGGGCTGCGGCGGATGCGGGTCGCCGATACACCCGCCGGCCGACTCGCAGACGCCGGAGTGCCCACGCTCGCGGATCTCTACGAGAGCTGCGGGACCGAGTTCGAGCTCTCACTCGACCTGAAGGGCCGCGAGGCCGCCGGTGCCGTGATCGAAGTGGCGCGCGGCGTTGGCGCGCAGCGGCGACTCTGGTTGTGCTCTCCCGACACCGCAACTCTTCGGGAACTACGCCCCGACGCCCCGGAGGTCCACCTCGTTCATTCGCAGCGGGCCCGCCGAATCGACGGTTCGATGGAACGCCATGCCGCCGACCTCGCCGACGCCGGGATCGACGCCATGAACATGCACCACACCGAGTGGACGACCGGTCTCGTGACCCTCTTTCACCGCTTCGGGCTCCAGGCGTTCGCCTGGGACGCCCAGGAGGTCCGCCAACTGAAGAGCGTCATCGCCATGGGCGTGGACGCCGTCTACAGCGATCACGTCGACCGGATGGTCGATGCTCTCAGAGGAACGTGATGTCTCCGGGAGGCCAGATCTTCACGAACACGCGTCCCACGATCTCCGATTCCGGTATGGGTCCGAAGAACGTGGAGTCCTTCGAGTTCTGGCGGTTGTCGCCCATCATCCAGTAGCTCCCCTCGGGAACCGTCTGCGCGGCGAAGTCGGTGGACACCACGTTGTCGGGTAGGTATGGCTCGTCGAGGAGGCGACCGTCGACGTAGATCCGGCCGTCACGACCCTCGACCGTTTCGCCAGGCAGAGCGACGACACGCTTCACGAGATCTTCGATCCCGTTGGACGACTCACCCTCGGGCGCCTTGAAGACGACGACGTCTCCACGGTTGACGTCGTGGAGGCGGTAGCTGAGCTTGTTGACGAGCACCCGGTCGTCCTTCTTGAGAGTCGGATACATCGACTCCGACGGGATGAAGAATGCCTGGAACAGGAACGTCTTGATCAACAGCGCGATGAGCAGGGCGGAGCCGAGCAGCACAACCCACTCGATGATCTGACGCTTGTGGCGGGACCCCCGGTGCGGCGCGGGCGAATCGAGGATCGCGTCAGATGGGTCGTCAGCCAGGGCGACGGTTTCCGCGGCGGGATCACCGTCGTCAGGAGGGACACTCACCACGCCATCATCCCACGTGGAGTCGCCTCTTCAGGCTCGGTACCGCTCGAGGATGCGCGAGGCGGCGCTCGCTGCGATGCCCTTCGCCTCCGGGGGCGACACGACCCGTGCTGCGGGACCGAGCCGCAGGAGCAAACGGGCCAGCCAGACGGACTCACTCACAGCGAGCGTGACATGGAGCGTTCCGTCGGCGCCCTCAGAGATCTCTTCCACCGGGTAGGTCTCGGCCACCCACGCCGCTGACGGATCAAGCGCCAGGGTGACCCGGAGGTCGCCGGGGTCGGGGTCGAACACCGTCTCGACGTCTGGATCGTCGTGTGCCGCCTCGAAGTGTTCGCCGGTGTCGCGCACCGCACGGACCCGGTCGACGCGGAAAAGCCGTTCTTCGCCGGCACGGTGGCAGTGGGCGGCGATGTACCAGGCGCCGAGTGCGTGGAAGACGCCGCTGGGGTCGATACGGCGGGTGGTGAGCTCGTCGCGCCCGAAGGAGTGGTAGTCGATTTCGAGGCGGCGGCCCTCGTCAGCCGCGCTGCGCACCTCTTCGAGGAACTCGGGCTCCCCCACATCGATCTGCACGCCGTCACCGACGTCGAGGGCGACCTCGAGCTTCCCGAGAGCGGTGCCGAGGGGACCGTTCGGATCGGCACCGGGCACCGACAGCAGTGCCCGGCCGGCGGCGAGCAGCGCAAGACCTTCGGCGGGAGACAGTTTCAGAGGGCGCTCGAAGTACTCCGCGAAGCTCACCGAGACGTACCCGTCGATGATGCGGACGTCGATGAGCCGATCCGGCGTGTACGGCGGGAGGCCACAGAACGGCAGGAGCTCGAGATCGTGTTCGAGGTCGCGCAGATCCACGTCGAAGCGCGTAGCCAGCTCCTCGACCGACGTGTCGGGGTGAGCGGCGATGAAAGGAAGCATCGCGAGAATTCGGCGGAGCCGCGGCGCGACCTTCGGGCGGGGGCTCATCGCGGTTCCGCTTCGGTCACGATCGCCTCCAGCCAGGCCACGAACTGGTCGCGCAGCGCCTCGGGAGAGAGAACTTCGACGCGGTCCAGATGGCCGGCGATGAACGAGCGGAATCCCTCTCTGTCGGACACCTCGAAGCGGAAGACCGCGGAACCGTCGTGGTGCCTCTCCATGAGGTTCTCCCCGAACCGGCGGGTCCAGTCCGCCGCCACCACGGGATCGGCGAGGACCCGGGATTCCACGGGTGTCTCGTCGCCGAAGGTCCAGGGCTCGTCACGGATCATCGTGCCAGGGTCCCGGTCGGGCACGTCGAACGTGCCCGGGGGGCCGATCTCGACCGGAGCTTCGACACGATCGACGCGGAAGGACCGCTGAGCATCACGGTCGTGCGCACGCCCGACGACGTACCAGTGACCCTGGCGAAACAGCACTCCCCAGGGGTCGAGAACGCGACGCCGGCCGCGGTAGCCGAACGTCACGGCGGAACGGGTGCGGTAGGCCTCGAACAGATCGGGCAGGGTCGGTTGCACCTCCAGGGCGGCAACGGTGGGCCCGCCCTCGCCTTCCACTCCCCCGAGCTTCCAGAGCGCTTCTTCTCCCTCCCCGCCTTCCAGACGCACCGCGGTCACCGCCACGTGCAACGCCGCCCGTTCCTCCGCCGAGAGGTCGAGCTCGGGCAGGTGGTACTCCTCGGGGCGTATCCGGTAACCCGTTTCGGGCCCGAACGCGTCCAGCGATTCCACCGAGAGTGGAACACCGAGGCCCCGTAGTGTGTCCTTGTCGTGCTCGAACTGGCGCCGGTAGGCCACGAGGTCGTCGGGGTATCCGGGGACCGCCCGGACGATCTCATCGATGGTGAGGGGTCGCCGGGTGTCGAGCAGTATCGCCACGAGATTGGTGAGCCGTTCGAGACGGTCGATTCCAGTCGTCACGGTCGGGATCCGGATTCGGGACGGCCCGCACCGGCGTCGGGCTCGGGAATCCGGTCGGCGGCGAGACGCCCCGCAGCGGCGGCAGCCTCGAAGAGAACCGGATCTTCGGCCGCCGAACGCCCCATCGACGTGATCTCGAGCCCGGCTTCGTCGAAGAGCGCGAGGACATCGGGCACTTCGACGTCGACGAGGTCGTGGCGGTCACCGATGCCGGATCCCTCGAGGGCCTCGCGGAGCCGGAGCTCTTCACTCCCCCCGACGAGCGGGATCGGCACCAGGGCCCGTTCGCGCGTGGCGAGGCGAAGTGTCGTGAGCGTGTGGTGCGACACGGTGACGTGCCGTGGGCGGGGGTCGGCGAACGACGCGCGCAGACAGGCGATCGCCACTCCCCCGAGTGCGGTGACGGCGTCGAGAGCTTGACCGCTCTCCAGGCCCGAGAAGCCGAGCCGCGTGCCCGTGCCGACGATGCCCGGTCCCATCGCGACCACGGCGACATCAGCGCCGACGACATGCCGGGCGACCGCCAACGCCGAGAACACTGAGACCGCCTCGTAGTCGCCACCGAAAGCGTGACCGCAGGTGATCGAGGCGTCGATCAGACCAGCCGCTCGAAGGTCTGCCACGACATCGGACAAGGCCAGCGGCAGAGCCGCGCCATCGGTCATCACGTACGCCAGGCGTGCGTCGGGCCGGCGCTCCTTGACGCCCACGGCCACGGCCGGAACCTGGCTGTGGAGCGCCGCGGCCACCACGGGCATACCGTCGATCGACTCGACCTCGGCGAGGTGCTCCGCGTGCTCCTCGGTGCTTCCCACGTCGGCTTGGAGACTCGTGTACCGGGCCTTGATGATGTGGCCGGGCCCCGGCTCGCTCCACTCCGATCTCTCGGCGTTCCAGTGCACGACGTGCCATCCACCCGTTCCGAGCCCCAGTTCCACAGCGGTCGTGTTCACCACGACACGGTCGCCCGGAGCCACGTCGCCGGTGAGTTGGGTCAGGACGTACGCCCTCTCGGCACCGCCGCCGAGATCGACTTCGACACGCTGGAGACCGGCGCGCTCATGGAGGATGCTCAGAACCTCACCGGTACGAAACGACGGCACGATCCGCAGAGTATCGGGCACTGCCGGGCGCGGCGTGGCCACGGGCACCTCGGAGGGCGAGGCTCAGAGCGACGCGATGAGCCGTTCGACGCGGTCGTCGTGCGCCTTGAACGGGTCCTTGCACAGCACGGTCCGCTGAGCCTGGTCGTTGAGCTTCAGGTGGACCCAGTCGACGGTGTAGTCGCGCTTGCGTTCCTTGGCGCGTTTGATGAACGCTCCACGCAACCGGGCGCGCGTCGTTGCCGGCGGTTCGGTCATCGCGGCGTTGATCGCTCGGTCGCTGACCATGCGTTCTACCCGCCCGCGACGCTCGAGTAGGTAGTAGAGCGAGCGGCTTCGTGTCACGTCGTGATATGCGAGGTCGAGGAGAGCGACCCGCGGATGCGAGAGGGGGAGGTCGTCACGATCTCGGTAGGCCTCGAGCAGGTGGTACTTGATGACCCAGTCGACCTCGGTGCGCAACTTCAAGGGATCACCTTCGAGATGGGTCATGACGTGCTCCCACATCTCCAGCGCCCGCGCCTCGAGGGGCGCAAGACCGCGACGAGCGGCGAAGCGCTGTGCCCGCGTAGAGGTACTCGGCCTGGATCTCCACCGCCGACAGCTCCCGGCCGTTGGCGAGGCGGACCTTGCGGCGACACGTCATGTCGTGACTGATCTCGCGGATCGCACGAATCGGGTTCTCCAGCGTGAGGTCGCGCCACGGACCCGGGTCTTCCTCGAGCATCCTCAGGATGATCGAGAGCGCCCCGACCTTGAGGAACGTCGAGTACTCGCTCATGTTCGAGTCGCCCACGATCACGTGGAGGCGTCGAAAACGCTCCGCATCCGCATGGGGTTCGTCGCGTGTGTTGATGATCGGTCGTGAACGCGTCGTCGCGCTCGAGACGCCTTCCCAGATGTGCTCCGCACGCTGCGACACGCAGTACATCGCGCCCCGTGCCGTCTGGAGGACCTTCCCGGCACCCGCGTAGACCTGCCGTGTCACCAGGAACGGGATCAGGACGTCGGTGAAGCGCGCGAAGTCACCCTCCCGGTCGACGAGGTAGTTCTCATGACATCCGTAGGAGTTGCCCGCCGAGTCCGTGTTGTTCTTGAAGAGGTAGACCTCGCCACGGATCCCTTCCTCGCGCAATCGCTGTTCGGCGCTGCTGACGAGGCCCTCGAGAATTCGCTCGCCCGCCTTGTCGTGGACGACGAGGTCGTCGATGGCGTCGCATTCCGGCGAGGCGTACTCGGGATGACTCCCGACGTCGAGATACAGGCGTGCGCCGTTCTCGAGGAACACGTTGCTCGACCGTCCCCAGGACACGACGCGGCGAAACAGGTACCGGGCGACCTCGTCGGGGCTCAACCGACGTTGCCCGCGCAGCGTGCACGTGACGCCGTACTCGTTCTCGAGACCGAAGATGCGACGTTCCACCGCAATCGAGTGTACGACCGGTCGGGGACCCGGCCGTCTGATACCCGTTGGGGGTGGGCGTCAGCCCAACAGGGCGCCCAGTTCCTCGTCGCGGATACGCCGGAAAGCCCGACCCGGAGCGGTTCGATCCAGGAACCCGACCTCGAGAGCATCGATCTCGAGGTCGCCGTCGTCGCTGCCGAGGATCTCCGCGCCGAGCTGCGCGGATTCCGCCAGGCTCAGCCCCTCGCTGAACCGCTCCCCCAGCGCTGTGGCGATCTCCTCCGCACGTCCGCCGAGCACGGTGAAACCCTCCTCGTCCATGACGGTGCCGTCGTAGAGCAGGTGGAACAGCTCGTCGTCGGCGGGGTCGTCGGCGACCTGCGCGACGAGGATCTCGACCTCGTAGGGCTTCATCTCGTGGGTGAAGACCTGACCCAACGTCTGCGCATAGGCGTTGGCGAGAGATCGCGCGTTGACGTCGCTACGCGAGTAGGAGAAGCCCTTCATGTCGGCGTGGCGCACGCCGGCGATCTTGAGCATCTGGAACTCGTTGTATTTCCCGACGCCGGCGAAGGCGATCCGGTCGTAGATCTCAGAGATCTTGTAGAGCGTGCGCGAGGGGTTGTCGGCGACGATCGTGATCCCCTCGGAACCCTCGAGAGCCACGAGGCTGCGCCCTCGGGCGATTCCCTTGCGGGCGTAATCGGCGCGGTCCTTCATCACCTGCTCGGGCGACACGTAGAAGGGTGCGGTCACGTGGGTGCCCCCTCTTCGCGGCCACCGATCAGCGAGGCGGCACGCTGCGCGACCGCGTCGTCGTCGAAAGCCTCGTAGCCCTCCGCCGTGATGGTCGCCACGTTCGGAAAGATCTTTCGGACCAGATCGGGCCCACCGGTGGCGGCATCCTCGTCGGCGGCCGCGAACAGCGAGCGCAACGCCAGGTCGATCGCGGCCTCGGCGCTGAGATCCTGGGCCCAGGCGGCCTTCACCCAGTTCCGGGCGTGGACGCCGCCGGAACCCGTGGCGTGATAGTCAGCCTCCTCGTACCGGCCGCCGGTGACGTCGAAACGGAACAGGCGACCACGAGCGTGGTCGAGGTCGTATCCGGCGAAGAGCGGCACGACCGCCAGACCCTGCATCGCTGCGGGGAGATTCGCCCGGACCAGCTGGGAGAGACGATTCGCCTTTCCTTCGAGCGTGAGGGGTTCGCCCTCGACCTTCTCGTAGTGCTCGAGTTCGGTCTGGAACAGACGGACCATCTCCATGGCGGGTCCCGCCGCACCGGCGATCGACACGCCCGAGTGTGCGTCGGCGGGGAAGACCTTCTCGATCCGGCGGTTCGCGATGGAAAAACCCTCGGTCGCCCGCCGGTCGCCGGCCATGACGACGCCGTCGGCGCACCGGATGGCCACGACCGTGGTGGCGTGGACAAACGATGCGCTCTGTTGGACGTCACCGCCGGGCGCGCCGGGAAGCTCGTGGGGAGCATCGCGGCGGAGCAGTTCGGTGAAAGAGGACCCCGGGTCGTCGCCGACACCCGGCATGCGCAGAGAGTCGCTGCGACGTCCGTCGACGGGCACGTTCATCGTGGCGGCTACTCGCCGCCCTTCTGGACGTAGGAACGCACGAAATCCTCGGCGTTCTCCTCCAGAACCTCGTCGATCTCGTCCAGAAGATCGTCGAGCTCCTCTTTGAGTTCCTCGCCCTGCTTGGCGGGCGCGACGTCGGAGGTCTCCTCTTCCCGCTCACGGGAAGCGGGACTCTGCTTGCGCTCACGCTCGGGCATCGTGTGACTCCTTCAAGACGCCAGCCGGTCTACCAGTTCGGCGGGCGTCGCGCATGCATCCAGTATCGCACCTACGTGGGCCTTGCTTCCGCGCAATGGCTCCATCATGGGGATTCGTCGAAGCGGATCGGTGCCCACATCGAGGATGAGACTGTCCCAGTTCGCCGCGACGACCGACTCGGGCCAGCGGTCCAGACACCGACCACGGAAGTACGCCCGTGTCGTCGGCGGAGGCGCCGTCATGGCCTCCACCACCTCGTCCTCGATGAGGAGACGCTCGACCTTGCCCGCACGCACGAGACGTTCATAGAGGGAGCGTTCCTCGCGGACGTCGTGGTACTGGAGATCGAGCAGCGCCAACTTCGAGTCGCTCCACGTGAGACCGTCCCGCGAAACGTAGGCTTCGAGCAGTTCCAACTTGGTCACCCAGTCGAGCACACCTGTGAGGCTCATGGGGTCGCGTTCCAAACCCTTCGAGCACCTCTTCCCAGCGTGAGACGACCCGCCCGCCGACGGTCTCGCCGCCACACATCTCCAAACCGGTCTCGTCGGCGTACTTCTTCGCCAGGCGGAGGAACTCCCACTGGATGTCGAGGGCACGCGCCGTCCCACCGCCGGCCAGCTCGAGGGTCCGTGTGCACCCCGGGTCGTGGGACACCGCGTGCATCGCCTGGACCGGCCGGACCACCGACAGGTCCTTGTCGATGAAGTCGTCTTCGGCCATCGCCAGCACGATCGATGTCGTGCCGAGCTTGAGGAACGTCGCCACTTCACAGAGGTTGGCGTCACCGACGATCACGTGCAGACGCCGGAACTGCTGCGGGTCGGCGTGCGGCTCGTCGCGGGTGTTCACGATCGGTCGCTTGAGCGTCGTTTCGAGACCGACCTCCTCCTCGAAGAAGTCGGCGCGCTGCGAGATCTGGAAGTCGACGTCGTCGCCCCCGTTTTCGGCACCGATCTTTCCGGCCCCGGTGAAGAGCTGGCGGGTCACGAACCACGGGATCATGTGGTGGACGAGAGTCGAGAACGGCAGCGCCCGGTCCACGAGGTAGTTCTCGTGAGCCCCGTAAGAGTTGCCTTTCCCATCACTGTTGTTCTTGTAGACGACGATCTCCTCGCCGGCGCCCACCAGGTGCCGCGAAGCCTTCATGGAGGCGCGCAGGATCCGCTCGCCCGCCTTGTCCCAAAGCAGCGCCTCCATGGCGTCGAGGCATTCCGGCGAGGAGTACTCGGGGTGCGCGTGGTCGACGTAGTACCGAGCTCCGTTGGTGAGCACGGCGTTGACCAGGTGGGTCTCGATGTCAGGGGCCTGAGCACCTTCCCGACTGAAGCCACGCGCATCGCGTCCCGGCGTCTCGTCGTCGAAGTCCCAGCCCACCTTGCGGTGCTCGACGTACGCGTTGATCAGCAGCGAGGACGCGAGCACCGGATTCGGGTCGGAGGCACCGCGCAGCACCACGCCGTACTCGGTCTCGGTCCCACACACCTTCGGGACGGCCACGGTCGCTAGAGGTACTGGCCGGTAGTCACGCGTTCGATCTGACGGCCACCCTGCGCGTCTTCGTCGCCCTCCGCGATCAGCGTGCGCACGTACACGATGCGCTCGCCCTTCTGGCCGCTGATCTTCGCCCAGTCGTCGGGGTTCGTGGTGTTCGGGAGGTCTTCGTGCTCGCGGAATTCCTGTTTGATCGACTCCACGAGGTCACTGCGAACGATTCCGTGCTCACCGCCCGCGATGGCGCGCTTGATGGCCAGCTTCTTGGAGCGCCGCACGACGTTCTCGATCATCGCGCCCGAGGAGAAGTCCTTGAAGTAGAGGACCTCCTTGTCGCCGCCCTGGTAGGTGACTTCGAGGAAGCGGTTCTCCTCCCCCTCGCTGTACATGACGTCGACGGCCGTGTCGATCATCCCCTCGATGGCGGCGTGACGATCTGTCGATTCTTCGATCTCGCTCTCGGCGATGGGGACGGCGTCGGTGAGATAGCGGGCGAACACCGAACGCGCTCCGCTCATGTCGGGACGTTCGATCTTGATCTTCACGTCGAGACGCCCCGGACGCAGGATCGCAGGGTCGATCAGGTCCTCGCGGTTCGAGGCTCCGATGACGATGACGTTCTTCAGAGCCTCCACCCCGTCGATCTCGGACAGGAGCTGGGGGACGATGGTCGACTCGATGTCGGAGGAGATCCCGCTGCCGCGCGTGCGGAACAGCGAGTCCATCTCGTCGAAGAAGACGATCACAGGCACGCCTTCTTCGGACTTCTCCCGCGCTCTCTGGAAGATCAAACGGATCTGGCGCTCGGTTTCCCCGACGTACTTGTTGAGGAGCTCGGGGCCTTTGATGTTGAGGAAGTACGAGCGCGTATTGGCCTCACCGGTCTTCTCCGACACGCGCTGCTGCGAGCGAGTTCGCCACGGCCTTGGCGATCAGGGTCTTGCCACAGCCCGGCGGGCCGTAGAGCAGGATCCCCTTGGGAGGCTGCAGATCGTGCTCGTGAAACAGGTCGGCGTGCAGGTACGGGAGCTCGACGGCGTCGCGGATCTGCTCGATCTGGTCGTCGAGACCGCCGACGTCGGAGTAGGTGACGTCGGGGACCTCTTCGAGGATGAGCTCCTCGACCTCGGGACGCGGCAGGCGCTCCAGAACCAGCGCCGAGCGCGGGTCGCACAGCAGGTGGTCGCCCGCGCGCAAAGGAGCGGCGAGCACGTCGGGAGCGAACTCCACGACCCGTTCTTCATCCGCCCGGCCCACCACGATGCCCCGCCGGCCGTCGTGGAGAAGCTCCTTCAGCGTGACCACCTCGCCCGAGCGTTCCAGGCCGCGTGCGAGAACCACGTTGAGCGATTCGTTGAGCACGACCTCCTGGCCCCGTTCGAGGTCGGCCACCTCGATCTCGGGATGCACGGCGACACGCATCTTGCGCCCCGACGTGAAGATGTCGGCGGTTCCGTCGTCGTTGCCGGCGAGGAATGTGCCGTAGGCGCTCGGAGGCATCGTGAGCTTGTCGACCTCGTCTCGGAGTGCCCCGATGTGTTCACGCGCCTCGCGCAGTGTCGCCGAGAGCTTCTCGTTGTGCGACAGCGCCTGGGCCAGTTGCCCCTTGGTCTCGAGAAGCCGCTCCTCGAGGGTCCGGACACGTTTGGGGGCGTCCTGGAGACGACGACGAAGGAGAACGACCTCCTCCTCCAGCGTCTTGACCTGCTGCTGCAGGTCGCCGACCTGCCGCTCGTACTCGGCCAGTCGTCGTTCGTGCTCGGTGGCCACGGGCGCACCTCCGGTGTGCTCGCGGCGACACTACCCCCGCCCCGGGCACGTTCCGCGCCATATCCCCCGCGCCGTCCCCCGCCTCCCCGTCCCCCGTGGCATTTCCCGCACCGTTCCCCGTGCCCGTGAGTACTGACGTGGATTTACGCGGTCCATGTGTGTTAAATTCGTGTACGGAAGGGGCCCACCGACGGGCCCGCGAAACGGGAGATCCCCCGTTTCGACAGAAGGCTCTCCCTCTGTGGAAGCCTGTCGATTCGCCGCTGCACACGGCACGGCCGAGAGAAACGAGGGTCACGACGATGAAGGTCTGGATCGATCAGGACCTGTGTACCGGCGACGGGTTGTGCGAGGAGATCGCCCCCGACGTCTTCACGCTGCTCGACGACGGTCTGGCCTACGTCAAGGAAGGCGACAAGGTCTTCAGTGATCCCGGCGGCGCCGAGGGTCTGGCGCAGGTGCCCGAGGGCATGGAAGAGGCGACCATCGAGTCGGCCGAGGAGTGCCCCGGCGAGTGCATCTTCATTGAGGTCGCCTGAGACGAGGACCAGCCTTCACGGCGCCACGCATTCGCCGGTGTCGACCCGGAAGTTCCCGATGTTCTCGAGCGCGTCCTCCAACTCGCCGGTCGTGAGGGCGTAGGCGACGTCCTCGTTGCCGGGATCGATGGCGAACGCCACGCCGATGACCGTGCCCGACCTGTCGACGAGCGGCCCACCCGAATCGCCCGCCTGGAGTGACGCCGCAAGGACGTAGACCGATCTCTCGGTTTCGTCTGCGTGGTAGATGTCGGTTCCCAGTGCCCGGATCTCTTCGGCGACACGCGCCGGCGCGGCCCGCAGATCTCCCCCTTGCGGGTGCCCGTACACGGCACCGCTGTCGCCGACGGACCCCTCGGCGGTGTCGAGTGGCTCGAGCCCGAGACCGGGAACACGTACGACTGCCACGTCCCGCTGCGGGTCGAAGAGGACGACGTCACCGAACAACCGCCGTCCGTTCTCGGTCAGCACCTCGGTCTCCGGCTCCCCGGCCACGACATGCGCGTTCGTGACGACGAGATCGTCCTCGATCGCGAATCCGCTTCCTTCCTGAATCTGGCGACAGGCCTGACCGAAGACCTTGACGGTCGACGCCGAGACGACCGCGTCGGTACCCGCGGCCAGACCGCTCTCCGGCACATCGCCGGCATCGGGCGACCCACCACCGTCGCTGAAGACTTCGGGAAACACGGACCGCCCCGACAGCGCCGACAGCGCCTCCAACGAATTCGGCGAGGAAGGTGCGTACTGGTCCAGCGCGTCGAGAACCGCACTGTTGCGGGCGGTGGCCGCGGTCGAACCGGGTGCCCCCCGCAGAGCCGGTGCGATGAGCCAGAGCAGCACCAGGAGTCCCAGGGCGCCGGCGACCGCTCCGGCTGCCCGGTCCGCGGCGTGCAGGATTCCCCGCGAGTTGCTTCTCGGGAACCGCCGGGCCACGAGGGCACCGACGGCCTGACCGGCGATGCCGACGCCGACGGCGAAGACGGTTCCCGCCAGCAGCCTGATCTCGGGCGTGGAGTCCGAGAACATGTCGAGGACCTCACCCAGAAGAGCGACGCCGAGAACCACACCGAGAATGAGCCCCGCCCACGAGAGCGAGCGCGCGACGAATCCGACGCGCCAACCGCCGTAAACGGACGCGGCGAGGATCAGGAGGATGACGATGTCGAAGCCGTTCACGACTCCGACAGCGTGCCATCCCCCGGGCCGCGAGCGGCGCCTCCGAGAAGTCGGGCATGTGTGAGGAACCCCGTGTGCGCCACCATGCGGTGATCAGGCCGCACCGACGTGCCCTCCACGTGCCAGTGCCGCTGCAACACCTCCACGGTTTCGGCCATGCCGAATGCCGACTCCTCGAGGGCCTCGCGTAGACGGGTGACCTGGCCGATGGTGGGCAGATAGCTGAGGAGGATGCCCCCCGGGTGCAGGGACTGCTCGGCGTGACCGACGACACGCCACGGCTCGGGGAGGTCCAGGAGAACCCGGTCGAGGTCGTCGACGTCGATTCCCTCGTAGCAGTCGCGCACCTCGACCTCGAGAGGGAGGTCCGGCCCGAGAAAGCCTTCGACGTTTCGTTGTGCCCGCTCGGCGAAGTCCTGGCGGATCTCGTATCCGGTGACCCGCCCGGTCGGTCCGACAGCGCGGACCAGCGCGGCGGTCAACGCGCCCGACCCCAGGCCCGACTCGAAGACACGTGCCCCGCCGAAGACGTCGGCCAGAACGAGAATCGGACCGATGTCCTTCGGGTAGATGACCTGGGCGCCGCGGGGCATCTCGAGGATGTAGTCGGACAGTGTCGGGCGGACGACCGTGTAGCGCAGGCCCTTGGCCGTGGCGACACGAACGCCTTCTGGCTGTCCGATCACGTCGTCGTGGGCGAGGGTCCCCGCGTGGGAGTGGAGCGTGTGCCCCGCTTCGAGGGTGATCAGGCGCCTACGCCGCTTGGTGTCGACGAGGAGGACCTTGTCCCCTACGGCGAACAGTCTGGGCACGCCTCAGCTCTTCGGCGAGCGTGTGACGATCTCGAGACTCTCCCCCGGTTCGAGCACGGCCCGGTAGACGGTGGCGGGTTTGGGTCGCATGAGCCACCGCAACACGCGGACGCCCGACGCGAGCACGCCCAGGTACATCCACGGACGCGAACTCGATCCGCGGCGAAGGCCCGTGGTCGCCGCCCAGGTGAGACCCCGGGTGGAAAGCGCCGGCTTCTTGGATGAGTTAGATGCGCCGGATTTCGACGACCGTTTGGCGTTTCTTGCCACGTCGCCTCCCGAGTACGAATGCGATGACGACCAGGCTGCCTACCGCCACGACCGCCATCATGGCCAAGGCAGACTGAGCGGACTCCACCGTCTCGTCGGTGCTGCCCTGGAGCTCTCCGAACTTCGCGCGGAGGTCGTCCTTGGTGATCGGCTTCGCGGGATCAGGTGCGGGAGTCATGACGGGTCCTTGCTGCGCGTCGAGTTCCTCTTACTCTTCGATTCAGTTGCCTGCCAGGTGATCATCGCACCGACCAACAGAACCACGACAACAATCGCGTACGGCACCCACGACCAGTTGCCGGTGAAGGTCGTTCCGGTCTCCCCCTGGAGGACGCGCAGGAGAGCGACCGCGAGGAACACGACGCCGAGACCGAGGAGCAGCGATCCGACCACCCCGAGGGCGACATAGCGGCGGAGCGCCTTCAGCGGTTCGAGGGTCTCCTGGCGCAGGTAGGCCAGGATCAGCTCCCACAGCTCGCGGGCTACCTGGGCCGGTGGCTTTTCGCGCTCGGGGCGCAGACGCAGGCCGGGCCGCTGATCGTCGGGCATGGTTCTCCTGGGAGGCGGAATCGTCGAGTTTGCTCGGCGAGGTGGCCTCCATGCAAGGACTGCCTGTTCCCGCCCGGATGCTCAGCCGGGAGGGAGCGGCGCGGGAACGAGCGTGTCGGCGGGCGCCACGTCGGGGTACGCGGCGATTGCCGTGGCCACGTCGCTCTGGAGTTGGTACGCCCCGGCCCGGTCGAAGTCGCCGTTGCCGAGGAACGCGAAGGTCAGGGGTCGGCCCTGCTCGGTGTCGAGGATGCCGGTGAGGGCCGTGACGCCGTTGAGGTAGCCGGTTTTTGCGTGGAGCCTTCCTTCGAGCGAGGTGCCACGGAATCGCTCCGCCAGCGTGCCCGACTCCCCCGCCACGGCCAGACCCTCTCGGACCGCCCCGGTCTCGCTCGACTGGAGGGCGTCGATGAAGGCGTCGCACGCAACGTGGTTTTCCCGATTCAACCCGGAACCATCCGACAGGGAGCGCCGCTCGTCGATGCCGAGGTCGTCGAGGGCGGCGGCCGAGGCTTCCAGGCCGTGCGCGGTCGTGCCCTCCCCCGCATCGGCCCCGAGCTCTCGCGTCAGGACCTCGGCGGTCTGGTTGTCGCTGGAGCGGATCATCGCGCCCACGAGATCGCCCAGGGGCGCGGAGTCGACAGCCGCGAGGGGCTGGGAGTCTCCGGGGGAGGCATCGGTGCCGGTGGTCGCCTCCACCGAGACCCCGCGGTCTTCGAGAAGCTGGGCCAGTTCGTCCGCCGCGTACGCCGCGGGGTCGGGAGCACCGACGTTGAGACTCCCCCACTCGACATAGCCGTCATTGACGGTGAGGGCCGACAGCGGCCCGATCACCCCCTGGTCGGGGTAGGTGGGATCCCATCCGTCGACCGTGCGCGCCGTGTCGTGGCGGGTGTCGTCGCCGTGGAGCGTGCCCACGTTTCGGACACCGGCCGCCACCACCGCGTCGGCGAGCTCCTCCAGCGACGTGGTGGGGTCGTCGACCCGTGACGGATCCTCGGCGAGAAAGGCCCGGTAGTCGGCTGTCGACAGGACCGGGTCGCCGCCACCGACGAGCCACAGGTCGCCCACCGCGCCCGAACCGTCCGGTGGAGCGGTGGCGTTGACAGTGGTCGTGAAGGTGTGGTCGGCGCCGAGGGCGGCCAGCAGTCCGCTTCCGGTGAGGATCTTGGCGGCGGACGCGGGGATCAGCTCCTTGTCGTCGCCGATGGTGACACGGCGGGTCCGTTCGTCATCCACGAGGACACAGGCGTCAACACCGGCCGCAGCGAGTCCGAGCCCGTACGCGAGACGTCGGGCGCCGATGTCCTCGCGGATCGGCTCGGGGGCGCGACGGGCCGACCACAACGGCGTCGCGAGTGTCGGGCCACCGATTGCCTCGGATGTCTCGTTGCCGCGGCTGGAAGGCCCACACGCCGAGTGCCGCGGCCGTGGCCAGGAGCGCGATCACGAGAAGCCGCCGGGGCCAGTGCGACGAGGTCATGGGGTTGCCCGCGCGTAGCGGTGGAGATGCTCGAGCGCACGCACGGCGCGCTCGGCCGAGTGGTGCAGATACGTTCCCACTTCCTTCGCCGCCACGACCGCGGGATTGTCGGGTTCCGCGGCGGCGAGCTCCGTCGCGACCAGAACCGGTTTGCCCACGCGGCGCGACGCCTCGACAGCGGCGGTGACGAATCGGGCGTCCTGACGCTCGTGGTAGTCGACGATGCGGTCGAGGCCCTCGGCGGAGAAGAACGGCCCGGCGCGAAACGCCGCCGCCTGGTTCGACTGGATGCCGACTCCGAGCAGGATCGCCGCGTCCACGTCGGGCTCGTCGACGAGAAGGCTGAGCACCTCGGGAATCGTGTCACGCGTCTCACCGCCCGCGAGATCGACCGGGTTCCCGCGGCTCCAGCGCGCAGGCAGCCGTTCGTCGAGGGCCGCCACCAGGTGCTCGGGAAGTGCCACGAGCTCCAGTGTGCTCCGGGTGAGCGCGTCGGCGGCCGCCACTCCCCAACCGCCGGCTGTGGTGAGGACCACCGTGTGGGGCCCGGTCGGAAGCGGTTGGGTCGCGAAGGTGGCCGCGGCGTCGTGGGCCTCCTCGAGCGACCCGACGCGCGTGGCTCGCGCCGCGCGGCAGATCCCGTCGAAGAGCGCGTCGTCTCCCGCAAGCGATCCTGTGTGCGAAGCGGCCGCGGCACGCCCGCCCTCGGTCGAGCCGCCCTTCAGGACGACGACCGGTTTCTCCGCGACGGCATCGGTGAGGGCTCGAATGAGACGGCCCCCTTCGCCCACACCTTCGAGGTACAGGAAGCTCACGGCCGTGTCGTCGTCGGCCGTGAAGTAGGCGAGGTAGTCGGAGATCTCCACCACGGCGGCGTTTCCCGCAGAGACGGCGCGTGAGATCCCTACGCCGCTCTGTCGTGAGAGGTTCGAAAATCCCGACACGAAGTTCCCGGACTGGCTGACGACGGCGATCCGACCGGGCGGCGGATACGGAGCGACGATCTGCGCGCACAGCCCAACAGGCGTGGACACGAGACCCTGGCCGTTCGGACCAGCGATCAACATGCCGGTCTCTCCTGCCAGATCGACGAGCTCTCTCTCGAGCGCTGCACCGTCGGGGCCTCCTTCGGAGTAGCCCCCCGATGCCACGAAGGCGGCGCGCACTCCACGCGCCGCGCACACCCGCAGCAGTTCGGCGTTCGCGCCCGGAGGCGTGCAGGCGACGACGAGGTCGACCCGACCCTCGGGGATCTCCGAGGGATCGCGCAGCATGTCGAGCCCGAGCACGGTTCCACCCTTCGGCGTTGAGGCCGAACACCTCACCCTCGTAGCCGTGAGCCAGGATGTTGTGAAGGGCCACGAAGCCGAACTTCCCCGGATGCGACGACGCTCCGGCGACGAGCACGCCCCTCGGCTCGAACAACGGCTGGAACCGCTCGCGCACACGCTCCTGGACAACTGCCGGCTCTGGTCCCGCGGCGACCACCGGTTCAGTGGCGGAGCGCCTGCGCATCGTCGACTTCCACGAGGGCGTCGAGCGCGAGAAGCCCGTCGGGTGTGACCGCGAGCGGGTTCACGTCGACCGACCGAACGTCGGGCCGGTCGATCAGCAGGTCCGAGATCCCGACCAGCACAGCCGCGAGCGCCTCCGCGTCCACGGGATCCTCACCGCGGACTGCGCCCAGCAGCGCGCCCTGTCCGAGATCCTCGATCAGGCCGCGTGCGCCACTCTCGTCGAGCGGCACCGGTCGCAGCACGGCTCCACCCGCTACCTCGGCGAGCACTCCCCCGACCCCCAGGAGGACCGCCGGGCCGAATTGCGCATCGACGATCCCACCGACGATCAGCTCACGTGAGGCCCGTGCCTGGGGGGCCACGAGCACCCCGACCTCCCCGTCATCCGATGTCGCCGCAGCAAGCAGGTCGGCAGCAGCGCTCTCGACCGCTTCCGCGTCGGCGAGACCGAGCCGCACCAGCCCCCGCTCCGTCTTGTGGGCGATCCCGGCGCCGCACAACTTGGCCACGACCGGAAACCCGAGCTTCGCCGCCGCCTTCGCCGCAGCAGGAGCCGTGTCGACCAAGTGCTCGTCGGCCACGGGGACTCCGTACGGCGCGACGAGGCGCTTCGACTCGTACTCGGAGAGAGTGTGGGTCATCGAGCCGGCCAGCCTACGTGGGGGTCACACCCCTCCGGCAGCCGGCTCCCGGGTCTGCTCACGGAGACGGTTCCAGCCGAACTGCCAGATCGCGCGGAATTCCCGGTCGAGTTGGGCCAGCAGATCGTCGTCGCCCTCGAACGCCGACACGTCGATCTCCTCGAAGCCGGTGATGCGCGTCCCTTCTCCCGCAGGCTCGAGGTGGACTTCGCCCCGGCCAGCGAACACGCCACGCAGATCCCACGCGGCGTGCGTGTTCGGTCGATTGGCCGTCATCCAGGCCTCGAGGTCAGGGCGGTCACCCGGCAGAGCCACGGCGAACCAGCCGTCGCCCAGGTCACGCACATCGCCGAAGTCGCCGTAGAGGCGCGGCCACTCCGTGGGCGACCGCAGGTAGTCATACGCCTCGTCGGGTGGCACCGGCACCGTCTCGTCGAAGTCGACACGCATCATCCTCGTTCGCCTCACGGTTGTCTCCTCATCCTCGGGAATCCTCCTGTTCCGATCTGTCGCGGCGTCCCTCACCGCGCAGCGCACACCACGCGGCCTCGGCGAAGGCCAACACCGTGTCGACCGTGTCGTCGCCGGGGCTCATACGTCGCGAGAGCGTCGCGGTGGAGTGCATGTAGCTCGGCCCGAAGAGCACGGCTGCGAACACCGCAGGATCGAGGCGGCGGAGCTTCCCCGACTCCATGTGCGGTTCCGCCCACCGGGCGATTTCAGCGACGAGTTCGTCGTTGGCGGGGCGCCAGCGCGCGGCAACACCCGAGATCTCAGCCACGTTGCCCGACGTCATGAGGAAGCGAGCTCCGTCGGTGTTGCGCGCCACCCACTCGTGGTGGGCGCCGACGAGGCCGCGCACGCCCGCTTCCGCCGACGTGACCGAGTCCGTCACGTTGATCAGCGTCTGCTGGTAGCTGTCGAGAACGTCGGCGTACACGGCGGCGGCGACACCGGCCTTGCTCGCGAAGTGGTGATAGAGCGAGCCGACGCTCACCCCGGCGGCATCGCACAACATCGCGACCGACGTGCCGTCGTATCCGTGCTCCGTGAAGACCCCGAGCGCCGCGCTCGTCACCCGCGCGCGAACCACGGCACCCGACGGTCGGGTCGATTCCCCGCCGGACCGCGTGTGTCTTTCTGGGGGTGGGTTCACCGGTGGGCTCCCGTGTAGAACATCGTTCTAGAATAGCATTCTAGAGCGATAGGGCGCCTAGTCTGAGCGCAACGAGCACGCGAAGACCAGGACCGACCGGGAGGGCCGACGGGTGAGCACTCAGGATCTCGAGCAGCGGGGCGTCGACGTCATCCGCGGGTTGGCGATGGACGCCGTCCAGAAGGCCAACTCGGGCCACCCGGGAACGCCCATGGCACTCGCTCCCCTCGCACACGTGCTCTGGACACGCGTCATGAACTACGACGCGTCGGAACCCGACTGGGCCGACCGCGACCGCTTCGTGCTCTCGTGCGGGCACGCGTCGATGCTCCTCTATTCGATGCTGCACCTCACCGGCTACGACGTGAGCCTCGAGGATCTCGAACAGTTCCGTCAGTGGGGATCCATCACCCCGGGCCACCCCGAGATGCAGGACACGCCCGGCGTCGAGGTCACGACCGGTCCCCTCGGCCAGGGTTTCGCCATGTCGGTCGGCATGGCGATGGCCGAGCGACGACTGCGCGCCCAGTTCGGCTCGACGGTGTGCGACCACCACGTCTTCGTGATGGCCTCCGACGGCGACTTCATGGAAGGTGTGAGCCACGAGGCCGGCTCCCTCGCAGGCCACCTCGACCTCGGCAAGCTCGTAGTCGTCTACGACGACAACCACATCACCATCGACGGCCCCACCGAGCTCGCCTACACCGACAACGTCCCCGAACGCTTCCGCGCCTACGGCTGGGACGTCGTGGAGATCGGCGAGGTGGCCAACGACCTCGACGCCCTGGAGGCGGGCGTGCGGCGCGGCATGGAGAACGAGCACCACCCGAGCCTCGTGGTGCTGCGTAGCCACATCGGCTACCCCTCCCCCGACTTCACCGACACGGCCGCCGCACACGGAAGCCCTCTCGGAGACGACGAGGTGAAGAGGGTCAAGGAGATCCTCGGGATGCCCCCCGACGAGACGTTCTGGGTGCCCGACGACGTCGCCGACTACTACCGGGCCGCCGGTACGCGTGGTGCCGAGACCAGGAAAGCCCACGCCGTGCGCGTCGAGGAATGGCGCGGAAGCGACGGGGAACGCGCGGCTCGCTACGACGCGAGCATGAACGCCACCGGGCTCCCGGGATGGGAGAAGCAGTTGCCGGTGTGGAAGCCCGGCGACGGGCCGATCGCGACGCGTGCGTCGATGGCCGACACGCTGAGCGCCGTCGTCGAGGTCGTGCCGCCGATGCTGTCGGGCGCGGCCGATCTGCTCGGCAACACGGGCACGAAGATCACCGGCGCCGAAGCCGGTGACCCGCGAGGAGTTCACCGGTCGTCTCGTCCACTACGGAATCCGCGAGTTCGGCATGGCCGCAGCCATGAACGGCATGGCGGCGTCGGGAGGCGTCCTGCCGTTCGGCGGGACGTTCTTCATCTTCAGCGACTACATGCGCGGTGCCGTGCGGCTCGCCGCGCTCCAGGGCACGAAGGTCGGCTTCATCTGGTCGCACGACTCGATCGGCCTGGGCGAGGACGGCCCGACCCACCAGCCGATCGAACAGCTCGCGTCGCTTCGGGCGATGCCGGGCCTCACGGTCATCCGCCCGGCCGACGCCAACGAGTCGGCACAGGCGTTGCGCGTCCACGTGGAGGGCGACGGGCCGACGGGGATCGTGTTGACCCGCCAGAAGCTGCCGGTGCTCGAAGGCTCGGCCGAACGCGCCGTCGAAGGAGTACCTCTCGGCGCCTACACGATCGTCGACGAGGACGGCGACTCACCCGACGTGATCCTGCTCGCCACCGGCTCCGAGGTGTCGTTGTGTGTGGAGGCCCATGGGCTGCTCACGAAGCAGGGCCACGATGTCAGGGTCGTGTCGATGCCGTCGTGGGAGCTGTTCGCCGCCGCGACACCCGACTACCGCGACTCGGTGCTGCCGCCCGGCACGCCCACGCTCGCTGTGGAGGCAGGTGCCACCTTCGGTTGGGACCGCTATGCCGACGACGTCATCGGGATCGACCGCTTCGGAGCCTCCGCGCCGGGCGCGACGGCGATGAAGGAGTTCGGCTTCACACCCGAGAACGTGGCGCAACGCGCGCAGGATCTGCTCGGCGCCATCTAGCGAGGCGCCACATGGAACGACGCCACGTAGAGAGGCGGCCTGCTACGCATCCGCGAGCTGCGCCGCTGCCTTCAGGTGGGCGACGCAGTCGTCGAGCGATGTGTGGGTGTTCAGTCCACTGGTCGACGGCATGACGTAGACCGGCCGTCCCCCGAGCCGCTCTCGTTGATCTCCCGCGGTGGCGTTCCGGTCGAGCGCCGGCGCGCCATCCGGCGAGCCCGACGAAGCACACCGCTCCCGGCGCCAACCAGCGCAACGAGGCGCGTCACCCTCGCCAGTCCGGCGCGGTACTCCTCGTTCCGGAGCTCAGCGGCACGCGGCGTCGCGCGCTTGACCAGATCGGTCATGCCGACACCGCGCTCGAGCGCGGCCATGGGGTCACGGTCGTCCACGACCAGTCCCGCGGCGATGGCCGCGGGCCAGAAGCGGTTCCCCGGGCGGGCGAAGCCCACGCCGGCATCGGCCGCGTACTCACTGGGATTCAGTCCGCAGACGAGAAGGCGCATTCCGGGCCCGACCGTGTCGGGAAGGCTGCGCGAGCGCACGATCTCGTGACGCCTTTCCGGAGAAACCCGGCACCCGCCACCCACCACGAGATCAGCGAGGTCGGGGAAGGGCGGTGGCTCTGCCCGTTCCGGCACGTCCAACACCACACGGTCGCCCGGGAGCGTTCTGTCGTAGATGCCGACGAGCTGACGGGGCCAGTCCGTGACAGGCCCGTCGATCGACACGTCCATCACCTCTATCATCGCCCACGATGACCGACGGCCGCACCGCTCCGCCTGCCGCGATCGTCGTGATCGGCGCCACGGGCGACCTCGCCCACCGCAAGCTCTACCCGGCGCTCGCCGCCCTGGCGGCCGAGGGACGCCTTCCCGAAACGCTCGCCGTCATCGGTTCCGCCCGAACGGTGATGAGCGACGACGACTTCACCGACAGGGTCCGGGAAGCCGTGGAGTCGGCCGCCGACGGGTACGGCTGGTCGGAACTCGAGAAGTGCGCCACCTTTCGCTACGTCGCCGGCCCCGTCGGCGACCCACAGGTCACCGAGGGGCTGACGACGGTTCTCGACGAATGCGGACGTGACGGCCTGACCGACGGCAACCACCTCTACTACCTCGCCACGATCCCGCAGCTCTTCGAACCGGCGCTCACGGCTCTCGGCGAGGCGGGTCTGTTCGACGAGTCCGAAGGCTTCCGGCGGATCGTCATCGAAAAGCCCTTCGGTCGCGACCTGGAGAGCGCCAGGGAGCTGAACCGCGTCGTTCTGTCGCACGTCTCCGAACACCAGGTGTACCGGATCGACCACTACCTCGCGAAGGACACGGTCCAGAACATCCTCGCCCTGCGTTTCGCCAACGCCATCTTCGAGCCGCTCTGGAACAGGCGCTACGTCGACGACGTCCAGATCACCGTCGCCGAGCCCCTCGGCGTGGGACACCGCGGCACGTTCTACGAACAGTCGGGCGCACTGCGCGACATCCTCCAGAACCACGTCCTCCAGGTGCTCGCACTCACCGCCATGGAGCCTCCCGCCGCGTTCAGCGCCGGGTCGATCCGCGACGAGAAGGTGAAGTTGCTCCGCTCGATCCGTCCCCTCGACGTCCACGACCTCTCCGAGCGCGTCGTGCGGGGTCAGTACGCCGCGGGGCACCTCGACGGTGAGGATGTCGCTGGCTACCGCGACGAGGAGGGCGTCGCAGCCGACTCGACGGTCGAGACGTACCTGGCGCTGCGCATCGAGATCGACAACTGGCGGTGGGCGGGTGTTCCCGTCTACCTCCGTACGGGCAAGCGACTCCCGAAGCGCGTCACCGAGGTGGCGCTCCAGTTCAAGGAGGTCCCCCACCTGGCGCTGCCGGGTGAGGTCGAGTCCCTCGAGCCCAACAGCATGGTGCTGCGCATCCAACCCGACGAAGGCATCTGCTTGTTCTTCGGCGCCAAGGTTCCGGGCTCCAGCTTCGACGTCCGCACCGTCTCCATGGACTTCAACTACGGCGACACATTCGACGAACGCTCCCGCGACGCCTACGAGCGCCTGCTCCTCGACGTGCTGCTCGGTGATCCGACACTGTTCATCCGTGCCGACGAGATCGACCAGTCCTGGCAGGTCGTGCAACCCCTCATCGACGGCTTTCCGCTCGGTGAGGTGCCCATCCGCTTCTACGACGCCGGTACGTGGGGACCCGACTCGGCCGACGACCTGTTCGCGGAGCAGGATGCGTACTGGAGGACACCATGACCACGACCGTCAGCTACGAGGTCGTCGACGACGTCGCGGCCGCGTTCGCCGTCCACGTCGCCGACACCTCACCGGCGTCGATCGCCTTCTCGGGAGGTGGCACCGCGCGTGATGCCTACACCGCACTCGCTGCCACGTCGGGGATCGACTGGAGTGGCATCGACGTCTACTGGGGTGACGAACGCTTCGTCCCGATCGACGATCCCGACTCGAACGAAGGCATGACGCGGCAGGTGTTGCTCGACGGAGTGTCGCCGCACGCCGTGTATTCGATGCGTGGCGATGCCGACACGCCCGGGGAAGCAGCCGCCGCCTACGACTCCGTCATCCGTGCCACGGGCGGGATCGAACTCGTGCACCTCGGTCTCGGCCCCGACGGGCACACGTGCTCGCTGTTTCCGGGTAGCGCCGCCCTGTCGGTGACCGACCGGTGGGTGACCACGAACGCCGACGACGAGCATCCACACCCACGCCTCACGTTCACCTATCCCGCCGTCGCCGCTTCCGCACAGGTCGTGTTCACCGCGGCGGGCGAGTCCAAACGCGCCGCGTTCGACGGCGTTCGGCGCCACGACCGCTCACTTCCCGCGTCGCGCATCCGGGCGGATCGGATTCTCTGGATCGTGGATCCGGCGGCTGCCGGATCCTGGGAGCGGGGCGCCGAGATCCTGCGCGACTGACAGACGCGACGACAGACGCGACTGACAGACGCGACCAGAGATGGCTCGAGCCGTCTCTGCAGTCAAGCCTCGGTGTGGACGTTGTCGGCATCAGGGGAGAACGCTGCGGAGAGGACACTCGCCAGCGGTTTCTCCGATGCGGTCTTGGGAATCTCGTCCACCCGTTGCAGGTAGGTGGGCACGAAGTTCGCCTCGAGCTCCGACCGGCAGGTGACGAAGACCGCGTCGAGGTCGAGGGACGCTCCCGGAGCCGCCACGACGGCCGCCACGATGTCGCTCTCGCCGGGTGCGCCCGACGCGGCCGGTACGCCGTAGACGAACACATCACCCACCGCCGGGTGCTCGGCGATCGCCTTCTCCACGAAACCCGCGTTCACGAACTCGCCGTTGCGGCGGATCCCGCCGCCCGCACGGAAGTCGAAGAACATCCACCCCTCGGCATCGCAGTGGCCCATGTCCCCGCTGCGATTCCAGCCCGAACGGATCTTGCGCCGCGACGCCTCCGGGTCACCGTAGTAGTCGATCGTCGCCTCGCCCCCCTCGGGGCGGCTGCAGATCTCGCCGATCACACCAGGCGGGCACTCGATTCCTTCCTCGTCGAGGATCTTCATCTCGACGCCACCCATGGGCTTGCCGAACGAACCGATCGGGCCTTCACCGATCGGCTTGTAGGCCACGCCGCCGCCGTCCATGGCGCCGTAGAACTCGAGGACGCGCACGTTGAAGCGATCCTCGAACGCCTTCCACAGACCGGCCGGCATCCCACCGCTGACCACCATCCGCACCGGGTTGTCGGCGTCGTTCGGCCGGGGTGGTTCGCTGTAGATGGCGGTGGCGATGCCACCCAGGAGGGAGAACGTCGTGCAACCGTGGGCGCGGCACACGTCCCACAGCTTCGAGCGCGTGAAACGGCGGCTGAAGACGGTCCTCAGACCCATGTGGAGAGCGGGGGCGAGCGTCACCGACTGGGCGTTGCCGTGGGTGAGTGACAGCCCCGTGTACGGCCGGTCATCGGGCCCGCAGTCGAAGAGGTGTCCGAGCAGCGCTGCACCGCAGAACCGGAGGTTCGACCCCACGATTCCCTTCGGGTCCCCGGTGGTGCCGGAGGTGAACATGATCTGGAGAGGCGCCTCGGGATCGGGCGCGCGCACGTCGAGCGTCGTGACCTCGTGCTCGAGGAGCTCTCCCAGCGGCCGCACCCACGGCGCTGTGGCGAGCTCGGTGGAGTCGTCGCCCGTGTCGTCGCCTCGTCTCGTCGCCTGTGTCGAGGGCGAGTATCCAGCCCAGGTCGGGGAGCCGGCCTCGTACCCGGTCGATCTCCCCGAGGCAGTCGTCGGAGGTGACGAGTCCCTTGCAGCCGGCGGCGGCCAGCATGTACGCGAGCTTGTCTCCACGGGTGCGTGGGTCGATGGGCACGAACACCGTGCCGGTGATCGACGCCGCGATCATGGTTTCGACGAACTCGGGATGGTTGCGCATCATGATCGCGAAGCGGTCGCCGGGCACCATGTTGAGCTCCACGAGCCCGGCGGCGATGCGCTGGGCGTTCTCGGCGAGATCCGCGTAGGTGCGCACCTCGTCGGGCGTCGCTCCCCCGTCGAGCGAGAGGTGCTCGAAGGTGAGCACGTCGAGGTCGGGCTGTTCCTCGGCACGCAGCGCGATGAGATCCGCGAGGACCATCTCGTTGCGTTCTCGGGCCGGGCTCATCGGTCGGCTCCTCCTAGGCCTGGAGCACCGTGACGAGCATCGCGGCTGCGTCGTTGCCCTTCTTGCCGCCACCGTTCTGGGCGAGGGCGGTGCGGGCACCCTCGACCTGGCGTGGACCGGCGCGGCCCCGGAGCTGCGAGGTGAGCTCGACGATCTGTGCCAGCCCGGTCGCGCCGACGGGGTGGCCCTTGCGCAACAACCCACCCGAGGTGTTGACGGGTAGCCGGCCACCGAGTTGGGTGTCGCCCGACTCGACCAGCTTGCCGCCCTCACCCTCCGAGCAGAGACCGAGCTGTTCGTAGCCGATGATCTCCGCAGGGGCAGAGGCGTCGTGCAGTTCGACGACGTCGAGGTCGTCGGGGCCCAACCCGGCCTCCTCGTAGGCGTCGGCCGCGCAGAGCTGCACGGTGTCGGGTTCGTCCTCTGTGTGGTTCCAGCCCGAGTGCATCACCATCGTCGTGACCTCGACGGGATCGGCGACACCGAGCGCAGTGGCCTTCCGTGGGCTCATCACGACCGCGGCCGCGGCACCGTCGCCGATCGGTGAACACATCGAGCGTGTCAGGGGCTCGACGATGAGCCGGTCGGCCAGCACCTCGTCGATGCTGAGCTCCTCGCGGAACTGGGCAAGTGGGTTGAGGCTGCCGTGCAGGGAGTTCTTGGCGGCGACCGCTGCGAACTGGCGTTTCGTGGTGCCGTAGCGCTCCATGTGGTGGCGGGCGGCCATGGCGTAAATGTCCATGAACATCGAACGGTTCGTGCCGGCGCCGGCTCCACCGGCATCACCTCCACCGGCATCACCTCCACCGGCACCGCTCCCCTCTGTACCGTCCCCTCCCGTGTCACTGTCGTCGGCGCCGTCATTTCCGGCCGGGGCGGGACCGGAGAACAGCGCCATCATCTCCCCCAGCTCGTCCACGTCCATCGCTCCGGCGAACGCGGCAAAGCTCCGCATCTTGTCGGGGTGGGTGAGCTTCTCCACACCGAGAGCCAGCACGATGTCGTGCATTCCCGCGGTGACCATCGCGCAGGCCTGGTGGAGCGCTGTCGACCCGCTGGCACACGCGTTCTCGACGTTGATGATCGGGATCTTGCCCACGCCGAGCGGAGAGAGGACCACCTGGCCCCGCACGGACTCCTGGCCCGTGACGAGCCCGGCGGCGCAGTTGCCCACATACGCGGCATCGAGGTCGTCGAGCGTGATGCCGGCGTCGGCCACCGCGGCGTTCACCGCCTCGGCGCTCAGGTCCTTCAGGCCCCGGTCGGGGTGCTTGGCGAATCGGGTCATGCCGACCCCGGTGATGACGGCGTCGAAGCGCATCAGAGCAGCCCCTGGCCCTTCAGGTCGAGGCCACGCCGCAGGTAGAGCAGCTCCTCCTCGCGCCACGGCAACGGCGCCGGGGGCTGGATCATCTGCTGTCGCTTCAGGTCGTCGACCACCTCGTCGGAGCGCGGGAAGGCCTCCCCGTAGGCATTGAGGTGGAACATCTCCCCGAACGGTGGGCGGGGCCGTTGCCCGCCGGCCTCGGGTTGTTCCGCCGGGTAGCCGACCGTCTGCGTGACGAGAACCCGGCACGTGTCGGGGAGCCCCAACTTCTCTCGCACACCGTCGGGGTCACCCGAACCCAGACAACAGGTTCCCAGGCCGAGGGAGAACGCCACGAGCGTGGCCTGGGCGATGCCCTGGCCGCAGTCCACCTCTCCGAGGCCCGGCTGACGCAGGATCTCGGAGGCCGCCTCCATCACGGGTATGAGCTGTGTCTCGGCTTCCTCGCGTTTGTCGTCGCCGTAGCCGACCGCGCCGACGTCGACCAGCTCGCGCAGCCGGTCGCCGACCTCGGCGGTGGCGCCGGTCTCGATGTACCACACGATCACCACCGGAGCGAGGGGGACCTGATATCCGCCGACCGGCGACGGCAGGGCGTCGAGCACCTCCTGGGAGGCCTGATCGCGCTCGATCACCAGTGCACGCAGGCTCGCCACGTTGCCCCAGTGCGAGGCCAGGCGTGCTGCTTCGAGCATGCACTGGATCTTCTCGTGTTCCACGGGACGGAACGGGAGCAGGAACCGGATGGAACGTCGTCGGCCGATCACTTCGAACAACTCCACAATTGCCTCCTACAGCTTTGAGGCCCCGACGAGGGAGAGCACCTCGTTGCAGCCGTCCTCGATGAGCGACGCTCGCGCGTCGCGCAGGATCTTCTCGATCGGGTACTCGCGGGTCAGGCCGTTGGCGCCGAATATCTGCAGTGCCGCGGTCGCCACGTCGAACGCGGCCTGGGTGCAGAACACCTTCGTGGCGATCGAGTATTGCAGCACCGGCTCCGACGCCGCGTTGTGGGCGGCGACACGGCGAGCCAGCGCCCGCGCCGCCTCGGTCCTGGTGAACATCTCGAAGAGGCGTCCGCGCACACTCTGGTGTTCGAAGATGGGCCGGCCTCCCTGCACGCGTTCCTTCGAGTAGTCGAGTGCCAGCTCGTACGCGGCACGGGCGACGCCGACGAAGAGCTGGCCCATGGCCGCGTTGGCAAAGGCGAGCATGCCCTCGAGAGCGAGCGGGTAGAGCTCGGGGTCGATCACGCGATGCGATGCCGGGACCCGCACCTCGCTGAAGAAGATCTCGCCCTGGTTGAGGGAGCGCTGGCCGAGCTTGTCGAGGGGCGGTGGACGTTCGACGCCGGGGAGGTCGAGTGGCACGACGAAAACCGAGCCGGCGAGGGTGCCGCTCCTGTCGTCGTAGGCGCAGAACAGCACCGCCAGATCCGCGATCGAACCGTTGGACACCCAGGCCGCCTTCTGGCCGTTGATCACGAAGTCGGAGCCCTCGGGCCGGGCGATGCAGTTCGGACGCCTCGCAGGGTCGGAGAGGTAGTCCTCGGGAGGGCCCACGGTGTCGCTCCCGTGGTCGGGCTCGGTGAGCGCCCAGCAACCGATCGTGGGCCGCTGCGGGGAGCAGAAGCGGTCGATCAGCTCGGAGTCGGCGGACATCTCCACGAACGGAGGGTGGAACTGGCTCAGGCCCAGCGAGATGGCGAGGCCGACGTCACCCCAGGCCAGCTCCTCGTTGACGATGCAGCCGAGGCGGGCCTGCGTCACGGGGTCGAGCGAGGGATCCTGCGCAATGGCGTCGAGGCCCAGTTCGCGGTAGCGCCCGAAGGTGTCCCAGAGGGGGGAGCCTTGCGCGATGACGTCGGCGGGGTCGACCATGCGGTCGAGCTCGCGCCCGGCCGGGCGCAGGATCTCGGCCGCGAACCGGTGCGCGGAAGATTGCACGGCGCGGCCCTCGTCGGTGAGGCCGACTTCGAGATCGCTGATCGCCATGTTCCTGTGCCCCCGGGTTCCAGAGGGAACATAGTTGCAGGTACGCAGCGTGTGCGATCCTGCCCCTCACCGTCGACGCCGGCTGAGGTTGTGCTCGAACGAGACACTCGGCGCCTAGGCTGAGCCGATGCTTCGGCCCTCGCAGGTGCCCCCGAATCGCGACCGGACGGTACGCAGCGACGCCGCGTACGCCGTGGTCGACGAAGAGCCCGAGAGCCTGGCGTCCGAGGCGGTTCGCATCCGGGATCAGGCGTTCGGCGACCGGATCACGTACTCACCCAAGGTGTTCATCCCCCTCACCATGCTGTGTCGTGACCGGTGCGGCTACTGCACCTTCGCCAAACCTCCGGCACGCCTCGACGCTCCCTACCTCACGGTCGACGAGGTCCTCACGATCGCTCGCCACGGTGCCGCCACGGGTTGTCACGAGGCGTTGTTCACACTGGGCGAGGCGCCCGAAGACCGGTATCCCGCCGCCGGCGACTGGCTCGCCGCGCAGGGTTTCGACTCCACGGTCGACTACCTCGCGCACGTCGCCGGGGTCGTCCTCGAGGAGACCGGGCTGCTCCCCCACGCCAACGCGGGCGCGCTCTCACCCGCCGATCTCGCGACGCTGCGCGCCGTGTCGCCGTCGCAGGGAATGATGATCGAGACGCTCGCCGACCGGTTGGGCGAGCCGGGCGGCCCGCATCACGGCGCGCCCGACAAGACGGCGCAGCGGCGTCTGGCCACGTTGGAAGCCGCCGGCGAGCTGGGCATTCCGTTCACGACGGGAATCCTCGTCGGGATCGGCGAGACGCGAGACGAACGTGTCGACGCGTTGCTCGCCATCGACGCGGCGCACGGGCGGCACGGCACACGTCCAGGAGGTGATCGTCCAGAACTTCCTTCCCAAGCCGGGCACGTCGATGCACCGTGAGCCGCCGTGCGACCCCGAGGAGTTCTGGTGGACCGTCGCGGCGGCGCGGGTCCTGCTCGATCCGTCGATCCACCTCCAGGCCCCGCCCAACCTGAGCGATGATCCGGCGGAGCTGATCCGGTCGGGTATCGACGACTGGGGCGGCGTGTCGCCGGTGACGCCCGATCACGTCAATCCCGAGCGGCCCTGGCCGGCACTCGAACGTCTCGACGAGGTGACACGGTCGGCCGGCAAGGTGCTCGCGCCACGTCTCACGATCTATCCCGAATTCGTCGCAGATCCGAGCCGGTGGCTCGACGAGGCGACACGTTTCGGCGTGCTCGTCCGTTCCGACGCGGAGGGTCTCGCCCGCGACGATGCGTGGTCGTCGGGAGGCACCGTCGCGCCGCCCGACCTGCTCGTCGGGACTCCCCGGGCGGGTGGTCCGGTGGGTGAGGTCCTCGACGACGTTGCCGCCGGTCGCGAGCTCGACGTGGAGCAGATCACGGTCCTGTTCGGGGCGCGAGGTCCCGAGGTCGTCGCTATCGCCGAGACGGCCGACGAGTTGAGGCAGCAGGTCGTCGGTGACGTCGTCACCTTCGTGCGCAACCGCAACATCAACTACACGAACGTCTGCACCTTCAAGTGCCGGTTCTGCGCCTTCTCGAAGGGACCACTGTCTCTCAACCTGCGCGGGAAGCCATACCTGCTCGATCGGGAGGAGATCCAGAGGCGTGTCCTCGAAGCCGTCGACTGTGGCGCGACCGAGGTGTGCCTCCAGGGTGGCATCCACCCCGACTTCGACGGCGACTACTACCGCAACGTCGTCAGGGACGTGAAGGCCGTCGCTCCCGACATCCACGTCCACGGCTTCACCGCGCTGGAGGTCACCGAGGGAGCGCACGACTCGAGATACCGCTTCGCGATTACCTCGTCTCGATGCGCGAGGCCGGTCTCGCCACGCTTGCCCGGCACCGCCGCCGAGGTTCTCGACGACGAGGTGCGCGCCGTTCTCTGCCCCGACAAGATCTCGACCGACGAGTGGCTCGATGCACATCGCACGGCCCACGGCGTCGGGCTCCGTTCGAACGTCACGCTCATGTTCGGTCACCTCGAACGACCGGTGCACCTGGCCCGGCACCTCACCCGCACTCGCGCTCTTCAGAAGGAGACCGGCGGCTTCACGGAGTTCGTCCCCCTGCCCTTCGTCCACATGGCCTCGCCGATCTTCCTGCAGCACCGCGCGCGCCCCGGCCCCACGTTTCGCGAAACGCTGCTCGTCCACGCCGTTGCCCGCATCGCCTACCACGGCTGGATCGACAACATCCAGGTCTCCTGGGTCAAGACCGGCGCGTCGGGTGCGGCGCAGTTGCTGCGCGCCGGGGCCAACGACCTGGGGGGAACCCTGATGGACGAGAACATCTCGCGCGCTGCGGGCGCCGACCACGGCCAGGAGCTCGGCGAGGTGGAGTTCCGCTCGATCGTGGAGCCACTGGGCCGCACACTCGAACAACGCACCACGCTCTACGGGCGGACATCCACGTCGGGCCACCGGCTCCGAGAACCCGACAGCGACGAGCAGTTCGCGCCGTCCGTACCCGTCGAGATCCGACCCACACCTGTGGAGGCACTCCGTTGAGCGAACCGACCCTGGACGTCGCCGGACTCGGCAACGCCCTCGTCGACGTCCTCAGCTTCGAGGACGACGCGTTCGTCGTGCGCCACGAGCTGCTGCGCGGCGCGGCAATGATGGTCGACATCGAGCGCAGCGAGGCCGTCTACGCCGACATGGGACCCACGACCGAGACCAGCGGCGGATCGGCGGCGAACACCATCGCCGGTCTCGCCTCCTTCGGTTCCCGGACGGGGTTCATCGGCCGCGTCCACGACGACGAGCTCGGTCGGGCCTTCCAGCACGATCTCCAGTCGCTCGGCGTGCGCTTCACCGCACGCCCCACGACCGATGGCGCACCGACCGGACGGTGCCTCGTGATCGTGGCGCCCGACGCCGAGCGCACGTTGTGCACCTACCTCGGATGTGCGGCGGAGCTCGGTAACGACGACCTCGACCTGTCTCTCGTCAGTGACGCCGCCATCACCTACGTCGAGGGCTACCTGTGGGACCAGCCCCCGGCCATGGAGGCCATCCGACGGGCCTTGACCGCCGCCCGTGACGCCGACCGCATGGTGGCGATGACGCTGTCGGACCCGTTCTGCGTCGACCGCCACCGCGATGACTTCCGGGAACTGCTCGACGACCAGATCGACGTGCTGTTCGCCAACGAGGAGGAGATTCGCTCGCTCTTCGAGGTCGCGACCTTCGACGAGGCACTCCAGGCGGTGCGCGGCCGCTGCGACATCGCCGTGCTCACCCGCGGCGCCAGTGGTTCGGTGATCGTGACCAACGGTGAAGTGCACGTCGTCGACGCCGTCCCCGTGGACGATCTCGTCGACACGACCGGAGCCGGAGATCTCTTCGCCGCCGGGTTCCTGCACGGCCTCGCACGCGGCGAACCGCTTCCCTCGTGCGGTGAGCTGGGATCCCTGGCTGCCGCTGAAGCGATCAGTCATCTCGGACCCCGGCCGATGGTGTCGCTCGCGGATCTGTCCGCTACACGGCTTTCCTGAGGACCGCCTTTTCCATGGACAAGCTGCCCCGTTACCGAACCGGAGTGGCCGCGATCGACCGGCAGATCGCCGAGCTCGTCGACGAACTCGGCGAGACCGCGAACGCGGATCTGATCTTCGAGCTCATCGCCTCCTCGGTTCGCCTCGCCCGCGACAACGCGGGGCGCGGCGATCTCAAGATCGCGAGCGCCGCGCTCAAGGAGATGCGCTACGCCTTCCACGTCTTCGAGCCCTACCGCAGCGCACGCAAGGTGGCGATCTTCGGATCCGCCCGCACACGACGCGAAGACCCTCTCTACGACCAGACCCGCGACTTCGCCCGACGCATGAGTGAGCTCGACTGGATGGCGATCACCGGCGCGGGCCCCGGGATCATGGAGGCCGGCATCGAGGGTGCCGGCCCCGACCAGTCGTTCGGCGTCGGCATTCGCCTGCCGTTCGAGGCCGAGAACACCCAGTTCCTCGCCGACGACCCCAAGCTCATCAACTTCCGCTTCTTCTTCACGCGCAAGCTCACCTTCGTCAAGGAGGCCGACGCCTTCTGCCTTCTGCCCGGCGGATTCGGGACGATGGACGAGGCGTTCGAGCTCCTGACGCTGATCCAGACCGGCAAGAGCACGTCGGCTCCGATCGTTCTTCTCGACGTGCCGCACGGGCACTACTGGGAGACCTGGCGCGACTTCGTGACCGACGAGCTCGAGAAGCAGTCCTATGTGGCGCCCGAAGACCTGTCACTCGTGCGCATCACCGACAACTGCGACGAGGCCGTGGAGGAGATCAGCCATTTCTACAGCAACTACCACTCACAGCGGTTCGTCGGCGCCAGGCTGATTCTCCGAATGAAGCGTGCACCCGGCGACGCGGATCTGGCGGCGCTGAGCAAGGACTTCGGGGACATCATCGAACGCGGTGAGATCGAACGGATCGAAGCGACCGACCAGGAGCGACGCGACGACGACCACGTCGGCCTCGACCGGATCGCGTTCCGGTTCGACCGGCACCACTGGGCCCGTCTGCGTCAGATGATCGACACACTCAACGCCTGATAGATCCGGTCAGCTGAAGGGATCGGGTTCACCACCGAGAGCCTTCAGGGCACGGGCCACGGCACGACGGGCCTGTTCGAGGCTCTTCTCCTGTTCCTTGGCGCCCTCGACACCGTCGGCCCTCTCGCGCAACCGGTCGTAGGCGAGATCGCGCAGCTGCTCCTCGATCGAGCGCAGCTGCGCGATCAACTCATCCAGATCCGCCATTCCCGCCTCCCTGTTCCTCACGGCTGAGTGCCGCGGCCATCAGCACCGACGGGTGCTCTACCTCGAGACCCGCCGTGCGAAGTTGCAGAATGCACCCCGGATTGGCGGAGGCCACCATCGCGCCCTCTGCGACCGCGTGGATCGCCACTGCCTTGCGCTCGAGGATGGCGGCCGACAGATCGGGCTGGAGCACGTTGTAGAGGCCCCCCGCGCCGCAGCACAGGCCGTCGTCGGCTGTTTCGCGCACGGTGTAGGCGCTCTCGAGAAGTGAGCGCCACGCTCCCTCGAGACCCTGTGCGAAGCGGAGGTGGCACGGCTCCTGGAGCACGACGGTGCGTCCGGTGTGGGGTACCTGCAGATCGGTACCGGCGAGCCATTCCGACAGGTCACGGACACGCGAGGCGAACCGCTCTGCATCGGGTGTGCCGAGCAGGCGTCCGTACTCCTTCAGGGCTGCTCCGCATCCCGCGCTGTCGACGACGATCGGGGCGTCCCCGGGCATGGACCGCATCACGCGTCGTGCCAGCCTCCGGGCCTCGTCCGGACGTCCGGCGTGGAGGTGCAGGGCGCCACAGCAGTCACTGCCGCGGCCGGGAGGAGCGACACGTGCACCGGTCGCCTCGATGAGTCGTCGTGACGCGTCCTGGGTGTGCCGAAACCAGAGGTCCATCACGCAGCCGTCGAAGAGCCAGACGTCCGGCAGCGCACTCCCCACTGCGTCGGGTTCCTCCCGGATCCCGCCGGCGTTCCACGCGACCGAGATCCGTCGGCAGGCCCACCCGGGACCGGAATCCGGGAATCCGCTGTATCCACGACAGCAGCACGCTCGCGACGTGCGAGGAGCCGATGATGACCGAGGAGCCACAGGCCGACTCGATGGAGAGCCCGCTTCGCCCACGGTCCTCGATCGATCCCGGAGGTCACGAGAGCCGCTCGCGTGTCCTCCATGAGCGCTCCGAAGGGCACCGAGGACGGGCACACCGATTCACACGCACGGCACTGGACGCACGCCTCCATGTAGTCCACGAAGGCACCCTCGGGTGCGGCGACCAACGCCTCGACACCGCGCATCGCGTTGATCCGGCCCCGCGGTGACGCCGACTCCTCACCGGTGACGCGGAACGTCGGGCAGTGCGGGAGACACAACCCGCAGTTCACACACGCCGCCAGAGCGTCCGCGTCGAGTCCGAGAGGTGTCCCTTGCCTCGCGGCTTGCTCTTTCTTCACCGGAGAGGTCACAGGGACAGCCTTCCCGGAGAGAACTTCCTCGTCGGATCGAAGGCGTCGCGGATCCGCCGCATCACCGTCTGAGCGGGAAGTGCGACACCGAAGGGATCGATGTCGCCTCCGCCCTGTTCCCGCAGCATCCAGCCTCCGGACTCCTCGGCGATACTCGCGCGCCTCGACGAGGTCCTCCGGATGTCGATGCGGCGACATGGACGGTCCCGACACCGGTCTCCGCCAGGAAGCGGACGTCGGCCGTGCGCACCAGTGCCCTGCGCACGCCACCCACGGAACCGGGCGGAACGGAGATCCTCCCACGGTGCGGTCCCTCGGGAAACGTGGGCCGCTCCTGCGTCTCCCGAAGCCCCGCCACGTCGAGCTGTGACGACACGTCGGCCTCGGAACCCTCGAGGAGAACGGTCGTGGTCGTACCGTCCGACAGAACGCACGACGGCGCGAAGAGACGGCGCACCACGGCTTCGGGCTCCTCGTCCGTGGTCCCCCACACCGACGTCGGTGGGCACGGCGCGCACCGGAGAGTGACCTCCGTGATCGCCCCGAGGGTCCCGAGTGCAACCGACCAGCAGACGGCACAGGTCGTACCCGGTGACGTTCTTGACCGTCGGCCCGCCGGCGCGCACCTCGGAGCCGTCCGCTCGGAGAAAGCGCGCGCCGAGGAGGGTGTCGCGCACCGGCCCGAACCGCAGCCGTCGGTGACCGGAGAGGCCCGTGGCCAGGACACCCCCGACGGTCGCCGCGTCGTCACGAGGGTCGAGGGAGCAAGACTGTCCCTCTTCCGCGAGCACGGCACGGAGCTCGGCGACCGTCGTGCCCGCCGACACGGTCGCCGTGAGATCCGCCGGTTCGTACGTGAGGACGCCGGCGGGAGCACGGATCTCGACACCCCCGGTCGGGATGCCTCCCACCTCCCACTGGGTGCGGCCGCCCACCGGCACCACCCGGTCGGAACGACCGATCACTGCGCTGAGCTCTCTCACAACGCCTCGGACCACCGGATCCGGGTCGGCTCCCGGCTGTCCGCATTCGTCACGCCCGGAGTGGCGCGCTGAACTCGCCGCAGCGGCTCCCGGCCGGCAACACCTTGCCCGGGTTGGCTCTGCCGAGCGGGTCGAATGCGTCGCGGACCCGTGCCTGGGCGTCGAGGTCGTCCGGAGTGAACACGAGGTGCATGAGATCGCGCTTTTCGAGCCCGACGCCGTGCTCACCCGACAGCACGCCGCCCGCTTCGACACAGGTCGTGAGGATCGCGTCGCCCGCCTCCCGGACCCTCTCCCACACTCCTGGCGTCCGTCGGTCGAAAGAGATGAGCGGGTGGAGGTTCCCGTCTCCGGCGTGGAAGACGTTCAGCATCGTGAGGTCGTACTCATCGGAGATCTCGTAAACGCGGTTGAGAACATCGACCAGTCGGGTGCGCGGGACGACGGCGTCGTGGAGGTAGTAGTCGGGAGCGATTCGGGCCACCGCCCCGAACGCCGACTTTCGACCCTTCCACAGCAGAGCCCGCTCGGCATCGTCAGCGGCGATCCGCACCGTGCGCACGCCCTGGCTCCGTGCGACCTCGCCGACGATCTCGGCTTCCTCCGCCACGCCGGCGCTCAGACCGTCGACCTCGACCAGCAGGACCGCCGCCGCGTCCCGGCGGATATCCGGCGCCGACGAAGTCCTCGACCGCTCGGGTGATCGCGGCGTCCATCATCTCCAGGGCCGCCGGAACGACGCCGCGCGCGATCACGCCGCTCACGGTTGCCGCCGCGTCCTCGACCGATCCGAAATCGAGGAGGATCGTGCGCAGATCCGGAGGATCAGGAGTGAGGCACACGGCGATCCGGGTCGCCACGCCCATCGTCCCCTCGCTGCCGACGAAACATCCCCGCAGGTCGTAGCCGGGCGTGTCGGGAGCCAGACCGCCGAGCGTCTCGACGCTCCCGTCGGGCAGCACCGCCTCCACCGCCAGGACATGGGTCCCCGTGACCCCGTAGGCCAGGCAGTGCGGGCCGCCCGCGTTCGTGGCGACGTTGCCCCCGATCGTGCAGGCCTGCTGTGACGACGGGTCGGGCGCGTAGTGAAGCCCGAGGTGCTGAACCGCACGGGAGAGGTCCAGATTGAGCACACCCGGCTCGACCCACGCGACCCGTGCGTCGGCGTCGACCCCGAGAACGCGGTTCAGGCGGGTGGTGACGATGACCAACGGGTCGCCTATCGGCGTCGCTCCCCCCGCGAGTCCGGTACCCGCACCCCGAGCCACAAAGGATCGTTCGTGGCGGTGGGCCACCCGGACAGCGTCGACCAGCTGTTGGCCGGTGGTCGGGAAGCACACAGCCGCCGCTCTTCCCTCCGACACACCGGCATCGCGTGCGTAGAGACTCAGCTCCAGGGGTTCGCAGCGCGCACGCCCCGCGCCGAGCGTGCGCTCCAGATCGTCGACCAGCTCCACCGTCGAAGGATCAGCCACCACCGGGCCAGGATACGGCCCGCTCCCCGGTAGCATCGCCCGCCATGGCCGAGCAGCTGAAGCCCGAACGCGAATGGGTCGTCTTCTCCGACCCGATCGATTCCAACCACCGTTGGGAGGTCGACGTGACCTTTCTGGCGTCGTCCTGGGAGTGCATCTTCGGGTGCGGCTGCCAGGGGGTGCGGGACGAGCCCACACCTGAGATGGTGCAGGGCTGCTGCTCCTACGGCGCACACTTCGAAGACGCCAAGGACCGCGACCGTGTCGTGCGTGCGGCGAAGCGTCTGACCGACGACGAGTGGCAGTTCAAGGACGCAGGCGAAAAGCGCGGGATCTTTGCCACGGTCGGCCCCACGTCGTGGCGGACACGGAAGGTGGAAGACGCCTGTATCTTCCTCAACCGTCCCGAGTTCGCCGCAGGGCCAGGGTGTGCTCTCCACCTCCATTCCCTGAACAACCCGACGGTGCACTTCAGCAAGCTGAAGCCCGACGTCTGCTGGCAGTTGCCGCTGAGGATCGACCACCGCATCGAGGAAGACGACGACTCGGAGGTCTCGACGCTCACCGAGTTCGGACGTGACGGATGGGGCGAAGGCGGAGACGATCTCGCATGGTGGTGCACCGAGGAACCCGAGGCGTTCGTCGGCACACGACCTGTCTACCGGTCGATGGAGACCGAGCTCCGGGCGATGCTGGGCGATGACCTCTACGACGCCATCGCCGCGTACCTCGACGCCCGCTTCGAGAATGCCCGCTCGGCGCCCGCCACCCACCCTTCGGCGGTCCCTGTGATGATCTCGGGTCGGCGAAGGACCCGGCGCTGACGTCTCAGCGAGACAACTCAGCCCCAGGGAATCGTGCCGAGGGACATACCGCCGTCGACGGTGAGCACCTCACCTGTCAACCACGACGATGCGTCGGACGCCAGGAACGAGCGCGGCGTGGGCGATGTCTTCGGGAAGGCCGAGTCGACGGAGAGGGTGTACCGCGGCGAGGCCCTCTTCGTCGCTCTCGTAGAGAGCGCGTGACATTCGCGTCTTGATCAACCCGGGAGCCAACGCGTTGACGCGCACACCGGGCCCGAGCTCCAGCGCGATCTGACGCGTCATGTGGATCAGGGCGGCCTTGGAGACGTTGTACATCCCGATGAACGGGCTGGGTTGGAGACCGCCGACGGAGGCGACGTTCACGACGACGCCTCCGTGCGTCTGCATCTGCGCACGCCAGGCCTCCTGCGTGAGGAGGAGCGGCGCCCGGACGTTGACGTCGAGGATCTTGGCGACAACACCGGCATCGGCCTCCATCATGGGGCCGAAGTGCGGATTCGTTCCCGCATTGTTGACGAGGATGTCGAGACCGCCGAAGTGGTCCACGCATGTCTCCACAGCCCGGGCACACACGTCGGGGTCTCCGACGGACCCTTCGATCGTGGTGGCGCGTACACCGGTGGACTCGAGAGCGAGGCGGGTCTCCTCGAGCTCATCGGCCTTGCGCGCCACGACCGCGACATCGGCGCCGGCTCCGGCGAGCACCTCGGCGATGGCGCGGCCGATTCCCCGGGTCGCGCCGGTGACGAGGGCCACCCGCCCGGTGAGGGTGGTGGGAAGGTCGGAGGCGGGACTCACAGGTAGAGGCCGGTCTGACCCTCGTTGCGCTCCGACGCGAGCGCGTGAACGTCTCGTTCGCGAAGAATCAGATACTCCTCGTCGCGGATCTCCACTTCGAAACCGCTGTCGGGAGCGAACAGGACCTGATCGCCCGGCTCGACGTTACGCACCGTGGGTCCGACGGCCACGACTTCCGCCCAGTCGAGGCGCCGGCTGCGATCCGCCGTCGCCGGGATCAGGATTCCGGCACGGCTCTTACGGTCGCCGGACTCCGCCGTCGGGGCGACGAGAAGCCGATCGGCCGTCATGCGCACCGACTGCTTGACATCGTCGTCGGGAGACGGGGTCATCGCCATCGAGCGTACCGGAGTTCGGGCGCCATCAGGGCTTCGTGACGCCGGGCTTTCCTACGGTAGATTCGCCCCCACGACGACGTGGAGCACGAGACAGGTGACGGATCCAGCGTGACGGACACAGCCGACAGCATGCTGGGTGCCCCCGGCACGGCCTCGACTGCCCGGAGCCTGCGGAACTACTTCCTGCTCACGAAGCCGCGCGTGATCGAGTTGCTGCTCGTCACGACGCTTCCCGCCATGATCCTGGCCGAGGGCGGTCTTCCCTCCGTAGGCCTGATGACGGCTGTTCTCCTCGGTGGCGCCATGGCCGCCGGCGGCGCCAACACGATCAACTGCTACCTGGAGCGCGACCGCGACACTCTCATGCGGCGCACGCACGGCCGGCCGCTTCCCTCGGGCACCGTGGAGCCCACCCGTGCACTCGTCTTCGGGCTGGTCCTCGAGACTCTCGCCTTCGCGTGGCTCTGGGCGACGACGAACCTGCTGTCGGCCTCGTTGGCCGTCAGCGCCACGCTCTTCTACGTCTTCGTGTACACGATCTGGCTCAAACCACGAAGCCCGCAGAACATCGTCATCGGCGGCGCCGCCGGCGCGGTACCCGCTCTTGTGGGCTGGGCCGCGGTCACCGGGTCGTTGGCGGCACCGGCGTGGATTCTCTTCGCGGTGGTCTTCTTCTGGACGCCGCCGCACTTCTGGGCCCTGGCGCTCCGGTACAAGGAGGACTACGCCGCGGCCGGCATCCCGATGCTGCCCGTCGTGAAGGGCATCGACGTGGCGACCCGCGACATCCTGATCTACTCCGTCGTCGTGGTGGTCGTGAGCCTCACGCTCGGGCTGACCACGCCGGTTGGTCCGATCTACGTCGGCTCGGCCGTGTTTCTCGGGATCGCGTTCGTGATCCAGGCCGTCCGGCTCCGACGTGACCCGACTCCGGCGTCGGCGATCCGCCTCTTCACGTTCTCGAACACCTATCTGGCGCTCCTCTTCGCTGCGGTGGCACTCGACACGTTCGTGCGCTGAGCTCGTCACTCCTCCCAGCGGAACCACCGCACGGCCATCGCAGGTGCGGCCACGGCCCACATCAGGAGAACAACCGCGTCGGCGTAGGGGAACGCCACCGCCGGATCCAGCACACCGCGCACGGTCTCGGCCAGAGCGGCACTCGGGAGCACGTGGGCGACCGTTTCGAGTGCACCGGGGAGTCGGTCGAGCGGATACGCCATTCCCCCGAGAAAGAGCAGCACGAGGAACAGTCCGTTGGAGACCGCGAGATTGACCTCGGCGCGAAGTGTCCCGGCCAGTAGTAGCCCGATGCCGGCGAACGCGACGGTTCCGACCAGGAGAACCACGAGGGCGGGAATGATGCGGGGGGTGAGTTGCCACCCCAGTGCCCAACCGGTCAGGACCAGCAGAAGCGACTGGACGAACTCGATGACGAGAACCTGGAGCGTCTTCGCGCTCAGGAGTCCGGTGCGGGAGAGCGGCGTGACTCCCAGGCGCTTCAGGACGCCGTAGTGACGTTCGTATCCGGTGTTGATACCGAGGCTGACCATGGCGGTGGCCATGACCGCGAGTGAGAGAACGCCCGGAACGAGGAACTCGACAGGCTCGGACACGCTGCCCGAGAGTGAGTCGACGCGCGCGAAGAAGATCAGAATGCCGAGAGGTATCGCGATCGTGACGAGAAGGCTCTCGCCCCGGCGCATCGCCAGAGCCAGTTCCGTGCGCGTCTGCGCGAGCACGGCCGTCCGAGTCATGACTTCTCCCCCTGCCCGCCCTGCGTGAGGCGCAGGAACACCTCTTCGAGCGACCGGCGTCCCGCCCGCAACTCGCCGAGCGTCACGCCTTCGTCACGCAGCCAGGCCGTCAGGTCGGCGATGGTTTCGGGAGTTGCCTCGGTCCAACAGATGTAGGAACCGCCGGGACCGGAGGTCACACCGTCACTCGGCAGTCCGAGCCGTCGGGCCAGATACGCCGTGTCGAGACCGGGGCGTGCCGAGAAGCTGATCTCGTGCGCACGTGCAGACTCGGTGAGGTCTTCGGGGGATCCCAGCGCCACCAGATCACCGTGGTCCACGATTGCGAGTCGATCACAAAGCTGTTCGGCCTCGTCCATACCGTGGGTCGTGAGCACGACCGTTGCTCCCACCTCGCGCAAATCCCGAATCAGGTCCCATGTGGCGGCGCGGGCGTGCGGATCCATGCCGGCCGTCGGCTCGTCGAGAAACAGCAACTCGGGACGCCCTACCAACGCCAACGCCAGGGAGAGCCTCTGCGCCTCACCACCTGACAGGCGTCGTGCCGTCGTGGTGTTCCGCGCGCCGAGACCGACGAGTTCCAGCAGGCGCTTCGGATCGTCGGGATCGGGGTAGTAGGCGGCGAAGAGCTCGAGCATCTCGAGCGGCCGAAGCCCCGGGTACAGCCCACCCTCCTGCAACATCACACCGATCCGGCTGCGAAGCTCCGGACCGTCGAGTGTCGGGTCGACACCGAGCACACGCACGATTCCGGCATCGGGTGCGCGGTACCCCTCCAGGATCTCGACGGTTGTCGTCTTGCCCGCGCCGTTCGGCCCGAGAAGACCGAAGACCTCACCACGCCGCACGGTGAAGCTGAGGTCCCGCACCGCCGCGTGATTCCCATAATTCTTCGACAGACCCGACACCGAGATGGCGACGGCCCGGTCGTCGTCGGCCGCGGACTCGCCCTGTGCGGAATCGCCCTGTGCGGAACAGTGCCCCGCGTGCAAGTTCGGTACGGCTCACCGGTCGCGCCAGGCCACGAACCCGGCCAGTTCCTTGAGGCCGATGCGCGCTTCCTCGGTGATCGGCGCCGCGGCGAGAGCCTCGAGTGCCTCCGAGACCAGATCTTCGATCGCGGACTCGGCCATCGCCCGGGCGCCGGACTCCTCGATCACACCTTGGAGACTCTCGATGTCGGACTGTGACAGGTCGTCGCCACCCAGGCGGTCGAGAAGGGCCCGTTCAGTCGGCGAAGCGGCGCGCGCGGCGAACGCCAGCATCGATGTCGGCTTTCCTTCACGCAGATCGTCACCGACCGGCTTACCCGTGAGTGAAGGGTCTCCGAATACGCCGAGGATGTCGTCGCGCATCTGGAAAGCCTGGCCGAGCGGCAACCCGATGCGGCTGAGTGGTTCGCGTAGTTCGTCGAGCGCTCCGGCGAGTGCAGCCCCCAGGTGCAGCGGCCTCTCGACCGTGTACTTGCCTGACTTGAACACGGCGATACGCAACGCGGCTTCGGGATCGCGGGTGCGCATCGCGGTTCCGGCCAGGTCCAGGTACTGCCCGACGCACAACTCCAGGCGAAGTTCGTCGAAGATGGCACGGGTCTGGGCCGAGGCACCGTCGAGAAGCTGATCCGAGTAGACGAAGGCGAAGTCGCCGATGAGCACGGCGCCACCCTCTCCGTAGCGGCGCGCCTCTCCGGACCAACCCGACGTGGCGTGGCGATCGGAGAGGAGTCGGTGTGCGGTCGCCTGACCCCGTCGCAACGAGGAGCCGTCCATGACGTCGTCGTGGATCAGAGCCATCATGTGGAGAAGTTCCACCGCTGCTCCCGCGTCGAGCGCGCGCGACGAGGTCGGATCGCCCCCGCCGGCGACATGGCCCCAGTGGCAGAAGGCGGGCCGCAGGCGCTTTCCACCGGCTTCCACGAGCCGTAGCAGCTCGCGGAAGGGTTCCTCCAGCACGGGGTCCACCGCCGCCCACCGCTGAAGCTCCGAGTCGAGCAACGCGATGATGCGTCGCTCGGCACGCTCGCCGATCTCGCGGAGCTGCGCCGGAACACGATCGGGCGCTGCCTCCATCCGTCCACTGTACGCAAGCCGCCGCACGCAAGGCCCTTCGCGGGGTCGGATCCCCACGTTCCGGAGAGCACAGTCGGCCGGGATTCGGCGGGCGCACACCGAGGGACAACCACGACACCGGTACTCTGCGGACCGTGGTCGAGTTCCTCTCCCCCGACTGGCTCGCGGCGCTCGAGAGTGGTTCGAATCGGCGTACCCGGGCGCGCGCCGCCAGCCCCGCGGAATCGGAACACGGGGAGGAGGCCGCTCAGGTCACGGTCGACCACCTGGTGCCCGACGCACCTCGCGGGCCGGTGCACTACCGCCTTCGAATCGACACCGGAGGCGTGCACGTGGAGTCCCGTCCGGTCGGCACGGCAGATCTGACCGTCGAGACCGACTTCGCGACTGCGGTACGCCTCCACCGCGGTGACTGGAACGCGCAGGACGCTGCGGCATCCGGTCACCTCAAGATGAGCGGACAGGTCGGAGTCCTCCGCGAGCGTCGGGAACTACTCACCGGTCTCGGCGACGTCTTCCAGGAACTTCGTGCGTCGACGACCATTCCGGAGCTTTGATGGGTGACGTTTGATGAGCGCTGCCGATTTCGAACAGCTCAGAATGCTGGCCCGCTGGTCCGGGGACGATCCCGAATCACTGGCAGTCGCCACCGCCGACACGCTCGTCTCCTTCGCTCACGACGCTGCGGGTCTGCTCGTGGCGTGTCGTCGTCTGGTGGCTCATCACCCGGATGTGGCGCCTCTCTGGTGGTTGGCGGCTCGAATTCTGTCGACGAACGATCCTGCCCGAGAGACCGTGGCCTGTGCGCACGAGCTGCAAGCCGATCCGACTCCACGCCACCTGTTCGACGCGCTCCCCTCCCCCGCCAACGCTGCCATTCCTCGGGTCGGCCGAGCAGAGCCGCTTCCACGAAACGTGGCCGAGGTGGTCGCCTGCGACGGAACCCGGGTCGCCTTCGCGTCCGAGGGACAGCACGTGTTCGAAGGTGACCCACCCGCCTCGAACACCTGGATCATGGTGCGCGTCGGTCGTCATCTCCCCGGTGCGCTGTTCGACGCGCTCGTTCGTTCATCGACGCAGGCCGGAACCGGGCTGTGCCTCCGACCACTGGACGAGACTGATCTACTTGTCGGTGAACATGGCGTCGGCTCACCGCAGATCGCGCTCGGAGACCCGCGGTGCGGCGCGCCTCCGGAACTACTCCACTTCCGGGCGTGAAGGCCCGAGAGCCGACGGCGGTGGCCCGTTGCTGCGGCCGCCACCTGCCGCCGGAACGTCCGATACGACGGTCCATGTACTCGAGACCCGCTGGACGCGGCGACGCCATCGTCGGAACAGCATCGACCGCGCCCCGGCTCGTGCCGGCGGTAGGAGCAGCAGCAGCCCGAGGGCGTCGGTGATGAATCCGGGTATCAGAAGCATGAACCCGGCGATGAGGACGAGAAGACCGTCCATGAGGTCGCGACCGGGGATGCGACCGGCGTCGAGCTGTGCGCGTACACGCCCCAGGACGGCCAACCCCTGGCGACGGGCCAGCCAGGCGCCGAAGACCGAGACGGCCAACAGGAGGCCAATCGTCTCGGGCGCGCCGATCCAGCGCCCCACCTCGATCGCCACGTACAGCTCGGTGAGAGGCAGAACGACGAACAGCAAGACGACGACGAACATCACCACGCCATCAGGCTACCGGCACCCATGATTCACCTGTTGTCGTCGGATGGCCGCCCGCCCGGAATCGGTAGCGACGAGAGGGGCGTCGATCCCCCTGCTCAGACGGGGCCGGGCCCGGCTCCGTCGACCTCCACCTTCTGACCCGACAGGTAGCCGGCACCGTCCGATACGAGGTAGCGAACGACCTCCGCAACGTCGTCGGGCGTACACACGCGACCGAACGGAAAACCGTCGTCGAGTGATCTGATGTCGTCGACCCCCATCGTCGCCTTGACGAGGCGCCGTCCCATCTCGGTGTCGACCAGCCCGGGCGCGACCACGTTCACGTGAACTCCGTGGGACGACTCTTCCTTGGCGAGCGTGAAGGCGAGAGCCTCGAGCGCGGCCTTGGCCATGTTGTACGGCACGGACAGAGCGGGCATGTAGCGCGTCGTCACACTCGACACGACGACGATGTCGGCTCGCGGTCGGCTCCGCATCCCGGGCAACAGGAGCCTGCTCAGATTGAATGCACCCAAGGCATGGACGCGCCACAGACGCTCGACCTCGTCGGGATCCGTGTCGGCCACGGCATTGCCGCGGCTCGCGACACCCGCAGAATGAACCAGGATGTCGACCGTGTCGAAGTCGTCGCTCACCTCATCGACGATCCGCTCGTCGTCGGTCTGAGTGCCGACGGAACCTGAGTACGCGCTCGACCGACGCCCCAGCGCCTTGATCGACGCCACTGTCTCGAGCGCAGCCTCCTCGTCGCGTCGGTAGTTCACGGCGACGTCGGCGCCGTCGGCCGCCAGCGCCAGGGCGATCGCCCGGCCGATACCTCGACCCCCTCCCGTCACGAGCGCCGTGCGTCCCTCGAGCGTCATCCCTCTTCTCCCGTTCCTGGCCGGTTTTCCGTCACGTCCGTTGTCTCGACGCAGCCAACTCCTCGGCTCGTTCGGCGAGACCCGGAGCGTCGAGCGTGTCGGCGAGGGCAGCGAACCGGTCGGTCGGGCCGCGCCAACGCCACGATTCCACGGTGCCGACATCGATGTCCGTACGCAAGCGGGCGAGGGTCCGAAACGCCAGCGCGTCCTCCATCTGATCGTTCAGCGTCGCCGCGAGCCGTCGGGCGCCTCGAACCGCCACATCCCATTCTTCGGCGACCCGCGGAATCGCCTCCAGATGCTCGTATTCGGCGAGTACCGCAGATGCCGATTTCGCACCCCAGCCGGGGAGCCCCGGGAATCCGTCGGCGGAGTCACCGACAAGGGCGAGGTAGTCGGGAATCGACTCTGGACCGACACCGAAGCGGTCGCGCACACCGGCGTCGTCGTCCAGACGACCCTTGCGACGGTCGAGCTGCACCACCCGGTCGCCCCGCACGCACTGCGCCAGATCCTTGTCGGGCGTACAGATCACGACCTGGTCGACCTCGTGGTCCGCATCGGCCACCGCCGCCGCCGCCGCGAGGCCGTCGTCGGCTTCGAACTCGACCATCGGCCACACCGTGACACCGGCGGCAAGGAGAGCCTCTTCGAGCGGCTCGAACTGGGAACGAAGCTCGGGCTCGATGCCCTCCCCCGTCTTGTAGCCGTCCCACAGATCATTGCGAAATGACTCGACGATATGGTCGGTCGCCACTCCCACATGCGTGGCACCGTCTTCGAGAATCGATAGAACCGAACCGACGACACCACGCACCGCTGCGACCTCGTGTCCATCGGCCGTGACGTGTTCCGGAAGCGCAAAGTAGTGACGAAAGAGCTCGTAGGTCCCGTCGACCAGATGCACGCGCACGCCCACGGGCAGGGACGCTACTGCCCGCCGACGGCTCCGCTCTACGGACCTTCGGCGAACGTCCAGTCCGCCTGCTTGCGCGCGTGGCGTCGGTCGAGGAGAACCTCGCCCGCCACCAGGTCATCGATCTTCGGGATCGGAACCGGCTCCCAGGGCCCGGCCGTGCCTTCGAGATAGGCGACGAACTGCCCGGGAAAGGCCCGCAGCAGGCTCCTGATCACGATCTGCTCCTCGCGGCCGAGAAAGCACCGGTTGGCGTCGGTGACGGTATCGAGGCGCGCTCCTATGAGCTCGATGTCGTGTTCGGTTCCCTTTCCGATGAGGATCCGCTCGAGATACGCGGTCACCTCTCCCGTGCCGAACTTGCACGCGGGACACTGCCCACAGGATTCGATCCACAAGAAACGCGACACCGCATGAGCGACGGCGACCATGTCGGCCGTGTCGTCGTACACGATGAAGCCGAGTGCCCCCAGACCGCTTCCCGCCTCACGCATCTCCTCGTACGCGACGGGTGTGCCGATCAAGTCACCTGTCAGCACGGGGTTGGCGACGCCGGAGAGGACGGCCTGCACGCTTCGGTCATCGGGGAGACCGCCGCCCACGTCTTCCAACACCTCGACCAACGGTGTTCCGAGCTCCACCTCACCCACGCCGGGGCGCACGACGTCACCGACGACGGTGGCGAGCGCCACTCCCGGCGAACGCTCGGTCCCGAACGACCGGTACCACTCGGCTCCGCGCGTGAGGATCAGCGGTACGTTCGCCAGGGTCTCGACGTTGTTCACGAGCGTCGGGTTCGACCCGACTTCGGGACCCTCCCCCCCGGGCACATCGGCGCGCGCGTCCACACCCGCCGACCATCCGAACTGCGGGCTGGTGGTGAACAGACCGTAGAGATAGGGCGGGAACAGCCGTGGGAGCGGATCCTCGCCCTCGACCACCTCGAGGAGGCCGGTCTCCTCGCCGAAGAGGTACTCGTCGGGTCCCGCCACGAGGCTGATCGGCACCTCACCGAGCAGGTCGGCGTCGGAGAGCTCGCGCATCGCCCGGCTCAGGGTCTCGATCTGGAGCGTGAAGGACTCCTTGACCGCCAGGTAGGCCCCGGCCGCGTCCATCGCGAACGCCGCCACGGCGAGGCCTTCGACGACCTGGTAGGCGTTGCGGACCATGAGTTCCCGGTCCTTGAACGAGCCGGGCTCGCCTTCGGCCCCGTTGGCAACCACGTAGCGGTCCCCGACCTCGGCGCCACCGGCGCGAATCGAAGCCCACTTCCGCCCGGTCGGAAAACCCGCTCCGCCGCGGCCGCGCAGCCCGGACGCACTCACCTGCTCGACGGTGGCGTCCCGCCCGAGAGTCCGTGCGCGCTCGAGAGCCTCACCACCACCGCGGGCGCAGTACTCGGACAGCGACCTGACCGGAGCCTCGGGCAGCAGAAACGACGTACTCAAGGCTTCCTCCTCGTTTCCCCCGCATGGGTACGTCCCCCTGCATGGGTGCGACGATCGCACGATTGCAGAACTGCTCGAATCCAGTCTCGATGATGCGGTCGTGGGCCCACAACATGACGGGGCGGGCCACGGTGGCAAGCGAACGGAGCAGCGGTGCACGCAGCTCGAGGTCCCACGTGATCCGGATACCGGTGCCGTTGGGATGCTCGTTCAGCTCGAGTGCGGCCGGCCCGGCGAGATCTCCGCTGATCCGGGCGTCGAGTCGTCGTGACGGCTCCACGTGGGCGACGGCGATGTCGACCTCGAGGGTGTACGGAAGCGGAGCCTTGATGACTCCGTGCGCCACGGCTCCCGTCTCGAGCCCGCCGTCAGCGTCGAGTTCTCGAAGCCACGGCCACCAGTCCGTGTACTCGTTGGTGCGGGTCAGCGCATCCCAGCAGAGCTGCGGTGTCGCGTCGACCTCGAAGACGCCGTCGAACGGAAACCGGTGGTGCTCGACGCGCACCGCGTCCGCACTCATCCTCGTGTCCTTCCCGGCATGGAGATCGACATCTGCCCCGTCACCCCCGCGCCACCCGGCCACGGAGTGCAAGGAACGCCAGAGTCATGCTGACCACACCCACGCCCACCACGGCGAGCAACGCTCCGCCGATCGTGGTCCACGCCCACCCGTCACTCACCAGTGCCCGTTGGCCGGCCAGGAGATACGTGACCGGGTTGTACGTGGAGACGGTGGCCAGCCAGCCCTCGAGCGCCTCTTTGGGAACGAAGGCGGTGGTGAGGAAGGCAAACGGGAAGAAGAGAATGAAGCTCGAGTTCACGGCAGCCGGGTTCCCGGTCTTGAGGGCGATGGCGTAGGGGAAACCGGTGAAGGCGAGTCCCCAGAGCCCCGACAAGACGACCACGCCTACCGCTCCGATGAACCCGGTCTCGAAGCGCACACCGAGCGCCAGGCCCAGAAGCAGCACCGGGATCGTGAGCGCCGTGACCAGGGCGATGTCGGCGACCATCAGGCCGAGTAGGAGGGAGAGCCGGTGAATCGGCGTGACCAGCAAGCGGTCGAGGTATCCGCTCTGAATGTCGGTCACCAGCGCCGATGCCCGCGACACGCCGGTGACGGCGAAGACGAACCCCACTGGCAGGTAGAAGGCCTTGAAGTCGAAGCCGGGGAGCGTGTCGGTCACTCTGTCGAGAGAACCGACGTTCACGATGAAAAAGAAGATGGGAACGACCAGAGCGGGGATGAAGGCCTCGGGTTCCCGAGGTACCGCACGTACCGCCCGACCCGCAATCGAGGCCGTGTCGGCGATGAATCCCGCGGGGCGCGCGTGGATCGGATGGTCCCCGTTCCGAGTCGCCGCCGAATCGGTCGGTGCTTTCGTGGAAGGCAGCGTCATGTGGGCTCGTCCTCGTGGATGTGCGCGCCGGTGAGCTCGAGGAAGACATCATCGAGAGTCGGCGTACGCAGGGTCAACCTTCGGACTGTGACACCGCATTCAGCCAGTGCCACCGCCACCGGCCCGATGACCGCCGATCCGTCGTCGGCGTGCACCAGAAGCTCCTCGCCGTGTTCGTCGACGGCGGAGACACCCGGGATGCCACGGAGAGTCGAACAGGCCGTGGCGGCCTCTCCATCGATGTCGACCACGATCACGTCGGTCCCGATCTGCCGCTTCAGAGTGGCAGGAGATCCCTCGGCGACAATGGATCCCCGGTCGATGATTCCCACCCTCTCGGCGAGGGCGTCGGCCTCCTCGAGGTACTGCGTCGTGAGGAAGATCGTCGTGCCGAGCTCGCGGTTGAGCGTGCGGACCTCCTCCCAGACCTTGGCCCGCGACACGGGATCGAGACCTGTGGTGGGCTCGTCCAGAAACAGGACGTCGGGGTTGTGGACGAGAGCGGCGGCCAGATCGAGCCTCCGTTTCATTCCGCCCGAGTAGGTCCCGATTCGCCGGTGAATCGCGTCACCGATGTCGATCAGGTCCGTGAGGTCGGCGATACGTCGGTCGATCTCCGATCCACGGAGGCCGTACAAGCGGGCTTGAAGGCGGAGGAGCTCGAGCCCGTCCTGGCGATCGTCGAGCGCCGCGTCCTGGAGCGCGACGCCGATGCGGAGCCGGACGGCGTTCGGTTCGCTCGCTACGTCATGGCCGGCGACCGTCGCCGAGCCGCGGCTCGGAAGCAGCAGCGTGCACAGCATCCGCACACAGGTGGACTTACCGGCACCGTTGGGGCCGAGGAACCCGTAGATCTCCCCGCTCTCGACGGCGAGATCCACACCCTCGACCGCGACGGTCTCGTCGAAGACGCGTCGGAGATCGCGGGTGGTGATGGCGGGGGCCATCAGGCGTGAACCGCCGGTGGCACAGCTGCCGGAGACCCGACCTCGGCCGCCGGGGAGGCTGAAATCTCCGGTGAGGAGGTCTCCGGCGAGAGACGCTCGGTACACCGGAGGCTGAGGAACACGGCCGTGCTCCAGATGGAGACGGCGCCGGCGACATGGATTCCGACGAGCACGGGAGGCAGCTCGTTGAAGTACTGGACGTAGCCCACCGTGGCCTGAGCGAGAAGCAACAGGAGCAGGGCCCGGGTCGCCGGCACGAGACGTTCCCCTCCCGGCTCCCGCGTCTCGAACCACGCCAGGACCAGAACGAGGATGACGAGAAGGATCACCGCGCCGGTATGGACACGCGTGACGTCGGGAAGTGCGACGTCGAATCGCTGGGCGTCCTCGTCTCCGCCGTGAGGACCGGAGGCCGTCACGACCGTCCCGGTGAAGACGACCACAGCGGCGACGACGTAGACCGCTCGCACCACGTGAAGGAGATGTGGCGACACGGCGCGACGCGGAGCGGCGTCGGGGCGCCCCGCCCGATAGTGGAGAAGGACGGCGTTCCACACCAGCACCATCGAAAGCAGGAAGTGGCCCATCACGAAGGGAGGTCGGAGCTCGAAGATCACCGTGAGCCCGCCGAGCGCGATCTGTGCGATCACCCCGGCCACGAGACCGGCCGACAGGTAGATGAGGTCGCGTCGTCGGGGTCGACGCAAAAGGCTTCCGAGGACGGCGGCAATGACTGCCACGGAGACGAGGCCGGTCACCATGCGGTTCACGAACTCCACCAAAGCGTGATATTCGACGGGAGCGACCAGACGTCCCGACTCGCAGTTCGGCCAATCGCTGCATCCGAGACCGGATCCCGTCAGGCGTACCGACGCTCCGCTGACGATGATGAAGGCCAACGCCAGGAGCACAAACAGCGTGATTCCCCGGTAAGTCCGAGGTGTGATCGACAGGGAGCGTATCCGGCTCTTCACAGAGGTCACCTCGGGAGAGTACGGGAGTTCGGGTTGCGGCTTCCGATGGCCGCGGGGAGACTCACCGGGTGACGGCCTTCACGCGGATGGACGAGAGCACCGCCGAACAGTGGGCAGTGATCGGTGCCGAGACGTCAGAGAATCAGCCTCGGGTGGCCGACGGAATCCTGGGGATGCTGCGCTCGCTGGCGGCCATCACCGACGGGTTCGCCGTGGACCAGTTGACTCACAGCGTCCAGACCGCAGCCCTCGCCGAGGCTGACGGGGCGTCGGACGAGATCGTCGTGGCGTCCCTCTGCCACGACATCGGCAAGGCGGTCTCGGTCCCCAACCACCCCGAGATCGCCGCCGCGATCCTCGGGCCCTACGTCAGCGACGACGTATCCTGGATGATCCGTGTGCACCAGGACTTCCAGGGTCGCCACTACTACGCCTACTTCGGCGGCGATCCCGACGCCCGCGACCAGTACCGGGACCACCCCGCCTTCGACCTGGCAGCCCGATTCGCCGACGAATGGGACCAACGCGCGTTCGATCCCGACGGGCCGATCCCGCCGCTCGAGCACTTCGAGGACCTGGTCCGCGAGCAGTTCGCCGTCCCGTTTGCTCTCTAGCAGGAATTCGGCGCGGGCTTTCCGTCGAGTCGGCGGAGGCTCCGCCGATACCGCGCAGCGTTCTCCACGTAGTTCGCGGCGTTCGCCAGGATGTCCGCGGCATCAACGGTGTCGGGACGCAGACGCGCAGGTACTCCGAGGGCCATCGCTCCCGAAGGAACGACCATGTCGTTGGGAACGAGCGCCGCGGCACCCACGAGTGCGCCCGGTTCCACCCGGACGCGGTGGAGCACCACCGAACCCGAGCCGATGAGCGATCCGGATCCGATCGAGCAGCACTCGATGTGCACGAGGTGCCCGATCACACAGTCGTCGCCGATAGACGTGGGCAGAGCCCGTGTGGCGTGGATCACCGAGCCGTCCTGAATCGACGTGCGCTCACCCACCTCGATACGGCCGTAATCGCCACGCAGGACCGCCTGTGGCCAGACGCTCGACTTCGCTCCGATCCGCACGTCGCCGATGACCGTCGCGTCGGGATGTACGAAGGCGTCAGCGTGCACGTCGGGTTCGACGTCGCCGAGTGCGTAGAGCGTCACGGCCCGATTCTGCCCCAGGAGCGCCGACGATCGTCGGACGCAGGCGCCGAACTACGGTGGCGGGCCCGTGACCAACCGACTCCTCGACCTGGGTCTTCTCCCCCTCCGTGCGGCGCGGCGCCTGAGCGCCCAGACGGCGATGCGTGTCCTGCAACGTCGCCAACATCCCCTCCTGCTGATGCACGGATTCATGGGCTTCTCGCGGGTGGGGCCCTTCGAGTATTTCGTGGGGGTCAAAGAGGCGCTCGAGCTCGATGGCTTCCGGGTCTACACACCCACCGTCGACCCGCTCAACACCTTCGAGTACCGGGCCTACGAGTGGGTCTACGGGCGTCCTCCCGAGACCGACGACATCGCCGACGCCGAACGCACCTTCTCGCCCCGCGACACCCTGTATCGGTTTCTCGACCACCGCTTCCATCCGCATCTCGCCCAGATCTATCTCGACACTCGACGGCCGATTCATCTGATCGCTCACAGCCAGGCCGCGATCGACGCGCGGTTCATCGCCTCACCCGACGGCCTCGGTTCGTGGAGGCTCTTCGACAGTCCGCGCTTCGACGACGACCTGCGCGATCTCACCGTTGCAGACTGCATCGCGTCGGTGACGACCATCGGAGGCCCTCACAACGGTGTCCTCATCGCCGACGACACCGACCTCGTGAATCACTTCGTCGAATCCGTTCTTCTCCCGGGTATCGACCGCTTCATCTCGTTGTTCAGCCACGATGCGTCCGCGCTCTACCGTGCCGCTCGGGAGTTCGGACGCGCCTACATGCTCGAGGAGTTCAATCAAAGCTACGCCGACCATGACGACGTCGCGTACCACTCGATCGCAGGCGTGACGAACGAGTACCAGGTCACGATGTTTCTCAGGCCGTTTTACGAGCTGACGCGCTACAACGAGCGGTTCGAACAGGACGACAACGACGGGTTCGTTCCCGTCATGAGCGCAAAATGGCCGGTGCAGCGTGTCGAGGATCTTCCTCCTACGACAACTCCGACGATGCACGGATTCGCACTCGACCGGCCACACCCCCCGGCGACCTCCGGTCGTTGGAACTTCCTCGGGTTGGTGTACGCCGATCACGTCAACCAGATCGGTTTCCCGCTCAGCTATCCCCGCAACCACATCTTCCACCACGTGCACTGCTACACGGGTCTGGCCCGCTTCCTGAACGGGGAGATGGCCGACGGCGTGCGGCTCCAACCCAACGGGATCTGGCACCACGGCTCGGAAACCACACAGGAGACGGTCAAGAATCCTTGACGAGGTGCCGAAACCTCGGGAATGAGAAACCGTGGAGCACTCGTTCTGTCGCCGCCGCCGTTGTCATGGCCCTCAGCGCGTGCGTGCCACCCGATCCCCTCCCGCCCGGCACGAACCCGAGCCCGACGATGCTCTGCCCCGTCACGGGTGCGATCAGCTTCAGCAACGACTGGCATGCCCCACGCGGTTCCTCGTTTCACGAGGGCAACGACATCTTCGCCGGCTACGGCAGAAAGAACGTCGCCGCCGTCTCGGGAACCATCGATCAGCGCTACGGCTCCCGCCAGGGGAACGCCATCTGGCTCCATGGCGATGACGGCAAGCTCTACTTCTACGCACACCTGGCCTCCTGGGTCGGGCCCGACAACCGCCGTGTGTCCCGGGGAGAGCTGATCGGATACACGGGAAACACCGGCGACGCGTCGGGCGGGGCGCATCACACCCACTTCGAAATTCGTCTGGACTGGAACACGCCCGTCAACCCGTACACCGCGCTGACCAAGGCGTGCGGCTGACCCGGCTCACCGACCCGGTTCGCTGAACCGGCCTGCTGAACCGAACGGCCACCCGCCCTTTCCCTTCGCCTCGCCTCGGGCGGAGCGGGACACCCGCACCGCTTGTCCTCGGCTCGGGTAGCCGTCGCGATAGCGTCGCCGATGATGGATCTCCGCGGCGCTCGACGTCTCTGCACCCGGCGTGAGTGAAACAGGTCCCGCGTCGGGGCCAGGTGCTGAGGCCAAGGAGGCGGTCGGCCGCCATGCCGCGGGGATCGTGCGCGACGGTATGCACGTCGGGCTGGGAACAGGTTCGACCGTCTACTACACGATTCTCGAGCTGGCCGAGCGCTCTCCCGAGATCACCTGCATCGGGACGAGCGACAAGACCGAGGCTCTCGCCAGGGAGCGCGGCCTGACTGTCGTGACTCCCGGCGAGATCGGTTCTCTCGACGTGGCCATCGACGGTGCCGACGAGGTCGATCCGTCCATGAATCTGGTGAAGGGCGGTGGTGGAGCCCTCACCCGCGAGAAGATCGTCGCCGAGCTCGCGGACGAGTTCATCGTCGTGGTCGACCGCTCCAAGCTGGTTGACAAGCTCGGCAGGTTCGGCCTGCCGTTCGAGGTGCTCGAATTCGGAGTGGAGCCGGTCCGCCGGCGTCTGCTGGCACTCGGGGCACAGGACGTCACGGTTCGCGAGGCGCCGAGCGACAACGGGAATCCGCTGCTCGATGCCGACTTCTTCCCCATCGACGACCCTGCAGCGCTCGGACGCTCCTGCCACGAGATCCCCGGCGTCATCGAGCACGGCATCTTTCCCTCCGCTGTCGTGGACCGTGTGTGCGTCGCCCACGACGACGGCGTTCAGGAGATGCATCCACGCGGCCCGGGTGCGCACTGACTCGGCACTGCCGTCTCGTCTCTCGAAAGGACTCTCGCCATGAGCATCACGTCGTCGACCGAGTGGAGTGCGCTGGAGTCCCATTTCTCTTCCGTGAAGGACGCACACCTGCGCGATCTGTTCGCGGCCGACCCGGGGCGTGGCGACACGATGCGCGTCGAGGCCGGCGACATCTACCTCGACTATTCGAAGAACCGGCTGACGTCCGAGACCCTGCAACTCCTGCTCGCGCTGGCGGAACGCGTCGATTTGCGACAGCACATCGACGACATGTTCGCCGGCAAGAAGATCAACGTGACGGAGAGGCGCGCCGTGCTCCACACGGCCCTCCGTGCGCCTCGCGACGCCGTTGTCGAGGTCGACGGCCACAACGTCGTTCCCGACGTGCACGAGGTCCTCGACCGGATGGCCGCGTTCTCGGAGCGGGTCCGGACCGGCGATTGGACCGGCGCCACAGAGAAGCGGATCCGCAACGTCATCAACATCGGCATCGGAGGGTCTGATCTCGGGCCCGCGATGGCGTACGAGGCCCTCAAGAACTTCTCCGACCGCGACATGACGTTCCAGTACGTGTCGAACATCGACGGGACGGCCTTCGTCGAGGCGACGCGTGGCCTGGATCCGACCGAGACGCTGTTCGTGATCTGCTCGAAGACCTTCACGACCTTGGAGACGATGACCAACGCCCACACCGCACGAAACTGGGTCGTGGACACGCTCGGGGACGCGGCGGTCGAACACCACTTCGTCGCTGCGTCCACCAACTCCGAAGAGGTGGCGAAGTTCGGCATCGACACCGACAACATGTTCCCCTTCTGGGACTGGGTCGGTGGCCGCTACTCCTACGATTCGGCGATCGGTCTGTCGCTCATGGTCGCCATCGGTCCGGAGCGGTTCGGCGAGATGCTCGCCGGCTTCCACGCCATGGACGAGCACTTCCGCACAGCGCCGTTCGACCAGAACCTCCCCGTCCTGCTGGGCCTGATCGGCATCTGGTACAACAACTTCTTCGGCGCCGAGACGGTGTCGATCCTGCCGTACGACCAGTACCTGTGGCGTCTGACGTCGTACTTCCAGCAGCTCGACATGGAATCCGACGGCAAATCGGTCGACCGCAACGGCGATCCGGTCGACGTCCAGACCGGGCCCATCGTGTGGGGCCAGCCGGGAACCAACGGCCAGCACGCCTACTACCAGCTGATCCACCAGGGCACGAAGCTCATCCCGTGTGACTTCATCGGCTTCGCCAAGCCGGCTCACGACGTGGGCGACCACCACAACCTGCTGATGGCGAACTACTTCGCCCAGCCCGAGGCCCTCGCGTTCGGCAAGACCCGTGAAGAGGTCGAGGCCGAAGGTGTCCCCGACCACCAGGTCCCCCACCGCGTGTTCCGCGGCAACCACCCGACGAACTCGATACTCGTATCGGAGCTGACGCCTCACACGCTCGGCCAGCTCATCGCGCTCTACGAGCACAAGGTGTTCACCCAGGGATGGATCTGGGACATCAACTCCTTCGACCAATGGGGCGTGGAGCTCGGGAAGGTCCTCGCCAACCGGATCATCCCTGCGCTCGATGCCGCCGAAGACCCCGATCTCGACCACGACAGCTCCACCAACGCGCTGATCCGCCGGTTCCGCCGCCTGCGCTGAACGAACAGCGATGCGCCGCGACGTCTACCGATCTGGCGGGTCAGCGCAGGGCTTCGGGGAGGGGTCGCGCATGCACGACGGCCAGAGTGCTCGTCGCCCGCGTGAGACAGACGTAGAGAAGACGCAGCCCCGCGCGGCCGTCGCCGGCCAGCGCCGAGGGCTCCACGAGCACGACATGATCGAACTCGAGGCCCTTGGCCTCGGTCGGCGTCACCAGCGCCACGTCGGCATCGAGAGCGTCGGGTGAGCCCCAACCGGCGACGAGATCCCCGAGAGCCGCACCGAGTGGTCTCTGGAGTTCAACGGGTGCGATCACAGCGACGGTGCCGCCCTCGGCGGTGCCCTCCCGTGCCTCCGACGCGACGGTGGAGGCAAGGTCCTGATCGGACACGGAGATGAACCGTGGGTACACACCGGTGTGGCGGACCGCTTCGGGTGGCGTCATGTCGGGCGCTGTGACCTTCAACACCCGAACCGCCGGTTCCATGATCTCGGCAGGAGTTCGGTAGTTCACGGTGAGCGTGGCAGTGGAGGAAGCCCGGGCACCGACGGCTTCCAGAACCGCCTCCCACGAGTCGGCAGCACCGGGCCGCGACGCCTGCCCGAAATCACCGACGAGGGTGAGCGAGCGCGCCGGGGAGCGCCGTCCGATCATGCGCCACTGCATGGGAGACAGATCCTGGGCTTCGTCGACGAGGATGTGGCCGTAGCCCGGAATCGGATCATCGGGGGCTACGTGCTCCTCTGTCCCGTAACGCCGGGCGATCTCCGACGCGCTGACCATTCCGCCGAGGCCCAGCTCCTCCACCACACGCCCGGCGGCCTCGAGGGACTCGGAATGATCGGGAGCCACGCGCCGCCGCGGCCGGGCGTCGTCGGTCGGTCCGAGCAACCCGTCGGCCTCGTCGATCAGGGCCAGATCGCCCTCCGACCACGCCATCGACGCCACATCGGGGCCGCGGTCGCGCACGAGGAGCCTCTGTTCCTCGGCGTTCAGAACGCCGTTCGAGGCGGATCGCACGAGGGCAGCGAAACCTGTCATGTCGCGCATCAGTTCCGCGCCACTCAACACAGGCCACGTCCGCTCGAGGATTTCGCGTGTCTCCTGTCGGCGACGGATCTGCCGGCGCAGCTCATCGACCCAGTCGGCCTCGGGTTCACGGTCGGTGGCGATCGCCGCGGCAGCGGCGCGATCTTCGCTGTTCAGCTGACGCCTACGGGATTCCGCATCCGACGCCGCCGGAGCCGCGCCGGGGCCGCGCATCTCATCGCCTTCGTTGTCGGCTTTGTTGTCGCTTTCGCGGTCGGCTTCGTTGTCGGCTTCGTTGTCGGCTTCGCCTTCGTGGCGGAAACGCTCGAGGATGATGCGTCGGTACTCGTGCTCGAGATGGTCGAGGACCCGCTGCACGACGTAGGGCCGACGGGCGTTGTGGCTCCCCCGTCGGCGCCGTGCCCGATTCACGATCCGACGGGATGCAGCGGGAGTCATCCCGATCCTGTGGCCACGAATCCGCATCTGGATGGGCCGCGGTAACGGTCGCTGACGATCGGAAAGTGCGTTGGCCACCACAGCGGCCATCCGCGCATCACCCTTGAGCCGCGCCACGTCGGGTGAATCCGTGGCGCGCACATCGAGGTGCCCCTTGAGACGGGCGACGGTGGTGAGGCGAGCCTCACCTTCCCCGAGAGAAGGCAGCACCTCCTCCACGTAGCGCAGGAAGACAGGGCTGGGACCCACGAACAGCACCCCACGACCGGCGAGACGCTCCCGATGGGTGTAGAGGAGGTACGCGGCGCGGTGGAGTGCCACCGCCGTCTTTCCGGTACCAGGCCCCCCGTTGACGATGAGAGTTCCCTCCATGGGAGCCCGGATCGCCCGGTCCTGGTCGGCCTGGATCGTGGCCACGATGTCGCCCATCCGGCCTGTCCGGCGCCCCGAGATGGCCCGCAGCAGCGCACCCTCACCGACGAGGGCGTGTCCCGCCGCCTCGCTTGCCGCGGCATCGAAAACCTCGTCGTCGAGGCCGGTGAGCGTGCGTCCTCGCGTCTGGAAGTGCCGCCTGCGTACGACACCCAGGGGATCGAGCGCGGTCGCCCGGTAGAAGGGCGCCGCGACCGGTGCCCGCCAGTCGACGACGAGTGGTTCGCGAGCCTCGTCGTCGACGCCTACTCGTCCGACGTAGGCCCGCTCTCCCCCTTCGAGGTCGAGACGACCGAACACGAGAGCACGGTCGCCGATGTCGAGAGCCATGAGGCGTCGCCGCGTCATGTCCACCGCTGCGTCACGCTCGAGCCGTGCCTGGTGGGTGCCGCCGCGGCGAACGTCGCTGTAGCCCGCCTCGACTCGTCGGGCCGCTTCCCTCATGGCGTCGAGGCGCTCATATGCAGCCGTCACGTGTCGTTGCTCGGCCGCCATCTCCTCTGCCCACTCGGATCCCGGGCCGTTCTCGTCGCCTCCGGACCCCACGTGGCTCTCGGGCGCAGCACCGCCCTCGGACGTGTCGAAGAGGCGGGATTGGGGTGTGGTCACGGACGGCGCTCCTGGGAGCCGTCTAGTCTACGCCGTCGTGAACTCAGCCGACCTCGTCGTCATGGAACGCATCAAGCGTCTCAAGTACCGCTACATGCGATGTCTCGACCAGAAACGGTGGGACGACCTCGCCACATGCTTCACCCACGACGCCGTCGCCTCGTACAGCGGTGGTCGCTACCACTTCGAGGGCCGAGACGCGATTCTCGAGTTCCTGGAGACCTCCATGGGAGCCGAGACGTTTCTGTCCAGTCATCGCGTTCACCATCCAGAGATCGATCTCACCGGGCCCGCGACCGCCCACGGCACGTGGGCACTCGACGACGTCGTTGTCGAGACCGCATGGGACATCACGATCCGCGGCGCCGCCTTCTACGAGGACGACTACGTCCTCGTCGATGACGTCTGGCTCATCTCCCGCACCGGATACCGCCGCACCTACGAGGAGATACAGCCCCGCGGCGAGGTGCCCGGTCTGCAGCTCACGGCGAGCTGGTTCATCGATGAGGGGCGCTCATCACTCGGCGCCGAGTGACCCTCAGGATCTGATTCCGGCCCGAACCGGCGGTGGTGCGGTGTCGGGCACGACCGCTTCCCCGACGTCGGCCACCGGGCCGGGCGCGCGGAACGCTCCTGTCGTGCGGAGAATTCCTTCCTCGCCGGAGGCCGTGCTGCCGATCCTCCGGAACGCCACACGGAATGCGGCACCTCCCAGCGGGGAATCCTCGACCCAGACCGTGGAGCGACACGCCTGTGCGAGACCGCGCACGATCGTGAGGCCACGGCCGCTGCCGAACCCGGGGTCGAAGATCCGTTGACGGTCTCCGGGCCGTACCCCTGGCCCCGAGTCGCTCACGGTCAAGACCGCATGCACCACGTCACGTTCGATACTGAAACGCACCGGTGGCTCGCCGTGGACCCGGGCGTTCTCCAGGAGCACGTCCATCATTCGCGTCAGCGCCTCTTCGCTACCGGTGATCCGACATGGCGCAACCTCCGCGAACTCGACGGGTCGACCCGATGCCGCCGCATCGCGGACGTAACGACCGACGACGGAGGTCAGGTCGACCGCACGAAGAGGGACCCGGACACCTCCGACACGACGGCACTCGTCCACTACTGCGCTCGACATCTGTTCGAAGCGGACAGCTTGTTGATCGATCAGCTCGAGCAGCTGATTCCGACTCTCTGCGTCGAGGTCCGGTCGGGCCGCACCAGCTGCCGCACTGCGCATGACCGTCACGGGTGTTCGCAGCTCGTGTCCGGAGACGATCATGAGCTCCTGTCGGAGCCGGTCGGCCTCCAGCAACGCTGCGATCTGCTCAGTCTCGAGGACCCGGAGCCGAGCGTGTGCGGTAGCCATGGCCGCGTGATCAGCGAAGACCGACACGGTGACGATCTCCGAATCCTCGAAGTGTGCACCCGGCGGGGCCTGGAGAACCAGAACACCCAGAAGTTCTCCGCGATGGAGCAGCGGGGCCGCCATCGCCGAGGCTGCCTGGGTCCGATCGCTCAGCGGCTTCTCGGCCACGACGAACGACCCCAGCGCGGGTCGGCGGGACCGGAGGACGTGATCCACGATCGACGTCTCGGCTTCCCCGGAGACCGGGCGTTCCGCCAGACGACCGCGGGCCGCCACCAGCTCGGTGTCGTTCCCGTCCGTCTCCAGAATCGCTCCATCTTCACATCGGAAGAGAGTCAGCGCGGCGTCCAGGATCTCGTCGAGGACTTCCTGGGGCTCGGCGACGGAGTTCACGATTCCGGCTGCACGCAACAGTGCCGCACTCCGTCCGACATCACGGAAGAGGGCAAGGCTGCGCTCCTCCTCGACGGCAAGCAGCCCGAGTAGACGGTGGAGGTGAGCAGCACGCCCGAGCCCGTATGCCGCGACCAGTAGCGTGATCGCGAGGAGAACACCGACTGACCGACGCGCGGCCGTGTCCGTCCGGCCACGTGGTCGTGTCGGGGGCGAGTGCCACGAGCATCAGCACGACGACAGGCAGGACCACCAGGACGCCGAGCTCCCAGGCCCGACGGCGGAGCGAGCCTCTGACGGTCGCGCGGTCGAAGCGGACGCCCGCGGCCTGAGCCTCCCTCTGAATGCCGGCGCGTGTCAGCCGGTCGGGGCGCAGTGGGTCTCCCCCCTGGCGTCGAGGCGTACGGCTCTCCATCTGTCCTTCCCGGTCCTGTTCAGTATCGGAAAGCAGGGCCGGGTACCTGAGGACGCCCCCACCCCTGCCGGGCGCCTCTAATCTTGCGCCGTGCCTCCGCCCGACGCGCCGGTGGATTCCGCTTCTTCGGCGCCCCAGCCCCGCCCCCGCTTCAGCAAGAGAACTGTGGCCCTGCGGGTGGCGCTTCTCACCCTCGCGGCGATCAGCCTCTATCTGCTGGCGCCCAGCCTGATCCAGATGTTCGGGTCCTGGCGGAAACTGGAGGAGATCAACCCCTGGTGGTTCCTCGTCATGTTCGGGTGCGAGGCCGGGAGTTTCGTCTGCATCTGGGCGCTGTTCCGAGTCGCGATCCGCGACGCAGGCTGGTTCGTGATCGCCACGTCCCAGCTGTCCTCCAACGCTGTGAGCCGGATCGTTCCGGGCGGCGTGGCAGCAGGTGGAACTGTGCAGTACAAGATGCTGGCCACAGCGGGCGCTGATCCCGCCGCCGCCGCCTCGGCACTGACAGCGGTCTCACTCATCAGCACCGCCACGGTGTTCGCCCTCCCCCTTCTGAGCCTTCCCGCGATCGTCGCGGGAACCCCGGTCGACAACGGTCTCGCGCAGGCCGCGTGGATCGGCGCGGGAGTGTTCCTCGTGATGTTCACCGTGGGTGTCGTGCTCCTGCGGGCTGACCGTCCCCTCGAAGTGGTCGGATCGCTCATCGAGCGCTTCCTGGCGTTCGTCCGACGCAGCGGCCCACCCGCCGGAGAGCTGGCAGAGCAGATCGTCGTGGAGCGCAACAAGATCAAGACTTCCCTCGGCAAGCGGTGGGTCCGCGCCGTGGCGGCTGCCGTCGGGAACTGGGGTCTCGACTACCTCGCCCTTCTCGCAGCACTCACGGCAGTCGGTGCACGCCCGAACCCGTCACTGGTGCTTCTCGCGTTCACGGCTGCCATGGTGCTCGCGATGATCCCCATCACACCGGGTGGCCTCGGCTTCGTCGAAGCCGGGCTCGCCGCCACCCTGACGCTCGCCGGTGTAGCGCCGACCGAGGCTGCGGTCGCGACGCTCGCCTACCGCCTCACGTCGTACTGGCTGCCGCTGCCGGCCGGTGCCATCGGCTACTGGCTCTTCGCCCACCGCTTCCACATCCAGGGACGTGAACGTTCGATGATCGAGGCGGCGAACCCGTGAGGGCTGAGCGCGGGTAGCGCCACGGAGGCTCACTGGGTCCGGATGGCGTGGTCCGCCTCGGCCTCCGGGTCCAGGAACCGTTCACCGTCGACCTCCACTACCACCTGTCGCAGCGTCCCGGTGAAGCGGAACGGCCCGACGTAGTCGTCGCACGGCGGGAACTCCGTGGCGTAGCCACAGGTCAGGCCGTCTCCGGTGATCGAATAGCGGTTCAGAGTCAGACCCGCCAGGTCGGCGGCCGCAAGCTCCACCCCGTTGAGCCCGAGCGTCGCCCGACCCGAGAAGTCGGCCGTGCGCTCGAAACGGAAACCGAGCGTGTGGTTCCCGGGGCTCAACTCCACCGGAGCCTCGATGCGGTGCTCGGTGTGGCCCGACACGTTGTGGACATAGCAGAGACGACCGTCGAGGAGGTGGAACGACCACCCTCCCAGGACCGTGCCCACGACCAGGAGAACACCCTCGGGTGGGACCGTCCCCGACGGCACCTCGATGTCCGCGATGATCGAATGGGAGCGGTTCTTGACGTTGACCGCCACCGGTTCGGGGACCATGGCCGCTTCGGGGTAGTACACGTATCGGCCTCGGTCCGGCGGACGCGGCCGGTCGATCACGAACTCCGAAAACGCCCTGTTGTCCAGCGGAAGCACCTGGTACTTCTCGGCTTCGCTCCACCACAGGTCGACGAGCTCGCGCAGCTTGTCGGGATGCGTCTCCGCGAGGTCGACACATTCCGACGGATCACTCGTGACGTCGTAGAGCTCCCACGCATCGGTGTCCAGACCAGGCTCGTCGGCCTGAAGTGGGTGATAGACGACGGCCTTCCACCCATCGTCGTACATCGCCCGACAGCCCAGCATCTCGTAGTACTGCCGGTTTCGCGGCGGCGGTGCTTCCTCGTCGTCGAAGGTGGCCAGGAAGCTCGCGCCTTCGATCGGACGTTGCGCGACACCGTCGATCTCCTCGGGAGCGTCGATGCCCGCGGCCTCGAGGAGTGTCGGTGCCACGTCGATGGCGTGGACATACTGGTTTCGCATGTCGCCGCGCGCGGCGATACCTCGTGGCCAGTGCACGATCAAAGGATCGGCGACACCCCCTTCGTGGACTTCGCGCTTCCAACGCTTGAACGGAGTGTTGCCGGCGACCGTCCATCCCCACGGGTAGTTGTTGTGGATCGTCGGCCCGCCGATTTCCTCGAGACGCTCATCGGCCTCCTCGACGGTACGTAGCACGACATTCCAGCGCGCGCGTCGTTCAGTGAACCCGTCGGTCCACCTTCCGAGCTCGCACCGTTGTCGGAGACGACGACGACGAGAGTGTTCTCGAGATCGCTCGTCCGTTCGAGATGGGCGAGGACACGACCGATCTGATGGTCGGTGTGTGACAGGAATCCGGCGAAGGCCTCCATGTACCGGGCGTAGACACGCCGAGCCCGCTCCGAGAGGTCGTCCCAGGCCGGCACCCAGTCGGGTCGGGGTGAGAGCTGCGTTCCGGCGGGAATGACCCCTGTCTCGAGTTGGCGCTCGAAGGTCTGTTCGCGCCACACGTCCCATCCGGCATCGAACGCACCGCGATACCGGTCGATCCACTCCGCGGGCGCCTGGTGCGGCGAGTGGCACGCCCCGGTGGCGAAATAGAGAAAGAAGGGCTTGTCCGCGTCGACAGCCCGTAGGTCGGTGACACACTCCATGGCGCGCTCAGCGAGATCTTCGGTGAGGTGGTAGCCGTCCTCGTAGGTGGCCGGCGGCGTGGTCTGGTGGTTGTCGTGCCACAACGCGGGGGCGAACTGGTGTGCTTCCCCGCCGAAGAAGCCGTACCAGCGCTCGAATCCCCGACCGAGTGGCCAGCGCTTGCGCGGACGCGGCGAGATGGCACTCCTCCTCGGGGGTGAGGTGCCACTTGCCGACCGCCCAGGCCGCGTAGCCCTCGGGAACCAGCATCTCGGGAAGGAAGCCGTTGGCGGCGGGAATCGTGGCGTCGTAGCCGGGGAACCCCGTCGCCAGGTCGATGATGCGACCCATGCCGTTGGAATGGTGGTTGCGGCCCGTGAGCAGGCACGCCCTGGTCGGTGAGCAGAGCGCCGTCGTGTGGAAGTTCGTGTACTGGAGGCCCTGCGCGGCCAGGCCGTCGAGAGCCGGCGTCTCGATGTCAGACCCGTAGCAGCCGAGTTGGGCGAACCCGACGTCGTCGAGCACGACGAGCATCACGTTCGGGGCGTCGTCGGCAGGGCGTTGTTCGGGCGGCCACCACGGAGTCGACTCCCAGTGGTAGCGCCCGATCTCGCCCTGGAAGGTGCCCGGTTCCACAGGTCCTCCGATGATCCGGCCGATGGTCCGATCGATGGTCTGGAGGCCGCTCGGGCCGCCGCTGTCGGCCGCTGTGCCGACCGGACTCTCTCCGCGTCGGTGGGTCACAGTCAAGTACCGGGGCCAGGCGTTCCGGTTTGCAGGGACCCGGCCACTACGATGGGTTGTCGGCACAACCCTTCCGGGTGGTCACAGCGAGGGAGCAGCCGATGGCGGGCCGCGGTAGACAGACATTCGAGAAGCGGCAACGTGAAAAGTCGCGCCAGGAGCGGGCCGCAGCCAAGCGTGCCCGCCGCGAAGAGCGCAAGGAAGCCAAGGCCGAAGACGACGGCTCGGAGGACGACACCGACGACCTCCTCGAGCGCTTCCGGATCCTCAACGAACGCCACGAGGCCGGAGAAATCGACGAAGAGAGCTTCGAGGCCGAGAAGGAAGAGCTGTTCGAGGCCCTCGGGATGCAGTAGGGGTCGGGCTCAGCGAGAACCCGGCATCGGTCCGTCACGTACGGCCATGGTCACCGTCGACCGGGCACAGAGCCGCCCCGATTCATTGCTGCACTCGACGTCCCAGACCCACGTCGACCGCCCCTGGTGAATGGACCGTGCTACCGCATGCAATGTTCCTCCCAGCCGAGCGGCGTGGAGGAAGTGCGTCACATTCGACTGGCCGACGCACCACCGCCCTTCGGGCATCACCGCCCGCCCCGTTGCGGTGCTGGCGAGTTCCTCGGCGACACAGGCGTATATTCCGCCGTGCACCAGACCCAGCGGCTGGCACACCGCTTCGGTCACCTCGAGGACCGCTGTCGGCAGACCGTCGGCGCTCTCCGACAGCCGTAAGCCGACGGTCGCCGACCACATGCGGTCGAGCGGGACCACGAGATCCGTCTCATCGAGATCTGGTGTCAAGTCACTGGGCTCGTTGCCCATCGGCGTTCCTCCAGGATCGGCGTCGCACGATCCTCGCGCGCGCCGACGGCTCCCATCGGCTCCGACCGGTATAGGTTCACAAGGATTCCGCGACGGGCCACGTCCGGGACCGGCGACGTCACGACGGAAGGACACCCACCATGACGCTGGGCAAGGAGCTGGGGCCACTCGAGGCGATGCTCGGAACCTGGAAAGGCGACCAGGGTCTGGACGTCTCCCACTCACACGACGTCGGCAGGGTCATCGAAACGCCCTATCGCGAGGAGATGAGCTTCAGTGCCTTCGGTCCGGTCGACAACGGTCGTCAGCACCTCTACGGGCTCGACTACCGGACCGCTGCCTGGAAGGCCGGCAAGGAAGACCCCTTCCACACCGAGGTCGGCTACTGGCTGTGGGACAGCGCGACCAACACCGTCATGCGCTGCTTCATGGTTCCGCGCGGCTCCACCATCCTGGCCGGTGGTGAGTGCGCTCCCGACGCCACGACGTTCACGATGCGCGCCGAAGCAGGGGCTCCGGACTTCGGGGTGCTGTCGAATCCCTATCTGGTCGAGAACGCCAACTGCGTCCGCTACGAGAACACCGTCACCGTCGAGAACGACACGCTCACCTACGAAGAAGTCACCGTGCTCGCCATGTTGGAGCACGAAGACCTCCTCGACCACACGGACCGCAACGTGCTCCGGCGCTTTTCGGAGACACGAGCCGACTGAAGCGATTGAGCGAATCGAGCCGAATCGCTGCGCTCAGTCCCCGTACAGCTCGGCTGACCGCCGGTTCATCTCGTCAGGTGCCACGTCTTCGATGTGCGACGCGACGCTCCAGCGGTGGCCGAACGGGTCTTCGAACTGGCCCGAGCGGTCGCCGTAGAACTGGTCCTCGATGGCTCGCATCTCGGTCGCCCCGGACGCGATCGCTCGCGCGAACGTGGCGTCGACATCCTCGACGTACACGCTGACGGTGACGGGTGTGCCGCCGAAGGACTTCGGCCCGCGGACGTTCATCTCCGGGTATTCGTCGGACAGCATGATGAGACCGTTGCCGATCTCGAGCTCGCAGTGGCCGATCGTCCCACCGGGTGCCGGGATCCGCATACGCTCGGTCGCGCCGAACACGTCGGTGTAGAAGTCGATGGCGGCGGCCGCGCCGTCGACGCACAGGTACGGCGAGACGCGCGGGTAGTCGCTGGGTATCGGTTGCACGTTCGGGCTCACGGTCAGGACCTCCTCGATCGTGGAGACGCTTTCTACCGGACGCTCTTCATGGTCGGATCCATCAGCTTCGCGGCGTTCTCGTTGCCCGAGGAACGTTCTCGTTGCCCGAGGAAAAGGCCGGTCGGGGCGTCAGCCGGCCTTGTCGAGACTCACCGGCGAGAGCGACGCGAATCCGTTGATGAAGGCGTCGACGTCATCAACAGGGTCCTCGAGCGTCGACTCGCAGTCCGTCTCGCCCAGGTTGCGGTCCGTGATGTCTGTCGCGGTGGGGACTTCGGCGAGGCCCCGCACCGAACCCGTCGCGCACGTCGGAATGTTCAGGCTCTCGACCTCGGCGGCCAGTTCTCCGGCTGCGATGAGGTCGAGGTGCTCCTCGAGCCAGTCGATCACGAACGTGACGCCGGTCGCGAAGTCGGGGACGCCGGGTTCTTCCACGGACTGTTGGCTCGCTGCCAGTGCGGGAACACCCTGACGTGCCGCCGTGCGTGCGGCTCCGACCGTACCCGACACGTCCACGAGGGGACCGTTGTTCTGTCCGTCGTTGATCCCCGAGATCACGAGACCAGGATCGATGCCCAGGTCGTCCAGCGCCACGTTCACCGAGTCGGCAGGAAAGCCGTCCACCGCGACAGCCGGGTACCCGCTCGCCGTGGTCGTCTCGGAGTAGGACACCTCACCGTCGGTTGTCTGTGTCGGACGTCCCACTCTGATTCTCGGCCGGTGCCACGACCGTGACCGCCACGCCATCGACATCCTGGAGTGCTTCTACGAGAGCGTCGATCCCCTCCGCGCCGACGCCGTCATCGTTCGTCACCAGAATCTCGACGGTGTCGGCCGACGCGGCGGTGGTCGACGTCGCCTCGCCCGACGTCGACGTGCCCGAGGAATCGTCGCTCCCCGACGAGCACGCGGCGACGCCGAGGGTTATCGACGCCACAAGGGCCAAGAGTGGCAGGCGGCGGACAACGAGTCGAGCGAACATGGTGGCCTCTCGAGGTGGAGTGCGATTCGGTTGGTGCCGAGACTAACCCTCCCCGGGTATCTGCGAAACGGGCTGCGAAGAGGAGCTGGAGACGGCCCAAGAAGGGTGATGCTGCGGTGACCGGCTGCTACAGGGTTCCGAGCCCCCGGAGTCGGTCGATGCGCTCGTCGTCGGGTCCCAGGTATCGAACGAGAACGCCGATCACCCTGTCGAGATCCAGGGTTCCGGCAGCGTACATCTCGTCGAGATCAGCCCGGTCGCGCGTGCGGTCGAAGAACGCCTTGAAGACCGCCAGGTCTGTGCACGAGAGAAACGGCACCACGTCACCGGCGAAATGCTCAGACCTCGATCGACCTGCGACCTGCTCGTGGAACTCGGTCGTGCTCATGAACACATCGACAGGGGTCTCGTCCCACCACAGACGTACCTGCCCGTCCCGCGTCAATCGATCCCGTTGCTCATCCGACCACGAGATCTCCTCAGGTAGCGCGTCGAGCGTCGCCTGCACATGGTCGACGCCCGCGAAGACGTTCAGATCGATGTCGATCGTCCCCCGTGCGCGCTCGGTGCACCACGCCAGCGCGAGTGCACCACCAAAGGCATGGGCGATCTCCGCTGCGTCGAGTGAGCGGTGAAGCGCGACGATCTTCTCGGGCAGCCCCATCACGGCGCTTCGAATCTCGGGTACTCGATCTCAGGTGCGTGCCGAGCCGGGAACTCCTCGGCGAGTTCGAGCACCTCCACGAGCTCGCGGCCCCGGGCCTCCGGATCGGGACCTCCGGGTTCCGGAATGAGCTCGAGGCCGGCGGAGTATCCGGCGGCGCGGAGAACGCGGTTCAGGGTCGCGACCGACGGGACGACCCGGGCCCCCTCGTAGGCGGACAGCGTCGAATGTGAGGTGCCGGCCCTCCGGGCCAGCTCGCGCAGGCTGAGGCCACGTCGACGACGAACCCTCCGAATGGCAGTGGCTGCATCCATGAAGGTATGGTATCAGATCTGAGACCAGCCGCTGGCTGCAAACTGTGTCACCGGGCCGGATACCCACACCAGGAGATCGTGTCGTGCTCCCTGTCATGCAGAAGGAGTTCCGTGAGGTAAGGCGAGACCGGAGAACGCTCGCCTTGATGATCTTCGTGCCGGTCTTGCTTCTCGTGATCTTCGGCTACGCGGCGAACTTCGACGTCAGCGACATCCCCACCGCTGTGGTCGGTCCCGGCGCCAAGGCCGCTTCCGCCGAACTCCAGGAGCCGTTCCGCGCGGTCGACGTCGATCCCGACGGTGACCGCTCGACGGCCGAGGCCGAGATCCAGCGCGGCGACGCCATGGTGGGCATCGTCACCGGTGACGGCCCGCCGACGATACTGATCGACGGCACCGAGCTCTTCGTCGCCCAAACCACGAAGGCTGCGTTGGCCCGCAAGGCACCCGACGCGAATGTCGAGATCCTCTACAACCCCGACCTGGAGACGTCAGCGGTCATGGTGCCCGGGATCATCGGACTCATTCTCGTCTTCATCGGGATCGTCATCACGAGCCTCGGTATCACGCGTGAACGCGAGAGCGGCGCTCTCGAACAGCTCGCGGTCATGCCGCTGCGGGCATCAGGCATCATCGCCGGCAAGATCGTCCCCTACTTCGTGATCGCTGCGGTCGACATGGCGCTTGTCACCGTCGCAGGCATCCTGCTCTTCGACGTGCCGATGCGCGGATCCGTAGCGCTCCTCGCTCTGGGGGCGGCGCTGTTCCTGCTCGTGGCGCTCGGGCTCGGCATTCTCATCTCGACGGTGTCGCAGAACGCCGGCCAGGCCATCCAGCTTGCTCTCATGGTCCTTCTCCCCCAGGTACTTCTCTCCGGCCTGATCTTCCCGCTCGAATCCATGGCCGTGTGGGTCCGGTGGATCGCCTACGCGCTCCCCTTGACCTGGTTCATAGAGATCAGCCGCGGTGTCATGCTCAAGGACCAGACGTTCCGTGAGCTGCTTCTGCCGCTCGGGGTTCTCGCGTTCATGGCGGTGGTGGTCTTCGGACTCGCCATCGCGCGGTTCCGGCGTGACCTCGGCGCGCGTGTCCGAAGCCGGGAGAAGCCCACCGATTCATCACCTGCAACGGGGTCAGCATGACCTCCACGTTCGGTGTCGAGAACCTCCGGTGCCGGAGGCTGCGGGACGTATCGCTCGAGATCCCTGCCGGCTCCGTGACCGCCGTGGTGGGAGGCGCGGGCGCCGGCAAGACCACCCTCCTGCGCGTGCTCGCCGGTGGTCTGAAGGAGAAGGCCGGTGACGTCCGTCGGCCCGTGGCGTCGCAGATCGGCTACGTGCCCACGGGAGGCGGCGTGTTCCCCGGTCTGACCGCGGAGGAGAATCTCCACTTCGTGGCCTCGGTGTACGGGGTGGACCGAGACGAAGCGTCGACGCGGAGCGGTGAGCTGCTCGAGCGAACCGAGCTGGCGCCGTTCGCGAGCCGGCTGGCCTCCCACCTGTCCGGCGGGCAGCGCCAGAAGCTCGCCATGGCCATGGGGCTGGTCCACGGGCCGCGCCTGCTCGTTCTCGATGAGCCGACGACGGGTGTCGATCCGGTGAGCCGGGCGCAACTGTGGCGCCTGATCGCCGCTTCGAGTGTCGAGGGAGCGGCCGTCGTCGTGGCCACGTCCTACCTGGACGAGGCCGAGCGCGCGTCGAAGCTCCTTGTGCTCGATGCAGGTCGTGTCCTGGATTCGGGCTCGCCGCGCGAGATCGTGGCGCGGCTACCCGGCCGGATCGTCCGCCTCGAACGTCCCGCCGGCCGCCGCTCCTGGCGCGACGGCCGGCACTGGAGGCGGTGGGTGTCGCCCCATGACCCGACCCTCGCCGAGGGCGTCCACGTCCAGGCGACGTTGTCTGATGCCGTGATCGTCTCGCTGCTCCACGACGAGGCGGATGACGATACGAATGCCGACGCGGACGGCAACACGAACGGCAGCACGAAGTCCGAAGCGTCGTGAGTACTCCGTCACCCGACACAGCTCCGCTTCTTCGGGTGGAGCAGCTGACGAAGCGGTTCGGTGACCAGATCGCCAACGACCACGTGGACCTCGCCGTGTCGAGCGGCGAAGTCGTCGGGCTCCTCGGTGCGAACGGAGCAGGGAAAACCACCCTCATCCGCCAGGCACTCGGTCTCCTCCAACCCGATGAGGGCCGCATCACGCTCGCGGGTGGCGCTCCCTCGCGAGCCACACGCCGGGCGAGTGGCTACATGCCCCAGGGACTCGGCCTCTGGACCGACCTCACAGCTCGCGAGAATCTTCGGTTCGTGGCTCGGGCCTACGGTCGCCCGGACGTGTCGCTGGATTCGGATCTGAGCGAGAGTGCCGACGTTCTGGTGCGCGAACTCGACCTCGGTACCAGGCGCAAGGTGGCGTTTGCCGCCGCCCTCCAACACGAGCCGCGGGTCCTCGTTCTGGACGAGCCGACCTCCGGCGTGGATGCCCTCGAGCGCTCACGACTGTGGGACCGGATCCGCGACCAGGCTGATCGCGGAACGGCTGTCCTCGTGAGTACGCATTCCATGGACGAGGCCGAACAGTGTGACCGCGTGGTGATCCTGGATCGCGGTGCCGTGAAGGCGTCGGGGACCGTGAGCGAGATCATCGGCGACGAACAGGTCGTCGAGGTGGAGACCGAGGCGTGGAGCGGTGCGTTCGGCATTCTCGAGCAGAAAGGGCTCGGGGTCGGCCTGGTCGGCCGTCGCCTGAGGGTGCAGGGCGCCTCGGTCGACGAGGTCCGCCGCATTGTGGAGACAGCCGGGATCGAGGCTTCGGCTCGGGAGGTACCGTCGAGTCTGGAGGAGACCATGGTGCAGATCATCGAGCGATCGAGCGGGCTCTGATTGGAATCCCGACCCGAGGGCCTGCTCTGATCGTGCGGGCTGAGACGATCTCCTGACCCCGACCCCGACCGCCCAGGTGACATGACCGACGCGAGCACGCTCGACCCGCCGCTCCTGGAAGGCGCGGTGGGACTCCCCGACGGACGCCGGCTCGGATTCGCCGAGTACGGCACGCCCCGCGGCCCGGCGATCTTCTGGTTCCCCGGCACTCCGGGTGCCCGCAGGCAGATCCCACCGGCTACCCGTGCGCTCGCAGCCGAGCTCGGAGTTCGCCTCATCGCGCTGGAACGTCCGGGCATCGGCGACTCGACATCCCACCTCTACGACTCGGTCCTCGACTACACCCGCGACATCGAAGTCGTGGCCGACCGCTTCGGAATCGGAAGATTCGGAGCCATCGGGCTCTCGGGCGGCGGCCCCTACGTCCTGGCGTGCGCGGCGGCGTTTCCCGGCCGCTTCACCGCCGGCGCGGTCCTGGGTGGAGTCGCTCCCACCCGGGGCGACGAGGCGATCGAGGGAGGCGCCATCGCCTTCGCCGGCAAACTCGCCCCCGTCGTCGAACGTATTCGGACTCCTCTCGGCTACGGGCTGTCCGCAATGGTGCGGCTACTCACCCCTTTCAGCTCCCAGGTCTTCGACCTCTTCATGCGGGTCTCTCCCGAAGGCGACCAGGTGGTGTTCGCCCGCCCCGAGATGAAGGCGATGTTCATCGACGATCTCTCGGGGGCCAGTGAGCGCGGCGGTGTTCGGTCTCTCGTGTCCGACCTCGTGTTGTTCAACCGCCCATGGGGCTTTCGGCTCCGCGACATCCAAGCGCCGATCCGCTTCTGGCACGGCGACGCGGATCACCTCGTTCCCCTCACTCATGGCGAACACCAGGCGGCGTTGGTTCCCGACAGCGCGCTCGCGGTGCGGCCCGGCGAGAGCCACATGGGCAGCCTCGACGCCGCCGACGAGATCCTCGGCGCCATCCTCTCCCTGTGGCCCGACGAGGATGTGAGCGAGCAACCGATCCCTTCAGCGGGTGACGCCGCGAGCTGACAGGTCGCCTGCGCTGCCCGCCCTTCACAGGTCGATCTCGGCCAGGCCGATGCCTGACTCGCCGGCCACGGAGTACAGCAGATAGGTGTGGCCCTGGTCTTCGAAGATGGCCGGATCCCGGAGCTGGTTCACGCGGCCGTACGCGACGCTTCGCACCGACGGCTCGACGGGAGCGTCCGCGCCCTCCCACGGTCGTTCGGGACGCAGCACCTCGCTCGGCACAGAGGCACGCCAAGCGGCCCAGTCGTCGGCGAGCTCGACTGCGGAATGCAGAATCCGTTCGGGAGCGTCACCCACTCGGCTCCAGAACACATGAAGCGTCTCCCCGCGGCGGCACACGGCTGCGTGACGAATGTCGGGCTCGAACAGCGTCGGACCCGACTCGAAGCCGGTCAGCCCGTCAGCGGAGCGTAAGAACTGTCCCGGCATCGTGATGGCATACACCCGACCGTCGTAGGGAAAGGCGCGGAGGTAGGGAGGGGCGAGCACCTCAGGACGGGCTCGGAACGAGATCCCGTCCCCAGAGGCTGCGGCCCGACTGACCTGAAGTCCCAGAGCCTCCAAGCCGTGGAAGTACATGACGATCCGTCGGTTGCTCGGATCGACGTGGACGTCGGGCGAGGCGATGTGTGGTGTGGTCGCCTCGGTGACGAGGTCGTGGGAGAGCTGCCCCGGACCGAAGATCTCGTCGTACAGGACGCGTACGGAGTCGAGTTCCTCGTCGGTCGCAGGTGGTGGCGTCGTCACGAAGCACGAGTCGGCCAGCTGAAGGCTGCCCGGCGGGTACACCGTCCACGGACCGGCCACGTCGTCGGCGTAGGCGAGGCGGATGTAGCTACCCTTGTGATCGGCGAAGTAGAGGTAGTAACGGCCGAGAGGTTCACGGACCCAGTCGGGCACCCGGATCAGTGACGGTCCCTGGATGTTGTCCCCGATGCCGAGGTGGGACGAGGGGCCGATGATCGGTGCGTCGACGAGACGTTGGACGAGCACGGAACGGACTGTATCCACCCACCGCCCACGCACCTCACGACGTCGAACCGGGTGCAAGCCGTGACCTACGAGCCGGGCATGGACACCGGGCGCGAGGTTCGTGCCGTCGCCATCACCCCGACCGAGGTGGCACGATCGTGACGGTTCCCTGTGCCGCACAGACGGCGTTGCCGTCGTTGGAGACGTCGATGCGGGCGACGCCGCTGCGTTTCGTGAGCGTCACGACTTCGGTCACCGCGACACACGTGCCCGACGTGACCGGCTTCATCAGATTGAGCTTGAACTCCGTCGTCGCCACCCACGCACCCTTCGGAATCAGCGGGTAGAAGACCATTCCCAAGCAGTGGTCGACGAGCGCCGACAGGCACCCGCCGTGGAGAGAGCCGAACGGATTCTTGAGCTCGTCTCGCGCATCCATCTCGACCACGAGTCGACCGGCGGTCAGCTCCGTGTGGCGGAATCCGAGGTAGCCCGACAAACCACCATGCCCGTCAGCCCCTTCGCCGGCGATGGCCAGCATCGTCTCGGCAACCTCATTGTCGAACTCTTGTCGAATCGTTCCTCGAAAGCTTCGCGGTTCATCAGCACCCCCTGCGGGGAGGGTACGCGCCCGATGACGGCCTACGATTCACGCGACCTACGGCGGCTTGACTTCGAGTTCTCCTTCGGCGGTGAGTTTCGCCTGCCAGTGGTGTTCGTGGAGTTTGGTGTGATGTGCTCGGCAGACGAGCACGGTGTTGTCGAGCGATGTCGTGCCGCCGTTGGCCCAGTGCACGAGTGGTGGGCGTCGCACCAGCCCGGCGGTCGGTCGCAGCCGGGCCAGGCGCAACCTCGGTCGCGTCCGACCAGTGCCCGGCGGATCGCCGGCGGGATCGTCGGAGTGTGTCGTCCGACGTCGAGGGCCTGGCTGGTGCTCGGGTTGGGTGAGGCCGAGCCGGCGTGCTGCGGGAAGCGACGGGGAGGTCTTCGCGATGCGATCAGTTGCGCCCGTGGTCGAGACCCGCAGCGGAGTGCCGAGCCGAGCAGCGAAGCAGAGGATCGACAGAGGGCTCGACTCCCGAGCCCGGGGCGCCGATCGCAATTCGACGAGCCCTCACCGGAGCCCCACCTGCGCGAGGGCACCGAAGCTCGGCCGGGCCGGGATTCATGAGCGCGTCGAGGGCGGTCTTGACGAGAGCGCCTCCCTCGAGATCCAACTCGCCATCGAGGATGAACCGTCCCTCGAGGGTCTGTGACATGTGCAGCTTGCGACGGCACACGGCCGCTACTTCGTCGCTGACGACCACCCCAGGTTCGACAACATGACGCCAATGCGTCACCACACGACGCAACCGCCCCGGGTCCAGGTCGCGAGCAGCATCGACGAAGACCTTCTCGCCCTCGGCGACCAGTCGTGTGGCTTCTTCCGACGTCGAGTTCGTCGATTCCGTCGAGACTTTCGGCGACGTCGGTGCCGGTGGCGATCACACGGACATGATCCGATGAGATCTCACCGGCAGCGAACGCCTCCTGGGTTCTCGGCAGGTGCCGCAGGCGACGGGCCGTCTTGACCGCACCCGACGCCGCCGAAGGCGACAGTCGACCGTGGTAGCGCAACCACGCCTGAGCCGACGCGGAGCCGTCGACTTCCCACTCCCGCGACGCATCGAACGCCGCGATCCGCTCCGACAGCCTCGCCTCGAGGCGGTACACGGCCCCGAACAGATCCAGGATCTCCTGACCCAACGGCCCCACATCCGATCCCCTGTCTTCAGCGGAATCAGACCCGCCCGCCGGTTCCTCCCGTGGTTCCTCCGGTAGTTCCTCCACAGCTCACCTCCTCCCGAACTCCCACCGCCCGCGCGACACCACAGCAACAAGGGCACACGCACAGACGAAAGCCATCGGGGGAAGAAACCGAGCGGAGAACAACACCACCACATCGACAGAACCAGCGTAGAACCCCGGTACGACACTTATCCCGGCGTTGGCGGCGTCAGGCTCACTCGTTCAACCGCGGTCACTGATCGGGCGAGGGAGATGCGTTCCATCGGTGGAGTGTCCACACGTCGGGGACACCCTTGAGCTCGATGCTCCGGGTCTGGTCGTACACGAACCCCGAACCCATCGTCGCCCGCCTGATCGATTCGGACACGAGGATCTCCCCAGTCTCGGCCTGACTCATGATCCTCGCGGCGACGTTGACGACGATTCCCGACACGTCGTCACCCCGCTGGTCGACGTCGCCGACGTGAATCCCCGCGCGGATCTCCAATCCCTGTTCGGAGAGGGCGTCTCCGATCGATCGCGCAACCTGCAGAGCACAGGTTGCCGATGGCATGAGTGCGAGGACGCCGTCGCCCGTGTACTTCACGACGTACCCACCCACGCGATCCACGCAACGTCGCGCGGCGGCATCGTGCGCATCGAGGAGGTCTCGCCATTTCCGGTCCCCTTCTCCCGTGGCGCGTTCGGTCGACGCCACGAGGTCGGTGAACAGAACGGCGGCAAGCGCGCGCTCCGGAGCCGGAAGGCTGACGCTCCCGGTGACGAACCTGGCGACTTCAGCCACCAAGTCGTCCACGTCCCCGGAGATCGGGAACATGTCAGCGCCGGGCAACTGCACGTAATCGGACCCCGGGATCGCCGCTGCAACTGCGCGCGCGCTCTTCTCGGGGACCATGGAGTCGCGCCGGTGGATCACCAGGGTGGGAGTCTCGATGCCCTCGGGTGTCAGGGCCCCGGCGTCATCGAGCATGGCCTGCCACATGCGGCCAGCATTCGCCGGGCTGGCGCCGGACCTGCCCGCCTTCGCCAGCCACTCCCGAAAGCTCACCTCGTTGATCCTGCTCGGGAATGCCGCCTTCTCCATGCCGGAGACGGCCTCGTCCTGCGAGGCCCCGCCGAATTGCCTGGCGAGCAGCTTGGCCGAGTGGAGCGGGTTCACGAGAACCAACCGACCGATCAGCTCGGGGTGGCGTGCGGCTACCGACCGGGCCACACCCATCGGATCCCAGGACACCACCGTCGGCCGATCCGACCCGACAGCCTCGACAACCGCCACCAGATCTTCGGCCCACTGCTCCCGGGCGGAACGTTTCCAGTCCGTGAAGGGGTCCGACAGTCCCACGCCGCGCTTGTCGAACACGATCAGCCGACCGAGTGACGCCAGCCCTTCCATGAAACGCGCGGCGACACGATCCTCGGCGAGCAGCTCCATCGGGAAGAACATGCCCGCGAACATCACGACATCGGCGGAGCCCCTGCCTTCGAGGACGCGGTATGCGACGTGCACATCCCCGGTGCGAGCGTACGAAATGTCATCCATGCAGATGAGAGTCTCGCAGACCACGATGCCCGGGGGTCCCAGACCGGCTCCGGGCACCCCTTCGGTGCTACTCGCTTTCGGCGTTACTCGACGATGACAGTTCCGCTCATGTCGGGGTGCAGGGTGCAGAAGAACTCGTACTCGCCGGGTTCATCGAAGGTGACCTCGTAGCTCTCCCCGGGGGCGAACACGCCCGAATCGAAGACGTCCAGCGGCGATGACGCCGATCCGGCGGTCACCGTGTGCGCCACGCTGTCACTGTTGGCCCAGGTCACAGCGTTGCCGGCCTTGACCTCCACGTCACCGAACGAGAAGTTCTCGATCGACGCCAGCGCGGCCCCCGGAGCAGCATCGGAGATCGTTGCGCTCCGTTCCCCCTTGATGACCTCGGGATCGGAGATCGGCCACACCGTCGGGTTCCACATCGAGAAGACACCGAGCTGGTTGTCGTAACCCGGCGCGACCCAGGCGTGCATCATCCAGCCGAGCGTGCCGGCCCATCGCCCTCCGCGGGCCTCGCACTCCTCTTCGGTCACGATGGAGTCACGTCCGACGCCCCGACAGAGGTTGTAGTGCACGTGCCAGTTGTCGATCTCGCCGGCGTATCCCTCGGGGTGATCGTCGCCGACCTGGCCGGTCAGGACGATGTAGGCCGCCGCCACGATCTCCATCTCGCCGCCGTCCCACTGTCCGTTCTTGCACTGCCCGACGATCTCGGGTGTCGGCTCGATACCGCCGGCTGCGGCGTAGATGAGGATCTCGGGCTCGCCCGGATCGAACTCCCCGTCGGCGATGAGGCTGTACTTCGTGAAGTGCGATCCCATGTTCGGAGACTGTGTCCGGTCCGAGAAGTAACCGTCTGCACACGCGTCGTTCACGTCGGCGTAGCGCTCGACGACAGCGCGCGTCTGGTCGAGTTCGCCGACGAGGGTGGCGAGCTCATCGGCGTCGAGAGAGAGCTCCTCGGGGATCTCGTCACCCGACTCGTGGAGTTCCTTCAGGTCCTCGTAGGAACACGGGAGTTCGACGTCCTGACAGCGGACCTGGCGACCGAGCGGGCCTTCGACGAGGCTGGTCAGCACCTGGCCCTCGAACTCCCGGAACACATAGCGCGTGTACCCGGACGCACCGCCCGCCGAGGTCGGAAGCGCCGGCGGCTCGGCCGCATCACTGTCGGCCAGCGGCACCTCTTCTGCTTCCTCGAGATACTCGTCGAAGTCGGCCTTCGTCTCGACGGCCGGGACCGAATCGCCGCCGGAATCCCCACCGTCGGAGGTACAGGCCGCGATCGCGACGGCCGCGATCGCAGCGAGAACGACAAGGCGACGCATGGAAACTCCTGAGTCAGCGATCGGACTCCGACAAGCATCGCACGTCGCCGACCTCCGGTGTCCGGGCAGTCCCGGATGCCCACAGGAACGCCCGCGTCGCCCGGGTTCAGATCCGTGCCGCGCCGCTCAGGGCCGGCTGTATCCGGCGAAGGGCATCCGCGAGTTGATCGTAGGTCGCACGGTTCTCGGCCTGCGGCGTGAAGGTCTCCTCCACGTGCACGACGTTGCGAAGCGCCGCCATCGATGGCAGGTCGCCGAGCGCGACCGCGACGGTGAGAGCGCATCCCACAGCGCCACTGTCCTGGGGTCGCCTCACCCGCTCGATGCGGGCTCCCAGCACGTCGGCGATGATCTGGAGCCAGACATCGGAGCGCGCTCCTCCCCCGGCGGCACGCAACACGTCGAGCGGCATCCCCGCGGCGCGAATCTCGTCCGCCGACCACCGCATGTTGAGGGCGACGCCCTCGAGCACCGCCCGGGCCAGATCACTCCGATCGTGGTCCAGACCGAGGCCGACGAAGGCGCCGCGAAGCGCGGTGTCGGTGACGGGCGCCCGCTCCCCGGTGAGCCACGGCGCGAACAGCACGCCCCGAGCGCCCGACGGTGAACGCTCGACGAGCCGAGAGAGGGCGTCGTAGCGATTCCTGTCGTCGTCGGGCTCCGTCGGGCCGAGGCCGACCGCGCGCAGGAACCAGTCGACGGTCGCACCCGCCGTCTGGGTCTCGGCGATGAGCAGCCACGACGTCGGATCGGCAGACGCAATCGACACGATGCCCCTGCGGCCCAAATGTCGAGGGCGGGACAGGTGAACCCCGAGCCACCCCGACGTGCCGAGGTACACGTGGGCATCGCCCTCCCCCAACGCACCCGTGCCGACCTCGGCGGCGGCCGCGTCACCCATTCCCATGACCACGGGCACGCCGGGTCGCAGACCGAGGTCGTCGGCGGCGTCGCGACGCAGAGCACCCGCAACGTCGACGCTGCGCCGAACCGATGGCATCTTCCCCAACGGGTAGCCCCCGAGCAGGGCGAGCGGGCGCGACCATCCCCGCGTTCTCCGGTTGACGATCCCCGTCCCTGACACCCCGGAGTGGTCGATCAGCAACTCGCCGGTCGCCCGCGCCACCAGATAGCCGGTGGCGTCGAGAAAGGCCTTCGTGCGGGCGTAGACGTCGGGCTCATGGGAGCGGATCCAGGACACCTTGGCGATGACGTCCTTACCCGACGGCGCCGCGCCGGCGAAGGCTCGCACGACCGTTCGCCCACCCATTCGCCGGGTGATCCCCACGGCCTCGGCATCCGCTCGACTGTCGAGCCATGAGATCGCCGGACGCGTCGGGTACCCCGTCGCGTCGACGGGCACCAGCGTCAGCATCTGGCCCGCGAACGCCAGCCCCTTCACGTGCTCGGGGTCGATGTCGGCCTGCGCGACCGCATCCCTCGCCGCCTCACAGGATGCGGTCCAGTAGTCCTCGGGGTTCTGCTCGGCCCATCCTGAATGCGGATGACGCATCACGTACGGGAAGGATGCCGTCCCGAGTACGGAACCGTCGCGTGCCACGACAGCGGCCTTGACGCCGCCGGTTCCGAGGTCGATGCCGAGGTAGACCTGCTCGGTCGGCGTGGCCACTTGAGGGCCTTCTAGAGCGCGAGCTCTTCGAAGGTGCCGTCGGGGCCGTGATGCGCTATGTGGATCGGGAGCGTCCCGCCGCCGCTGTGTTCGATGCCGAAGTGTCCGATGACGTCGCCGGCCAGTGCCAGCATGGTCAACGGGTCGACGACCGCTTCGGGTGGGTGCACTCCCGGCCGATCGATCGTCCCTCGTTCGATGAGGATCGCCCCCAGCGCCGCGGGGATGCCGGTTCCTTCACCGGCTCCCGCTCCGCCCGTCGACGACAGTGAGAAGACGTAGGTGTGCTCCTCGCCATCACGGGTGCCGGACACGACGATCTTGAGGCAACCACCCGGCTCACTCACGTCGGCTTCCGCCAGCAAACGCGAGCGTTCAGCGAGGATCCGGGTCACCCAGTCGTCGACGGGCAGGTCGGCGACAGCAACGCCGGGATTGGCCTCCAGGCCGCGGCGAACAGTCGCCATCGTGTGTTCGAAGTACGTCAGCGGGTAGACGACCCCGCGGTTCGTGGCGCGCCGAAGCCCGGGGAGGTGTTGCGGCAGCGTGATCGTCTCGGGGTGCGGATAGGGGTACACGGGATAGCGCCCGACATCGCGGAAATCCGTCTCCTCGACGAAGGCCCCACCGCTGGGATCGAGAAGTCGCACTTCGACAAACTCACCGTCGATGAACAACGGCACGTCGTTCACCATGGCGTGGATCCGGTGCTTCACGACGGCGGGCCCTTCATCGGGCTCACCGCCGTGGATGTGCATGATGTCGACCGAGGTCGTCTCCTCGAGCAGCTCGTCTGCCGCGTACCGCACCAGCACATTCGCGAGGCCCGGTGAGTTCCCCATGCCGATCAGCGCCACCACCCCCGCATCGCGGGCCGCACCGTCGAGCGCGAGTTGGCGTTGCGTGGCGTCGAGGTCGTCGCAGACGTCGACGAAGTTCACGCCCGCGCGGATACACGCCTCCAGCACGGGCGCACCGAACCTGTAGAAGGGACCGATGCAGCTCACGGCCACGTCCGCACCGACGAGCACGGCCGCCAGGCTGTCCGGCGAGGTGGCGTCGACGGCGACACCGCGGAGTCCCGAACGGCCGATCTGATCGGCGAGTACCTCGGCGTCTGCCTCTCGCACGTCGGCGATGTCGATCGCGTCGAACCATTCGCCACTGGCCAGGGCCTCGACGGCGATACGGCCGATTCCACCGCACCCCCCGAGCACGACTGCCTTGCTCACGGCCCGGTCCCTCCTCGACCCGATTCCTTCGATGTCGCCCGCAGGCGTCGGGGCCCGACCATACAGCCGGATGACGGCGGGTCCGATGATCGGTACGACGACACGCGACCGCGCCATGATTGCCACCTGGACCAGGACTCCGGACCACGCAACCTCGCGACGAGAGAACGACCGATGGCCGCCGAGCATCAGCGCGACCCTGACGACGACGGAACCGCCACCTCCCGTCGGCCCTGGTACCGACGGCCCCGACGGCTGGTCGTGATCGCGGTCCTGGTGGCACTCGCCGGCGGAGCGGGCGTGTTCGCCGTTCTCTGGGCGAACCGGGGCGCCGAGGAGGTATCCACGCAGGATGCGATCGAGCGCTACCGCGAGGAGGAGGGCGGAGGCGCCGAGACGGCCGGGTTCCTCGAACCGGCCACAGGCGTCTACACCTATGAGGGTTCCGGCACCGAACGCCTCTCGCTGCTCGGCACCAAACAGGAGTGGGGACCCACGATTCCCGCCACGGTGACGCGGGAGACGGATGGCTGCTGGAGTTTCCGGATCGACTTCAGCACCAACCACTGGCAGGTGAAGAAGTACTGCCCCTCTGAGGACCTGCTCCTCGACCTCGGCGGGCCTCTCCACCAGAGCTTCGACCTCGTGGCCGCCCAGGTCGGCGACACGACCGAATTGACCTGCGATCCTCCGATCCAGGTCATCCGTGTGAACGCAGAGCCCGGCGAGTCGTGGGACGCGTCGTGTGAGGGTCGGAGTGACGATCGGGGCACGGAGGTCACATCCACCGGCACCAATACGTTCGTCGGAATCGAGCAGATCGAGATCGGTGGCGAGGAGGTCGCCTCACTCCACTACCGGGAGCGCCGGGAGCTGTCGGGAGACCAGACCGGCACCGAGGACACCCACGAGTGGTTCGCTGTCACCGATGGACTACTGCTTCGCTCGACCCACGACACGCGCGTCTCGTCACCGTCCCCGATCGGCGACATCGTCTACACCGAAGAAGGTGACTTCCGGTTAACGTCCCGAACACCTCGTTCCTGACCGGCAGCACACTCGAACGGAAGGTTCGCATGTCCGCCTGGATCTATCTCGCTGTGGCGATCGTCAGCGAAGTCATCGGTACATCGTTCCTGAAGCAGAGCGACGGCTTCAGCCGCGTCGTTCCCACGATCATCACGCTCGTCGCCTACGGTGTGGCGTTCTTCGCGCTGGCGATCGCCGTGCGCGACATCGAACTCGGGACTGCCTACGCGATCTGGGCAGGTGCCGGCACCGCGCTCATCGTTCTCATCGGCTGGCTCGTCTTCCACCAGTCGCTCGATTGGGCCGCCGTCGTCGGCGTCGCGCTGATCGTTCTCGGCGTGATCGTCATCAACGCGTTCTCGAAGATCGACGCCTGAAGTCATGACCGGGGAGTCCGACGCGGGTCCTGCGTACTCGAGAGTGGAACCGATTCGGTACTTCGCCTACGGGTCCAACATGAACACGCGCCAAATGGCGCAGCGGTGCCCCACGGCCCGTGTCGTTCAGCCGGCGACCCTCGAGCGGTATGCGCCACTCGTGAATGTGCGTGGTGTGCTGACGCTCCGGTCGTCGGTCCAGGCCCGCACGCACGGCGTTCTCTGGCATCTCGGGGCTGCCGACCTGGCGATCCTCGACCGCTTGGAGGGTGTGGACGAGGGACGGTACGACCGCGTGGAACGACCCGTGCTGCTCGAGAGCAGTGTCACCACCGCGTTCGTCTACATCGATCCACGCATGGAGGTCGGCCCGGTGCGACCGGGCTACCTGGAGCGGGTGCTGCACGGGGCGCGTGAACACGGCCTCCCCCAGGACTACCTCGACCAACTACAGGAGATGCAGGACATCCCGCGAGACGAGTAGGTCTGTCGGGCGGCTTCAGCGGGCGGAGACCTCGTAGAAGCGGTGGCGACCGGGGATCCCCTTGAGCCTCGCTCGGCGTCGAGCATGGAACCGCAGACCGTTCTCACCCTCGAGCCGCTCGTGAACCGTTTCGGACACCAGCACTTCGTCACCGTGGGCCTGTTCGGCCACTCGTGCAGCGAGAGTGACGTTGATGCCGTGGTAGTCGCCCCTTTCGGTGATCACCACACCTGTGTGAATGCCCATCCGCAGCTCGAGCCTCACGCCGATCTCGTCGCCGGCCTCGAGCGCGGGCGCGATGGCAAGGGCGCCGTCGACGGCCTCTCGCGGCGTACGGAACGCGGCCATGAAGCCATCGCCCTGGGTCTTGACCACGCTTCCGCCGTTGTCCGCCACCACCGACTTGACGATCTCGTCATGGGCACGCAGCACCTGTACCCACGCGTCGTCGCCGAGCTGCCGGTTGAGGCTCGTCGAACCGACGATGTCGGAGAACAGGAGCGTGACCGTCCCATCGGGTCCCGTCAGGGACTGGAGGCTGGCGAGGCTCTTCTCGATCTTCCCGACGAGCGACGCGAGAGGCTGCGTCACCAGAGGCATCAGACCGGCCAGTGCATCGGGGAGGACCCGAGCGCGGCGCTCGCGTTCGCGGCGTCGGCGTATCCGACGGATGCCGACGACCGTCAACCAGGTGCAGGCACCGAGGACGAGCACCCCCAGCACGAGCGTCAGCAACCAGCCCCGATCCACGGGGCGGAAGCCTACGGCCGCGCGCCTCAGGACCGTCAGCTCAAAGGCGGGCGCCTGGGGCCCGATCTCTCAGCTCGTGTCGGCGGCGGATTCAGCGGCCTGCGCGAGGTTCTCGAGCGTCTGCTCCATGCCTTTCCTGTTGTGCGCCGCACGATCCTTGACGCCGGTCGCCATCTGCGCGATGGGTCTGAAGAAGCCGTTGCGAAGGTCTGTCCACGACTCGGTGACCTGACAACCCGTTGCGGTCGGCTCGAAGTCGTACGACCACTCGGCCACCTTGAAAGGCCCTGCGCTCACCCGGAAGGAGAAGACGCACCCCGGCTCGGCGGCCACGACCGTCGACACTGTCTTCCATGACCTCTTGCCGTAGCGGTTGGCGGCTTTGAACTTGGCGCCGCGCTCCGCGCTCGTCGATTCCCCCATCCACGAGCCGCCCTCGTTCTCGGGCGACCACTCACCCATCCGGGTCACGTCGGAGACCATCCCCCACACGAGCTCCGCGGGAGCTGCGACTTCCCTGCTGACAGCAACGGTGTCCGTCATGTGAGCACCTCTGCTTCCGGATTTGGGCATCGATGAAGCGGCCGAGGCTGATGAACCGCAGCGGATGCCGAACGCCGCTCCGCCTGAACGGTCCACAGCTTCGGAGCAGAGGCAGCGTAGCGTCGCAACATGTCCGCCGCGCCCCGACGAGCGACGTCCACCACCTTCGGCGCTCGGGTCATGCGTTTCCTGACCGGCCAGCCCGGCCCGGTCGTGTTTGCAGGGTTCCTCATCTGGTTCATCGCATGGTCGGTCGCTGCTGCGATCGTGTTCGACCTCCTGGTGCCGGCGGACAGTGAGACCGACCTGGCCCGCGTTGCCGGGCCGATCATCCCGGCGCTCGGCGTCATGTTTGCTTTTCTCGCGGCGTTCGCCATCAACACCGAGTGGGGTCAGCTCCGCGATGCTCAACACACCGCCGACCTCGAGGCGGACGCTGCCGCCCGCTTCGCACTGATCGCAGAGTCACCCGGTCTGGACGCACCCAGTCTGCGCCGCATGCTGCAGAACTATCTCGGACACGTCGTCGACGACGAATGGCCGCTCCTTCCGGGTGGTCGTGGCAGCCCGAGAGCTCGGGACGCGCTGGCAGAGATGTTCCGCGAAACGTGCGAGATCGTCGCCGGGCCGGCCATCAATCCGGTGAGCGGTACCGACCTCCTCGGATCCATCGACGCCATGGTGTCGATTCGACGGGATCGGTTGTCGCTCGCGAGCCGCTCGATGCCGCCGGCGCTCCTGCTGCTCGCCTTCGCCAGCGGCGTCGTGCTGTGCCTGGACGCGGTGCTCGTCGCCCTGCCCCATGCGCAGTGGGTGGGCGTCACCGTCGGCGGCCTCGTGGTGATCACCGCGCTGGCCCTGGCTCTGGTTGTGGCCGTCAGCGCGCCGTATCGGGGCACGATCTCCGTCGATCCCCTCCCCCTCGCCATCGTGCTCGGGGAGGTCAACCAGGGCGATCTCGATGCAGTGGGGCCACCGTGACGATCAGGCCGGCTCGACGTCGAACACCTCGGCGAGGCCGCTGAGCATCCAGGATGACTGCTCCGGGATCGACTGCGTCAGGGGCGCACGGATACTGAGGGCCTCCAGGAGCTCGACAGCGCCACCGCTGAGACGAAGGTCGGCCTCCGCGCTACCGTGGCGCACGGCCACGCGGTCACTGATCTCGACGACGAGGGACACCGTCGGTTCCGTCACGGTTACGGCCAGGGTTCCGCCCCTCACGGTCCCGTTCCTGATGGCGAATGCCGGACTGAGAGACGCCGCGTAGAGGAGGCTCGCCGCGACCTCATCGGCCTCCTCATCGGGGAGGATACCCAACGGAAGAAGAATGTCGCGCTCGTGCACCCACGAGTCCCAGAGAGCGTGGTGAGCGACGGCGCTGATGCTGAGGTGGCCCGGAGGTGCTTCGGCCAGCTCTGTCCAGTCGTCGTCGCCGAGCGACGACAACAGGTCGGCCAGACGCCTCGGTGGAGGTCAGGAAACGGTCGAGCACCTCACTGCGTGGAGACGTCGCCGGAATCAGCAACGAGCTCGGCCGGTGACGCCACCGGGTCGAACGTCGCGAGCAGGCGTGTGGGTTCGCCTCGCAATCCGGCGGCGATCGAGTACGACCAGAATCGGTTCGTCGAGTCGAGGTGGACGATGAGATCCCGACTCGACCAGCCGTCGCACCGGCTCGGATGCACCCACTGTTCATCGGAAAACGCACCGAGTGCCGCCGCCAACCGAGCGCGTTGACGAACGGTCGGTTGGAGGATCTCGGCCGGCGCAACGTCGAGCGTGATGACCGGATCGGGTCCGTAGCGTGGCGTCAGTTGCATCGCTCCACCCTAGGATCGTGGTGTCACGTCGAACAGATGGCCTGGTCAGATCAGCGAGGTCGTGCGGTTCTGCCGGAGAGAACGTCGACGCGATCCGCGAACGCAGCCAACTCGTCGCTCCTGGGTGCCGGCGGGTCTGACCCGCTCACGAGAGGGCGACGGCCGGGCTACTCGAGCATGCTGCGCGATCTCGTCTACGGCCAGGGCGAGCTCGTTGTACTGAGTCTTGACATGAGTTCTCCTTGTTCGAGGTCGAAGGAAGTCCCGCCGTATGGCGGCTGCGCGGACGACCCATCGGTCGAGATCAGGCCAGGTCGAAGCGATCGAGGTTCATGACCTTGTCCCACGCGGCGACGAAGTCCTGCACGAACTTCTCCTCGCGCGTCTTCGCACACCGTAGACCTCGGCGATGGCTCGGAGCTGGGAGTTCGAGCCGAAGACGAGGTCGACGGCAGTGCCGGTCCACTTGACCTCGCCGGTTTCGCGATCGCGACCCTCGTAGACGTGCTCGGCGGAGGACACCTTCCACTCGGTGCCCATGTCGAGCAGGTTCACGAAGAAGTCGTTGGTCAGCGTCTCGGGCCGGTCGGTGAAGACGCCGAGTCCGGACTGTCCGGCGTTCGCGTTCAGGACGCGCAGGCCGCCGACGAGCACCGTCATCTCCGGAGCGGTCAACGTCAGCAGGCTCGCCCGATCCACCAGCAGCTCCTCGGGCCGCCTCTTGTCACCGGCTCGGAAGTAGTTGCGGAACCCGTCGGCGGTCGGTTCGAGCACGGCGAAGGAGTCCACGTCGGTCTGCTCCTGCGAGGCGTCCGTGCGTCCCGGGGCGAACGGAACCTGCACGTCGTGCCCGGCGTTCCTCGGCCGCCTGCTCGACGGCGGCGCACCCGCCGAGGACGATCAGATCGGCGAGCGAGACCTTCTTGCCGCCGGTCTGCGCGCCGTTGAAGTCCGCCTGGATCCCTTCCAGGGTCGCCAGCACCGTCGCCAGCTCGGCCGGGTTGTTGACGTCCCAGTCCTTCTGCGGTGCGAGGCGGATGCGCGCCCCGTTGGCGCCGCCGCGCTTGTCGCTGTCACGGAAGGTCGACGCCGAGGCCCAGGCGGTCGAGACCAGCTGGGAGACCGACAGCCCGGACGCGAGGATCGTGGCCTTCAGGGCCGCGATGTCTGCCTCGTCGACCAGTTCGTGATCGACGGCAGGGACCGGGTCCTGCCAGATCAGCTCCTCGTCGGGGACCTCCGGGCCGAGGTAGCGCGAGACGGGCCCCATGTCGCGGTGGGTGAGCTTGTACCACGCCCGGGCGAAGGCGTCGGCGAACTCGTCCGGGTTCTCGTGGAAGCGCCTCGAGATCGGCTCGTAGATCGGGTCCATCCTCAGTGCGAGATCCGTCGTCAGCATGATGGGGGCGTGCCTCTTCGACGGATCGTGAGCGTCGGGCACGGTGTCCGCCGCCGCGGGATCGGTCGGAACCCACTGCCACGCACCGGCAGGGCTCTTCACCAGATCCCAGTCGTAGCCGAACAGGGTCTCGAAGAAGCTGTTGTCCCACGTCACCGGGGTGGGCGTCCAGGCGCCCTCGAGCCCGCTGGTGATCGTGTCGTCGCCCTTGCCGCTGCCGAAGGTGTTCTTCCAGCCGAGGCCCTGCTCCTCGAGGCCGGCACCCTCGGGTTCGCGACCGACGTACTCGGTCGGCGTCGGCGGCACCGTGGGTCTTGCCGAAGGTGTGCCCGCCGGCGATGAGCGCCACCGTCTCCTCGTCGTTCATGGCCATGCGGGCGAACGTCTCGCGGATGTCCTTGGCGGCGGCGAGCGCGCTCGGCTTGCCGTTCGGGCCCTTCGGGGTTCACGTAGATCAGGCCCATCTGCACCGCGCCGAGAGGATCGTCGAGCTCCCGGTCGCCGCTGTAGCGCTCGTCGCCGAGCCAGGTGTCCTCGGGCCCCCAGTAGATGTCCTCCTCGGGCTCCCAGACGTCCTCACGCCCGCCGCCGAACCCGAACGTCTCGAAGCCCATCGACTCCAGGGCGACGTTCCCGGCGAGGATCATCAGGTCGGCCCAGGAGATCTTCCGGCCGTACTTCTGCTTGACCGGCCAGAGCAGGCGGCGCGCCTTGTCGAGGTTCGCGTTGTCGGGCCAGCTGTTGAGGGGGGCGAAGCGCTGCGTGCCGGAGCCGGCACCGCCGCGGCCGTCGTGGATGCGGTAGGTGCCGGCGCTGTGCCACGCCATCCGGATGAACAGCGGCCCGTAGTGGCCGTAGTCGGCCGGCCACCAGTCCTGCGACGTCGTCATCACCTCGTCGATGTCCGCCTTCACAGCATCGAGGTCGAGGCTCGTCGAACTCCTGCGGCGTAGTCGAAGTCCTCGCCCATGGGATCGATCAGCGGGGAGTTCTTGTCGAGCGGCCGCAGGTTCAGCTGATCCGGCCACCAGTGCTGGTTCGCCGTCGAACCCGTTGCGGTGTGAGCGTGGTGCACCACCGGGCACCTCGCGGCGGGCGCGTCCTCCTCATCGGTGGTGACGACGGCGCCGGTGTCTTCGCTTGTCATGATGGTGCTCCTCGAGTGTTCGTGTGGCTGACAGTGTCGTTCTCATGCATCGCTGACGTCGTCGGACGCCTGCTGGCAGGCAGGGCAAGAGCCCCAGTAGATGACTTCGGCTTCGTCGATCGTGAACCCGTGATCATCGGCGGCTTCCAGGCACGGTCTGCTCCCCACCGCACAGTCGACGTCGACCATGCGACCGCAGGTGCGGCAGACGAGGTGGTGGTGGTTGTCGTCGACCCGATCCTCGTAGCGAGCCGGCGACCGCGTGGTGGATCCCGGGTCACGCCCTTGTCGACCAACGCCCCCAAGGCGTCGTAGACGGCCTGGCGGGAGACCGACCCGATGCGTGCGCGCACGCCGTCGGCGATCTCATCGGCTGTGGCATGCGGACAGGCCGAAACCGCCTCCAATACGGCCAGCCGTTGAGCGGTGACCTGCAACCCGTGCTCCCTCAACAGTTCCCGGCCGCCTCCCTCATGTTCCCAACGTACCCGGTATTCTGGACCGGCGCACGCATAGGATCGAGCGCAATCATGGCAGGAGCGACGAAACCAAGGGCGGTCGGGACCGGCGTTCCAGCCGGCAGGAGCGTGTCGACCGCGGAATCCGAGCTGATCGCTCGTGGCATTGCCTCCGCGGTCGCTCCCGAGGGCGGGCTCGAGCCCGCGCAGGTCAGCCTGCTCGGCGCCATCGCCGACGCGCTCCTGGACATCGACGTCGACTTCGCCGAGCTGGATCCGCTCGAGGCCGACGAGCTGGCAGAGGTGCTTTCCGGGCGCGGGCCTGAGTACCGGACACGGATCGTGCACCACATGGTGCTCGGTGAGCTGATCCTGCGACCGATTCCCGCGGACGTGGCGCGCCGGGTCGCCACGTACGCCGAGGCGCTCGAGGTCGACGACCAGTTCGTGCGCGTGGCCCGGCGCTATGCCCAGGGTGCTTTCGGCCTGGCGTGGCTCGATCTTCATCGCAGCGGGTTCGCCGAGCATTGGGAAATGGCTCGAACAGACCAGCTCGAGACCAGCGTGAAGCTCGCGGATCAGCCTCGGCCGGAGTGGAGGATCCAGACCTGGTCGAACGTTGGACGGCCTTCGGGCACCTACCGGCGGGGACGCTCGGGCGGGGCGTATGGGAGATGTATCGGGGTCGCGGCTTCGCTCTTCCCGGATCGGTCGGCGGTGCGTCGGCCTATCTCGCGCAGCACGACTTCGTCCACGTGCTCGCCGACTACGGAACCAACCTCGAGGGCGAGCTCGAGGTCTTCGCTCTGATCGGACGAGCCGATCCCGATCCCGAAGGGTTTCGCATGGCTCGCCACGCTCGTCGGGCTCTTCGAGACCGGTTATGTCGCCAACGCGGGATTCTTTTCCGGTGACCTTCACGAACGCCATCTCGACAGCCCCGAGATGCACGTCCGGATCGCGGACGCGCTCCGCCGAGGGCGCAACCTCTGTGATCGGGTGGGCACGGACCTTCTCGAGATCGACTACCACGACTTCGTCGACGGCCAGATCGACGACGTCCGGACCGAACTCGGCTTCGACGAGAAGTCGGCGAAGGCGATGGCAGTCGGATCCCCAGGGGCGTTCGACCTCGCCGGGATGTCGCGTCTCCAGCAAGAGTTCGCCGCGTCGCTCGACACCTCGAGCTGACGCGATCGAAGAGAGAGGCCTGAGAGCCGATGAGATTCGCACAAGGGATCCGGATTCGATGCGGCGACGCCGACGCTCTCGTCGAACTGCTCGCAGAATGGGACGCCGGGCAGGCCTCGACCGACGTCATGGGCTACATCGGCACGAGGCTGCTCGCTCACCGCGACGAGCCTGGTCACTACCTGATCCTGGCCGAGTTCGCCGAGGTCGACGGCGAGCTCTCCTCGGCCGAGGAAGCCGAGCGGAACAACCAGCGCGAGGAGACCGAGCGCTGGGCGGCCCAGCTCCGCGAGCTCGTCGAGGGCGAGCCCGAATGGATCCACTTCGACGAGCTCTACCGAACGGGGATCACGGGCAACCTCCGCACTGGATAGCTCCGCACGACACCCGCCGCGCCCCGTTTCTCGGTGTCGGAGGGGCGAGTTCGACCGCGGTGCGCCGGCCCCGGACTCGCTCGCGGGGCTGACTGTGTAAGCCCTCGTCGTACCCGAAGCTCTCCCGTATTCCTATCGTCGGCGTACCCGTGCAGTACGGCCTGCACCCGGTCCGCCCCGCGATCGTCGGATACTTCATGTTCGAGACTTCCAAGAGGCTGTTCGTCGGGCCCAGTTCGACCATTGCAGCCGTGACAGCAGCAGTCTGTTGCTTCAGACAGGGATCCCGAAGACCGCGTGGGCGAAGCCTCAGGAGCACGTCCTCGCTGCCTCCTTCGCTCCGGACGCGCCGAACTAGCACGTGGAGAGCTGGAGGAGCGCGATCCTCGTCGGGATCAGCGCCCTGATCAGCCGGTGAAGGTGGGCGCGGCCTCTACCGGCTGTGCGGCTGCGGCCGGTGCGGCGGCGGCCGGTGCGTCGGCGGCCGGTGCGGCCGGCGGCGCCTGGCACTCGTACTCGGCGACGAGTTGGCGGTCCAGCCGGCGTTGACTGACGAACTCGAGGTCGACGTCGAAGGTCGTGTTCAACGGGTTCTCACCGGTGTCGAGGCTCGCGCTGCTCGAGCCTCCCGCGGCTACGACGACTGGTTCGAAGTCGAGGTCGACCTCGATCGGCGCTTCGAGATGGGCGAAGGCGATCTCCTCGACCTCGTCGCTGTTGTTCACGACTGTGAAGGTGGCGATGACCGAGAGGTCGTCATCGCAGGCGAAGCTGACCGTGAGGGGGAAAAGGTCAACGTCCCCCCCCGAGCTCGGAGAGGCCGAGAGGCCGAGGAGAAGGGTGATGACGACCAGAGGGGTCGCTACTCGCCGCAAGTTCTTCACGATCGTTTCCTCCAGTAGTACGAGCCGGGTTGCGGCGGAGACAGTAGCAGGGTCGCTGCGTTCCGGTCACGCCCACAAGCGCACGCGTGTTCTCCAGAACGTGCGGCTCGCCGAAGCAGCGCGCGCTCCGCCGGCCGTGTCTACAACACTGATCTACGAGGGACCTCTTGACGTGGATCCGCCTGAGGCAGATGCTCACCTCTGGCGGAGTGGTCGAACATATGTTTGTTGTCGGAGGGGCGGCTTCAACCCTCGATACACGCGACCCCTGGAGGATGGCCCGTCGTCGTGTGATCAGAGCTCGAGCAGATAGCGGAGCAAGCGCTCGAGAACGAACAGGACTTCTGGGTCGGCCCGACCGAGGCGGGAGAGGAGTCGCCGCTCCGAGATGGACTTCGCGTCCTCACCCTCGGCGTAGCTGACCTCGTCGAGCCCGGATGCTCCCGCCGGTCAGGATCCGCGGGTCCTCCACCCGGCGCACCGGCTTGCCGAGAATCGACGGGGCCCTCGCCTGCTCCTCCCCCGGGGCTGAGTCCTTGCGGGAACTGCGTCCGGGGAGACCACCGAACGGCGCTCTCGGCGTTCCCCGCGACGGGTCAGAGGGAGCGTGCCCGACGCCGCCGGTACGACCACAGCCCGGTCGCGGCGATCGCGACGAGCGCCACCACGAGCGCGATGAGCGGCCTGCCGGAGCTCCCGCCGCTCGCAGGGCGAGGGCGCGAGCCCTCGCGGTGGGAGCCCGGCTCCCGCTGCGCCGCATCCCCGGAACGGCTCTCGCTCTCCCGGCGCGAGACGACCTCGTCCGCCACCTCGGTGCGGGAGGCGTCGAGCGACGCCCCCACGGGCGTCGCCGCGTCCTGGCCGGGCGGGTTCACGGAAGGGACCGAAGGCGGCGGCCCGGGCGGGTCGACGGGGGAACCGACGGCGGCGGTCCCTGCGGCGAGCGGCCACGAATCGTACCGGGAAGACGAGCAGATGCGGGCCCCCGGCGGGGTCCGTGCCCTTGCAGACGAGGTGGTGGCGGCCCGGCCGGGCGTCGTCGGGGATCTCGACCGTCCCGCTAGACCCGCCCTCGGCGTCGGCCGTGGTCGTGCCGAGCGGGAGCGGGTCGGAGAAGAGCGATTCCACCGAGCTCACTGCCCGGGTCGAAGCCGCCTCCACCGAGGAGGATCGCGCCGCCGAGCACGGAGGTCGTAATCCCAGGCTCAGGCTGTCGTCGTCGACGACCGTGATCTTGAAGGAGCGGCTCGACTGATTGCCGGCGTCGTCGCGCGCAGTGCAGGTGACGGTCGTCGCCCCGACGGCGAACGGTGAGCCCGACGCAGGTGTGCAGGTGACCGTCGGCGACGAGTCGGTGTTGTCGGTCGCCGTCGGCTTCGTGTAGTTGACGGCGACCGTGCCACCGGACGGGACGTTGGTCGTGACCGTGATGTCGGAGACCTGGCTGATCAGCGGTGCCGAGGTGTCGGCCGCCACCGACGCCCGCGTTGAAGAGCGGCAGGCTCGAAGTCCGTACCGGCGATCCGGATCCGCAGGTACCCGTCGTTGCCGATCGAGGCCGACAGGAGGTCGATGCAGACACCCAGCGCACACGCCTGACCGGTGAAGGATCCCGACAGCCCGCTGTTCCGCAGCCTCGCGGTTGCGGAGCCCTTGAGGCCGACCGGAGCGAGCGTGAGGTCGACCGAGGCATTTCCGCTGAAGTCGAAGCGGCCGTCGGAGTACACCGAGCCGTAGACGCTCGCGCTCACCGGGCCGAGGTCGACCGTCAACGCACCGGACGACGGGATGCGCATCCTGACGGCGCACCCGACCTCGAGCACCTCGAACGTCCCGTGTAGAGCGTGAATCCCAGCATCGCCAGCCGACCGCGCACCGTTCCCTCGAAGGTGCCGTCGGACGCGACGCGCGAACGTGCGGAGCTCCATGTCGAGGCTCCCGGCGAGCACGGTGACACCGAGCGCGGAGTTGAGAGCCAGGCGGAGCACACCTCCCGACAGCGAGAGGGTGAACGACGGGTCGTCGTAGGTCCTGAGCGCAGGTCCGAGGTTGATGCCCGAGGCGGTGAACGTGTGGCTCCACGTGGCGTCGCCGTCGATGGTGAGGCTCGGGAGCGTGATCGGGTCGCCCACCGGCATGTAGAGCTTGCCGCCGATTGCCGTGACCTTGATCGTGGTCAGCGAGGTGCCGGTCTTCTTCACGCGGATCGAGGCGCCGCGGATGCTGAGCGCGTCGGGACCGAGGCGGGAGGTGGTCGCCGCGACGTCGAACGTCGAGTCCGACGCGATCGGTGAAGTTCTCGACGGTCACCGTCGCCAGTCCCGGGATCGACACGGTCGGCTTGTTGGTGGCGGTCGTGCCGATGACTCGGAGTCGGAAGACGCCGCTCTGACGCTCGAAGATCAACTTGCCGTCGAGGTCGAGCGCGCTCAGGTCGAGGTGGGTGGAGAGGAGCGTCCGGCTGAAATTGCCTGTTGTGTCGACGTCGAAGGCGGGGAGGGTCAGCGTGCCGATGCCGGAGACTCCCAGCGACGACTGGCCGATCTGGAGCTTCACTCCGGTCGCGTTCGCACCGACGTGCAGGTTGAACGAAGGCAGGGTGAGGGTGAACGCCGAGATCGCAAGCGTCTTGCCCGTGACAGATGCGTCGAAGTGGCCGTCGGTGCCGATCGAGAACGCGTTGACGGTGAAGGTGGAGACCCCGCTCCACGCGAGGTTCACGTTCGATGCGCCGAGGGTCACGACCGCGGGTGAGCCGCTTCGGCTGAGCGTGTAGGTGCCTGTGAGCGAGAAGGCGCCGAGGGTGATCGTGCCGATGTTGACCGAGAGCGACCCGAGCAGGCTGCTGTTGAGGCTGCCGGTGACGCTCGCGTTGCTCACGAGGCCGGGGACGTCGAGGCGCGAGTTGACCGCGATGCTCCCGGCGCTCGGCGTGACCGCGATCGCCACCCCACCCTCGAGCGTCCAGCCGCTGAACGGGATGTTGCCCGAGCCGTTGTACTTGAGCGCCAGCGAGCCGGTGGGCCCGGCGAGGGCGAGAGAGAGGTTGCCGTCGACGTCGAGGTTGCTGCCGAGGAAGTTGAAGCGGGCGTCGACGGTCATCGTCGTCGCGGCCGACGTGCGGGTGATCGAGGCGAGCGGCGGGATCGGGCTGCCGGTCGTGTGGCGAGTCAGGTTGAAGCCCTTGACCCCGAGCGACGAGCCGGTGAGGGAGACGCTGCCCGTCCCGTTGGCGTTGACGGTTCCGGAGACACCGACGTTGTCGGCGATGCCGGGGATGTCGGCGGTTCCGGTCGCCGAGATCCTCGCCGACGTGAGGCCCACCTGTAGCGCGAAGGCGCCCCTCAACGTGACCGGGCCGAAGGCCAGCGACGAGCCCGATGCGAACGTCAGGTCGAGGGCTCCGGCGGGACCACCCGCCCCGATGGTCAGTGACCCGCCGACGTCGAGGACGGCCCCCAGGACCCAGAGCTCCGCGTCGATCGCAAGGCTCGATCGCCGTTCGTCGCCGCTGAGGTGGAACGTGCCGTTGCGCATGGTGAAGCCGAAGACGCCGATCTCGGAGAGGTCCAGGGCGAGGTCGATCGTCCCGTCGGTCGAGATCGAGCCGGTGGCGTGGGCCCGCCCCTGGCCGCCCGAAGCGGTGAGCCACGACGGGAAGACGACGTCTCCGTCGAACTCGAACGTCGCGGTCAGCACACCACCCGGCCGTGCGAGCCGGAGCATCCATCCGCCGGAGATATCGAAGCCCATGAGGCTGGGGCCACCGCTGTCGAACTCGACCGCCAGCTCGCCGGTCAGGTCGGGGTTCAGCTCGCCGTGCACCCGGGCCGAGGCGCCGAGGATCTCCGCCGTGCCGTCGATCCCGATCGAGAGGTCGCCGCCCTGCTGGACGAGGTCGAGCGCGACCTCGTGGATGGTGACGCCGCCGAGCGGGCCGATCTCATCGACCGAGGCGTGGCCCTCGACGTCGGGCAGGCCGGCGCCGGCGGGCGGCGCGATGGCGAGGCGGAAGTCGGCATCGTCGACCAGGCCCTCGATTGAGAGGTGGCTGGCCAGCTCGATGCCGCCGCGGCGCAGCAGCGGATCGCTCGACGACGGGTCGTAGCCGGGGGAGACGGCCCGGAAGCTCGACGTGGCGGTCCCGACGTGGCTGATGATCGGCGGTATCCCGAAGTCGGCCAGCATCTCGTCGACGCGGGCCGCGTCGACGGTGACCGTGGCCGCGGCCCGGCGGCATGTCGACCGTGCCGTCGGTACCGAGGACGGGCTCCACGTCGAGATCGATGCGGGTTTCGAGGCCGGTCAGCGGGAGCTCGCCCTCGACCGACAGCTTCTGGTCGCTGACCGTGACCGCGGCCCTGCCGAACGGCAGGCTGAGCAGGGTGCCGTCGAACACCCCCTCCATGTAGGCCGCCTGGGAGATCTCGTTGAACGCGTCGGCGAGGGCTTCGCCCGAGCCGATCGGCGCGACCCGATCGGCCTCGGTGGCGGCGTCGTAGGCGAAGTCGAACACCTCGCCGAAGCCGGGCAGGAAGAGCTGGACGGCGGCGGGGTCGTCGGTCCGGCCCAGGTGGTCGGCAATGGCGGCCACCCAGTCGGGCATGTCGGCGACGTCGTCGGGCACCTGCAGGTTCAGCGACGACAGCAGGCCGACCGGGTCGGTGAGCAACTCGGGCAGGAGAAGCCGGCCGGTCAGCAGGACGCCGCCGTGCTCGACGATGTCGTCGTAGTGCTGCTGCGTGCGGATCGGGATGCGGTTCGGGTCGATCGAGGCCCCGGGGTCCTCCCAGAGCTTCTGGACGTGGGCGTCGAGGAACGCCGGGTTGCCGGCCGCCACGACGAGCCCGGTCATCTGGCCGACCTCGAAGTCGAGCCAGCGCAGGCCGCCGCGCAGCTCGATCGCCCAGTCGCCGCTCATCGGGTCGATGGTCGGCACTCCCGAGCCGCCGAAGAGGCCCTCGACGATCCCGCCGATGGGCAGCTCGACGGTCATGCCGAGGTGGTCCTCGAAGCCGAGCGTCATGAGCCGGCAGAACGCACCGCTGATGAAGGGGATGATCCGGTCGCAGAGCTGGATCCCGATGTCGGCGATGCTGGTGTCGAAGCCGAAGCCGAGCCCGGTCTTGGAGATGATCAGCTCGACCTCGTGCTGCGGCTCGCCGAAGGGGATGCCCAGGATGATCGGCTGGAGCATGCCCTTCAGGTGGAACGACGGGTCGAACTCCGACCAGAACGCTTCGCCGGCCTCCGTCACTGCGTCGCGGACCACGCCGAGCATCGCGGCGATCGCCTCGCCGCCTTCGCCGAGCAGCTCGGCGAAGGCTGCGTAGTCGGCGTGGGTGAACACGTCGGACAGGTCGAAGCCGCCGCCCAGACCACTGCCCGCGGCCAGCAGGTCGGCCGTGAAGAGCTGTGCCAGCGCGTCCGGCAGAGGTCGGGTTCGACGGCAGGCCACCCCCGCCCATCATGGCGAGAGCGCGCGATGTCAGGAAGCCGCGGGTGATGACCTGCTGGTCCTCGGCGGCCGACACCGCGCCGTCGCCGTTGGTGTCGAGGAGGAGACGAGCGAGCGGTCGGGTGTGGTCGCCTTCGAGGCTGGTCGGCGAGCGCGTCGAGAGTGGCATCGAAGAAGTCCTGGCCGACCTCGAGGGTGCCGGAGACGGCCCGGTCCACGAACGTGGCGACGCCGAGGGCGAAGCCAGGCAGGACGCCCTTGGTGTCGAGGCTGGCCTCGAAGGTCGCCTGGGCGGGCAGCAGGAAGCTGAGCGGGTTGCCCGGCTGCGGCGTCTCGAAGGCGAAGTCGAAGGTCGGCTCCAGGACCTCGGTCAGGTCGATCAGCAGGGCGGCGCCCGCGAACTCCATGCCCCACGCCGAGATGTCGCCGCTGCCGATGAACTTCAGGCCCGGGTTCGCGCCGAACCCGATGTGGGCGCCGATCGTGACGTCGCCGCTCACGATGGCCGGGGCCATGGCGTGCGTGAGCTTGCCCGACAGGGCGAGGGTGAACCCGTTGTCCCAGGTCATCTCCTCGACCTGGACGGCGGGCTCGACCGAGGCCCGGATCGTGTCGTCGTTCACCGGGAAGTCGGTGTCGAAGGCCGGGTCGTGGAGGATGTCGAGCGGTGTCTCCGGGTCCGGCGGCCCTTCCCCGCCGAAGGCCAGCCCGCCCTGCACGCCGGAGAGGATCACGCCGCCGAGCAGGCCGCCGTCGATCGGGATGCCGACCGGGACGAGCACCTTGGCCAGCACCGGCCCGTACTGGGAGACCACGAGGTCGACGCCCGCGCCGAGGCCCTCGTACTCGAACTGCCCGTAGATGCGCCCGTAGAAGACCGTCTCGATCTGCTCGCCCTCGGCCGGGTCGCCGTCGACGTCGATCGTGCCCAGCTCGAGCCCGCCGCCGACCTCGAAGCCGGGCACCAGCTCGAACGGCTCGACGCCCATCTCGAAGCCGTCGAGGTTGGTGATCGGGAACTCCCCGTTCGCGAGCTTGCCGAGGTCGACCTCCAGGCCGTCCACCTCGGCGGCGATCGGCCAGGTGTCGTTCGACTCGATGCCACCGGAGAAGCGGATCGCGAAGTCGGCGAGGTCGGTGATGGCGATGCCCTCGGGCGGGATGTTGCCGAGGTCCACGTCCGGGAAGCGGATGCCGACCTCGTCGACCCGCAGCGGCAGCCACTCGGGCAGCCCGAAGTGCTCGGCGTCGCGGCACGGAGATGCTCAGGAAGAAGCCGGGGAGCACCATCGGGGTGAGGTCGGCGTCGATCGCGAAGTTGCCGGCCTCGCCGCCCCAGCCGGAGAGGAGGTCGATCCCCTCGTCGAACTCGACCGCCAGCGAGCCGTCGCAGGGCGGTTCCTCTCCCGGCGGGCACGGTTGGCCGCCGAAGGCGACGATCGGCTCGCCGGGGGCGGGGTCGAAGTCGATGTCCACGCCTCTGCCGACCAAGCGCATGAAGTCGCCGAAGGCGATCTCGACGCGGTCGATGCCGGCGCCGGCGAGGGTCGGGCCGGTGACGGTGAACTGCCACTGGTCGTCGACCGCGACGCCGAGGGCGAAGTCGAGCGACGCCCCCTCGATCCGGACGTCTTCGCCGAGGTCGGCCGAGACGGTGAACGTGCCGGCCAGGTCGAGGGCCGCACCGGCCGGGGTCACGTCGAGCGACCCGGCGATGTCGACCGTCGCGTCGCCGACGACGTCGTCGAGGCCGCTCTCGATGGACAGCGAGCCGCCGAAGTCGTCGACCCACTCGCCTTCCTCGTAGCCGCCCAGGGTGAGCTGAGCGCCCAGGGTCACGTCACCGACCTCGAGGTCGTCGAAGCCGAGCGTGATCGGCCCGAGGTCCCACGGCCGCACCTGTCCCTCGCTGAGCGAGTCGACGGCGATCGAGAACGTGAAGAGGTTGTCCTCCGGAGGCGACGACGGCGTCACCACCGGTCCGCCGAGGCCGATCACGGGCGTGAACGGCAGGCCGGCCATCGCGTCGAAGTCGAAGTGGCCCGTGACCTCCACCTCGAAGGTGTCGAGGTCCTCCCAGTCGGGGAAGGTGACCGATACCTCGGTGACGTCGAAGGGAAGGATGCCGGCGAGGTCGATCGTCTGCAGGAAGCCCTGCGACGCGACGTCGACGCCCTCGGCGCCGAAGGTTCCGTCGCGGTTCAGGTGGAATCCCGTCAACGTGATGCCCAGCCCGTCGAGCGAGGGGATCGTGGCCTTGACGGTGGCGACGACCGAGAACACCGGACCGGTCGCTCGGGGCCGAGCGAGAGGTCGACGCCCTCGTGGCTGCGAAGTCGACCTCGTCTCCGATGCTGGCGTTCAGGAGCCGGCGTGCAACGTGAGGCGGCCGTCGGAGTCGAGCGACGCCGTGACGTCCTCGGCCCTGGCGGCGCCCTCTGGGTCGGTGCCGCCGCGGCGCGGGCTGCGGGTTGAGCACCACCACGTCGGCGGCCACGGTGACGCCGCCGGTCAGGCTGCCGGTAGCGATGTCGCCGTCGAAGATGCACGTCGACCGTGACACCGCCGAGGTAGACGAGAGCGGACGGCGCCGAGGGTCAGTCTAACGCGAGGTGGCCCTCGGCGTGCAACGCCGTGTGGTCGAAGCTCGCGTCAGCAGTCGAGCGTGAGCGGCGTCTCCGGCGCCGAGGTCGACGTGCAGGGCGAAGGAGGCGCTGCCGGCGAAGGAGGCGGGCGTGAGCACCACCTCGAAGCCGAGCTCGTCGACGTCGAAGCCGTGGACCGCGTAGTCGGAGCCCTCGTCGCCGTCACCGGTGAGCGTCCACGTCGAGGTGGAGTCCGTCGTACGTGCCGACCATCGTGAAGACCGCGGGGTGGCCGCTCTCGGTGAGGCCGGGAAGGTGTGAGCGTGGCCTCCAGCGGGCGTCCACGCTCGATGTCGGTCTGCAGGACCTCGTCGACGGTGAGGGTGAAGGTGCCGTCCAGTCGAGCGTCGCGGGTCGAGCGCCGCGTCGAGGTGCAGCTCGACGGTGCCGTCGGCCGAGGGTCGCAGGTACGAGCGAGCGGAGAGCCGGCGAGGTTGCCGACGCGCAGCCGGGCCGGCCCGCCGTTCGCCGTGAGCGACACCGACACGTCGACCGTGGCGCTTCCCTCGAGGTGAGCCCATCGACGCCCGCGACGGTGCCCCCACCGGTCACCGTCCCGGTGCGCGCCTATGTCGAGCTTCAGGCCGCTCTCTTCCGACACGTAGAAGCCGGTCTCGTCGACGCCCACGACCAGCGTGACGACCAGGTCGGCGAGTGGCTCGAAGTCGGCGTCGAGGTCGAGCGCCGACAGCGAGGCCCTCCATCGCGCCGACCATGTCGTCGTTGAGCTCGTCGCCCGAGAAGCCGATGGCCTCGCGCGAGGTCGGCCAGGGTGACCTCGTAGCCGACCTGGAAGATGTCGGGGCCGGTCGGCGGCGACGGCGCGCCGCATACCCCGCCCTCGACCCAGTCGACCGTCAGGCCGAGCCCCTCGAGCTGGTCGCAGAGGGCTTCGAGGTCGTCGCTCAGGTTCTCGAAGGGGTTCTGCAGCGAGCCGAGGTCGTCCTGCGGCTCGAAGAGCCGGGCTAGGTCGTCGGTGAGGCCCGGCAGCTCGAACATCTCGGGGTCGGACGCGTCGTACTGGTCGAGGTCGAAGGCGTCGCCCCAGTCGTCGATCCGGTCGAAGAGCGAGTCGCCGCCGTCTTCGAGGTGCTGCGCGATCTCGTCGGCCGTCCCCGAGCCGTCGTCGTCGACGATGGTCACGAGGGCTTCGGGGTCGTCGATGACGATGGTGTTGGAGCCCGCCTCGGCGCCCGTGATGCGGACGGCGAAGCTCTCGGAGCCCTCGTAGAGGTCGTCTTCGAGGAGCGGGACGACGACGTCGCCGGTCGTCTCCCCGGCCGGGACGGTGACGGTGCCCGTGACCGCCGTGTAGTCCTCGCCCGCCGGTCGCGCTGCCGTCTTCCGTCTCGAAGTGGACCTGCACCGGTACGCCGAGCGGCCGGTCGAGCTCGAACCCGACGTCGAGGTCGACAGCGGTCTCGGAGATCGCGATGTCGCCGACGAACGCCAGGTGAGCGGTCTCGCCGACTGCGAGCACGACATCGCCGTTCGGTACGTCGATGAGGACCTGGTACGAGGAGCCGTTGCCGACCTCGGCGCCCTCGACCGTCGCGAAGTCGCCGCTCACCGACGTCGCATCGATGATCGTGAAGACGCCGTCGGTCGGGCTGAACGGATCGACCGTGATGATCGCGAGGGCGCCGTCGATCGACGCTCCACCCGCCGCGATGATCCGCCCGTAGTCGATGCCAGGGACCGGACCGGAGATCGGGATCTCCAGCCGGCCGCCGGCGGTCTGTGTGAAGTCGCCCGTCAATGTGACGTCGGAGCCGTCGAGCTTCAACGTCCCGGAGTTCGTCAGGCTGCCGGACGCAGCGAGGTCGACGCCGGCGAGAGACAGAGTCCCGCTGTTCACCGCGAGGTTGCGCAGCAGCGTTCGCGCCGTCGTGATCCACGAAGCTCGCCGTCGAGACCGACGAGAGCGATGTCGGCGGCGTTGGTGACCACGTCGGCGTCGCGCACCCGGAGGGTCGCGCCGTTCTCGACGATCCAACCGCCGCCGGAGAGCGTCGTGCCGGAGAAGCCCGTCGACGTCGCCGTCGAGCGCCAGCGTGCCGCTCTCGACGGTGACGGTTCCCTCGTTGACGATCGCGGTGCCGGTGTTGCCGAGGATCGCGGTGCCGGCACCGGTCTTGGTGATCGTGGCGCCGGGCCGGTTGGTGATCCGCGGCGCGGTCGCACCCGCCGACCAGACCGCTGACTTGCCGATGCCGGTGATCTCGAACGTCCCGTGGTTGTCCAGATGCGAGTCGCGATCCCGTCGGAGCTCAAGGAGAGGTTCCCGCCCGGGTCTGCGGAGTTGTCCTCCCACTTCAGGGTGCCTTCGTTGACGAGGTGGCGGCCCAGCGTCGCCGACTCGATGAACGAGCCCGACGCGCCCGCCTCGATGGTCAAGAGGCCCGCCCCGGCCAGCTCGCCGCCCGAGAAGAGCAGGCTTCCGGTCACCGCCAGGTCGCCGTCGCCGGTCAGCGTCCCCGTCGTCCACCCACAGCTGGACCAGCGCGTTGCCCGACGCCGGTGTGCTGTCGAGATCGAAGACAGCACCGACGCCACCCAACACCAGCGTCGCGAGCGAAGCCACACGGCCGTTGCCCGACAGCCGCACCGTGCCGTCGATCACCTCCACGGTTCCCGCACCCGAGATGGATCCGGTCAGCTCCCAACCGCCGTCGCGGAACAGCCAGGTTGCCGCCGGCCGCCTCCGCAGGATCCCGACCCGCCGCTAGCGGCCGCACCACTCAGGACCAGCTTGCTGCTCTCGACCGTGATCGTGCCGTCGTTGACGAGCTCGACCCGTACCGGCCTCACCCAACGTCACCCAATCACTCGCAGCCGAGCTGATCGTGGCGCCGGGCCGGTTGGTGATCCGCGGCGCGGTCGCACCCGCCGACCAGACCGCTGACTTGCCGATGCCGGTGATCTCGAACGTCCCGTGGTTGTCCAGATGCGAGTCGCGATCCCCGTCGGAGCTCAAGGAGAGGTTCCCGCCCGGGTCTGCGGAGTTGTCCTCCCACTTCAGGGTGCCTTCGTTGACGAGGTGGCGGCCCAGCGTCGCCGACTCGATGAACGAGCCCGACGCGCCCGCCTCGATGGTCAAGAGGCCCGCCCCGGCCAGCTCGCCGCCCGAGAAGAGCAGGCTTCCGGTCACCGCCAGGTCGCCGTCGCCGGTCAGCGTCCCCCGTCGTCCACCCACAGCTGGACCAGCGCGTTGCCCGACGCCGGTGTGCTGTCGAGATCGAAGACAGCATCGACGCCACCCAACGACCAGCGTCGCGAGCGAAGCCACACGGCCGTTGCCCGACAGCCGCACCGTGCCGTCGATCACCTCCACGGTTCCCGCACCCGAGATGGATCCGGTCAGCTCCCAACCGCCGTCGCGGAACACCAGGTTGCCGCCGGCCGCCTCCCAGGATCCCGACCCGCCGCTAGCGGCCGCACCACTCAGGACCAGCTTGCTGCTCTCGACCGTGATCGTGCCGTCGTTGACGAGCTCGACCCCCGTACCGGCCTCACCCAACGTCACCCAATCACTCGCAGCCGAGCTGATCGTGGCGCCGGGCCGGTTGGTGATCCGGCGCGGTCGCACCCGCCGACCAGACCGCTGACTTGCCGATGCCGGTGATCTCGAACGTCCCGTGGTTGTCCAGATGCGAGTCGCGTCCCCGTCGGAGCTGGAAGGAGAGGTTCCCGCCGGACCACTCGATGTACCCGTCGTTGCGGAGGTGGCGGCCCAGGACCTTGCCGGCGTCGGTCGCGATCAGACTTGCCGCGCGCGTCCTGACCGACGACGAGCGTGCCCCGACCCCGGCCAGCTCCCCACCTGTCCAGGTGAACACCCCGTTGACCGTCAGGTTGCCTGCGCCGGTGAGCGGCTCCGCTCCCACCGATGGCGAGGAAGTCGATGGCGAGATCGCGCCGACGCGTCGGTGATCTCCAGGGAGCCGCCGTTGACCGGCCAGGTCACCGTCGCCCGAGACCCCGCGATCGTCGTCGCGCCCGTGTCGTGCACCGCCACGGCGCCCTCGGGGATGCAGGCGATGTCGCCGGGCCCGGGCAGGCCGTCCGGAGACCAGTTAGCGGCGTCGTGCCACGAGGTGGTCAGGGCGCCGCCGTCCCAGGTGGCAGTGCAGCCGCCGGTCGATCCGGTTCCCAGGATCACGTCGCCCGCGGGCACGTCGTAGGCCACTGGGAGATCACCCTCGATCGTCGCGAACGTGCCGGCGAGGCTCGCCGCGTCGATCACCGTGAACGTGTCGCCCGCTCCGGCGCGTAGCCGTCGAGCAGCTCGGAGTAGATCGTCCCGTCGAGAGCCGCGCCACCCGAGGCCTCGATGCGGCCGTAGTCGGTGTCGGGCAGCGGGCCCGAGCACCCCGACCTCGAAGCGGCCTGCGGGTGCCTGGGTGAAGTCGCCGGTCAGGCTCAGCTCGGAGCCGGGGCCGAGCTCCAACGTGTCGTTGTTCGCGAAGTCGCCACCGAGCGCCAGACCCTTGCCCTGCAGCACCAGCCCGCCGTTGTTGACGGCGAGGTTGCGCAGCGCGTCGGCGCCGGTCTGGTTGACGAGCTCGGCGTCGGGCCCCAGTAGGGCGAGGTCGGCCGCGTTGGTGACGATGTCGGCGTTCGCGACCCGCAGCGTCGCCGCGTCGTTGACGACCCAGATGCCGCCGGTCAGGGTCGTGCCCGAGAGCCCGGCGAGCGTCCCGGCGAGCCGCAGCTCGCCGGCGTCCACGATGACCCAGCCGTCGTTGACGAGCTCGCTGCCGTTTTCTCCAGCGTGGCGGTGCCGGTTCCGGTCTTGGTGATCGTGGCGCCCGGCCGGTTGGTGATCGTCGCCGCCGCGCCGTGCCAGAGCTGGGCGAAGTCGTCGCCGGCGATCTCGAAGGTCCCGTGGTTGTCGAGATGAGGAGCACCGTCGCCGGTCGCGTCCATCAGGATCGCGCCGTCGGACCACACCAGCAGCCCGTCGTTGCGCAGGTGACGCCCCAAGAACTTCAGCGACGGACCCGATGATCGCGTGCAGGCCGAGCTCGTCGCCTTCGACGAACAGGGTGCCGGTGCCCGCCAGCGACCCGCCCTCCAGCCGAACTCGAAGGCGCGTAGATCGCTGTCGCCCGTGAGAGTGCCGCTCGACACGGTCAGGCCGAGGGCCAGGTTCTCGTCCGGCGGGCTGTTGTCGAGATCGAGCGCGCCGCCGGAGACGACGACAGCACCGGTCGAAGACCGGGCGGTGCCGGAGACCCGTGGACGGTCCCGCCGGTGATCTCGACGATCGACTGCGCCCGACACGTCGCCGGTCAGCTCCCAGCTACCCGATGGAAGACGAGCGTCCCGTCACCCAGGTCCCACGTCCCCGCGCCGCCGCTGCGCCGTGCCGCCACCGACCTTGAGCTTCCCTGCTGCGACCGTGACGGTGCCGTCGTTGACGAACTCGCTGCCGTTGTCGCCCAGGGTGGCGGTGCCGGTCTCGGTCTTGGTGATCGTGGCGCCGGGCCGGTTGGTGATCGTCGGCGCGGCCGCGCCGTACCAGAACTGGGCGAAGTCGTCGCCGGCGATCTCGAAGGTCGCCGTGGTTGTCGAGATGGGAGCACCGTCGCCGGTCGCTGTCCATCAGGATCGTGCCGTCGGACCAGACCAGGGAGCCCGTCGTTGCGCAGGTGACGGCCCAGAGTCTTCAGCGCCGGACCCGAGATGCCTCCCGACGCAGGTCCGCTCACCAGAAGGTCACCGTGCCCGGACAGCGACCCGCCCGTCCAGTAGAACGCATCGGTCACGGTCAGAGTCGCCGTCGCCGCTCAAGGTGCCGCCGGAGACGGTCAGATGGGCGATCGACGACTCGCCCGCGACCGTCAGCGATCCACCCGACACGGTCAGGGTGCCGTCCACGTCCACGCGCGCCGACGGTGGAGGTGCCGCTGGAGTGCGTGGCCGAGTGGCCCCTCGGGGATGCAGGCCCTGTCGGAGCGCCCGGGCAGCGGTGTCGGTGTCCCAGTTGGCGCGCCGAGGTCCACTGGCCGTTCCCGGCGCCGCCGTCCCACTGTGACGGTGCAGCCGGGCCGTCCAGCCGCCCAGGGAGAGGAACACGTCGCCGTCGTCGAGGTCGTAGGTGGCGACGAGCGGCCCTTCGACCGACGAGAAGGTGCCGACGAGGCGTCGGCATCGACGACCTTGAACTCGTCGCCGGGACCGGGCTCGTAGGGGTCCGCCTCGCCGGATCGGGCGGCACGAGGACCGCCTCGAGCGTCCCGTCGAGCGCGGCTAGATTCGTCTCGACCGCGCCGTTGGAGCCGTCCGGGTCCACGCCGGAGATCTCGATCACGAGACGCCCGGTCGCGGACTGCGAGAACCCGTCGGGGCCATTGATGCTCGACCAAGGGTCGAGCCTGATGGTGCCGCTGTTGCCGAAGCCGGGGGAGACGTCCAGGTCCTTGTGGTGCAGCGACAGGATTCCCTGGTTGGTGACGAGCGAACCCGTGAGCGCGTCGTTGTCCGACCCGTTGACGATGAGGTTGCAGCAGCCCCACAGGACGATCTCGGCCTGGTTCGTCGTGATGTCGCTGAGGTCGTCGACCTTCAGGGTGCCTTCGACCACCTCCCACTTGCCGCCGGTGAGGGTCGTGCCCGAGATCTGCGCGACGGTCGCGTCGATGGCCAGGGTCGCGCCGTCCTCGACCCGGACCGCTCCCTCGTTCGAGAAGTCGCTGCCGTCGCTGAGGGTGGCGGTCGGTAGTCCACGATCCCGTCTTGCGGATCAGGCCACCGGGCCGGTTCGTGATCTGCGGCGGTGTTGCGCCCGCGACCAGTCGGTGGGACGGTGCCGGCAGATCTCAAGTGCCGTAGTTGTCGAGGTGGGGGTGGCCGTCTCCGGACGTGCCCATGCTGGATGGTCCCTGTCGACCAGGTGATCCCCCCGTCGTTGCGAAGGTGGCGGCCGAGCGTCTTGTCGAGGCGGAGCTGACGTAGCCGAGGCGCTGGCGGCGACGGTCAGCGTGCCCGTGCCTCGAGGTCGCCGGACTGCCAGTTGAACATCCGGTGACGGTCAGGTCGCCGTCGCCGGCGAGCTCGTCGTCCATCAGCACCAGGCCGCCGGTCGTGTTGGGCGACGCGGGGGTGCTGTCGACGTCGAGGGTCCCCTCGTCGATCGTGGTCCAGCCGATCGGCCCGAGGCGTCCCGCGCCCGAGAACCGCAGCGGACCGCCTCGACGACGAGGGTCCCGGTGCCGGAGACCTGGCCGGTCAGGTCCCACTCGCCGGACTCGAAGTCGAGCGTCCCGGAGGTGTCCCAGCTGCCCGACCCTCCACAGCCGGTTCCACAGCTGACGTCGAGCGTCCCGGTCGCGACCGTGACCGTCCCTTCGTTGCACGAAGGGGGCTGAGCTGTCGCCGAGCCAGACGGTCTGCGCGCCGCTCTTGGTGATCACGCCACCCGCCCGGTTGGTGAACAGCGGCGGGTCGACGCCGCCCGACCACGGACGTGGTGTCGTCGCCGAAGATCGTGAACGTGCCGTAGTTGTCGAGGTGGGCGATCCCGCCGAGGTCGGTGCGCATGGCGATGGGTCCGTCCGACCACCAGATCGTGCCGTCGTTGCGCAGGTGGCGGCCGAGGTAGTGCCACGCGCCGCCCGCCGAGCTCGGCGAGTGCCGACGGGCCGACGATCAGCGTCCCGCCACCGGCGACGGTGCCGCCGGTCCAGTGGAGGTGGCCGGTGACTGTGAGGTCGCCGTCGCCGGTGATGGTGCCGCCGCCCAGGTCGAGCTCGCCCAGCGTGGACCCCGTCATGACGGTCAGCGACCCATCCGTCATGGAGAGGCTGCCCTCACCGTCGAGGGAGCCGACCGATGAGGTGCCCGCCGTGTACGCCGCGGTGAGCCCGGCAGGGATGCAGGCCCGGTCGTCGCCGCCGGGCACGTTGCCGGAGTCCCAGTTCTGCGCGGTGTGCCACGAGGTGCTCACGCTGCCCGTGAACACCGCGTCGCAGTCGGGGAACGGGTTGCTCGCCAGCATCACCACGTCGCCGTTGGCGTTGTCGTAGCTGACGAACAGGTCGCCCTCGACGGCGTCGAAGGTACCGTCTAGCGCGGACGCGTCGAGCGACCGCGAACTCGTCGGACGGGTCGGGCACGAAGGGCTCCTGGAGCGTCGCCATGATCGTGCCGCCGAGGTTGGCGGTGCCGGCCGGGTTGACCGTGCCGAACCCGGTTCCGGCGACGGTGCCGGAGATCTCGTACTCGAGGCGTGATCCGCCCCAACCGGTGAAGTCGCCGGCGACGTCCACGGCCGCTGCCGGGTCGAGGCTGAGCGTGCCGGTGTTGTCGAGGCTGCCCGGGAGGTTCAGCGCCCGGCCGTGCAGCCTCAGCGTCCCGCCGTTGGTGGCGAGGTTGCGGAAGGCGTCGAGGCCGTTGTGGTCGACGATCTCCGCGTCCGGGCCGAGGAGCTCGATCTCGGTTGAGTTGGTGACGAAGTTCGCGGCCCAGAGCTTCAGCGTCGCGTTGTCGTTGACGATCCACTGGCCCTGTGTGATGTCGGAGCCGCCGAACCCGGCGAGTGTCACGTCGAGCCACAGGGTCCCGGCAGAGACATTGACGGTGCCGTCGTTGACGAAGTCGAGCTTGTCGTCGCCGAGCGTGGCGGTGCCCGAGCCGCTCTTGACCATCAGCGCCCCGGGCCGGTTGGTGATGAGCGGTATGTCGCCCCCGGGGGTCCAGTCGGTGGCGTCGTCGCCGGTCACGTAGAAGGCGCCGTAGTTGTCGAGGTGCGACGTGCCAAGGGCGGGCTGCAAGCTGATCGGACCGTCTTCCCAGGTGAGCGACCCGTCGTTGCGGAGGTGGCGGCCGAGGGCCTTGCTGTCCGCGTCGGAGACCGTCCCCGACGCAGTATCCGCCAGGACGAGGAGGCCCAGACCGGCGAGGGTCCCGCCTGTCCACGAGAAGCTGCCCGTCACGGTGATCTCACCCTTGCCGGTGAGGGTGCCCGGGCTCGCAAGCTTCAGGTCGTCGATGGCGGACTCCCCGGTGACCTCGAGCGTTCCGCCGGCGATGGCGAGGCTTCCTTCGCCCGCGATCGACGTGACGCTCGAGCTCCCCGACGAGTAGCTGACGTCGAACCCGGCGTTGATGCAGACGGTGTCGTCGACATCGGGCACGACGTTCGGGTCCCAGTTGGCCGCGTCGTGCCACGAGGTCGTGCCCGCGCCGCCGTCCCACTTGGCGGTGCATTCACCGATCCCGGCCGGAGCAGCGAGCGGCTCCCCCGACCCGGTCGAATCGCCGGTGGCCGCCATGCCGCGAAGTGCCGACGTTGTCGTGGCCGTTCCCGGAGCCGCCTCGGTCGCGACCGCGCGACTTGGAGATCGAGCCCGTACCGGAGAGGTCGTCGCTGGCGATCGCGGTGATCGCGCCCGTGCCCGTGGGGAGGGCCAGCTCGAAGGTCCCGTCGGCGGCGACCGCAGCGGTGCCGAGCGGCGTCTCGGCCTGCGGGCGATCGTCTTCGCACGCCGTGCTCGCGTAGACCTCGACGCTCGGGTTCTCGCCGGAGTCGCGCACGACGCCGCGCACGTGGTCGGTGTCGCGGGTCAGCGTCTCAATCGCGATCACGCCGTCCTGGCCCCGGGTGACCGCCGGTCCTCCGTTGCGTGCGAACACGTTGCCCTGGACGAGCACGTCGGTCGGGAGAAGCGCGACGAGCTCCTCGAGGGAGCCCGTCCCGGCCGCGAGCGCGGCCGCGATTTCCTCGCTCGTCGGCCCGACGATCGCGACGCCCGCACCGGTGTTGTCCACGATCGCGTTGTCGGTGACGGTGACGTGCGATGCACGGTCGACGACAATCCCGGTCTCGAAGCCCGAGATCGTGAACCCGGTGATCGAGACGTCTTCGGCCAGCACCGTGATGCCTGCGCCTCCGCCCGCGCCGGCGCTTCGCAACCCGGCGCGCGCGCCGTCGATCGTCACCGCGTCGGTGATCGCGGGGAGGGACGACGACGCGGGGATCGCCTCGTCGACCTCGACGACGATCGCGTCGGCGCCGGGACGTGCGTTCGCCTCTTCGATCGCGGCGCGAAGCGTCCCGGACCCCGCGTCGTCGGCGCGGTCGACCAGGATGGGTCCGGCCGTCGTTCCGACGGCGGCCTCGCCGGCCGTTGCGTCCGCGATCGGGTAGACAGCCGTCGTGACGACCGCGAGGACCGTCGTGATCGCGACGATGACGCCCGGGCGCCTAGGCATCGGGAGGCTCCGGATCCGGCGACGGTGCGGGGTCACCGACCGGGCGCTTGAGCTCGCGTGCCACGCGATCCGGCTCGGCCACGCCACGCCGGACGGCGACCTCGCCGGCGAGGATCGTGTTGTCGTCGCGGAGGAACACCACCGACGGGATCGGCGCGGCGCGCTGGCCGAGGTTCACCATGCAGACCTGGCCGTCGCGAAACACTGGGGCAGCGGTGAAGGTGGTTCCGAGGTCTACCCCGAGTCCCCAGGCCATCAGTCGACGACCTCCCGGGGGTCGGCGACGACGTCGACGAACTCCCCCACCGCGTCGGCGACCCGTTCGAACAGATCCTGTTCGCCATCGCGGTCCGCATCGGGAGCCGATAGCGGAGCGGTTGTCGCGAAAGGGGTGGTGGCGTCTTCCGGTGAATCGTGGTCCGGTGGGTCGTCGTCGCAGCCGGCACCGGAGGCGACGATCGCCCCGGCGCCAGCCTTCGGCGCGTCTCTCACGGGTGCTTCGGATCCCGCCGCCTCGAACGGCACGCCGTCGGGCGCCTGGCCCTCCGGGGTCGGCAGGAACACGGCGCCGTCGGTGCTCGCCGGCGTGCCGTCGATCACGTCCTCGACCTCGACGTCGGTATCGCTCCGGTCGATGCCCGGGTCAGCGACGCCGTCTCCGTCTGCCTCGCTCGCCTGCCGTCCCGCTCCGGTCGCGGTCATTGCGGCCTCCGACTCCAGCGCTCCTCGTGACCGTACGTAGGGGCGGGTCATCCGTCATCGGTGAGATCACCTAGATGGTGACGCGCTGGGACGTGGGCGACGCCGCAGGACGGGCGTGAGCACTACTAGGCTGCTCGAGTGCTCGTGGGGCGAAGGGCCGAGCTCGAGTTCGTGCGCGATCTCGTCTGCGACGCGCGGCAATGGCCAGGGGGCGGTGCTCCTCCTCGCCGGTGAGCCCGGGATCGGCAAGTCGGCGCTGCTCGAGGCGTGCGTCGAGGAGGCGCGGGCGCACGGGCTGTTCGTCCTCGATGCGCAGTGCGACCAGCTGGGACGGGCCCGCCCCTTCGGGCCGCTCCTCGATGCCGCGGACCGAGCGGGACTCACCATCGAGCAGAAGGAGACCGACCCGGAGCCAGCGCCGGGCGCCTCCGCGCGGTCCTCGCCGTTCGAGACCGGACCGGAGCAGCGCGCGCGGCTGCTCGACGCGGTCGCGGCCGCCGTCGAAACGCGCTCCGCGGAGGGGCCGGTGGCCCTCGTCGTCGACGACATCCACTGGGCGGACGGCGCCACCCTGCTGCTCCTCGCCGCGCTTGCGCGGCGCTCTCTCGACCTGCCGCTCTTGGTCGCGCTCGCCCATCGTCCCGCTTCCCGCACGCCCGAGCTGGGCTCGTTCTTCGACTCCCTCGAGCGCGCGACGCAGGCGCGGTCTCATCTCGCCGAGGCGTCTCGAGCTCATGCCGCTCGCCACCGAGGCGGCCACGACGCTGGGCGAGCAGGTCGCCGGCGGGCCGCTCGGGCCCGCACTCGCTGATCTGGTGGAGCGGTGCAACGGCAACCCCTTGCTCGTCGCCGAGCTCGTGGGCTCCCTCCACGCCAGCGGCGCGCTTGCGACGACTGCTGGCCGCGTGGACTCTCGACCCGACGGCGCGGCCGGACCGCTCCCGACGAGCTTCCGCGAGACTGTGCGCTCCCGCATGGCCAACCTCGAGGGAGATTCGAGGACGATCGCCGCGGTCGCCGCGGTGCTCGGAACACAGTTCTCGCTCCCGGAGCTCGCCGCCGCAACCCAGCGTGCGGCCACCGATCTGATACCCGCTGTCGAGGCGCTGATCGACGCCCGCCTGCTCCTCGACACCGACCACGCGCTGCAGTTCCGACACGATCTCGTGCGTGAGGCGGTCGCAGACTCGATCCCCCCGACCCTCCGAGCCGAGCTGCACCGTTCGATCGGCGAGTCGCTGCGCACCGCCGGTGCTCCGCTCTCGCGGGTTGCCGAACACGTCGCGCTCGGCGCCGCGCCCGGATCGCAGGATGCCGTCACGGTCCTTCGCGACGCCGCGTCGGAGATCAGCTCACAGGACCCGTCGGGTGCCGTCCGGCTGCTGCGCCGCGCGCTCGAGGTCTGCGCCCCGACCGATGCGCAGCGCGATCACCTCCTCGCCCAGCTCGTCGACGCACTGGTCTGGAGCGGTCGGATCCACGAGGCCGAGGCAACCGCGACGGAGGTGCTGGCGAGACCCGTTGCGCCCGAGGTCGAGCAGTGGCTCCGCTCCGCCCTCGGACGGGCCCTCTTGCTGCTCGGCCGGCCGCGCGAAGCCATCTCCCACGAGGAGCGCCTCGTCGAGCTGCACGAAGTTCTCGGTGAGTCACAGGCCTGGCCGCTCGCCCTGTGCGCAGTGTGCAGGCTGTTCGCCATGGATCTCGACGGCGCGCTGGCCGATGCGACGCGCGCGGTCGAGTTGGGCCGGCTCGACGGCGAGCCGATGGGTGAGATCCTCGGACTCTGCGTCGAGGCGTTCGGACGCAACGGGCTGGGCGACAGCGCAGCAGCGCTGGACGCGGCGACTCGTGCGGTCGCGCTCGCTGATCGCACCCCGGGCGGCGAAGGTCACCGGCTTCACCCGCACCTCTTCCGGGCCATCGCGCTGCTCACGCTCGGAGAGCGCGACGCCGCGAGGGCGGCGGTCGCCCAGGGACGCCTCCTCGGCGAGGCGATCGGCGCAATGTGGGCGCATCCGACGTATCACTTCGTCACCGCGCTCGCGCACTGGGACAGCGGAGCGTGGGACGACCTCTTCGCAGAGGTCGAGGCCGGCGTCGAGATCGGCGAGGAGCAGTCGAGCTCGATTGCACAGGTGTGGGCCTCGCGATCGTGGGTCGGGTGCTGCTGTACCGAAGCGACCTCGAGGGTGCCGCGTCGACCCTCGACCGGGCCGACGCGCTGTGCGCCGATGCGGGGCCACAAGTCGGGCTCGACTGGCTCGCGCACTCCCGGACCCTGCTACTCGAGGCGCAGGGCCGGCGGCGCGATGGCCTCGAGCTCCTGCGTCTCGCATGGGAAACCGCGAGCAGCCTCCAGGCGTCGGCCTCGCTCATCCTGTTCGGCCCCGACCTCGCACGGCTCGCGGTCGAGGACGGCGACGAGGACCTCGCGGCCGGCGTCGAGCGCGGCGCTCCAGCGAATCTCGACGAGGTCCCCACACGACACGCTCACGGCGGCACGTGCCACTTTCGTCCGAGGGATCACCGAACGGGACGCGCGCCTCGTGTTCGACGCGGCCGTGGCCATCGAGGAGATCGGCCACCCCTTCGAGGCTGCGCAGGCCCACGCCTACACGGCCGCACTGCTCGCCGTCGCCGGGCAGGCGGTTGACGCGGTGCCGCTGTTCGAGTCCACGTTGAGCTGCTTCGAGGCCTTTGCCGCGCAACGGGAGACGGATCGGGTGCGCGCACAGCTCTCGGCGCTGCGTCGTGGTTCGCACGAGGGTCGGCGGCCTCCCCGGGCCACGACCGGCTGGGACGCTCTGACCACCACGGAGCGCGAGGTCGTCGACGAGGTGTGCACCGGCCGCTCGAACCCAGAGGTTGCACAGCGACTGGGGATCAGCCGTCGAACCGTCGAAGCGCACCTGCGCAGCATCTACATGAAACTGACGGTGCGCACACGGCTCGAGCTCGCCGTCGCGGTGCACGAGCGCGAGAAGGGGCTCGCTCGACAGCGCCTGGTCACGCCCACGTTGCCCTGACTCGGCCGGCCGGGTGCCGTGCTCGATGAGCCGGTCATCGGGGCTTCGGTGACACCCCTACCGGTCTGTACGAGGAGATCACCAATCCGTTCGGTGTCGGAGGGGGGATTCGAACCCCCACACCCTTGCGGGCACCAGCCCCTCAAGCTGACGCGTCTACCAATTCCGCCACTCCGACGTGGACATCGAATTGTAACGGGCGCAGCGTCCATGGAGCGTGGTCGGGAGTGGTCGTCCAGTGCATGTGATCACGTCGCTACGATGACCCGCGCGCGGAGACGCACGGTCTCCCGGGCGGGTGATTCGGAGGCGGCCATGTGGAGCTCGATCAGATTCCGGTGGTTGGTGGTACCGGTTGTCGTCGTGATGTCACTGGCGACAGCGTGCGGTGGCGACGACGTGAGCAGCGAAGACACGTCGACGACGATCGGGGTCCCCGACGAGACCGACACGACTCCGTCGACCGAAGCGCAGCCCTCCACGACGCTCGTCGAGGACTACCCCTGTTCACTGTTCGATCTCGATGAGCTCGGAACGATCCTGGGCAACGACCTCGACATGGGTGACGGCGTCACGAACAACGTCACGGAGGACGACGTGGAGTACGTCGGTCAGGAGTGCAGCTGGTCGTCGAGCACGGGCGAGGGCAATGAGCTGCGCGTCCAGATCAGCGAAGCAGACGACTTCCCGTCGGGATCCGTCGACTGCCCGCCCACGATCGGGGACTCCACACCCGTATCCGACGTCGGAACCTCAGCCGAGTGGAACGTCAGCGCGGCAACCGAACTCGAGGTCGGCACGTTGCGCGTCTGCGCACCGGATGCCTTCGTCATCGTGGTCGTCGACGGGCCCGTCGGCGAGGATCACCAGACGATGGCCGTCGAGATCGCCGATCTCACGCTCACAGCGCTCGCGTGACGTCGCGCTGATCGAGATTTTGGTCCCGCATCACTTTGGGAATCACGACCTGACCCTTTGTCCCCATCTTGGAAGTCATACCGTCGGTATAACTCAGTGCCGGCGGTCCGGTGTGGCGTCGAGGCTCACGATCGGGCCTGGCGGACGATCAGGTCGACGGTCCCGGGACGACATCGACGTTGACCGCGTCGACGGTGCCGAGAGCGTCGACGGCGAGATTCTCGACCGTGTCGGCCACGAGGAAGCGCGTCTCGAACTGGATCAGCGGTAGCACCGCGTGGGTGGCGAGGACAGCGCGCTCGGCGTCCCGGTACAGGGCCGCGCGCTCGACGGGATCAGCCGTCCCCTGGGCCTTGGCCAACAGCAGATCGACCTCGGGTTCGTCCACGCCGATGACATTCTCGCCCGACGTCGAACGGAACAGCGGAGCGAGGAAGCTCCCCGCTGTCGGCGCGTCGCCCACCCAGCCGAGCAGAAAGAGGTCGGCGTCGCCGCCGGCGAGAAACGCCGCGTACTCGCCACGTGGGTGGGGACGGGCCGTGATCGGGACGCCGACCTCGTCGAGTTGCGCCGCGATGCGCAGGACCAGGGCGTTGTTCACAGGGTTCTCGAAGTAGTCCAGCGCCAGTTCCGGCACGTCCCCCTCGGGAAAGGCCTCGTCGACGAGCTTCCTCGCCGCCGCAGGGTCGTACGAGCACACCCCCGTGCAGGCGTTGTCCGAGGCACCGGGCACACCCGCGGGTATGAGGCCGCCGAGGGCACGCACGCCGGCGTCGGCCGCGCTCGCCGCGACTCTCCCCCGGTCGACGGCACGCACGATGGCCTCCCGGAACGTGTCGTCGTCGAAGGAGAAGCCCCGGAGGTTGAGTGCGAGAAGAGTCTCGGCCACATAGGGAACGGTGCCGGGACCACGGGCGACGACGGGAGCGGAGTCGGGATCTCCGCCGATCGGGCCGCTCGCCAGATCGATATCGCCGGCCTCGAACGCCGCCGTGGTCGCCTTCGTGTCGTCGAAACGGGTCACCTCGACCGCGTCCAACGCGGGCGGCTCGGGCACGTGGTCGCCGAATCGAACGAGCCGGAGCGGCGCCACCTCCGGGTCCCCGTCGGCGTCCTGCTCGGCGCTCTCGGAGTCGGGCTCGTCGCCTTCGGCGACCTCGAACGGGCCGCTGCCGATCGGCGTGACCATCGGATCGCCGTCGTTCGCGACCGCACGCCGGCATACCCCGAAGCCCGGGTGGGCGAGTGTCTCGGGGAGTTCCGCGAAGGGAGCACTGAGCGCGATCACGACCGTCGCGTCGTTCGGAGTGGTCACTCCCGACAGTTCGCTCGTGTCCCCCGCACGCACGGCGCCGTAACCCTCGACGGCGACGAGATTCACGGTCAGAGGTGATTCCACCTCCGGATCGGCGATGCGCTCGAGTGAAGCCTTCACGTCGGCGGCTGTCACAGGCGCGCCGTCGTGGAACGTGGCGTCGTCGGCCAGGGTGAAGGTGTACTCGGTGAGGTCGTCGTTCGGGATCCACTCCACGGCGAGGCCGGGCAATGGCTCCGACGTGGCCGGGTCGAGGTCGACGAGGGTGTCGTAGACCAGGTCGGCGATGAGGGCCGCGTCGGGTGCGACCGCGAGCGCCGGGTCCAGACCGCCGTCGTCGAGAACTCCGACGCGCAGGACGGGAGGCGCGTCATCAGACGTGTCGTGAGTGGCTCCGCCGCTGCTTCCTCCGCACGACGCGACGGCCACACACAGCGCGACGAGACCGGCGACGAGACCGACGACGAGGAGACCCGGAACGGGGCGGGAGGGGCGACGCATGCGCCCTCATCGGCGCGGCGCGACACCGCTCCAGCGGTGAAACGGGAAACCCCGAGAAAATCTCCCCCGCGCGGGCGCGCCTGCCACTCAGCGTCGGAGAAGAACGGCGTTTCCGACGCTCCCCGTGAACGTCAGGAGACGCGCAGCCCCAGCAGGATCGTGGAGAAGCTGAAGATGACCGCCACGGCCACCGTGAGACGGTCGAGGTTGCGCTCGACGACGGTGGACCCGGCCATCGCGCCACCCATCTGGCCGCCTCCGAACATGTCGGAGAGACCGCCGCCGCGCCCGGCGTGCAGGAGGATGAACACGATCAGCAACAGGCTGACGAGAACGTGGAAGACCATGATCACGGCGTTGAGCACGATCCACTCCTGGGTGGAATCGGGGACGGAACCGACGAAGCACTCATGATACAGCCCGCCCGGAGCCGGCCGGGATGCAGGCTCAGCGGTCGTAGGTCACGATGCGGGCGAAGTCGTCGGGATCGAGCGACGCCCCACCCACCAGCGCGCCGTCGATGTCGGACATGGCCATCAGCTCGTGGATGTTGCCCGGCTTCACACTCCCCCCGTACTGCACGCGCATCTCATCGGCGGTGTCCCCGTAGAGTGAGCGGAGCTCGGAGCGGATCATGGTGCACACCGAGTTGGCGTCGTCGGGTGTGGCGTTGCGCCCCGTGCCGATCGCCCAGATCGGCTCGTACGCGACCACGCACCGTCCGGCGTTCGTGCGGGGAACTCCCTCGAACGCACCGCGGACCTGCGATCCGACGAAGTCGTGGGTCTCCCCCGCCTCGTGCTGTTCGAGCGTCTCGCCCACACACACGATCGGATTCATCTCGTGGCGGAGAACGGTCTTGGCCTTCTTGTTCACGTCGTCGTCGGTTTCGCCGAAGTGCTGCCGACGCTCCGAATGCCCGACGATGACGTAGTTCACGGTGAGCTTGGCCAGCATCTCGGCGCTGATCTCGCCGGTGTACGCGCCCTTGGTCTCCCAGTAGACGTTCTGGGCACCGAGCTGGATCGGGATCTCGTCGGCCTCGAGGACGGTCTGGACCGAACGGAGCGAGGTGAACGGAGGGCAGACCACGACCTCGGCGTTCTCGTAGTCCTTCTCGCTCAGCCGGTAGGACGTCTTCTGCACGACCTGGATCGCCTCGAGATGCGTGTAGTGCATCTTCCAGTTCCCGGCGATGATGGGCTTGCGCTCAGCCATGGCTTCCCTTCCCCTTGGTGTCGGCTCCGCGTGCGTTCCGTCCCGCCGACTCCCGCAGGGCACGGAGACCCGGCAGGTCCCCGTGCTCGAGGAGCTCGAGCGAAGCTCCGCCCCCGGTACTGACGTGATCCATCCGGTCGGCGAGTTCGAACTGGCGGACGGCCGCCGCGCTGTCGCCGCCACCGACGATCGTGAAGCCGTCCGCCTCGGCGAGTGCCTCGGCGACGGCGCGTGTTCCCGCTGCGAACGGCTCGACCTCGAAGACTCCCATCGGGCCGTTCCACAGGACCGCGCCCGCGTCCGCGACCGCGTCGACATAGGCGATCGCGGTGGCGGGCCCGATGTCGAGTCCCATCCAGCCCTCGGGGATCGCTCCCGCCGGAACAACGCGCGTCTCGGCGCTCGCGTCGATCTCCCCGGCCACCACGACGTCGGTGGGAACCCGGATCTTGTCGGTCGCGAGGAGCTCCCGACAGTGGTCCACACGATCGGTCTCGAGCAAGGAGGCACCGACGTCGTAGCCCTGGGCCGCCAGGAACGTGAAGGCCATCGCGCCGCCGATGAGCAGCGAATCGCACGTGGAGACGAGAGCGTCGATGACGCCGAGCTTGTCGCTGACCTTGGAACCACCGAGGATCGCCACGAAGGGACGGGACGGATCAGTCAGAAGACCACCGAGAACGTCGACCTCGCGCTCCAGAAGCCGGCCGGCGGCCGACGGGAGGCGCTGAGGCGGCCCCACCACCGAAGCGTGGGAGCGGTGCGCCGCGCCGAAGGCGTCGTCGACGTACATCTGGCCGAGTGCGCTGAGCTTGTCGGCGAACATCGGATCGTTGGAAGTTTCGCCGGGGTCGAAACGGAGATTCTCGATGAGAAGCACGTCACCGGCACCCATGTTCTCGGCCCGGCGAATCGAATCGGGGCCGGCGACGTCGGACGCGAGGGTCACGGGGCAGTCGAGCAACTCCCCGAGGCGTTCGGCGACCGGTGCCAGCGAGAACTCTTCCGACGGTTTGCCGCCGGGCCGGCCCAGATGGGAGCACAGCACGACCGCCGCGCCCCGCTCACGCAGGTATCTGATCGTGGGGAGTGCCGCGCTGATCCGTAGGTCGTCGGTGATGTGCCCGTCGTCGAGCGGGACGTTGAGATCCGCACGCACGAGAACGCGGGGAACGGTCCCCGACCCCCGGGCTTCCACCGCGTTGTCGCCGGGATGGCCCTCGTCGCCAGGATGGCCCGCTCCGAGGGGAAGGCTCTCGAGGCGCGGCAGTGCGGAGATGTCGACCGGCTCGCCCATGGTCGTGGCGAGCGCTCTACTCGCCGAGGAACTTGACGAGATCCACGAGACGGTTGGAGTAGCCCCACTCGTTGTCGTACCAACCGAGGATCTTCACGAAGCTCCCGTTGGCCATCGTGTCGACGGCGGAGAACACACACGACGCAGGGTCGCCGACGATGTCGGCCGACACGAGTGGCTCCTCGGTGTGGCGCAACACGCCCCGGAAGCTCTCGTCGGCCGCGGCCTTGTCGAACGCGGCGTTCACCTCGTCGACGGACACCTCGCGACCCAGTGTGGCGGTGAGGTCCGTGATGGATCCGGTGGGTGTGGGCACACGCATCGCGAGCCCGTCGAGCTTGCCGTCGAGCGCGGGAATGACCTTCCCGATCGCCCGGGCGGCACCCGTGCTCGAAGGGATGATCGACAGCGCCGCCGCACGCATCCGCCGGACGTCGGCACCGCCCTTGCGGCTGGCCTTCGCGATGTCCTGGAGGGACTGGTCGCTCGTGTACGCGTGCACCGTGGTGATGTAGCCGCTGTCGATCGTGAAGGCGTCGTTGAGCACCTTGACCATCGGGGCGAGGCAGTTGGTGGTGCACGATGCGTTCGACACGACGTCGTGGCTGGCCGGGTCGTAGGCGTCGTCGTTCACGCCCATGCAGATCATGGCGTCGGCGTCGCCGCTCGGTGCGGAGATGATGACCTTGCGGGCTCCGCCCTCGAGGTGACCGGCGGCCTTGTCGCGCGCGGTGAAGAGCCCGGTCGACTCGATGACGACATCGACGTCGTGCTCGCCCCAGGGGATCCGGGCCGGGTCCTTCTCCTCGAGCTTCACGACCTCCTGGCCGTCGACGGAGAACCCGTTGTCGGTGACAGCCACGTCGTTGCGCAACGTGCCGCTCACGGAGTCGTGCTTGAGGAGGAACGCCATCGTGTCGGCGTCGCCGAAGGGATCGTTGACTGCCACGAGCTCGACGTCGGGCTTCTTCAGTCCGACCTCTTCGGCGATTCCCTGCAGAGAACCGACGCCGCCGGTGCGGTCGAGGATCGCCCGCTGGAACGAGCGCCCGATCCGTCCGAATCCGTTGACCCCGACCCGTACCGTCATCGCCGTTTCCTTTCGTTCTTCGGCCGTTCTTCGACCCTACCGCCTGCCCTCTCGGACCGGCGCAGCGGGTCAGAGCTGCCGTCAGCGCTCCGTGGTCAGCAGAGGTGCCGGAGGGCGTCGGCCAACCGTTCGGTGTCGTGGGCGAGGCCGTGCGGGCGGGCGACGGGAGCGGCGACGGGATCGGCGCCCAGAGCGCGCACGGCGTCGTCATCGGGCGCGAGTGTCCCGGCGGGGTCGTAGAGGAAGCGGTCGACGCGGCCACCGTGGTCGAGAACCGCTCGGAGGTGGTCCGCCAGCCCGAGACCCTCCGTCTCGGGGATCTGGGGCGAGAGGTTCGCCACCTGCACGACGATCCCATCGGCCTGTCGCACCGCGTCGGCGATTCCAGGCACCACGACCACGGGCAGCACGCTCGTGTACAGCGATCCCGGTGCGAGAACGATCTGATCGGCCTCGTCGAGCGCACAGACGGCGTCAGGGCACGCGGTGGGGTTCGCCGGAACCAGTTCGACCGAGCGAATCCGTCCCGGAGCGGTGCTGACGGCGACCTGGCCTTCCACGACCGCGCCGTTCGTCTCGACCGGGCCTGTGTCGATCTCGGCGCGTAGCTCGACGGGGTCGGTGGTGGCCGGTACGACGGTTCCGACGGCGTCGAGCAGTCGCCCTGCTTCGGCGAGTGCCGCTGTGAAGTCACCGTCCAGCACCTCGGTGAGGCCCAGAAGCACGAGGTTGCCGAGCGCATGGTCCGCCAACTCCCCTGATGTGAAGCGGTGCTCGAACGCCTCGGTCCAGACCGCGTCGTCGTCGGCGAGCGCCCCGAGGGCGCGCCGCAGGTCGCCGGGGGGCGGTATCGGGTACTCCCGTCTCAGCCGACCCGACGAACCGCCGTCGTCGGCGACGTTGACGACGGCGGTGACCGACCCTGCGTAGATCCGGATGGCGCGCAGAGCAACGGCGAGGCCGTGGCCTCCTCCGATCGCGGCAACACGCGGGCCTGTGCTCTCAGCCACTGTTCTCGTCACGGATCTCTGTCACGGATCTCGGTCACGGTGCTCAGTCACGGTCGACGTCGCGGTGGCGCACCTGGGGCACATAGCCCTCGGCCCGGAGTGCCTCGCCGAGCTGTTCGGCGATGGCGACGCTGCGATGACGACCGCCGGTGCAACCCACGGCGATCGACAGGTAGGCCTTGCCCTCCCGGATGAAGGCGGGCAGAAGCAGAACGAGAAGGCGTCGCAGCTCGTCGAGGAACTGGCCTGTCTCGGGCTGGTCGAGCACGTAGCGCCGAACCGGCTCGTCGAGACCCGACTGGGGGCGCAGGTCCGGGACCCAGTGGGGATTCGGAAGAAATCGGCAGTCGAACACGAGGTCGGCGTCGAGCGGAAGACCGTGCTTGTAACCGAACGAGACGACGCTCACCTGTAGCGCCACATCGGGAAGGCGGTCGGCGAAGAGCTCGTGGAGGCGGTCACGCAGCTCGTGGACGTTGAGCCCACCCGTGTCGACCACGATGTCGGCGTGCTCCTTCAGTTCGTCGAGGAGCTCGCGCTCACGGGAGATCCCCTCGATGACACCCTCGGTGGCCGCCAGCGGATGAGGTCGCCGGGTCGCCTCGAATCGGCGGACGAGGACGTCGTCGGGGGCGTCGAGGAAGAGAATCGTGGTGCGCGCCCCGCTGGCGCGGAGCTCTTCGAGCGACTCGAGCAGCTCGGCCATGAACTCTCCCGAGCGCACGTCGACGACGAGGGCGTAGCGCACCGGTCGGTCCTTGCCGCGGGCGAGGTCGGCCACCTTGCCGATCAGTGCCGGGGGGAGGTTGTCGATGACGAAGAACTCGAGGTCCTCGAGCACGTTCGCCGCCTCGGAGCGGCCCGCACCGGACATGCCGGTGATGATCGTGACGTCGAGTGGCTTGTTCATGAGATCCCGCCGTGTAGATGGGCGTACAGCTCCCGACCCACCGAGTCGGGCAGCCAGCCGAGGGCGAGGAAATCCTCTTCGGAAGCCTCGCGCAGACGCTTCACCGACCCGAACTCCTTCAGGAGTCTCGTGCGCCGCTTCTCGCCGAGGCCAGGCACCTCGTCGAGAACCGAGCGCGTCATCGTCTTGCCGCGAAGCTTCCTGTGGTACTCGATCGCGAACCGGTGCGCCTCGTCACGCACGGCCTGGAGCAGGTAGAGAGCCTCGGAGTCCCGCGGGATGCGAACCGGTTCTCCACGACCGGGCACGTACACCTCTTCGAAACGTTTGGCCAGAGACACCACAGCGAGATCCTCGAGGCCCAGATCCTCGAGCACGCGCACCGCCACGCCGAGCTGACCCTTGCCGCCGTCGACCACGACGAGGTTCGGCGGATACGCGAACCGCTTGCCCCGCCGTGCGCCTTCGTCGCGCTCGCGCAGGTAGTTCTGGAACCGACGCGTGAGTACCTCCTCCATTGCAGCGAAGTCGTCCTGGCCGTCGGTGGTGCGGACCTTGAAGCGCCGGTAGTCGGACCGTTTGGCGAGTCCGTCCTCCATCACGACCATGGATCCGACGATCTCGGTGCCCTGGAGATTGGAGATGTCGTAGCACTCGATGCGCAGCGGAGCTTCCGGGAGATCCAGCTCTCCCTGGAGCGCGGTGAGCGCTCGCGCTCGTGCGTTGTGGTCCGATGCGCGCTTGAGCTTGTGGCGGTTGAACGCCTCCTGGGCGTTGCGTGTCACCGTCTCCATGAAGAGTCGCTTGTCGCCGCGTTGTGGAACACGCACGGCGACCTTCGAGCCGCGAGCGTCGGCGAGAAAGCGCTCGTACAGCGGTGGGTCGTCGGGCAGTTGCGGTACCAGCAGCTGCCTCGGAACCTCTTCGCCGGCGCCGTACAACTGCTCGATCACGCGTCCGACGAGCGCGGACGTGGTGACGTGTTCCACCTTGTCGACCGTCATGCCCTTGCGACCCACCATGCGCCCCCGACGAACCTTGAACACCTGCACGCTCGCCTCGAGCTCGTCCTCCACGAGGCCGATCGGCGTCGAAGTCCTCCTCGCGACTCCCCACCATCTGCTGGCGCTCGATCACCTTGCGGACCGACAAGAGCTGGTCACGGACGCGGGCCGCCAGCTCGAACTCCAGCCCCGCGGCCGCCTCGTGCATCCGCTTGTCGAGCCGATCGAGGATGGCGTCGGTGTCGCCGTCGAGGAACCGCAACAGCTCCGCCACGAGCTCGTCGTACTCCTCGCGGCCGACACTCCCGACGCACGGCGCCGCGCACTTCTCGATGTGGGCATACAGGCAGGGGCGGCCGAGCTTCTCGTGACGCTCGAACTTGGCCTTCGTGCACGTGCGGATCGGGAAGGTCCGCAACAGCAGGTCGAGCGTCTCGCGAATGGCGTAGGCGTGGGCGAACGGGCCGTAGTAGCGCACTCCCTTGCGCTTCGAGCCCCGCAGAACCATCGCCCGCGGCCAGGTCTCGTCGAGCGTGACGGCGAGGTAGGGGTACGACTTGTCGTCCTTCAGGCGGATGTTGAAGCGGGGCTGGAACCGCTTGATGAGCTCGTTCTCGAGGAACAGAGCCTCGACCTCGTTGCGGACCTCGATCCACTCCACGGTCTCGGCCGCCTCGACCATCTGACGGGTCCGTTCCGGCAGTCCGACCGGCGGGCCGAAGTAGTTGGACAGGCGCGACCGCAGGCTCTTGGCCTTCCCGACGTAGATCACCCGGTCGTGGGCGTCCTTGAACTGGTAGGAGCCGGGGGTGTCGGGGACCGTGCCGGACGGGGGACGCGAGATCACACCCCCATTGTGGCGGGTGTTCGGGGTATCATGGTGGTGCCGGGCCCGGACATCCGGCACATATCAGGCTCCGAGGCCGACAACCCCGCGGCGAGGCGACCGGGCTGCCCCCGCCGGCCACATCGGAGCCGCACATCGTGGGAGGCACAACCCATGCTTCGACTTCAGGCCCCTCTGCCGGACCTCTACACCCTCGCGTCGCCCGACGAGCTCGACGAGCGGATCGCCGCGGCACGTGATGTGCTCGGGGAACGGCTCCTGATCCTCGGCCACCACTACCAGCGCCCCGAGGTCTTCAAGTGGGCCGACGCCCGCGGCGACTCCTTCAAACTGGCCCGCTTCGCAGCCGACAACACCCAGGCCACCGAGATCGTGTTCCTCGGCGTGCACTTCATGGCCGAGTCGGCCGACGTCCTCACCGGGTCCCACCAGCGGGTCGTGCTCCCCGACCTCAACGCCGGGTGTTCGATGGCCGACATGGCCGACCTCGACCAGGTCGAGGAAGCCTGGGAGGCACTGGGCGCCGTCACCGACATCGCCGGCATCGTCCCGATCACCTACATGAACTCGTCGGCGGCCATCAAGGCGTTCGTGGGCGAGCACGGCGGAGCCGTGTGCACGTCGTCGAACGCCCGCGCGGTGCTCGACTGGGCGCTGGCACGAGGTGAGCAGGTGATCTTCCTCCCCGACCAGCACCTCGGGCGTAACACAGGGTTCGACATGGGCTACGGCGACGCCGACATGGCCGTGTGGAACCCGCGCCTCGAGCTCGGCGGTCTCGACGAGCGCGCCGCCAAGGAGTCGACGCTTCTTCTCTGGAAGGGGCACTGCTCGGTCCATCAGCGTTTCCTTCCCGAACACGTCGCCGCGTTCCGCGACGAGCACCCCGACGGCGAGGTCGTGGTGCACCCCGAGTGCATGCATGAGGTCGTGGAGCTCGCCGACCACGTGGGCTCGACCGAGAGAATCCTGGCCCACGTCGAGGCGGCGCCGGCGGGGTCGACCCTGGCGGTCGGGACCGAGATCCACATGGTGCAGCGCCTGGCGGAGGAGAACCCCGACAAGACGGTCGTGTCACTCGACCCGCTGATCTGCCCGTGCTCCACGATGTTCCGCATCGACGCGCCGCACCTCGCCTGGTGCCTCGACGAGATCGTCGCCGGCAACCCCGTGAACACGGTCAGCGTCGACGACGACACCGCCGAATGGGCCCGCGTGGCGCTTCAGAGGATGCTGGAGATCACCTGACAGCGGCGATGACCGCCGTGTGGCGACCTGGCGAGTGCCGGTCAATCTGGAGCGGTACGTGCTCGCTTCGTCGTTCGAAAGAAGAGGCCGGTCAGTGCACCTGCCAGTAGGACCTGTGATACCAAGGTCGTCCAGGCGGCTCCGACGTCCTCGTAGGCGGGGATAGCCCACAAGTTGAGCAGAACGTTGACGAGCAGCGTGGCGACTACTGCACTCGCGAAGAAGCGACTCCGTTCGACCGCCACAATCGGAGTCAGCACCAACACGATGGCACCGGGGACTGCGGAGGCCATAAGGATCTTGAGTGCAGGCGCAGCCTGGCGGTACTCGTCACCGAAGGCGATACCAAGAATGGGGCCGGCACCAACCATGAAGACGATGGCAACGGGCACGACGACAAGCAGTGCATGCCGTATCAGGCGTCCGCCCATTCGCCGTTGCTCGAGGGATTCGAGCTTCGCTGTGTGTGTGATGGCCATCGCCCCAACGGCACGAGGGAACAAACTGATGCCATCCAGTAGTCGGTACGCCGCCGAGTAGAGGCCGACGGCCGGACCTCCGACCATTACGGCAAGAAGCCATAGGTCGATTCTCGTGTAGAACGCGCTGAAGGCCCTCCCCGTGGATAGCGGGAACATTCGACGGAGCGAAAATGTAGAGGCGTCGATCGACGTCGAAGTCCGCGGAATCGCGCGGGCTGCGACTCCGAAAAGGACGATGAGTGACCCAAGGTCGACGAGCGAATAGACAGCGACCGCAGCAAGGAGGCCTCCACCAGCCAGTAGCCAGCCCGAACCGAGGACCAGCAAGATGAGTCGCGAAATGACCTCGTTCGCTGCCTCCGGCCGAACATCTCCGAGACCTCGGAGTACCGCGGTCCACGAGGAGTACACGGCTGTGGCAATGATCGAGACCGCGTAGACGAGCGGGATCTCCAGGGATGCGTCTGACGCGGAGAGCAAGTAGAACAGCCCAGTGAGAAGCGCCGCAACGATCGCGACTACGACTCGTCGGGGGATCACGGCCCGAAGGGCTGCCCTCGCTTTTCCGGGCTCCGTCGTCGCCGTATGCGCGAGCAGAAAAGGAAAACCCAGATCGCTCATGGACTGGAAGATGAGTCCGATCGCCAGCAGCAACGACAAATCGCCGAACTCCGAGATCCCAAGCACGCGAGCGGCGACCACGAACCACGCCGCCGAAAGCCCCGCTCCTGCGATCCGTCCGCCGGCAAGACCCGCGACTTGGGTGCGGAGCCTGTGCATCACCTGCGGCCGATGCCCTTCGCCACCCCCCGCATCGCTACTCAGGCTCACGTCGGATCGTCCCTCCACACGGCATTGGTCGCGGCGCCCCCGTTGCGTCTAGCCCAGGAGATCTGCCAGGCATGCAAATTCTGATCCTCAATGCCTCTGTTCTCAATGGCGGCGATGCCGCCATTCTCGTCGCGGAAGTCGAGATGCTGCGAACAGTGTTCGGACCTGCCGTCAGAATCGTGGCCCTCGACCGCGACGCCAAGGTGGCCACTTCCTACTACCCGGAGATCAACTTCCGCGAGTCCTTGTTCTGGTTTGGGACGCGAGGCTCACGTCGCTCACTGTCAACGAAGGTGACGGCGGTGATCCGTAGCTACCGATTTCGCATCGGCGCCTGGATGCTTCGGCATCGGCTAAGGCGTTGTGCAGCCTGTTTCCTGAACCGGCTCGAGCTGGAAGCCCTCTTCGAGATCCGACGCTCAGATCTCGTGGTCAATACGGGCGGCACGATGTTCCTCAATCACTACTACCTGCCTGCACCGCTCCTCGAACCACAAGTCGCGATGTCACTTGGGCGCCCCTTAGTGTTCTTCACGCATTCGCTGGAGCGGCTATCTCGTCGCAGCGACAGGGTTCGACTGGGGCGCGTGATGCGTCGAGCGCTAGCGGTTTTTGTGCGTGGCGATGGGTCCCGCGACGAAGTCCTGAGTTTGGGAGCCAAACCCGCGAGCGTCGTTGTTGGCGCTGATCCCGCGTTCGCTCTCGCTGACCCCGACCTCCTTGGAGTTGCATCGCACACCCCGACCGCTCCGCTACGGATAGCCATTTCGGTACGCGATCTCCCGGGATCCGATGAATCCGAATCGCTGGCAATGCGCCGATATCTTCGGTCAGTCGCTGCGGTATGTGAACACCTTGTCGATCGTCATGGTGCATCCGTCACATTTCTCTCGACGTGCCAAGGAATCCCTGAGTACCCCTTCGATGATTCTCAGATTGCGCGTGAGGTGGCGAACCTCCTACCAGCGCACATTCGAGATCACGTCCACGTGGATCGCGGTTTTCATCCACCAGCGACACTTCGTGATCGATACGCGGACCATGACCTGGTGATTGCGACACGGCTTCACGCTGCGATTCTGGCCGTCGCTGCGGGGACACCCGTGCTCCCGATTGCCTATGAGCCCAAGACCGATGAGGTCTTTGCATCTCTCGGCTTCTCAGGCCTTGTACAAAAGGCCGACAGGTTGGACCCACACGAACTCTGTCGCACAGTCGACTCGATGATCCAGGGTCTTCCCAAGCTCAACGAGATGTTCGCCCGCGCTGCAGCCCTTGCACGAACGAATGCGGAGCGAGACGCAAAGACACTCCACCGAGTGTTCCAGGAAGCCCAGGCTATGGCATCTCAAGAAACCTGAGGCGCGCCGCGCTCGCAGGCAGCCGCATTCACCTCTTCGAAGAGATGAAGCATCTCCGCCGACGTGCGGGCCGCGGAGAAGTCCGACTTAACGCTTGAGCGACCCTCGGCTGCAATACGACGTCGCCACTCATCGTCTTTCAGCATCCGTTCAAGGACATCAGCCAGTGCTCCAGGATCAGTCGGCGAAACCAGCGCCTCCGGTGAGCAGAGTTCCGCCGTTCCTCCAACTCGGGTAGCAACGACCGGAAGTGACTGAGCCTGTGCTTCAATCAGTGCGACAGGAATCCCTTCATCCAATGAAGCGAGCACGACGATGTCGGCGACATTGCGCGCGAAGCACTCGAGCAAATCTTCATGCGTCAGCTGGCCCTGAAACTGAACAATGTCAAGTAGGTCGAGCGCCCTGACTGAGTCCTCGAGTTCGAGACGCAGTGGGCCCTCACCCACGAGGTGCACAACGAAACGAAGATCACGATCTCGGAGCAGCGCCGCGGCGATCAGGAGATCTCGGTGGCCCTTGCGTTCGATGAGCGCCGCCGGGCACACAATCACGGGCGGCTCATTGAGATTCGCCGGTGGATCAGAACCGTCGTCCACGGACTTGACGCCGAGATGAATCACAATCCAGTGCGAACCAGCGGAGCGGCCAGTCACCGTCTGGGCACGTTCGACACCGTTCTGGGAGATGAAGCGAGCGAATGCTGCATTGTTCAATTTGTACGCGAGGAGATTGTCGGTATCGATGTCCCATCGATGCGCGGTGAAGCTCCACGGCACATCGGCAACCTCAGATGCGACCATGGCAACGCTCGCCGGAACCGAAGCCCAGGCTGCATGGACCTGGTCGCATCCCAGACGCGCCAGACCGCCACCGAGCCAGAGGCCCTTCGGTAGCGAGGCGAGATTGCGTACGAGTGTTCGGGGTCGCTGCATTCGGATGACATGGCGAACTGCCCGGTAAGCGCGCCTGGGACTGCGAAGGAACGCGAGTGCTGCACCGAGAAGAATCGAGGGCGAGACGACGGGCAATGAGATCGCCCGAGCAGCGAGGTGCTCCCTGTCAGGTTCGGAGCCTTCGACAGGTCGGACAGGCACGAACAGGAGGTCCACTCCTTGCCCCTCCAACTCGTCGACCTCGGCGGCGAGAAAACTCTCTGCAGACCCGTAGGGAAACGATGACGTGACGTACGCGATCTTCATCGCGTCAACCTTGCCGTCCTGGGCTCCAGATCACGTGGAGGCACCCTCGAGTAGCCGATCGCATACCACATCGACTTCCCCCAGCGTCATGAGCGGGTCGATGGGCAGCGAGATCACCTCGGTTGCAGCCCGCTCTGCAACTGGGCAATCCGCAGCCATGGCAGCCAGAGCCGGCTGCCTAGAGAGCGGTATCGGATAGTGGACACCCGTGCCGATGCCGCTGGCCCGCAGCCGTTCCCGGACATCGTCGCGACTCTGCGCCCGCACCCGCACGACCAGCTGATGATGGACCGCTCCAGGTTGCCACGGCACGAGTTCGACGACGTCCTGATCCTCGAGACCGCGACCGATAGCGTTCCGCTAGTGCCCGCCTCGCCTCGGTCCAGGCCGGAAGTGAGGCGAGCTTGGCTGACAAGAACGCCGCTTGCAGCGCGTCAAGACGCGATGCCCGACCAACCACGTCGTGGCGGTCTTTCGCACTACGACCGTGGTTGCGAAGCATGCGAACGTCGTCCAGAAGTTTCATGTCATCCGAGATGAGCGCTCCAGCGTCGCCAAGAGCTCCAAGGTTCTTCGCCGGATAGAAGCTGAAACACGCGGCGTGCCCGACCGCTCCGACATGTTGCCCCTCCCACGTGGCGAGATGTGCCTGGGCCGCATCCTCGACAACCAATAGGCCCGCGTCCCGCCACAGCTGGAGTACGTCGAACGGCACGGCATGTCCATAAAGGTGAACGGGAATCACTGCGACCGTGCGCTCCGACCGCACCGCCTCGACCGATTCAGCGTCGAGTAGCAGGGACTCGCCCTGGACGTCGGCCACGATCGGTGTTCCGCCAGCGAGAATGACCGCTTCAGCCGTGGCGAAGAACGTCATCGCCGGAACGACGACCTCGTCTCCCATCCGCAGACCACACGCCTGCAGCGCAAGAACGAGCGCATCCGTACCGGATCCGCATCCTGCCGCGCCTGCTCGGCGGTGAGCGCTGGCGAACGAGTTCTCGAAGTCGCGAACAGCGTCTCCGCCGATGAAGGCACTGTGGTCGAGTGCGCGCTCAAGAGCGCTCTCAAGATCCACTCTCAGAGTGCGATGAAGACGCGCCAAGTCGAGGAATGGGACTCTCACGGGCTCTCCGTTGCCGGATTCCCGACGACGACACTGCCATCGGCGACGCTGTCGATGACGACCGCGCCAGCACCAACCACGGCGCCTTTCCCAACAGCCACACCTGGGAGGAGAACGGCGCCCGCTCCCACGACAGCTCGCTCCCGAACCGTCACGCCCTCCAACTTTGACTTCGAGTCACTCTGGTTTGGATAGCGCGAGTTCGTGATCAGCACGCCCGGGCCGAGCCACGCGTCGTCCTCGAGCACCGTCTCCTCCGGAACGAAGCACCGGGAATGGAGACGAACCCGGTGGCCGATCTGAACATCATGCTCCACCACGGTGTGACTCCCGATCGATACAGCGTCACCGATTCGGCAGCCTTGACGGACAAGGGCGCCGTGTCCGGCGTGAAAGACCTCCCCGATGACAACACCGCGGTAGATAACCGCGTGGCTTCGAACGACGGCGTCCGACCCCATCACCAGTGGCGGGCCGTCGCCGTCGACGCCAAGCAGGGCGAACGACCCGACAGAGGCGTCCGCGCCAATCTGAGCGTCGGAGGCGACGAGGCTCGAGGGATGTATCACCAGTCGATCCCGACTGGGGTTCCGCCTTGAGACATCGACTCTTCGATCGCCACAAGCACCCGCACCACGTCGCAGCCGTGTCTGGCGGAGCTGGGAATCGGCCGACGGTGCAGACACGCGTCACCGAAAGCCTCGATTTCATTGAGAAGCGGTTCGCGCATCTCGATACGCGGGAGCACGATGTCACCAGACCGAGTGCGCCACTGGAAATCGCCCAGCGAGGCGAACTCGCCAAACGACTCCTGGCCAGGGGAATCGGCACACGCATCGAAGAGGGCGATCTTCTGGTCCACTGACACGTCGTCATACACCGCCATTCTCTTGTCACCCACGACAGTCATGAGCCGAGTCTTCCGCGGGTCGATCCAGCTGACGTGCAGATTGGCTCCGACACCAGACTCGAAGACGAGGCTCGCGAAGCACACATCGTCAATATCGGTCTGGAGAAACGAGAACCCGCGCCCACTGACCTCGACGGGTCGCTCGTCCAGGAGATGCATCATGATCGAGAGATCATGGGGCGCGAAATTCCACAATGCATTGACGTCGCTCCGGATCCGGCCGAGGTTGAGGCGCTGCGAGTACAGGTACTGCACGCGCCCGAGCTCCGACGCCGTGACGTACTCCTTCAGGAGGTGCACCGCGGGAGAGTAGAGGAACGTGTGGCCGACCATCACGACCAAGTCGGCGTGCTCGCCCGCCGCCGCGATCGACTCAGCCTCGCCGACCGTCAGAGCGAGAGGCTTCTCGACAAGAACATGGCGACCCGCGTCCAGCACACGCAGTGCGAGCTCATAGTGCGTTCGCGCCGGTGTCGCGAGAACGACGGCCTCGACGTTGGATCGGTCGAGTATCTCATCAAGGGTCGCGACAACCTCCGCGAGCGGATAGCGACTCGCTGCCGCGGCGCGGCGTGCATCGTCGGCTTCCGCGATCGCGACCAGCCGCGTATTGGAACACGCCTCGACGTTGCGAGCCAGGTTCGAGCCCCAGGCCCCCAGGCCGACGACGGCCATCTCGATCGATTGTGTCATGAGCGATTCCGATCCTTGATGGTCGATACGACGAACGCCAATCCCCACGAAAGATGCATGGCTGGGAAGGCGAGCACGAACGTTCCTACGTCCGCTTCACGTCGACATGGCCGGACCCACAGAGTCGAGATGGAGAGCCCCCCGAGGTAGGCGAATCCGCCGAACTCCAGCATTCGACGTCCGCTCTTCGTCATCGTCAGCACCGGAGCGAGTACGACGGCCGTCGCGAAGACAGCGGGCACGAGATGCCGAGCTCGCACCGAGCCAGGGTGCCTCGACGCGACCCGCGCCTTCCACCACCCGTAGTCCCAGAATTGTCGAGCGAGCGCGCGAAGGGTGCGTCGCGGTCGGTACACCGACGCGATCGAAGGGTCGAAGACGAGGCGGTGGTTCCGCTCCCGAATGCGCCAGTTCATCTCGTAGTCGGAGTTGCGTTGAAGGTTCTCGTCGAAGGGCCCAACTGCTATGAGAACCTCGCGCAGGTAAGCAGGGTGACTGATCGTGTCGACCTCCTGCACCTCACCCGCGAATCGATGCGGTGAGGCCATTCCGAACGGAGATGCCATTGCCAGACCGATCGCACGTGAGCGCGCATCTGTGCCGATCGCCTCGTAGCGGCCACCGACACCAGCCGCGCCACGATCGCGCAGGGCATCGACAGATCGTTCGACGTACATCGGAGCTGGTACGCCGTGCGCTGAGAAGAGACAAACGACCTCGCCGCGCGCCTCTTCCACTCCGCGATTGAAGGCCGCCGACGCCTTAGTCTTCGCATTGTCGACGATTCGCAGCCACGTGTGGCTCTCGCTGAGCTTCTCGACGTACTCTCGGGAGCCATCGACCGACCCGCCGTCCAGGACGATCACTTCGAGGCTCTCGAGCGGATAGCTCTGCTTCGCGAAACCCGCGAGACACTCCTCGATGTATCCACGCTCGTTGTACATGGGGACGACGATCGAGACCAAGGGGCGGTCGCGCCCGGGTGCGATCATCGCCCCGGCCTGCTCACGAGGCTGCGCAGCGTTCGGCCGATGATCCGCAGGTCGAGCAGCACGCCCTGGTGGCGGAGGTAGAAGAACTCGTACTGGAGCTTCTCGAGCGCGTCCTGTTCGCTCGCTCCGTAGCGGTACTTCACCTGCGCCCAACCGGTGAGGCCTGGACGGACGAGGTGGCGAAGATCGTAGAACGGGATCTTCTCGGAGAGACGCTCGACGTACTGTGGCTGTTCGGGACGCGGGCCGACGATGGAGAGGTCGCCCCGGAGGATGTTCCACATCTGCGGGAGCTCGTCGACGCGACTGGCGCGCAGGAAGCGACCGAACCGCGTGACCCGAGGATCGTCGATCGTTGTCCACTCACCGTGCTCGTCAGCCCCGGGATCGGGGCGCATCGACCGGAACTTGAGGATCGTGAACACACGCCCGTTGCGCCCGACCCGCTGCTGACGAAACAGCAGCGGGCCTCGACTGGCGACGATGTTGCCCACCAGGACGAAGGGCGTGACGATCAACATGAGGACGAGACCAACTGCTCCGGCGCCGAGATCCAAGAGGCGCTTGACCCGCCCGTAGATCTGTCCGTGCACCTCACTGATGTCGAAGAGCAGTGAAACGCGCTCCAGCTCCGAGATCGGAAGCTTGCCGAGCCATTCCTCGTAGAAGCGTGTCACGGACCGGACGCGGGTGCCGGCCGCATGAAGAGCCTCGGCCTGTTCGACGATCCGATGGTCGTCCTGAGCAGCGCGGCTGAGCACCACGAGCGTCGCTCCACTCGTCTGAACAGCTCCGACCAGCCGGCGATCTGACGCCACCTCCGTCGGATGCAGCACCGAGTCGAGGGCGGCGGGCCGCTCCGACTCGTGCTCCACCTCCTCCGCGAGATCGCCGATCTCCTCCGGATCCGCCACGACGACGACACGGTCGCGTCCCTCGGCCCGGGCCCGACCTCGAGCGGCCATCCAGGCGGTGACGATGTACAGCGGCACGACGGCGATCGCCGAACCGAACACGACGACCCGCGGAAGCAGAGCATCGCCGACGAACAGCTGAAGCACCGAGATGCCCAGTGCCCCCAAGGCAGCCGCAGCCACAGCTCTCCCGAGCACCGAGCGACCGCGACGGATGTCGGGTAGGCCGAGGATGTACGCCGATACGGCGAGAGCCGCGATGTACGCCATCGACCACGCCAGGCGGCGGGAGTCGGAGTAGTCGTAGTCGTTCCAGACAGCGTGGACCTTGCTGAAAGCCACGACGAGGGCCACGATCCCCGCGTACATCGTGACAATGGCGATTCGGCGCACGGCTGCTAAACCTCCGGAACCTTGTCGTAGTGGACGATCCGGAAGTCGACGCCGGGCAGGAACTCCTCCACGTCGGTCGTCGTGGGCTCGTAGGGGCCGATCGGACCGATCGGTTCCTCGTCGGGGTCGTCGTGTTCCAGGAGAGCGAACTCCTCGACACCGAGGTCGTTCGAGGGCGTTCTCGAGAACCGGCAGCTGGGATCGTCAGCGGAAGGGCGAGATATCGGCCGTCCTCGTAGAACGCGGCGATCTCTCGGAACTGGAACGCCGACGTCGATCACGACGACGGGTTCGGGTCGCGCCGCGACGAGTTCCCCGAACTCGGCGAGCGTGTGGGAACGCTGGACGGTCCACACGAAACCGAAGATCGTCACGGCGACGGCCGGCACGATCAGGAGCGTCGCACCGAGTGCGTCGAGCTTCGGCAGATCCAGCGTCGCCAGAACCAGGAGAAGGAATCCCGAGAGCAGGAGGTAGCGCCCACCCCACTGGGGAATGCCGCCGCCCACATACTCGAAGGAGACGACACCGGGCACCGCAACGAGTGCACCGATCCGAGCATGTCCTCCGGTCGGAGCTTCTCCACATGGTCACGAGGCCGAAGACCGCGAGGGGAGAAGCCACGAACAGACCCGGGAGGAAGCCTGGCCCGTTCCGGAACACGACGACGAACAGGGCCCAGGAGGTCAGCACCATGGCGACGGGAAGCAGGCGTTCTCGACGCCGGATACAGACGCCGATGGCCGCCGACGAGCAGTGGGGCGAGAATCAGACAGCCCGATCAGCGCGTCGCGTGCCGGTTCGGCGACCTGGTTCACACCGAGAAGCGTGCTGGTACGCCTCGTCGACGCGTCGCACCCAGATGCGCACCGGAGCTCTCCGCGGCTGCCGACAGCACGACCGGACCGCAACGGTCCGCCGAGCCACACCCGCTCGAGCAGCTCGTTGGCCGGAGGAGCAGCGACGACGCCGAGTGAATGCCGCGAAGTCCCGATACCCGACGGTACGGCGAAGCCGAACGGAAAGAGACTCGAGGTACGGCACCGTCGAAATACCCAGAGAAGTCGGAGCAGGACGACGGCCATCGACCACCGCTCCGTAGAGCAGGGCCTCGGTTCGCATCGTCGCTGCCAGCCCGATGAGTGCTCCGGCACCGCACACGCCGTCCGCCAGCCGGCCTGTCCCGTGCAGAACATCGAGAAACAGCACGACCGCCCACGCCATGCAGCGCCAGACCCACGGAATGCTCCCAGAACACGAGGGCGTAGATGGCGACGGGCGACGCCAGACCCGACGAGCCAGTAGGCGCTCCACCCGTCTCGGCGCCAAGACGGCGGGCGATCGCCCGTGCGGCGAAGGCGGCGGCGACGGAACCCGCCATCGCGAGCAGAATCGACGCGCCGGTATCCACCGAGCAGCCACAGCGGAATCGCCGGGAGGAGCATCGGCAGTGTCGTCACCGCGATCCACCGTCACCCACACGATTCGACTGGTAGAGCGGATGCAGCACACCCTCCGGGTCGACATCCTCGGCCCAGTAGCCGACGTCGAGATCGAGGCCGCCGCTCTCCTCGACGCCTTGAGCGTGGCGACCTTCGCTCCGACGTCGGAACTGAGCGAACCCCCCGGATTCGTCAGAAGCGACGCAGCCACGTACACGAGCAAGAGCACCAGGCCGCCACGACGGGGCGGCGAAGCTGCGCTGCGACGCGACGACGAAAAGCCGGTCGTCGGCGTCTTCGTCAGCCGACCCAGCGGCACCGGCCGGGGGCAGCATCGTCGGGGCGCGGCGTCGAGATCGTGCACCTGTGTCCCGATCGGGTCCATACAGACCTCTCATCATGACAGCGAACGTCACAGGCGACGCGCACCACGTGGCCGGTCGCATACGCCGCCCGCGTGCATCTTCATCGGCGCGTGCGGCTCCCGTGAGCGCGACCCGGTCAGTCCAGGCCGAGGACGGGGGCGAGGAACCGCCCCGTGTGGCTCTCGGGCACCTTGGCGACCGCCTCGGGTGGACCCTCGGCCACCACCGTGCCCCCGCCGTCGCCCCCCTCCGGCCCGAGATCCACGAGCCAGTCGGCCGACTTGATCACGTCGAGGTTGTGCTCGATCACGAGCACCGTGTTGCCTGTGTCGACCAACCGGGAGAGGACCCCCAGGAGTTTTCGGACGTCGTCGAAGTGCAGGCCGGTGGTCGGTTCGTCGAGCAGGTAGATCGTGCGGCCCGTCGATCGCTTGCCCAATTCCGTGGACAGCTTGACCCGCTGTGCCTCCCCTCCCGACAGGGTCGGAGCGGGCTGACCGAGGCGCACGTATCCGAGCCCGACGTCGACGAGCGTCTGGAGCCGCCGCGCGATCGTCGGCTGGTTCTCGAAAACGCCGAGAGCGTCCTCGATCGAGAGGTCGAGCACCTCGGCGATGTTCTTGTTCTTCCACGTGATGTCGAGAGTGTCGCGGTTGTAGCGCGCCCCCTTGCACACCTCGCACGGCACGTAGACGTCGGGAAGGAAGTGCATCTCGATCTTGATCGTGCCGTCACCCGAGCAGGCTTCGCAGCGACCGCCCTTGACGTTGAAGGAGAAGCGGCCGGGCTGGTAGCCGCGGACCTTCGCCTCGTGGGTCTTGGCGAACAGCGCCCGGATCTTGTCGAACACACCCGTGTACGTGGCCGGGTTCGAACGGGGCGTGCGCCCGATCGGTGACTGGTCGATGTTGATGACCTTGTCGAGGAACTCCTCCCCCTCGATCGCCTTGTGGCGCCCCGGGACCTCCTTGGAGTTGTAGATGCGCTTCATGAGCGCGCGGTAGAGAATGTCGTTCACCAGCGTGGACTTGCCCGACCCGCTCACCCCCGTGACGCACACGAAACAGCCGAGCGGGACTTCCACGTCGAGCCCGTCGAGGTTGTGCTCCCGGGCGCCGCGTACGGTGAGCCACTCCTCGCCCGGCGCCCTGCGCAACTCCGGGACCGAGATCTCGCGTTCACCCGACAGGTACTGGCCCGTGATCGAGGCGGACGTCGCCATGACGTCGTCGACGGAACCTGCCACCACGATCTCGCCGCCGTGCTCCCCTGCGCCCGGCCCGATGTCGACGACGCGGTCGGCGACACGGATCGTCTCCTCGTCGTGTTCGACCACGATGACGGTGTTTCCCAGCGAGCGGAGGCGGATGAGCGTGTCGATGAGGCGCCGGTTGTCGCGCTGGTGCAACCCGATCGACGGTTCGTCGAGGACGTAGAGCACTCCGACCAGCCCGCTGCCGACCTGTGACGCGAGCCGGATCCGCTGCGCCTCTCCACCCGCCAGCGTGCCCGACGACCGGTTGAGGCCCAGGTAGTCGAGGCCCGACGTCGAGCAGGAAGCGCAGCCGCTCGTTGACCTCCTTCAGCACCCGCTCGGCGATGATCGACTCACGTTCGGTGAGCTCGATCTCCGCGAAGAACTCGGCCGTGCCCCGGATCGACATGTCACCGACCTCGTGGATCCCGCGGCCGCCGATCGTGACGGCCAGCGACGCCGGGTTCAGCCGGGCGCCACCGCACTCGGGGCACGGCACGGACCGCATGTACCCCTCGATCTGTTCGCGGGTGCGCTCGGACTCGACCTCGTCGTGTCGGCGCTCCAGCCAGCGGATCACGCCCTCGTACCGGCTCGAGTACTGCCGCACCCGCCCGTAGCGGTTCTTGTAGCGGACCTTGATCTTCTTGTCGCCGGCGCCGTAGAGGATCGTCTTCTTCGCCTTCTTGGCCAGGCGCTTCCACGGCTTCTCGGTGGAGAAACCCTCCTCGTCGGACAGCGAGGCGAGGACCCGGCTGAAGTACTCGCCGCGGAATCCCGCCCACGGTGCGATCGCGCCGTCGTCGAGGCTCAGATCCTCGTCGGGCACGACGAGCTCGGGATCCACCTCGTAGCGTGTGCCGAGGCCGTCGCAGTGCTCGCAGGCGCCGTAGGGCGAGTTGAAGGAGAAGTTACGTGGCGCGAGCTCCTCGAACGAGATGCCGCAGTGGTCGCAGGCGAGGTGCTCGGAGAACGTGAGCAGCTCGGGCTCCGAGTCGTCGTCCGCCCCGCGTGGCACGACCTCGATCTCGGCGACGCCCTCCGCGAGGGTGAGAGCCGTCTCGAGCGAGTCGGCGAGTCGGCGCTCGATCCCCTTCTTGCGCACGAGCCGGTCGACGACGACCTCGATCGTGTGCTGTTCGTATCGCTCGAGTTCCGGCGCTTCTCCCTTCACGGCGGAGAGGTCGATGACGTCTCCATCAACTCGGGCGCGCGTGAAGCCCTGTTGGGCCAGCTCGGCGAGCATCCCGTCGTAACGACCCTTGCGACCGCGCACGACCGGCGCGAGGACCTGGAACCGGGTGCCGTCGTCGAGCTCGAGGATGCGGTCGACGATCTGCTGCGGCGTCTGGCGCGTGATCTCCCGGCCGCACTCCGGGCAGTGCGGCACACCGATACGAGCGTAGAGCAACCGCAGGTAGTCGTAGATCTCGGTGATCGTGCCGACGGTCGATCGTGGGTTGCGTGACGCCGCCTTCTGGTCGATCGAGATCGCCGGTGAGAGACCCTCGATGAAGTCGACGTCGGGCTTGTCCATCTGCCCGAGGAACTGACGGGCGTACGCCGAGAGCGACTCGACGTAGCGCCGCTGCCCTTCCGCGTAGATGGTGTCGAAGGCGAGACTCGACTTCCCCGAGCCCGAGAGCCCGGTGAAGACGATCAGCTCGTCGCGGGGCAGCGTCAGATCGATGTTCTTGAGGTTGTGCTCCCGCGCCCCGCGGATGACGAGCGAATCCGACATCGGCCCAGTGTATCCACGTCGGCACCCCGATCGAACGGATGTTCGGGGTCCTTCAGCTGACCTCGCGCAGCTCCCGCTTCAGGTCGGAGAGCTCGTCACGCAACCGTGCGGCCTCCTCGAAGCGGAGGTCGCGGGCGGCCTCGTGCATCTCGGCCTCGAGACCCTGGATGAGCCGCCCGAGCTCGTCGTTCGGCAGTTCCGCCACGTCGTGGGCGATCTGTCGCCGCCTGCCGCGCCGGTCGCGTCCGGTCGACGCCGTGTCGCCGTCGCGCGCCTGCACCATCTCCAGGATGTCGATGACCTTCTTGCGGATGGTCTGCGGGTCGATCCCGTGCTCGGCGTTGTACTCGAGCTGGCGCTTGCGGCGCCTCATCGTCTCGCTGATGGCGCTGCGCATCGAGTCGGTGACCTGGTCGGCGTACATGACGACCTGCCCGTCGACGTTGCGCGCGGCGCGCCCGATCATCTGGATCAGCGACGTGTCGGAGCGCAGGAAGCCCTCCTTGTCGGCGTCGAGGATCGCCACGAGCGACACCTCGGGCAGGTCGAGGCCCTCCCGCAGCAGGTTGATCCCGACGAGAACGTCGAATTCACCCAGCCGCAGGCTCCGCAGCAGCTCGACACGTTCGAGGGTGTCGACCTCGCTGTGCAGGTACCGCACCCGGATACCCAGTTCCAGGAGGTAGTCGGTGAGGTCTTCGGACATCTTCTTGGTGAGCGTCGTGACGAGAACCCGCTGGTCGTTCTCCGCACGCTCGGCGATCTCCGCCACGAGATCGTCGATCTGGCCCTTCGTGGGGCGGACGACGACCTCCGGGTCGACCAGGCCGGTCGGGCGCACGATCTGCTCGACCACCCGGTCGGATCGTTCGAGCTCGTAGGGGCTCGGCGTCGCCGACATGAACACGACCTGGTTGACCCTCTCCTCCCACTCCTCGAAGCGCAGCGGCCGGTTGTCGAGGGCCGACGGCAGCCGGAAGCCGTGTTCGACGAGCGTGTCCTTGCGGGACTTGTCGCCGGCGAACTGGCCGTGGAGCTGCGGCACGGCCACGTGCGACTCGTCGACGACCATCAGGAAGTCGTCGGGGAAGTAGTCGAGCAGCGTGTACGGAGGCTCACCGGCACTTCGACCGTCGAGGTAGCGCGAGTAGTTCTCGATCCCGGAGCACATGCCGACCTCGCGCAGCATCTCGACGTCGTAGGTCGTTCGCATCCGGAGACGCTGCGCCTCGAGGAGCTTTGCCCTTCTTCTCGAGCTCGCGAGACGCGCCACCATCTCGAGCTCGATCCCCTCGATGGCGTCGCGCATCCGTTCGTCGGACGTGACGTAGTGCGACGCCGGGAAGATCACGAGGCGGTCGAGCGTCTCGATGACCTCACCGGTCAGGGGATCGAAGGAGACGATCCGCTCGACCTCGTCGCCGAAGAGCTCGATGCGCACCGCGTGTTCCTCGTAGGCCGGGAAGACCTCCAGGGTGTCGCCGCGAACGCGGAACTTGTTGCGCACGAACTCGTAGTCGTTGCGCTCGTACTGGAGATCCACGAGCTTGGCGAGGATGTCGCGCTGGTTGTACTCCTCGCCGACAGCCGCCATCAGCAACTGCTTCGCATACTCCTCGGGCGCGCCCAGCCCGTAGATCGCCGACACCGACGCCACCACGATGACGTCGCGCCGGGTCAGCACCGCCGCAGTCGCCGAATGGCGGAGCCGGTCGATCTCGTCGTTGATCGACGAGTCCTTCTCGATGAACGTGTCGGTCGCGGGGACGTAGGCCTCGGGCTGGTAGTAGTCGTAGTAGGAGACGAAGTACTCCACGCGGTTCTTCGGGAAGAACTCCCGGAACTCCGCCGCCAGTTGGGCTGCCAGGCTCTTGTTGGGAGCGAGGACGAGGGTCGGGCGCTGCAACCGCTCGAGCATCCCGGCGATCGTGAACGACTTTCCCGAACCGGTGATCCCGAGCAGGGTCTGGAACCGCTCCCCTTTCTCGACCCCGGCCGCCAGCGCGTCGATGGCCTCCGATTGGTCGCCGGCGGGCGCGAAGTCGGCGACGAGCTCGAGGGGAGGCACGCCCGCCATCGTACCGACACCCACCGACAGCAACGCCGGTGTCCGGCGCGTCAGTCGCCCTGACGCTCCGATCGCCGGCGTTCGATCTCCTCCCACGCGCTCGTGACCTCGGCCTCGAGATCGGCAACGTCTCCGGAGTTGTCGATCACCACGTCGGCGACCGCGCGACGCTCCTCGTCGGTCGCCTGGGTCGCCATGCGGGCCTCGGCGTCGGATCGCCCGACACCTCGCGTTCTCCAGGCGGTCGAGACCGCGCGGCGAGAGGCGCCTCGACCACGAGGACGAGGTCGTAGCTCCGGTGGCCCTTCTCGACGAGGAGCGGAACATCCATCACGATCACGGCGTCGGGCGGGGCTGCCGCCACCCGTTCCAGGAGAGCCTCGCCGATCGCGGGGTGGGTGATGGCCTCCAGATCCGTCCTGGCGGCGTCGTCCTCGAAGACCCGGGCGGCGAGCGCCGGACGGTCCAGGGCTCCGTCGGGACCGACGACTCCTTCCCCGAAGCGTTCGACCACGGCGTCGAAGGCGGGTCGACCGGGTTCGACGACCTCACGGGCCAGTTGCGTCGGCGTCGACGACGACCGCACCGCGGCGCGGCGAGCAGGTCCGCGACCGTCGACTTCCCCGATCCCATGCCACCCGTCAGCCCGACCGTGAACATCCGGGTGAGTCTAGGGAGGCCGTTGATGGTCCTGAGGAGCGCGAGCGCCGTGGGACAATGTCCACCGTGCCTCTCCGAACTCCGAATACGGACCCGTCGACGCCCACGGGTACCGAGGCGCCGTTCGCCGGCCCGGGCCGATCGGTGCTCGGCGACGCTCTGATCGACGCTCCCGCCGACCCGGAGCCGATGCACCAGCGAGCACGCACAGCCGCCGGCGACGCCTATCTCGCCGAGATGGTCCGTGACCGGGGGCTGGGGCTGCTGGCGACGGCGTTGCGGATCGGCACGCTCGTCGTCGGGGCGGGATTGTTGGCTCTCGATGTGGCGCCGCGGAGTTCAGGTGCCCTGATAGCGGCCGTCCTGCTCGGGCTCACCGCGATTCTCCGGGCGATCCGCCCGATCCGAGTGGAGGGACGCCCCATCGGTCTCATGCTCGTCGGCCTCGAACTGGTCACCACGGTGCTGGCGGTCGCGATCAGCGGTGGATGGGACAGCGCCTTCGTGCTCACACCGGCGACACCCATCGTGATCGCCGGTCTCGGCGCCGGTTACCTGGCCGCGTTCGCCGGAACCGCATTCACGGTCGGCGGGATCATGCTCGGCGCCGTCATCGAAGGTACCGCCGGTTCCCACGCACGATCAGGCGCTCAGCTCACGCTCGTGTTCGTCACGATCGCGGCGGCGTGCGGGTTCGCTCGCCGCCTCGCTCGCGACGTCCAGCGCCGCGAGAGCGAAGACCGCTCCGAGCTCCGGCGGCTGGGCGAGGTCAACGACCTCCTGCGTGCACTCCAAGATCTCAGCAGATCCATGCCTGCCACGCTCGATGTCACGGACGTGCTCGGATCGACACGAACGCAGATTCGTCGGATCACCGAGTACACGGCGCTGGTCGTCCTTCTGCGAAACGAGGCGACCTCCGACTGGTCGGTCGAGATGGCCGACGGCGCGCGCCTGGAGGATTCCCTGAGTGATGCTGCCCTGCCCGACCCTGCCGTCGTGGCGCTGGCCGAACATCGCGCTGTCATGGAACCGGATCTGCTCGCCGAGGGCCACACGGGCCTCTCGCCGTCGTCGCGCAGCGCCCTCTACATCCCTCTTGCTACCCGCGACACCGTTGTCGGGCTCCTGGCGATCGAGCATCGACGTACGCGCGTGTACGGGGCCGACGAGGTTCGGATCCTCAGCGGTCTCGCCACACCCGTCGCCGTCGCCGTCGACAACGCCGTGATGTTTGCGAGGATCAGAACTCTCGGTGTCGAGGAGGAACGGGCACGGATCGCCCGCGAACTGCACGACAACCTGGCCCAGTCGCTGGCGTACGTGGCGTTCGAGCTGGAGCGACTGGCCGTCGACGATCGCGACGGACAACTCGAGCATCTGCGTGGCATCGTCAGGAACCAGATCACCGATCTCCGCAACGCGCTCTACGACCTACGGGTCGAGGTCGACGACCGTCGCAGCCTGCGCTCGGCGCTGAGCGACTACGCCGTCCACTGGAGCGGCCGTACAGGTGTCGACCTCGAGGTGGAGCTCCCCGACGAAGACCTCCGTCTCCCCCTACCCATCGAACGGGAGCTCCTGAGGATCGCCCAGGAAGCTCTCATGAACGTCGCCCGGCATGCTCATGCGTCGCACTGCCGGCTCCTCTGGTGCGACGAGGACGGACGGACCCACCTCGAGGTCACCGACGACGGCACCGGGTTTCGCACTGACGACCCGCGAGCGGGACATTTCGGGCTTACCGGCATGGAGGAGCGGGCGGCGGCCATGAACGCGCGAATCTCGATCTGGAGCTCCGAAGGACGGGGAACTCGGGTCTCGGTCGATCTCGAGAGCCCAACATGACCCGGGTGCTGCTCGCCGATGACCACACGTTGCTTCGCAACGCGCTGAGGGCCGCTCTGGAGTCAGCCGACATCGACGTCGTCGCAGAAGCAGCCGACGGCGAAGAGGCCGTGCGTCTCGCACATGACACGTCACCCGACGTCATCGTCATGGATGTCACCATGCCGGTCCTCGACGGCGTCGAAGCCACCCGTCGCATCACGACCGAGATCCCCGGCGCGAAGGTGGCGGTGCTCACGATGCACGGAGACCAGCGCCTGCTCGCGGAGGCCGTCAGGGCGGGCGCAGTGGCATTCCTCGGCAAGGACTCGGCCATGAGCGAGGTCGTCGACGCGGTCCGGGCGGTGGCGGCCGGCGACATCGTGCTCTCACCCGAGATCGGCGCGTCGATGCTCCGCGAGCTCAAGGCGCCCGAGACTCTCGGCACATCGGGTGGATCCCCGCTCACCGCACGCGAGGAGGAAGTCCTCCAGCTCGTGGCCGACGGTCGCTCGACCGCCGAGATCAGCGAGGAGCTGTTCATCAGCGCCAAGACCGTCAAGAACCACCTGGCGTCCGTCTACGCCAAGCTCGACGCCCGCGACCGCACCCAGGCGGTCCTGACCGCCGTACGCCGCGGGATCATCTCCCTTCGTGATGACTAGTTATTCCGTCCTGGTTCTCACCTAGCCCGCTTTCGACCACAATGAGTCGCCCGACCCATTCACACCGCCACGCACAGTACCGATACTGAATCCGACACCCGGGACCTCCCGGTGGACGAACACCCGGGAACCCCCGGTGGAAACAACCAGGAAAGGCAGTTCCATGAACCTCTACGTCATGAAGGCGTGGCTCCAGGCCCGTTTCGCCAACACCGAGCGTGGCGCATCGATGATCGAGTACGTGCTGCTCGCCGCGCTCATCGCGGTCGTGGTGATCGGTGTCGTCACGTTGGTCGGTCGTTCGACCAGCACGAAGTTCAGCAGCGTCGACAGCGCACTTCAGTAGCGACCCGACGGCGGACACGCTTCCGCCGACACGGGTACACGAGAAACCGGCGAGGCCGCCGGTCGGCCGTCGGGACAACTCCCGGCGTCACCGATCGGCGGCTTCGTCGCGTTCCACCCCATCGTGTTCGTACACTTTCGCCGTGTCGCCCTCGTAGGCGAGCGTCCACTCCGATGAAGCCTCGAGCACCTGGTTCAGCGCACGCTCGGTCGGCCACAACACGACGTCGATGTCCCGACGATCCAGAACATCGGACCAGCCCTCGCCGACATCGCTCACCTCGTTGTAGTCGTCGAAGACCTCTCGGGGGTACATGTCGACCCGGTCGTCCATGTAGACGAGCTGATCCGGCCATGATCTCCATATCAGGTAACCCGCCCACGCATCGGTCGTGAAGACGTTGCTCCCGAGGAGCCCTTCCTCGTCGAGGTGGTTCACCGCTTCCACCGGATAGAACTCCAGGTCGAAGTCGTCCTCCGCTGCCGCGTTCGCCGTGAGAACGACTGCGGCGAAGACCAGGACGCACGCGAAGGCCCAGGCCGGAACAGGGGCCAGGGGGCTTCGGAGCCGTCGCGGCACTGCCACGGCGCGTGCGGCGATCGGCAGTGTGACGATCGGGGCGACAGCGACGTTGCGTCGTGCCCAGAGAGCGAGGAGCACGAAGGGAAGGGTCACGAGTAGATCGCGGCGCGACACGTGGTGTCGCCCCCGCGCCATCACGACGACCAGCACGGCGATCCAGAGTCCGAAGACCATGCCCGCCGGTTCGCGGAAATCCGGAGACGCCCACTCGGTGACCTGTCGGAACATGTCGCCCCGGTCCAGGACCCGGAGCGGGAAGAGAGCGAGCCGGTATCCGAGCGGAGTGACGAACACGACCACACTCGAGATCCCCGCGGCGATGAGCAGCCGCCGATCCTCGCCGTCCCACGGTCGCCGGCCGTCCCACCAGTTGCCGAGGAAGTGGAGAAGCAGGTAGACGAAGCCCAGGGCGAAACTGCCGTGCGCGTTGACCCAGAGCCAGAAGAGCACCGGGAGGACCAGCACGACGTGGCGTCGCACCCACGAATCGCGGACCTCCACGATCCAGACGAGCCCGACGAAGGCCACCAGGCCGAACGCCAGCGGCCGGACCGTCCAGAGCTCCCGGATCGTGAGCACCGCGACGAGTGTCAGCCCGGCGGCGCGCCACGTGTCGTGCGCGAACCGCAGCGCCAGCCGGAAGAGCAGCACCATCAGGAGCGCTCCCGCCACAGCGCCCAGGAGTCGGATCCCCCACGGCCCACCGTTCGATCGAGTGCCGCGTACGCCACCTGGACGAGCCAGGACTGGTCCACCCAGGACGTGCCGCTCGCCGTGAACGAGTACGGGTCGACGCGGGGAATCCCGCCGGAATCGAGAATCAGCTCACCCGTGCGAAGGTGCCACAGGAACGAGTTGTCGAACAGGCGTTGGAGGCCGAAGCCGAACCCTGCGAGGGCGAAGGTGGCCGTGATGAGCCCGTCGAGACCGGGCGCCCGACGGGTCGGGGCCGCCGCCTCAAGGGAGGTTTCGGCGGCCTCCGGACCGGCGGAAGAATCCGGGGGTGGGTCCACGCTCGGCGCCTAGAGAGCGTCGAGCAGTCGGATCACCGCGGGTCCGAGGATGACCACGAACACGGCCGGGAAAATGCAGAAGACGAGGGGGAAGAGCATCTTCACCGGAGCCTTCTGAGCCTCCTCCTGGGCGCGGAACCGCCGCATCACGCGCATGTCGGCCGCCTGCGAACGCAGAACACGTGCCACCGAGACGCCGAATGTGTCGGCCTGGAGCATCGCCAGGATGAACGTGTGGAGTTCGGGAACGTGAGTCCGTTCGTCCATGGCACGAAGAGCGTCCGATCGGGAGGATCCGATGCGTGTCTCTCTCAGCACCCGTCGGAACTCGTCCGAGAGGTCTCCAGGGATCGCCTTCGTCGTGCGGTCGAGGGCCTGGTCGAAGCCGAGACCGGCCTCGACGCTGATGACCATCAGATCGAGCAGGTCGGGAAGCCGAATGGCGATCTGGCGCTTGCGCTCCTCCACCATCCTGTTCAGAATGGCGTCGGGCGCCATGAAGGACGCGAACCACAGCAATCCGACCGCGAGCAGACCGACGAGCCCCTGCAGCGTGATGGGCGGAATGGGCAGGAGCAACAAAGGCGCCCACACGACCACGGAGACAGCTCCGAGGACCTTGTAGATCAGCACTCGGTCGATCGTCAGCGACGGCGGATTGCCGGCGTAGACCAACTTCTCCTCGACCTGGTCCACATAGCCTTCGGGAGTGAAACGGCCGCCGAAGCTCGCGATCGCCTCGCCGACGGGTTTGGCGACGCGGTCGGTGAAACCTTCGAGCATCTCGCGGTCGCGCGAGTCCTGGATCTGGTAGCCCTCGAGCTGCTTCAGTGACTCGCGGGCTTCGGCCCGTTCGGTGACCACCGATCCGACGTAGAGAACGATGAGCAGGACGGCGGCGGCGAGCAGGCCAATGGCGAGGACGAGCATCTCAGACCTCGATCGCGACGATCTTGCGCAGCCAGACGAACCCGATGACCGCGGCGAAACCCGCCACGATCATGGCGGCGATACCCGCTGGTTCCTCGAACAACGCGTCGAGGTAGCCGGGCGAGATCACGACGAGAATGCCGGCGAAGGCGAACGGGAAGATCCCGAGCACGATGCCCGACATCCGACCTTCCGCCGTGAGCGTGCGGATCTCGGCGCGCAGGCGCTCACGCTGGCTCATCGTCTCGGCCACCGTGTCGAGAAGTTCGGCGAGGTTTCCGCCGGCCTCCCGTTGGATCCGCACCGCGAGCACCGTCCAGCGGAGGTCGTCGCTCTCCATTCTGTCGGCGGAGTCCTCGAGCGCGTCCTCCAGGGTGCGGCCGAGTTGCACCTCGTTGAAGACTCGGCGGAGCTCCTCGCCCATCGGGCCCGTTGCGTCGCCGGCGACCGCCTCGAGGCCCTGTTGGAACGAGAAACCGGCACGCAGGGAGCCCGCCAGCAGCCCGAGTGTGTCGGGTAGTTCGGTCTCGAAGCGCTGGAGACGTTGCCGGCGGCGCGACTTGAGGACCGCGATGGGAACAACGACGCCGACGATGATCGCGATGACGCCGACGATCCATTCGCTGCTGATGACGAAAGCCAGAAGAGCGAAGACGAGAACGGCCGTGACGTAGAAGAAGATCGCCTCCGCTGCGCGCAACGGGAGATCGGCCTGTTCCAACTCATTCTCGACGCGATCGAGCAGACCGGTCCGTTCGGCCATACGGCCGGTAGCGTCGACGGCGGACTTCACCACGCCGGTCTCTGCCAGCTGGTACTCGTCGGACTCGGGGGCTCGGCCCTCGAGCGCGGCCGACTGGTACTCGGCCAGTTGATCTTCAGCCGACGACTCGCGCGTGAAGAGAAGGACGAGGCCGATCGCGAGCGACACGACGGCGACACCCAGTACAACGGCGATGACGATCTGCATGGCCGGTCCTAAGCTCCCATCGGAAAACTGCTCACCGGATCCCGACGACGCGTCGGCTGAAGGGCTGTTGCGAGAACAGCTCCGGTGACAGCTCGATGCCCTGGTCGGCCAGCCGCTCACTGAAGTTGGGCCGGATGCCGTTGGTCTTGAGGCTTCCCGCGAAACGCCCGTTCTCGTCGACACCCTGTGAGTAGTCGTAGAGGTAGATGTCCTGGAGCACGACGACGTCGCCCTCCATCTGGAGCACTTCTGAGATGTGGGTGACTCGGCGGGTGCCGTCGCGCAGTCGGGACAGGTGGACGATCAAGTCGAGCGCGGAGGCCATCTGCTCGCGCACCGCTTTCATGGGGAGTTCCATCCCTGCCATCAGCGACATGGTCTCGATGCGGGACAAGGTGTCCCGGGGTGAGTTCGAGTGGACGGTCGTCAGCGATCCGTCGTGACCCGTGTTCATCGCCTGGAGCATGTCGAGCGCTTCGCCACCACGGGCCTCGCCAACGACGATGCGGTCGGGGCGCATCCGCAGCGCATTACGCACGAGGTCACGGATCGTGACCTCTCCCCTGCCTTCGATGTTGGGTGGGCGCGATTCCAGCGAACAGACGTGCTCCTGGTGGAGCTGGAGCTCCTTGGCGTCCTCGAGTGTGACGATCCGCTCCTCTTCGGGAATGAACGACGAGAGCACGTTGAGCAACGTGGTCTTCCCGGTACCGGTTCCACCGCTGACGATGACGTTGAGCCGGCCGCGCACGCACAGCTCGAGGAATTGGGCGGCCTGGGCCGAGAGGGTGCCGAACTTGATGAGGTCGTCGACCTGGAAAGGGTCGGCTGCGAAGCGCCGGATCGTGAGGAACGGCCCTCCGATGGCGAGAGGCGACAGAACGACGTTCACGCGGGAGCCGTCGGGCAGGCGGGCATCGACCATCGGTGTCGACTCGTCGACTCGACGGCCGACCTGGGAGACGATCTTGTCGATGATCCGACGGAGGTGCGGCTCATCGATGAAACGGGCGTCGGTCCGCTTGATCTTGCCCTCGGCCTCGACGTACACCTCGTCGTGGCCGTTGACCATGACCTCCGTGAGCGTCGGATCCCGAAGCAACGGCTCGAGGGGGCCGTAGCCCAGCACATCGTCGGTGATGTCCGAGATGAACTGGGTCTTCTCGTCGGCCGACAGCGCCGCCTTCTCGAGCGCCAGGGCCGCGTGGACCTGCTCGTGGACCTTACGCTTCAGTTCGAGATCGGAGAGACGTTCGTCGTTGAGAGCCGGGCCCAGTTCCTGGATCACGAACTGGTGGACCTTGAGGCGCATCTCCTCGATCTCAGAGGCGCGGTGCGTCACCGGGGTCTTCTGGAACTCCTGCCAACGGTTGTATTCAGCCATGGTCTGCTCCATCGTGAATCCGCTCGGTCACCGGCGGGTCAGTCGCGGGCTGCTCAGTCACGGTCTTTGCGCCTCATGCGACGACGCTTCTTCTTCTTGTCGTTCGTCTGGTCGTTCTTCAGGTCGCCCTGACCCTCACCGTTCGCGGCACCCTCGGGGCCGGCGACAGCCCGAGGCTCGGCTCCCTCGGCGTAGTAGTCGCCGATCTGGACCAGCGCCTGGGCCGCGCCCGACTTCGGACTGTCGAAGATCACCGGGATACCGCGGTTGACGGCCTGAGGTACCGCGATGTCGGACGGAACCGGGAACTTGACCTCGAGATCGAGGGCACGCTCGATCTCCTTGACGTCGAGGCGGACCTTGGCGTTGGCGCGGTTGAGCACGAGCTTGAGCTTCGGACCCGCCAGCGACAGGAGGTCGAGAGTCTGCATTCCGACCTTCAGGTTCTTGATGCTCGGGATGTCCATGCTGGCCACCAACAGGACCTCGTCGGCCGCCTCGATCGTGGCGAGTACGACATCGTCGAACTGTGGCGGGAGGTCGACGACGACATAGTCGGACATCTGCTGGAGCAGTGTGAGGATCTGGATCATCTCCGCGGGGCGGATCTGGTCGGCCGCCGACGGCTCGATCGGAGCGGCCAGCACACGTAGCCCCGACGCCTCGTGGACAACCGAGAGGCTCTCCATCAGCCCTTCGTCGGCGGTGGTCACCGACGCTGCCGCGTCGATCACGGAGTGTTTCGGGGGACGCGCAACATGACCGCCACGTCACCGAACTGGAGATCGGCGTCGACGCAGAACACGTTGCCCGACGTCCGCCGGGCGAGGTCGGCGGCGAGGTTGACCGCGATCACACTCTTGCCCACTCCACCCTTTGTGGAGAACGAGGCGATCAGCTTTCCGTGGGGCCGTGCCGCGTCCGCGGCAGGTGCACGCGCCGCTTCGACCACCAGTACATCGCCGACTCGGGCGACCGCTTCGGCCAACTGGGCGTCGTCGGCAAGGGCCACGACGTCGCGGACGCCCGAGCGCAACGCCGACTGGAGCACGTCAGTGGTCAACTCGTCGACCGCGAGGACCACGCCTGTGTTCGGACGCGTGCGCGCCAGCCACTGTACGTGGTGCAGTGCTCCGACATCGTCGAGCCCCGGTCCGAAGACGACCACGGTCGGTCGGTCGTCGGTGAGCTCCTCGGCCATGGCCTCGACCGCGTCGAACGTGGCGGACGGCGAAGCTCCCGAGAGCTGCACCGACAGACGCATCCGCGCCCCCGGATCGGGGTCGACGATCGCGACGTCGTAACGAGCGGGCCCGGGCTGCGTGTTCAGTGCGGTGTTCCCTTGGTTTTCCACGTTGACCTCATCGTCGCGTGGTCGGGTGGTCTGTAGCGGTCGGCGGCTCTTCGCGGGTCACCCGGCGAACAGGTTCTCGTTGTTGATGACCGCCGTGTCGGGTTCGACCTCGAAGTCGGTGGGGGCGAGGCTGAGGTAGATCTGCCCCCCGCCCAGGCTCGCCTGAGCGAGCTTCAGCGTCTGGGTGGCCGTCCCTTCGAGCGTGAAGACACCCGTGATGGGGGCCGGGGCCGCCTCCGCTTCGGGGTCCGCGGTCAGCTCCTCCGGGAGACCCGTTGAACTGCCGAGTGCCAACACGTTCATGTTCTGGAGCATGAACTGCGTGTCGCCATCGAGGAAGACCATGACGTTGACCCGATCGCCGATCGCCACCAGACCCGCGACGCCACGCTCGGCGCTCGCTGAAATACTGACGGCCTGGAGCTCGACACCTGCCTCGTCGGAGTCGGTCCGCAAGCGGTCCGAAAGCGCCCCGCCGCCCGGCGTCACATCTTCGGGGGGTACGAAGTTCGTGGAGGTGATGATCTGACCCTCGTCGATGTTGACGACCGCGATCGTCTCGGGCGCCAACGCGGTGAGGTCGGTGAGAGCATCAGGGGGAGCCTCCTCGGCAAGAGCCTCACCCTCGCGGACGAGTCCGGTGTTGAGGGCCTCGTCAGCCGTCGTGCCTTCCGGGATCGCTTGATCCGCGATCACGACGTTGACGGTGTCGACCTTTTCGGCCGCCCGTTCATCGGCGCGGTTCAGGTACAAGAACGCGAGCACCGCTGCAACCACACCCAGCGCAATGCCCACCAGCAGCAACACTGTCCGCCTGTTTCCCACTCTTCACTCCAGTCTCATGCGCTGGGCGCGTCGGTCCGGTACCTCCCATGTATCGGTGCACCGACGGGGAGCGTGAGGAATGTGCGCGATTATCTCGGAGGCACATCCCGTCCGGGGGCGCATAGTTTGCCCTGTCTGTCCGCTCGAGGGCAAGGGTTGCGCCGAAACGGCTTCGAAGAACGGGGTTTCGCCGGCGGAATCGCAGTCGGCGGAATCGCAGCCGACGAATCGCACAGGAACCCTTCGACGCCGGGCCCGGCTGCCGATCGGGAGTCCGTGGGACCATCGGCGGGTGCGTCATGTGCGGCCCAAGGGGCGCCTAGACGGAATGTCACGCTGCGTGTATCCTGCGCGGCACGTCCCGAACAGGATGATTTGCCGCCTATCGTGGCGAGCGGGCCTCCGCGAGCCGGATTCGAGCGGTGGGGAGACTTGGGTGCGACACAGGCTGCGTGACCGTTTCAGGCGCGATCGCCCCACGACGGGTGGTCGGCGCCCCCGGCGCGGCCGCGAGCGAGGCGCCGTCGTCGTCGAGGCTGCGATCATCCTGCCGTTGGTGATCCTGGTGGTCTTCGGCCTCGTGGAATTCGGCCTCGTCTTCAAGGACGAGCTCACGGTCTCCAACGCCACGGGCGCCACGGCACGCGCCGGCGCGGCGATCCCCAAGCAGGCCGACTACCGCGACCAGATGATCGATGAGCTCGACGACCGACTCACCGGCGTCAGCGTCTCCGCGAACGACAAGCTCGTCATCTACAAGGCGGATCCGGCTTCGGATTCAGGGCTCCCCGTGGGGGCGGCCGACCAGAGCCAGATCTGGAGCGCGTGCAGCGGAGCTTCCGCCGACTGCACGCGCTACGAGTACGACGGAAGCGCCTGGGTGCAGAACGGTCCGGCGGAATGGACCGCTGCCGAGCAGAGCGCGTGTCGCGACGGAACGCTCGACCAGATGGGCGTCTACCTCGACGTCACTCACGACTACATCACGGGGTTCCTGGGCACGGGTTCACGCCGGGTCACCGACCGATCCGTCTACTCGCTCGAGCCTCTCCTTCCCGGCGCCTGCGAGGCGACACCGTGACTGATCGAAGGAGGCGACAGTGACGAGACGCACCGCGAGGCGCCGGACGAAACGCCCAGACGGTCGCCAGCGTGGCTACATCCTCGTGTGGTTCGCCGCCATGATGGTCGTTCTCCTGGCCTTTGCGGGCTTCGCGGTCGACCTGGGCTACTGGTATCTCGAGGGACGCAACGCGCAGCGCACGGCCGACGCGGCGGCGCTCTCGGGCGTGGTCTATCGCGAGGGCGACATCTCCAACAACGACGCCGCCCGCGACGCCGCCCTCGCCACCGCCACCGAGAACGGGTACAACACAGCTGCGGACGACACCGACGTGACCGTCCACTTCGACGACGCCAGCGGCGACTCGCTACCTCTCAACCAACTCCGGGTCGAGGTCGAGCGCAAGGCCCCCAGCTTCTTCACCCGAGTCCTGGGCTTCAACGGTGTCGACATGAGCCGCGACGCCGTCGCCGAGTACGAGCCCCCACCGCCCCTCGGCAGCCCGAGCAACGTGCTCGGCAACGAAGGGCTCCTCCAAAGCGAGATCGACGGCGGTGGGTCGTGGAACTCTCTCCCCGAAGACGATCGCATCGACCAGTCCCTCTGGCTCGACATCCACGGAACCCGCACGCAGACCGCCCACGGAGACCAGTACCAGACCGACAACTGTAAGCCGGCGTGGATCCCCCAGCCGACGGGAAACCTGTTCTTCTACGCCCAGCCGTGCGAGGTGAGCGCCGACGGCACGACCAACCAGGACTACGTGGGCGGTGGTCTCGGAGCAGGTGTCCCGGGCCGCGACGGCTACTCCTACGTCATCGAGGTCGACGACCCCGAAGTGGGCGAAACCATCGACGTCCAGATCTTCGATCCGGCCTTCCTCGATCAGGGCACCGACTGCCGCGACTGGCCGATCCGGGAGTCCGCCAGCCCTGCGATCGGCTACGGGACATCGGCCATCACCGTTCTCGGATTCCCCATCGACGTCGTCAATGCACCGATCGGGCTGAGGAACGCCCCGATTCAGCTGCGCACGGGTTTCTTCGTCCCGCGCGCCCTGCCTGCTCTCTACGGAAACGTCAGCCAGATCGCGCAGCTGTCCCTCGACCTGCTCCAGGGTCCGCCGCCTCCGGTTCCGAACGGTTTCAGTCCGTTGGGGACCGTCACGAAGTACAACTACTGGGCGACGCTCCAGAACTACGGGGTGACCGAAACCGAGCTCGAGGACGCCATCGAGCGATTCAAGGACGGCCCCGACACGGTGGCCGAGCCCCGCCCCACCTGCACCGGCGACACCCGGCTCCAGGCCAATCTGTCGCTGTTCCCGTGCATCCCGCCCTTCTGCGGCGGAGGCGGCGGTGGTCTGCCGCCCTGGCTCGGGGGATCGTCTGACAGCCCCACCGACGTGACGCCTGCGCCGTTGGCGAACCCCGGCGACGTATCCACCGGGCCACCCGGCTCCTTCGACAGTTCGGGAGACCCCCCGCCCGCCGTGCCGTTGGCGGATCCCGGAGCGGTCGCCGCCAAACCCACGTCCGTACCTGCCGCCGCGCCACTGCGCCCCGCGCGCAGCGACATGACCGGCTACGACGGCCTGCCCGAGACACAGTTCGCCATCTCCGACTCGCGTGGGTCCGTCACCCAGCACGACGACGACATCGTGGCCACCGATCCGTTGTTTCCGGGCGGACCCGTCACGGACTGCGTCGATACCTACGGGTGGTACTCGAGCTGGGCCCCGAACCCCGTCGGTTACACCGCGTGGAGCGAACTGCTCGGCAACACCGGCTACTGGTGGAACTGGCTGTTCAACGGCGACCACTCCGAGTACCTCGGATTCCCGTTCGGTATATCCCTCGGGACAATTACCTACGGTTTCGACATCACGTCTGCGGCCCCCTACGACAGCCCGCCTGTCACCAAGAACTACGGCCACGCGTTCCGCGAAACGGCGCGCCAGTGGGTCGACCACTGCTCGATCACCATCACCGACGACCTCATCCACAACGGCAAGGTCCAGCTTCTCCTGAACGCCCGCACGAACGTTCGGGACAATGGCGTGACCTCGCAGGCGTGCAACTCGGCCACGTCGACGTGTGGCAAGGGGGCGAACCGTTTCTCTCTCCGGGCACAGCGCCGCGGAGGGATCCTCGGCACGACCGGTAACGAGGTGAGCGTGTACGCCGATCAACGGATGGCTGTCATGGGCAACTTCCTCGATCCCACCGGCGGAGACTTCTGGCTCAGCAAGGTGCTCGAAAACAGCAGCCGCGACCGTGTCCTCAAAGCGAGCTTCTTCGACCCCGGTGACATCGCCGTGTGTGCCGACGCCGACGGTGACGGTGTTCCCGACAGCGCCAGCGGTGACGACTGCTCACCGGCCGGCTACGGGAACAACGTGCACGGCACGCTCAGCATCATGCAGCCCGATGGGGACGCTTCGGGTAGCACGCCCTTCCCGAGTTGTTCGTACGCCGTGTACGGCCAGGCCGAACAGACCGTATCGCCCTGTGTGATCGACGTTCTCGACAGCGACCTGAACGGCAAGGTCCTCGAGCTCAAGATCCCGATCGCGTCGGCCTCGTACAGCTGCGACGGCGACCCCGATACGAATCCGACCGCCTGCTGGATCCGTTCCCGGTTCCAGTGGAGCGACCCTGGCTCGGGCTACGTGATCCGCCCCGAGGACGTCACGACCTGGACGGTCGAACTCGAAGGCGTGCCGGTCCGGCTGGTCGAGTAGGCCGAACCGGAGAGAATCAGCGACGCTACGCGGGTTCCGCCGTGGGCTCGGCGGCTTCGGGGTTCGGGGCCTCGTCGGGTTCGGGAGTCGGCTCCGGTGCGGGCTCGGCTGACGCCTCGGGGGCCGCGCTCGGCGCTTCAGGAACAGGCTCGGGCGGGGGAACCTCCCCCTCGGGCTTCTCCCCCTCGGGCTTCTCCCCCTCGGGCTTCTCCCCCTCGGCGCCTTCTTCGACACCGGGGCCGACGTAGTTGCCGTGATCGTCGTAGGCGTGGTCGCCGTAGAGATCGCGGTACTCGGCGGCCACCTCGCCACCTTCGGCCGCCTGCTTGATCGACAGCGAGATCCGGCGACGGTCGAGGTCGATGTCGATGATCTTCACCCACAGCTCCTCGCCGGGGGTGACGACCTGTTCGGGGGCCTCCACGTGGTGGCCGGCCATCTCCGAGATGTGCACGAGACCTTCGATCCCCTCACCCACCTGCACGAACGAGCCGAAGGGCACGAGCTTGGTGACCCGGCCGTAGACGAGCTCTCCGACGGCGTGCGCCCCGGCGAACTCCGACCACGGGTCGGCCTGGGTGGCCTTCAGCGACAGGGAGATCCGCTCGCGGTCGAGGTCGACGTCGAGGACCTGCACCTCGACCTCGTCACCCACGGTCACGACCGAGCTGGGGTGGTCGACGTGCTTCCACGAGAGCTCGGAGACGTGCACGAGGCCGTCCATGCCACCGAGGTCGACGAAGGCGCCGAAGTTGACCACCGAGGAGATCACACCCTTGCGGACCTCCCCGGGCTTGAGGTTCGTGAGGAACTCGTCGCGCTGTTCACGCTGCGTCTCTTCGAGATAGGCCCGCCGGGACAGCACCACGTTGTTGCGGTTGCGGTCGAGCTCGATGATCTTGCAGTCGAGCTCCTTGCCCACGAAGGGCTGGAGGTCACGGACGCGTCGCAGGTCGACGAGCGAGGCGGGCAGGAAGCCACGCAGGCCGATGTCGATGATGAGACCGCCCTTGACGACCTCGATGACGGGGCCGGTGACGATGCCGTCGGACTCCTTGAGCTCCTGGATGTTTCCCCACGCCCGCTCGTACTGGGCGCGCTTCTTCGAGAGGATGAGCTGGCCTTCCTTGTCCTCCTTCTGGAGAACGAGGGCCTCGAGCTCGTCGCCGATGGTGACGAGCTCGGAGGGGTCGACACCCTGGCGGATGGAGAGTTCCTTGGAGGGAATGATCCCCTCCGACTTGTAGCCGATGTCGAGCAGGACCTCGTCGCCGTCGATGCGCACCACTGTGCCGGTGACCAGATCGCCGTCGTCGAACTCCACGATCGTGGAGTTGATCGCCTCTTCGAAGGTCATCCCGTCGAGGTCGTCGTCGACGACGTCGGTGACGGGCTCCAGCAGAACGGCCGGCTCCACGGCAGCGGCGGGAGGCGCCGGTGGCGCTGCGGCCTCGGGCGTGCTCTCGGGAGCGGCCGGTGAATCGGCAGGCTTCGTCTCGGAGATCTGGTCGTCGGGCACTGGGTCGTCGGGCACTGGGTCGGGCTCGTTCCTGATCGAGGCACGGCGCGCCATCGGTAGCGGCCGCGGCACTCCCATTCGTGAGAGTGCGCGAGCCAGGCTAGTGGCGTGTCGCCGCGCCTGGCGAGGCAAGGGCGTCAGTTGGGCTCGCTATGCGAGCCCAACTGACGCCCCTCTGGGCGGTGCACGAGAAGCAGGAGCTCGGGATCGTCGAGGGTCGGTGGCTCGGTGCCGTAGCGGCCGGGTGTCACGCCGTACACGCCGTCGACCACGAGGCCCGCGCCCTCGGAGAGCAGCCGGAGCTCCCGGGCGGTGAACCCGGTGGTCCACAGTTCGGCGGGGCGCTCGAGGCCATCGACGTCCTTCAGGACCGTGGTCTCGTGGAGCACGGACTCGGACACGCCCAATGTTTCGCCCTCCTCGAGATGGCGGATCATGAAGGCGAGGGAGAACGCTGTGAGCGCCATGCGGCCGCCCGGGGCGAGCGCCCTCGCGAGCCGCCCGAACACCGCTTCGTCGTCGGGGCCGCCGAGAAGCCCGAAGCCTCCCTGGCACAGGCAGAGCACCGCGTCAAAGGAACCGGGGCGGTCGAAATGGCGCAGGTCCTCGACCTCGAAGGTGGCCCTCAACGATTCCTCCGCTGCCGCTTCGCGGGCGAGCTCCACGAACTCGGTGGAGATGTCGAGGCCGAGGACGTCGATCCCCCGCCGGGACATTTCGAGGGCGTGACGGCCCGGTCCGCATCCGGCGTCGAGTACGCGGTCCCCCGGCGTGAGGGCCAGCGCACCGATGAGGAAATCGACCTCGGCCGTCGTTCCCTTGGTGAACGAGTAGCGAAGGTAGGCGGGGCCGAGGAAACGGGCGATGTCCTCGAACCAGTGTCCGTCGCTTTCCGCAGAGCTTCCCGCAGAGCTTTCCGCCGGGCTCAAGCCTTGGCCTCGGCCCAGTTCTGGCCGAAACCCGTGTCCACCACCAGGGGGACGTCGAGCTCGTAGGCCGACGCCATCGCGTCGCGAACCAGATCCTCGACCTGCTCGCGCTCCTCCGACGGTGTCTCGAACACGAGCTCGTCGTGGACGGTGAGGATCATGCGGGCACCGAGCTCGGCTTCGGCCAGGGCGGCGTCGACATCGATCATGGCCAACTTGAAGATGTCGGCGGCCGATCCCTGCACCGGCGCGTTCTGCGCCATGCGCTCCCCCATCTGGCGGATGCGGAAGTTCCCCGATGAGAGCTCGGGGAGCTTGCGGCGCCGACCGAGCAGCGTCGTCGTGTAGCCGTTCGTGCGCGCCTCTTCGATCGTGCGCTCCATGAACTCCGCCACGTTCGGAAATCCCTCGAAGTAGTTGTCGAGGATCTCGGCGGCCTGGTCGGTCGGGATGTCGAGACGCTGCGCGAGCCCGTAGGCCTCCATCCCGTAGGCGAGGCCGTAGTTGACGACCTTGGCGAACCGTCGTTGGAACTCGTCGACGTCGGCCTCGTCGACGTCGAACACCGTGGCGGCGGTGGTGGTGTGGACGTCGGCGCCGCGGGCGAAGGCGTCGATCAGGCCGGGGTCCTGCGCCAGGTGTGCCAGGACCCGCAGCTCGATCTGCGAGTAGTCGGCCGTGAGCAACCCGCACCCGTCGTCGGCGATGAAGGCACGCCGCATTTCGCGCCCGTCCGCGGTGCGCACGGGCACGTTCTGGAGGTTCGGGTGCACACTCGAGAGCCGCCCGGTGGTGGTCGCCGTCTGGTCGAACGTGGCGTGGATCCGCCCGTCGTCGGCGATCAGGGGCGGCAGTGCGTCGGCGTAGGTGCTGCGCAGCTTCTCGACCTCCCGGTACCGCAGGAGGTCGGCCACGATCGGGTGCTCGTCGACGAGCTTGCCGAGCGAGTCGGCATCGGTGCTCGGTCCGGTCTTCGTCTTCTTCACCGGGGTGAGGCCGAGGTCCTCGAACAGGACCGTACGCAACTGCGGCGTCGACTTGATGTTGAACGTGGATCCCGCGTGGGCGTGGATCGATGTCTCCAGCTCGGCGATCTGGTCGGCCAGGTCGGCCCGCAACTCGTTCAGGAACTCCAGATCGATACGGACGCCGCACTCCTCCATGGCGGAGAGAACCGGGCAGGAGCGGACGCTCGACGTCGACGTACAGGTCCACCAGTCCGGCAGCGTCGAGGGCATCCTGGAGAACGGAGCCGAGTTGCAGTGCGGCCGCGGCACGGCGCGCCGTCGCCTCCAGCGCCGCGTCGGCGTCGAGGTCGAGGGTTCCCTCCTCGGCGTCGGGCGAGCGAACCTCCACGCCGAGGTGGCGGAGCGCCAGGTCTTCCAGTTCGTAGGCCTCCGCGGCGGGGTCGAGGAGATAGGCCATGAGCTCGGTGTCCTGATCGAGCGACGCGAGCGGTGCGTCGAGGCCGTGACTCAGGGTCTTGGCGCCGTGCACCACGAGCCGGGGTTCGTCGGCGCCGAGCAGGTCGGCGAAGGCCGCCGCGGCAGCGTTGTCCGGAGAGCCTCCGTCGAGAGCGTCCGCCCCGACGTACACGACGTTGTCGTCAGTGCTGTTCCCGTCGGCGCTGCTCGACCGGATCGGACGCCAGAGCGAAGCCGACGGGAGCCCCGCGTCCCTCCACTCCGGGCCAGTGGGCCTCGAGCGCGATCCTGCCGTCACTCTCCACCAGGTCACGGATGCGGGTGGCCGCCGTGGCGGAATCGCGGACGATCTCCGTGTCGAGCTCGAGCGTCGGTACGTCCTCGTCGATGTCGGCTCCCGCGAACTCGACGAGCCGGTTCCACAGCGAGCGGAACTCGAGCTGCTCGAACAGCTCCTTCACCGCGTCGAGATCCCAGGCCGCCGCCAACGTGGCGACGTCGTCCGAGAGCACATCGTCGGCGCCGAGATCGACACTGCGCCGTAGCTCCATCATCTCCCGATTCTTGAAGCACGCGTTCCCGATACTCGCCCAGGTTCTCGCGCTGCTTCGGGGGCAGCTCGTCGAGGTGGTCGTAGATCCCTTCCAAGTCGTCGAAGTTCCCGATCAGCTTGGCGGCGGTCTTCTCCCCGATTCCCGGTACGCCGGGGAGGTTGTCGCTCGTGTCGCCACGCAGTGCGGCGTAATCGACGTAACGCCCGGGCGGCACCCCGGTGCGCTCCTTGATCCCGGCCTCGTCGTAGAGCACGTAGTCGGACACGCCGCGCCGGTTGTAGAGCACCCGCACGTGCGGGTCCGACACCAGCTGATAGCTGTCGCGATCGCCGGTGACGATGATGACGTCGTCGCCCGATGCCGAGCACTGCTCGGCCAGGGTGGCGATCACGTCGTCAGCCTCCACGCCCTCCACCTCGAGGACCGGGATGCACAAGGTGTCGAGTACCTCGCGGACCAGGGGGAGCTGATGGGCGAACAGGTCGGGTGCGGACTCCCGTTGCGCCTTGTAGTCCTCGTCCATCTCGTTGCGGAAGGTGGGCTTGGGCGTGTCGAACGCCGCCACGATCCGGTCGGGTTCCTCGTCGGCCAGAACCTTGATGAGCATCGACGTGAATCCGTAGACGGCGTTCGTGACCGTGCCCGACGCCGTCGCCAGATCGGTGGGAAGCGCGAAGAACGCGCGGTACGCGAGCGAGTGTCCGTCGAGCAGAAGAACTTTGCTCAATGGTTCCGACTCAACGGTTCAGGGGTTGAGGTCGCCGGCCACGACCTGCTCGGCGACGTCGTGGATCTTGGCGCGGCGGTTCATCGCCTCTGTCTGGAGGAAGCGCCAGGCGTCCTGCTCGCTCAGGCCGTTGCTGTCCATGAGCTTGCCCTTGGCGCGGTCGATGATCTTTCGCGCGTCGAGCCGTTCCTGGAGCTGGCCGACGTCGGCCTCGAGGGTCATCAGTTCGCGGAAGCGTCCGAGCGCGATCTCGATCGCGGGCATCAGATCGCTCTTCTGGAAAGGCTTCACCAGGTACGCCGCGGCACCGGCGTCGCGCGCCTGCTCTACGAGATCCCGCTGGGAGAAGGCCGTGAGAATGAGGACGGCGGCGAGCCGCTCCCCGGTGATGTGGCGCGCGGCCGTGAGCCCGTCCATTCCCGGGCATCTTCACGTCGAGGATCACGAGATCGGGAGCATGCTCACGCACGAGCTCGATCGCCTCGTCGCCTCGGGCGGTCTCGCCGACGACCTCGTAGCCCTCCTCCTCGAGGAGCTCCTTGAGATCGAGCCGGATGATCGCTTCGTCCTCGGCGATCACGACGCGTGTGGGCGCAGTGCCTGCCTCCACCGATCCCTCGGTCGCCCGGGTCTGCCCGGTCGCGCCGGGCGCCGACGCCGTCATCGGGTCGTCGCCTCCTGATCCGTGTTCGTATCGTTGTTCTTGTCGTTCACGTCGTCCGTACCTGCACGATCGGTGCGCGTGGCGGCTTCTGCCGTCATGCGGTCGAGGAGAGCATCCTGATCGCGCCGGAGCTCCTCGATCGAGCCGGAGAGCGCATCACGGTGTCGCCGGAGCGTGTCGGCGTGCCGACGTGCGTCGCGTGCCTCCACCTCGCCGAGCGGGGTTTCGGCCACCAGGGCGCGGAGACGGGCGTCCTCGGCCTCCTCGTCGAGGAACAGCACCTGCTCGTCGGCGACCGCCAGCTCGGCCCGGAGGCGCTTGAGGCGTTCGGCGACGTCGACCAGACGCCTTTGGAGGATGGATTCCGACACGGCGTCATTGTACGGTCCGGGAGATGCCGACGACCGAGCCTGTTTCCGACGACGTCTCACCGGCCGAGTGGACCGCCGACGACATTCCTGTCAGCACGCGCCGCCGGTTCGTCATCACCGGCGCCAACAGCGGCCTGGGCCTGGAGACAGCCCGCGAGCTCGTCCGGCACCGCGCCACCGTCGTTTTGGCCTGTCGCAACACCGACAAGGGGGAGGCGGCACGGGACATCCTCCTGAGCCTCGATCCCGACGCGGACGTCGAGGTGCGCCGCCTGGATCTCGCCGACCTGTCGTCGGTGAGGCAGTTCGCCGAGTCGCTGATCGAGACCACCGACGGGATCGACGCCCTCATCAACAATGCGGGCGTGATGGCCATCCCCCGGAGGGAGACGGCCGACGGTTTCGAGATGCAGTTGGGTACGAACCATCTCGGTCACTTCGCCCTGACGGGCCTGCTGTTTCCGCTTCTTCGCCACCGCGCAGGTGCGCGCATCGTCACCGTGAGCAGCGGCGCCCACCGCTTCGGCAAGATCGACTTCGATGACCTCCACGGTGAACAGCGCTACCGACGCTGGAGGGCCTACGGTCAGTCGAAGCTCGCGAACCTGCTCTTCACGTTCGAGCTCGCCCGGCGCATCGACGCCGCCGGACTCGACATCGTGGCGGCCGCCGCACACCCCGGGTACGCCGACACGAATCTCCAGTCCGCCGGTCCGCGGATGAGCGGCCGCAAGCTCAGCGAACGGGCGATGTCGGTGTTCAGCGCCCTCTTCGCGCAGGATGCCGCCCGGGGGGCGCTCCCCACTCTCTACGCCGCGACGGCGTCCGGCGCGGCGCAACGGCGGCTACTACGGGCCCGACGGACTCGCCGAACAGCGCGGAGAGCACCCCAAAGAGGTCGGCGCCTCGGCGCGTGCCCGTGATATCCAGGTGGCGCACAGGCTCTGGGACGTCAGCGAGGAACTGACGGGCGTGACCTACGACCTCTGACTCCGAGGAACCCTCGGCCAGGCTCGCCCCGCCTCGCCCAGCGGTGTCGAGGGTGGGGCGTCGAGCAGGTACTCGTCCATGATCCGCGACCAGTTCGCTGTCGCCCCGAGACGCGCCAACAGCGCACTCAGCCCGAGGTGGATCCGGTTGAGGAGTACCTGGTCGGGCGGCAGCGTGAGGTGGCGGACGACGTCTCCGTAGGGGCCGGTGACCACGAGCGTCGACTGCACGACACGTGCGACGTACTCGCGGGTGAAGGTGAACGGCCCCGGCCCGATCGCCGCCCGGTTGGCGAGCTCGGCCAGTTCCGAGACGCGCCGGCGGTCGACGGGGGCGTCGGGACGCAGCCAACCGAAGCGCACCATCACGTCGTGGAGTCGATCCTCGTCTCCGGTTCTCAGGGCGAGGATCTGTTCCCTGAGGCCGTCGGTGTCCCCCGGGGAGAACCGCTTGACGAGTCCGAAGTCGAGGAACCAGATCGGTGTCGGGGCTCTCCCGCCGAACGTGGCACCGGGAGAGTCCGCGAAGAAGTAGTTGCCCGGATGGGGGTCGCCGTTGAACAGGCGGAGGCGGAACACGGCGTCGCACCAGAACCTGAAGAGCTGCTCACCGATGAGATCCCGCTCGGTCTGCGAGCGGTCGAGAACGTCGTAGAGAGACCCGCCCGACGCCCACTCGGACGTCAGGACCCGGCGGCTCGAGAACTCGCGGACGACGCCGGGGATCCGGACCCACGGGTGACCCGAGAACGCTGCGGCGAACTCCTCCTGGTTGTCGGCTTCCTTGCGATAGTCGAGCTCATCGCCGATCCGGGCGCGCAGCTCGTCGACGAGCGGCTCGGGCTCGATGCCCGGCGCGATCGCCCTGGCCATGGTCGTCAGCAACAAAGCGTTGTCGAGGTCGGCACGGATCGCCACATCCACGCCCGGGTACTGCACCTTCACGGCAACGGGGGTTCCGTCGAAGAGACGCGCACTGTGGACCTGGCCGATCGAAGCGGCGGCGACAGGCTCCTCGGAGAACTCGAAAAAGACCTCTTCGGGCGGTGCACCGAGTTCTTTGGTCACGACATCCGACACGAGTCCGGGTGCCATGGGCGGCGCCGCCTGTTGGAGACCCTTCAGGCCCTCGGCGTAGGCGTCGGGGAGCCCGTCGGAGAGCAGCGACGCCATCTGCCCGAGTTTCATGGCGACGCCCTTCATGTCGCCGAGCAACTCGAAGGCCTGCTCGGCGGTGTGGACGTGGAAGGCGTCGAGGCGCTCCTCCCCCGCACGCCTCTGAGAGCCCAGACGTGCCCGTGCCAGGCTGCGCCGGGCGGTCAGCCAGCCCAGCCGGCGGGCGCGCCGGGCGCGGGCACGTGCGACGCCCCAGCCCGACCGACGGATCTCACGGGCTGCGAGCGCCCCGGCGACGACCGCACCCGCCGCCAGACCCAGGCCGACGCCGATGCCCAGGGCCCGGCGCTGTCTCCGGAAGCGCTGTCTCCCGAAGCGCTGTCTCCCGAAGCGCTGTCGCCCGAAGCTCTGTCGGGTGAACGGGAACCGGGCCATGGATCACGCTACCCAGCGAAAGCCCCCCGGAAGGCCTCAGCCCGGACGATCCCCCGCCGATGAGACCGGGATCCCGCGGGTTGCGGGCTCTCCCGAGCGCGGGAATCACGCTTGGTGACCCTCTTGTCCTGATACGGGAACTTCACTACACTCTCAGTGGTCATGAACTCCTCTCTGTTACTTCTTCGTACAGTCGCCGCGCGGCGCACCGCCGCGGCACTTCTCGCGTTCGTGCTCGGCGCTGCTGTCGTCGCGCCGAGCGCCGCCGCCTTCGGGGCCGACCCCGAGCCCGAGGCCGAGGCAAAGCCTCCGGCCGACGAAGAGGCCCGCCTCACGCCCGAACAGCAGGCCGAGCTCGAGAAGCTCCCTGATGTCGCCACAGCGCGACGCCTGGTCGAATCCACGGTGGAGGGCGCCCTGAGCGCCGCGGCCGACTACGAGAAGCTCGCCGCCGAGGTCCGCGAGGCACAAAAAGAGATCCGGGAGCACGAGGCCGAGATCCCCCGTCTCAAAGAAGAGATCCGCGTTCTCGAGGAATCCGTTCGGAGTCGGGCGGTCCAGGCCTACACCGGCCGTGACAACCAGACCGCCAGCATCCTCGACGCGAACAGTCTCGTCGAGGCCGCCCGCCGGGGAACCCTCATCGACGCGGTCAACGAGCACGACCACGACGTCGCCCAGACCCTGTCCGACACCCGTGACCTCCTCGACGCCCGGCGTGCCCAGCTCGAGGAACAGCGCGCCGACCACGAGAAGCGGATGAAGGACCTCGTGCGGCTCCAGTCGACGCTCGACGAGCGCATGGAGGAAGCCCAGGAGATGCTGCGGAAGTCCCAGATCCTGGAGGTCTGGGAATCACTCGTCGAGAACCGTGAAGCCGACCTCGCCGACCCGGCCCCCGACGTCGGCGGCAAGGTCGTCGAACCGGACAACGAAGGCGGTTCCCCAACCGGCCGGGTCCGGCGACGTCGATGCTCCCCCCTTCATCGCCGAGATGGAGCTGTGCCCGATCGACGCTCCCGTCTTCTTCACGAACGACTGGGGCAACCCCCGCTCGGGCGGCAGGAAACACAAGGGCACCGACGTCTTCGCCAAGCGCCTCACACCGAACGTCGCCGTCGCGGACGGCGTCGTCAGCGACGCCAGCGGTGGCCTCGGCGGCATCGCGGTCGACCTCGTCGGAGAGGACGGCACGCGCTACTACTACGCCCACCTCCAGAAGATCAATCCCGACGCGTTGAAGAACGGCGGCAAGGTCGAGGTCGGCGACGTGATCGGCTGGACCGGCGACAGCGGCAACGCCAAGGGTGGCTCCACCCACACCCACTTCCAGCTACACCCGAACGACGGCGCCCCGACGAACCCCTACTTCAGCCTCTTCGTCGCCTGCCGCGACAACTTCGAGCTCCCCGGCTGATCCATAGGAGCCGAGCCACCTCTCCGTGGCACGATCGCGTCCGCACAGGCATCCGGCGGGCGCACGGAACGGGGATTCGATGAAGCGCTGGTGGCCACTGGTCGCGTTGGCGACTGCTCAATTCGTCATGGTCCTCGACCAGTCGGTCATGAACGTCTCGATCAGCAACCTGGTCGACGACTTCGACACGAACGTCACGACGATCCAGGCGGTGATCACCCTCTACTGCCTGGTGATGGCCATGTTCATGCTCACCGGCGGCAAGATCGGTGACATCATCGGCCGACGCCGGGCCTTCGTGGTGGGCCTCGTCATCTACGGGTGCGGATCAGCCCTGACCGCTGCCGCGCCGTCGGTCGGCGTGCTGGCGCTCGGATGGTCGATTCTCGAGGGCCTCGGCGCGGCGCTGGTCCTCCCGGCGCTGGCTGCCCTCATCGCGGGCAACTTCGAGGGGCGCGAGCGCAAGGTCGCCTACGCCGTGATCGGTGGCGTGGCGGGCGCAGGAATCGCCGTCGGGCCCATCGTCGGCGGATGGGCGACGACCACGTTGACCTGGCGGGTGGTGTTCGTGGGCGAGGTCTTCCTCGTGGTGTTCATCCTCGCCATGACCCGCCTCGTGAACGACACGGCCCGCTCCGGTCGGGCTCCCCGTCTCGACGGCGTGGGAACCGTTCTGTCGGCGGCCGGACTCGGAGCGATCGTGCTGGGCACGCTGCAATCGAGCACATGGGGATGGGTCAAGCCGAAGGACTCGCCGGTCGAGCCGTTCGGCTTCGCGCTCACACTCTTCGTGATCGGCGCCGGAGCCGGTCTGCTCTGGGGCTTCGTACGATGGCAGCGCCACAGGGAAGCGACGGGAACCGACCCGCTGGTGCACCTCGATCTCCTGAAGATCCCGCCGCTGCGGTCGGGCCTGATCGGTCTCTTCACCCAGAACCTCATCCTGATGGGTGTCTTCTTCACCATTCCCCTCTACCTCCAACTCGTGCTCGGCTTCGACGCGCTCGAGACGGGCCTGCGGATGCTTCCCGTGTCGATCACGATGTTCCTCGCCTCGGCCGTCGGCTCGCGTCTCTCGAACCGTTTCCCGGTGCGCTCCGCTGGTCAGAACCGGGCTGTGGACCACCGTCGCGGGCGTTCTCGCCCTGCTCGCGACCGTCCAGCCCGACCTGGCCGACGTGGGCTTCGCCGTGTCAATGGCCGTGCTCGGCGTCGGGATGGGCCTCATCGTCTCCCAGCTCGGCAACGTGGTGCAGTCGTCGGTCGACGTGTCGGGTCGGGGTGAGGCCGGCGGGCTCCAGTACACCGGACAGCAGCTCGGTTCGTCGCTCGGGATCGCGCTCGATCGGCGCGATCGTGCTGGCCGGGCTGACCGGCGCCTTCGTGTCGAATGTCGAATCCGACGACCGCATCAGCGAGGAAGTCTCGGCCCAGGTGAGTGTCGCCGTCGGCCCCGGCGTCGACTTCGTCGCCGCCGACCAGATCGGGGACAGCCGCCCAGGAGGCCGGCCTCGACGACGCCACCAGCCAGGCGATCGCCGACAACTACGAGGAAGCGCAACTCCAGTCCCTCAAGGCCGGACTGCTCGCGGCGGCGTTCCTGGCTTTCGTGTCCCTCGCGTTCACGCGCGACCTCCCCCACGGAGAGACAGCGTCCGGCGCGTCCCGCGACGAGGAGACCTCCGTCGACGGGAAGGACGACGACAACGTCGACGCGTGACGGGGAGGCCTCCTCGGGCCACCGCGCCCCCGACCCTGACGGAATGCTCGTCGTGCCCGCAGTCGTGCCCGGGGTGGGAATCGAACTCCGACCGAGCCAGTGTCGGCGCGTGTCGGTCCGTCTACGCAATCCGCGTGATTCTGCGGGTTTCGCGGCCTCACCCGACGACGCAGGGTCGGTCTGTTTCGGTCCGTCTGCGGGAGTCTGTGACCAACCCGTGACCAGCCAACCACGAAGGCGAGGCCGCGGAGGATTCGCCGCAACGCTCAACAAGTAGCCGAACCGTGGCGGCCGACCTCCCCCGTACGACGTGCAGGTTCACAATGAATGGTCGAGCCGTAGCGATCATTCGCCTCGGAACAGGTCCCTGTCTTCGTCGTTAATATCGCCGACGTCATGTCGGGATGCGGCGGCGAAAGATGAGCATTCCTCCGGTCACTGCCACGGCGCTCACTGCTAGCACGATCCCCGATGTCATCAGCCGGGATTGCGCGGCCTCCGCGGCAACCCGTCGGCTGCCCCTCACGAGGCAATCGATTGAGGTCAATACCAGGCGGTGGCATTGACCTAGGTATGACCGTACTCGGGTTGATGGGTTGCGTAGTGTCCGGCGTATCGGGGCTGGAGGGGTTTTTGTCCCCCACTGCAAGAATCACGGCCGAGCAGTCACCCCCATTGAAGGGAATCGTCAAGACCACGCGACGGCTCCGATCAATGCGAGCATTCCCAGAAACAGAATGACTAGTTGGGCCACGTTCAAGCGCGTCTTGCCGTGGCGTGTCGGCCTCGATTCGGGAGTCCGACGACTCCACGATGTCCGCCGAGCGATGATCTCCTCGTGTGGACGGCGCTCCCCTCGCCAGTCGGCGTGCCGTGTCGACCGGGTCATCGGTCGGTGCATTGGCTTCTGCGGGAACGGACTCGTTCTGTTGCGCGGCTGAGGGCCGCTCCGCATTTGGGGCAGTGCTTCCAATGTACTTCGGAAGCCGTTCCGCAGTTTGTGCAGTAGGGCACGCAGCGAGCGTATCGCCGACGCTCCGGCGGCGAGGACATCCTGCCGCCAATAGCCTACGTGGAGTGCCGTAGGGGAGGCTCGTCGCAGATCGCCTCCAGCATCTCGCCCGACGGGTCCACCCTGCCGTCGGTGCGGCTGCGCAGGTGACGTGCTCTACGGGCCGAAGGCGTCGCGTCGATCTGTTCGTCAGTCGTCCGTCACTCGTCACTCGTCACTCGTCGGTCCCTACCATCCACCTAGCGTAATTGCGCCGATCACGACGACGAGCAGAACCAGGCCGATCAGTTCCTCGATCATGGCGTTCGGTAGAGGTCCGAAACGCACTTGCCATTCTCGTCCGAGTGCATCCACCCGTTCGCTTCGGCACGCTTCACCACTCCAACGGGAGTGGAATAGCGGTCGTACCCCTGCGCCTCCTCGAACTCGTTGAAGTCGAGCATCGCATGCGTCTCCAGCCACCGCTGCAGGTCACCAATCTTGGGTTTGGCTGGTTCGACCATCTTCCCCCAGAGGACAGCGATGGTCGCTCCGATCGCGCAGATGACAGGAATGGCGATTATCAGGACGATCGGCAACATCGTCCATACAACGAACTCGGCGATCATCCGACCCTCCTATTTTGACTTACGCGAGGTCTGCCGTCCGACCCGTCCGACGTTGTCCAGCGAATTCGGCGAGCAGATCTCTGCGCCGCACCCCGTCTCCTCCGAAAACCCATCTGGCGCTTGGCAAGTTTACCCGTCGACCTCTCGCCGGAGGGCGAAGGCTGAACTCTAGGTGCGTTGGAACCGATCGGTGCGGCGAAGGACGTCGGGAGAGTCTCAAACGGCGCCCACAGGTGCCGCGCGTGCGATCCGGCTACGAGCCGACGCAGGTGCTCGCGTCCACTGCGAGCTGGCTCTCACCGTTCACGCAAATCGGTGAAGCGACCCAGAGGCTCTCGACACCGCGGAACGCGGCCGCCTCGAAAGTCTCCGCGAACGTCTCGAAGTCGTTCGTCGCGTTGAGCGTCGAGTCGCGCACGACGCCGAGGTCCAACATGCCGCCGTCGAGGAACACGAACGCCCCCTCGTGGAACAGGAACCAGTGCACCGTGTCGGGGAACGGATTCAGTGCCCCACGGTCTGAGCGCCGATAACCTGACCGAGCCCGGTCGTGTGTCCTCGTAGAACGTCACCCGTACCGCGAGGTTCTCCAACGTGGCGACGATCTCGGCGCGTGTCTGCCGGAGCGCGTCGACCTCGCCCGGCTGGCTCTGCGCGACGTCGGACGTCATAGCGTCGATGACCCACGCGGGCATGAGCACCCGAAGCACACGATCCGGGGCCATCCGGTGCCGGTTCCGGTAGCCCGCGGCACCTTCCGCGATGACACGGATCAGCTCACGGGCTGCGCCGAGCTGCTGGGTCGTCGTCGTGCTGCGTGGACGCGGCGAGAATCTGGTCGAGCAGTTCGGTCTCCACGGTGCGGGCGTGCGCCGGCGATGGTGAGCGTCGTCCAGCTCTCGACGAACTCGGGAAACGCGCCGTTGGCGAGATTTCCGAACCGCAACCGACGCACGATCGCCTGGGTGAGCGTCTCCGTGAAGCTGAGGCAGTCCGGGACCTGGACGCCCTTCGAGCTTCCGCCCACGTCGTCCGCATTGCTATGCACGGTGATCGCCGCGTCAGCTCCCGCGAGGTCCACGTCGGCGAGGGTCGGAGGCGTCAGCGAACCGCACCCCGCCCCGATCGGCGACGAACGCGGGGAGCGAGTCGCGGACGGGTCGTCGTGCCTCCGCGACCTGCGCCACCTCGTAGTTCACGGCGGACGGCGCACAGAAGCCGCCCGACGCGGTGAGCGCCTTAGCGGTCGCGTCCTCGACCGCGGTCGTGATTCGCCCACGGGTCCTCGCCGAGCATCCGGCCTCCGCTCTCGGCGTGACGCCAAGCAACGCGGCACCCGACCAGCCCGTGGCCCCGCGTCACGGTAGGCGTCGACCATCGCCGCGGCGACGTCGGGAATGCCGAGCCAACGGCCGACCCGACGCGCTCACGAACCCGGGACCCGCACCGGGCTTCGACCGCGGCCGGGTACGGGCCGGACGGCGTGCCGCCGCCGCCTTGACCGACGTGGGCTCCGGATCAGACTCGGCTCGTTGTCGACGGCGTCCTCATCGCCGTCGGTGCGGCGTGCGACCTCGTAGCGGACATGCGTCGGCGACGTCACCGAGAGCTTCGAGGGTCTTCACGTCGTCGGCTTCGACCTCGCCGTCGGTGACCTCAGCGGCTGCGTCCTTGATCCGGTCGGACAACGCGAGCAGCGCGTCGTCGGTCGAGCTCGAGCGAGACCGCGCGAGCAGCGGAGCGGTCCTCGGCACTAGAGGGTGTCGGTGAGCGAGTCGAGGTTCATCGTGGGTCTCCCTGAGCAGTGCTGTCGCTATTTCCCTGCTCGGGGAGGTCGGTGCTCGCCGTCCGGTGGTGCCTGGTCGGGGTCGGACCTCGAAACTTCGCTCACCATCCAGCGTACCGGCACGGTGCAACGACTACGTGGACCGGGCCGGGAGCACCTCACCGCACGCGATGCAGCTCACGCTCAGGTCGGGCCAGACGTACGCGTTCTCACCGTCGAGGCGATGGCCGCGCTTGCACGTCGTCGGCGGACCCTCCAGCGGCGGCCACTCGATGCCCGCCCGCCGGAACCGTTCGCGTAGCTCGACCGCCGCAGGGTGCTCGTCGTGCGCACACCAGCGGTAGAGCCTCGTCTCGGCGGGTACGTAGTAGCCGTCGAGCTGCGCTGCTTCGATCGCGTCGACGATCCCCGCGTCGATCCATCGGCCGAGATGATGTTTCACCGTCCGCCGCTTCACGCCGGTCTTGCGGGCGACGTCGTTCGTCGTCAGCCACCGCCAGCCACACGCGCGCAGGACCGCGACGACCTTCGCCTCGTACTCCGAGACCGGCCGGAGGGTCACCGCTCGCCCCCCAGCTCCGCCGCGCACGTCCGGCACGCCGGAAACACGAGCAAGACCGCGCCGGTGAGGGTCGACGTCGACTCCCGACGGCGTTTCGACGGGCGCGGCTTCGACCTCGAAGCTTGTCCACGCGTCCTCGACGTCGTCGTTCCCCGCACACACCGCACACACCGGCTCGTGGGTCCCGACGTGTTCCTCCGCGCACTCGAAACACAGGAACCCGCGCCGGGGATGGGCGGCACACGCCACCGGCCGCCGTTTCTCCGAGCCTGGCGTGACGAGATGCGAGCAGACATTGACCGCCTCGACATTCGGGTCGACCGCCAGCACCTCCAACGCGCCACCGATCACGTCCGCAACGTCACCCATCACGCGGGCCTCCCTGCTCCTCGACGTGACCCGACCGGGACACGTGTCCCGTCTGGCATCACAATCCGCGGCTCGTGCTGTAACGACGCCCACCCCGCCGACGCGACCGGCAGCCCGACGTTGCGCGGGCGGGACCGTCGGCCCCTGGGCCGGGCGGTGCTTCCCGCCCCCGAGCCCTTCCACCGCCAACGCCACCGCGATCGCCCGGTCATCGTGCCGATCGGCGTCGTGATCGAGCCGGTACACACCCGGCGATGACTCGCGCAGCCGAACGTGCGCCAGCTCGTCGAGCAGCTCCTGCGTCGTCGTAGAGGCCGAGCGTCCGGTCGCGCAGCCGCCGATACAGGCCGAGCGCGAGCCGCCCCACCGACTGCGCGGAGAACACGAACTCGGTCGCCCGAACCCCACGACCCCGGAGCCGTTCGAGGAGCTGAGCCGCCTGGTACGGATCGGCGACCACCGGAGCCCGGTTGTACCGGCCCGACGTCTCCACGATCCACGCCTCGACCGAATCGAGCGACACGGGCCGCGCCCTGCTCCCCTGCCACGTCACCACACGATCCACGACGACACGCTCCCCATCCCGGTGCGCCACCGCGCACGCCGTCGCTGTCACGTTTCAAGCCGACGTCGAGACCGATGCAATACCGCACACCCCGCACCGGCTCCTGGGAACCGTCGAGCGTCACACAAGCCCGCAACGCCTCCGCCGTCGTCAGCCGATCCTCCGCGGACGTCCAGACGATTCAGATGCAACCGGGCGAAACTCGACTCGGTCAGCAACGCGCGTTGCTCCGCCAGATCGTCCTCCGACCGCCACGGCAACGGACCCGGCTCCTCGTGGACATACCAAGCATCCGACCGGCGTGCGTGGTCCAACACCTTCGCCGACCAATGCGACGGATCACCCGCCGTCGTCAACACAGCGAGCCGCGCACCCTCGACCTTCGGAACCGCCGACACGATCGACGTCCACAACTCACGCGGCCCTCGCGTCTCCGCCCACTGCGCGACCTCGTCGATAATCACCAGCCACGGGCTCAGTCCCCAACTCGACGCGACGTCAGCCGAGAGCACCTGGAGACTCGCGCCCGACTCCACCACCGTCACCCGGTGCCGATCAAGCTTCACCAACCCCGCCAGCCCGGGCGTGCGACGCACGAAACCGCTGAGCGCATCGAGGAGGAGCGCACCCTGGTCGGCGTCGGCCGCCAACGCGTAACTCCGGCTCCCCGGCGGCGCGTCCGCCAGCAGCAACGCCACCGCCACCCCCGCCAAGTCCTGCGTCTTCGCGCCACCACGCGCCCTCGTGAGGAGCACATTCCGCGGCCCCTCCGGGTCGATCACCGCCGCCGCGTCCGCACGCTGCCATTCGGTCGCACGCTCCCCCAGCTCGTACCGTCCTCGTCGACGACGAGACCGTGGAGCACGTCAAGCGCCCTCATCACTCACCCTCCGATGCCGGAAGCTCCCGGGACCCTCGACCTCAGCCCGCACCCGCGCGCCGCCTCCACCAACGCATCGAGGTCCGAACGCGAACGCGACGCCTGCCCCCGCACAATCGCCAGCTCGGCGTCCGCCCGAGGATCGAGCCCCAGCCGCTCCCGCAACCTCGCCGCCGTGCTCTCTACCCGCTCCAGACTCCGGACTGCCCCACGCACCTCCCCGTTCTCATCGAGGAGCCCGACCTCGTCGAGCCACACCGTCAGCAACTCCACACGCGCCTCTCCGCCCTCGCCCACGCCTTGACCGCCGGTCCGTATGACTCGTCCGCCAAGTCCGGACGGACCTCGACGAGGCGAGTGCCCAGCTGGTCGGCGACCGGCTGCACCTTCCGCTCGCTATTGGCCCCGTGTCGGAGTGCCAGTTCGTTCCCCGGCCAAGCGTCCCGCCACTTGTAGGCGCCACGCTTGTCGCCCTTGTCGGGACCCTCAGACTCGGCCATCACGCCTCCTATCCCGACGCATTCCGGTACACGCGCGCTGCCGACACGCCGACGAGCACCATCGGGCATCCGACCGGGTAGGCGTGAACGACTCGCCGCACGCGTCACACACACGTCGTGTGTTACGGGTAGGAGCGCCGTAGAGCGACGCAGACGCGATCACCGGCCCCTCGCTCCCTCACGCTCCAGGCGTCGCAAGGGCGTGTGACCGGAGGTCCGACCCCTCCCCCACAACCCGCCCGCCAGAACGGCACCGGGACCGGTGGTCACGGGCCGGTCACAGGCGCGGCTCCCGAGCGCCCACGTCACCGACCTCAAACTCGGCCGGGTCGAACACCACGGCCTCCCGCGTATCGTGTCCGCGGATCGGACCACGCCCACAGGTGACGGTGATCCGATCATCTCGCGGGATCGGACCACGGACGCACGCGGAGATGGTCCGGCGCTGCCTACTCGGGGTGTGTGTCCCACATGGGCACACCCCGAGGGGTGGGACAGTGGGACAGTGGGACACCCGCTCTGACCTGCGGTTTCGCGGCGGGTGTCCCACGTTTGGGACAGAAAAAGTGTCCCACCCCCCTGCGGATTGCCCGCTCGCCCTTGTGGCGTATGTCTCCACCCCCCTGTTGGGACACTCGGGTGGGACACCTGGGACAGCCACGCTGGAGTGTCGGCCGGTCACGTTGCGTCGTCCTGGTCGGTGTCGTCGGTGTCGCCGTATTCGACTCGGAGGGCGGCCCAGGCGGTGCGGTGCGCCTTGATCGCGCGGTCGACGGTGGACTTGCTGGTGCCGGTTTTTTGGGCGAGGTCGCGAACACTGAGGATCTTTCCGGCGTTTCGCACAGCGGTGACGAGCTCGGCGAAGGTCGCTTCGCTGTGCGGGTGGCGGTCGCCTGCGGTCTCTGGTGCAAGCCACGGCCATTCGCCTGTGTCGCCTCGGAACAGCACGTCGGGCCACGCTCGTTCTTCGCGCCTGTCCCCGCCAGTGCACGACCATGGTGTTGTCACTACCGGGTTCTCCGTCGAGACAGATTCCGAACTCTGGCCAGCGGGTCCAGAGCCGACGCGCCGATAGGGCCGCTTGGGGGCGCTGCTTGCTGCCGCCCTTGCCGGGAGGTGCGTGGGGTCGGTGGGCCTCGGTGACGATTGTGACGTCGTGTTGTTCCCGTAGTTCGTCGAGGACTCGCGTGACGGCTCGTGCATGTTCCTCGGTGGTCGGGTCGCCGTCGGCGAGCTTGTAGACGGGGCCGACGACGAGCAGTTCCGCGTCCCACCGGGGCGACCAGTTCGCTGAGCCAGGTCAGGTCCTCGACCCTGCGGACGTCGACGGCGCCGCCAACAGCAGCGATGGCGAGGAGGTCTCCCGTCGAGGCGGCTCCCGGCAATCTTGGCAAGAGGTCGCAGGCGACGACGGAGCTGACGTGGTGACTGTTCGAGGTCGACGTACAGGACAGGTCGAGGATCAACGGCCTTGAGTGTCCATGGGTGAATGCCTGCGGCTACCTGAACAGCGAGCTGAACGAGCAGCGTCGACTTCCCAGCACCCTCGCCGCCGGTGACGATTAGCCGGTCACCGCGGCTCAAACAGGTCCTCCACGAGCCAGTCGTGCTCGTCGTCGAGGCTGCCCGAGGAAATCGGTGAGTGCCTCACCGTGTCGGGCACGATCGCGCTGTTCCTGGCGACGGCGACGGCGTTCTGGTACGCTCCGCCTCGTCTTCGGAGAGGACTTCGCGTGAACTCTCCCGCGTCGGTTGCGGGAGGCTTCGACGCCGGTCTCCGTTGTCGGTCTCGAAAGCTTCGACAACCCTCGATCCCGGGAACTCGCGCAGGAGCGTCGTGACCTCCGCATCGTGCGCTTCCATCACCGCGCTCCTCCGGTGGGCGGTGCTCGCAACAACATCACGAACCTCCCGCGTCGTCATCGCGCGGCCAGCCGAGTCCGCTGCAAGGAGCCGGGCAGGTACGACCCGGGGGCGCTTCGATCCCTCGTTGAGCTGTCGGTCGAGGGTCCTGAGGGTCTGGATGGGTTCGTCGGCGACAAGGCCGCAGACCTCGCAGGCGTGCCACAGGACGGCGGTGGCCTTGTCCCGGCCGATGGGAAGCCCGCCGATCGAGAAGGCTTCCTTCGCCAAGGCGTTGTTGTCGACCACCATTCGGAGAAAAAGTCGACAGATGTCGTGCGCCCGCTGCAAGGCTGCCTCGACGTAGGCGACACCTACCCGGCTTAGCGGGCCGCCTGGTACAGCTCCCGCGGGTGGCGGCGACGGTTCCGGGCGGCGGAGTAGGTCGAGGAGCGGGTCGGGAACCGGCGCCGGTTCGTCGTCCGTGAGCCACGTGTAGGTGCCTACCCGAGGCGTGTCGGCTCGGCTCAACGACGATGTAGCCGCGGCGCTTGACGTCGATGCCTCGGAGTCCGACGTGGTCGAGAGAGCCGCACACGTCGACGCCTGGGACCTCCGAAGACCAAGTGCCAGCCTCCGCCACCTGTCGCGGGCGGTGAGTGTCCCGGGAAGGTCTACGGCGTGTTGGAGGTCAGCGAGGCTGCCGCCGTTGCGAGGGTCGACGTCGATGGCGAGAAGATGGGGCTGGTTCGAGTGACCACTCGAGGTTCGAGTCTGGCGAACGGCCGAACCACGCCTCGATCGTGTCGGGGTCGGTGGTCGCATCATGGTCGGCCGTTCCCTGTCCCTCGGGTGTTCTCCCGGGCGACGAGCACTGCAGCTCGCCACACGTGCAGGCGCCATCTTCGGTGACACCATGAACGGGGAAGACGAACCGTCCCGCGTCTGCGTACCACGGTGTGCGGCTTCGAGAAGTGCATTCACCGGTTGGTCGCCCGTTCGACTCGTTGCTGTTCTCAGCCAGGCCGAGTTCGCGAGCAGCATCGCTGTCGGGACCCTGAGGGTCCGACCAAACGCAATGCAGGGGAGTCCCCCGGCGCCATCCGTGTCGATGTACCGGCGGGCTTCCGTGTACGCCTTCACGCGGCCGAGACCAGCATAGGCGACCTGCGTCGGCGACAGCGAGCGTCGGGTCTCACGCGGATCGGGGATCACCGCGGGACCACCGCCGTGTCGGTGTCGACGACCTCCACGCGTAGCCGTTCGAGAAGCTCGGCGTAGCGTTCCCTCCACGGCGACCGGGGCTCGCGCTCCCCGACTCCCAACGGCTGACAGCGGCGCGGGTGGCGCCGACGGCGACGGCAATGTCGTCTTGGGTGAGCCGGGCCTCGACGCGTAACAGGCGTCGAACATCGGATGCTGGGAGGCTGCGGCGTCGTCGTGCGGTGAGTACCGCGGAGCCATCGGGTCGTTCATGACAGCAGACTGACACGCTGTGGTTGCTGTTGTGGTCGTCGCCATACCCTTGCAACAGGCCGATTCTTCGGAGTATCTCCTGGTGTAGCTGACACGCTGTTGTACGCTGCCGGTATGGATCATCTCAGGCTTCGGCCCGACGAACGCCGCCGGAGCGTCCTCCAACATGGCCGCTGCCCCGCCTGTGGCCACGGCTCCAGCGAGATCGTCCGCGACTACTGGGCCGAAGCCACACTCGACCGCGGATGGAGGGTCGCCCTCCGCCTCGTCGTTCAGGACGGCCGGGTGGCAGTCGGCGAGGTCCGCGTGATCCCCGACGAGCCCGCCCGCCGCCCGCCCGGCGAGTGGTCCGCGCAGGACCTCGGCTACCTCGCTCGGGTCCCCGGCGACGGAATCACGACCCGTCTCGTCCGCAAGGTGAGCCCGACCAAGCTCCTCGCTGGTCTTGACCTTCACGATCTCGTCGAGCAGTGGGACCACGCCATGCGAAGCACCCACGTCGGTGATGACCTCCGAAAAGATGTGCCCGTTCCGTTCGTCGAGCGCGACCTGTGGGGCGCTGTCGGCCGCGAGTACCGACGCAGCACGACGGGCGTGTCCGACCTCTACCTCGCCCGCCTCGCTGCCGAGTACGTGGACCTCTACGACGATCCGGCGAACCGGCTCTCGCCTCGGAAGGCACTCGCCGACCGGCGAGGCATGAACCCGGGTCAGGTCAGCGGACAACTCAATACCGCCCGCAAGCGCGGCCTGCTCCGGAGCATCGGCGAGCGACGACCGGGCGGAACGCTCACTCCGTGGGCACGCGAACTACTCGAAGATCACGACGAGACGGAAGGGCCAGACGATGAGTCGTAGAGGCATGATCAAGAAGAACAGCGCCGGACGGTGGGGGTTCGTCGTCGACGTCGCCCCACCCGGCACGTCGAAACGCCGTCAGCTACGACGGCGCGGCTTCGAGACGAAGGGTGAGGCGCAGGCCGAGCTCAACGACATCCTCACCGAGGTGCAGGCGGGCGCGTACGTCCGACCGACGAAGGTGACGACAAGCGACTTCCTCGCCGAGTGGATCGACAGCATCCGCGCCACGATCGAGGCGACCACGTGGGACAGCTACCAGCGGATGGTCGACAACCACCTCCGACCCCGCCTCGGCGACGTACCGCTCGCGGCGCTCGACCCGCCGACGATCAACCGCATGTACGCCGACCTGCTCACCTCCGGTCGCCGTGACGGCCGCGGCGGGCTCAGCCCGAGGACCGTCCTCTACGCACACACGGTCCTGCACCGGGCGCTGCACGACGCCGTCAAGTGGGGCAAGGTCGCCCGCAACGTCGCGGCGCTTGCCGACCCTCCCTCTGCGAAGTCCGCGCGACCGCCCGAGATGAAGTTCTGGACGCCAGAGGAGCTGCGAGCGTTCCTGGACTTCGTCGCCGACGAACGCCACTATCCGGCGTTCCGCCTCGCCGCGATGACGGGGATGCGGCGGGGTGAGGTGTTCGGCCTCCAGTGGGGCGACGTTGACCTCGACGACGGCCGTGTGACGGTCCGACGTCAGCTCCGTACGGTCCGCCACGTGCCCGAACTGGTCGAGGTGACGAAGTCGTCGGCGGGACGTCGGACGATCGACCTCGACGACGAGACCGTCGCCGTGCTCCGTTCGCATCGGGCGGCGCAGGGCCGGGAGAAGCTCGCCCTCGGCGGTGGCTACGACGACGCCGACCGAGTGTTCGCAGGGGTGGACGGCTCGCAGGTCAACCCGGCGTCGGCGGCCAAGGTGTTCGAGCGTCGCGTCGCCCGCAGCGGACTCCCCCGCATCCGCTTCCACGACCTACGGCACACTCACGCCGTCCACCTCATCGCGGCGGGAGTCCACGCGAAGGTCGTCTCGGAACGGCTCGGGCACAGCTCGACGACGTTCACGATGGACAGGTACGGGCACCTGATGCCGAACATCCAGGCCGGGGCGGCGTCCACGGTCGCGGCGATGGTGGACCGATAGCCCGTCGGTCAGTTGGCACGGTCGCCCGGAGGCCCCCGGGGGTCGCGCGTCTCGTAGCGGACGATCGGCCAAGAGGCGCACCGCTCGACGTCGAGCTTCGTGCGCGCCTGGTATGCCGCCGTCCGGAAATGGAGCGACGCTTCGTCTCGCAGCGCCTCCACCTCGGCCCGCCGGTCCTCGTCGCGCAGCGCCGGTGTGGGGTCCCGTGCGGCAGCCCCGGGCGGTAGTGGGTCGCCATTGGTCGCTTGGTACGTCTGGATCGTCCCTTGTCTATAGAGCACGGCGGCCCGCCGAAGGACGGTCGCGAGCCGTTCGATCGAGGAGCGAAGCCGTTCCGTGCCCCCATAGCCCGTCACTGCTCGGGCACGCGCGATGCACTCGTCGAACTCGTCGACCATCGTCGTCAAGGTCGCGAGGTGAGGTCGTAACGAGTCCGGCCAGATGTCCCATCCGCTCCAACCGACGCCCTGCCAGAACGCATGGTCGATCGCGCTTGCGACGTTGGTCAGCCGATCGTCCTCGTCGAGGAGCGTGGCGGCCATCGCACCGAGGTTTCGGCGTGCTCGCCAGTTCATCAGCCACCGTCCAGCACCGATGACGAGTCCGAGGACCGCGGCGGCGGCCGCGCCGACGCCGAGCGCGTCGCCCAGCCCTGCCCACACGCCGAGAGTCGCGGAGTCGAGGCTGTGAGATACGGCGTGTGACCATTCTGTGACCACGGCGGCCTCGCTTCGGACGGCTCACGGCGCTGACCTGCGCCTTCGTCGTGCCCGGGGTGGGAATCGAACCCACATGTCCTTGCGAACAGCGGATTTTGAGTCCGCCGCGTCTGCCGTTCCGCCACCCGGGCCGGGTGCGATCGTACCGATACAATGCCCGGTCGTGGCCACGAAACGTCGCACGTCCCGCTTCGTCCTGCTTGCGCTGGCCGCCACAGCCGTCGTCTTCGCTTTCGAAGGGCGCCGCCGGGCCCTCGAGGCGAACGGTGACCCCGCTCAGGAGCGGCTCGGATGACCAACTTCCTCGTCGGTCTCGTGGTCGGGCTCTCCCTCGCGACGATGGTCGTGATCATCTGGGCTCCGTGGCGCACGGTGCGCGACGAACCGCCCCTCGACGAGAACGTGGAGAGTCGCATCATGCTCGGAGAGGATCCCGAAAAGATCGCCCGCGACCTCGAGGCCTCCCGGGCACGTCAACGCACCGAGAAGGACTGGAACACCGAGCAGCTCGAGGCTCTGCGCGAGCTCGACGAGCCCGGATCCACACCGGAATCGGGCTAAGAGCCTCCTGCCCCGGGACCCGCCGCTACATCTGCCGTCGAGCCGGGCGGCGCGATCACGAACAGAATCCTCGCCGTACACGCGGTGCCCCCGTCCACCGTGGCGAGCCCGACACCGCGTCCTCCGCGGGCGCTGAGTCGTTCGAGCGTCACGTCGAGGACGAGCTCGTCACCGGGGCGCACGATCCTGCGGAACCGGGCCTTCTCGACCCCTCCGAACAGGAGAAGTGAACCGGCGTAGCGTTCGTCGGCCAGAACTCCGACTGCTCCCGCCTGGGCCAACGCCTCGAGCTGGAGCACACCCGGGAAGACCGGATTCCCCGGGAAGTGACCGGCAAGTAACTCCTCGTCGCCACGAACCCGGTACCGCGCACGAACCGACACTCCCGGGACGACCTCGTCGACGGAGTCGACGAATCGAAACGGCGGGCGGTGCGGCAGCAGGGACACGAAGTCATCGACCATCCGGCCATGTAACCCGCGATGTCGCACCACGGTCGAACGCGGATGTCGGAAGGCGGAGGCGACGTGGGCACCGCAGTGATCTTCCCGGGTCAGGGAACCCAGGAGCCGGGAATGGCCGCACCGTGGGTCGACGATCCCGCCTGGGAGGTCGTCGATCGCGCCGAGCACGCGCTCGGAGAGCCCCTGGCTCCCCTCGTTCTGGCGGACGACGCTTCTCTCAGCCGAACCCGTGACGCGCAGTTGGCGGTACTGGTGACGTCCCTCGTCTGCTGGGAGGCCGTTCGTACCCGTTGCGCTGTCGATCCCACGGCATTCGCGGGGCACAGTCTCGGACAGGTCACAGCACTGATCGCCTCGGGAGCGGTCGACTTCGAGAGTGGCGTGCGATTCGCCGCTCGACGGGCCGAGCTCACCCAGGAAGCCGCCGACCGGCATCCCGGTCGGATGATCGCCTGCATCGGTGCCGACGTCGACCAGGCAGAGAAGGCCTGCGGCGCCGCGCCCGAAGCCTGCTGGATCGCGAACGACAACGCACCCGGCCAGATCGTGCTCGCCGGGACACCCGAGGGTATCGACGCGGCCACCGACGTCGCCCGCGATGTCGGCATACGTCGCGTGCTGCCACTCGACGTGGGTGGCGCCTTTCACACTCCCCTCATGAACGATGCGAGCGACGCACTCAGCGCCGAGTTGTCGGACGTCTCCTTCGGCACCGGGAGTGCTCCGGTCGTCTCGAACGAAGACGCCGAGGCCTACAACGACGCCGACGGGTGGCGTGACCGGCTGGCACGCCACATCGTGCGGCCGGTGCGCTGGCGCGCGGTGATGGAGACGCTCGTCTCGCTCGGCGCTGATCCGTGGTGGGAGATCGGCCACGGATCCATGCTCGCCGGTCTGGCCAAGCGCGGGGCCAAGGGCGTGACGGTGAGGGGCGTCGCCACGCCCTCCGATCTCGACGACCTCAGGTCCGTTCGCTCGTGACGAACGCCGGTGCCCCGTGGTGGGCTCCGCTGAAATGACACTCGAGCGTGCCGGTGTGCAAACCTCGGACCGTGATCAGCTGGGACCGACCGTGACGCGCGTGGCGCTCGTGACGGGCGGATCGCGGGGAATCGGGCGCGCCACGACAATCGCCCTGGCGGCGGCCGGACACCGGGTGGGCGTGCTGTACGCCAGCGACGACGACGCCGCCACGGCCACCGTCGACGCTGTGTCGGCGGAGGGAGGCTCCGCCACAGCCATCCGAGCGGACATCACAGACACCGACGCTGTCAACGACGCGTTCGCGAGCATCGAAGAGAAGTGGGGACCGGTCGAGATCCTCGTGAACAGCGCGGGAATCACCCGCGACAGGCTTCTCGCCCGCATGACCGACGAACAGTGGGACGCCGTCATCTCCACGAACCTCACCGGAGCGTTCCACACGACACGACGGGCCATCCGCCCGATGATGAAGGCACGCTTCGGGCGCATCGTGAACGTCTCGTCGGTCGGTGGACACCTGGGCGGATCCGGCCAGGCCAACTACTCCGCGGCCAAGGCCGGCCTCCTCGGACTCTCGCGCTCGGTGGCGCGGGAACTCGCGGGCCGTGGCATCACTTGTAACGTGGTCGCACCCGGACCCATCGACACCGACATGACAGCCGACATGCCGGCCGAATGGCGCGCAGGCGCCGAATCGGCTGTGCCGGTCGGACGTTTCGGAACTCCCGAAGAAGTCGCCGCCGCGATCACGTATCTCTGTGGCGACGACGCCGGGTATGTGACCGGAGCACTGCTCCCGGTGGACGGTGGGCTCGGCATGGGTCACTGAACAGCGATCTCCTTGAACACCCAAACCCAAACGACAACACAGAGAAGGCGAGAAATCCATGGAACGCGATGAAGCACTCGGCGCCATCCGCAACGTGGCGGTGGAGGTCCTGAGCGTCGATCCCGACGACGTGGTCGACGCTGCCCGGTTCAAAGAAGACCTCGACGCCGACAGCCTCGACCTCGTGGAGCTCGTGATGGGCCTCGAGGAGCAGTTCGACATCTCGGTTCCCGAAGACGATCTCGAGGGCGTCGACACGATCGGAAAGGCCGTCGATCTCGTCGTCAAGAAGGTCAACGCCCAGGCATGACCGCTGCCGTCGACCACCGGGGACGCACCCGGGTCGTCGTCACCGGCCTCGGCGTGAAGACGCCCGCAGGCTGTGATCTCGACACGTTCTGGTCGACGGTTCTGGACGGCCACTCAACGGCCGCTCGTCTCACGCTGCTCGACCCGGATCCGCTTCCGGTGCAGTTCGGCTGCGAGTCGACCGACTTCGACGTGTCGGGATACCTCGGGCCCAAACAGGCCCGACGGCTCGACCGCGTGACACAACTGGCGTGGGCGGCGGCATCCGACGCGTACGAGCACGCGGGGAACCCCGACGGTGATCCTGCGAGCGCCGCAATCGTCGTCGGCAGCGGAGTCGGCGGTCTGCAATCCATCGAGGAGCAGATCGGCGTGTACGCGGACAAGGGCGCCTCGAGGGTGAGCCCGTTCCTGGTCCCGATGATGATGATCAATGCCTCCGCCGGCGAGATCGGAATGCAACTCGGATGGACCGGGCCGACGTTCGTGGTCGCCACCGCGTGCAGCCTCAACGAACGCCATCGGGGAGGCCGCCCGACTGATCCGTGACGGAACCGCGGACATGGTCATCGCTGCGGGCACCGAGAGTTGTATGACGCCGACCGCGATTCTCTGCCTTTGCCCGCATGGGAGCTCTCAGCACGCGTCACGACGACCCGGCCTCCGCGTCGCGTCCGTTCGACGCTGGACGCGACGGGTTCGTCATGGGAGAGGGCGCCGCTGCACTGGTACTCGAACGCGCCGACCGAGCCGTTGAACGCGGCGCCGATGTCCTCGCCGAGGTGGCCGGCTACGGCCGCACCGCCGATGCGCACCACATCACGGCGCCGGCGCCCGGTGGCGCCGGCGCGGTGTCCTGCATGCGCGCCGCACTCGACGATGCGGGTCTGGAGCCCGGAGCCATCGCCCACATCAACGCCCACGGCACCTCGACCACCTTGAACGACGCCGCCGAGTCGGCGGCGATCATCACGGTGTTCGGCGACGCTGCTCCCCCCGTGACCTCGACGAAGGGTGTCTTCGGCCACATGATCGGTGCCGGTGGAGCCGCCGAAGCCGTGGCATCCATTCTCGCCATGCGAGCAGGAACCGTGCCTCCGACCGCCAACCTCGAGCAGGTCGGTGACGACATCGCCGTCGACGTCGTGGCCGGCGAACCGCGGAACGTCGGCCGCGGTGGTGTTCTGTCGAACTCGTTCGGATTCGGCGGCCACAACGCCACCGTCGTGTTCACAGGTCCCACGTGAGTGGGCTCGCGCGTCACCCCGAGGGTTGGAGAAGCCCGTGCTCCTGAATGGTAAGCGCTTCGTCGTCACCGGCGTCCTCAACGACTCTTCGATCGCGTTCGGTGCGGCGAAGCGCGCACAGGAGGAGGGAGCGCAGATCGTGCTCACATCGTTCGGGCGGGCGATGCGACTCACCGAGCGGGCGGCGCGTCGACTTCCCGAGACACCCGACGTGCTCGAGCTCGACGTCACCGAACCCGCCCACCTCGAGGCGCTCACGGGCGAACTGGAGAACCGCTGGGGAGGCGTCGACGGAGCACTGCACGCTGTCGCCTTCGCGCCCGAGACCTGTCTCGGAGGCGGTTTCCTCGAGGCACCGTGGGACGACGTCGCCCTCGCCCTTCAGATCTCGGCGCACTCCCTCGCCGGGCTCACCCGATCGCTGCGCCCTCTCATGCAGGACGCGGGCGGATCGATCGTGGGGCTCGACTTCGACAACTCCACCGTCGCCTGGCCTGTCTACGACTGGATGGGCGTGGCGAAGGCGGCCTTCGAGTCCACGGCGCGGTACCTGGCGCGTGAGCTCGGTCCCGAGGACATCCGCGTGAACCTCGTCGCTGCGGGACCTCTGCGCACGATCGCCGCTCGCAGCATCCCGGGCTTCGAGCATTTCGAGGAGGTGTGGTCCGAGCGCGCCCCGCTCGGCTGGGACGTGCGCGACCCCGACCCGGTGGCGCGCGCCGTGGTCGCCCTGTTCTCCGACCTCTTCCCCGCCACGACCGGCGAGGTGCTCCACGTCGACGGTGGCTTCCACGCCGTGGGCGCATGAAGGAAGGGGCGAATCGGGCGAGGCCGTAGCATGCCCCGGGTGCAGCGCCGAATGCTCCTCGGACTCCCCGCGTCGGTCGACGACGTCGCCGAGGCGGCCCGGACCAGTCTCCGTCTCGACGGCGACCCCGACGCTCTTCGTGGCTCGCTGCCGGTCCAGATCGTCGGCGACACGACGCTCCGTGCGAGCGTCGCCGACTCGTCAGAAGGCGGTTCCACGGTCACCCTCCGGGCCGACGCCCCGATGCCGGTCGCATATTTCCGCTGGCTGTTCGGACCGCTCACCAGGATCCTCATTGGGCGCGCCCTTCGCCATGCCGGCGAATGCCTGAAGGCGGAACTGGCCGGCGATCCCGCGCCGCCTCCTCCCCGGCGCAGCCCGATCACCCCGCCGGTCGGATTCTCACGGGAGCAGGCAGTCCTCCTGAGCGCCGTGGCGTTCGTGGCGCTGCTCGCCAGCTTCGGTGGAGGACTGTTCGGCCAGAACGCCGCTTTCATCCAGGACGCCTTCGACGTCAGCGACAGCTCGTTGACGGTGTCGCTCGCCGTCACCCGCGTCGGCGTGTTCGTGGCAATCGTCGCGGCCGCGATCGTGGACCGCCGCGGCCGGCGACGCATCCTGTTGTGGTCGCTCGCCGGCATCGGCGTCGCCAACGCCATCGGAGCCGCGTCTCCCAACCTCGAGATCTTCACGGCTTCGCAGGTCGTCGCCCGGGGACTCGTGAATGCCGCTCTGGCAGTTGCGGTCATCGCCGTCGTCGAAGAGGCACCTGAGGGAGCGCGAGCGTTCTCCGTCGCGATGCTGAGTCTCGCGGGTGGTGCCGGTTTCGCCGTGGCGGTTCTCCTCCTCCCGCTCGGCGATCTCGGCCCCGAAGCGTGGCGTGTCGCGTTCGCCTTGAGTGCGCTCACGTTGCTGTTCATTCCAGGGTTGTCGCGGGTGATCACCGAGACGAGGCGCTACCGGAACCTGGATCTCCCCCGTTCGGAACGAGGTCAGGCGAGCGAGGTGACATCGGGGCGCTTCGGGCGGCGCATCGTGATCCTCGCCGCGTTCACGTTCCTCACGTCCATCCTCGCGGCGCCCTCCTCCCAACTCATGAACGTCTATCTCGAGGACGACCGGGGCTTCTCGGGCGCGGCCATCACGGTGTTCCGCGCCATCACCCAGGGACTCCCGGCACTTGTCGGCGTCCTCATCGGGGCACGACTCGCCGAGACCCGCGGCCGCAAGCCGCTCCTGAGCGTCGGTCTGGCGGCCGCGACACTGCTCACGATCGCGTCTACCTGTCGGACGGCGCCGCGCTGTGGGTCACCTCGGCGGTCGGCATCGTGATCGTGGGCACCTACGGACCTGCACAGGGTGCGTTCTCGACGGAGCTCTTCCCCACGGAGGTGCGGGGAACATCCTCGGCCATGCTTCTCGTGTGCGGCGTCAGCGGTTCGATCGTCGGTCTCGTCGCAGCCGGGTTGCTCTCGGATCCCCTCGGCGGGATCGGGCGTGCGGTCGCCGTGCTCGGCGTCGCCCCGCTCGTGGCGGCGATCGTGCTCGTGCCGTTTCTTCCCGAGGCCGCGCACCGGGGCCTCGACGACCTCAGCCCTTCGCGCCACCCGGGAAATCCGCCGGAGAATCCGCCGACGTCGTAGGACGGTGCGAATGGGCTGACGGGTCGGCACGGTGCTCGGCGGGGCCTCCGCCTCCCGAGAGATTCCGGGCGGCGTTCACGAACGAGATGTGGGTGAACGCCTGAGGGAAGTTGCCGACGAGGCGCTTCGCCTTCGGGTCGTACTCCTCCGAAAACAGCCCCACGTCGTTCTTCAGGCCACGGAGTCTCTCGAACAACGCCCTGGCGTCGTCATGACGGCCTGCGAGCATCAGGTTGTCGGCCAGCCAGAAGGAGCACGGAAGGAAGGCGCCCTCACCGGGAGGGAGACCGTCGGTCGACTCCTGCGAGCGGTAGCGCAACACGAAACCGTCCTGGACCAGTTCACGCTCGATGGCATCGATCGTCCCGAGCATCCGCGGGTCGTCGGCGGGCAGAAAACCCACCAGCGGGATCATGAGAAGGCTCGCATCGAGTTCGGTGGTCTCGTAGTGCTGGGTGAAGCTGTTCTTGTCGGCGTTGAAGCCCTTGTCGAGTACCTCGGCGCGCGGAGCGTCGCGACCCGCGCGCCACTTCTCGACCGGTCCCGAGAAGCCGTATCGCTCGGAGGCCTTCACCGCGCGGTCGAAGGCGACCCATGCCATGACCTTCGAGTGGGTGAAGTGACGCCGGGGGCCCCGCACCTCCCAGATCCCGTCGTCGGGGTCCTCCCAACAGTCCTCCAGCCATTCGAGTATCCCGCGTTCGAGATCGTCCGCCCACCGGTCGGGCGGCAAACCGACGCGGCGGGCCTGATGCGTCGCGTCGATCACCTCGCCCAACACGTCGAGCTGGAACTGGTCGGAGGCGGCATTCCCTATCCGGACCGGTTTCGCTCCTTCGTAGCCCGGGAGCCAGTCGATCTCGGATTCGATCAGGCGCCTCTCACCGTCCACGGCGTACATGATCTGGAGGTCGTGGGGGTCGCCCGCGATCGCCCGCAACAACCAGTCGCGCCATTCGCTCGCCTCCGCGCGGTAGCCCGCGTACATCAGTGAGTAGAGCGTGAACGTGGCATCGCGCAGCCAACAGAACCGGTAGTCCCAGTTCCGCACCCCCCCGAGCTGTTCGGGGAGCGAGGTGGTCGCCGCGGCGACGATCCCGCCCGTGGGCGAGTAGGTCATGGCCTTCAAGGTGATGAGGCTGCGCTCAACGTCGTCGGCCCAGTCGCCCTCGTAGGAGGAGGCGGCACTCCACAACTCCCAGAGCTCCTGGGTGGAAGCCAGCACCGCGTCGGCTGCGAGGCCCACGGGAGGTGGAGGCTCATGCGAGGCCTGCCAGACGAGACCGAAATCCGACGCCTCACCGGCCGGCAGCGTGAACTCCGCCACGGTGGCACGGTTCTCACCGTGGGTCTCGATCCCCGACTGGAGGTAGAGAGCGTGAGGCCCCGCCACGACGCTGAGCTGACCGTCGAGGTCCCGGACCCACGGCATGGTCTCGCCATAGCCGAATCTCGCGATCAGCTCCATGCGCATCGGGACGGACCCCGAGAGACCCTCCACTCGACGGACGATGTCGAGACGCCCGAGTTCGCGAAACGGCATGCAGTCGACGACACGCACCGCGCCGTCGTCGGTGTGGAAATCCGTCTCGAGAACGAGCGTGCCCGGGCGGTAGCGCCGTTCCACCTTGCGGACACCGCCCTTCGGAGCGAGAAGCCAGCGTCCGTGCTCCGGACCCCCGAGAAGCGCGGCGAAGCAGGCGTCGGAGTCGAAGCGTGGCGCGCAGAGCCAGTCGATCGAACCGTCCCGCCCCACCAGTGCGGCGGTCTTGGTGTCCCCGATGAGTGCGTAGTCCTCTATGGGCAACGGCATGACCGCCATTGTGCCCGCCGCGCATCCTGGTTTCGGTGACCGTCTAGCGTGGCGACACGCCCGGCAGCCCGGCGACACCGCGGAGGACGACATGCCCGCACGACCCACTCTCGCGATACTCGGCGCATCCGGCGATCTGACAGCGCGCCTGCTGCTCCCCGCGCTGTTTCGCAACGAGAAACGCGAGGAGCTCGAGAAACTGCGCATCGTCGGCTACGCGCTCGAGGACTGGGACGCTGAGACCTTCCGTGCCCACGTCCGCCAGTCGCTCGACGAATTCGCCCCACCGGTCTCCCAGGACGCGTGGCACCGCTTCTCCGAACGTCTGGACTACCGCAGCGGCGACATGACGGGTCCGAAGCTGGCGGTACTCGAGGAGGTCATCGACGGACCGGCTTCGTTCTACCTGGCACTGCCCCCCGGAGTGTTCGCCGAGGCGGCCCGGGGCCTGGGTGATGCGGGACTCCAGGACGAATCGAAGGGGCCGCGCCGCCTCGTGATCGAGAAGCCGTTCGGCACCGATCTCGCCTCCTCGCGCACACTCGAGGCCGACGTGAGCCGCGACTGGCGGGAAGACCAGATCTTCCGAATCGACCACTTCCTCGGCAAGGAGACCACACAGAACATCCTCGTGTTCCGTTTCGCGAACCGGTTCTTGGAGCCCGTTCTCAATTCGCAACACGTGCGCCAGGTGCAAATCACGGCGTCGGAAACCCTCGGTCTCGAGGGTCGCTACAAGTACTACGACAAGAGCGGCGCGATCCGCGACATGCTCCAGAACCACCTCATGCAACTGTTCACCATCACGGCGATGGAACCGCCGCCGCTGTGGGACGAGCGCGTGCTGCGCGACCACAAGGTGGAGGTCCTCAAGTCGGTCAAGCCCTTCGAGCCCGCACATCTCGAGCACCGTGCCGCACGCGGGCAGTACGCCGCCGGTCGAAGCGGTGGCGAGGTCGTCCCCGGCTACCTCGAGGAGCCCGACATCCCCGCGGATTCGACCACCGAGACCTACGCGGCGATTCGCCTCGAGCTCGACACGTGGCGCTGGAAGAGTGTCCCCTTCTACATGCGTTCGGGCAAGCGTCTCTCCGGCGACATCACCGAGATCGCCATCGAATTCAAGCGACCGCCGAGCCAGTTGTTCCGTGAGACCCGACTGGCCGAGTGCGAACCGAACTGGCTGGTCTTCCGCGTCAAGCCGGACGAGACGATCGAGCTCGTCGCCCACGCCAAGAAGCCGGGCCTGGGAATGGAATCCCACCCCGTCTCGCTGCGGACCGACTACGCCGCCGACCGCAGTGCCGAGTACGCCGCCTACGACCAACTCCTTCTCGACGTGATCGAAGGGGACCACACGCCGTTCCTGCGCTACGACGAGGTCGAGGCCGCCTGGGAGGTGGTGCAGCCGCTTCTCGACGCCTGGGAGTCGGGCACCCCGGAGCCATACGAAGCGGGAAGCGACGGGCCCGCGAGCGCCGACCGTCTCCTCGAGCACGGCGACCGGTGGCGGCCGCTCACACCGTGACGGACCGCGACGTGACGGACCCCGACGTGACGGACCCCGACGCGACGGATCCCGACCGGGTGGTCCTCCCCGAGTTTCGGTGCACCGCAGAGACCTTTCACGGAACGACCCGCACCGTCTACCGGAAGGGCACCGGTCCGGCTGTGGTGATCCTCCACGAGATCCCCGGCATCACACCCGAGGTGGCCGCGTTCGGGGAAAGGGTCGCCGCCGTGGGCTTCACGGCCGTTCTTCCGTCCCTGTTCGGCGAACCGGGTCGCCCGCTCGGGATCACCTACGCGGCGAGGACGTATCTCTCCCTGTGCGTGTCGCGTGAGTTCACGATGCTCGCCACGGGGCGCTCCAGCCCGGTGACGACGTGGATCCGGGCCCTGGCACGCGCCGCGCACGATGAATGCGGAGGGCCGGGAGTCGGTGTCGTCGGAATGTGCGCCACCGGTGGCTTCGCTCTCGCTGTCGCCGCCGAGCCCTCCGTGCTGGCACCCGTGATGAGCCAACCGGCGAGTCCGATACCGATCGGCCGGACACGGCGTCGCGGTCTCGACACCGACGATGCAGATCTCGCCCGGATTCGCGAGCGCGTGGCCGACGACGGACTGTGCGTCATGGGGCTCCGGTTCACCGGCGATCCTCTCGTCCCGGCCGAACGTTTCGACCGGCTTCGCGAGGAGTTCGGCGACGGATTCATCGCCGTGGAGATCGACTCCTCTCGGGGAAACGCGCACGACATCAAGCGGATTGCGCACTCGGTGCTCACGAACGATCTGGTCGACGAACCGGGCCATCCCACACGAGACGCTCTGGACGCAGTTCTTCAGCTGTTCCGGAACCGTCTCCTCGATGCCGGTGAGCCTGCCGGTTAGCCTGCCTCCATGGCCTTAGATGAAGTCCGTATCGCCCTCTTCCTCGACTATGAGAACCTCGCGCTCGGCGCGCGCGACCAACTCAAGGGGGCGGCGTTCGACCTCGGACCCGTCGCCGACGCTCTCGCCGAACGTGGTCGGGTCGTCGTGCGCCGCGCCTACGGCGAGTGGAACTCGTTCGAGTCCGACAGCCGGATGCTCACCCGTCACCATGTCGAACTGATCGAGATTCCCCAACGTATGGGGATCACACGCAAGAACGCTGCCGACATCAAGATGGCCGTCGACGCCCTCGAGCTCTCCTTCGAGCGCGACTACATCTCGACCTTCGTCATCGGCACCGGCGACTCCGACTTCACGCCGCTCGTGCACAAGCTGCGCGAGCGCGACAAGCGGGTCATCGGTCTGGGAGTGGGCGGATCCACGTCTGCGCTACTTCCCCCCGCGTGCGACGAGTTCCTCTTCTACGACCGGCTCGAAGGCGTGGAGCCCGAGCAACGCAGCAAGGCTGGGCGCACTCGGCGTCGGTCGAAGGAGGAAACCGACGACGGGGACGACGCCGACACCCAGGCACGGCCGCGAGGCGACCGGCCCGAAGACGCCGAGAGGCTGGTGACGCGCACGCTGTCGGGCCTCCAGCGCAGCACCAGCGGGGCCGTGCAGGCGTCGATGCTCAAGCGGGCGATCCTGCGCAAGGACCCGACCTTCTCCGAGTCCGACTACGGCTTCCGCAGCTTCGGCGAGCTCCTGGCCAACCTCGAGGACCGCAAGGTCGTCGAGCTCTCGCCGGGCACCGCCGCGGGCGACCCCGAGGTCGGGTTTCCCGACAGTGCGGGAGGCGAGGAGGAAGAGGCCTTCGATCTCCTCCGCAAGGTGGTCGGCAGCGTCGAGAAACGCTCCGGCCCGCCCGCCCTCTCGGGCCTCAAGGACAGGATGCGCAACCGTGACGCCGACTTCTCCGAGAAGCGTTTCGGCTACAGCGGCTTCCTCCAGTTCGCCAAGGCCGCGCGTACCCGCGGCGTGATCGAGATGGACTGGGACGACGAAGCCGGCGACTACCTGGTTCGTCTCGCTGACTAGCCGATTCCCTTGCTGTACTCGTAGTGCGTCAGTTGGGTTCGCTGCGAACCCAACTGACGCACTACGAGAACTAGGTCACGCCGGGGGCCGAAGAAGCCGCCTTCGGGGCGGGCGTGGCAGTGGTAGTGGTCGGGGATGTTGCGCATGTTCCCGTCGAGGTAGTGCGCGCCGAGTTGCTCTTCAGCCACACGGTGGAGCGCCTCGGTCATGTGTTCGAGGGCGTCCGACGGCGGGTCGGTACCGTGATCGCGCCAGACGACCATCGGGACCCGGCAGATCTCGCACTCGGCGATCCAGCAGACGTCGTCCTCGTGGTACCAGGGGGTGATGCGAGCCGCCTCGCAGAGGTCGCACTCGGGTCCGAAACGACCCAGGGGCGAGGAGGGAGAGCTCACGACAAGCTCACGAGGCTGTCTCGTCGAGTGCCCTACGTACCTCGCGGATGAAATCGACGGCCACGTCGACTCCACCGCCGTCGAGAAGCCGACGAATCAGGGCGCTGCCGATCACGACACCGTCGGCGTGGCGCACAGCTTCGGCGGCCTGCTCGGGCGTGGAGATCCCCACACCGAGAAGCACGGGAGTGTCGGTCAGACCGCGACATCTCTCCCCGACCGTCGAGGAAGGTTCCGAGAGCGACGCGCGCTCCCCGGTGACCCCGAGTAGCGAGACCGCATAGACGAAACCTTTCGAGCGTTCGCAGATCCGAGCGAGCCGCTCGTCGGTCGTGGTGGGTGCGGCGAGGAGAACGGTCTCGATTCCCGCTGCGTCGGCAGCCGAACCCCAGGGCCCGAACTCGTCGAGGGGTAGGTCGGGCAGGATGGCGGCGTCGACACCCGCGTCGACGAGAGCGGAAGCGAAACGCTCGTATCCCGCGTGCATCACGAGGTTGGCGTATGTCATCACCGCCAGGGGCGCGCCGACAGTGAGGCCCTCGACGTCGCCGAGAATCGTCATCGGGGTCGCGCCGCGGGCCAAGGCCTGCTGCGACGCCGTCTGGATCGTCGGACCATCCATCACCGGGTCGGAGAACGGGATGCCGATCTCGACCGCATCCGCACCCGCCGCCACGACGGCTTCGAGCAGTTCGGTCCAGCCGTCGTACAGTCCGCCGGTGACGTAGGGCACGAGAAGCGGCCGGCCGCGGGAGCGGGCGTCGCGCAGCGTCTCTTCGAGCCTCACGGGCCGTCGTTGCCCGCGCCCGACGCCGTGCCCGACCCCGCACCTGACCCCGTGTCGGCGAAGGCATCGGCCACCTGCGCCGCATCCTTGTCGCCACGCCCGGACAACGTGATGAGGACCGTCGAACCCGAGGGAAGAGCGGCACCGGCCTCACGCGCGACCCAGGCGATCGCATGGGACGACTCGAGAGCGGGAATGATGCCTTCGCTCTCCGCCAGGAGACGAAAGGCCTCGAGAGCCTCGTGGTCGGTGACGCTGTCGTACTCCGCCCGCCCGGACTCGGCGAGCGCGACGTGTTCGGGGCCCACGCCCGGGTAGTCGAGGCCGGCACTGATCGAGTGGGCCTCACGAATCTGGCCATGCTCGTCCTGGAGGTACAGCGACCGCGCGCCGTGCAGGACGCCGGGGACACCGCGACTGATCGATGCACCGTGGCGGCCCGACTCGAGCCCCTCTCCCGCCGCTTCGACCCCGACCAGACGGGCCGCGGTGTCGCGGAAGCCGGCGAAGGTGCCCATCGCGTTCGAGCCGCCGCCCACGCACGCCACGACCGCGTCCGGATCGTCGCCGCCGAGCACCTCGCGGCACTGGCTCCGCGCCTCCGATCCGATCACGCTTTGGAGTTCACGCACGATCCACGGAAAGGGATGGGGACCGACGACCGAGCCGATGCAGTAGTGGGTGGTCTCGACACTGGCCACCCAGTCGCGCAGAGCCTCGTTGGTGGCGTCCTTGAGAGTGGCACTCCCCGACTCCACCGTTCTGACCTCGGCACCGAGGAGCCCCATGCGCCAGACGTTGAGGGCCTGACGCTGCGCGTCGACGGCACCCATGAAGACGACGCAGTCGAACCCGAACAGCGCGCACGCCGTGGCCGTGGCCACCCCGTGCTGGCCGGCGCCGGTTTCGGCGATCACCCGGTTCTTGCCCATGCGGCGGGTCAGCAGCGCCTGACCCAGGACGTTGTTGATCTTGTGCGACCCCGTGTGGGTGAGGTCTTCGCGCTTGAGCAAGACCCGCACACCCAGGCGCTCCGAAAGCCGGTGGCATTCAGTGACCGGCGTGGGACGACCCGCGTAGGTGTCGAGCAGGCCGCCGAGCTCCCGGCGAAAGTCGCCGGAGCTCCAGGCGTGGCGGAACTCGTCCTCGAGTTCCTCGAGCGCCGGAACCAGCGTCTCGGGAACGAAGCGGCCCCCGAAGCCTTCGTAGCGACCGAGGTCGACCGGTTCGGGCCCGGGTTCGGGGAGCACCACCGGTCCGCCGCGCCCGGACACCGCCGTCACAGGTAGTCCTCCCAATCGAAGGGCCTCTCCTTGCCGGGAGTCGGGGCGGGATCCTCCTCACGCAGGTCCCTGTCGGCCGAGTTCGCCTCCTCGATGAAGTGACGCAGCTTGCGCGGGTCCTTGCGCCCGGGACCGCTCTCGACGCCGGTCGACACGTCGACGCCCCAAGGACGCACGCGGCGAACGGCAGCCGCCACGTTGTCGGGGTTCAGACCACCGGCCAGCAGGAGCCGCACGCCACTGGGCGCGCCCTCGGCGACAGACCAGTCGAAGACGCGACCCGCGCCCGGGTCGGGTGAATCCAGGAGGATCACGTCGGCAGGTCCGTTGCCCGCCGCGGCGATGGCGTCGTCACCGGCCGCGAACGCCTGGATCACCATGGGAACCCGTTGGCGCACGTAGCGAACTTCACTGAGAGGTTCGCGTCCGTGAAGTTGCGCGCCCTTCAGTCCTGCAGTGTTGACGATCTCGGCGACACGCTCGGGCCGCTCGTCGCGGAAGACCCCGACGGTCAGGATCTCGCTGGGCAGGCGTCGGGCGATGTCGCGCGCTGTCTGCGTGCTCACCTGTCGGCGGCTCGGAGCGAACACGAAGCCGATGGCATCGGCCCCGAGCGCCACGGCGAGGAGCGCGTCGTCTTCGGTGGTGATTCCACAGATCTTGACGAACACGCGACTATCCCGTCTCCCCCGCCACCACTGCCGGTTCGACAGCGGCCATGTCGGCCACGAGGGCGGCCGGATCCGCGGCCCGCACGAGGGCCTCGCCGACGAGGGCTGCTCGAAAGCCCGCCGCTGCGACCGAGCGCGCATCCTCGACGCTGCGGATGGCGCTCTCGGCAACGGCCAGCGTGGTGTCGGGAATACGTGTAACAAGGCCGTGTGCGATGCCGAGATCCTCGTCGAACGTGGCGAGGCTGCGGCTGTTCACACCCACGAGATCACAACGGGTCGACAGCGCACGATCGAGTTCCTCGGCGTCGTGAACTTCCACGAGTGCAGCGAGGCCGTGGGAGCGCGCCGCGCCGAGCAGGTCGGACAACTGGGAATCCGAGAGTGCGGCCACGATCAGGAGAATGGCGTCGGCCCCCGCGGCCCGAGCCTCGAGAACCTGGATCTCGTCGATGACGAAGTCCTTGCGAAGCAACGGAACAGACGTAGCGCTCCGGGCCGCCGCCAAATCGTCGAGCGAACCGCCGAAGTACTCGGCGTCGGTCAGCACCGAAATCGCGGACGCACCGCCGGCCTCGAACGACGCTGCCGTGGACGCGGGATCGAGATCGGGAGCAAGTGGCCCCTTGGAGGGTGACCGGCGCTTCATCTCCGCGATGACCGCGAGGCCCGGAGCGGCTCGGAGTGCGCCGTAGAAGTCGCCCGGGCGCCGCGAGGCGGCCGCGGCCGCCGCCATCTCACGGGAACGGCCACGCAGACCCGCCACTTCGTCGCGTTTGGTCGCGAGGATCTTCTCGAGGAACGACACAGCTGTTGAGTCTACGGGGCGTTGCCTGCCACCTCCGGCTTCATACCAGGGGTGGTCATACCTCTTCGGTGCCCGGCAGAACGCCGATCCGAGCGTCGGCGAGATCACCCGAGGCGAGGCGAATGCCGACGTCGGCCGGTGGCTCGATCCGACGGTGGACGTACCCGAGGGCCACGGTACCGTCGGCCGCATCTCCCGCCCCTGCGTCGCCCACGCTCGTGACCGAACCGACGACGTCGTCGCCGGACAGGATCTCCGCACCGACCGCGGGGGCCGGACCGTCGATGAACAACAGCCGGAGAAAGCGATTCACGCGGCCGCGGCTGTCGATCCGACAGACGAGCTCCTGTCCCAGGAAACAACCCTTGTCGAAGGAGACGGCATCGATCTCCAGGCCGGCCTCCTGGGGGATCGTGCTCTCGTCGAGATCGTGACCCTGGCGGGGAACTCCGGCTGCGATCCGGTGGGCCTCGGCGACCCCGAGTCCCACGGGAGTGGCTCCCTGTTCGACGAACGCTGCCCACACGCTGCTCAGCGCGTCGTGACTGCCCACGACGTCGACACCGACGGGCCGGTCGACACGTACGAGCCGTGTGGACTCCCACCGAAGATGTGCGTGGGCCACGTCGGGTGGCGGTTTGACCCCCAGCGAGGTGAGGAGGTCGTCGGTCGCGGGACCGCGAACCTGGAGAAGACCCCAGTCTTCACTGCGGTCGAGGATCTCGACGTCGACGCGGATCCGGTAGCGCGACAGTGATGCAGCGAATGCCGCGGCGAAGCCCGGCTCGGTGTCGATCCAGGCAACGTCTCCCACGCGGAGAAGCCGGAAGTCGGTGTCGAGCTTCCACGCGGGGTCAGCAGCAGGCTGTGGACGCCCGTCCCGTCGGTGAGGTCGGACACGTCGGCCGAGATCAGGCTGTCGAGGAACGAGAAGGTGTCGGGCCCGGAGACCACGACCGATCCCGCAGCAGACTGGTCGACGATCCCGACGCCGTCGCGCAGCGCGGCGTACTCGGCCTGTGGATCTCCGGAGTCAGCAACGACCGGCCCGGTCATCGGCCCACATCCCCGCCGACGATGGGCTCGAGATTGCGGGCTGCGGCTGCCGCGGTGAGCAACGCCCTGGCCTTGTTGTGGCACTCGAGATCTTCGAGCTCCGGATCGCTGTCTGCCACGACTCCTGCGCCCGCCTGGACCGACGCGTGCCCGTCGCGCCAGAGCATCGTGCGGATGGCGATGGCGGTGTCGAGGTTGCCGGAGAAGTCGAGGTAGCCGACGACGCCCGCGTACGGCCCGCGCTTGGTGGGCTCGAGTTCGTCGATGATCTCCATGGCACGAACTTTCGGCGCGCCGCTCACGGTCCCGGCGGGAAACGTCGCCCGCAGGACGTCGACCGGCCCCGTGGAGTCGGGAAGGTCACCCGAAACCTGACTGGTGAGATGCATCACGTGGGAGTAGCGCTCGAGGGTCATGAGCTCGTCGACCTGTTCGGTGCCGAAGCGTGCGACCCGCCCGACGTCGTTGCGCGCGAGATCAACGAGCATGACGTGTTCGGCACGCTCTTTGGGATGCTCCGCGAGCTCGGCCGCCATTCTGCGGTCGGAAACCTCATCGGTGCCGCGCCGACGCGTGCCGGCGATCGGGCGGCTGATGACCCGACCGTCGAGGACCTGCACCATGGGTTCGGGCGACGATCCCGCGATCGTCACGGCATCGTCGTGGAGGAAGTACATGTACGGCGACGGGTTGACCTGACGCAACACGCGGTAGGTCGCGAAGGGATCCACCGGACCGTCGATGTCGAAGCGCTGAGCGAGCACGACCTGGAAGATGTCACCTGCCAGGATGTGCTCGCGAGCCACCTCGACAGCCCGGTGGTAGTCGCCGGTGCTCATCGTGGAACGGAAGGCCGGTAGCTCTTCCAGCGGCTCCGGCGGTGGAGGCGCCGGCCGGACCGCCAGCGGTCGTGCCAGCGCTTCGACGCGGTCGTCGAGCCTCTCGTCGGCCGCGTGGTAGCGGGCGCTGGCGGCGGCCGTGCTCTCGTGGGGTTCCACGAAGACGTTTTCGATCAGGAACAGTCGCTGGCGGAAGTGGTCGAAGGCGGTGACGTGGCCCGTGAGCGACATCACCGCGTCGGGCAGCCCCTGGTCGTCGACAGGAACTGAAGGAAGGCTCTCGATCTCGCGTACGACGTCGTAACCGAGGTACCCCACCACCCCCCCGTGGAAGGGAGGCAACTCAGGAATCCGCGGCGCGCGGTAGCGGGCCAGGAGCGCCTCGAGCGCGCCCAGAATGCCCTGGTCGGTCGGCAGACCGGGGTCGGTTCCCACCGGGATCGACACGTCGGCGCCGTGGGACACGAGAGTCAGGGCGGGATCCCGCCCGAGGAACGAGAACCGCCCCCACTGACGCCCCTGCTCGACGGACTCGAGGAGGAAACCCGTGGTGTCGCCGATGAGCTTGGCGTAGGCCGACACCGGCGTCTCGACGTCGGCCAGGATCTCGCGCCAGACCGGAACCACGGTGTGGTCGCGCGCCAGCGCGAGGAACCGGTCGAGGGCGGGGCGCAGCGGTGGCGTCACCTGGGGTCTGTCGAACCGGCCGGACCGAACGAACGGAAGAAACAGCTCCACTCACCCGTGTGACACGCGCCGTTGCCGGCCTGTTCGACCTCGAAGAGCAGCGTGTCGCCGTCGCAGTCGTAGGAAGCGGAGCGGATGAACTGTCGGTCGCCCGACGTTTCGCCCTTGCACCAGTACTCCTGTCGGCTCCTGCTCCAGAACCACGTCCGCCCCGTGTCGAGGGAACGGCGGAGCGACTCCTCGTTCATCCACGCCATCATCAGGACGCGCCCGGTGCCCGTCTCCTGGACGATCGCCGGAACCAGTCCACTCTCGTTGAACGCCACCGCGGCGATCTGTTCCTCGGTGGCGGCGATGGCCGTCGTGACCGGCCCGGCGGTCGCGTCGACGTCTGGTGGCGTCTCGGCGGAAGATGTCGACATCCGCGGCGATCGTAGCCGTCCGCTCTCCCTGTTCCGCCCGTATTGCGAGAGAACTACGAAAGGCGCGTGGCGTCGGGGCGACGCCGCAGACCCAGGAAGGCTCGGGTGACGAGCAGGAGCCAGCCGGCGAGAATCATCGCTATTCCCGTGGCGACGACCCCCGGTGTCTCGGAACCCGTTCGGGGGAGAGCCGTGCCCGCGACGGCCGTCGGCGCGCCCGAGTCGCCGCCCGTCGACGCCGGGATGGCCTCCACCGTCTCACCGCCCACCTCGGTCGGCTCCTCGGCGCAGAGGATCTCCCAGGGGATGCTGTCCAACGTGCTCGCCAACTCCGGGTCGGCGGCGGCAGCAGCCTCGAGGGAGTCGTCGAGGCTCTCGTCGAAGTCGACCTGCGGGAAGTTCTCGGCGAAGTCGGGAACCGGGGAGTACTGCTTGGCGCTGTCCCACTCGCCGACCTTGCCCTCGATCAGCGCGTCGATCCCCAGGTGGGGGTTGCTGGGCACGGGCGTTCCGTTGCTGAGCCCGCCGAGCTGGGTCGGGATGGTCTGCGCCTCCGCGGCGAAGAGGTCGACCTGGAAGGGGCAGACGAGAGTCAGGATGAGGTCGAGCAATTCGGGGTTGGAGGTGACCACCCCGATGATGGCGTCGAGGTCGAAGGCTCCACCGGTGTCGTCGGCGGCGGCGATGAGCGTGCCGAGACCGTCACGCTCGAGAGTCGCCCGGATGGCGTCGGCGTCCGTGGTCGGCCGCGGCAGGTCGACTTCGAAGTTGTACGTACCGGCGTCCTGGACCCAGACGGTCTCGGTGATGTCGGTCTGACCCTGCGGTGAAGTACCCCATGCCTGCGCGGCATCCATCACCCACGACACGAGCGTGACAGGGATCGGCTGCGGAAGGCTGCACCCCTCGGGGATGACGATCTGCACGCGGGCCACACCGGCCGCCTTGTCGATGGTCATGGAGGCGAACTTGTTGTCAGCCGGGATGTAGTTGATGTCGAACTCGACCCCCACGCAGACCGCATCGGCCTTCAGCTCGTCGCTCAGACGCTTGACCTCGGGCCAGTTCCCCGCCTGGGCCTGACGCTGGATCTCGGCGACGCGCGCCTGCGCCTCGGGAACGTGTTGGTTGACGAACGTCTGCGCGTCGGCGCCGTGCTGCTGGGCCTGGCCGATGACTCCGGCGATGGTCTCCTGGGGCGTGGGATCGTTCGACGCTGCCCCCGCGGGCGCAGCGAGTCCGACGGTGAGGAGGCTCACAGCGAGCGCGGCGACCGCCAGCCGACGTCGACCTGTGCCCGTTCGCCCGAGGTGTGCTCGCCCGGTTCGTTCCCGCCGGCTCGAGTTCGCTCGCATCGCCCGTCCTCCCGCTCCGTCCCCCACTTCGCCGGTCGCGACCGGTGGGGCCCCTGGCCCGCTCTCACGCGAAGAGCGGTTGCGACCAATACTACGGAGGGTGGCGGAGTCTGGCAATAGGCCCAATGGCCTATGAGCAGGATTTTCGGCGCGCACCAGGGTCAACCGCCCAAATCACACGTTGCGTGTGGTATTCGCCACCAAGAGCGTTCATCCCCAGCCGCTACCGTGCGCGCATGTCCGCACCGCCCGCGTCCGCTCGGCTCACCCTCACCACCGCCGATGGGGTCCGCCTCGAGTCCGAGGTGGCCATGCCGTCGCCGGCCACACCGTCGGGCACACCGCGAGCCGGGGCCGTGCTGTGCCACCCCCATCCTCAGTTCGGGGGGAACATGCGCTCCCTCGTGGTCGGCGAGTGGTTCACCGCGCTGCCCGCCGCCGGAGTGACCTGCGTGCGGTTCAACTTCCGCGGGGTCGAGGGAAGCGGCGGAACCTTCGACGACGGGGACGGCGAGCGCCTCGACGCCGAGGCGGCGTTGGCCCATGTCGCCGGCCTCCTGCCCCCGGAGGCGCCACTCGTCATCGCCGGATGGTCCTTCGGCGCCGACGTGGCGCTCGCCACGGTCGAGCCGCGCGTGAGCGGGTGGGTGGCCGTCGCTCCGCCGGGCCGCTACGGACCCCAGCCCGCGCCCGCTTCCTCCGACGCTCGGCCGAAGCTCGTGGTCTTCGGAGAACGCGACGACCTCGTCGACCCACGGGCGGGGACCGACGCTGTGGCGACCTGGGCGGCCACCCGCGTCGAGGTCGTCCCGGGAGCCGACCACTTCTTCGTCGGCAGCACGTCCCGAATCGTCGAGCTCACGCTCCAGCTCGTCGAGAGCGTCACCTCTCGCGGGGCGGCCGACTGAGGATCTGACGGAGCGCCTTCCTCAGCGCCATTTCTCACATTCCGCGTTCGTTCCTCTCAAGTTTCGCGCTGTGCGCGGTCGATACTCGGAGTACCACCTCCCCGAGATCTTTCACCGGACACGAACCGGAGACCGCGTGACCACCATCACCCGACCCGTGACACGCACGGCGAGCGCCCCGGCTCCGCGGCCTCTCGGCGACATGGGAGTCCCCCCCGGACCCGACCTGCGGAGCCGTCTCGCCCACCTGTACCGCCGGGCGGGGTTCGGAGCAACGAGCGCGCAACTCGACGCCGCCGAGGCCCAGGGGTACGAAGCCACCGTCGAGGAGTTGCTCACCGCTCCCGACCCGGCGGCGGACGCCATCGCGCCCCCTTCGCTGACGCCGCCGAACCTCATGGGACTTCCGAGCGAAATCCTCCAACTCGAAGGCGTCGCGCTGGTTTCGTGGTGGATCGAGCGCATGACCGTCTCGCAGGTTCCGCTGCGCGAGAAGCTGCCGTTCTTCTGGCACGGCCTGTTGACCTCCTCGTTGCAGAAGATCGGCTGGCCGTCGCTGATGCTGAACCAGAACCAGCTGTTCCGGAACCTCGGCTGGGGCAACTTCGAAGACCTGCTCCAAGCCGTGACGATCGACCCGGCCATGCTGATCTGGCTCGACGGGCTCAACAGCCACAAGAGCTCTCCCAACGAGAACTACGGCCGTGAGGTGATGGAGCTCTTCTCTCTCGGACGCGGCAACTACACCGAGAACGACGTGAAAGCCGCCGCACGGTCGTTCACCGGCTACCGCATCGACGCCCGAAACCCGCTGGCGCCCACGATCGTCTTCGACCCGAATCGCTGGGACTCCGGGGCCAAGACCTTTCTCGGCGAGACGGGGAACTGGGACACCCAGGACGTCATCCGGATCATCACGGAGCACCCTGCGTGCCCGCCGTACATCGCCTCGCGCGTGTGGAGCTTCTTCGCCTGGCCGATCGGTCCGGATCACCCGATCGCCGTCGAGCTCGGGACGTCATTCGCCGCCGATCTCGACATCACCGGCCTCCTGCGCGAAACCTTTCTCCACTCGCAGTTCGATTCACCCGACGCCCGACAGGGCCTCGTCGAGTCACCCGTCGAGTGGCTCGTCCGGTCGCTGCGGATGCTCCAGCTTCCGGGCAACGCCATCACGGCCTCCTCGCTGGTCAATCTCCAGCAGGTGCCGTTCATGCCGCCCCACGTTGCCGGATGGGCACCCAACGGTTACTGGATCAACACGGCGTCCGAGCTCGAGCGACTCAAGCTGGCCCAGACAGCCGCCTTCCTCGGCAACACCTGGTCGGTCGTCTCGACCGGACCTGCCAACCGCCCGGCCGCCGCAGCAGCTCTCCTCGGTGTGGACGCATGGAGTCCCCGCACCGAGGCGGCCCTGGCGAACGCCTCGAACGATCCCATGTCCGTCGTCGCCCTGGCACTCGGCAGCCCCGAGTACCTCCTCGGATAGGGAGCGCCTCCAGATGGTGGTCTCACGACGGAAGTTCCTCAGCGGCACGGCCTCGGCCGCGGCGCTCGGCGGTATCGCCGCCTGCAGGCCGCCCAAACCCGGACCGCCTCCACCACCGCCTCCGCCACCGCCTCCCCCACGCCTGCCCGGAGCGGAGATCCTCGTGCTCGTCAGCCTTCCCGGCGGCAATGACGGACTGAACACGGTCGTGCCCCACGGCAACTCCGCCTACCACGCCGCCCGGGGACCGCTGGCTCTCACCACCGCCGGAGGGGTCCACGACCTGGGATCGGGTCTCGGCCTGCACCCGAGCATGGAGGGCATGGCCGATCGGTGGGCCCGTGATGATCTCGCCATCATCCAGGGCGTCGGCTACCCGTCTCCGGACCTCAGCCACTTCCGCTCCCAGGACGTCTGGGGATCGGGGATCTCCGAGGACAACGAGCCGAGCGGTTGGATCGGACGGTGGATGGACCTGACGGGTGACGATCCTCTCGAGGCGATCGTCGTGGGCAACTCGCTGCCGCTCCTCCTGCGCGGACGTCAACAGACCGGCATCGCCGTGCCCAACGGCGGAATCACGATCCCCGGCAATGACGTCTTCGCCAACGGATACGGATGGCTCGCACAGCCGGAGCCCAGCGAGGGCGTGTGGGCGGCGGCCATCACGCGCTCGAAAGAGCACCTGATCCGCGCCGAAGAGGAGATCAACGCCGCCCTCAAAGGGAACGCCGTCACGGGCGTGAACAACTCCACCAACCAGTTCGTGGCGGCCAATGAACCCATTGCTCCCGCGGGTCTCCCCACCTCGCTCGATGGCGTCGGCGGACATCTCGCCAGCCAGCTCAGGGTCGTGAGCACACTCATCCGTGCCGGACTGCGGACCCAGGTGTACTCGGTGAGCATGGGGGGGTTCGACACCCACACCAACCAGCTACCGGCGCACGCGAACCTTCTTCGACAGCTCGACCAGGCGCTCTACGGCTTCCAGGCGGAGATGGACGGCCACGCTCGCGGGAAGCACGTCGTGTCGCTGGTCCAGTCGGAGTTCGGTCGCCGGTTCACGGGGAACCAGGACGGTGGAACGGATCACGGTACGGCGGCGCCGGTTCTCGTGCTGGGAAAGCCGGTTCGGGGGGGCTTCTACGGTGAGCACCCGAGCCTCACGTCTCTCGACAACAACGGAAATCTCCAGGCGACGACCGACTTCCGCCGCATCTACTCCACGGTCCTCGAACGCTCGCTCGAAGTGGATTCCGCTCAGATCCTCAACGCCACCTATCAGCCGATCGACTTCCTTCCGGCCTGAGCCGGGCGGGAGCCTTCAGGAGCGGGTCGCCACGCCGTGGCGCTCGAGGAAACTCATGCGCTTGTGGACCGACGACCGCCACTCGTCGATGTCGGAATCGAACGTGGCGCGGTTCCCGTCTTCATAGGCGTGCTCGAGATCGTCGAACGCCGCGTCTTCGGCGTCGAGCAACTCGCGGTAACGCCTCAGAAATCCCTCGTCGACCACAGCGCCGTCACTCATCCGTTCCCTCCGTGTCGTCGGTTCCCCGGCACATTCGACGCTACCCGAATCCGCCGGTCCGTTCGACCGTGGGAGATGCCCGTCCGACACGCCCCTCAGGCGGGTCGGACCGTCACCCCGCGCTCGGCCAGGTACTCCTTCGCTTCGCCGACCGTGTGCTCTCCGAAATGGAAGATCGACGCCGCCAGCAGGCCTTCGGCTCCCCCGACGGCGGCACCCTCGTAGAGGTGGTCCAGCGTTCCGACCCCGCCCGAGGCGATGACGGGAACTCCCACGGCGTCGACGACGGCGGCGGTGAGCTCGAGGTCGTAACCGTCCCGTGTGCCGTCGCGGTCCATCGATGTGAGGAGGATCTCGCCCGCTCCGAGGTCGACAACCCGCTCGGCCCACTCGAGCACGTCGAGATTCGTCGGCGTGCGACCACCGTGGGTCACGACCTCCCATCCGCCGGTCCGACGGCGTGCGTCGATCGCCACGACGATGCACTGGGCGCCGAAGGCGTCGGCGCCGGAGCGCACCAGGTCGGGGTCGGCCACGGCTGCGGTGTTGAGCGAGACCTTGTCGGCACCGGCCCTCAGCAAGGCACGAATGTCACCTTCCGATCTGATTCCTCCTCCGACCGTGAAGGGCATGAACACCTGTTCGGACGTGCGCGCGGCCACGTCGAGAATCGTGTCGCGCGCCTCGGAGGAGGCGGTGATGTCGAGGAACACGACCTCGTCGGCACCTTCGGCGTCGTACCGCTGGGCGAGCTCGACGGGGTCGCCTGCGTCGCGCAGGCCGACGAAGTTGACGCCCTTCACCACGCGGCCGGCCTCGACGTCGAGGCACGGGATCACCCGGGTCGCGAGCATGCCGCCACGCCTCCTCCGCGGTGAAGCGCCCTTCGTAGAGCGCTCGTCCGACGATCACGCCCACGAGGTGCGGGTACCTCCTCGCCAACCCGGCGAGCACCTCCAGATCATCCAGAGTGCCGACGCCCCCGCTCGCCAGGACCGGAGTGTCCACGCTGCCGAGCAGCTCGGCAATGCCGGTGGCGTCAGGGCCGTCCATGGTTCCATCGGCTTCGATGCGGGTGACGACGAACGCGTCGACACTCCGCTCGGCAAGCGATGCCAGCACATCGGCGAGACCACGGCCGCTGCCCTCGGTCCAACCGCGCACCTGCACCTCACCGCCGAGCACGTCGAGGCCCACCGCCACGGCCACTCCCACGGAGTCACCGATCTCGTCGACGAGCTCCGGACGTTCGACGGCCGCCGTGCCCACGACGACGCGCCGGACACCGGCGTCGAAGAGCCGTTGGGCCGTCGACACCTCGCGCACGCCGCCACCGACCTGCACGGAACACGTCACGGCCGCGGCGATCGCGCGTATCGCGTCCTCGTTGCCGGGCGCGCCGGTACGTGCCGCGTCGAGATCCACCACGTGGATCCACGACGCGCCGGCAGCTTCGAATCCGCGGGCCACCGCGACGGGATCGGTCCCGTAGACCGTCTCCTCGTCGAAGTCACCACGCAGGAGACGCACACAACGGCCGGCCCGCAGATCGATCGCCGGAAACAACTCGAACGCCATCAGATCGACTCCTGGCTGCGAGTCGCCGCAGCCACGAAGTTCGCCAGCACAGCAAGCCCGCAGGGGCCACTCTTCTCCGGGTGGAACTGCGTCGCCCACACGGCGCCCTGTTCCACCGCAGCCACGATCGTGCCGCCGTGATCCGTGGTGGCGGAGACGACGTCGGAAACCGCAGGCACGGGAACGTACGAGTGCACGAAATAGCACCAGTGCGGGGCTGGGACACCGGCGAAGAGCGCGGAGCCGGACCGGGCGTCCACCGTGTTCCAGCCCATGTGCGGAATCGTGACGGAGCCACCCAGCCGCTGCACCGTCCCGGCGATCACTCCGAGCCCCGTCACGCCCGGTGCCTCCTCACTGGCCTCGAAGAGCATCTGCATCCCCACGCAGATCCCGAGGAACGGGCGACCCGAGGCCACCGCCTCCCGCGCCACGACGTCGAGCCCGTGCGCGTGCAGTTCCTGCATACAACGCCCGAACGCGCCCACGCCGGGAAGGACCGCCGCCGCCGAGTCGCGAATCACGTCCACGTCGTTCGTGAGGACAGCATCGGCGCCGAGGTGCGCGAGCGCCTTCTCCGCCGACCGTAGGTTCCCGATGCCGTAGTCGAGCACCGCGATCCGCGGGCGCGCGCTCAGAGCGTTCCCTTCGTGGAGGGGAGCAGTTCGCCGTCGATCCGCGTGGCATCACGCAGGCACCGCGCTGCCGCCTTGAACGACGCCTCGATGACGTGGTGCCCGTTCCTGCCGGTGATGCTCCGCATGTGAAGCGTGACCGCCGCGGCGATCGCGAAGGCACGCCAGAACTCCTCGGCCAGTTGCGGATCGAACGTGCCGATCCATTCGGAGACCGGGTCGACGTCGTAGTGGAGATACGGGCGGCCCGAGAGGTCGAGCGAGACGGCGACGAGCGCTTCGTCGAGCGGTACCTCGATGGACGCAAAGCGCCGGACCCCGACCTTGTCGCCGAGAGCGCGACCGAAGACCGTGCCGACGACGATGCCGACGTCTTCGATGGTGTGGTGCGTGTCGATCTCGAGATCGCCCTCTGCACGTACGACGAGATCGAATCCTGCGTGTCGGCCTAGTTGCTGGAGCATGTGGTCGAAAAACGGAATTCCGGTCGTGACGTCGGCCACACCCGATCCGTCGAGGTCGAGCGACACCTCGACCACCGTCTCCTTGGTTTCCCGCTTCCATGCGGCACTGCGTTCGGCCATGCTGCGTTCGGCATGCTGCCTTCAACCATGCTGCGCTCGGCCATCAGGCCGCCTCCTCTCCGATCGCCGCTTCGAGGGCGGTGATCAGAGCGTCGTTCTCGGTAGGTGTACCGATCGTGATCCGCAGTGTGCCCTCCAGGCCGGGACGGCGCGTGAAGTCACGCACCAGCACGCCGCGGGCCAGCAGTCTCTCCCAGACGGCGTGAGCGTCCCCATCCGGGCGGACGAGGACGAAATTCGCACCACTCTCGTAGACTTCCAGCCCCTCGATGGCCCCCAGAGCGACAGACGTCCGATCGCGTTCCCTGCGCAGAACAGAGACCCGCGCCTCCATCTCCGCGACGTAACGCAGGGCCACGAGGCCCGCTGTCTGGGTCGCTGCCGACAGGTGATACGGGAGGACGACCTTGTCGAGTTCGGCCACCACACCCGCCGGAGCGACACAGAAGCCGAGCCGAAGCGCTGCCAGCGACCAGACCTTCGAAAACGTGCGCACGACGACCAGGGGCACGTCGTCTGCCACCGCGTCGATCATCGTACGGTCGGCGAACTCGCCGTAGGCCTCGTCGAGCACAACGAGGGACTCCGGTGCCGCGTCGCGCAGTGCGGCCAGGAGCTCCGGTGGATCGACCGTGCCCGTGGGATTGTTCGGGCTGCAGAGGAAGATCACGGCGGGACGTCGCTCGGCCACGAGTGCGACAGCCGCGTCGGTGTCGACGGAGAAATCGGCGCGGCGATCTCCGGCCACCACGTTGGTACCGGTGACGCGGGCGATGTGACCGTGGAGCGCGTAGGTCGGCTCGAACACGACGGCCTCGCGCCCCGTACCCCCGTAGGTGAGAAGCAGCGTCTGGAGCACCTCGTTGGAGCCGTTGGCGCAGAAGATCTGCTGGGGCCGAACACGCAGCCTCTGCGCGATCGCCGAGCGGAGCTCCGCGACCGAGCGGTCGGGATAGCGGTTCAGCGGCACCTTCGTCAGTTCCCGGCACCACTCGTCGACGAAGTCTGCGGGTGGGGGCTGCGGACTCTCGTTGGTGTTGAGACGCACGCTGACGTCGATCTGCGGCGAGTGGTAGGCCGAGAGGTCGTCGAGGTCGCGGCGTGGTGTGGGAAGAGCCGGGTCTGTCATGAGGGGCTCTCCGTCGAGACGCGCCGAGCGACCGACGTTCCATGCGCGTCGAGTCCCTCCGCGGCCGCGAGCGTCGAGACGTGCGGTGCCACGGCCGCGAGGGCGTCTTGTGTCATCTCCACCACGTGGATGTGCTTCTGGAAGTCGGCGACCCGGAGGGCGTCGGCAAAACGGGCGGTGCCCCCGGTCGGCAGAACGTGATTGACACCCGCGACGTAGTCACCCACTGCGGCGGGGCTGAAGGTGCCGCAGAAGACCGCGCCCGCGTTCCGGACGCCATCGAGGAGGTCGCGGGGTTCTGCGACCATCAACTCGAGGTGTTCCGGTGCGATCGCGTTGGCCGCGGCCAGCGCCTCGGAGGGCCCGTCGACGAGGATCGAACGCCCGCCCTCCCGCAGCACGGCAGCGATCACCTCCGAACGAGCAGCCTCGCCGAGCTGGCGGGACATCTCGGCGTCGACGATCTCGGCGACAGCGGGCTCCCAGGTCACCAGCGCCGCCACACCGCCCGGACCGTGCTCGGCCTGGGCGAGCAGATCGGCGGCGACGTAGTCGGCCGGTACCGTGCGATCGGCGATCACGACCAGTTCGGAGGGCCCGGCGAAAGCGTCGGTGCGCACGTGGCCGGACAGCTCACGTTTGGCGAGCGCCACGTACCGGTTGCCGGGGCCGACGATCACGTCGACGGCGGGAATGGTTGCGGTTCCGTACGCCATGGCAGCGATCGCCTGGGCTCCACCGACACAGAACACGTCGTCGGCGCCCGCCAGCTCCGCCGCCGCGAGCGTGGCCGGCGAAACCTTCCCGTCCGCGCCCGGCGGGACGCACAGAACCACGGATCCGACGCCGGCGACGCGCGCCGGCAGCACCGTCATCAACACGGTGGACGGATAGTCGGCACGCCCACCGGGTACGTAGCAGCCGGCGCGCTCGAGAGGGATGACCCGGTCGCCGATCGTGATCCCACCGGTCGTCTCGACCGGGTCGGGATCTCGTCGCTGGGCCTCGTGGTGTGCCACGATCCGGTCGCGGGCGAACTCCAGCGCCTCGCGCAGCTCGGATGTCACCTCGCCCAGCGCGGACGCGCGCTCGTCGGCACTCACCCGCAGCGACAGGGGGCGACAGCCGTCGAAGCGTTCCGTCAGCTCTGCGAGGGCGGTGTCGCCGCGGTCGGCGACGTCGGCGAGGATCTCGCGAACCGACGTGAGGACCGACTCCTCTTCGCTGCTGTCGGATACCGAGGTCGGTTCGGGCGCGAGGCGGGAACGCAGGTCGCCCCGAAAGCCGCGAAGGTCCAGTCGTTGGAGCACGAACATCTCATCGTACCGGGCCCCTTTGTGCGCTCGACGGTGTTTCGGGGTCACAATGCCGGCCGTGCCTGACACCGACGACACCTCCACCGCTGCCGAGCTCTCGACCGTTCGATCACAGGTCGACGAACTGACCGAGCGCATCACGGCCTGCGCGGACCGCTACGCCTCCACGCCCGGCTCGACCGTGGCCGCCGAGTGCTATGACGCCGAGCGTTCGCTGATCGCGGCGCGAACGTGCGATCGAACGCGCACGAGCGGTCCTTTCGTAGTCGCTCGGAAAAAGAGAGATCAGAAGCTCCCGGCAGACGGGCACACGTCGGCCAGCACACAGTCATCGCAGCGGGGCTTGCGGGCGTCGCACACGCGGCGACCGTGCAATATCAACCACAGGGAGAAGTTCCCACGGTCTTCGGGCGGGATCATGCCGTTGAGGTCGTACTCGATCTTCACGGCGTCGTCTTCGCGTGTGAGGCGTAACCGCTTCGAGAGGCGGGTGACGTGGGTGTCAACCGGGAGGCCGGGAAGACCGAACGCCATCGACCGGACCACGTTGCCCGTCTTGCGGCCCACGCCGGGAAGCTTCGTGAGGTCGTCGAGGTCACGCGGCACCTCACCGTCGAAACGGTCGATCAGCCCCTGCGCCATGCCGATGAGGTTCTTCGTCTTCGAGCGGAAGAAACCCGTCGAGTGGATCAACTCCTCGAGTTCCGCCGGATCGGCGGCGGCCAGGTCCTCGGGATCCGGATAGCGCTCGAACACAGCGGGCGTCACCATGTTCACCCGTTCGTCGGTGCACTGCGCCGAGAGAATCGTGGCGACCAGGAGCTGGTACGGAGAGTCGTGCCCGAGGGCGCACTCGGCGTCGGGATACTCGGCACGGAGGAGCTCGAGCACCTCCGTGGCGCGTTGTCGGGCGCCACGGGGTCGAGCCATGGCTGCACCCTACGGGATGCCACAGGCCGGTCGCCGCGCAGGGGCCTCTACGCTCAGGGGATGATCGAGAACCACCGCGCCGCCGCTCTGGGTGACGCCGAGATCCACGCACTGGAAGCCCTGTGCCTCGTGGCCCAGGCCGCCGACGGGTTTCGCCCGCTGAGCGACGACCTCTGGCTGGAGCTCACCGGGCCGGCCACCGCGGGATCGCGCGTGGTGATCGATCGCCACGACGGTCACGTCGTCGGTTCCGCGCACCTTTCCCACCCACCCGGTCACTGGCAGCTGGAGCTCGTGGTCCATCCCCGTCACCGCCACACCGGCGTCGAACGCGAGCTCCTCGACCATGCCGTCTCGGAGGTTCGCTCCGACGGGGGTGGTGACATCATCCTGTGGAGCAACGATCCCGACGAGCCGATGCTCGAGCTCATCGACAAGGCCGGATTCTCACCGCAGCGTGAGCTCCTGCGCATGGAATGCGCGCTTCCCCTCGACGAGAGCGCTACCTGGCCCGAGGGTGTCGCCGTTCGCACCTTTCGCAGCGGCGACGCCGGCGCCGTGATCGCTCTCAACAACCGAGCCTTTTCCGACCACCCCGAACAGGGCTCCTGGACGGTCCACACGCTCCACACCCGCATCGCACAGGACTGGTTCGACCCCGCAGGCTTCGTGATCGCCGAGGCCGACCCAGACGAGGCCGGCCCAGACATCATCGGCTTCTGTTGGACCAAGCTCCACGACGACGAGCGAGCCGGAGAGATCTACGTCATCGCCGTGGATCCCGTACGCCAGGGAACGGGGCTCGGACGCGCACTGGTGGTGGCGGGACTCGAATCGATCACGCAGCGCCACATCACACGCGGAATTCTCTACGTCGACGCCTCGAACCAGGCTGCGGTGGGGCTGTACGAGTCCCTCGGATTCTCGACGACACGCATCAACCGCGCGTTCTCCCTGACCGTGACCGAGTCCGAAGCGGCGTCATGACAGGCTCGACCGGCGTGACGCGCTACGGCATCACCCGCGACGCGCTGGTCGAACTCCTCGCCGAGTGGGGTGAGCCGCGGTTCCGCGCCGACCAGGTCTGGCGTGGCCTGCACTCGGGGCGACCGCTCGAGGAGTGCACCGACCTCTCCAAGGCGCTGCGGGCACGGCTCACCGACGCGCTCCCCGAAGCGCTTAGAGCGGTGACGACCGTGCAGGGCGACGACGGGATGACGCACAAGTGGCTCTGGGCGTGCGGTGACGACGGCGCCGAGGTCGAGACCGTCTTGATGCGCTACCCCGACCGGGCGACGGTGTGCGTCTCCTCCCAGGCGGGGTGTGCGATGGGCTGCACGTTCTGTGCCACCGGTCAGGCCGGATTCGTTCGCCATCTCGACGCGGGCGAGATCGTCGAGCAGGTGGCGCGCGCGGCGCAGGCCGTTCCCGAGCGGGTCGACCACGTCGTGTTCATGGGCATGGGTGAGCCGCTGGCCAACTACGACGCCGCCCTCGCCGCCACGCGACGTCTTCACGAGGACTTCGGGATCTCCGCACGCCGGATCACCATCTCGACGGTCGGCCTCGTACCGGGAATGCTCCGGCTTGCCGACGAACACCTGCCGGTGACGCTCGCCGTCTCGCTCCATGCTCCGACCGACGAAGAGCGTGAGCGTCTGGTGCCCCTGAACCGTCGGTACCCGATCGCCGAAATCCTCGGGGCCGCGGAGATCTACCAGCGCGCGACCGGCCGACGAGTGAGTTTCGAATACGCCGTCATCGCCGGCGTCAACGACGATCCGGAACAGGCGGCCGTTCTGGCGCGCCTGCTGGGCGGGATCGGTCCGCCGGCGGTCCACGTCAACCTGATTCCCCTCAATCCCACGGGCGACTTCCGCGGTACCGCCCCCAACCGGGGCCGGATGGAGACCTTCGCCCGTCGCCTTCGCGTCGCCGGGCTCCACGCCACGGTGCGACGCAATCGTGGAACGGACATCGACGCCGCCTGCGGGCAGCTCCGTTCCCGCCACTCCGTTCGCGCCACGTGACCCTCCGTTCCTGACGGTTTCGCCTCCCTGTAGGACCGATCTGGCGCCCGCGGCGCCACGGGGCGGCTCCAGCGGTCACAATGGTGCCTGTCACGCCGACCCACGCTCGGCACCGGAGGCCCCGTGAACGACCGCAAGTTCCTGAACCAGACACAGCCGCAGACGCTCGTGATCGCCACGTTGCTCCTGTACCTGAACGGCTTCTTCAACGTCATCAACGGACTGTCGTTCTCGACGCTCCTGCTGATCGTCGGTATCGCCATGGGTGCCGGTGCTTTCGGGATCGCCAACGAAAAGAAGTGGGGCTACGGACTTGCGGTCGCGGCCGCGGTGATCAACGTCCTGTTTCTGCTCACGTTCTTCAGCCTCGGATCGCTTTCGGGATTGATCAGCCTCGTTTTCGACGTGGCGCTGGTCCTCCTGCTGGTGCACCCCATGAGCCGCGACTACCAGCGCATCTGGTTCCGCTGAACCTCTCCGCTGTCTCGTGGATCTCGGACTTCGTGGGCGCGCCGTGGCGGTGGCGGGGGGAACCCGCGGGGTCGGACGCGCCACAGCCGACCTTCTCGCCGAGGAAGGGTGCCGCGTCGCCGTTCTGGCCCGGAGTGAAACCGTCGTACGCGAAACCGAGGAGGCACTCGCCGCTGCCGGGGCGTCCGACGCCGTCGGCCTGCCGTGCGACATGCTCGACACCGGCGAGGTCGAAGCCGCGTTCACCTATCTCGACGAACGCTGGGGTGAGCTCCACGCGCTCGTCAACGCCATCGGACCTCCGAGCACCGGTGACCTGACCGAGCTCTCCGACGACGACTGGATGGAGCAGTTCGACACGGGTGTCCTCACGATGGTCCGCGCGGTGCGCGCGGCACTACCTCTCCTGCGCAAAGCATCCTTCGCCCGGGTCGTGAACGTCGCGGCGGCCTCGATCCGCCACCAGTCCCCCGCACTGATCGGGTTCTCCGCCGCCAAAGCCGCCATGGCCACGGCCGGGAAGAACCTGGCGCGCAGCCTCGCTCACGAGGGCATCCTCGTGAACACGGTGTGCCCCGGGCTGTTGATGACACCTGAGGTCGCCGACCACGTGGAGCAGGCCGACCCCGCGTTGCTCCCCGAGGGTCCGCTCGAGGCCGCCTACGCCATGCTCGAAACGGAGTTCGGAGCGGGAAACGACCTGGGTCGGATCGGGCTCCCCGAGGAGGTGGCGACTCTCGTCGCGTTCCTGTGCTCCGAGCGAGCGAGCTTCGTCGTCGGAGCAACGCTGCCGGTCGACGGAGGCAGCGACTTCTGAGTCGAGCCGGGCTCAGAAACCCACGTTCTTGGGTTGGTAGAGCAGGAGAACAAGGTCGCGCCGGCTCATCTCGACGAGCGGAAGCACCCGTTTGATCGGGTTGTAGTCATCCCAGGCGGTCCCCTATCTCGTGCAACTCCGCCTCGGTGACCGTCAGCACACGGCGCCCTCCCATGATGCCGCCGACGATCGCAGCGACGACCAGCCACGACGAAAGGCTCAGCTGCGCCACACCCGACAGGCCGTGGCCGAGGTTGCACCCACCCGCGATCTGACCGCCCAGTCCGAGGAGCAGGCCACCGACGAACAGGCGGAGCAGCCGACCTGCGTGCGCGCGAGACAGCGACCACGAGGACGCCAACAGCGCTGCTGCCGCCGCGCCGGGAATCAAGGCCACCACGAACGAGCCTTCCCACTCGTCTGGCTGACCTCGTAGGAGACTGGAGACGAAACCTTCGGTGTTGGGCCCGAAGTCATGCCCTCCGACACCCGCGAGGATCCACGCGCCCACGAGCGCCACACCGAGCACGGTGCCTCCGACCACCCAACCCAGCTGATCCACGCGCGCGGCGCCTCGGGCGAAACGGGCCAGAACGCGAGTCCGAGGATCACGACCACTGCCAGCGGAACCGCCACGCTCCAGTGCGGCACATCGAGGACGCCGGGAAGTGTGGCCCCCTCCCCCGCCGCGAGCACTCCCTTGTCACCGGGGAACTCGAACCATCCACCGATGGCGTCGCCGGCCATGAAGCCGACGAGGCCGACGAGACAGGTGACCGCACCGGAGCCCAGGTTGTAGAAGAGGCCCGAGGCGGTCGTCACCGCGAGCACCATGCCGAAGCCGAGGAGGAGCCCGCCGACGATGTTCGGGAGCGGACGGAACGGGAGCCCACGGCTCAACTGAGGCCACGCGTCGCTCGCGAACACGGCCGTCAGGCCCAGAACGCCGATCATGACGGCGAGGAGCCACGTGCGAAAGACGCGCGGGATGCGATCGGGCAGACCGGCGAAACTGCCGTGCAGAGCAAGCTTCGTTCGCTGGAGTGCGTAACCCATCGCGAGGCCAGCGCCTACGCCCGTCACGATGAGCAACATGTCCGCCATTGTGGTGTGCGTGCGCGAGCCGGAGGGTGACTCGGGTCGAGAGTGCCTTAGCCTGCGACCATGAACCGTCTGGCCGATCAGACCAGTCCGTACCTCCGCCAGCACGCGGACAACCCCGTCGACTGGTACCCGTGGGGCGACGAGGCCTTCACGGTGGCAGCGGAGACCGACAGGCCCGTGATGCTCTCGGTCGGCTATTCGGCGTGTCACTGGTGCCATGTGATGGCGCACGAATCATTCGAAGACCCTGAAACTGCGGCCCTGATGAACGAGTTGTACGTGAACGTCAAGGTCGACCGCGAGGAACGTCCCGACGTCGACGCCCTCTACATGAACGCGGTCCAGGCCATGACGGGCCAGGGCGGCTGGCCGATGACCGTGTTCCTCACGCCGGAGGGTCGCCCCTTCTTCGGCGGCACGTACTTCCCCCCCGAGGAACGACCCGGCATGCCCTCGTTCCGACGTGTCCTCGAAGCCATCGACGAAGCCTGGCGCGAACGACGCGCCGATCTCGACGAACAGGCTTCCCGGCTCACCGCTGCGCTGGCCGAGGCGGCCACGCCCGACCCCGCGGCGGCACTACCCGGGCCGGATGTACTCGCTGCCGCACGCGCCGAGTTGGGTCGCGGTTTCGAGCCCCGGTACGGAGGCTTCGGCGGCGCCCCGAAGTTCCCGCCCGCCATGGCGCTGCGCTTCCTGCTCCGGGACCACGTCCGAACGGGCAACGAGGAGTCGCTCGACATGGTCCGTACGACCCTCGACGCCATGGCCGCCGGCGGTCTACGAGATCACGTCGGCGGGGGCTTTCACCGCTACTCGGTGGACGACACCTGGCTCGTTCCGCATTTCGAGAAGATGCTCTACGACCAGGCGCTCATCGTGCGCGCGTACACGCAGGGGTTCCAGGTGACGGGCGAACAACGGTGGAAGATCGTCGTCGAGGAACTCATCGAGTATGTCCTGCGGGACCTCCGCACCGACGGCGGCGGCTTCGCGTCCGCCGAGGATGCCGACTCCGAGGGGATTGAAGGCAAGTTCTACGTCTGGAGCGTCGAGGAACTCCGTGACGTTCTCGGCGACGATGCGCAGGTGGTCATCGACTACTTCGGAGCAACGCCCCAGGGGAACTTCGAAGGTGGCAACATTCTCCACGTCGCCGACCGCACTCGGCCCCGACCCACCGAGGTCGAACGGTCGCTCCCCCTCCTACGTGAGGTTCGATCGCGACGTGTGCGCCCGGGGCTCGACGACAAGGTCCTCCTCGCGTGGAACGCCCTGTTCGCACGCGCGCTCGCCGAGGCCGCCGCTGTCTTCGAGCGCGACGACTGGCTCGACGCAGCGCGAACCACTGTGGAGTTCCTGGAGTCGTCTCTGCGATCCGCCGGCGGCCGCCTTCTGCGCTCCTGGCAGGGAGGCCACGCACGCCATCATGCCTACGCGGAGGACTATGCCGCTCTGCTCGGAGCGCAGCTGACGCTGGCCGAACTCGACGACATGGCATGGGTCGAGCGGGCCCGGTCTGACGGCCTCGCATCTGGTCGATCTGTTTCACGATCCCGACAGTGGCGGCTTCTTCACGAGTGGCGCCGACGCCGACGAGCTCCTGGTGCGCGGCAAGGATTTCTTCGACAACGCGACGCCCTCGGCCAACTCGCTGGCCGCCGACGCCCTGCTTCGCCTCGCTGCCCTGACCGGCGAGAAGGTCTGGGAGACCCCCGCATGCAGCGCGATCCGCGTCGTGGGCGACCGCCTCGAGCGGATGCCCGCGGGATTCGGCGAGATGCTCGAAGCTCTCGAGCGCGCCGTGGTGGCACCGCTCGAGATCGTGGTGACCGGCGATCCGACGGATCGCTCCTTCGTCGAGTTGCGGCGCGGGATCGTCGGCCGACTGCTCCCGGCCGCCGTCATGGCGGTCGGTGGTCCCGGCGACGGTTCCGGCCCGCTGCATCAGGGCCGCGGCGGCGCGGGCTCGCCTCGCGCATACGTCTGTGAGAACTTCGGGTGTCGGGAGCCCGTTGAGACAGCGCCCGATCTCCGGCGTCTGCTCGACGGGCTACTTTCGGCCCGGGATCAGCCCGGCTTCGAGCGCCTCGGCTGACGCCCAGCCGAACACGATGACGGCCTCGCCTTTGGCGGGGTTGGGCGTACCGAGCATCTCGGCGGCCTTCGACTTCGTCGACACCTTGAGGGTGCGCGTGTCGAAGACCGGTGCAGGCCTCTTACCGGGCTTCACCCGGAAGCTGCGGTCGTCGTAGGAACCGTTGGAGCCGAAGCGCTTCGCCAGGCGGCGGCCCCACGCCCGTTCTTCACCGGTGGGCGAGTAACCCGGGCGCGGGCAGATGTCGCTCAGGCTCCCGAGCAGTGAGTAGCCGCCGGGATGCGCGATCTGACCGGCGACCAACACGTCTTCGTCGGGGAACGAGATGGCCGCACGACGGTAGAGCTCGCCGACGAGCGCCTTGAGCGAGGCGCCGGCCTGCTTGCCGCGTCGGGCGGCTCCCCCGCCCCACAGGACACAGGGTGTTCCGCCGATGCGCTCGAGCGAGCCGAAGAGGAATCCGTGCAGCTCGTCATCGACCGACGTGAGGCAGATCAGCGGGAACGACTCGATTTGGCCGTCGAGTGCTTCGTCGTCGACCTTCGAGCCGACGTCCGTGAGGATCTGCCCGAGCACGTCGAGCTCGGCGGGCTTCACATTGACGGAGTCTCGAGATTCCAGGTCCATCGGGCTCCTATTGTGGCCGATGGATGGCCCCTGACGAAAGTCGGAAGGTCCGGCCTCAGAGCTTCCGGGCGTCGGTGCGGTCCCAGTAGGCCTTGACCAGCTTGAGTTTTCCGTCATCAAGGCCTCGTCGCCACAGGCGAGGACACGGTGGATCGCCGGACGGATCTCATCGGGCATGGCTCCGTGACGTGGAGGCCGGACGCCCCTCAACCCCGTTTGGGACTCAGCGACGCCGACGACGCTGACTCGCCCGGCGCCGGCGGCTCACCCGGACGCCGCCCGCGAGCAGCGCGCAGTCCACACACAGGGTGCGCGGACGGGAGCTCGATCCGACCAGGATGAGGCAGTCGTCGCAGAACGGACCACCGCAGCGTGAACAACGCGTCGAAGAGGACCGGTGCTGGTGCCGGACGCACGGCAACCCGGGCACCGAAGGATCCGGTGGTGCGGGAAGTACGTCGTGACCGACGCCGACAGCCACTTCTTCGGAAACGTCGGCCTCGGAAACGTCGGCCGCGGTTTCGCTCGCGAGATCGGGGCCGTCGCCGGCGAGCGCCTCGGGCTCCGCAACCGCCACCACCTCCGGCTCGGGCTCGGGTTCGATCTCGAGCGCGGGTTCGGGCTCGGGCTCCGGCTCGAGCTCAGGTTCGAGCTCGGGCTCGGGCTCGGTTCGGGCTCGGGCTCGGGCTCCGGCTCGATCTCGAGCGTGGGCTCGGGTTCGGGCTCGGGCTCGGGCTCAGGTTCGGGCTCGGGCTCGGGTTCGGGCTCGGGTTCGGGCTCGGGCTCGGGCTCGGGTTCGGGCTCGGGCTCGAGGCTTCGGGCTCGGGCTCCGGCTCGGGTTCGGGCTCGGGCTCGGGTTCGGGTTCGGAGTAGGTCCAGACGAGTCCCCGCGCGCCATCACGAGCGGCGAGCCAGTCGTCCGCGAAAGCAGCGAAGTCCGGCGATGCGACAACCGCGATCTGGCGGAATTCACCTTCCCGCACCAGATACTCGAAAGTGCCAGGGAGAGCCGGCGCGGGGAGCAGATCCAGGGCACCGTCCAAGACGACCGGAGCGGTCTCGGCGGCCGTCACACCCCGCGACGGAAGGAGCTCATCGAATACATCCGCCACGTCGACGGGATCCATGGTGGTGACATCGCCGGGATCGAGATCCTCCTCGGCGTCGAGAGCGGCGAGCTGGCGGTCGAGATCGAGGACCTGTGCGGTGGCCGCCGACAGGCTCTCGGCCAGCACGGCGATCTCCGCCTCGACGTTCCGGATCCGCGACGCCATGGCCTCGCGGTACTCGTCGGCAGCACGGTCCGCCACGGCGAGCTCTTCCTCGATCCGCTTCGTCGCTGCCAGATCCTCTTCCAACCAGCTGCGGGCCGCGTCGAGTGCCCGACCGTGATCGGCGATCTCCACACCGGCATGTGCGAGAGCCTCGGCAAGTGCGGCACGGGAATCCACGAGTTCAGGATTGGCGATGACCCTGCGGCGCAGAGCCTCGTGGGGATCTCCGCTCGGCTCATCCCCCAGAAAATCCGTCACGGCGACGCGGAGCTCCTCCAGCTCGCGTTCGAGCTCGCTCCAGCGTTCGTCGTCGGCGAGTTGGACGGCGTCGCCGGCAGCGACGCGCTCGTGGGCGATCTGCGTCGCCGAGGCCTCTGCCTGCTCGAGCGTCGATGCCTCCGTGTTGAACGCGACCGACATCAGGTACTCCGTGTAGTCGCCGAACCCGGCCCGGGCGAGAGCCTCCGCCTCGGCCTCGCGTGCCTTCGCCAGGGTACGACGCGCTCCCCGACCCGCCATCGCGCTCCTTGTGTGCTGTTCGGCGAGATCCACCTCATGGTGCAGCGCGTGCAACCTCTCGGCGTCCTCGGGGCCAATCTGGCCCACCTGTGCGCGCTCCTCCGCGGGACGGGAATGGGCGAGGACTTCAGCGGCCTCGCAGAAGGTCGTGACCGCGGAGACACCCTCACCCAGAAAGGCAATGCTCGTGGTGAGATCGAGCCACCGGTCGATGAGCTCCACCGTTCCGGGCTCTGGGACAACGGGTTCGGTCATCTCGATCCGCTCCACCTCGGCCACGGCTGCCTCGATCGGGGCACGCTCGGGAGTACCCGACTCGCATCGCGCCCGCAATGCTTCACGTTCGTCATCGATCGAGCTGTCGGCCGAGTGGAGTTCCGCGAGCTCCTGTTCCCGCTCGCGGTGTCGCTCCTCGGCCAGCTGCCGGTTGCCGTCGGCGTCGGCCCGGGTCACGGCGATCTCGATGCGGCGCATGGCGCGTGAGTTCTGCGCCCGCTGGTCGTGCACCGCGCGGTGGGCTGCTCTCAGATCGTCGGGGCCGAGGTGTGCGACGCCGACGTCAGCTGCCGCGACAGCGGCACCGGGTGACTCACCGTCGATCTCACCGGGAGTGACGGCTGCGAGGGCCGCCAGCATCTCGCCGACGGTGTCGTAGCCGGCGAATCCGCCATCGGGGCGCGGAGAATCGGCCAGTATCGTCAGGTGCGGATCGAACCGGATGGTTTCCGGCGGATCCGTCGCCCATTGCAGATCCTGCAAGCGCATGGCGTCTCCAGCAGCTCGGTTCCGCCGCCCATGCCCTAGTCGGCGCCTCAGAACCGCGCATTACCACCTTCGGGGCAAAAGGTTACCCATCAGCCGGCTCCGAGAACAGGGCGCACTCAGCGAAAGAGCGTGAAGGCCAGCACCAGCAGCAGACCCCCGACAGCCACCCAGAGGCGGCGCACGAGCGCTTCGAGATGTCGGATCCGGCCACAGGTCGGGCAGTACCGGTGGCGACCCACACGCTCGAACCCCTCCTCGCCGAAGGTCTCGATTCCGCAGCGGGCGCACGGCAGCTTGACGGTGACCATCAGGTCATCGTGCGATGCGGCGTGCGAACCGTCAAGCCGATTGACCGCCTGCGTGGTGCCGGGCTGGAAGAATGGCCTGTGGGATCCGGAATCGAGCTGGAGACAGGCACTTGGGACTCAAGCGAGGTCGCAAACATCCCACCCGTGCCGCGCAGGAGGCGGCCGCGGGAGCCGTGAGGGCATGGGCTGACGGCGCCCGCACACAGCTGCTCTCGAAGCTCTCCTCACTCGACGGTGCCGAGAGGGCAAAAGCCGTCGGCGGCGCGGACGCACTCGAGGTATTCGCACACGAGGAGCCGCCCGCACGAGCGACCTTCGGACCCACGTCGGTTGATCCGGCTTGGCGCGACGCATACCGGGAGGGATACCTCGAGGCTTTCGAGCTGGTCGAGGCCAAACGCTGCGAATTCGTCGCGAGCTGACCTCGGGTCTGAGGCCGGAGCCCTACCAGGCGTCGGAACCCACGTCGGCGACGAAGGCGGGAACAGTTCCCACGCGCTGGGCCACTGACGCGTCCGTGGCCACCCGTGGCCCCCGCTGCTGCGACTGCGGAGCTGCAGGCCCGCGCAGCCGATCCAGGGCGGCGGCGTCGAACGAGAGGTTCAGCGTCTCGCGGTCGCCGTCGGGGAGTGCCCTGTCGTCGTGTGCCTCACGAACGTTCTCTGTAGATCGCTGCATCCTCACCACCTCCTGTGTTCCGCGCTCCTGTGTTCCGCGCCGGCGTGTTGTGTGCCTTTCTGGTCCGACCCACCCCGGCACCGGTTCGTTACATCGCTTCGTACACGGGTTCGCTACATCGGGCCGCATTCGCACGACCAATGCCGTGGGGCGTGCCCTCCAGGATGACCTCGGTGACGCCCCTGGTCCAGCGATTTAGCGATACCCGACGTGGCTCAGCAGGTCGCCGCTACTCCCGGACGCACCGTGCTGTCGACCAATGCCCCCTGCGCATAGACGTCGAGTCGCAACTCGGTCGGTGCGCAGTGGCGAGGTGCCGAGATGGAGTTGTCGATCGTCCCGCCACCCGAGAGCTTGCCGAACACGGCGAACTCGAACGGCTGGACCCACGCTCCCCCCTCGGCAGGACGTTCGTAGATGTAAGCGGAGATCGGCGTGTCGGGAGGGAGACCCCGGTATTCGGCTTTCACTTTCAGCACGCCGTCCTTCCACTCCAAGGTCGAGACGTCGACCGTGGCGCCCGCGGGCGCCTTTCCGGTGACGGACCCGAAGGAGAGCTCGGCCTCGGCGAGCGCGATCTGCGTGATCGCCTCATCGACCGCATCTGCCCGCTCCGGAACGGCGCGGCGGACCTGCTCCAACTCGTTCACGAAGTCGGCAACGAGGATCCGGTTGGCCTGGGAGGCCTCTTTCGGATCGAGAATCTTCAGTCCCGCGTCGACCGAAGCCGCCGTCGCATCGTCATCGCCCAGCGCGAGGTGGGCAGCGGCCTCCAGGAAGTACACCTGGGCCGCCAGCGGGTTGACGGCCAGGGCCTCCTGGGAGGCCGCGACGGTCGCGTCGTAGCCACCGCCGTAGAAGCTGGTGAGCGCCTCCAGATAGAAAGCCAGGAAGTCCCGGCCGCCACTTTCGTCGACACCTCGCTCGGCATCGCTGATGGACTGCTCGAACTCGGCACTGTCGACGTCCGTGACCGCGCCGGTCGCGAGATAGTCGGGGTTCGCACCGAGAAATCCCGCCGCGGATCGGCCGCTGAACGCCGGGGCATAGTCGCCATCGCGTGTCGCCGCCTTGTCGAACTCGGCGATGGCGTCTTCGTAGCGCGCGTCTGCCACGGCCACGTTGCCCGCCGCCGTCGCCTCGATCGCCGCTGGCGGGGTGTTGGGGATCTCGCGTTGCCAGATCCAGGCGGTCCAGGCCAGGCAGTAGACCGTCAACAGGATGCCCGGCAGCAGAATCGGTGGCCGGATCTTCCGACTCAAGACGAGCGTGAATCCGACGAGGAACAGCGCCACGCCCAAGGTGGTGACCACCGTCCCGTACTGGGAGGCACGGTTGTTCCACGTGACCCGCGTCTCCGCCTGTGCCGCCTGCTTCAACGTGAGGCGTTGAGCGTCCAGCGTGAGGCGGTCGAGCTTTGGTTGCACGGCGAGGCTCTCGACATCGGCCTGAGCGCGTTCCGCGGCGCGGGCGTCTGCGGAGAACAACGACGACGCAGCGAGCGCGTCCTGGTTCGCGCTGAGGTCGGTGTCCACGCCGGCAGCAGCCGCACGGGTCACGTTCGCGGCCATCGCCTCGACTCCCGTACGGGTCGTTTCACGTGCGTACCAGGACTCGTTCGTGGCCGCGCGGTTCTCGATGACGGCGACGAACGCCGTCACGACAGCAATGAGGGCGAGCAGAACGCCGATCCGGCGCCGGTAGCGGGCATCGGCGGCCTCCGTGGCTTCGGCGGCGTCGGCCCTCGCGGTGGCTTTGTCGGCCCTCGCTGTGGCCTCGGCGTGCGTCTCCTCATCCACTCCGGCCTGGTTCGCCACCTCGGGATCAGGCGGAACGGGTCGCTCGTCGTCAGCCATGGACCGGACTCCTCCGGCGCATCAGGACCACGCCTGGGCGGTGCCGCTGACAGCCGCCGCGACGAGGATCAGCAGACCGGCAGCGGCGGCGCCGATCCGCAGCCGACGACTGACCGTGAGCTCCGCCGTGGTGAAGAGGGCCACGGCACCGAGGAGAATCAGCACCCAGACGCTGAACGTTCGTATGCGCGAGCGGATGTCGTTCGCCTCATCGGCCCATCTGTCGGGGTCGAGGTCGCCAGGCGAGAGCAGTGTGGTCGCCTGTTCAGTGGACAGTTCCTCGATCCGGTCCTCGAGATCGAACGGCTGGGGCTCCGGCCCGGGTTCCTCGAGGTTGGCCCCGAGAACGTTGAGCCCGAAGACCCCGGCGCGTGCTGCCCGCAACGACGCTGTGGCCCGCGTCGAGTCGGCGGCAGCAGCGAGGTCCTTTGCCTCGGTGTTGTCCCCCGCGGCCGCCACCTCCACGGCCTGCGCGTCGAGCTCGGCGGCAGCGGCGTAGTCCGCGAGGTAGAGGTTGTACTGGTTGGCCTGGCGCACCGCCTCGACGGCCACGTTGACGTTCTGCTGTTCGACCTTGATCGTCTCGCCCACCGACTGGCGGTCGTCGAACGCCGCGGCGGAACCAATCTGCGCGGCCCGCCACGTGAAGAGCCCGGCGCACACCGTCGTCAGGCCGATCATCAGTGCGATCAGCCGCTTCTGGTTCTCGTCCGACACGGCTGCCGATCTTACGACGCGCCCCGCCGGGACCGGGGTACGGGCACGCCCCGGCGCACGGCTTCGGTCACCGGCGGGGCCTTGGCAACGAGCCGCGTCGATCTGCCACGGGATCGCTGCCGTATGTATCGTCGGAGTCGCTCGAGTCCATCTCGGGTCTCCCGTCGTCGAAAGGCCCATTCATGATCACGACTCGGTTTCTCTCCCGAGCCGCAGCGGCGTTCGTACTCACCAGCGCGTTGCTCCTCGGCGCGTGTAGTAGCGATGACGGTGGCAGCACCACGTCGACGACATCAGCCGAAGGCGAGTTGAAGAGCGACGTGACGTCCGCGGAGGATGACGTGAAGAGCAGCGTGACGTCTGCCGAAGACGACCTGAAGTCGGACGTCAGCTCGGTGGAGTCCACGATCGAGGAGAAGGTGGACCAGTGACCGACACAAAGGCCAAGATCCTCGCGGGCTGACTCCCACCGATACCCGGGAGCATGGCGGTCGATCGTGCGTAAACCGCTGAAAGGCCGACCCGGGGAACACCCCCGCGTCGACCGGATTCCGCAGGTCCCGGAGGGCTGGCGAGTATTGGAGACGTGGGGCTCGCTCTCCTTCATCACCCACGCGCTCCTCGAACGACCCGACGGGAGCCGGGTCGAATGGAACTCCCGTCGACACCGCAAGCACCTCGGCCTGAGAGCTGCACGCGGGACGCACCTCGCCGATCTCGATCTGCGACGAGGTGGCCATGCAAGCGCCTCGAGCTGGTGGATGGGCGCGCTCTTCATGATCGGCGCGTTCTGCTTCGCTCTCGGATCCTTCCCGCTCTACTTCGACAACGTCGACGCCGAGGTCACGGCCGTCACCTTCTTCGTGGGATCGATCTTCTTCACGAGCGCCGCGTCCCTCCAGTTCCACGAAGCCGTCGGTGCCCCGACCGGTGTGGAGCCCGGTGCACCTCCACCTCTCGGATATCGGTCTTTTCTCGGCCTCGAGCCTCATCGCATCGACTGGTGGGCATCGGCGGTGCAGCTGGTCGGAACCGTGTTCTTCAACGTGAGCACCTTCTCCGCGACCCGCTCCGATCTCAGCCTCCAGCAGGAGCGCCATCTCATCTGGGCGCCCGACGTGTGGGGTTCGGTCTGCTTCCTGATCGCCAGCTGGCTGGCCTATTCCGAGGTGGCGCCCCGCCTGTGGGCGCGACCGGAGCGCACGATCGGCAGGTGGATCAGCGCTCTGAACCTGCTGGGATCCGTGGCATTCGGCGTGGCGGCAGTGGCTTCGCGCTACCTGCACAGCACCGGTGAGATCGCAAACCTCTCGCTCACCAACTTGGGGACCTTCCTGGGGGCCGTCTGTTTCTTCACCGGCGCCGCACTGCTGCCCGTCGAGTCGGCCCGAGAGACATCAGGACCTGCGACCTCGTGACCCTCGCCGCCTGAGAGATCCTTCGAGCCTCAGGTCGCAGCGCGAGCGATTCTTCCCTCGTCGCGTCGGCTCCGCAGCGCAAGCCCCCGACTCACCGCGACGGGATCCCAGTCCTGCGGGGTGTCAGGCAACACATCGGGATCGACGAGGACCGCGCCGTTGGAGAGCTCGTGCATGAGGCTGCGGCCCGTCACGGCCCCCGCGCACATCACGCCGCCGATCATGGTTCCGGCGATGCCGTGCCCAGTCGTCGTGCTGGCCCCGACGAGAAAGAGCCCCTCGATCTCCGTGCGGTGACCGGGGCGCATCGGCCCGGTCTGGTCGGGCGAGAAGCGCAGGCCGTATGAGGTGCCATCGGTGGAGAGCGTGTAGCGCTCCTGGGTCAGCGGCGTCGCCGTCTCGAGATGCACGATGTGGTCGCGGAAGGGCCCGAGGACCTGTTCGGCCTGTTCGATGAGCTGGGACGTGATCTGTTCCTTACGCTCCCGGTAGGTGGCGTCGCGGCGGTATCGCCGGCCGTCCGCCGGGCCGGTGTCGACACCCCACGCCTCATGACCGCGAGGCCCGAGCGTCATGATCTGGAAGTTGGAGTATCCGGGTGGGCACAGTGCGCTGTGGTCGGGGTCCTTCACCGACGCCATCGACACGTATGAGAACGGCACGTTTCCGGGCTCACCGGCTTCGAGGCGCGCGTATTCGGCCTCCAGGTCGTAGGTGGGAAACACGAAGTAGTTCGTGTTCGGCACGCGCTCGGTGAGATCGATGTCGACGATGACGTAGGCAACGACGAGTGGCAGCGACATCACCGCGGCTTCCGCTCTCTCGACCGTCTCGGGAGCCAACGCGGACCGGTCGACGAGCGAGAGCATCGTCCGCTTGTAGTCGGCGTTCGAAACCACGACAGGAGCATGCAGGGTCTCACCCGACTTGAGTCGAACGCCGGCGACCGTGCCGTCGTCGACCAAGATCTCGTCGACTCTGGCGAGCGTCCGTACCTCCCCACCGAGCGACTCGATCACTTCCACGAGGCGCGCCGGAATCACCTGGCCGCCACCTTCGGGGTAGCACGCACCGCGCATGTAGTGATGGGCGATGATGGCGTGCATGACCGCTGTCGACTCCTGTGGTCCTGATCCGTACAGACCGCTCCAGTGGTCGAGAACCGCGATCGCCTCCTGTGACAGGCCGCAATGGGCGAAGAGGTCCGCCAAGGGCCGCAGCCCCCATTCGAGGAGTGTCGGCGCGTCGGCCTCGCCTCCGGCCATCAGCGCGTTCGCTTCGCCGGGCAGCACTCTCAGCACGGCGAAGTAACGGTCGAGACCCTCCTCCTCGTCAGGGAACTGGGCGACGACCCTGTCCCGGTAGGCGTCCCAACCCGCGGGCACCCGAATCGTGAAGTCGGGGAAGACGAGCGTGTCGAAACCGTCGGGATCCAGATCGCGGAAGGTGATCCGGTCGGCGAGCCCGAGGCCGCGCAGCACGGTGGGGATCGATCCGGTCGGCCCGGAATCGCCCAGGTAGTGGAGGCCCACGTCGAACTCGTAGTCGTGACCGCCGAGGTGGCGGCGGAACACCTGGCAGTTCCCACCCGCCAGATCGTGCTGCTCGAGGACGAGAACACGCCTTCCCATGGCCGAGAGATACGCCGCGCACGTGAGGCCGCCCGGCCCCGACCCCACCACGATCGCGTCCCACACGCCTTGGTCGACCATGAGGCTCCCGAGCGTAACGCCCTTCCGCGACTCGCTCAGGTCCCGATGTCGCCGGCGCGCGCATCAGCGACGAGTGCCTCGGCGTCCGCCGGCAGCAGATAGCCCGCGTCCACCGAACGCGCCGCTGTCGCCTCGACCTGCTGAACGTACGTGTCGTGGTCCGGGTAGAGCTGGTGCAGCCTGGCCTCGTCGAAGGGGATGGTCTGGCCTGACAAGGGGATATCGCCCTCGCCGCTGAGCATCGCGACGGGAACCTCGATGTGGGGAAGGCGGAGTCCGCCGAGCGCGTTGCCGTCGGAATCACGCGCGATGGCGCCGTCTCGCGTCTCGATCGGTGGCGCGGTGGCAGGCGGAGTGCCCTCACGTATCCAGGAGTCGAGCGCGTGAAGCACCGCGTTGACCGCGACGTACTGAGGCGCTGTGTTGACCACGCCGAGGATCGGTGCGAGGTCGATGAAGTCGTCGTACTGGCGGCGCCCCTGAGAGAGCAACGTCTCGAGGTAGTGCGCGTCGGCGTGTGCGGTTCCTGCGAGCTCCCAGGTGCGGACGACGTCGGTGTCCGGCTGGCGGGCCCCCGGGAACGCGGCGTCTGCCTCGCCCAGGCTGAAAAGATCGGTTTCGGTGAGCACCTGGAACACCGGGGTGGTGGAGTCGGCGCGCACGTGTGCGGGAGTGGGGACGCCGCCGACCTTGCCGTCGCCGAGGGGCGCTCCACTGGCGTTGCGACTGTGGATGAGGAAGCCGTCGTAGACGGCCGACTCGGGATGGATCGCGTTGACGTAGGTGAGCATCCGGTACGCGCTCTGAGACTCGCCATCAGCGATCAGGCGCTCGGGTTCCAAACCACCGAGCGGATCGACGCCGTCCGGTGAGACGAGAGCCTCGCCGGCTTGAGAGAAGATGTCGTAGGAGTAGCTGTCGCCCGGGTGGTCGAGGGTGCCGTACCGCTCGGGATCCCAGGCCTGGAGCCCGACCACGGCGTCCCCCAACGGGCTACCGCCGGTGCTCGTGATACCCACAGCCTGGGCGGTCACGCCCACCCACGCGTATCCCTCACGCAGGATCTCCTCAGCCGCAAAGCCAAAGTCGGGATCCAGGTCGATGTTCGAGGTCACGTTGAACCACTCCACCACCACGGTTCCGTTGAACCGGTCGGAATCGGCGGGGCGCCGTACCAGCAGGCGGGTCTTGTACGGAGCGCTCGAGTGCTCCACCACCGGCCAGAAGCCATCAGCCGACCATGTGCCGGACGGCTCGTAGGACGTCGCGGTGCCTTCGAGGAAGAACTCCTCCTCGACATAACCCTCCGCCGCGAGGTCGACCGCGGCGCTCGTGGCCGGGAATCCGTGTGATCCCGCTGTCACCGGACCCGTCACGGGACCCTTCAATGTCGAAGTCCCGGATTCCCCATCCGATCCCCCGCAGCCCACCACGACGATCCCCAGCATCAGCACGGCGACGACACCCGGGGCAGACACGCCTTCGACCCTACCGGGCAGGCGTCGCCGTGACGCCTGTCGTTCACAACGGCCGAGGCCGGTGGTTGCGAGATGTCCGGTGGGCGATGGCGGTTTCGAACCGCCGACCTCTGCCGTGTGAAGGCAGCGCTCTCCCGCTGAGCTAATCGCCCGGTGGACGCAGGTTAGCTAACGCTCTGTCAGGTGCGGACACCGCCCGTGCCCGATCGTCGCAGGCGATGCCTGATCTCGAGCGTGATCGCCCCCGCGATGAGAACAGTGGTGACATTCACGAGGAGTTGCACCGCCGCACCCAGCATGTCGTGCCAGTCGCCCGCGCCGAACGCCACACCGATATTCGCCGCCGCGGGAATCGTCGTTACCGACACGAACACGCCCACGAGGCCGCGGGCATCAGGGAGCGTGATGGCCAGGGCTCCTGCCACCCCGGCGAGCGCTGCCACCACGATCGACAGTGCGTCGGGATGGGAGATGAACAGGATCAGCTGCTTGCTCGACGTGCTGTCCGCCGTCACGATGCCGAGCGCGGAGCAGAGCTTCCGTGAACAGCCAAGCGCTGGCAGCGCCGGCCGTGTAGCTCACGACCAGGGTACGAAGACCCAGAAGCACCCTGTGTCGATCCCGCCGCACGGACGACAGACAGGTGTCGGCGATCATGAAGTAGTCGGGACTGAGCGCCATGGCTCCGACGATCAACAGCAGCTGATCCTCGATGATCCCGACCGCCGCGATCAAGGCGGCCGTCACGACGAGAAGAACGTTGATCCAGGACAGCCGGCCGGTTTCGTGGATGTCCTGGGTCACCTGGGTCCACACCACGGCTTCGCGGTCAGGGTCGCCGTCCCCCACCTCCGGGAACAGTCGCTCGGACGGTTCGACCGAGATGTGCAAGCCCTCGTTGGCTCCCGGTTCCACGACACGTTCGATGACGCCGTCGATGGCGCCCCGGGGAACGTCGGCGAGCACCACGTCGGATCCGGACGGCCGACCGACGCCGGCGACGACGGCGACCTCGCCGGCGCGGCGTCCTCGGTCAGTAGGGCCACCAGTCGGTCGGTCTCGGCGGATCGACAGGTGATCCGGAGCAGCGGCACGGGACAGGAGTACCACCGAACGGGTCACGTCAGGGCGATCCCCTGACACGAGCGGGCGGCGTGCGCGACACTCGTGCCATGACCGACACGAATGAGAACGACCAGACCCCCGCCGGTGACTCGGAATCGATCGAGGCCGGGTGGCACACCGACCCGTTCAAGCGAGCCGAGCACCGGTACCACGACGGAACCGACTGGACGAACAAGATCGCCACGAAGGGCGAGGAGAGCGTCGACCCCTTCGGAACCGACGAGAAGATGACGACGGGCCTGACCGACATGCTGGTGGAGGGTAAGCATGCAGCGAAGTTCACGGGCACGGCTGTCCACTGGGAAGGAACCGGAACACTCCTCGACGAGCCGATTCTCCTCGTCGAGCAGTCGGCGGGAATCATCCAGAGCGGATCGGACTACGAGATCAAGAGCAACGACGGCAAAGTTCTCGGCACCGTCAAGCAGCACGGACAGAGTCAGGCGAAACAGCTCGTGCGGGCCTTCACGAAGTTCGACAAGTACATGACCCACAAGTTCGAACTGGTCGACGCCAACGGCGACGTCGTGTTGCGTCTCACGCGTCCGGCGAAGATGCGCAAGTCGAAGGTGATCCTGGAGGACGGCGACGGTAACGAGATCGGCGCGATCAAACAGGAGAACACGATGGGCAAGGTTCGCTTCGCCCTCGAAGCCGGCGGAAAGAAGGTCGGGCGCCTCAAGGGCAAGAACTGGCGTGATCGCGAGTTCACGCTCTTCGACGCCGACGACAACGAGATCGGCAAGGTCACCAAGAGCTGGGAAGGCCTGAAGAAGGCCTTCATGGCGGGCGGCGACAGTTACGTCCTCGCGATGAACAAGCGCCTCGAAGACCCGCTACGGCTGCTCGTCATCGGAACCGGCGTCTGCATCGACACCGCCCTGCACATCGACGACTGACGGGCCGACCGGCCGCTATCCGGCGCCAACACTCCCCAGCCAGGGGTAACCGTACGGCCAGGGCAGAGGCGGCCAGGGGCTGCCGTCGAGCGGGTAGATCATCTCCAGGGCGCCGATGTGGTCGAGTTCGGCCGGGGAGCATCCTTCCCCGCCGAGGAATGCCGGATTCGCTTCGTGCAGGTGCGCGAAGCACTCAGCGATCCGGCCGTCGCTGCCTAACGGACCACGATCGAAGGGCTGTCCGGAAAGCTCTCCGTGGAGCGACATCGACCAGACCCAGTAATTGCCCACGGCCACCATCGTCCGGGTGCCCTTTTCCGACTCGAACGAGGGGAGGTACGTGTTTACACATATAGCCTGGAAGTTGGGGTACAGGTTGAATCGGTACCCGGTCGTGCCGCCACACAGCTGGGTGTCCCACCATCCCTGCGAGTAAGGCGGGGCGGACCTGTCGAACTCCACGATGTCGATCCCACCCGCCGCGGCGAAGTCGCGAGCGTGCTCCATCAACGTCTCGTTGTCGGCGTAGGTAGGACCCGGGTCAGGATCGGGGGGAGGCGGGGGCGGAGGCTTCGGCGGTATGCAGGCAGCGAGCAGCATCACCGCGCTCACGGCGAGAACGGCCCAGGTTCGACGCTTCGTGATCGACATCGTCGAGATCTCCTTCATCGGACGCGGTGGAACCACACCGGGTTGGTGTTGGCGGGAAAGGCGAACGCCTCCATCTGGCCGATCTTGTCGAGCCAGCTCTGCCGGCAGCTGTTGCCACCCCAATCGTCGTTGAAGTCGGGATTGGCGCCGTGGTACTCCGCGAAGCAGTCGGCGAACTTGTCGCGGTCGTTCGAGATCGGATACTGACGCCAGGTCGTGCCGGCCTGCTCGAGCCGACGGGCGTAGACGTACCCGATCAGCTGCATGAGCTTCGACCCTCGATGGGCGTCCCACGTCGGGAGGTCGAACGAGTAGCAGGCGAGCGACCTGCCGTCCTTGACGTGGACGAAGGCCTCCTTGTCCTCACCGTTGTAGAAGCAGCGATGGCCCTCGTAGCCGCCCCTCGCGTCGAGAAGCAGGTTGATGTCGAGCCCGTCCGCGAACTGTTGAGCCGTCACCTCGAGAAACGTGTTGCGTTGCCCGGTGCCCGGCGCTCCGGGACCGATGGGACCACAACCGGCCAATACGACGAGTGCCGCGGTCACTACCACAAGCCACCGTACGTGCCTCAACGGTACTTCCCCCTCACTCTGCGTGAGTGGGGTTCTACCGTATCGAAACGCCCGTGTCCACTCTTTCCGTCTGAAGCGCTACAGAACGGGTGGTGGTCGCGTGGCGATCGGGCCGAGGATCTCCTCGACGGCCGCCGCGGCCGTCATCAGATCGAGATCGCCCAGGCGGGGCGCAGCCAGTTGGATCGCCACGGGGAGCCGATCGCCGTCGTCCTCCACGAGGCCCACGGGAACCACGGCTGCTGGGGAACGCGTCAGGTTGAACGGCATCGTCATGGTGGCGGCCCAGCCCGGGCCGTAGGGCGACTCCTCCCCCACCTTCGGGGGAACGGTGAGCGTCGCGGGGCACGCCAGCAGGTCGAAGCGGTCGAAGACGTCGGCCAGGGCGAGCAGCACGGCGTGGGCGCCGGCTTCGCCATCGAGAAACATGTCCATGTCGACGAACTCGGCCATTCCGGCGAGCAGCAACGACGCCTCGTCGAACCTCTCGCTCCAGGCCATGTCGCGCTGGTTGAAGTGGTGGCGCGTGCCGGGAGCCGATCGGGCGCCCCACGCTCCGAGCGGATCCTCATCGAGAACCTTGCCGACCGCCTCGACGCGCGCTCCGGCATCCTGGAGTGCGCCGATGCCCGCCTCGCAGGCGGCGATCACCCGGGGGTCGACGTCGGCGACGCCCAGCGTGGGAGACCAGGCAACTCGCAGACCGTCGACCGACCGGCGCTCGACAGCGTCGCTGAAGAAACCGGGAATCTCCACTGAGAGAATGTCCCTGTTCGACGCGCCCTTCACGACGTCGAGAGCGACGGCGATGTCGGCAAACGAGCGGGCCATCGGCCCCCGCGTCGAGAAGTGTCCCCACGCCGGTGCATCGGTGTCGGCGTTCGGCACCACGCCATGAGTCGTCTTGAAGCCCGGGAGTCCGCACACCGCTGACGGGATCCGAATGGAGCCTCCACCATCAGAGCCGGTGGCCAGGGGTACGAGGCCGGCCGCCACCGCAGCGCCCGAGCCACCGCTGGAACCGCCCGGGGTTCGCGTCATCGACCACGGGTTGCGACTCGGGCCGAAGACACGGTTGTCGGTTTCGGCGCGGACTCCGTGTGGCGGCGTGTTGGTCTTGCCGACCACCACCGCGCCCGCCGACTTCAGGCGGGCCACCTCCAGGGAGTCGACAGCCGAGGGAGGGTCGTCGGCGTAGGCCGGGTCGCCGTAGGTCGTGACAAAACCCTGCGCGTCTTCGAGATCCTTGACCCCGACCGGAACGCCCGCCAGTGGCCCCGGGTCCTCGCCTGCCCGGACACGGGCATCGACGGCCGCCGCATCATCTCGGGCCCGGTCCGGATCGAGCGCCACGAAGGCATTGAGGGCCGGGTTGCCGAGAGCGATGCGCTCCAGTGCCTCCTCGAGCACGTCGAGAGCCGTCCAGTCCCCCTGCCGCACGGAGGATGCGATCTCGGTCACCCCCGCTGGTCCCACACCCGTTCCCATGCGCCCCTCCAGCCCGTCGACGGCGCGACGCTAGTGGGCAACCGGGCATTCCGTCTCCCATCGGCAGCCCCGACGCGCGATCATGGGGGCCGTGACCAGTGTCGGCGCCCCCGGGGTGCCTCGCCAGTTCGAGGTAGGTGAACGTCGTGGCCCGAAAAGGAAGAGCACGACGCTTCCGCGAGGCGCGGGAGCTGAAAGAGGGATTTGACGACGATCTCTTCCGGGAGAGCACCAAGTCGCTGGCCGACGTGGTCGAGGGTGGCGACGAGCCCGACGACGACGCCGACGACTGGGACGACGAAGAAGAAGAGGCGGTCCCCTGGGACCCCGACGTCAACCCCGAGGACTGAGTTCGCCCTGCACCGCTCGTCCTCGCCTCAGGTTGTCAGACTGTCAGCGGGTCCGGCGCCTCGGTGTCGATCTCGAAACGTCGGATCGCTTCCACGACCACCTCGCGGCTGATCTCACTCTGCTGCGCGAGCTGGTAGAGGACCGCCACCACCACGTGAGCCGCGTCGACCTCGAAGTAGCGCCGCAGCGCCTGACGCGTGTCGGAGAGTCCGTAGCCGTCGGTACCGAGTGGCAGGAACGGTTGCGGAAGGAAGCGCGCGATCTGGTCGGGGACCGACTTCATGAAATCGGTCACGGCCACGACCGGGCCGTCGGCGTCACCGAGCGTCTCGAACACGTACGACGTGCGGGGAGGCTCATCGGGATGCAGACGGTTCCATCTCTCCACACCCAGAGCTTCGTCGCGTAACGTCTTGTAGCTCGTCGCGGACCACACGTCGGCCGCCACGTCGAAGTCGGCAGCGAGGATCTCCTGGGCCTCGAGCGTCGCCAGCATCGCCGTGCCGCTCGCGAGCATTTGCGCGTGTCGTGACCCGTCGGACGCCGGTCGGTACCGGTACAGCCCGCGGAACACGCCATCACGCACTCCATCGGGCGTCGGCGGCATCGTGTAGTTCTCGTTGTAGAGCGTCAGGTAGTAGAAGCAGTCCTCGGGATCGTCGCCGAACATGCGGTCCATGCCCTCACTCACGATGATCGCCATTTCGTACGCGAACGCCGGGTCGTACGCGTGGCAGTTCGGCACGGTGGACGCCAGGACCTGGCTGTGTCCGTCGCAGTGCTGAAGACCCTCACCCGTGAGCGTTGTTCGACCCGCGGTGGCACCCAGCACGAACCCACGACCTCGTTGGTCGCCGAAACTCCAGATGAGGTCGCCCACCCTCTGGAATCCGAACATCGAGTAGTAGATGAAGAACGGGATGATCGGCTCGCCCCACGTGGCGTAGCTCGTAGCCGCGGCCGTGAACGAGGCCATCGAGCCGGCCTCGGTGATGCCTTCCATCAGAACCCGGCCCTCGGGTGCCTCCCGGTACGACAGCAGCAGCCCGGAGTCGACAGGCTCGTAGAGCTGGCCCTGCGGTGAGTAGATCTTCACGTCGGCGAACAGCGCGTCGAGCCCGAACGTCCGTGCCTCGTCGGGAACGATCGTCACCACCCGACGTCCGATCTCAGGATCCTTGTAGAGCGCCTTCACGAGCCGGGCGAACGCCGTCGTCGTCGACGCCTGGATCTTCTCGCCCGTACCCGACAGCAGTTCGTCGAAGACGTCGGGCTCGGGCAACACGACGGCTCGCGGCCGCACGACGCGCTCGGGCAGGAACCCGTCGAGCGCGCGACGACGTTCCTTCATGTACTCGATCTCCGGGGAGTCCTCCCCCGGGTGGTAGTAGGGAGGGAGGTTGTCGCCCTCGAGTTGCCCGTCGGGAATGTCGAGCTCCAGGCGGTCGCGGAACGCCTTGAGCTCGGCTTCGTTCATCGTCTTGAGCTGGTGTGTGGCGTTGCGCGCTTCGAAGTCTTCTCCGAGGGCCCAGCCCTTGACCGTCTTGGCGAGGATCACGGTGGGGGTTCCCTGGTGCTCCGATGCCACCTTGTAGGCGGAGTAGAGCTTGCGGTAGTCGTGCCCGCCACGGGGGAGACGCCGAAGGTCATCGTCGCTCAGACCCTCGACCATCGCCCGCAGGCGCGGATCGGGGCCGAAGAAGTTTTCCCGGATGTACGCGCCGGTCTCCACGACGTACTTCTGGAACTCACCGTCGAGCGTTTCGTTCATCTTCTTCACGAGAACACCGTCGACGTCGCGAGACAGCAGTTCGTCCCACGGGCTCCCCCACACGACCTTGAGCACGTTCCACCCGTAGCCGCGGAACACCGACTCGTACTCCTGGATCACCTTGCCGTTTCCGCGGACGGGTCCGTCGAGGCGTTGCAGGTTGGCGTTGACGACGAAGACGAGATTGTCGAGGCCCTCACGCGCCGCGAGACCGAGCGCGGCAGTCGACTCCGGCTCGTCGAGCTCACCGTCGCCGACGAACGCCCACACCTTCGCGTTGCTCGTGTCGGCGAGCTCGTGGTGGAGGAGATACCGGTTGAAACGCGCCTGGTACACCGCGTTGAGAGGGCTGAGGCCCATCGACACGGTGGGGAACTCCCAGAAATCCGGCATTCGCCGGGGATGTGGATAGCTGGGGAGACCCTGTCCCCCGACCTCGCGCCGGAAATGGTCGAGCTGCTCCTCACTCAGTCGTCCCTCGAGAAAGGCGCGGGCGTAGATCCCGGGGGCGGCGTGACCCTGGAAGAAGATCTGGTCACCGTGGCCACCGTCGTTCTTGCCATGGAAGAAGTGGTTGAAGCCGACCTCGTAGAGCGAAGCGGCCGACGCGTAGGTCGACAGGTGACCGCCGAGTCCACTGAAGCGACGGTTGGCACGCGCCACCATCACCGCCGCGTTCCAACGAACGAAGGCACGGATCCGGTGTTCCATCTTCTCGTCGCCCGGGAACCACGGCTCCGACTCGGCGGGGATCGTGTTGATGTAGTCGGTCGACACCATCGGCGGAACCTGCACGCCTTCGTGAAGGGCACGCTCGAGAAGCCGCGAGATGAGGTAGCGGGCGCGGGACCGGCCCTTGATGTCGACGACCGCGTCGAGCGACTGGAGCCACTCCTTCGTCTCGTCGGGATCCGTGTCCGGTAGCTGGTGGACGGGCCCGTGATCGATCACACGTCTCCTTGTCGCCTCGCGCTCACCGGCCGTTCGGTGAGGTCCAGATCCCCCGCGCGCCCCGCTCTCAGACTACGACCTCGCGCACACCGAAGAGGTCACACGGCCGGTCGATCGTCGAGGAACGCGCCGATCAATTCGGACAGTTCGATCGGCCGGTCGCCCTGCACGGAGTGGCCCGCATCGTCGACGACGACGACGCGGGCGTGCGGGCAGCGGCGCTCGAACTCCTCGACGTCCTCCTCGCTCACCACCCCCGACAGCGACCCCCGCACCAGCATCGTGGGAACGCCCAGGCACTCGACGTCGGTCCACTGGGATTCGAAGCCGCTGTGTTCGCCGATCTCTCCGGCCCACGTCCTGTCGTAGCGCCACACCAAGGAGCCGTCGTCGCTCCGGCGGGCGTTGTGGAGGATCCCGCGCCGCAACGACGACTCACTCCGGGTCGGGTTGAAGGCCATCGTCCGTTCCAGGATCTCGTCGAAGTCGGCGAAGACCTCAGGACCGGCGATGAAGGCTGCGATCGGCTCCGCCTTCTCCCGATCGGTGCCGGGTGTCACATCCACCATCATCAGGCGTCGGACCAGCTCGGGGGCTCGGACGCTCAGTGCGAGTGCCGTCAACCCACCGAGCGACATCCCGACGACGAGGCGAGCCTCGGGAGCGAGCGCCCGGATCGCCGACTCGAGATCGACAGCGCTCGTGCGCGGCGAGTAGTCGTGGTCGTCACGCCAGTCGGAGTGACCGTGACCGGGAAGATCGAGAGCGACGAGTGGTCTGTCGAGTGCCAGCGCCACGGTGTCCCACGTGTGCGCGTTCTGGGCACCGCCATGGACGAGGACGATCTCGGGCGGGGCGTCTCCCCAGACGATCGCACCGATCCGTCGGCCCGGCTCGATCTCGATGAACCGCCGCTCGACGACCGGCGTGGTCCATGTCAGCCCGGCTTCGGAAGCGTTGTCGGGAAGCAGCGCGAACTCTTCGTACGCCTCCGAGGCCACCGGCTATCCGCCTTCGGTGCCGCTCGTGTCAGTCGCCGGTTCCGTATCGCTCGGTGTCACGTCCGGTGTGGCGTCCGCGACACACTCCCTCTCCACGAAGTCGGTGAACCTGCTCAGCGCGTCGGTGATCTCCCGGTAGGAGCCGGCACTCTCGGGATCCAACCCGCTACCCGAGAGCGCGGTCACGCCGTCGACGACCAGCGCCAGGTCGTCACGAACCTCCTCGGGCGCCACCTCCTGAATCCGCGCGTAGTAGTCGAGGGTCTGCTGGATCCCCTCGGGCGAGCTCCAGTCGAAGTCGGCCTCACCCTGCGCCGCACCGAGCACGAGCTCACAGAAGTCGGCTTCATCGGCTTTGGTGTCGTTGCTACCGCTGCTGCACGCCGCAGCGAGAGTGGCCGCCGCCACGACCGACGCGCACACGTACAGGCACCGACGCATCCGCGGATCGTATCGGCCCTGTCCGCCGACGAGGGAGACCTCGTGGGAGACTCGGCGGCGATGCCACCGTCTCCTGTTTCCGCGCGACACATGACGCAGTTGACGATGCGCCAGCGCGCAGCACTGCGTGTCGCGTGCCTTGCCGGGTCGACGTCACGCCGCTTTGGCGCGGGAGGTGGCGGGGCGCTTCCGGGCAGGATCGCCGGACGCGCCGCACCCGATCTTCTCGAAGCGCTCGTGGATCAACTCGGCGCCGGCAACGTCTCGATCACCGGGACGAACGGGAAGACCACGACGTCCCATCTCGTGGCGGCGCTCGCCTCGGCCGGCGGCATCGATCCGGTCACGAACCGAACGGGCTCGAACCTCGAGCGGGGCGTCCTCGGTGCACTGATGGACGCTGCCGACCGGCGCGGCCGGGTGGTCAACGCCTCCGAGCGGCTCGGCGTCTTCGAGATCGACGAGGCCGCGTTGGTTCCCCTCTTTCCCCGTGTGCGCCCTCGCGTGTCGCTCTTCCTGAACCTCTTTCGTGATCAGCTCGATCGTTACGCCGAGGTCGACGCCGTGTCGCGACGGTGGCGAACGATGCTCGACGGCGCCGAATGGTCGCCGACGCGGATCCTCAATGCGGACGACCCCCAGGTCGCACAACTCGCCGAACACGGCAACGGCGAGGTCGTCACGTTCGGCATCGACAGCCCCGGCGTTGCGCTCGACGCGGTCGAGCACGCCACCGACGCGAACTTCTGCACATGTGGAGGGCTCCTCTCCTACGAGAACGCCTACATGGGGCACGTGGGCGTGTGGCGGTGCGAGGAGTGCGGGCGATCGCGCGGAACACCTGATGTTCGCGCCACCGATGTCACCATCGGCGACGAGTCGACCACCTTCACGCTGTGCGCCGGAGAAACGAGCTTCCCGGTCACCCTGCCCGTGACGGGCCTCTACACCGTCTACAACGCCCTCGCCGCCTACACCACCGCAGATGCCCTCGGGCTGACCTTCGAGGATCCGGGAGCAGAGTTGGCGGCCGTGGGGCCGGTGTTCGGCCGTCAGGAACGCATGACGGTCGACGGCCGCGAGATTCGGCTTCTGCTGGCAAAGAACCCGATCGGGCTGAACGAGGTCCTCCGGGCGCTACGCGCCGCCGACCAGCCGCCTCGGATCGTGATGTTCCTCAACGACGGCATCGCTGACGGCCGCGACGTCTCCTGGGTGTACGACGCCGACCTCGAACAACTCGCGGGGGGAACCGAGCTCGTCATCGCATCGGGAACACGGGCCGACGAACTGGCGCTCCGACTGGATCTCGCGGGAATCACGCCCGATTCGACGATCGCCGACACTCGGCGGGCCGTGGATGCCGGACTGGAGGCGACGCCCCCCGGTGGGCGACTCGATCTGGTGCTCACCTACACGGCCATGCTCGAGGTCCGCGAGGCTCTGGCACGCCGGACCACGACGGCTCAGTACTGGGAGACGACGCCGTGAGCGGATCGACCGAGATCAACCTGACCTCGTCTGCCGAGCCGACCGGACCGGGCTACGTGCTTCGCATCGTCGTTCTGTACCCGGAGCTCATGGACGTCTACGCGGACCGCGGGAATCTCCTCGCAGTGCGGGCGCGGTGCCGGACACTCGGCGTAGGAACCGACGTCACGATGCTCGGCGTCGGTGACCCGATGCCCGACGATGCCGACCTCGTGCTCATCGGAGGCGGTCAGGACCGCGAACAGCGGTACGTCGAACGTGATCTCCACGAACGCGGCCCGACGTTGCGCTCGTGGGTCGAGGCCGAGGTGGCAGTCTTGGCCGTGTGTGGCGGTTTCCAGCTCTTCGGTCACTCGTACCGCACGGCCGACGGAGACGAGCTGGCGGGCGTCGGCGTCTTCGATTGCACGACCGTGGCGCCTCCCCCGGGTTCCGTGCGCTTCATCGGTGATGTGTGGGGCGACGCGGACCAGGGAACGGTCGGCGACGTTGTCGGGTTCGAAAACCACAGCGGACGCACGACGCTCGCCCCTTCGGCCGTACCGTTCGCGCGCGTGCGCCACGGCTACGGCAACAACGGTGAGGACCGAACCGAGGGCGCCGTGTACCGCGAAGCGATCGGCACCTATCTCCACGGTCCCCTGCTGCCGAAGAACCCGGCTCTGCGGGACCGTCTGATCCTGGCGGGGCTACGACACCGCTACGGACGCGACGTCACCCTCGACTTGCCTCCGGACCCGATGGCCGAGCGCGCCCACGCGGGTGCCGTCGCCGTGGCGAAAAAGCGCGGGACCAAGAAGCGCGCCCGCAAGTCCCGTAAGCCCCGCGAACGCTGACTCGACGTCTCGGTGGGCTTGCTACATCTTGTCGAGCGCTATTCATCATCCTCTTCGATGAAGGCGCGCACGGCCTGTTCGAGGTTCGGGAGATCAGTGGTGAGGGTGTCCCATACGACTCCACAGTCGACGTCGAAGTACCGGTGGGTGACTCGATCGCGCATTCGTGTGATCTGAGTCCACGGCACGCCAGGGATCTCCACGGAGAGGTCCTCGAGGTTCTTCGCGGCCTCACCGATGTCGGCGATTATCGACTTCGCGGCGTGGCGCAAGAGTGCGTCGTCTTCGAAGGCGTCGCGACCCCGCGCGGTCAGCTCCGTAGCCTCGTTGCATCGAGCAAGGATGTCGTTGAGGCGGCGTCGAGGGTCGTTCATCAAAGGGGGACAGCTTCGTCGTGGATGTGTTGCATTCGCCCGTGACCGGCCGTGACGACGTCGACCCGGCAGCCGAGTGCTTGCTCGAGGTCGTCCTCCATGGCACCGAGTTCGAGGAGGCCGGTGCCCGGCTTCACGTCAACCAGCAGATCTATATCGGATCCGGATCGAGCGTCGCCGCGAGCAACCGACCCGAACACCCGAACGTTGCCACCGCCGTGAGCGCTAACGATGCGCTCGATCACGTCAACCCTGTCCTTTAGCTCGGCGAGTGTCGGCGTGATCGGCGGGCCCGGCTGAGATTCGAGCGCCAGCCGGAGCCCCAGGTGTTCCGCGACCGCCTCCAGAGTCTTCACCGTGGGGTTCGCGTGTCGGCCCGAAAACAGGCGGCGCACAGCGGGTTCACCGAGGCCAGCCCCGCGGGCGACTTCCGCCTTGGTTTCGCCACGGGCCCGACGAGCGCGGTCCAACTCGCCGATGAGCCGGGCTGTCGCGGAATCGGGTGGGACGGTGCGGGTGTCCAACTGCGCACTCATCACGATAGCGTACCATAAGTGGTACACTCTCGTTGCCGGGTGATGCTCGGTCACCGACGGCGGCTCAAGGCCCGTGTGGGTCCGCGACTCCGTCTCCGATGTCCCGCGACAACACAGTTGTGGGCGATGGAGGACTTGAACCTCCGGCCTCTTCCGTGTCAAGGAAGCGCTCTCCCCCTGAGCTAATCGCCCGAGCGCATGATCGTACCGCGGGCTCCCGACGGTACCGTCACCGTGAGGCGCTCCAGCGCGATAGCGACGATGACGTCGGTTCGCTACCGGTCGGCATCGCTACCGACTCGCATCGCTTCGGACCTCCTCGATGTCGAGGCGCGGGAGCAGGCGATCGAGCCACGCGGGGATCCACCAGTTCGGGTCCCCGACGAGTGCCATCGTCGACGGCACGAGCACCATCCTCACAATCGTGGCGTCGACGGCGACGGCGGTGGCGAGGCCCACCCCCATCATCTTGACGACAGGGTCATCGCTCGCGACGAAGCCCAGGAACACGCTGATCATGATCAGAGCGGCTGCGGTGATGACCTTCGCCGTCGCACCCAGACCCTCCACGACACTCTCAATGTTCGAGTGCCCGCGCTGATACTCCTCGCGGATGCGCGACAGGATGAACACCTCGTAATCCATCGACAGCCCGAACAGGATCGCGAACATCATCATCGGAACGAACGAGGCGATCGGAACCGACTCGTCGAGGCCGATGAGAGATCGGCCCCATCCCCACTGGAACACCGCGACCACTACGCCGTAGGCCGCACCGATCGACAACAGATTCAAGAGAGCGGCCTTGAGGGGCACGAGCAGCGATCGGAACACGACGGTCAGCAGGAGGAACGATACGAGAACGACGGTCGCGATGAACCACGGAAGTCGGTTCGCGATCTTGTCGGACTGGTCGACGAACGACGCGGTCGGCCCACCCACGTACGTCTCGACACCCGTGCCGTCGGTGGCATTGGGCAGCGTCGTGTCGCGCAGACGGTGGACGAGCTCGCTCGTGGCCTCGTCCTGCGGCTTCGTGGTGGGGATCACAGTGACCAGAGCCGTGTCACCGGCGGCGTTGCGTTCCGCGGGGGACACGGCACGGACACCGTCGGTACCCGCCAGTCCGGCCGCGACTGCATCCAGCGTGGCGTCGATCCTGGCGCCGGGTTCGTCCGTTCCACCTGCGTCGACCACGACGAGCAGCGGACCGTTGAAGCCTTCCCCGAACCCCTCGGCCAGCAGGTCGTACGCACGCCGGTGCGTGGTCGACGTGGGATCCGTTCCCGCGTCCGCCTGCCCGAGACGCATGTCGAGCACGGGAACGGCGAGCACCAACAGCACGACGGTGGCCGCGATCCCCGAACGCCACGGGTGATACGCGACCCAGTGTGCCCACCGCACCCAGCCGCTGGTCGTCGGGCGATCGTCGTTGTGGCCTTCCCGTGGGTGTGGCCGGAGCCGCGTCCCGCGAAGCCGAGGAGCGCCGGCAGGAGCGTGATGGCGACCATCACCGCCACGGCGACGACGATGGACGCCGAGAACCCCAACGCCGCCACGAACGGGATACCGGCGAGTTGGAGACCGAGAATGGCGACGACCACCGTGCCTCCGGCGAAGACGACCGCCTGGCCGGCGGTGGCGTTGGTGTGGCCCGCCGACTGTTCCACGTCCATGCCCGCGGCGAGGTTGTCGCGGTGACGACTGAGGATGAACAAGGCGTAGTCGATACCGACACCGAGACCGATCATGGTCCCGAGGCGCGGAGCCACCGACGGGATCTCGATCCCGGCGGCGAGAAGACCGATCACGGACAGGCCGACGGCCAGGCCCGCCAGCGCCGTCACGAGCGGGAGGGCCATGGCGATCAGAGACCGGAACGCGATGTAGAGGATGATCAACGCGGCCACGACGCCGATCGCCTCCGACGGCCCGGTCGTTCGCTCCTTCAGGAGCGTGGGCAGTTCACCACCGAACTCCACCTGAGCGCCCGCCTCTTCGGCAGGCGCTGCGTTGGCGATGAGCTCGTCGAGGACGTCCCGTCCGAGCTCCGCAGCAGAGGCGTCGAACTGAACGGCCGCGAACGCCGTGGAACCGTCGGCCGAGACCGACGGGCCTCCCGCGATCGGGTCGGTGATTCCGAGAGTCGACGGCATCGCCTCGATCCGTCGAACCGATGCTTCGATCCCGGCGGCGACCCCGGTGTCGGTCACCGCACCGTCCGCGACGTGGAACACGACCATCGCAGTGGCGCCGGAGCGCTCGGGGAACTGCTCGTCCAGCACGTCGAGGGCTTGTTGCGATTCGACGCCCGGTACCTCGAAGTTGTCGACCTCGCCGGCATCGACGACGCGGTTGACCACCCCCGCGCCGACGATCGCGACGAGCCACACGACGACCACGAGCCTGCGGTTCCGGAAGGAGAACGCTCCGGTCCGGTACAACCAGCGTGACATGGCCGTGCCTCCTTTTCGCGCGGAACTCGGGTTCCCCGGCACGACGCAAGCTACCCGCTTATTGCAGTCATTGCAACTTTACACTCCCTGTATATCGCGGGTAGGATCCCGGTGTGAGTGAACAGCGCGGCAAAGGCGACGGCAAAGGCGACGAGGATGTCGAATCCGGGGAGCGCGGCGGGCTACGAGCCCGCAAGAAGCGCACGACCGCCCGGCGCATCGAGGCGGTCGCCCTCGACCTCTTCGAACGCGACGGCTTCGGCGCCACCACCGTGGAGGCCATCGCCGCCTCCGCCGACATCGCTCCCAGGACGTTCTTCCACTACTTCCCGACCAAGGAAGACGTCGTTCTGGCCGACTACGAGGACAGGCTCGAACGGGTCACGAAGACGCTGGAGGAGCAGCCCCCCGAGATGCCCCCGTGGCAGGCTCTCGCCGCCGCGTTTCGTGCGGTGGCCGACGACTACGAGAGAACTCGGGCCGAGATCGTCCGGCGCTTCCGGATCATGGCCGCCACGGGTTCCGTCGTTCGCCCGGAGTCTGCAACTCCAGGCCGGTTGGGAAGACGCCGTCGCCGACGTGCTCACCCGACGAACGGAAGAGAGCAGCGCCGGCGCAGAACCCCGACTGCTCGCGGCGGCGGGCGTCGCGGCGATGCGCTCGGCGTTGCACCAGTGGCTGGCCGGCGACACCGTCGACAGCCTGCCCGCTTTGGTCCAGAGCAGCTTCCAGCGCCTCGGGCAGGGACTCGACACGACCCCCTGATGCCGTTCTCGGCCAGGTGCGGTTCGAGCTCGGACTTCAATTCCCCGAAGGTGGCGGCCACATCGGCGAGCTCGACGGGCCCCATCGCGCCGGCTTCCGCCGTCGGTGTTGGTCAACCAGGGAGAGCTCCAAGTCGTAGCGCCTCGGTCCTACTCCTCCGCGATGGCGGCCAGGACGTCGGCACGTGCGGCGCGTCGGGCCGGAAGCGCGCCCGCCGCGACGCCCACGACCGCCGCCGCCACGAATAGTGCTCCCAGGGTGAGCGGCTGGACGGCGAAGTCGGTGATCCCGTCGTCGCCGAGCGTGGACACCACCGCCCACGCGATCACCACACCCGTCACGATGCCCGTGACGGCTCCCAACACCGCGATCAGCAAGGACTCCCAACGGATCATGGCGGCGACCTGACGTCGCGACATTCCCACCGTCCTCAGCAGTCCGATCTCGCGACGGCGCTCGTGAACGCTCAACAACAGAGTGTTCACGACACCGAAGACAGCCACGAGGACGGCGAGGGCCAGGAGCATGTAGAAGAGAACGAGGACCCGGTTCACCTGATCGTGCTGATCGGCCTTGAACTCGTCGCGACTCAGGAGTTCGACGTTGGGGAAGTCGGCGAGCACCTCGTCGATGGCGCTGCGCGCCTCGTCCTCACTGACGCCCGGCGCTGTCGACACGTAAGCGAAGGCGTCGAGCTCCTCGCCGTAGCGAGCGTCGTAGAACGCGTCGCCCATGAGGATGTTCACCACGAAGTTGCCGGTGAACCCGTTGCGTCGGTAGACACCGGCGACGTCAACCTCCTCGAAGCCCGTGGGGAATCCCAGGAGGACACGATCTCCCACCGAGAGACCGAAGTCCTCCGCTTCTTGTTCCTGAACCAGAACACCGCCGTTGGCGAGATTCTCGACGCTGCCTTCGAGGAGGTCGAGGTCGACGACCTCGGGAAGCTGCTCCGGATCCACGGAGTAGAGCGCCTGAACGGTGTTGCCCAGACCTGCGAACCCGAGGCGGAATCCCGTCGCGGTCTCGACCTCCTCGACGGCAGCGAGTTCATCCACGACCTGGGGACTGAACCCGGCGAAAGGCGGACCCGTCAGCACCCAATCGGCTTCGAGCCCGTCGTCGATCGCCGTGCTGACCGACGCGTTCGCCGAACCGGCGAGAAGAGACACGAACGTGACGAGACACGTACCGATCAGCAGGGATGCCGCCGTCGCTGATGTTCGACGTGGCTCACGTTGCGCGTTCCGGCGCGCCAGTCGGCCATCGACACCGGCGAGTCGGCCGATCGGGGCACCGAGGAACCGTGCCAGTCCACCGACCATCGCGGGGGCCAACACGAGGATCCCCGCCACCGATATCGCCGCGCCGAGGGGTGCGGCCGCCCGTGGATCGCCGAGCACCCCGAGACCTGTCGGGACTTCATCGAGGACCCCCGCCAACATCAGGACAAGACCGACCGCGAGGATTCCCGCGCCGACGGTGCCGCGCCGATGGAGACCGGGCTGCCCCTCCCGCGTCGTGAGGCCCTCGCGCATCGCCTCGACGGGCGCAATTCGTGCGGCACGCCGCGCCGGCCAGGCAGTGGCGATGAGCGTCACACCCACACCCACCGCCATGGCCACGACCACCGTGCGGGCCTGAAGAACCGTCTGTCCCCGAGGTACCTCGAGGCCCACCGTCTCGAGGACCGCCGCGAGAAGTCGGGCGACGGCGAACCCGAGCGCGATCCCGATGGCCGATGCCAGCGCACCCACGATGAACGCCTCGAGCAGAACGGAGGTCCAGACCTGGCGACCCGTGGCACCGACAGCGCGCAGAAGGCCGAGTTCACGGGTTCGTTGGCCCACGAGCATCGCGAACGTGTTGTGGATCACGAACGCGCCCACGATCAGCCCGACACCGGCGAACACCAGAAGGAGAACCCCGACGAAAGACAGGCTCTGGCGGAGCGTCGCGGAGCTCTCCTCCCCCAGCTCCTCGCTCGTGACCGCCTCGAGATCCGGCGGGAGTAACCCGGCGACCGAACCTCGGAGCTCTTCGGCGTCCAGGCCCTCTGTCCCGTCGACCGAGATCAGGTCGAACTGGCCCTCGGCGCCGAAGACGCGCTGCGCAGTGAGCGGGTCGAACGCCGCCACCGTCGAGAAGGCCCGCCCCGAGGATCCGGCGAAGTCCGCCAGACCGACGACCTCGAAGTCCTCGGCGGGGCCGAAGAAGAGAACTCCGACCGTGTCGCCGATGTCGATGTCGTGATCCCGCGCGGTCTTCGTATCCACCGCGATCTCGCCATCGGCGGTCGGACGCTCGCCGTCGGCGAGCTCGAGGACGGACAGCTGCTCGTCCACCCCCCACGACATCCCGAGGGGAATGGCTGCCTCGACGGCCCCGCCGTCGGGTGCGACGAGCTGGGCGGGCCCGACGAGGACGCCTTCGGCCGCCACGACGCCCGGGGCCTGACGGACGATATCGACGGTTTCCGCCGACACTCTCGCGCGATCTCCTCCGACCCCGGAGTCGAGCGTTCCGAACGAGCGAACCACGACGTCACCCGTCGAGAACCTGGAGAGCTCGTCATCGACCAGGGCACTCAGCGCGTCGGTCAGAACGAACGTTCCGGCGACGAACGCGACGCCCAGAACGATCGCCGTTCCGGTGAACGCGAGGCGCACCCAGCGTGCCCGAAGCCCCTCGAGGGTCACCCTCCACATACCAACCTCGGTGGGCCGGCGCGCCCGTCGTGGACGCCCGACGATTCGACTCGGGACCTGACTGCCTCAGCGTAACGTCGGCATTCGGACTCTCCGCCGATGCCGATACCCTCGGACCGCTCACGACCATCGATCTGCGAGGTTCGACATGGGACTGTTCGACGGACACCAGGCCATCGTCACCGGTGGAGCCTCCGGAATCGGAGCGGCCACAGCGCGGGCTCTGGGCACGGCCGGGGCCGACGTCACCGTGATCGACACCGACGAATCGGGCGCCGAGGCTGTCGCATCCGACGTTGGTGGCGCTGCGCGAGTCGCGGACGTGGCGGACGCGAGCGCCCTGACAGCCGCCATCGACGGAGCTGCTGCCGACATGGGGGGCCTGAGCATCCTGTTCAACAACGCAGGGTTCTCGAGCAACGTCACTCCCGTCCACGAGTGGGGTGTCGACGAGTGGCACCGGGTGGTCGCCGTGAACCTGTTCGGTGTGTTCCACGGCACCCACGCCGCCGTGCCGCACATGCTCGACCGTGGTGACGGTCGGATCGTCAACATGGCGTCCATCAGCGGAACTCGCCCGTCAGCGGGCGAGTCCCCCTACTCGGCGTCGAAGGCCGGTGTCGCGGCCCTCACCGTGAACACCGCGCTCGACTACGGCCCCACCATCAGGGCGAACGCCGTCTCGCCCGGGATGATCGACACGCCTCTCACCGCCCCTCTGTTCGAGATGTTTTCCGACTGGGCCGACGGGGTGGTCGCCCGCACCCCGACGGGGCGCGTCGGAGAACCGTCGGACATCGCCGACGTCGTGGTGTTCCTGTGCAGCGACGCCGCTCGATTCGTCAACGGGCAGAACATCGTCATCGACGGCGGTCTCTCGCTGCACGGCTCCGGTGTCGACGGCATCTCCGAACGCATCCAGGCGCTCCTGAACTCCGCCGAGAGCTCCTGAGACCCCCCTCACCCCCCTGAATCGCCCGGAACTCAGGGCCTGGGGCCACTCCACCGGATCAACCACAAAGAGTGCTCAAGTCTGGGGGAAAGACGGACGAGACACCACTCAGAGCGACACCGAGCGACGGAGTGGTGCGGAATGGCCCAGGTCCCTACAAAACGGAACCGCGTAGGCCGGAATCTCGTCCGCCTCCCCCTGATCCTCGCCACCGTGGCGCTTTTCAGCCTCACGGCCTGCTTTCCGGAGATCTCTCAGCCCCACCGGTACTCGAGCTCGCCGACCGAGCGGATCAAGGCCGAGATCCTCGATCAGCTCAACGCCGAGCGGCATGCACGTGGCCTGCCGCTCCTGGTCTGGAACCCGAACCTGGCAGGGATGGCTCAGAACTGGAGCCAGCACATGGCCGACTCCGGCTCGTTCTCGCACAGGAACCTGAGCGGTGCCTTCAAGCTCTCGCCGTTCAACACGACACTCAGCGCCATGGGCGAGAACATCCTGCGGGGACCCACGAGTCTGCGCTCGGGTGCCACCACGACCGCGTTCATGAAATCGAGTGGGCACCGTCACAACATCCTGGCGCCGGGCTTCGACTCGGTGGGGATAGGCGTGGTCTGCAAGGGCGGCAAGATCTACGTCACCCACAACTTCGGACGAGCGACCTGGAACCACGCCTCGACGGCGTCGAGCGCTCCCCAGAACCCGATCAAGTCGTCGAGCTCGTCCGGGACGAAATGCTGATCACAAATCCCAAGGGGTGAGGGTCTCGACACGCTCCGCCCGGTAGAGGCCGTCGGTGTCGACGACCGTCAGCTGCCACACGACCTCGCCGCCCTCACTGTCGTCGTCGGGTACGACCTCGTAGATCGGCCGGTCGGAGCGACCCGGGGCGATGATACCCCCGGAGTTCACGAGAACGTTTCCGTTCGGAAGCATGTCGGCGTCACCGACGAAGAACGAGTACGCGTACTCGTCGTGGAGCATCGGCTTGAACTCCCAGACCTGGCGCGCCACGACATTGTCGGGATCGGAGTCGTCGATCTCGAAACGCACCGCGCGGCTGTAGGGATTGTCCTCGTGTCCCGGTCGGTCGTTGCCGTTGTCGAAGAACATGAACGTACCGTCGGGCAGGAGCTGCGGGGCGTGCTGGTGGTACATGAACTCGCCGGACTCCAGCTCCACGTCACCGTCGGGGCCGAAGGACCACAGAAGCTCGCCGGCGGGGCCATTGTCGTCGTCCTCGTATCTGATGGCCAGGATGAGGTCGGATTCGCGGTTCGACACGATCAGCGCGTTGCGGTCCTCGTCGTAGATGACGGCGTTGGCGTGCATCCACTCCCGGAGCCCCGCCCGGTCGTAGAGGGCGTCGGCGAGCCCACCGATGGAGACGGGGCACACCCACTTCTCGATGTCGGACGCGGGGTCGATCAGGCTCGAGAGGGGAATCTCGCGCACGATCTCGCCGGTGCCGCGCTCGATTTCGACGATGATGTCGTCGACCACGTTGTACACGCCGTCGACGTCGGTGCCGTCCTTGCACGGCGGGTCGTCATACGGGCCGAGCTCGAGAATCTGTGTGCTGATCGAGATGATGTTGCCGTTGGGCAGCAGGCCCACTTCATGGTGGAGGCTGTCGGTGTCCACCTTGATTCCGTCCTCGGGCAACGGGTCCTTCTTGCCCGAATCGGCGTCCGCCACCGCAGCGCGCGCGTCGTACTCCTCGATCGTGTTGCCCAAGGGGTCGATCACCCGTGCCCGGTCGAGGCCGACGCCCATGAGGATGTCACCGTTGTCGAGCTGGCGGATGTCGGCGATTCCCCCGTCGTGGCGGTAGTACCAGACGGGGATTCCCTCTGCGTCGACAGCTATCGCGTAGCCGACCCCGCCGGTCGTCTTACCCTCGGGCGCCGGGCCGTTCGAGTCGAACAACGTGAAGCCCGGCGCCATGCGGTCCGGTTCGCTCACGTCGAGGGTCCACTCGGGGAAATCGGGAGGCAGGGCACCGGTGGTGAAGGTCTCCTCGACAGCGTCGCTCGGGTCGGATCCTCCCTCGGCCTCGGCGGTGACGCTGAGCTCATAGGTCGTCTCGGGGCGCATGCCGATGACGGGAATCGTGAGATGGGTGCCCGGCTCGTCGGGCGATGTGATCGTGAACTCGCGCTCCGGTCCCGTCACGACGACCGCGGCCTCCGCGGGCACGTCGGTGGTCACTTCCAGAGCGGCCGAGAGCGCGCTCGTCAGGGTTCCGGTCACGGTGACCGATTCGATGACGGGCGGATCTGCGGAGGCGCTGTCGTCCGAGCCACTGCTCGACGAACATGCTGCTACCACGATCGCGAGGGCCGACACGCACGCCGCGGCCCGGATACCCCACAGTGAGGGTGCACTCGACGACAGACGGGACGAATCGTGCGATGGCATGAAGAAGCTCCGCTGGTTCTGGTGGAAGCCGCAAATCGTAGACGCCGGAGTCGCCGCAGCGGGGACCACCCTCACGATCGCTTAGCCTGCCCGTCAGTGTCACACCGTCGGCGGCAAAGACGACACACGGCATACCGACGGGGTAGCTGAGGAAGGGATCGGACATGCGTGAAGTGGTGATCGTCGAAGCGGTGCGGAGCCCGCTCGGTAAGCGCAACGGTGGACTGTCCACGATGCACTCCATCGATCTCCTAGGTGCGGTGCAGGCCGAAGTGCTGAGCCGGGCAGGCGTCGACCCCGCCGAGGTCGGGCAGGTCGTCGGCGGATGCGTGGGTCAGGTCGGGATGCAGACCATGAACGTCGCCCGCAACGCGTGGCTCGCTGCAGGCCTCCCCCTCGAAACCGCCGCAACCACCGTGGACGCCCAGTGTGGATCGTCGCAGCAGGCGACCAACCTCGCGTTCGCGCTCGTGAAGTCCGGTGTCGTCGACATGGCAGTCGGCTGTGGCGTGGAGATCATGAGCAGGGTGCCGATGGGAGCGACGATCCCGAAGGATCCGCCGGTCGGCAAGCCGGTGAACAAGAACTACTGGAAACACCACGAGTTCACGTCACAGTTCGACGGTGCCGAGCGGATCGCCACGAAGTGGGGCATCACGCGAGGCGACGTCGACGGCTTCGCCAAGATGTCGCAGGACCGAGCGGCACACGCCTGGAGCGAAGGGCGCTTCGAGGCTCAGGCTCTCCCGATCGACGCTCCCGACATGGGCGACGACGGCAAGCCCGCCGAGACGACGCATCGCATCGACACCGACGAAGGGATGCGCGAAACGACCCTCGAGGCTCTAGCCGGCCTGAAGCCGAACATGCCTGACGGCGTCCACACAGCGGGTAGCTCCTCGCAGATCAGCGACGGCGCGGCCGCTGTACTGCTGATGACACGTGACAGAGCGGAATCTCTCGGGGTCACTCCGAAGGCCACGGTTGTCGACACGTGTCTCGTGGGTTCGGACCCGGTGTTGATGCTCACCGGCCCGATCGCGGCGACGCGCAAGCTCCTCGACGACAGCGGTCTGAGCATGGGCGACATCGACGTCGTGGAGATCAACGAGGCGTTCGCCAGTGTCGTGCTCGCCTGGGAGCAGGAGCTGAAGCCCGACATGGACACCGTCAACCCCAACGGCGGCGCCATAGCTCTCGGTCATCCGCTCGGCGGTACAGGTGCGGTCCTGTTGACCAAGGCCGTCCACGAACTGGAGCGCGCGCAGGCCGAACACGCAATCGTGACGATGTGCTGCGGCGGTGGTCTCGGAACGGGAACGTTGCTGCGTCGAATCTGACGGGTCACGACGCTGACCCGCTTGGAGCTTTCGCTCAGTGGATCAGACCCACTCCCGGATCTTCTCGATGACCCGGAGGCGGTCGCCACCCACGGCCTGCACGTTCAACCGCGTCACCCCGGCCTCACGGAACGCCTCGATGCGTTCCTTGACGGCACCCTCATCGCCGGCGAGGGTCGTCGCGGCGAGGAACTCGTCGGGTACGAGCGCCTCGGCCTCCTTCTTCTTCCCCGACAGGTAGAGGTCCTGGATCTGCTCGGCTTCCGCCTCGTAGCCGTAACGGCAGAAGACGTCGTTGTAGAAGTTCTTTCCCTTGGCACCCATGCCACCGACGTACAGCGCTGTCATGAAGCGACCACCGTCGCGGACCATGGTTGCGGTGTCGGCGTCGCAGATCGCCACGGCTCCACCGGCCACGACCTCCAGCGGACCCAGGTCGCTCGAGCGCTTGGCGCCGCCGGCACGGAGATCAGCCCCCCAGACGTCGTCCGCCTTCTCCGGATGGAAGAAGACCGGAAGCCAGCCGTCGGCGATCTCGGCGGTCAACGCCACATTCTTGTGGCCGAGACTGGCGAGGTAGACGGGGATCCGATCGCGGACCGGGTGGTTGACGAGCTTCAATGCCTTTCCGAGGCCCGTGCCCTGGCCCTTCGGAAGCGGCAGCTGGTACACGTCGCCGTCGTAGGTGACACGTTCGCGAGTCCAGACCTGTCGACAGATGTCGATGACCTCCCGCGTGCGGGTCAACGGCTTGTCGTACGGCACGCCGTGCCACCCTTCGATGACCTGCGGGCCCGATGCCCCCAGGCCGAGGATGAAACGGCCCTCCGACACAGCATCGAGCCCGGCGGCCGTCATGGCGGTGAGGGTGGGCGTGCGCGAGTAGATCGGGAAGATCCCCGATGCCAGCTCAGCTCGCGAGGTCTGGGCGGCGAGATAGCCGAGGATGCTCACGGCATCGAAGCTGTAGAGCTCGGCGACCCAGATCATGTCGATGCCCGCGGACTCGAGGTCGGCGGCGTCCTGTGCGGCCTTGCGCGGATCTCCCGTGTAGTTCAAAGCCATCGCGAGCTTCATGGGTATCGCTTCCCCTGTGGATCGGCGGGTGGAACTCGTGCGGGAAATGAAGACTGCCAGAAAGCCGGTCGGCACGCCTCTTCGAGGGGCCCCTGTAGCCTCGAGAGATGGGCAGCGACATCGGACAGATCCTGCCGCTCGCGGTCGGGGTCGCCCTCAGCCCGTTCCCCATCATCGCCGTCATCCTGATGCTGTTCACGCCGCGCGCGCTGATCGGCGACGGAATAGGAATTCTCACATGACGAGTCGCAAGACCGCAGCTACAACGACACGCGTATGGCGGTTGCGCGAAATTGGCGAGCCGATCGATCGTCTCCGGCTCGAAGAAGACGTCGCGCCGCAGCCCGGTCCGGGAGAGGTAGCTGTCGACGTCGACGCCGTCGGTCTCTCGTTCCCCGATGTCCTCATGTGTCGCGGCGAGTACCAGATGCCGACCCCCGACGTGTACACACCCGGCGGCGAAACGGCCGGGCGGATCGCTGCGCTCGGAGAGGGTGTCGATGATCTCGACGTAGGACAGAGAATCGTCTTCTTCGGTGGTGGACTCGCGGAGCGAGTCGTGACGTCTGCCTCGAGTGCGTTCGTTCTCCCTCTGCCTGACGCGATCACCGCGACCACGGCGGCCGCGATCCCCATGAACTACGCGACCACGTGGTTCGCCCTCCACGACCGCGCGAACCTCCAGCCCGGCGAATGGCTCCTCGTGACCGGCGCCGCCGGAGGAACGGGCACGGCGGCGATCCAGCTCGGCCTGGCCGCCGGAGCCAGGATCGTGGCTGTCGCCGGCGGCGAGACGAAGGCGGCTCTGGCCCACGACCTCGGCGCCGAAGTCGTGATCGACCATCACGTCGACGCCGAGTGGGTCGACGCTGTTCGCGAGGTCACCGGTGGTGGCGTAGACGTCGCGTACGACCCGGTCGGTGGCGACACCTTCCACCAGGTGCGGCGCTGCATGGCATGGAACGGCCGCCTGCTCGTCATCGGATTCGTGGCGGGAATCCCTGATGCGCCGATGAACCACGTGCTACTGAAGAACTACAGCATCGTGGGTGTGCACTGGGGCGCGTCGATCATGCGTGATCCGGACTCGCTCCGGCGTCAGATGACCGAGATCCTGGCGCTGGCCGAGACGGGTGCGGTCGATCCGCCGCTCTATCCGCCCTACACGTTCGACGACGCCGCACAGGCCCTCCAGGACCTGGCGGACCGCAAGACCTACGGCAAGGTCGTCGTCGAGGTGCGCGCCGAGTGAACCGAGCCCTCTACCTCCATGAAGTCGTCGACATCGTCGGCCAGGGTCAGTACGACTACATGGATCACGTCGCTCACGAACCCGTGCAGCGCATGCCGGAGATGTTCACGCTCCAGGGAACGTTCTTCGTGTGCGCGCCCGGCGGCGGTCGGTGGCCGCAGGTCGTCAACATCTGGGACGTGGGCGACGACGGTTGGGAGGGCTGGGCCCGCAACGTCGATCGCCTGAACCTGAAGCGGCGACAGGCCTTCTACGGGGACTGGTGGGACGCGGCCGAGCAGTGGCGAAGCGGTGGGTTCGACCGTCTGTGCGGGGGCATTTCCGGAAGCCCGACGACCGCGGAGATCGTCGCCGCGGGCACTCGGGGAACATTGTTTGTCCACGAACTCCTCACGGTGCATCCGGGATCGGCCCTCGACTTCCTCACAGCGGTCGTTGACGAGCGCGTCCCCTTCATCCGCGACCACGGCCACGAGCCCACGGGGCTCTACGAGGTACTCGGCAACCAGCACGAGGTCGTGATGATCTGGGCCACCGACATCGCGTCCCAGACACGGCTCCGACAGAACCGTGACACCACCCACGGGCTGTCGGACGAAGGCGCGAACGACGAGCGGATCGCCGCCTGGGAGCGGCGGTCAGCCGAGTTCGTGACCGGCGGTGACACGCACCTCATGACACCGAAGCCCGGCACGGTCTACGGACCCGACGACTGGGAGGACGCCGGCCTCGAGGACTGGCTCGACTCCTGAGTGCTGCGCTGATGACGTCGACGTACCCCCAGCTCGAGTCCCTCGGGTGGAACGACCGCTGGAGCGCGCTGTTCGCGGAGGTGGACGCACGCGATGCGGCGCCGGGTCGCGTGATCCGCCACGACGGCAGCGCCGTTCTCGCGACGTTGCCGACCGGGACGCGGCACGTTCCGATTCACGGCGCCGTCGCCGACGTGACCGTGGGCGACTGGGTGGTCGTGATCGACAATGAGGGCGAAGGCGCGATCGGATCGGTTCTCGCGCGCACGTCGCTGTTGGAGCGGCGGGACCCCTCCACCGACCGTTCACAACTCCTGGCGGCCAATGTCGACCGCGTCGTCATGGTCTGCGGAACCGACCGGCCTCTGCGTGCCGGACGAATCCGGCGCGGTGTTGCCCTGGCGTGGGAGGCGGGCGCGGTCCCGGCTGTCGCCGTGACGAAGACCGACCTCACTGACGACGTCACGCCGCTCCTCGAGGAGGTCCGCACCGCCGACCCGGCACTGGACGTCTTCGCTGTCTCGGCGCGCACCGGAACCGGACTCGATGACCTGGCCGACCTGGCGGTCGGCGCCACGCTGGTCTTCATCGGCGAATCGGGGTCCGGGAAGTCGACCCTCGTCAACGCACTGGTAGGAGACGACGTGGCAGCGACCGCACCGGTGCGCAGCGGCGACGCCAAAGGACGTCACACCACCACCACGAGGCAACTGCACATCCTGACATCGGGCGGATGTGTCATCGATTCGCCCGGTATTCGTGAACTCGGTATCTGGGCGACGACCGATTCCGTTGATTCGGCGTTTCCCGAGATCGGCGAACTCGCACCGGACTGCCGCTTCCGCGACTGTGCGCACGACAAGGAGCCCGGCTGCGCGGTGGTCCGCGCCGTCGAGGAAGGAGTGCTCGACCCGGAGCGACTCGAGGCGTGGCAGCGCGAAGCTGCCGCCGCCGAGCTCCGGTGACCCCGGCCAGCGCAGGCCGGCAAGCGCTTCGGGACGCGCGAGGCGCAACGCATCCGAGAGGAATCCGGAGGACCCATGAGCCCGGCCACGTATTTGATCCTCCGCTAGCGGTCGGCGAGAAGGCTCACCGGCACCTCGACCTCGGCCGCGCGTAGGCGTTCGCCGAGGCTCTTGGCCTGGGCGTCGAAACGTAGCGACGCCGCGACGCCCTCGCCCAGCATTCCCTTCACGACGAAGTTGAGCGATCGGATGTTCGGGAAATCGTGGCGCTCCACCACGAGACCGTCGATCTCGGGGACCAGCTCCGCCAGCCGCTCCGGTGTCAGGAACGCAGACAACCAGGCGAACACGTCATCGGAGCGCGCCCACGCCCCGACGTTGGCGTCGCCTCCCTTGTCGCCCGACCGGGCCCCGATCAGACGACCGAGTCGCACGGATTCCGTCGGCCCGCCGGGAATGGACCCGGTAGCAGGTTCGGCGACCTCGATCGGAGGAACCGGCGCTCCTCCGTCGACGGGCGCGCCGGGATCGATCGTCGTCTCGCCATCCACGACGACCGTGACCGGGACGTGCTGCGCGCCGACGAGCGCCGGCCAGTAGACACCGAACGGGCGCGCGGCCGCCGGTGCCGCGGTTCCGAAGTAGCCGGGATAGCTCGCCAGGGCCATCTCGACGGCACGGTTGGAGAAGGCCCGGCCGACCTTGTCGGGATCGGCATCGATCACGGTCACGTACAGAAGACCGTGACCGTCGCCCTCACCCTTCACGAGCTCGGCAGCGGCGTCGTCGAACGACTCGGCGCCACCGGGGATCGACTGCCACAGGGTCCGCTCCGCCAGCGCCGCCTTCGCCTCGATGTCGAGACCGGTGAGCACGAAGGTTGTCCCGTTGCGCCACCCACCGAGGTAGTTGATCGCGACCTTGGTCGTGGACGGCGCCGGCTCGCCGCGTACGCCCGAGATCCGCACACGGTCGGGACCCTGCTGGTCGAGGTGGATCGTGTCGAAGCGAGCGACCACGTCGGGGTTCGGATAGCGGGCGCCGGCGATCTCGTAGAGCAACTGCGCCGTGACCGTGCCGACACTGACGAGCCCGCCGGTGCCCTCGTGTTTGGTGATCACCGATGCGCCGTCTGCCTCGACCTCGGCTATCGGGAAGCCGCAGTGCTCGAGCCCGGGAACCTCCTCGAAAAAGGCGTAGTTGCCACCCGTCACCTGTGCGCCGCACTCGATGGCGTGGCCCGCCACGACCGCACCGGCGAGCGCGTCCCAGTTGTCGCGCTCCCAGCCGTGCCACCACGCCGCCGGGCCGACGACGACGGCAGCGTCGGTCACTCGACCGGTGACGACCACATCGGCACCGGCCCGGAGAGCCGTCGTGATGCCCCAGCCCCCGAGGTAGGCGTTGGCGCTGATCGGGTCGGTGCCGAGATCGGCGAGCAGCTTCCCGCTCTCCATGTGGGCAAGCGGCTCTCCGGCTTCCCCGAGCTCGGCGATACGTCCGAGCAGATCGTCGCCTTCCACGTGGGCCACCGTGACCTCCACGCCGATCTCGGCGGCCACCTCACGAACGGCGTCGGCACACCCCGCCGGATTCAGACCTCCGGCGTTGGCGACCACGCGGATGTCCTTTTCCATACAGGTACCGAGGACCTGGCGCATCTGTTCGACGAACGTGCGGGCGAAGCCTGCTTCGGGGTGCTTCGCCTTCTGGCGGGCCAGAATCAGCATCGTGAGCTCGGCCAGCCAGTCGCCGGTGAGCACGTCGATATCGCCGCCCTCGACCATCTCCTTCGCTGCCGACAGACGGTCACCGAAGAAGCCGCTGCAGTTGGCGATCCGAACCGCTCTCGTGCCGGCATCCACGGGGCGTGGGTTCGTGGGCAACGGGTTGGTGGACAGCGGGTTGGTGGGCATCGCGTGACAATATCGACCCATGGAGTTCACAGACGAGCACAACATGTTCCGCACATCGGTTCGAAACTTCCTCGAACGCGAGATCGAACCTCACGTCGATGCCTGGGAGGCGGCCGGAGAGATGCCGCTCCACGACATCTTCCGCAAGCTCTCCGATGCGGGGATGCTCGGGCTCGAATACGACACCGAGTACGGCGGAGAGGGTGCCGACCACTTCGTCAATGCCATCTTCTGCGAGGAGATGGGCCGCATCCATTCCGCGTTGGCGATGGCCACGGCCGTCCAGACCAGCATGGCGACCCCGGCTCTCGCCCGCTTCGGCTCCGAAGAGCTCAAGCGGAAGTACCTCGAGCCCGCGCTCACCGGTCGGGCCGTCACCTCGATCGCCGTCACCGAACCCGACGCCGGTTCCGACGTCGCCGCGATTCGCACGCGAGCAGAACGTGACGACGACATGTGGGTGATCAACGGCACGAAGCTCTACATCACCAATGGCGCCCAGGCCGATTGGCTCTGTCTGCTCGCCCGGACGTCGGACGAAGGAACGTCGGGGATGTCGCAGATCATCGTCCCGACCGACACCGTGGGGTTCTCGGTGAGCCGCACTCTCGACAAACTCGGCAACCGGGCGTCGGACACGACGGAGCTGTCGTTCGTCGACGCACGTGTTCCGGTGGCGAACACGATCGGGGAGATCGGGCGCGGGTTTCACCAGCAGATGGCGCAGTTCCAGAACGAACGGATGAGTGCGTGCTACAACGCGGTCGGCTCCATGTCACGTGCGCTCGAACGCACGCGCGACTACCTGCGCGAGCGTCACGCCTTCGGAAAGCCGTTGATCGACCGGCAGTACATCCAGTTTCGGCTGGCGGAGCTCTCTGCCGAGCTCGATCTGCTGCGCCACTACAACTACGCCTGCGTCGAGGCCTACATGCGGGGAGAGGACACCACGCGGTTTGCGACGATCGCGAAGCTGAAGGCCGGTCGGCTCGTGCGTGACGTCGCCGACACGTGCATCCAGTTCCACGGCGGTATCGGCTACATGGAGGAAACGTGGACGGCCCGCTACTTCCGGGACTCGCGTCTCATGTCGATCGGGGGAGGCGCCGACGAGGTCATGCTCTTCGTGCTGTCACGACTCGACGGCTTCACCCGCTGAGGCCCGCAGCTCGAGTCGACTCAGTCCCCCGGCTCGGCCCACGACGGTGGCCGCTTCTCGATGAAGGCGCCGATTCCCTCGGCAGCCTCGGGAGAGTCGAACAACGACGCCGACAGCTTTTCGGCGTGGGCGTACGCCTCGGTGGCCTCCATCGCCGGAAGGTCCCGCAAGAGCGCACGCGTCGCGGCCACCGCGTTCGGTTCGGTCGCCCGAATGGCATCGAGCAGAGGGGTGGTCTTCGCCTCGATCTCGTCAGGCGGAACCGCGACGGTCACGAGGCCGGCCTCCGCAGCAGCCACGGCGTCGAACTTCTCCCCCGTGAGCATGTAACGCGACACCGCCCGGGGAGTCATCGCCTCGAGGCACGGCAGTGCAATGACCGCTGGAGCAACCCCCAAGCGGACCTCGCTGAACGCGAAGGTAGCGGTGGTCGGTGCCACCACGATGTCGGCGGCCGCCACGAGCCCGAGTCCGCCACCACGGGCATGGCCGTTCAGACGGGCCACGACCGCCTTGGGGTAGTTGCGCAGCGTCACGAGAACATCGGCGAAGGAACCCGGACCGGTACCCGCGCCCGCAGCAGCCGACAAGTCGGCACCGGCGCAAAAGACCGTTCCCGTCGCGGTGAGCAGAACGCCCCGGACAGATCGGTCACCGGCCGCCGCCTTCAGGTGATCGTGGAGCTCCCCCATGAGCTGCACCGACAACGCATTGCGGTTGTCGGGTGAATCGAGCGTGATGACGCCGATGCGGTCGTCGACGCCGTAGTGGACAAGTTCATCCATTCCCGGGCTCCTCGTGGAGATGGCCTTCGACCACCGCGCACCCTACGTCGCCGGCTCCAGGGTCGTCAGCGTGAACGAACCAGTGTCGCGGTAGGGGCGACGCCCGAGTGGGGATTCCGTGTCGACGTCGGTGTCGAAGGAGATGCGCAACGGCATCCAGGTCTCCGCGTCGACGGTCAGCTCTACCGTCTCCGTTCCGCCCTGGAAACCACTGAGCACGCTGTCGCGCTGAACGACGACGGCGCCCCGCGGCTCCCCTGCCACGTCGAGCGTCGTTTCCCCACCGCCGGACACGGTCGCCTCGACGCTCGTGGTGCCCTCGAGGCTGTCGTTCTCTCCCGTGCACGAACCGGTGCCTTCGACGACCTCACCATCGCGCCCGAGGAGTCCGAGCGGTGGGTCACACGTGAACGTCGTCACGATGTCGAACTTGATACCGGGGAACTCGCGTTGGATCGCGGTCACCTCTCCCTCTTCCACCAGCGCGTCGTCGGTGACACAGAAGTCCCAGCGGCGCCAGTGGTTGGTGTTGAGATCGACGCGTACCGTGAAGCAGCCCTCGGCGCCGTGGGTGACGGTCACGGGTGCCTCGGGCCCGAACTCCTCGTTCAGCGGGCCGAAGCCGACGTCCTCCACTCCCTCGGCCGTGGCCGAGTACACACCCGCAGCCGGACGGTCGGTCGGACCCTGCTGGGTCTCCGCCTTCTCCGAGCGGAACTCCTCCAGCGCATCAGCCTGCGACTTCTCGCCGGGTTCGCGATGACCGAAGACGATGTAGAGCCCGGCCGCAGCGATCAGGACGACGAGTGCCCCGATGCCGATGAGCAGAGCGCGGCGCAGCCGACGGGGGGTCGGAGTCGGCGAGCTCTCGGTCGACGCACCATCAGTCGGCCCACCATCAGTCGGCATCGCTGCGAACCTCCTCGAGGTCGAGACGCGGGAGCACACGGTCGAGCCAACGGGGGATCCACCAGTTCGCATCGCCGACCAGCGCCATCGTCGACGGTACGAGGACCATGCGCACGATCGTGGCGTCGACGGCCACGGCGGTCGCCAGACCCAGACCCATCATCTTCACGATGGGATCTTCGCCGGCAACAAAGCCGAGGAACACGCAGATCATGATCAGAGCAGCGCCGGTGATGACCTTCGCGGTCGCACCCAGGCCTGTGACCACGCTGTCGATGTTGGTCTTGCCGCTGTGGTACTCCTCGCGGATTCGGGACAGGATGAACACCTCGTAGTCCATGGACAGCCCGAAGACGATGGCGAACATCATCATCGGGACCACGGCGTTGATCGGCACCGATTCGTCGAGTCCGACGAGCGGGAGGCCCCATCCCCACTGGAACACAGCGACGACGACGCCGTAGGCGGCACCGATCGACAACAGGTTCAACAGGGCTGCCTTGAGGGGTACCAGAAGCGAACGGAACACCACGGTCAGGAGCAGAAGGGACACGACGACGACTGCGGCGATGAACCACGGAAGGCGGGCCGCGATCTTGTCGGAATGGTCGATGAACGTGGCCGTCGCCCCACCGACGAACGTCTCGACGTCCGTGCCGTCGGTGACCGCCGGCAGCGTCGTGTTCCGGAGGCGGTGGACCAGCTCGCTCGTTGCCTCGTCCTGGGGCTCCGTGGTCGGGATGACGGTGACCACCGCCGTGTCGCCGGCGGCGTTGCTCTCGGCGGGCGAGACGAAACGGACTCCGGCGGTTTCGGCGAGTCCGGCGGTGATGGCCCCGACGGTGGCGTCGGGATCCGCTGCGTCACTCACGTCGACCACCACGAGGAGCGGAGCGTTGAATCCGTCGCCGAATCCCTCGGCGAGCAGGTCGTAGGCACGCCGGTGCGTCGTCGAGGTCGGGTCGGTGCCCGCGTCGGCCTGCCCGAGTCGCATGTGGAGCACGGGGAAGGCCAGCACCAGCAGCACCGCGGTCGCCCCCAGGCTGGATCTCCACGGGTGATGGGACACCCAGCGCGCCCACCACACCCACCCGGTGGTCTTGGGGCTGCCGTCGGGATGGCGCTCCCGCGGGTTCGGCGCCAGACGCGTCCCCGCGAACCCGAGGAGGGCCGGAAGAAGCGTGACCGCCACCGCGACAGCCACGGCGACGATGACCGACGCCGAGTAGCCGAGCGCGGCCACGAACGGGATTCCGGCGACCTGGAGCCCGAGGATGGCGACCACGACCGTGCCGCCCGCGAACACGACCGCCTGACCCGCTGTGGCGTTGGTGCGCCCTGCCGACTGCTCGACGGAAACCCCCGCGGTGAGGTTCTCACGGTGGCGGCTCAGGACGAACAGGGCGTAGTCGATCCCGACTCCGAGTCCGATCATCGTCGCCAACTGCGGAGCAACCGACGGGATCTCGACCCCGGCGGCGAGCACGCCGACGGCGGACAGCCCGAACGCCATGCCCGCCAACGCGGTCGCGAGCGGCAGCACCATCGCGATCACGGATCGAAACATCGTGTACAGGATCACGAGAGCCGCCACGACGCCGATCACCTCGGCGGGTCCGGTGGACCGCTCCTTCAGGACGAGGGGCAGCTCGCCGCCGAACTCGACCTGTGCACCGGCGCCTTCGGCCGGGGCCCCCGTGGCGATGAGCTCGTCGAGGACCCCGCGCCCGAGATCGGTGGCGGAGGCGTCGAACTGCACGGCAGCGAACGCGGTGGAGCCGTCGCTCGAGACCGAGCCCGGGCCCTCCAGGGGATCGGTCACCGTGAGTGTCGACGGCAGCGCCTCGATCTCGCGAGCGGAATCGGCGATACCGGCGGCGACCTCGGGGTCGTTCACCGTGCCGTCGTCGACATGGAACACGACCATCGCGGTGGCGCCCGAGCGCTCGGGAAACCTCTCGCCCAACACGTCGAGGGCGTGTTGGGATTCGATGCCCGGTACGTCGAAGTTGTCGACCGACGGGGCGTCGACGGCGCGGTTGGTCACGACGGCGCCGAGGATCAGCAGGATCCACACGCCGACCACGAGCCTGCGGTGCCGCGACGAGAACACGCCCGTTCGGTACAACCAGCCCGACATGACAGCACCTCCTGCCGGGAGGAGACGATGCCCTACCGGGAACGCGCCACAGTAGAACCGGGGCGACCGCGCGACGGACCCGAGCCGGAAGCCTCGACCGGACCTTCAGAGGACGCTCACCGACGTGGACGGCGGGCGGGCGCCCACCTAGGTTGGACGATTCGATCCGTACCTGTGGGACGGGAGACACCATGCCGGAGGTCTCGGAGACACTGCTACCCGGTGTCGGCGTTCGTCTGGAGTTCACGACCGTCGACGGTGAACGGGTGGCGGTTCTCAACCACCGAACCGGTCGTCGCGAGATCGCGGTCTACGACCGTGACGATCCCGACGCCTGCACCACCGCCCTCCACCTGAGCGCCGAGGACGCCCGGACCCTCGCCGAACTCCTCGGCGCGAGCCCTGTCAGCGAGGCGGTCGCCGAGGTGCAACAGCACATCGAGGGACTCGCTATCGACTGGGTCACGGTCCCCGGGGATTCCAGCTTCGTCGGCTCCACGATTGCCGAGGGCGCGTTTCGTACCCGCACGGGCACGTCGATCGTGGCCGTCGTGCGTGGCGACACGACGATTCCCGCGCCCGGGCCCGACCACCGTTTCGAACGCGATGACGTCGCGGTGGCGGTGGGTACGTCCGAAGGATTGGCGGAACTGCGCGATCTGCTCGTGTCGTGACCACCCTCGGTGCCACAGGCTCGAGTGCCAGCGTGGTCTTCATCGAGATCGGCGCGGTCGCTCTCGTGCTCGCGCTCCTCGCCCGGCTCGCAGGCCGGTTGGGCGTCAGCACGATTCCCTTCTACCTGCTCGCCGGACTCGCGGTCGGCAACGGTGGGCTGGCTCCGCTCGACGTCAGTGCCGACTTCATCTCCCTGGTCGCCGAGATCGGAGTCTTGTTGCTGTTGCTGACCCTCGGGCTCGCGTACACCACGAGCGAGCTGCGCCACGGTCTGCGCACCGGCCTGCTGCCGGGCGTCACCGATGCCGTCGTCAACTTCACGCCGGGCTTCGTCGCCGGGCTGCTGGTCGGCTGGGACACGACCGCGGCGGTGCTGCTCGGTGGCGTGTGCTGGATCAGCTCGTCGGGGATCGTGGCCAAGGTCCTGAGTGAGCTCGACCGACTCGGCAACCGGGAAACGCCGGTCGTTCTGAACCTCCTCGTGCTCGAAGACCTCGCCATGGCCGTGTTCCTGCCCGTCGCGGCGGCACTCGTGACCGGACGCGATCTGGCGGCGACAACCATCACCGTGGCTGTCGCCCTGGGCGTGGTCGCGGTGATCCTCCTCGGAGCCATGCGCTTCGGAGGGAGGCTCAGCCTCCTACTTCAGTCAGGTTCCGACGAGGCCCTGCTCCTGGCGGTGTTCGGCCTGACCTTGCTCGTAGGCGGAATCGCACAGCGCCTCGAGGTATCGGCGGCCGTCGGTGCCTTTCTCGTCGGCCTCGCCCTGTCGGGTCCGGTCCAGGCCCGCGCCGGCGACCTGATCGGCCCGCTGCGCGACCTCTTCGCTGCGGTGTTCTTCCTGTTCTTCTCGTTCCAGATCGACCCTTCCGATCTACTCGGCGCCCTGGCACCCGCGGCGGCACTCGCGGTCGTCGCCCTCGCCGGCAAGGTGTTCACAGGGTGGGTCGTCGCCGGCCGGGCCGGTGTCGGCCGTGCGGGGCGGTGGCGCGCCGGTACGGTCCTGATGGCCCGCGGCGAGTTCTCCATCGTCATTGCGAGCCTGGGTGTCACGCTCGCCGACGGCAACGACCTCCGCGCGCTCGCGGCCGCGTTCGTGCTCATCACCGCCATCGTCGGCCCGCTCGCCGCCCGCTTCGTGACCGGAGCTCCGTTTACCTCTAGTGTCGACTAGATATAGTCTGTCACGGCGACCCGGGCGGACGATGACCTCGAAACGACGATGACAACACTTTCAGGAGCAGGCACGGGCGCTGGGCGATCCGACCCGTCACGAGATCTTCCGCCACGTCGCCGACGCGTCGGAGTCGCTCGACATCGCCGAGCTCACCGACCGGATCGGCGTGCACCACAACGCCGTGCGCCAACACCTCGCCAAGCTCGTCGAGGCCGAACTCGTCGTTCAGGACACAATGCCGTCGAGGGGCCGTGGACGCCCGCGGCTGTGCTACTCGCTCCATCCCTCGGCTGCGAGCCGGTGGGGCGCGACGGGACCCTACGAACGGCTCTCACTGCTGTTGAGCGAGGTGATCCGCACCGGCGACTCGCCCGTCGAGGTGGGTCGGCGGGCGGCACGGCGGCACCGCCTCGGAACCGCGCCGGCATCGGACCCCGTCAACGCATTCGTCGTGCAGATTGCCCGGGAAGGCTTCGAACCGACGGTCGACGTACGAGACAATGCCGTCGAGGTCGTGCTCGGGTGTTGCCCCTTCGCCACCACCGCGCTGGCCGATCCCGACACGGTGTGCGGGCTGCACCTCGGCATGGCGTACGGGGCCGCCGAGCAGAGCGGGGGCCTGGTCGTCGACGAGCTCCTCCCCGAGGACCCGCGCCGCGCACAATGCCGCCTGCGGTGCCACCTGGTCGCGGAGTCCGTTGCCTGACGTCGAATCGGCGTCGGGTCAGCGTAGGGTCACCGCAGGGAACAGGATGTTGTTCTCCTTGTGCACGTGCAGGTGCGTGTCGGCTTCGAGGCCTGCGAGGCCCTCGTAGAGAGCCTGGTAGCTCGCGCAACCGTCAGCGGGGACCGTGAAGCTCCCCGTGGCTGCCCGCAGATGCGCCAGGAGCGCTCCGGCGCTGTCGTGTTCGTCCTCCAGCTTGGCGACGAGGTCCGCGATTCCCGCTGTGACCCCGTCTCCCTCTGTGACCCCGTCGTCGACCGAGGACTGCCGGATCGCCGGGAACAGCACCTGCTCCTCTTCGGCCAGGTGCGGTTCGAGCTCGGACTTCAGTCCACCAAAGGTGGTGGCCACATCGACGAGCTCGGGGTGGCGTTCGCCGTGGACCGACTCGACCTTCGCCGCCAACGCGGCGAGCCGTGGCAGCTCGGTGTGCAGGAACGCGTGGTGCGTGGCCTCGATGTGGTCGGCGAGCTCGACGGGCCCCATCGCCGTCCATTCCGCAGAAGGTTCGGAACCGAGAGTGGCCAACTCGTCGAGGAGTTCCGCCGAGTCGATCCCCGCCTCATCACATGCCACGCCGAGGCTGCGGTCACCATGGCAGCAGTAGTCGAGACCGCGGCCTTCGAAGATCCGGGCCGAGCCCGGGGACTCGTCGACGATCTCTGCCAGTGAGCTTTCCGGGTCAATGGCCATGAGGGTGCCTCCGTGAGCGGACCGACGTACAACACATTATTCTAGTGATTACTAGAACTTTATGGGAACCGGGCCGGTCGAGAGGGTCTGGAGCGGACGACGGGATTCGAACCCGCGACCCTCACCTTGGCAAGGTGATGCTCTACCAACTGAGCCACGTCCGCGTGTGGGGCGCAGGATACCAAGTGACCCCCGCCGCCGGTACAGTCCGGGCGGTCGTACACCGGATGTCTCGGAGAGGGTGCGGATGACGGCGCTGATGGACTCCTTGGCCGACCTCGTCGGCACGTCGCACGTTCTGACCGGTGACGCCATCGGCGAGGACTACGCGCACGACGAGGCTCTGACCGCGTCCCCGCAGGCCCCGGCCGCCCTCGTCCGCCCGGCCACGACCGACGAGGTCGCGTCGATCCTGCGGGCGGCCGACGAGGCCGGAACGCCCGTCACGGCCCGGGGCGCGGGCACCGGGCTTTGTGGGGCGTCGATCCCACGTCCCGATGCCATCATGGTCTCGTTCGAACGCATGAACGAGATCCTCGAGATCGACACCGACAACCAGGTCGCTGTCGTCCAGCCGGGCGTGACCCTCGAGCAGCTCGACGACGCGCTCGCGCCACTGGGATACGTGTACCCGGTCTACCCGGGCGAGAACAGCGCCACCATCGGCGGGAACGTGGCGACGAACGCGGGCGGGATGCGCGCCGTGAAATACGGCGTGACGCGGCACCGGGTGTTGGGCCTCGAAGCGGTGCTTCCCACCGGCGAGGTGATGCGCACCGGTGGCAAGTTCGTGAAGGCCACCACCGGATACGACCTCACCCAACTCATCATCGGCTCCGAGGGAACCCTCGCTCTCGTCACCGAGGCGACACTGAAGATCGAACGACGCCCGGAACACTCCGCCACGGTGCTCGCGCCCTTCGCCACCCTCGCCGAGATCACAGGCGCAATCCCCGAGATCATCCGAAGTGGGGTCGACCCGACCATCCTCGAGTACATCGACCTCCTGGGCATGGAGGCGACGACCGAGAGCGAAGACCTCGACCTGGGAATCCCCCAGGAGATCCGCGAGACCGCACTCGCCTACCTGGTCGTCCTCCTGGAAGGCAAGGACGCCGACCGGGTCGAAGAGGACGTCGAAACCCTCGGCGAACTCCTCACCGAGCTGGGTGCGCTCGATCTCTACGTTCTGCCGGAGCAGGCCGCCACGCGCCTCCTTGTCGCCCGGGAACGTGCGTTCTGGGTATCGAAAGCTCGTGGAGCAGACGACATCATCGATGTCGTCGTCCCCCGCGCGTCGATTCCCGACTACCTCCAGACGGTGTCCGACCTCGCACAGGAAAACGGTGCGTTCACCGCCGGCGCGGGCCACGCCGGCGACGGGAATGTGCATCTCGCCGTCTTCCAGCCCGACACGGAGAAGCGCCGCGCGCTGATGCACGGGATCCTGGAGGCGGGCATGGCGCTGGGAGGCGCGATCTCGGCGGAACACGGTATCGGTAGCGAGAAGCAGGCCTACTTCCTCGAACTGGAGGACCCGGTGAAGATCGATCTCATGCGGCGGATCAAGACCGCCTTCGATCCGCGCGGAATCCTCAACCCCGGCACCCTGCTCGACTCATGAACGGTGCCCAGGCGCTGATCCGCACGTTGCTCGCGAGCGGCGTCGACACATGCTTCGCCAACCCCGGCACCTCCGAGATGCACTTCGTGGCGGCGCTCGACGAGGTGGACGGGATGCGCGGCGTGCTCGGATTGTTCGAGGGTGTCGTCACCGGAGCCGCCGACGGCTACGCGCGGATGGCGGAACGCCCGGCGGCCACTCTCCTGCACCTCGGCCCGGGGTTGGGCAACGGCATCGCCAACCTCCACAACGCCCGGCGCGCACACACACCGATGGTCAACATCGTCGGCGACCACGCCACGTACCACAAGCAGTACGACGCACCTCTCGAGTCCGACATCGAAGCACTGGCGTCCAATGTCTCGGGATGGATCCGGCGGACCGAACGGGCTGACGACGTCGGGACAGACGGAGCCGCGGCCGTCGCCGCTGCAACCGGCCCACCTGGTCAGGTGGCGACCCTGATCCTCCCCGCCGACGTCTGCTGGCTCGACGGTGCCGAGCCGGCCGAACCGTCGAAGCCACCCGCTCCTGGCCGCGTGACGGACGACGCTGTCCGCGAGATCGCCGGCGTGCTCCGTTCCGACGCGCCCTGCGCGTTCCTGCTGGGAGGTGCGGCGCTTCGAGCGCCGGGACTCGTCGCCGCGGCGCGCTCCGCGGCGACCACGGAAACGAAGATGCTCGCCGAGACGTTCCCCGCGCGCCTCGAACGGGGCGCCGGGCTTCCGGGGGTGGAGCGCCTCGCGTACCTGGCGGAGTTGGCCGCCCTGCAACTGGACGGTCTCGCGCATCTCGTTCTTGTCGACGCCACCTCTCCCGTCTCGTTCTTCGCCTATCCCGACAAGGCGAGCACGCTCGTGCCCGAGGGATGCATGGTGCACACCCTGGCAACGGGGGGCGACGACGTCGTGGGTGCTCTGGAGCACCTCGCCGACGCGATCGGCGCGGCACCTGATTCCGCCGTGCTCCAGCCGGCGTCACGGCCGGATCGGCCGACCGGCGAGCTGAGTGCGGAGACCGTCTGCGCGGCGCTCGGCGCGGTGCTCCCCGACCACGCCGTCATTTCCGACGAGGGCGCAACGGGCGGGATCTATGCGGCCGGAGCCACCGCGGGCGCGCCTCCCCACGACTGGCTCACCCTCACCGGTGGGGCCATCGGCCAGGGAATCCCGGTGGCGACCGGAGCAGCGGTGGCGAGCCCCGACCGCCCGGTTGTCTCGCTCCAAGCCGAGGGCAGCGCGATGTACACGCTCCAGGGGCTCTGGACGCAGGCACGAGAACAACTCGATGTCACGACGGTCCTCATCAACAACCGCTCGTACGCGATCTTGAATCTGGAACTCGAGCGCGTCGGCGCCGGCAGCCCCGGGCCGCGCGCTCAACGGCTCCTCGACCTGTCGGAGCCCGATCTGGACTTCGTGGCACTGGCGAGAGGCATGGGCGTTCCCGCGAACCGTGCCAAGGACGCCGAGGACCTCACCACACAGCTCGAACGGGCGATCGACGAACCCGGACCGCACCTGATCGAGGCCGTCGTACCTGCCGGCTTCTGAGACCTACTGGCCCGCGAGGCGCTCCACGATCGGGGCGAAGCTGTCGATCTCGCCTTCACCCACGACGATGTAGGTGAAGCCGTACTCCTCGCGTCGTTGCAGACAGGTCTCGACGATCTCGTCTTCGGTGCCGACGAGAGCGAGACCTGACGCCAGCGCGTCCTCGGCACTGATGCCGACTGGACCCGCGATCATCTCCGCGAAACCGACACGGTCGTCGGTGACGGCAGCGACGAAGTAGCGCACCTGGAGCTCGATGTCGTCGAAGCGGTCGCCTGCCGCCTCCTTGATCCAACCGATCTTGTCGGCGGTCTCCTTCGCCAACGCGGTCTTGGCGACCTCCGGGGTGGCGGCTCCCGCAGCCAGGTTCGGGTTGACGCCGATGATGTCGGCCTCTCGCGCCGCGAGCGACAGCACGCGCTTCCCCCCGCCTCCGATGAGGAGCGGCGGGTGCGGCTTCTGGACGGGTTCGGGTGTCGCGTCGTAGTCGGTGATCGCGTAATGCTCGCCGGCGAAGCTGAACGCCCCGGGAGCCCACGCCCCCTTGATGACGGCGACCGCCTCCTCGAGGCGCTCGATCCGGAGACCCGGGCGGTCGTACTCCCACCCGATCTCCTCGTAGTCGGCGATCATCCACCCGGCACCGATGCCCAGCTCGAGACGACCGTCCGAGAGGACGTCGATCGTGGCGGCCTCTTTGGCCACGACGGCGGGGTGCTTGTAGTCGTTTCCGAGAACGAGGGTGCCGACGCGCAATGTCTGCGTGGCCGCTGCCGCCATCGCGATCGCGGGCATCGGCGCCAGCATCGTGTCGTCGAAGTGGTCGGGCATGAACAACGTCGAAAAGCCGTTGCCCTCGATGCGCCGGGCCTTCTCCGCCCATTCGGCCCCCGAGGTCGCCTCGGACATCTGGACACCGAACCGGAAGGGTTGCATTGGGGGCAGGCTAGCGGCCTGTCGAACCTAGGCCACCCCGGCCCCGCGATGTGTCGTCGAGCGTGTCGACCTCCCGCCAGATGACGTCCTCGACGCGTTGGATCACGAGCTGCGCGATGCGGTCGCCTGGCGCGACGGCGAACGCCTCGTCGGGGTCGGTGTTCACGAGGATCACCCGGATCTCGTCGCGGTACCCCGCGTCGATCAGGCCCGGGGTGTTCAGACAGGTGACGCCGTGGCGGGCGGCGAGCCCCGAGCGGGGCTGGACGAAGCCCGCGTGGCCGGGCGGGATCGCCACGGCGATGCCCGTCGGCACCACCGCGTGACCGCCGGCGGGCGCCAGGTGGGCGCCCTCACAGGCAACGAGGTCGTAGCCGGCGTCACCTACGTGTTGCGCGTGCGGGAGAACCGCGTCGGGTCGGATCCTTCGAACCTCGATGTCCATGGGCCCGTCAGCCTAGAGGGCGAGATCGGCCGCCAACTCTGAACGCTGGGCCGGGCTCAGCTCGACGGACTCGCGGTACTCGGGGTGGGTGATCTCGAGGAACGCCGGGCCTTCGCGCAGGGCAGCAACTTGTGCGAGCGTGAAGCGGAACTTCACGTAGTGAACCGCCGGTGTTGTCTCGTCCTCGCGGGTGAGGCGCTCCTCGTCCTCGGGGATGCTGTCGACGGTGTTGTCGACGGTGTTGTCGACGTTCTCTGATTCGCCGCTGTCGGCACCGTCGCCGGATCCGAAGCGGAAACGCACGTGACGCTGGACCCCGACGAGCTTGGGCAGCCACTCGCGCAGCTGATCGTCGCTCGTGAGCTCGAGAAACAGCGTGGCCGACAGTTCTCCCGGGTCGGGAATCAGCTCGTTGTAGACCTCGACCTCGTGAGCGATCTGCTCGTCGCGCAGCATGCGCTCGGCGCGGGCCATCTCCTGGATCTGAAACCGGACGGTGTCGGCGTTCTCGAACGTGAGGGTCACGATCGTCCCGAGGTGGATTCGGCGACCCTTCTTCAGCTCGATGACATGTCGCCGGAACGCGTCACGCTCGCGCTCGTAGGCACGCAGATCGACGATGTCGTCGAGGGTGAGCTTCTGCATTCGTGGGACCCGCTCAGTCCTCGTCGGGAATGCCGTAGGCGCGGGCGAGTAGCTGGATCGGATGCGTCGCGGCACGCCCGGTCGCCTCGTCGATCGCGGTGTTGGCCAGGTGACAGTCACCTGCGACGACCGTGGCATCGGATTCCTCGACCTTGCGCATCAGCGGCTTGGCCACCTTGCGCGCCAGTTCGACGTTCTCGGCCCGCAGACCCCACGTCCCGTCGATCGCGGAGCACTTCTCCACCATCTCGACCGTGGCGCCCGTGAGCTCGAGCAGCTGCTTGCTGCGCGGGCCCATCTGCTGTGCCCGGTAGTGGCAGGCGGCGTGCCACACGATCGATTCCGGGACGTCGCCGTCGAAGTCGGTGTCGAGCTCGTCGGCCCGGTGCAGATCCATGAGATGTTCGGTGACGTCCTGCACCGAGTCGGCCACACGCCGAGCGGCGTCGGTCTGGAGGTACTCCGGGTACTCCTTCTTCAGGACGTACGCGCACGTGGGCTGCGGAACGATGATCGGCCGACCGGCGGTGGCGGCATCGTCGAGTACCTCGACGTTCCGTTTCGCGTGTTTCATGAACCGGTCGACGTCGCCGGCGTCGAGCCACGGCATCCCGCAGCACACCTGACCCTCCGGCAGGTCACAACCGATCCCGTTGTGCTCGTACACGCCGACCACGTCTTTGCCGATCGCGGGCTCCTGGTATTCGACGATGCACGTGGGGAAGAGCGTGACCTCACCCTTGGGCGGGTCGGGACGGCGGGGATGCCGGCCGAACCACCGTGAGAACCGGACCTTGGCGAAGTTCGGCAGCACGCGGTCGGCGGCGATGCCGACGGTCTTCTCCATGGCGCGGCGAATCCACGGCGTGCGGTTGGCGGCGTTGACCGCCCCCGCCATCTTCGACGCCACCTTCCCCTGGAGGTCGGTGCGTGCCAGCACGTTCGCGGACCGGTCGACCTTGCCCTCGGCATGCTGGATCGACAACGACCGCATCATGAGGCGCGGAAAGTCGAGATCCCACTCGTGGGGCGGAACATACGGACACTTCAGGTAGCAGAGCTTGCACTGGTAGCACTCCCCGACGATGCGGTCGTGCTCGTCGCCGGTGAGGGCGTGCGGGTCATCGCCGTGCACATCGTCGATCAGTTCGAAGAGCGTCTCGAACGACGGGCACAGGTTCCAGCAGAGCCGACAGCCGTGACATAGGTCGAAGACGCGGTCGCGCTCGTCGCGCGCATCGGCCGCGTCGAGATATGCCCGATCGTGTGGGTCGTAGGTCGTGGTCATCGCCCCGTCTTCCCCTGGTGTGGGTGTCGACTGTGTCGACTGTGATGTCTTCCCCGTGGTGTGGGTGTCGACTGTGTCGACTGTGAAAAGTAGAGCGTGTGGAGGGGCCGACGAGCGGCCCCTCCGCGCTCTCCGGCCTAGCTCAGCCCTTCGAGGCCGCTCGTGAAGCGTCCCGCGTGGCTCTTCTCGGCGCGGGCGAGGGTCTCGAGCCACTCCCCGATCTCTTCGAAGCCCTCGTCGCGGGCCGTGCGGGCGAACCCGGGGTACATCTCGGTGTACTCGTAGGTCTCGCCCTCGATGGCGGACTTGAGGTTGTCCTCAGTGGCGCCGACCGCCACGCCGGTCACCGGGTCGCCGACCTCGGCCAGGAAGTCGAAGTGGCCGAACGCGTGGCCGGTCTCACCTTCGGCGACCGAGCGGAACAGCGCCGCCACGTCGGGCTGGCCCTCCACGTCGGCCTTCTGGGCGAAGTACAGGTAGCGGCGGTTGGCCTGGCTCTCGCCGGCGAACGCCTCCTTGAGGTTGTCGTGGGTCTTGGTTCCATCCAGCTTCGGCATCGCTTCTCCTCACTTGTCGGTTTCCTGAGTCTCTTCTTCGAGAACGGTCTTCCAGAACAGTCTTGAACGGTGGGTCGACGCTCAGTTGGTCGCCGATGCGCAGGCGTCGCACACTCCCCGGTAGTTGACCTCGACGCTGTCGACCGAGAAGCCGTGGCGATCGCGGGCCGAGACGCGCGGCGTGGTCTCGGGCACCGGGACGTCGCGGATCATCCCGCACCGGACGCACACGAGGTGGTGGTGGGCCTGCTCGATGTTGGGATCGACACGCTGCGTGCCTGTTCCGAGATCGATGAGCCGAACCTCCCCCATGTCGGCGAGGTCGTGGACCGTCTGGTACACGGTCTTCAGCGACACCGTGGTCATCTCCGCCCGGACACGGTCGTGGAGCACCTCGACCGTGGGGTGTGAGTCGTCGCCCCAGAGGTGCCGGAAGATGCACTCACGTTGGGGGGTGACGCGCAGGCCCTCGGCGCGGAACCGGTCGGTGAGCAGCTCGGGTGTCTTCACGTCCGCCACCGTATCACCAATGATTGTCGTTAGACAAGTCACGTCAAGCGACAGCTCCTGCCACTCAGCCACACAGGTCAGCAACAAGGGTCAGCAACAAAGGTCAGGCACGCGAGACTGATCGGCGTGTTCATCACGAACCACGTCTACGCCGGGGCGATCATCGGTGCGCTGTGTGAGGACCGGGCGGGCTCCGCTTTCGTGGCGGGCTTCGCCTCGCACATCGCCATGGATGCGATGCCCCACTGGGGTGACGCCACGATGACGCTCCACGATCCGCGCTTCGAGCAGATCGCCCGCCGAGACGGGGTGATCGGCCTCGCATCGCTCATCGGAGTCGCTGCCGCGTCACCCGGACGGCGCCGGGCGGTGCTGGCGGGCATAGCCGGTTCCACGATCCTTGACGCCGAAAAGCCCTGCCTGTTCTTCTTCGGGGTGAATCCGTTCCCGGCGTGGCTGGACCGCTTCCACCACTGGATCCAGCACGAGGCGCCCCACCGGATGCCGCACGAGATCGCCGTGGGCGCCGCCCTCGCTGCTCTGACGGTGCCATTTCTCAGACGCCGAGTTCCCGTCGCAACGCGGCTTCGAACTCGGCGATCGCCTCGCCGGCGTGCTGTTCGCGCAGTGCGTTGAGCTTCGGATAGCCCTCGTCGCGCTCCGCGTCCCACTCGTCAGCGAACGTCCCGTTGGAGATGTTCTCCACGAGCTCGTGCATCGTGGTGGCGAGATCGATGCCGTCATAGGCCTCGCGTCGGGACAACTGGCCGTACTGACTCGTCGGCGAATGGTGCCGGAGCTGGCCGGCGTAGCCCTCCTCACGGAGGAGCCGGTACGTGCGCTCCACCTCACCCGAGAGGAACAGCTCCACGAGGATCGCTTCGAGCGGGATGCCCCGAGCGGACATCTCGGTGACGAACGTCTGGTTCACGTGGGTGAGCGCGGGAGCGAGCGCCTGCTCGACGGCGAGGTCGAGGACGGCCTCCTGGTGCGCGGTGAGTTCGATGGCGCTCTGTCTGAGCCCGCCGATCGCCTTGGCGATGGCGAGGGTACGGCCCCACGCGTGTCCGGAGAGATCGTGGTGCACGCCGACAGCGGAGATGAAGCCGACTCCCTCCTGGTAGCAGCGACGGACCTCGGGTCCGAGCATGCGGGGAGCGACCATTCCGAGGTCACAATCCGGCTCGAAGCGACCGAACGCCGGCGTGTACCCGCTGGCGACGACGACGAGCGCCTCACGGCGCGGAGCCAGGCCGAGCTGCGGGATGACGTCGTCGGGAACGAGAACGCAGAGAACATCGGCGTCGGAGGCGTCAGAGATCTCGTGGGCGGCGAAGCCTTCCTGCTCGGCCTGGTGGCGCGACTCGTCGGCGCGAACGTGGACCCGAACGTCGAGCCCTGAGTCACGCAGGTTGAGCGCCCACGACCGCCCCTGGTTTCCGTAGCCGACCACGGCGACCGCCGATCCGTCGAGGACACGGAGATCTCCGTCCTCCTCGTGGAAGATCCTGGTCACTGTCACACTCCGCTGATTTGATGCGTCCATGGCGCGCGCTATTCGAGCCTCAGGGACGCATCACAATTTCGAGGCCCAACATGGTCTCATCACGCGGCAGCAGGCGCTACAAGCCGGCTTGTCACGAGGAATGATCGCGCGGCTACTCGCCGCCGGCACGTGGCATCGGGCAGATACAGCGGTCTACCGACTCGCGGGAGTACGACCAACATGGGAACAACGCCTGATGGCTTCGTGTCTTGCCGGGCATGCCGTCGCGTCCCACCGCGCCGCTGCAGCGCTCTGGTCCTTTGCAGGATCGTCCCGCGATGTCGTGGAAGTCACGGCGCTGCGTCACCATCGGAGCAAGAGCCCCGAGGTCTCATGTCACGAGTCGCACACACTATTCGCGCAGGACGTGACGGTGCTCGACGGGATACCTGCCACGATGCCGTCCCGAACCGTCATCGATCTGGCCGTGGTCCTGAGTGACGACGCTGTCGAGATCGCTCTCGACGACGCTCTTCGCAGGAACCTGACATCGATGGCGCGACTTCGGACCATGCTCGAGGTCCTCGGGCCCAAGCGCCCTGGTACCGCACGACTCCGTCGGGTCCTGAAACGTCGGCCGAGCGGTGGGGCCGTTCCCGAAAGCTATCTGGAGACGCGATTCGTCCAGCTCGTACGCCGCGCTCGCCTTCCCGATCCCGAACGGCAGGTGCGCGTCGAGAACTCCGGTCGCGTTGCATTCCTCGACTTCGGCTACCCGGGGAACCGGCTTGCCATCGAGCTCGACGGCTACGAAGGACACGGAGGGCGCTCCGCGTGGCAGGCCGGTCTCGAACGTTCGAACCGGATAGGCGAACTCGGCTGGCGGACACTTCACTTCTCGGCAACGGACATCGACCGTCGACCCGATCGGGTTGTCGCGCAAGTACGGTCCGCCCTCGGCATCCAGGCTGCATGACGTGATGCGTCCGAGGCGCGCGCATAGCGCGCGCCTCGGACGCATCACGTCACTAGGAGCCCTATGGGTCCTAGGGGTTGCGCATGAGTTTGTAGATGGGGGCGAACTGCTCCATCGTCTCTTCGGGAAGCGGGACGAGGTCGCCGATCTGGCGGGCTCCCCAGATGATCTCCGCCGTGCGTTCCACGAGTGACGCCACCTTCATCGCCGCCTCGGGTGTCGCTCCGACCGTGAGCAGACCGTGGTTCGCCATCAACACCGCGCCGCGGTCGCCGACCCATCGTGAAACCTCTTCGCCCAACTCGTCGCTTCCCGTGAGCCGGTAGTCCGCCACGGGGACGTCGCCGCCGACGTAGATGTCGAACTCCTCGATCACACACGGAATCGGCTGATGCGTGACGGCGAACATCGTGGCGAATTTCGCATGTGAGTGGATGACGGCGCCGATGTCGGCGTGCTCCCGAAGACACGCCAGGTGCAGCGCTTTCTCCGTGGTCGGGGTTCTCTCGCCTTCCAGGACCTCCCCGTCGGGCTCGCACACGACAAGGTCGTCGAGGGTCATGACCTCGTAGTCCAGAGACGATGCGGTGAGAACGACGTTGCCGTCAGGCAACCGCGCCGACAGGTTGCCCGAGGTTCCCTCGACCAGTCCGCGTCTCAGGAGCTCTTTGGCAGTGTCGAGCAGCGACTGCTTCAGGTCGTCCGCCGACCGCGCCTCGCTCACGCCCACACCTCGGGGTTCGCCAAGTGATCGGGTCGCTCGCCACGCAGGATCCGCTCGAAGCCATCGGCCACGATCATCGACTGTACGACCTCGGTGTCGTAGGTGGCACCTCCGATGTGAGGTGTGATCACGACGTTGCGCATCGAGAGCAGCGGATGGTCGGCGGGGAGAATCTCGCCCTCGACGTGATCGAGGCCCGCGCCACCGAGTTTTCCGGACTCCAGCGCCGATACGAGTGCATCGGGGTCGTGGAGACCGGCGCGGGCCGTGTTCAGGTAGATCGCACCGTCACGCATCCGACCGAACTCGTCCGCCCCGATCATCCCGGTCGTCTCGTCGGTGACCCGCGCATGCATCGACACGACGTCGGACTCCGCGAGGAGATCGCCGAGCGAGTGTGTGGCGTCGTCCGCGTACGGATCGTGGCTGATCACGCGCATCCCCAGGCCTTCCATCCGCCAGGCTGTCGCGCGACCGACGGCGCCGAGACCGACGATCCCGAACGTGCGACCGGCGACCTGCCAGGCACGGAACCGCTGGTACGGAATGAGACCGCCGTCGAAGACGCGCCCGGCCCGAACGTCGGAGTCGGCGGCCACGACGGAGCGGTTGACGGCGAAGAGCAGCGCGACCGTCATCTCGGCAACGCCATCTGCGTTGCGCGCCGGCGTGTTCACGACCGGAATCCCTGCACGCGTCGCTGCGGCAAGATCGACGTTCACGGGGGCGCCCCGACACACGCCGATCGCCCGCAACGGCTGGTCGAACACCGGTCCGTCGACCGCGTCGGCTTCTACGACGAGCAGTTCAGCGCCTTCCGACGCGACGCGCGCGGCCAGTTCTTCTGCGGAGTAGATCCGTAGCGGCTTCTGGTCGATCCACGGATCGAGGACCACGTCGGTCATCGTGCGCAGCCGGTCGAGCCCTGACCCGCGCAGCGGGGCGGTCACCAGGGCGGTCGGTCGTGATGGCACGGGCTCCTCGTCGTCTTCTCGGGTTGGGTGCTGCGGTCTGGTTCTGGCTCTCGGCGGCGCCAGCCTGACTACGATGTCAGGTTTCGCGCGACGGGGGTGAACCCACCGACATGGCGATCCACTACGAGTCCGGTGACAACCACGTCGTGGTCATCACGATCGACCGACCGGAGGCGAAGAACTCCGCGGACATGGAGCACTTCTTTCAGCTGCGGAGTGCCTGGGAGCGCTTCGGCGAGGACGACGATGCGTGGGTGGCGATCATCACCGGTGTCGGTGACGCCTTCTTCAGCGGCGCCGACCTCAAGCGCTACATCCCCGAGATCACGAAGCTCCAGGAGTCGATCGCCGAGGGCGACATCGAGGAGATCCACGGCTACCGCCTCGACGACGGTGTCAAAGCCGTGCTGCGCGGCGTCAAGCTCTACAAGCCGATCATCGCGGCGGTGAACGGCTACTGCACCGCGGGCGGCATGGAGATGCTCGGCGGTATCGACATCCGGCTCGCGGTCCCCGATGCGAAGTTCGCCGTGATGGAACCCAAGCGCGGCCTGTTCGCCGGTGGCGGCACGACCGTGCGACTCCCCCGCCAGATCAGCTATCCGCACGCCATGGAGTTCCTGCTCTGCGCCGATCTCGTTCCCGCCGAGCGCGCTCTCGAAATGGGCCTGCTCAACGAGGTCGTCGAGCCGGATCAGCTCATGGACCGCGCCCACGAGTACGCCCGCCGTATCACCGCCAACGCTCCCCTCGCGGTCCAGGCCACGAAACGCAGCGTCCTCGAGGGCCTGGCGACCGACATGCGTAGCGCCTACAAGAACGAGAGCGCGATCGCCGCCGAGATCTTCCAGACGGAGGACGCGCGGGAGGGCCCGAAGGCCTTCGCCGAAAAGCGCGATCCCGTCTGGAAGGCGCGCTGAGCGCGGCGCTTCGAGACAACCGTGGCGACCGATCCCCGCGCGCCGTGCATCATCGGCGTCGCGACGCGCACATGGCACTCCACGGAGTCCGGTGGGGCCGACGCTCCCGAGCCGCTCCACATGTGGGAGCACGTGGCCCGAGAAGCAGCGCGGGATGCCGCAGGCGGGTCAGATGGCGTGCTGATCACACGGCTCGACTCTGTCGACGTGGTCTACTCGCAGACCTGCCAGTACGACGACCCCGCGGGACGACTCTCGCAACGACTCGGCGCGTCCCCGCGCCACCCGCACTACTCCGGTATCGGCGGGACGACACCTCACCTCCTGCTCGCCGGCGCAGCAGAGCGGATCCTCGCCGGCGAGTCCGACGTTGCTCTGGTCACGGGCGCCGAGGCACTCGCCACCAAGCGCGCCTACAAGTTGCGCGGCGAACGCCCCGACTACTCCTTCCGGCCTGCCGAGAAGCCGGCGTTCCCGTGGGAGGCGCCGTTTCACCCGGCCGAGGTCGCGCACGAGGTCTTCCAGGCATGGCTCACGTTCGCTGTGTTCGACAACGCCCGGCGGGCGCACCTCGGCACGGACCTCGACACGTACCGGACGCAGATCGGCAAAATGCTCGCCCCGATGACCACCGTCGCCTCTTCCAACCCCGACGCGTGGTTCCGCACCGAGCGTTCGGCCAACGAGATCGTGTCGCCGACAGCCACCAACCGGATGGTCGGGTACCCGTACACCAAGTACATGGTCGCGGTCATGGACGTCGACATGGCCGCAGCGGTCATCGTCACGAGTCACGAAGCGGCCGACGACCTGGGGATCGACGCGGACCGACGTGTCTACCTCCGTGGGTGGTGTCATGCCGCGGATCCCGTGCCCGTAGCCGAGCACGCCGAGATGTGGCGGTCTCCCGCCATGGTGGCATCGAGCGCCGAGGCGATGCGGCCGGCCGGCGTCGGCATCGACGACGTCGCCCACCTCGACCTCTACAGCTGCTTCGCCAGCTCTCTGCACTTCGCCAGCGATGCGCTCGATATTTCCGCCGACGACCCCCGTCCGCTCACCGTCACCGGTGGACTGCCCTACCACGGTGGACCGGGCAGCAACTACGTGACCCACTCGATCGCGGCCATGGCACGCACGCTGCGCGACGATCCCGGTTCCTTCGGGCTCGTGAGCGGCGTCGGCATGCACATGACCAAGCACGCCTACGGCCTGTACTCCACCGAGCCGGGCGCCGTGTCGGTGCCCGACGAGAATGGCGTCCAACGCGACCTCGACACGCAGCCCCGACCGAAGATCGTGCACGAACACGCTGGACCGGCGACCGTGGTGGCGTACTCCGTCATTCACGGACGCGACGGCTCTCCCGAATGGGGACTCCTCGTCTGCGACATCGGCGGGAGCGACTCCCGCTGCTACGCGCGCCTCGAGGACCCCGATGATCTTCTCGCGGCCGAGGAGTCGGAGCTCGTCGGATGCGACGTGGCCCTCACTCCCGAACAGCGCGACGGCCCCGCCGGCCCTCAGATGGTCAATCGGGCTGTTCTTCGCGCGGTCGGTACGCGGGCGACCAGAAGGATCGACAGACCGAACGGCAGGCTGAACCTGCCCAGCAGAGCCGCCTCCGCACGCGCCAGGGCATCACCCACGCGGTTCATCCAGGGAGCCGCCAGGCTCACCTCGTCCTGCGTACGGTCGCCCGCCAGACGCCGCAGAGGAGTCCGGCGGATGAGCAGCGCCAGGGGGACGAGCCACGAGTGGAAGTACGTGGCGCGTTCGACCTCGAGCCCGGCCAGACGGGCGGTCCGCACGAGTTCGCGAATCGTGTAGCGACGACGATGGCCCAACGCCTCGTCGTGATCACTCCAGGCCCACGCATACGCGGGGACCGTGAGAACGATGGTTCCCCCGGGTCGCACCACCCGCCCGTACTCCTCCAGGGCAGCAACGTCGTCGTCGAGGTGTTCCACGACGTCGAGTGACGTCAGGACGTCGACGCGGGCATCGCCGAGCGGGATGTAACCCGCGTCGGCACGAAGGAACTCCGGGCCGGCGATGCGATCGGCACGCGCGAGATCGAGGGCGTGTGCACTCGGGTCGATCCCTACGGCGAGGCCGTAGTCGGGAGTACCCAGCTCGTTCACGGTTGCGCCCGTGCCACACCCGACGTCGACAAGGCGACCGTGCTCCACGCGGAGATCGTCGAGCGACCGGGCCACGAGACGACGCTTGGCACGGAACCACCAGTGGTCACGTTCGACACCGGCCATCACGTCGAAGCGCTCGTGGTCCATCTCCCCCTTGTCCGGCGACCACGTGCGCAGGCTCCGGCGAAGGCGGAGGACGTCGATCACCGCCCTCGTACCGTCACGCACGGTTCGGAACCTGCTGTTCTCATCGTGCGCCCACGGAATCGGGATCTCGACGATGTCGAGATCAGCGACACGCGCGCGTGAGAGCACTTCCACGTCGAAGGCGAAGCGTTCGATCCGCAGATCACGGAACAGCATCACGGCGGCGTCGCGGGTGAACGCCTTCAGCCCGCATTGCGTGTCGTGGAACTCGGTGAGATCCACCTGATGGAGAAGCGTGTTGAACGCCTTCCCGGCCCAACGACGGAACAGGGACGGCTTGGCGCGGATGTCGCTGTCGGGGTGGACCCGGGACGTGACGACGAGGTCGGCCTCCCCTGCCTCGATCATCTCGAAGCAGCGCGTGATCGCCTCGACGGGCGCGGAGAGGTCGGCGTCGGAGAACGCGACCGCGGGCCCGCGGGAGACCGCCACACCGGCGGCGATTGCCCCACCCTTGCCGTGGTTCGCACCCAGTCGGATGACCCGAGCCCGGAGCTGGTGATCCCCGATCGCCTTCTCGGCCAGATCGGCGGTGCCGTCGTCGCTGCCGTCGTCGACGAACACCAGCTCGGTGTCGCCTCGGGCCAGCTCGGACGCCGCCAGGGCGCCGATCGAGCGCTCGATCCTCGCCGACTCCTCGTACATCGGGATGACGAGCGTGCGGGCGACCGACTGGGCGTGAGAGGCGGGCCGTGACTCCACGCCGGCCGCGCTGCTGCCTGCCACCCCGGTTGGGCCTTGCACGCAGGGCACGGTACCAGCAGGCCCTAAGGGAGCCGCCGATCAACGCGCCTCGGGCCCGCCCACGTCCCCGGAATCCGGGGAGGTTCCGCTAGCCTGTGGCCTTCCGTTGTACAGGAGGTTTCCGTGCCCAGTTTCGCCTATCTGGACGGTGGCAGCGCCAGCGTCGTCATCGGAGCCGTCGTAGCGGGTGCCGCCGGACTCGCCGTCTTCTTCCGTGTGATCTGGAACCGCATCCGTCATCCTTTCGGCGGCGGTGCATCCGACGCGGACGCCGACGCCAACGATGAAGACGTCCATCTCACCGACGACTCCGAAGACACCGACTCAGTCCCGAGCGTCGATCAGGCCTGACACGCGCCTCGACTTCGTCGGTTCCCGCACCCAGCGCACGAGTCCCACCACGCCGTGACAACTCCCCAGCCTGAGCCCTCGTCGTTTCGCGACCCCGCGAACGCGGTCTTCTACGCGGACGGGCGCGTGCTGCGCGGCCTCGACGACAAGGCCACCGAGGACTGGAAGGTCGTCAACGCCACGAAGTTCTTCCCGAAGCTCCTCTCCGACGGACGCGTCGTCAGCACCCGCGAGGCCGATGACGCTGTCGTAGCCGGACTCGGTCCCGATTCGGGTTGGACCACGGTTCTCGAACACGACCGGATCCCATTCATCTCGTACCCGTACGAGTGGACCTTTTCGATGCTCCGCGACGCGGCGATCCTCCACCTCGAGATCCTCTCCGCAGGCCCTCGACGAAGACGTCACGATGAAGGACGGCTACGCCTACAACATCCAGTTTCGGGGGACGAGCCCCACGTTCATCGACACACCGTCGTTCGAGCCCGCCGGAGCGGGCGGACCGTGGATCGGCTACCGGCAGTTCTGCCAGACGTTCCTGTTCCCGATGATGCTCCAGGTGCACAAGGGTGTGTCGTTCCAGCCTTTCCTTCGCGGTCAGGTCAACGGGCTGACGCCCGATGCAGATGAGTGACCTCATGAGCTTCCGCGACCGGTTCCGCAAGGGCGTGTTCAAGAACGTCTACCTCCACGCCGTGCTCGAGAGCCGCTACTCCGACAAGTCGACTCAGGACACCATCAAGAAGGCCAAGAAGTCGGGCTTCAACACCGAGGTCCAAAAGGCGGTGATCCGCAAGCTCCTGAAGCTGAGTACCAAGCTCAAGTGGAAGAAGGCCAACTCCACGTGGTCGGACTACCTGGAGATCTGTTCGTACTCCGACGCCGACGCGGAGGCGAAGAAGGCTTTCGTCAGCAAGGCCGCCGGATCTCGCCACCGCAGCCTGGGGTGGGACCTCGGGTGCAACGAAGGGACCTACACACGGATCGCCGCGCAGCACTGCGACCAGGTCATTGCCGTCGACGGTGACGACCTCGTGGTCGACCACCTCTACCGGTCGCTGAAGGAGGACGGGCCCGCCAACATCCTTCCCCTCGTGATGGACCTCACCGATCCGTCGCCCGGCATCGGGTGGCGCAACCGGGAGCGGCGGCCCTTCACCGAGCGGAGCAAGCCCGACCTGGTGATGACCCTTGCTCTGCTCCACCACCTCGCGATCGCAGCGAACGTGCCGCTCGCCGAGGTCGTCGACTGGCTCCACTCGTTCGACGCGGAGATGATCGTCGAATTCGTGGACCGGCCCGACCCGATGGCCCAGCGGCTCCTCGCCAACAAGCCCCCGGAGATCCACGCCGACTACGACGTCGAGCACTTCGAGAAGATCTTCACTGCGGCGTTCGACGTGCGCGAGCGCGAGGAGCTCCCGGGCGGGACACGCGTGATGTACCACGCGACCCCCCGCGCTTGAGGCCGACGCGCAGTTCCGCCAAGCGACGCACCCCTGCCGCGCGCCGCGCCATGTCGGAACTGCGGGCGTTTCTCGAGCTCTTCGCCCTGTGCGGATTCGCCATCGCGCAACCTGTCCTCGACGTGTTCGGCAAAGCCCCGTCCGAGTTCGTGTTCCGGGGCGCCGGTGCCGCCGACATCGTGGTGTTCGGCCTGATCGTCACCTTCGTCCCTGCACTGATCCTGTGGGTGATCGAGGCGGTCGTCGGTCTCATCAACCGTCGCGCCCGACGATGGGTCCACACGGCCCTTCTCGCCCTCCTCGCGGCGCTCTTTGTGGTGCTGCTGGTGAAGGACGTGTCGGGCCTGCGCGGTCTGCTTCTCGCCGCGTCGGCCGTCGCGGCGGGAGCCGGCTTCGGGTTCCTCTACGTGCGGGTGGAATCGACCCGCACGTGGCTCGCGTACGCCTCGATTGCGCCGATCATCTTCCTCGGACTGTTCCTGTTCTCGTCACCCGTCTCCAAGCTCCTCGGTGGCAACGAGGCGGAGGCGGCGCAGCTCGACGGGATCGACAACCCTGCTCCCGTCGTACTGGTCGTCCTCGATGAATTCCCCCTGGCGTCGCTGATCGACGCCGACGGCGAACTCGATGCCGAGCTGTACCCGAACTTCGCCCGGTTCACCGACGAAGGCACCTGGTACCGGAACGCCACCGCTGTGACGCAATACACCGGGCGCTCGATACCGGCCATCCTCACGGGCCGCTACCCGGAGGGACAGGACGACCCGCTCGCGAGCGACCACCCCGAGAACCTCTTCACGCTCGTCGGTGACAGCTACGACCTTTCCGTGAGCGAGAGCACGACGCGGCTGTGCCCCACCAATCTCTGTGGAGAGTCGGGAACCGCGGGCGCCACCTCCTCGGGGGGCCTGGGCGGCCTGCTCGACGACGCTCGGGGGGTGTGGCGAACGCAGGTGGGCCTCGAGGACAGCGACGCCAATGCCACGTCGGGCTTCGTGGACGACACCGACGTGGAGCAGAACACGGCCGTCGCGGAGGCAGAGGAGGATCAGCAGGAGCTTCCGAACGCGCTCGGAGAGGCTGCCTTCCCGCAACCCGAGCGATTCGAGTTCCTCCTCGACTCGGTCACGAACCCCGGAGCACACCTCTCCTACCTCCACATCCTCCTGCCTCACGTCCCGTACCGCTATCTGCCCGACGGTCGGCTCTATCCCGGTCCGGAGAACCAGCCCGGCGACGTCGACAACGCCTGGATCGACGACCCGGCGCCCGTCGACCTCGCCCGCCAACGTGAGCTCCTCCAGATCCGCTACGTCGACTCCCTCCTGGGCGAGCTCATCGACACCATGAAAGACGCGGGCACGTGGGACGACGCCCTCGTGATGATCACCGCCGACCACGGGAGCGCCTTCATACCGGGTGAGTCCCTGCGCGGCACCGGGCTCGACGACATGCCCGACGCGCTCTATCCGCAGATCGCCTGGGTACCGCTCTTCGTCCACTACCCCGGGCAGAGTGATGCGGACGGATCCGAGCCCGGAGGGATACCGCCCGCCGGCGAGATCTCCGACGCCAACGTCGAAGGAGTCGACATCCTCCCCACGATCGCCGACGTGCTCGGCGCGGAGATTCCCTGGAGCGTCGACGGGTTCTCGATGCTCGACCCCGATGCACGCCCGACCGACGAGAAGACGTTCTACGAGGCGAAGAGCGGTGGCGGACACGTCGACGCGCGGGAGCGCCTCACCTTCAACGGCGCCGACTACTTCCCCGACGTCCTCGCCCAGGGTGTCGACTCGATCCTTCCCGCCGTCGGCGACCCCCTGCGGTCCTACCGGATGGGTGAGGGTGTCGATCTCGTCGGCACGTCCGTCGACGACGCAGGTTCCACTGATACATCCGGGCCGGAGGGCATCACCGCCGCACTCGACCAGGACCTCCTCGCAGGCGACGTCGACCCCGACGCAGGATCGGTCCCCGTCTACCTGTCCGGCCACCTCGAGGGTGTGAGCGAGGCCGAAACGGTGGCCGTGGCCCTCAATGGGAGAATCGGCGGCGTGGGGAAGACCTTCGCGTGGGATGGCCACGATCACTTCTTCGGCGTCATGCTGCCACCGGAGTTCCTGGTGGCCGGACCGAATGACGTCCAACTGTTCCTCGTCCGCGACGGCGACCTGATTCCGATCAGCCAGGGCTCGTGAAGCAGGCGCCCAAGCGGCGCGCCGTCGCCGAGGCGCGCTCGTTTCTCGAGCTCTTCGCGCTGTGCGGCTTCGCCATCGCCCAACCGGTCCTCGACGTGTTCGGCGATGCTCCCTCCGAGTTCGTCTTCCGCAGCGCCGACACCGCCGACATCGTGGCGTTCGGGCTGATCGTCACACTGCTTCCTGCCGCCGTGCTGTGGATCGTGGAGGCCGCGGTCGGGCTCGCGAGCATGACGGCCCGCCGGTGGGTGCACGTCGCGTTCCTGTCGATCCTCGCTGCGTTGTTCGCGCTCGAATTACTCAAGGATGTAAGCAGCGTTCGGGGCCTGGTGCTCGGTGCCCTCGCTCTCGGAGCCGTGGCGGGCTTCGGCTGGCTCTACCTGCGCGTGGCGGCGACGCGCGCCTGGTTGGCCTTCGCTTCGCTCGCACCGCTGCTGTTCCTGGGCTTGTTCCTGTTCACCTCACCCGTTTCGGAGTTGCTCGGCGGGAACGAGGCCGAGGCGGCGCAACTCGGCGTTGTCGAGAACCCGGTCCCGGTCGTGCTGGTCGTCCTCGACGAGTTCCCGCTGACGGCGCTGATCGACGCGGACGGCTCCCTGGATGCCGAGCTGTACCCGAACTTCGCCCGGTTCTCCGACGAAGGCACCTGGTACCGCAACGCCACCGCCGTCACGCAGTACACGGAGAAATCGGTTCCCGCGATCCTCACGGGGCGCTATCCGGAAGGCCCAGGTCTCCCGCTCGCCAGTGCGCACCCCGAAAACGTCTTCACCCTCCTCGGCGGCAACTACGAGCTCTCTGTGAGCGAGACGACGACGCGCCTGTGCCCGTCGAATCTGTGCGCGGCGGACTCGGGAAGCGCGGGCACGTCCGGAGGTCTCCACGCGTTGTTGAGCGACGCCCGCAGCGTGTGGCGGACGCAGATCGGTCTCGAGGACAGCGACACCGACCCGACGACGGCCTTCGCCGACGACGTCGACACGGAAAACCGCGTTGCCGTCGCCGAAGCGGTCGCCGACGAGCAGGACTTGCCGACGCTCGTGGACGAAGCCGTCGTCCCCCAACCCGAGAGGTTCGAATTCCTCCTCGACGGCGCTGCCGAGCCGGGTGCCCATCTGACGTACCTCCACATGCTCCTCCCCCACGTGCCGTACCAGTACCTGCCCGACGGGTCGCGTCTATCCGGGCCCGGCAGTCCAGCCCGGCCGCGACGCCGATGAGCTCAGCGGTACGTGGGTCGGTGACGCGGCACCCGTCGACCTGTCCCGCCAGCGGGAGCTCCTCCAGGTGCGATACGTCGACGCACTCATGGGTGAGCTCATGGACACCATGAAAGAGGCCGGTACCTGGGACGACGCACTCGTCATCGTGACCTCCGACCACGGCAGCGCTTTCATCCCCGGCGAGTCGCCACGCGGCAGCGCGCTGGAGGACATCCCCGAGGAGCTCTACCCCCAGATCGCCTGGGTTCCGCTGTTCGTCCACTATCCGAATCAGGATGATTCCGACCAGAGCCCCGGAGCCGGTTCCGGGACACAGGAGCGGACACCGCCTGTCGGTGAGATCTCCGACGCCAACGTCGAGGGCGTCGACATCGTGCCGACCATCGCCGACGTGCTGGGCGCGGAGATCCCCTGGAGCGTCGACGGGTTCTCGATGCTCGATCCCGACGCACGCCCGACCGACGAGAAGGTCTTCTACGAGGCCCGCTGGTTCGGGCAGATGGATGCGGGAACCCGTGTCGAGTTCGACGGCTCGGAGTTCTTCCCCGAGGTCCTTGCTCAAGGAGTGGGCCCGTTCCTACCCGCTGTCGGCGACCCGTTGCGGTCCTACCGGATGGGTGAGGGTGTCGACCTCGTCGGGACAAGCGTCGACGACGCAACGGCGCCCCACTCGTCCAGCGCCGACGGGATCACGTTCTCACTCGACCAGGACCTGCTCGGCGGTGACGTGGATCCCGCCGCGAGCTCGGTGCCCGTCTACCTCAGTGGACACCTCGAGGGAGCGACGGAGACCGAAACGGTCGCGGTGGCTCTCAACGGCCGCGTCGGCGCAGTGACGGATACCTTCGCCTGGGACGGCCATGACAACTTCTTCGCCGTGATGCTTCCACCGGAGTTCCTCGTGGCGGGCACGAACGACGTCGAGTTGTTCCTCGTACGCGACGGCGACCTCGTACCGCTCAGTCCTCTCGGCGCCTGATCAGGCTGAGCCCGTCGGCGATCGTGAGAATGACGGCGTCCACGCGGTCGTCGGCGTGGACCATGTCGTTGAAGGCCCTCAGCGCCCGGGTGTCGTCATCGTCGTCGGGTGTCGGATCCTGCGCGACCAACCCGCTCCACAGGACGTTGTCGACGAGGATCACGCCCCCGGGCTCCATCCGGGCGAGGATCTCCTCGTAGTAGTCGGCGTAGCCGGTCTTGTCGGCGTCGATGAACGCGAGATCCACCGGCTGGTCGGTCGGCAGCGCGCGCAGCGTCTCGATGGCCGGGGCGATGCGCAGATCGATCCGTTCGGCCACCCCCGCCCTTTCCCAGGCACGGCGGGCGATCGCCGTCCATTCCTCACTCACGTCGCAGGCGAGGACCCGGCCCTCCTCGCCCACGCCACGGGCGAGGGCAAGCGTCGAATAGCCCGTGAACGTTCCCACTTCGACGACGAAGCGGGCACCGAGCATCTGCGCCACCAGCGTCATGAACGCACCCTGCTCCGGAGCGATCTGCATGACCGAGATGTCGCCCAGCGCGGCGGTCTCGGCAATGAGGTCGCGTTGGATCTCATCGACCGGCGGCGCGTGTGCCAGCAGGTACGCGTGGAGCTCGTCAGTGAGGAAGAACGCCTTGGGAGTCATGGGTGTGGTGGTAGTCAGTCGAGGATGCCTGTCGGGTAGTCGATGCCCTGGTTGGCGAGGCATTCGGCGTAGCGCTCGGCCATCGTCGGGGCATCCTCGACCATGAACGGTTGGTCGTCGTCGTCGAGCAGGACCATGCCGTTCTCCACCGTGAAGTAGATCAGCGCGGGCTCGGACTCGGTGGCGTCGACGACGAGGGTGTGGGTGGAACCAGACGGCTCGTAGATGAACGAGCCGGGCTCGGCGACCCAGTCGTACTCCTTGTAGCGCCACCGACCGGCCAGCGTGTACGCGTGGACCGGTCCGAAGTGCTTGTGGCGCGGCAGCTCCACGCCCGGAGCGAACCGGCTGAGGATCGTGTACGAGCTCCCGTCGGCGGCCACGCGCAAGAGCTTGATCTCGATCCCCTCCCAGAAGAGGGCGAACGGGATGTCGGCCTCGCGGGCGACGCCGGTGGTCGTGTCGATCGTCGGTGCGGCCATTCCCGCCTCCCGGAGTCGTCGAGTCGTGCGACCGTCACGCTACCCGCGAGCCACGCCCCGGAACGCTCGCTGCTTCGACCAACTGGGGCATCACCCAGTCCGCGGCGATGTGCGCTCCCTCACCTTCGAAGTGGATGCCGTCGGGTCGGAGCACCACGCCGTGCTCCTCGAGCCGGCACTCACCGTCGGGACACGTGAACCCGTCGAGGTCGACGAGTGTGGCTCCTGTCGCGTCGGCCACAGCGCGGATGGCGTCGTTGAAACAACCGAAGCGCTCCTCGGTGTCGGCAGGAACGCCGTCGGCAACGGCTGTGGGCGAGGTGCCGAGCGCGACGACAACTCCCGAAGCCTGAATCGCACGTACCTCCGTCGTCATCGCATCGACGTAGAAGTCGGTGAACCTCGTGTCGCACGCCGTGAAGGTCTCGCCGTCGACCTCCCAGGTCGCGAGGCCTGGCGCCCCCTGGAAGATGAACGCGACGTCGGGATCCGACTCGGCGAGATCGTCGGGCCACTCTCCCGCACACAGGCTCGGGCGATGGCTCAACAGGACGCAGCCGGGCACAGCCTTGTTCCACGTGAAGACCGAATAGTCGTCTTGCACGTCCTGCAGGCCGAGACCGAGGAGTGCGCCCACCGAGTCACCCAGCACGAGAACCGTGGTGGTATCGGGCGCGTTCGGATCCGGTGTCGTGGGTCCCGGTGGTGCAGTGGGCGGCGGCAGATCGCCGTCGATCGCCAGTGCGGGGTCGAAGGGCGAGGATCGCGCGCCGGCGGTCGACACGACGAGCGCGAGGACGGCGGCGACGGCAGCCGCGGGGGCGAGGACCTTGAACGTCGGCTTCGAGAGCGCACCGCGCCGGATCGGCATCTCCAGGAGGTAGTAGGACGTGACAGCGAATGCCAGGCTGACCGCCACGCGGCACACGAAGAGCGGCCAGCCCGTCGAAAACGGCCACCCCGCGGATTCCATCCGCGCGGGACTCATCGTGACGAACACGGGCCAGTGCCAGAGGTAGAGGCCATACGAGATGAGCCCGAGCCAGCGCAACGGAGCGAACGACAGCGCTAGCCCGAGTGGCCCCGGGCGCGGTTTGGCTCCCGCGGCGATCACCGCCACGGCCCCGACGCCGCACGCGAACAGCCCACCCAGATAGAGAACGTCACTCGTTCCGTCGAGCGCCACCCACGCCCACGCCAGACCGACAGCGCCGACGATGCCCGCGACCTCCACAGCGTTGCGGGCTCCGCGCGTGCGTGCCGGGCCCGTTCGACGCAGCCAGACCGCGAGCGCCGCTCCGAGAAGAACCGCCATCGCCCGCGTGTCAGTACCGAGATACACGCGCTCAGGATCACCCCCCGGCGTGTACAGGACGAACATCCACACCGCGGACGCCACGGCGAGGCCGAGCGCGGTGATAAACACGGGTCGAAGACGTCCCGAGCGCCAGCGGAGCAGGCCCAGAACGGCGAGCGGCCAAATCAGATAGAACTGCTCCTCGATGGCGAGACTCCAGGTGTGCTCCAGCGGTGAGGGAGCGGTGAAGAGCTCCCAGTAGCTCGTCTCGGCGAAGATCGAGTGCCAGTTCGCGACATACGCCACCGTCGCGATTCCGTCCGCTCTGATCCGTGCCAACTCACCGGGATCGGCGAAGAGCCAGGCGTAGACCGCTACGCCGGCGAGCATCCCGAACAGGGCCGGGAGCAGGCGTCGCGCCCGGCGGGCCCAGAAGGCCCCGAGCTTCACGGATCCCGTGGAACCCCACTCCTCGAGCAATAGCGAGGTGATCAGGAAGCCGGACAAGACGAAAAAGAGGTCGACCCCGAGGTACCCGCCCGTCAGGTAGCCGCCGTGGAAGAACAATACGGCGACCACGGCGGCGCCGCGGAGCCCGTCGAGTGCGGGCATGTGAGGGAGGGACCAACGGGAGACCACGGCGCACGGTGAGGCTACTGCCGGGGATTTCGCTCACCCGGCACGTCGTCCGACCACACGGCGACCGCGGGGCGGTCGCGACAATGACTGCTGGGTGTTTTGTGGTAATTTTCAGCCAGCGCATCATTATCCGCGTCTGCCTTTTCGCGCACGACCCCTGACGTCGACGGGATGTCAACGGTCGCGGATTCGGTGTCGGCGCGGCGCGTGGGGACACGGTTGTGGGGAGCCCAGAACAGAAGCACGATGAGCCGGCGCAGCCGACGCTGCGTCACGTTCCTGCGCTCGATGGCCTGCGCGGTCTCGCTGTCGCCGGCGTCCTGCTCTTCCACGCCGGCCACCTGACCGGCGGATACCTCGGCGTCGACCTGTTCTTCGTACTGTCGGGCTTCCTGATCACGTCGCTGCTCCTCGCCGAATGGGGCCGCGAACGTTCGGTCAACCTCGGCCACTTCTGGGCCCGCCGGGCGCGACGCCTGCTCCCGGCCCTGTTCGGGATGCTCGCCGGCATAGCGGTGTACGCCATGGTCTTCGCCCAACCCGAGGAACTCGATCGCCTGCGGGTCGACGCTCTCGCCACCATCGGGTACGTCGCCAACTGGAGTTCGATCGCCGGCGACCACGCCTACTGGGAGATCTTCGCCGCCCCCTCACCGCTGGAGCACGCCTGGAGCCTCGCGATCGAGGAGCAGTTCTACCTGATCTGGCCGCTGGTGTTCGTCGGTGTCTTCGCCTGGCGCCGCGGCTCGGCACGCACCCTCTTCTTCGTCAGTTCCGGCCTCGCCGTCGCTGCCGCGTTGTGGATGTGGACGCTCTACTCCCCCGGAGGCGACACCAACCGCGTCTACCTGGGCACCGACACCAGAGTGGCCGGAATTCTCATCGGAGCGGCACTCGCGTCCCTCGTGATGTGGCGTGGACCCGTTCGCTCAGCCCTGTCACGTGTCTCCCTCGAGATCCTGGCCGGCGTTGCAGTGGTCGGGCTCGCGTTGGCCTGGTCGCGCGTGGGCGGCCAGACCGGAGGCCTCTACACCGGCGGTCTGTTCCTCTGCGGGCTCGCGGTGGCGCTGATCATCGCAGCGGCCTCACATCCGACCAAGGGTCCGGTGTCCTACGCGTTGTCGCTGCCCGTCCTGCGGTGGCTCGGGCTCATCTCGTACGGCCTGTATCTGTGGCACTGGCCCGTGTACGTCGTGTTCAGCCCCGAACGCACAGGGATCGACGGGTGGGCGCTCACCGGGATCCGCATCGCCGTGAGCCTGGCCTTCGCCGTGCTGTCGTACTTCGTCCTCGAGATGCCGATCCGACGGGGTGCTCTCCCGGGCTGGCGCATCGCCACGGTCGCCCCTGCCGCTGCTGTCATCCTCCTGGTGGCGGTGTTCAGCTCGACCGTCGGCGGTGTCCGTCAGACCGAGCTGGCGTTCTCCGAGGTGCCCCCGGCGGATCTTCCGAGCGAGGCGGAGCTCACCCAGACCGATCCGAGCGTGCAGGTGGCGGGCGTGGCTGCCGACAACCCCAACACGGCCCGCCAGCGACGTGTCCTGATCGTCGGCGACTCGGTGTCGGCGTTCCTCGGGCGCGAGATCGACGCTCTCCAATCAGAATGGTCGGTGAGTGCCCGCAATGGTGGACGCGGGGCCTGTGGCCTCAACGACGGTCCGCGTCGCATCCGCACCGCTCAGGGTGACTACGTCACGCAGGAACCGCAGCTCTGCTCCGAGGGTTGGGATGCCTACGTCGACGCCTTTCGTCCCGATGTGATCTTTCTGGTACTCGGAGCTCCGAGCATCTCGGAATGGGAGATCGACGGCACATGGCGCGCGCCGTGTGAGCCCGAGTTCGACACGTGGTACCACGACCGCCTCGTCGAGGAGGTCGACAAGCTCACGACCTACGGAGGGAAGGTCGTCATCACGACCGCTCCCGAGACGCTGGCCGGCTGGGGTCCCGCCGACAAGACCGCCTCGACGACCTGCGTCAACGCGGTCCACCGCGCCGTCACCGACGAGCATCCGCGGGCTTCGCTGGTCGACCTGCGTGCTCGGGTCTGTCCGGACGGTCAATGCCACCGCACGGAGCAGGGCGTCACGCTGCGTCCGGATGGCCTCCACTTCGAGGACGAGGGCGCCCGGATCATCGCACGGTGGCTGGTTCCCGCCGGTCTCGACGCTGCCCCACCGGACCCACCCTCCGCCACCGCCGCCAAGCTCTGAGCTGCACTTTCAGGGCCGGTGAGATCCCGTGGCAGTGACTTCACGACGCCCACACGCGAACATCTGAGCGTGGCGACCACCACGACTCCTCCCGCGTCTTCGCCGTCGACCCTGTCGACGGCACCACCGCCGACGGTCGCGTGGCCGACGACAACCGGTTCTGCACCACCCGATACGCCGGTAAACGACGCGCCGGGAGGGCTGAAGAACCGGATCCGCTATATGCCCTCGCTCGACGGGATCCGGGGTCTGGGCATGCTCACGATCCTGATGTTCCATGCGGGCCACATTCGCGGTGGCTTCCTGGCCATCGAGGCCTTCTTCGGGCTCTCCGGATTTCTCATCACATCGCTGCTGCTCTCCGAGCACGCCAAACACGGCTCGGTGGGCCTCGGAGCGTTCTGGGCCCGGCGCGTGCGGCGACTTCTGCCGGCCATCCTGGCGCTCCTGGGTGGAATCGTCCTCTACGCCGTCGTTTTCGCCGCCGCTGACGAACTCGAGACGGTCCGCCGCGACGCACTCGCGACGCTCGGGTACGTCGCCAACTGGAATGCCGTCGCCGACGGTCGCGACTACTGGGAGCTCTTCCAGTCGCCGTCACCTCTCGAGCACACGTGGACGCTCGCTATCGAAGAGCAGTTCTACCTGATCTGGCCGATTCTCTTCGTAGGGGTGTTCGCCTGGAAGTACGGGAATCCGAAGGTGCTCTTCGGGATCTGCGTCTCGCTGGCCGTGGCGTCCACGGCCTGGATGTGGTTTCTCTACTCACCGGATGAGTCGACGCAGCGCCTCTACATGGGAACCGACACACGCGCGACCGTGTTCCTCGCTGGATGTGCGCTGGCGTGCCTGTTGTTCTGGCGTGGTGAGACCACATCACGTCGCGGGAAACTGTTGCTGAACGGCGCCGCCATCGTCAGCGTGGTGGTGATGGCGTTCATGTGGCTGTTCCTCACGGGTGAGTCACCGCTCGCCTACCGCGGCGGCATGTTCCTGCACACGATCCCTCTCCTGATCGTCATCGCTGCGGCCGCTCACTCGCACTCGGGACCCGTCTCGCGGTTCCTGTCCTTCCGACCCTTCGTGTGGATCGGGCTCATCTCGTACGGCGTCTACCTGTGGCACTGGCCCCTCTTCGTCGTTCTCGACGAGCAGCGCACCGGTCTCGACGGCTGGTCGCTCACCGCTGTTCGGCTCGCGGTGAGCCTTGCCGTTGGCGTTGGGTCCTATTGGCTCATCGAGATGCCGGTCCGCAAAGGAGCACTCCCTGGGTGGCGGATCAAGGCGCTTCTTCCGGCGGCGGGGCTCGGCGTGGCCGTCCTGCTCGTCATCTCCACAGCCGGCGCCAAGACCACGACACAACTCGCCTTCCAGGGAGCCGAGGACGCCGCTGCCGCCGCCGAATCCGGAGAAGCGCCACCCCCGCCACCCGACGTTGCCTCGCCCGACGACCCGCCGCGGGTGATGGTCGTCGGGGACAGTGTCGGCGTCTTCCTCGGCATCGCCATGAAGGACCGAGAGGAAGACCTCGGTGTCGTCTCCCACAACATCGCCGAGGGTGGCTGCATCTTCACCGAAGGGGCCGAACAGATGCGCTCGCCGCAGGTCGGGGGCGTCGAGGTCATCGAGCCTGCCGAGCACTGCACCGACAACTGGACGGCGGCCACCGAGGAGTTTCGGCCAGACGTGGTGTTCGCGGCGTTCGGTGGTGGAGCCCGCAGCGATCCCGAAGTCGACGGCGAGTTCCTCGTGCCGTGCACACCCGAGTACGCGACCTGGTACAACGCCCAGTTCTCGGCCTCGATCGACGAGTTGACCGCGACGGGAGCGACCGTCGTCATCGCCACGACTCCCCACTGGGAGGCCGGCGAATTCCAGGGACGCGGCGACGTGGAGTCATGGCTCGACATCGTCAATTCCCGCATCGACTGCATCGACGCCCTCAACGTGGATGTAGCCCGCTCCAACCCGAGCGTCGAGCTCGTGGATCTCCGGGAGTTCGCTTGCCCCGGCGACGAATGCCTCGAGGAACTCGACGGCGTGAAGCTGCGTGAGGACGGGGTTCACTTCCAGGGTGAGGCGGCAACGATCGTCAACGCGTGGGTCGTTCCGCAGCTGATCGACGCGATTCCCGCCGGTCCTCCGCCGGCCGCAGAGACCCAGCTCTGATGTGACGGCGTGACTCGGCCATGACGACAGCTCCGCCCACCACCGCCCCTGCTGCCGCAACCGCTGGGCAGGCACCGGCCCTGACTGACGACGCCGAACCGTCACCGCGTGCGGACACGGCAATGCACGGAGCTCGGCACCGGCTTCGCTACATGCCGGGGCTCGACGGCCTGCGGGGCCTGGCGGTCCTCGGCGTTCTCCTCTTCCACGCGGGGTACCTGGGTGGAGGTTTTCTCGGCGTCGATCTGTTCTTCGCTCTCTCGGGCTTCCTGATCACGTCGCTGCTTCTCGGCGAGCACCGAAACAACGGGTCGGTGGGCCTCGGCGGATTCTGGGCGCGACGCGTGCGCCGTCTGCTCCCCGCGATCCTGTTCCTGCTAGCAGGCGTCGCGCTGTACGCGGTGCTGTTCGCCGAGGCGGAGGAGCTCGACCGAGTCCGGACTGAGGCGCTCGCCACACTCGGTTACGTGGCGAACTGGAACACGATCTTCGACGGCCAGAGCTACTGGGAGCTGTTCCAGGGGCCGTCACCTCTGGAACACACCTGGTCGTTGGCGATCGAGGAGCAGTTCTACCTGATCTGGCCATTGGCGTTCGCCGGCCTCTTCGCGTGGAAGCGCGGCTCACCCAGGGTTCTGTTCGGTCTGTGTGTCACCTTCGCTCTCGCCGCGGCGGCGTGGATGTGGTTCCTCTACACCCCGGGCGGACCGACCCAGCGCGTGTACGTCGGCACCGACACTCGCGCCATCAGCCTTCTCGCAGGAGGCGCGCTCGCCAGCCTGATCGCCTGGCGAGGAGAGGTTCGGAGTTCCCGCGGGAGGTGGGGCCTCGAAGCGGCCGCGATCCTCAGCGTCGTCGGTCTCACGTGGGCCTGGATCGTCGCCGACGGTCAGGCCGACGATCTCTACCGCGGAGGGTTCCTGCTGCACGCGCTCGCGTTGGTCGTCCTCATCGCAGCCGTGGCGCACTCGACGCGCGGACCCGTCGCTCGCGCCCTGTCCTTCAAGCCGTTCGTGTGGATCGGCCTGATCTCGTACGGCCTGTACCTCTGGCACTGGCCCGTGTACGTCGTTCTCGACCAGCAGCGCACCGGCCTCGATGGTTGGGTTCTCACGGTCCTGCGGATCACGGTGAGCATCGCCATCGCGACATTGTCGTACTTCCTGATCGAGATGCCGATCCGGCGCGGTGCGCTCTCGGGGTGGCGAATCCAGACAGTCGCTCCAGTCGCGGCGGTCGTGGTCGCCGTCCTCCTGGTCGTGACGACGGCCGGGGGAAAGACGCCGACGCAACTCGCCTTCGACAGCACGGCGGCGTCCGCTGCCGAGCGGGCGGGCGACTCTGCTCCGCCGCCGCCCGCGGCCACGGCAGCCGACGAACCGCGCATCCTCGTGGTCGGCGACTCGGTCGCCTGGTTCCTGGGCTTCGCCGCCGAAGATCGCGCCGACGATCTGGGGATCGTGGGTTACAACCGCTCGCTCCCGGGATGCGTGTTCGCGCCCGGTGCCCAGCGAATGCGTACGAAACAGCTCGACAAGAGCCAGCTCGTAGAGGCCGCCGAGGACTGCAGCGCCTCATGGGCCGACGACGTGGCGACGTTCCAACCGGATGCCGTGCTCGTCGTGTTCGGCGGCTCCCCACGCAGCGACGTCGAGGTCGAAGGCACCTGGCTCGACCCGTGCAGCCCGGAGTATCAGGCCTGGTACCGGTCGTCCTTTCCCGACGCTGTGGAGACGCTGGCGTCCGGCGGCGCCACCGTGGCCGTCGCCATCGTCCCGGAATGGGGAGGAGCAGGGTTCGAGGGCCGTGAGGTGTTCGAGTCGCAACGCGACGCCGTGAACGAGCGGATCCGGTGTGTCAACGAGCTCAACGCGGATCTCGTTCGATCCGATTCCGATCTCGCCGCGATCGACCTGGCGTCGTTCGTTTGCCCCGACGGGCAGTGCCGCGAGGAGATCAACGGAACCCTCCTGCGTGAGGACGGTGTTCACCTCGAGGGTGAAGCGGCGGTGCTGGCCAACGAGTGGTTCGTTCCCCAGCTCGTCGATCTCATCCCGGCCGAGCCGCCACCACCCGCCGAAACCACCCTTTAGCAAGAGCGGTTAGTACGGGTAGGCGTCGCCGGCTTCGTGGCCGAGCAGCTTCGAGAGCCAGCCGATCCTTCGCCACAGGGCGAACTTGGCGAGAAGGTTCTTCGCGAACCAGGGGAGCTGGGCACTCTGGCGCAGAGCGTTGGCGATCCGACCGGCGAACGAGAGCCGCTCGCGGCGGTACTCGGCCATGGAACGCTCTCGGCCGACGAAGCGGAAGTCGGCGCCGAAAAACAGCGTGCGGACAACGGCGAGGGTGACTCCCGCTGAGCTGAAGGTGTCGTGGATGAGCATCGTTCCCCCGCGGCGCACCCGGTCTCCCCACGCCAGGATGTCCGCGGCCGCTTCACCGGGCCGGTGCGAGCCGTCGACGTACAGGAGATCGATAGGACCGTCGACCTCGTCGAGTGCACTTCTCGAGAACTCGCGTAGGTAGCGGACCCGATCAGTCAGTCCCGCCCGCTGAAGGTTCTCGACGAAGACCTCATGATCGCCCTGGCCGGCTTCGGCGGTACCACTCCACTCCGAAGGTCCACGGTCGTTGCCCGCGTGGGGATCGACGGCCACGACCTCCACGTCAGACGCCGCGGCGTGGGCGAGCACGATGGCGCTACGGCCCCGGAAGCTCCCGATCTCGACGATGCGGCCACCCGGTGGGACGGCCGCGGCGCGGTCCCACAGGCGGCGCGCCTGGCCATCGCTCATCCAGCCCTCGACATCGGCAACCGACGCCAGGGTCGTCGCAAAGCCCGTATCCGCCGCTTCGCCACCCACCCCGTCCGTGCCCCCCACTTCCCTCTCCTTGGTCATCCGGATCACGCAGTTCCACGTCAGCACCTCCCGAACACCGGGAACACGTGTGACGGCTCTTGCCCAGGGCCAGTAGCGCGGCTCGACCGTGTCGATACGCAGGCCCGCCGTGTCGTCGAACGTGCGAAGAGTCGGGCCGATGTGCACGGCGAAGAGGCCTTCACCGTAGCGGTTCTTGCGGGGAGGTCCGTGACGGCGCTCGTACAACGACGGGCCGAAACGCGGACCGAGGAACTGGTATGGCGTCATGTCGTGGCCGCCCCACGGCGAGTACCAGTTCGTCCACGACAGGTAGCACCACCCTCCGGGTCGGAGTACCCGGGCGATCTCACGCGCGACCGCGGCCGTGTCAGGGGTGTGCTCCAGCATGTTCGAGCAGAACACGCCGTCCAGCGACTGGTCGGGAACCGGAAGGCGTGTGGCGTCACCCAGCAGAACACCCGCCGGAACGTCTCTCGGAGACCCGATCTCCTCCGGGTCGCCCTCGATCGCGACCACCGTCGCACCGGCCGCGCGTAGCGCGTCGGTGTAGTAGCCCGGACCGCAGCCCAGGTCAGCCACCCGCTGACCCCGGAGCGGCCCGTGACGCCATGCGAGATCTTCCACCGCCTCCGTCGCCAGGTAGCGGTAGAAAGGTCCGGGATTCTCACGCTCGTCGCGAAACAGCGTCCACAGAGTGCGAACACGGGCCATCCCGCGCCGACGCTTCATCTCCTCGGATCCCGAGGTCTCGGGCGATGTGTTCATCGCACGGCTTGCTAGCCGCCTCGTACCGTCCGAGTCAACGCGGACGAATACGATGAGTCTTTCCGGCGTGGACGAGGAGGCCCCGGTGCCCACCGGCGAGAGCGCGGCCGCGATCGCCGAGGCGGCGGTCTCCGGCGGGATCGAGCGGGTTCACATGTTCGCCTGGCGCGACGTCGAAGACGTCGAGGCCGGTGGCTCGGAGCGCCACGCGGCCGAACTCGCCCGGCACTGGACCGACGCAGGCCTCGAGGTCACGATGCGCACCTCCTTCGCTCAGGGGCGGCCGCCCGAGGAGTGGCGGGACGGCTACCGCGTTCGCAGGCCGCGCCGGCCGGTACCAGGTGTTCTGGCGGGCCATCGCCGGTGAGATCGCCGGGCGCAACGGTCCCCGCGACGCCGTGGTCGAGATCTGGAACGGCGTGCCCTTCTTCGTGCCTCTGTGGACCTCGGGACCGCGCCTCACGTGGGTCCACCATGTCTATGGTGGGATCTGGCACCGCACGCTTCCCGAGCGACTCGCGCGTGTGGGAGAAGCCGTCGAACTCACGATCGCGCCACGGGTCTACCGGCGAAGTCCCGTCGTGACCGACAGCGAGTCCTCGCGTCAGGAGATCATCCGCCGGCTCGGGCTCGACCCCGCGAACGTCTCGGCGGTGGCGCCCGGGGTCGACCCCCGCTTCTCACCCGGTGACGGCCTCAGTCCACATCCTTTGGTGGTCGCTGTCGGGCGGCTCATTCCCGCCAAACGCTTCGACAGTCTCATCCGGGCACTCGAACCTGTCGCGCGGCGGCGACCCGACCTCGAGCTCGCGATCGTCGGCGACGGATACGAACGCGACCACCTGCGGGAGATCGTGGCCGAACTCGACGCCTCCCGTTGGGTCCGTCTGACCGGACCCGCCACCGAGGACGAACTCGTCGGCTGGTACCGCTCGGCATGGATTCTCACAAGCGCGTCGTCCGCCGAAGGATGGGGCATGACGGTCACCGAAGCCGGCGCGTGCGGAACGCCGGCGGTCGTCACCGACATCGCCGGCCACCGTGATTCGGTGCGCGACGGTGTGACCGGACTGCTCGCGTCGACGACCGAAGACCTGACGGACTGCGTGACACGTCTGGTCGATGATTCCGACCTCAGGGCTCGACTCGGTACAGCAGCGGCAGAGCGCGCTCGGGAGCTGTCGTGGTCCGACACGGCGCTCCACAGCATGGAGATCCTCGCGGCCGACGCGCGGCGGCGCCGATGCTGAGCCGGTTGCGGTCACACACGAGCCTCGTCTCCCACGGTGTGCTGGCCGTGGTCACGTTCATCCCGCTTCTCCTCACCGCGACCGGCCGGGTCGTCGCCGACTCCAAGCAGCTGCTGTACGTCGACCCGTCCCGGTGGTTGTCGCGCGCGCCGTACCTGTGGGACCAGCACCTCGGCATGGGGACCGTCACCCACCAGAACATCGGCTACCTGTTCCCGATGGGTCCGTACTTCTGGCTCATGGACCTCCTCGGTGTCCCGGTCTGGATGGCACAGCGGCTCTGGCTGGCGGCGATCCTTTTCGCGGCGGGGGCCGGGGTTCTGTTTCTCGCCCGGACCCTTCGTTGGACGGGCTGGGCGCCTCTCGTCGCCGCTCTCGCGTACGCCTTCTCGCCCTACGTCGTGCAATACGCCACGACCCTGTCGGTCTTCCTCCTGCCGTTCGCCGGTCTTCCGTGGCTGATCGCGCTCACGGCCCGGGCGCTGCGCCGCGGCGGATGGCGCGACCCGGCGTTGTTCGCCCTCGTCGTTCTCACAGTCAGCGGCGTGAACGCCACGGCGCTCGCATTCGTCGGGGTCGGACCGATCCTGTGGATCATCAACGAGACATGGGTGGTGCGCCGAGCGTCGACACGTCAGGCACTGGCGACGATCGGACGGATCGGCGTTCTCACGTTCAGCGTCTCGATCTGGTGGATCGTCGCGCTCATGGTGCAGACACGACACGGGCTCCCCGTTCTCGACTTCAGTGAGACGCTCGAGACGGTCTCGGTGTCGTCGTCGGGGCCTGAGGTGCTTCGGGGTCTCGGCATGTGGTTCTTCTACGGGCGCGATCCCGTCGAGACGTACTTCGCGGGAGCGCTACGCCTGCTGACGAGCGTTCCCGCCCTGACCCTCAGCTTCCTCATTCCCGGAATCGCCGTCGTGGCCGCGGTCGCGACGCGGTGGCGTCACCGGGCGTTCTTCCTCCTCCTCGTCGTCGTCGGCGTCGTGATCGCCGTCTCCACCCATCCATTCGACGATCCCTCCCCTCTGGGCCGCGTGATCCGCGACTCCGACTCGAGCCTGGCGCTGTCCCTGCGGAGCTCGACGCGTGCCGTCCCGCTCGTGGCTCTGGGACTGGCCGTGCTCCTCGCCGCAGGTCTCGGAGCACTCGCCCGTCGCTACCGTGTCGTCGGCAATATTGCTCTGGCGCTCGTGGGTCTGCTCGCCGTCCTCAACCTGTCGCCCTTGTGGGACGGAACGATCATCTCCGACACGCGGGACCGCCCCGGGAGATCCCCGCCTACTGGACCGAAGCAGGTGCCGCCCTCGACGGCCCCGTGCAGAGTGCACGGATTCTCGAGATCCCCGGCAGCGACTTCGGTTCCTACCGCTGGGGCGACACGATCGACATCATCAGCCCCGGCCTCACCGACCGACCGATCGTGGCGCGCGAGGTGACGAGCTACGGAACCCCGGGATCACTGAACCTGATGGCATCGTTCGACCTCCGCCTCCAACAGAACGTTCTCGACGCGCAGGCCGTGGCGCCCATCGCGCAGCTGATCTCGGCCGGTGATGTGCTCTTGCGCTCCGACCTCCAGTTCGAGAGGTATCGGACCCCCCGGCCCCGCGACCTCTGGAACCAACTCGTGCCGCCGCCACCCGGCCTCGGCGAGCCCGTCACCTTCGGGAAGCCCACGCCCAACGTCCCCATCGAACGGCTCCCGCTGCTCGACGAGACCGAGTTGGCCATCCCGTGGGACGCCCCGGACCCACCACCCCTCGCTGCCTTCCCGGTGGAGAACCCGCGGCCCATGGTGCGGTCGGCCCCGGCGTCGAGATCGATGCTCTTGGCCGGAGACGCCGACGGTCTCATCGACGCGGCGGCGGCCGGTCTCATCGGCGAGGAGCAGCTCGTCCTCTATACGGGCACTCTCGCGGACGACTCCGACGCTCTGGCCCGCGCCCTCGACAACGACGCCGAGCTCGTCGTCACCGACACCAACCGTCGACGCGGTCAGAGATGGCTGACCCTGCGTGACGGGACCGGCTACACGGAGACGGAGGGCGAGAAACCGCTCGTCGACGACCCGAGCGACGCGCGACTGGAGATCTTCCCCGACGCGGGCGACGACTCCCGCTCCGTCACGGTGATCGACGGTCCGGCGGCACGCGGCGACGGCCTACGGCAACCCCGTGACCCTGACGCCGGACGCACGCCCGCAGCTCGCCGTCGACGGTGATCCCGCGACAGCCTGGACGGTGGCGGCGTTCAGTGATCCTGTGGGCGAGCGAATCGAGGTCACAACGCCCGAGCCCGAGACGACCGACTCGATCACACTCCGTCAGGCGCCCGGTGGGAACCGGCACATCACACAGGTCGGTCTCCGCCTCGACGGCGGTGAGCAATTCACCGTCGACCTGGGTCCCGAGTCCGACGCCGGCCAGGAGGTGACGTTCCCGGAGCAGACCTTCGAGACCCTCGACATCGAGATCCTCGATGTGGATCCACACACCGAGACCTTCGCCGGATTCTCCGGTGTCGGTTTCGCCGAGATAGCGATCCCGGGCGTGGAGCCCGCCACCGAGACCGTACGGGTCCCGGTCGACCTCACCGACGCGATCGGCGACGAAGGTACTTCCACCGAGGCTGCGAACGACCTCGCGCTGACGTATCTCTTCACACGACTGCGCTCTTCGCCCACCGACCCGATCCGTTCCGACGACGAGGTGCACCTCGCCCGCATCTTCGACGTTCCCGTCGAGCGGACCTTCACAGTGGAGGGCACCGTCCGTCTCCGGGCCGATGATCCGAACGCCCCGGTCGAGGCGGTGCTGGGGCTCCCCGGGGCGGCTGACGGCGGTGTCGACATCACGGCATCGGACGTCCTCGAGGGCAACGCGGCCGCCCGCCCGGCCGCCGCACTCGACGGCGACCGCACGACGGCTTGGAGCCCGGGGCTCGGAGAGCAGACGGGCCGCTTCCTCGAGTTCACCGCCACCGAACCGGTCACTCTGGACGGCCTCGACCTCGCGGTCGTCACCGACGGTCGGCACTCCGTTCCCACCGAGCTCACCGTCGAAGCAGGTGGCGACACGCGCGTCGTATCCCTTTCCGACCTGGAGGACCTCCCCACACGAGGCACCACGACCCTGGTGTCCGTCGGTTTCGACGAGCTCACCGGCGAGACGGTGCGTGTGACCGTCACGGGCGTCCGACCGGTCACGACCACCGACTACTTTTCCGGCGCGGCAGTGCCGCTGCCGGTGGGAATCGCAGAGTTGGGAATCGCGGGTGTGGATCTCGGTCCGCTGCCCGATTCGATTCCGCCCGTGTGCCGCGAAGGCGTGCTCGACATCGACGGAACACCGCTGGCCGTGCGCGTCTCGGGATCCACCGCCGACGCCCTCGCCGGGCGACCGCTCTCCTTCGAAGCGTGCGACGCTGCCGCTCCCGACAACGCGGCGGCGTCAATCGCGGTTCCGCTGTCGGCCGGAACGCACACCCTCACGTCGGGCTCGGGATCGGCAACCGGTCTCGACGTGGACCAGGTCGTGCTGTCCGCTCCGGGAGCCCCACTCCCCGACATGGAGCGCTCCAGCACCACGACACCGACCGTCGAACTCGACACCGCCGATCCCGTCAGTTTCGAGGCCACCGTGACCGGGGCCACCGACCCCTTCTGGCTCGTGCTCGGTCAGAGCCACAGCGAGGGCTGGGAGGCCACCGCCGGAGGAAAGGACCTGGGGCCACCGATCCTCGTCGACGGCTACGCCAACGGCTGGTACGTCGATCCCGCCGAAGTGGGCACGGACTTCACGGTCACCATGACCTGGACCCCGCAGCGGTGGGTCTGGACAGGGCTGGCCCTGACTGCTCTCGGCGCACTGGCGTGCCTCGTCATCATCATCGTCGGACGTCGTTCGGATTCAGGTGGCCCTGACGACAACGACGTCGATTCCACGCCGGCGCTGACCTCGCCCTTCCGGTCGGCGGGCCCCACCGTTCACCCGCCGGCCGCGGCCGGTGCGGGCGTTGTCGCCGCCCTTCTCGCCACCGTGCTGTTCTCGCCCGTCATCGGCGTCGTGGCCGGCGTGGCCGCGGGGGTTGCTCTGGCGACGACCCGAGGACGCGGGCTGCTCACGGTAGGTGCAGTCGCCGCCTTCGGGGGGTCAGCTCTGATCGTGGTCGTCCAACAGTGGCGCCACAGATATCCGGTCGACTTCGCGTGGGCCGCTCACTTCGACCTGTCCCACGGGCTCGCCCTCCTGGCCGTGGCTCTGCTCGGCGCCGACGCCCTGATCCAGGCGTTCCGGCGACGCAGACTCGCCGCGGAGAAGAACTCCTCTCAGAGACTCCGTCTCTCAGGAGCCGTCCCAGCGCTGAGGAAGGCGGTCGGGGTGGGCTGCGACCTCGTCGGCCACCACCTGCAACGTCCCCAGCGCACTTTGGGGCCATGTGAGGCGCGGGGCTCGTGCGAGCGCGCCCTCCGTGAGCCGTGCACGAAGCTCGTCGTCGGTGAGCACACGGACCATCGCATCGGCGAGTTCCTGAGTACCCGTGGCCAGAAGTCCTGTCGTGCCGTCGACGACGGCGTCGACGTGGCCCGGGATCCTGGTGGCGACGCCGGGTGTACCGCAGGCGGCGCCCTCCGTGAGCGTGAGACCCCATCCCTCACGGATCGACGTCGAGGCAACGAGCCAGGCCGCTCGGTAGCGGTCGACCAGGTCGTCGTCGGACACGCGGCCGAGAAACTTCGATCCAGTCGGCGCCGCCGACACGCCGTGCCTGGTCTTCCAGATCGGCGCGCAGCGGCCCCTCGCCGGCGATCCACACGCGGAGGTTCGGGACATGTCGGCGCGCCTCGGCGACGCTGTCGATCAGCAGGTCGAACCGCTTGGGCGGCATGAAGCGCCCCGCGGCCAGAATCGTCGGTACCGCGGCCTTCGTCTCCGCCCGGCGAGAAGCGCGGCGTCGACGCCGTTGGGGACGACCGTGATCTGACCGTCGCTGAACCCCAGGTCGTCGATGAGCGCCCGGCGGGTGGAGTCGGACACCGCCACGATTCTGGTGTTCCTGTAGAGGGCAGGCTGGAGATACCGCTCGACGCCGTAGGCGATGTGCGACGCAGCGGGCGGAAGAAGCGAGTGCCACATGTCGAGATGGAGGTGGTGCAGCACGGCGATCCGTGGTGCTCGTGTCCACAGCGGGCCGAAGAACGGCAGTCCGTGGAAGATCTCCACCACGGCGTCGGGACGGCCGTCGAGGTTCAGCAGTCCGGCGAGCGCCGTGCGGGCGAAGACGGTGAACCGACCGCCACGGCGGATCACCCGGTAGCCGTCCCGGACGATCTCGTGCGGGCGACCGGGCACTTCGGCGGTCCTGAGGGTCACGTCGAGGCCGGCCTCCGCCCAGAGCGCGGCGATCTGCGAGGCGTGCTCCTCACTCCCGCCCGCTGTGGGGTCGTCGCGGTCGCGCCACGCCACCATGTGGACGCTCCGGAGACCCACTGCGGTGGCCGTGGCGGCCATCGCCTCGGGAGTCGCGTCAGCAGGTGCAACACGTGTCGTCATGGGCTGCGCAGGCTAACAGCGGGTGTGCCCGCCCCTGGTCCCGTCCAGGCCGTGTTCGACCGTCCGCTGGTGCGGGGCGCGGAATGGCAGACTGCACCCCTTGTGAGACCTGTTCCGAGCCGCGGGAGACCCCCGGGCTCCGGGGAGCGCCGACGTGCCTGAGACAGCCGGAAAGATCGGGGACGTCGCCGACGAGGCGGGCCTTCGCCGGATCCACATCCTGGCGTGGCGGGATCTCGACGACGTGGAGGCCGGTGGCTCGGAGGTCCACGCCGACCAGATCGCCCGCCGGTGGGCCGCCGCCGGCATCGATGTCACCATGCGAACGTCCCACGCCCAGGGACAGCTCCCCACCGGCATGCGCCACGGATACCGCGTGGTCCGTCGCTCGGGACGCCACCTCGTCTTCCCCGACGTCGCGCTGTCGGGCCTGCTGGGCGGAATCGGCCCCCGTGACGCTCTCCTCGAGGTGTGGAACGGCATGCCGTTCTTCACACCGCTGTGGGCACGTGGGCCGCGCGTCACCTTCATCCACCACGTCCACGCACAGATGTGGCGTCAGGCCCTCACCCCCGGGCTCGCGCGCGTCGGCGAGCTCGTGGAACTTCGCATAGCGCCCGTGCTGTACCACCGATCGCGGATCCTCACACCATCGGAGTCGTCGCGCCGGGAGATCGTCGAGCATCTCCACATACCCGCCGACCGCGTGTCGGCCGTGCCCAACGGCGTCGACCCGCGTTTCACGCCCGGAGGCGTTCGGTCACCACATCCGCTCGTGATCGCCGTCGGTCGGCTCGTCCCCCACAAGAGGATCGATGCCCTCCTCGAAGCGCTCGCCGTGGTGCGTGAACATCATCCCGGCCTCGAGGCGGTGATGATCGGCGACGGCTACGAGCGTGGTGCGTTGGAGTCGAGAGCCCACGAACGGAACATGGAGTCATGGGTACGCTTCACCGGTCACGTCGACGACGACGCTCTCCTCGACTGGTGTCGCCGTGCCTGGCTGCTGGTGAGTGCTTCGTCCGCGGAGGGCTGGGGGATGACGATCACCGAAGCCGCCGCGTGCGGGACGCCGGCGGTCGTCACGCGGATCGCCGGTCACGTCGACGCGGTGGCGGAGGGACGGAGTGGCCTCCTCGCCGCCTCCCCCGCCGAACTCGCCGAACCGATCTCGCGCGTACTCGGCGACGACGATCTCCGACGGCAACTGGGGGACGGCGCGCGGGCCCACGCCGCGCAGTTCACGTGGGACCGCACGGCGTTGGATGTTCTGCGAGCGTTGGCGGACGAGGCGCTGCTGCGGCGCCGATGACTGATCCGGCGCAATGAGGGCGTCCGAAACCGGCGAGGCCTCCGGCGTCGTTGCGCGTGACCTGTCGCGTCGCTTCTCACTTCTCGCGTACGGAGGGCTGGCCGTCCTCGCCTACGTTCCGCTCCTGCTCACCGCTCCCGGGCGTGTGGCAGCAGATACGCGCGCACTCATCTACCTCGACCCGGGCGGTTTCGTGCCACGGGCGCTGTCGCTCTGGGACACGTCGACGCACCTCGGAACGGTCACCCACCAGAACCTCGGTCTGGCGTTCCCGATGGGTGCCTGGTTCTGGCTCACCGACACGATCGGCATCCCCGTGTGGATCGCTCAGCGTCTCTGGCTGGGCAGCATCCTGTTCGCGGCGGGCGCCGGCGTGCTCTACCTGGCACGCGCACGCTTCGCTGGACCGGCGCGGGTCCGCTGGTCGCAGCTCTTGTGTACATGCTCAGCCCGTACATGTTGCAGTACGCGCCGCGCACCTCGGTCCTGATCCTCCCGTGGGCGGGTCTCCCGTGGCTGGTCGCCTACACGAACCGGGCGGTGCGCACCGGCGGATGGCGCTACCCGGCGCTGTTCGCGCTGGTGGCTCTCATCGTGGGGGGCGTCAACGCCACTGCCTTGATCCTCGTCGGCATCGCACCGGTGATGTGGCTGATCTTCGCGATCTGGGTGACACGCGAGGTCACCTGGCGCCCCGCGGTCGGCGCGGCACTGCGGATCGCCGCCTTGACGGTGGCCGTGTCGGTCTGGTGGGTCGTGGCGCTCATGGTGCAGAGCAAGTACGGGCTTCCCGTCCTGCTTTACGGCGAGACGGTCGACCAGGTCGCCACGACCTCCACCGCCACCGAGGTGCTCCGCGGCCTCGGCTACTGGCTCTTCTACGGACGCGACGGGCTCCAACCGAACATCGCCGCCGCGGTGGCCTATCTCCAGAACCCGGGACTGTTGACGGTGAGCTTCCTGCTTCCGGCCCTCGGTCTCGTCGCGGCCTTCGTGCTCCGGTGGCGGTACCGCGCCTACTTCGCCGCACTGGTCGTCGTCGGGGTCGTGATCGGCGTCGGCACCTATCCGCCCGGCGACTCCGCGCCTCTGGGCGCCGCCTTCGCCGACTTCGCCGAGACGTCCTCGGCGGGCCTGGCGCTGCGGTCGTCGTCGCGGGTCGTCCCCCTCCTCGTTCTGGGGTTCGCGGTGCTGCTCGGTGCCGCCACGACGGCACTGCGCATCCGGCGACCCCGGATCGGGCTCGTCGTCGCCGTGCTCATCGGTATCCTCGCCGTCGCCAATCTCCCCGCGCTGGCCACCGGCGACTTCGTCGACCGCAACTTCGACCGCGACGAAGACGTGCCGGAGTACTGGGAGGAAGTGGCGGAGACCCTCGACGCCACCGACGACGGATCACGTGTCCTGGAGATCCCCGGTATCCAGTTCGCGAGCTACCGCTGGGGCACCACCTACGACGCTCCCGTCAGCGTCGGGCTGATCGACCGCGACATCGCCGCCCGTGAGCAGATCCCGTTCGGTTCCGCACCGTCGGCCGACCTCATGATCGCTCTCGACCGCCGACTTCAGGAAGGCGTGTTCGAACCGGAGGTACTCCCCGTTGCAGCGCGACTCCTCAGCGCCGGTGACGTGTTGCTGCGTTCCGACCTGGAATTCGAGCGCTTCTACGCACCCAGGCCACGCCTCGTGTGGTCGCAGCTGATCCCACCGCCCGAAGGTGTTGTCGGGCCCCAAGGATTCGGGGAGCCCGTCGAGAACGTGGCAGGGCCCGATTTTCCGCTCATCGACGAGCAGGCTCTGGCCCTCCCGACCGACGTCGAGGACCCGCCACCCGTGGCGTTGTTCACCGTCGACGGCGCACCGCCGGTGCTCCACACGAAATCCGCCACCGAGTCGGTTCTCCTGGACGGCGACGCAGAGGGGCTGCTCGACGCTGCAGCGACAGGACTCATGACGGGCGAAGAGGTCGTTCTGTTCGGCGCCACGCTCGAAGAGGACCCCGAACTCCTGGCCATGTCGCTCGACAACGACGGTGCGGTCATCGTCACCGACACCAACCGACTGCGCGATCGTCGCTGGCGCTCGACGCGGGGCAACACCGGCTACACCGAACCGGAGGGCGACGACCTCGTCCGTGAGGGCGTGGGAGAGGGCGAGGCGGTGCTGGAGGTGTTCCCCGACGCCTCCGACGACACGCGCACGGTGGCCGAACACGTTGGAGCGTGGGCCTCCGCTACCCGTTACGGAAGTCCACAGACCTTCGACCCGGCGACTCGGCCGTCGGCCGCCATCGACGGCGACCCCACCACCGCCTGGCAGGTGGGCCCGCTGTTCGACGGCGTCGGCGACCGCCTCGTGATCACGACCGACGACCCCGTGACCACAGACCACCTCGTGGTGCTCCAGACCCAGAACAGCTTCGGCACGTTCGCCGTCCGCGAGGTGGAACTCCGCTTCGACGGCGGCGACCCGATCGTGGTGGAGCTCGGGCCGGAGTCACGAAGCGTTCCCGGCCAGACGCTCACGTTCCCCGAGACCACGTTCTCCGAGGTCGACATCGAGATCACCGACACCGGCGTCGACGACCCCGACGAGGTCGAAGCCATCACCCCGGTGGGGTTCGCCGAGGTCGGCATCCCCGGCGTCACCTCCGACGAACTGATCCGCCTCCCCGTCAACCTCACCGACTCGCTCGAGGGCGCCGATGCCGTCGATACCCCGTTGTCGTACGTCATGACCCGCCTGCGCTCGAATCCGGCCGAGCCCCTGCGGCCCGACGAGGAGCTCGGGATGACGCGGCTGTTCGACGTGCCGGCCGACCGGGAGTTCTCGCTCGTCGGCTCGGCACGGATCTCCGCCGCGATACCCGACGAGCAGATCGACGATCTGCTGGGGTTCCCTCTTTTCGCCAACGATCCTGTGCGCGTTGCCTACTCGTCGGGTCGGCTGCCCGGCTCTCTGCGCTCCCGTGCACGCTCGGCCGTCGATGGAAACCTCGACACACGATGGACACCGGGATTTCTCCAGAACATCGGGAGCACGATCACGGCGGAGCTCGCCGAGTCCACGTCGTTCGATGCGCTCGACCTCCAACTCGTGGCCGACGGGCGCCATTCGGTTCCCACCAAGATCACCGTCTCGGCGGGCGGCGAGGAGCAAACCGTTGACGTGTCGGCGATAGAGGATCGAACCGATGCCAATGGTGTCGTGAAGGCGCGAGTCGAGTTCCCGACCTTGACGGGAGATTCCCTGACTGTGCGGATCGACGAGGTCCGTCCGGTCATCACCACGGACTTCTTCAGTCAGGGCCCGATCGAGCTTCCCGTCGCCATCGCCGAGCTCGGCCTAGGACTCGGCGAAGGTGGCGGAGGCAGCGGCGTTCTGGACGACGAACTGCTCGGCTCATGTCGCGATGACCTGCTGAGCCTCGATGGTGAAGCGGTGCCCGTTCGAGTGACGGGCTCGATCACTGATGCTCTCGACCGCGAGCCACTTGCCGTCGAGGCGTGTGACGGCGCGCTCCCGCTCGGTGCCGGAGAACACGAGGCCCGCACCGCCTTCGGACGGGATACCGGCTTCGACATCGACCGGCTCGTTCTCGCGTCGAGCGTCGGCGGTGGACCCGTTCCCGTGACCGACGGCTCCCTCCCCGCCCCGACGGCGCCACCACCCGGTCCCGCCATCGAGCTGACGGACGAGGGTCGAGTCAGCTACGACGCCGACGTCGACGTATCCGACTCGCCCTTCTGGTTGATTCTCGGGCAGAGCTTCAACGACGGATGGGAGGCGGACGCGCAGGGCCAGGGAAACCTCGACGCTCCGACGCTCGTGGACGGCTACGCCAACGGCTGGATGTTGGATGCGGGTGATCCCCGGAGCGTGGCCGTGGAATGGGTGCCGCAGAAGCTCGTGTACGCGGGCCTCGCCATCAGCTTCCTCGCGGCCTTGGCCTGCCTCGTGCTCGCGTGGCGCGGACGTCGACGCAGCGACGACGGTAGTGGAGACGAGAGAGACGGCGAGAGAGACGCCGTACCAGATCTGGCACGACCAGGCACAGGCTCACCCGCTCTGGTTTCCACCGTCTCCCGCGTCCTCACGGTGGTCGGAGCAGGAGTGGTGGGTGCCCTGCTCGTGGGGCCCGCATGGGGCCTCCTGCTCGCCGGTGTCACCGTGGTCGCCACCACGACCCGTGCGGGACGGAGAGCTCTCGTGGTGGCGGCCGTGGTCCTCGTGGTCGCCGCCTTCACGTCCGTGGTCGTGGGCCAGATCGTCGATCCCCACGTTCCCGACTTCGCCTGGGCGAACCAGCAGGAGATCGGCCACCGACTGGCGCTCTCGGGTGTCCTGCTCCTCGGTGTCGACATCCTTCTCGACGTGCTGAGACACCGAGAGAGTTCCGAGAAGGCCGTTCAGTAGGATCCTGAGATGCCGGACAACTTTGTCGAGCAGACCCGCGCGCCCGACAACGCGGGTGGCGATGCGCCCGAGGAGGAGCCGCCGAACCCGGTCCTCTACCGAATCGCGCGTCGTCGTTTCACGGCCGCCGTCATCGCCGGCGGGATCCTCGGCACGCTCGCCTTCGGTTGGATGGTCAGTCGCGGCACCTTCGACCTCACCGAGTGGCAGAAGGTCGGGTACTTCTACGACGCGCAGACCGAGAGCTGGCTCGACGGCCACTGGGACATCGACCAGAAGACCCTCGGCATCGAGGCCTTCACCGTCGACGGCAAGTCGTACATGTACCAGGGACCCCTCCCGGCCATCCTGCGGCTACCCGTCTTCGCGCTCACCGACTCCTTCTACGGGCGCCTCACGGCGATCTCGATGCTGCTGGCCTTCGCGGTCGCCGTCACGTTCGCCGGACGGCTGCTCTGGCGGCTACGCAACATCATCCGTCCGCGTGCGCCGGTCGGAAACGGGGAGATCGCCTTCACCGCGTTCTTCATGTTCGTGCTGGGTGGAGGCTCCAGTCTTCTCTACACAGCGAGTCGCGCCTGGGTGTACCACGAGGCGATCCTGTGGGGAGTCGCACTGGCGATCGCCGCGTTCGAGGCCATCCTCGCCTTCTTCCAGAAGCCGTCACCGGGCAAGCTGGCGTGGGCGGCGTTCTTCACGTCGGGAGCGATGCTCTCGCGCGTCTCGATCGGGCTCGGTCCGGTGGCCGCACTCGGACTGCTCGCCCTCGGCCTTGCCATCGCCTGGCTACGAACGCACCTGCGCGGCGATTCGGACTTCGCGCGCCGATGGGGCGAACGGCTTGCGTGGCTCTCACCGCGACAAATCGCCGGGAATCCCCGCTACCTCATCGGTGCCGCTGTCGTGTGCCTCCTGCCGGTGGTTCTCTACGCGGCGGTGAACTACATCAAGTTCGACAGCTTCTTCAGCGTTCCTTTCGATGGACAGAACTTCTCGGAGGTCGACCGCGGCCGCCAGGCCTTTCTCGCCGAGAACAACGGCACACTCTTCGGCCTGAAGTTCATCCCTACCACCGCGTTCCAGTACATGCGACCCGACGCGCTCTCCTTCACGGGCACCTTCCCGTTCGTCGACTTCCCTCCGTTCCCCGGCAGAGTCTTCGGTGGCTACCGGCTCGACCTTTTCGACCGCACCTCCAGCATCCCGTCGTCACTACCCTTCTGGTTCGCCCTCACCGTCCCTGCGGTCATCGCACTCGTGCTCCCCGCGCGCACCCGGATCCTCAAGGCCCTGGCCCTCGTCAGAGTGCCGGTCATCGGAGCAGCGGCCGGAGCCCTCACCCTCCTGCCCTTCGGCTACATCTCGAACCGCTACATCGCCGATGCATTCCCGTTTCTGGTCATCGCCGGCGGCATCGGTATGTATCTGCTCTGGGCGCGTTTCGACCGGCGGTCGGCGCCCGTCGCCTGGTGGGTGAAACCCGCGGTCGGTGGCCTCGTCGTGCTCGGCGTGTTCACGATCTGGGCCAATGCCTCACTTGCTCTTCTCTTCCAGCGTGCGTACTCACCCAACGTTCCCGAACACGTCATCGCCGACTGGATCGGGACCCAACACAACGTGAATAGCGCACTCGGCATCGACGACCTCGATCGTGTGGGGTTCGGCGATGAACTCCCGGTGTCCGGCCGCAGCGGCGATCTCTTCATCATCGGCGCGTGCGACGGTCTCTACTTGTCGGACGGGCAGGAGACCAACGACGTCAAGTGGACCAACTGGAACGCCGTCGAGCGCACCGCCGCCACGGGGCATTTCCGCTACGAGGCGACCTTCGAGGAACGACCTCCGGGCACCCGCGAACCGGTGATGGTTTCGGGCACTCCCGAGGAGCCGAACATCGTGTGGGTGGAGCACCTCGGCGACGACCAGATCGTGTTCGGTTACAACGGAGTGCCCGCCGACTGGGAGTTCCTCCCGGTCGACATCGAGTACGGAAAGACCTACACCCTCCACCTCGTGATGGACCCGCGGGTCGCGCAGCTTCTCGTACGTCTCGACGACGAGCTCGTCTTCGAGACCTTCTACACCGGGCCACGGGAGATCGAGGTGGGTGAGAACACCGTGGAGGCGCCCGGTGTCGGCCGGTCGCTCAGCGCGGAACTGGTACCGCTCCCCACCGACACTCCGGTCTGTGACGAACTGCTGGTCGACCTGGAGGATCAGAACTCGTCGGCGTCGGGAAGAACACCCAGCTCGTAGAGGTACTGGTACGCGAACAGGTTCGGCCACACCGACACACCGAACCGGTCGATCTTGCCCAGCGCACCGCCACCACGCACAGGCGCACCGTCGTGATCGTCGCCGCCCTGCTCGTTCACACCGGCCTCGCCCGCACCGCGGTCGACGACCTCCAGGGGCAGCCCCACCGCCTCACGACGGCGTACCTCGAAACCGGCACCGGACGCGATGCGCTCGAAGCTCCGACGGGTGAAGAACCGAACATGGCCGCGGTCGAGGATGCCCCGCCGGTCGTAGTCGAAACGCCCGAGCGCCACGCGTGCACGCGGATACCAGTGGGCGAAGTTGGGGATGCTCGTCACGAGTGAGCCGCCGGGGCGCAGCCGACCGCGGATCTCGACCATGAGGTCGCTCGGCTCGCGCACGTGCTCGAGAACGTCGGCAGCCAGCACGATGTCGTAGCCCGTGCCCACTTCATCGGGAATCCCCTGGTCGAGGTCGGCTTCGACGAACTGGTCGACACGCTCCCCCACGCCGTCGATCTTCTCGATGTCGACGCCGGTGACCGTATGACCGTGCTCACGCAGCAACGCCGCCAAGGATCCGTCCGAGCAGCCCAGGTCGAGGATCCTGCTGGCCGGTCGGCCGCGCAGCCACGCCATCAGCCGCACGTGCGACGTGTCGTCGGACTCCTTCAGTTCGTAGCCCTGGTCGGCGAACGCCATCTCCCCGGTTCCGAAACCCATCTTGTGGGCCCGGTACCGCACGACGTCCTTGCTCACGTCGCGGGCGTACTTCATCCCGTCGACGTAGCAGATCTCATCGCCGTAGTACGTGGGGATCGGGACCTCGGCGATCCGCTTCGAGGCCTCCCTGAGCTGGATGATGATCTGGGTGTCGAAGTTGAAACCGTCGTCGTTGCGGTCGAAGGGAATGTCCTTCAGGGCTGCGACGCTGTAGGCGCGGTAGCCCGAGTGCCACTCACTCAGGTCGAGGCCGACCACCTTGTTCTCGAACGTCGTGAGAATCCGGTTGCCCACGTACTTGTACATCGGCATGCCGCCACGACGCGCTTCGCCCTCGTCGAGCATCCGTGAGCCGAACACCGCGTCAGCCTCGTCGCGCTCGAGCGGTTCCACGATCTGGGGGAGGAACTCCGGTGCGTACTGACCGTCGCCGTGGAGCAGTACGACGATGTCGAGGTCGTGCTCGATGGCCCAGCGGTAGCCCGCCTTCTGGTTCCCGCCGTACCCGAGGTTCCGCGGGTGGCGGACCACCGTGAGGGGAAGGTCCTCCTGATGCTGCTGGTAGCCGAGCCCCACGAGGTAGGTGGAGTCCTGGCTGGCGTCGTCGCCGATGAGAACCTTCGTGATCCGCGGTCGGAAGTCTTCGGGAATTCGATCGAGGACGTGCGCGAGCGTCGAGGCGGCGTTGTACGTCACGACGAGAATGCCGATGCGCTTCATGGCGCGATTCTACGCGGTTGCTTCGTCGAGGCCATCGTCGTCACGGTGGTCGGCCAACCTGCGGGCGGGGTCGACCGAGCGGGGAATGATCGGAGCGTCTCGGCCGGTCGTGGACTTCTCCTCCGACGCGGTCTGTTCGTGGTACTCGGCCTCGACGTTCACCGACCAGATGTCGTGTCCGGCGTTGTCGACGATGTTCTCCACGGTGAGCATCGCTGTGTACATGGAGTGGTCCTGGTTGTTGTACTTGTGCATGCCGTTGCGACCGACGGGATGAACGTCGGGGGCGTTGTCGGCGATCCACTTCTTCAGCACCTCGACGTTGTCGCTGTAGGTCTCGTCGTAGGTGGGATACGCCTTGGGCTGTCGGACGACGTATCCCGACTCCACACGCGACGGGTCGACGAGACCGAGCTTCTGCAACTCGCGCTTGCCCAGCTCGATGAGCTCTTCGTCGGGAGCGTTCCAGAGCTCGTCACCCTCGAACACGAAGTACTCGAGGCCGAGACACGTGCGGCCCTCCTTGACGAGGTAGGGCGACCACGATCCGAAGTTCTGGATCCGACCGAGCTCGACGCCGGGATCGTGCACGTAGATCCAATTGTCGGGGAACCCGACCTCTTCGGGGACGACCAGCGCGACGGTGAGGAAGTCGCGGTAGGTGATGTCATCCGCCGCGTGGAGCGCCGCATCGCCGGCGGCCGGCTCCATCGCACGCAACAGAGAGGTGAACGGCATCGAGGAGATGATGTCGGTGGCGGGATACCGGGTCGTGGCACCGTCGTCGGACACGGCCTCGACGGCCACGACCTTGCCGTTCTCGTGAACGACCTTGGTGACCCGCGCGTTCATCACGACCTTGGTGCCCTGGGCCTCGACGAGGTCGCGGCAGCGCTCCCACATCATCCCCGGGCCGTACTTCGGGTACTGGAACTCTTCGATCAGGCTCGTGACCTGCTTGCCCTTGCCCTGGCGTCGCTTCCACCAGTCGGGCTTCAGCGCCTCCCACACGGCCCGGAACAGCGAGAGGTTCTTGATGCGCTGTGCCGCCCAGTCGGCCTGGATCTCGTTGGCGTCGATCCCCCACACCTTCTCGGTGTAGGTCTTGAAGAAGTGGTGGTACAGACGCCATCCGAAGCGCGACGCCGTCCACCCCTCGAACGTGGTCTTGTCCTTGGGTGGCTTGATGCGTACCCAGACGTAGCTCAGAACGCACCGCACCGCTTCGATGATCCCCAGGCCGCGCAGCGCATTGACCGGCTTGATCGGGTAGTCGAAGTACTTGCCGTTGTAGAAGATGCGGCTCATGCGCGGGCGCTGGAGAAAGTCCTCGTCGGGGAGGATCTCGTGCCACAGGTCCTCGACGGGCTGGACCTTGGTGAAGAACCGGTGGCCTCCGATGTCGAAACGCCATCCGTCGCGCTCCACGGTGCGGGAGATGCCGCCCACCGTGTCGTCGGCTTCCAGCACGGTCGCGGTCACGCCCTTCTTCGCCAACTCGTAGGCGGCCGTGAGCCCGGCAGGTCCGGCTCCGATGATGACGACCCGGGGATCGGAGTCGCGCGTCGAGGGTGCGGTGGATTCGGCCTGAGAGGTCATGGGGATACAAGTTCTCCGGAAGTGGGTCCGAGGTGCGTCCGACGCGGAGGGCGGCCCGACCCACGTGGGCTCCTGGCGTCGGACAGTGTACCGAGAGGCCCCTCGAGGGCACCGGATCGTGTCCCGCGCTCAGCGCTCCCTAGGGCGTGTAGATGCCGCTGAAGGTGAACATGGCGTAGGCGACGAGGGCCCCGGCAGACACGGTCATGGCCACACGCTCGGCCCGTTGGTCGGCGGTGACCATGGCGGCGACGACGATGAACGGAAATGCCGCCATGGCGTAGCGCTCGAGCGAATCGAGGTTGCTGGCGGAGAGCGACAGGACCAGGATCCCGGCCGAGAAGAGGCCGTAGGAGACCGGCAGCCGCATGAACATCACGACGAGGAGCGCGATGAGGAACACCCCCCACGGGAAATGGAGCGCCCGTAGGAGGTCCTCCCGCGCGATGAGGTCTCCGGCGTACTCGACCAGACTCGACACCGGGTCGCGCGCGGAACCCTGGCGGGTCGGATCGCTCTGGAGGGTGAGGGGGAGGAAGAGATCGCCGTAGACGATCCGTACCCACACCAGATAGATCCCGATCCCGACGCCGGAGGAGATCACAGCCAGCAATCCGAGAAGGCGTTCCCGCGAGGCCGATCTCTTCCAGCACCGCCAGAGCTCTGCGGCCGCAGCGACGGCCAGGAACACCGCGAAGGGCCGCGTGAGCCCGGCCACCACCCCCAGGGCGATGGCGGGACCCCAACGTCTCGAGCGAATGGCGAGGAAGAACCCGACCGCGAGTGCCACGAAGAGCGCTTCGGCGTAGCCCATCACGAGCACGAAGGCCGTCGGCCAGATCGCCGACAGCCACACGGCGCGGCTGGCGAGAGCCTCGTCCCCGGTTTCGCGCATGACGAGGCGTCGCAGTAGCACCATGAAGACGATCGCCGACACGTTGGCGATCAGCAGGAGCGCGAGATCGACATTCCCGACGACCAGCGCCAGCGCTCGGCCGAGCAGCGGGAACAGCGGCCAGAACCGCAGCCCCACCTCCCCCACGCCGCCGTAGCCGTCTTCCGCGATTCCCTGATACCAGTCGGCGTCCCACGCCAGGAGCCCGTCGCGCAGCTGGGTCGGGTCCGCGCCCCTATGGAGCTCGTCGACCACGATCTCCGCGACGACGAGCGCAGCAACCGTGAGGACACGCCCGACGATCCACGGCAGTGCGACGAGGCGCAGCTCCACGGCCCATCGCTCGACGACCTCCGAGATCCCACGGCCGGGTCGTGCGGACGCCGAGGAGGTGTGGGCATCCGGCGTCACGGTGGTCCAAAGCGCGTCAGGTTCTGGAACTCGAAGAAACTGTCGTCGCCGACGACGACAGTTTCAGCGTCAGGGCGCTCACCCTGCAATGTGGTGACCACAGCCTCGCAACTCGTTTCCAACGTTCTGTATCCCGGGGCCCACACGAGCCAGATCGTGGTGCCCGGTCCGGCCACGTCGAGAAGGACCTGCGCGTAGGCAGCGGGGTCGGTGGCGGCGTTCCGCTCCTCGTAGTCGGTCCAGTCGACGAACTCGGGAGACGCTCCGTCGGGCCACGCCAGAGCCTGCACGTCGACCGAGAGCAGGCGATCCACGTCGGGACCGACCTGGTCGGGACAGAATCCGACCACGTCTCCCGGCTGTGCAGCTTCGTTGATGGCGGAGGTCACCTCACCTGCCTGTGTGCGGTTGGTGACACCCTGCTCGATACCCCCGGCGAAACCGAGGAGGAGAACGACGGCGAATACGGCGCTGCGGAGGGTCCGCGACGCGAGGGTGAGGAAGCCCGCCGCGGCCACCAGAAGATACAGGGGCAGGACGACCGAGGCGTAGCGGGGCTCGAACGCTCCGGCCGTGACCCACGCGATACCACCGCCCACGACAAGGGTGCCGATCCCGATCGCAGCCTCGTTGCGGGCGAGCGGTCGCGTCAGGAGATCCAGCCTGATGTACCGCCGGTCGAGTGCGACGCCGAACAGCCCGAGTGCGGCAAACGCGACGAGCAGCGGGCCCATCAACCATCCGGCCGGCACGAACCCGCCGCCGAAGTCGATGAGCGCGTGTCCGACGGCCGTCGTCAATGAGACCGGTGTCGCCCACGGTGTTCCCGTGTGGGCGAGCTGGTCGAGGAACACGGGAACCCACGGAAGGAAGGTGGCGCAACCGATCGCGACGGCAACCAGAACGCGCCGCGCGGCGCGCGGATCGGGATCGCGCACGGATCGAAACACGAGGTAGGCGCCGACGACGACAACGAGGTACAGCGACCAGTACGCGTCATAGAGAAGTAACCCGGTGAGAAGAACGATGACCGCCAGGCGAGCGACCGACGGCCGTTCAAAGGCACGCCGCATCGCGAGAGTTCCGAGAAGGACGAGGAGTATCTGCAGCGAGTAGGGACGCGCTTCGTTGCTGTATCGGATGGCGAATGGCGACAGGGCGAGGAGCAGCAACGCGATCCAGGCGAGGGCCCGACCACCCAATCGTCGGGCCGTGAACCACATGGCGGGGAGCGCCGCCAGGCCGAAGACCCCCGAGAGCGACCGCACGGCGGCATTCCCGTCACCGAAGATGTCGATCCAGAAGTGGAGCAGGACGTAGAACAACGGCGGCGACCCATCCCGCCGCAGGGTGTCGACGAGATCGCCGAGGGGAACGGAGGCGATGTTGACGGTCAGCGCCTCGTCGAGCCAGAGCTCCGATTGGGCGAAGAACCGCAGGACCACGCCTGCGACGAGCGCGAGACCGATCCCGATGGGAACAATCCGCCACAGCCAGGCCGGACCGTCGGAACGCGCCGGTGGCTCATGGTCGGTACCTGGCTCGCGGGCCACCGGAGCGCGCGTGACCTCGCCGGGGGACGTCTGCACCGGGTCATGCTAACGCCGCGCAGGTCGCGAACAGCGACCTCGGGCGGCGTCTCTCTACGCGTCTATCCCCCGCTGTCGGGGCTCGTGTCGCCGAAGTCCCACCACTGGACCTCGACCATCATGGGCAGGAGGTAGCCCACGTAGAAGCTGGTGATCGCCAGGACCTCGAAATCATCGATCGACTTGTCGACGATGTCGACACGCTCGTCCCGTTCCGCGAACTCGCGCGCTCGACCCAGCATGTCGTCGAGTTCGGCCTCGGTACCCACCGACATGCCGAAGTGGTCCATCCGCGGCGCCCGCATCGGCTCGTCGTCAGCGATCAGGAACACAAACTGCTCGTAGGTGTACGCGGAGAGGATCAGGCGCTCACGATCCCGGGTCATGGTCGGTAACTCCTCGAAGCCGAACACCGAGCCGTAGAAGTCGACGATGAGGCCGCGGTGCTCCTCGTCGAGCATGTCCGCGGGGAGGCTCATGGCCACGTGGTTGAAGCGCGGGTGCCGGGTCGGGGTCGTCGAGCTCATCACTCCACCTCTCTGTTCTCACCGGAGGGCACGATCAGCACCTTGCCCGGGATCTCTCCGGTCTTCAGGCGCTTCATGGCGTGCAACATCTCCTCGAGCGGGACATCGGTCGACTCCACGAGATCCTCCAACGGCAGCGAACCCTGGTCCATGAGGTCGAGCGCCGCTTTGAAGTCCCGCTGTCCCGACGCGCAGGAACCGGTCACGACGAGCTCGTTCAGCAGGATCCGGTTCGGGTCGAAACTCGGAAACTCCAAACCGGCGCCGATGATCACCAGCGTGCCGGTCACCGCGAGTTGTCCGAGACACGCCTCGACGGCGGCGGCACTGCCGGAGCACTCGAGTGCCACGTCGAACGGTTCCTCGACGATCTCGTTGGGTGAGCCCGGCGTGACCAGTTCCGACGGATCGCACGCCGTGGCGCCCAACCGCCGCGCGAGATCCTGACGCCGTGGAGCGGGCTCGCTGACGACGATCTCTCGAACGCCTCTCGCTCGGAGAACAGCCACGGCGAGCGCACCGATCGGTCCTGATCCCGAGACGAGGATCCGGCTCCCGGCATCGATCTCGGCGCGACCCAGAGCGTGCAACGCCACGGCGAGCGGTTCCGCGAGCGCCGCGTGGCGAAGGTCGAGTCCTGCGGGCGGGTGCAGGAGGTCACGACCACGAGCAAGGACGTACTCGGCGAAGGCCCCCTGGAACTCCGACTCACCCAGCGGCGCGCGATCCTCGCACAGCGACGTTCGTGCCTCGAGGCAGTGGACGCACGTCCCACACGGCGCCGGCGGCCCGCCGACCGCGAGATCCCCCGGCGCCCAATCGGAGACGTCGGCGCCGACCGCTACGACCCTTCCCGTGTACTCGTGGCCTCCCACCGAGTCGGGGATACCCCACCCGTCGAGGACGGCATGGAGATCGGTGCCGCACACGCCGCAGTGGTGGACGGCGACAAGCACGTCGTCAGAGCCGGGCTCGGGTACCGGGATCTCGTCGATGTCGAGAAGCCCACGGCGCCGGTAGACTGCGGCACGCATCGTGTCTGGCAGACCCGTCGTCGGGAGCATCCCCGCAAGGCGATCGCGATCCGTCATTGCGTCCTCATCAGGCGCGAGGCAGCCCGAGTACGCGCTCCGCGATGATGTTGCGCTGGATCTCACTCGTGCCGCCCGGGATCGTCCCCCCGAAGGAACTCAGGTACTGGACTCCCCACGAGCCCGGTCGCAACAACGTGAACCCGGGGATGTCGTCATCGACGGCCGCTGCCCCCATCGCCTCGGCTCCCTCGAGGCAGAGCCGCTGCACCGCCTCGCCTCCGAACAGCTTCAGGAGTGAGTGCTCCGGCGAGCTCTTTCCGGCCAGGAACTTCGAGAATCCCCGGTAGCCGAGCGCGAGCATGGCGGTGGCATCGATGTAGGCATCTGCGACGCGGTCGGCGAACCGGGGATCGTCGGCGATCAGGCTTCCGTGTGCGGTCGGGCGTGCGGCCATTCGTTCGCCCACGCTCCGCAGAGCTTCGGCACCCCGCTGGAGGTCGTAGGCGTACCCGATCCACAGCATCGCCCGTTCGTGTGCCAGGGAGCCGCCGGCGATCGGCCATCCCTTGTCGAGCTCGCCGAGGAGGTTCGACCGCGGGACGCGGACGTCGGTGAAGAAGACCTCGTTGAAGTCGGTGCGTTCGGGATCGGTGAGCTCGGCGAACGGGCGTACCTCGATCCCCGCACTCGTCATGTCGACGATGAGGACACTGATGCCCCGGTGCTTCGGAGCGTCGGGATTGGTGCGTACGAACAGAAGACACCAGTCGGAGTGGTGTGCCCCCGACGTCCAGACCTTCTGGCCGTTGACGACGAACTCGTCGCCGTCGAGCACGGCCGACGTCTGGAGACCGGCCAGATCGCTCCCGGCGTTGGGCTCGCTCATGCCGATGCACCACGCGATCTCCGCACGCAGGGTGGGCAACACGAACGCCTCACGCTGGTCGTCGGTCCCGAAATCGTTGATCGAGGGCGACACGATGCCGAGGCCCTGCGGGTTGGTGCTGCGCTGGAGCCCGGCCCGCGAAATCTCCTCGAAATAGATCATCTGCTGGACCGGGGTGGCGTTGCGCCCGCCCATCTCGGGCGGCCAACCGGGGACGAGCCATCCGGCGTCGAAGAGGCTCCGCTGCCACTCACGGGCCCACGGGCGCAGGTCCGCCGACGACCGGGGAGGATCCGACTCGCGGAGCGCTGCGTCGGGGGTGTTGTCCACGAGCCAGGCGAGGAGCTCGGAGCGAAAGGCCTCGTCAGCGTCGCTGTAGTGGAGGTCCACGGGGCTCAGACCCTACTCCCGAACCCGACACGCGCGTCGGGGAACGCACGGGAGGCTGCGAGCGGTCAGGGCGTGACGGGTCCGAGATCGGATCGCCAGAGGGAGAACAGCGCCGAGAGGTCGGCGTCGTCCCCGTCGGCCTCGACTCTGGCCAGGACACCCACCGCATCGGTGGTCCACACGACCGCCGCTCTCTCGGCGGTCATCTCGCAGCGATAGCGGCCGGCCGGAGGATCACCGGCCGACCGGCTCCATGCCCGCTCCTCCACCTCGCCCTCGGCGCACCGTGCGGGCCCCGCCAGGTCGGTCGGGCCCCGCAAACCCGGCGGCGCGTCAGCCGTGAAGGCTGCTGACATGGTGTCGGCGTCGTCGAAGAGCGTGTACTCGAGTTGTCGTCCGTCGTCCTCGCACTCGATGGACGCCGCGACGCCCGAGGTGTCTGTGGCCGCCGCGTCCACCGGGCGACACGCATCGCGAAGTGTGACCGGCACGAACTCCGAGAGTGTCGCCGCAGCATCCTGACCCGGGGCCTCTGTGGTGGTCGTCGCCCGGACCCCCGTCGGGGGCGCGACTTCATCGTGTGGGTCAGGTGCGGCCGTTCCGCCCGAGGACCGCGTCACGAGCACCAAGACCAAACCGACGACCCCGAGAACCGCGACGGCCACCAGAACGAGTCTTCGCGACCCGCTCATGGCGACCCCGCGCATCGGCCGGGGCAGATCGTCCCAGAACCCTGTGCGATCGAGCTCGCCACCCGGAAGGGGGGCTACCGCGACCCGCGCCGCCTCCACCAGCGATGCACAGCTCGTGGCGCGTCGCCCCGTGACCGGATCGTGACCCTGCGAGAGCGCACGGCGGTCATCGGGACCGAGCGTGCGCACCAGCCCTCGCACCAAGCAGCGAACCGAAACTCACGTAGTCACCGGCGATGGAAGGACGGTCGGCTGCGATCGAAGGGCGGTCACCGGCGATGGAAGAGCGGGCGGACCTGCCCCCGGAACGGACGTCGGTTTCGGTGTCGAAGGGTTCGGGGGGGAGGAGCTCCACATCGACGCCCCGGTGCCCGACCGTGATCATGACGCGGTCGGCGGCGACCGTCCCATGGGCTCTTCCTCGCCGGTGCAGGGCATCGAGGGTGGCGGCCACCGGCGTGAGCACGGCGCACGCCACGTCCACCGGCAGGTCGGCCCCGCGCCTCAGCAGCGAATCCAGAGACCGTGTCACACATTCTGTCACATTCTGAGACTATGTCATGTGCACCCACATCACAAGAGCCATCTCTCCGGGGATCAACCGGCGTGGAGGAGCATGCAGCCGGCGAGAGGTCCGCCACCCGCGGCCGCCACTCCCACCGTCGGGCCACCGGCGACCTGTCGCTCTCCCGCGTCGCCGCGCAGCTGGGTGACCGCCTCGTGGAGGAACCCGTAGCCGTGGAGGCGGCCGCCCGAGAGCTGGCCGCCCTGTGTGTTGAGGGGGAGGTCACCGTCCAGGGCGATCCGCCCCCCTCCCTCGATGAAGGGACCGCTCTCCCCCCGCCCGCAGAATCCGAGTGCCTCGAGCCAGGTCATCGTGATGAAGCTGAACCCGTCGTAGAGCTCGGCCACGTGGACGTCGGCCGGCGTCAGGTCGGTTCGGGTCCAGAGCTGCTCACCGGCGTCGCGGCTCGCCATCGTCGTGAGGTCGTCGAACTGGTCCCACGACGGCCGCCCCCGCATCGCGGAGCCCACGGCCTCCACGACGACAGGCCGATGGGGCATGTCCACGGCCGTCTCCGCACGGGAAACGATCATGGCGGTGGCACCGTCGGCGGGGGCGTCGCAGTCGAACAGGCAGAACGGCGTCGTGATCATCCGTGCGGCGAGGTAGTCGTCCATGGTCATCGGATCGCGGTACACGGCGTTCGGATTCAGCTGCGCGTTCTTCCGGGCGTTCAGCGCGATCTGTGCCATCTGCTCGCGAGTCGTCCCGAACTCGTGGAAGTGGCGTTGTGCATTCATGGCGAGCCAGATGGCCGCCGACGGTGCCGCGAACGGAAGGGTCCACTGCATGTACGCAGGAGCACGAAAGCCACCGCCGCTATCCCCCCCACCACCGTCCCCACCGCTGCTCTCATCCGAACCGGCGCCGGGCATGACACCGGCCCGCCCCTTGTCGCCCTGGGCGGTGGCCTCCCAAACGGAGCGGAAACACAGCACGTGGTCGGCCAGTCCCGCGGCGACGGCCAGGCAGGCGTCGATCACCGATCCGAGTTGGCCGGGGAGCTCGATACCGCCCGTGAACCACCCGAGCTCGAGACGCAGAGCGTCCTGCACCTCGAGGACGCCGGCACCCGAGAATCCGGCGGGTGTCCCCCCTCCACCCGGATAGGTGGCGATGCCGTCGATGTCGGCGCGGGAAAGCCCCGCGTCATCGATGGCGAGGAGGCACGCGTCGAGGGTGAGGTCGAGTGGGTCGCGGCCGATCCGTCGGCCCACCTGCGACTGGCCCAACCCGGTGACCGCCGTACGCCGTTCGATCCGCATATCGCTCGCGATCGTCACGACGCATCCCTCGTGGCATCGACCGATTCACCGGCGGCGGCAAGGGGCTCGAAGAGGGGGATCCACACGTCGTCGTACTGCTCGAAGACCACCTGCACGGGCATGCCGATCTTCACGTCGTCGGGAGCGCATCCGACCATGTTCGTCGTGAGCCTCAGGTCGGCCTGCTCGGCGATCTCGACGATCGCCACGACGTAAGGAAGGTCGGGGCCGGGCATCCACGGCTGGTGATTGATCGTGAACGTGTGAACCGTGGCCCGTCCCGACACGGGCTCGGGGGCCAGTTCGCGTCCTTCGCAGCTCGGGCAGAAGGGCACCGGAGGATGAACGAAGTATCCGCACGACTGACACCGCAGGAAGACGAGTTCCCCCCGCTCGCCGCCGGTCCAGAAGGCCCGGTTGAGATCGTCTATGCGAGGGAGGATCCGGAACGGCTTGTCGGTCTCCTCGACCTCGGGAACATCTGTGTCACTCACGCGTCAGGCACAGGTTCGTCACTCGACCTCGGCGTCGAGCGCGGCGTCGAAGCCGCGACGCGCCGCCGGGATCGCCTCGGTCGCAGGCAGCAATCCGAGACTCGGAATCGACAGCATGATCGTGCCCATCACGTCCTCCCACGTGGCACCGACCTCGTGCGCGAGCTGAGCATGACGCTCCACCGCCGCCGACGCGCGGGCCGACACCGAGTACGCCAGGCGAACGAGTTCGTGGGCGCGCCTGTCGGGCGCGGGAAGCGAGTCGATACGGGCGAGGTAGGCGTTCTGAGCTTCGTGAAGTGCCGGGAACGCGTCACGCAACGGATCATGGAAGGGAAGGCTCCTGTTCACGTCGTCGGACACGTCGTCGGACACGTCGTCGGACACGTCGTCCGCCGCGTCGTCTGCAGAATCATCTGCCATGTCGTCCCGCTCGCTGTCCGTCATGGCGCTGCCGGCTGGAACACGGGGATCGCGACCTCATCGGCGATCTCTTCGAAGGCGACCTGAAGCGCCATGCCGATCTCGAGGTTCTCACGTTTGCAGCCCGTGATGTTGCTGATCATCCGCGGACCCTCGGCGAGGTCGACCACGGCGGCGACGTACGGCACGCGCTCGGGGAACGGTGGAAGGTCGTTCTGATGCACGACCGAGAACGAATAGAGGGTCGCCGCACCCGACGCCTCGACCCACTCGATCTCGGTGCTCCAGCACTTCGCGCAGAATGGTCGGGGATAGAACTGGTGGCGACCGCAGCCCGTGCACCGCTGGATGAGCAGGCGCTGCTCACGGGCCGCGTCCCAGTACGGCTGGGTCTCGAAGTCGGGATTCGGGAGATCGAAGCGTGGTGCAGACACGTCAGCTCGGGTGCTGTGTTCGTGTTGGTCGACGGATCAGCGGGTCAACGGGTCGGGAGGACGGCAACGGCCGCGCCGGATACCTTGACCTCGCCCTCCTGGTTGACGAGCTCGGACGTGATGTCGATCAGGTGCTCACCGTCCTCCTCGCGCTTGGCGGCGACCGTGCTGCGTGCCGTCAGGACTTCTCCGGGCCAGGTCTGCTTCGTGAAACGCACCTTGAAACTCTTGAGGTTGCCGACACCCACGAAGTCGGTGAGCGACCGGCCCACGAGGCCCGCCGAGAACATCCCGTGACCGAACACGCTCGGAAAACCCGCCGCCTGCGCGTCGGGCTCCACGGTGTGCATCGGGTTGAAGTCACCCGACGCGCCGGCGTACTTGACCAGATCGGTGCGGGTCAGCTCATGGGACAGCTCGGGAGCGGTGTCTCCCGCGTCGACGTCCTCGAAGTAGAGCTTCCGTTCGGCCATCTCGACTGATCCTCCTCAGGTGCCCCGACGCCGCCCGCGTCGCTGCGCCTCTGCTACCCGTTCCCTGACGCTCGTGTCAACTCGCCCAGGGTGCGCCAGTCCTCGTCGGGCCTCCAGGCAGTCCGTTTACGACACGGGCTGGACCTCAGTGCAGACCTCGTCGAGACACGGGACCGGGGATACGGCGATCCGCCCGATCTCCTTGCCGTCGACATCGAGAGCGACAACCTCTTCGGGGAACACGTCGGCCGAGGACTCGGCGTTGTAGAAGCGCACCGGCAACACGTCGGCGCCGGGGAAGTCTGCGGGCTCGATCGTCGTGATCTCGCCGGCCGGTCCGACCAGCTCAAGAGTCGCCGTTCCGCGGGGAGTCACGCCATAGAGATAACCCACGTCGTTGAACTCCCACAAGCACGCCCTGCGAAAGCCCGCCGACAGGGGTGGCGGGCGACTCCTCGCACGGTGTCGTCGCAGACACCCTGATCGAGCACCGTGCACCATCCCTCCTCCGATTCGGCAGCGATGAACCGCCAGCTCAGTTCGCCGAACAAGCTCTGATCGATGTCCGGGTCAACGGGGAACGGGCCTTCGGCGACCACTATGGGCAGCGACGCCGTGTCGATCGGCACACTCCGCAGGCCCTCGGCGATGTCGACGAGCTCATCGACTGACAGGTGATCGCCGGGTGTACCAGCATCGACCGTCCCGATCACACCGGGCGCCTCTCTCCACATCACCGTGTCCGAGGATTCGTCCTTGCTGTAGAGCGCATTGTCATCGCCGCGCACGCTCACACGCTCGAGGCTCGGCTCGGTCACCGTGCCTCCCGTCCGATCGGCCTCAGCCCTGACGTCTGCGAGAAACTCCTCCGGATCGTCGAGAGCACGCTCCGCGATCTCGAACGCCGGGGTGTCCTTGCCCACCGTGACCGACGACGAAGAGCTCGGGGGTATCGGGATCGTCGCTCCGATAGCCCGCGGACGAGCTCCCGGTGACCTCGCGGCATTCCGGTTCACCGCCGACGACTTCGAGCCGACTGCACACCAGGTTCGAATCGTCCTCGAACGTCGCGCGGGCGAAGCCCGACGGCAGCGATGTGGCCTCGAGTGTGAACGGGGAACGGCTCGGGTCGACGGCAACGGTGTTCTCGTCGCCGGCGTTCACGACGGCGACGACGGCGAGAACGAGGGCGATCGCCGCCGCCACGGCAGCCACGGGAATGACGATCGGCGTCCAACGACGCCCGCTCGCCCGCTCCTCGACATTGCTCCACGCGTCGGCTGACACGAGCGCGTGGTCGGCGAGCTCCGCGAGATCGTGACGCAGGCGGTCTTCGAGTCGATCTGTGTCGTTGGTCATTGCTCCAACACCTTCCCCAGGTTCTCGAGGCCGCGACGCAGATGGGTCGCCGCGGACGACTTCGAGCACCCCAGTGAATCGCCGATGTCGTCGAGCGAGCTGTCCTCGTAGAACTTCAACACGACGGCTGCGCGCTGATGCGGCGACAGTGTGCTGAGCACGTCAGAGAGTTCCCGGGCACCGAGCGACGCGTGGGGCGTCGGGTCGGGCCGGTAGGCGCGCTCGCGGGCCTTCCGCCGGTGCCACCCCTTGCACTCGTTCACGACCGCCCGTCGCAGATACTGCTCGTGGTTGCGGGGGCTTCGCCGCTTGCGTTGCAGGCGCACGAAGACCGTCTGGACGGCGTCCTCGGCCGCCTCCCGGGACCCTGTGACGAGGTAGGCGAGGCGCACCATCGCCGGATACGTGTCCCGAAACAGCGTCTCGACGTCGATCGGAACCGCGGCGACATCCGCGACGGCATCGGCGGCGGAATCGGCGGCGGCCGGCCCGGACGTCGGGGCCATTTCTGCTTGGGCGCCGCTCGCGCTCGGGGTTTCCATAGTCATACGGTCCCACGCCCGAGATGCCCCGATGTGTGACATGAATCGGAAGAAATCTCGAAAATCCCGCTGCCACCGACCCGGAGGGCGCCGGCGCCACGGCGCCACTTCCTAGGCCGAGAGCTCCTCGGCCTGCCCCTCGTCGAGCGTGACCTCGCCGGTGTGTGCGTCCGCGGCCGGCACGTCCTTTGCATCCTTCACGAGCCCCACCGGGATTCGCACGGGCGCCTTCTTGATCTCCGGCTTGCCCATCCGCGCCCTGCGGCGCTTCCACGAGTAGCGCAGGAGCCCGGTCCGCCACACCACGTAACCCGAGTAACCGGGGATCGTGGAGAAGTCGAGATGACGGAGGTGGTCGATACCGCGCTTCATCATGAACAGCGAGCGCAGGATCCTGCCGAGCACGGGGTGCATCCTCTGCGGTTCACCGCTCGCTCTGGCCGGCTTGAGGAGGAGGTTGAAGAGCCGGCGAGGGGGACGCCAGAGCGTGAGGAGGTACAGGAGGAGGTTGGCCCACCGTGGAGGGATGTTCACGTAGTTCGAGGAGATCTCCTCGATGTCGACGCCCTCCTCCTTCATCATCTCTTCGAGCTGGGTGTTGGGGATGACCTTCAGCGAGAAGACATTCAGCGTGAAAGGCCGCCGGAAGTTGTAGACGAGCTCGAGCGTGTCGACGACGTCCTGGCGTATCTCGATCGGGTTGTCGGTGATGATGTCGTAGGCCGGCGGGATGTGGTCCTTCGGCGCGAACGAACCGGTGACCTCGGCCGCGGCCAGCACCTTCTCGGGCGGGCTCGGTCGCTTGTAGAAATCGAGAATCCTCTGGGAGCCACTCTGGACGCCCATGCGGATTCGGTTCATGCCCGCCCAGGTGAGCACCTCGATCTTGTCGCGGCGCACGTAGTTCGGAATCACGCCGTAGACGGCGAACGGGATTCCGACGTCGTCGTGCCAGCGCTCGGCGAAATCGACGAGGTCGTCGTAGGCGATCGCCATGAAGCTGTCGTCGTGGAAGCACACGGTGCTGATGTAGGGAAAGGCCTCGCGGACGGCCTTGATCTCCTCGACCGCGTACCGGGGGCTGGGGTGGCGGAGCCGGCGGTAGTTGTTGTCGTTCGCGATGAACTTCGTGTTCCCGCAGTAGGTGCACTTGAAGGGGCAGCCGATCGACCACACGGTGTTGTAACTCAGGCCGTTGGCGGTGAGGCGGTCGTTCAGGGTCATGGGCTTGAACCCGTGGCCCGGCGAGTACATGTACTCCGTCCCGGCGTGTTTCGGGAACGGCAGCCCCTCCATCTCCTCGGAGCTCTGGAGGGGTAGGAAGTCGTTGCGGATGATGTCGTCACCCGAGCGGAACCAGAAGTTGTCGGTGTCGGTGTAGTCGCGGCCGTTCTTCCAGGCATCGAAGAAAGCCTCGAAGGCGAACTCGCCTTCACCGGTGCAGATCGCGTCGACGTCCGCCCGGATCGCGTCCTCGGGGTGGATGATCGGATGGATCCCTCCCCAGACGATCGTGGTGTCGGAGCTGATCTCCCGTACGCGGCTCATCACGGCCTTCGTGAGGTCCGCGTAGCCCGTCATGCTGGAGAACCCGACGAGATCGCTCGTGGCGAGCTCCTGGGCAATCTCGTCCACGTACTCGGGGGTGAGCACACCGCCGCCGCCCTGATCGCCCTTGAGGGCCGCCAAGAGCGATCGGTAGTTGTCGGTCGAGACGAAGTAGGTGCGGGTCTCGGGGTTGAGCCGCTCGGCGTACGCGGCCATCTTGCGAAAGCCGCAGGCCATGATGCCGTCTTCAAGACTGACGAGAGAAACCTTCATACGCCCCCGGACCCAGGAAGCTCGCCTGGGCGCTCGGTCAGTTCCGCCATTATCGCCGCTGACACTGATCGCCGCCGACACTGATCGCCGGGCGGCCGCGGGGCCATGGTAGTCGTCAGTCCTTCGGGAGGCCGAGCACACGTTCGCCGATGATGTTGCGCTGCACCTCGCTGGTACCGCCCGCGATCGTGAGCTGGCGGTTGAACAGGAACTGGCGGCCCCAGATCTCGCCATCACCGTCCATCACGGCACCGTCGGCACCGAGCAGGTCGAGACCGACCTCCTGGACGAGTTGATCGTGCTGGACGCCCAAGAGTTTGCGCACGGCCGCTTCGGAACCGCTGGGGTCAGCGCCCTGCAGGGCCGACAGGGTGAGACGGAAGCCCAGGCACGCGAGCGCGTGACTCTCCGCGACGAGGCGGCCTGCCCGTTCGAGCTCGTGCGAATCGTCGCCCATCCCTCGGGACTCGATCAGCTTCAGTATCCCCCGGACTCCCCGACCGACGGTTCGACCGCTCCCCATGAAGACGCGTTCGTTGGCCAGTGCCGTTCGAGCCGCGCGCCATCCGTCGTTCTCCGCTCCGACGAGGCAGTCAACCGGCACCATGACGTCGTCGAAGAAGACCTCGTTGAACATGGGGTTGCCGGTCAGCTCCCGAATCGGACGGATGTCGATACCCGGAAGCGACATGTCGATCATGAGGCACGAAATACCTTGGTGCTTCGGGGCGTCGGGGTCGGTGCGAACGAGAGCGATACCCCACTGGGCACGCTGAGCGAGGGACGTCCACACCTTCTGGCCGTTCACGCGGTAGCTGCCGCCGTCGCGAACGGCCCGCGTCGTGAGCCCGGCGAGATCGGAGCCCGCTTCGGGTTCGCTGAAGAGCTGACACCACTCGATCTCGCCGCGCAGCGTCGGCATGATCCAGCGCTCCTGCTGCTCGGCGGTTCCGTGGACGATGATCGTCGGCAGTGCCCATGAAGCGATCGTGAGTGTCGGGCGAAGGACCTTGGCCTTGCGGAACTCCTCGTCGATCACGAGCTGTTCCACCGGATCCGCGTCGCGCCCCAGGGCGTGGGCCAGCTCGGGGTGAGGTATCCCGCCTTGGCCATCTCGGGCCGCGCCTCGTCGGGTTCCTTGCCTTCGATCGTCGCGAGGAACCCGGTGACCTCCCGACGGTACGCGTCGGCCTCGGGTGGAAGATCGACGTCGAGGCGACGACGGGACCCCACGGTCGCAAGGCGGGCTGCGCGGATGCGCCACTCGCCGGTGGATCCGAGAAGCCCCCGCAGGGCTGTGGCCCGCCGGAGGTACATGTGCGCCTCGTGCTCCCACGTGAAACCGATCCCACCGAGCACCTGGATGCAGTCCTTGGCGTTCTCGACCGCCGCGTCGAAGGCGAGTCCGGCCGCCACCGCGGCCGTGAACCCTCCAGATTCATCATTCGTCGCGCGCGCAGCATCCCAGGTCGCCGCTCGGGCGAGCTCCACTCGGGCGAGCATGTCGGCGCAGCGGTGTTTGACACCCTGGAACTGGCCGATGGGTCGGTCGAACTGGTGACGTTCGCGTGCGTACGCAGCGGCCGTGTCGACACACCATTGCGCCACACCAACCGCTTCGGCCCCGAAGAGAACAGCCGCGAGGTCACGCACCGTCTGCGTGTCGAGAGCCGACAACCGTCGATCGTCGGGGACGACAGCCTTCTTCACATCGACCGCCGCCACGCGTCGCGTCAGGTCGAGGCTCGGCAACTCCACGACATCGAGGTCGGCGGTGTCGAGCACGCACCAGACCGTCTCGTCGTTCGCCGCGACAGGAGCGATCAGAAGGTCGGCCACGTGGGCGGACAGAACGGGGCGGGTGCTGCCACTCACCACGAGACCGTCGGGCGTCTCCTCGCCCGTCAGACCGGCGGCGAACGACACCGCGGCGACGGTCTGGCCAGAAGCGATGCCCCGCAAATAGGTCTTGGCAGCGTTGGGATTTCCGCCTATCTCGAGAAGAGACGCCGCCAGCACGCACGGCAGGAACGGTCCGGGAGCGCACGCGCGACCGAGCTCCTCGGCCACCACCGTGAGCTCCGGAATGCCGTAGCCGACACCGCCGTGCTCCTCGTCGACGGCGAGACCCATCCAGTGCAGGTCGGCGAGAGAGCGCCAGAACCCGGGAAGATCCTCGGATTCGGCATCGAGGAGCTCGCGGGGCACCGCGGACGGACACTCGCCCTCGAGGAAGCGACGAGCCGCGCCGTGGAGCTCGCCGTGATCCTCCGTGACGCCGATCGGCATGTTCAGGCGATCTTCTCGCCGTCTTCGAGAACGACGATGGCCTGGGTCGGACACCCCTGAGCTGCCAGGACGATCTTCTCCTTCGGTGCGGCGTCGATCTCCACCACGACCGAGATTCCATCGTCGTCCAGGTCGAACACCCCCGGGGCCCAGAACACGCAGTTCCCCGACCCCATGCAGGTCTCACGGTCGATCTTGATCTCGAGTGCCACCGCAGCTCCTCGGTCGGGCCGTTCGTGTCCGGCGTGTGCAGGGACGTGTGCAGGGAAATGTCGGTCAATCGTGGCACAGGGGGCGCTCGACGGCCCAACGCCGCAGCCGTATCGTGCCGGGATGCCGAAACCCGCCGCACCGACCGCGACGGCGTCTCCTCCCACCGTCGATGCCGATGCGCACGTCAACGAGAATCCGTTTGCGTGGGTGGACGTCGAAAAGCACCACCCCGGCTGGTTGGGCGTCACCCGCTCGGGTGGCCACGACGTTCTCGAAATCGAGGGTCGTCCCTATCCCCAACAGGTCGGACGCGGCAGCGGTGTCCCGGTCGACGCCGCCGTCAACCCGGCGGCCGCTGCGGGAGCCGGTGACGTCTCCACCCGAATCGCCGACATGGACGCCGAAGGCATCGACATCCAGGTCCTGTACGGCGGTCTGATCATCGGCGCCACGGGTCTCACCGATTCCGGTCTCGCCGCTGATGTCTGCACCTCCTACAACACGTGGCTGCTCGACGAGATCTGCTCCCACGATCCTGCACGTCTCAAGGCCGTGGCAGCTGTTCCTCTTCAGGATCCGGCACGCGCGATCGCCGAGCTCGAACGAGCTGTCGGAGCAGGAGCGGTCGGTGTCACGATTCCCCCCGCCCTGGGCGATCTCAATCTCGACGACGACTCCTTTCTACCCTTCTTCGAGGCGGCCGCGGGTCTCGACACGGCTGTCGCCGTCCATGGAGCCCCGGGAATGCACATCCCTCTTCCGGCGGCCGGGCGCTTCGACAACTACGCACAGGTGCACACGCTCTCCTTCCCGTGCGATCAGATGGTTGCGTTCACCGCACTTGCGATGGGAGGGGTGTTCGACCACCTACCGGACCTACGCGTGGCGTTCCTCGAATCCGGAATCGGGTGGGTTCCGTTCTTCGTCGGTCGGATGGATGAACACCACCACAAGCAACGCGACCTGCTCCCGGACATGGCGTGCAGCGCGTCCGAGCTCATCGAGCGCGGGCAGTGCTACTTCTCCTTCGAGTGCGAGGAAGCACTTCTCGAGCCGTACGTCGAACACCTGGGCTCTGCCAGCCTGGTCTTCGCCTCGGACTATCCCCACTGGGACGGCGAGTTCCCCGGCGCGGTCGATGCGGCGCGGGAACGCACGGCCCCCTTCGGCGACGCCGTGACCGCCGCGGCCATGGGAGGCAACGCTCTACGCCTCTACGGGTTGTCGTGAGAGGTGGGTGACCTGGGGTGGGTAACGAGCTCCGCCGAGATCCGCGCTCAGGCGGGAAGCAGATCGGCGGCCTCGTCGGCGGCGAGCGGCGCCGAAACGACGAAACCCTGAGCCGCGTCGCATCCCAGCTCTCGGAGGGCAGTGCGCTGCGCGTCGGTCTCCACGCACTCGGCCACGATCCGAATACCGAGGGCGTGGGCGAACGCGACGGTCGCTCCGATCAGCGCCGATCCGCGACCGTCCTCGACGCCGGCGACGAGGTCACGATCGAGCTTCAACGCCGCGACCGGGAGGCTCTGAATGTCGCGCAGCGACGAGTAGCCGGAGCCGAAGTCGTCGACGTGCAACTGGATCCCGGTCGCCGCCAGCTGAGCCATACGGTCGACAGACTGCTCGATTCCCATGAGCGTCGCTTCGGTCACGTCGAAGCGCAGGTTCTGAGCCGGTACACCGCTGTCGGACAGCGCCTGCGCTACATCGTCGAGGAACGCGGGATTCACCAGCTCACGCGACGAGACGTTGATCGTGAGAGTGACGTTGTCGCCCACCATGTCGTCATCCCTCCAGCGCTGGAGTTGCGCGCAGGCGTCGCGGAGCACGAACCGACCCAGCTCCCCGATGAGGCCCACCTGCTCCGCGAGATGCAGGAATTCCGAGGGTGGGATCAACCCCCGTGCGGGATGCTCCCAACGCACGAGCGCCTCGAATCCCTCGATCCGTTCGGTTCGCAGATCGATGACCGGCTGGTAGTGGACACGGAGCTCGCCGCGCTCGAGCGCTCCTCGCAGATCGTGTTCGAGTCGCTCGCGCCACACGCTCTGGCGGTGCATCGCCTCGTCGAAGACAGTCACCCGGCCGCCGCCGCGGGCCTTGCCGTGGTACATCGCCCGGTCGGCATCGGCGAGCAGTTCGTCGGCATGCGTGTCGCGGTCGCGACCGAACGCCACGCCGATGCTGGCGCCGATGTCGAACTGGTTGCCGTGCACAACGACGGGTTCGGCGAGCGCCGACAGGATCCGGGCTCCGACCTGTCGGGCGTCGGCCGCGTCCTCGCACCGCTGGAGGAGCATCCCGAACTCGTCACCGCCGAGACGGCCCACGGTGTCCCCGGGGCGCACGCAGTCGGTGAGCCGGCCCGCGACCGCTCGTAGGGCCTCGTCACCGGCCCGGTGCCCGAACGTGTCGTTCACCTCTTTGAACCGATCGAGATCGATGAAGAGGACGGCGCACCCCGGGTGCGGGGGGCGTTGAGCCTCGTCGAGCGCGTGTCGCAGTCGGTCGATGAACAGCTCACGACCCGCGACCGCCGTGAGCCGGTCGTGCATGGCCTCGTCGGCGAGTCGCTGCTGCGCGCGCACGCGTGCCGAAACGTCGTGGAGGGAGACCAGCAGCGCCGGCCGGTCTTCCCACGCCGTCTCGACGGCCTGCATCTCGGCCACGCCGCGCGTGCCGTCCCGGTGGTCAATTTCGATCTCGACGGGTGCTCCGGCGCTGACGGAATGCGGGAACGTGCGGCCTACGAGCTCGTCGACAGAACTGCCGAGCAGTGCGGCCGCCGCGGGGTTGGCGTGAACGACAGTGCGCGAGTCGTCCAGCACCAGCATCCCGTAGGCGTTGCGCGCGACAACGGCAGCGAAGTCGGTGGCCCTGTCGTCACGACCGAAGTCGATCGTGACATCGCGTGCCGAACGCACGACCGCGGCGCCCACGTCCCGTGCGCTCGTGAGCACATCCCACGCAGCGTCACGGACTCCACCCCGAGAGTGGTCAGGCGGATGATTCGAGGAGGCGTCGCTCATGCCCGGAGCATACGTCGGGCTGGTCTCGCTGACAGTGTCAAAGCGAGCGTAGAGAGTGAGAATCCGAAACCCGTCACAACGACACGAATGACATGAAACGTTCGTAGCGGGCCGCCATGGGTTCGGTCCACCGCGGGTCGGGATCCACCCGCCGTCCGGTGCGCGCCCAGCGCGACGCATCGGTGGCCGCCGCTTCCAGGCCGGCAGCGACCCGGGCGAAGAACGCGGCGCCCAGAGCACCACCTTCGGGGACCGCCACCGCGTCCACGGGAAGAGTCGTGGCGTCGGCGAGCGCCTGCATCCAGCCGTCGACGCGCGTTCCCCCGCCCGAGGCGACGATCCGATTCGGCCGCACCCCCGCCGCCTCGATGAGTCGGCGGGTTGCGAATCCGGTGGCCTCGAACGCCGCGCGCAGAACGGTGTCGGGGCCATGCGTCAGATCGAGATCCACGAGCTCCCCGCGCAGATCGGGATTGTGCAGCGGCGCACGTTCCCCCCGCAGATACGGCGCCCACACGGGCACCGCCGACGGGTCCACGGACACGCCCTCCGACGCGTCCTCCGGCGAGCCGCCGCGTACTCCGAGCAGGCGCTGCACCCAGTCGAGGAACAGGCCTCCCGCGTTGCTCGGCCCGCCGACGAGCCAGAGCCCCGGCGCCGAGTGCGGAACGCACAGGTAGCCGGGGACCTCGCGTTCGGACTCGACAACCACCCAGACGATCAATGTGGTTCCGCAGATCACGAGGACGTCCCCCACCGAGTCCGCGCCGGCGACGAACTGCTCGGCGAGAGCGTCGATCGTGCCGGGCTCGAGCACCGCGTCGCCAACGTGCCCCGCGGGCTGACCGCTGGGAGCGATCGTCGGAAGCTGATCGGGGCGCGCTCCCGCCTCGGCGACGAGTTCCTCATCCCAGCCCACGAAATCGAACAGGGGGTATGCCGTCACCGCCGTCGTCGTGTCCAGGATCGGCGTACCGCTGAGCGCGTAGTTCGCGACCGACTGCGCCGGCCAGTAGCCGCGGGCGTCGGGCGCCTGGGCCGCGGTCCAGGCGAGGAACTCGCGGAACTCGCCGCTCTCGTCGGTCGAGGATGTCGAGTTCGCGCGTCCGCGTGCATCGCCGTAGAGCAGACCGGGCGTGATCGGTGTGCCGCTGTCGTCGACCGCTACGAGCGACGGGATCATCGCAGCCACCGACACGCCGACAGGATCGACGCCGCCGAGCTGCGCGAGAGCCGCCGCGGGGCCACGGGCCCAGGCTTCCTCGGCGTCGTGCTCGAAAAGATCCGGCCTCGGAATCCGGAGCTCATGCGGGACACGCGCGCGTGCCACGATCTTTCCGTCGGCGTCAGCGGCAACAGCCTTCACCGACGTCGTGCCGATGTCGATCCCGACCGTGATCTCGCCGCTGGTCTGCTCAGCCACGGGTCGAGTCCTCAGCCACGGCCCGGCTCATCCGTGCCGAAAGCGGCCACCGCGCGGTCGTGGAGAAGACCGTTCGTCGTGAGAATGCTGCAATCGCCGTGGAGCGTCTCTCCGGAAATGTCGGTGGCGTGTCCTCCGGCCTCTTCGACGATCACCCGCAGGGGCGCCCAGTCCCAGTGGTGGACCCGAGGCTCGACAGCGATGTCGCAGGCTCCCTGCGCGACGAGCATGTGTGACCAGAAGTCGCCGAAGCCTCGCGACCGGTACACCGACCGGGCGAGAGTCAGGAGCCTCTCGCCGAGCCCGAACCGCTCCATCTCGGGCACGCTGTCGTAGGACAGCGCCGCACGATCGATCTCGTCGACGTCGGACACCCGAATGGGAACACCGTCGCGCGACGCTCCTCCGCGGAGGGTTTCTCCGCCGCGGAATGCGCCGCCACCCCGCGCCGCCCACCAGCGCATCCCCAGCGCAGGTGCGGACACGACACCGACGACTCCGGTTCCATCGACCTCGAGTGCGAGAAGCGTGGCCCACACCGGTGCTCCGCGGATGAAATTGAGAGTCCCGTCGATGGGATCCACGACCCAGCGTCGGCCGCCGGGACCGCTCTCGGAGGACCCGTCCGCCCCATCGCCGAACTCCTCTCCACGGATCCGGTCGTCGGGACGCTCGGTGGCGAGGCGGTCCCGCACCATGGTTTCCACCGACCGGTCGGCCTCGGTCACCGGCGAGAGATCCGCCTTGGTCTCGACCTCGAGATCGGCGACCCGCTCGAAGTGTCGCAGCGAACGCATGTCGGCCTCGTCGGCGACGTCCAGGGCGAACGCCAGATCGTCGGCGACGGTAGCGGCGTCGGCCATCGGCTGGGTTCCCATCCTCTTCGACCGGAAGGTCGCGTGTGTCGACCGAGAGGCAGCGAGACTACCGGACATCTGGGGTAGCGAGCCCGCCAACCGGTACGCTGCACGGCCCATGGGACTTCTCGATGGCAAGGTCGCGATCGTCACGGGAGCCGGACGCGGCATCGGGCGAGGTGAGGCACTTCTCCTGGCGTCGCACGGCGCCAGCGTCGTCGTCAACGACGTCGGTGGCGAGTGGGACGGCACGGGTACCGATGACCGACCCGCCGCTCAGGTCGTCGACGAGATCGCCGCAGCGGGCGGAACCGCGATCACCAACGGCGATGACGTGGCCGACTGGGACGGCGCGCATCGACTCGTCGACGCGGCCGTCGAGGCGTTCGGCGATCTGAACATCCTCGTGAACAACGCCGGAATCCTGCGCGACGGGATGAGCTTCAATCTCGACGAGGAAGCCTGGGACTCCGTGATCCGAGTTCACCTCAAGGGCCACTTCGCCCCGACGCACCACGCCGCGCGCTTCTGGCGGGAACGGTCGAAGGCCGGTCACGACGCCCCCCGACGCATCATCAACACCGCCAGCGAGTCGGGTCTCTTCGGAAACGCCGGTCAGGCCAATTACTCGGCCGCGAAGGCCGGGATCGCGTCACTCACGATCGTGCTGGGCCGGGAGCTCGCCAAGTACGGCGTGACCGTGAACTGCATCGCTCCCCGCGCCCGCACGCGCATGACCGCCGGAACCTTCGAGGGCTTCGGGGAGACCGCCGAAGGCGCGTTCGATGAGTGGTCGCCCGACAACGTCGCTCCGACCGTCGGGTTTCTCGCCTCCGACGCCGCCGGCGACATCACCGGCCAGGTCTTCGTCGTGTGGGCCGACCGCGTCCACCTCATGAACGGCTGGTCGCTCGACAACACCGTCGAGCGCGGTGGGCAACGATGGACCGTCGACGAGCTCATCGATGCCAAGGACGAGCTCTTCGCCGACCACGACCCGGGCGTGCCGCCCATGGGTTTCGGCCAGTAGAACCGACTCAGGACGGTTTCACCTCGAGTGCTCCTTCGGCCGTGAGTCGCGCGTGCCGGCGGTGCTCGTGGAGCCTGACGATCATCCCCGGTTGCCGCTTTCGGAACTCAGGCCCAGGCGATCTCGGTCAGGAACTCGTCGATCAGGTCGACGGTGGTGGTCGGGTTGTCGCCTGCCGCGTGGTGGCCCGCTCCGGCGATTCGGGAGAGCCGCGCGTTCGGGATCAGATCCGTGATCTCGCGGGCGCCCTCGTCCGAGAGCAGGTCGCTCTCCTTGCCGCGAAGCACGAGTACCGGACATGTGAGGCGTGCCGCATCGTCGGCCATGCCACGCACGAGCTCATCGGCGCGCTGGATGTCGAACGTCCTCCCCTCGGCTTGACGCTGACGGATGCGGCGCCCGAAATTGTGCTTCCACTCCCACCGGCCGTCGGGTCGCTGCCGCAGATTCCGCCGAAGGCTCTCGACGCGGACCTCCTTGCGTCGAGGTAGGTACTCCGCGACGGCCGCGGCCGCTTCGTCGAGATCGGTGAACGACTCGTGCGCCGTCATGAACTCGATGATTCGGCGCACGCCGTCCTTTTCCATCTTGTGGCCGATGTCGACGAGGACGATCGCTTCGACCACGTCGGGCTCCATCACGCCCAGGGTGAGCGACGTGATGCCTCCGAGCGATGCGCCGACGAAGACCGCCCGCTCGAGACCGAACTCGACCATGAGCGGTCGGATTGCCTCGACCAGCGCGCGCCGATCGAGAAACTGTTCCTCCCCCCGGATACGGAGGGCGTCGGAGTCGCCATGGCCGGGGAGATCGGGAGCTACGACGTGGAAGCGATCGGCGAGAGCGGCACCGAGCTGCTCCCACATGTAGGCGGTCTGACCGCCGCCGTGCAGGCAGACCACGGGTGGTGACGACGACCCGCCCCATTCGAGATAGTGGACCTGGCGGTCATCGACGACCGTGAAGCCGCTGCGCCCGCCGCGAGGCACGTCGTGGCGGGGCACGAGCTCATCGGCGACATCCACGACGGGTTGCTCGGTGGCGTCATCGGTGGCGTCCTCGACACCTTCTTCGGGGGCACCATCCGCGATCTCCGCCATCGCACCATTCTGGCCCGACATCACGCTCGGAGTCAGATGCGCGCGAACATCGGACTTCGACGGGAGCGACCATGAGCCAGACCGATGACAAGCCCAATGGCAAGTCCGGGGACGACGCCGGAGACGAAGCCGCGATACGCCGTCTCCTCGCGGAGTACTGCCACGCCTACGACGACGGGCGGGCCGACGACTTCGCCGCGCTGTTCACGCAGGACGCGCAGTTCACCGTCATGGGCGTGACGCACTCGGGTCGAGAGACGATCCGGGAGAACATAGGCAGCTGGAAACCGGGCACGCCCCCAGGCCAGCACATCACCTACAACACGGTTCTCGACATCACCGGAGACGCCGCCACCGCCGCCACCGACTTCTCGTATCTCCAGAAGTCTGACAAAGGCCTGGGCGTGATCCAGGCGGGGCGGTACGCGGACGAGCTCGTCCGCGAACCCGACGGCTGGCGGTTCCGGTCCCGCACGATCCGCTTTCTCGGCGACGACGCCTGACCGAGATTCTCGGAGCAGCCATGCCCCACGCCCGATGATGTACCGCCGTGCCTGAGAGTCGCCCGGGAGCAACCGCCGTCATCTGCGTCGCGCTTCTCGTGCTCGGCACCGCGTGCTCGGGCGACACCGACGCAGAGCCTGCATCCTCTTCGCAGCCGACCGCCGAGGCCACGACCACGACGACGGCCGCAGCGGAGACCACGGTCGCCAGCACGACCACGACGACGGCTCCCCGTCCGCCGCTCGCCGAGCGAGCCTTTCCTCCGCTCGACGGCCTCCAATACGCGGAACTGCCACCCGACGAGATCACACTCTTTGCCGGTGCCGTCGACGCCAACGCCGACTCCGACGTGGTCACGGGTGTGGACGCCCGCGCCGTGGGGAATCCCGGCGAACCTCTCGGCGTCCTGGTCGCCTACGACCTGGGCCCGGCGTTCGCCGACCCCCGAGCCTGGCTGGAGTTCGCGTCCGGCGTGGCACAGGCTGCCGGCGGCGACGTGTCCCCGATCGAGGTCGACGGAACCGCCGCAACACTCGTGGTCGACGTCGGAGCCGACACCGTCGGGATCCTCTGGCGTGCCGACGAGGGCTTGGCGCTTCTGGCCCTCGGCTCCGACGGGACCGAGGCGTTCTCCGTCGCCTCAGCCCGAGTCGCCGCAGGCTGAGGCTGCCGACGTCTCAACCCGGCGGGTCGAGGCCTGCCAGAGTCGCGAAGCGCTCGAGGCCCTCGACCGCTTCGCGCGAGCTCGTCCACGGTGACACGATCAGGCGTGTCACGCCGATCGCCTCCCACGCCTCGACGTCGTCCGTCCCGGAGACGGCACCACCCAGACAGATCTGGAAGCCGTCCGGAGATCTGCCGTTCTCCTTGAGGATCGCGGCGAGGCGAGTGATCACGAGTTCCGCGGAGGCCCGATCGTGCTCCATGCCGATCCACCCGTCCCCCGCACGCGCGGCCCGGCGCAGAGCAGCGTCGCTCTCACCTCCCACGAGAACGGGAGGCCTGGGTTGTTGAATCGGCTTCGGCTCGAACATCACCGGTGCGAAATCGAAGAACTCGCCGTGATGTTCGACGACCTCCTCGCTCCACAGCCGCGTGCAGATCTCGATCGACTCGTCGAGGCGTCGGCCGCGGGTGGAGAAGTCGAGCTGGGCCGCGGCCCATTCCTGGGCGAGCCAACCGGCCCCGATGCCGAATTCGACACGACCGTCAGAAAGAACGTCGAGCGTCTGCACCGCGCGGGCGGCCACGAACGGATGGCGCAGACCCAGGTTGTAGACGTGTGTTCCCAGGCGAACGCGGCTCGTACGCGCGGCGATGTGGCTGAGGTAGGCGAACACGTCGAAGACCTGGGTCGTCGGGGGAACAGGAGGGTGGTCGTCCCCCGGTGTCGGGGAACTCGACATCGTGGTGGGAAAGACGAGATGTTCGGGCATCCACACGGACTCGTAGCCGAGGTGCTCGGCGGTATCCACGACATCTGTCCACGCTCGAGGACTGCATCGACCCAGCGCCACGCCGAACTTCATGACGGACTGAAGGTTCCGTCGTCCCGCCGACGCCATCCCCCGGCAGCAAGGTTCCCGCCGTCGACGTGAACCGTCGTGCCCGTGACGAAGCTCGAGAGATCACCCGCGAGGAACGCGACGACGCCGGCAACGTCGTCGACATGACCGGCGCGCAACAGAGCGGCGCCGTCGGGCATGTCCATACCGACACCCGGCGTGGCGATCACATCGGGTGCGACGCAGTTCACCCGGATGCCCCGCGGACCGAACTCGAGAGCCAGGGACTTCGTGAGGTTTGCCACGGCCGCCTTCATCGCCGCGTACACGGTGTAGCCCGGCCCGGCGCGGTGCGCCTCGATGGACGTGATGTTCACGATCGAGCCGTTTCGCCCCTCCATGAGAGGCACGGTCGCCCGGACGAGGTTCGTGACGCTCGTGAAGTTCTCGGCCACCAGCGCTGCCTCGCCAGTCGCGCTCACGTCGAGAAAGTCGGCGGCGAATCCTCCACCCGCGTTGTTCACCAGGATGTCGACGCCCCCGAAGCGTTCGCTTGTCGCATCGAGGAACGCGCTCACGGCCTGTTCGTCTCGAACGTCGGCCTCCGCCCTGACGGCGTCCCGGCCGAGCGCTTCGGCCGTCGCCGCCGTATGCGCCAGGTTCTTCGTGTCGCGGTCGCACAGGGCAAGGTCGGCGCCGAACGCCGCCAACGTCGTAGCGACGGCCTGGCCGATTCCGACCGCGGCACCCGTCACGACGGCAACCCGGCCGTCCAGGCGCAGATCGTCAGGCGCAACCACTGGTTCCCTTATCTTCGTCTCGGGCGCCGCAGGATACCTGCGGCGCTCATCCTCGCCTCAGGCTCCCTTATCTTCGTCTCGGGCGCCGCAGGATACCTGCGGCGCTCATCCTCGCCTCAGGTTCGAAGCTCGGGCTGTTCGGCGACGATCATGTCCCACAGGGGCTGGAAGGAGAAGTGGCCCGCGACGTGGGAGCCGACCTGCGTGGCAGTGAGCGCAGCCTGGTCGGGATCGATGAGCACGGGATCGCCGGCCGCCTCGGCCAGCAGTTGCGCCTGGCAGGACCGTTCCATGGTGATGAACCACCATGCCGCCTCGTCGACCGAGAGCCCGGTGGTGAGAAGGCCGTGGTTGCGCAGGATCGCGGCCTTGTGGTCCCCGAGCGCTTCCGCGATCCGCTTGCCTTCCTGCGCCTCGACGACGACACCGGTGTAGTCGTCGAAAAGCCCGTGGTCGTCGTAGAACGCGCAGGCATCCTGCGTGAGGGGATCGAGCAGACGACCCAATGATGACCAGGCCTTGCCGTGGAGCGAATGCGCATGCGCCGCGGCCTGGACGTCGGGGCGCGCCTCGTGGACATGGCCGTGGATGACGAAGGCCGCCCTGTTGAGGAGCCCCTCGCCCTCGACGATGTCACCCCGCGAGTCGACACAGATCAGGTCGGACACACGGATCTGTTTGAAGTTTCGACCGAGCGGGTTCACCCAGAAGCGGTCGGCATGCTCCGGATCCCGCGCCGTGATGTGGCCGGCGACACCTTCGTCGAAACCGAACTTCCCGAACAGCCGAAAGGCGCCGGCGAGACGCTCCTTGCGGTGCCGGCGCTCGTCGTCGACGGTGTCGAACTGCGGCAGATACGAAGTCGTGTCCAGGGGGGACATCCGAACCTCCCGCGGCGCGCTGCGCCGGTTCGTGGAGGATCCAGCGTATCGAAGCGCTACGCCGGGTACCCGATGGCCTTGGTCTCGAGGTACTCCTCGAACCCCTCGACGCCGTGCTCACGCCCGATACCGCTGCTGCGGTAGCCGCCGAACGGCGTGTCGGGGCCGAACCACTGCCCGCCGTTGACCGAGACGGTCCCCGTACGGATCCGACGCGCAATCCCCATCGCCCGGTCGAGATCGGCACCGGTCACGGCTCCCGAGAGCCCGTAGCGGGAGTTGTTGGCGATGCGCACCGCGTCGTCGTCATCGTCGTAGGGGATCACGGCCAGAACCGGACCGAAGATCTCCTCCTGGGCGATCGTGGCGTCGGGATCCACATCGACGAACACCGTCGGCTCGACGAAGTAGCCGCGTTCGAGGTGATCGGGGACACCGCCGCCGACGAGGAGTCGCGCTCCTTCACGCCGACCCGTGTCGATCAGGCCGAGAACTCGGTCACGCTGACGCGCATTGATCAGCGGACCCATCATGTGGGCTGGATCGGTCGGGTCGCCGTAGGCGAACGCCTCGAAGGACTCCCGGAGCAGGTCGACGCCCTCGTCGTAGCGCGAACGTGGCAACAGCATCCGCGTCGTGATGGCACAGCCCTGGCCGGCGTGCGTACACATCATCGCCCCGTTACCGACGACCGCCGGGAAGTCGGCATCATCGAGAACGATGTTCGCCGACTTGCCGCCCAACTCGAGGAAGACGCGCTTCAGCGTGCGCGACCCGACTTCCATGATGTGCTTCCCGACCGCGGTCGAGCCCGTGAAACTCACCATGTCGACACGGGGATCGGAGATCAGCACCTCACCGATCGCCGCGGGGTCCTCGCCCGTCACGATGTTCACCACACCCGCTGGAATGTCCGTCTGCTCCGCGATGATCCGGCCGAGGAAGGTGGCGTTCAACGGAGTATCGGGAGCAGGCTTCAGCACGACCGTGTTGCCGGCGGCCAACGTGGGCGTGAGTTTCGAGAGATTCAGCATGAACGGGAAATTCCACGGCGTGACGAGACCGGCCACGCCGACCGGCTCCTTGACCACGACGCGGTTGCTGTGCATCCCGAAGAACTCGTGCTCGCCGAGCTCGCGCTCCCACTCGTAACGGTCGAGCAGGTCGATGTCCCACTGCATGTCGTCGATGCAGCTGTCCTGTTGGACGGCGTAGGTGAGGAGTACCGGGGTGCCCGCCTCGGCGACGATGAGCGGACGGAGCGTCTCCTTCTCGCGGTCGAGCTCGTCCTTCAACTGCTGCAGACAACGCCGCCGCAGCGCGACATCGGTCGACCAGCCGCTCTCGTCGAAGGCCCGCCGTGCGGCACCGATCGCCCGGTTCATGTCGTCGACGGTTCCGTCGGCACAGGTTCCCGCCACCTCCTCGGTGGCCGGGTTCACGACGTCGAAGCGCGCACCGCCGGAGGCCTCGACGAGCTCGTCGTCGATCAGCATCCTGGGTTCCACAGCGTTCGATTCCACAGCGTTCGATTCCACAGCGTCGCCGTCCGTCCCGATCTCTCGACTCATCCTCGCCTCAGCCGTTGTGACAGGTCTCGGCCTCGCGCGTGTTGCCCTCGGCGGGGATCGGCGTGGCCTTCAGGATCCGTGCGAGGTGGACCAGGTTGTGCGCCATCCACCTGGTCGTGCGTTGCGTGTACTCGTGTTCGTGGCCGTTCGCCTCGATGTACGACGGACCGGGGCCCGCGTCGCCGACCCAGTACGTGTCGGCGTTGGGAGGCACCGCACACCCGAGGTGCGTCATGTTGAACAGTGTGGTCTCGGCCGCAGCGTGGGCACCGTCCTCGTTCCCGGTCACCACGACACCGGCCACCTTGTTGTACAGGGGATACTGGCCGACCTCATTGGTCTCGTTGTACGTGCCGTCGAGACGTTCGACCACGAGTTGAGCCACCGCGCTGCGGACACCGAACCAGATGGGCGTGCAGACGACGATGATGTCGGCCGCCTTGATCTTCTCGAGGATGAGCGGCCACTCGTCACCTTCGCCCTCGAAGGACGACACACCGAACGGGACGTTGTAGTCGACGACGCGAACGATGTCGCTCGTGACGTTCATCTGGTCGAACCATTCGATCACGTGTCGTGCCAGAGCCTCGGTGTTCGAGACCTCAGGGGACTTCTTCAGGGTGCAGTTCAGGAACACCGCATTGAGCTTCGGCTCGGCCATGGGTCCTCCCGGGACACGACGATCCGTCATTGCCACTCTATGGACGAAAACACCCTCGAGCGACCGCATCGTCGCAGCTATTGAGCCCGCCGCGGCTGCTCAGCCCACGGCCGTGACGCTCTGGTGGAGAAGTCGGGCCGTCGTCTCGATCAGCGCCTCGCGGGTGACGCCCCGTGGCTCGAGATCCCGGTGGAACGCCGCCATACGTTCGACCATGGCGACGAGCGCCGCAGCCGCTGCGTAAGGCTCCACCGAAGCGTCGATCCGCCCGTCCTGCTGTGCCGATTCCACCTGTGCCGCCACAGCGAGCGTGATGGGCTCCAGAGCCCGGTTGCGTACATCCCGGAACCGGCGGTCACCTTCCTGGGCGGCGAGGTTACGCGTCCGCAGGATGGCGCGGTGCTCGTCCCAGAAGTCGAGAAAGATCTCGACGGTTCGTCGCGCCCGGTCGAGGCCGTCGTTTTCCGACCACGGGTCCTCGAGGAGTGTCTCCACCGGCGCCAGATGCTCCCCTACTTCTTCGGCGAGTGCGAGCACCGCGTCCTCCACAGTGCCGAAGTACTGGTAGAAGGTCGCGGGCGAGGTCTTGACGGCGCGGGCGATGTCGACGACCCGCAGATCGCGGACACCCCGACGCTTCAGCAGACCCTCGGTGGCGTCGAGCAGGCGTCGACGTGTCCGCTCGCCGCGCGCGCCCAGGGTGCGGCCGTCGGCGGCAACCACCCGGGGAAGAGATTCCCTCACCCCGGGGAGAGTACCGGCGTTCCTGCACGGTAACGCCGGGTTCGCCATTCACGACGCGACACACTTGTATCCCTTGTCACGCATCTTGTCGCATTCTAAGATGCATGACGTGCACTCCTGCCCGCCGACCACGGAGGCGTCGAGCTCAAGGCGACCCGGCACCGACCGGCTGCGCAGCGCAGCGGCGCTCGTCGGAATCCTGGTGGTGGCCGCGACGGGGCTGGCCTGGTTCTGGCAACCTCGGCACCGCGTCGCCGCTCTCCGGGGCGTCGCTGTCTCCGTCATCGCTGTCGCCGGAGAACGTTCTGCTCCAAGCCCTGCGCCTCGTCGGCGTCGGAGTCACCGCATGGCTGCTGATCAGCACGCTCCTTGCCCTCGCCGCCGCCACCCTCGACGTGCTCCGGCGACGATTCGAAGACGCAACCCACCGAGGATTCCGTGAACGGGCCGGGGCACGGGCACATCGGAGTGGCCTGAGCACCTTCTGTCGACGCTGTGCGCTGCCTGGTGTGCGCAGGCTGGTCGAACGTGCCGTGACCGTGACGATTCTCACGTCGGTGGTGGCCTCGGTGCCCGTGACCCCGGTGTCGGCGGCGGATCCTGGCGACATCCCACCTTCCGGCCTCGAGGAGCCGGTGGTGCGCACGCCCACGATGGTCGACGAGCCCACGAACCCCGAGGTCGATACCCGCGAGGTCGATACCCCCGAGGTCGATACCCCCGAGGTCCATACCCCCGAGGTCCATACCCCCGAGGTCCATGTCATCGTCGCCGGTGACAACCTCTGGAAGGTGGCGGCCGACCATCTGGCGGCGGAGCGTGCGGCAACGGATGGCGCCGGCGCATGGCCGGGTGAGGCCGACATCGGCTCGTACTGGGCCCGGCTGATCGACGCGAACCGATCGGCGCTGCGCTCGGGTGATCCCGACCTCGTGTTCCCCGGTGAGCGCATCGCGCTCCCGCCCACGCGGCGGTAGGGTGACACCGACGTCAGGTCAGGAGGTCGCAGTGAAGCTGGACGACATGATCCTCGTGAGCGTCGACGACCACGTCGTCGAGCCACCCGGAATGTTCGACGCTCATCTCCCGGAGAAGTACAAGGATCTCGCACCGCACGTCGTCCGCAAGGACGACGGCACCGACGTGTGGCAGTTCCTCGAGATCGAGGTTCCCAACATCGGGCTCAACGCCGTCGCGGGTCGGCCCCGTGAGGAGTACGGCATCGATCCCACGAGCTTCGAGGAGATCCGTTCGGGTTGCTACGACATCCATGACCGAGTGCGCGACATGAACGCCAACGGGCTCCTCGGTTCGATGTGCTTTCCGTCACTTCCGGGATTCGCCGGCCGTCTCTTCGGCGCTCTCGACGACAAGGACGCCGCGCTCGCGATGGCCCGGGCCTACAACGACTGGCACATCGACGAATGGTGCGGTTCCGCACCCGGTCGGTTCATTCCCTTGGCGATTCCGACGATCTGGGATCCCCAGCTCATCGCCGACGAGGTGCGCCGCGTCGCCGCCAAGGGCTGCCACGCCATGACGTTCCCGGAGAACCCGGTGCCCTTGAACCTTCCGTCGCTGCATTCCGATCACTGGGATCCGGTCTGGAAGGCCTGCTCGGACGAAGGCACCGTCGTGTGCATGCACATCGGCTCGAGTTCCAAGCTCGTGATGACGTCGCCCGACGCGCCGATCGACGTGATGATCGTCCTCCAACCGATGAACATCGTTCAGGCGGCCGCGGATCTGGTCCACTCCCCCGTGTGGCAGAAGTTTCCCGACGTGACCGTCGCACTGAGCGAAGGCGGCACCGGGTGGGTCCCCTACTTTCTCGAGCGCCTCGACCACACCTACCGCGTTCACAAAGCGTGGACGGGAGCCGATTTCGGGGACCAGATGCCGAGTGAGTTCTTCATGGAGCGCGTGATCCTCTGTTCGATCAGCGACAACGTCGGCGCCACCCACGCCCGCGAACTGGGAACCGACCGCCTCACCATCGAGGTCGACTACCCCCACTCCGACTCCACGTGGCCCGAACACCCCGGAACGTCTGATGGACGAGTTCGCCGGCACGGATCTCACCGACGCCGAAATCAACCAGATCACCCACGAGAACGCCATACGGTTCTTCGGCTACGAACCCTTCGCCGTCCGATCTCGGGACGACTGCACGGTGGGAGCGCTACGTGCCCAGGCCACCGACGTCGATACGACGGCGCGGCCTGCACAGCGCTCGGCGTCGAAACCCGAACGTGTGGGGCGCATCACGATCACCGATCTCAGCCCCACGGCCTGATCCGGGACGGCCCCGCATGTCCGACGGTCAGGGGCCACGCGATCCGAAGCCGTTTCTCGTGCACTGGGCCGTGGCCACCGCCGTCATCTTCCTGGCAAGCGTGATGCTCGTGTGGTTCATCCTCGGCGTACCCCTCGCGGCGGTCACCATCGGCTCCGGGCTGCTGGGTCTCGCGGTGGCGCCGTACTCCCGTGGTGCCGAAGAACGTGCCCTGGCCCGGCAGCGGACCGAAGCCGAAGAACGCAGTCCCTCCAACCCCCCGCTCGGGTGATGGTGCGCCCCGGCTGAGCTCGAGCGTCAGGTGAGGTCGAGCGGCGGGAGGAAGTCGGCGTCGTCGCGGTACTCCTCGCCGCGCTCGCGCACGGTCGCGACGTAGCTCAGCGAGTGGTTGTACCCGAGAAAGGCGCGGTTCAGCTGTGAATCATCAGTGAGTGAACCCCCTGCGACAGCGCACAGGTAGCGCGCCGCGGAGTACGCGGCGTCGTAGAGGTTCTGGGGGTCCTCGTCGTCGTCGGCATTCCCGTCGCTGCCCCAGCGTTCCCAGGTGGAGGGAATGAACTGCATCGGTCCCACGGCACGGTCGTGCACGACGTCGGAGTCGAGTTCGCCTCCGTCGCTGTCCCCGATGGCGGCCACACCCTTGCCGTTGAGAGGGACGCCCAGAATCGGAGGCGACACATTGCCGTCCTCATCAGGCTCGGAGTCCTTGAACCGGCCGTGGTCCGACTCCGTGCGTCCGATCCCGGCGAGGTGCCACCAGGTGACCCCACACTCCGGATCGGTGAACGCAGCGAGACGCTCCGCACGGAGATACGCGTCGAGTGCCACCAACGGGATGTCGAGACCGGCCACGGTGGCCCGGGGCAGCGTCTCGGTCACCTCGTCGCGCGCAGCGACGATCGCCGCCACGGCCTCCTGCACCGACGCATCGAGATCGGCCCGCCGGTTTCGCACCCCTGCAAGCTCGTCACCGACCGTGGCCGCGCCGTCGGAGGCCGCCGCACGCAGGTCGTCGGCGACATGGGCGGCGGTGTTCAGCGTCTCACCCACACTCCCGGCCAGGCGACCGCGGCGTGCCACCTCCACGGGGCCCGACGCGTCGAGAATGGCGTAGCCCTGGGTGCTCGAAGGATCCTGGGTGTAGGCGGCTGCGGCGAGTCGGCGCTTGCGCCCCTCCGCCACCGCCAATTCGTCGGCGGCACGGCGCTCGGTGGCGGTGAGCTTGTCGAGCGCCTCCTGAAGACGACGCTCGCTCTCTTGAAGGTCGGCGGATTCGACCAGGAGGACGTCGAGGCCTTCGTCCGCTTGCCGGAGCGTGGCAATCGCCCCGGAAGCCGGGCCGGAGGAGATCGGCGCGTCGGCCAGGCGGGCGTCGAGACCAGGTACGAGAGCAGCCACGTCGGCGGGAATCGTCGCCGCGGCCGTCCCGGAGTCCGTGGAACTCGTCGCCGGGTCGCTCGAATCGCTCTCCGTGGCCCCGCTGGCGACGTGCAGGGGCGACACCGCCACCACCGAAAGGACGAGCACGGCGACGAGTGCCCGCGCGCCGGTCCGGCGTGCCACGACTGCGTTGCCGCGGTTCAGATCGGGTGGGGACATCGAGTGACCTCAGTGGGTCGAATCGGAGGCGCCGACCTCGGGATGGGCATTCCAGTATGACCGGTTCGCGGACTATTAGCCAGAGAGAGTCGTCTCACGCTGCCCCGGTGGGTTCTCCGACCAACTCGAAGGACTCCACGAGGCGATCGAATCCCGGTGCGCTCTTGTAGGGAGAGACCACCATGGCCATGTAGAGACGGGTGCCCACGGGCACCATCCGGACCTTCGTCGCGATCCCGTCGACCGCCACGACCACGTCCACGGCACTCCGGCCGTCATGGTCGGTCGTGTCCACCGACACGGTGTCGCCCTCGGCCACGAACTGCGCACCGTCGCCCTCGCTGAGAAAAGCCTCCAGCTCACCCTCCGAGCCGGGCGGTCCCTCCACGTAGCCAACACCCACGACGTACTCGGCGTCGACCTGGCTCATCTCGAGGTGGACCGAATAGGTGCCGCCTTCGATCGACATCGACTCGTCGACCACCTCGGGCGAGGCAGGGAGCTCGGCTCGGAATCGCCCCACGGCATTCTCGATCGGGACCGATACCTCTCCGTCCACGTAGGCCTGGGCGGCGGGTTCGAGATCGATGTGCTCGGCGGTGATCTGTCGGTATCCGAACCATCCCGCCGCCACGAGAACCACGGCGCACAGCGCGTACATGACTGCGGCGAGACCCCGGGGACGCGACGAGGTGGAGGATGACGCGCCGGCGGAGCCGGTCCCCGAGAACGGGTCGACCCCGTCGTCGGAGAGCGAACCGGGAATCATCCCGGGAGCGGGTCCGGGGTCGACACGGGTCGCGTCCGGCCCGCCCGCGAAGTAGTCCCCGAAACCGCCGGACGCACCGACGGCGGTCTGAGCTGTGGTCGCTCCTGACGCGCGGGCCGCGAGCTTCTCCAAGGGAGCGACCGACTTCTCGCGATCGCCCTTCTCGCGATCGCCCTTTTCGGGAAGGTCAGCTCCACACTTCTCGCAGGCCGTCCACGCAGCCGGCACGTAATAGCTGCAGCCCGGACACTGTCGCATGCTCCTTCATCGGCCGGATCCCGCGACCGTTGAGCGTTCTCCTGCCTCAGCGTTCGAGTTCGACACCTGCCTTTTCGCGGTCCCAGGTCGCTTCGGTGACCCCTTCGTCACGCAATGCGTACTTCAGGACCCTGCCCACCGGGTTCCGAGGCAGTTCGGAGCGGAATTCCACGTAGCGCGGTACCGCGAAATAGGGCAGGCGCTGCGCGCTCCACCGGCAGAGTGCCTCTTCGTCGAGGTCGGCGTCTTCCTCGAGTACGGCCGTCACCTTGACGTCGTCCTCGCCGAGATCGCTCGCAACGGCGTGGACCGCCACGTCACGGAGTGACTCGTGTGCGAGAAACGTCTTCTCCAACTCGAAACTCGAGATGTTCTCGCCTCGCCGGCGGAGATAGTCCTTCTTGCGGTCCACGAAGAACAGGTTGGTCTCGTCGTCGATGCGGCACAGGTCACCGGTGTGGAACCAGAGGTTCGAGGTGACCGATGTCCAGGCCTCGGGGCGACGCCAATAGCCGGCGAACATCGAATGAGGGAGCCGAGGTCGGGCGACGAGTTCCCCCACCTCGCCGGACGCGACGTCGTTGTCGCCGTCATCGACGATCCTGACGTCGAAGTCGTCGGTATTGACCTTCCCGGCGGCTCCCGGTGTGTTGGTCTCGCCCGCCGGAAGCACGGCCAGAAGGGAGGCTTCCGTGAGGCCGAAGCCCGCGGAGAACGTGTCCGTGCCGATCTCCTCCCGCCAGTACCTGTCGGTCTCCGGGGCCAGCGGTGCCGCGGCCATGAGACGAACCGAGTGCCCGACAGCGTCGTCGGGCCCGGTCGCCGTCTGGACCATGAGAGCCACCGGTCCGAGCAACGAGAGGATCGTCGCGTTGGTGCGACGCACCTCCTCCCAGAACCCCGATACCGAGAACCGACGGGCGATCGCCGCCGAACCCCCGACGATCAGGGTTCCGACCACACAAATCGCGATGGCGTTGAAGTGGAACAGCGGGAGCGGCGTCCACACGACGTCGTCGCTGCGTCGCTTCCAGGCACGGGCGACCTGGTCGCCGAGGCCCACGACGTAGTTGTGCGGCAACATGCAGCCCTTCGACGGACCGGTCGTTCCGGCCGTGTAGACGAGACAGGCCAGATCCGAGGGCCGAACGTCGACCCCCCGAGGTGGATCGTCGGATGCCGCATCCAGAGCGGCGACCCAGTCGTGAACAGCGATCCCGCCGAGGTCAGCCGCGGCGTCAGGGATCCCGTCAGGAGCGCTGTCAGAAGCTCCGTTGCCCGAGGAGTCAGCCACAACGAAGGCGGCGGAGAGGTCGGGGAGGTCTCCGGACCCCAGGCCGGCCAGCCGGTCGGCCCGGTCCGACGCGACCACCATCACGGCCGCGCCCGAGTCGGTGAGCTGGTGGCGCAGGAACTCGCCCTTGTAGGCAGTGTTGACCGGAACAGCGATCGCTCCGAGCTTCAGCGTGGCGAAGAACGTGACGACCTGTTCGGGCACGTTGTCGAGCAGGCTCGCGACCCGGTCTCCCGCGCCCACACCGAGATCAGCCAGTGCGTGGGAACACCGGTTGCTCAGCCGGTCGATGTCACCCGCCGAGAACACCTCGCCGGCGAAGTCGAGGTACGGACCGTCGGGATCGTTCTCGAGACGCGCCCGCAATGCGTCGAGCACGGTGGTCGGCTCGCGCGGCATTCGACGATGCTAGAGCAGAGCGACCGACAACAGGTTTGCGAAAGCGATCTACGCGAGAGGGGATGACGAGAGACACGCTGACACTGTGTCGGCGTGCTCATCGGCGGATCCGAAGACGGTATCGAGCACCCACGCTCTCTTCAGGTAGAGGTGGACGTCGACCTCCCAGGTGAAACCCATCCCGCCGTGGACCTGCAAGGCGGTGCGGGCGTTGGCGATCGCCGCCTCGCCCGCCAGGTGCTTGGACCCCGCGACGGCGCGCGTCACGTCGCCCAGCTCCGGATCATCGACATGAAGCGCCGCGGCGTGCACCGATGCGCGGGCCATCTCCACACGCACGGCCGCGTCGGCGAGTAGGTGCTTGATCGACTGGAACGACCCGATGGGGCGGTCGAACTGCTCTCTTTCCAACGCGTAGACGACGCCGGAGGCAGCCATCGCCCTGGCCATCCCGACGAGGTAGGCCGCGCACAGGACAGCGCCGTCACGACGAGCCCGCGCAGGCTCCAGAGCGAGGGGGTGACCTTCGGGGAGCGCCTCGACGAGAGATACCGGGGTGAGCGGGTCGAGAGGTCGCGCAAGCGGCGCTGCGGTGACGTCGCCCGGTTCGAGACGCGCGACCCGCTCGCTGCCGACCCGCGCGAGGGCGTCGATGCCGTCCAGGTGCTCGACGACCACCCGGTCGCCCTCCTTCGCCGACACTCCTCCCACGACGGCTGAGCCGTCGGCCGCGCCGCCAACGACACCCGCACACACCTCACTCCACACGAGAGGACCGGGGACGAGCGCGGCACCGAGCTCCTCGAAGACGACGGCGGCATCGACGAGCCCGAGATCGAGTCCTCCGTCGGCTTCCGGGAGGCGAAGCGCGAAGACGCCGGCCTCCCCGAGCTCGCGCCAGCGTTCGCGGTCGACGGCACCCGGGAGGTCCTCGCACGCGCGGACGCGTTCGATGTCGAATCGTCCGGCGAGGAGCTCTGCGATTCCATCGCGGAGTGCCTCCTGGTCGGCGCTCAGCTCGAAGTCCACGTCGGTGCCCTTTTTCGAGTGTGTGTCACTTGCGTGGGAGGCCGAGCACGCGCTCGGCGATGATGTTGCGCTGAATCTGTGATGTTCCCGCTGCGATCGTGAGAGCCAGCGTGCGGAGCCGCTCCTCGAGCAGCTCGTCCGCCCCGCTGAGGAGATCGTCGCTGAGCGCGAGAGCCGCACGGTCGAGCACCCGCAGCGACAGCTCTCCGAGACGCTGTCGCGCTTCGCTGTAGGCGAGCTTGATCATCATCGACCCCGGACCGGGCGACCCGGTCCGCTCGGCCTGCGAGACATTGCGCTTGGTCAGTGCCCACAGAGCGTCGAGCTCCGCGACGATGTGTCCGAGCTCGCGACGCACGGCGGCGTCGTCCCACGCGGAGCCCTCCACGCGTGGCGCACGCCGTGCGAGCGCCGCGAGCTCGTTCGCGAGCCGACGGGCGTCGACGAGTTCGCTGACGAAGGCCGTCCCGCGCTCGAAGGAGAAGGTGACCTGTGTGATCCGCCAGCCATCGTTCTCGTCACCGACGCGGTTCGCCACGGGAACCCGGACGTCGCCGAGGAAGACCTCGGCGAACTCCGACGAGCCGGCGACCGTGTCGATCGGGCGGATCTCGATGCCGGGAGTGTCCATGGGGAGGATGAGCCAGGTGATCCCCGCCTGCTTCTTCGCTTCGGGGTCGGTACGCACGAGCAGCTCACAGAAGTCGGCCACCTGGGCGAAGCTGCACCAGATCTTCTGTCCGTTCACGACGTACTCATCGCCGTCGCGGACGGCCTTCGTACGCAACGATGCGAGGTCTGATCCCGCTGCCGGCTCGGAAAACCCCTGGCACCAGACCTCGTCACCACGCAGGATCGACGGCAGATGCCGCTCCTGTTGCTCCTCGGAGGCCTCGGCGATCAGTGTGGGCCCGGCGTGGAGCGTCCCCACGAAGTTCACACCCACGTACGGAGCACGGGCGCGGGTGGTCTCCTCGAGGAAGATCAACTGCTCCGACGGCGACGCCCCCCGACCGCCCACACGTTCGGGCCAGTTGAGCCCCGCGTAGCCGGCGTCGTAGAGGCGGCGTTGCCAGTCGGTGTCGTAGCGACGGCGCTCTGCCCAGTCGTCCCGAGCCGGTGGCGCGGGAAGGTCCTGAAGAGTCGATTCGAGCCATGAGCGCAGCTCGGCGCGGAACGCCTCGTCAGCGTCGGTGTACCGCAGGTCCATCGAGTGGCGCAGGATACCTGCACCACTCATCCTCGTCTCGGGTCCCTTGCCTCGACTCGGGTCCTCGTCTCGGGTCACAGGGTCGCAGGTGGTTCCGTCGTCGGGAACGGTCAGGGTGATCAGGTAGTCGTCGACGAGATCGTCGATGCATTCGTGACCGTCGCCGTAGGCCAGATGGCCCCGTGCGTCGAGACGCAGCAGCACCCCTGAGTCCAGCTGGTCGGCCAGCGACTCAGCCCACTGGGGAGGCGTGGCCGGATCACCTCTCGTGCCGATCACCAGAATGGGCGGTGCTCCGGTGGCCGTGACGGGCCCGTCACGTCCGACCGGGTCGGCGGGCCAGTAGACACACGCGTAGCCGAGGTTCACACCGGACTCGCCGAACCGGGGTGCCGCCTCACCGACCGTCTCGGCCAGGGCGTCGTGCTCCTCGGCCGAGAGCCGATCCGAACCGTCGACGCACCCGATGCCGAGGAACGAGGCCTGCGCGCCGTCGTAGTTCCCGGCCGGATCCCGTCCCACGTAGAGGTCGAAGAGCGCGAGCAGCGGATCGGCGTCTCCGTCCTCGGCCGCGGCCAGCGCGTCGGCGAGCACCGTGAACCCCTGTCGACCGTCGTAGAGCGACGTCACGACCGCAATATCGGCCTCACCGGGCCCCAGTACGCGCCCGTCGGACCCCTCGATCCCCTCCTCGTCGATACGCTGCATCAACGCGTCGTACGCGGCCTCCGGATCGCCGTCGGAATGGAACCGGCAGGAGCGCTCGGATGCGCAGGTGTCGAGGAACTCCTCGAACTGGCTCTCGAAGCCGATCGACTGCTCGATGGCACCCTCTTCGTCGCTCAACGTGGGGTCCACAGCTCCGTCGAGTACGAAGGCGCGCACGTTCTCGGGATACAGCTCGGCATAGAGAGCACCGAGATAGGTTCCGTACGAAAAGCCGAGGTAGGTGAGCTTCTCCTCGCCGAGCGCCTCTCGGATCAGATCCATGTCACGAGCGGTGTTTTCCGTACTGACGTGCGCCAGGAGCTCGCCGCTTTGCTCTTCGCACGATTCGGCATAGTCGCGCGCTGCGGTACGCAGCTCTTCGAGCTCTTCGGTGTCGTCTGGCGTCGTGTCGACGGCGAAGAACGGATCGAGGTCGTCGTCGCACGCGACGGCGGCGCTCTGTCCCACGCCGCGGGGGTCGAATCCCACGACGTCGAAGCGGTCGAGGATGTCGCTTCCGAAGATCGCCGTTGCCTGTTCCGCCAGCTCGACACCCGACGCGCCCGGCCCTCCCGGGTTCACCACGAGGGACCCGATGCGGTGATCGGGATCGCCCGCCGGAAGACGTATGAGCCCCAGCGAGATCATCTCCCCGTCGGGATCCAGATGATCGAGTGGCACCGAGAGCTCACCGCACTCGAAACCTCCGCCACAGTCCTCCCACTCGATGGACCCTGAATCCGGGGTGGTTCCCGGCGAAGAACTCGACGTCACACCATTGCGAGGGAGGTCGGAGGCGTCGGGAAGATCCGAACCACTCCCGCACGCGGACAAGACGATCGCGCCCGCGATCAGGTAACCCAGGAGACGGCGCATCCCAGAAGCGTAGGTGCAGCCGACGACCGCCTACAGTCAGGACAGGAAAACAACGAGGAGCTCCCGGGAGGCACGATGACGAACCAGGAACCGAGCTGGGGTACGCCGCCGCCGCCCGGCGCCCCCCCCCGCCTGCCGGCTATCCCGTGCAGACGCCGAAGGTCAACGGACTCGCGATCGCGGGCATGGTGCTGGGCATCCTCTGGCTCTACTGGATCGGATCCGTCCTCGCCCTGGTGTTCGGTTTCATCGCCAAGCGCCAGATCGACGAATCCGGTGGTTGGCAAACGGGACGGGGAATGGCAATCGCCGCCATCGTGCTCGGGTTCGTCGGCGTGGGCTTCTTCGTCCTGTTCATCGTGTTGGTCATCGCCACCGCCTCGACGGACGATCCGTACTCACTCGGTTCTCTGCTGAGCCGAATCTAGATGCTCAGCTCCGGGCTCGGGCACGGGCCGCGCCGAGCGCGCTGAGGTAGCCGGGGAGATCGGCGAGTTCCCGAACCTGTCGGCCGAGGCCGAACGACGCCACGGTGACCCCACGATCGCCGAGCGCGAGGAGGGTCTCCGCTGTGCGCTCCACGTCGATCGAACCGTTGTCGTCAGTGACGGGCCGCGCTCCGGCTCGCACGCCCGGGCCGCCTGGGCCGCGACCGGCATCGGACCAGGCGAGCTGCACCAGGGCGATGCCCGCATCGAGTTCCTCGTCGGGCACACCGGCCATCGGAAGCCACCCGGCTCCGAGCTCGGCCACGCGTGCGGCGGTCGACGGCCGCGAGGGGCCGGCGAACCAGATGGGCACACCGCCCTCCTGGACCGGCGTGGGCCGGCAGACGACGTCGGTGAAGCCCACCGTCGACGACTCGAACGTCGTGGGCTCCCCCGACCAGAGGGCCCGGCACGCCCGAATCGTGTCGTCGAGCCGGGAAGCACGACCTTTGAAGGGGACGCCCGAAGCCTCGAACTCTTCGCGCTGCCAACCCAGGCCCACGCCCAGATCGAAACGGCCGCGGGACAGCACGTCGAGAGTCGCCGCTTCCTTGGCGAGAACCGCCGGTGGGCGCAACGGGCCGATCATCACGCCGGTACCGACGCGGATGGTCGTGGTGACCGCCGCCATGGCGGCCATGGTGGTGAACACCTCGAGCCACGGCTCAGTCACGGGATAGGGGAAGTCCCCGTACGGGTACCGATCGGTGCGCGGTCCCATCACGACGTGCTCGGGCAGCACGATCTGGTCGATGCCCGCGTCCTCGGCGATCGGTGCGAGGTCGACGACCGCCGCCAGGTCGTCGCCCCACAGACGCGAAAGGCCGCTGACCGTGACCGAGACGGCAGGACCCATCACAAGGCGATCAGGGTCCCTCCGGACGAATGAGAGCGTCGGTCCCGCCGTCGACGAAGAGGGTTGCCCCGTGGACGTAGCGCGCACCGTCGGAGAGAAGCCAGGCGATGACGTCGGCGACCTCGGGGGGTGTGCCGCGCCGACCGAGGGGAATGGGCACGTCCTCGGCAGCTGGTCCGTAGAGGGGATCCTCGAGAGTCTGGTCCAGCAACGGCGACGCGAAGATGCCCGGTGCCACAGCATTGAGGCGAACGCCCCGAGCGCCGAACGCTTCAGCACGCGCCCGAATCGCCCGGGCGACGGCGAGCTTGGATGTGGCGTACACGGTGTGGCCGATGAGCTCGGCTGCCCGGGCCCGCGCGGCGGTCTCGTCGTCGGCGAGGCAGAGCTGAACGAGGTCGTCGTCCACTGTCGGGTCGAGACTGATGCTGTTGGACGAGACCGCGACGACCGCGCTCTGTTCGCCCGCGGCCAGGTTGTCGGCCAGGGCGTCGAGGAGATGCACGATTCCGAAGTAGTTCACCGCGGCCAGGACGCCCAGATCGGGCGTCGTCGGTCCGAGGCCGGCGGCGCAGACCAACCGGTCGATGGGCCCGGCAGCGGCCTCCCGCACCATCCGGACGGCGTCCTGTCGACTGTCACTGTCGGACAGATCGGCCACGACGTCGGCGTCCTTCACGTCCACCCCGATGACCCGGTCGTCGGGCTCCAGCACCTCGCGCACGGCGCGACCCAGTCCCCCTGCTGACCCGGTGACGACAGCAACTCCCATCTATCTCCCTCCCACCTACTTCACCGCCGTAGGTGCCACGGGGGCACCCGCAGCGCCGGTGACCGGCAACGGCGACGCGCTCAACAGGACGTCGTACTGACCATCGGCCGCGCAGTCCTGCGCGAGTGCCTCCAGATACCAGAGCTGTCCCTGAACGAGCCCGACGTCCCGCAGGTCGATCATGTGGACGGGAAGCAGCACTTCGGGATCCTCGCACGGCCACACCTCGAACACAAACGTGTCGGTCGCCACCGCGGCGACGTCGTGACGGGCGAACCACTCGATGGCCCGGACGGAGATCCCCGCCGTGTCGGTGCGGTACCGGTCGTCGGGATCGTGGCGCGAGAGGCGCGGCGCACGGCCCGGATCGTCGGATCCCACGGGCGGTTCGGTGTCGTCGCGCAGCATCTGCGGCTGACCGGTCCGAACGAGCACGATGTCGCCGGGCTCGATCTCCACACCCGAGAGCGCGAGGGCGTCGTCGAGATCGGTGTCGGTGATCGGGTATCCACCGGGCAGACGATCGACGTCGTGGACCCGCGCCACGTCGAGCAGGATTCCCCGGGAGACCACCGACCCGAGATGCTCGGCACCCAGACGAGTCGCACCGGCGTCAGTCACGACGTCCACGGGTGTGCCGTTGTAGAGCCGGGCGTCGTAGCCCACGTGACACAGCGCGTCCCAGTGTGTCGACGCCTGTGTCCCGAGCCGCAACACCTCGTCGGTGGTCGTGAAGTCGCCCGGGTCACCCGTCACCGACATCCCGGCAGCCAGCACCTCGAGTTCGGGATTGACTCGACCGGGCACACCGCCGGTCTGCGGGCCATCGGCGTGGAACTGCATCGCGAGCGAGAACAACCGGCCGGTCCGCACCGCGGCCACTCCTCTGAGCACCGCAGTGGACGTGATGAGGTTCAGAGTTCCGCGCTGATCGTCGGCACCCCACCGGCCCGCGTTCGAGACCCGCTCGGCCAGCGCGCGGAGCTCCTCGGACAGCGGCACCGTGGTACCTATCCGCCGGCGGCCGCGTAGGTCTTGCGCAGCTCGTGCTTGAGGACCTTGCCCGTCGGGTTTCGGGGAAGTGTGTCGACGACCTCGATCTGCTCCGGGACCTTCTGGACCATCAACCCGGCTCCGGTGAGGAAGTCGAACAACTCCTGCAACGTCGGCATCTCGGCGCCTTCCGCTACGACGACAACGGCACATGCCCGTTCGCCGGACTTCGGGTCGGGAAGGCCGATCACGGCAGCATCCGCGATGGCCGGGTGCTCGAAGAGCAGGTCCTCGACCTCCTTGGCGGAGATGTTCTCGCCCTTGCGGATGATGATGTCCTTCACGCGGCCCGTGATCGTGATGTAGCCCCCGTCGTCCTGGTTGCCCAGGTCGCCGGTGCGGAAGTATCCCTGCTCGTCGAAGGCGTCGGCGTCGAGCGAGGAGTCGAGGTAGCCCCGGAACAGCTGAGGCCCACGGGCCCGGATCTCCCCCTCCTGACCGGCCTCGGCCTCGGCGCCCTCGAGCGTGACGACGCGGACGTCGACACCGGGGGTGGGTCGGCCCTCGGTGGTGGCGAGCTTCTCGTCGGAGTCGCGGATCGACCCCATGGCGAGAATCGGGCACTCCGTGAGCCCGTAACCCGAGACGACACCCACGCCACCGAGCTCTGCCTTGACCTCGCCGTGGAGCTGTGGCGGCTTGGCGGCGCCGCCACCGGGGAACGCGCGGGCGTTCGGGAACAACGGCGCGTCGGGTGTCTCGCGCTGCGCCGCCAGATAGGCCATGTGGAACGGTGTGCCGGCACCGGCGATCGTGACGCCCTCGCGCTGGAGCACAGGGATGGTCGTGGCCGGGTTGAACGCCTCGATCACGATCTGCGGGAAGCCCACCATGAGCCCGGCGTCGAGCCATCCGATGCCACCGATGTGGGTGAACGGGAACACGAGGGCGTTGCGGTCATCGGGGGTGAGCTCGAGCGCCTTCACCATGGCGTAAGCCGAGTGCATGACGCTGCGATCGGTGTGCCGGGCACCCTTGGGGTCGGCGGTCGTGCCCGAGGTGTAGAACACCCAGCGCACGGAATCGTCGTCGCGGGAATCCTGGCCGGTCGGCGGCTCCGGCAGCGTGGCGGGGTCGCCCTCGGGAAGGGCTCTGTCGGCGACGAGCACGTCGAGACCGTCGACGTCGGCGGCGACGCCACGGCACATGGCTTCGAAGTCGAATCCCGCCCACTCCGACGGGCAGATGAGGAGGCGCGCGCCCGTCTGGCGCGTGATGAAACCGACCTCCCGCTCCCGGTAGATCGGCAGCATCGGGTTCTGGACGGCCCCGAGGCGCGAGAGGCCCGCGACCAGCACGGCAGACTCGATCCACGTCGGGAGGATCCACGAGACCGCCGTTCCCTCTGCCACACCGTGCGCCTGCAACCCCGCGGCGGCGCGCTCTGCTGCGTCGCGGTATTCGACGAACGTGACCGTGCGTTCGGCCTCGTCCACGGCGAAGACACCGTCGGGAGTGAGATCGGCGCGACGTTCGATCAGATCCCAGAGAGTACGGGCGTCGTCGATCATCGGGTCCTCCTTCGTCTCACGGTGCAGGCGCGCCGGTAGTTGCCGTTGCGCCGGTGGCGACACCCGTCAAGCTGTGATGCCGCCGTCGATCGACACGATCGAGCCAGACATGTAGCGCGCGTCCTCGGAAGCCACGTAGGCGATGAGCGTGGCCACCTCCTCGGGGGTGGCGTTGCCGAAGGGACTCATCACGCGGGCGAACTCCTGTACGAACTGGTCGAGGTCGACACCCGCCGGAGGTTGGAATCCCGAATCCTCGGACATGACCATCGGCGTGTCCATCCCACCGGGGGCGACGCAGTTCACGCGGACTCCGCGGTCCTGGTACTCGATCGCCAGTGCACGCGTGAGATTGACCACACCACCCTTCGACGCGCAGTAGGCGGCCGAGTACTTCTGGCCCATGAGACCCGCGTTCGAGGCGATGTTGATGATGGTGCCTCCCCCCTCGAGGAGATGTGGCAACGCGGCCTGGGCCACGAGGAATGTGCCCGTGAGGTTGACGCCGAGGATCCGCGACCAGTCGTCGAATCTCACATCGACCGTATGCTCGAACCGACCGATCCCCGCAACGTTGACGACGATCGTCGGGCGACCGAGATTCGACACCGCGGTGGTGATGGCCGCCGCCACCGACGCGGGATCGCTGACATCAACGACCACGGCCTGACCCGTGCCACCCGCTTCGGCGATCTCGCGTTGGGTCTTCTCCGCTGCGTCGGAGACAACGTCGAGGCACGCGACCTTCCCGCCCTCTGACGCCAGGAGCATCGCGGTGGCCCGACCCAGTCCCGACCCCGCGCCGGTCACGATCGCCACATCCTGCTCGAAACGTCTCACAAGCCCTCTCGATCCGGTTCGTCCGCCGTTGCCGCCTGTCCGAGCGGCCGAATCTAACGCAGTGCCCCGATCCCACTCCAAGGGCATGGCGTCCCCGTCGTGATTCACTCGGAGATCTGCTTCGTTCAGACCCGGCGACGAGCGGCCGATAGGGAGACTCAGACCCCGGACACGGACCAACGATGCGTTCTCGATACTGGACACTTCTGGCTGCGGCCATCGTCGCCACGGCGCTCTTCGCCTCGCCTGCTGTAGCCGCCGACTGGGACTACGCCCCACCCGGTACACCCCCCGAGCTCGTCGATGACGCCACGATCTGGCGTGCCGCCAGCAGCACGCCCGACGCTTCGGGCACGGTTTTCTACGGCGGCGACATGCCGGGTCTGCCCAACGGCTCCCCGGCCTCCGGAGCCATGTGGCTCTACAACGGGTCGTGGTCCGCGATCTGCGGGACGACGGTGTCAGGCGCCGACAGCCCCTGTGCACCCGGGCCGCGCTCGGCCGCCGGGATGACCCCGACCTCGGCCGGCGTCATTCTCTACGGCGGCTCACCCGTCGGCGTCGGTGATGACGGCGGCGGTCCCGGGTCGATGGACGACGACACGTGGAACTGGGACGGCGCGTCCTGGACGCAGGTCTGCGACGGATGCGCACCGGGTAGGCGCTCGGGACCGGCGATGGGCAGCAGCGCGGACCTCTCGCACGTCATCATGTTCGGAGGAGCAACTCTCGACGGCGGTGATCTGTTTCCCGACGGAACGTGGCGCTACGACTCCGGAACCGGAAGCTGGACACAGATCTGCGGCACCGACGTCGCCGACCCGTGCGGTCCCGACGGTCGTTGGGGTGCGAGCATCGCCTGGGACGGCACCCAGTTCGTGATGTACGGCGGATCCCAGGGCTACGGACCGGCAGACACCTACTTCGACGACACGTGGACGTTCGATCCGGTGGCCGAGACCTGGACGCAGGTGTGTGGAAGCGACATCGCCACACCGTGTGGGCCGACACGTCGGATCTACGGATCGCTCGTCTCCCTTCCCAACGCCTCACCCCCGGGTGCGCTGCTCGTGGGTGGCGGTGTGCTCGGGGTGGAACCGCCCCCGCCCGACGCGGGGCCCCGCGGCGACACCTGGTACTGGGACGGCAGGGGCTGGAGCCAGCTCCAGACTTTCGACAACAGCTGCGGAGTGACCTTCCCCAACGGCGCGAGCATCGGCGGGGCGACGGCCGTCCTCGTGGGTGTTCAGTTCGTGGAGGACGGCTCCCTGACCGTCGAGTCGCTGCTCGGGGGCTGGGATCTCCCTGCTGGCTCCATGTGCGGCAACGCTCCGCCCGTGCCACCCGACCCGCCGGAGCCGCCGTCGCCGCCCGGTCCTCCGGCCCCGCCGAACCCCGACAATCCCGGAGGCGGGGGCGATGGCGACGGAACCGGCGATGGAACCGGCGATGGCAGTGGTGGCGGTTCTGACGGAACAGGATCGTCGGGCACCGCCTTCGGAACGACCGGTGCGACACTGCCGGCCACCGGTCCTGGTTTGTCTCCTGGAGTGCTCGGTGGCCTCGCAGCTCTCGGCGTGATTTCGGGTGGCGTGCTCGTTCGGGCGTCGGTCAGCTCAACTCGGCGATGCCGATAGAACGGCCGTGCTGGTAGAACATCGGCACCGACGGGGAGCGCCGATGGCCGACACGACCAACGAGACGACCAAGCCCATCCGACTGGGCGGCATGTTGTTCACGCTCGTGGAGCCCCACAAAGGACACGAGGTCGCCTACAACCGCTGGTACGAGCGCGACCACTTCTATGCGGGGTGCATGATCGGTGCCGACTGCTTCGCCGGCGGACGCTTCGTGGCGACCAAGGCCTGCAAGGACCGCCGCTACCCCGCGACCAGTTCCTTCACCGACGATCCATCGGCGGGGTCGTACCTGGCGCTCTACTGGATCCTGCGCGGTCGTTTCGGCTCGTGGATCCAGTGGGGAACCGACCAGGTCCACCGCCTCCACGCCGACGACCGCATGTTCGAGCACCGCGAGCACGTGCACACGCTGATGTACCGGTTCCACGGTGAGCGCACACCCGTACCCGATGGCATGCCGGTGGAGTTGGCACTCGACCGCTGCTTTCCGGGGATCGTCGCTGTTGTGGGCGAGATCGCCGAGGGGCACGCTCTCGTCGAGCTCGACGAGTGGTTCGGCGAGCGACCTGCTCCGGCCGAGCTCGTCGCGACCTTCACACCCATCCCGCTTCCCGACGATGTGCCGGAGGACGTCAAGGGCGACGTCGGACGCGACCGCTTCATCCAGCTGGCGTTCATCGCCGGCGACCCGCTCGCAGCCTTCGACGAGCACTTCATGACCCTCGGCGACGACCTGGCGGCGAGAGGACTCGGCGAGATCGTGTTCGCGTCGCCGTTCCTGCGGACGATTCCCGGCACCGACACCTACGCCGACGAACTTCGATAGCGCGCGCTGGACTCGCACCCGGTGAGCGAGCTCAGGACAGACGTGGCAGCACCTCGGCGGCGGTCAGCTCGAGCGATCTCCATCCGAGCTCGGGAGGGATTCCCGCACTCAGTGGGTTGAGCACGAACGCTCCCGCCGGTCCCGCCTCCTTCGCCAGGGCGACAGCCTCGTCGGGGGTCACGACCGAATACGCCCCGGTTGCCCGGACGTCGTCGACCGTCTCGGCGCCCGACACGTGCACGGCGGACGCCTGCTCCTCGACCTGGAACGAGTCGTACATCTGGGCCTCGTGCAGCAGGTACGGCCCGATCTCCTCCCACGTCCGATCCACGTCGTCGGTGACGAACACGAACGTGGACCCGTGCGGCTGGATCACGAAGCCGCCCTCCTGGTTGTGCGCCGCCGCCTCCTCCGCATACCAATCGTCGAAACGTTCGTCGACATCCGCGGCGAAGAACGGAAGACCCATCCGGGCGGCGCGCCTGAACCGCGGCCTCGCTCGACCCACCGACCATGACGAGGGGATGCGGTTGGGTGAACGGCTTGGGCGTGACGCGGATCGTGCGGCCGTCCCACTCGAACGGCTCACCCGTCCACGCCTTCAGCATCACCTGGAGCTTCTCCTCCAGGATCTTGCCCCGCCGGCTCTTGTCGACGCCCGCCATGGCGAACTCCTCGGGGCGGTATCCGATCCCCGCCACGATGGAGACGCGGCCACCCGATGCGAGATCCAGCACGGCGAGCTGCTCGGCCAGGCGGACGGGGTCGTGCAGTGTCACGAGTGTGGCGGCCGCAGTGATGTTGAGGCGTTCGGTTCGACCGGCGATGACGCCCGCCATCGTGAGAGGCGCCGGCAGCCACCCGTTGTCCACGCCGTGGTGCTCGGAGAACACGATGAATCCGAGATCGTGCTGTTCGGCCCAGTCGCACATCTCCAGGCACGCGATGTAGTAGTCGCGTGCGGGAACGGGCGCGAAGTCGGGGACCATCAGGTCGAACCGCATCGTGATCGTCATGTAGCTACTCCTGTTCGTCTTCGCACGTCAGGGACGCACCAGGTCAGGGGCGACCTCCGAGCCGAACGCGGCGAGTTGGTCGCAGTACTCCTCGATCGACCGGGCGTGCAGCTTGACCTGGAGGTGGCTCACACCCCAGGTTCCGTACTCGTTGTAGGACTCGACGATCTCGTCGGGCGAACCGACAAGAGCGCCTCGCGGAACATCCCAGCCGGGTTCGCCGACGAAACAGCCGACCATCGCGCCGATCTCGATCTCCGCGCCGGGGCGGACCTGGTCGCGGTGACCCAGCAGATAGTCGATCTGGCCGACCATCTCGCCGCGGGGCGTTCCCTGCGGGATCCACCCGTCGCCGCGGACGGCGGCACGACGCAGAGCCGGCCGGGAGGAACCACCAACCCAGATCGGGACGCGGTCCTGAGCGGGCCGGGGAGAGAGACCGACGTCGTGCACGTGCCACGTCGGACCGTCGAAGTCGGGGTACTCATCGGCGAATGCAACGCGCAACAGATCGATGGCTTCGTCGAGGGTTCGGCCCCGGGCTTCGAAGTCGACACCGAGGACCTCGAACTCCCCGGGCACGTGGCCGGCTCCGACGCCGAGCAGCACACGACCCCCCGACAGCTCGTCGAGCGTGGAGAACGCCTTGGCCGTCTCAAGCGGGTGCCGATAGGGGCCCACGAGCACGTTCGTCATCAGCCGCGTCCGCCGAGTGACGGCCGCGAGATACGACAGCGTGGCTATCGGGTGGTACCAGGTCGTCGACATCGTCTCGGCCGCGGCACGCGGGATTGCCGTGTGGTCACACACCGCCACGTAGAAGGCACCGGCCTCGTCGGCGGCGCGCGCGGCCTGCACGAGCACGTCGGATCCCGCACCGCGCTCCCAGGGCGACGCGATCATCCGCGACTGCGCGACGACCGGGAGCTGGACACCCCACACGAGGTGTCCGGCGGGAACGATCCCCATCAGAACGTGCCCATCAGGACGAGTGTCGCACGGTCAGCCGAGCTGCTCTTCGCGCTGGAGCGTGGTCGAATGCACGGGATTCTTGTCGAAGTTCGGAATCACGTGCGCCCCGAACGTCTCGGCCGACTCCTGGACGATCTCGAGTGGGACGTTGTTGTTCAACAGCCCGAAGATGATCTGGTCGGCTCCTGCGTCGACGTACTGTTGGACACCCACGGCGCACTCGTCGGGCGTGCCGGCGACCAGCACGCCCAGCTCCACGGCCTTGCGGATCTCGTCGGGTGTCGGCTCGGGCAGGATCTCCGGCCACGTGGGGACGCCCTCGGGCTTCATCACCGAGTCGAGCCACTTGAACACCAGGCTCTGGTAGTAGCCCGAGCCGGCGTTGGCCGCCACCTCGCGGGCACGGTCACCGTCCTCGAAGCAGAAGAGCCGGCTCACCGCCGCCACGTTGTTGTTGACGTAGCCACCGATGGGGTTGTCGCACTCCGCCACGGCCTCCTTGTAGGTCTCGATCAGAGGCCTGAGCTTGGAGGGCGAGCCCAAGGCGAAACAGAGCGCTCCGACACCCATCTTCCCGGCCTTCTCGAAGGTGGCGGGGCTACCGCACGCCATCCAGATCGGGGGGTGCGGCAGCGTGTAGGGCTTGGGCAGGACCATGCGCTCGGGCATGGAGAAGCACTCGCCGTCGTAGGAGTAGCGGCCGGGCTTCATCATCTCGAGCACCTGGGGCAGCACCTCGTCGGCCATGGCCTTGGTGGTGTCCGAATCGGGGATCCCGAAGCCCTGGTACTCGGTACTGGACGACCCTCGACCGACGCCCCACTCGAAGCGCCCCTCGCTCACGTGGTCGAGCATGGCGACCCGCTCGGCGGTACGGGCCGGTGGGTTGACGGGCGGGGTGAGGTTCCAGATCCCCGAGCCCAGGTGAATTCGCTCGGTACGCCCCGCGAGGTAGCTCAGGATGACCTCGCTCGCCGAGACGTGCGAGTACTCCTCGAGGAAGTGGTGCTCGGTGAACCACGAGTACTTGAAGCCGACCTTGTCGCCGGTGACGCCGATCTCCACCTCGTCCATGAGGCGGGTGTGCTCCAACTTGGCCTGCGCCTCGTCGTTCTCCTGGGTCAGGATGTGACCCGAGTGGAAGATTCCGAACTCCATGGTGTTCCTCGCTGTCTCGTGTTGCAGGTGGAGGACGCCGGACAGCGCCCCTGGTCTCGTGGGTACCCGGGTGGGCCTCTAGCCGGGCCAGACGACGGACTGGAGCTCGCTGTAGGCGTGGAGGCCGAACGAGCCGCCGTCGCGACCCACACCGCTCAGCTTCGTACCGCCGAAGGGTGTCTCGTGGTTGCGCTGCACGGTGTTGATGCCGACGTTTCCGGCACGCAACTTCCGCGACATCGCGAGACCCTTGGCCGAGTCGCCGGTGAAGACGTAGTCGTAGAGCCCGAAGTCGGAGTCGTTGGCGATGGCGATCGCTTCGTCATCATCGTCGTACGGGATGACCACGATGACGGGGCCGAAGATCTCCTCGCGTACGACGCGCATGTCGTTGCTGCACCCGGCGAGAAGTGTCGGTTGCATGTAGAAGCCGCGTTCCATGTCGGGGCGTCCGCCCCCCGCCACGACCTCGGCGCCCTCGTCGCGTCCGATGCCGACGTAGCCCTCGACGCGGTCGCGGTGCGCGCCGCTGATGAGCGGCCCGACCACGGTTCCCTTCTCGAGGGGGTCGCCGACCGGCAGCATGCCGGCCATCTTCGTGAGCCCGCCCACGAGCTCCTCGTAGCGCGACCTGTGCACGATCGCCCGCGTCGGCGCCGTGCAGATCTGCCCGGAGTGGAACGACCACACCGAGCCGATCTGGCCGATGGCGTTCTCGAGGTCCGCGTCCTCGCGGACGATCCCTGCACCCTTGCCGCCGAGCTCGAGCAGCAGCCGCTTCATGGTGCGCCCCGCGGCCTCGGCGATGCGGATGCCGACGCCGGTGCTCCCGGTGAAGCTGATCATGTCGACGTCGGGTGAGTCGACGAGCGCCTCCCCCGTCTCGGGGCCCGACCCGGTGACGACGTTCACGACACCCGGCGGGAAACCGACCTCCTCGAGGATGGCGACGAGCTCGATGACGGCCAGCGGATCCTGCGGTGCGGGCTTCACGACGACGGTGTTGCCCATCGCGAGCGCCGGACCGATCTTGCCGGCCATGTTCACGATCGGGAAGTTGTAGGGCGTGATGCACGCCACGACTCCGACGGGCGCGCGACGCGCCATCGCTCCCATGATCCCGCCCGGCGCGAGTGCGGTGGCGGGCACCTCCTGGGGCGGCAGTGGGATGACGGACGGCTCGAGTGCCCCGCGGGCGTACCGCTCGAAACGACTGGCGGCGACCGGTACCTGCATCTGCTTGCCGACCGTGGCGGTGCAGCCGGTTTCTGCGATGACGAGCGGGATCAGGTCGTCGGCGCGCTCGTGGATCCGGCGAGCCGCGGCGTGCATGAGCTCGGCACGTTCCTTGGGCGACGTCTGTGACCACTCGTCGAAAGCCGCTCTGGCCGCTGACGCCGCGGCCCGGGCGTCGTCGGCCGAACCCTCCGGTGCCTGTGCCACGACCTCTTCGGTCGCCGGATTCACGATGTCGTAGGTGCCGGCGGAGCCGGGAACCCACCTGTCGCCGATCAGCAGTCGGTATTCGTCGCGGACGGTCGGTGTGGCTGTGGCCATGTGCGCGTGTGGCTCCCCGGTTCGCTGGTGGATTATCTCGCCGTTGCGCGGTCTGCGCGGCCTCGACCATCGAAAATATAACGTGTTCTAATTCTGGCGTCGAGCCGCCTGTCTACCTGTCCTGCGTGTCCCACCCCGGTGACAGGCTCATCCCGGATGTGAGACAGGTGCGGAATCACGGAGCGTGATGCATTTCACTCATATCGCGCAATCAGCGGTCGAATGAGACACGCGAGACCCCGGGGTCGAAGGACCGCGACAAGGATCCGACATGGGACTCACGCAGCCGGCGAGCGCCGCGACACACGGGACCGGACACGAAGCGACGCGATCCCCGGCGCGGGCGACGGTCCTTGTGGTGTCGCTCCTGGCGATGCTGGTGGTGGGTTGCGGGATCGGCCATCCGATGCCCCAGCACGACAACGCCCCACCCCACGTGGACGAAAAGCGTGTCCTCCTCTTCGGCGACTCGCTCCTGGTCTCGGCCGCACCGGAGATCACGCGGCGCCTGGCCGACAAGGGTATGAGCGCCACCGTCGAGAACGGCGCGAAGAACGGGACCAGTCCCGTGCACGCCACGTGGATCTCCACGGACCGCACACCCCAGGAGCAACTCCAGTTCCTTGTCGACTCCTTCGACCCGGACATCGTGATCGGGAACTTCACCGGGAACGGCTTTGCCGACTGGAACGTGTGGGACGCGGCCGTCACCACCATGACGACCACCGTGCGCGACTCGGGAGCCGTCATGTACTGGACGATCCCGCCCTATATCGGTGGTCGCTACTTCGACGACGACCAGTGGGCAAAGGCGGTCTCGTACTTCGAGACACTGCCCGCGCGTGATCCGCTCGCAGCGGGCCACATGATCGACTGGCGTACGGCGTTGCGGCCGAAGATCGACCAGGTCTGGGTCGGCAGCGTCGGACCGATCAGGAGCCGCTACGCCACCTCGCTGGCGGGCGAGTTCGGCGGCCCTGTGCGCAGCGTCGATGAAGTGCATACGACCGACACCGGCGACTGGCGTCTCGCCTCGTGGACCACCTGGGCGATCAGAGGCGAGTGGGGTATCGCCTGACTACTCGTCGAGGTCGAGGTGGAGCATGCGGATCGCGTTGCCGCGCACGATCTTGTAGATCGTCTCCTCGTCGAGGTCCTTCATGATGCGCTGGGCGATCTCGAGCGTGTCGGGCCAGGTGGAATCCGAGTGCGGATAATCGGTCTCGAAGGTGACGGTGTCGACACCGATCGCCTCGAGGTTGTTGAGGCCGTGGGCGTCGTTGAAGAAGCAGCCGTAGACGTGCTCGCGGTAGTACTGGCTCGGCGGCTTCAACACGTTGTCGCGCACGCCGGCCCATCCCCTGTTCTCCTCCCAGACGGCGTCGGCCCTCTCGAGGATGTAGGGAATCCACCCGATCTGCCCCTCGGAGTACGCCACGACGAGGCCCGGGTGCTTCTCGAAGACACCTGACATCAGGTAGTCGGTGAGTGACATCGCCGCGTTCATGTAGGTGAGCGTGGAACCCACTCCCGGCGGCGCGTCAGCCGACGTGGACGGCATCTTGGACGACGACCCGATGTGCATGCACACGACCGTGTCGGTCTCCGCACAGGCCGCGAAGAACGGATCCCAGTAGCCGTCGGGATCGTGTACCGACGGAAGCCCCAGGAAGGGAGGGATCTCGGTGAACGCCACGGCGTGTCCGCCCCGCTCGGCGTTGCGTCGGACCTCGGCGGCTGCCAGATCGGCGTCCCAGAGCTGGACGATCGGAAGCGGGATGAGGCGCCCGTCGGATCCGGCGCACCATTCGTCGAACATCCAGTCGTTGTAGGCCTTGACGCAGAGGTCGGAGAGCTCCTTGTCGTTCGCCTCCATGAACGTCTGGCCGCAAAAGCGCGGGAACGTCGGGAACGAGAGCGACGCCTCGGTGTGGTTCACGTCCATGTCGGCGAGCCGGGCCACGGGGTCGTAACAGCCATCGCGCATCTCTTCGTAGGTGATCGCGGTGATCTTCACCTCGTCGCGGTCGAATCCGACAGCCGCGGAGAGTCGCGTCTGAGGCCAGACGAGGTCCTCGTAGTGCCACCAGTCGCACATCGGTCCGTCGGGCCCGGGCTCGTAGGTGAACTTGCCGCCCTTGAAGACCATCTCACCCAGGGGTTCGGTCACGACGCGAGGTCCGACATCGCGGTACTTGGCCGGAAGGCGATCCTGCCAGACATTCGCCGGCTCGACCACGTGATCGTCGACCGAGATGATCTTCGGGAAGTCGCTCATGGGCGGTCAGCCTAGACGTGCCGACCCGTCAGATCGATTCTTGCCTCGACTACTCGCCGTCGCGCAGGTGGTGCGGCACCCACCGGAGCCGCTGGTGCGCCGCGGGCTCCATCTCGGCCATGCCGGGCTCCTCGGCCGCGGCCTCCATTCGGCGGCCGTAGACGCGCGACAACGGAACGGCGCTCAGCCCGTGTGCGAAGACGCTGACCAGCACCGTCCACGTCACGACGGTGAAGATCTCTTCGTTGGCGGGGACGTCGGCGCTTTCGAGCACGAGGAGACCGAACACGATCGACGCCAACCCTCGCGGTCCGAACCATCCGACGAAGGCGACGGTGTCGCGGCGCAGCCCGGCTCCCGTGAATGCCAGGGCCACCGGCACCATGCGGATCAGGGTGAGACTGAGGACCGCGTAGACGGCGACCTCCCACGTGAGCTCGTCGAGCGTCGGACCGACGAAGGCTCCTCCGAAGATCATGAACGTGATCAGCGCCAGGAGCTGGCCCTCGTCCTCGGTGAATTCGAAGATGCCCGAGCAGGCCTCGCGGGTGACGTTTCCCACGACCATCCCGGCGACGAACGCTGCGATGAACCCGTTGCCGTCGATCTCCTCTGCGCCGAAAAAAGCCCCGATGGCGAGCGACAGGACGGCGAGTTGGCGGAACGTGCCGTCCATCCAGCCCGAGGCCGTGGCGCGCTGGACCAACCAGCCGCCGACGAGGCCGACGCCGATTCCGACGAGCGTGCCGTAGCCGATCTGTTTCGCGGCGAACGTCACCCAGTAGTCAGCCGATCGAACGCTCTGGGTCGCGGAGGCTCCGGCGATGAACAGCGTGATGAACGGGACCGCGATGCCGTCGTTCAGGCCACTCTCGACGTTGAGCGTCTGACGGATCCTGGCGGGGACGCGAGGGCTCGCCACCACGACCTGGCCGAGCGCGGCGTCGGTCGGTGTGAGAACCGCCGCGAGCAGCAGCGCGCTCCACAGAGCCATGTCGAACAGGCCGTACGCGACCGCGGTGCCGGCCGCGATCGTGAGCGGCATGCCGATCACCAGCAGGCGGATCGGCAACGTGCTTTCACGTCGCAGCTCGCGTAGGTGGATTCGGGCCGCGTCGGTGAACAGGACCAGGACCAGGGTGAGCTCGGCGAGGGTCCGTACGAGCTCGCTCTCCAGACCGAGCGGCACGACGTCGAGCACGTCGGGTCCGACCAGGTATCCGAACGTCACGAAGACGATGGGGCCGGTGATCCAGGTACGCGAGAGCCGGGCGGACACCGACGCGTAGACGACAATGAACGCCGCCACCACCGCGATCCCGACCGATTCCTCCACGGCGGGGACCGTACCGCCCGCTCAGCGGGTCAGGTGAGGTTGCGACCGCAGGAGTAGGGGACGGCGACATCAAAGGTGCCGTCGCCGGCGACCTCGACGAGAGCGCCGCAAGGAACCGGTACCTGACGGTTCCGGGGCCAGGTGGCGGGCCCGGCGGTGGCCTCGGCGATCCACTCGAAATCGTCGTTCGCCGTCTGGAGGAACCGCTCCACCGTCAGATCGGAGCCGGTGGCCTCGAGTGCCGCGAGGAACGCATCGGCCGACCAGTAGCCCGCCTCGACCTCGCCGGACAGAGGCGTCTCGGGAAGCCCCTCGGTCTCCTCGTACTCGCGGACGTCGTCGATCATGCGCTGCACGATCGGGTTCTCGTCAGCCGACTCGAAGGGCGCGAAGTCGGTAAGCACCGTGATGCCGCCAAGGCCTGCCTCGGCAGCTGCCGCAGCGAATTCGGGCGAGTAGGCGGTTCGGAAGGTCTGGATGCCCTTGAAGCCGGCCTCGACAAGGGTTTCGGCCGTCGCTAGCGAAGCCTCATCGGACGACGCATACACGACGACGTCGGGTTCAGACGCGAGGACGGCGTCGACGGTTGCGAAATCTTCTTCGAAGCGGACGATGACGTCGACTGTGAAGCCGGCGTGCTCGAATGAGGGTGCGGCCATATCGGGGACATTGTCGGTGTCGGGAGCGCCGCCGGCGACAATGACGGCGGTGGCACCATCCGGCGACGACTCATCGCCGACGAGCGAGACAAGGCTGCCCCAGATGTCGCTGGGCCGAGCCTGACAACCGTCGACGGCGAACGCATAGTCCACGTTGCAGAACGACGTATTCGAGGCGGCGCCGAACACGGGTCGGTGGGCGATGTCGGGGGTCGTGCCGTCGTCGTCGCCGGCTGCCGGGTCGAGCGAATCGCCCGATGCCGGTAGGTGCGCGAAGGTGTCGCCGGTCGGATCTTCATCGAGGATCACGCGTCGCCCGTGCACTCCTCCGTCGGCGTTGGCGCGCTCGATCCGGGCGGCAGCGCCGATCACCGCCTGCGGCTCCGCCCCTTCCGGGACACGAACCGTCACGGCGTCCTCGGTCACGCCGGTGGTCGTGCGTGTGTCCGGTTCCGCGGGGCTGTCGTCGTCGCCGGCGGTGCAGCCGGCCACGAGCACGCACAGGGCAACCGCAGCGAGGGGAAAGCGTCGAAACGCCGGTCTTCGAAACACGATGCGACCCTACGCGTCTCCTACGCCGAGGTACGCAGCGGCGAGACGCTCGGCGTCGGCCTGCTCCCGCGGGCCCACCCAGGTGACCCGACCCAGCTCCATGAACGCCACGACGTCGGCGATGTCGAGCGCCTCGCGCGCCTTCTCCTCGACGAGGAGAACCGCTGTCCCCCGGTCGCGGAGCTCGGTGACCGCCGCCAGGATCTCCTGGGTTGCCAGGGGTGCGAGCCCGAGCGACGGCTCGTCGGCGATGAGGACGTCGGGAGGCCGCACGAGTGCCGGAGCCAGGGCGAGCATCTGCTGCTCACCACCCGACAGCAGGCCGGCGTGGCTGGAGCGACGGTCCGCGAGCAACGGGAACCGCTCGTACGCGTTGTCCCGTTCCGAACGGTCCCGGAGTCGCACGGCCAGGTTCTCGTCGACGGTCATCTCCGGAAAGATGCCGCGTGCCTCCGGTGCCAGGTAGAGACCGGAGCGGGCGCGCCGGAACGGGGGGACGGCGGTGACGTCTTCGCCTCCCCGGGTCACCCGTCCACCCCACGGTTCGCGAAGTCCGGCGCCGACGGCGCACAGCGTCGACTTCCCCGCCCCGTTGGCACCGAGAAGGGCCAACACGCTCCCTGCGTGGACCTCGAGGTCGACGCCGTGCAGCACCTCGGAGTCGCCGTAGCCGGCGCGGACCGTGTCGAAGGCGAGCGCGGGCCGGGTCCCTGGCTGATCCGTCGGCGGGGCTCCCGACACATCAGGAGCGTCGCTCTCCGCAGGTGCGGCCGACTCCGCCGGCGCGGCACGCACGCTGCCGCCGACGAGGGCCAGGAGACCGTCTGGATTCCGCGCCAGGGCGATCGCTCCGAATCCGAAGAGCATCAGCGGCACCGCGGCGGAGTCCAGGGCGATACGGACGTCGCCGGGTATCCACGACCACGGTGCACCCGACCACGTGACAAGGCCCTGGAGAAACGCGGGCGTCGTGGCAAAGACGAGTCCGGCGAGAACAGCCCCGCCCGCCCGTCGCACCCCGAACGTGACGGTGACGGTGAGCCAGATCAGACCGAGAATCGCCGGAGCCCGCGTGTTCGTCATCGGGCTGTTCACCACGGCGAAGAACGCTCCCCCGAGCCCGGCGATGGCGGCGGAGACCACAAAGGGGAGCAGACGCGCACGCACGGGGGAGATCCCCGCGGTACGTGCGGCCACCTCTGAGGACCGCACAGCAAGCACCGCGCGACCTGTCGACGAGTTCTGGAGGTTGTGGATCAGCAGTGCCCCGAGAAGCACGAGCGCGAGCAGGACCATCGCCATCGTGCGCGGCTGTCCGAGATCGAACGGCCCGAGCTGCGGCGCCGGCACCGACCAGCCCGACGAGCTGTTCCGGACCGGGTTGAGCTGGAACACGAGCTGGTCGCCGATGAAGGCCAGCGCCAACGTGGCGAGCGCGAGTGCCAGCCCGCCGAACCGCAGCGAAGGCAGGGCGACGAAGAGGCCGACGAAAGACGCCACCACGGCCGCAGCGATCGCTGCGATGAGGAAGTTGAACCGGCCGTTGTTCATGAGCAGCGGCGTGGACGACGGCCACTGGTGATTGACGAGCCACCCTGCCGTGAAGCCCCCCACGGTGACGAAGGTGGCCTGCGCCAGGCTCACGGAGCCACCGAGGCCCGTGACGACGACGAACGAGAGGAAGATGAGGCCGAGCACGAGACCCTGGGTCACGAGCCCCGCCCAGAAGTCGTCGGCGATCCACTGGACGTAGACCGTGAGCCCGATGGTGGCGAGCACCCACGGAAGCCTGCGGCGCCACGCCGGTAGGCCATCGCGGTGGTCGGGCGGTGGATGATCCTCCGCCATCGTTGCGCCGGCACGGCCGACCCCGCGGCCGATGAACACGAACAGCGTCAGCAAGAGGAGGATGAACGGCACCGCTGTCCGGAATCCGGACACGTCCTTCAGAACAGGTGGCGCGTAACCCTGCACGAGGTTCTGGATGACCCCGACGGCGAGACCGCCCACGAACGCCAACGGCAACGAGCGCAGGCCTGCGAAGACCACGGCGGCGAACGCGGCGAACGTCAGCAGCATGAAGGTCAGCGACGTGATCTCGAAAATGGGCGCCAGGACGACCCCGGCCAGCCCGGCCAGCGTCGTACTCAGCATCCACGAGATGGACGACGTGCGCGCGACGTCGACACCGCGCAACTGCGCCAGATCGCGCCGATCGACCGCAGCACGCGTCTCCAGGCCGAGCCGCGTGTGACGCAGGACAAACCACAACGCCAGCGCGCTGAAGGCCGCGGCCGCCAACGCGATGAGCTGGTTGCTGTCGATCGTCACGCCTTCGAAGAGCGTCCAGGTCTCGGTCGGGACCGGCCCGAGTCCCGGTGGGCGGATGACCTGCGTCGCGCTCGGAAGCGTCCAGCCGAGGATCTCGTTGAGCTTCTCGACGGTCCAGAGGCACAACGCCGGGAGCGCGATGGCGAGTCCGACCGTTCCCACGATGCGGGCGAACTCGGGAGCTGTGGCAAGGCGCCGGAAGAGCACGCGGTCCAGAACCCAACCCAGCAACGGAGCGAACACGAAGACGGCGAGCAGCGCTGCCGGAAGGACCGGCATGCCGAGTCCGCCGTCGACCGTCGGCTGGTTGAGCTGGAAGTAGACGAAGGCCGTGGCGAATGCGATCGCACCGTGTGCGAAGTCGAAGATGCCCGACGTCCGGTAGGTCAGCACCAGCCCCGAGGCGAGAATGGCGTAGATCGCGCCCGAGACGACGCCGCTGACGACGAGGCTCCAGAACTCACTCACGGGTGCACGCGGTCATCCGGCGCGGCCGACGTCACGAGCTCTCCGACGCCGGGTTTCACTCCACGTCGATGACCTCGCCGCACGTGAGATCCACGTTGGGTACGTAGGCCCCGCTGCTGACGAGGGGGAGAGACGCGCACGGCACCGGCTGATCGTGGTTCGTGGGCCAGGTCGACGGCCCGATCACTCCCTCCGCCTCCCAGCCGAAATCGTCGTTGGCCGTCTGGAGGAAGGTCTCGACGGTGAGGTCGTCGCCCGTGGCCTCCAGAATCGAAAGGAACAAGTCGACCGACCAGTAGCCCGCGGCCAGACCGAGACCCAACGATTCGTCGGGGCTCACGGCGGCCACGTCATCGAGCATCTGCTGGAGTGCTTCGGGCTTGGGCTCCACCTCGTAGGGCTGGATCTGTACGAGCGTGGCCGTCTCGTCGAGGTCCGCGGCCGCTTGCTCGCTGCCCAGGAGCAGCGGGCTGTAGAGCGGCGTGATGATCAGACCCTCGAAGCCGGCTGCCTTGAGCGCGCCCGCCAAACCGGCGGCGTCGAGATTGCTCAGCTGCACGAGAATGACGTCGGGAGCGCCGCCGTCGTCGCTGGTCATGAGGTCGTTCACGAAGGGAGTGAAGTCGGATGTCGTTGCCGGTGGCGCGGGGATCGTCGCCTCGGCGTATGGCACCGTGAACCCGACATCCTCCAGTGAGGCGGTCAGCAGCCGGAGGCCACCCTTCCCCGAATCGGAGTCGTCGCCGATGATCGAAACGGTCTTGTCGGCGTCGCCGTCGAAGTTCTCCTTCAGGACCGTGCCGAGCGCGTTGCTGCCCTTCTCGAGGTTCGGATCCGTCACACAGCCGGTGAATCCGAATCCGACGTCGTTGCCACAGAATGCCGGGTCGATGCCCCAACCGAAGAAGGGGACGTTTTCGTCGATCAGGAAGTCGACCGAACCCGATGCGGCGGCCGTGACCATCGGTGCGATGGCGAACACCTCCTCCTGGGTGACGAGGCGACGGGCCTCCTCCAGGTTCGCTCCAGCCTCGTTGTTGTCGTGGGTGACGCTGACGAGCTCGATCATCCGCCCGTTGACACCGCCCTCGTCGTTGGCGCGCTTCACCCGCGCCTCGGCACCGACATCGGCGCCCGAGAAGTTCACGTTGAAGTAGATGCCACCGATCTTCACAGCGGTGTCGGTCACGCCGCGCGTCGTGCGCGTTGACGGCTCCTCTGCGCCGGTCGTGCTGCTGGAACTGTCGTCGGTCGTGCTCTCGCAACCTGCTGCGACGAGTGCCACCACCGCCAACGCCACAAGCCCTGTGCGCCACCGCATCACGCCGTACCCCCCGGTCGTCTGATCTCGATCCCGATTGCAATCCCGCAAGGAATCTAACCCCTAGCGGGCTCCGAGGTACGCGTGACGCACGGCGGCGTCGGCACGGACCTCGGCGGGAGTCCCCTCGGCGAGCACGGTTCCCCGGTCGAGCACGACGATACGGCCACACCGGCGCATGACGAACCCCACGTCGTGCTCCACGAGCAGAACGGCTGTGCCCGTAGGTCGCAGCGTTTCCACGAGGTCACCGAGCCGTTCGGCCTCGGGTTCCTCCAATCCCGAGGTCGGTTCGTCGAGCAGGAGAAGCCGAGGTGGTTCGACGACGGCACGTGCCAATTCGACCAGCCGGGCCTTGCCGATCGGGAGTTCCGCGGCGTTGGTCCCTCGGAGATCCTTCAGACCACACTCCACCAGCACCTCGTCGACCCGTTCGCGCCGCGAGCGTTCATGGCGACGTCTCGTCGGGAAGCGCACGAGATCCGCGGCGAGACCGCCCCCGCCACCGCTCCACTCCAGGGCAGCGAGCACGTTGTCTTCCACGCTCAGCCACCCGTAGACCTGGGCGCGCTGGTAGGTACGGTGCAGACCGGCGCGAGAACGCTTCACGGGCGACGTCGTGGTGACATCCCGCCCCTCGAGGTGCACGGCACCGCGGGCCGGCCGACGCACGCCCGACACGACGTCGAACAGCGTCGTCTTCCCCGCTCCGTTGGGTCCGATCAGCCCGCACATCTCACCGGGATCGACGTGCAGATCCACCCCGTCGAGAGCGACGACACCACCGAAATGGACGGCCACATCCCGAAGAGCCAGGGTCGGCTGCTCGGAAGCAGACACCGACTCCTTCGGCGAAGTGGGAGTCATCGGGGGCTCCAGATCGCTGTGACCTCGTCGGTCGTGGTGAGTGTGGCCAGGAGGCTGAGCGTGTTGTCCAGCACGGCATCCGCATACTCGCGGAACGCCGGCGACCGCGTCGCGGGGCACGACGACCTGGAATCCACGATTGACACCGTCGAGCACGAGGTTGGTCAGTCCGATGTTGACCGACACGCCGACGCCGACGATCGTCGTGACTCCGAGGTTGCGCAGGATCGGATCGAGCTGCGTACCCGTCATCGGACCGACGCCGTGGCAACGGGCCAGCACGAGATCCCTGTCGTCGACCCCGATCTCCGCAGGGGGCTGCACGGCGTCGCTTCCCGGCGTGAGAGCGACCGGAGCCTTCTCGACGGCGGCGAACAGCCGGGCGTTGTGGTTGGCGCCCCGACCGTCGGCGCGCGTTTCGGCGGTGCAGTGGATGACGGGCACACCCACATTCCGCGCGGCCGCGGTGAGCCGCGCGCAGTTCTCGACGAGTCCCACCGCGGCGGCCTCCTCTGCCAGTGCGGGCAGGACGGAGGGCTCGCCCACGACGCCGTTCTGCACCTCCTGGAGCACGAGCGCGCTGTGCGTTGATTCGACGAGCTCCCGGAGATCGACAGGCACCGTTTCAGTCCTCGACGAAGGTCGCGGGTCCGCCGTCGAGTAACTGCTGCTTGAGAACCTTGCCCGTGGCGTTTCGCGGCAGAGGATCGGTGCGGAACTCCACCGTCGCCGGGACCTTGTAGTAGGCGAGCGACTTCCCCACCCACGTCTGGAGAGTCTCGGCATCCCGTGCCGCGCCCTCAGAAACCACGACAACGGCGTGTACGGCCTGGCCCAGGTCGTGATCGGGCACTCCGACGACCGCCGCCTCCGCCACCGACGGGTGCTCCTCCAAACGCTGTTCGATCTCCACGGGGTACACGTTCTCACCACCGCGAAGGATGAGATCGTGTATTCGGCTCGCCAGGTACAGACGACCGTCGGCCATACGCCCGATGTCGCCCGTGCGCAGCCACCGGCCGGGACCGATGGCCTCGGCCGTCTCCTCCGGACGTCGCCAGTAGCCGATCATCACCGAGGGACCGCGGAGGTGGATCTCGCCGTCGACGCCGTCGGGAACGACGTCACCGGTCACAGGGTCACGGATCTCGATCTGCACCGTCGGCATGGGGCGCCCGACCGATTCGGGGTGGGCGGTGAGCTCCTCGCCCGTGTTCAGTGTGGCGAGCGCCGAGCATTCGGTGAGCCCGTAGCCGACACCCATCGTGGACCGCAGGCCCGGGATCAGCTTCTTCGTGCGTGCCTGGAGCGCCGGCGGGAACGCCGATCCACCTCCACCGCCTCCGCGCAATGTCGACAGGTCGTAGCGCGATGCCTCGGGATGCTCGACGACGCGGCGCAGCATCGTGGGCGTGAACGCCCACCCGGTCACGCGCTCACTTTCGATCAGCTTCATCACGGTCTCGGGGTCGAATCGCCCCACCGTCCACACCGACTTGATGCCACCGGCCAGGAACACGATCGCCGCGTTGTGGAGACCCGACACGTGGAACAGGGGGCTGGTGACGAGCTGACAGTTGGGGGGTGAGTCGGACCCGGGCGGATTCAGGGTGAGTATGCGCAGGCCGTGGAAGAAGTTCATGCCGAGGAGTGCGATCACGTTGCGATGCGTGTTGACCGCTCCCTTGGGTCGTCCGGTCGTGCCGCTCGTGTAGAGGATGAGTGCGGGATCGTCCTCGTCGATCGCCGTGTCGGGAAGCCCGGCGGCCGGGTCGTGGCCCGACAGCTCGGCGAAATCGTCTTCCATGACGACGGTCGGAACGCCGGGGTCGTCCCCCTCGAGTCGATCGAGTCGTTTCCGATCCGCCACGAGAACTGTGGGGTCGGCGTCGTCGAGGCCGTAGCGGATCTCGGGGCCGGTCCACCAGCCGTTGAGCCCGACGCCAACAGCACCGAGGCTCACCGTGGCCCAGAACGTGATGATCCACTCGGGCGAGTTGGCTCCGAGGATCGCGACACGGTCTCCCGGCCCGACGCCGAAGCGCTGCGCCAGTGCCGCAGCGGTCGACGCCACGAGCCGATGGTGTTCGGCGAAGGTGAAGCGCCGCGTCCCACTCCCGTCGCTGAACACGAGGTACTCCGCATCCCCGAAACCCGCCGACGCCTCGACCAACTCGCGCAGCGAGCCGGCGCGGGTCGCGAACACGTCCATCTTCTCGCCGAGAACATCCTCGGCACGCGTCTCGAACGGTGCGCCCGGCGCCTGGAGGTCGGCCTCGATCCGGGCCAGCTTCTCGGGAACGTCCACCGTGGGGCGGCCGGGATCAGCCGGTCGGAGGAGGACCGTCGCGCTCGAGCGCCTCGATGATCCGGTCGGTCTGGGCCCGCTGCTCGTAGACCAGTCGCACGAGCCAGTAACGGAAAAACCGCCCGGTGGCGTAACGGAGGTAGATCGCGGCACCCACGGCGGTGATGCCGATGCCCAGCAGCCCTCCACTGATCAGGTACGAGATCTGCTCGTTCAGTACGGCCGTATCCGACGCACCCCAGTATCCGAGGGCGATGGCACCGAGGCCGACCGCGATTCCGATGATCCCTATCACCAGCATGCGCGACTCGACGGCCGCGGAGCCGCCGGTCACGCGCAACTCACCGATCTCGCGTTCGAACTCCTCGGTCCGCGAGTTCGCGGGCGGCGGAGTGCCCGAGTCGGGCTGGTCGGCCCCTGTGTTCTGCGTCTGAGTCACCGTCGTCAACCTACCTTCCTGTCACACCTCGGCGCCGAGATAGGCGCGAGAGAGATCGTCTTCCAGATCCTGCGGTCTGCCGACCTTGACCATCCGACCGGAGAGCATCAGGCCGACGGCGTCGGCCACACCCATCACCGTCCGGGCGAACTGCTCGACGATGAGAATCGACACGCCCAGCGCGGCGATCTTGGCAACCTGCTCGTAGAGCTCCTCGACGATCTGCGGAGCGAGACCCATCGACAGCTCGTCGAGGAGAAGCAGGGCTGGGTCGGTCGTCAGCGCACGCGCCATGGCGAGCATCTGCTGCTCACCGCCGCTCATGGTCCCGGCGAGTTGCTGGCGCCGCTCCGCCAGGCGTGGGAACTGGTCGTAGGTACGCTCCTCGATGTCGGACAACGAGGCGCCGGCGTAGGTGGCCATGCGGAGGTTGTCGCGCACCGTGAGGTTGGGGAACACGCCGCGGCCTTCGGGAATCGTGCACACTCCGACACGTGCGAGCGCGGAGGGGGACACCCAGTTCATCAGCCGCCCTGCGACGAGGAGCGATCCCGCCGACGGGGGCAACCGGCCGCTCGCGACCTTCAGGGTGGTCGACTTGCCCGCTCCGTTGGGGCCCAGCAGCACCACGACCCGACCTGCGGGTACCACGAGGTCGATGCCGTGAAGAACCTGGATCTTCCCGTACGCGGCCTTCACCGCGCGGAGTTCGAGCGCCGGTCGTGGGACCTCCCCGAAGATGGATTCCCAGTCACCGCGCACCGGGGCGGCCGCTTTCTGTTCATCCACGCCCTGCTCAGCCAGGCGCTTCTCGGTCACGCCCTGCTCAGTCACTGCGACCTGCTCCGAGATACGCGGCCTGGACCAGTTCGTCGCCTCGGATTTCTTCAGGAGTACCGCAGGCGATGATCCGCCCGAACTCGAGGACGTAGATCCTCTGACAGGTGCTCATCACGAGCCCCACGTCGTGCTCCACGAGGAGCACGGCCAGGCCCTCGGACGAGATCTCCGTCAGGAGATTCCCCATCTCGGAAGTCTCCGAGGGATCCAGACCTGACGAAGGCTCGTCGAGCAGCAGCACCTTGGGCTCGGTGGCGAGCGCACGCGCGAGCTCGACGAGGCGGGCGATGCCCGTCGGGAGGGAGTCGACGTATTCGTCGGCGATGTCGGCGATGCCGACACGCTCGAGGATCGGCTCCACGGTGGCATCCGCTTCGCCGGTCACGTCGCTGAACCGGTTGTGCAGTTCGGCGGCGACGCGGATGTTGTCGCGAACGCTGAGAGAACCGAAGACCTCGAGCCGCTGGAACGTCCGCGCGAGCCCTCGGCGCGCACGCACGTGCGGGGCCGACCGCGAGAGGTTCTTCCCGTCCAACGTGACGGAACCGCGTCGCGTCGACTGGAGCCCACATATCGCGTTGAACAAGGTGGTCTTTCCCGCTCCGTTCGGCCCGATCAACCCCGTGACCGAGGCTTCGTCGACGTGCATGGTGACGTCGTCGAGCGCCAGCAGGCCACCGAAGCTGACGGTGACACCCTCCACGTCGAGGGCTGCCCCCGGAGCCTTGTCAACGGCTTCCAACGGACACCTCCTCGATCGCCAGCTCGCGGTCGAGCGCCTCGACCTGAACGGGCGTCAGGTCCGTGCCGAGCGGGAGTGACGCGTCCAGATCGGTGAGAGGATCGTGCTCCCCGTCGCCGTCGGCCTTGGTGCGACGCCCCAGGAACTGATCGCGCAGCCGGGCGGCGATCTCGGCCACAGCACCGTCGGGATTACGCGCCAGGGAGATCCCGACGACGGCGGGGGCGATGGCGGGCAGCCAGTCGAGTTCGGGGATCTCCTGGGAGATGATCGTGATGATCGCGAAGAAGAGGCCGCCGAGCAGCGCACCACTCGCCGTGGAAACCCCTCCGATCACCGCCAGCAACAGGACGACGAGACTCGCGACCATCGTGAACTCGACTGCCGTCACGGATCCCTGGAATCCCCAGTAGACGGCACCACCGAGGCCGGCGATGGCGGCCGACATCGTGAAGACCAGGAGCTTCGTGCGGTTGGAGCTCATTCCGAGCGTGGCGCACGCCGCCGGACTGTCGCGCATGGCGATCAGCCGACGCCCGAACGCAGCGCGGCGCATGGCGAGGATACCGATGGCCAGAAGCGCGTAGACCACGGCCATGAACACGAAGTACGTGCCCTGGCTCTCCATGTTCAGTCCCGGCAGATCGAGGCGCGGGACGAGGTTCGAGTCGGGTCCGAGGACGCTCTCCAGCCGGAAGACGAGCACCTCCATGAAAACGGCGAATGCCAGGGTCATGAGTGCGAGGTAGAGACCGTCGAGACGAAGGGCAGGAAGCGAAACGATCGCCCCCACCACCGCCGTGATCACCACCGCCATGAGAAGCCCCAACCACGGGCTCGTGTCCCCGAACTCGACCATGGCCCACGCTCCGACGCCCGCGAAGGCGAGTTGGCCCAGAGACACCTGCCCCGCGTAGCCGGTGAGCGGAAGCAGCGACAGAACGACGAGCGCGAGACCGAGACCCTTCCCGAGCTCGAAGACGTTGTCCTGAGAGGCGAACTGCACGACCAACAACGCTGCCACGACGAGCAAGACACCTCCGAGCAAGGACGCGCCAAGCGATGCCACTTTGACCTTCGACGCGGAGATGAGCCGTGAGCCCCGTAGTCGTGCCTGGGGCAGCAGCAACAGGACGACGAACAGCATGATCGCGGGAATGGCGCTCGGCAGTGCTTGCAGATAGCGGGGCAATCGATCGTCCGCGAACGCATACGGGAGATAGCCGACGGTGTAGTTGACGAGGAGCCCCAGGATCATCGCCCCGAGAAACGTCAAAGGGAGACTCCGAAGCCGGCCCACCACGGCCGCGGCGTAGGCGTCGACGACGAGGAGGGTGATGACGACGATGTCGAGCGAGGAAAACGCCGACGCCAGAAGAATCCCGGCGAGAGCAGCCAGTGAGGCGCCGAGCGCCCAGGCCGCCGCTCCCGCCCACGCAGGACGCGCTCCGTTCAGCGCCACGAGGTCGCGATCATCAACCGTCGCTCGCATCGTGGTGCCCATGCGGGTGTTGTAGAGGAGGATGCGCAGCCCGACGGCGACCGCCACCGCGATGAAAAAGGTGATCGCGCGGTGCCAGGTGACGGGGACACCGAAGAGGTCGAAACCCTCCCCCTGGAAGAAGGGCGACACGACACGCCTCTGCGGTTCCCAGATCTCTCCGGCAATGCCGATGAGGCCCACCAGGAGGCCCACCGTCACCACCAACGTCGTGGCCAGCGAAGCGCCGTACAGGCCCCGGATCAGAAGACGTTCGATGAGGAGGCCGAACAGCGGCGCGATCACCACGACGATCAGCACGATCACCAGCAGAGCGGGCCAGCCGCTCTCCACCGTGAGCTGCCAGTAGAGAAAGGCGGCCATCATCCCGATGGCACCGTGGGCGAAGTTGAAGACGCCGGTGGTGGCGTAGGTCACGACGAGGCCGCTCGCCGACACGAAGAAGATGCCGCCGGCCGTCAGACCGAAAACTGTGAACTCGACGAAGTCCTGGACGTTCACGCCTCTACAACCGCCGTGTCTCGGTGTCGATTTCGCTGCTCATCTTCGGTGCTCACAGACCCATGTCGTCATCGCTGTCCGCTCACTCAGTTCTTGTTCGACACGGGGAGACGGTTGCCTTCGATGCACTCGAAACCCTCCTCGGGGAACTCCCGCACGAACTCGCCGTCTTGCACCTGGACGTACATGAAGCAGTTCGTCCCGATGTTCTCACCCGGATTGGCCGGCACGTGCATGCCGAGGCCGTCCCATTCTGTGATCGAGTGCAGTTCGTCCATCAGTCCCTCTCGGGTGAGATCGCTCCCCAACGCCTTGGCTGCCGTCGCGAACAACAACCCTGCCGACCACGACTGCACGCTCAGCGCGTCGGGTGAAGCACCCGGGACGGTCTTCTCGATCCAGTCGAGGTAGGTCTGCATCATCTCGCTGGTGTCGGCTTCTTCGAACGGAACCGTCGTCACGTAGACGTGGATTCCGTCTGCGGTGTCCCCTGCCGCCTCGAGGAAGGCGTCGGTGTAGACCTGCTGGCCGGCGTCGATCCACTCGGGGGCGTATCCCTGGGTTTCGGCCTCGAGCAGGAAGTTGGCGAGGTCGACGTCTTCTGCCTGCACGTACACGTACTCGGCACCCTTGTCCTTCATGGACTTGACGCGGGGTTGCCAGTCGGTGGTGCTCTCCCCGATCCCGATGTCGTCGTCGATGACCCAGTCGAACCCGAGCTGTTCGTAGATGTCCACCTGCAGGTCCGCCTGCTGGCGTGCCGCACTGGGAGCAGCGAACATCGCGGCGTTCTTCGCAGCGTTCGGTGCCTCGTCGATGACGTGGAGTCCCGGACCCTTGACCCACGAGTCCGGCGGGTTGGGAATCGGCTGGGCCATGAGCGTCGTGTCTCCTGACGCCGCGGGAGAACCCGTGATACCCGGTACGTTCGGGATTCCACACTCCCGCTGCGCCGGGAGGCCCGCGTCGTCGAAGAGCGAGCCGTTGCCCACCATGGCGAACGCGTTCTTGCACGCCTTCTCGACCGCCTGGAGGTGCTCGGTGAGCTTGGAATCCAACTTGTCGAGCACGAGCTCCCGGCCGTTCACACCACCCAACGAATTGCAGTACGCCACGAAGGACTCCATCGCCTCCTGGTTCTGCTGGAAGAGCCCCGGCACACCCGGTACGTCGATGTCGGCGATGTTGGCGATCGTGATCGAGTCGTCGCTCACGCCGATCGCGGTGGCACCCGAAGCATCCCCCTCACCACACGGCGACTCGATCGCGGTCTGCGACGGCTCACCGGCCTGATCGGTGGAATCAGGGACACCACCCGGTGCGACCACAGCCTGGTCGTCGGTTCGTGAGCCGCAAGCCGCCGCCAACAGGCCGACCACGACCACGAGCGCGCCGACCCGAGTCCTCATCGATTCCCCCCAAACTGCATGAAACGCACGCGAGACAGGGCAGCATGACAGAGTCACGCCACATGTTCAATGCAGCGGGTTCAATGCGGCGTTCAATGCGCCGTTCAAGACGCCGGGTGTCCCACCGCGCACTTCAGTTCTTGTTCGACACGGGGACACGGTTGCCTTCGATGCACTCGAAGCCTTCGTCGGGGAACTCCCGCACGAACTCGCCGTCTTGCACCTGGACGTACATGTAGCAGTTCGTCCCGATGTTCTCACCCGGATTGGCCGGCACGTGCATGCCGAGGCCGTCCCATTCTGTGATCGAGTGCAGTTCGTCCATCAGTCCCTCTCGGGTGAGATCGCTCCCCAACGCCTTGGCTGCCGTCGCGAACAACAATCCTGCGGACCACGACTGCACACCGAGCGCGTCGGGTGAAGCACCCGGGACCGTCTTCTCGAGCCAGTCGAGATACGTCTGCATCATCTCGCTGGTGTCGGCTTCTTCGAACGGAACCGTCGTCACGTAGACGTGGACTCCCTCTGCTGTGGTCCCCGCGGCCTCGAGGAAGGCGCCGGTGTAGACCTGCTGTCCGGCGTCGACCCACTCGGGGGCATATCCCTGGGTTTCGGCCTCGAGCAGGAAGTTGGCGAGGTCGACGTCTTCTGCCTGCACGTACAGATACTCGGCACCCTTGTCCTTCATCGACTTGACGCGGGGTTGCCAGTCGGTGGTGCTCTCCCCGATCCCGATGTCGTCATCGATGACCCAGTCGAACCCGACCTGTTCGTAGATGTCCACCTGCCTGTCGGCCTGCTGACGTGCCGCACTGGGAGCGGCGAACATCGCGGCGTTCTTCGCAGCGTTCGGTGCCTCGTCGATGACGTGGAGTCCCGGACCTTTCGGCCACGAGTCCGGCGGGTTGGGAATCGGCTGGACCGTGAGCGTCTTCTCTCCTCCCGCCGCGGGAGAACCGGTGATACCCGGTACGTTCGGGATTCCACACTCGAGCTGCGCCGGGATGCCCGCGTCGTCGAAGACCGCGCCGTTGCCCACCATGGCGAACGCGTTCTTGCACGCCTTCTCGACCGCCTGGAGGTGCTCGGTGAGCTTGGAATCCAACTTGTCGAGTACGAGCTCCCGGCCGTTCACACCACCCAGCGAATTGCAGTACGCCACGAAGGACTCCATCGCCTCCTGGTTCTGCTGAAAGAGCCCCGGCACACCCGGAACCTCGAGGTCGGCGACATTCGCGATCGTGATCGAGTCGTCGCTCACGCCGATCGCGGTGGCACCCGAAGCATCCCCCTCACCACACGGCGACTCGATCGCGGTCTGCGACGGCTCACCGGCCTGATCGGTGGAATCAGGGACACCACCTTGCGCCACCACAGCCTGGTCGTCGGTTCGTGAGCCGCAAGCCGCCGCCAACAGGCCGACCACGACCACGAACGCGCCGAGCCGAGTCCTCATCGATTCCCCCCAAACTGGATGAAACGCACGCGAGACAGGGCAGCATGACAGAGTCACGCCACATGTTCAATGCAGCGGGTTCAATAGGCCGGGTTCAATTTCAATGCAGTGGGTGTCCCGCCGCACACTTCAGTTCTTGTTCGACACGGGGACACGGTTGCCTTCGATGCACTCGAAACCCTCCTCGGGGAACTCCCGCACGAACTCGCCGTCTTGCACCTGGACGTACATGAAGCAGTTCGTCCCGATGTTCTCACCCGGATTGGCCGGCACGTGCATGCCGAGGCCGTCCCATTCTGTGATCGAGTGCAGTTCGTCCATCAGTCCCTCTCGGGTGAGATCGCTCCCCAACGCCTTGGCTGCCGTCGCGAACAACAACCCTGCCGACCACGACTGCACACCGAGCGCGTCGGGTGAAGCACCCGGGACCGTCTTCTCGATCCAGTCGAGATACGTCTGCATCATCTCACTGGTGTCGGCTTCTTCGAACGGAACCGTCGTCACATAGACGTGGACTCCCTCTGCGGTGTCCCCTGCCGCCTCGAGGAAGGCGCCGGTGTAGACCTGGGGGCCGGCGTCGATCCACTCGGGGGCGTATCCCTGGGTTTCGGCCTCGAGCAGGAAGTTGGCGAGGTCGACGTCTTCTGCCTGCACGTACAGATACTCGGCACCCTTGTCCTTCATCGACTTGACGCGGGGTTGCCAGTCGGTGGTGCTCTCCCCGATCCCGATGTCGTCGTCGATGACCCACTCGAACCCGACCTGTCCATAGGCGTCGACCTGTTTGTCGGCCTGCTGGCGTGCCGCACTGGGAGCAGCGAACATCGCGGCGTTCTTCGCAGCGTTCGGTGCCTCGTCGATGACGTGGAGTCCCGGACCTTTCGGCCACGAATCCGGCGGGTTGGACATCGGCTGAACCGTGAGCGTCGTGTCTCCTGACGCCGCGGGAGAACCGGTGATACCCGGTACGTTCGGGATTCCACACTCCCGCTGCGCCGGGAGGCCCGCGTCGTCGAAGACCGCGCCGTTGCCCACCATGGCGAACGCGTTCTTGCACGCCTTCTCGACCGCCTGGAGGTGCTCGGTGAGCTTGGAATCCAACTTGTCGAGTACGAGCTCCCGGCCGTTCACACCACCCAGCGAATTGCAGTACGCCACGAAGGACTCCATCGCCTCCTGGTTCTGCTGGAAGAGCCCCGGCACACCCGGAACCTCGATGTCGGCGATGTTGGCGATCGTGATCGAGTCGTCGCTCACGCCGATCGCGGTGGCACCCGAAGCATCCCCCTCACCACACGGCGACTCGATCGCGGTCTGCGACGGCTCACCGGCCTGATCGGTGGAATCAGGGACACCACCTTGCGCCACCACAGCCTGGTCGTCGGTTCGTGAGCCGCAAGCCGCCGCCAACAGGCCGACCACGACCACGAACGCGCCGACCCGAGTCCTCATCGATTCCCCCCAAACTGCATGAAACGCACGCGAGACGGGGCAGCATGACAGAGTCGCGCCACATGTTCAATGCAGCGGGTTCAATGGGCCGGACGCCCCCGAGCCGCCCACCACGTCCGACAGGGACGGGCGGGACCATGCCGGGTCGGCCGCTACCGTCCCGTCCGTGAGCCCACCGTGAGCACACCGTGAGCAGACTCCGACGGTCCGCAGGAGGATCCTTGGTCGTCCTGGGTCTCCTGGTGGCGACGATCGCCTGGAGCGCTCTCGTCGTTCGGGTCACGGTGCTCGACGCCGCCCGGCTGGCCGACTCCGCCGAGGAGATCCTGCGAGCGGACGAGGTCCGCGAGGCGCTCGGCGGCAGGCTCGAGGAGCAGCTCGCGCCGGTCGTTCCGCTCGGAGCGGGAACACCCGAACTCGCCGCCGTGACCGACGCCACGCTCGACGACCCCCGCTTCGTCAGCGCCTTTTCGGCCTCGCTGGTGGCGCTGCACGATCGCGTGTTCCAGGGATCCGGGTCGTCGCTGATCCTCGACCCCGGCGCGGTCGGCGCCGCCTCCTCCGACAGCCTGGTCGCGGTCGACCCGTCGCTGGCCGACAAGGTCCCGGCCGATCTGCGACTGGACGTCCCGCTCACGACGATCGACGACCTGCCGAACCTCTCGTGGCTCACCAATCTCGTGACGGCCGTGGCGATCGTCGGAGGGATCGCGGCGATCGTTCTACTCACCCTCGGCGTGACCGCGACACCGCACCGACGTGTTCCCCTCCGACGGATCGGCCGTTTCGCGCTGGTGCTCGCGGCCGTCCAACTGCTCGTGGCATTCCTGGTCCCCACCCTCCTGCTGCTCGTGTTCGGCAGTGGCTGGCCCGAAGTGGGAATCCGCGCGTGGCGGGCGTTCGCGTGGGGTCTCGTGATCCCCGCCGTGGCCCTGGGTATCGTCGGCGCCGCGTGCCTCGCCGGCGCCCGCGCGCTCGGCCGACCCACGTCGACACCGGATCAGGCCCCACCCATCCAGCAGCAGCCCCTCCCCCGAAAAGATGCCGCCCGGCCCTCGCCCGGTCCGGCGCGACCCGCATCGGAGCAGTCCGGCAAGGACCGGATCCGGAACTGGGTCTGGCCTGAAGACTGAGAGAACAACAACGAAAGGCGCGTGATGGAACTGCTCCGCACACCCGACGAACGCTTCGAGAACCTCCCCGGCTTCGATTTCGAGCCTCACTACGTGGAGGTCGACAGCGGCGACGGCGGGTCGCTGCGCATGCACCACCTCGACGAGGGCGACCCGGCAGCACCGGTGGTGCTGCTCCTCCACGGTGAGCCGTCGTGGTCGTACCTCTACCGGACGATGATCCCGGTCCTTGCCGACGCCGGTCTCCGTGCCGTTTCTGTCGACCTCGTCGGGTTCGGGCGCTCCGACAAGCCCGCGGTCCGCACCGACTACACCTACCAACGGCATCTCGACTGGACGGGCGCCGTGGTCGAACGGCTCGGCCTGCGCGACATCACGCTGGTGTGCCAGGACTGGGGTGGTCTGATCGGGCTTCGTCTCGTGGCCGAGGATCCCGATCGCTTCTCGCGCGTGGTGGTCGCCAACACCTATCTGCCCACGGGCGACGATCCACCCGGCGAGGCGTTCCGCGCATGGCGCGAGTTCTCCCAGGAGGTCGACGAGTTCCCCGTCGGCGGCATCGTGAACATGGGCTGCACGACCGACCTCGCCCCCGATGTGATGGCCGCGTACGACGCCCCCTTCCCCGACGAGACGTTCAAGGAGGGTGCGCGCCAGTTCCCGGTACTCGTTCCGGCCACACCCGACGATCCGGAGAACGGGCCGAACCGTGCAGCCTGGGAGGTCCTGGAGAAGTTCGACAAGCCGTTCCTGACGGCCTTCAGCGACAGTGACCCGATCACCGCCGGCGCGGATGCTGTGTTCCAGAGGAGGGTGGCCGGTGCGGTGGGCCGGCCCCACACGACCATCGAGGGAGGCGGCCATTTCCTCCAGGAGGACCGCGGTGAGGAACTCGCTCGGGTGATCGCGGATTTCGTGGGCACGACCTGACCCGAACCGTGTGCGTGGGACGCGTTCCGATCGGGCTCACCGGTCGGGACGGTGCCTGCGACTACTCCGCTGTCGTGAAATCGACCCCGACGTTGCCGTTCACGTCCTGAACCGTCACGACCGCGGTCGTACCGTCACCTTCTTCGGGAGCGACGAGACACTCGATGGTCGAGCCCGGATCGGCGACGAGGATCTCCTTGTCCGAACAGCCGACCGTGACCACGGTCCCCTGTTTGCGGTATTCGCCCACGATGAACGCCTCGGCGTCCTCCACCTTGATGGCCGCCTGCGCCTTCGCGAAGCGAACGCTGCCCTGATCGTCCTCCTGAGTGACCGTCACGGCGAAGTCCTGGCCGTCGATCTGGGTGGTGCACGTGAACGTGGCGCCCTCCTCGACCTTCACGTCATCGGGACAGGTGACGCGCTCCACCGACACGCCCACGTACTCGGCCTGCAGGCTCTCGGTGATCTCGTCCTCCGCCCGTTCGAGGTCGAGGGTCTCATCCCCGGCGTTGGCGATGAGCAGGATCAGGAGCAACGAGACCGCAGCGACGGCGAGTAACGCGAGGTGGACCCACGCCACGATCTTGGCCGCCTTGACCATGCCCGCTCCGCCGAGCGTGCCGCCTGAGGTGGCGATGCGTTGCTCGGCTCCCGCCGCGAGGAACAGCGCAACGACCGAACCGATCAGCGGGAGAAGGAGAAACGACGCGATCGCCAGTACGAGCGCGGCAATGGCGCCGCCGTCGGTACGCTCGGGCTCGGCGTCGTCCCAACCGGGGCCGACCATCTCGGCCTCCACGGGCTCGCCTCCGCCGTCGAACACGTCGCTCATCGCCCGCTCATCCCCCACTCCCTGTTGGCACCCGACAACGGCGCCGGAGGCGAAAGTCAATCACAGCGCGGGCCGCGAGCGGGATACGGCGTTGCTCCCCGAACCCGGCACCGTCGCAGGAGCCGCGTAGGGCCGGATCCAGCCCTCCCCGGTCACGTGCCGGCGGAGGACCCGCGCGGGATTCCCGGCCGCCACGCAGTGGTCGGGCAGGTCGCTCGTGACCACCGAGCCCGCCCCCACGACCGCGTGCCGTCCGATCGTGACGCCCGGCAGCACGACAGTCCCGTGGCCCAGCCAAGCCCCGTCCTCGATCCGAACACTCTCGTGGCGGCCGATCTGGCGACCGGGCGGCACGTCGAGATCCTCGTAGCCGTGGTTGTGGTCGGTGATGTAGACGTAGTGGCCGGTCCACACGTCGTCGCCGATGGCGACGCCCCAGTTCGCCACGATTCCCGTCCCTCGCCCGAACACGCAGCGGTCGCCGATCGTGATGAGCGGGCGCCGCTCCGGCACGTGCTCCGGGCTCATGCCGGCCGACAACGTGGCGTGCTCCGCAAAGAGTGTCTCGGCACCGAGGCGGATCCACCGCTCGCCCATGAGACCCGTGGCGGGGAAACAGATCCGGGTCCCCTCGCCGAAGGCGTCGAAACGCCCGGCCCGTGTGCTGCCGGAGTCGATGGCGCCGTAGCGGGCGGCCGCCTCCCATGTCCGGTGCACGACGTCCGCCGCGACGCGGTGCAGCAGTCCGGCCATGGCGCTGGATCGTAGTACCCACCGGAGGCTTGGCCGTCACAGCCCCTCGCTAACGTGACGGCCGTGCCGAGCAGGTCGTCACCCCGTTCCACACCACCGTCGCCGCGCGACTCCCAACGCAGCCGCGTCTACCGCGCGGAATCGTCCGTCTCGGACACGAAACTGGGCTCGCTCGACGAATGCTTCGAGGAGATGCGCAGCGCCGTGAGCACCGAGTGGTGGAGGCGACGTTTCGGTTGGCTCACGGCCGAGAGGATTCCGCCTCTGCGTCCGGGCAACGGTGCCCGCCGGGCCTTCTTCCGCCCGGAACCGGCGCTCAGCATCACGTTGCCCAGGCGATACCGCACACGCGGTGTCGTCCTCCATGAACTCGTTCATTGGGGGCTCGACGACTCCGACGGGATCGCCGATCACGGCCCGACTTTCACGCGCGTTCTTCTCGACGCCACATCCGCGCTCATCGGGAAGCCACGTGCGAACGCCCTGGTGCGCGCCTACCACGAACACGGGGTGAAGATCGGCGCGCCCGGCCTTGTCGACGAACGGGGGTGGGTGCGCTACGGCTGGGATGAACGCCTCGAACGGCGACGCCGCCAGCCGGTCATGATCGTCACTCCCGGTCTCGTCCACACCACGGCCGTCTTCCTCGGATGGGGTCGCGGGCACCTCACGATCCGGATCGAGCTCGAGGGCGGTGACCGCACGTCGGTGCCGATCAGCGGCCTGCTCGACGTGCTCGTCCCGGAGCCAGACGACGATTTCCTGGACCAGCCGCTCCTCGACCTCGATTCTTTCGACGACGATGACGTGGACGGCGAGTGGTGAGTCCTGGAAAGCCTGAACCCCCCGCACTGCTGATCACGGGTATGCACCGATCGGGCACGTCGCTTCTCGCACTGTTCCTCGAGAGAATGGGCGTCGACATCGGCGACCGATTGCTTCCGGGTGACGCGGGCAATCCGACCGGCTACGGGGAGGACGCGGAGATCCTCGAGATCCAACGCCGACTCGTCGCCGACGCGTGCGCTCCTCACGACAGCGGCGGATGGCCCGACTGGGGCTGGACTCCCGCCGAAAGCTTCACTCCCCCCGACCGCACCCACCGCGAGCTGCGAAGCTACGTCGAAGGACGCCGACGAAAGCTCGAGGCCGGCGTGCCGGCCTGGGGGTGGAAGGAGCCGCGCACGGCTCTCCTGTTGGACCAATGGGAAGAGGTTCTCCCGGAGGCGGCACGACTGTTCGTGTACCGGCACCCCGACGGCGTCCAGAGGTCGATGGAACGCCTGGGGTTCGCCGCGGAGGTCGTCGCAGCAGCTCCCGAGATCTGGCGCTTCTACAACGAGGCGCTTCTCGCGGCCTTCGACCGCCGACCGCAGCAGAGCATCCTGGTGGAGTGCTCCGTCGCTGTCGTCGCTCCCGACGTTCTCACGAACGCTGTGGAGACGCTGACCGGCAGCGGACTCCCCGGTGATCCCGAATCAGCGTCCCGGTCGCTCGTCGATCCGAAACGTGCCGGGCGCCTGGTCGGGACCGGATCGCCCGCAGAGACCGGTGGGCTGCCCGCCAGGGCACAGCGTGTTCTCGACGCCCTCGAGTCACGCGCTGCCTGGCGCCCGTAACCTCGGAGATCAGCGAGCGTCACGGCAGCGGTTCGCCACCCACCATGAGGGGGCAGGCATGGACACGGTGAAGGACTTCGCCTTCAAGGTCGTCACGGGTCTGCACAAGGCGATCTTCCGCGTGAGCAAGGGGCGCGTCGGCGGCCGGGGGTTCGGCATGCCGGTGCTCGAGCTCGTCACGACCGGGCGAAAGAGCGGCGCCCGTCGAACGACCATGCTGTCGACGCCGATCCACGACGACGAGCGCGTCGTCATCGTCGCGTCCAAGGGAGGAGACGACCGCCATCCGGCGTGGTTCCTCAACCTGCGTGACGATCCCGCCGTCGAGGTGACCCTGGAGGGACGTACGCGCCCGATGACGGCGCGTGTCGCCACGCGGGACGAGAAGTCGGAGCTGTGGCCGACGATCGTCGAGTCCTCCAAGGGATACGCCGAGTACCAGAAACGAACCGACCGCGACATCCCCGTCATCATCCTCGAGCCGACGAAGTCGGAAGGTACCTAAGCGCTTCGCTTGTTCCCCTGTTTCTCGGCTTTCTCGAGGCTTGCTTCGAGAGCCTTGGCGAGGTCGACGACCTCGGCGGGCGTCTCGGGCTCCGCCGTGGCGATGATCTCCTCGCCGGCAGCCTTCTTCTCGATGAGCGACAGCAACTCCTCGCGGTAGGAGTCCTCGAACTTCTCGGGGTCCCACTTCTCGGTGAGCGTCTCGATGAGCTGGGTGGCCATGGCCCGCTCCTTGTCGGTCACCTCGAGATCATCAGCGTCGCCCGGCATCTCGCGGGGCAGGACCTCATCCGCGTAACGCATCGTCTCGACCACGAGCATCCCGTCGAGCGAACGGATGGCAACGAGGCTCTCCTTTGTGCGCATCACGATGCGGCCGATCGCCACCTTGTTCGACTCCGCCATCGCCTCCACCAGGAGCAGATACGGCTTCATCGCCTGGGGATCGGGCTGGAGGTAGTAGGGGCTGTCGAACAACAGAGGGTCGATCTCGTCGAGGTCGACGAACTCCTCGATCTCGATGCTGCGCGACGACTTCGGCGCCATCGCCTTGAGCTCGTCGGGCTCGATCACGACGTACTGGCCCGGAGACATCTCGTAGCCCTTGACGATGCGACTCTGGTCGACGACCTCACCGGTCGCCTCGGCCATCCGCTTGTAACGCACTCGTGAACCGGACTCGGAATCGAGTTGGTTGAACTTCACGTCCTTCGACTGGGTAGCAGGCGTGAGCTTCACAGGGACTGTCACGAGCCCGAAACTGATCGAGCCCGACCAGATCGTCGTGGCCATCACGTTCCTCGCTTGCCGGCGACACTGTCGTTGCTACGGTCAGGCTAGTGGCGGACTCGGTTCGGGTGAATCACGGCGGCCGCGACCTCACGGTCAGCAACCTCGACAAGCTGATGTACCGCGCAGCCGGGGTCACCAAGGCGGATGTGATCTCGTACTACGCGTCGATCGCTCCGGTGATGTTGCCCCACCTGGCCGGTCGGGCGATCACCATGGTGCGGTTCCCCGACGGTGTCGACGGCGAATCCTTCTTCGAGAAGCGGTGCCCGGGCCATCGGCCCGACTGGATGCCCACTGTGCACGTGGGCCGCAGCACCGACAGCCGCAGCTACAGCGCGTGCGTGTTCGAGGAGCCCGCCGCGCTCGTGTGGGCGGCGAACTTGGCCGCTCTCGAGTTGCACCCTCCACTCGCGCGCGCCGACACCCCCGACACGCCGACGCAGGTCGTGTTCGATCTCGATCCCGGCAAGCCTGCCGACATCGTCGACTGCGCGTCGGTGGCCCATGACCTGCGTGCCGTTCTCGACGCCACGGGTCTCGTGGGCTTCGTCAAGACCTCGGGTAGCAAGGGCTTGCACATCGCGGTTCCTCTCAACCCTCGTGCGGGAAACGGGGTCGACCACGACACGACCCGTGAGTTCGCTCTTGCTGTCGGCCAGGTCCTGGCGCAACGGCGCTCCGACGTGGTCGTCGACATGGACCGCTCACGGCGGCGCGGCAAGGTGTTCGTCGACTGGAGCCAGAACGCGCGCCACAAGACCACCGTGTGCGTGTACTCGCTTCGTGGCCGCGACCGCCCGACAGTCTCCACGCCGTTGTTGTGGGAGGAACTCGACGAGCTCCTGGAGAGTGGAGGCGGAGGCGCCGACGCCTTCGCGTTCGAACCCACTGCCGTGCTGGCCCGTGTGGAGGAACTGGGCGACGTCCACGCCCCCGTGCTGGAGCTGGAGCAGACGCTTCCCGGAACCTGAGTTCTAGTTGAGGCGCTCGACGATCATCGCCATGCCCTGACCGCCGCCGACACACATGGTCTCGAGGCCCACGGTCCCGCCGGAGTCGTCGAGACCGTTCAGAAGCGTCGCCATGATGCGGGCGCCCGTCATCCCGAAGGGGTGTCCGAGGGCGATCGCACCGCCGTTGACGTTGAGCTTGTCCTCGTCGATGCCGAGCTGGTCGGCTGACGGCAGCACCTGGGCGGCGAACGCCTCGTTGATCTCGACGCGGTCGACGTCGCCAATGGTCATTCCCGCTCGGTCAAGCGCCTGACGACTCGCACCGATCGGCCCCAGCCCCATGATCTCGGGGTTGAGGGCGCTCACACCGCTCGAAACCACGCGCGCGATCGGCGTGATACCGAGGTCTTTCGCCTTGGTGTCGGACATCACGATCACGGCCGCGGCGCCGTCGTTCAGAGGGCAGGCGTTGCCGGCGGTGATCTTCCCGTCGGGTCGGAACACGGGCTTCAGTTCCGCCAGCTTCTCGGCAGTGGTGTCGGGGCGGGGGCCGTCGTCGGTGCTCACGGCCGTTCCGTCGGGCAGGGTGACGGGTGTGATCTCGCGCTCGAAAAAACAGTTGTTCTGCGCTTCGACCGCCCGCTGCTGGGACCGGGCGGCGAACGCGTCCATCCGCTCGCGTGAGACGTTCTCGAGCTCGGCGACGTTCTCGGCGGTCTGGCCCATCGCGATGTAGGCGTCGGGAAGCCCCTCGGGCGGTGACCACGGCGGCTGACCACCCTCGGAGCGTTGCAGCGAGCGGAGCTGTGCGTCGGCGAAGACGGGGTTCTGGGTGTCGGGAAGGCTGTCGGAATTCCCCGAACCGAACCGGCTCACACACTCGACACCGGCCGCCACGAAGGCGTCGCCCTCGCCGGCCTTGATCGCGTGCGCGGCCATGCGAATCGTCTGGAGTGATGAGGAGCAGTAGCGGGTGATCGTGGTACCGGGCACGTCGGGCATGTCGGCGAGGATCGCCACGATGCGTCCCATGTTGAAGCCCTGTTCGCCGCCCGGCAGACCACAGCCCAACATGAGATCGTCGACCTCGTTGCGGTCCAGTTCGGGGACCTGGTCCAGTGCAGCGCCGATGATCGTGGCGGCGAGGTCGTCGGCGCGCAGGTCGACGAGCGATCCCTTGAAGGCACGCCCGATCGGGCTCCGGGTGGCGGCGACGATCACGGGTTCGGGCATGGGGGCTCCTCGGACCACGGGGATCCCGTCGGGATCCGTTGCTGTGGAATCTAGGACACCGACGGGCCGCCTTTCGAAGGGCCTTCTGGGCACTGAGAGCGCGAAATCCTTCAAGACGCTGCGGAGAGTGCCGATTCCACGTGTATGGAAGCCGCAGACACCCTCCCCTCGGATCCAGCCGCTGCCTACCGCTACACCGAGGGCCTCCCCTCCGCGCGGGTGGGGGCCGTCCTGGCCGCCTACCGGCGCGCCGTCTGCCTGTCGCGCCGTGCTGTGGCCACCGAATCGGGTGTCGAGTCGCGCCGACTGAAGGCCTTCGAGACCGGCCGCTCGCGCATTCCTGACGCCGATCTCGCACGGTTGGCAGCGGTCTACGAGGTCGAGGTGGAGGAGCTCCTTCCGCCGCGCCGCTCCGTCGAGATCGACATGGAAGCCGCCACCCTCCAACTCGGCGACGCCGTGCACGCGGTGAGCGACCTGGAGGCGGACAGATCCGGCGTCGGCGAGTCCGACGTGCTCCGCAAGTACCTCGAGCTCCTCTACGAACTGCGCAACGCTTCCCGATCGCGGCCACTCCCGCTTCGCGACGACGACCTGTCGGCGCTGGCGGACGCTCTCGGACGCGAGCCCGCGGTCATCGAGCGCCGCCTCATGGATCTCATGGACGTCTCACTCGAGGACGCCGTCTCGATGCGCCGGCTCATCCTTCGGCGCCGGGTGGCGATGCCCGCGGCGGGCCTGATGTTGGGCGCGGGGATCATCAGCGGTCTTCAGGCGACGAGCGCCGCCGATGCGAACGGCGGCGGCGGGCCCGAACAGGGTGTCGAGATCGGCGACGCGATCGTGATCGAGCGCGGCGACGACCAACCGACGGTCCGCGGCGGTGAAGACGACGACACGACGCACGATGACGACGTCGAGATCGGCGACGCGATCGTGATCGAACGCGGCGACGACGAACCCACAATCCGCGAGTGACGCGAGTACCTAGTCCAGAACGATCTCGGCGATGTCGCGCAGCGTCGGTATGTCGCCGAACACGAGGAACGTTGTGACAACCGTCTCGCGCCAGCGAGCCACTTCGTCTCGGATCTTGTCCTTGGGGCCGACCAGCGCCACGTCCTCGACCAGCGCCGTGGGGACGGCTGCAGCCGCCTCGTCCTTGCGTCCGGCGAGGTAGAGCTCCTGGATCTTCTTGGCCTCGGCCTCGTAACCCATCCGGGAGAACACCTCGGTGTGGAAGTTCTGATCCTTCGCCCCCATCCCACCGATGTACAACGCCAGCATCGGGCGGTACGCGTCGGCCGCGACCTCGGTGTCGTCATGGATGATGATCGGGACGGTGCACGCCACCTCGAAGTCGTCGGGCGTGTGACGGGCACCCTCCCGTGCGAAACCCTCGTCGAGCGCGGAGCGGTAGAACGCGTTGTCTCGTGGCGAAAAGAAGAGCGCCAGCCACCCGTCGGCGATCTCGGCCGTCAAAGCGACGTTCTTGGGTCCCTCGGCGGCCAGGTAGATGGGAAGGTCGTCGCGCAACGGGTGCACGATCGAGCGCAGCGGCTTGCCGAGGCCCGTGCCGCCGGGAAAGGGCATCGCGTAGTGCTCGCCGGAAAACGAGACCCGCTCGTCGCGAGCGAGGATTCGCCGGATGATCTCGACGTACTCGCGGGTGCGCGCCAGCGGCTTGGAATATGACTCGCCGTACCAGCCCTCCACGACCTGCGGGCCCGACGCACCGAGACCGAGGATGAACCGCCCCTCGGTGAGGTGGTCCATCGTGATCGCCGCCATCGCCGTGGCGGCGGGAGTCCGTGCCGAGAGCTGGATGATCGCCGTCCCGAGCTGCATCCGGCTGGTGGACCGTCCCCACCACGCCAGGGGTGTGAGCGCGTCGGAGCCCCACGCTTCGGCTGTCCACACGGAGTCGTAGCCGAGGCGCTCGGCCTCGGCGATCTGCTCCTCGACACCCTGCGGGGGGCCTGCGCCCCAGTACCCGATTTGCAGTCCCAGCTTCACGGTGGCTCCTCCATCGAGCGGACGGCACCCTCGAACACGCGACGGCTGCGCGTGCCGTCTCGAACCATGTCTCGAACCATGTCTCGAACCATGATGCCAAAGGTTCGACACCAAAGCTCCGATGGGGATTGGCACATCCCATCGGTCGCCACGGCTTACGCTTCGCAGCGGCGACCGCTCCCAGGAGGGCTCATGGCTCGGTTTCTCGAACGGCTGGGACGCGGGGCCGCCCGGCACCACTGGATCGTGCTCGGCGTGTGGATCCTCGCTCTCGTCGGGATCTTCCTGGGCGCCAAGAGTGCCGACGGCGCGTACAGCGACAACTTCACGATCCCGGGCGCCGACTCCCAGCACGCCATCGACCTCCTCGAATCCGACTTCCCCGCCCAGAACGGCGTGACCGCGCAGATCGTCGTCGAGGCCGACACGGGCACACTGTCCGATGCCGCCAACAAGAAGTCGATCGACGAAGCGCTGAAGAACGTGTCGGAGCTCGACAGCGTGGAATCCGAGCCCTCGCTCACGTCGGCACCTGACGGGGAGTTCAAGGACAAGATCGGGTTCGCCCAGGTCCAGTACTCAAGACAGATCCAGGACCTCCCCAAGGACGCTTTCAAGGAACTGGAGTTCGCCACCGCACCCATCACGGCCAACGAGGACCTGACCGTCTCGTTGGGCGGCGAGTTGGTGGACTTCGACAACCCTCCGGCGGCGGGTCACGCTGACGAGATCGGGCTCGCCTTCGCCGTGGTCATCCTGTTGTTCGCGCTCGGATCCGTGATCGCCATGGGCCTGCCGATCGGCACCGCACTGCTCGGGCTCGGCGCGGGAATCGGCACACTGTCGCTGTTGTCGGCTTTCGTGAACATCGGCACGGTCGCGCCGACGCTCGGGACGATGATCGGGCTCGGCGTGGGCATCGACTACTCGCTGTTCATCCTCATGCGCCACCGACGGAATCTCGAGGACGGCATGGCGATGCACGACTCGATCGGGATGGCGGTCGCGACCGCCGGCCAGGCGGTGCTCTTCGCCGGAACGACCGTCATCATCGCCCTGTGCGGCCTCTTCCTGTCGGGGATCCCGTACGTCGGCATTCTCGGCTTCTCCGCGGCCATCGTGGTGGCCGTCATGATGATCGCTGCCCTCACACTTCTGCCTGCACTGATGGGACTCGCGGGCAGCGGCGTGATGCGTTGGCACATCCCCGGCATCGGGCCCCGCCCGAAGATCGCCCCTTCGACCGACACGGAGGGAGAAGACATTCACCGACCGAGTCGCTACGCCGGCTTCGTCGTGCGCAGGCCGTGGTTCCTTCTCGTTCCCATTCTGTTGATCCTCTTGGTGCTCGCCCTCCCGACACGCAACATGCGCCTGGGCGCGACCGACGACGGGAGCGCGCCCGAATCGAGCATCCAGCGCCACGCATACGACACCTTGGCGAAGGGTTTCGGGCCGGGGTTCAACGGACCGCTGCTCATCGCCGCCGAGTTGTCCGGCTCCGATGGCGAAAAGGGCGCGGAGGCGATCCAGAGGGAAGTGTCGGAGGTCGACGGTATCGACGCATTCTCGAAGGACGTGCCGATCCAGTACAGCAACACCAAGGACCCCGACTCCTCGAAGGCCGCGGTCGTTCTGGCCTTTCCGACGACCTCTCCCGACTCCGTGGCCACCGAGGATCTGATCCAGAAGCTCCGGGCTACGACGATCCCCGAGGCCGTCGAGGGCACGGGAGCGCAGGCCTTCGTGGGTGGCGAAACCGCCGAGTTCATCGACCTCGGAAGGCGGATCCAGAGCCGCCTCCCGTTGTTCATCGGCGCGGTGATGGGACTGTCGCTGCTCCTCATGCTCGTGGTGTTCCGCACGGTGCTCGGAGCCGTCGCCGCCAGTCTTCTCAATCTCGTATCCGTGGTCGCCGCCTACGGCATCATCACCTCGGTGTTCCAGGAGAACGTGGGATCGAGCATCATCGGTGTCGACCAGAGCGTGCCGATCGTCTCGTTCGTTCCGCTGATGCTCTTCGCGATCCTGTTCGGTCTCTCGATGGACTATCAGGTGTTCTTCCTGAGCGGAGTGCGCGAGGAGTACACCCGGAGCAACGACGCCAAGGCGGCCGTCGTCTTCGGGCTCGGAGGGTCGAGCCGCGTGATCGTGAGTGCGGCGCTCATCATGTTCACCGTCTTCGGATCGTTTGTTCTGAACGAGGTCGTGACCGTGAAGATGTTCGGTTTGGGGCTCGCCGTCGCGGTTCTGTTCGACGCCCTGATCGTGCTCGCCGTGATGCCGGCGCTGATGACGGTGTTCGGGCGCGCGGGTTGGTGGATCCCCCGGTGGCTCGACCGGATCCTCCCCCGCATGGAGATCGACGCCGGATCGACTACGTCTCGAAGGAGTCCGGCAGAGTCAGCGCCCGCCTGAGGCGGCCCAGGTAGACGCTTCGGCTGATCTCCACCGCACCGAGCGAGGCCAGGTGGTCGGTGCACCACTGCACGTCGAGCAGCGCCGCGTCCCGCGACCTCAGATGGTCGACGAGCGCGACCAACGCCACTTTCGACGCGTCGGTCGCCGTGTGGAACATCGACTCGCCGGCGAAGAAGCCCCCGATGGCGACGCCGTAGAGGCCTCCGACGAGCTCTCCCTGCATGTCCCACGTCTCGACACTGTGCACCCACCCGAGACGATGAAGCTCCGAGTACGCGCCGATGAACGAGTCGTCGATCCACCCGCCCTCCCGTGCCGTCGGGTCAGCACATCCGCGGATGACCTGATCGAACGCGCGGTCCACCGAGGTCGTGAACCGCCGTGTCGAGCGGCGCAGTGACCGGGACACGCGCAACCCGTCCAGGGGGATGACGCCGCGCGGGTCGGGAGACCACCACCCGAGTGGCCCACCCGTTCCGAGGCGCATCGGGAAGATCCCGTGCCGGTAGGCGTCGAGAAGAGTGCCGGGCTCGAGGTCGGCTCCCACACCGACGACGCCCCGGTCGTCGGCGTCGGCGGGATCGGGAAGCTCCCACGGGCTCGGTGGCGGTTCGACCGGCACCGTGCGAGTCAGCTCGGGAGCAGCAGGTCCCGGAAAGGCGTGTCGCGGTCGGGCCCCGGCTCCTTGGGCAGTCCGAGAACACGCTCACCGATGATGTTCCGCTGGATCTCGTCGCTGCCGCCGTAGATCGACACCGCCGGGCTGTAGAGCGCGCCCCCTGGATCGCACCGCCACCCGGAGTATCCCGCCCCAGCAGCATGCCTTCGTTCCCGATGATCGCCAGACCCACCTCGCTGGTCAGCCGTGTGACCTGGCTCATCATGAGCTTCGCCATGTTGCCCGCCCCCGACACCTCACGCCCGGCGCGACGCCCGGCCTTCGCGCGCTCCGACGACATGCGCCCGACCTCGTTCAGAATGTGAAGCCGCGCGAGCTCCTGGCGCAGGACCGGATCGTCGTTGTTGCCGAGCTGTCGAGCCATCTCGACGAGGGGGCCGGCCCCGCGACCGGCGGCAGCGTTGGCGCCGCGCGGGCGATTCTGCACCAGGTCTCCGGCGCGGACTTCGAGCATTCCGCCCTTGTGACCGGCCATCGCTCCGCCACCGCCACCGCTCCCGCCGGAACCGAGACCCGCCCTCTCGGCGGCGAGCGTCGTGTTGGCGACCCGCCAACCCTCGCCGAGACCCCCGATCCGATCCGCGTCGTGTACACGCGCCTCATCCAGGAACACCTCGTTGAACATGGCGTGCCCGGTCATCTCCCGAAGAGGACGAACGTCGACGCCGGGTTGGTCCATGGGCAGTGCGAAGTAGGTGATGCCCTGGTGCTTCGGCAGATCCGGATCGGTGCGGGCGATGAGCATCCCCAGATCGGCCTGGTGCCCGAACGACGTCCAGACCTTCTGCCCGGTGACGACCCACTCGTCACCGTCACGCTCCGCCCGGCACTGGAGGCTCGCCAGATCGGAACCCGCTCCGGGTTCGCTGAAGAGCTGGCACCACGCCTCGGTCCCGTCGAGGATCGGACGGAGATAACGGCGACGCTGATCGTCGGTGCCGTGAGCGAGGATCGTCGGACCGGCCAGGAGAAAACCGAGCCCCGCCGGCGGACCGAGCGCCCCTGCGTCGGTCAGTTCGTCGCGCACCACCGCCGCCATGTTCTGGGGCAGAGCGCGACCCCACCACTCCTCCGGCCAGGTCGGCACCGCCCACCGGCCCTCGGTGAGGCGTTCCCACCACTGGGCGACGCTCAGATCCGGGTCCCACGCCTCGTCGACGAACGCGCGCAGTTCCGCGCGGACGTCGTCGGCGGTCGGCGTCATTCGGCGTTCCCCGCCGAGTCGGCCTTGGCTGAGTCGGCCTTCGCCGGGTCGTCCTTTTCGGAGAGCAGATCGATGGCGATGTGGCGGATCTGCATCTCGTCGGTCCCCGCGTAGATCTGGAGCACCTTGGCGTCGCGGGCGAGTTGTTCGACCTCGTACTCCGCCATGTAGCCGTTGCCCCCGAACAGCTGCACCGCCTCGAGTGCGACCTCGGTGGCCGACTGCGCGGCGTAGAGCTTCATCGCCGAGGCCTCGGCGAGGCTCATGGCGCGCCCGGCCTGGCGCATCTCGAGCGTCCGGTAGACGAGGTTCGTGATGTTGAGGCGTGCCACCTCCATCTTCGCGAGCTTCAACTGGATCAGTTGGTAGTCGCCGATCCTCTTGCCGAACTGCACGCGCTCACGCGCGTATTCCACCGAGAGCTCGAGGCAGCGTTCGACGATCCCGAGGGCCATGGCGGCGACGCCGGTGCGCTCGATGACGAAGTTCTCCTTGGCGCTGTCGCGCCCGGATCCCTGCGATCCCTCCCGTCCTCCCAGTAGACGGTCGGCACCGACGCGGACGTCGGTGAGGAAGAGCTCACCGGTCGGCGACGAGTGCAGACCCATCTTGCGCAGTGGTGAGGTCTGCTCGAAACCCGGAAGGCCGCGGTCGAGCACGAAGTTCAGGATCCGCCGGTGCTCGGGGGCGTTTCCCTCGTCGAGCTTGCAGATGAACACCGTGGTATCGGCGTACGGACCGTTCGTGATGAACGTCTTGGAGCCGTTCAGGATGTACTCGTCGCCGTCGCGCCGCGCCGTGGAGAGCATTCCACCGAAGGCGTCGGAACCCGAGCCGGGCTCGGTGATCGCCCAGGCGCCGATCTTGTCGAGGGTGAGTAGGTCGAGACCCCAGCGCTCCTTCTGCTCGATGGTGCCCTTCGACATGATCGTGCCCGCCGCGAGACCCGTGCTCACACCGAGTGCCGTCACCAGACCCGGTGAGCAGCGCGAGAGCTCCACCACGGGGATCAGCGCCAGCGCCGGATCCTTTCCGCCCGAGCGCGGCGTGTGCTCGGGTGGCTCCTCACCGCGAGCGAGGGCCTCGTCGTGCTCACGTTGTGCGTCGATACGCTTCTTGAACTGGTCGCGCGCCATCGCGTCCAACCCGAAGGTCCGGAAGAACTCGCGGCAGGAGTTCGTACGGCGGGGTGTCGCCGAACTCGATCTCGTCGCGGCGGGGGCGGATCTCCGTGTCGACGAACGTGCGCACGGCGTCGCGCACCATCCGGTGCTCCTCGGACCATTCGAACATCAGGTGTTCCTCTCACGCGGTCTCGTCACCCTCGATCGTAGGGCGTGGCTCACCACGCACTCCTCACGACACATCTCTCACCACGACATCTCTCACCACACCGATGTCCCGCCGTCCACGGGAAAGGCGTGGCCGACCACGTAGGACGCCGCATCGGAGCAGAGCCACACGGTGGCGCCCGCGATCTCCTCGGGGGTGCCGAGCCGACCCATCGGCACCGCCATCGTGAGCATCTGCTCCACCTGTTCGTCGCCGGCCATGTACGCCTCGAGCATCGGAGTGCGAACGCTCCCCGGACACACGGCGTTGATCCGCACACCCGAACCCACGTACTCCAACGCCGCGGCCTTGGTGAGGCCCACGACACCGTGCTTGCTCGCCACGTAGGCGGGAAGTCCGGGGAAGCCGAGGAGACCCGCCCCCGAGGCCATGTTGACGATCGCGCCACCCCCCGCGTCGACCATCACCGGGATCTCGTGGCGCAGACACGAGAACACGCCTGTCAGGTTGAGGCCGAGAACCCGATCCCACTCCTCCGGGGGATAATCGGCGACGTTGCCACCTACGCCGGTCGTACCGGCGTTGTTGACAGCGGCGTCGAGCCTTCCGAATTCATCGACGCAGGCGGTGACCGCGGCGGCGACCGCGTCGTCGTCGGTCACGTCGGTCGCCACGAACCGCGACGCCGAGCCCGTATTCGCCACGAGCCGCGCCGTCTCCTCGCCACCTTCCTCGTCGACGTCGGCGATGACCACCGCGGATGCGCCGACACGACCGAACTCGACGGCGCACGCCCGCCCGAGGCCCGATGAGGCACCCGTGACGAGAACCACCCGCTGATCCCACTCCGATGACACGACTCCTCCTCAGTGGAAGTACTCACCACCGTTGACGTCGAGTGCCTGTCCGGTGATCACCCGCGACATGTCGGAGGCGAAGAACACGATGGCGTTCGCGACGTCGTCCTGAGGCGGGATGAACCCGAGCGGGATCCGCGATTCCACCTCGGCGACGATCTCCGATTCCGGCACACCGCGGCTCTCGGCCTGCCAGCCCACGTAGATCTGCACCGACGGTCCCCAGATCCAGCCGGGCACCACGGTGTTCACGCGGATTCCGTCGGAGGCGAGTTCGCGGGCCAGGACCTGGGTGGCGGTGTGCAACGCCCCCTTGGACGTGGCGTAGCCACCCTCGTCTCCCCGGATCTTGCGCGCGCTCATCGAACCGACGTTCACGATCGAGGCGCTGTCTCGCTTCTTCAGGTGCGGGATGGCCGCCTGGGTGACGTGCAGCGCGCCGAACAGGTTCACCTCGAGAATGTCTCGCCAGATCTTCAGGTCGACCTGTTCGAACGGACCGTAGAGATCGGGACTGAAGGCCGAGTTCACGACGCAGTCGAGACCACCGAACTCGGCCGCCGTCGCCTCGACGAGGTTCCGGCAGGCCTCGGGATCGGTCACATCGGTCGGCACGGGCAGCGAACGGCCGCCGAGCGCGTCGATCTCGGCTGCCACCTCGGCGAGGCGCTCCTCGTTTCGCGCCGCGAGCCCGACCGCTGCACCTTCGCGAGCGAACGCCACCGCTGTGGCCTGGCCGAGGCCCGGGCCCACGCCGGTCACGATCGCCACCTTGTCCTGCAACAGCACGGCTTCTCCTCCCGGCACATGTCGACACGGTTCCGACACGGTACCGACACGGTTCTGGAACATCCCCGGCACACCCGCGCCCGGCGGCGCACGGAGCGTGCGTGGAGTGACACAGTGGCAGCCGTCGTGTCACGCGGGCAAGGAGCACCACCTCTGATGATCAAGCTGATCGCACTCGTGAAGCGCAATCCCGAACTCAGCCGGGAGGAGTTCCACCGCCACTGGCGGGAGCACCACGGTCCGCTCATCCGCAACTCGGAGGCGGCGAACCGCTATGTCGTGCGCTACGAGCAGAACCACCGCCTGGCCGACGACTACGACCGCGACGGCACGGGCATCGGAGACCGGGGATTCGACGGTGCCTCGTTCGACGGGGTGGCGGTGCAGTGGTTCCGCTCGGTCGACGACTTCTGGGCGATGGTCGCCGACCCCGAATACCAGACGGAAGTAGGCCCCGATGAGCAGTACATGCTCGACTTCGCAGCGACGCTCTTCCTGCTCACCGACGCGGACGAGACCTTCATCCAACCTGTACGGCCGTAGGGGGGTGAGTCCCCCGTCGTCAGCAGGTGGTGACGGCGCCGGCAGGATTGATGAGCCCGTGGCCGAAGTAGTTGTCGAACCCGGCAGTTCCGAGATCGGTGGCCGTGGAGGTGAGCGCCGCTGCCACATCGTTCGCCGTTGCCGCGGGGCACGCCGATTTGACGACCGCCGCGGCCGCTGCGGCGTAGGGCGTCGCCATCGACGTTCCGCTCATCGTGACATAGGAGTTGTTGGAGTAACCGCCGGTCGAGAGGATCCCGCTGCCGGGCGCAGCCACGTCGATGTGCGGACCGAAGTTCGAGAAGTTCGACCGGGCGTTACTCGACGTGGTCGACGCCACCGTGAGGGACTCCGCGTATCCGCCGGGGTACGACGGCGTGCTCGAGTTCTCGTTGCCCGACGCCGCCACAACGACGACCCCGGCCGAGACCGCATTCTGAACGGCCGCGCGCATCGACGACGAGTAGCCGCCTCCACCGAGCGAGAGGTTGATCACGTTCGCTCCGTGATCGGTCGCCCAGATGATCCCGGCGGTCACGTCGGAGGTCCATCCCGAACCATTGGCATCGAGGACGCGCACCGGCATGATGTGGGAGCCCGGCGATCCTCCGGCGACACCCTTCCCGTTGTTGGTGGACGCCGACGCGATGCCCGCCACGTGTGTCCCGTGACCGTGGGGGTCCAGACATCCCGTCCCACCGCCCGGAGTCACGAAGTCGGCCCCTGCCTCCATCTTCGGGGCGAGATCCTCGTGGGTGGCCCGCACGCCCGTGTCGACGACGGCGATCGTCGTTCCGGCACCGTTGGCGGTGTTCCACGCGCTTTCGAAGCTGACGTTGTTGAACGCCCACTGCTGGGGGCGTTTCGGATCGGTCGCCGTCGCCTCGACCGCCACCGGCTGGTCGGCCTCCACCGCGACGACGTCGGTCGCCGGGTCAGCCTCCAGATCACCGGCGAACTCGGATGCGTCGCCCAGATCCTTTGCGCCGTAGGTCACGACGTCGAGATCGCCGTTCGCGTCCTCGGTGACAGCGATCACAGGGACCTCGGCGCCGTCCTGGTCGGCACCGCCAGCGTGCGTGAGCACGTCGGTCTCGGGTGCGCCCGACGTGCAGACGGCAGGCGGAGGAGGCGGGGGTGGTGGTGGCGGGGGCGGCAGACACGCCGCACCGACGAGAGTGATCCCGGCCGCGGCGCCGACGAGGAGCCCCCGTCGCGCCCGGCGAACTCGTCGTTGCTCGTCTGCCATCGTGACCCCCGCGTGTTCGACCGTTCTTCTGACCTATCGACACCCTCCGTGGCCTTCTGGAGAGAAATCTCACGAAGGGTGATCACCTGCCGGGTAACTGACCAGCCGTCAGACCAGGTACCTTCGACCGGCCGGGTGGGGCCACCGGACCGGTGCCAGTATCGGGACGGACCGGTACCAGAACCGGGAAAGACACGAGGAGGCACTCCGTGGGTATGCCCGCCGACACCGGCGTGATCGACCTGATGATGGGGCTCCCTGCGGGGGATCCCGCCCGTTGGTACGACTTCCTGCGCACCCAGTTGCTCGACCGGGAGAGCCGTGAGGACTTCGAGTTTCCCGCCGAGTACATGTTCCACGACGTGCCGAAGCTCGAACAGCACGACGACCCGGCGTCCTTCCTGCTCCAGCAGATGGACCACCACGGCATCGCCCGGGCGATGATCGGCGTCAACTCCAAGAACGAACAGGGTGTGAGGGCCCTGCGCGATCACCCCGACCGCTTCTTCGGAAGCTTCGAAGTCGACCCCAACCGCGGCATGGAGGGCGTTCGCGAACTCGAGGCTGCGGTACGCGAACTCGGTGTCAAGGCCGCAACCGCCTTCCCCGCGGGGCTCACGCCGCAGGTACCGATCAACGATCGCAAGTTCTATCCGCTCTACGCCAAGTGCGTGGAGCTCGACATCCCGATCTGCGTGTGCACGGGTATTCCGGGTCCGCGAGTGCCGTTCGCTCCCCAGGAGACAGGGCTCATCGACGAGGTGTGCTGGTTCTTCCCGGAGCTGAAGTTCGTGATGCGCCACGGTGCCGAGCCGTGGGCGGACCTGGCCGTGAAGCTGATGCTGAAGTGGCCCAATCTCTACTACTCGACCTCGGCCTTCGCTCCGAAGTACTACCCGACTGACATCGTCGACTACGCCAACACGCGGGGGGCCGACAAGATCATGTACGCCGGCTACTTCCCGATGGGTCTCAGCCTCGATCGCATCTTCTCCGAGCTTCCCGACGTTCCGTTCCGCGACCACGTGTGGACACCCTTCCTGCGCGACAACGCCGTCCGCGTCTTCAAGCTCGGACGACCGAGCCAGAGCGCGAGGCGCCCGACGTGCCAGCGGCCCGCGCGCCCGAGCGTCATGCCCATGCCGTCCGACATCGGGATCATCGACCTCATGATGGGGATGCCGTCCCCGCGCGAGGAGCTCGCGCGCAAGTACGACTTCCTCAAGGCCAACTTCCAGGACACGGAGAGCCGCGAGGAGTTCGAGTTCCCCGCCGAGTACATGTTCAAGGACGTCCCCAAGTACGACGACGTCGACGACCCCGTCGAATTCCTCCTGGCCGAGATGGACCGTTTCGGCATCGAGCGTTCCGTGATCAACGTGGCCGAGAAGGAGGACGCCCAGCGCGCGCTCCGCGAGCATCCCGACCGGTTCCTCGGCAGCGTCTACGTGAGCCCTGACGAACGGGATGGAGAGTGTCCGTCACCTGGAGCGTGGCGTCCACGAGCAGGGGGCCACGTCGGCCCAGACCTTCCCGGCCGGCCTCACACCTCCGGTACCGATCGACGACAAGCGCTTCTATCCCGTCTACGCCAAGCTCGTGGAGCTCGACATACCCCTCTTCATGACGGTGGGTGTACCGGGCCCACGGATTCCGTTCTCGCCACAGGACGCCGCGCGACTCGACGAGGTCTGCTGGTTCTTTCCCGAGCTGAAGATCATCATGCGCCACGGCGCTGAACCGTGGACGGAGCTCGCCGTGAAGCTGATGCTGAAGTGGCCGAACCTCTACTACTCCACCTCGGCCTTTGCCCCGAAGCACTACCCCGCCGACATCATCGACTACGCCAACACCCGCGGCGCCGACAAGATCATGTACGCCGGTTACTACCCGGCCGGGCTGTCGCTCGATCGGATCTTCGCGGAGCTTCCGAACGTGGGCTTCCGCGACCACGTGTGGCCGAAGTTCCTGCGCGAAAACGCCCTGCGCGTCTTCGGTCTCGACGACTGATCACCCGGCCTGGTCAGCCGGAAGCCAGGACTGCTCGATCTCCTCGAGTGTCTTGCCCTTGGTCTCGGGAACCTTCGCCCGGATGTACCAGAGCGAGAGAATGCTGAGGCTCCCGAAGAGCCAGAACGTGCCCCAGGTGTGGAGCTCGTCGATCAGCACCAGGAACGTGAGGCCGACGATGAAGTTCGCGCCCCAGTTGACCATCGTGGCCACAGAGATTGCTCGGCCGCGCACCTTCGTCGGGAAGATCTCGGACACGATGACCCACACGATCGGTCCGAGCGAGAAGGCGAAGCTGGCGATGTAGGTGCAGACGAAGAACACGGCGACCATGCCGAGCGCTCCGCCATCCTGGCCCTTGTCGAGGAAGACGAAGGTCCCACCGAGAGCAAAGAGGCTGACGATCATCCCGGTGAGACCCGCGGTCAGGAGAGGGATACGACCCCAGCGGTCGAGGAACCGGATGGCGATGAACGTGGCGAGCACGTTGACCGTGGACACCACGACCGTCGCCCAGATCGCGCTCTCGCGCGGACCCGAATCGGGCGTCCTCGAAAATGTCGGGGGCGTAGTAGATGACCGTGTTGATGCCGGTGATCTGCTGGATCAGCGCCAGCATCATCCCGACGATCAACGCGGCCTTCACGCCCGGCGACAGGAGGTCGGCCCAGGAACCTCCTCGTTCCTCGGCAACCGCCTTCTTCATCTCCGCGACCTGCTCGTGGGCGGCATCCGAAACGACACCCACCTTGCGCAGAACCACCTCCGCCTGCTCGTTCTCACCCCGACCGGTGAGCCAGCGCGGTGACGCCGGCATCCGGGACATGCCGACGAACTGAATCGCTCCCGGAATCGCGGCGAGGCCGAAGGCCCAGCGCCACCCGCCGGGATGGGACAGGGCCTCGTCGACGAGGTCGGCGATCAGGATCCCGATCGTGATGGCGAGCTGGTAGGTGGCGACGAGACCACCGCGTCGGTCGGCCGGCGACATCTCGGCGATGTACATGGGAGCGACCGTCGAGGTGATACCGATCCCGAGGCCGAGCACGAAACGACTGCCGACGAGTGTCTCCACGTTGGAACTCAGCGCGGCGGCGAGGGCACCGACAACGTAGATGGCTCCCGCGAAGATGAGCAGGCGCCGTCGCCCGTACTTGTCGGCGGTGAACCCCGACAACCCTGCCCCGAAGAAGGCGCCGGCCAGGACCGAGGACGTGACGACGCCCTTGCCGAAGGCGGAGAGGCCGAACTCGTCTCCGATGAAGTCGATGGCGCCCGAGATGACGCCTGTGTCGTAGCCGAACAGGAAGCCACCCAGTGCGGCGAAGCCCGTGACCAGAGGAAGAAGGGAACGCGGGGACCGAACCGGGACCGGCGGCGGTGCCGCGGACGTCACGCGCACGACCCCTTCATGAGAACGAGCGTAACGACCGGTTTCGGCTCGTCCGCGGACCTCGCCTGCACGCGGCGCGTTTCAGTGTGCCCGGCTGGGTGCCTCACTGAATGCGAGGGCCGCGACAAAAGCCTCGGTCGGGAGCCCGATCCGGCGTTCGACGGCGAGGATCTCGATATTCGTGCGTGCGACGATGCTGCTGCCGTCGGAGCGCTGGAGGAGCGTGTAGATCGACTCGTCGCCCACCACCGCCGTCGCGGGAGCGTCGTCGAGATCGTCCGTCTCGTCGGTGAGACGCGCCGATTCTTCGACGGTGAGCGACGGACCGACCTGCACCAGGTCCGGACCGTCGCGGTCCAGTATCCACGCGTTGTCCCCGAGCGCGAGGAGCGCGTCGATCGGACCTCCGAGGTCGGAGTCGGCGAGTGAGAGACGGCCCGTCTCGGTCAGGTCGGCCGCCGACACGCGGATCAGCTCTTCGTCCGACACGATCCAGAGGGCGTCGTCGCCGACCGCCGCCAGATCCACACCCTGCGTGCTCCGTTCCGTCAGAGCAGATACCGCCAGGATCTCCCCCGACATCGGGTCGAGTGAAGCGAGGCCGACCGCGATCGATCCGTCCTCGGTCTCCACGTCGAAGACAGCGAACAGGCCTGCTCCTGACGACACAATCCGTGTGGCGGTCACCGACGTGCCGTCCGCCGCGCCCACGAAACTCGACGGAAGTGTCACCGATGCGGTCACGTCTCCCGACTGTGCGTCGACGCGTGCGACCGTGTCCGGTCCGGTCACGACCCACGCGGCATCTCCGACGGCAACGACCAGCGGAGCTGTGTCGACGTCGACATCACCGCCGAGATCGACCTCGGCGGTCACCGTCACCCTGTTCTCGGCGGTTTCCAGGACGCGGAACTCCCCTGTCGTCGAGGACCACGAGTACACGGCGCCGCGCGCACCGACGACGGCGCCGAACACCTCCACCGGTACCCCTACCACGGTCGCGAGGGCCGGATCGCCGCGCAACGTCGACGATCCGAACATCCAGAGTGCAACCGGTTCGTCAGGAAGATCGGGATCGAGAGCCGGAGCCGTCGTCGATGTCGCACCGGACGTACCGTTCCCGTCCCCGCGGATCCACTGGAACCCGAAGCCGATGAGGGTCCCCACCAGGACAGCGAGTACGAGAACGGCGACGAACGTGGCCGCGGAGATCGGAGCGCGCCGTGGGCTCATCGGGACCTGGTCGACCTGATCGACCTGATCGACCTGGCGGGAGTGGCCGTCGCATCGCCCGCCGCACGCCAGCAGTACCAGGCCGTCACCGACCGGAAGGGGCGGTAGGCGTCGCCGAGCGGCTCGAGGTCCGCCGCACTCGGAGCCTCGTCGCCGTTTCGCCACGCCCGCCCGAAACCCTTGCGGACACCGAAATCACCGGTCGGCCACACGTCGAGACGCCCGAGCTCGAACATCAGGAACATCTGCGCGGTCCACGGGCCGATCCCCCGCACCAGCGTCAGCTTCTCGACGACCTCGTCGTCGTCGAAACGACCGATCCGTTCGAGGCGGACCTCCCCGTTCTCCACGTTTCGGGCCAGATCGACGATCGACGCGGCCTTGGATCCCGAGAGACCCACGCTGCGGAGGTCGGCGGCATCGAGGGCGAGCACCGCGTCGGGAACGACGTCGCCTCCGAGCAGATCGACGAAGCGTCCGTGGATCGCCCGGGCGGCGGCGCCGGCAACCTGCTGGCCGCAGATCGAGCGGGTGAGCGCGGCGAAGCGACCGCGGGCGGGTCGGGGCGCCGGCAGGGAGCACGGCCCGTGCCGCTCGACGAGGTCTGCCACCACCGGGTCTCGGTCGCAGAGTTCCGTCACGGCATGGGCGAGGTCTTGGCGCACGGTTGAGCAGGCTACGAGGCCGTGACGGAGTCACCGGATCGGACCAGGTCGGACCGGATCGACACCCACCGCGCCGTCGGGTCAGAATGCGAAAACAGAACGGTTCTCATCCCGACCTCCCGGAGCGACGATGCACATCGGCCTGACCGACGAGCAGGAGGCGTTGCGCGACGAGCTGCGTGCCTATTTCGACGACCTGATGACCGATCAGATCCGCGCGGAGATGACGGGCGGGGAGCTCGGCGGGCCGAACGCTCTCGAAGCGTGCAAGAAGATGGGCGCCGACGGTTGGCTCGGGGTCGGCTGGCCCGAGGAGTACGGCGGCCAGGGCCGGTCCCCGCTCGAGCAGTTCATCTTCTACGACGAGGCACAGCGGGCAAGTGCCCCGGTGCCGATGCTGTCGATCAACTCCGTGGCTCCGACCATCATGCAGTTCGGTACGCAAGAGCAGAAGGCCTTCTACCTCCCGAAGATCCTGCGGGGAGAGATCCAGTTCGCCATCGGCTACACCGAGCCGGGGGCGGGAACCGACCTGGCGTCTCTCACCACGCGCGCCGAACACGACGGCGACGAGTGGCTCATCAACGGCCAGAAGATCTTCACGAGCATCGCTGAGCACGCGGACTACGTGTGGTTGGCATGCAGGACCGATGCGGAGGCCGAAAAGCACCGAGGCATCTCGATCATCATCGTTCCGACCGACGTCGAGGGCTTCAAGCTCACGCCCATCAACATCATGGGTTCGGCGCGCACGAATGCCACCTACTACGACGACGTGCGTGTGCCCGTGTCGAACCTCGTCGGCGAGGAGAACCGCGGCTGGGATCTCATCGTCAACCAGCTCAACCACGAACGGGTCGCGCTCGGTCCGACAGGTTGGGTCGCGAAACGGCTGGAGGAGACAACCGAGTGGGCCCGCGACACGCAACTCCCCGATGGCCGGCGCGTCATCGACCAGGAGTGGGTCCAGCGGAACCTCGCGGTTGTTCGCGCCAAGCTCGAGTTTCTCGAGCTCGTGAATTGGAAGGTGGCGTGGGCCGCGACCGAGGGTTCCGTCGACGTGGCCGACGCCTCGGGCACCAAGGTCTTCGCCACGGAGTTCTTCACCGAGGCGTACCGGCTGCTCATGGAGATCGTCGGCCCGGCCTCGGCGCTCTCACCCGACTCACCCGGTGCCGCGCTCCACGGCAGGCTCGAGGGCGCGTACCAGGGAACGCTCATCCTCACCTTCGGCGGGGGCACCAACGAGGTGCAGCGCGACCTGATCGCCATCTTCGGCCTGGGCATGCCCCGGGCGATCCGCTGACCGGTCGACGCCGACCACTCCCCGAAAGGCCACAGCGATGGACTTCTCACTCACCGACGACCAACAGGAGCTCCAGGGTCTCGCGCGACGCATCCTCGACGACCGTGTCACCCACGATCACCTGAAAGAGGTGGAGGCCGGCGACGGTCTCGACACGTCCACATGGAACGAACTGGCCAAGGCGGGTTTCGTCGGAATCGCCTGTAGCTCGGATGTCGGCGGTGGCGAGCTGGGCTTCCTGGAGGTCGCCATCGTGCTCGAGGAGATCGGGCGCCACGTGGCTCCCGTGCCCTACCTGTCGAGCGTCGTGACCGGGATCCTGGCCGTCGACCGCTTCGGGTACGACGACCAGCGTCGAGAGGTCCTTCCCGACGCGATCGCGGGAACGACACTGCTCACCGGAGCGCTCAGCGAGGAGGCCAACCCCGACCAGGGCAGGCCCGCGACGACGGCGACACCCCCCGCGAGTGGAGACGGCGCCTGGACGCTGACGGGCACCAAGCACTTCGTGCCCTGGGCGTCGTTTGCGCAACTTCTTCTCGTTCCGGCGACCACGGATGACGGAACGGCCGTGTTCCTCGTCGAGAGCGGTGCCACGGGCCTCAGCCGGGACGACCATCGCACCACCGACCGCCAACGAGTCTCGACGGTCACACTCGACCACACGCCGGGAATGCCGCTGGGATCGGCCGAGGAACGTTCTGCGGTTCTTCCGTGGATGCTCGACCGCGCATCAGCGGCTCTCTGCATCATGCAGGCGGGCGTGTGCGAACGGGCGCTGCGGATGACCGCCGACTACACGATCGGGCGCGAGCAGTTCGATCATCCGATCGCGTCGTTCCAGGCCGTGTCGCAGCGCGCCGGCGACGCCTACATCGACACCCTGGCGGTCCAACTCACCGCGTGGCAGGCGGCATGGCGACTGGCCGAGGGCCTCCCGGCCACCGACGAGATCCGCATCGCCAAGTTCTGGGCTGCTGACGGGGCGTCGCGTGTCCTGCACGCCGCCTCGCATCTTCACGGCGGGATCGGTGTCGACGTCGACTACCCGCTCCACCGGTACTTCAACTGGGCGCGCTGGATCGAGCTGTCCCTCGGCTCCGGCAGCGAACAGCTCGTGGCACTCGGCGCTTCGATCGCGGCCGAAGCTCGAGCACACTCAGGCTGGACGCGAGCCGAGGACCAGTGGCACAGGTATCCTGCGCCGCCCGAGGCGAGCAAAGGGAACTAGCCGGAGAGGCGCAGAGCCGTCTCCTTCGCCCACGGGTAGTCGGGCTTGCCGTTGGGCAGGCGCGACACCTCGTCAACGAAGAACACCGCGCGCGGGACCTTGTAGCCCGCGATGAGAGTTCGGCAGTGCGCGGCCAACTCATCGATGGCGGGTTGGGCGTCACCCCGGGACTGAACGACGGCGGTCACACGCTCGCCCCACCGTTCGTCGGGTACGCCGACGACGAGAACGTCGAACACGTCAGGATGCGACTTGAGCGCGGCCTCGACCTCCTCGGGGAACACCTTCTCGCCGCCGGTGTTGATCGAGACCGAGCCCCGACCCAGCAGCGTGATCCGTCCGTCATCCTCGATCGTGGCGTAGTCGCCCGGGATCGAGTAGCGGACTCCGTCGACGACAGGGAAGGTCGCCGCCGTCCTCTCGGGATCCTTGTAGTAGCCGATCGGTACGTTCCCGGAGCGGGCGAGCATCCCGACGGTGCCGGAGCCGGCAACGACCGGCTTCATCTCGTCGTCGAGGACGGTGGAGCCGGGGCCGGGATCGACGGTCGTGACACCGGCGGGCTCCCTTTTCCCGCGCTCCATGATCTTCATCCCGTTCATGCCGCCCTCGGTGGAGCCGATGGCGTCGAGGATCATGGCGTTGGGGAGCAGTTCCATGAGCTGCTCCTTGATCGACGGTGAGAACACGGCTGCGGTGCTGTTGAGCGTGAGAACCGATGACAGGTCCAGCTCATCGTGCAGGGTTTCCAGGGTCTCGGCCAGTGGCCGCGCCATGGCGTCACCGGTGATGCTCAGCGTGTTGGCCCCCTCGGCCGCCGCGAGGCGCCATACCGCCTCGGGGTCGAACCTGGCGATCAGCAGCACCGCGTATCCGTTGTGGAACGCGTTGAAACACCCGAACTGGCCGGCACCGTGCATCATCGGCGGCACCGGGAACATGAGCACCGCCGACTCCTCGCCGGCCGCCGCCGCCTTCTCCGAGAGCTCCTCGGGTGAGGTCACGGGCTCTCGGGTGAACGGGTCGTGGCCACCACCGAGCGCGAAGAACACGTCCTCCTGGCGCCACATCACCCCCTTCGGCATACCTGTGGTCCCGCCGGTGTACAGCAGGTAGATGTCGTCGGGTGAGCGTTCGAGGAAATCTCTCTTTGCGGAGCTCGCGGCCAGGGCGGCTTCGTACTCCACCGGATCGAGCGCCGAGTCGTCGGCGTCGGTACCGTCCTCGATCCGGATGAAGTGGCGCAGCGATTCCACCTCGTCGGCCACTGCGGCGATCCGGTCGGCAAATGTCCGCTGGTACACGAGAGCGACGAGATCAGCGTTGTCGAAGAGGTACCGGAGTTCCGCCTCGACGTAGCGAAAGTTGATGTTCACCGGGATGGCGCGGATCTTGTAGCAGGCGTACATCGCCTCCACCCACTCGTTGTTGTTCAAAGAGTAGATCCCTACATGGTCACCAGGTCCGACACCGACGGACTCGAGATGATGCGCCAGGCGGTTCATCCGCTCGTCGAGCTCGCGGTAGGTGAAACGCCGGTCCTCGAAGATCAACGCCCGCCGGTCGGGGAACGCGTCGACCGACAACTCGAAGAGGTCCGCCAGGTTGTATGTCGCCACGAGGTCGTGTCTCCTGAGATGATCGGTGTCGGGGTGCGACTCTGGTCTAGTTCGTCGGTGCCGCCTCGTCGGCACCGCCACCGTCGAGCACGAGAGCGTCGACCGCGAGATCGAGGTCCTCGTGGACCCGCTCACCGGGGTCGACGCCCCCCACCCAACCGACGAGAGCAGACAGCCACACCTGCATGACGATCCGCGCCGTGACGAGGTCCTGGTCGGTGGGCGGATCGGGACAGATCGCCGCCGTGATGATGCCGGTCATGGTGACGGTGATCTGGCGAACCGCGTCCGCTTCGCTGGGAGGCGACGACGCGAGCGCCCGGACCATCGCCGTCGTGACCTCGCGACGCTTCAACAACGTGCCGTTGGCCCGTCGGAGAACGTCCTTGACCCGTTCGGACGCCGAGTCGCCCTCGGGCGGGCGTTGCTCGAGACGCCGGGCGAGGCCGTTGATCTGCTCGATGTTCGCCTCGAGCAGGAGGCGCTCCTTGCTGGAGAAGTACCGGTAGACGGTGCCCAGGGCCACGTCGGCCTCCTGGGCGACGTCGCGCATCTGCACCGCGTCGAACCCTCCCGACACGGCCAGCGAGAGGGTGGCGTCGAGCACACGGCGGCGGCGGGCCGCCTGGTTCCGGGCGAGTGCGGTGGTCACGACTGGAATTGAAACACGTTTCCATTTCGGTCGCCACACCCGGCCGCCACACCCACCCGTCACACGCGGGGCTCTCCGCGGCTACAACAGGCCCATGACCACGCTCCTGGAACTGTCCGAACAGCTGTGGACCGGCGAAGGCAACACCTCGGACGCCAACCCCATGTTGACCTTCCTCAGAGAGGAGGTCGCCGACGGCGTCTTCTTCCTCGCCAGTTTCGGAAACGTCACGGCGGTCGACGCGGGCGGCGAGGTGGCCCTCATCGACACCGGGCTCGGCGCTCTGGCCGCCCGGAACCACGAGACCATCCGCGCGTGGACGAATACGCCGGTCCACACCGCGATCTACACGCACGGCCACATCGACCACGTCGGGGGCGTGGGCCCTTTCGACGAGGAGAACGCGCAACGCGGGCGATCGGTGAAGGTGCTCGCGCACGAAGCCGTACCGCGCCGTTTCGCGCGCTACGCCGAGACAGCCGGCTACAACACCTCGATCAACGTCCGGCAGTTCGGCGCCGACACCGGGTTCCGCTTCCCCGACCGCTTCCGTGAACCCGACGAGACCTACGGCGACCGCCTCGACATCACGGTCGGCGACGAGTCGTTCGAGCTGCGACACGGTCGCGGCGAGACGGACGACGCCACCTGGGTCTTCATCCCGCAACGCGGGGTCCTGTGCACGGGTGACTTCTTCATCTGGGCCAGTCCGAATGCCGGCAATCCACAGAAGGTCCAGCGCTACGCGGCCGACTGGGCGGTCGCACTGCGGGAGATGGCGGCTTGCGACGCCCAGATCCTCCTCCCCGGCCACGGCGTACCGATCGTCGGCACCGACCGCGTGCGCCGAGCGCTCGAGGAAACGGCCGAACTCCTCGATTTCCTGGAACAGCAGACTCGGGAGATGATGAACGACGGCGCGCGCCTCGACGACGTCATCCACTCGATCGATCCGCCCACTCATCTGCTCGACCGGCCCTATCTCCGGCCGGTGTACGACGAACCGGAGTTCGTGATCCGCAACGTCTGGCGTCTGCTCGGCGGCTGGTGGGACGGCAACCCTGCAACCCTGCATCCTGCGCCCGAGCACGCCCTGGCACGCGAGGTGGCCGACCTGGCCGGTGGTGTCACGGCTCTCGCGGACCGTGCGCTCGCCCTGGCCGACGCCGGCGATCTGCGTGTGGCAGGTCACCTCGTCGAGATGGCCGCTCTCGCCGCTCCCGACGATGTCGGCGTCCACCGGGTCCGCGCGACGATCTTGCGGAGACGCCAGGAGCAAGCGACGTCACTGATGGCAAAAGGCGTGTACGCCACGGCCGCCCACGAGTCGGAACAGCGTCTACCTTGACACCCCAGACCCACGCGAGGAGATCACCATGGAGTTGTCCGGCGCACGAATCCTGCTGACAGGCGCGTCCTCGGGGATCGGGGCGTCGCTCGCCCGACAGCTCGCAGAGGCAGGTGCCACGATGGGTCTGGTGGCCCGTCGCCGCGACCGCCTCGAAGAGGTTCTGGCCGATTGCCGACGGCATACTCCGGAATCGCAGCTGTGGTCGGTGGACCTGTCGGATCTCGCCGCGGCCGAGGCAGTCGTACGCGAGGCGTGGGATACCTTCGGTGCGCTCGACTGCCTCGTGAACAATGCTGCGATGCCGAAGCGCCGGCCGGTCGCCGACACATCCGCCGACGAGGTCGACGAGGTCATGAACCTCAACTTCTCGTCGCCGATGCGGATGGGTCAGGCCGCGCTGGGTCGCATGCTCGAGCGGGGCTCGGGCATGATCGTCAACGTCTCGAGCATGGGCGGCCGGATTCCGATCGCCCACGAAGCCGCCTACTGCGCGGCGAAGTTCGCCCTGGCGGGTTGGAGTGAGACATCGGCGCTCGACCTGGCCGACACGCCCGTCGAGATCAAGCTGATCCTCCCGGGTCCCATCGCGACCGAGATCTGGGACGTGCCCGACAACGACCCGACGGTGTACGAGGGTGAGCTCGTACCGCCCGAGGAGTGCGCCGCCGGGATACTGGCGGCGATGACCGATGACGGCTTCGAGTACTACGTGCCACCCGAGATTCCCGGTGGCATCGACGCCAAGGAACTCGCCGTCACGAAGACGAAGGACTGCGACGGCTTCATCGACTTCATCGCGGAGGTCGCCGCCTCAGCCACCGAGAGCTGAGGTATTCCGATGCGCGCGCTCGTCTTCGGAGTCGATCCGGAACCAGCCGACCCTGTGCTCGCAGCATCCGACAACCACCTCGTCCGAAATCTCGCTCTCACCCCGATGGCGCTCGCCGACGTGGAGGAACCCGCACCTCTCGCCGACGACTGGGTGGTACTGCGTCCCCGCCTCACGGGGATCTGCGGATCGGATGCCAAGCAGGTCTTCATGGAGACCGACGGCGACGCCTCGGACTTCTCCCTCACCGCCTTCCTGTCGTTCCCACAGGTGCTCGGCCACGAGGTGGTCGGCGACGTGACCGCTATCGGCAGCGCCGTCACAACCGTGCACGTGGGCGATCGTGTCGCCTTGAACTGCTGGCTGTCGTGCGTTCCCCGTGGTATCCACCCGGTCTGCCCGGCGTGCGCTGCGGGTGACCTGTCGCTGTGCTGGAACTTCACCCGCGGCCGACTCGCGCCGGGGATCCACTCCGGCACCTCAAGCGACGGCACCGGCGGCTTCGCGGACGCTCTTCCGGCCCACGAGTCGATGCTGATCCCCGTTCCCGACGACGTGGCCGATGAGGCGGCCGTGCTGGCCGACCCGTTCGCGGTCTCGCTGCATGCCGTCACCCGTCATCCACCGCCACCGGGAGGGCGGGCGCTCGTATGGGGGGCGGGCGCGCTCGGCACGACGACGATCGCGATCCTGCGGAGCCTCCACCCCGACGTCGAGGTCATCGCCGTGGCGCTGCATCCTGCACAACAGGACCTCGCGCGGTCCTTCGGTGCCCGTGTCATCGATGCGTCACACGAACCACGAGCCATCGTGGAGGAACTGGCGACGATGACCGACGCCACGCTCCACGAACCCTGGAAGGGCCTCCCGCTCGCGCATCCCGGCACCATCGACATCACCTACGACACGATCGGCAAACCCTCCACTCTCGAGACCGCACTACGCATGATGGCCTCCCGCGGTTCGATCGTCGTGAGCGGCGTCAGCGCCGCAGGGCGCTTCGAGTGGTCGCCCTGGTACTTCAAGGAGATCAATATCGTCGGATCCAACGCTTTCGGCGTCGAGGAGATCGACGGTGTGCGCCGGCATGCCATTTCGCACTACTTCGATCTCGTCCGAACAGGCCGGATCGACATCACGCCGATGCTCACCCACACTTTTCGCCTCGAAGACTGGCGCGCTGCGTTTCGCACTCTCGCCGACCAGCACGACACCGGCGCCGTCAAGGTCGCCTTCGACTTCCGCCATGATTCCGATTCCGGACTCCCCCATCGATCCCGCGATCATGAGGACATCGATGAGTGACCGCCTGTACTTCCGCCAGTTGTTGTCGGGGCGCGACTTCGCCGCCGATGACCCGATCGCCTCGCAGATGGTGAACTTCAGCTACCTGATCGGCGACCGCGAAACGGGGGACGCCGTCGTGGTCGATCCCGCCTACGCGGTGAACGAACTGGTCGACACGCTCGACGCCGACGACATGCGGCTCACCGGGGTGCTCGTCACCCATTACCACGCCGACCACATCGGTGGTGACCTGATGGGATACGGCATCGAAGGCGTCCACGAACTGCTGAACAGCAACCGCCTCGACGGCCCGGTCCACATCCAACGCGACGAGGAGGAGTGGGTCCGCCGCGTCGTAGACCTCTCCACGGCGGACCTGGCGGTCCACGACTCCGGCGACACCGTGATGGTGGGCGAGATCCCCGTCGAGCTCATCCACACGCCGGGGCACACTCCGGGAAGCCAGTGCTTCTTCGTCGACGACCGACTCGTGGCAGGCGACACGTTGTTCCTCGACGGATGCGGGCGCACAGACCTCCCCGGAAGCGACCCCGAGGCCATGTACGAGAGCATCCACACGAAGCTCGCGCGCATCCCCGACCACGCCACCCTGTTCCCCGGACACCTCTACTCCCCGGAGCCGTCCGCGTCACTCGGCGACACCCGAGCGAACAATTACGTGTTCCGCTTCTCGACCCCCGAGCAGTGGCGCACGATGTTCGGCTCCTGAGATCTCATCGGGCACACGAACAACCAGGAACGCACCGGCGGTAGTGTTCCGCCGTGCGCGACTCTGGCAGCGACACCGGTAGCGACCCGTTCGCGGAGACCGAGGACCAGCAGGCGTTACGCGGCCTCGCTCGCCAGGTGGCGGCCCGGGACCTCGCCCCGAACGCCCGACACTGGGACGAGACCGAGGAGTTCCCCGACGCTTCGTGGGACGCCCTGCGCGCGGCCGACCTGTTCGGCATCACGATCGGCGAGGCGTACGGCGGCATGGGTCTCGGCGACGTCGAATCCGCGATCGTCCTGGAGGAACTGGCCCGCGTCGACGTGTCCTCCGCGATCCTGGCGCAGCTCATCTTCAACGGTCCGCCCCGGGCGATCGAGCATCTCGGCAGTGAGGGCCTCAGGTCGCGGTGGCTTCCGATGGCGGCGAGCGGCGAGGCGCTGTTCTGTATCGGGATCAGCGAGACCGAGGCGGGCTCCGCGGTCAATCACATGCGCAGCAGGCTCGTCGCCGACGGCGACGGCTTTCGGCTCGAGGGATACAAGAACTACGTCACGGGAGGCCACAAGGCTGCGGCGTGTCTCGTGTGGTGCCGGTTCCCTGAGAGCGTGGGGACACGCGGCATCGGCGCCGTCGTGGTGGACCTCACGCGTGACGGGGTGTCGGTGGCGGGAACCCACGACAAGATGGGCCTGCGCGGCACCTCCGAAGCGGAACTCGCGTTCGACGGTGTGCGCGTCGACACCTCTGACGTGCTGCTCACCGGCGATCCGTCGAACAGCGAAGCCTTCAAGACACTCATCGCCCACATCAACCACGAACGCTGCGGGAATGCCGCCATGTGCCTCGGCGCTGCCGCGGGCTCTCTGGAGTACGCCACGCGCTACATGAACGAGCGCACCGTGGGTGACGGCACACTCGCCGGGTTCCAGGGCCTCCAGTGGAAGATCGCCGACATGACCACACGCCTCGAAGGTGCGCGGCTGCTTCTGGGGCGGGCGGTCCGGCTCGCCGGGGTCGGCGGCACGCCACCGGCGCTCGAGACGGCGATCGCCAAGACGGCGGCGAACGAAGCCGCGCGGTTCGTCTGCGACGAGGCGATCCAACTTCTCGGGGGCTACGGCTACTCGCGCGAGTACCCGGTCGAGCGGGCCTACCGCGACATCCGCGGGTTGCTCATCGGCGCCGGCACCGTCGAGATCCAGAAGAACTTCATCGGCACCCAGGTCCTCCGGGGTGCCACCACCACCAGCCCCGGTTGGATGGCGAACCCCTGACCGTCGCCCGGTGACACCTTCCGCGCTGCGCCCGACCTACACACATCCCGACGCCGACCGCTACACGGCACCGGGAGGAGCGTGGGACGTTCCGACCCTCGACGCCATGATGAGCGCGGTGTCGCGACAGGGCGACACGATCGTGGATCCGAGCGCCGGGGTGCGCTTCGACGCCGAGGAGGTCGATGACCGAGTCACTGCGCTCGCGATCGGTTTGCGTTCGGCGGGCGTGGCCCGGGGCGACGTCGTGGCCTGGCAACTCCCCAATGGTTGGGCATCGGTCCTGCTCTTTCGGGCCTGCTGGCGGATCGGCGCCGTGGCGGCGCCCCTCCACGCCCGTGCCGGAGCATTCGAGACCGAGCGAATGGTCCATTCGCTGTCACCGAGCGCTGTTCTCGCGGCGGAGGGCCTCCCGCTCGCATCGAACGACCGCTGCATCCTCGTGCGCGACGGTTCCGGCGGGTTCGAGGAACTCCTCGGAGCCCACCCTCCGCCGTCAAACGGAGACGCACGCCGAGAGGCCACTGAGCCGGCGCTCCCCGAGGACCCCGCCGTGGTGTTGTTCACCTCTGGGTCGGGCGGTGCCCCCAAGGCGGCTCTCCACACCCACCGTGGGCTCGCCTACAAGGCACGGTGCATGGCCCGCGTCCACGGCCTGACACCCCACGACTGCGTGCTCATGCCCGCTCCCCTCGCCCACGTGTCGGGACTGCTCAACGGGGTTCTCATTCCGGGTGTCGTCCCGATGCGGTCTGTACTGATGGACGCCTGGGACCCCGAACGCGCACTCGAGCTCATCGAGCGGGAACACGTGACGTTCATGATCGGGCCTCCGACCTTCTTCGTCACGCTGATGGACACGCCCGGGTTCTCGCCGCGCCGAGTCCGGAGTCTGCGGCTCGTCTCTTCCGGAGGCGCTGGGATCACACCGGCATTCGTCGAACGGGCGCGCGACGCGCTCGGCGCAGAAGTCAAGCGCACGTACGGCTCCACGGAGGCACCCACCGTCACGACCAGCGACACTGCCGACAACGTCGAGACCGCCACGACGACCGACGGTCACTCGACGGGCGAGGCGGAACTCCGCGTCGTCGACCCCGACTCCGGCGCCGACCGCGGTGTCGGCGAGCCGGGCGAGTTGTGGCTGCGAGGTCCCGAGCTGTTCGCCGGCTACCTCGACCCCGAGGAGACGGACTCCGCGGTGTGCGACGGCTGGTTCCGCACCGGCGACCTCGCGACCCTCGACAGCAGGGGCCGCCTCCGGATCGTGGGACGCATCAAGGACGTGATCATCCGGGCCGGGGAGAACGTCTCCGTGTCGGCGGTGGAAAGCCTCCTCGAGGCTCATCCCGCCGTACGCCAGGCCGTCGTGGTCGGAACACCCGACGAGCGACTCGGTGAGATAGTCGTCGCGTGCGTCGTCGCCGAGGAATACTTCGACCTCGAAACCTGTCGCGAGTGGTTCGTGGAACAGGGAGCCGCGCGCTTCACGACCCCCGAGCGGATCGTGCACCTCGACGCGATTCCCACGTTGGCGGCCGGGAAACCGGACCGGGCGACGATCGCCGCTCTCGTGGCACGGCCCTGACGATTCTGCCGAACCGTGATGATGCGTCCGTGGCGCGCGCTATCGCGCGCGCCACGGACGCATCATGCTCAGAGGACAGGCTCACCGGCTTCCACGCGTGAACGCAGCATCGTGGCCAGGCGTTGGCGGTGGTGGTCGGCGTCGCCGAAGGAGACCTGATCGAGGTGCGACCGCTTCAGGAAGAGGTGCAGGTCGTGCTCCCAGGTGAACCCGATGCCTCCGTGCACCTGGAGTCCCGAGTCCATCACGCGCTTCGCGGCGTCGGAACACCAGATCTTGGCCGTCGAAGCCGCCACCGACGCCTCCGGGTCGTCGGCACCCAGACACCACGCCGACCAGTACGCGGTGGAACGCATCCCCTCGACGTCGACGAGCATGTCGGCGCAACGATGCTTGACCGCCTGGAAGCTGCCGATCGGCCGACCGAACTGCACGCGCTCCTTCGCGTAGTCCACCGACATCTCGAGAACCGCTGAGGCCGCTCCCAGCATCTCCGCCGACGTGAGCGCCGCACCCAGGTCGAGAGCCGCGTCGGCTGCTCGCTCGTCGCCGATCCGCACGGACGGCGTTCCGTCGAACTCCAGCCAGCCGACCTGGCGCGTCCGGTCCATCGCCGGTTCGGGTTCGGGACGTCCGACTTCGTCGAGATCAACGGCGTAGAGGGCACGGGAACCGGTCTCCGAGGAAAGTGCCACGACGACCACAACGCCGGCCGACGGCGCGCCGACCGTGGGGGTGGAACGTCCGGTCAGGAGCGGGATCTCGTCAGAAGTTGCCATCAGCCCCGCGGGCTCGGGGTTCCAGGCGACGGCACCGAGCAGATCACCTGTGACCAGGGACGAAATCCAGGAGTCGAGATCAGCCACGCCCGCTGCTCGCGCCGACCGGAGCACCTCGATCGCGAGCAGTGTCGGCAGTAGAGGGACCGGAGCCAGATGACGGCCGGCCTCTTCGAGCACGACCGCCGCCTCCACGACACCGAGGCCCAGACCACCTTCGTCCTCGGGAACGAGCAGTCCGGTCCACCCCTGCTCGACCATGGCGGCGAAGAGATCGCTGTCCAGGCCCCCGGCCTCGGCGGCCCGACGGACCGCCTGGATGTCGGCCCGACCGTGGAGCAGGTCCGCGGCCCCCTCACGCAGGGCGATCTGGTCGTCGTTCAACTCGAAGTCCATGGCGGCCTAGAGGTTGGTGCCTGGCACCCACCCTCGCAAGCGCAAGCTGAGGCATCAGCAGCCGATCAGCGGTTCGCAGTCTCGCCGACGATCGCTCGCCTACGATCGCTCGCCTACGATCGGCGCCGATGGACCTGAGCTCCACCCCCGATGAAGCCCGGCTCCGCGCCGAGGTGCGGGAGTGGCTCCGCGACAACCTGCCCTGGGAGTACGGGTCAGGTCTTCCTCCCCGCTTCGCCACCCTCGACGAGGAGGTGGCCTTCGGCCGACGCTGGCAGGCGGCGCTGGCGGAGAGTCGATGGGTGGGTGTGGCGTGGCCCGAGACCTACGGCGGTCGGGGGGCTGGGGCGGTGGAGCACTTCATCGTCACCGAGGAGCTCGCCCGTGCCCGGGCGCCCGAGCTCGTGGGGAGGATCGGCATCAACCTGGTCGGACCGACGCTCCTGGCGAACGGGACCGACACCCAGAAGAACCGGTGGCTCCCCCACATCCTTTCGGCACACGAGATCTGGTGTCAGCTCTTCAGTGAGCCGGGTGCGGGGAGCGACCTGGCCTCGGTGTCCACCCGCGCGCGACCGGTCGACGGTGGTTGGCACCTCGAAGGCCAGAAGGTCTGGACGAGCTATGCGCAGTACGCGACGTGGGGCGTCTGTCTCGCGCGCACCGACCCCGACGCTCCGAAGCACCGAGGCATCTCCTACCTCGTCGTCGACATGCGGGATCCCGGCGTCGTCGTGCGGCCCCTTCGACAGATCACCGACGAAGCCGAGTTCAACGAGGTCTTTCTCGACGGCGTCTTCGTTCCACACGATCGGCTGATCGGCGCCGAGAACGACGGCTGGAGAGTCGCCAATTCCACCCTGTCACACGAACGTGGCGTGAACCCGCGCCAACTCGTCATCCACATGCAGCTACTCGAGGAACTGCTGCGGCTCGCGCTCGACCGTGGAGCCTTCGACGACCACCGGCTCAGGGCGCGCCTGGCACAGGCCTTTCGTGGAGGTCCGCCTGTTCCGCCTGCACAACTGGCGCACCCTGTCCAAGATCGCCCGAGGACTGCCCCCCGGACCAGAGGGAAGCCAACTGAAGCTGTACTGGAGCGAGATGTCGAAACGCCTCCACGACACGGTGATGACCGTCCTCGGCCCGGCTGCTGCCCTGTGGCTCGACGCGGCCCACAACCCCGGTGGCGGAGCCTGGCAACGCTCCTGGCTGTACTACAAGGCGTCATCGATCTGGGCGGGCACGAACGAGATCCAACGCAACGTCATCGGCGAGCGGGTCCTCGGTCTGCCGCGCGAGCCACGTCCGAAGCAGACACCGCCGACCGCCAGGGAGATCGCGTCATGAGTTCACCGGTGCGCTACGACGTCGACGGAGCGGTCGCCACGATCATGCTGAACCGACCCGAGGCCGCGAACGCGCAGAACTCCGCTCTGCTCGACGAACTCGACGCAGCGTTCGACCGAGCCGACGCCGACGACTCCGTGCGGGTCGTGATCCTCACGGGCGCCGGCAAGCACTTCTCGGCCGGCCACGACCTCAAGGAGATCCTGGGCGGTACCGACGAGTGGGCGGCCATGCGCGACACACCGGAGGGCAAGCTCCGCCACGAACAGGTCATGTACTACGACCGCTGCGTACGGATCCACGACTTCCGCAAACCCACGATCGCGGCGGTGGCCGGTGCGTGCAGCGCGGCGGGGCTGATGCTGGCGGCGATGTGCGACCTCATCGTGGCGGCCGACGACGCACGCTTCTCGAACCCGGTACTGCGAATGAGCGGAGTGGGTGTCGAGCTCCTGGTCGAGCCGTGGGAGCTGGGGGCACGCCAGGCGAAGGAGTTCCTGTTGTGTGCCCAGACGCTCGACGCCGACGAAGCGAGGCGTCTCGGTCTGGTCAACCGCGTCGTTGCCCGCGCCGATCTGGCCTCGGCCGCGCGCGCGATGGCCGACGAGGTGGCACTCGTGCCGCCGGTCACGGCCCAGGCCGTCAAGGCCACCATCAATCACGCCACCGAACTCCAGGGCAAGCGACAGTCGTGGAAGTACCACTTCATGGTCCACCAGTTCGTGAGCAACACCGATGCGGCGCTCGACGCGGCGAGAGTGCGCGGCGACGGGTCTGACCTGGAACACGTCCGCGACGAACAACGCCGCGGATCGCCCCCACAGGACGCCGACTGAGTGGCCGCCACCGACAGCGGACCCCTGGCAGGACTCCGCGTCCTCGACCTCGGGACGCGCATCGCGGCACCCTTTTCCGCGGGTCTGCTCGGTGAGCAAGGCGCGGAGGTCATCAAGATCGAACAGCCCGGCACGGGCGACTTCATGCGCGAGATCGGCCCCTTCGAGGACGGCTATTCCCTCTTCTGGGCCGTCGAGGGTCGCGGTCGACGCAGCGTGGCGGTGGACCTCCGAGAGGAGCGCGGCCAGGAGATCGTCCGGGATCTCGCCGAGACCGCAGACGTTCTCGTCGAGAACTTCCGCCCGGGAACCCTCGAGAGGTGGAACCTCAGCCCTGACCGTCTGCCGAGCCACCTCGTCACCGTACGGATCTCCGTGTTCGGCCAGGACGGACCGTCGGCTACACGTCCGGGCCTGGACCGCCTCGGGATCGGCTATGGCGGCCTCCTGCACCTCACCGGCGATCCCGACCGTCCGCCCGTCCGGCCCGGAGTGACGATCTCGGACTATCTCACCGGGGTGTTCGCCGCTCAGGCCGCCACCGCTGCTCTCTACGCGCGTGACTCCTCCGGAGAGAGCGGTCGTTCCGGGTCCGGTACGGGCGCCGTGATCGACGCCGCGCTGTACGGCTCGGTCCTGCGGGTTCTCGAATGGACACTCGCCGCGTACGACCGGTTGGGAACGGTCCGGAACCGCCAGGGCAACCGGCTCGACAACTCCGCCCCGCTCGACAACTACCCGACCGCCGACGGGCGCTACGTGTGCATCGTCGCCGGCTCGGACGCCAACTTCGCGCGACTCTGCCGGGCGATGCGTCGTTCCGATCTCGCCGATGATGATCGCTTCGCAACACTCGCGCGCCGGGCACACAACGGCGACGAGATCAACGGCCTCGTCGCGGAGTGGACGCGCACACTCACCGCGCACGAGATCGAGCAGCGGTGCATCGCGGAAGATGTGCCGGTGGCGACCGCCTACACGGCAGCCGACATCTTCGCCGACCCGCACATGATCGCCCGTGGCGACCTGGTGGACGTCGACGACCCCGTTCTGGGCGAGGTCCGGCAGCAGGCGCCGTTTCCCCGGTTCGTCGGTGGAAACGTGTCGACTCCCGACGGGGCACCGCTTCTCGGCGCCGATACGCGAGCTGTTCTCGGCGAGCTCCCCGATCTCGACGACACGACACTCGCCGAGCTCGAGCGCGACGGTGTGATCGCCACCGCTCCGCCACACCAGGCCGGATCATGAGAGTGTCCGACACGTTTCCGGTACGCGACGGCTTGTTCGCCATCGTGGAGGGTGGCACGCCGCTCCTCATCACCGGCCGCTGCAACGACTGTGAACGGCTGCACTTCCCCCAGCAGTCCACATGTCCCTACTGCGCCACCACGACCGTCACCCAGGAGCTTCTCGACGGCGAGGCCTCCCTGTGGACCTGGACCTCGGTACTGCGCGAGCCACCCGGATACCGGCGGGCCGGTGCCCTTCGGGTTCGGTGTCGTCGAACTCGAGGCGGGTATCCGGATCGTGACACGCCTGACGGAGTCCGACCCACGACCGACTCACGGCGGGCATGGCGATGCGCCTCGTTGTCGACGATCTCCACACCGACGACGAGGATCGTGTCGTGCAGACCTACGCCTACGCGCCGGTCGAATCACGAACGGTCGAATCATGAACGACGTGGCCGTCGCCGGGACCGGTCTCCACGCCTTCGGACGCTTCGAAGGAATGTCCGTGACCGATCTCGGCGCCTCTGCGGTGCGCGCTGCGCTCCTCGACGCCGAGCTCGCGCACTCCGGCTTCGACGCCGCGTTCTGCGCGTCGGTCTACTCGGGCGTCGCCGCGGCCCACAAGGTGCTGGGCTCGCTCGGGATGACCGGCATGCCGATCTACACGGTGGAGGCGGGATGCGCCAGCGGCGGAGCCGCCCTCTCCCTCGCGGCGGAGTCGATTCGCTCGGGACGCCACGACACTGTTCTCGTCTTCGGAATGGAGAAGATGTCGGCGGGCATCATCCGCTCGTCCTTTTTCGAGCCGTGGCGGGAAGAAGCCGGCCTTGCCGCGACCCCGGCCTACTTCGCGCTTCGAGCACGACGGCTGATGGAGACCTCGGGTGTGACCCGCGAACACCTCGCCGAGGTGTCGGTGAAGAACCACGACAACGGCGTTCGAAACCCCGACGCGATGTACCGCGAGGCCGTCACCCGCGAGCAGGTTCTCGCATCCACGATGGTCTGCGACCCCTTGACACTCTTCATGCTGTGCTCACCCAACGAAGGAGCCGCGGCACTCGTTCTCCGGAGGGCCTCGGGGGCCGACGGCGAGATCCGTCTGACTGCGGCCGAGGTCCGCTCGCACCTTCCCGGAAGCGTGCTCGGCGAGGCGACGCCCCTCGCCGGCCTGGTCGACGACAGAATCCCCGCTCCCACGACCCTCGCGGCCGACGCCGCCTACGAGGCGGCCGGTGTGGGGCCGGGAGATCTCGATGTCGTCGAGTGCCAGGACACCGACTCAGCCCGTGAGCTGCTCTGCTACGAGGAGTTGCGACTGTGCCCGCCCGGCGAGGCCGCGGCGTGGATCGACGCGAGGCACACCCACCTCGGTGGGCCGCTTCCGGTGAATCCCAGCGGCGGGCTGCTGTCCAAAGGCGAACCGCTCGGCGCCTCCGCTCTCGGCCAGGTCGTCGAGCTCACGTATCAGCTACGGGGCACCGCGGGCCCACGGCAGATCGACGGCGCCCGCGTCGCGCTCGGGCACACCGTGGGTCGTGGCGCCAACGCAGGCGTCACGATCCTCACCCGGTGACGCGAGCGTCGGCACGCCTCAGCTCCCCGGCACGCCTCAATTCTGTCCCTCCGGGGGTGAGGCATGCACCCATCCCACGCGGACAGAACACTCAGCTCCCCCGGCACGCCTCAATTCAGGTCGTTGTACTCCTGGATGATCGAGTCCGCCTCGGATGAAGCCGCGGCGATCGAATCCTCCGGCGTCGCGCCCTCACCGAGCATGCGCTCGAACGAGGCGATGATCGCGTCACGTACCTCGCGGTACGGGCCGATCACCGGCCCCGCCGTCGCGACGTTGCTCTCGCCGCCGAGCAACTGGTCGTAGGCCACCTTGAACTCCGGCTCAGATGCCCAGAGCTCCTGGATCTCGGGGAGGTCGGCCGACGACTTGCGGATCGGGATGTATCCCGTGCCGACGGCCCACGTGGCCTGCTGCTCAGGCTCGTTGAGCCATGTCTGGAACTGCCAGGCGGCGTCCTGTTGGGCGGGTGAGCCCTCGTTGATGATGTAGTTGGCTCCTCCGGCCACGACTGCGTTCAGCTCCTCGCCCTCGAGGTTCGCCCGGGGCCCCACCCCCAACGTCACGTTCGGGAAGTCACCCGAGGCGAGCACGTCCCGGATGGTCCCCAGGCTGGCGCTCGTGTCCATCGTCATCGCAGCTTCGGCCGTACCGATCGAGATGAGATTGTCGAAGTTGCCGCCTTCGGGGCTGCCGGTGTTCGACGCCAGCCCGTCATCGACCATGTCCTGCATCCACTGGTACACCTCGAGACCCGCGTCGTTGTCGAAGGTGGCCTCCGTGGCGCGCTCGGCGCGACCGTTCTCGTTGTTCACGAACTCCTCGCCCACCGACGCCGTCATCTGCTCGAGCCACCACGGGTCGAGCTTGAGGGCGAAGCCTGCCTTCGCCGCGTCGGCGTCCACGATGGCCTGGGAGGCCTCACGGATGTCGGTGAGCGTGCGCGGAGCCACCTCCGGGTCGAGCCCCGCAGCCTCGAAGGCCTGCTTGTTGTAGTAGAGCAGCAGGTTCGACACGTTCCAGGGCATCGGGTAGAGCACGTCGTTCACGGTGTAGAAGTCGAGGGTCTTCTGGATGTAGTCGGACGTGTCGTAGTCGGCCGCGTCGACACACGCCTGTGCCGGCACGACGGTCCCGCTGTCGATCATCGTCTGGGTCGCGGTGTCCTCGAGTTGGATGAGATCGGGCAGATCGCCGTCGCCGCGCACGGCTGTCGTGTACTTGCGGAGGTTCTCCGCGTAGGTGCCCTGATAGACCGCCGTGACCTTGACGGCGCTCTGCGACGCGTTGTAGTCGGCGACGAGCGCCTCGAGGGTCTCGAGGTTGGCATCGGTCATCGTGTGCCAGAACTCGATCTCGGTCGTCCCGCCGGCGTCGTCGACGGCGCCGACCGGGCAGTCACCTGCGTCGGAACCCTCCTCCTCCACCGTCACCGCTCGAGTCGCTCCCACTCGAACACGCAGCCAGGGCCATGACGGCCACGACCAGCAGGGCGAAGCGTCGCATCCACACCTTCGGCATCGGATCTCCTCGGTTGCGGGCCTCAGCCCTTCACGGCGCCCGAGGTGAGACCTCGGACGAGCTGCTTCTGGAACACGATCAAGAGAACGAATATCGGAATGGCGGCAATCACCGTACCTGCGAACAGGACGTCAAGGCCCGCCGCGCCCTCACCCTTGAGCGTTCGCAGGCCGATCTGCACGGTGCGCATGTCCGCATCATCGGTGATGAGTAGCGGCCAGAGGTACTGGTTCCAGGCCAGGAGGAACGAGAACACCGAGAGAGCCGCCACCGACGGGCGCACCAGCGGCACCGCAACCCGTGCCATGAAACGGAAGTGCCCGTATCCGTCGAGAGCGGCGGCATCGCGTAGGTCCCGGGGCACGCCCAGGAACGCCTGGCGCATGAGGAAGGTTCCAAATCCGATGGCCAGGAACGGTGCAGCGAGACCCTGGTAGGTGTCCTGCCACCCGAGTGTCTGGATCGTCTGGAAGTTCGCGACCAGGGTCACCTCGATCGGCAGCATCAGCGTCGCCAGGAAGAGCATGAACAGGGTGTTCTTGAACGGGAAGCGCAGGACGGCAAAGGCGTAGCCGGCCAGGATCGACGTGCTCACCTGGCCGACCATGATGATGGTCGTGACGACCGCGCTGTTGACGAGGTAGCGGGCCATCCGCCCGTTGGTGAACGCCTCGGCGTAATTCCCCCACTGGGGATCGGTCGGGAAGAGCTTGGGCGGCTTTCCGAGAATCTGGCCGAGGGGGAGCAGCGAGTTGACCACCGTGATGTAGATCGGGAACAGCACGATGAACGCCGCCGCCACGAGTGCGACGTAGAGAAGAACGGTCCGAGCGACGCTGCCCGAACGGCGGTGCGGCGCGTCAGGCACCGTCGCCGCCTTCGTAGTGGACGCGTCGCTCGAGGAACCTGAGTTGGACGAGCGTCAGGGTGAAGATGATCAGGAACAGCACGACCGCCTGCGCGGCGGCTCGCCCGGGTACCTGACGGGAGGTCTGCACGAGGTTGTAGACGATCACGTCGGTCTTGCCGTTCGGCCCGCCCTGAGTCAGGAGGTCGATCTGGCCGAACGACTGGAAAGCGTTGATCGTCAGCACCACGAGCGAGAACAGCAGCGTCGGTGACAACAGCGGCAGGGTCACCCGTCGGAACCGCATCCACGGGCCCGCGCCGTCGACCGTGGCCGCTTCGAGCATGTCTTCGGGCACGCCCTGGAGACCCGCCGACATCACGATGAACGTGACACCGAGGCTGAGCCAGACCGTGGTCGCCGAGACGGCGACCAGTGCCCACGTCGGATCCGTGAGCAGATCGATGTTGGTCCCGAGGTAGTAGTTGACAAGGCCGATCTGCGGGTTGAGAAGGGTGATCCACATCACCGATGCCACGGCCACCGACGTGGCGACCGTCGAGGAGAAGACCGTTCGGAAGAAACCGATGCCGCGCACCCTCTGGTGCGCCAGCAGAGCGAGGCCGAGACCGAGGATCATCCCCGGGATCACGGTGTAGAGGGCGAACAGCCCGGTGACCTTCAGGCTGTTGTGGAAGACCGGCGAACCGAGAACGTCCCAGTACTGATCGAGACCGACGAACGTCTCGTTGGTGCCGAACTTGTTGGACTTGAACATGCCGTCGCGAACCGTCCGCACGAACGGGTAGTAGGAGAAGAACCCGAACACGACGATGGACGGGAGCAGCAACGCGAGCGCATAGAAGCGCTCGCGCCCGGCCCGAGACAAGCGTCGCCGGCGTGGTTCGGGAGCATCCGGCTCGGGCGCCGGGTCCGGGTCGGGAGCGAGGGCGACGGGGGTGGTCACGGGTTCGTCACCGCGTCTTCACGATGCCGACCCGTTTGCGTCGATGCGCTCACCGGTCTCCGCGTCGAACACGTGCAACGAGTCGGCTTCCGTGGAGAGCCGGACGATGTCGCTCTCCGCCGGTGGCTGCTCATCGATGGATTGGCGCACGATGACGAACGGCGGGCCCGCGACATCGCAGATCACGTGTCGCTCATGGCCCAACGACTCCACGACTACCACCGTGGCCTCGATGAAGCCGTCCGCAGACATCGTGACGTGCTCAGGACGAACCCCCACGATGAGCTCGGAAAGATCGCGCTCACGCACAACGCCGGCGAGCGCCGAGGGCAAGGGAATGGTCCCGCCCCGAAGCCGGACCCCGACGTCCGCGCCCTCCTGCACGACTTCTCCCGCCATGGTGTTCATGGGCGGGTTCCCGATGAAACGCGCCACGAACAGATTGGCCGGACGCTCGTACACCTCCTGGGGAGGCGCCACCTGCTGGAGCACGCCCTGGTCGAGGATGGCGATGCGGCTTCCCATCGTCATCGCCTCCACCTGGTCGTGGGTGACGTAGATGACCGTCGCCTCGAGGCGCCGATGGAGATCCACGAGCTCAGCGCGCGTCTGCACGCGAAGTTTGGCGTCGAGGTTCGACAGCGGCTCGTCCATCAGGAACACGGCGGGTCGCCGCACGATGGCCCGTGCGAGGGCAACCCGTTGGCGCTGGCCACCCGAGAGCTGCGCGGGCCGGCGATCCAGGAGATCGGACAGTCCGAGGGTCTCGGCGGCCTCGGTCACCAGGCGGGCACGTTCGTCCGGCGCGACCTTTCGCGCCTTCAGAGGGAACTCGATGTTGGCGGCGACCGTCATGTGCGGGTAGAGGGCGTAGGTCTGGAAGACCATCGCGATGTCGCGGTCACGGGCCTCGACGTCGTTGACGACCCTGTCGCCGATCCAGATCGTGCCTTCGTCGATCTCTTCGAGGCCGGCGATCATGCGAAGCGCCGTGGACTTCCCGCAGCCCGAGGGTCCGAGGAGCACGAGGAACTCACGGTCGGCGACGTCGAGCGTGAGATCGTCGACCGCCGCCAGGCCGTCGAAGCGCTTGGTGACACCGCTCAGAACGACCTGGCCCACTCAGCACTCCCTGCCCTGGCCTGATGTACCGAGCCGCAGGATAGGAGGTCCGCGCGCCGCGCGCCGCCTTAGCCGGACGGCGGCGGGTTGAGCGGCGAGTATCCGGCGAAGTCGGGGTTGACCTGGGTGTCGTCGTCGACGCCGGTGAGGCGCATGAGCGCACCCAGCACATCGTCGGCGAGATCCCATCCGGCGGAGTTGGTCTCCTCGTAGTGGTCTTCGGGGTGGATGCCCAACTGGTTTCCGATGCCCTGGCCGTAGCGACAGCCCTCTTCGATCGCCGCGGCGGCCGTCTCGCTGAAGTTGTCGGCGAGGTAGCCGGGATCGGCAGCCGCCGCGTGGCACTCGACAGCCGGAATCGCTTCCGCCAGGGGTAGTTCACCGGCAGCGGCCAGCTCCGCACACGTCCCCGGCTCTCCTCCGAGTAGCTCGAGGTCGGCCGTGCACGTCAGCCGGTAGTCGCTGATCGGCACGATGTAGCCGAGCTGGTCGTTTCCGAGCCCGATCATCCAGGTGTACTCGTCGTCGAAGAGGTTGCGCACGTAGCCGGGAATCGTGAACTCGTCACCCACGGCGTGGGCCTCGGGCTCGACGTAGAAGCGCTCGGGATCGTCGCGGAAGTCGGCGGGCAGGCCCATCGTGAGCGTCGACTGGATCTCACCGGGGATGAACACCATGTCGATCGGACCGATGGTCAGCTCGCCGACCTCGGTCGTCACGAACTCACCCTTGCGCACGTCGAGCTCGATCTCGGGATCGGTCTCCGTGGCCGTTCCCGCGTCGGTGCAGGTCTCCTCGGTGGGCTCACCGGGCTCGCAGTCGTACAACACGATCGGCTCGTGACCGAGACCCGCACGGCCCGTGCTCTCGTCGACCACACCCAGGACCCGGAAGCCGATGTTGGAGACGCGGGTGAAGAACTCCTCGCTCTCGAAACTCATCGTGGCGTCGGCGAGCGACACACCCGATTCGTCGAGCAGGTCGAGTGCTGCAAGGCCCAGCTGTTCACCGATGACGGCTGTTCGTCGGAAGTTCTTGTCGACGGACGTTGCGGCGTCACCCGGGAAGGCAGCCCCCTCCGGGACGGTGTAACCGTTACCGATGGGGTGTTGCGCATCGACTTCCCACACCGGGGCGCCGAGCGGCGTGAGCAGGGCGCCGATGGCGCCGTTGACGAAGAGTGCCTCGCCGCCGACGGCGTCCTCGATGACGCGGGACATGTGCCCGGGGTAGTCGGCTGTGAAGTAGGCGTTCTCGGCCGAACAGCCCGGTTGCTCGCTGAGGGCGACGCAGTCGGCGTCGGGGGCGGTGACCTCCCAGTTCAGGGTCGCCTCGGGGTGGTTGCTCCAGTTGACGAGTGTGGCGATGATCTCGTCGTCCTCGCCCGTGGCCTGGAGGACGTTGAGGATCGGGTCGATGACCTGCGGGTCGCGGGTCGAGGTGACGCCGAAGTAGTGATCACCGCTCGCCGTCTCGAGGGTCGCGGGCTCGACCGATTCGACGGCCTCGACCACGGCATCGGCCCATCGGTCGAGCGCCGAGTCGTACCAGTCGTGGTTCACCTGAAACGCGGTGTCGGGGCCGTGGTGGTTGTGGCTCGACGCGACCTGAACCTGCACGTCGTCAGCGACGTCGGAGGGGAGACGCTCCGCGACGCGGTCGCGAAGCGCCTGGACGTCGGGCCGGAACACCATGTAGAGGTCGTTCGTCGCGATCACCTGCGTCTGTCCGGAGTCGGGGTCTCGGATGGCGATCGCCTTGGCACGAACGTCGTCGCGCACCCAGTGCGCCTCGCTCGCGCCGTTGCCCACGGCGACCTGGCCGACGTCCCACTCCTTCACGAAACTTCCGAGTGACGTCGCGTCGTCGGGTCCGGGAAGATCGTCGAGATAGGCCTGTTCGCCGTCGACGAGCGGCAGCACCGACGTGCTGGCCGCACCGACCTCGACGCGTGCGACCTGTTCGCCCGCGACCTCGGCGTCGCCCGAGGAGCTGTCGGAACCTCCCGAGCTGCACGCGGCGGCGAGCACCGCGACCGCCACCAGCGCACCTGCCGCTTTCGTCCGCACCGGATCATCGTAGCCCCAGCGCCGAAAAGCGACAAACCCGGCTTTTGTTCAACCTCGCTCCACGAGGTGTGGCAGGCTGAACGCCGCCCGTGGTGAGACTCAGTCGGGGCGGAGGAACCATCCCTGCGGGTCCCAGGCCCGAAGGGCGCGGACCTCCCCGGCGGTCGGGGGAGACAGCTCCGACACGTCGTCGGCGACAGAGAGATCCCACCCGCAGGCGGCCTGCGCACGTGCGATCCTCTCGTCGAGGGAACCGTCGCCTTCCGGGACGGCGGTGAGGACCAACTCCGTTCCCGGTTCGAGATCAGGCTTCTCGAGGATGCCGAGATCGGTGACCAGGGCACGGACCACCCGGCCGGGAGACGTGACGTACCCGCACTCGGGTGGGGTCCGCTTCGGGTTCAGCGTGGCCACGACGACCGCCTCGGTGCAGGTGCTCGCCGTGTCGTTGCCACCACCCGATCCCACGAGAAACGGGCCGTCGGGCACGAGGGTGGAGTTGATGTCGGCGAACCGGTCGACCTGCGCGCCACCGAGACAGGCGACGGTCGTCGTACCGGCACCGCCGACCAACGTGCCGAGGACCATGTCGGCGTCGCCGAGCATCGAGGACGTCGGAAAGTTGCGGTGGTTGAGCACGAACGGGTCGGCGGGCGTGGGCTCGTAGCCCCAGAGACCGATCTCCGCCGTGAGGTGCACCTCACGACCCGCGCGTCGCGCGGTGTCGCACGCCAACCACGCGGCCAGGTTCGCGACACCGGCACCTGCCAGGACGGCGTCGGCGTCGAGGGCCTCCACACGCCCGACCAGGTAGCGGGCACCGAAGGCAGCAGCGGTTTCCCAGGCATTCACCGGTGCCTCGGCATCGACGGGATGGGCGTCTCGGTCCTGACGCCACGACTCGCGATCGGCGCGCTCGAGAAGCACCTCGATCCTGTCCCGGCCGAGCTTCTTGACGTAGCCGCGGTGTCCTTCGACGTCGAGCACCCACTCCCTGATCCAGTCGTCGAAGTCGTCCCGACGCGAACGGTTCCGCACGTCGACCCAGAAGTCGTAGTCCTCGCCGTACCCGCTGACCGGGAGACCGGCCGTGAACAGCCCGCCGGGATGGGCCCCCAGAGGAGCCTCGACGACCGCCAGGGTCCGGTGCGCAGGAATGCGCACCAGGTGTGCCCACGGCTTCAGATTCTCGACGATCCGTTCGACCGTCACGATCGCTCCCCGCCGGGCGGCGAGGGCACCCCAGACGCCTTCGAGCAGCGGCGGGTGGATCGCCACATTGCCCGCTCGATCGGCCACCGGGGCGTGGAGCACCGCGACGTCGGGTTGCAGCGGAGCGAGGAGCCCCACCTCGCCGAACTCCGTGTCGACGTGCGAGTAGGCGGCATTGTCCGCCATCGACGACCCGTGCAGCGAACGTGTCGTGACCGCCGGGAGTCCGCGGGCCGCCGCCTCGAGTCGCTGAGCGAAGGTGAGGAACGACCAGTGCTCGACCTCGACGCGTCCGTCCCGGTACGCGGAGGCGAAGACCGGGTTGGGCGTGAAGTTCGGGAACGTGTCGCCCGAGTACCCGGTGACCACCCGCCTCACCATGTCGCCGCGGAAGAAGAGCGTCCCGAGGCTCGACAGGCTCAACATGACGAGCTCGAAAGCGGGGTCCTTCTTCCAGAACTGGCGCACGATCTCGAACGCCCCTGCGCTCCAGCGGGTGTGCCCCACCACGAGGTGCAGGGAGTCACCGGCATGCACGTGCGCGGCCACCGCCTCCGACAGTGTGACCGAGTCGACCTCGGGGCTCACGGGGCGGTACTCACGGGGCGCCGCTCACGGGGTGGTGACCACCTCAGGCGTCGGCCAGCACGAGATCGGCGAGACGTTCCCGCTGCCAACCCTGGTAGCCACAGAGGAGGTCGTTCACCTTGGCGCGCTTGTAGTACCAGTGGGCGTCGCAGTCCCACGTGAAACCCACGCCACCGTGGATCTGGATGTCCTGACCGGACACGAACACTGCCGCCTCGCCCACGAACCCCTTGCACATGGCCGTGGCGTGCTCACGCATCTCGTCGTCGACGTCGGAGGCCCACGCGGCGTAGTGCGTGCCGACACGTGCGAGCTCCACGGCCTGGAGCATGTCGACGGCCTTGTGTTTGATGGCCTGGAAGCTGGCGATCGGTCGGCCGAACTGGACACGTTGTTTGGCGTACTCGACACCGAGATGCCAGGCGGCCTCTGCTGCGCCCACCGACTCCGCACACAACATCACGGCGCAGTCGTCGACGATCCGTCGCCACAGAGCCGTGTGGTCACCCGGTGGACCAACGGGTTCCACCGGTCGTTCGTGGAGATCGAGACACGCGGCCTTTCGTGTCGGGTCCATCGTAGGGACCGGCTCACCGGCGGGCGACTCCAGGAGGAACGTCCCGAGCCCCTCTTCGGTACGCGCGGCGACCAGCGCCCAATCGGCCGTGTGGCCGTCGAGAACGAGCGGCTTGACGCCCGACACCACCCACTGGGCACCCTTGCGTCGTGCCCGCGTGCGAACACGCGCCACCGGGTCCCCGTGACCGGATTCCTCGAGCGCGACCGTGCCGCGGACGGTTCCCGCAGCGAGCTCGGGGAGCAGCGCGTCGACGGCGAGGCGACGCGCTGCCAGCGTGGCCGCCACCGACGACGAGTAGAACGGCCCGGGATAGGCAACGCGACCCATCTCCTCGAGCACGACCACCATGTCGACGAGGCCGAGGCCCAGGCCGCCGTGGTGCTCGGAAACGAGCATGCCCGGCCAACCGAGCGATGCGACCTCGTCCCACTGCCCGAGCGTCACACCGGAGGACTCGTCGGCCATCGCCGAGCGATAGGAGGCCGGCGCCTCCGCGGCGAGAAAGCTGCGCACGGCGTCCCGGAGCTGGTCCTGGTCGTCGGAGAACGTGAAGTCCATGCGCCCTTCCTCTGCCGGTTCCCTGTCGCGAAACCTGACACGGACGTTAGTCATCGCGGCCACCCGGGGCTATCGTCGCCGGTCGTGGACTTCGCATACACCCCCGAGGACGTCGCCTTCCGCGACGAGCTGCGCTCGTGGCTCGACGTGAACCTTCCGGCGTTCCTCACCGAGTTCTCCGGCGACGACGATCCCGGTGGCGGCCAGGCCGCGGGGTCGTCGCGCAGCAACGAGCGGCGCCAGGCGTGGCAGCGACTCCTGCACGAGGGCCGCTGGGCGGCCATCAACTGGCCGGTCTCATGGGGCGGTCGCGAGGCGACACCCACTCAGAACGTCATCTACTCCGAGGAGATGGCCCGCGTCCGCACGCCGGGGATCTACAACGCGAACGGTCTGTGGCAGATCGGCCCGATGATCATCGAGTGGGGAACCGAAGAGCAGCAGCAACAGTGGCTCCCGGGCATCCTCTCCGCCGAGGAGCACTGGTGCCAGGGGTTCTCCGAACCCGAAGCCGGCAGCGACCTCGCCAACCTGCGTACCACCGCCGTCGCCGACGGCGACGAGTACGTGGTGAACGGTCAGAAGATCTGGACATCGACGGCCCATATCGCGAAGTGGGGCCTCTTCCTGCTGCGCACCGACCCGACGGCGATCGAGCGCGGCGCCAAACACGAGGGCATCACGGCGTTCATCATCGACATGGACACACCCGGGATATCCACCCGCCCGATCCGTGATCTCGTGGACGAGGAGATGTTCTGCGAGGTCTTCTTCACCGACGCGCGCATCCCGGCATCGTCGAGACTCGGCGGCGAGGGCGAGGGTTGGCAGGTGGCCATGGGCACGCTTGGGCAGGGAGCGTGTCGGCACCGCGGGCCTCGCCATCACCCTCGGCAACGACCTGCGATCGATCATCAACGCGGCGCGTGCCACGAATCCCGGGGCGCTCGACGACCCGGGTATCCGCGAGCGCATCGCGCGCACCTGGACCCAGATCGAGCTCACCAAGCTCCTGAACTACCGGGCGCTCACCAAGATCCTCAAGAAGCAGAAGAACTGGCCCGAGGTCCCACTGGCCAAGCTCCAGTGGTCACACCTCGCGCAGGATCTGGCCGAGTTGGCCATCGACATGCTCGGCCCGAATGGTCTGATCCTGCGCGGCGGTGAGGGCGCCATCGACGGCGGGAGCTGGGCGCGGCTCTACTCGTTCCAGCGCTACACGACGATCGGTGCCGGCGCCACCGAGGTGCAGAAGAACATCATTGCCGACAAGGCGATCAAGCTCCCACGCAAGTAGCGGCGAGTGCCACGTCCCCGATGGAGAATGACAGATGACGACGACGGGCAGTGAGCCGCCAGCTGCAGCACCCGATGCCGCAGCGGTCCAGCAGCTGCTCGGACGTCAGCGGTACCTGACACGGGGCACGCCGTCCCGGGATGGACGGGTGGTCGAACGGAGCGACCCCTCGGTTTGGGAGGAGTTCTACCGGGAGCGTTGGCGTCACGACGTGGAGGTCCGGTCGACCCACGGGGTGAACTGCACCGGTTCCTGTTCGTGGAAGGTCTACGTACGCGACGGCATCATCAGTTGGGAGACGCAGGCAACCGACTACCCCGAGACATCCCCCGACATGCCGGACCACGAGCCACGCGGTTGCCCCGCGGCGCGTCCTTCTCGTGGTACGTCTACAACCCGTCACGGGTGAAGCACCCGTACATCAGGGGTGCGCTGCTCGAAGCATGGAGGACTGCGAGGGCGACGCATTCGGATCCGGTCGATGCGTGGGCGTCCATCGTCTCTGACCCGGCGACGCGCGCCGGATACACCTCCGAACGCGGCAAGGCGGGCTTCGCTCGCGCCGGTTGGGAGGAAGCGCTGGAGTTGGTGGCGGCTGCGCAGGTCCACACGATCAAGGAGCACGGTCCTGACCGGGTCGCCCAGTTCACGCCGCTACCGGCGATGTCGCCGGTGTCCTATTCATCGGGCTCCCGCTATCTCGCTCTGACCGGCGCCGCTCAGCTCTCGTTCTACGACTGGTATGCGGATCTGCCGCCGTCGTCGCCACAGGTGTTCGGTGACCAGACCGACGTTCCCGAGGCCGCCGACTGGTGGCACGCCTCGTACCTGTTGGTGTGGGGTTCCAACGTCCCGGTGACCCGCACTCCCGACTCGCACTTCATGGTCGAGTCCCGCTACCGCGGCCAGAAGGTCGTGGTCGTCGCTCCCGACTACGCCGAGCACACGAAGTTCGCGGATGACTGGCTCCCCGCTGCGCCCGGAACCGACGGTGCATTGGCCATGGCGATGGGCCACGTGATTCTGAAGGAGTTCCACGCAGACCGACAGGTCCCCTACTTCACCGAGTACACGAAACAGAACTCCGACTGGCCGTTCCTCGTGACTCTGCGGGAACACGAGTCGGGAGGGCTCGTGGCCGACAAGTTGCTCCGGTCGTCCGATCTCGGCGACGACACCGAGGGCGCTGAGTGGAAGACCGTGTTGCTCGACTCCGCCACCGGCGATCCTGTGGTGCCGGACGGTTCGATGGGGTTCCGTTGGACCGATTCGGGCAAGGGTCACTGGAATCTCGACCTGGGCGACGTGGACCCCGCGCTGACGCTGTTGGACCGACCACACGAGGCGGTCGAGGTGGAGGTCCCGCGGTTCGACACCACACCCGCGTCGACCATGACCCGCGGCGTCCCCGCGATCAGGATCGGCGACCATCTGGTCACCACCGTGTTCGATCTGCTCCTCGCCCAGTACGGCGTCGGTCGTGACGGTCTACCGGGGACGTGGCCGAGCGGCTATGGAGACGCCGACACGCCCTACACACCGGCATGGCAGGAGTCGATCACCTCGGTGAGGGCCGAGGTCGTGGAGCGGGTCGCCCGGGAGTTCGCACGGAACGCCGAGGCGACCGACGGCCGGTCGATGGTGATCCTCGGCGCGGGCATCAACCACTGGTTCAACTCCGACACCATCTACCGGGCGATCATCACCATGCTCACGGCCTGTGGAACCGTGGGTCGCAATGGTGGCGGGTGGTCGCACTACGTCGGCCAGGAGAAGATCCGTACCTTCACCGGCTGGGTGACCGTCGCCCATGCGTTGGACTGGGGCGGTCCCCCACGCCAGACCAACGGAACCGCGTGGTTCTATCTCGCCTCCGATCAGTGGCGCTACGAGGTGATCGGGCCCGACCAGCTGGCATCACCGTTGGGCTCATCGCGTTTCGATGGCATGACGCCGGTCGACTGCCTGGCACAGTCGGTGAGAGCGGGTTGGCAGGTCACGTACCCGACGTTCGCCCGCAATCCGCTCGACATCGCCGACGAGGCCGAGGCCGCCGGCAAGTCGGTCGACGAGCATGTGGTCGACGAGTTGAAGTCGGGAGACCTCAGCTTCTCGGTGGACGATCCGGACGACCCGCGCAACCACCCGCGGATGATGTTCGTGTGGCGCTCCAACCTGCTCGGCAGCTCCGGTAAGGGTCACGAGTACTTCCTGCGGCATCTCCTCGGCGCCGACGACAACGCCTCGGCGAAGGAGGCGCCGCCCGAACAGCGACCGCGTGATGTCGTATGGCGCGACGAGGCACCGGAGGCGAAGCTCGATCTGCTCGTCAACCTCGACTTCCGGATGACCTCCACGGGGCACTACTCCGACGTCGTCCTGCCGGCAGCGACGTGGTACGAGAAGTTCGACCTGTCCATGACCGACATGCATCCGTTCGTCCATTCGTTCAATGCGGCGATCGATCCTCCGTGGGAAGCCCGCGACGATTGGGATTCCTTCGTCTCATTGGCCGAGGTGTTCGCGCCGATGGCCGCACGTCATCTCGGCGTACGTCGCGACGTGGTTGCGACCTCGCACGGTCACGACACCCCGCGCGAGACGGCGCAGCCGGGTGGACATGCGCTCGACTGGCGCGCCGGTGACTGCGAGCCGGTCCCCGGCGAGACGATGCCGGGCCTGGTGGTCGTGGAGCGCGACTTCGGCGCGGTGGCCGAGAAGTTGACCAGCCTCGGGTCGCTGGATCGATGAGAAGGGAATCGGCGCGAAGGGCGCGCATTGGTCGCCCGGCGACATGATCGAGTGGCTGGCCGAGGCCAACGGAACCGTGCTCGGAGGAGTCGGAGACGGCCGACCGTCGATGGAACGTGCCAGTCAGGTCGCCGAGGTCATGCTGGCGCTGTCGGGCGCTTCGAACGGCGCAATGTCGGCGGCCGGGTTCCGGTCGCTGGAGGAACGGGTCGGGCTCCCGTTGGCGGATCTCGTCGCGGGTGAGGAATCCACGCACATCCGCTGGACCGACGCCCAGAAGCATCCCCACAAGACCCTCACCAGCCCCGAGTGGTCCGGTGACGAGAGCGGCGAGCGGCAGTACTCGGCGTTCACGATCAACGTGGAGCGCCACAAGCCGTGGCACACGCTCACCGGCCGAATCTCGTCCTTCCTCGACCACGACTGGATGGCCGAGTACGGCGAGCAGCTTCCGATCTACCGTCCGCCCCTGAACATGCCCGAGCACTACCCCGAGGTCGACGACCTCGGCCCCGGCGCGGTGGTCCTGCGCTACCTGACGCCGCACTCCAAGTGGTCGATCCACTCCGAATACCAGGACGACATCCTGATGTTGACCCTGCACCGAGGAGGCCCCGGAATGTGGTTGTCGGTCGAGGACGCCGAGACGATCGGCGTGGTCGACAACGACTGGATCGAGGCGTGGAACCGCAACGGGGTCCTGGCCTGTCGGGCCATCGTGACGCCTCGGATGCCGCAGGGAACGTGCTACGTGTACCACGCCAAGGACCGTCACGTGCAGAACCCGAAGACCCAGAAGACCGGCAGGTCGGGCGGCACCGACAACTCACTGACCCGCATCCTGCTGAAACCGACCCACATGATCGGCGGGTACGCGCAACAGGCGTTCGGGTTCAACTACTACGGATGCACGGGTGTCCAACGCGATGAAGTGACGATCGTTCGCAAGCGGACCGTGCCGGTGACGTACTGATGAGAGTCCATGCGCAGTTCATGATGGTGATGGCGCTCGACAAGTGCATCGGCTGCCACACGTGCTCCACCACCTGCAAACAGGCGTGGACGAACCGGACCGGCACCGACTACGTCTGGTTCAACAACGTCGAGACCAAGCCGGGAATCGGATACCCCAAGCACTACGAGGATCAGAACCGCTGGAACGGCGGATGGACCCTCAACCGGCGCGGCAGGCTGAAGCTGAAGGCCGGCGGGCGGATCAAGAAGCTGATGCGGATCTTCGCGAACCCGGATCTTCCCACGATCGACGACTACTACGAACCGTGGTCCTACGACTACGCGTCGCTGACCAACGCTCCCAAGTCGGACCGGGCACCGGTGGCGACGGCCCACAGCCGGCTCACGGGCGAGGAGATGGACCTCCAGTGGGGCCCCAACTGGGAGGACGACCTCGGCGGCGCTCACGAGCGCTACCTCGAGGACCCGAACATGCGCGGCCTCGAAGAACAGATCAAGCTCGACTACGAGAACGTGTTCCTGATGTACCTGCCGCGCATCTGCGAGCACTGCATGAACCCGTCATGTGTCGCATCGTGTCCGTCGGGCGCGATGTACAAGCGCGAAGAGGACGGCATCGTCCTCGTCGATCAGAACAAGTGCCGTGGGTGGCGCTTCTGCGTGTCGGGATGTCCGTACAAGAAGGTGTACTTCAACCACGTCACGTCGAAGGCCGAGAAGTGCACGTTCTGCTACGCGCGCGTCGAAGACGGAGAGCCGACGGTCTGCTCGGAGACCTGCGTCGGCCGGATCCGCTACATCGGTATCGTGCTCTACGACCTCGACGCGGTCACCGAGGTCGCGGCCACCACCGACGAGCAGGACCTGATCGAGGCTCACCGCGACCTCTTCCTCGACCCACACGATCCCGAGGTGATCGCGGCCGCGGAGGCATCGGGTGTGCCCCACGACTGGATCGAGGCGGCCGGGCGCTCGCCCGTCTATGCCCTGGCCAAGGACCTCGGCGTGGCGTTTCCGTTGCATCCCGAATACCGGACACTGCCAATGGTCTGGTACGTCCCACCGCTGTCCCCGGTCGTCGACGCCATGAGCGTGGGCGGATACGACGCCGAACGGCCCGAGGACGTCTTCGCTGCCATCGAGCACATGCGCATCCCGGTCGACTACCTGGCGAATCTCCTGACTGCCGGCGACGTGAAGCCGGTGGAGACCGCACTCCGGAGGCTCACGGCCATGCGAGCCTTCAAACGGGATGAACAGCTCACCGGTGCAGGCAACGAGAGCCTCGCCGCCGACGTCGGCCTGCGCCCGGACCAGCTCGAGCACCTGTTCCGCCTTCTCGCGCTCGCCCCCTACGACGAACGGTATGTCATCCCCACCAGCCACCGTGAGGAGACGGGAGCCCGCCAGTCCGAGCACTGCAGCATCGACTTCCCCGGCGGACCCGACCTCGCGGCCACCTTCGGACTGGAGGAGCCGAACATGGTCATGCCCCGGGCCGACACCTCCCGCGACGAAGACGGCCGCGTCCGGCTGAACGTCCGCGAAGCGCCACCGCGATGATCAAGAAGATGGGTCGACGGTCCCGTCAGCCGACCGTCGACGCGACGACCCGCTCACTCGTCTTTCAGGTGTCCGCCGTCCTGCTCGGCTACCCCGACGACCCCGCGGCGATTGCACTCGTGGACGCCGCCGTCCCGAACCAGATCGACACCGGTCCACTTCATCGGATCCGGGAATTCCTCGACTGGTGGCTCGAGCAGGAACCGATGCAGCGCGAAACCTGCTACGTCGACACCTTCGAGCACCGACGCCGCTGCTCGCTCGACCTGACCTACTTTGCCGACGGCGATACGCGGCGTCGCGGTGAGAGCCTGCTCGAGATCGCCGACGAGTACCGGCGGCTAGGCGTCACCGGTCCGGCCGACGAGCTTCCCGACTACCTCCCCGCCCTCCTCGAGCTCGCGGCGACGGTACCGGGCGGTGATGAGGTACTCATCACCCATCAGGGATCGATCGAGTTCCTCCGCCGGTCACTGACCGCTCTCGGGAGTCCGTTCGCCGAGGTGCTCGCGGCGGTGACCGATGTACTTCCCCCGATCACCGAAGGACGCGACCGGGCAGTCAACCGTCTGATGCAAGAGGGCCCGCCGACCGAAGAGGTCGGTCTCGACGTTGCGGTGGCCGATCCGGTCCGCCGTGGAGGCGGCGGATGAACAACGTCTCCATGCCCGACATACTTCTCTTCCTCGTGTTGCCGTACCTCGCGATGGCAACGTTCGTGATCGGGCACATCTGGCGCTACCGCTACGACAAGTTCGGGTGGGTGAGCCGGTCGTCGGAGATCTACGAGAAACGCTGGCTCGAACTCGGTGCTCCGCTGTTCCACTACGGCGCACTGATGGTGATCGTGGGTCACATGCTGGGGATCATCATTCCCGAATCGTTCACCGAAGCACTCGGGATCAGCGAAGCCCAGTACACCCTGGTCGCTCAGGTCGGCGGTGTCACCGGGCTCGTGATCTGCCTGAGCGGAATGGTCATCCTGTTGCTCCGCCGGGTCATCAACGGCCGAGTCAAGCGGGCAACGACACGCATCGACGTCGCCGCCATGTCGATGCTCTGGCTCATGGTCATTCTCGGCACGCTGACCACCGTCGGCTACAACGTTCTCGGTCCGGGCTACAACTATCGGCCCTCCGTCGCGGTCTGGTGGCGCAGCATCATGTTGTTCCAACCCGACGTCAGCGCACTCAACGGTGTCCCCGAGATCTACCGGATCCACATCACCGTTGCCTGGCTCTTCCTGGCCATGTATCCGTTCACCCGATTCGTCCACTCGTGGAGCGCCCCCGTCACCTACCTCACCCGCCCCTACGTCGTGTACCGACACCGCGAGCCGTCGCCACCTCACACCCCCGGTGTCGGCAAACGCTGGAGGACGATCGGTCGCGACTGAAGCTTCGGTCACGACCCATCTCTAGCCGAGGCGCTCGATCACGGTGGCGTTGGCCTGGCCGCCGCCCTCGCACATCGTCTGGAAGCCGTAGCGGCCGCCGGTGACCTCGAGGTGGTTGAGCAGGGTTCCCATGATGCGCACCCCACTCGCACCGAGCGGGTGCCCGAGCGCTATCGCGCCACCCCGTGGGTTGTACCGCTCCGGGTCGGGCGTGAACTCACGGGCCCACATCAGAGCGATCGCCGCGAACGCCTCGTTGCACTCCATGACGTCGAAGTCGTCGATCGACATACCACTGCGCTCGAGCAGCTTGCGCGTCACCGGGTTGGGGGCGGACAACACCAGAACAGGGTCGTCGGCAGCGACGGCGAAGTGTGCGAAGCGAGCCCGCACCGGCAGACCCAGGCGTTCGGCGGTTCGGCGCTCGGCGATGAGCATCGCGGCCGCACCGTCACTGGTCTGAGAGGAGTTCCCGGCGGTGATGTCGGGTGCTTCGTCGGGATCCCAGGACATCGCTGCGGGTAGTGACGCGAGCTGCTCGATCGTCGTCTCGCGGCGGATGCCCTCGTCGGCAGTGAACATCTCGCCTGTTTCCTCTCCCGACTCCCCCTTGACGGAGACGGGTGTGATCTCACGGTCGAAGAAGCCGATGTCGGTGTTCTGTGCGGCCCGCTGGTGACTCCGGAGCGCGAACTCGTCCATCTCCTCGCGGGTGACCCCCCACTTGTCGGCGAGCACCTGCGCAACCCAGAACTGGATGCCGAGCCTGTTGTCGCACGCCTCCATGAAATCGGCGCTGAACGGTCCGGTGCCGCCCTTGGCGTTCGACGCCATCGGCGCACGCGTCATGGATTCGACACCGCACGCGATCGCCAGGTCGTAGGCCCCGGCGATCACACCCTGTGCGACGAAGTGCGCGGCCTGCTGCGACGACCCGCACTGGCGGTCGACGCTCGTGGCCGGGACGTGCCACGGCAGACCGGCCGCGACCCAGGCGTTACGCGTGACGTTGCAGCCCTGCTCACCCGACTGGGTGACACATCCACCGACGACGTCGTCGATCCTCCCCGGATCCACGTCAGTGCGCTCCACCAGGGCCCGGAGCGTGTGACCCAGGAGGTCGGTCGGGTGCCAGTGCGCCAGTGCGCCCTTACGTCGGCCGATCGGCGTCCGCGTCGTGTCGACAATGACGGCTTCACGCGCTTCCATGCATCCTCCGGTCCCGCTAACCTGACATCGTAGTCAGCAATCGCGGCATTTCCCTTCTGGCGCAAGGGCGCGACGCCACCGCCGGATTCACCGTCAGGTGCGCATGACCCCCGATTCCGCCAGGCCATTGCGCCCGTCCGAACCGTTGCGCCGTCCGAACCGTTGCGCATTGCGGCGCTCGTCAAACAGATCCCCGCGTTCGAGACGATGGAGCTCGATTCTGACGGGCGCCTACGCCGCGACGGTCTCGAACTGGAGATGAACCCGTACTGCCGGCGCGCGGTGTCGAAGGCGTGTGAACTGGCGGAGACGACCGGCGGTGAGGTCGTGGTCGTGACGCTCGGGCCTCCCAGCGCCGAGGACACGTTGCGTGAGGCGATCGCGTGGGGCCAGGCGCTCGGGACGACGATCCGTGGCGTGCTCGTGACCGATCCCGCCTTCGCCGGCTCCGACACACTCGCCACGGCACGCGCCGTCTCACGCGCGCTCGAGAGCGAGGGACGATTCGACCTGATCCTGGCGGGTCGCAACTCCGTCGATGCCGACACCGGTCAGGTGGGCCCCGAGGTCGCGGAGCTGATGGGCCTTCCTTTCCTGACGGGTGTGAAGAGCGTCGAGCTCGACGGCAGGCGGCTCGACGCGCACTGCGAGCACGATGACGGAATCGTTCGCGCTCGGGTGCAGCTCCCCGCCGTCTGCTCGGTCGCCGAGCGACTCTGCGATCCCTGCAAGGTCGATCCCGCGGGGCGAGCGGCGGTCGATCCGGTGCACATCTCCACCGTCAGCGCTGACGACCTCGGGCCCGGCCCGTGGGGCGCCGACGCAAGCCCCACGCGTGTCGGTGACGTGCGCGTTCTGGAGGTGGCCCGCGAGGGTCGTCGCCTCGAGGGCCCGGTCCACGATCAGGTGGAGGACGCCGTCGCAGCCCTCGAGGCTCGCGGCGCATTCGACCGCACGAGCGGACCTCCGCCGGCCGTCGTCCCCACGACCGGCGGGGACGGACCGGTGATCTCCGTGCTCGGCGAACCCGACCGACACCGCGAGACGGCGGAGTTGCTGGGCGCCGCCGCGCGCCTTGCCGCAGATATCGGCGGCTCGACGGTGCTTCTCGATGTCACTCCCGAAGGGTCTGCTCGACGTCCACAGCGCCGGCGCCCAGCCATCGGTCGGGCGTCCGTGTTCGGAAACCAGGGTGCCGATCGCGTCGTCGAGTTGGTCGGCTCCACGGTCGAGGACGACGTGGCGGCGGTCGCCGCACGCTGGACCGCGACGACGGCTCCGTGGGCAGTGCTGGCCCCGAGCACGGCGTGGGGTCGCGAGGTGGCCGGCCGGATCGCCGCCCACGTGGGTGGAGGTCTCACCGGCGACGCCGTGGAGCTCGACGTCATCGACGGTCGACTCCGCGCCTGGAAGCCCGCGTTCGGCGGGCAACTCGTCGCTGCCATCACGGCCACCTCCGAGGTACAGCTCGTGACAGTGCGCGCCGGCGTCCTCCCCCTTCCCGCTGCGCGCACGGTGACGCCCGAGGTCGAGCGGATCGCGGTTCCACACCGCGGTCGTGTCGACGTGCTCGCACGCACCCGCGACGACGACGTCGAAACGCTCGCACTGGCCGACGTGGTCGTCGGCATCGGCCAGGCCGTCGAACCCGACGAGTACCCGCTGCTCGACCCGCTGCTCGATGCCCTCGGCGCAGAGCTCGGCGCCACACGGAAGGTGACCGACCGGGGCTGGCTCCCCCGTGCCCGTCAGATCGGGATCACGGGTCGCAGCATCGCACCGCGTCTCTACATCGGGATCGGGCTGTCGGGGAAGTTCAACCACTCCGTCGGAATCCGGGCGGCGGGCACCGTGGTCGGCATCAACCCGGATCCCGACGCCCCGATCCACGGGTACTCCGACGTCTCACTCACCGCCGACTGGCGCCAAGCCGTCCCTCTGCTCGCGGCCGCCGTCAGCCGCACGACCTAACCGCTCTTGGTGCCTTCGGCACCGGGCCGCTGCTCCTCGGCTCCGGGCTAGCGGTCGGCGGCGTCCACCGGAGGGTCCGGACGCCAGAACACGAGCATGAGGACCGTCGCCGCGCCCACGCCGCCCAGGAGAGCGATCAGGAATCCCGCCCACGCGTCGATGTGGACGTCGATCGCCTCGTCGAGCGACCACTCTCCGGCTCCCGTGGCACCGAGAGCCGCGGCGGCGACCATCAGGAAGAGCACGTACTCGTAGCCCTCACCCGGTCGGAAGATGAAGAAGCCGTTCTTCAGGTGGTTGGTGATGAGCGCCACGAAGAGCACGCCGATCACGCCCGCGGCGGCGAGAGGAGTCAACAGACCTGCCAGGAGCATCGCGCCGACCCCCAGCTCGGTGAGGCTCGCCAACCAGGCGTGCAGAATTCCCGGACGCATGCCGAGGCTGTCGAACCACCCGGCTGTTCCCGTGATCTTCCCCCCGCCGAAGATGTGGTTCCAGCCGTGGGCGACCATGATCAGCCCGAGGCCGCAGCGCAGCACGAGCAGACCCCAGTTCAGCCCGTCGACGTCGAAGGTGTCCATGGCGTGCTCCCCGGGATGGTCGGTGTGCCACCCTTGCCCGCCGCGGCCACCGGGGGCAATTCAGCGGCACCTCTAGCGATCGTGTCGGGCCGACACCTCATCCGGCCGCGTCGAAGTAGCGCAGTTCCGGCAGCATCCCGGCACTCGACAGAGCGCGCAGACCCCGCTCCTCGGCGGCGTCGAACACGACCGCCTCACCCGGTTCCCGATTCACGACGAACCGTACGAGGCAGTCGTCGCACGCCGAGGTCCCTTGCATGACGCACGTGTCGCAATCGATCTTCGTGACGACCTGTTCTTCTCTGTGTTCCATGAGAAGAGTGTCGCTGCCGGGTATGACAGCAACCCCGGATTCCCGACAACACCGGGTAGATTCTCAACCTTGGCGAGGACGCACCGATCTACAGGAGCGTGATGACACGGATCCAGGAAGTCCAACTCCAGGGCCTCGACCCCGAGCGCCTGGCCCCGATCATCGGACCGGAGCGCGCCGAGCGGTTCCGGGAGATCGCAAGCCTGGCGCGTGAGAAGCTCGCCGGCCGGAGGATCCTGAACGTGAACTCCACCGCCACCGGCGGCGGAGTCGCCGAGATGCTCCAGACGCTGCTGGCGTACGTGCGCGGCGTGGGCATCGATGCTCCATGGGCCGTCATCCACGGCACACCCGAGTTCTTCGCCATCACCAAGCGGATCCACAACGGACTGCACCGCTCGCCGGGAGACGGTGGGGAACTCGGCGCCGCCGAACACGAGATCTACGAGAAGGTCACCGCCGAGAACGCAACTCAGCTCCGCGAGCTCGTTCGACCCGGTGATGTCGTGCTGCTTCACGACCCGCAGACCGCCGGGCTCGTCGCGCCCATGCAGCAGGCCGGCGCGTTCGTGGTCTGGCGCTGCCACGTGGGCAGCGACGACCACAACGAGTGTGTGGAACGGTCGTGGGAGTTCCTGCACCCCTACCTCGAAGGCGCCGACCGCTTCGTGTTCACCCGTGAGCACTTCGCTCCCGAGTGGGCGAACGACGGGCGCCTCGCCATCATCCCCCCGTCGATCGACCCGTTCTCCCCCAAGAACCAGGACATGGCGCCCGAGGTCGCGCACGCGATCCTCGGCGACACCGGACTCCTGACCGGGGTGGACGAGGGAACGGTGGCCACGTTCACGCGCCGCGACGGCTCACCCGGACGCGTCGACCGCCACGCCGACATCCTCCAGACCGGACCGCCGCCACACATCGACGAGCGCCTGGTCGTCCAGGTGTCCCGCTGGGACCGCCTGAAGGACATGCTCGGCGTGATGCAGGGGTTCGAACGCCACATCGTTGCCGACACCGAGGCTCATCTCGTGCTGGCCGGGCCCAATGTCAGTGGGGTCACCGACGATCCCGAGGGCGCCGAGGTGCTCGACGAGTGCGTCGAAGCGTGGCGCGATTTCCCCCACGCCGTACGCAGCCGGATCCACCTGGCCTGTCTGCCGATGGCCGACGTCGACGAGAACGCCGCCATCGTCAACGCGCTCCAACGACATGCCGACGTCGTGACTCAAAAGAGTCTTGCCGAGGGATTCGGCCTCACGGTATCCGAAGCCCTGTGGAAGGCGCGTCCGTTCGTGGGCACCCGGGTCGGCGGCATACCCGACCAGGTGACCGACGGCGAGGACGGGCTTCTCATCGACGACGGAACCGACCTCGAGGCGTTCGGCGACGCGGTCGTACGCCTGCTCAGCGACGACGATCTGGCCGCACGCCTCGGAGCGAACGCCCACGAACGGGCGCGGCGCGACTTCCTCGGCGATCGCCACCTCGCCCAGTACGCGGCGCTCTTCGACAACCTGGACAACCGCTGAGCAAAGGCCCGCCCAAGGCCTGGGTGGAGGCGTTCAGCCGAGACGTTCCACCGTCCTGTCCGCCTCCGGGCCGCCTCCTGGCACGCATCCACGATGTCGCGCGGGTCGTCGCTGTGCACGGTGGCAGCGGCGTGGCGCTCGAAGGGATTCAGCGCCGGGATCCGCCTCCACGACCAGGACGCCCAAGCGGATCCGGATGCGTCATGATCACGCCCCCAGGGCGTCCGCCGATGTGTCAGCCGCGTCGGCCGACGGCCGCCGCGTACACGTGAGGTACACGAGCAGTGAGAGACCTGCCACGACCAGACCCGACTGATACGTGCTGTGGAGCCCGACCGCACCGACAAACAGGAGAACGAGCGCCCAGGCGTCGAACCGACGGCCGAGGCGGTGGGCCGTGGCGACCGCGACGACGACGCCGGCGACAGCGATGCCGTACAGCGGCGACGGAAAGTAACCGGCGAGACCGAAGTTCCACAGCGTGAGGATCTTGACCGTGGAACCGTTGCCGATCATCGCACCTGCCACCAGCACCCCTGCGGCGGCTCCGAACCACACGGCGCGCCGCGACGGGCGGACTCCGATGATCAGGGGTGCGCTCGCCGCTGCAGCGAGAGCGAGACCCTCACCCAGGTAGAGAAGACGCGCTCCGTCGACGGCGGGACCTCCCTCGGCGGCGACCTGCTGCGCGAGGGAGTGTGCGGCGACTGCCAGAAATGCTGCTCCGAAGAGGATCAGCGGAACAGACGAAATTCCGCGGCCCGACGCCGCGGTCCACACCAGGACCGCTACGCACGTTCCCACGAGCACGGTGGTGGTCACCGTGTCGATCAGTTCGAGACGTGCCGCCGCGGCCGTCACACCGAACACGGCGGTGGCGGCCGCCGCTGTGCGGGCCTGCGGGTCGACGCGGCGAGCGAGCTCGACAACGAGAACCGACAGGGCGGCGATGAGAAGGACGGCCGCGAGATGGAAGGTGAATCGGCCGAGAACCGCTGCCACACGGTAGGTGCCGGCGAGGAACTCCAACGCGGGGATGTGGATGGCCGTGCGCGTGAACAGGCGCAGGATGACCAACTCGGCGACGACCGCAGGCACGGTCAACCCGAAGACGAGCGGGACGACATCCCGGTGCGTGAGCGTCGCCGACCGACGAGCGGGAGCGAGCCGCTCCGCCACAACACTCACGAAGATCTCCGCATGCCCCCGCGGGCGATGGCGATCACCACCGCGGCCAACATGACCGCCACGAGCGGAATGATCCACCCGGATCCGGCCCCGGGAACGGTGTCGTTGCTCAAGGCGAGAGTGGCGAACGCCGAGACCGATTTCAGACCGTTCCGCTCATCGTTCGCGCCGTCCCACACAGCGAAGGCCATGTCGGTCGGTTCGCCCATCCTGAAGCTGGGCTCGCCGCCGGCGGTCGACGACAGCTCCCGGCGGAGCACCACGGTCCACCCCTGGTCGTCGTGCTCGCCATGGCCGGCGACAGGCTGATCCTCGGCAGGTCCGATCGTCCCGAACCCTTCGGCCAGGAGGTTCTGCACGGCTCCGGCTTCCTCGGCGTCGAAAGGATTCCCCGCCACCCGCGCCGGATAGTCCTCGTTCGCGGTCTCGGGAACGTCGACGACCGTGTTGGGCCGGATCTCGTCCATCGTGTCGGGAGGTCCGGCATCGGAGTCGGCCCGCCACTGCCAGATGTTCACACCGGAACTGGCCTGGCCCATGCAGACCGCCGGCACCGTCGCGGCGGCGACCGAGGGGAACTGCACCGCCACGGCATCCGAGAACGCCTCCGGCGCGCCCGTCCCGACATCGCTCGTGGAATCGGGCCACGTGACACGCAGGTACAGCGACTCCTCGTCGTGCAGCGCCTGGACCGTGACTGCCGCCACGGATCCACCTCCGAACGGGTAGCTCGTCTGTTGTGCCGTGAGCGGCAGCTCCGTCTCGGGCACTCGGTCCCACGCTCCGTCGCCGGGATCCAGGCCGAGATCGGCTTCGGTTTTCAGAGCCGAGATTCCGGTGGTCTGCGACGTGGCGGGATTGGCGTCGAGAATCTGGAGAGTCGCTGCCGCGACGACCGCGGCCGCCAATACGAGCACCATCCCGACGCGTCGCGTCAGGGGGTTCCGCATTCCGGCCTCGTTCGAGACATCCACGTCAGGATGAGAGGTCATCGTGTCTCCCCCAGTTCGACCCATGTGCCCTCCGGGGATTCTCCCGGGGTCGTGGTCACCTCGACGCCGCACATCTCCGATGCTCCACACGAGTCGTCCTCGGGTGGCGGTTGGGGTTGCGGCTCCTCGAGAACCTCCACCGGGGTGACGCCCGCAGCGCGCAGATCGGCGAGCAGCCAGGCTTCGAGGGCGCGGGCGATGGCGACGTACGGACCGTCGTGGGCGGCCACCGCCACGCGACGGGCGAACCCGGGCGCCCAACACCCGAGATGGTCGGAGAGGAATCTGTCCTGGGTGCGACGGCACTCCTCGACAGCGTCGGCGTCGAGGTGTTCGAGCGCGTACGCCTCTTTCTCGGTCATGAAGGCCATGAACTCGAGCTCGGTGCCGATGTGGTCGGGGCGCTCGCGCTCCCGGCCGCCGACCTGGAGCCCGTGGGCACGGTAGAAACCGGCGACGTCGGCCATCACGCTCGTCTGGCGGAAGACGTCGGTACCGGAGAACGCGCTCTCGTACGGCGGACAGTCCATGGGCTCGATGTGCGTGAAGAGGTTCCCGTGATGCATGCGCAGTTCGTCGAGCGGAAGGCGACGGGCCTCGAGGGCGTCGCGGAGCAGCCGGTCCAGCTCGTCGTCGCCGGTCTCGAGGCCCGCCAGAACAGGTGCGAGGCTCTCCTCGATCTCGGAAACACTCTCCTTGGTCGGGAAGGCGAGGCCGACCGCGAGGAACGCCGTAGACGGCGCTGCGTCCGATCGCGGTCGCGACCTCGGGTGAGGTGTCCGCTGTGCGGGTGGCCGTTGTCATCGCCATTCCTCCCCCACCTAGATGGAGTTGATCTTGCCGGGGCGTTGGGTCACCGGCTCCTGGACGTTCACCCGCACGATCTCGGCTCCCGTGCTGTCGTAGCCGATCACCGTGTCGTCGAAGAGCTCGACGGTTTCTCCATTGACGTTGATCTCGTCGAACTTCGGGCCCTGTTCGATGTCGTAGGAGAAGACGATCTTGCGGCTCGCCCGGAAGAGCTGGAGAATCGCGAGCAGGCGACGGCTCGGCTTCGTGTACCGGTCGATCGCCTGTTGCACGCCGGGCCCGAACATCTGCTCGAGGTACGGGCGCGGCACCCAGCGTGGCGGGATGTAGAACACGTTGGGCTGCGTGCCGAACTGCGGGTAGAGAGGAAGCGCCACCTGCTCCTCGTGCACCATGTAGTAGAGCGGGTTGTTCGGGTCGTCGGCCCACGAACCGTCCTCGTTCGTCTTCACGAGGCCCTGGAGGCGGATCTTGCCGACACACGCCGCCATGCAGCGGGTCTCGGTCGGCACTCCGCCCGTCATCGGATCGCTGCCCTCGATCCGTGGGTAGCAGGCGATGCACTTCTCGGTGGTCCGCGTGGTCGGGCGGTACATCGTCTTCTTGTACGGGCAGGCCTCGACGCACTTGCGGTAGCCGCGGCACCGCTCCTGATCCACGAGCACGATGCCGTCTTCGGGACGCTTGTAGATGGCGTTACGCGGGCACGCTGCCAGGCATCCCGGGTAGGTGCAGTGGTTGCAGATGCGCTGGAGGTAGAAGAACCAGCCCTCGTGCTCCGGAAGGGAGACGCCCTGCTTCGGGAACGTCGTGGCGTGGTCTTCGAAGGCGTTCGGCGCCTTCCACTCCTCCTCGGTGGGGATGTAGCCCGTCACGGTGGCCTCGCCCGCCACGGTGCCGTCTTCTCCTCGCTTGGCGTCGGCCGACTCGAAGATCGTCTTGCCGTCGAAGCGACCGTAGGGAGCCTTCGGCGTGCCGTCGCCCCCGCCTGCGTTCCAGGTCTGGCCACCGGGGTTCGCGGCCTCGAGGAGCTCGAGCGTCTTGACGTCCCAGTTCTGCGGGTAGCCGCCGTACGGCTTGGTCTCGACGTTGTTCCACCACATCAGCTCCTGGCCCGGCGCGAAGGTCCACGTCGACTTGCAGGCCATCGAACATGTCTGGCACCCGATACAGCGGTTGATGTTGAACACCGCGGCAAACTGCCGTTCGGTCTGGCCGGCCTCGTGGACGTATTCCATGTCCCGACCCAGCTGCCAGTTGTGGACCTGCGGCATCAGGACGCTCCTTCGACGACAGGGTCTTGTCGGACGTCGTCCGCCCAGACGGGTTCACTGAGCTCACGCTCGACGGGCTCGGGCCCGAAGACCGCGACGATTTGTTCCTCGACGAAGTCCATCCCGCGGCGGGCCGCCGACGTCGTGTGTTCCCTGGAACTCCTCGGCACCGAAGAGCTGACGGACTCCGCGTGGCGGGCCACCCCATGAGGGCGTAGTCCTCGATCATGCAGCGCACGACCTCGGCGTCGGCATCGACCCCGGGTGCCACCGGGAAGCGCACCCCGACGAGCTCGTAGGGGTCGTCGGCCTCGAGCGACTTGTCGCTGCCCGCGTCGACGGGCATCGAACGGTCGACACGGCCGAGGAACTCGACGGGGGCGGTGTGCATCGTCAACGCCCCTTCACGTTGTTGTAGCCACCGGCGATGTAGGCCTTCATCGCCTCGTTCTCGTTGCCGGGGGTCCGACCGTCGCGGCCCCGGGCCCACGCGCCCTTACCCCCGAGCCCACCGTCCTCGGCCTTCGTGATCCGCACGATGGTCTCTTTGGGAACGGTGTTGATGGCGTGGTTGTCGACGTCGAAGCCGAAGACGAAGCCCATCGCGGCGGCCTTCTTGTGGAACAGCGAGTCGGTCTGGTGCATCGGCGGTGCCCATCCGCGCGTGATGCTCTGTTGCGACCCGTGCCTGAAGCTGGCCTGGTAACCGGTTCCCGCGGCGAGGGCCCGGCCGTCGTCGCGTTCACGCGCGGCGCGCACGGTACGCGGCGTCGCCATGTAGAACGCGTGTTTGAGCATCGTGACACCACGGGGATACCCACCGTTGTAGCTGGCGCGCACCATCATGCGCGCCGCGTCGTAGAAGTCGTCGTCGGGGCTTGCTCCGATGTACGGACGGTCCTCGGAGTTGGCGTCGACCCAGATGTAGTCGCCGTTGGCGATCCCGAGCTCCTTGGCGTCCTCGGGGTTCATGTGGAGCATCGTGTCTCCCACGCCCGGCATACGGGATTCGACACGGTACGGATCGGAGAAGTTCGTGTTCCACAGCCAGTGCCAGTCGGTGACCGCCCACGACGAGTGCACGGAGTGACGCGACTTCGGCGTGAGGCACAGGAAGGTGTAGCCGTCGGCCGCGAGAGGATTCGTGGTCTCCTTCACCTCGCTCCAGGGCATCATGATGTTACGGACCTGGCGAGCGTCGGGACTGTTGTCGTCGGGTCCGAACCCGTAGCTCTTCGGGCGGAGGAACGGGCTCGTCGAGACGATCACGTTCGGCAGATACAGCGTCGCCTCCACGGCTTCGCGGTGCACGATCAGGTTCTCGCCGTAGTCGATGGCCTCGGGGATGTCGACGTACCCGTGCATCCGGCCCGTATCCGTGTAGAAGGGCAGGTCGTCCTGAACCTGCTCGAGGAACGGGATCCTCGGGTAGCTGCGGTACTGGAAGAGCGCGCCACCGGGTTCGCCGTACTTTCCATCGAGGATGTCGGCGCTCGTGTACCCCTCTGTCGTGAACGATGCGTCGAGTACCCGGTCGAGGTAGACCTCAGGCTGGTCGGCGAAGGCGTAGTTGTCCGAGAAGCGCTCGTCACCGGTCTCGGTGGTGAGCGCACCGGCCACGCCCGCGAAGACCGCCAGGTCGTCGCGCGTGTCGTGGAGTGGGTCGATCCCTCCCTTCCAGAGCTGGAGGAACGGGTTGGAGCAGGACCCGGCCAATTCGGTGGTCTGCATCTCCATCCAGGAGTTCACCGGGACGATCACGTCGGCGAACTCGGCGGAGCCGGTCCACTCGATCTGCTGGTCGACGATCATGTCGACCTTGGGGTTCACGTTCTTGACGAGCTCGTAGACCCACTTGGCCTGGTTGATCAGGTTGGCGTTGTTGTACCAGATGAGCTTCGTGGGCCGAGGGAGATGGGTCGAGCCGGTGAAGACCTTCCGCCCCTCCTCGGGAGTGTCCACGATCAGCGGCTTGTCGCCGTAGCCCCAGTAGCTCGTGTCCTCGCCGTGGATGGTGTGGCGGATGGGCGACGCGCCCGGCTCGCCTTCCTTCGCGCCCGGTGCAGGGCGGTATCCCGCGGCCGGGTCCATCACCGGGTGGAACGGGTCCTCGTTGACGTAGCCGCCCACGCCGGGTCCGTGCCAGGGCGCACCATGGAAGATCCCGCCCTTGTAGTTGCCGGCCCAGGTGCTGACACCGCCGCCCGGCACGCCGATGCTGCCCGACCAGCATGGCCACGAGGTACGTCGCCCGGTTGTGGAGTGTGGCGTGGAAGTAGTGGTTGATGCCCTCGCCGACGTGGAAGGCGACGGGTTTGATCGTGGCGATGTCGTCGATGAGGCGCTCGACGAGGTCCTTGGGGGCGTCGGTGATCTCGACGACCGTGTCGAGGTCGTAGTCGGCGAGGTGCTCCTTGTACATCGAGAAGGCGGTCGCGGCCTCGACCGTCGAGCCATCGGCCAGCGTGATCTCTCCACGCCAGTCGAGTGTGGGCGCTACGCCGGCCTCGGCGAGCTTCCCGCCGACGTCGTCGCGGGTGATCGCCTTGGGGCCGTTCGACCGGGAGTCGTACACGACACGGTCACCGATCTCTTCGTACTGTTCTTCGGTGAGGCCGTGCACTGTGAAGCTCGGCGAGTCGGGCTCCAGGCCGTTCGTGTAGCCCTCGAACACCTCGTCCGCCCGCAATCGCTGCAGCGTGTCGAGGCGGACGAGCAACGGCATGTCGGTGAAGCGCTGCAGGAATGGCCGGTCGATGGCGTCACGGTCGATGAGCGCCTTCGCGATCCCGAGCATCAGCGCGGTGTCCGAGAGCCCGGCGCGCACCGGGATCCAGTAGTCGGACTTGGAACTGGGAGCCCCGTACTCGGGGATGATGGAGACGATCTTGCCGCCGCGCTCCATGACCTCGTGGAACCAGTGGGAGTCGGGCATCTTGTTCTCGACGAGGTTCTTCCCGACCATGACGACGAGGCGGCTGTTGCGCATGTCGTTCATGTCGACCTCGGTCGTCTGGAGACCGTGCACGAACGGGAAACCCGGGGCCTGGTCGCCGCGCCACGTGTACTCCGACCAGTCGCTGGCGCCCTTCGCTTCCTCTTCGTCGACGCCTCGGACGTGCGCATCGAGCAGCGACAGCGTGTTGGCGAAGCGGAAGAGCCCGAACTTGCCCGCCACGCCGTGGACGGGCAGGGACGATCCGAACTTCATCGTGCGGACGCCCGACTCCTCCCAGTGCTCGAGCATCTCGGGCTCGTAGCCGTCCTTGTCGAGCAGGCGCTTCTTGCCTTCCTCGCCGCTGTAGGTCTCCGCGATGGCCACGAGGCCGCGCGCGACGTAGTCGTCGGACTCCTCCCAGGTGACCCGGACGAACTCGTCGTCACCCCGGGCGTCGAAGCGGTACTGCGTACGCAGATCCGGGTCGTCGGACAGGGACGGGAAGCCGTCGTCGGCCCATTCCTTCCATCCCTTGCGCAGCATCGGGTACTTCGCCCGGTACGGGCCGTAGACCCGACGGTGCAACGTGTAGCCCTTGGGGCAGCCCCGTGGGTTCCAGGCCACCGTGGAGCGGTTGCCCTGCGGGTCGCCGTAGTTCCCGCCGTCGTAGTTCTGCTCGATCCGGGTGACCACGCCGTTGCGACGGAACGCCCGCAGCCGGCACATGTGGGTGTCGTTGGGTGCGCAGATGAACGTGAAGGAATCGTCGTAGGCGTACAGGTCCCGGTACACCTGCTCCCAGTCGCGGTTCGGGTACTCGAGCAGCGGGTTGTCGACGCCCTGGGCGGCGCTCAGGAACGACAGGCGCTCGAAGCGCCCCGCGGCGCTGCCGACGAGAACGGCACCGCCGGTGAGCTTCAGGAAGGAGCGCCGGGAGACTCCCGAGGATGACTCCTCGTGCGGGTCCGTCTCCATGCCACCTCCCAGTCGACCGGTACTCGCTCCATCGTGACGGCGAGGGAGGCTGACGGGACAGTGACCAAGGTCCCGACACTCCCGCCGAGGGTCACCTCTCACAGCGAGGGAAACGATGTTTCGTATCTGTGATGACGATGACCTCGGCCGGGCCACCAGGCCCTAGCCTCACGGATCCCGGAACCGAAGCGTGAGGGAGGTCATCGGTGGGCGCAGTGGGCGGAGGCGCAGTGGGCGGAGGCGCAGTGGGGAATCGTGGGGATCGTGGGTGCGAGTCGCGCGGGCAAGACGACGTTGGCGGCCTCGCTCGTGGAAAGGCTCGGTTCCCGTGGTCTTCGCGTCGGCTATCTCAAGCACGCCCACAAGGGCTTCGATGTCGATCGACCCGAGAGCGACTCGGGCCGTCTGCGTGCCGCGGGCGCCGACCCGGTCGCGGTGGTGGGACCCGAAGAGTTGTTCGTACTCGAGAGGTGCGCGCCCGACGCCACGGGCCCGACCCCGGACCGGGCGCTGACCCGCCTCGCCGGCTGCGATCTCGTGCTCGTGGAGGGCTTCCACGAGGCGCCGTGGTCGAAGATCCGGGTCACCGCCGTCGACGACGAGCCCCGTGAGGCCGCCGGACCGATTCTCGCCGACCTGCGGACCGACGAACAAGGTCGGTGCGACCCGGACGATCTCGACGGCCTCGTCGAGTCGCTGGCGGACGAGGCGCGAGGCGACCCGGAGACGCCGGTCACGCTCACCGTCGACGGAGTGGTCGTCCCCCTGGTCGGCTTCGCCGGAAAGATCGTGGTGGGCACGGTCCTGGGCATGGTCGGAACCTTGAAGGGCGTGGACGAGCCACGAACGGTGGAGTTGACGATCCGGTCGTCGGGGGACCTTCGACCCTAGCGAGAAACGCCTGGCGGTGACCACGATGGGGCGCATGCCCGCCGCAGGAGTACGTCCGTGACGACGCGCACGTTTCGTCGTCAGAAGTCACCGGTCCAGAACCACGACTGGGGTTCACAATCGGGCCGGCCGCGCGTCCTCGTGGTGATCGATGACGTCACGGAACTCGACGTGGTAGCCGAGATCCTCACGGACGCGGGTTACGACGTGGCCACGTGCGAGGGGCCCGACAAGAGCGCGCGGAAGAAGTGTGACCTGTTGGCCTCGGGTACGTGCGCGCTCGTCGAGCGCACCGACGTCGTGTACCACGGACTGCGGATGACCGACACGAACCACCGCGAGGTGGTGGCCTCCCTCGCGCAGCGCTTCCCCGACACCCCGGTGATCCTCGAGGCGCCCGCACCGACGCTGGAGCGCTTTTCCGATCTCGTGCGAGGACACCACCTGGTGCGCTTTCCCGCAACCCGCGATGCAGTTCTCGAAGCCGTCGGGTCGGTTCTCGACGCTCCGGCGGGGATCTAGAGCAAGACCGACGATCGTCAGACCCGTCAACCCTCGGGGCGCTTGTCGAGCCGCGCGGCGTAGACCGCGGCCTGCGTGCGCCGCTCGAACCCCATCTTCGACAGCAGGTTCGAGACGTAGTTCTTCACCGTCTTCTCCGCCAGGTGCATCTGCTCTCCGATCTGGCGGTTGGTGAGACCTTCGGCGATCAGCGCCAGAACGGTGCGCTCCTGATCCGTGAGTCGTGCCAGTCGCTGGTCCTCCTCGGGCGGCTGACGCAACCGCTCCAACACCCGGGCCGTCACGGCGGGGTCGAGCAACGACTGTCCCGCGGCGACACGGCGAATGGCGTCGACGAGATCCGAACCCCTCACCTGCTTGAGCACGTAGCCCGCGGCACCCGCCATGATCGCCTGGAACAGCGCCTCGTCATCGGAGAACGACGTGAGGATGAGGCACTGGATCTCGGGATGGGACGAACGCACCTCCCGGCACACGTCGACACCGTTGCCATCGGGAAGGCGCACGTCGAGCACCGCGACGTCGGGACGGGTCGGTGGAATACGCGAGAGCGCCTCGGCCGCGGTGGAGGCCTCCCCCACGACATCCAGGTGTCCGTCCGCCTCCAGCATCTCCCGCAGCCCCCGGCGGACGACCTCGTGGTCGTCGAGCAGGAAGACCCGAATCGGTGTGGTTTCCTCGCCCGTGGGTGACATCAGGCGGCGTGTCCCATCGCCTGGACCGCCCCGGCAAGTGAGTCCTCCCAGACCCAGTTGGCGCGGAAGTGGCGGTTCCCTTCCTCGAAGATGTCGTGGTACCACCACAGGAAATAGAAGCCGAAGCTGAAGATCGTTGCGACGATGCGCCCTGCGATGTTGTCGGGGCTCTTCACCCGTGCTGCGTCGGGCACGGGGAGCGGCTGACCCAACGCAGCGAAGATCGTCGCGAGCTCATCCTCGACGCCACCTTCGTTCGTGTCGTGACGGATGAGGTCACTGTCGACGAGATAGAAGCCGACGAAGACGGCGATGGAGGAGCCGAACAGGTAGATCACGAGCCAGATGACCGGGTCGCGGAACTCGGTCGTGAGTCGGCGCAACTCATCGAGGTATGCCTGGGCGTGCTCGAAATTGGGGCGGAGCTCTTCGTCTTTGCCCTGCACTTCGGCCTGTTCCCACGCGAACGCGATGCCGGCGTCGAGTAGTTCGAGCCGGCGGAGATTGTGGTCGCGGTCGCGCCGGATGACCTGGTAGAAGACGTAGATGCCGTAGACGCCGAGAGTCAGGACCGTCCAGCCCAGCGCACTCCAGTAGTCGAAGATGTAGTCGCTCTCGTAACGCCGCTGGTAGGCGAGCCGGAGGCGTTCGGATGCCGGAAGCCGAGGCACCGGCGGTGGCCCCGAGCCCGGACCAGGTCCCGAGGGTGGTGGCGGAGCACCCGGCGGCGGCGGGACAGCAGGCGGTGGTGGCGGAGCACCCGGCGGTGGCGGTAGCTGGGTCACGAAACGCAGCCTAATCAGGGCGTTGCCCACCTCCCGAGCAGATCGATCCGCGCCCGTAGGTGGACACCCCTGATCCGTAGACTCGACGTGTCATGCACCCTCCCCACGTCACCGGTGATCCACGCCTCGACGAGCTGCTCGCCGCCGTCCTGAGCGTGGCGGGCGACCTCGAGCTGCCGACGGTGCTTCGTCGGATCGCCGAGTCGGCCCGCAGCCTGGTGGGGGCCCGGTACTGCGCTCTCGGTGTGCTCGACGACGACGGATCGCTCTCGGAGTTCGTCCCGGTCGGACTCGACGACGACGAGATCAAAGCCATCGGCGCCCCGCCCGAGGGTCGGGGGATCCTCGGGCTGCTCGTACGCGATCCGCAGCCCATCCGCCTCGCCAGGCTCCAGGACCATCCCGACTCCGTCGGCTTCCCACCGGACCATCCACCGATGCGCTCGTTTCTGGGTGTCCCGATCCTGGTACGCGGGCAGGCGTTCGGAAACCTGTATCTCTGTGAGAAGGAAGGCGGTGACGAGTTCACCGAACGCGATGAGATCCTCGCTGTCACCCTCGCAGCAGCGGCCTCGATCGCCATCGAGAACGCGCGGCTGCACACGCGCGATCGCAGCGTCGCCGTGCTCACCGAACGTGAACGCATCGCGCGCGACCTCCACGACAGGGTGATCCAACACCTGTTCGCCATCGGTATGGCGCTCGAGTCCACAGCGCGTGTCGTCGAGGATCCCGACCTTCGAGGGCGCATCGACGCCTCCGTGGATCAGCTCGACGACACGGTTCGGGAGATCCGCACGACGATCTTCGGCCTCGAGACCGAGGCTCTGCCCGGTCGACAGCTCCGCACCGAGATGCTCCAGGTGGTCGACGAAATGACGCCGGGGTTGCGGGCGCGTCCGCAGATACGGTTCGACGGCCCGGTCGACGTCGTCACACCTGACCGCGTCGCCGACGAGCTCGTCGCCACTCTCCGGGAGGCACTGGCGAACGTGGCCCGACACGCGGACGCGAGGGTCGTCGAGATCGTCCTGCACGCGGGCGACGACGTCCGCCTCCTCGTCCTCGACGACGGTCGGGGCCCCGGCGCGTCGGATCCGATGGACGGTCAGGGCCGCGGACTTCGCAATCTGGCCCAGCGGGCCGAATCCCTGGGAGGTTCACTCACACTGAACGAGCGGGACGCGGGCGGAACGGAACTCGTGTGGAGTGTCCCGGTCGGCTCGCGGCAGGCCGGGTAGCGACTCAGCGAATGCCGTGGGTTTCGCGCGCGTCGGTACGCCCGCCGGGAAAGGGGCCGAGGCCGAGTCGGCGGCCCGACATCCGCTCCGATTCGATCCGCACGAAGTGGTCACGGTCCCCGCCGGCCCACGCCTGGAGCGGAAGGCGTTTGGCAGCATCGAGCTGGGGGCCCTCCCGGAGTTCCGCCGCGTGGCCGACGACGAGGACGCTCCATCCCGAGTGGTCGACAGAGTCGGCTTCGTCCACCTCGAAGGCCACGACGGTGCCGAGGACGGCGGCACTGAGTTTGGTTCCGGGCGCGCTGCGGAATACGACGGCGTCGTCGAGGAGCGCGTAGTTCACCGGTAGCACTGCCGGAACCGCCCCGATCGTGACCGCGACGCGACCCAGAGACGTGGTCGCCAAGAGGCCGAGGCATTCCTCGCGTGTCAAACCCTCCATACGTTGGTCCGTCACCGACACCGTCCTCCTCGATCTTCCGGGCGCGAGCGTGTTTGCGTCATGCCGTCACCGCGTGCTCGCGGGTCGCGGCGAACAACTCGTCGAAAGCGTCGCGGGTGTGGCGCGCCAGCGCCCACGGGTTCTCGACCACGTCGGGACACACGAGGAAGCCGAAGTGCAGCGACTCCGCCGATGACAGAACGGTCAGATTCAGACCGCCGCCGTCGAGCAGTGGCCCCATCGGGTAGGTGCCGACGAGACGTGCTCCTCCGGCATAGAGCGGCATCGAAGGCCCGCGCACATTCGACACGATCAGGTTGAACACGGGTGGGTGGTGCTCAGCCAGACGCAGTCTCGTGTAGCTACGGACACCGGCCGCCACGAGACCCGGCGGCACCGACTCGGCCAGACGCATGACGACGTCGTCGCCCAGCGCGCTCTGGAGGCTCTTGGCGCTACGCGTGGTCACGGCGACTTCGCGAACAGCGGCGACCGGATCGCTCACGTGGGTGGGCAGTGCTGCGCCCATCACGGCGACGTGGTTCCCGACCTCCTCGGATTGACCTTCATCGGGTGCCACCGCGACCGGGACCTGTGCGACCAGTGGACGATCCGGCAACTCGTCGCGTTCGAGCAGGTAGCGACGAAGCCCCCCGGCACACGCTGCCAGGACGACGTCGTTGACCGTGACGTCGAGGGCGCGCTTCACCGCCTTGACGTCGTCGAGAGGGATGTCGGCGAACGCGAGACCGCGCCGCGCGGTTATGGCGTGATTGAAAGAGGTCCGCGGCGCCTGGAATGGCAGGGTGGCGTCGGACCACTCCTCGGAATAGCGGTACCGCACCAGGGGAACGACGCTGTGAGCAAGGCGCCACGCCGTCCGGGCGACCCGTAGCGGCGTGCCGACCAGCTTCCAGAGCGCCGAGCCCACGAGTTCGACATCGCTCGGAGCGCGCTCGTCGATCGAACGGGCCGGTTCGTCGGGTCGTTCGAACGGGGCGTCGGGCTCGATGTCGAAGAGGGCTTCGTACAGCCGCGCGCCTCCGACACCGTCGACGAGTGCGTGGTGGACCTTCGCCAGCAACGCGACCCGGCCGTCGGCCAGCCCTTCGATGAACCACAGTTCCCACAGCGGTCTGCTCCGGTCGAGCTTGCTCGCGAACAGGTCCCCGGCAAGCCGTCCCAAATCCGTGGGCCCGCCGGGAGAGGGAACGCCGACAGCGCGCACGTGTGCGTCCACGTCGAGGGTCGCGTCGGTCACCCACACCGGCGTGTCGAGACCGAAGGGAACCGGCGCGAGCCGCCGACAGAACGGCCCGAGCGAGGAAAGGCGCGCGCTGAGAAGCTTCCGGAAGGTGTCCACGCCGAAATCGTCGGGGGCCTCCGCGGGATCCAGGAGGATCAACGCGCCCGCGTGCATGTGCCAGGCGGATGTCTCACCGGAGATGAACGCGGCGTCCATGGCGCTCAGTCGATCCGTCACCGGTCCACTCTCTCCCCGATTTGCCGCGTCCATTCACCGTGCATTCACCGTGCCGCCGGCGCCCGACGCACGAGTTCACGTCGCCACAGTGCCGGATCGGCCGGCCTCGGCGACAGGGCCGGGTGGCCCTGTCCGAAGGGAGCGAACGACCCGGAAGACCCTCCTGCGACAGGCGGCTGACCGACACGGGCACGCGCCATTCGGGACCTTCGTCCCGACACGTTGCATCCTCAGGCCCTCGGCCGGGAACGACACGAGGAGGAGTATTTCGGATTGCTGCTAGAAATACCGCTCGAGAGAGACGGTGCAACGTATGGAGGCGCAACGTATGGGAGGCGCAACGTATGGGACTCGCCCGAGCGATCGGTAGTCACCACACGATCTGGATCGATGGCCCCAGCCTCGAGAAGCCCTTGCCCGTTCGCTACGCGTCGGACGACGATCGGATCTACTGCTTCGGCGACGACGGCCTCGCCGGGGTGCCCGACGGCGAACGGGTGTCCGCGGCCGTTCACGAGATCTCGGGCAAGGGCGGTCACCGGTTGGCACAGATCTCGGGCACGCTGCGCGAGATCGACGGCAGCGAGGTGGCCGACGACGCTCTCCTCGAACTGCTCGCCCACGTACCTCTCGGCCGCGACCTCGACGAGGTGGGACGCGCCCTCGAGCACCACCGCACCCGCCGCCTGGTGGCCGTCGTTCCATGACCGGCCCCGTGAGCGTCCCGGTCACCATCTCCGGCGACGGTCCCGGCGAAGGTCCCCCCACACCACCCGCGGACGTGCCGCTGACGTTCCTCGTCGCCGCGGGTGTCGGTCTGGTCCTCGGGGGTGTCGCGGTCGCTCTGGCCGCGGACCATGCTGTGCAGTGGCCCGGCCACCCGGGCGTCGTGTCTGCCACCCACACCGTCATGCTCGGGTTCCTCACGATCGGTGTCCTCGGAGCGCTGCATCAGTTCGGGCCTGTCGTGGCGGGGCGCCGCCTGCGCTCCGTCGCCGTCGCACGCATGACGGCACTCCTCCTGATTCCCGGCGTCTGGGTGCTGGCGAGCGGCTTCGCCCACAATCCGTCGTGGATGGTGCGGGCCGGGGGAACCATGACGTTCGTCGGCGTCCTGCTCGCCGCGTGGAACCTCTCGGGTCCGCTCGCCACCCGTCAAGCGGACATCACGGTGTGGGGACTGCGGTGCTCGGTTGCACTCCTCGTGGCCACGGCGGCTTTCGGCATCGTCTACGCGTTCGACCGGACCCACGGATGGTTCCCACTTCTCCAGAACCGGGTCATGGCCCATGCACATCTGGGTCTGCTCGGTTGGTTGGGTCTCACCTACGTGGCCGTCGCCGAGAAGCTCTGGCCGATGTTCCTCCTCGCGCACCGACCGTCGGCGCGCAGCGGAACGGTCGCCGTCGCGTGCCTTGCAGCCGGCGCCCCTGTGTTGACCGTGGGCCTTCTCTTCTCCCGGCCTCTGGCGCTGATCGGCGGGACCATCGTCGGGATCGGGATCGCCGCGCACCTCACGTCGCTCGGCGGAGTTCTCCGTCACCGACAGCGGCGCCTCGGCCTCCTCCACGCCTTTGTCATCACCGGGGCGCTGGCCTTGCTGACCGCCGCTGTTCTGGCGTTGGTCGGGGGTCTCGCCCCTCTCGACGCAACGGACCGCCCGCGGGTGGTCGCTGCGGAGATCGTGTCACTGTCGGCGTGGCTGGGCCTGGCTGTCGTCGGCCACGCCCACAAGATCGTGCCGTTCATCCGCTGGACGACGTTGTTCGAGCGGGGCATGGCACAGCGTCCCGACGGAACGCCGCTGCTTTTCGACGACCTCTACTCGGGCCCTGCAGCCGTCGCGACCTATCTCCTGTGCGCCATGGGCTTCGCGGCCGTCGTCGTCGGCCTGCTCGTCTCGTCGTCGACCATCGTCGTCGCAGGTGGACTCGCTGTGTCGGTCGGTGGCGCGATCGCCGTGGTGAACCTCGCCACGGGTGTCCGCCGAGCGACAGGCGGAGCGCGTTCGGCCGAACCGGTGTCCAATCCCCTCACACGGGTCGGGAGCACCGCGTGAATCCCGTCGACGTAGCTCGCAACGCGCTGCGCGACGTCGTCGACCCGGAGTTGGGTGTCGACATCGTCGCTCTCGGTCTCGTGTACGACGTACGTTCGGAGAACGACACGGTGGTCATCGAGATGACGCTGACGACGCCGGGCTGCCCGGTGTCGCAGAGCCTTCCTGCACAGGCGCGGGCGGCGGTTGCCATCGCTCTTCCGGAGACACCCGTCGATCTCCGAATCGTCTGGGACCCACCGTGGACGCCCGACTACGTCGAGCCCGATGCGCGTGAGCGGCTGGGTCTGCGGTGACCCACACAGACGACGAAACGAACACCGACCGGCGCGTCAGCGACGTGCAACGCCAGGCTCGACCCACGCTGCTGCTGGCCACGGGCTTCGCACTCGTCGCCGCGCTCTTCGCGCTTCTCCCCCACGACACGGGCGCCTGGCTCCCCCTGCACCTGTTCCTCGTCGGTTCCCTGCTGCTCGCAATCTCGGGCGCTTCGCAGCTGTTCGCCGTCACCTGGTCGGCAGGCGCCGCACCGGCTGGGCGCATGGTGATGACCCAGCGTGTGCTGCTGGCCGTGGGCGCGGCCGGTGTGGCGGCCGGTCACGAGCTCGCCTGGCCCGACGCCCTCACCGGAGTCGCAGCCACCGCCGTGGTCGCGGCCCTCGCCCTTCTCGGCGTCATCCTGGTTCGCATTGTGGCGTCGGGCCGGAACCGCCGGTTCGACGCTCCCGTCGGCAGTTACGTCATCGCACTCGTCGCAGGGGTTGTCGGCTGCGTGATGGGTGCCGCGTTGGCGGCGGGACCGCGAAGCGCCGGCTTTCGCGCCGCGGACGAGACGGTCAACCTGCTCGGGCTCATCGGGATCGTGATCGCGGCGACGCTCCCGTTCTTCGTTGCCACCGAGGCACGTACGAAGATGTCGCCGCGCGCGGACCAGAGAGCGCAACGGCTGCTCGGGGCACTCCTCGGAGTCGCGGTGTTCGTGGCCGGGGCCGGACTCGCCGCCGATGCTCGACTCGTGGCGGCAGTCGGTCTCGGCGCGTACGCGCTCGGGCTCGTGGCGATCGCCGGCCTGCTCCCGCACCTTCGACGGAAGCAGTTCCGGTGGGCGGGTCCGCGCCTGGTCGGGCTCCTGGCCGGCGTCGGATGGTGGATGGGTGCTGTGGTCGTGGGAGCGGTCCACGCGCTCCGCGGACATGAGACCTTCAGCGACGCAGTCCTCCTCGCCCTCGTGGTGGGTGGGTACGCCCAGATCCTCTTGAGCTCGCTCGCCTATCTCGGGCCCGTCCTGCGCGGCGGCGGACACGTCGCGCTCGAGCTCGGGGTTCCGTCTCACGCGCTCCTGGATCACGCTCGTGGCTGTCAACGCGGCCGCTGTCCTGTTGGTCGCGGGGTTCCGGACGGCGGGGACCGTCGCGTTGTGCGTCGCGGCGACCGACACCGCCGTGCGTGCCGTGATGTTGCGAGTCAACGGCTCCGTCATTCCGCGAGACCCGACGGGAGCGACGACATGACGGCGCCGACGAACGCCGAGGACGACGTCGCCCGTCACGCCCGCGCTCTGGCCGACCCCACGCGTCGACGGATCTTCCGAATGATCGCGGACTCCGACGCACCTGTCGACGTACCGACACTCACGGCTCAGGTCGACGTGCACCACACGGCGGTGCGTTCCCACCTCACTGTCCTGCACGACGCGGGGCTGATCACCGAACAGACCGAGGAGCGTCACCGCCCGGGTCGACCACGCCTCCAGTATCGCCTGGCACCCGACCTCGGGGGCGCGTGGGAAACGCCGGATGCCTACCGGCGCCTGGCCGTGCTGCTCGCGCTCGCCGTACGCACCGGTTCCACAGCGGTGGAGGCGGGACGCTGCGCCGCCGGCGTCGACCGGAGCCGACTCCCCGACGACCCCCTCGATGCACTTCTGGAGGCCGTCACCTCCCAGGGATTCGACCCGGTCATCGAGAGCCACTCGGCGGTGGCCGCCTCCCTGACGTTGCAGCGGTGCCCCTTCGCCGACGTAGCGTCGCTCGACCCGGCGACCGTCTGCGGCCTCCACCTCGGCCTGGCCGAGGGGATGGCCGAACAGATAGGTGGCCTCACTGTCGACCATCTGACGCACACCGATCCGCGGTCGGCGGGGTGCCGTCTGCAAGTCTCATTCGAGAACGACAACAAGAGGAGCGAACAATGAGGTACTCCACACGGCGCGGCCGGCACACGGTGGGACAGGCGGGAGGGGTCAGCGCGACAGTGCTGGCGATAGCCGCGCTCGCCCTGGGTGTGGCAGCGCTCGCCACCGCGGCCTACACCGACAACGGCGGATCCGGCGGCGGCAGCACAGAGGAAGTCGTGGTGGAGACACCGTCCCAGGGGGGCACCGCTGCACCCGCCGAGTCCGTGGCGTCGGGGGTCAACGACATCCGTCAGTCGCCCTCCGAGATCCCGACGGCCATCGGGAACCGTCCGCCCGAGAACGTGACCGTCGATCTCACGACCCAGGAATTGGAGGGTCAACTTGCCGACGGGTCCGTCTACACCTACTGGACCTTCGACGGCAAGGTTCCCGGGCCGATGGTCCGGGTCCGTGAGGGCGACAGCGTCACGCTCACGCTGGCCAACGACGAGAGCAGCGCCAACGTTCACTCCATCGACCTGCATGCGGTGAACGGCCCGGGCGGTGGAGCCGTGGGCACACAGACCAATCCGGGTGAGAGCAAGTCGTTCACCTTCGAAGCGCTCAACCCGGGTGTCTACGTGTACCACTGCGCCACGCCGAGCGTCCCCACACACATCGCCAACGGGATGTACGGGCTCATCGTCGTCGAGCCCGAGGGTGGTCTGCCTCCGGTGGACAAGGAGTTCTACATCATGCAGGGCGAGATCTACACGGAGCAGCCCCGCGGTACCGAGGGACACCTCGACTTCGACTTCGACCAGATGGTCAACGAGGACCCGAACTTCGTCGTGTTCAACGGCTCCTTCCAGGGCCTCGCCGGTCCGGATGCGCTTCAGGCAGAGGTCGGTGACCGGGTGCGGATCTTCGCCGGCAACGGCGGGCCCAACCTGATCTCCTCTTTCCACGTGATCGGGGAGATCTTCGACACGGCCCATCTCCAGGCGGCTTCTGAACCGTCGACCAACGTGCAGACGACGCTGCTGCCTGCCGGTGGGGCGTCCTGGGTGGAGTTCACCGTCGACAACCCGGGGACGTACCTGCTTGTCGACCACGCACTGACGCGCGCCGTCGACAAGGGTGCCCTGGCCGAGTTGGTCGTGACAGGACCGGAGAACAAGCAGATCTTCGACGCTCCCGACGCAGAAGGGGAATAGCCGACAAGCGGGGTAGTCGAGAACGGTTGCTAGGGTCGCCGCGATGACGGCGCCCGCCACCACAGCCCCCCGGACAGTCTCCACGCCAGGCGCTGACGCCCCGGCGCCGCTGGACCGGCGGGGTCTGGTCGTGGGTGTGAGCGCGGTCGCGGTCACGATCGTCGCCGTGTTCGTCGGAAGCGAGGGTCTTCGCTGGTTCGACGCCGCACTCGCCGGCTACCTCGCAGGGACACTCTTCGCCATCTTCGGAGTGGCCTACCGCTACACCGTCTGGCTGCGCCGACCGCCCACCGCCCGCCTGAACCGTCGCGGATGGGAAGCCTTCCTGCGCCCCGGGCGCCGAGGGCGAAACGTCGCTCACCTACCCGGCCTCCTGGTGCGAAACGTCCTGCTCCAGACCTTCATCCGGCAGCGCTCGATCTCACGGTGGCTCGCCCACCAACTCATCTTCTGGGGATGCATCCTCGCCGTCTTGGTCACGTTCCCCCTCACGTTCGGTTGGCTGCACTTCCAATCAGTCGGACAGGACGCCCAGCAGTATCAAGCGTTCGTTGCGGGCATCGGGACCTTCGAGTTCGCCAGCCGCTCCGTGCTCGGCTGGACCATCTTCCATCTCCTCGACATCGCCGCGATCCTCGTGCTGGCGGGTGTCGCGATCTTCCTGGCGCGGCGCCTGCGTGACCCCGGCGCCATCGCGGTCGAACGCTCCAACGACTTCCTCGCGCTCGCCGGCCTCTTCGCGGTGTCGGTGACCGGGCTCATGCTCACGGTCTCGAGCCTCTGGATGGAGGGAAGCTTCTACGTCTTCCTCACGAACCTGCACGCTCTGACAGTGATCCTCGGCCTCTTGTACATCCCGTTCGGCAAGCTCTTCCACATCTTCCAACGCCCGGCGAACATCGGCATCGAGTACTACAAGACCGAGGGTGCGCGAGGCGGCGCCCTGGACTGCCGGAGCTGCGGCAAGCCGTTCGCCTCCGCGCTCCAGATCGGAGATCTCGAGGCGATTCTTCCCCGTCTCGGATTCGACTACTCGCTCGCCGATGGTGACAACTACCAGCGGACCTGCCCGCGCTGTCGTCGGCGACTTCTCACACAGGCCCAGAGTGCCCGCGTCGGGGGTTTCGGCTGATGGCTCGCCCACCGGTCACCGAGGAAGCGCTGGTCGAGCGTTACGGCCCGCACCTGAACGAGACGCCGCCCGGAGGATGGGATGCCGGGTTGGAGATCGACCGCGAGGTCAAGACCCACTGCTGCTTCTGTGGTCAGCAGTGCGGCGTCATCCTCAAGGTGCACGACGACGAGGTCGTGGGCTTCGAGCCCTGGTACGACTTCCCCTTCAACGAGGGGAAGCTGTGCCCCAAGGGTGTCAAGCGCTACCTCCAGGGAGCGCATCCCGACCGGCTCACCGAGCCGATGGAGCGCAGCGCCGACGGATTCACGCACGTGGGCTGGGACAAGGCCCTCGACCGTGTCGTCACCGAGATCCGTCGCATCCAGGACGCCTACGGACCGGATTCGTTCGCGCTCTACGGCGGCGCCTCCCTCACCACGGAGAAGGCCTACCTGCTCGGCAAGTTCGCACGGCTCGGTATCAAGACCGCCAACATCGACTACAACGGCCGGCTCTGCATGGTCTCCGCCGGAGCGGCCTACAAGGGCGCCTTCGGCGTCGACCGCGCTCCCAACCCCTGGTCCGACATTCCGCTCGCCGACTCGGTGTTCGTCATCGGCGCCAACGTGGCGGAGTGCGCACCCATCACCACGAGCTACATCTGGCGAGCCCGCGACAACGGGGCCAAGCTCATCGTGGCCGATCCGCGGGTCACCCCGATCGCGCGTACCGCCGACCTCTTCCTCGGATTGCGACCCGGCACCGACTCGGCGCTCATGGGAACGATTCTTCACGTCCTCATCGAGCGCGACATGGTCGATTCCGAGTTCGTCGCTGCGCACACCGAGGGTTTCGAGGAAGCAGCCGCCGCGGTCGAGTCGTACACGCCGGCGTGGGGTGCCGACATCACCGGCGTCCCTGCGGCGCGTATCGAAGAGGCCGCCGAGATCTGGGGCCGATCCGACACGGGCATGCTGTTGCACGCCCGCGGGATCGAGCACCAGTCGAAGGGCGTCGAGAACGTCCGGTCCTGCATCAACGTCGCGCTCGCCACCGGAAAGATCGGTAGACCCGGCGCGGGCGTGTGCATGATCACGGGGCAGGGCAACGGACAGGGTGGCCGGGAACACGGCCAGAAGTGCGACCAGCTCCCCGGCGCGCGCGACCTGCGCAACCCCGAGCATCGCGAGCAGGTGTCGAAGGTGTGGGGATGCGACGCCGACGACCTGCCCGGCCCGGGCGTCAGCGCCCAGGAGATCATGAACAAGATCCATGAGGGCGAGATCAAGGGGCTGCTGTCGATCTGTTTCAACCCTGTCGTGTCGCTGCCCGACTCGAACCACACCGTCGAGGCCCTCGACAACCTCGAGTTCTACGGCGTTGTCGACTTCTTTCTTTCCGAGAGTGCGCACCATGCCGACATCGTGCTGCCGGGTTCGCTCCACGAAGAGGACGAAGGGACCGTCACCTCGGCCGAGGGGCGCGTCATCAAGATCAACGAGGCGGTACCGCCGCCGGGCAACGCTCGACGCGACTGGGAGATCGTCTGCGACCTCGCGCGGCGTCTGGGGACAGGCCGGTACTTCGATTTCGAGTCGTCGCGCGACATCTTCGAGGAGCTCCGTCGTGCATCGGCGGGCGGCACCGCCGATTACGCCGGGATCACCTGGGAACGTCTGGAAGCCGAGAACGGCATCTTCTGGCCGTGTCCGACCGAGGATCATCCCGGCACACCGCGCTTTTTCGAAGATGGCGTGTTCAAGACGGAATCAGGGCGCGCGAAGTTCGCCGCCATCACGTTCCGACCACCCGGCGAAGTGGTCGACGACGAATACCCGATCTGGCTGACCACGGGTCGTGTCATCAGTCAGTATCTTTCCGGCACACAGACGCGGCGGATAGGGCCACTCACCGAGCAGTATCCCGAACCCCTGTGTGAGATCCACCCGAGCCTCGCCGAGGAGCACGGCATCGCCCACGGCGACATCGTGCGTGTGCGTTCCCGACGGGGAGAGATCGAACTGCCTGCCAAGATCGTCACCACGATCCGCCCTGACACCGTGTTCATCCCGTTCCACTGGCCCGGCGCCAAAGCGGTCAACCAGCTCACGCATCGGATCCTCGACCCGGTCAGCAAGATCCCCGAGTACAAGGTCTCGGTTGTCAACATCGAACGTGTCGCCGCAGCGCCGGCCGAGCCCGTCGACATTCGCGACGTTGCCGTCTCTTTCGGTGAGACCCGATGATCGGACCGAGCGCTCTCGGCGACAGCATGTTCGTCGTCGATCCGAGCCGCTGCATCGGCTGCGAGGCCTGCGTGCAGGCGTGCGGTGAATGCGGCACACACCGCGGCCGGTCACTGATCCACCTCGACCAGGTCGACCGATCGACAACCGTCCAGACCGTCCCCATGGTGTGCATGCACTGCGAGGACCCGACGTGCGCGCAGGTGTGTCCCGCAGACGCGATCAAACAGAACGAGGACGGCGTGGTGCAGTCTGCGCTCAAGCCGCGCTGCGTCGCCTGTTCGAACTGTGTGCTGGCGTGCCCGTTCGGTGTACCGAAGTACGAGGCGGATTTCGACCTCATGATGAAGTGCGACATGTGTTACGACCGGACCTCGCAAGGCCTCGCACCGATGTGCGCGTCGGTGTGTCCCTCGCAGGCCCTCTGGTTCGGCACTCAGGAGAAGTTCGCCGACACCCGACGAGGCACGCTCACGAACGAGTTCCAGTTCGGAAACGAGACCGTCCGCACCAGAGTGCACACGGTCGTCGACGAGGCCGGTCCGTTGCAGGTCACCGCGCGCCCGACAGCGTCCCCCTGGCAGGATGACCCGTTCGGGCTCGCGACTGTGGAAGCGTGACGCGGTGAGCGACGACCGGAAACAGACCTGGCGCAGCGACTTCCCCGTGACGTCACGGGGCGAAGACGACGTCACGCGCCGGGAGTTCGTCCGCTACCTCGTTCTCGCGTCGGGCGCCTTCGCCGCCGGGTCCGTCGGGGTCGCGGCCTGGACCTCCGTGCGCCACATCGATCGCGGTGAGCCCACGCCCATCGTCGAGGCCGACAAGGTCGTCGTCGGCGAGGCACACCTCTTCACATTCCCCACGAGTGACGACCCTGCCATTCTCTTGCGGCTCCCTGACGACGAGTTGCGGGCATACAGCCAGAAGTGCACGCACCTGGGCTGTGTCGTCTACTACGCGCCCGACGACGACGAGCTCGTGTGCCCCTGCCACGAGGGCTTCTTCGACGCCTCGACGGGTGACGTCACCGCGGGGCCTCCCGAACGGCCCCTTCCCCGTATCTCCGTGGAGGTCCGCGACGGCACGGTGTGGGCACTCGAGGTGGAAGAATCGTGACCGAGCCCACGCGCCGGCCACCGCAGCGCATCGCCGGCGCCATCGGGGTCTTCGTCATCGTCCTCGTGGCGCTGCAGATCTTCCTCCTGTCGGTAGGGCTCGAGGCACTACTCGACGGCAACGCGGCGACTGCCTGGGTCGCCGCGGCATCGTCGGTCGTCCTCTTCGCCGGCGCCCTGGCCTTCTACCGCTACGTCCGCCTGTGACGATCGGAACCTGGACCACATGACACCCACCACCGACCCCGACGAGCCACCCCAGCGTCCCGGCCCCATCGGCGGCGACATGGCCGCGATCATCCACGGACTGTCACGACGCTGGCGGATACCCGCCCTCACGGCGCGTCACTCCAACACCGCGGTGATGGGTCTGTTCGCATTCGTCAACGGTGTCATTTCCATCGGCCTCATGGCGGCCGCGGCGCTCGTCACCGGCGCCCCCTTCATCTTCCCGTCCCTGGGACCGACGGCGTTCTTGTTGTTCTACACGCCGATGGTGCCGGCAGCGTCGCCTCGCAACACGATCTTCGGACACCTGATCGGTTGCGCCGCGGGTTACCTGGCGCTCGTCATGTTCGGCCTCACCGACCAGGGGCCCGCGCTCGTCGACGGCGTCACGGCGGCGCGCGTCGGAGCGGCGGCCGTGTCGCTCGGTCTGACCAGCGGCGTCATGGTGTGGCTGCAGCGTGCCCCACCCGCCCGCCGGCGCCACGACGCTCATCGTTTCGCTGGGGATCCTGTCGGAGCCGTGGCAGCTCGCGGTCCTGATGCTGGCCGTCGTGCTCTTGACGATCCAGGGATTCGTCATCAACCGGATGGCCGGGATCGACTATCCGGTCTGGGCGCCGAAGACCTGACGTGTGCCCGCAGCCGCGGGCGGACGATCAGCCCCGTAGCGCAGCGAGGAAGGTCTCGGAGCGCACGACGCGGGCGCCCTCTGCCTCGGCGTGCTCGCGGACCCACGCGTCCGACGACACGACCAGTACCGGAACACGCTTGGGGAGTGCGGCCACCTCTTCGACCACGACGTCGTCGGCCTCCTGACCTGCGGCGGAAAACCGAACTCTCACGCCGGGCCTACCGCCCCGCTGCGTCGTGACGTCGTCACCGTCGAAGACAACGGTGCACTCCACCTTGGCCCGCGCCTGCAGTTCGGAGAGAAGCCCGACGAGCCGATCCCGTTGTTCGGCCGCGGTCGCGTCGGGCCACACCCGCTTCGACACGTTGTAGCCGTCCACGATCAGAGCAAGCCCCTCGGTTCGGACCATGGCGCGCACCGCGTCGCGCGAATCCGTCGCCAGGCCCGGGGGGACAGGGACCTCCCGCCTATGGGCGGGAGCCTGCGGACCCGGTGATTCGGAGTCCGCCGTAACGTCTCGCGGGGTCGTTCGCGGCGGGAGAGCGCCGTGGCTCCGGGCCGCCCTCACCACCCCGCCCAGGCCCTCGGCCAGACGGCGGGCCAGATCGGCAGCATCGCCCAGGAGGCGGAGTTCTGCGGGCGTGAGACCGCGGGGCCCCGACGGTGTGTTCTCGACCGTGCGGCGTAGTTCGACCACGTCGTCCTCTGCGGCCGCCAGACGACGGCGAAGCTCGGCAACCTCGTCGGTCAGTTCGCGCACCCGCGTCTGTTCCCGCTCGAGCTGCTGGTGCGCGCCGGCAAGCGCCTCGTCGTCGCTCTCGCGTTGGCGTTCGAGACCCTCGATGTGGGCACGCAGGTCGGCAACCTCCCGTTCCAGCGCCTGCTCGCGCTCCCGACGCGAGCCGCGTTCCTCGCGCAGGTCGGAGTCGAGTTCCTTGTTCGCTGTCTCGAGTTCGGCCCGCACCGACTCTGATCGCTCGAGACCCAACTCCAGCTCGTCGATACGCGTCTGGAGAGCGTCGGATTCTGCCCGGTCCACATCTTCCAGACGTCTCTGCTCCGCCGCTCCGATCACGACGCCCAACGCGAGCCGCCACTCCTCGGGCTGCGCCGCGACGAGCGCCGACGCGAGCAACGGCAGATCGCCGCGGTCGGAGAGCGAGTCCACCACCTCGGTCGTGCCCACCGGTTCCCACACGTCGATGAGCGCCTCGACCTCCGGTCGCTCGAGAAACTGCTGCGACACGGCTTCCCGAAAGGATGCGTGGGTCGCAAGGGCCGCGCGCAGCTGCTTGCGCGCCGAGGCGCGGTGGAGGCCGCGGCGGTCGAACTCCAGAAGCGGGCGCAGAGACGACGGAACATCTTCGGCCTCGAGATCACGCAGCGCCTCGCCCGCAGCGTCGAGCAGGGGAACGAGGAGCGACTCGGGAACCATCCCGAACCACGGGCCCGAAACCTCCTTCATGGCGCGTCGATCTCCTCGATGGATGCTCCCGATGCTCCACACCACCGGCAGGTGACGGACTCGACGATGTGGTCGAGCGTCTCTTCGTCTTCGACCGCCAACTCGCCACCGACACTGAAGTGATGGAACGAACGCGTGCGACGTGTGGCCACGACGTCGAAACGGGTGAGGTTGCCGCAGGAATCGCAGCGGTAGCGGATGGTCATGACTCCACAGCCTCCCGGCGGCGGCGTGAGCGTCGCGTCCACAGCAGGTCCAGTAGCTGGACGACCCCCGCGACGACGAGCGCCCAGAGCGGGAGTAGCAACGCCAGGCGGCCGTACGCGGTGACGCGGGCCTCCAGGAACATGTCGGTGAGCTGCGATCCCGTGAGCATCCCGAAGACGTTGGCGGTTCCGAACACCACGACGGCCGCGATGGGGATCGCCAGCAGCCAGGCCACGACCCGGAACCATGCGGGCGAACGCTCCACCTCGACCTCTGCCGGCGCGCGGCCCCCGGAGCGTGGTGTGTCAGGGCCGCGATCGTGGTTCGGAAGCAGCGTCGTGGAATCGGCGCTCGACGACGAGCGCGGGGAATCGGCCGACGACGCCTGACGCTGCTGACGAGGGACCTTCAGGATCCGGCCACACTCCGAGCACTCGAAGGTCGGGGTCTCGGGGAGTTCGGCGACGGGGTGTTTGTGCCCGCATACGGGGCATTGCAGGGCGCGTGACATCAGGATGCGTCGGTCAATTGCTGCTCGCCGCTCGTGCGGATGAAGGACTCGAGCGCGTCCGCCGCCGATCCGTCGTCCACGGAGTGTCGAGCACGGTCGAGTCCCTCGGCGAGACCATCGGCCAGGCCCGCAACGACGATCGCCGCCGCGGCATTGAGGAGTGCCAGGTCCCGCACCGGACCCCCTTCGCCGCCGAGAAAACGACGCACGATATCGGCGTTGTCGGCGGCGTCGCCGCCGGCGAGCGCGCCGAGGTCGGCGGTCGGGAGCCCGAGGTCGGTGGGGTCGACGTCGAAACTCCGCACATCCCCTTCCCTCAGCTCCAGCACGGTCGAGCTCGTGGTCGTCGTGAGTTCGTCGAGGCCGTCATGGCCGTAGAAGACGAGGGCGTGGGTGGTCCCGAGTTCCGCCAGTGCTCCGACCATCCGCTGCGCCATCGTCGGGTCGCCGACCCCCAGCGCCTGGCGCCGCACCCACGCGGGATTGGCCAGCGGGCCCAGGAAGTTGAAGGTGGTGGGAACGCCGATCGCGCGTCGCGCGGCGGCGGCGAACCGCATGGCCGGGTGGAACCGCTGCGCGAAGCAGAAGCCGATACCGGCCTCCTCGACGCACGCCGCCACGCCGTCGGGCCCGAGATCGATCACCACGCCCAGTTCCTCGAGGACGTCGGCGGAACCGCATCTCGATGACGCGGCACGGTTGCCGTGTTTGACGACCCGTACCCCCGCACCCGCTGCAATGAGCGCGGCCATGGTCGACACGTTGAACGTCCCCGACCGGTCCCCACCCGTTCCGCACGTGTCGACGGTGTCGCCGCCCACCTCGAGAGGCTCCGCGAAGCGCCGCATCGTGCGAACCAGCCCGGCCAACTCCCCTGACGTCTCGCCCTTCGCCCGCAGTGCCACCGCGAAGGCGGCGATCTGGGCGTCGTCGGCTCGACCCTCCAGGATCTCGGTCATCACGGCCTCGACCGACGCGTCCGAAAGGTCGTGACCGGCCACGAGCGCGCCGAGGACGTCGGGCCAGAGCGATGTCGTTCCCACCAGGTCAGTCCCACCAGCAGTCGTGATCGAGCACGCCGCGGGAGATCAGGCCGAGCTGCACCTGGGTCGTCCCTTCGACGATCGTGAGCTGTCGGGCATCACGATAGAAGAGCTCCATGGGATGGTCCTTCATGTACCCGGCCGCACCCAGGAGCTGGAGGCATTCGCCCGAGGCCCGGACCGCGAGCTCCGTGGCGTAGTACTTGGCCATCGAGAGGAACGGGACCCATTCCTTCGTGTAACGGCCCTTGTCGGCGAGCCAGGCGGCGCGGTACGTGAGCAGGCGGGCCGCTTCGATCTCGGTCGCCATCTCGGCCAGCTTCCACTGGATTCCCTGGAAGTCGGCGATGGTCCTGCCGAAGGCCGGTCGCGCCTTGATGTATTCGGTGGCGTACATGAGAGCGCCTTCGGCGAGGCCGATCCCGCGTGCCGCCACCACGGGCCGCATGGCGTTGAGACCCAGCATCGCCGCCCGAAAGCCCCCGATCTCCCCGAGCACGTTCTCAGGAGGGACTCGTACCTCGTCGAGGAGCAGTTCCCCGGTGTCGACACCTTTCACGCCCATCTTGCGGTCGAGGGATCCGACCGACACACCCGGCCAGGCGCGCTCGACGATGAAGACCGAGATCGAATCGTGCTCGCGCGACGCGGGGTCGCCGGTCTTTGCGAAGACGCAGTACCAGTCGGCCTGGTCGACGCCGGACATCCAGCACTTCGTGCCGCTGAGCAGCCAGTCGTCGCCGTCACGCACGGCCCGCGTGCGCATTCCCATCACGTCGGAGCCCGCCTGCGGTTCGGAGAGCCCGAAAGCGGCCCGAACGTCGCCGGCGGCCGACGGGCGGACATAACGCTGCTTCTGGTCGTCGTTGCCCGCTATCAGTATCGGCCCCGTCGGGAGGCGGGTCAGCAACAGCATCAGAGCCGCGGCGTTGGAGTACTTGGCGACCTCTTCGATGGCGATCGTGAGACCGAGGATTCCGGCGCCCGAGCCTCCGTACTCCTCGGGCACGCACAGTCCCGTCAGCCCCGCCTCGACGAACGCCGCGAAGAGATCGTCGGGGTACTGCTCGGTTTCGTCGATCTCGCGGGCTCTCGGAGCGACCTTGTCCCGGGCGAGCCGACGGACGGAGGACTGGAGCGCAGCGAGCTCGGGTGAGAGCTCGAAATCCACGACGGGAGCCTAGCGGTGCGGGCCCTCGGTCCTTGAGCCCGTTCGGGCGCCTTCGTTCAGGTGCTGTCGTTCAGGCGCTGCGACGGCGACGGCGGATCTCCCGGCGTCGTTCGCGTTCGGTGTAGCCCCCCCAGACGCCGAACTTCTCGCGGGCGCTGAGGGCGTGCTCGAGACAGGCTTCCCGCACCGGGCACAACGTGCAGATCTGCTTGGCGTCGCGACCGTCCTCCTCGGGGGCGGGATGGAACACCTCGGGATCGACGCCCTTGCAACGGGCGAGCTGCTGCCAGGGGAAGGTGGTGGTGGTGCGCTCGATCGTCTGCACGGCTGCCTCCTCCGGTGGCGGACGTCCTCGTTCCGCCCGGAGTTCTCTGTCGGACGGTCCGATCCCCCAGTTGAGGCAAACCGCGCGGAAACTGTTCGAACCTGGCCACTTCACGTCGTTTCGTGCCCGGGTTCGGAGGGCCACGCCGTAGGATCGGCGCCGTGTCCACACCCCTCCGGGACCGCCGGAAACGCTGGGAAGACCTGTCGTCCTCGAGGTTCGACCTCCTGGTGGTCGGCGGGGGCATCACGGGCGCCGGGGTCGCTCTCGATGCCGCGTCCCGAGGCCTGCGCACCGCCCTCGTGGAACGGGAAGACTTCGCCTCGGGCACGTCGTCGAAGTCGTCCAAGCTGGTGCACGGTGGAGTCCGCTATCTCCGCCAAGCCCAGTTCGGTCTCGTCCATGAAGCCCTGGGGGAACGCAAGCGTCTCCTCCGGAACGCGCCGCACCTCGTGCGCCCTCTGCCCTTTCTCTTCCCGACGGTGGCAGCACACCGGCGCCACCGCGGCCGTGCCCGCTTGTTGGGCCTCGCCGCCCGCATCGGACTCGGCGTGTACGACCTCATGGGTGGGCGCGCTCTGCATCGAACCCGCAAGGTGTCGCTCGACGAGGCCGTGACCATGATGCCGTCGCTCGACATCGAACGGGTGACATCGGCGTTCTGCTACTACGACGCGCACACCGACGACGCGCGATTGACCCTTGCCGTCGCCCGTACGGCCGCGGAGGAATACGGGGCGACGCTGATGAACTACGCGGAGGTCACGAACTTCCTGCGCGACCAGGAGCGTGCGTCGGGGATCGAGATCCGGGACCGTCACGGCGATCTCGGAGCGTGCACCGTCAAGGCCGACATGATCGTGAACGCCACGGGCGTGTGGGCCGACGAGGTCCGTTCCCTCGTCGACGGGGAGAACCCCGAGAGCATCCGGCCCGCCAAGGGAGTCCACCTGAGTGTGCCGGCCACTCGGCTGCCGATCGACACCGCCGCTGTGCTGGGTGTCGCAGGCGACGACCGCATCATCTTCGTGATCCGCTGGGGAGCGCACACCTACATCGGCACGACCGACACGGACTACGAGGGATCCCTCGATGATCCGGCCTGCACGCCCGAGGATGTGCGTTACCTCCTCGAGGCCGTGAACGCCGTGGTGACCGAACCTCTCTCGGCTGCAGACGTCACCGGAACCTGGGCCGGTCTGCGGCCACTGGTGCGGACAGGAAAGGGCGCCACGACCGATCAGCTGTCGCGCAAGCACGCGGTCATCGTGGGTAGATCCGGCGTCGTGACGGTGACGGGCGGCAAGATGACCACGTACAGGCGGATGGCCGCCGACGCGGTCGACGCCGCGCTTCGGACGACCTCACGCGGAGGGCGCCGAGGAGTGGGAAGGATGCGATCGCGCACGGCCGCGCTGTCGTTGATCGGCTCTCCCACATCCCCCGCGGCCGCATCGTCCGCAACCTCGTCCTCAGACGACACTGCCGCTTCCGAATCGCCCGACACGCTGGCGGATACCTACGGCACGGAAGCCGAGCGCGTCGCTGCCCTGATCGCTGACGACCCGACTCTCGGAGAGCCTCTCGTGCCCGGGCTCCCCTACCTGCGCGCCCAGGCGGTTCACGCCGTGCGCCATGAGTACGCCCTCACGCTCGAGGACGTCCTGTCCCGCCGCACACGTGCCCTGCTGCTCGACGCGGAGCCGACCGCAGCCGCCGCGCCCGACGTCGCCGCCCTGATCGCACCGGAACTCGGCTGGGACGACGAGGAAACCCGTCGACAGGTGGAGTCGTTCGTTGCGCTCGCGGCCGCCGAGCAGGAGGCTCCACTTCACCTGGCCGGCGTGACGGTGCCCACCGGCACCGCGCCGGCCGCCGGAACCGCAGCACCCGTCGGAACCAGCACCCGGGAGGCATGAGGATGCCCCGCCGGTGGCCACTCGATCTCAAACCCGGAGCTCACACGGAACGTCTCGCCACCACGGCAGTCGGCCTTCCCGATCCGGCCCGACAGGAGATCGCTGAGATCGTCGGCTCCGAACGCGTGTCGTCCGACGACGACGTCCTCGTCGACTCGGCCCGCGACTGGTGGCCGTTGAGTGGTGTCTGGGCCGCGCAGGGTCGGGTCGTGCACCGACCCGCCGTCGTCGTCACTCCGACGACGACCGAACAGGTCGCCGGTGTCCTGCGCGTCGCCTCCCACCACGGCATTCCGGTGACGCCCGCCGCCGGGCGTTCCGGCGTCGGAGGCGGCGCGGTGCCGGTGTGCGGAGGAATCGTGCTCGACTGCACCGGGCTCGACGGGACCGGGCTCGACACAGCGATCGACGTCGACGAGACATCGATGCTCGTGACGACCGGGCCGGGGGTCTTCGGTGACGTCTTCGAGGCGGCACTGAGGGAGAAGGGCTACACGTTGGGCCACTGGCCCCAGTCGATCGACATCTCGACCGTGGGCGGGTGGTTGGCCTGCCGGGGCGCCGGCCAGTTCTCGACGCGCTACGGCAAGATCGAGGACATGGTCGCCGGCCTCGAGGTGGTTCTCGCGTCGGGGCGAACTCTCCGTACCGGTGGAGCACCGCGTGCGGCGGTCGGCCCCGACCTGAACCAGGTGTTCGTGGGCAGCGAGGGAGCATTCGGCGTCATCACCGAAGCGACGCTGCGCATTCATCCGGCACCGAAGACCGAGCAGCGAGAAGCCTGGACGCTCCCGAGCTTCGAGGACGGCCTCGATGCCTGCCGTCGGATCCTGCGCCGCGGCGCCACCCCGGCGGTCCTGCGCCTCTACGACTCCCACGAGTCGCGACAGACCTACGACGTCGACGGGTGTGTTCTTCTCGCACTCGACGAGGGTGACGCAGCCATCGTGTCGGCGTCGATGGCGATCGCCGCAGAAGAGTGCGACCGCACCGACGGGGCCACCGGTGCCGATCCGGCACTCGTGGAACAGTGGCTCGGTCACCGCAACGACGTGTCCGCGCTCGGTGCTGCCATCGAAGCAGGAGTCGTCGTCGACACGGTGGAGGTGTCGGGAAACTGGTCGGATCTCCCCCGCATCTATTCGGACGTGCTGGCCGCCGTGGGAGGCGTCGAAGGCACCGTCGTGGTCTCGGCACACTGCTCGCACTCGTACACCGACGGCGGTTGCCTCTACTTCACATTCGCCGGCATGGTGGGCGACGATCCCGACGACAAGGACCACTACTACGTCGCGGCGTTCAACGGTGCCGTGGAAGCGGCCCGCGGCGCCGGTGCGGCGATCAGCCACCACCACGGCGTGGGGATCAACCGCGCACCGTTCGTGCGTGACGCGCTCGGGCCTGACGCGTTCGATGTCCTCGTCGGCCTGAAGAACACTCTGGACCCCGCGGGAATCCTGAACCCCGGCGCCCTGGGGCTACCGTCGCCCTTCCTCCCCGACGGATGGACCTGGTCGTGACGGATTCCCCGATCAACGCGACCGCTGTCGGGCGCGGCGCACTGATGGGTCTCGTCGCCCTCCTGCCCGTCGTGTTGGCCACGGCATTGGCCGAGTCGAACATCGACGACTTCGACACGAGCGGTTGGGCGGCCGTGGCGTTCCTCGCGCTGCTTGCCGTGTACGCCTACGCGGGGTACGTGGCCGGCACGGTCTCCACCGGCGCACCGCTCACGAACGGGAGCCTGGCGGGAATCGGGACCTTCGTACTCTGGCTCCCTCTACGGTTCCTGATCTGGCTCGTGCGGGGCGACCAGGGTCTCGTGAACGGCGACAACCCCGTGTTCAACCCGGGTGCGATCCTGCTGTTCTTCGTCGTGGCCGGCGTGGCCGGGATGCTGGGAGCAATCCTCGGCGCCCGCCGCACGCTCGACCGTGCGGGAGAGACCGATTCGACGAGTTCAGCCCAACAGGCCGGCCAGGACGACGCCACCGACGGCTGACAGCGGGGATCATGCGGGCGGCGGTCGTTGGCGTCGCCTTGACCTGCTGATTCGCTACCCGCGCGCGCAAATTGCCTTGTCAGATTCATGCCTTGCCAGATTCATCCATAGACGATACGCTATGGGTATGGTAACCGTTGCAACGACAGGCGTTGCGGATCAGGTAGCGGGCGCGCTCTTGCGTTCAGCGCGCATCCGTTCCGGTCTGTCGCAGACCGCGTTCGCCCACCTGATCGGAATATCTCAGCCGACGTTGTCGGCATATGAGTCCGGTGGCCGGCAGCCGACCCTGCCCACGCTGATGAAGATGCTCGCTCGTGCGGGTCTCGATCTTCGACTGGAGGTCGTGGAGTCAGACGGTCACGATGCTGTCCTCGCCGAGTGGGAACGGACTCTCGACACCTCGACCCTGGACCGACTCCGTGCCCACGGATATCGCCTGACGAGCGATGTTGCCTGAACTCGACGACGATCACGTCGTCGCTCCCCACGAATGGATCGTCCCCCAGGGTTCCGTGTGACCCGTCCGCAAGCCGGCGATCGGTGCGCACGTCGCATGCCACCGATCCGCAGCGTTACGACCCGAGGGAGTCGCGGATCTCGGTGAGCAGGTCGATCTCCGAGGGGCCCTCTTCCTCCTCCTCGGTCGTGCGAAGCGTGTTGTACGCCTTGACGACCAGGAAGACGGCGAACGCGAGGATCAGGAAGTTCACCAACGCGGTCAGAAACGCGCCGTACCGGATCTCGCTGCCGTTCAGCGTGAACGAGAGCGAACTGAAGTCGGGTTCGCCGACGAAGGCCGAGATGGTCTGCATGAGGACGTCATCGGTGAACGACGCCACGACGGCTCCGAAGGCCGCACCGATGACGACGGCCACGGCGAGGTCGACGACGCTCCCCCGGTCGATGAACTCCTTGAACTCCTTGAGCATCTGTCTCTCCTTCGAGGTCGAGGCCCGGGTGCGGAACCGGGGGCCGGCGGGTCGGCTGACGCTACCCGCGACGTAGCACGGGATTCTCCGGGCCCGCGACCTCGGCGCTGTGCGACAATGGTGGCGGTGAGTCGGCCGGGTGGTCGCGTCCCGGGCTTCGGCCCGGGCCGAGGAACGTCCGGACTCCACAGGGCAGGGTGCTGGCTAACTCCCAGTCGGGGCGACCCGCAGGACAGTGCCACAGAGAACAAACCGCCGATGGCCGGGGCAACCCGGCACAGGTAAGGGTGAAACGGTGCGGTAAGAGCGCACCAGCACCCGGGGTGACCCGGGTGGCTCGGTAAACCCCACCCGGAGCAAGACCAGACAGGGGGCACGGGTTGCCCGCCCCCGGAGCCTCGGCTCCGGAACCCCCGGGTAGGTCGCTGGAGCCGTCGGGTAACCGCCGGCCGAGATGGATGGCCGCCCCGGGCCTCACGGCCCGGACAGAATCCGGCGTACAGGCCGGCTCACCGCGCCCACGTTCCCGACCCCCATCCGCGAAGGAGCTCCAACGTGACTGTTCCTCCCACGGTTCGGTGGAACTCCGATACCTGCACGGTCGACCTCATCGACCAGCGTCTGCTACCGGCGACGTGTCGCGTCGTGAAGATCGACACGCTTGACAGCCTCTGCGAAGCCATCCAGACGCTCGCTGTGAGGGGCGCACCCGCCCTCGAGATCGCCGGTGCCGCCGGCATGGCCCTCTCTGCGTACCACGACGCCGAGCCGGAGAACGCCTACGAGATGATCGTCTCGACACGGCCCACGGCCGTCAACCTGGAAGTCGGAGCACGAAGAGCGCTCGAGGTCTGGCAACAGGAGGGGCGCACCGCGGTCGCCGACCTGGCGGTGAGGGTCTTCGACGAAGACGCGTCACGAAACCGCGCCATCTCCGCGCGGGGTGCAGCCATCCTCGGCGACCTCGCCGAGGAACGCGGCGGCGCCCTGAAGCTGATCACGCACTGCAATGCAGGCCGGCTGGCCTGCGGCGATGTGGGCACAGCTCTCGGAATCGTCAAGGCTGCCTGGCGCGAAGGTGTCGTCGACGAGGTCTTCGTCAACGAGACGAGGCCACTCATGCAAGGCGCCCGCCTCACGGCATGGGAGCTGGAACAGGAAGGGATCCCGCACGCGATCATCCCCGACTCGGCCGCGGCGTTCATCCTCGACAGAGAAGAGATGGGCGCCGCCGTGGTCGGAGCAGACCGCATTGCGGCCAACGGCGACGTGGCCAACAAGATCGGCACCTTCAACCTCGCCATTGTCGCTCGGCACTTCGAGATCCCGTTCATCGTCGCCGCACCTGAGTCCACCATCGACATGCAGACACCCGTGGGTGCCGACATCCCGATTGAGACGAGAGACGAGAGAGAACTGCTGGACAGCGAAGGGTGGCCCGAGGGACAGGGCCACGCTCTCAACCCGGCCTTCGACATCACTCCTTCTGAGCTCGTCACACACATCGTGACCGAAACCCGCACCATCAGCCAGGGACACCCGCCGGGCAGGAAGGGCTAGGGTCCGCGACTGCTGCGCTGACGCGTCGAAGGGTGGATTCCACATGCCCGAGTACTCCGACACCATCCTCGGCTCCGCCCCTCGGGACCCCGACCAGCAGTTCTGGGACCCCGAGATGCAGACGATGGACCGCGAGCGCTTGCGCGAGCTCCAGGCCGAGCGGCTGCGAACCATGGTCGGGCGGATCATCGACCGACCCGTCCCCCTGTTCAAGCGCAAGCTCGACGAGGCCGGCATCGGCAACGCCGCCGACATCGAAGACGTCGACGACCTCGACGCCATCCCCCTGACCGTCAAGCAGGAGCTGCGCGACTCCGAGGCCGAGCACCCACCATTCGGTGACTACCGATTCGACGTCACCAACGTGGTGCGCTTGGGAACATCGACGGGCACGACGGGCACGCCGACAGTGTCGTTGTTCACCCGCCACGACATCTGGCTCGAGTACGAGTCGGCCGCCCGCAACTACTGGCGCAACGGATGGCGCCCGGGCATGACGGTGACGCACGCCCACCCGGCCTATCTCTACGGAGGCGGCGCCATGCTCTCGGGATGCCTCGAGTACTTCGGGATGTGCAACATCTGGGTCGCGCCGCCCGACACCGACGAGATCGCCGAGCAGGGCATCAAGATGTGGGAGCGGCTGAAGCCCGACGTCTCGTTCGTCGCCTTCTCGCTGGGTCGGTTCCAGGAGGTGGCGGCCAAGATGGGCCTCGACCTGCAGACCGACGTGGGTCTGCCCGGCTACGACCTCCGGGGAATGGGTGACAAGGGCATGCCCCTCATGACGGCCGGGCTCGAGTGCTACGCGAACTCGAGCGGGCCTTGCGGCGTCGATCCCGGAGGTCATCTGCACGAAGACTGGGCGATCATCCAGGCGATCAATCCCCGTACCGGTAGGGAGGTACCCGACGGCGAGTGGGGCGACCTCGTCGTCACCACCCTCGATCGCGACAACGGGATGCTGCGCTACGACCTCGAAGAGGCCGTCGCCATCGTGCACGAGCCTTGTTCGTGTGGGGAGACCACCTACCGAGCGTTCTGGGGTGGCCGGTTCAAGGACTTCATCGCCTGCCAGGACAAGCACTTCCAGGTCAACGAGGTCGAGCGAGCGCTGCGGCGCGTCGAAGAGGTGAAGACACCGAGCCTCGAGTACGTGGTGGTCAGGCCCGCCGACCATGACGCTCCACTTCTCGTGCGAGTCGAAATCGCCGAGGGAGATCGGGAGACGGTGGCGGCGCGCTGCGTTGTCGCCATCAGGGACGTGGTCGGTGTCGAGGCGACCGTCGAGATGCTCGAGCGCGACAGCCTGGAACGATCGGGGTACAAGGCCACACGTCTCGTCGACAAGTAGGAGATCACGCGATGGATCTCATCCATTCCTTGACGCTCGGCGACCTGCTGGCCGAACACCGACGCAGCTATCCGCAGCGAACGGCGCTCGTGTGTGGCGAGACGCGCGCCACGTTTCCCGAGATGGACGATCGGGTGAACCGACTGGCCAACGCGCTCCGGGCCCGCGGCGTCGACCGGGGCGATCGTGTGCTCTGGCTGGGCCAGAACTGCCACCGACTTCTCGAGGGTCTGTTGGCGACAGCCAAGCTGGGTGGGGCCTTCTGTCCCGCCAACTGGCGCCAGAGTGCGGCGGAGATGGCCTTCATCCTCGAGGACCTCGACCCCGCGGTCGTGATCTGGCAGGAAGCCGAGATCGGCGAGACCGTCGGGGCGGCGCGCGCATTGCACGAGTCGAAGGCACTCTGGATTCAGCACGACGCCGCGGGTGAGGGCAGTTACGAGGCACTGGTCGCCGACGGCTCCCGTGACGATCCGGGCGTGAGCGTGGATCCGGCGAGCTCGGTGCTCGTCATGTACACCGCCGCGTTCACCGGTACTCCCAACGGCGCGGAGCTCAGCCACACCGCGCTGTTGGTCCAAGACCTGGTGATGGGCATGATGCAGGAGATCGGGAGCGACTACGTCTACCTGAACAGCGGCCCGCTGTTCCACGTCGCCACGTTCATGACCACGATGGCCACCTTCCACTTCGGCGGAACCAACGTCTTCACGCCCCGGGTCGACGCCGAGGAGATCTGCCGGCTCATCGAGTCGGAACGCTGCACCGGCGCGTTCGTGGTGGGGCCGACCATCTCCGAGATCCTCGACATCAACAAGGATCACGCCTACGACCTCACGTCGCTGCGGACGTTCGCCGGCGGACGTCGCTGGAACGAGATGATCACCGTCGACACGAGCCCGTGGGCCACGAAGCCCGCCGGGTTCGGTCAGACCGAGGTCATGGGGATGCTGACCCTCAACGCCTGGGGGGGTGAACAGGTCGGCACGTCGGGACGGCCGATGCCGATGGCCCAGGTGCGCATCGTCGACCCCGACGGCAACGAGGTCGCTCCGGGCGAGACGGGCGAGATCACAGCTCGAGGCCCGACCGTGATGAACGGCTACCTCAACCGCGACGAGCTGAACACCGCGCGGCGGCAGGGCGGCTGGCACCACACCAACGACCTCGGCCGACGGGAGCACGACGGATCCATCAGCTTCATCGGGCCGAAGACACGCATCATCAAATCGGCGGCCGAGAACATCTACCCGGCCGAGGTCGAGTCCTGCATCGGGTCCCACCCCGCGGTGCAGGAGAGCGCGGTCATCGGCGTGCCCGACGACACGTGGGGCCAGAGCGTCCTGGCCATCGTGGTCCTCCGAGACGGCGAGGAGGCCACGGCCGAGGAGATCATCGAGCACTGCCGGGCCGGCATCGCCTCATACAAGAAGCCCCGCACCGTCGAGTTCGTCGACGCGCTCCCCCGCAAGGGATTCCCGATCGACTACGAGGCACTCGACGCGCGTTTCGGAGGTGGCGGGTATCCGGGAACCTAGGAATTGGGGGACGTCGGCCCTCCGTGGTCGACATCGGACCCTCTTGACACGATTGGGCCTCAGGGAGTAGATCTTCCCAGAGTATGACGCTCGTGTCAGGTCTCCAGAAGGGGTGCCGACGATGACCACAACCGTCAGCGAACCGAAGACGCCCTCTCCCGAGCAGTACGCCGACCAGGTCGGGCAGCGGCCGTACGCCCAGCAGGTGCGAAAGGGCGACTTCGACCTGACCTGGTGCCAGGCGGAGCCCGGCGGTGGCGTCTGGGGCCAGTGGGGGATCAAGGCCGAACCCTCCAGGCGGGGAATGACGCTCATGGACATCGAAGAGGCTTCGGGGCTCTCCCCCGGGCCGCAGGGTCCGGCCAGCGTCGCACCGCGCGGCGCCGGCAGCGAGCCGGGGCTCGGGCCCCGCGAGTGGGACCTCAACGAGAAGCACGAGCTGTGGGCCGAGAACCTCGTCGCCCTCTACGAGGAGGCGACCAGTCGGCAGTGGCGCGCCACCGAGGACATCGACTGGCAGCTGATCGAGCCGCTGCCACCCGACCTCGAACGAGCCGCCTGCCAGTTCAACACCTTCCTCACCATGGGTGAGTACCTGGTCAACGACGTGCTCGCACCGTGGCTCCCGGCGTTCAACACCTACTACCACGAGATCAAGCTGTTCCTCGCCACCCAGCTCATGGACGAAGCGCGCCACACCGAGGTGTTCCGCAAGCGGATCTTCGCCAACGGCGGCGGGCTCGGGATGACGCTCAACCTCGGCAACGCCCTCGCGGCGATCGGGGCGACCGAGATGGGTGGGGGCGTCAAGAGGGGCAGCGGGGGCGAGAACCCCCTGTTCTCGACCTGGGACCACGTGTCGTACGCCATCCACGTCGTCTTCGAGGGGGCGATCCTGTCGATGTTCCGCTTCGGCGAGTACCTCGGCAAGACCGACCTCGACAAGCAGATCTTCCGGATGGTGATGCAGGACGAAGCCCGCCACGTCGCCTACGGCACGATGCACCTTCAGTTCCTGCTCGACAACGCCCCCGACCCCGACGCCCAGCGCCGGCAGCTGCACGAACTGGCCACAGCGTCGGAGATGTTCTTCCTCGACCTGTTCTTCATGCACCCGGCGACCGTGGAGTCGTCCTCCATCCTCGCCGGCGACGGGTTCGACGGCATCGAGAAGGGCCTCGAGATCTACAAGATGGCGTACCGCAAGATGCGCGAGGAATATCTGCTGCGCACCGAACTGGCCGGCCTGGATCGTCGGGAGAAGTGCATGTTCCCGCCCGATCTGCCCTTCTGAGCTTCTGGGAGCGCCGACACGTTCCGACGACCGACCGGACGCCGGACAGCACGGACCGCACGAACAGGAGACACGATGACAACGACCACGACCGAGACCCTCGACTTTCCGTCGGTGCAGTGGTTCCGGGCCCTCGCCGATGCGGTCGCCGCCGACTCGCAGCGCTACCGGCACCTCGGCACGACCGACTGCACCGTGGCTCTCCAGGTCGGCAACGCCGGGTTCCGCCTCACGTTCGAAGCCTTCGGCTGCAGTGAGGTGACCGACTGGGACGGCCGCGAGCCTGTCGACTGCGTCGTCAGTGCGGACGCCGACGACTGGCGCGAGCTCATCGAGCACATCCAGGCCCACGGCCGAGCCGACATCGACCACACCCTCAACAGCTTGGTCCTCGCCGGCGACCGCTTCCGGCTCACGGGTGACGAGCAGCTGGGGATCGACAACTTCTACCGTTACAACGCCACGCTCCAGGCTTTCATCGAGGAAGCCGCCGGGGTCCCGACCCGGTTCACCTGATCGGGGCGCGCTCTCGAGCGCGCGCTCTCAAGCGAGGGTGAGCACGTAGTTTCCGGCGTCGTCGACTCGGGCGGAGCTGTCGGGTGGCAGCACGACGACGGTGAACGGTTCCTGTACGAGCGCCGGGCCGGCGATCTCGGCACCGACGGCCAGTCGGGGGCCGTCGTACACCGGCGTGTCGACCATCTCATCGCCGAAGTACGCCGGTCGTGAGCCGAGTCGAGCCGATTCGGCGTCGCGCTCGGTGCCGAGCTCGGCGAAACGCTCGGGCTTCGGCGTGAGACCCCGGGCAACGACGCGCACGCCCCGCACCAGCGGCTCTTGATCACGGAAGCAGAATCCGCGTTCGGCCTCGTGTTGCGCATGGAAGCGCTCCGCGAGCTCGTTCAGGTCCGAATCGCGGAAGCCGTCGTCGCCACCGGCCGGGACGCTCATGTCGAAGCTCTGGCCCGAGTAGCACATCTGCGCGAAGACGCTGATGTCGAGCTCGTCGTCGGAAAGCCCCGTCGGCTCGAGCTCCTTCCTGGCTTCGCCGACCAGATCGGAGTGCAGGCTCCGCAAGCGCTCGAGGTCGATCCGGGAGAGCGGCGCGACGTAGGACTGAACGAGATCCACGAGATAGTCGGCGACGAGCACGCCGAGAGCCGAGAACGCGGGGGCGACCTTGGGCACGAGGACCCGGTGGATACCGAGCTCGTTGGCGATGGCCCAGCCGTGTACCGCCCCGTTGCCGCCGTGGGCGATGAGCGACATCTCACGCGGATCAGCACCGTGCGACGCGAGGATCCGACGCGTCTCGTTGGCCATGTTGGCGTTGACGATCCGCTCGATGCCCCATGCGGCCTCGACCACGTCGACTCCGAGCGGCTCGGCGACGTCGCGACGGATCGCCTCACGCGCGGCGTCGACGTCGAGCGTCATTCGCCCGGCTGCGAAACCTTCGGTGGGGAGATAGCCGAGCACCGCGTCGGCGTCGGAGACCGTGGCGCGCGTTCCACCACGCCCGTAACAGACCGGACCGGGCTGGGAGCCCGCGCTCTCGGGCCCGACGAGCAGCGTCCCCTGGCTGACCCGGGCAATCGATCCCCCACCCGCACCGACGCTCTCGACATCGACCATGGGAAGCCCGATGTAGTAGCGGTAGCGCCAGTTCCAGTCGGTCTTGATCTCGGGCTTGTCGTCGCGTACCAGGCAGACATCGAAGCTCGTGCCGCCCATGTCCATGGTCACGAAGTCGCTCACCCCCGCGCGCGAGGCCGCGAGCGCCGAGCCCATCACCCCGCCGGTCGGCCCGGAGGCGAGCAGCGTGACCGCGCGTCGGGAGACGTAGTCGGGGGGCATCACCCCGCCGGTCGACTGCATGATGAGCAACGGCCCGCCGAAACCCGTCGCCCGCAGCTTCTCCTGAAGATGCGTGACGTACGAAGCGATCCTCGGCGCGACGTACGCGTTGACGAGCGTGGTCGACGTGCGCTCGAACTCGGGACCGCGGGGCATCACCTCGTGTGAGAGCGAGATGTTCTCGACGTCGGGGAACTCCTCGCGGATGATCTCGGCCGCGCGGCGTTCGTGCGCCGGGTTCACGAAACTGAACAGGAACACGACCGCGATCGAACGTGCGCCCAGCGTGCGTAGGCGTTGCACACCTCTGCGCACTGCATCCTCATCGAGCGGCTGGACGACCTCGCCCTCGAAGTCCAGACGCTCGGGAATGGCGATCCGGGCTCGCCGGCGGGCGATCGGCGACGGGGGCGGGAACGCCGGGTCCCAGATCTGCTCCTTGAAGCCCCGCCGCAGCTCGATCTCGTCGCGATGGCCCTTTGTGGTGAGCAGGCCCGTCGGCGAGCCGTTCATCTCGATCATCGTGTTGTCCGCAGTCGTGGTGCCGTGCACGACGATGTCGAGGCCGGCGCAGAACTCCGACGAGCGACACGCCGAAGCGATCGGCGAGCTGACCGAGGCCGGTCATCACCCCGGTCGATTGGTCGTCGGGAGTGGTGGGCGTCTTGTCGAGCACCACCTCGCCGTCGGGCGTCACATAGATGAGGTCGGTGAAGGTACCCCCGACGTCGATACCGACCCGAGTACCCATCAGAGTCCCTCCCCCACCGAAGCGGCGCGTCGGCGCTCCCGCAGCTTCTCGGTCGCCTGCTCGTCGATCGCGAGCGTCAGCTCCTCGAGCGATCCGGTGAGCACCACCCCGTAGTCGCGCTCGGCACCCTCGACGCTCACGTACTCGTCGAGCACGTCGTCGAGCACGGCCTGCGGATCACGCTCGAGCGGATCGCCCCAGCCGCCACCACCGCCATAGTCGTAACACGTACGCTGCCCGGCCTCCATCGGGACCCAGTCGGCCGTGTGGGCAACGACGAACGGGTCGTCGGAGCCGTCGCGGATCGTGAGCTTGTTCGGTGCACCCGGTTTCCCACCGGCAACACCGGGGATCGGGTACTTCATGCCCACGACATACGTATAGACCTTGCAGGGAACGCGGGTCTCCTTGACGTAGTGCGCTCCGCAGAGGCCGCGCCACTGCCCGGGGCCGCCCGAGTCGGTGCGGTAGTCGCGCTCCCACTGGATCGAAGGGAAGATGCTCTCGTTGATCTCCGACGTCGCCTTCCACAGGTTGCCGAAGCTGGCGTTCTGCATTCCCCAGCCGTCGACACCCTTCGCCGCGCCGCAATAGCCGGCGTGCACCTCGGCCGAGTGGTCGGTGAACGATTCGCCGGTTCTCGGATCCTTGCCGACCATGATCGTGGGTATCCCCGTCTTGTACACCTGCGGTACCGCCCGCTCCGGTGCCACCTGCGCCAGCGCGAGCGCGACGGCTTCGCCGACCTCAGTGCCGGGATGGTGGGTGCCGGCGCTCACGGGCTTGCCGAACGCCGGGTTGAGCACACATCCCTCGGGGACGACCAGCTCGATCGCCTCGAAGAACCCCTCGTTCTTGGGGATCTCGGGGCTGGTGATGGCCGCGATCTGGGAAGCCGTGTAGCAGCGCGTGTTCCCGTAGCTCGACCAGGCCTGGAGGTCGTCGCGGCTGTCGGTTCCGGTGAAGTCGATCTTCAGGTGGTCGCCGTCGACGGTGGCAGCGACGTGGATGTGGATGTCGGGATTGGCCCACGGGTCGTGATCGACGAAGACATCGGCCTCGTACGTTCCGTCGGGCCAACGTGCGACCTCTTCGCGAAAGCGGCGCTTGGTCGAATCGATGAAGGAGTCCACGGCGGCCTCGACCGTGTCGGCGCCGAAGCGCTCGAGGATCTCACCCAAGCGCGCTGCGCCGAGATCTGCAGCGCCCATCTGGGCACGCAGGTCGCCCAGGTAACCGGCCGAGCGGTTGTTCGCCGCCAACATGTCGAGCACATCGCGACGTTCCGAGCCCCGATCCGAGACCTTCATGACCGGGACCCGCAGCCCCTCGCCCCACACGTCCTTCACCGTGACGTTGTAGCCGCCCGGAACCGAGCCGCCGGTGTCGCCGTGGTGACACTGGATGCTGGCCATGAGCACCCGCCGCCCCTCGGCGAAGACCGGAGCGAAGACGTTGTAGTCGGGCAGGTGGCCGCCACCGCTGTAGGGGTCGTTGGCCAGGAAGACGTCGCCGGGATGAATGTCGTCGCCGTAGTACTCGACAGCGAAGCGCACCGGGAGCGACGACGACAGCATGAGCTGGGGCACCCCGACCGAGACCGCGGCGTAGCGGCCGTTGCGGTCGAGGATCGAGGCGTTGCGCTCGTTGCTCTGGTTCAGGATCGGCGTTGTGGCCGTGCGTGACACGTAGACGGCCATCTCGAAGCTGATCGTCTCCATCGCGCCGCGGATCACCTCGGCGGTGACCGGGTCGACGCTCGCGCCACCGCTCAGCTGTGGTCGGGGCCGACCCAGCGCTTCGAGATCAGCTCTCACGGTGAAGCTCCCTTCGTCGTCACTGCAGCATCCGTCGAAGGAGTATGTCGAAGGAGTACCGCTTCCGAGCCGTCGCCCATCGCTACGGACGGTAGCGGACCCCCTCGGGGAAGTCAGCCGGGTCGAGGTCGAGGCCGTAGATCCGCTCCGCGTTGGTCTGGAGCATCTTCTTCTGCTCGTCGGCGGGCACTCCGGCGAGTGAGGTCTCGATGGCCTTGCGTGAGTGTGGATAGGTCGAGGTCGGGTGGGGGAAATCGGCCTCCCACATGATGTTGTCGACTCCGATGCTGTGCCGGAGCGTGATCCCGGTCGCTTCGAACCAGAAGTTCACGTAGACCTGACGATGGAAGTACTCGCTCGGCCGTACCGACATACCCTCGTCCCACAGGTGCTGGGACTCGTACTGGTGGTCGGCGGTCTCGAGCATGTAGGGCACGAAGCCCAGGCCGCTCTCGACCGAGATGAAGTTGAGCTTCGGGAACCGGTCGAGCACACCCGAGAAGATCAGGTTGCCGATCGCGGACAGGTTGGACGTGATGGCTCCCACCGACACCATCGCCAGGCGCCGGAAGTTGTCATAGCCCTTCCAGATGTCGAGATTGATTCCACCGGAGCCGATGTGCAGCGCGCACGGCATCCCCAACTCCTGGAGCGTCGCCCACAGTGGGTCCCAGTACCCCTCGTTGAAGTGGGGGAAGCCGAAGTTCTGCGGTGCCGCCGTCCACACGATGGCCTTGTGGCCCAGGCCGTGTGCGCGGCGGACCTCCTCGACGGCGAGGTCGACGTCCCACATCGGTGCCAGACACTGAGAGACGTAACGCGGGCTCACGCCGGTCCACTCCTCGGCCAGGAAGTCGTTGTAGGCGCGGATGCAGGCGAGGCGTAGCTCGGGCGAGCCCTCGGTGGACACGTAGGGACCGCCACCGAACCCGGAGTTCTGGGGAAAGAGCACCTCGACGGCGACACCGTCCTCGTCCATCGTCTCGAGGCGCGCCTTGGCGTCGTGGACCGCCGGTGGAGCTTCGTCGTAGGTCTTGATCGCGCCCCGATCGGGCAGCATCGCCGCCGCACCGGTCCCGACGATCCGCACCTTCTTCCCGGCGAAGACCCAGGTGTCCTCACCGTCCCGGTTCTCCAGGTGCATGCAGTCCTCACGGAACTGCTTCGGCACCCGTGAGGTGAAGGTGTCGGGCTTCTCCCAGGCGTGGTCGTCGGTCGAAATCGGCAGAATCTCCATGTCGGGCCTCCTCTGGCTTCTCTGGCTTCTCCCGCGCCCGTGGCATCTCTCGCGCTCGGTGTCGAGCGTCAACCTGACGCTCGTGTCAGGTTCGATAGTAGAGGCGACGCCCTTTGGTGTCAACGCCCCGGCCCGACGGGGCGGGCCGGGAACGGCGCGCCCGCCGGTCGCTAGTCGCCCTGGCCGTGGATCCTGCCCGCAGCGAGATCACTGGCCCAGGTGCCCCGCTCGTCGAAGCGCTTCCCCCGGCTGCGAATCGACGTGTCGACGTCGGTGGCCTCGGCTCGCAACGCCCCCACCGTGCAGCGTTCCTTGGGGCGATGTGCGAACGGGTCGTAGCGGAAATGACGCATCGCGTTCTCGTGGGTGATCTTGTTGACGTCGTCGTCGGAGACCCCGTCGAGCGACTTCGACAGTCGCTCCGGCGACGTCGGCCACGTGCAGTCGGAATGCGGGTAGTCGCACTCCCAGGTGATCGTGTCGAGGCCGACGTCGTCACGCATCTTGATCCCGATCGGGTCGTCGATGAAGCAGGTGATGATCCGCTCCTTGAAGACCTGACTGGGAAGCCGGTCGCCGAAGTCCTGGCCGGTCCACGCGTGATGGTGCTCGTACGTGTAGTCGATCCGGTCGAGGAGGTACGGGATCCAGCCGATGCCGCCTTCGACCAACGCGAACTTGAACGTGGAGAACTTCCGGAACACCGGCGACCAGATCAGGTCGGCGGCCGCCTTCACGATGTTCATCGGCTGGAGCGAGATGAGCACGTCCATCGGCGCGTCCTCGGCGGTGATGGCGAAGTCCGACGACGAGCCGATGTGCATGTTGATGACCATCCCCTCGTCCTCACAGGCCGCCCAGAACGGGTCCCAGTGATCGGAGTGGAAGCTCGGATAGCCGAGCTTGGCCGGGTTTTCCGAGAAGCTCACCGAGTAACAACCCTTGCCGGCGAGGCGATGGACCTCGTCGGCCATGAGCTCGGGATCCCAGATCGGGACCAGCCCGAGCGGTATGAACCGACCCGGATAGGCGCCGCACCAGTCCTCGATGTGCCAGTCGTTGTAGGCGCGCAACAGCGTGAGCCCGAGGTCGTGGTCCTTGGTGTTGGCGAAGAGCTGGCCGCAGAACTGCGCGAACGACGGATAGCACAGCGACCCCAGCGTGCCGTTCGCATTCATGTCGCGCACCCGCTCGTGGATGTCGTAGCAGCCCGGCCGGATCTCGGCGAGTGCCGTCGGCTCGAGCCCGTACTCCTCGCGGGGACGCCCGACGACCGCGTTCAGGCCCACGTTGGGGAGCTCGATCCCCTGATAGGACCAGACGTCGGTGTCGTCGTCCTTGTGGACCAGCTTCGGCGCCAGATCCTCGTACTTCTTCGGGAGACGGCCCTCGAAGAGATTCGGTGGCTCGACCACGTGGTCATCGACACTGACCATGATCATGTCTTCGACGTTCACGACAAACTCCCCTCTCGCGGTCTCGACGGACGCTCGGGGATGAGAGTGGTGGCCGATCCGCGACCTTCTTGGCTCGACGAATTCGAGCTTAGAGGAACATGACACGGATGTCAGCTAGTTTCTCCCGGGACGCTCGGCCCGACTACTCGCCGTTCGAGGGCTCCTCGTCGCTCCTCTGGTCTTGGACGACGACCGGGCACGGAGCATGGCGAACGACGTAGTCGGACACCGATCCCAGCACCGCACGTTTGAAACCACTCCGACCATGCGAGCCCATCACGACGGCCGCCGAGCCCTCGCTCTCGGCAAAGGTGCAGATGGCACGGCCCGGGTCGCCGGTCAACACCTCGGTGCGGGACCCGTCGAGGTCCAGGGCAGCCGCGCCGTCCGCGACCAGGACCCGTGCCGTCTCGAAGCGCTCCGCCTCTGATCTGTCGAACTCGTCGGCCGACATGGCCCCACCTGCCATACCGGTGCCCGTGACCATGGAGGGATCAGGTTCACCGATCACAGTCACGACGACGACCGCGATATCGGCAGCCAGCACGGCGATGCCCTCGGCGACCGCACGTTGGCAACGTTCGGAGCCGTCGAGACACGCAACAGCGTTGTTCCCCATGACACTCCTCCCGGGCGCGCGACTCGTACCGAAGCTATCCGCATCCGCGCCTGGTCGCGTGGCCGACGCCCTCGGATCCGGCCCTTGCCAAGGAGTCCGGAGAGGGCGATCATCGGGGAGCTTCGAGCGCGGGAGGTTAGGCCATGTTCGTGCAGGTGATCGAAGGACGGGTATCGGACGCGGGCGGACTGCGCCGACAGATGGACCGTTGGATCGCGGAGCTCCGGCCGGGTGCGGACGGCTACCTCGGGTCCACGGGCGGAGTCGGTGACGACGGGCGCGCTGTCCTCATCGCGCGGTTCGAGTCGGCCGAGGCGGCGAAAGCGAACAGCGAGCGACCCGAGCAGGGTGAGTGGTGGGCCGAGACCGAGAAGTGCTTCGACAGCGACGTTGATTTCGTGGACTCCGAAGATGTCGACATCTGGCTCGGTGGCGGCTCCGACGACGCGGGCTTCGTCCAGGTCATGAAGGGATCGAGCGACCGCGCCCGAGCGCGCGAGATGGACAAGGTGATGACGGGGAAGATGGCCGACTTCCGCCCCGACGTGCTCGGCGGGTACCGAGTCTGGACAGGTCCTGAGACCCATGTCGAGATCGCCTACTTCAGCAGCCTCGAAGCAGCCCGCGCCGGTGAGAAGAAGGAGCCGCCCCCCGAGATGGTGGCCGCGATGGGCAGCGTCGAGGAGGCATCGGCCGACGTCGAGTACCTGGATCTCACTGATCCCTGGTTGGCCTGATCGCGGGCACGCGACCCGGCATGTCCCGCGGTGGTCGTAGCCTCGACCCACCATGAGAGCCGGCGTCGCCTCGCGAACGGTTGCACTCGTGGTGGTCGCCGCCGCCGAGCATCGGAACCGTCGGGTGCGAAGACTCGGGATCCTCGGCGGACAGCCACCTTCCGAACGGCGACGACGCGACGATCGAACGGGTCGTCGACGGCGACACCGTGGTTCTCACCGACGACACCCGCGTGCGTCTGATCGGGGTGGACACGCCCGAGACGGTCCACCCCTCGAAGCCGGTCGAGTGTTTCGGACGCGAGGCGAGCGCCTTCATGAGCGACCTGCTGCCGCCCGGGACCGACGTCCGACTCGTCTACGACGTGGAACGCACCGACCGCTACGACCGCACTCTCGCCTACGTCTACCGCCTCGACGACGGGCTCTTCGTCAACGCGGAACTCCTGGCGCAGGGGTACGCGCAGATCGCGACCTACCCGCCCAACGTGGCCCACGTCGACGAGTACCGCGAGCTCCAGACCCAGGCACGCGACAAACAGCGCGGCCTCTGGAACGTGTGCGACCCCGACCTGCCACCGCCGGCTTGATCAATCGGCCCAAGGCGTGTCAGCCGGAGTTGGGTGTCAGCGTCGCCAGGAGTCCGAAGTGGTCCGAGAGGTTCATCATGACGTCTTCGCCCTCCACCACGACCGAGACGTTCTCGTCGTAGATACGTTCCACGTCGACCGTGCCGTCGAACCTACGAACGAAGACGTGGTCGATCACCAGACGATCAGTATCCCCTTCGTCGATGAGCGTGTTCGCGTCGCACCACGTGCACTCGGACTCATCGTCGTCGGCATACGGACTATCGAAACCGCCACTATCCACGATCGCGTCGTAGTTCTCCTCGAATTCGGCGTCGAACAGCTCACCGTCGGGGCCCGTATTGAAATCGCCCATGACCAGGACCGGGCTGTCGTCGTCGACCTTCTCGTCGACGAACGCCAGCATGGCGTCGATCTGATCCGCTTGTTCCTGTTGCCACTCCTCGGGTCCGCCACCACCCGGGAAAGGAATGTCGGCGAAGATCGCCGACAGGTGCGTGGCGAACACGTGGACCGTACCGATCTGTTCGGTATCCAGCTCTGCGTAGATGACCGCCCGACGGTTGAGTGAGCTTTCGAGGTAGAGAGTGTCCTGATCGACGATCTCCTGGTTGGTGAGCACACCGATTCCGAAGGTGCCGCCGTAGGCAAACCCCTCGGCAGGCTGCGGATCGAGAAAGATCCGATTGGGGTAGTGCGCAGCCGTGGCCTCCTCCACGAGGTCCACGTGTTCGGGCTCCCAAACCTCCTGGACGACGAGCAACTCGGTGTCGAGTTCCCCGAGTTCCTCGGCGACGACCGGTGCCCGCTCATTGGCGAAGTCCACAAAATTGACGGCGAGGCCCGCGTTGTAGGTGGCGGCGCGGAAGGGCGCCCCGTCGGAGGAATCCTGTGCGGACGTCGTGCTGTTGTCGGACGTCGAGCTGTCATCGCTGCTGCACGCGGCCGCGGCGAACGCCAGCGATACAACGAGAACTCCGAACAGACGCCAGGTGCGTCGCGATCCCATGAGTTACCCCCCGTGGTTTCCCGGCCTTCTGTCTAGTCCGTCGCGCGGATCCGTGTAGCGCGCAGCGTTCGGTTCCATGCAAGCGACGCGGCGGGAGTTCCACACCGACGACACGCGCTCGGCACTGTCGGGAGGCAACTGGCCCGGACGCGACGTGGCCACGGGCCGGACCGCCTGTGCGGGCCGACCCGTGACCTGGCGTCGCCGGGCGGGCTGGTGCTCAGTCGCTCAGCGGCTCAGTAGCCGTACCAGGTCAGGCACTGCTCGAGCGTGGGCGGTTCGCTCGGGTCGAAGCCGCCCTCGAAGGCGCCGTCTCCGCCCGACCCCGCCTGCACGGTTGTCCCGGCGGCGGCGTCGATGATCACCATCCCCGGGTAGTCACCCCAGGAGTCGATCAGCGCCTGGCACTGCTCGGTCGCCCGGGCCAGGAGATCGATCGACTCCGTGAAGGTCAGCGACAGGCTCTGAGCGACCGGAGTGGTCCCGTCGATGTTGACGGTCACGTCGACGGTGTACACACCCGCTTCGATGACCTCGGGAGGCTCGTCGGTGTACGCAGCAAGGAAATAGGGATCGGCGTAGACGCCCATCGACCATTCCTCACCTGGCTCGACCGACACGCGAAGCGGGAACCCGATGGTTCCCGACACCAGGGTTCCGCTCTCGCCGTGGATGGCGAAGTCGATGCTCGACACCGTCGCCTCGGCCCGGCGGTCGCCGGTGTTGCGAGCCACGAGCTCGGCGTAGAACGAGCCGTCGGCACCGACCTCGTCGGGCGTCAGCCGGATCGAGAAGTCGATCGCCTCGGCGCCGAGAGGCGGTTCCTCGTCGTCGGCAGTCGGCGTCGGCACATCCGACTCGGGATTCTCGCCGCCGGGAGCAGGCACACCGGGAGCGTCGGGGTCGGGTGCGACGTCAGGTACCGGATCACCCTCGACATCTCCGGGCAGGGTTTCTGTGACCACCGCGTCGCCGGTGTCGGCCTCCCCCAGAGGATCCCGGAAGAGCTCGGTGGGGAAATCGTCGACAGCCGACGCCTCGCCGGCAACAGCGTCGACGCGGGGCGCGGGACCTGCTCCGGCCACGGCGGTCACGCCGATCGCGGCCGCAGCGATTCCCGCGACGATGAACTGGAGGCGGTTGCGGCCCACGAAGCGTCCGGTCGTCCGCAGGGCACCTCCCTCGACTGCGTCGGGCAGTGAACACCCGTCTACCCATTCCTGCATGGCTGGTCCTCCGTGTCGGTTTTGTCCGTCACCAATACAGACGAACTCGACCTCTGATCGGTTGACCGGATCGGGAGGATCTTTCCAAATACCGCGTTCCGTGCTAGCTCAGGAGCAGCGAGTGAGCAGTTCTCCGCCCAGGGACGACAGGTCCGCCTCACCCAGCGCCTCAGGGCTACCCAGCGTGGCGATACCGATCTCCTCCACGGCTCCGTCGGCGACACAGCGCGCCACCTCCGCGTCACTCCCCGAGCTCAGGGCGCCGACGAAGATCCCCGAACGTGCGGCCAGCGCGTTCAGCGCCGCGGACGCCTCGCCGGCGGGTCCTGCCGGCACCTCCCCGGCACCGCACACGTTCAGCTCAACTCCCTCGTCATCACCTGCGCCATCTCCCGCGCCGTCACTCGCGCCGCCGCTGGTGACCGTGGCGGAACCCTCGGGCATCGTGGCCGCCCATGCGTCGAGGCCCGATTGGATTGTCGACGTGCCGGCGTCGTCCTCTCCCACGAAGACCGCATCGACGCACACCTCGTCATCGGTCCGGTAGGCGACGAAGTCGTCGCCCCGCCAGGCCAACGTTGCGTCCACCGCCGCCTCCGCCCCGACGCGGTCGCCGAGCATCACGGCCAGCACGAGAGCGCCGAACTCGCCGTCGTCGATGACGTCGGCGCCGTCGGGGGCTTCGGGTGCCGTGACCGGCGTGGCCTCGATGTCGCCGACCACGAAGTACGGGTCGAGCAGGTCGATGTCGGTGGTGGGCGGGTCGCGAAAGGCGTCGTCGACCGCCGCGGCACCGTCGCTGAACCGCAGCGCCTCGCGCATGAGGAGACCGAAGGTGTAGGGAGCGGTCTGTGACAGGAGAACGGCTTCGGGGATCTTGTCGAGCCCGGCACCTGCCTCGGCGCCGAGTTCCGTTTCCTCTGTGGAGTACCGCTCCCGCTCATCGGCCGGGAGGTCACCGACGTACGCCAGCTCGGTCACCACGGCGTCGCCCTCGACCAACCCACGGTAGGCGGGGCCGCTGTCTTCGTCGTCGAGACCTGCCTCCAGGTCGAAGTGCTGGTCCTGGAGAGCGTGTGTCAGCTCGTGGACGACCGTTCCACTGACGTACGGCGTGAGCTCCTCGCCCTTGACGAGCAGTCGTTTGGTCGAGGGGTCGTAGAAACCCGCGGTTCCCTCACCCACGAGCTGTTCAGCGGCCTCCTCCGGGTCGTACCCGGCGCCGACCAGCCCGAGCACGCGCAGCACATCTGCTCCGTCCTGCGACTCGGCCAGATCTTCAGACGAACGGTCGCTCGTCTCGCGGAAGGCCGCGAGGTACTCAGCATCGTCTTCGATGAACTCCACGTCGACGGGTGACGTGAACGGAAGGCCGCGCGCTCCCTCGACGAAGTCCGCGAGTTCTTCGACGCGCGGATCCCAGGACTGCGGTGCGGAGTCTTGGCCGGCCTCGAGCGCCAGCATGAGGGCCACACCTGCTGCCGTTCCCACCACGACGATCAGTGCAGCCAGAAGCCACAGAAGCCAGGTCCGGCGTGGAGCGGAAGCCGGCGGTTCGCTCGCGGCCGGAATCATCCCGAGGCCTTTCCCGCCGCAGACAGTTCGGACAGATGGCCGGTCTCGTTGAAGCTGAGCAGGAGGGGGCCGCGAGCGACGCGCGTGAAGGAGGCGAGATCGAGGTGTGCGCGAAAGGCAACCGATTCGCTCATACCGAGCGCCCAGGCGAAGGCGGACTTGATCGGTGAGACATGGGAGACGGCGACGACCTGCGCGTCGTTCGCGATGTGTTCCTCAGCGAAGGTGACGACCCGGGCTCGCACGGTGGCGAGGCTTTCGCCGCCCGGTGGGGCGAAATCGGGATCGTCGCGCCACCGAAGCCAGTCCTCTGTGCTGATCTCGTCGTGCGCGCGGCCGTCCCACTCGCCGTAGTCGAGTTCGACGAGGCGCTCGTCGACCCGTACCTCGACACCGACAGCGTCGGCGATCACGTCCGCGGTCGTGATCGCACGCCGGAGTGGGCTGGAGTACACCTCTGTCGGAGCCGTGTTTCCGAGAGCGACGCTTCCGAGAGCGACGTTCCCGAGAGCGCGTGCCATCGCTGCCGCCTGGGTCGCGCCGTGCTCGGTCAACGGCGCATCATGGCGGCCGAGTAGACGACCGTCACGGTTGGCGGCGGTCTGGCCGTGGCGGGAGAAGATGATCACGTCGTCCGCTCACGTTCGTAGAGGCGGCCGGAGCGACAGAACGACCGGCGCCGTGCCGGATCGGAGAATCCGAAACGCTGCCAGATCCAGACCCACCCGAGCAGCCCCAGAACCTCCTCGACGGCGAGCACCGGCAGAGGCGGAAGAAGCGGCATATCTGGAATGTCGGCACCCAGCACAGGCCAGGCGAAAACGTCCGCGTGGGTCCACGCTCCCGACAGAACGAGTCCGCACAACATGCCGAATGGCAGGAAGAGAAGCCGGCGTCGTAGCCGGCGGCGACCGATCGTGGCCAGCATCACGACCGTCAGGAGGACGGCCGCGGCGAACAGGGAATGGCCCACGGCAAGGCGGCCGAACCAGACGTCGATAGCCAGCGCAATCATCGCCCCCAGAGCCACCATGCGGTGATCGACCACGGGATCATGGAGCACGGTCCACGTGATGACGATGGCGCCGGCGGTGAGCCAGAGGATCACGACGCGGCGGTCGGGGGAACGTGCCCTGACGTCACGACGGAACCAGGATGCACCCGCAGTTGTCACAGAACGAGGCGACGTCGTCGGCCTGCTTGCGCAGCCGTACGACTTCGGTAGCGGGAAGCGACAGGTGGCAACCCTGGCAGGTGTCGCCCACGAGACGTGCCGCGCCGATCCCGCCGGCACGTTCGCGGGCCTGCTCGTAGTCGGCGAGCAGGCCGTCGGCGAGTTCCGACGCGAGTTCAGCCCGTAGCTTCTCTTCTGCGGCCATCTCCTCGTCACAGGCGGCTTCGGCCTCACCGAGCGCTGCCGCCAACGCCTCGGCTCGCTTCACGACATCGGCGCGCTTCTCGTCGATCTCGGCGAGTTCGCTCTCGGTTCCCTCGCGTTGCTCCATCACTCCGAGCTGGCGGTCTTCGACGCCTCGCTGGTGGCGACGCAGTTGTTCCACGTCGGCCTGGAGCGCCTGGAGTTCGCGAGGCGAGGCGATCTCACCCGAATAGAGCTTGGCTTCGTCGTTCTTGGCCCGCACGTCGAGCGACGCGGATTCCTCGGACAACGCCCGCTCCTGGGCGGTGAATTCATCGCGACGGTTGATCAGTGTGGCGCACTGCCCGTCGAGCCTGGCGATCTCGTCCCGCAACGAGGCAAGCTCCTCGCGCTCGGGAAGTGTGGCGCGTCGATGGCGCACCTGGTCGGTGGTGGTGTCGTGCGACTGGATGTCGAGCAGCGTGTCGAGCATGCCCATGGGACGGCGAGCCTACCGGTCGCGTCGGTGCCGCGACCCACGCGTCACGGCGGTGGCTTCGTGGTCGGCGGCGCGGTCGTCGGAGGCGCGGTCGTCGGAGGCGCGGTCGTCGGAGGCGCTGTCGTCGGAGGCGCTGTGGACGCCGGCGGCTTGGTGGTCGCCGGAGCCTCGGTGGAAGGAGGCGCCTCGGGCGGCGGGATGTTCGACTGCGGTGGCGCGGGCTTCCCGCGTCCGTTCTCGGAGATGAACGCGGATGCCGGCCACAACGATCTGTCCGGTGCCGGGAAGGAGCACCCTTCAGCCCCGGCGAGCGCCTGGCTCATGAACGAACCGAAGATCTCGGCAGGGTACGTGCCGCCGAACACTGTGCGACCGCCCACGCTGGTCATCTCGTTGACCGTCGAGTTCGGGTCCCCCATCCAGACTGCGGAGACGAGGTCGTCACACGAGTAGCCCACGAACCACGCGTCGACGTTGCGGTCGGTCGAACCGGTCTTGCCCGCCACGGGGCGCCCGGGGATTGCCGCGGCGGTGCCCGTCCCGTGCTGCACGACACCCTGGATCACGTCGGTGATCGTGTAGGCGATCTGCGGGTCGATGACCTGCTCGCCGGCGAACGACTCCTCGAAGACCAGCTCACCGGTGGCGTCCTCGACGCGGGTGACGAACACCGGGTCGTGACGAACCCCGCCGTCGGCGAAGGTCGAGTACGCGGTCGCCATGTCGAGGGGTGACACGGCACTCGTACCGAGACTCAACGACAGGTTCGCCCCGAGTTCGGAGGTGATACCGAGCCGATTGCCCATCTCGACGGTCTTCTCGGGTCCCAGCGCCTTGTTGAGGCGGGTGTATGCACAGTTGATCGAGTTCTCGGTCTGCGATCGGAGCGTCGCACGACCCGAGGTCGTCCCTCCCGGCGTGTAGGGCTTGTCCTCCCCGATGTCGAACGAACACGACGAACCGTCGATCGTGTCCTCCACCGAATAACCGTTCTCGAGTGACGCTGCGAGGGTGATGGGCTTCATCGACGAACCGGGTTGGCGGGTCCCCTGCACAGCGAGGTTGAACTGCGTCTCGGAGAAGTCGCGGCCGCCCACCATCGACTTCACTTCGCCCGTCTTGGGATCCATCGTGACGATGGCGGCGGTGAACGTCGGCTGGTCAGGGACGATGGCGTCGACCGTCTGCTTCGCGAGTTGCGACAGGCGCGGGTCCTGGGTGGTGTGGATCTGGAGACCGCCCGTGAGCAGTGCCTGCTCGCGCTCCTCGGGCGTATCGCCGAGGCGTTCGTCCTGGAGAAGCCGACGTTGGACCTCCTCGACGAAGTAGCTATTGGGTCGGAGCTCGGCCGGCGGCCGCAGCGTGGGCATGGCCACGAAGTTGCAGAACGCCTGCGTCTGTTCGTCGATATAGCCCTCGGCGGTCATCGCCTCGAGGACGGCGGTCCGTCGTTCGATGGCGCGCTCGGGGAAGTCGAACGGATTGTTGCCGGACGGTGACTGGATCAGACCGGCGAGCAGCGCCGCGTTGCAGACGTCGAGATCCGCGAGCGGCTTGCCGGCGATGCGTTCTGATGCGGAACGAATGCCGTACGAGTTCTCACCGAAGTACACGGTGTTGAGATACTCGGTGAGGATCTCCTCCTTGGAGAGCTCGAGGTTGAGTTGGTAGGCGAGGACGACCTCGCGCAACTTTCTGCTCACCGACTGTTCGGGCGTGAGCACGCGCTGCTTGACGAGCTGCTGGGTGATCGTCGAGGCGCCCTGCTCGACTCCGCCGGATCCGAAGTTCTTCAACGCGGCGCGCCCCATCGCCTGGATGTCGATACCGGGGTTCTCCCAGAACGTCTGGTCCTCGATCGCCACGACCGCGTCGATGGCGACCTGCGGGACCTCGTCGATCTCGACGGTCTCGCGGTTCTCGAGTCCGAACTGGCCGATCTCGTTGCCGTCAGCGTCGTAGACGATGGAGCGCTGGGCGACCGGCGTCAGTTCGGTGGCGATGGCCGGCTGCGACTCGGCGGCCTCGGACCACTTGAGGATTCCGGGCACGGCGAGCGCGGCGGCAACGCCGACGGCGATGCCGCCCACGGCGACGATGACGAGGAAGCGGATGATGCGGGTCACGGGTTCTTGTCAGAATCCCACAGGTAGGCGACGGACTCTCGTACGCGGCGAATCACAGGACGGGATCAGAGGGAGACGAGGCGTACTCCGGGAACAACGTCGACAAGCGGCCGTCGGTTCCCGGAACGGCCCAGATTACCGGGATTTCGGGGCCCACGGCACCCCGGGGCGTCAGGCGCACCACAGCTCCGCCTGCACACCACCGTGGTCGGAGGCCCACACCACGCCATCCACCGGTTCCGGAGCCGGCTCACCGGCGAACGGGCCTGTCGTGGCGGCGCCGAACTCCGGCGTACACGACTCCGAACCCCGCACGAGCACGAAGTCGATCCGCTCGTCGTAGTGCTGGGTCGGGTCGTCGAGACCGTCGAGGACCTCACCCGTCCCGACACAACAGGTACACCCTTCCCCCGTGGACGGATCGCACTCGGGATTCCCCGATCGTGTCCACGTGTCCTCGAAGCCCGCATCGAGGAAGGTGGTGATCCGCTCGTGGTCGATCGGCTGGTTGAGATCGCCGGTGACCAGCGTGAGCTCGGCCGCCGCGGGCAACCCGTCGAGGAACCCGAGGACCTCTCGCGACTGGCACGTGCCGGTTTCGAGACCGGTCTCGCACAGAGGCTGGGGACAGTTGTCGGCGTTACACGGTGGGTTGTTCTCGCTGCTCGCGAGATGAGTGGTCACGACGTCGATGAGGCCGACGCCGGATTCGACCCGTGCCCACTGCGCGCCCCACGGGAAGTTTGCGAGGTCGACGTACGATTCGTCGATGACGGGGAGCGTCGTGAAGACCATCTCCTGGTCGATGGAGTTGTGGGCTTCGCCCTCGGGGTTGAAGACCAACTCGTAGTCGCCCCCACACACGCCCGGAAGCAGTTCGGGCACCAGTTCGGTCTGGCGCGGGCCGATCTCCTGGAGACCGACGATCTCGGGACAGTCGGCCGCTTCGATTTCCGCCATCAGCAGTGCGAGACGGGCGGGCGCCGCGCAGAAGTCGGTATCGGGGGGACAGAGCGCGGGATCGATGCCGTGGAGAACGTTCAGCGTGGCCACGTGAACGGTGTCCTCCGGTACCGCGTCGGGGGCCATCGTGCTGTCGTTCGTCTTGGCGCCGAGTCGGAGCCCTCCGACGTGCACGCCGCGACGGCGAACGTGATCGCAGCGACCGCCGCCACTAGTTTGCGAGCTACGCGTCCCACCCGCGACTCCCCCGTCGCACGACCGTCATCGAGGAGACACCGTGGCACCCCGGCAACGCAAGTCCCAACAGATCGTGGCGATCGTCATCGTGACGGCGATGGTGCTGGCCCTGGTGGCCTCCGCGATCGGCCTGGCGTTCTCCTGATCGCGGTTTCCGGCGGGTCAGGGATGGGATCGTGGCCGGCCTGACCGCTCGTCGAGACGTTCGACGTCCAGCGGGTGCCGTCCCAGTAGCGGTACTCGTAACGGCCCATCGGATCCGGATGCCAGGCCGGGGGTGACGCGGCCTGCGCTGCCGGCTGGGGCGAGGGTTGCGGTGCCGGTTGCGGTGCCGGTTGCGGTGCCGGTTCCGGCTCCGGCGCGGCGCGGGCGGGGCGGCCCACCCGGCCGCGTCGGGATCGCTCTCCTGGGTGGGTGCAGGCGTCGCCGGCTGAGCGGGTCCCGGCTGAGCAGATTCCGGCTGGGCGTAGGTGGGTGGCGTTCCTGCCGGTGGCGTGGCCCACGTTCCGGGAGGTGGAGCCTGCCAGGTCTGCGGCGTTCGCTTGACCCTGCTCTTCACGATCTCGACGATGCCCCCCGCAACGAACCCTGCTGACGCCAACCACCCGAGCATCATTCCCACGCCCGGTTCGTAGATGTCGACCTCGCCGAACGGCGTGTCGTTCAGACTCGCCACGCGCGCCGCGCTCAGGAAGAAGATGAATACACCACCCACGATCGCGACGATGCCGATCGAGAGGCGCGCGCCGCGCGAGGGCGGATTCGACGTGCTCGCTGCGAGGTAGACGATCACGGCCGAGGCGGCAGCGATCCCGACACCGATGAGAACCGCGGCGATCGTGAGACCGGCGTCGGTCTGCTCCCACGCGTTGGCGTCTCCGCCTTCCGCTCCGAACAGACCACTCTTGACCTGGACCCACGGCAGGAAGGAGACCCCGAGCAGGAGCAGGCCGGAGATCGCCGAGATCATCGCGCCGACGGTGCTCCCCGTCGGGCGGGCAGGTTGGCCGGGGTCGGATGGTTGGCCGGGGTTGGCAGTGTCCCAAGTGTTGGTCATGGTGCCGGAGCTTATTCCGATCCTAGGGATTCCCGCGCTCCACCCAGCGAAGTACGACCTCGCCGAGCTCCATTACTCCCCCGACGAAGAGCCCGATCGCTGCGATCCAACCTGCGGTCATGCCGATGCCGCGGCTGATGGAGGGACCGTCGAACCGGTTCCATCCGGCCACGCCTTCGAGTCGCAGCCAGCTCAGGAAGATCACCAGTACGGCGCCGATCATCAACCACACTCCGAGCGGGGCGCTCGGGGCTCCGTGCAGAGAATCGACATCCCCACCGCCGAGGTCCCACCGCTTGTCGTTACGTTCGCTGATGATCCCGCGTATGTAGCGAACGGCCGCCGCTGTCCCCACACCCACGCCGATCAGCACCGCGATCGATGTGAGGTCTGTGAAGTCGTCGCCGTAGGACGGGGGCTCCAGGCTGGTCCAGGCGTTCGCCCCCCAACGGCCGCTCGGGCCGGCGAGGATCCACGGCATGAAGGAGACGGCCAGCAGCACCGCTCCCGAGACCGCTCCGATCAACGCACCGACGGTGCGCGCCGCCGGGCGTGGCAACTGTCGGACGTAGCTCGTATCCCAGTAGGTCATCGTCGTCTCTGTGCCGCCATGGTCCCGGCGCCCTTCATCGTCGACGCGAGGCTGCTGGTGAGCTCCACGATCCCGCCGGCGAGAAGGCCCACTCCGGCGACCCAGGCCCAGAGAATGCCAAAGCCTCGATGGAACAGGTACTCGTTCCCGAGCAGCGCGTCCGGTCTGGCCAGGTCGTTCAACGAGTCGAATCGGGCCGAGACCAGGTAGAGGACGAGAACCCCGGCGGCGAGGCTCATGAGGCCCACGGTGAGGCGCACCGCGGGTCGGGGCGCACGCGCCGATCGGCTGGCGGAGAACACGACGGCGACCCAGCTTGCGGCGACGTAGACGCCGATCGTGACCGCCAGAATCGTGTAGCCCCTGTCGATGCCGGACCATGCGTCGTAGTCGCGGCCACCGGGGCCGTGGAACCACTCGAGGAGAAACGACGACCCCAGCAGAACCAGTCCAGACATCGCAGCGAGCACGGCGCCCCCCACGGGGATGAACGGCCGCGCCGCGTGCTCGGCTCGGAGCCGCCTGGCATCGCGAATGTGGAGTCCGCCAGCCACGACGAGTCCGACGGCTGCCAGCCACGCCGCATGCATACCCACGCCGGCCTGGAAACTCCCGCCGTCGCCCGAGTCGTAAAAAGCCACGGCGAGACCCCGCACAAAGCTCACGGTGACCACGAACGCTCCACCCGCGATCAGGATGATTCCGGCCGACCGACGACTCGAAGGCTCGGGTCCACCGCGCGTCGGGTCGGCGCGGGCGAACACGTCGGCAACCAGCGCGGTGGCCCACACGGTTGCCACGACTCCCACCAGCACCGCCGTCCAGGTGAAGCCTGCACCGAAGATGACGACCTCGTACTGGTTCTCGTAGTTCGTCCAGGCGTTGACGCTGTGCGACCCGTAATGGATCCACGGGAGGAACGAGACGCCCAGGAGCACCGCTCCCGAGGCCACTCCGATCAGAGCGCCGACGGTGCGGACCTCTGGGCGTGGCGACCGTCGGATGGAGCCGGCATCGGCGTACGTCATAGCCGTTTCCGTGCCTCCATGACGGCAAATGTACCCCCGCAGGTCGCGCGTTCCACCTCACCCCGAAATGGCCCGGAGAGTCCGAATCAGCGGTTTTGCCCATCCGTGAGACCAGCACTACGATTCTCGCGCTCATGACTCGCTTTCGCGCTCCGTTCCGCCTGTCCGCACTGGTTCTCCTCGCCCTCGCGCTCCCGGTCTTCGCCGGGTGCAGCTCGAACGATTCGGGGGGTGACAGCGGCGACGGTGACACCGACGCCGTCACCATCGACCTGGGTGACGCCGGCAGCGCCACGTTCACCGCCACCGGCGGCACCGAGCAGGTGACCGTCACCGAAGCCGATCCCGGCACCGAGCTGCAACTCGTCAACAGCTCCGATGAGGTCGTCGCCACCGGTACGAGCGACGACGCCGGCCAGCTCATCTACCGTCGCGTCGAGCCCGGCGACGACTACGTCGTCGCCGACGACGGAGAGAACCTGACCGCGAGCGACCCCACGAACGTCGGTGGTCTCGACGACGCGCCCGACGAGCCGTTCTACGCCGACCAGGAGATCAACATCGGCGATGACGGCACCGGCGGATACGGATACCTCGAGACGCGCGACGGCACACTGCTCTCCTACACGGCAACCCTTCCCGGTCCCGCCGATGAGGGCCCGTACCCGACGGTCGTGGAGTACTCGGGTTACGACCCCGCCAATCCCGACTCACCCCAGCCCAGCACGCAGATCTCGCAGCTGCTCGGCTACGCCACCGTGGGCATCAACATGCGCGGAACCGGCTGCTCGGGAGGATCGTTCCTCTTCCAGGAAGCCGCCCAGGTCACCGACGGCTACGACGCCGTCGAGGTCGTGGCGGCGCAGCCCTGGGTGCTCGACAACGAGGTCGCTCTCGTCGGCCTGTCGTATCCCGGGCTCACACAGCTCTGGACCGCGCAGACCAACCCGCCGTCGCTCAACGCCATCGCACCCCTGTCGGTGATCGACGACACCTACCGCGCCACTCTGTTCCCGGGCGGGATCTTCAACACCGGATTCGCCAAGGACTGGGCCGAGGAACGTCAGGAACAGGGCGAGCCCGGTGGCCAGGACTGGGCCGCCACGCGGATCGAGGAGGGCGACACCGTCTGCGACGAGAATCAGGCGCTGCGCAGCCAGAACCCCGACCTCTTGGAGATGGTGTCCGAGAACGAGTTCTACAACGACGAAGCGCTCGGTGACGCATACGCGCCCATCACGTTCGTCGACGAGATCGACGTCCCCGTGTTCATCGCCGGCGCCTGGCAGGACGAGCAGACCGGTGGTCACTGGCCCGCGATGCTGCCGAACTTCACGGGTACCGATCAGCTCCACGCCACCTTCGTGAACGGCACACACCCCGATCCGTTGGGTCCGTCGGCCTTCTCGCGCTGGGTCGAGTTCCTGTCGTTCTACGTCAAAAAGGAGATCCCGTCGATCGACCCGCTGCTCCAGGCAGCCGGCCCCGCGGTCCTGGGTGAGGAGATCTGGGGCACGAGCGACTTCGAGATTCCCGACACGCGCTTCGCGGAGTACGACAGCTACGAGGAGGCGCTCGCCGCCTACGAGGCCGAAGAGCCCGTGCGCGTCGTGTTCGAGAGCGGCGCGGGCGGCGACACGCCCGGCGCGCCGGTCCCGACGTTCGATGCCGTCTTCGACGACTGGCCGATCCCCGAAACCGAGGCGACGCCGTACTATCTCGGCCCCGACGGCACGCTGACGGACTCCGAGTCCGACGCCGACGAGGGAACCGCCGACGTGTACACGAACGACCCGTCGGGCAAGGACGACACCACACTGGAAGCCGAGAAGCAGGAAGACGCGTGGGTCACCGAGCCGCCGTACGTGTGGGAGCCGCCCGCCGAGGGCAACGGTGTGAGCTACGTGAGCGAGGAGTTCACCGAGCCGACGGCCATGGCGGGCCACGCCAGCGCCGACATCTGGATCTCCTCGGCTGCCGATGACGTCGACCTGGAGGTCCAACTCTCCGAGGTCCGACCCGACGGTACAGAGGTCTACATCACCGCCGGTTGGCTGCGCGCCAGCCACCGGGCGCTCGACGAGGAAGCATCGACCGAGCTCCGGCCGGTGCACACGCACAGAGAGTCCGACGCCGAAGCGGTGCCGAGTGACGAGTTCGCCGAGGCCCGCGTCGAGTTGTTCCCGTTCGCACACGTGTTCCGTGAGGGCTCACAGGTGCGCATCACGATCGACGCTCCCGGCGGCAGTCGACCGCTCTGGCGTTTCGACACCGTCGACACGACCGAGGACGTCGAGATCGGTCGCTCCGAGGCCACGCCGTCGAGGGTCGTGCTCCCCGTCATCCCTGATCTCGGCGCCGAGGCGCCCGCAGAGTTCCCCGCGTGTGGTGCACTACGTGGACAGCCGTGCCGCGACTACGTGCCCTACACGAACAAGGAGGCGTCCTGACGATGGGTTTCATGGACAAGGTGAAAGAGACAGCGTCCCAGGTCACCGAAAAGAGCAAGGACCTCACCGAAAAGGGTAAAGACAAGGTCGAGGACAACAAGGCCCGCAAGCGGATCAAGGAGCTCGAGCGGGAGATCGGCGGAATCGTCTACGTCCAACGCAGTGGGGCCGCCGGAGCTGCCGGCTCCGATGACGACGGCAACGACGCGATCGACGCGCTCGTGGCCGAGGTCACCGAGCTGCGCAACAGCATCGACGACGACAGCGACGGCGATGACCGTGACGGCGACGACCGTGACGGTGACGGCGAAGATGAGGCTGCCGACGACGACTCGTAGTCGCCGCTCCGTGCGCGCCGTCCAGCGGTGGCTCAGTCGTTTCTACGGCCCGTGAACTTGGCGCTCCAGACCTTGCCGTCGACCTCACTGATGCCGGCGTCCAGCGTCGAGGGGTCGAGGCCGAGGTTGGCAAAGTCGCCGGCGAGCATGCCCTTGATCTGATCGGCCGAATAGACCAGCCGATCGGTCACCTCGACGTCGTCGAGGCCGGCACGGCGCAACCCGGCCACGTAGTCGGATTCGCAAATCGCGCCAGCGACGCAGGCCACGTAGGCCTGGGTGTGTTCACGTATCCACGCGGGCAGGTCCTCCACGACGATGTCGGAGATCGCGAACGCCCCGCCGGGCCGGAGCACCCGGTGGATCTCGGCGAAGACGCGGTCCTTCTCGGGCGAGAGGTTGATCACGCAGTTCGAGATCACCCAGTCGACCGACGCGTCATCCACCGGAAGGTCCTCGATCAGACCCTTGCGGGCGTCGACATTCGAGAAGCCGGCCTTGGCCGCGTTCTCCCGCGCTGCGTCGATCATGGCATCGGTCATGTCGATGCCGATGACGTGGCCCTCCGGCCCGACCTTGTCGGCCGCGATGAGCAAGTCGAACCCTGCGCCGGCGCCGAGGTCGAGCACCGTGTCGCCTTTCTGGACTCCGGCGAACGCGAGCGGGTTCCCACAGCCGAATGACGATGCCGCCGCGTCTTCGTGCACGGCCGCCTCCTCGCCGTAACCGGCGAGGGCGGCTGTCTGGCTCACCGGCGCGTCGTTCGCGCCGCCGCAGCAGCTGGCGGCGGTCTCCTCGCGCGATCGCTCGAGGGCGCCGGTGTATGCCTCGGCCACGGTTGTACGGACATCCTTGTCGCTCATGTCGTTCCTCCGGCGTTGACTTCCTCGAGCAGGGCTCGCGTGCGTTCGGCTTCATCCTCGGCGAGAGTGAACTCGACGGCGGCGAAGTCGGTCGATCCTGCGTCGGCGAAGCGCGCCAGGTGGGCGCGCACTTCGTCTTCGGCCCCCACCACCGACACGTCGGATACGCGGGTCACTCCCTCGAAATCCATCACCGAGCGATACGACGGCAGGTCGTTGTAGTCGGCGAGGAACGCGTCGATCAGGTCTCGCACCTCGTCGGCCCGGTCGGTGACGCACACCGGCACGCTGGCCACGATGCGGGGCGCCGGTCGGCCGGCGGCCTCTGCGGCCTTCTCCAGGGCGGGACGAATCCGCTCGGCCACCGTGCGCGGCCCGCTGAGCCACAAGATGGTGCCGTCGCTGCGGGCGCCGGCCATTTCCAGCATGCGCGGCCCCATGGCGGCCAGCATCACCTGGGGTGCCTCGACCCCGCCCGGCCCTCCCAGGCTCTCGGCGGTCGCCGACCAGTACTCACCGGTGACATCGACCAGCACGGTCGTGCAACGCGGGAAGCAGCACGTCGAGGTACTCCGCCATGTTGGTGGCCGGCTTCTCGAACGGGATGCTGTAGGTCTGCTCCACCGTGGGCTTGTGGGCCAGACCGATGCCCAGCACCAGCCGCCCGTTCGTCAGCTCCTGCGTGGTGAGGGCCTGGGCGGCCAGCATCAGCGGGTGGCGGCTCCACGTCGGGATGACCGCGGTGCCCAGCTCGATCGTTTCGGTGGCCTGGCCGATCACCCCCAACAGGGTGAGGGAGTCGGGCACGAGCGACTGATTGAGCCAGTACGAGCCGAACCCGTCGGCCTCGGCCTGGACCGCGTGGGCCACGACTCCGGTCGCCGGTGTCCCAACGACGATCTGACTGGCTCCGTTGATTCCGATGCGCATGCGCCCAGCATGGCCCGTCGCCGCACCGATTGCATCGGGGCGCCAGAATGGCGGTCGACTTGACGGCGTCGTGCCGTGAGTCAAGGCTCGGGATGTGACCGAGGCCCCTGTCCCGCCGCCACCTGACACCGGCCGAGACCGGCACCTGCCTGTCGGCCGGGTCGTGGCTGTCGTCATGGGGGCCGTGCTCGCTCTGGTCGCGGCTCTCTTCTTCCTGGGCGGCGCCGCCCTCACAGCGATCTACGCGACCCAGCGCGACGCAGACGGATTCTTCACCACGCCCACCGAGCGGTTCGACACCTCCACCTTCGCCATCACCTCGCCGAAGATCGACCTCGGCGCCAAGCCGGGTAGCGACGACCGGGTTCCCGACCTGGGTGGCCTCGCGACCATTCGCATCGAAAGCCGTCCCGCCACCGAGGGATCGGTGTTCGTGGGTATCGGTGAAGAAGAGGACGTGGAGAACTACCTCGACGGTGTCGCGGACGCGGAGATCTCCGACGTGGACGTCGCTCCGTTCTCGGTCTCCTACGACTTCGAGCGAGGAGACGACACACGACCGGGTCGGCCGTCGGACCAGGACTTCTGGGCAGCCTCATCGGAAGGGTCCGACACGAAGGAACTCGAATGGGAACTGGAGTCGGGCAACTGGTCCATCGTGATGATGAACGCGGACGCCACCGCGGGCGTCAGCGTCGACGCGTCGGTGGGCGCCAAGGCCGACTGGGTGCTCCCGCTCGGTATCGGCCTGCTCATCGGCGGCACGGTGCTCGGCCTCATCGCCATCGCGCTGATCGTTTTCGGAGCCGTCGGACTCTCCCGCTACGGCACCTGGGAGCCTGCACCCGCCGTGGCCGGTGTGGCGCCGGTTCGCCTCGAGGGCCGTTCGGGAGAGCCTCTGAGCCGGTGGCTGTGGTTGGTCAAGTGGATACTCGTCATCCCACACGTGGTCGTGCTCGTGTTCCTCTGGATCGCCCTGTCGGTCACGACCGTGATCGTCTGGTTCGCCATCTTGTTCACGGGCCGCTACCCACGTGGTCTGTTCGACTTCAACCTGGGTGTGCTGCGCTGGAGTTGGCGCGTGGGCTACTACTCCTTCGGGGCGCTCGCCACCGACAAGTACCCGCCGTTCACCCTCGGAGCCGCGCCCGACTATCCCGCCACCTACGACGTCGAGTACCCCGCTCAGCTCTCGCGGGGCCTGATCTTCGTGAAGTCGTGGCTGCTGGCCATCCCCCACTGGCTCGTCCTGGGTGTCATCGGCGGTGGCCTGTTCTGGGGCGCGTCCGATCGGAACATCCCGTTCGGTGGACTGCTCGGCATCCTGGTGATCTTCGCCGCGCTGGCACTGCTCTTCGCCGGGCGTTACCCGCGCGGCCTGTTCGACTTCGTGATGGGCCTGAACCGCTGGGTGTTCCGAGTGCTGCCCTACGTCCTTCTGATGCGCGACGAGTATCCGCCGTTCCGCCTCGACCAGGGCGGAGCAGAACCGACGCCTGCGCCAACGCCTGCCCCACCGGCGCCACCCGAGGGCCCGGACCCGACATAGCGTGGAGTCCACGGGTCGCATCATCGACGCCGACACGCATCTCATGGAATCCCTGGCATCTTGGGAACCGTCGGCCCGGGTGGCCTTCCTCGACCAGAAGGATGGACGTGGCCTCAGCTGTCCTGCGGGCCCGACCCGTAGGGTCGGGTGATGATCTCGAGAGTGTGGTTGTCGGGATCGGGGAAGTACACACCGCGTCCGCCGTCATGGTGGTTGATCTCCCCGGGCTGACTCCGGCCGGGGTCGGCCCAGTACGGAAGACCGCGCTCGCGAATCCGTGTCCAGGTCACGTCGAAATCGTGCTCGGTGACGAGGAACGCATAGTGCTCGACGAGGATCACGTCGTCGGTCTCGTAGAAATCCAGGCTCACTCCGTTGCCGGTCTCGACCACGAGAAACGGCCCGAAGCGGAACGGAGGGTCGAGCCCCAACACCTCCGACAGGAACTGCGCTGACGCCTCGGCATCGGTGGCGTGAACGATGGTGTGGTTCAGCTGCGGCTTCACGGCAGACGACGCTACCTGTGATTGTGGTGACGGCCTTTCGGGAACTTGAAGTTGGCGACGTGTTCGGAACCGTCGGTCAACCGCAGCACGAACTGTCGGCACTGGCCGGACCAGGCCTTGTCGGTCTTCCAGACGTACCTGTATCGGTCCGCGCGGGCGTGGTACTTCAGGCCTCTGTTGCCTGCGGTGACGGCTTCTTCCATGCCGTCCTCGAAGGGAGTGCCGTCACAGTGGATCCGCGCCGACGCCGGGTAGCCGTCAGCGAAGATGTCGAGTCCCTGGTCGCCGTTGAGGCTGAACTTGATCGGGATCGCCCTCCCCGCCTTGACGGTGTTCATCGCCGGCGGGTTGTCGACCGGAGCGAAGAACCCGGAGAAGTCGAATGTGACGATTCCGGGTGCTCCGGGGTCGACGATCACCCCGTTGGCCGTCCCGTCAGCGTCGCCGGCGCCACCGTCGGTGAGCGTGAGCGTCACGACGTCGCCCGAGAACGACGCATTGGCGGTGAAGTCCACCCAGGCGCTGTTCTGGAACTTGAAGTACGAGTTGGGGTTGGTGCCCGCGGGCGTGAGCACCTCGACGGGGACGCTGGCGCCCTGTCCCACGCCGTGGACTTCGAAGGACACGACACCCGCAGGTAGCTGCGCACCGGCCGGAGGTGCCGGCAGCGTGGCCGGGTCGATCGCCTCCACGCTGGTGAGTGACGTGCCGTCCGGTGAGGCGACCGTCACGTACTGGCCGTCGACCGCGTTGGGCAGCGAGGTCACGTTGGCCTGGGCGGAGTCCGCCGTCCCGTCGTTGTTGCCGTCCCCGCCGTTGGGTGCGCCGTCCTCCACGGAGCCGGGTACACCGTCGTCGTCGCCGTCGCCTCCTGTCGCGCCGCTACATGATGCGGCAGGGCTGGTTCCGAGCGTGAACTCACACGTCACGACATCACCCGCAGCGACATCGAGCACAACCGTCGGCGTTGCGGGATCATAGACTTCGAATCCCGCGACCGAGTAGGTACCGGCCATCAGAGGCTGCAACGTGCCTTCCCCTGCCCCGTCACCATAGAAGTACGAAAAACCTGGGCAGAAGACGACGACTGTCGAGCCCGGGCAGAGCATCGCTCCCGATCCGGGCGGCACCGCGCCCCCGTCGCCCAGCACCGTGGCTTCGATCCGGGCGCCGACGTACAGCTGCGAATCCAGGGTGGCAGTCGAGTTCGGCGACACTTCGACGGTCTCTTGCGCAATGAGTGTGCCACCCGCGTCGGTGAACCTGACCGTGAAGGTGCCGGGACCCAGGTAGGGGGTGATGTAGTAGCCGTTGGCGTCGGTCGTGGCCACGTCACCCTCTCCGGTCACCGGCCCGCCGTATTCGAGGCGAACTGTTGCTCCCGCAACGGCTGCGCCTCCCGGGTCGGTCACATGGCCTTCTATGCGGCTTCCCAACACGAAGTTCACGTCGGTGACCACTTCACCTTCGGCGAGGGTGAGCGTGACCGGCGTACCTGCGCGGGTGGCGGCAGAACCTGCCGAGCCGAACCCGTCCACGGTGTAGGTCCCGGCCTCCAAGGCGTTGACGCTGTATGCGCCTGTTCCGTCGGACCACACACCGCATGCACCGGGCGGGAGCGGGTCGGCGGTGCCGATACACGCCCCGGAGGGAAACGGTAACGGCTGACCGTCCCCGTCGAGCACACTTCCACTGATGATGGCGGCCGCGTGAAGTTGGATATCCAGTGTGGGTGTCGAGTTCGGCGCCACCACAACGGTGTCTTCTCCGATGAGTGTGCCGTCCGCGTTGACGAAACTGACTGTGAAGGTACCGGCACCCAGCCAGGAGGAGAGGTAGTCGCCGTTGGTATCGGTGTAGGCAACGACTCCACTACCCGTCTCTATGCCATCCGGTTTGACGCGGACCGTTGCTCCCGATACTGCTGCACCGCCCGGGTCGGTGACATGGCCTTCTATCCTGCTCCCCAGCACGAAGTTCACGCCGGTCATGGCTTCGCCTTCGGTGAGAGTGACCGTGGTCGGTACGCCGGCGGGCCAGGGAAGGAAGGAGCCGAAACCGTCCAAGGTGTAGGTTCCGGCCTCCAAACCGTCGAAGGAGTATGCGCCTGCCCCGTCGTCGTACACCTGGGTGCAGGAAGGATACGTGTTGGGCGGGATGGAAGTCCCGGGGCACAGGAACGCACCACCGTAGAACAGGCTGGCTCCGTTCCCGTCGAGCACCGTGCCCGAAATGCTTGCTGTCGGGCTGGCGTCGGCAGCATCCTGCGGGACGAGCGCCACCCACGTGAACGCAAGAGCGAACGCTGTGAGAACAGCGAGAAAGCCACGACCGAGCGATAAACGAGCCGACCCCTGCGGCCGCTGAGACATCACGTCTTTTTCGAGCCTGGTCGTCCTCATGACTCCCCTTGAGCGTCGTTCGATGGACACTGTGTGTGCTCAGGACCTGCGCTCCCTCTCCAGTTGTACCTGATTTCGCGCAGTACGTCGAGCGAAAGGTAAGAAATTGCCACGCCAGGTGATATCCCACATTGTGTGCCCATCCGCCCACCCTGCGCGAAACTGTCGGGGCATGCGAACGCACGAGACCGCTCGTGCAAGGCCAGACCGGTGGGCGCTACAGGGCTCGAACCTGTGACCTCCGCCTTGTAAGGGCGGCGCTCTCCCCGCTGAGCTAAGCGCCCGGGACCGCGACGCTAGCCCTCGCGGCGATGCATCTCCGGCGTCGGGCTCGTGCCGTTGGCAACCTTCGGGGTGCGTTCCCTCGGCACGTCGAGACGATCAGAAGACTGCCTCGATGTCAGCATCCAGTCGCCGCTTGGAGCACCCGACACGCTTCGGCCATACGACCCGCTGAGAGCGCCGTCACTCTCCGCCGGAGCGCGCCTCGGGCGATCGTGTGGATGTTGTCGAAGTTGACGACGCTGTCGGTCGGTACGCCATCATCTTTCGTCAGCGCGAGTTCCGAGACGAGGCCACGACGAGTCCGGGTGAGAGCGGCGACCACGACCGAGCCGATGCGATCGGCGACGGGGTCGCGGGTGAGAACGAGAACCGGTCGGTCGCCGCCCGGCGTGGCGGCGAACCACACCTCACCCCGTTGCATCTGCCCAGTCCGACCAGTCTTCAGCCGGACCCCAGTCGGCGATGTCGGCCAGGACGCTCTCGCCGGGGTCGAGCGGCTCTGCTGTCCAGCGATCCGCGTCGTTCTCGGAGTCCAAGCGGTTCAGGTGACGGCGCAGACGCCTCGCGCAGCAGCTCGCTGCGGTCCACGCCGAGCAGTTCGGCCCAGCGCTGCACTTGGATCGCATCGTGGTCGTCAACTCGGAAGCTGAGCATTGTCATACAGTGATCATAGTCTGTATGACAGATCACTTCACCTGTTCCCGGGTGAGGTCGGCCGCTCGACCGCCGACGGGCCGGGGCTCGTCGTGGAAGCCGTCGGGGGGATCGGCTCCCTGCGTTACCCCGGCCCGCCGTCCGGCGGTGTGATCGAAACTTCTCTGAACTGCGCTCAGGCCGAGCGAGCGGCCGCGATCGGGTCGGCCGGCTCGGCCGGGGCGACCTTGGGTGGTCGGCCCCGGCGCCGCTTCCTCGCCAGGATCTTGCCGTTGGCGAAGAGCTCCCCGCCCCACACGCCCCACGGCTCCCGGCGCTCGGTCGCGGCGTCGAGGCACTGCCCCTTCACCGGGCACTCCTGGCAGAACGCCTTGGCGGCCGCGATGTCCTGGAGCTCCTCGGAGAAGAAGAGCGGCGTAGCGCTGCCGGTGCCGTCGCGGCACAGGGCGCGTGCCTGCCAGGTCTCGCGGACCTGCTCTGACTCGGTGGTGAGGATCTCGATGGCTGCCATTTCCGTGCTCCGTGCTCGGTGGGTGGGTGATCCTGCTGGTCGGGTGTGACAACAAAAAAGCCGCCGGGGTTGCCCCGGCGGCTTGGAGGTTTCTCCTGTGCGGTGTGTCCGCTAGGTGGAGTCCTGGAGCCGCCGGAGCCCATCGGGCTTGTGGGCGTGGGTGAAGAACAGCGAAATGGCCCACGTGGCCGGTGCCGGTACGTCGGAGGCAGCAAGCCCCTGGGCGCGCGCGACACCGGCCGGGTGATACATCCGGTTTCCGTCGTGTCGTGCGCTCATCTCGGATTCCTTCTGGCTTCCCTCTGGCGACTCGAACGAACGATACAAGCACTATCGGCACCCGGCGTCAAACCATTTAACGCCGACTGGTCGGTCCTACTGTAGGGTGATTCGTCGGATTTCAGACTATTTCTACTGAAGGTGGAACCTTCCGGTGGTCCGAGGCGTCCATATGCTGTGACGTCAACGATGGCGACCGACTCCCCCGATGCGCGAGCCACCACCCAATGGGGCGTCGGCATCGAGACCCGCTACGAGGAGGAGATGCCGGGCGCCATCCGGCTCGCCTACCTCATCACGGGCCAGCGGGCCTTGGCCGAGGACCTGGCTCAGGACGCCTTCCTCCGTGTCGCCTCGCGGATCCGTCGTCTACGCGATCCCGCCGCATTCCGGAGCTACCTGCGGCGGGCCGTCGTGAACGCGTCGAACTCGCACTTCCGCCACGAACGCGTCGTTCGGCGTCACGTCGAGAGCGAGGGTGCCGAGCCCACGACGCACCCTGAGACACCCGACGTCGAGACGCGTGACGCCCTCACCGAAGCCCTCGGAAGCCTTCCACCGCGACAGCGGACCGCGATCGTGTGCCGCTACTACCTCGACCTGTCGGAACGGGAGACCGCCGCCGCCCTCGGCGTGCGCACCGGCACGGTCAAGTCGTCGGTCTCACGCGGCCTCACCGCGTTGCGATCGCATCTCGAAGAACAGGAGGCGACCGATGCCTGACTTCGATCAGGAACTGCGCGGAGCGCTGCGGCGTCGTGCGGAGGACGTCACCGACACGGTGACCGCACCCGACGATCTCGCGACGCGAGTCCGCCAACGACGGCACCGCAAGATCGCCGCGCTCATGTCGAGCGCCGCCGTCATCGCTCTCGTCGTGGGCTTCGCCGGACTTCCGGGTCACCGGTGACGACGACGCGCGTCAGGTCGCGCAGCCGCGCCCTCGTTGCCGAGGAGATCGTCGCCCAGCGAGCGGACGGTGCGATCGTGGTCCTGTCGACGACGGCCCGGCGACGAGATTCGTGAACTCGTCCCGCCCGGCAGGTCCGACAGTGCATACCGGGACAACTACACCGTGTCCCCCGACGGGCAGGCTGTGTACTACGTCGAATCATCCTCTAAAGCCGAGCCCGACGTCGAGATCTTCATGAACGTCGACGTCGGCCGACACACAACTCGCCGAGCTTCAAGCGCTGCCTCGAAGCCGACGCGGATGTCGCATCCGTCGAGTACCTCGACAGGAGATGCCTCGTTCGACGGATTTCGAACGCATCTTCGCTGACGACCCTTCGCTCCGAGAACGTCAGCTCCCGAAGATCTGCCGCTATCATTCCGCATCGAGGCCGCATCACCCCACGTCCAGGACGCCATCACCGATCGGTACTCCGAATCCGCTGGTGTGGACGGGTGGCGAGACGGGCACGAGGGTTCGGGCCGGGTTCTCAAATGGTGGCGAGCCCATCTTCCGGGTGGGGATCACAGGCGGCGACGCCGAAGGAGGCTGCCGTCGGAACAAACCCCACGATCAGTCCCGATGGCGCGATTCTGGCGGTGGGGAGTCTATCGGGTGAACCCGGCCTCGGCGCACCGACGGGATCACGCTCTACGACATCGAGACCGGCGAGGCACGCACGGTGTTCGCGGAGGATCCGAGGGAGCGGAAGTAGTGTGGCCGGTCGGGTGGGTCGACGACTCGACGCTCGTCGTCGGCGGTCGGGAGCGTTCCAGCCAGGTACCGACACCAGTCCACCGGGAATCGACCGGTATCTCCTCGACATCGCGGATCCCGACCTGCGTCTCCGACCGGATGGCGCGCTCGACATCGATCCAGCTCGAGCTTCGTCACCAACCACGGCTCTTGGTCATCACGAGCGCTCCCGCGCCGAGGATTCCGCGCACGAAGTTCCTGTCGAGCAGTCTGCTCGGCCTCCGTCCGGCCACGTGAGATCGGAACTGTTGGATTCGCGGCGACGGCGCTCGACGTCGACTCGACGGCCGATCAACGTCCTCTTCACCGGAATCTCGTGAGAAGCGCAGCGACGACTTCGGGGAGCCAATCGACGGCGTTGTCGCCGACGCATTCGTCGGATACCTCGACGAAAACCACGAGGTGCACGAACTCGGCCAACATCTGTCTGGGCCCGGTGGATTCCCGGCGAGGACGACGAGCCGAACCCGACGCCCGAAACGACGCTGCCCGATGAGCGGCGGGACGATCGCCAGATTGCCGCACAGGCCACAGCGCTGCGCCATTTGCTTGCGCCGGACCCGTCAGTGAACACCGTCGGTGGGTCCTACGGTTCGGGCGCGTGTATGTCATCGACCATCCCGAATCCGAGGCAGCCGACCCGACCGGCGCACTCCTCGGTGAGGCGGGTGCCCGCTTCACCGACGAGCAACGTCGCATCATCGAAGAGACTGTCGCCGACGTGACCGATGTGAGTGGATCTCGAGCGACGAGGAGCTCGATCCCAACGGAGCGATCCCTGAAGACAGCGCCGTCGTGACCCTGGGACCGCTCGTGCGGACCGGCGAACCGAACAGCGAATCGGGCGAGGTCGGCGTCGGGATGCGCTGTGGAAGCACCTGCGGACTCTGGCTGACCTACACGCTCGCCGAGACCGCCGACGGATGGAGAGTCACGGGGAACCTCCCCCAGGTGACCGTCTCCTGACACCGGTCGAGCGGTCGGCCCACCCGTGCACGCCGCGGCGGCGATCGTCGGGCAGAATGGCCGCCGTGACCCCCGACCCCTCCACCGTCGACCTGTCGCGCGTCGTCGAGCTGCTCGAGATCCAGCGCGGGGAAGATCTCCACGAGGGAGCGCAGGTCTACGTCTCGAGGGCGGGCTCGGTTCTCCTCGACGAGGCCGTCGGCGAGTCACGGGCCGGACGTCGTATCGAACGTGACGACGTCATGCTTCTCTACTCCGCCGGCAAGCCCCTGACGACCGTCGCCGTGCTGCAACTCTGGGAACGTGGCCGACTCGGCCTCGACGACCGTGTAGGCGACCACATCGCGGACTGGGGCGGCGGCAAGGAGCCGGCGACGATCCGTCACGTCCTCACGCACACGGGCGGCTTCCCGCGGGCCGCCGCCAACCTCTACGACACCGATGTGAGCGTCGACGAGACGCTGGCCGCGATCGCGGCGCATCCGGTGGAGTGGGAGCCGGGCACGAAGGCCGGTTACCACCTCTTCTCCGGTTGGAGCGTCCTCGGTGCCATCGTCGAGGCCGTCGACGGCCGACGGATCGACCGCTACGTCACCGACGAGATCTTCACCCCCCTCGGGATGGACGACTGCTTCATCGGTGTGCCGCCCGACGAACAGGCCCGACTCGGCGACCGTCTCGTGCCGGTTCACTGGAAGGGGCACGTGATGCTCCGCCCCGACGGTGACGAGCTCGCCTTCGTGCCCTACCGCGTCGACGAGTCACACAACGAGCACTGGCACATCGCCAAGATCGAACCGGGGGGTAACGCGCGGGGGTCGGCGCGTGCGCTGGGTCACTTCTACGAGTCGCTCCTGGGGTTGGGCCCACAGGTCCTCGAGCCCCGGACCGTCGAGGTGATGGCGAGTGCCCACCGCCGCAACATGCGTGACAGCACGTTTCTGGCGGTCGCGCCGTGGGGTCTCGGTGTACAGCTCTCCGAAATGATCGGCGGCGGCGCCGGGCGGCGCGCGTTCGGCCACGGCGGAATGGTGTCGACCGAGGCGTTCTGTGATCCCGACCTCGATCTCGTGGTCGTCGTGGTGACCAACGGCCTCCCGGGTTTTCTCGAACACGACCAGAGGGTGTCCGCCATCGTGGACGCGATCTACTCGGCCCTCGGTGACGACGCGCAGCACGTTCGCCGTCCGGCTCGAACTCTCGCCGAGGAGTGGGGATTCGCCAAGGGAACCGCCGGTCCCGACGACGGGTGAGCACTCCTACTCGGTGCTGCTGATCCCCGCCGTGATCTCGAGAAGTTGCGCGTGGACGCCAGGTGGCGCCGCCACGATGTCGCCGGAGAACAGCCAGGCGTCGGGATCGCCCGACCAGTCGGTGACGACACCCCCGGCCTCGCGAACGAGCACCGCTCCTGCGGCCACGTCCCAGGTGCCGAGCGCGAGCTCGAAGTAGCCGTCGAACGAACCGCCGGCCGTGTAGGCGAGATCCATGCTCGCGGCTCCCGCGCGACGGAGATCCTCGAAGTCGTGCAGCGTCTTGTCGAACACCGGGAGGTAGCGGTCCAGGAGGTCGTTGCGGCGGAACGGGAATCCCGTCGCGACGATCGCACTCGTCGGGGCACGCGTCGACACCGCGAGCGGATCACCGTTGCGGAACGCCCCGCCGCCCTGTCGGGCGCGGTACGTGTCGCCGAGCATCGGCGCGTGGATCACACCGACGACCGGACGCCCGCCCGCGACGAGAGCCACCGACACCCCCACCATCGGGAACCGGTGCAGGAAGTTGGCCGTTCCGTCGAGCGGATCGACGTACCAGCCGACCGGGCCGCGTTCACCGCCGCCTTCCTCGCCGAAAAAGGGAATGTCCGGGAAAGTGGCGTCGAGCGACGCGCGCACGGCCTCTTCGCTGCCGGTGTCGACGTCGCTGACCCAGTCCCCGGGAGACTTCTCGCGCACACCTTCGGCGTTTCCGAAACCCTCGAGCACGATCGCGCCGCCCGCGTGTGCGGCCGTCTGCGCGGCATCGGTCAATGCGTCGAGGTCCTCGGGACCGAACGGATCGGGAGGGAACGGAGAGGTCGGCATCAGGCGCGGGCCTTCTCCGCGATGGCCTTCCTCGCGATGGCATCGAAGAGGGGCTGCGTGGCGGCTGCGGCGATGTGGCGCCGCGCGTCGGTGTCGGCGGTCACGAGCGGCTCACCGGCGAGATCCTCGATGACGGCACCTGCCTCGGTGCACGCCAGCATTCCCCCGAGATAGTCCCAGGGTGCGTGGCTCGGACCCGAGTCGATGAAGGCGTCGATGTTGCCGGCGGCCACGTCGCACAAGGCGAGTGCGCCGGAGCCGAGGGATCGGAACTGCTTCCAGCCGGTCGGATACGCGGGCATGCCGTTCCAGGCGATGAGGGCATCCGCTGTGTCGGCGACCGACGACGACTCGATCGGCGCGCCGTCGCGCCATGCGCCGCGACCGCGCACGGCCGTGGTCGCCGTGCCCGTGACCTGGTTCACGACGAGAGCGGCGAGCGCTCCCACCTCGTCCAACGCGCAGATCGACGTCCCCCAGTACGGGATGTTTCGAGAGGCGTTGGTGGATCCGTCAACGGGATCGAGGACGACCGTCACCGGAGCGTCGAGGTCGCCGGTCACGCCCGACTCCTCGCTCACGACACGGACCCGTTCGCCGTGCAGCACGTCGAGTGCCGCCGCGTCGGCCACCAGGTCGAGTGCGTACTGACCCGGGCGATCGGTGCGGTCCCGGCGTGCCGCGGCATCCGAGGAATCCAGAGCGGAACGGATACGCCGACCGACCTCGTCGAAACAGGCGAGGAGCTCGTCGGGGGTCATGACGTCAGCCACGACGGGGAGTCTGGCAGACTCCGGTCGAAGCCCTGCCGGATGGGCATGCGGCAGTTAGCCACCGGTAACCTCGCCGCACCCGATCCGTACACGACACGAAGAGGTTCACGCACATGGGCTCGCTCGACGGACGCATCATCGTCATCACCGGCGCAGGCCGCGGCATCGGCCGCGAGCACGCACTTCTGTTCGCCTCCGAGGGCGCGAAGCTCGTCATCAACGACCTGGGCGGCAACATCGACGGCACGGGTGAAGACCGCGCCCCGGCGCAGGTCGTCGTCGACGAGATCACAGAGATGGGCGGTGAGGCCGTCGCCAACACCGACAACGTCGCCGACTGGGAGGGTGGCCAGAACCTCATCAACCAGGCCATCGACCACTTCGGCGACCTGCACGCCGTTGTCAACAACGCCGGGATCCTGCGTGACCGCGTGCTGGTCAACATGACCGAGGCCGAGTGGGACGCCATCATGACCGTCCACCTCAAGGGCCACTTCGTTCCCTCTCGCTTCGCCGCCGCCTACTGGCGCGAGCAGAGCAAGGCCGGCAAAGAGGTGAAGGCGAACATCGTCAACACCTCCTCGGGCGCCGGGCTCCTCAACAACTTCGGGCAGACGAACTACGCGGCGGCCAAGGCCGGCATCGCCACCTTCACGATGGTCGCCGCCATGGAGCTCGCCAACTACGGCGTGAGGGTGAACTGCATCGCCCCGCTCGCCCGGACACGACTCACCCTCCAGACGCCGGGAATGGACACCGTGGTGGCCGCGCCCGAAGACGCCTCCAAGTTCGACATCTGGGATCCCGCCAACATCTCGCCCGTCGTCGGCTACCTCTGCACCGAGAACCTGCCGTTCACCGGCGGCGTGTTCCACGCCGGTGGCAGCGAGATGGGCCTCTTCCAGGGCTGGACGATGAAGGACGTGGCCTCCGCGCCCGACGGTCGCTGGACGATCGCCGGTCTCGAAGAGGCGGCACCGAAGATCGTCGACTCGAACAAGGATCTCGTGTCGTCGGGCACCACACTCGCCGAGTTCACGCCCGAGTTCCTCGTGCGCCACGGCGTCGATCTGGGAAGTTTGAGTTAGTCGCTCGGCTCGGCTCCCACGACCGACACAAAGCTCACACACTCACCGGGTGCACCGCCCAGGTTGTGGGTCAGTCCCAGCAACTTGTCGTTGGTGATCTGGCGTTCGGCCGGCGCCTCGTGGCGGAGCTGGAGCCAGCACTCGAAGAGCATGCGTAGGCCCGACGCGCCGATCGGGTGCCCGAAGCTCTTCAGGCCACCGTCGGGGTTGACCGCCAGTTCGCCGTCGAGGTCGAAGGTGCCGGCGAGCACCTCCTTCCAGGCGCTGCCACGCTCGGCGAAGCCGAGGTCCTCCATGAGGACCAGCTCGGTCGGCGTGAAGCAGTCGTGCACCTCCGCGAGAGCCAGTTCGGCGCGCGGGTTCTCGATCCCCGCCTGCGCGTACGCGTCCTGTGAGGAGCGCACGACCTCCTCGAAGCTCGTGTAGTCGTATTCCGGGTCGATCGGCCCGTTCGCCGGGCCTGCCACGAAGGACAGTGCCTTCACGTAGATCGGCTTGTCGGTGTACTTGTGGGCATCCTCGGCCCGCACGATCATCGCCGCAGCGGATCCGTCGCTCACGCCGGAGCAGTCGAAGATCCCGAGCTGACCTGCGATGAGAGGCGAGTTGCAGATCACCTCCTTGGAGACCTCCCGCTTGAACTGCGCACGGGGGTTGAGCGCACCGTTCTTGTGGTTCTTCCACGCAATGCGCGTGAGGACGTCCTTCATCTCCTGCTCGTCCACCCCGTACTTCTCCCGGTAGGCGGGAGCGAGAAGGCTGAACATCGCCGGGGCGGTCAACTCCACCATCGTGCCGTCACCCGGGGGCGGTGACATCGTGAGGCCCGAGAACCCGGAGTCCTTCAGCTTCTCGACGCCGACGGCCATGACGGTGTCGTAGGCACCCGATGCCACGGCATAGCAGGCGTTGCGGAACGCCTCCGAGCCGGTGGCGCACATGTTCTCGAGCCTGCTCACCGGCTTGTAGTCGAGGTGAAGCGGCCTGGAGAGTGTGAGGCCGCTGACGCCCGAACCCATCGTGCCGAGCCAGAACGCGTCGACGTCGTCCACGGCGACACCCGCCGAGGTCAGCGCCTCGGTGGTGGAGTCGATCACCAGGTCATCGACGCTCTTGTCCCAGTGCTCTCCGAAGGGCGTACAGCCCATCCCGACGATGGCGACGCGGTCGCGAATTCCGTGTGATCCCATGATCAACCTTCCCGCTTCGGTCGGGCTTTCCAGAAGTAGTTCCGAACACCGTCGACGGTCGAGATGAGCCGGAACGTCATCTCCACGCGGTCGCCGATCGCCACGCTGTCGGCGTCGACGTCGGTGAGCTCCCCCTGATAGCGACCACCGCCCTCGAAGTCGAGCACAGCGGCGACAACAGGAGGATTGAGCGACGGTGCCAGGCGATCGAGGGTGAAGGTGGCGACCGTGGCTTCGAGATCGGCCAGGGGCTCGTCCTCCATGTGGTCGATGGCCCTGCACCTCACGCAGACACGTGACGGTGGCAGGTTGCGGGTGCCGCACTCGGTGCAGCGGCTGGCCACGAACCCGAACTTCCACTGCTCGCGACGCAGCGCCGGTGGACCTGCCGGAGACACCGGGTCGGGTCGCCGTGGACCCTCGCGGACGAGCGATCCGCGCCAGGTGAGGAACCGCTGGTAGTCGAGGCCGTCACGCCCGCTCGCGATCTGCTCGGCGACGCCCGGCGACGCCCGATGCTCCGCGAGCGCGTCGGTGGTACGGAACACGAGGACGTCGGCGCCGTCAGCGAGGACCACGAGCGCGATCAGGGCGCCGGGCTCGGCGGCGTCGAGAACCGACGAGAGAAGGAGACCCGGGTGCGCGGTCCCCGTGTTGCCGACCGTGGCCGACAGGTCGTCGACGACGGCCTCGGGTCGGGCACCGCTCCTGGCCAGTGCCGCCCTGACGGCGCGGGCCTGCGGCCCCGTGACGATGAGATGGTCGAGACTGTCGGGGGTGGCATCGGCCGCCTTGAGTGCGTCGGTCAGGGCCTGCTCGGCCAGAGGCGCATAGGCGTGACCACCGAAGCGCTCCTCCCACACGGTCGAGCTCCGAGCTCCGGGGACCCGCCACCGGTCCATGAACTCCGCCGTCACCGACGCGGAGGCGACCAACTCGGCGAGAACCGGGGCCTCATCGGAGCCGGGGCCACACACGATCGCGGCAGCAGCGTCGCCACCGTCACGTTCGTCGTTTCCGCCGGCCAGGCCTGTGCGAAGGTCGGAGAGGACCGCGAGGGTCGGCTGCTTCGCATCGAGCGCGGCCCGGAGCGCTCCCACGCCGGAGCGAACGGAGCCGACCATGTCGTACGCGGCCGTGTCTTCGGGAAGAGCGAGCGCCACGTGGATGGCCGTCGCGTTGGTCTTGTCGAGGTACGCCGGATCGGCCGTGGCGAAGTGGACGGCCCCGGGAGCGACACCGTCGGCGAGGCCGCGCATCGCGACACGGCCCGCCTCGACAGCCATCGTGGTCGTGTCCTCGTCCGAAGAGGCGACCGCGCGGGATCCCTTTCCGGATGGCGTTCCCAGTGCCGCCGCGATCGCCGACCGCTGGAGCCGGTAGTAGGGGACGTAGGCCCCGTAGCTCAGGACTCCCGACATGGAATGGCACTCCCGTGGCTGCTCGGCGCGGGACGCATGTCCCGCTCATCCTCCGAGTGTAAACGATGGTTCACACGGCCGCAGAGCGTAGCTTCTTGGCGGCCTTCTTCAACTCGCGCAGAGCTTCGGGAACCCCGTCGGCGATGCGGTCCGGGTCGGGAACCGACTCACGGCACGACATGAAGCCGAAGTCGATCTTGTCGATGTAGCTGAGCACCGTGGCGTTGAGTCCGCTGCCGTAGAGCAGTGGCCCCATCGGCCACAGCGACTCCAGCTTCATGCCTGCGACATAGAGGGCGAACGGTGGTCCGGGGACGTTGGAGATGATCAGGTTGTACACCGGCGGGACCTGGGCCTCGAGACCGGACGCCGTGTAGGTACGGGCGGCGAGTGACAGGAGCCCGGGCGGTGTGGTGTCGGTGAGATTCATGATCTTGCGGGCCGCCATGGCCCGTTGCATTTCCTTGGAGGCCTGCGTCCCCGTGTGGATGGCGCGGAGGCGCTCTGCGGGATCGTCGATCTCCGTCGCGAGCGACGTGAACATCGCGGCCACTTGTGTGCCCACCGATTCCTTCGATCCCTCCGTGTGAAGCGACACGGGAACTTGCGCGACGAGTGGAGTGTCGGGAAGCTCGCCGCGCTCGTCGAGGTAGTTGCGAAGGGCCCCGGCACACAGTGCAAGGACGACGTCATTCAACTTCACGTCGAAGGTGTCTTTGACCTTCTTGACATCAGTGAGCGACACCGAGCTGTAGGCGAAACGGCGGTGTGGACTGATGACGCGGTTCAACGATGTGCGCGGGGCCTGGAAAGGAATCGCAGGCGAATCGTCTCGACGCATGAAGCTGGCGAGCGTGCTCCCCTGCATGGCAACCTGCGGCACGAACTTGAGCAGCCGCCACGGTGTGACCGCCGTACGACCGAGCCCTCGGAAGAACAGCTCCACGCCCGACGGAATCCGCTCGGGAGTGCGGTGAGGCGCGGGCGGGCGATCGTCGGGATTCGGCTCGGGCTCGAGGTCGAAGAGCTTGTCGAAGAGCCCCACACCTGTCATGCCGTCGATGATCGCGTGGTGGACCTTCGCCAGCATCGCGACCCGGCCATCTTCCAGGCCCTCGATGACCCAGAACTCCCAGAGTGCATGGTCGCGGTCGAGCTTGTAGCTCACGAGATCGCCGACGAGGTTGCCGAGTTGTTCGGGGCCTCCCGGAGGCGGGAACGGCGATCCGACGGATGTGGTAGTCGAGATCGAAGTCGGGATCCTCGATGAAGACGGGGTTGTCGAGACCGAACGGAACCTCGTGAAGCTTCCAGGAGAACTGCGGTGCGAGCGGAAGCCGTTCGGCGAACGCGTCGCGCAGTCGATCGAAGCTGTAGCCACCCGGGGTGTCGGACGGATCGAGGAGCATCACGGCCGAGACGTGCATGTGCCACGCGTTCGTCTCGCCGTAGAGAAAGGCCGTGTCGAGGCCGCTGGCTCGGTGCATCGGGGATCCTTCGATGATGGGGGCACATCCTCCCACTTCGGGGGTTCGGCGTCATTGCCCCACGATGTGAACGGTTATTAACATGCGGACGTGACAGAACCGTCGGAGTCTGCACACCGGTCCCGCCGGCAGGTCGCGTGGACCGCCGGCGCCGTGTGGGCGGTCATCGTCGGGCTCTCGGCGTTCGTCGTGCTCGATTTCCGGGCTCCCGATCCGGCTCCTGCCGATGCGCCTGCCGACGCCTTCTCGGCGGAGCGCGCCTGGGAGGACCTCGTTGAGATCACGCAGGCCCCCCATCCGGCGGGATCGTTGGAGGGCGCCCGGGTGCGCGATCACGTCGCTGGGACCCTCGACGACCTCGGCTGGAAGGTCAAGATCGACCAGAGCGCCCGCGACGACGTCCCCACGGTCTCGAACGTCGCGGCACGCCTCGAAGGCACGTGCGACACCGACGACGCCGTCCTACTCGTGACGCACCACGACAGCGTGTCGGCTGGCCCGGGCGCGGGAGATGTCGGTAGCAGCGTGGCTGCCCTGCTCGAGGTGGCCCGTGCGCTCCCGGAGGGTGAGCCACTCTGCAACGACGTCATTGTCCTTCTGACCGACGGCGAGGAGAGCCACCTTCAGGGGGCCATGTCCTTCGTGGAAAGCGATCCGTGGGCTGACGACGTCGCTTTCATCGTCAACTTCGACGCCCGGGGAGGAGCCGGACCGCTGCTTCTCGGCGAATGGAGTGAGGCCAGTCCGGAACTCGTCCGTGAGGTTGCCGGCGTCGTTGACCGGATGCCCGGAGCCAGCTCCCTCGTCAACGAGGGGCCCAAGCGCATCGACACGCACACGACCGACTTCGAAATCCTCCACGACCTGGATGTACCCGGAGTGAACGGTGCCAACGTCGGCGACTCGGTCTATTACCACACCCCCCTCGACACACCGGACGTCGTGAGCCGCGCGACGGTGCAGCACAACGGTGAGGTCGCACTCGCGCTCGCGCGTCATTTCGGTAACGAGGACCTCGGCGCGCTGCCGGAGGCAGAGCGAGGTGTGTGGATCGCGCTCACGTCCGGCTGGCTCGTGGCGTACGGAAGTCTGACGGCAGCACTTCTGGGACTGGCGGTCCTGATTCTCGCCGCCGCGGTGGTGTGGGCCGCTCGCTTCCACGCGGTGCGGTGGACGCGAGTCGGCGTGGCGGCGCTCGCATTTCCCGTCGCGGGCATCGGGGCGTTCGTGCTCACGACGTTTCTTCTCGCCTGCGTCAACGTCCTGCACCCCGGCGCCGACATCCACCTCGAGGCGATTCTGCCGCACAATGCGGACCTCCCCGACCCCGAGGCGTACTGGTGGGCGTTCGTGGCCGCCGGCGGCGCGCTGTCGGCCGCGGTGCTCACCGTGTGGCGCCGATGGACGTCCGCGGTGGAACTGGCGGTCGGCGGCGTGCTCCTGATTGCCGCTCTGGGGGTCCTCACCACGTTCGGTGCGCTGCCGATCAGCTACCTCTTCGTCCTGCCCGCACTGGGCAGCCTCGCGGGTGCTCTCATCTGGCTCCGCCTCCTCGGGGCGCGCCTCGACGGCATCGGGGTCGTCGCGACGCTCGCTCTCTCCGCTGTGCCGGCTCTCCTCGTGTACGTCGGTTTCCTGCGATTCTCGTCCTCGGCACGCCTCGGGCTGTCCGCACTGTTCGTTCCGGTCGTGGCATTCCTCTTCGTGGTGCTCGTTCCCCACCTCGAGGTCGCGAGAACGGTTCGGAGATGGCTGGCCCCCTCAGTTCTCGGAGGTGTCGCGCTGGTCCTCCTGGTCGTCGCCGCGGTGACGACCGACGCCGAGCCGGGAGCAACGCGCCCCGAGAGTGTTGACGACATCACGCCGGCGCGGGTCACGGGAACGGTCACCGTCGATGGAGCGAAGGACGCTGCCGCCGTCGGTAGCGCTGTGTGGACCGTCGACGCCGTGGAGACCGATGACGGTGCGGCGTGTCTCTTGGCCACGGTCCCGGGCGACCCCCTGACCGGTGACGTCGGGTGGTGTCCGATACCGACCGAGTGGGCGCCCGTGCTCGACTTCCAATGGGGACGCACTCCCTCCGCCGGCTGGAGTCATGCCGCCGGAGTCCGCGCGGCCCAGTACGACCCCGACTACGACGAGGACGACACCGAACGGGAGTCGTCCGCCGTGCTCTTCGGAGGCGTGACAGGAGACGACGACACGACCGTTGTCGTGGTCGCCGATGGCGATGCTGTGCATGTAGCGACCACGTCGGGCGCGATTCCGGGCGTGCGAACGTTCGCCGTCGAACTCCCCGCCGGGTCGGTCGCCGTCGACCGGATTGAAGCACTCGACAGCAACGGCACCGTGATCACGACAGTTGCGGGTTTCGCTCTCGTTACCGACGATGAGGAATAGGGCGGGTCGTTTCGCCCGTGACGAGGAGGATTCGTGACCTACAACCTGCTGATCGCCGGGGGAACCGTCATCGACGGGACCGGTAGCGCGCCGCAGCCCGGCGGACGTCGCGGTGACCGGCGACGAGCATCACCGTCGTCGATCCCGCTCCCCGCCACGTGGATGCGACGACCGTGATCGACGCCACGGACTCGGTGGTCACCCCGGGCTTCATCGACGTCCACCTGCACACCGACACGGCCGCATTGGCACCCCACACCGAGACGAACAGCGGCCTGCCGTCGCTGCGCCAGGGTGTGACGACCGAGATCTGCGGTAACTGCGGGTTCTCACCCTTCCCCGTCGACGATGCCGTGGCCGACTCACTCGGGGGGCTCCTGACCGCTGCTCTGGGCGAGGGTGCCCGCTTCTTCCCGGACGCCCCCACGTACCGCGCCGCACTCGAGGAACGTCCCCTCGGGCCGAACTACGCGCCGCTCGTCGGACACGGCGCGTTGCGGATGACGCCGTCGGCTTCGACGACCGCCCGGCCACGACCGACGAGATCGCCTCCATGTGCGACGGCGCTCGACGCGGCGCTCGCCGAGGGGTGCTTCGGCATGTCGACAGGGCTCATCTATCCGCCAGGCATGTTCGCTCCGACCGAGGAGATCATCGAGCTCGCCCGCGTGCGTCGTGCGACACGGGCGTCCGTACACGACACACATGCGCAACGAGAACGACACAGTGGACGAGGCGATCGACGAAGCACTGACGATCGGACGCGAGTCGGGTGCGTCGGTGCAGATTTCGCACCACAAGGTGACCGGTCGGCCCAACTGGGGTCGTAGCCAGGCGACCCTGGCCCAGATCGACGAGGCCCGCTCGAGCGGGCTCGATGTGGCGTTCGACGTGTACCCCTACACGGCCTCGAGCACCGGGATGCTCGCTCTGCTCCCCCGCTGGGTTCTCGACGGAGGCCTCGCGTCGCTCGAGGTCCTCGCCGACACCGCGGCAAGGGACCGGATCCGTAAGGATGCGGGGGAAGGCGGGCCCGGTGCCGGGAGCGCTCTCGTGAACGCCCCCGACATCGTGGCGATCGCATCGTCGAGTCAGCATCCCGATCTCGAGGGACGCCGGCTCGCCGATATCGCCGCCGAGCAGGGCGCTGATCCGCTCGACACAGCCTGCGACCTTCTCCTCGAAGACCCGGGTGTTCAGGTCATCGTCCACCAGATGGACGAAGAAGATGTCACGCGGATCCTGGCGCACCCGCTGGCGGTCGTGGGCTCCGACGGCGGGCTCGGAAGCGGGAGGCCCCACCCCCGCCGAGCCGGCGCCTTCACCCGGGTACTGGGCCGCTACGTCCGCGAACGGAGGACCCTCCACCTCGTGGAGGCCGTGCGCAAGATGACGGGGGCGCCGGCGGAACGGTTCGGCCTGGCGGATCGAGGTGTGATCGCCGCCGGTCGACGTGCGGATCTCGTGGTCTTCGATCCCGACACGGTCAGAGATGGCGCGACCTACGACGACCCGCTCGCTCCCCCGAGCGGAGTGTCCCACGTCGTCGTGAACGGGAGCGTCGCAATACGAGACGGCGTCGACACCGGAACGCGAGTCGGGCGCGTCCTCGAGCCCGGCTGATCCGCACCTCACTCGACGCTGGCGTAAACGCCCGTTAACGTCACCATGGTGTCGTCGGTCGATTTCCTCGCTCCCGAGCACCTGGCCGATCCGTATCCGACCTATGCGCGCCTGCGGGAACAGGGCCCGGTCGTGGCGATCGGCGACGACCGTTTCCTGGTGACTGATCACGAAACCGTCACGCAGGTGCTGCGCGACCACGAGACCTTCTCGTCGCAGGCGACGGGCGACGACAGTGACTTCTTTCGACCCGACCGCGGGTCGGCCGGGCTCGCGTTCGGTTCGCCGGAGCCGTTCCGACTGCTGATCCGCTCGGATCCGCCGGACCACACGCGCCTGCGCCAACTCGTGCGTGGTCCCTTCACACCCCGGGCGATCGCGACGATGGAACCGGGGGTCACGAGGATCGCCGAGACCTGCGTGGACGAGTTGATCGCCGCGTCCGCGCGAGGTGACGCCGACTTCGTGCGTGATGTCGCCTTCCCGCTTCCCGTCATCGTCATCGCGGAGCTACTCGGCATTCCGCCCGAGCGGCGTGACGACTTCAAGCGCTGGTCCGACAACCTGGCGTTGTCGGTCGCGTCGACCTCCGAGCTCGATCTCGACATCGCCGCCGAGATGTTCGAGTTCTTCGACCGCCTGGTCGCCGATCGACGGGTCAGGCCGGCTGACGACCTGATGAGCCGGCTGCTCCTCGATGCCGGTGACGAGCTCACAACTGTCGAGGTCGTCGTCTTCTGCGAACTCCTGCTCATCGCCGGCAACGAGACCACGACGAACCTCCTCGGCAACGGAGCCCAGGCCTGCTTCGACGACGTCCACGCCGCGGCGCGACTTCGGGACGACAGCGAGCTGCTACCGGCGGCCATCGAAGAGGTGCTCCGCTTCGACTCGCCGGTCCAGGGGACGATCCGGCGCGCACTGCGGGCGACGCGCCTTCGGGGACACACTGTCCCCGAGAACGCCCGGTTGCTGGTGCTGCTCGCCGCGGCGAACCGCGATCCGGCCGTATTCCCCGATCCGGATCGTTTCGACCCCGCTCGCAACCCTACGGAACACGTCGCCTTCGGTGCGGGCATCCACTTCTGTCTCGGTGCGGGGCTCTCGCGCCTCGAGGCTAGGGCTCTGGGAGAGGTCTCCCGTCGGCGGATCCGGTCGTTGCGGCCCACCGGCTCACCGACACGCGGCGGCTCGGCGCTGGTGCGAGGATTCTCTTCGATGCCGGTCACCGCGGAGCCCGTGTGACGAAGCCTTCCGCAACGAGGGAGACCGGTCGGCTGGGTCGACGGCGCGACAGCGCCCTGTGGCCTTACGGACTCCTGCCCGCGTTCGTCCTCGTACTCGTCAATTTCATGGACGGTGCCGAAACGAGTGTGCTGCCCGGCACGCTCTCACTGCTCCAGGACGACTTCGGGTTCTCCGACACGGTCGGTGGAGTACTGGCGACGGCCGCCGCGTTCGCAGGGCTGATCGTGGTACTGCCCGCGGGCTACGTCGCCGACCACTACCGACGGACCCGTACTCTCGCCGTCGTTGTCACGGTGTGGTCGGCGCTGTCCGTGCTCTCCGCGGCGGCCGTGGTGTTCTGGATGTTCTTCGCCGCCCGCTTCGCGATGGGCGCGGCCAACAGTATGGACAATCCGCCGGCGTCGTCGCTCCTGGCGGACTTCTATCCACCGATCTCGAGGGGCCGGATCTTTGCCGTCCAGCGCCTTGCCTGGTCGATCGGGGTCGGCGTCGGCATCGCGGTCGGCGGGGTCGTCGGGGAGGCACTGGGATGGCGTGCCGCCTACCTCGTCTTCGCCGTTCCCGGCCTCGTCGTGGCGCTCCTCGTCGCCATGCTCGTCGAACCGCCCCGCGGGCGACTCGACCACGTTCGGACCGTCCCCGAGAAGAGCAAACGACCGCTCGATCGCCAGGCCGACCTGCTCGCCGAGATGGAACTGGGTGAGACGGAACGGAGCGAACAGCCCGAGGGCCGTCGCTCCGCACGCGAGTACCTCCGTCAGGTCCGGGACCTCGGCCGCATCCCGACCGCTCGTCGGCTCTATCTGGGTCTCGGCGTCACGTTCATCGGTTTCAACGGTGTCGCCTTCTGGCTCCCTTCGTACCTCGAGAGAAGGCACGACCTGGGTGAGGGTGCCTCCGGCGCGATCACGGGAGGTCTGGTCGTCGTCGTCGCGCTGACCGGGGCCTTGATCGGTGGCTACTTCGGCGACCGTGCATCCTCCGGTGGAACCGGTGGCCGGGCGGTCATCGTCGGAACGGCGCTCGCGGCCGGTGCAACCATTGCGGCGTCGGCCTTCGCGGTTCCGACGCTCGCAGCGCAACTGGCCGTGTTCGCTCTCGGAGCCTTCGTCATCTCCATGGCGATCCCGAACTTCGCCGCGGCGATCGCCGAGGTGATTCCCGCTCGCCAACGAGGAACGGGCTTCTCTCTCTACTACTTCGTGGTCATTCTGGGAGGAGCCCTCGGACCTCTGCTCATCGGCGCGGTGTCCGACATCACCGGATCCTTGACGGTCGCGATGGCCGTGGCGATGCTGCCTGCGATTCCCGGTGGCCTGTATGTCCTGGGCGCGCGCCGGTCGATCGAACAGGACGCGGCGGCAGCACTCAGCCCGTCGAGGGGTCCGTCCGGGGAGGACGGGCATCGATGACCGTCACACCGATCTTCACGGCCCCGACGGCGAGCAGCGTCAGCGCCGTGGCCCAGAGAACCAGAACCGCGCCCGGCTCGTAGGACCACACCAGAGACCAGTTCGCCTCCGGCAGACGAGGCAACGCCAGGATCGCGACCGGGACCGCCAGGTTCGCGATCAGAGCCCAGACCAGGGCCCGCACTGCCCGGCCGCGACCCGCTCCCCGATTGCGCACCCGCCACCGCGTCACTCCTGTGGCCGCCCGCACGGCGAGTGCCGGCAGCGACCACGAGAACGAGTCCGAAGACGACGAGGTTCCACGCCGGTCGGCCCCCGACTGCGGGATGGAGGCTTTCGCCGGTCACGATCTCGAGTACACCGTCCGCGATGGCGGGTCCCGGCTGCGCGACGGCCGACTGTCGGTTGACGAGGGAAACCACACCCCAGCCGTTGTCGCCATCTTCGCCCGGTCGGATTCGCATGCCCGAGGAGAATCCCGGCGCCACGCCGTCATGGCCCAGCGTGACGGTCCCGCCCTCGTCGTCTCCGTTCTCGCGGTCCACCGACCGGTTCCAGCCGAAGCCGTAGAAGTCGGTCGGGTCCTCGTCGTCGGGGTCGGTCGGGACGACGTCTTCGTGGAGGGCGGTGATCGTCGCTTCGGACGCCACGCTCCGGTTGCCGACCGTCCCGCCGTTGAGATGTGCCTCGAGGTAGTTCGCCATGTCGGCGGCCGACGAGGAGATCCCGCCCATCGGCACCGCGCCCTCGATCACGGTGGTATGAGCAGCGACGGGCACACCCCACCAGTCCCTGTAGCCGTCGGCGAGCCCCGAAGCGTGGGCGTCCTCGTCACCGGCTGATGTGCTCACCATGCCCAGGGGTCCGAAGACCTCGGACTCCATGTACTCCTCGTAGGACCGGCCGGTGACAGCCTCGATGATCGCCCCGGCGGTCTGGAAGTTGACGTTCGAGTACTCGTAGCTCGTTCCCGGCGGGTCGTGGAGCGCATGGTCCGCGGCTGCCCGCACGTCGTCCTCGATCGTGTGCTGTTCGCTGCGTTCGATGAGGTTCCACCCTTGCGGTGTCGTGAAGCCGCTCGTCTGGTTGAGGAGGTGGCGCACCGTCATGGCGTCCGTCTCCTCCTGGTTGCGGGTCTCGAACCACGGCAGGTACTCCCGGACAGGCGCATCGAGATCGACGTCGCCCGCCTCCACGAGCTGGAGGACGGCCAGCGCCGTGAAGCCCTTGGAGATGGATGCCATCACGAACGGTGTGTCCGGCGCCATGGGGTGACGATCCGGACCGGCAACCCCGTAGCCGCGCACCAGGGTCGGGTCGTCGCCGTGGACGACGGCCACAGCCGCGCCCGGTAGACGCAACGCGTCGAGTTGAGCGCGCACGTAGCCGTCGAGCGCATCGACCTGCTCCGCGCTCAGTCCGGCGGACCGCGCTTCCTCGTCGGATGTTCCCGTCACCGGAATGCCGGGCCCGGGCAGCAGCACACCGACCACGAGTGCGACGGCCAGCCCGCCGCTCCACAGCGCACGGCGCACGGGCTCGCTCGCGGCGCCGGCCAGGTAGCCGAGCGCGGCGCCGACGAGCGCGAACCCGCCCAGCAGCACGAAGCCGTGTCCAGCGTCCGTCGGGTGCGACGGCCGCACCCACTGCCGCGAGAGCCACTGCCAACCAGCCGCCGAAAGAGGCGCCCCGTGGGTTGCCCCACCACGCCACGGCCACCACGAGCGCCACGCCGGGGACGACGAGCCACCACCGGAAGCCGACCGACCCGGCGAGCACCCCGGCCGAACCGGCCAACATGACGACCGCCCACGTGCGCAGATGGCGGCGCCGGCCACCTGCGCTGCTCATCCTCGCCTCAGCTTCGGGAACGTATCCGTCGCTCTTGCGATCCCACGTCCGCGGGTTCAAGGCTTCGTCACGTAGCTCGACCTTTTGGATCCTCTGCGTCTGGGTCTTCGGCAACTCGTCGACGAACTCGACGTAGCGCGGGAACATGAACTTCGCCATCCCCGGCTCGAGGAACTCCAGCAGCTCCGCCTCTGAGAAGTCCTGGCCCTCGTGACGGACCACGAGGACCTTCACCTCGTCCTCCCCGGGGCCGAAGTCCGACGGAGCGGCGCCACCGCCGCCACTTCCAGGACCCCGGGGTGCTCGCGCACGTGTCCCTCCACTTCGAGCGAGGAGATGTTCTCCCCGCCCTTGCGCATGGCGTCTTTGAGACGGTCGACGAAGTAGAGACAGCCGTCTTCGTCGGCTCGGAAGCCGTCGCCGGTGTGGAACCACCCGTTGCGCCAAGCCTCTGCCGTCTTTTCGGGCATCCCCCAGTAGCCGACGTTGAGCTCCCACGGCTCGTGGCTGCGGATGATGAGCTCGCCGACCTCGCCGACCGCCACCTCCTCGTCGTGATCGTCGACGATCCGTACGTCGTAGCGGTCCCGCACCTTGCCGCAGCTGCGCCAGTCGATGCGGTCGTCGGGTGCGCCGTAGATGGGGGCCCCGATCTCGGTCATCCCGTATCCGGTGAAGACCCGGAGGCCGAAACGACGCTCGAAGTCGTCGACCTCGGGGAACAGCGGCCCCGTCTGGATGACGGTGAGGGGGTTGTCGGCGTCGTCGTCGGACTCGGGCATCGAGAGGAGGAACTGGGCCATGACGCCGATCAGACCCGTGGTCGTGCAGTCGAACCGCCGGATGTCATTCCAGAACTCCGTGAGACTGAAGACCTCACGCAGCACCCCGCGGGCACCCGCCAGCGACGTCATGTACACGAGCGACTTGCCGCCGACATGGAACATCGGAAGGCACGCATAGAACCCGTCGCCCTTCCCGAGTACGTTCGGAGGCGTGGCGGCCGGGAACTGGTGGAGCGCCGCCCACGGTACGAGGACCCCCTTGGAGGGGCCGGTCGTCCCGCTCGTGTAGATGATGCACGCGATGTCCCAGTACGAAGGCCCCTCGAGATCCGTGGCCGGTTGCGCGTCCGCGAAGAGCTCGTCGCCTCTCACGATCGTCGGGCCGAAGTCGGGAACCTCGCCGGTCAGGTCGGGGACGACGATCCGGTCGAGGCGGTCGAGCGTGGCGGCCGAGACCGTGGCCACCTGTTCGAGATAGCGCTGCGCGCAGACGAAGACGCGTCGCGCGCGAGTTCTCGATGAGGTAGTCGAGCATCTGGCCCGAGTAGGCCGTGTTGAGAGGCACCTCGAGGGCCCGCAGCCATGCCACACCCAGCCAGGCGAACGACGACTCGAAGGCGTTCGGGAACATCGTGAGGACGGTGTCGCCGGCATCGACACCCTGGCGTCGCAACGCGTCCGCCCACAGCAGGTTGCTCGTGTGGAAGTCGCCGTAGGTGATCTCACGCCCGTCGACGTCCTGGAGCGCCACGTTGGCGGGGTCCTCGGCGGCGCGCGCGGCAATCGTGTGGGGAAGGATCTTCTCCTTCTCCAGCATGGTCAGCCTCCGGAGCCGTCGGTGCCGGCCTGTTGGGGATCGGCGAGACCGGCGGGCAACTCGGCGTGCTTGCTGCCCGTCCATCGCAGGATCGCGCTTTTCGAGGTACGACATCACGCCTTCGACAGCGTCGGGCTGCTCTCCCACCCACCACGTCAGCTTCGTCTCACGCTGCATCGCGGCCAGCCTGTCGGTCTGCGTCAGACCCTCCGAGACCAGCCTCTTCGTGACCGCCGTGGAGATCGGGGCGCAGTTGACGGCGATGTCGCGCGCGAATTCCTGAGCTGCCGGGAGCACTTCGTCGCGGGGAAGCGCCTTCGAGACGAGACCGATCTCGGCCGCTTCGGAACCCAGAATCGTCTTCGCTCCGAGGAGGAGCTCCATCGCACGCGAGACGCCGACGAGCCGGGGCAGGAGCCACGTGGAGTTGGCCTCCGGGATGATGCCGCGCCGACCGAAGACGAACGCCAGCTTCGCGTCGTCTGCCGCGAACCGGACGTCGAACAGCAGCGAGAGCGTGAGGCCGGCTCCGACCGCTGCGCCGTTCAGTGCACCGATCACCGGCGTGGCCATCGTCCAGAAGGCCGACTTCTCGGCGATCGAGTCGGAGTCGACACCGAGCTCCTCGTCGTGCTCCGCGTGCGCGTCGGCCCCGAACGAGCCTCCGCCGGCTGAGAGATCCACCCCCGCACAGAACCCTTTGCCCGCGCCGGTGACGACGATCGCCCGCACCGCGTCATCGGCTTCGAATTCCCACATGGCGTCGAAGAACTCGCGCTGCATCGTCAGATCGAAGGCGTTGCGGGCGTCGGGTCGATTGAGCGTGAGTGTGGCGACTCCGACGTCGTCGACGTCGACGATGATCGTTTCGTGGCTCATGGGTCGTGTCGTCTCCGGACTTGGTGAGTTGGTGGACCGACAGGCGCGGCGAGGTGTGTCACCGGCCGGTGAAGGACGCCTCACGCCCCTCCGTGAACGCGGCCACGGCCTCGGCATGGTCTTCGGTCTCGAACAGGTTGACGAGCGTTCGTGAGATGAACTCCCCGAGCGCGGCGAGATCCGCGTAGGTCATGTGGGTGCCCTTGGCCAGTCCCGCCTTCATGTACCGCAACGCCGCAGGTGGCTTCGTGGCGATCTTCGCCGCCAGCTCCTGTGCGTCACCCAGGAGCTCGTCGGCGTCGACCACGCGCGACACGAGACCGATCCTCTCCGCCTCGGCAGCGTCGATCAGATCGCCGGTGAACAGGAGCTCCGCCGCCCTGGAAGGTCCGACGAGCTGCGGCAGGCGGCGCATGCTCGCGAAGTCGGCGATGAGATTGAAATTGACGTAGAAAGCACCGAACTTCGCGTACGTGTTGGCGAGACGGATGTCGGCGACGAGTGTCAGGTCCATCCCCACGCCGACGGCGACGCCGTTGACGGCTGCGATCAGCGGCTTCTCGAATTCGAGCAGACGGGTGGTCTCCGGTGTGGTGCGCGGGATGGCCCGCTTCAGCGGCGCGAGTCCCTTCTCCAGGTTGTCGCCCTCCCAGGCCTCGTTGACATCGTCACCTGCACAGAACGCCTTTCCCGCCCCCGTGATCACGAGGCACCTGACCGCGGGATCCGCCTCGGCTTCGGTGAGTGCGGCCTCGATCTGCGCTCCCATCTCGAGGGTCAGCGCGTTCATGGCGTCCGGTCGGTTGAGCGTCAGAGTTCCGACGCCGTCGGAAACGTCGTAGATTGCGAGTTCAGCCATGTGCGATGTTAACTCAGGTTAACTACCGTCTGCAGCAGAACCGAACCGAGGAGGACACCGCCATGTGGCCCGGGCCCCATGCCGAATCCACGCCGGACAAGCCCGCCGTGATCGTGGCCGACACCGGAGAGACCCTCACCTACAAGGAACTCGACGACGGGTCGAACCGGCTCGCCCAACTCCTCCACGACGTTGGCCTGCGGTGGGGCGACCACATCGCCTTCGTGCACGGAAACGACACACGCTTCCACGAGCTCTGCTGGGCAGCGCAGAGAAGTGGTCTCTACTACACGGCGATCAACTGGCACTTCAACGCCGACGAGGTGGCGTACATCGTCGAGAACTGCGACGCCACCGTCCTGATCGTCTCTGACGAGTTCCGCGAGATGGCGGCCGAGCTGACTCCGATGCTGGATGACGAGGTCGCGACACGCCTCCTCATCGGAGGCGCGCTCGACGGGTGGGAGAACTACGAGGACGCCGTGTCCCGTTATCCGGCGAAGCCGATCGACCACGAGCTCGAAGGCCACGCCATGCTCTACTCATCGGGGACGACGGGGCGGCCCAAGGGGGTCAAGTACAAGCTCACACGCGAACCGATCGGCAACGCGCCCGTGATGGTCGAGGCCTTCCGCCATCTCTACGGGTTCGACGACACGTCCGTGTACCTGCACCCCGCACCCCTCTACCACTCGGCTCCGCTCCAGTTCACGATGCTCGCTCTCCGCCTGGGCGGAACCGTCGTCATCACGCGCGGCTTCGATCCCGAAGGTGCACTTCAGGCGATCGAGGAGTACGGCGTCACGCACTCCCAGTGGGTGCCGACGATGTTCGTGCGGATGCTGAAGCTCCCCGAGGACGTGCGGAATCGCCACGACGTGTCGTCGCTCCAGGTCGCGATCCACGCGGCCGCACCCTGTCCGGTGGAGATCAAGCGGGCGATGATCGAATGGTGGGGACCCGTGCTCCACGAGTACTACGCCGCGACCGAGGGGATCGGTGCGACGTTCATCAACTCCGAGGAGTGGCTCGAACACCCGGGATCGGTCGGGACCTCGATGCTCGGACCGGTCCACATCCTCGACGAGGACGGAAACGAGGTGCCGACGGGTGATATCGGTGTCGTGTGGTTCGAGGGCAGCGGGAGCCCGCTGTCCTTCGAGTACCACAAGGACGAGGAACAGACGAAGGAGTCGCACGACACGCAGGGGTGGGCCACCACGTTCGACATGGGATACGTCGACGAGGAGGGTTACCTCTACCTCACCGACCGCAAGACCTTCATGATCATCTCGGGCGGCGTCAACATCTACCCCCAGGAGGCCGAAAACCTCCTCGTCGAGCACCCGAAGGTGATGGACGCCGCGGTGTTCGGGGTGCCGAACGACGAGATGGGCGAAGAGGTGAAGGCGGTCGTCCAACCGCTGGACATGACCGACGCCGGCGAGGAGTTCGAGCGTGAGCTCATCGCCTACTGCCGGGAGAACCTCGCGCACTACAAGTGCCCTCGCTCGGTCGACTTCGAGGCGGAACTCCCCCGCCACGACACCGGCAAGCTCTACAAGCGACTGCTACGGGACAGATACTGGGGCGACAACGAATCGAGGATCATGTCATGAGCTCCCGAGAGGACCTGGAGGCCGTCGCCGACGATCTCGCGGCGGAGGAGCAGATCCTCGACGATCTCGTGGCCGATCTCGACGACGACGGCTGGGATGCGATGACCGTCGCCGAGGGCTGGACGGTACGCCACACGATCGGCCACCTCGCGTCGTCGGAGGAGTTGGCCGCGGTCGCTGCGACCGATGAGGAGGAGTTCCAGAGCGTTCTGGCCGACGTCATCGACCGTCTCGAGGAGTTCGAGTCGGGGCTTCCCCCGGAGATCGCAGCGTTGTCGAACGCCGAACTCCTCGAGCGCTGGCGGAGCACCCGGGATACGACGATCGACGCGGTCCGGGCCAAGGACCCCGATGACCGCATCGCGTGGGTCGGTCCCTCGATGAAGGGCCGGGCGTTCCTCACCGCGCGGCTCATGGAGACGTGGTCGCACGGCCGGGACATCTTCGACGCCCTCGGACAGCCCCCTCCTCCGGCCTCCGAGCGGTTACGACACATCGCCCACCTCGGAGCCGTCACGCGGGCCTTCGCCTACGCGAACCGGGGCAGGGAGGCACCCGAGGCCGAGGTCCGCATCGAGCTCGACGCACCGTCGGGCAGCGACCCCTGGACCTGGGGACCGGCCGACGCCACCGACCGCGTGACCGGCCCTGCCGAGGACTTCTGCCTCGTCGTCTCCCAACGCCGCAACGTGGCCGACACTGCGTTGGTGGTCGAGGGGGACGCCACGACCGACTGGATGACGGTCGTCCAGTGCTTCGCCGGTCCGGCCACCGACCCGCCGGCCCCGGGATCCCGCCTGCCCTGAGATCCGGTGCGGTCGGTACGCCCGCGATTCAGGGCAGCCCGGCGCCCGGAACGTCCACGTCCACGGCCACGATCTGGGCGTCGTGACGCTCGGTCACGACCGCCGACTGCGCCGACTCGGCCAGCATGAGGTAGAGCGTGCGCCTCTCGGGGCCGCCGAGCATGCACGCGAAGCACCCGCGGCCGGGCTCTATGCGCTCGGTGACGCGGCCTCCCTCGAGCACGCGGATGCACGCCGCACCGAGCGCGTCGGCGAACCAGACGGCCCCGTCGGCGTCGAGACAGATCCCGTCGGGATAGGTACCGGGAACCTCGGCCCAGACGTGCCGATTGGAGAGCGTCCCGTCAGCCGCGAGGTCGAACGCCGTGATCTTCGAAGCCACGGTTTCCGCGATGATCAGGGTCCGCCCGTCGGGGGTGATCACGCTGCCGTTGGGGAACGCCATCTCGTCGGCGGCCACGCTCACCTCCCCGTCGATCGAGACGCGAGCGAGCGACGCCGTGACCGGTTCCACGGGCTCGGCCTCGAGGTCGAACCCGAAGTTGCCCACGAAGGCGTTGCCGTGCGCATCGACGACCATGTCGTTGCAGTGCCACGTCGCCAGGCCGGAGAGATCGGCCACCTCGGTGAGCGTGCGATCGGCCTCGAGGCGAAGCAGTCGGCGGTCGGTCATCGAGACAATCAGCAAGCGATCGTCGGGGAGCCATCCGAGTCCTGAGGGCTGGCCGGGTACCTCGCACACCATCTCGAGATTCGAGCCGTCGGCGTCGCAGCACAGGACGTGGTGCGTGTAGAAGTCCGAGAACCACAGACGCCCGTCGTGCCACCGCGGGCCTTCGGCAAAGGTGAGACCGTCGACGACGACGGAGGGGTCGGTTCGTCGTGGAAGATGCTCCGTCATCCGTCGAATCCTGACCGTGGTCCGCGGGATACCCGAGAGATAGGCGCGCTCGATGGCGTCGAAGTCCTTCAGAGAGCTCGGCAGCTTCGCCACCGACGGCGAGGCGACCATGGTGGAGAACATCGACGCGGTCGGCGAACTCGAGGGCTTCGCGGGCGTGCTGCTCGACGAGCAGCACGCCGACACCGTCGGTCGGCCGCGTACCGCACCGCGTGTAGCAGGCGACGGACCACCTTCGGACGCGAGGCCGAGCGACAGTTCGTCGGCGAGGAGCAGGCGACGGCGCGGCGGCCAGCGCACGAGCCAGCGTGAGGATCTGCTGTTCACCTCCGGAGCACAGTCCGGCACGTCGGCGCAGGAGCGGCTCGAGCTCCGGGAACATCTCGAGCGCGGTCTGACTGTCACCGCGGCCCAGGCGCAGGTTGGCTCCGACGTTGAGGCTCATGAAGACCGACCTGTCCTCGGGCACGAAATCCGAGACCCTGGCGGACCCTCCGGTGCAGATGGCGTTCTCGCTCACCTCTCCGACGATCACCTACACCGGCAGGGGCGGGAGCTCACCCGCCAGCGTGAGCATCGTGGTCGACTTCCCCGCCCCGTTCGGCCCGAGGAGTGCCACGACCTCGCCCGGTAGAACCTCCAGTTCGAGATCGCGGACGGCAGCCAGATCGTCGTAGCCCGCCGACAGGCCGTCGCGCGCACGAGAGGTTCTGCCGACGGGTGCATCGCCCTCGGGCGCCGCGCTACTACCGCCGGTTCGCGAACGACGGCGGGACGCCCGCTCCGACTCCACGGCCCCCGTCGTCGTCGACGCCCAGATAGGCGGCGACGACCACGTCCTCGTCGAGGACCTCGGCGGGTGTGCCCTCCGCGATCTTGCGACCGAAGTCGAGCACCGTGCACGCGGTCGCAGATGTCCATGACCAGCGAGACGTCGTGTTCGATCATGAGTACCGCCATCCCCCAGTCGTCGGCCAGTCTCCGCACGAGTCGACCGAGCTCGGCCGACTCGTGCTCGTCGAGTCCGGCCGCCGGCTCGTCGAGAAGCAGCACCGACGGTGTCGTCGCCACCGTCCGGGCGATCGCGACCTGGCGCCGAACACCGAACGGGAGCTCGTCCGGAAGTCTCCTCGAGGACGGCCTCGATTCCGAACTCGCGCACGGCGGCTACGGCACCGGCGCCCGAGCGGCGCGTGGCCCGGGGCGACGAGATCGGTGAGATAGGCGCGGAAATCGCGAGCGATCCGAGGCCGTGCGAAGATTCTCCCGCACCGTCATCGACTCGAAGAGCTCGAGATTCTGGAAGGAGCGACCGATTCCGCAGACCGCACGTCTCCGGGGCGACCAGCGGTCGACCGGACGTGTCATCGAGGAAAATTCGCCCGTCGGACGCACGGCACGAAGCCCGTCATGGCGTCGATGAGTGTCGTCTTCCCGGCGCCGTTGGGCCCGATGAGTCCATGGATCTCACCAGGAAGGCACCTCGAGACTCACATCGTCGAGCGCCACGACACCACCGAAGCGGACCGTCACGCCCTCCGCCCGAAGTGCCGCCTCGGAGATCCGGGGTCGCTCGACCTCGGGAAGCGTCTCGACGGGACGTGTCGAACTCACCGACCTGTTCGAACTCGCCGACCTGTTCGACCTCACCGACCGTCGAACTCGTCGGGCGGTCTGAGCGGTTCGACCGGGAAGAGGCGTCGGCGCCATATCGGCACGACTGGCGATCCCGTTCGGGATCAGGACCAGGACGACGATGAGCGCGATGCCCAGCACGATCTGGACCGTGCGCTCGTCGTCGAAGGATCCGCCCAGGAACTTCACCGCGAAGTTCCCCGGTGCCGACCGCCGCGCCCGACCAGCGCACCGACGATGAATCCGATGCCGCCGATCACGGCGTAGATCACGACGAAGATCGATTCGAAGATCGAGAAGGTGGGGAAGAACGTGACGTTCGGGCGGCGAAACCCGATGAGCATCCCACCGACAGCGGCGAGGGCCGCCGACAGCCCGAACGCGTAGAGCTTGGCCCGAAAGACGCTGATTCCCGAGGCGGTCGCCGCACGTTCGTTGGACCGCACCGCCACGAGACGGCGTCCGGCCCGCCCTCGTCGAAGGTTCGCGACGAGCACGCCGCAGCCGACGAACAGCAGCAGGCTCAGCAGCGCGTACCGCTCCGGATGGGCGAACGTGTCGAAGTCGATGCCGAAGAGTCGAACGGAACCGATCGTCGTACCCGTGACGCCACCGGTTCGGTCGAGGTTCCGGAACACGAGGCTCTCGATGACGAGTGCGAGGCCGAGCGTGGCAACGGCGAGATTCACACCTCGCGTGCGGAGAGCCGGGAGCCCCACCAGAATCCCGATGGGAACGGCACCGAGTACGCCGACGATGAACGCCAACTCGAACGGGATGTCCCAGTTGGCGATCGCGCGCGCGCCGCACCATGCCCCCATGCCGGCGAGAGCGAACTGCGCGAGCGGAAAGTTGGCCCGTGTATCCCGTGACGACCACGAACGAAAGGATGACGATCCCGAGAGCGAGCGTCGTCGTCACCGCCTCGACGAGCGTCGTCGACAGAAGAAGGCGATGATGACGGCGGCCACGGCGACAGGGCAGCAGAACCTACGGAACGGATACTACCCGTACCGATCTCGGGAGGCTTCTCGACAGCCTTCACCACGCAGCGGTAGGGCTCGTCCGCGCACGACCAGCACGATCGACGATCACGAGGAACGGGATGCGAACGGGACCATCCGTCGAGCGTGACGTCGAGTCGGATCTGCGTGTAGGCGACCTCCGATTCGAGGATTCCGATCAGCAGACCGCCGGCGAGCGTCAGACCGAACGAGCGGAAGTTGCCGACCAGGGCGCGGCCGCCAGTGCGGGAACGACCAGCAACGTGAGGCTCGCGACGTCGAGGCCGGACAGGTTGACGATGAGAATCGCAGCCAGCGCCGCCAGGACGCCGCCGAGCGCCCAGTTGGCGGTCGCGACCAGGTCGGGTGAGATCCCCTGCGCGGACGTCGCCCTGCGGTTCTCCGCCACCGCCTGGGTCGACAGACCGAACGTCGTCCAGCGGTAGACCGCCGTGAGCACGATCCGTCAACGCCACGCCGATGCCGAGAATGATGAGGCGGTCGCGCCCGATCGACACGTCGCTCCACAGGGTCACTCCGTCGGCGGGAAGCAACCTCGTCACGATCTTGGGGAGATCGCCCCACCGCGACTGGCCGAAGCCGAACAGGACAGTCAGGAGACCCAGGGTCGCGATCAGCCGCGACAACGCGGGTGCCCTGCGGAGGGGTCGCATGATCAGAACGTGGGTGAGCGCGCCGATCAGCGCCCCGAGCGCCAGCGCCTCCGCCCAGGCGATCCAGGTCGCGGTTCCTGAATCGCGCGCGTTGTAGAACACGAAGGCACACACCATGCCGACGGCACCCTGCGCGAAGTTGACGACACCCGAGCCGCGGTAGGTGAGCACGATCCCGAGAGCGGCGAGACCGTACACGGCGCCGGCACCGAGGCCGAGGATGGCGAACCGCAGAAACTCCGTCACACCGAATCGCAGACGTTAGTCTTGGTTCACATGGCGGACAAGCAGCGGACGCGACGCGAACTGATCCTCGATGCGGCTATTCGTCTCTTCCGGCGAAGCGGATACGAGGCGACCGGAATCGACGATATCGGCGCGGCTGCCGGTATCACCGGACCCGGCGTCTACCGCCACTTCTCCAGCAAACAGGAGATCCTCGACGAGTGCGTCACCTACGGCGCCTCGGAGGTCCTCCAGCACGCCGACGAGATCCTCGAGTGGCGACCTCGCGCCGCGACCAGGCACTCGATGCACTCGCGAGCGGCCTCGTGGACGATGTGCTGAGCAGACCCGACATGGTCACGGTCCTTCTCCGCGAACGGCGGTACCTCTCTCCGGCGGCGAAGGGGGCCTGGACGCGTGCCGTCAACGACTACCAGTCCGAATGGCGATCCGTTCTGGGGAAGCTGCGTCCCGATCTGGACGACGACGCCGTGGCCGCTGCGATCTGGATGGCACTCGGGATGGCGCTCGCCGCAGCGCAGTACGACGCGGGCTACTCCCGTGAGCAGCTCGCCGCTGGGCTTCACGACATGCTCGTCGGCTCGCTGCTCGGGCCGGGCGGCCGCTGACCGACGATCGCTGACCGACGACCGCCTGACAGGACTCGCGGCGACTACTCGGACTCGGAGCCGTCGGCGGAGGATCCGCCGCCACCCAACTCGACGGGGTCGCCGCTGGCCGTGCACTCGTCGCCGTTGGTGACGTCGACGAGCGTGTCGAACAGGGGCGAGGTCTCACCCTCCGCGTCGAAGATGACTGGCACGGCGCACGGATTGAAAACCCGCGGGATCGGGATTCCGACGTCCACGGCTTCTGCCCACTGGAGCGGCGGGTAGAGCCCGAACTCCAGGTCGGTGGTCGCGTTGAGCGCATCCCAGAGAGCCGGGCCGGTGATCTCCGGGAGGTCCTCGGCCAGGAGCGTCATGACGACCACGCCTGAGTAGGCCATGAGCCGACCCCCGGTCGTCTCCTCGAAACCGGCATCGTGCACTGCATCGATGAACTGCTGGCACGCGTCGCTGTCGAACGCACAGGTCGAGGACTGCGACGTCACGATCCCGGCAAGATCATCGCCGAGCGAATCGATCGGAACGCGCTCGCGTCCGTGGAGAAGGTCCCGAGGGGGATATCGGGCTCACTCTGGCGGGCCGTCACCACGAAGTTGGTGGCGTCCTGACCTGACAGGAAGACAGCGATGCCGTCGGCGCCGCCCTCGAGCGAGGCCTCTACGTAGGTCGCCATGTCGGGAGCGAGCTCGGGCACGGGGACGTCATTGCCGTACGTGGCGCCGAACGCCTCGAGGGAGGGCGTCACGAACGCGGGAATGGCGGCGCCGGCGGCCAGGTCGGGACGCGGTGTGCTCACCTTGGTGGCACCCTGCTCGGCCACGCCGATGGCCACACTCGGCGCCGTGGTCACGATCCCCCCGACCACCGGGAAGGCAGCGGGCGAGGTGAAGCCCGCGGCTCCCGCCAGGGTGTGGGCGATCGACGGGATCTTGTTCTCCTCCATGAGCGGCAGGAACTGGTCGGCGTGCACCGACAGGACACCCGTCGAGCGCGACGACTCCCTCGTCGACCATCATTCGCCCACACTCGGCCGCTGTGTTCGGGTCATTGGCGGTGTCGCAGGTCAGGACCTCGACGGGGCGACCCCCGATCCCGCCCGCCTCGTTGACCATCAGTGCGGCACCGATCGCACCCTCGGGGTACTCGGGATTGGCGAGCGCACCCCCGGTCTCCTCGACGATCACACCGACCTTGATCGGCTCACCGGTGAGGCCCGCGGTGAGGTCGATCTCGGTCGGGAGCCGGCTGGTCGTCGCCCCCACCCGTGTCGTCGCTGCTCGAGCTGTCGCTGTCGCAGGCGACCGCCACCAGCACCAACGCGGCGAGAATCGCCACCACCCGGATCCAACCGAACCGTCGCATCTGATGTCTCCCTGAGAGCGCCCATTCCACTGCTGTCCGCCAGGGACGCTAACGCTCGTTCACACCTGAGTCAATCACCCGGGTGGCGACGCCGACGCCATCGTGGACCACGCCACCCATGAGTTAATGTTCGTTCACATGGACTTCGAGGACACGCCGGTCGAGGCCGCCTTCCGCGTCGAGGCCCGCGAATGGCTCGAGGCACACGCAGCCCTGCGCTCGGCGAACAGCTCACATGGGGTTCTCTCGGTGCTGGGTCGCGAAAGCGACACGGCCGCCGACATCGAGATCGCGCCGGCAATGGCAACAGAAAGCCGCCGCCGACGGATGGGCCGGAATCAGCTGGCCGACCGAATACGGCGGCCGCGGTGCCACGCTGATGGAGCAGATCATCTGGGGCCAGGAGTGCGCCGCCTTCGTGGTTCCCGACGCCGTGTTCCGCATCGGCATCTCGCTCGGCGGCCCCACCGTCATCGCCCACGGCACGGATGAACAAAGACGCCGGTTCCTTCCACCGCTGCTCGCCGGCGAGGAGATCTGGTGCCAGCTGTTCTCGGAACCTGGAGCCGGATCCGACTTGGCGTCGTTGCGCACCGCCGCTGTGGCCGACGGCGACGAGTGGATCGTCAACGGCCAGAAGGTGTGGTCGTCGGGGGCCCACTACTCGAAGTGGGGCTTCCTTCTCGCCCGGACCAACCCCGAGGCTCCGAAGCACCAGGGCATCACCTGGTTCCTGCTCGACATGGAGGCGGCCGGCGTAGAGATCCGACCGCTGCGGCAGATGACGGGGCTCTCGCATTTCAACGAGGTCTTCTTCGAGGACGTCCGTATTCCCGACGACGAACAGGATCGGGGATCTCCACGATGGCTGGCGCGTCGCCCAGACGACACTGCTGCACGAGCGGTCCATGATGGGCGAGTTCGGTGCCGGTGGAGTGGTCGACGCTCTCGTCGCCCTTGCACGACAGCACGCTCCCGACGGCACGGTCGATCCCCGAGTGCGCCAGGAACTGGCCGACCTCTACGTCCGCGCCGAGACGATGCGCTTCATCGGCTATCGGCTCATCACGGCCATCTCGCAGGGCGGTCTTCCCGGAGCGGAAGCGTCTGTGGCGAAGCTGGCGATGGGACGGTTGTTGAACGACGCCGGGGATCTCGGTACGCGCATCGCCGGTCCCGCAGCGGTGGTCAAGGACCCTGACGAGTTCGCCAACGAATGGTGGGAGACACTGCTCGCGGCCCCCGCGCTGCGGATAGCGGGCGGCTCCGACGAGGTGCAGCACAACATCATCGGCGAGCGCGTCCTCGGACTCCCCAAGGAGCCCGGGCCCTCCCGCGACACTCCATTCAAAGACCTGACGATCTCCTAGGCTCTTCAGCCGACCACAATTCACCGGAGGACATCGTGCCCATCAACGCCGACAACGTCGGAGCAACCACCGAGCCCACCCGCGGGACCTGGACGTCCAAGGACTCGATTCTCTACGCACTCGGGGTAGGCGCGGGGATCATCGACCCCGTGGGCTTCGAGTTGGAATTCACCACCGAGAACTCGCACGACGTCCCACAGCGGGCGCTGCCGACGATGCCCGTGGTTCTCGGCACGGGCGGCCTCGCTTCGGCCACCGGGCTGATCGGCGACTTCAACTTCGCGGGACTCCTCCACGGCGGGCAGTCCGTCACGCTGCACCGCGAGCTTCCGGTGGAAGGTGAGGTCGAAGTAGTGACCAAGCTGGCGGAGATCTGGGACAAGGGCAAGGCGGCGATCGTGGTCCTCGAAGGCGAGGCGAAGCTCGTTTCCGACGGCGACCCCCTCTTCACGACCCGCTCTACGCTCGTCCTGCGCGGCGAGGGCGACTTCGGGGGCGAACGCGGTCCGTCGGGAGCCAGCAATCCCCCACCCGACCGGGCGCCGGACCACGAGGTGGCCTACGACGTCCGTCCCGACCAGACGCTCCTCTACCGCCTCAGCGGTGACCGCAACCCGCTGCACTCCGACCCGTGGTTCGCAGCGCAGGCCGGCTTCGATCGTCCGATCCTGCACGGCCTGTGCACCTTCGGTCACGCTGGTCGAGCGCTGCTGCACACACTGTGCGATTCCGATCCCGCGCGGTTCGGCCACATCGAGGGTCGCTTCAGCTCGCCGGTGATGCCCGGAGAGACGCTGACGACCCGCATGTGGGTCGACGGTGACAGCGCCGACAAGGCCGCTGTCTTCGACGTGATCGGGAGCGACGGTCGCGTCGTCTTCGACGACGGTGCCTTCCGGAAGGCGTCGTGACCCCACCCCCGCCCTCGGAAACCGACGGGCGCGTGGTCGTCGACGACCACGGCGGGGGTGTCCGTCTCGTCACGATGAACCGGCCCGACCGTCTCAACGCGTTCGATACCGCGCAGTACGAAGCGGCCATCGACGCGCTGGTGAACGCCCGCGACGACGACTCAGTCAGTGTCGTCGTCGTCACCGGTGCGGGGCGCGCCTTCTCGTCGGGAGCCGACACCCAGGTTCTGGCGGGCGACATCGACGATCCGACCAGGATCCTCGACGCGTTCGTCACCTACGTGGAGACGCTGGCGGCGTTTCCGAAGCCCTTGCTGGCCGCGGTCAACGGCGCCGGCATCGGCATCGGGATGACGATGCTGCTGCACTGCGACATCGTCGTGATGGCCGACGACGCCCGCTTGCGCGCTCCGTTCGTGTCGCTCGGCGTTTCCCCCGAGGGAGCGAGCAGCGCGCGCTACTCCCTCTCATCGTGGGGCCGCAGCAGGCAGCGCGGATCCTGATGACGGGTGACTGGATCGACGCAGCCGAGGCCGTGGAACTGGGGCTCGCGCTGAAACAGGTTCCCCGGGACCGAGTCGTCGACGAGACACTGGAGCTCGCGTCCACCATTGCCGCCGGTGATGAGGCATCGCTCCGGGCAACGAAGCGGTTGCTCGTCGACGCCCGCGCGGACTTTCTGGGCGACACGATCCGACACGAGGTCGCGGTTCTCTCCGACCTCGTGACCCGGCAGCTGGCGGCAGCCGGCGCCTGAGGCATGGACACAGTCTCGATAGACACAGTACGTAAACCGTCGTTAACCTGTTTCGGTGACTGAAACAGCTCGCCCCACCTCCGAGCGGCTCATCGCCGACGGCATCCTGACCACGACCGGGGACGACGCCCGCCTCATCGGGAGCCGCTGCGTCCACTGCGGGACGACCACATTTCCGGTCAACGCCGGATGTCCGCGGTGTTCGGGCGAGCAGATGGAGCAGACTCTGCTGCCGCGTCATGGCACCTTGTGGACCTTCACGACACAGAGCTTCCCTGTCAAAGAGCCGTACATCGGCCCCACCGACGACGATTTCGTGCCCTACACCGTGGGATACGTTCAACTCGACGACGTCGTGAAGGTCGAGAGTCGGCTCACCGAACCCGATCCGTCAAGGCTCACGATCGGCATGGACATGGAGCTCACGGTCGTGCCGTTCGCGACGGACCCGGACGGCACCGAGGTGCTCACGTTCGCGTTTCGACCGGTCGGCGTGCAAGAGGCACGCTCATGAACGTCGCGATCGTGGGAGTGGGCATCCACCCCTTCGGACGCCACGAGGGTGTCTCGGCTGCCGACATGGGTGCGCTCGCGACCCGCCGCGCCCTCGCCGACGCAGGTGTCGACTGGGCCGACCTCGAGTTCGCCTTCGGCGGGAGCCTGGGCCAACAGCTCGGTCATGAAGGTTCGGGATCCGCCGACACGCTCGTGAACCAGTTGGGCCTCACAGGCCTTCAATTCATCAACGTGATGAACGGCTGTGCCACGGCGGGCAGTGCCGTGGCGATGGCCGCCAACTCCATCGAAGCCGGAGCCTTCGACATCGGCCTGGCGGTCGGCCTCGACAAGCACCCCCGTGGGCACTTCAACGCGGATGCCGGCGCGGTCGGAATCGACCCGTGGTACGGCGAAGTCGGGATGATGGTCACGACCCAGTTCTTCGCCCAGAAGATCAACCGCTACATGCACGAGTTCGGGATCACACAACCGACACTGGCGAAGGTGGCAGCCAAGGCCTTTCGCAACGGGGCACGCAATCCCAACGCCTGGCGCACGAAGACGTGGAGCGAGGAGGAGATCCTCGCGTCGCGGCTGCTCAACTGGCCGCTCACGCAGTACATGTTCTGCTCGCCCGACGAAGGCGCAGCGGCGCTGATCGTGTGTCGCGCCGACAAGGCACACGAGTACACGGACCGCCCCGTGTACCTGAGGTCGTCGACCGTGACCACGAGAGAGTTCGGGTCCTTCGAGGTGTTCAGTCCGTGGCTCCCGGTGAACCGCTCCCCTGCCCCGACGGTGGCGGCCGCGACGCTGGCATTCGAACAGGCCGGCGTGGAACCGGGCGACGTCGATGTGGCACAGCTCCAGGACAGCGAGTCGGGCGCGGAGATCATGCACATGGCGGAGTGCGGATTCTGTGAAGACGGCGCCCAGGAACAGCTGATCGCCGACGGTGAGACCGAGATCGACGGGAGCCTTCCCGTCAACACCGACGGCGGCCTCATCGCCAACGGCGAACCCATCGGGGCGTCGGGCATGCGCCAGTTCCACGAGATCGTGCTGCAACTCCGCGGTGAGGCCGGGCTGCGCCAGGTTCCCGGAGATCCCACGGTCGGCTTCACTCAGGTCTATGGCGCCCCGGGCATCGGCGCGTGCGCGGTGCTCACGACCTGAGTGGAACTACCGGCCTGTGAAGTCGGGCCGTCTCTTCTCGACGAATGCAGCGATACCTTCGACGCCATCGGCACGGTGACCGGCAGCGGTCAGTTCCTCGCTCTCGGACTCCATCTGCGTCTCGAGCGATGCACTCCATGAGTCGCGGAACAGTCGCTTCGACGCTCCGAAACTCTTCGTCGGTCCGGCGCTCAGGCGGCGGGCGAGGTTCTCGGCGGCCGTCGACAACTCGTCGTCGGGTACCACGGTGTTCACGAGACCCCAGTCGAGCGCCTCGGTAGCCGACAGAACCCGGTTGGTGAGCGTCAGCTCGAGAGCACGCCGGGCCCCCACGAGGCGGGGAAGGAAGTAGGTGGACGCACCGTCGGGGGAGAGACCGATCCCCGTGTACGCCATCACGAATTTCGCCGACTCCCCTGCGAGCACGAGATCGGCCGCCATGGCCAGACCCAGCCCGGCACCGGCGGCGCTCCCCTGCACGGCCGCCACGACCGGGGCGTCGAGGCGGACGAGACGCGACACCCCGGAATGGAGGTGGGTGGTGATCTCGCGAAGTTTCGGACCGAGTTCGTCTTCGGCGGCGAACGACTTCACGTCGCCTCCACCACAGAACATCTTCCCCTCGCCGGTGAGCAGAACCGCGTGGACGTGATCGTCGTCGGCGAGTTGCCGGGCGGCGTCTGAGAAGTCCTTCGCCAGGGCCAGGTCGGCGGAGTTGGCGTCGTCGGGTCGACTGAGCGTCAACCGCGCCAGACCGTCGTCCTCCACGTCGAGGGTCAGATTCGGGTATTTCTCGACCATGGTCACGTCCTCATCCGGGAGTCAGCTCCGCGGGATCTCCGACCAGGGGAGGTCGCGGTCGACCGACGGTTCCTTGGGGAGGCCCAGCACACGCTCGCCGATGATGTTCTTGGAGATCTCCGACGTGCCGCCACCGATCGTGGCCCCCTGCGATTCGAGGAAGGTCTTCTGGAGGCACGCATCCTCCATGTTCCCGAGGATGGACTCCGAGACCGTATCGGGGCGCGTCATCTCGTAGTCGTCGATCAGCATTCCCTCGGCCCCGAGAAGATCCAGACAGAGCCGGTACGTGCGTTGCTGTTGCGGCGACACGGAGATCTTCCCGAGCGAGCTCTCCGGACCGGGCGTACCGACCTTGCGGTTCTGCTCGGCGCGTTGCATCAGAAGACGAACCACGTAGTCATCCACCCAGACTCTCATGAGCTTGTCGCGCAGGACCGCATCGTCGAGTCCTCGCCGCCGCCAGAGATCGACGGCGAAGGCACCGAGATTGGGAGCCCGGGACGGATCGGCCAACTTGCCGAGCATCGTGCGCTCGTTCATGAGCGTGGTGATCGCAACATTCCATCCCGCGCCGACGTCTCCGATGCGGTTGGTATCGGGAACCCGCACGTCGGTGAAGTAGATCTCGTTGAACTCGGCGGCGCCCGTGAGCTGGCGCAGCGGCCGCACATCGACGCCCGGCGAGTGCATGTCGATCCAGAAGTAGCTCAGCCCCTTGTGTTTGGGAACGTCGGGGTCGGTACGCACCAGCAGGAGACCCTTGGCCGCCACGTGGGCCTGGGTCGTCCAGACCTTCTGCCCGTTCACGATCCATTCGTCGCCGTCCCGCACGGCACGCGTCGACAATCCGGCGACATCGGAGCCGGCACCCGGCTCGGAGAACATCTGACACCAGACGTCCTCACACGTGTAGATCCGACGCAGGTGCTCCTCCTGTTGCGCCTCGGAGCCGCACGCCACGAGCGTCGGGCCGGCCATGCCGACGCCCATCATGTTGAAGCGGATGTTGGACTCGACGCCGGCTTCGCGAAAAGCGGCGGTCGATGTGCTCCTGGTATTCCGCGTCGAGCTCGAGACCGCCCCTGCCCTCGGGGAAATGCACCCACGCGAGCCCGGCGTCGAACATCTCACTCCAGATGACGCGGCTCTCGGTGGACGCTATGTCGTGCCGGCCGAGGATCTCGTCGATGAGCGCGTCGAGGCGCGCCGCCTCGGGCCTCGTCGCCTGCGCCGCGGCCACCTCCGTCGTCGTCATGGGCCCCAGCCTCTCACGACCGATGTGAACGATGACTAACCTACCGGGCGGAGTTCTCTTCCGCCATCAGAACCCGTCGCCAGGAGGACCGAGATGAAGCTCGCCGTCAGCCTTCCGTACGCAGAAGGTGCCATGTCGACAGAGGAGCTCTACGAGTTCGTCACACGCGCCGACCAACTCGGCTACCACTCCGTCTGGGCGGCCGAGGCGTGGACCTTCGACGCGTTCCAGATGCTCACGGCCCTGATCCCCCACACCGAACAGATCGGTCTCGCCACGGGGATCGCCAACGTCTACTCGCGGACTCCGGCCCTTCTCGGTCAGTCGATCGCCACACTCGACACCCTCTCCGACGGTCGCGCGATCCTCGGCCTGGGTACCTCGGGACCTCAGGTCGTGGAGGGTTGGCACGGTGTTCCGTTCGACCGTCCGATGCAGCGACAGCGGGAGACGATCGAGATCGTCCGCACGATCCTGCGCCGCGAGCGGCTCAACTACGAAGGCGAGATCTACAAGCTCGACATGGGTCTCAAGCTGATCAACCATCCGCGTCGCGCCGACGTCCCGATCGTTCTCGCCTCACTCGGACCCAAGAACGTGGAGCTCACCGCCGAGTTGGCCGATGGGTGGCTACCCGTTCTCTTCTCTCCCGAGAAGGCCGACAGCGTGTGGAGCGAGCCTCTCGCGGCCGGGCGGGCCAAGCGAGGCGACGATCTCGGCGATCTCGAGGTGATCCCCAGCGTCGCATCCGCTGTCACCGACGACCCCGCAATGCTCAAGGGTTTCGCCAAGATGGGCATGGCCCTGTATCTCGGAGGCATGGGCTCGCGCGAGAAGAACTTCTACAACCAGCTCTTCCGGCGCTACGGCTACGTCGACGAGGCGAAGACGGTGCAGGACCTCTATCTCGACCGGCAGCGCGAAGAAGCCGTGGCTGCAATCACCGACGAGATGGTCGACGAGGTGTCCGCCATCGGCGACGCCGGATACGTGAAGGACCGCTTCGCCGCGTACGCCGAGGCGGGCGCATCCGTCATCAACGTGGCGCTCCTTGCCTTCGATCAGCAGACCCGGCTGCAGCAACTCGAGGAGCTGGCGAAGCTCGTCTGATTCCCTACTTCGCTTCGGGCGGCGCAGGGTACCTGCGCCGCTGATCCTCGTCTCATTCCCCTGCTTCGCCTCGGGCGGCGCAGGATACCTGCGCCGCTGATCCTCGTCTCAGGTCAGGAAGTCTCGGACGAGAACGTCCCACATGTCGACGATGAGTCGGAGCGACTCCAGGTCGATCCGCTCGTCGTCGCCGTGTGCCATGGTGGCCATCTTCTCGAGTTCCATCTCGCGGGAATAGATCCCGAAGCCGTAGCAGGTGGCGCCGAGAGCACGGAAGTGGCGGGAGTCGGTACCGCCGGGCATCAGCATCGGAAGCAGCGACGAGCCTCCGTAGAAGTGGTTCGCCACGCGACCCAGCGAGTCCCACAATGGCGTATCCGCGGGTGACTCGCTGGCCGGGATCGCGACGCCGGGGTCGAATTCGACCTGGTCGGCGAGATCGCCCAACGCCTCGTTGATCATCCCCCGCACCGACGCCGGGTCATCACCGGGCAGCGTACGGATGTCGAGCTCGATGTCGACGGAGTCGGGGATGACGTTGCGCTTCGTACCCCCTGACATCACGGTCGGCGTCAGTGTCGTGTGGTTGCACGAGTAAGCCACCTTGCCGATGGCAGCGGGGAGCGCAGCGCACGTGGCGGCGAGTGTCTCCTCGTCGGTGAGTGGGCCGGTGAGTTCGGGTGGGTAGCCGAAACCCTCCACGAAGTTCCGCCAGTGGTCGGACACACGCGTGGGCGGCTGGTAGGCGTCGAGCCTGCCCAGCACCTCCGCGGCCTTCACGAGGGCGTTGTCGGTTCCGTACGGCATCGAACCGTGGCCCGGTGTTCCCGTGACCCGGAGTCGCGAAGCCATGGTGCCCTTCTCGGCAACGAGGACGGGCATGGAAATCGACCCGTCGGCGGCCTCGATCGGGAACCCACCCGACTCGGTGATCACGTAGTCGGTGCGGACCGCGTCGGTTTCCCGCTCGACGAGATACTTGGCGCCGTAGAGGCCCGAGGCCTCCTCATCGGCCACGGCGATGTAGCGCAGCGTGCCCCGCAAAGGGTCGCCGCTCGTAGCGATTCGTCGGATCGCCACGGCCATCGACGCCGTGAGGTTGAACATGTCGATGGCACCCCGGCCCCACAGCTCCCCGTCGACGATCTCCCCGCCGAACGGATCGCGGCTCCAGCGGCGTTCGTTGACCGGGACCACGTCGGTGTGGCCGAGCAACGTGAGCGTCGGAGCGTCGGGATCGGTTCCCTCGATCGTGGCCACGAGGCTCTCGCGGCCCGGGGCGGCCTCGTACCGTTCGACATCGAGGCCCGCGCCGTCGAGATACCCGGCGAGCAGATCCACGTTGCGGATCTCCTCACCCGACTCCCGGGTCCCGTCGTTGACACAACGGTTGCGGATCATCGCCTGAACCAGCTCGGCGACTTCGCCCACCTCGGCGTCCAGCGCAGCATCCATGCGGCTGAGCCTACTGCGACGTTAACCGCCGTTTATCCGGTTATCTCGAAGCTCCTATTGCGACCACCTGCTCGCGGGCGATACCGGCCACTTCACCGACGGGTGCGATCCGCCAGAAGTCGCTCACGACGTCGTTCCACCGCTCGAGGAGATCCGTGGCCCGGGCCGACCCTGTGGACTCGGCGTGCTGTTCGATCAGGAAGCGCATCTCGTCGTCGTCGTCGGGTCGCGCGGCGTCGACGAGTTGGCGGTTGATCCGAAGAGCCAGATCGCCGTCGGGGTCGTAGACGTACGTCTGACCGCCGGTCATCCCCGCACCCAGGTTGTCGCCGATCGGACCGAGGATGACGACCGTTCCACCCGTCATGTACTCGCACGCGTGGTCGCCCGTTCCCTCGACGACGGCCATCGCGCCGCTGTTGCGCACGCAGAAACGCTCACCGACCGCCCCGGCGATGAAGACCTGTCCGCCGGTGGCGCCGTACAACACGGTGTTCCCCGCCAGAACGGGGTCTCCGGCGTCGTTGTCGGGTGCGCGCACCACGACCCGCCCACCGCCGAGGCCCTTGCCGAGGTAGTCGTTGGCCTCGCCCGTGAGATCGAGCGTGACGCCGTCGGCGAGGAACGCGCCGAAACTCTGGCCGGCCGAGCCCGTGAAGCGTGCCGTGACATGGCCCGGTGGGAGATGGCTCCCCCATTCGAGGCCGATGGCACCGCCGAGAGACGCACCGACGGTGCGATCCGCGTTGCAGATCGGGTAGTCGAAGGTCGCCTCACCGCCTTCGAAGAGGACCCCGAATGCGTCGTCGAGGAGCCGCGCGTCGAGCTCCGATCGGGGCCGTTGTACGTCGACACCACGGACGAAACGCCGGGGTGCGTCGGGCGATGGCGGTTCGCGCAGCAACGGCGCCAGGTCGAGCGCGTCGGCGTGGGGATCACCTGTGACCCGTTGGCGAAGGAGGTCGACGCGACCGATCGCCTCGTCGAGACTGCGCAGCCCGATCTCGGCCAGGCGCCGACGGACCTCTTCGGCGATGAACACCATGTAGGTCGCGACACCTTCAGGCGTACCGACGAACTTGGCCCGCAGGTTCGGCCGCTGGGTCGCGATTCCGGTGGGGCACGTGTCACGGTGGCAGGCGCGCACCATGATGCACCCCTCGGCGAGCATGGCCGCGGTACCGAACGAGTACTCGTCGGCACCGAGCAGCGCAGCGATCACGATGTCGCGGCCGGTCCGGAAGCCTCCATCGACGCGGACACGGACGCGATCGCGCAACTCGTCCTCCATCAACGTGGCGTGGGCCTCGGCCAGGCCGAGCTCCCACGGCATCCCGGCGTTCTTGATCGAAGAGAGTGGCGAGGCGCCGGTGCCACCGTTGTGCCCGGAGATCTGCACCGTCTCGGCCAGAGCGCGCACGACCCCCGAGGCGATCGTTCCCACGCCGTTCTCGGCGACGAGCTTGACCGACACCTCGGCGCGCGGGTTGACCTGCTTCAGGTCGAAGATGAGCTGTGCGAGGTCCTCGATCGAGTAGATGTCGTGGTGCGGCGGAGGTGAGATCAGCCCGACGCCCGGCTGAGTGTGGCGGAGGCGTGCGATCTCTCCGCTCACCTTGTGGCCCGGCAACTGGCCGCCCTCGCCAGGCTTGGATCCCTGCGCCACCTTGATGTTGAGCTCGTCGGCGTAGGCGCAGTACTGGGGCGTCACCCCGAATCGACCGGACGCGATCTGCTTGATCCGGGAGTTGCGATCGCGAGCGGTACCCCGCGTACGGAAGCGTGCGGGGTCCTCTCCACCCTCGCCACAGTTGCTCTTTCCGCCGATCAGATTCATGGCCATCGCCAGCGTCTCGTGTGCCTCTGCCGAGAGCGCGCCGTGCGACATCGCTCCCGTCGAGAACCGCTGCGTGATCTTCTCGACCGACTCCACCTCATCGAGCGGAAGTGGCTCGTCCGCGACCACGAACTCGAGAAGATCGCGGATCTCTGTGACCGGACGGTCGTTGACCTGCGATGCGAACGCGTCATAGAGGTCGGTGCGACCCTCGTCGACCGCACGTTGCAGCAGATGCGCAGCGGCCACGTCGGCGGGATCGGCCGGAGGGACGGGCTCGCCGTCGTCGCCGAGGTAGATCACCTTTCCCTGCTCGTCGGCCGAAGCGAGCGGAACGCCCCCCAGCTTCCCGTCGCTGTCCTTGTTCCGCTTGCCCTTTGCACCGTCGGCCGGAACGAGCGCGATCGACCGGTGCAGTGCGTCGACCACGTCGGGGTTGTTGGCGTGGTACTCCCCGCCCTTGCGGTGCCGGAAGAACCCCGGACTGGTCAACGAGACCTTCTCCGTGTCGAACGCCTCCTCGTGACGGGTGAGGACGTCGGCAGCCAGACGGTCGAAACCCACGCCGCCGACCACGGAGGTGACGCCACGCATGCACCGCTGGACGACCTCGTCCGACAATCCCAGAGCGTCGAAGATCTGTGCGGAGCGGTAGCCGTCGATCGTGGAGATCCCCATCTTGGAGAAGATCTTCAGGACACCGTCCTCGAGCGCGGCCTGGTACCGCTTCTGTGCTTCGGCCGCAGGGTGCTCACCGAGTTGACCGTCATCGGCCAGCGCGGCGACGGTCTGGAGCGCTGTTCGCGGGCACACGGCGTCGGCACCGAACCCGAGGAGACATGCCACGGCATGCGTCGCGTGTACGTCGCCGGTGTCGATCACGAGCGATGCCGAGTCGCGCCGGCCCACGTCGATCAGTGCGTAGTGCATGGCTCCGGTCACGAGCAACGACGGGAGGGGAGCCCGCTCGGCATCGACGTCGGCGTCGGAGCACACGATGATGGACGCCCCGGCCTCGACGGCAGCGACGGTCGCGGCCGAGATCCCCTCGAGAGCAGCTTTCATGCCGCCCGGACCTGCGTCGACCTCGAACGTCGAATCGATCCGGACGCTCGGAAAGGAAGCGTCCGGGCGCAACAGTGCCTCGAGCGCCGACGGGTAGAGGAAGAAGGAGCGAAGCTCCAGGAGTCGGGCGGCTTCCGGTCGCTCGGTCAGGATCGGCTGTCTCGGGCCGAGGCAGGTTCGCAACGACATCACGAGGCGCTCACGTAGGTGGTCGATGGCGGGGTTCGAGACCTGGGCGAACCGCTGCTTCAGGAAATTCGTCACCGGGCGCGGGTGAGAGGCCACCGCCGCGAACGGGACGTCGTCACCCATCGAGAACGTGGGCTCCTTGGCGTCGATTGCCATCGGCTTGAGGACCATCGCCACTTCTTCACGGGTGATTCCGTAGGCGACCTGCTGACGATGGAATTCGTCCTCCGGGGGAACCACCTGGACGGGGTCACCGAGGCTGAAGGGCTGGAGGCCGTCGTCGACCCACTCCTCGTATGGCGCACGCCCAGCCAACCACGTCTTGATCTGCGCGTCGTACTGCACGCCGCCGGCGTCGGGATCGACACAGATCGCCTCGCCGGGACCGAGTCGCCCGCGACGCACGGAACCGTGACCCTCCGTCGGAACGGCACCGACCTCGGAGGCACACACGACGAAGCCGTCGTCGCAGACCTGGTATCGCATCGGGCGCAGGCCGTTGCGATCGAGTGAGGCTCCGACGCGCCGGCCGTCGGTGTAGATGAGGGCGGCCGGGCCGTCCCAGGGGTCGCTGAGACACGCGTGGTAGCGGAAGAAGTCGCGCACGCCCGGCGCGAGATCGCGCTGTCCTTCCCACGCTTCGGGAGCGAGCATCGCCAAGACATGTCGCGGGTCGCGCCCTGCGCGCGTCAGCAGCTCGATGGCGGCGTCGATCTTTCCGGAATCCGAGTCGTGGGGATGGAGCAGTGGCCGGAAGAGACTCTCCTCGCCCAGTCCGGCTTCTTCGGTTCCGAGGTGATCGCGCGCCAGCATGCGGTGGTGGTTTCCGTCGATTGTGTTGATCTCACCGTTGTGGCAGATCATTCGGAACGGCTGCGCGCGTTCCCAGGCCGGAGACGTGTTGGTCGAGAACCGGCTGTGAAACACCGCCAGCGGCGCGATGTAGTCGTCTGCGGCGAGGTCGGGGTAGAAACCCGCAAGACGTTCACTGGTGACGAGAGCCTTGTAGGTCACTGTCCGGAAGGACCAGCTCACGAAGTAGTGACGTAGCCCCTCCTTCGCGCAGTGCATCTCCGCGCGGCGGCGGGCCCGGTATGCCCGGCGTTCGGCCTCCTCGATGTCGACGCCATCGGGGCGCTGGATCACGGCATGGACGATGGCCGGCAGCTCGCTGTGAGCCTGACGGCCGATCTGGGAGTCGTCGATCGGGACATTGCGGAATCCGATGAGTTTCAGGCCCTCGCCGGCACACGCGGAAGCGATGGCCTGGAGGGCCCCGGAGCGGGCGGACTCGCGTTCGCGGTCGAGAAAGGCCGTCACCACTCCGACCCGGGCGGCATCCACGGAGGCTCCGAGCTCGTCGCGTGCGATCCGTGAGAAGAACTCACCGGGAATGGGCGTGAGGATGCCCGCTCCGTCGCCCGAGATGCCGTCGGCCGCAATCGCGCCCCGATGCTTCACGCACGCCAGACCCGTGAGGGCCGCCTGGACGATCGAACGCGCCGAGGATCCGGACGCGTCGGCGACGAAGCCGATGCCGCAGGAGTCGATCTCGGCGCGACGACGGGCGGGTGTCAGTCCGTCGGTGTTCGCTCGCACGGGGTTCGCTCGCACGGGGTTCGCTCGCACGGTGTTCGCTCGCACGGGGTTCGCTCGCACTGCCTTCTCCTGGAGACGGGGTGGCGAAGCGAGCGTCCCGGAATCCGGGCCGTCGCCGAGCCGTGTGCATGAGGTGGCCGGGGCCCACATCCGTGGACCGGCCTGTTGCATCGGTTGGGCGACGCCGGTGTCGCGGCTCGCATTGTAGCGTCGGCTCCGATGCGGCTCGGGATCCTTGGTGGCGGACAACTGGGACTGATGCTCGCGGAGGCCGCCTCCCTGGTGGGTGTGTCGTGCACACTTCTCGATCCGTCCGGTGACGCACCCGCCGGCCGGGCCGGCGAGCTCCTGGAGGGCGCCTACGACGATCCGGGCATGCTGGCCACTCTCGCCCGAACGTGCGATGTCGCCACGTACGAGTTCGAGAACGTTCCGGTGGCAGCCGCCCGACGTCTCGCCGAGCTCATCCCCACATACCCTCCACCCGTCGCGCTCGAGGTCGCTCAGGACCGCCTGTCAGAGAAGTCGATGTTCGAACGGCTCGGCATCGCGACCCCCGGGTTCGCCCCGGTCGACGGGATCGACGATCTGAGAGGCGCCGTCGAGGCTCTCGGCCTGCCGGTCGTCCTCAAGACACGCCGTGGTGGCTACGACGGGAAAGGCCAGGCGGTGCTGCACACCGACGCCGATCTCGACGCCGCCTGGGAGTCGTTGGGCGGAGTCCCGCTGCTCGCCGAGGAGCACGTGGCGTTCGAACGGGAGCTGTCGATCCTCGCTGTCGCGGGTGCCGACGGCACGGCCGTCTACCCGATCGTCGAGAACACACACGTCGAGGGGATTCTCCGGCGTAGCGTCGCACCGGCACCCGACCTCTCGGAGCTCGCCACAGCCCAGGCCGAGCGGGCGGTCCGGGGAATCCTGAGGGAACTCGACTACCGCGGCGTGATCGCGCTCGAACTGTTCCAGGTGGGCAACGACGTTCTCGCGAACGAGATGGCCCCCCGGGTCCACAATTCGGGCCACTGGACCATCGAGGGAGCGACGACCAGCCAGTTCGAAAACCACGTGCGCGCCGTCGTCGGCCTTCCCCTCGGGTCCACCGACATGAGCGGAACCGCCGGGATGGTCAACTGCGTGGGCTCGATGCCTGATCCCTCGGCCATCGACGCCGTTGCGGACGCGCACCTCCACGACTACGGCAAGGCCCCGCGTCCGGGTCGCAAGCTCGGTCACGTCACGGTCACCGCCGCCGACCGACCGACGCTCGACGCCCGCCTGCACCGCCTCGACGAGGCGATCGAACCAACCTAGGAGCGACCAGGACCTCGAACCGATCTGTTCGAACCCGAGGCCACGACGGACACGGCGGGCACGACGGACACTGCCGGTTTGCCCCCGGAATCTGAACGTGTTTACTTGATTCGATGCGGCGGGTCGGACCGCCGCGGATCACCACTCGTTCGCTGGCACATCGTTCACCAACACATCGTTCACTGACACTTACGGGGTCAACCCCCGCCACGCCGGGAGGGTCACATGGAGTTCGGGTTCTTCGCACAGGGTGCCGTGCCGGAGCCGCTGGCGGCCGTCAATCCCGACCTCGAACACGACCGGCTGATCGAGAGCGTCGAGCTCGCGGTCCGCATGGAGGAGTTCGGCTTCAAGTACGCGTGGGCGAGCGAACACCACTTCCTCACCGAGTACTCACACATGGCGAGCCCCGAAGTGTTCTGCTCCTTCGTCGCTGCGCGCACTCAACGGATACACGTCGGATCGGCGATCATCAACATCACACCGCCGGTCAACCACCCTGCTCGTGTCGCCGAGGTCGTGGCGACTCTCGACCACCTCAGCAACGGACGCTTCGAGTTCGGCACCGGGCGCGGCTCCTCCACGACCGAGATGGGTGGCTTCGGCGTGGACGACTGGGACAGCACCCGCGACATGTGGCTGGAGACGATCGCCGAGATCCCGCGTATGTGGCGCGAGAGCCCCTACAGCCATGACGGCACCTTCTTCTCGATGCCCGAGCGTGACGTCGTCCCGAAGCTCCACGGCAGCCACCCGCCCATGTGGGTCGCTGCCGGAAATCCGGAGACCTTCGAGGTCGCGGCACGCCACGGCCTGGGTGTCCTCTGCTTCGCCTTCGGCCCCCCGAAGAAGTCGAAGATCCCCGAGGCGGTTCGCGTCTACAAGGAGGCGATCAAGCACGCCGAGCCTCCGGGCGACTATGTCAACGACAACATCCTCTGCGTCACGAACATGATCTGCACCGAAGACCGCAACGACGCCTTCGAGCTCGCGTCGAAGGTCGGGATGTCGTACTACCACTCACTCGTCATGAAGTGGCTCGACACGTTCCCCCGACCGAAGGGCGTTCCCGAGTGGCCCGAGCTCATTCCCGAGCCGTCACCCGCGGACGTCGAGAAGCTGGGTGCCACGGGGGCTGTCGTGGTGGGCGATCCCGAGGACTGCGCCAAGGGCGTCGAGGTGTACGAGGAGATCGGGGTGGACCAGGTGGTCTTCAGCCCGCTGACGACCCAGATCTCCTACGAGGACGCGCTGAGCTCTTTCGAGCTGTTCGGCAAGGAGGTCCTGCCCCGCTTCGACACCGACCCGGTTCACCGGACGACACGGATGCGCGAAGCGGCGCGGCGTTGACGAACGAACGACGATGCTCGACTATCTGATCCAGAACGCAAGCGTCATCGACGGCACCGGGGAAACCGGCACGACAGGCCGACGTGGGGATCCGCGACGGTCGGATCGCCTCGGTGGGTGAGGTCGACGAGGAAGCAGCAGAGGTCATCGACGCCACCGGGCTCGTCCTCTGTCCCGGCTTCGTCGATCCGCACACCCACTACGACGCGCAGCTGCTCTGGGACCCCTTCGCCAGTCCGTCGAACATCCACGGGGTGACCACGACCATCTCCGGCAACTGCGGGTTCACGTTGGCCCCGCTCAAGGCCGACGACGTCCAGTGGACGCTCGAGATGCTGGCCGAGGTCGAAGGTATGCCCCTCGCGGCGCTCACCGAGGGCGTCGGGGGTGGCTGGACCAGCTTCGCCGAGTACCTCGACCAGCTGGACGGAAAGCTGGGCATCAACGCGGCGTTTCTCGTGGGCCACTGCGCTCTGCGACGCTTCGTGATGGGCGCCGAGGGCACCGAGAACGAGGCCTCGCCCGAACAGCTCGACGCGATGAAGACCGAGCTGCGCGCAGCCCTCGAAGCGGGCGGCCTCGGGTTCTCCTCCTCACAGTCGTTCACTCACGACGACGGCGACGGCCGGCCGGTCCCCTCCCGGGTCGCCACGACCGATGAGGTGCTCGCTCTGGCCCAGGTGGTCTCCGAGTACGAGGGCACGACACTCGAATACATCACCGACGGTTGTCTCAAGGGCTTCACCGACGAGGAGATCGAGCGGCTCACGGCCATGTCTCTGGCAGCGAACCGACCGCTCAACTGGAACGTCCTCACCGTCGACTCGAACGAGCCCGACAGTGTCGAGCGCCAGCTCGAAGCCTCCACGTACGCCGCCGAACACGGCGCCCGCGTGGTCGCGCTGACGATGCCGATCCTCGTGCCGATGAACATGAGCTTCCTGACCCGCTGCGCCCTGACCCTCATCCCGTACTGGGACGAGATCCTGACGTTGCCGGTCCCCGAGCGAATGGAGAAGCTGCGCGACCCCGAGATCCGCCGGCGCATGGACGAGGCGATCCACTCCGAGGCCGCGGGCGTGTTCCAGCGCTTCAACCGCTACGCCGACTACGAGATCGGCGACACGTTTTCGGAGGAGAACCGCCCGCTCGAGGGCCGCAAGGTCGGCGACATCGCCGCCGAGCGGGGCCAGGAACCGTTCGACACGCTCCTCGACATCGTGCTCGCCGACGAGCTCAGGACGGTCCTCTGGCCCAAGCCCCTCGAGGGCGACGACGCGAGCTGGAAGATGCGTATGGAGCTCATCGACTCCGAGCGGGCGATGGTCGGCGGCTCCGACGGCGGTGCACACCTCGACAGGATGCTCGGCTCCATCTATCCCACGGTCTTTCTCGCCGACATGATCCGCCGCCGCAAGTTGCTCTCGATCGAGCGGACGGTCCAGCTCATGACCGACGTCCCCGCGCGTCTGTTCGGTCTGCGCGAGCGAGGCCGCGTCGTTCCGGGCTGGCACGCCGACCTCGTGCTCTTCGACCCGGCGGAGATCGGTGCGAGCAAGGTCCGCCTGGCGACCGACCTTCCCGCCGACAGTGCACGGCTCTTCTCGCAGGCCAAGGGCATCCACCGAGTCTGGGTGAACGGGCGAGTCACGGTCGTCGACAACGAAAGCACCGGGGAGCTCGCGGGCACGCTGCTGCGCTCCGGGCGGGACACTGAAACCGTCAGCGTGCCCGCCGGCGCCGCAGCAGCTACTTGACGGCGCCCGACTCTCGGAGGCCGGCGACGTCGTCGTCGGAGAAGCCCCAGTCGGCCAGAGCCTGGTCGGTGTTCTCCCCCGGCCAGACAGGGGCCGCGGGCGTTTCAGGACTCGTCCGGTCGAAGCGGGGCGCGGGGGACGGCTGCAGGAATCCGTCGATCTCGGTGAAGGTGCCACGTGCCTTCATGTGCGGGTGCTGCGCTGCCTCCGTCATCGTGAGGAGGGGAGCGAAACACACGTCGGTACCCTCCATGATCTCGCACCACTCGTCGCGCGACTTCGAGAGGAACACCTCGGTGAGACGCTCCCGGAGCCGAGGCCAGATCTCGGGATCGTTCTGCGCCTCGAATCCCTCCCCTGCCAGCCCGGTCAACTCGAGGAGCTGCGCGTAGAACTGCGGCTCGAGCGACCCGACGCTCACGTACTCCCCGTCGGCCGTTTCGTACGTGTCGTAGTACGGCAGACCGGTGTCGAGCATGTTGGTACCACGCTCGTCACTCCACATGCCGATCCCCTGGAGCCCGTAGATCAAGGTCATGAGCGCGGCGGTCCCGTCGACCATCGCCGCATCGACCACCTGACCCTTGCCGGATCGACTCGCCTCGAGGATCCCCGACACGATGCCGAATGCGAGGAGCATCCCGCCGCCGCCGAAGTCACCGACGAGGTTCAGCGGAGGAACGGGCTTTTCCCCCGGTCGCCCTATGTGCGCGAGTGCGCCACCCAGCGATATGTAGTTGATGTCGTGTCCTGCCGCCGTCGCCAGTGGGCCGTCCTGTCCCCACCCGGTCATGCGGCCGTAGACCAGCTTCTGATTTCGGGCGGCACATTCCGTCGGCCCGACCCCGAGACGCTCGGCGACGCCGGGCCGGAAGCCCTCGATCAGGGCGTCGGCGTGTTCCACGAGGCGCAGCACCGTCTCGACACCGGCGGGGTTCTTCAGGTCGACGGCGACCGAGCGCCGGCCGCGGAACAACAACTCGGGGTTGCTGCGGGAGAAGTCGTCGGGGACGGCCTGGACCCGATCGACCCTGAGGACTTCGGCGCCCATGTCGGCGAGCATCATCGCGGCAAACGGCCCCGGGCCGATCCCTGTGATCTCCACGACCTTGATTCCCTCGAGTGGTCCCACCCTGATCTCCGATCTCGCGTGTCCGACTGTTCCGACAGTGCCCTCGTGACACCGGAACGTATGCGCCCGGCGACGCCCCCGTCAGACCGGCGAGCCCGTCATTGCAGAGGCGATGGGCCCATCCACCGGTCTCCGGATAGGTTGTCTCCCGCTCGGCGCCTCGGGGGCGCGGAGCGGGGCGAGGGGGCTCTCGATGATCAAGCAACGCTGGATCGCCGTGTTGCTGGCGACGTTGCTGGCCACGACCATGGCGGTCTCCGCGGGGGCGGCCGGTGCCGGCGAGGACGGTGAGGCCGACACCGACGACAGCACATCGGGCGGCACCGGGTCGGGCAGCACGGAATCGGAACAGAGCACCGACGGCGGCGAGGGCCACTACCAGCAGTTCGACGACGCTCGCGGTTTCGTCAACATCCTGCCGCCCGGCCAGGACGCCAACCTCAACGCCGAGGAGTTCGCCCAGGCCCGCTCCGCCGACGAGGCCGGCGACGAGAACGGCTTCCCGCCCTACTTCGCTGATCAGCGCATCATGTACAACGACCTGGTCTTCAACGCCCCGGGTCTCACCGATGATCAACTCCTCGACTACTTCAAGGACGCCTCGTTCGGCGTCGCACCCGACGACATCGGGCGCACCTACCAGCCGGGTGGCCGTGACGACGTCACGATCATCCGCGACAAGAGCTTCAACGTTCCGCACATCTTCGGCGACACGCGCGACGGCACGATGTTCGCGCAGGGCTACGCCACCGCCGAAGACCGCATGCTCTACATGGACGTGCTGCGCAATGCGGGCCGAGGCCGCCTGAGTGCCTTCGTCGGATTCTCCGACGCCTTGATCGGCCAGGACCTCGATGCCATCGAGAACGCGCCGTACACCGAGGCCGACCTCCAGGCGCAGATCGACGAGCTCCTCCAAGGAGACGCCGACGACAAGGCCGTCTACGACGACATCGTCGCCTACGCCCAAGGGGTCAACGCCTTCATCGCCGACGCGGAAGAAGACCAGACGCTGCTGCCCGCCGAGTACGGGCTGCTCGGAAAGACGCCGGAGCCGTGGGAGCCCACCGACGCCGTTGCGATCGGCGCGCTCATCGGAGGGATCTTCGGCAAGGGTGGCGGTCGTGAAGTCCAGAACTACTGCGGGCTCGAGACCATGTCCGAGACGCTCGGCGCCGACGAGGCCCGTGCTGTCTATGACGATCTGAAGTTCGCCAACGACCCGACGGCTCCCGTCTCGTCGACGCAGTCCGCTCCCTACAACGACGACCTCGGCTCGACGAACGAGGCCGCGGTACCCGACCTCGACTGCGACAGCCTCGTCCCCGTGGGTGGTGGTGATCCCGAGTCGGCCCAGCCTGTTCCGGCAGCGCAGGGCGCGGGCGTCGACGCAGCGGGCGAGGCGTCGCTCTCTCCCGCCGTTCCCGACTCCATCATCCAGTTCCTCGGTCGTCTGAGCGACGCAGCCGAGCAGCCGTCCTCGGCGAGCAACGCCATCCTCATCAACGGGGAGCACACCGACGACGGCCGCCCGATCGCCGTGTTCGGGCCACAGATCGGCTATTCGGTACCCGAGTTGATCGTCGAGAAGGACGTCCACGGTCCGGGAATCGACGCCCGCGGCATGGGCTTCTTGGGCATCGACATGTGGGTCCTCATCGGCCGTGGCCAGGACTACGCCTGGTCGGCGACTTCATCGGGTGCCGACAACATCGACCAGTTCGTGCTCACACTGTGCGACCCGGGGGGTGGGGAAGCGACGCTCGAGTCGATGGGCTACGAACACGACGGGGAGTGCAAGGAGATCGAGACCTACGACCACGTCGTGGAAACCACCGACGGTCTCATTGTCGGGGATCCCGTGACGCTCACGTGGAAGATCCAGCGCGCCCCCGACTACGGGCCGATCAACCAGCGCGGCACCCTGAAGGACGGCACCCCGATCGCCGTCGCCAATGACCGCTCCACGTACTTCGCCGAGCTGGCCTCCTCGATCGGCTTCCGCAACGTCAACGACCCCGGCTACATGGAGGAGGGCTACGAGGCCTTCCGGCGTGCGATGGGTGAGGGCATCACGTTCAGCTTCAACTGGTTCTACGTCGACGCGGAAACCGCCGGCTACCAGCACAGCTGCAAGTGCCCGAACCGGGCCGAAGGCGTCGATCCCTCACTCCCCACCACCGGCACGGGCGAGTTCGACTGGAACGGCTTCCTCGACGCCGAGGACCAACCCCACGACGCCGACCCGGGCCGCGGCTACGTGACTTCCTGGAACAACAAGCAGGCTCCGGAGTTCACCTCGGCCGACGACCAGTGGTCGTTCGGTCCCATCTACCGCGTCGACCTCCTCAACTCGAGGATCCAACAGGGCATCGACAGCGGTGAGGAATTCGACCGGACCGCCGTCGTGGACCTGATGGAGGACGCGGCCACCGTCGACCTGCGCGCACAGGAGATCCTGCCCGTCCTGCTCGAGATCATGGGCCTCACACCTCCCGAGGGCCGTGACGATCGCCTCGCCGCCATGCGCGAGGAACTCGAGCTGTGGCTCGAGTTCGACGGTCACCGCAGGGCCCGCGAGAAGGGCGACCCCGACTACGAGACGCCCGTGGGCCCGGCGATCATGGACGCCTGGTGGGAGCCGCTCACCTACACGATCTTCAACAAGGAGAACAGCGGCGACGCCTTCCAGTCGCTCGATCTCTCCATCCACAACAGCCCTGGCAACCACCAGGGCTCGTCGTTCTCGCAGGGGTCCTATCCCCACGTGTACAACGACCTGACCAAGGTGGCGGGCGAACCGACCGCGGGGGCATGGGAGCGCAGCTACTGCGGCAACGGAGATCTCGAAGCGTGTCGGGACCGCCCTGTGGGACTCCCTCGAGGAGACGATCCCGCGACTCGAGTTCGAGTTCCGGACGAGCGCCGACCCGACCGACGTGTCGTCGTGGCGGCGAGTGGTCGCCGACGACCAGATCGAGTACTCGGCGCTGATCGTCGGCGTTCCGCCCATGAACTGGGTCAACCGACCGACGTTCCAGCAGGTGGTGCAACTCGAGACCGACGGCCGCGCGGAACTGCGTACCACGGAGTCCAGCGGTTCCGAGAGCGGCGGGAGCAGCAGCAACGTCGGAGTGTTCGTGCTCATCATCATCGGTGCGCTGATCGTGATCAGCCTCGTCGTGATGATCATGCGGGCACGACGTCGAAGTGGCACCTGAGGGGCGAGCACCCCGGCCGTGCGTCTCGCCACGTGGAACGTCAACTCGTTGAAGGCGCGGCTGCCGCGCGTCGAGGAGTGGCTGGGCTACGCACATCCCGACGTGCTGTGCCTTCAGGAAACCAAGATGGCCGACGACGCGTTTCCCCAATTGACCTTCGAGGCACTCGGCTATGAGGGGGCCCACTACGGCGAGGGCCGGTGGAACGGAGTGGCGATCCTTTCGCGCGTGGGCCTCACGGACGTGCGCACCGGTTTCGGGGACCTCGACGATCCCTACGAGGGCGATGCGCGGGTCCTCGCTGCACGCTGCGGACCGTTGGAGGCGGTGTCGGTGTACGTGCCGAACGGCCGCGAGGTCGGCACCGAGTTCTACGACCGCAAGCTCGTCTGGCTCGAGCGGCTCCGCGAGTGGCTCGATGCCGAGTTCTCGGCCGACTCCCCGCTCGTCGTCGCGGGCGACTTCAACGTTGCGCCCGACGACCGCGACGTGTGGGACCCTGCCGCCTTCGACGGTGCCACACACGTCACCGAGGCGGAGCGCGCCGCGTTGTCGGCGCTGAAGAGGTGGGGACTCGACGACACCTTCCGCCGCCTCTACGACGACGACGGTCTCTACTCCTACTGGGACTACCGCCGTGGCGACTTCCACCAGCACCGCGGGATGCGCATCGACCTCGTGTACGCGACAAGGCCCGCCGCCGAGACCGTCCGGTTCGCCACGATCGACCGCAACGCCCGCAAAGGAAAGCAGCCGTCCGATCACGCACCGGTGATCGTCGACTTCGACCTCTAGCCGAGTGCCGAGACCCTGCGGACCCGAGGCGAGGGCAAGCGCCGCAGGTACCCTGCGGCGCCCGAGACGAGGAGTGGGAACAGGCCTTCTAGCCGAGTGCCGAGACCCTGCGGTATCGAATATTCGGGGGCTCCACCGTCCAGTCGTAGCGGGGCGGAACACTCTCAGGATGTGTCAGGCGCCGCACCGTGGGGAATCCCAGGATCGGGGCATCGGGCCGGTAGCAGACCGATTCCATCTCGTCGAGCGTAGGACAGTCACGTCGTACGCCTGCGGCGTGAGCGATCCGGGTGACGGCGTCGCCCATCCCTCCCGCCAGGAGGCCGTCCACGAGAACCGGGAGTGTCTGCGGGCAGTCGAGCGGCCAGGAGTGACGCGCTCCCCGCACGACCACGAGCTCTGCATCGAGGCGTCGAGCGGCGTCGCGGCCGCAGGACAGCGGAACGATCAGATCGCGCTCCCCGTGCAGGACGGTGACGTGGGTGCCGTTGGAGCGCAACCGGTCGAGTGTGGGCACCGAGGGAGGTGAGCGAAGCACAGACACCACGGCCGACACCGTCCAGCGGGGGCGGCGGATCTTGCGCCCGACCATCGAGGTGGCGAGACGGCGAAGCTTGCGCGCCTGGTCGCGGTCGCGGTGCAGCGGGGCGGTATCGGCGCAGTCGAGTACGAACGCCGCAGAGTAAGGCAGGAGTGCCGGAGGGAACCGTAGGAATGAGTCGCGGCGTCGGTCCCACGACGCCCCGACGATGGCGTCGATGAGGACGACCGACGACACGAGACTAGGGCGCAGAACAGCCAGCTCGGCGGCGACACGTCCCCCGGTGGAGTGGCCGGCCACCACCGCGTGACGGACACCGAGGTGGTCGAGGGTGTCGGCCACCACCGCGGCCCACTCACGAACGCCGGTACGGCCCGGCAGCGGCGGCGACTCGCCGTGACCCGGGAGGTCGATCCCGATGACACGAACACCGAGGTCAGTGAGCCGTGATGCCGACTGGGCGTAGAGGCGGGTCTCAGCGCCGAAGCCGTGCAGGAGAACCAGCGGGATACCGCGACCGCCCCACGTCACGCCGACCCGCAGGCCGTCGCGCGGCTGAAAAACGTCGTGGCTCAGACGGTCCATCCGGTGCATTGTCGACGCTGCGGACCACGAAGTGGTGGACCTCCGCACTCTCCGCGCGATCGCATACCGGACAATTCATGCAGGAGCGCGGCGAGGACCGGGCGGAGAACCACCCGAGTCACGCGCGAGACCTCACCTCCCCTTCCCTCCTGCCGATCGGGATAACGGACGAACGACCCGAGGAGTTCGCGTGGGCGCGCCCGAGACCCCGACAACCGGAACACCTCTGCGCGTTCTCGCCGCGGTCGCGCTCACCGTGGCCGTCGCCCTGCCCGTGGCCGGCGCGCCCCCGCCGGCGCGCTCACGACCTACGTCGTCACGCGCACGGACGACCCGCTTCCCGACGGCTGCAACTCCGGGGTCGACTGCTCGTTGCGCGAGGCCATCCACAGCGCCAGCACGGACGGCGACGACAGCCAGATCACCTTCAACCTCAATGGCACTTTCGTCATCGACGACGGACTGCCCGCGTTCAAGGTGTTCGATGACGGCACGATCGCGATCACCGGCAATGGCGCGGCCGACACCGTCATCTCCGCCCAGGATGGAGTGGGGCCGGTCAACGACACCCGCGTGTTCGACGTTCAAGCCGGCGCCATCGCAGACTTCAACGACCTGTCCGTGACGGGAGGGCATCTCGCCACCAACGGAACCGACGAGGTCGGAGCAGGAATCAACAACGCCGGAAACCTGACCCTCACCCGCGTGCTGGTCTCGGACAACACGATCGACGTGACGGGTCTTTCCGCAGCCCATGGAGCCGGCATCGCCCACGTCGGCGGAACCCTGACCGTCACCGACAGCACGATCAGCGACAACACGATCCTCGGCGACGGCGACTTCGAGCACGGTGCCGGCCTCATGCTGTTCGCGGGCACGACAGCAACGATCACCGGCAGTTCGATATCGGGCAACGAGTCGTCGGGTGGAACCGCGGGCGTCGGGAACTTCGGCGCCACCTTGAACATCTCGGGAAGCACCATCGACGACAACGTCGCCCACGGCACCGGCGACGGAGGTGGCGGTGGCGTCCGCTCCGCCTTCGGAACCACGGTCATCACGAACTCGTTGGTGCGGACCAACTCAACGAGCGCCGCGGGAGGCGGGATCCTCGCTCACGGAGATCCCAACCTCCTCACACTCACCGATGTCATCGTCGAGAAGAACATCGCCGTCCTCGGTGCCGGAGTACTCAACCTGCCAGGATCGAGCCTGGAGGCGTCGGGTGGCAACGTTTCAGGCAACGTCGCTGCCGACACGGCAGGCGGCGTCGGCAATCTCGACGGCGACCTCTCCCTGACCGACGTGACCGTCCACGGCAACAGCGCGTCCACTGCCGGTGGTGTGGGAACGATCGGAGGAGACCTCACGGTCGACGGTGGCGAGATCTCGGAGAACGCTGCGAGCGACTCGGGCGGTGGACTCCTCGTGATCGACGACGCATTCGCGTCGGTGACCGACACCGACATCCGCGCGAACATCGCCGGCGCCGGCGGCGGTGTTGCCGTCGCGGATGCGACTCTCGGCATCACGGACGCGACAGTGAGCGACAACACCGCTTCCGAGAGTGGCGGTGGCGTCTTCATGGGGGCCGACGGCACCGTCACCTCGACCGGCAGCGACATCGTCGACAACGCTCCGAACGACTGCGGGTACGAGGACAACGGCGCCATCACCAACGGCGGTGGCAGCACCGACAGCGACCAGACCTGCTTCCCCACACCCCCGACTCCGCCAGGCCCCCCGACACCGCCGGCACCCGATCCCGGAGGACGCACCGATAGCGGTGACGCGGGCAACAGCGCGGGTACGAACGGTGCCTCCGGCGGCACGGGAGCCACCCCCGCCACTCTCCCGGCAACCGGTGCCGGCTCCGCGCTCGTGGCGATCGGAATCGTGCTCCTGGCAGCGGGTGCGCTGTTCCTCGTCATCCGACGTCGACTCTCGAGATCCGCGCTCCCGACACTGAAGGAGATCCCCAAGCCATGACCGCCTCGATCCGCCACGTCCCCCGACTCACGGTCCAACTCGCGCTGACAGTGCTCGTCGCGGCCACTGTCGTTCTGCCGGTCGTGAGCGCGTCGCCGGCCGGTGCGCTGACGGGCTACGTCGTCACCCGCACCGACGATCCTGCGCCCGACGGATGCAACTCGGGCGTGGACTGCTCGCTTCGTGAGGCGATCGAAGACGCCAACGTCGACGGTGACGACAGCGTCGTGACCTTCAACCTGAACGGCACCTTCGTGATCGCCGACGGCAACAGTGAGTTCACGATCGTCGACGACGGCACCTTCTCCCTCGACGGGAACGGGGCGTCCGACACCGTCATCTCCGCGCAGGATGGCGTCGGGCCCGTGAACGAAACGCGGGTGCTCGTCAACGGCGCTACGAGCACCATCGACGACGTCACGATCACCGACGGGTTCCTTCTTGCGGGCTCGGGTGGCGAGGTCGGAGCCGGGATCGCCAACGTCGGCACCCTGGCACTCCGTGGCTCGGTCGTGCGCGACAACGAGATCGACGACAACTCGGCAGGCGACGACATCGCCGGAGCCGGTCTCTACAACCTCAACCACCTGAGCCTCCAGGGCACCGTGGTCCAGGACAACCTCCTCGACGAGCACAGCGGCGACGGCCGCGCCGACGGCGCCGGGATCTACAACGCGTCGGGCGCCGACCTGGCCGCGGTCAGCAGCCAGGTCGTGCGAAACATCACCGATCACGCACAGGACGGTGACAGCGGCGGAGGAATCGCCAACCAAGGGTCCGCCAACCTGACCGACACGATGGTCCGGGCCAACGAGGCGTCGATCGGTGCAGGGATCGTCAACAGCGGTGGCCAGGTCTCGGTGACAGGCGGTGACGTGAACCAGAACGTCTCGTCCTCGACGAACGGTGGCGGCGGGGGCATCGCCACGGGCGGCGGGACCGGAACGGGCATCGTCGTGAACGACGCACAGCTCGACGACAACATCACTCTGGGGAACGGTGGCGCCATCGCGGCATTCGGCGCCGACACGAACGTGTCTCTCGGAAACGTCGAGATCCGCAAGAACACGGCGGCAATCGGCGGAGGCCTGGGCCTGTTCGACGGGGTGACGGCGAGCGTCGCCGGTGGATCGATCCTCGACAATGACGCCGAAGGCGGCGGCGGCGTCGTCATCACGAACTCCGGCACCTACCTCGAGACCAACGAAACAAGCATCAGCGGCAACCGCGCCAACGCCGGATCGTCGCCGGCAGCGGGCGTCGGGGGCGGCATCCTGGCGGTCGGCGGCGGAACCGTGCTTCTGAACGGTGGATCCCTCGCGGGCAACACTGCTCCGGTCCTCGGTGGTGGAGCTGCTGTCGTGGATGGTGGAGCTTTCGCGACCGATGGCGTGTCGGTCACCGGGAACTCGGCGGGCGGCGCTGGTGGCGGTGTCGCCGTCGAGAAGGCGGCGCTCCAACTCACGAACTCGACGGTCACCGCCAACATGGCCGCGAACGGCGGCGGGCTCTTCATGGGTCCGGGCGGCACGACGAACGCCAACGCCAGCGACATCGTGACGAACGATCCGAACGACTGCGGCTTCGAGGGTGACGGTGTCATCACGAACGGTGGCGGCAGCACCGACAGCGACCAGACCTGTTTCCCGCTCCCCGACCCCGGACCTGATCCCGATCCTGGTCCTGATCCTGATCCTGGAGCCAATACCGGCGGAGGCGACGCCGGAGACGGCACCGGCGGCAGCGACGGCAACAACGGTGGCGCCAACAACGGTGGCCCCAGCAACGGTGGCGCCAGCAACGCGGGAACGACCGCCCCCGCCACACTTCCCGCCACCGGTGCGGGAGTGCCACTGGCGGCGCTCGGCGCAGCGCTCCTCGCGACCGGCTGTGCGGCGCATGCACTCTCCCGACGGCGCCACCCGCTGATCTGAGGTGGCGCGACGCCGGTACGGGCGACGACCGGTCCGGCCCACTACCTTGACTCCACTCGCGCAGGCCGGTCAGTGGGGGCGGTGGTGAGACAACTCGGGGAGTTCCTGGTACGCCGGCGCGTGATGGTCCTCGTGGCCAGCGTGGTGGTGTTCCTCGTCGCCGCCGCCTACGGCGCCGACGTGGCGGATCAGCTGTCCTCGGGTGGCTTCGACAACGACAGCTTCGAGTCGTCACGCGCGTCGTGATGAGCTGTCGGAGAACTTCCCCGCCGGTGTTCCGAACCTCGTGCTCGTGGTGTCCGCACCCGAGGGAAGTGTCGACGATCCCGACGTGGCGGACGTGGGGCGAAGGCTCTCCCGAGACCTCCGCGACAACGCCGGCGTCACGTCGACCTTGTCGTACTGGGACTTCAACGCCCCACCGCTCCGGGGGACCGACGGCGACACCGCACTCATTCTCGCCACGATCGCAGGGAGTGACGACGTCGTCGACGACTGGGTGGCCGAGTTCGGCGACGATTTCATCGGCGAGCACGAGACAGCGAACGGCACGACGCTCGTCGTCGGCGGCAGCGGTTTCGGCCCGATCTTCCACGAGATCGGCGAGACGATCGAGGAAGACCTCATACGTGCGGAGCTGATCGCACTCCCGCTCACGCTCATCCTCCTGCTGTTCGTCTTTCGGAGCCTTGTGGCGGCGCTGCTTCCACTCCTCGTCGGCGGACTCGCGATCGTCGGTGCGTTCGTGGTGCTGAAGATCGTGTCGTCGATCACGGAAGTATCGATCTTCTCGCTCAACATGACCACGGCGATGAGCCTCGGGCTGGCGATCGACTACAGCCTGTTCATCGTGTCGCGCTTCCGGGAGGAGCTCGCACGCGGGAAGACGACCGAGGAGGCGGTCGTCCGGACCGTCGAAACCGCCGGTCGCACGATTCTCTTCTCGGCGGTCACCGTGGCCGTCGCTCTCTCCGCACTTCTGGTTTTTCCGCTCCCGTTCCTGCGCTCCTTCGGGTGGGCGGGTCTTGCGGTGGCCATGGTCGCTGCTGTCGGCGCGATCGTGTTCCTGCCGGCGCTTCTCGCGATCCTCGGCCCGCGGGTCAACAAGCTGGCCATCTGGCGTCGGGAGCCCAAGCCGGTCGACGAGGGCTTCTGGCACCGGATCGCGCAGTTGGTCATGCGCCGCCCCGTTGCCGTCGCCGTGATCGTGACCTCCTTCCTTCTCCTGCTCGGCGTGCCCTTCCTGCACCTCGAACTGGGACTGCCCGACGACCGTGTCCTGCCCGAGAGTGCGGAGAGCCGGGAAGCCACCGACACGATCCGAGACACATTCGACTCCAGCGAATCCTCCACGGTCCAGGTCGTGGCCGTCGACGCGGGTGATCCCGCGGCGATGGCCTCCGACATCGAGGCGTACGCCGTGGAATTGTCGTCCGTCACCGGCGTCGCACGTGTCGACGGTGTCACCGGGATCTACTCCGGTGGTGCCGCTGAGCTCTCGCTCGTCGGCGACGACGGCAGCCTCACCGACGGCGGCGACGCCACCGCCCGCTTCGCGGGTGATTCGGGCACCTGGTTCTCTGTTGTTCCCGACGTCGAACCGATCTCCGGGGAGGGCGAGCAACTCGTGCGCGACATCCGTGACGTCGACGCTCCCTTCGAGGTCGTCGTCGGCGGTCAATCGGCCGAGTTGGTGGACTCGAAGAACGGGATCTTCGATCGGCTCCCGATCGCCCTCGCGCTCATCGCCATCGTCATGTTCGTGCTGCTGTTCCTCGCGTTCGACAGCGTCGTCATCCCACTCAAGGCGCTCCTGCTGAACATCCTCAGCCTGACCGCGACCTTCGGTGCCATGGTGTGGATCTTCCAGGACGGGAACCTGTCGGGTCTCTTCAACTTCACCGCCACCGGCACACTCACCGCCACGGTGCCCATCCTGATGTTCTGCGTGGCGTTCGGTCTCTCGATGGATTACGAGGTCTTCCTGCTCTCGCGCATCAAGGAAGAATACGACCAGAGCGGCGACAACACGTCGTCGGTGGCCCTGGGACTCGAGAAGTCGGGTCGGATCGTGTCGGCTGCCGCGATCCTGATCTCGATCGTTTTTCTGGCTTTCGTCACGAACAGGGTCTCGTTCATGGTCCTGTTCGGACTCGGCCTCGCGCTGGCGGTTCTGATGGACGCGTTCGTCGTGCGAGGCACGCTCGTGCCCGCGTTCATGCGTCTGGCCGGCGACTGGAACTGGTGGGCTCCGAAGTGGATGAAACGCATCCACGCCAAAATCGGGATCTCGGAAGCCGAACCCGAGGAGCCCACCACCGTTTGATGCGTCTCTGGCGCGCGCATAGCGCGCGCCAGAGACGCATCAAACAATCTCTAGCTGCGGGACTCGAGGGCCTCGATGAGCTTCGGGACCACCTTGTGCACGTCGCCCACGATGCCGAGATCGGATACCGAGAAGATCGGTGCCTCGGCGTCCTTGTTGACGGCGATGATGTTGTCGGCACCCTTCATCCCGACGAGGTGCTGCGTTGCACCCGAGATCCCGAGCGCGATGTAGACCTTCGGCTTGACCGTCTTGCCGGTCTGGCCGACCTGGTGGGAGTAGGGCACCCACCCGGCATCGACGATCGCGCGTGACGCGCCCGGGGCCCCCTTCAAGAGCTTCGCCAGGGTCTCGACGAGTGCGTAGTGCTCGGCTTCGCCGAGCCCACGTCCTCCCGACACGACCACTTCGGCTTCCTCGAGCTTGGGGCCTTCGGCTTCTTCGACGTGACGGTCGAGTACCTTGGCCTCGCCGGCACGGCCGGCGTCGACACCGTCGACGGCAACCACCGCGGCGGCGGCACCACCCGATGGCTCGGCGACGAACGACTTCGGTCGGAACGCCGCGAGGTGCGGCACTTCTCCTTCAAAAGCAGTTTCGACGATCTGCGTTCCTCCGAAGATCGCCGTGGTGGCACGGACCTGATCGCCGTCGATGCGGATGTCGGCACTGTTGGTGAGCACCGTCCGGTCGATGCGCGCCGAGAGACCGGCGATGGCGTCGCGACCGTCGTAGCTCTGGTCGAACATGACGAGATCGGGGCTGTGCTCTCCGATCAGCTTCTCGAGCGCCGCGGCGCCCACGGCGCCGCTCAACGAATCACCGGGGTCGACGGCGTAGACCGTGGTGGCGCCGTGCTCCCCGAGCACTCCCGCCACTGCGTCCGCGCTGGAGCCGACGTAGACGGCCTCGACCGTGTCGCCGATCTCCCGGGCCTTCGTGAGCAGTTCCAACGCGGCAGAGGCGACCTCGTCGCCGTCGGCCTCCGCCAACACCCACACCTTGCCGATACTCATCTTTCGCTACCTCCGCTCACTGCGTCCGCCGGTGGGGTGATCCGTTGCTCGGGGGCCATCAGATGACCTTGAGCTCGTCGAGGAAGCTCACGATGTTCTCGTGCGCGTCGCCCTCGTCCTCGATCTTCTCGCCGGCCTCACGTTCGGGCGCAGCTTCCACCGAGGTGATCGCCTGGTGGGCACCACTCCAACCGACCTGACCGTCGAGGCCGAGATCGGCGACGGTGACCTCGTCGACCGGCTTGTTCTTGGCCGCCATGATCCCCTTGAACGAGGGGTAGCGGGGCTCGACCACGCCGGCGGTCACGCTGGCAACGGCAGGAAGCGGCGCCTCCACCGTGTCGTAGCCCGCCTCGGTCTGGCGCTGGATCGTGACCTTGCCGTCGCCCACCTCGATGTGCTTGGCGAACGTGAGCGCCGGCCAGTCGAGGAGTTGGCCGATCTGGGTGGGAATGGTCCCCGTGTAGCCGTCGGTCGACTCGGTGGAGGTGAGCACGAGATCGGCGTCGCCGACACGCTCGACCGCCTTGGCCAGCACCTTTGCCGTGCCGAGGGCATCGGTGCCCGCCAGCGCCTCGTCGGAGATGAGCACGGCCTTGGCGGCCCCCATCGCGAGAGCGGTGCGCAGCCCCGAGACCTCGTTGTTGGGGGCCATCGACACCAGCGTGACCTCACCCTCACCCGCCGTGTCGACGAGTTGCAGGGCCATCTCCACCCCGAAGCTGTCGGACTCGTCGAGGATGAGCTTGCCCTCGCGGGTCAGTGTGTTGTCGGAGTCGAGTGCTCCGGGTGCGGCCGGGTCGGGGATCTGCTTCACGCAGACGACGACGTTCATGGCGCTCCGATCAGGTTTCGCTGCTGCGAGGTTGGGAACGCCCTGATTCTGGCAACTCCGGAGTCTCTGCGTCGAAGCGGACAGCTCTGGGGCCGTCCGTTCGCTATCCGAGGTCCCGGGTGCGGAAGGTGGCCGCAGACACCGCCACGACAATGGCGAGATAGAACAGGAGCGTCACCCCGGCGCCCAGGGTTGTCCTCGTGAACTGCTCGATCAGTTCCGTGGGGTCCAGAAGCGCCGCCACGTTGGACAGGACGAACCAGTTGCTCCACTCGGGCTTCAGGCCCCGCACCACGATCTCGACGCCCACGAGATAGGCGAAGAAGACTCCGATGGCGCCCCCGGTGTTGCGGGCGAACAGAGCAACGGCACCCCCGGCGATCGCGAAGCCCGCGACGAGGGCACCCGTCTGACCCACCATCGCGAGGAGGTGCGCCAACCACTCCGAGTCGGCCCCCTCGGTCGTTCCGAAGACGAAAACGACGGCAACAGCACCAGCGTGTGCACGATCAGGAACACCAGGTAGAGCGGCGAACAACGACCACCCCGGCGGCCAGGCAGCTTGGCCAGGGCCACTCGAATCCGACGCGGTTCCCACGTCAGCAGTGTCTCCATCGAACGAGAGGCGTAGTCGGCCCCCACGAGAGACGCTCCGAGGACGATCGCCACCATCAGGAAGATGATCGCCGTCGCCAGAAGAATCCTCCTTCAACACCCGCCTCCCGGGCGTCATCGTCGGGCCACAGTTCAGTCAGGTGTGGCCGGTTGTCGTTGACGAAGCACGAACTCCGGGTCGTCGACGCGCAGCTCTTCGGCCGAGGGCACTCTCGCCACGCACTCGGCCTGATACTCCGGCTGGTACTCACAGCTGTCCAGGAGGGCGGCGCGGGTCTGCTCGGCGGGATCGCGGTCGTCCGTTCGCCCACGAACGCCACGACACCGACGACCAGAAGCCCGCACAAGCCGACCAGCATCAGTACCCGTACGAGGCGACGCGAGAACCCGCGGTCGACCTCCGTCACGAACAGCCGCATCATCCGCTCGTGTCCCCCTCGTGAGCCGGAGAAAGACCGTTTCCAGATCGACCTGGCGCGGTGAGAGCTCGTGGGGATACAAGACCCGCCTCCGCCAGCGCCCTACTCACCCGAGCGCCGTCGGTTCCCGAGAGGTCGACGACCAGGTGCTCATGTTCCGGTGTTGCCGGGATCCCCGCACGCTCGAGCACCTCCCGCGCACGTTCGGGTTCGTCGACGCCGACGACGAGCTGCGCGGCCCCGCCACTGGCCAGAACCTCGTCGACGGTTCCCTGCGCGATGCACTGGCCGTGATTGAGGATCGCCACCCGGTCACACATCTGCTGCACCTCACTCGAGGAGGTGACTCGACACGAAGACGGTTCGACCCTCTTCACCGAGTGACCGGATGAGCTCACGGATCTCGACGATCCCGGCGGGATCCAGTCCGTTGGCGGGCTCGTCGAGCAGCAGCACGTCGGGATCCTGGAGGAGTGCAGCCGCGAGGCCCAGACGCTGCTTCATGCCGAGCGAGTAGGCGCGGAACGGATCGCGACCACGACCTCCCAGCCCCACGCGCTCCAGAACCGCGTCGACACGCTCGTCGCTGATACCGCGAAGCGACGCGAGGAAGCCGAGGTTCCGTCGCCCCGAGAAGTTGGGGTAGAACGCCGGTGTCTCGACGATGGCGCCCACACGCGAGATCACCGACCCGAGGTCGACGCTGCGAATCCGCCCCGAGGACACGACTGCGGCCGGCGCTCGGCCGCACGAGACCGAGAAGGCAGCGAATCGTGGTGGTCTTGCCCGACCCGTTGGGACCGAGGAAGCCGAAGACGCCGCCTTCGGGCACGCTGAGATCGAGCCCGGCCACGGCCACGGTCTTGCGCCCCGTCAGGCTGCGGTACTCCTTGCGGAGTTGCTCCACCTCGATGACGGGCACGACCGGAGACTCTAGGCCACGCCTCGGGTGGCTCCGGCGGCGAGCAGTAGCTTCGAGTCGTGACGCGACCCAGGCGCTGCGATCTCCTCGTGGTCGGGGCGGGGCCGGCCGGAACCGCCGCCGCCATCCGCGCGCAGGACCGCGGGTTGCACGTCGAGGTGGTCGACCGTGCCACGTTCCCGCGGGACAAGACCTGCGGCGACGGCCTCACGACCGCCGCGTTGCGACATCTCGAGAGGCTAGGAGTCCCCCGCCGTTCTCTGTCGGGCATGGTGCCGATCCACGAGACGATTCTCGTGTCGCCGAGCGGCCGACGGGTCACCCTCTCCTTCCCCGACCACGGGCTGTACGCGGGGGTCATCGCCCGCGAGGAGCTCGACGCCGTGCTCGTGGAGTTCGCCCGCTCCCGAGGTGTCGCCGTCCACGAGGGCACCCCCGTGGTGAACGTCACGAACGAAGCGTCCTCCGTGGCGGTGTCGTGTGCGGACGGTTCCCACTTCGAGGCCTCCTACGTGGTGGCCGCCGACGGGAACTACTCGACGGTGCGTCGGATCCTCGAGCCGACGGGCGAGCGTCGTCTGGGAACCTCGCACGCCTTCCGGCAGTACTTCCGTGGCGTCGAGGACCCACGGCTGTGGGTCGTGTTCGAGCCCGACCTGCTTCCCGGGTACGCGTGGGTGTTCCCGTTGCCCGGCGGTCGTGCCAACGTCGGATTCGGCGTGAGGCGCACATCGGCCACCAGCGGGAAACAGCTCAACGCCTTGTGGCGCGACCTGATGAGACGTCCGTCGATACGAGAGATCCTCGGTGCCGGTGAACCCGAGGGCGCACCGCGTGCGTGGCCGATTCCCGGTGATCTCGACGCCGCGGCACTGAGCGACGGTCGGCTTCTCTACGTGGGTGACGCCGCGGGCACCGTGGATCCCCTGACGGGTGAGGGCATCGCCCAGGCGATCGAGACCGGCATCCTCGCGGCCGACAGCGTGGCCGACAGCGTGGCCGCGCCGCCGTTGATGGGTCTCCGACGAGTGTCGCCGAACGCTATGAACGGGCTGTGGGAGCGGCGCTTCGCTCCGACGCCCGCATGGCCACGGCGGTGCAGCGCGTCCTCTCCTCTCCGCTGCTCGCCCGGGCCGCCCTGCGAGCGGTCGACTCGACCGAGTGGACCCGACGCAACTTCGCGCGGTGGATGTTCGAGGACTATCCCCGAGCGCTCCTCGTCACACCCCGTCGATGGCACCGGGGCGCACTGTCGGGCGCAGGCGCCTACAGAACCTGAGAGCGGCGCTCACCACTTGGTCGCGATCAGATAGTCGAGATCGGAAGCGAGGCGGTAGCCGTGATCGCTGTGGAAGGGCTCGATCGCGTCGAGCGACGGTCGCCAGCGAAGACGTCGAGACCCGAGTGACGAATCGCGTGATGGGCGACACCGGGCGCGGCCATCGCACGCGCCGCGATGTCGCGGTCGGGCCACTCGCTGACGCAGCGTACGGATCCGCGCTCGGTTGGCTGAAGGCCGGTCGCCGCGAGCATGGATTCGGCCACCCCCGGCTCCGCGATCTTGCCGAGGTCGATCACCTCGTCACCCTCGTCCGACGTGGAACACGCAGCCACGGCGAGAAAATAGGCCGCGTGGTCCATTCGGGACGGGTCACCCCAGAACGTCAGGGCCGCGATCCCGCCGGGTGCCAGAACCCGCTCGATCTCCACGAGCGCGCCGTCATTGCCGAACCAGATGGAATTGAAGCTGGTGACGACGTCGAACGATGCTTCCGGAAACGGCAGGTCGAAGAGGTCGGCGGCGCGAAAGTCGGCGTCGGGAACGCGGTCACGCGCGATGGCCAGGAGTTCCTCCGAGGCGTCGATCCCTCGAACGTTCGCCCCTCGGCGCCGGGCGAACGTCGCCGCCAGACCGGAACCGCAGCCGACGTCGAGCAGCCGCGTTCCCTCCACCACACCCGCCCGGGCGAGGACCGTGTCGAAGGAGGGGATGGCATACGGCTCGAAGAGATAGGCCCAATCGCGGGCCCGCTCGCCCCAGGCCTGTCCGGCTGCTCGCCAGTCGGCGGTCGGCTTCTGCACCGGATTCGGTCGTCTTCTCGATCACGTCCACGGCCCCTCCTAGTTAGTACGATCGGTCGTTCTGTTTCTAGTATGACCGATCGTGCTATCTTGTCAAGCGTGGCGTCCAAACCGGTGGTTTCCGAGCGCCGAACCCGATCCGACGGTGAACGCACCCGCCGCCAGATCCTCGACACCGCGGTCCGGCTGGCCACCATCGAGGGGCTCGACGGCCTGAGCATCGGCCACCTGGCTTCCGCCACCGGCGTGAGCAAGAGCGGCCTCTATGCCCACTTCGGTTCCAAGGAGGAGCTCCAGCTCGCCACTGTCGACACGGCGCGCCGGTTGTTCGTCGACGTGGTCGTCGCACCTGCGCTCGCCGAGGAAGGCGAGAAGCGCCTCCGCGCCCTGTGCGACTCGTTTCTCGATTATGTCGAGAACCGAACTCTGCCCGGCGGCTGTTTCTTCGCCGCCGCGGCGGCCGAGCTCGGGGGACGGTCGGGGCCGGTTCGTGCTCGCGTGGCGCACTACCAGCAGCAGTGGATCGACCTTCTCACGGCCGCCGCCGACGACGCCGTCGAACAGGGCGAGCTTCCCGCTGAAACCGACACCGCACTCCTCGTCTTCGAGCTCAATGCGCTCGTCGTCGCCGCCAACACCGGGTTCATCCTTCACGACGATTCCAGGGTCATCGACCGCGCCCGACGTGCGATCGCCCACATCTTCGCCGACGCGGACCGCCAGACGGTGCGGAGGGGCGGACGCTAGACACGCATCCGTTCGTCACTGCTCAGGTGGAACGCAGGCGCCACGCTCGACACGCGCTGCCTATCGATCATGGCTGTCGCACCTCGACACTACGATCGGTGACGTGGCCCTCCCGCTCCCCCGCTCCCTGTCCCCGAGTTCCGTGTCCTCGTTCAAGGACTGCGGCCTCGCGTTCCGTTTCTCCTATGTCGAGCGGCTTCCCGAGCCGCCGTCAGTTCCGGCCAGCCGGGGGACACTGGTCCACCGGGCGCTCGAGCTCCTGATGACCCGGGAACCGGCGGAGCGCTCGCGCTCGGCGGCGTACGCAGATCTCGCCACCGCCGTGGAGGAGCTGCGGGATCATCCGGAGTTCGTCGGCCTCGGGCTTTCCGAATCCGAGTGGGCCGGCTTCACCGACGAGGCAACCGAACTCGTCGACAAGTACTTCGAGCTGGAAGACCCCTCAACGGTCCACCCCATCGGGATCGAGCTGAAGATGCAGGCCGACCTCGGCGACGGCGTCGTCGTACGGGGCATCATCGACCGCCTGGAGCTCGACGCCGACGGCGAACTGGTCGTCACCGACTACAAGACCGGCCGGATGCCTCCCGAGCGCTTCGAGAAACAGCGCCTCGAAGGTGTTCACGTCTACGCACTGCTCTGCCAGGAGATGCTCGGTCGCCGGCCCGCGCGCGTGCAGCTCCTCTACCTCACCGACCCCGCGGCCATCATCGCCACGCCGACCGAACGCTCGGTGGCCGGTGTCGCCCGCAAGAACCGCGCCGTGTGGGAGGCGGTCCGCACCGTGTGCCTGCGCGACGACTTCAGACCGAATCCGGGGAAACACTGCGACTGGTGCTCGTTTCGCGACTACTGCCCCACGTTCGGCGGCGATCCCGACCGAGCGGTCGAGCTCCGCATCGTGGCGGAGGAGAACGAGGCGATCGCCGCCGGTGCTCCGCCGCTGTTCACCACCTCAGGTGCCCCCACGACCTGATGACCTGACAACCTGACGACGTGACGAGCACCGAACCACCCGACGAGCGGACATCCACACCACCCGCCTCTCGTCCGGCCTCCGATCCGGCCTCTGCTGGTATCTCCGGTCGGGCTTCTGACGGACGCGTGGTGCCCGACAGCCCGCACCGCCGACTCGACGCCGCCGTCGACCGTCTCGTCGACCGGTGCCGCAACCCGGCCGCCGACTTCGTCTTCTACTCCCTGTCCAGCGCTTTCGATCACAGCATCGGCTGGGTCGCGATGGGAGCCGTCCGCTCCGCGACCGAGCGCGACGCCCGCCCGGCGCTGCGACTGGCCGCTGTCCTCGGCGTGGAGTCGCTCACGACGAACGTGGCCATCAAGTCGCTGTTCCGTCGTGTACGTCCGATCGAGCGTGACGAGGAGTTCGACCGCGACAACGCGGAGCTCCCCTACGGGGTCCGTATCCCGATCACGAGCTCGTTTCCTTCGGGCCACGCGACGGCCGCGTTCACTGCGGCCAGCCTGCTTGCCCAGGGGCGACGCCACCCTGGGCCGTACTACGCCCTGGCCGGCCTCGTGGCGGCGAGCCGGGTGTACGTGCGGCTGCATCACGCCTCCGACGTCGTGGCGGGCTCGCTGCTCGGAATCGCCATGGGGCGTCTCGCCCGCCGCGTGGCACCCTTGAACCGCTGACGCGAGCCTTGAACCGCAGCCTCCGCGACCGGAATGCCCCTCGGTGTTCGGGTGTTGACGACGGTGGAGCACCCGAGGAGGAGAACCCGTGAGTCGCTCGTACGCAGTCACCTACGACTACCGCTGCCCCTTCGCTCGGAACGCCCACGAGGCCGTGCTCGCGGCGCTGGCCGACGGAGCCGACCACGAGGTCAACTTCCGGCCCTTCCTGCTCGACGAGCCCCACGTCGAAGACGGCGACCTGTCGGTGTTCGACCGACCGGAAGACGAATGGGGATCAGGGCTCCTGGCACTGATGTGGTCCGTGGCGGTCCGGGACAACTTCTCCGACCACTTCCTGGCCTGGCACGCCACCGCGTTCCGGGCCCGTCACGAGCACGGTCGAGAGATGGGAGCCGACGAGGTACTCGCCGACCTGACCGCCGAGATCGGGCTCGATCCCCAACCGGTAGCCGACGTGGTGGCGTCGGGAACGCCGCTCGCGACGGTCGCCTCTGAGCACCGGGAGCTCGTGAAGCGCCATGACGTGTTCGGCGTACCGACCTTCGTCGCCGGCGACGAAGCCGTCTTCGTCCGATTCATGGAGTCCGGCCGCGTCGACGATCTCGAACGTGCACTCGACATGCTCTCGTGGTCACGGCTCAACGAGTTCAAGCGCACACGTCTTCCTCACTGATTCTCCCCCGACCGGCTCGCCTCCGAACGGGGTCCTTTTCAGCGACCAGCCGCGTTCACGCGACGTCTTGCGCGTTCGAGGGCGGCGGCCAGAGGAGTCACATTCCGGGCATCGGCTTCGTCGAGAAGGTCGGCGACGGTGTCGGCGATCGCGTCGGTGCGACGCTCGGCATCACGGGCGTCGTAGCCACCGGCCTCCTGTGCCAGGTTGATGACACCTCCGGCGTTCACGACGAAATCGGGAACGTACAGAACACCCGCCGCCGCGAGCTCGTCGGCGACCGAATCGTCACCGAGCTGGTTGTTGGCCGCCCCGACGATCGCCCGACACCGCAGAGATCCGACCACCGCACTGTCGAGCACACCACCCAACGCGCACGGCGCCAGCAGATCGCAGCTCTGGGTGAGGATCTCCTCGACGCCCACGACTCGACACGTCTCGGCGCCGTACCTATCGGCGAGCGCAGCCACTGCTTCCTGTCGGACATCGGCGACGCTGACCCTCGCCCCTGACGCGATCAGACTCTCGACCAACAGCGAACCGACCTTGCCGGCTCCCATGACCGCCACCTGGCAACCCTCGAGCGATCCACCGGACGTCCGGCGGACCACCGCGGCCTGTGCGCCGTGGACGCCGCGGGCCGTCGCGACGCTCGGATCTCCCGAGGCGGCGCTGGTACCGGTGACATGTGAACAGACCGTCGCGATGACATCCATGTCGGCGGGTGTCGTGCCGACGTCTTCCGCGGTGACGTAGCGACCCTCGAGAGCGCATACAGCCTGTCCGTATGCGCGTAGCAGTTCGAGCCGTTTGTCGACCGCCGGATCACCGATGATGACGGCCTTGCCACCCCCGAAGTCGAGACCCGCGAGCGAGTTCTTGCGCGTCATGGCTTCCGAGAGTCGAAGGACGTCGGTGACCGCGTCGTCGACCAACGCGAACGGATGGAAACGGGTTCCACCGAGAGCGGGACCGAGCGCGGTGGAATGCACCGCGATCACCGATCGCAGACCGACCTCGTCGTCACTGAAGAACACGACCTCCTCGTGGGTGGGAACGTCGAGACTCTCGCTGCGCAGTGTCACGAGACTTCACCCTAAGACCCCTCTCTCAGGCGCGCAGGTAGGATGCGAGGGTCCCTCGTTGCCGACCCCCCGGGAGCGGTGTGCCGCCCAGTACTTCCACGCTCGCCGAACGCCTCGAGTACCCGCCCGACGCGAAGCTGCTGATCGTCAACTGCGACGACCTCGGCTCCACCCGCGCGGCGAACGTGGCCATCTACGACGCACTCCGCAACGGCGTCGCCACGAGCGCGTCGCTCATGGTCCCCTGCCCGTGGGCCCGCGACGCCGCGGCGGGCTACCGCGGTGAAGACGTGGGCGTCCACCTGACGCTCAACGCCGAATGGGAGCGCTACCGCTGGGGACCTGCCACCCACTCACCCAGCCTTCTCGACGGCGACGGAGGTTTTCCGCGCACGACGGCCGACGTGTGGGACCACGCCGACCTCGACGAGGTACGCAAGGAGTGCCGGGCCCAGATCGAGCGGGCAGTGCTGTGGGGCTTCGACGTCAGCCATCTCGACAGCCACATGGGCACGATGCAGCTCCAGGCGGCGTTCTTCGACATCTATCTGGAGCTGGCGATCGACTTCCATCTCCCGCTGCGCATGGCGCCCGAGCGCGCCCAGCACGCCATAGGATTCCCCTTCCGACGCCTGGCGGCCGAGGAAGGCATCGTGTTCGCCGACCACTTCGTTCCCTGCCCGGTCGGTTCGCGCGACGCCATCGAGCGGGTGCTGTTCGACCTGCGACCCGGCATCACCGAGGTGATGATTCATCCGGCGATCGACACCGACGAACTGCGCAGCGCCTACCCCGACTGGGCCGGCCGCGTCGAGGACCACGCCTTCGCCTGCACGGACCCGTCGCTTCCCGACCTGATCGAGCGAGCCGACGCGCACCTCATCGGCTACCGCGAACTACGCGAGCTGCAGAGGTCCTAGTCGGCTCGACCTTCTTCTAGAACTCCAGGTTCTTACGGAGTTCCGCCTGCATTGCGTGGTACTCGGATGACCCGGTGATCGGGATCAACGCCATCAGTTTCCCGGTGTCGCCGGTGCACTTCATACGGCCCTGCATGAACGCCACGTTCGGCTCGAGTGTTCCCTCGGCGATCTCACGGCCGGTCTCGTAGTCCATGTTCAGGGTGAAGTCGGGATCGTTGAGGTCGCCGATCTGCGTCTCGATGATCCGGCCGTCGTCCACGACCCAGTAGTAATGGACGTCGCCGTCGGGGGAGTCGGCCACGATGTACTGGATCTGTGCGTCCGCTCCGGGCAGGGCCGTCTGATCGGCACTGAGGCGTCGAAGCTCGTCGAGCCATTCCTGGGTCAGGTACCTCACGTCTCGGCCTCCACGGTCTCACGAACACCTGCGAACAGGTCTGTCTCGGGGTTCTCATCGGTTGCGCCGGTGTCGACGAGGCTGCGCGCCGGGACGAACTCCTCCCAGGGAATCACGTCGCGCATCACCTCCTCGGACAGGCTCATCCAGTGCGACTCCGGATCGATCTGCGTGGCGTGCGCGAGCAGCGCATCACGGCGGACGTCGATGTGATCCCGGATGTCGATGAGCGTCGTGAAGTCGTCGTGTAGCTCGGAGATGTCGACGATTCTCTCCTTGAACGGGCTGTCGACCCCCAGACGCTCGAACGCCTCGTGCATGGCCATCACGCGGCGTTTCGAGAACCCCGTGTAGTACAGCTTGGCGGGTTGCCAGGGCTCACCGGCGTCCGGGTACGCGTCGGGATCGCCCGCCGCGTCGAAGGCCGGAACGGACACCTCGTGGACCTTGAGGTGGTCGGGGTGCGGATAGAAGCGGGAGTCGTCGTAGGTGAGGATCACCTGGGGCCTCTCGAGGCGGATGAGCTCCACCAGCTTGCCCACGACCTCGTCGTTGTCGGCGTTGGCGAAGTTGTCATCTCGCTCGTTGTGCTCGGTGTCGGGCATTCCGCTGTCGTGGTACCCGAGCAGGTGCAGCACGTCGTAGCCGATGATCTCGACAGCGCGCAGCAACTCCTCCATTCGCACGTCTGCCAGCCGCTCCCGGACCTCCTCGGTGTCGACGGCGGGGTTGAGGATGTCGCCGGCCTCTCCTCCCGTGCATGTCACGAGCACCGTGTGAACGCCCTCGTGGGAGTAACGCGCGACGGTTCCCGCGCCTTTCGACGCCTCGTCGTCGGGGTGCGCGTGGATCGCCATCAGGGACAGCCGATCGGACCTGGAGGGGTTCGCCGCCATGGGAGCGAAGTTAGTCGTCGACCGGAGCATCGGAGGCACGCGTGACCTCCCAGACCGGAACGAGCCCGATGTCGCTCAGGCGACGGCGACGGAGCTTCTTCCAGGCGAGGCGCTCCCCACCGGGATCCTCGGAGGTGGCTTCGGCTTCGTCCGTCTCCTCGGGTTCTGAAGGCTTGCCGGACTCGTCGAGCTCTTCGTCCTCTTCGTCCTCCTCGACTTCGTCGGGCTCGGCTGTCGCCGTCACAGCGGCCTGGAGATCCTCGGATGCGAACACCGCCCCACGTTTCGCCACGCCCACGAGTCGGCTCGCGAGGTTGACGATCGGTCCGTAGTAGTCGCCATCCCGCGTGAGAACGGGGCCGAACGCGACACCGGCGCGCGCCGGCGGAATGAGGTCGTCCGCCACCGTCGCGGCGACGAGGCTCAGGGCGATGTCGGCGGCGACCACCGGATCGGTACTCACGAACATGACCTCGTCACCGATGCTCTTCACGAAGCGCCCACCGTGTTCGGCCACGATGTCGTAGGCGAGGCCTTCGAAGCGGTCGAGAAGGTCGTGCAACTCGTCGCGCGTCAACTTCTGGCTGAGCGCTGTGTACCCGATCAGGTCGATGAACCCGACGGCCATTTCCCTGGTTTCAGAGCGGGGCGCGTCACCTCGGGCGAGCCGACGCCAAAGAGCTGCCCGCAGGAGAACACGATGTGCGTAGGCGACCAACATCGCCAGGCCGTCCCAGTCGATGAGTTCGGCGAGCGCACCGGCGACGTCGGCGTCGTCGGCTCCTTTCTCGCGCAGAGTCGTGAGCGCCTCCATGAAGTAGTCGGTCTCGGCCGTGGCCAGACGGTTGAGGCCGACGCTCGCCACACGCGTCAGATCGACGAAGGCGTCGAAACCCATGCGGGCATCCGAGCGGCTGAGCGCCATCTTGGCTGCCTCGATGTCTTCCTTGGTGAACGCGGGAACGTCAGGCGGGAAGTTCGGAAACCCGAGTGCGCGCCACAGCCCTGCGCAACGTCTCGACATCCGTGTCCGCCCGTTCGGCCACGTCCTCGACCGTGAACTCGCGCTTGCCGGGAGCGAGAAGCCGATCGATGACGAGAACCGGCAGCCAACCTTCCTGCTCGGCGCGGTCGATCTCCTCAGGCGGTGTGTTGCGCTTGCGCAGGAACTTGCGGACGTTGGAGCTCATCGGCGGTGGGGGTGACGGAACGCGTGGCGGGATGTCACCCGGACCGCAACACGTCCTTCCACGGGATCTCGCGGTCGACCTGCGGCTCCTTGGGCAGACCCAGGACACGCTCGCCGAGGATGTTCCGCATGATCTCGGAGGTTCCACCCTCGATCGTGTTGGCCCGTGAGCGCAGGAATCCGGCTACGACGGTTCCGTAGTCGATCTCGGCCGTGTGGACCCAGCCGGGAAGCGCGGTGCGGTCACCCGACGCAGGTCCAGGCGAGCGCGTCCGAGCCTTCGAGATCGATCGCGAGCTCCTGGAGCCTCTGGTTGAACTCGGCCTGGAACAGCTTGGTGACCGAACCCTCCGGGCCCGCCTCGCCGCTCTTGCGGGCCGCCGACGCCCGCCCGTTCGTGAGCCCGATGACACGGTTCTCCATCCAGGCCTGGGCGGCCCGTTGGCGCAGGACGGGGTCGGTGATCGGCCGGTGCCGATCGAGGAGACGCGAGACGGGGCTGCCGCCGACGGCATCGCCACCCACGGAGCCTGCCCCCGACAGAGCGACACGCTCGTTCATCAAGGTGGTGATGGCGACCCTCCAGCCCTCACCTTCGGGTCCGAGGCGCATCGAATCCGGAATCCGTACCTCGTCGAAGAAAACCTCGTTGAACTCGGCGTCGCCGGTCATCTGAACCAGGGGCTTCACCGTCACGCCGGGCGCGTGCATGTCGACAACGAAATACGACAGCCCCTTGTGCTTCGGGACGTCGGGGTTCGTACGGACGATGATCATCCCCCACCGTGCGACGTGTGCGAGGGTTGTCCACACCTTCTGGCCGTTCACAACCCACTCGTCGCCGTCACGCACCGCGCGGGTCGCCAGACCCGCCACGTCGGAGCCCGCACTGGGCTCACTGAAGAGCTGACACCAGATCTCGGTGCCCCGTGCGATCGGAGCGAGCAACCGCTTCTTCATGTCCTCGGAACCGTGCTCGATGACGGTGGGGCCGCCCATTCCGATCCCGATGATGTTGTAGGAGCGCGGCACCTTGTAGTGGGCCAGGATCTCGTTGATCGGTCGCGCCTCGCTCGGCGAGAGTGAGCGTCCGGCGCCGTATTCGGCTGGCCACGTGGGGGTGGCCCACCCGGCGTCGGCCAGGCGCTCACACCACGATTCGTAGTCCAGCTCCTTGCGGACCTCGGCGAACTTCTCGTCGTCACCGGCGTCGACCGCCTCCATCCATCCGTCGGGCAGCTCGCGACCCAGCCAGTCGCGGAGCTCGTCCTCCAAGGTGGGAGTCTCGGATACGGCCTGCGCGGTCATCGTGCCTCCTCGGTTACCGGTACCCCCGCACGGTACAGCCCTGCGGGTCCGGCCCACCTGACCGAGCCTGTCGTGACCCGATGAGTAGCCTGGAAGTGGTGAGCGTCGACTCCCCCGTCTCGTCGCCCGACGGCACCGTTCTTCCCGATCGCCTGACCCGGCGGGACCGTCGCGCGCGCGAACGCGGCGGCAGACCACCACGTCGCGGCTCGCGCGCCCTCCGCTGGGGGATCCTGACGATCCTGGTTCTCGCCGCCGTCTTCGTGGGCATCGGGCTCACCGAGCGGCTCGTGTACAGCGGGGCCGTGCTTCCCGGAGTGGAGATCGCCGGCGTGGAGGTCTCCGGGTCCAGCGAGGCCGACGCTGAGGATGCTGTCGACGCTGTCGCCGAAACCCTCGAAACCGAGCCGATCACCGCACGAGCCGGAGAGGTGGAGCTCACCGTCGATCCGGCCACTCTCGGGGTGCAGGTCGACGGTGTCACCGCGGTACGCACCGCCCGCGAGGCGGGCCGTAGCGGAAATCCGATCGAACAGACCGTGGGGACGGTCCTGCGGCGCTTCCGGACCGAAACCGTGCCTCTGGCCGTGACCTGGGACGACGCTGCTGTCGAGAAGACCCTCGACGCGTGGGCGGCGGAGGCCGACGTACCACCCGTCGACGGAAACCTGGTGTTCGACGACGCGACCGTCACGGAGGTCGCGCCCGTCGACGGACGCGTGATCGACCGGGAAGCGGCGCTGCCGATCCTGGAGAAGGCGCTGGCCGATTCCGACCGAACCGTCGTCGATCTTCCGGTCGTCACCTCCACGGCCGCCGTGACCGAAGCCGAGGTGGCGCGCGCAGCCGAGGAAGCGCGGGGCCTGCTTGCCGAAGGCGTGACGGTCACGGCCGACAGCGCGTCGTTTCCGATCGCTCCCGATGTTCTCGGGCGGACTCTCGAGACACGTATCGAGGGGGAGCAACTCCTCCTGGCTGTCAACCCGTACGCGCTGTACGCCGCGCTCGGGCCCGGCGTGGCGTTCATCGAGACCAAGCCCGTCGACGCCCGTTTCGAAGTGCACCCGAACGCCACGGTGTCGGTGGTCCCGTCCACCGCCGGGCGCACCATCGATCTGGCCGAGGTGTCACAGGGGATCCTCAGCGGTCAACGGGTCGTCGCTGCGAGCTTTGTCGAGAAGCAGCCCGAGCACGACACGGCGTGGGCCGAGAAACTGAACATCACAGAGCGGATCTCCACGTTCACCACCGAGCACCCCTGTTGCGCATCGCGTGTGTCGAACATCCACCGTGCGGCCGACATTCTCCAGAACCAGATCATCGAGCCGGGTGAGGTGTTCTCACTCAACGAGCGGCTCGGACCTCGCACCGTCGAACGTGGCTTCGTCGAGGCAGGTGCCATCGCGGCGGGCAACAAGTTCGTCGACGACGTCGGTGGAGGCGTGAGCCAGATCGCCACGACGCTCTACAACACCATGTTCTTCGCCGGACTCGAGGATGTGACTCACACACCCCACTCGCTCTACATCTCGCGCTACCCGATGGGGCGCGAAGCAACCGTCAACTACCCGAACCTCGACCTCCAATTCCGGAACGATTCGAACTCCGGAGTGCTGATCCGCGCCGCCTACACCGACACGTCGATCACCTTCGCCTTCTACAGCAACTCGGAAGGCCGGGTCGTGACGAGCACGGAGCCGAACGTCACAGCGAGATATCCGGCCGGAGCCAAGACGATCAAGACACCACTCCTCCCGAAGGGCACGACGAAGTCGGAAGACGGCTACGACGGCTTCTCCGTCGTCTACTCCCGCACGGTCGAGCGCCCCGGCCAGGAACCGGCACACCGAGAATGGACCTGGCGCTACGACACCCTCGACGCCAAGACCTACGTCGGCACCGGCGGGTAGCGACTGCCGCAGCGTCCGCTACGACGGAAGCTACGTCTCGCCGCCGCCGAGGGCCCAGCGGTTGTGGGTCAAGCGCCAGAAGATCTCCAGCGCCAGCGCGCCCCCGGCGGCGATCAGCAGCGATTCGACGAGTTCCGCCCACCCCGGAAGCTCGAGTTCGAAGAAGTCGGCGGTCACGGGAATGACGAACGCTCCGACCATCATCACGACCATGCCCGCGATCAATGCGATACGCAGCGGAGTCATGGGCCGCGCGAGCAGGATGAGAACCCAGATGCCCAGAACGAGGAGCGTGAGCGTCGCCGCCGTGCGCGCCTCCGCCAGCGACACGTCCTGAGCGCGCGCCGCCGCGTAGGAGCCGAAGGTGGCCGCGGCGGCGACGAAGCCGGCAGGGGCCGCGAAACGCAGAACGCGCGGCACGAAACCCGGGACGTACCGTCGTTTGTTGGGTGCCATCGCCAGGAAGAACCCGGGGATTCCGATGGTCAGGCTCGACACGATCGTCAGGTGGCGCGGCAGGAACGGGAACGGCCAGAGGAACACGCCACTGAGGATCGCGATGAGCATGACGTACACGGTCTTCGTGATGAACAGGTTGGCGACTCGCTCGATGTTCCCGATCACCCGTCGCCCCTCGGCGACAACGCCCGGCATCGTGGCGAAGCGGCCGTCGAGCAGGACGAGTTGCGCGACCGCACGCGTGGCGGGCGCACCCGAGCCCATGGCGATCCCGATGTCGGCGTCCTTCAATGCGAGGGCGTCATTCACTCCGTCGCCGGTCATCGCCACGACGTGGCCACGCGACTGGAGCGCTCCCACCATGGAGCGCTTCTGGTGGGGAGTGACCCGGCCGAACACGGATCTGTCGTCGAGTGTGTCCGCGAGAGCCTCGGTGTCGTCCTCATCGAGGTCCCGAGCGTCGACGGGTCTGTTGGAATCAGGAACGCCGACCCTGTGGGCGACCGCACCCACCGTGCGCGGATTGTCACCCGAGATGACCTTGACCGACACGTTCTGATCGGCGAAGTAGCTCAGTGTCTCGGCGGCGTCTGGTCGGACCTTCTCGTCGAGAACGACCAGCGCGGCGGGGCGAAGGCCGCCGGGGAGCTCGTCGTCGGCGGGCGGTGCGTCGCCCCGTGCGAGAAGAAGGACGCGCCCGCCCTTGTCGGCAGCGCGGTTCGCCCGCTCGCGGGCAGGATCCTCGTCTTGTCCCGCGAGCACCATCTCGGGTGCTCCGAGAACCCAGGTGCCGTGGTCGGCGAAGGCGGTGGCACTCCACTTGCGGGCCGACGAGAACGGCACTCGAGCGGACACGTCCCAATCCGACGGGGCGTCGAACTCGGCGGCCACGGCGGCCAGCGTCGGATTGGCGTCCGGTTCGTCGCCCAGCGCCCCCAGGGCGTCGCGGGCCAGGGCCGCGTCCGTTCCCTCGAACACCTCGAGTCGCTCGAAGGCGATGATCCCCTCGGTCAGCGTGCCGGTCTTGTCGACACAGACGACATCCACGCGGGCAAGCCCTTCCACGGCGGGCATCTCCTGCACGAGCACGTTGCGGCGCCCGAGCGTGATGACCGAGACGGCGAACGCGATGCTCGTGAGCAGAACCAGCCCTTCGGGGACCATGCCGACCACACCCGCGACCGTTCCCGCCAGCGCCTCTTTCACGGACTCATGGGAGTTCAGCTGGCTGAGCAGCAACAGCGCTGCGGTGGGCACGATGGCCCACGTCACGTATCGCAGGATGAGATTGATCCCGTCCTGGAGCTCGGAGCGCACGAGCGTGAAGCGTCGAGCCTCGGTGGCGAGCTTGCGGGCGTAGGCCTCCGCCCCGATACGTGACGCCCGGACGCGGCCCGTGCCCGCCACCGCGATGCTCCCCGACAGCACCTCGTCACCGGCCCGCTTGGTGACCGGGTCCGATTCGCCGGTCAGGAGCGACTCGTCGATCTCCAGGCCCTCGGCAGCCAAGACATCACCGTCGGCCACGATCTGGTCGCCGACACGCACGTCGAGAACGTCGTCGAGAACGATGGCCTCGGTGGGGTGCTCCGAGAGTTCGCCGTCTCGCACGATCCTCGCCAAAGGAGCGTTCAGAACGGCAAGGCGATCGAGCGTGCGCTTCGCCCGTGTCTCCTGGACGATCCCGATCAACGCATTGGCCACGAGCACGACACCGAAGAGAGCAGTCCTTGTAGGACCCGACGATCAGGATCACCACGAGCATCGTGCCGAGAATGGCGTTGAACCTGGTGAGGACGTTCGCACGGACGATCTGACCGAACGTCCGGCTCGTGCGCTCCCCTTCGTCGTTGACCAGACCGTGAGCGACTCGATCAGCGACCTCGGCGCTGGTCAGACCGTCATGGGGGCCCGGTGAGCGACGCATCGGGTCGGTCGCAGGACGTGGGTCGTCGGCCACATCGCTGCGATCCATGAAACGACGCTAGCCCGCAGAGTGCGGACCGAAATGGACGCGAGATACTGGCCCGATGTCCGGCTATCCCGCGCAGTGGGAATCCGATGTCGTCCTGAGCGACGGCCGCACGGTTCACGTACGGCCGATCCGTGGTGACGATGTCGGCGGCCTCTACGACCTCTGGTCCCGCCTGTCCGAGAAATCCATCTACCTGCGGTTCTTCTCGCCGGTGCCGCGCCCGTCGGAGCGGCAGCTCGAGATGCTCGCCACCGTGGACTACGTGGACCGGATGGCTCTCGTCGCCGAGCTCGGAGACCAGCTCCTGGGTGTGGCGCGCTACGACCGACGGGTCAACGTCGTGGATGCCGAGGTCGCCTTCGTGGTGGCCGACGCACATCAGGGTCGGGGAATCGGTACTGCACTCCTCGAACACCTCGCCGCGGCCGGGCGTGCCGCGGGTGTTCACCGCTTCGTGGCCGACACGCTGCCCGAAAATCAGCGCATGCTCGGCGTGTTCCGCGAACGCGGGCTGGAAGGTCGAGAGCGAGTTCGGTGAAGGCGTCGTCGCCGTCTCGTTCCCGATCGAGCCGACGGAAGAGTCCCGTGCAGTGTCGGAAGCCCGCGAGCAGGTGGCTGAAGTCGAGTCCGTGCGCCGACTGCTCCAGCCGCGTTCGGTCGCCGTCATCTCCTCGGGCGAGACAGGCGCGATCGGCCGACAGGTCCTCCGCTGTGTTCTGGCAGCGGGTTTCGCGGGACCCGTGTACCCGGTGGAGTCGAGCCCGGCGCCGGGCGACCGGCGGCCCTACATGACGATCCTGCACGTCCCCGAGCGCGTCGACCTCGCCGTCGTGGCCGTCGACCCCGCCACGCTCTACCCCATCGTCGAGGACTGCGCCCGCATGGGCGTCGGGGCGCTCATGGTCGTCACCGAGGACCTCCCGGCACCGTCACCGGCGGACTCCCCGACCCGGACCGGCTCCGTTCGGGAGCTCGTCGGCTTCGCCCGCCGCAACGGCATGCGCCTCATCGGCCCCGGAGCCCGGGGCCTGCTCAACACCGACCCTGCCGTTCGCCTCAACGCCACCCTCGACACGCGGGTCCGCCACCCCGGCGGCGTCTCACTGGCGACTCAGGAGGGCGGTGTGGCGACGCAGGAACTGCGGGGCGACGGGAAAGCCGGTCACCGTTTCCACGAGTTGGGCGTCAGGAACTGGGTGGCCCTCGGCTCCAAAGCCGACGTGTCGGGTAACGACCTGCTCAGCTACTGGGAATCCGACAACGAGACGTCGGCGATCGCGCTGTCCCTGGCGTCGTTCGGGAACCCACGGCATTTCGTACGTACAGTCCGCCGCGTCGCACGCGCGAGACCTGTCGTTGCCGCATATCCCGAGCATGGGCCCGACGACACCGTCCTTCTCGCGCAGCTGGGTGTCATCCGGGTCGACAACTGCGACGAACTGATCGACGCCGTCATCCGCGTTCAGGGCACAGGTGACGAGCGGCGCTCCCCATTGTCGTCGGCCTCGGATGAGCGGATCGCCGATCCGATCGCCGAACGGATCGCCGAGTACCGGTCGTGGCGCGCCCGACCGGCCGGAGACAGCCCGCCGCTCGACGAGTTGGACCTCTCCGTCGTCTCGGACCTGGCGACCTCCTTCCTCGATCGCAACGACGAGGGCGGCCCGCTCTCGCCCGAGCAGGCCATGCAGGTGTGTCGTGCCATCGGTGTCTCCACGCTGAAGACCCGACGTGTCGTGACCGCCGACGAGGCCGTGGCCGTCGCAGCCCACGTCGGCTACCCGGTGGCGATGAAGGCGGCATCCGAGACACTCGACTACCGGGATCGGACCGCGTGGCTCCATCTCGACCTGCGCGACGACGTCTCCGTCCGCGAAGCGTTCGACGCCCTGGACGAGTCGCTCGGCGACGACATGGGAGGGGCATTGCTGCAGCCGATGGCGGCATCGGGTGTTCCGACGGCTGTTGTCGCGCGCCGCGATGAGCGCTTCGACGCCGTTCTGACTCTGCACGGTGGGACGGGCGGGCGTCACGGCACGGGCCCGCGGGTTCCGCACGTCCTCCCTCTCTCCGATACGGAGGCGATTCACCTGGTCGAGACAGCGGCTCCCACGGTCTTCGGCGCAGACGCCACACCACCCGGCGCCGACCAGGCGCTCGCTGAGGTGCTGCTGCGTGTGGCGCACGTGGCCGCGGAGTGCCCGGAGGTCGTCGAACTGGCGCTCGATCCACTGGTCCTGACACCCGACGGCGCCCAGGCGCTCGACGTGAAGGTCCGTGTCGCATCGGCGAGATCCGGTCCTCCGCCGGAGGTACGCCACCTCGCCTGAGAATCCGGGCCTGAGAATCCGGGCCTGAGAATCCGGAATCGACGTGACGAAGCCACGAGCCTACGAAGCGACGTCCCTCGCTGCGCTGCTCAGAGGCACCAACTCGATCTCACCGGTGTCGTCGTCCTCGCGGACCGAAAAGCCTCCCAGTCGCGCGAGCTCGTCTCGGCCCTCCTCGGGACCCGTCGCGAGCAGTTCGTCACCCGCCATGAGCCGATAGGGCGGACGCGGTTGATACACGTAGCGGCCCGCCCGCCACACGGCGAGGACGTAGCAGCCTGTTTCCATCTCGATGCTCGCCTCACGCAGCGAGACACCGTCGAGCGCCGAATCCGCCGAGACGGGCACGCGCACGATCACCTCGTCGCTCTCCGCCAGAGCGACCGCGAGAACCGGGTGGAGCTCCTCGCCGCGCTCGACGAGCCACACCATCTGCTGGGCGGCATCACCGAGCGACTCCGCCGCCTGGCCCAGGTGCAACAGGCCACGCAACGGTGACGGATCCAGCTGATCCGCCGCCGCACGCAGCACCCAGACCTCGAGCCGTTCCTTCATCTCGTCGAGATGGTCCTCGAGGCGCACGACCTCGGCGGCGAGCCCCTGATCCGCGAAGAGCAACGCGGAGTACGCGAGGCCCGTGCTCACCTCCGACAGATTCTTCATCTCCACGATGGCGTCGACCGCGCGGTCGAGGTCGGACACCGCGGTCTCCTCGCCCAGGCTCGGAGGTTTCCACCCGGGCGCACCGGCCATCCGGCGCAGCTCGTCGACTCCCGCCGCGGCACCCTGAAGGATCACGACATCGTCGGCCACGAGTGCGGCGTCACCGTCGGGGTCGATCACCCAGTCCTTGCCCCGCCGGATCCCGACGACCCGCATTCCCACCTCGGTGGGTAGCTCGAGATCAGCCAGGGTGCATCCCGACATGGCGGAATCCTCACGCACCCTGACGCGGTGGGACACCTCTTCGGCGTCAGCGAGATCCGCCACGAGAGCCCGTGGGATCCCGAGATGTCGCGTGACGATGCGGGCAATATCGACCGCGGCGTTACCCATTCGTTCGATCGCCGAGACGATCTGCAACACACCCGACATGCCTTCCGCTTCGCGGGGCGACCGGGCCGCGAGGACGCAGACCTCGCGCATGTCGTGGACGGTGTCGGTGAGCCTCTCCTCGAGCTCCTCCACCTCCCTCGCCATGCGCTCGTCGTTGAAGAAGATCGCCGCGTACGCCAAGTCGACCATGAGCTCGGAGGTGTCTTTCGCCTCCGACAGCATCGCCTTGAGGTTCCGCGGTCGTTCGTCGTCGTTCCGGTTACCTGTCACGTCAGCCCCAAACTAGCGACAACAAGAATAAGCGCCACAGCGCCGAACAGGTCCGAGAAAGCCGTCACCACGGGAATCCCGTAGTTGTCGGGATCCGCACCGAGCCGGTAGGCGGTCGTGGCGGTGAAGAACGCGAGGCCGACGCCCAGTGCGGTGGCCAGGAGACCCGCGACGAGCGCCACGACGACGACATCGACGGGCCCGGGGCTCCCCAGCCCGGTGACCGCCGCGATGAGGTCGGCGGCGACTCCCAGGACGGCGAACATCGGTGCAGCCAGTGAGAACACGAGCACGACGTCGGCCGCCACCGGCCGCAGCGAGAAGCGGGTGGGTTCGATGAGTCCGAGATGGAGCTTGCTCGAGATACGGGCCGTGAGGATGCTCGACAGTGAACCCACGAGGGCGAGCATCGGCGGGATCAGGATCAGAAGCGCCGGGTAGTCGATGAACGGCTGCAGTTGTGACTGCACGACGACACCGGCGACCAGACTGATGGATCCTGCCACGATGATCACCGGCAGCGATTGGCGGATGATGGCCCGGACCATCGGGAGCCGCGTCCGTAGTCCGTACACGAGCGTCACGAGCGCCCCGATCCCGGCGACGGCGAGGACGACCGGCGTCACGCCGTCCACACCGACCAGAAATGACGCCAGCAGGAGGCTCGGGAGCGTGAGAACGTCGCCGGCGGCGGTCACGATCGGTGCCTCGACATTGTCGGGGTCCCATTCCCGGCGAACACTCATCTCGGCGACGCCGACGGTGACCCCCACGAGGATCACCGACGGCAGGAGTCCGCCGATGACCGAGATGACGATGAAGTCGCCCACCGAGATGGCGTCGGTCACACCGAACGCCTCGGCGACCGCCTTGGCGATGAAGGCCAAAACGAGCGAGAGCGACACCGAGAGGACGAGTGCCGCCACGACGTTCTGGCCGACGAGGGTGTCGGAGCGGCGCGAGACCCGGAACGTTCCGGTGTGGATGGAGGTACCCAACCGGCTCCCCAGAGCCCCGAAGACGTTGCCCCGCATCCCGACTGCTGCCGGAACGAGGATCAGGAGCCCGGGGAGTTCCTCGAGCGTCCCGGTCATGGACCCGAGGATCAGCCCGGCGAGAAGCCCCGCTGCCGTGGAGAGCGAGAGCGCGACGAACCCCGCCCGGGTCCCCGACGGGTCCGAGCGGACGAGCGCGACGGTGCGCGCAACGACATGGGCGGGACGGCGCATGACGGTCTCGGTGGTTGGGCCACGACTCCCCCGGTTCCGGACAGTGCCGCATCAGGGTACCCGCGACCGCGCAGCCGCACGGTCCGCCACGGCATCCCCCTCACGTCCCAGCGCCTCGCCTCTACGTGAACGGGAGCCACCCGGTGTCCTCGAACGACCCGAGGTCGGTCGCCAGGAGTCCCTCGGACGAATAGGTGTACAGGGTGTCGCCGATCACCAGTGAGCGCTCGATGAATGGTGTCGAGACGAACTCCTCGTGCTCCGGCTCGATCGATCCGGGCGGAGCCACGGCCCAGGGTCGGCTCTCCGTCGTGCCGGGCTGGCTCACGGTCGCGCGTTCGAGGATTCCCTCGGATGCATCGACCTCGAAGGCGAGGGCCCCGGAACGCTGGGCGCCCTCGTAGCTGGTCACCGGAACGACGGCGAGGCCGTTGTGGAGGAGGAACGCGTGGTGGTCGAACTCCACGGGAGAGCTACCCGTCTGGAGGCCGACCTGATCGACGCGACGCGGGTCGCTCAAGTCCGACACGTCGAAGAGTGAGATCTGCGTGCCCGTGGTCATGCCGGTGTCCGTGGCGTCCTGGCCCACTCCGATGAGCAGGCCGTCGCCGGCGGGGTGCAGGTAGGCCGAGTAGCCGAGGATCTTCAGCTCGCCCACCACCGTGGGAGCGGTCGGGTCCGACAGATCGAGCGTGTAGAGCGGATCCGTCTGGCGGAACGTCACGACGTAGCCGACGTCGTCGACGAAGCGCACCGAGTGGATCTGCTCGCCGTAGCCGAGCCCCCCGACGCGGCCGACCTCGACGAGAGCCTCGTCACTCACCTCGAGCACCGTCACGAAGCTCTCACTGTCCGGGACCGGTGGCGGTGGAGCGATGCTGAGCTCGTCCGGTCCGCCGGGTACGGGCTCCTCGGTGGGCCTCGCCTGGTCGCTGCGCGCCTGTCCCGTCGTGGCGACACGCAGGAAGCCGTCGCGTTCCGACATCGAGAACTGGTTGAGCAGCGTGCCCGGAACCCTGCCCGACGCCGTGTACTCGGCGCCGCCCGGCCCGGTGATGTCGAACGAGTGGACGGCGCTCGTGTCATCGGGCAGTGCGAAGGATCCGTTGTCATCGCTGACGTCGACGTACTCGTGGGTGCTCACGTACAGGCGCTCCGCCGACGAGTAGACCGTCTGGCCGTCGGAGAGAACACCCGTGGAGCCCACCGGCTCCAGGCCCTGTTCCGGGTCGAGGGTGGTCACGGTGAGGGTGCCCACACCGGAGAACTCGGGAGGCTGGTAGACCGACGCGCAGTCGACCAGGCGACCCGAGGAGATCTGGTCACCGTTTCGCTCGACGCTGTACTGCGGCAGCCAGTCATCGAGATCGGAGGTGGCGATCACGGCACGGTTCGCCTTCTCGGCCTCGTTCTCGGTGGTCCCGAACATGCGCTCGAATCCGCTGTCGCCCTCGTAGACGTTCGGGTACTCGTAGTCGAGCGTGTTCGGTTGTCCCGCTGTCACGAGGTGGATCCGGCCGTCGATCGTGCGGGCCGACACCACGCGGCCCTCGACGTGCATCTCCTCGAGAACAGTCGGGTTCGCGGGATCGGACACGTCGACGAGCGTGACGGTGGCACCACTCTGGATGGGAGCCTCGGGTATTCCCACATCACCGGAGCCCTCGCCCAGCACGACAATGCGGTCGCCGACCAGCAGCATCCCTGAGCTGAAGCCGACGTCGACCGAACCGAGAAGCGTCGGCTCGGAACCGGCGGCGACGGCATTCAGGGACTCGCCGGTCAGGGTGAAGATGGTCGAGCCGTCGGTCTTGACGATGTCGGGTTCGTCGATGCCGGCCTCTTGGACGTTGGTCTCCGAAAAGTCGACCGATCCGTCGGGAGCTGCCTCCGACGGCAACGGAGCGGCGTCGGCGTTGCCCGAGGACGCTGCTCCGTCCTCGGCGGCCCGGAGCTGGCCGTCGAAGACCACGTCGCCCTCCATTGATGCTTCGCCGTAACCGGCGTCGAGGCCGTAGGGGCCGACGCGCTCCATCGCCTCCGCCTGCACGTGGCCCAGGAGCTGATCGCAGTCGTCGAAGATCTGGAGTCGCGCGGCGAGCACGAGGTCATCGGGCAGATGCCGCGGCTGCGGACCCTTCGCCGAGCCGCTCGAGTCGTCGCAGGCGGTGGCGAACAGGACGAGCGCGGCGACTGCCGCGGTGAGAACGGTCGGGATTCGACGTATCGGGACGTGGCGCATGCCGGCTCCTCGGGTTCGTGTCTGAACCGTTGGACGCGCGGAAGCCCGGATCGGTTCCCCGGATCCGGACGATTTCCCGAAGGAGGTGGGAGTCCCGCGGGGATTGTGGAGTTTCGGCGGAATCGGTCAGCGGAAATCGCGGGAGCGGAGGTGGTCGGCCAGGCCGAGATCCAGGGAACGGAGCCGTTGCGCCAGGAGGTTGATCACCCCCTGGCGGCACTCCAGCACACCTCGGATCCGCAACGCCGGCGACTGCCGGGCGACCTTGCGGTGGCGGTTCCACACCGGCGGGGTGCAGATGACGTTGATCAGACCCGTCTCGTCCTCGACGTTGAGGAAGATCACTCCCCGGGCCGTCATCGGGCGTTGACGGTGTGTGACGACACCCGCCACTTCCACGACCGTACGGTCGGTCAATGTGCGCAGATCGGAGGCGGTGACCACCCCTTCCGCTGCGAGCTGCTCCCGGAAGAACTCGGTGGGGTGGGCGTCGGCGGAGAGTCCGGTGGTGGCGAGGTCGGCCGCGTGTGTCTCCACGACGTCCATCCCCGGCAACGGGGGTGCGGAAAGACCCGTGACCACACCGGGCAGCGTCTCGACCGTTGTTCCCGTGTGACGTCGGGTGCGTACCGCACCCAGTGCCCCCGCGCTCCACAGTGCGCCGCGACGGTCGTGGCCGAAGCAGCCGAACGCCCCCGCGGTGGCGAGCGACTCGAGCGCGTCGACCGACGCACCGGTTCGTCGCGAGAAGTCTTCGAGGTCGACGAAGGATCGCTGCTCCCGTTCGGCGTCGATCCGCTCGAGAAGCTCCCCCGACAGACCCTTGACGTAACGCAGGCCGATACGCACCGCGTGGGTGGACGGATCCGCGTGCCATCCCGGTTGTGGGTGACCGATCGGTCCGGCTGCTCGCAGTGCGCGGCTCCATCGTGCAGTCGCGCCGTGACGCCGCCACGTCGGGACCGAGGACCTCCACGCCGTGACGGACACCGTCGCGCACCAGCGTGTGCGGTGAGTAGAACCCCATCGGCTGCGCGTTGAGCAACGCGCAGGTGAACTCCACCGGATGGTGGCGTTTCACCCACGCCGAGGAGTACACGAGGTAGGCGAAGCTCACCGAGTGGCTTTCGGGAAATCCGAAATCGGCGAACGCCTCCAGCTTCTTGGCGATGGCGTCGGCGGTGTCGCCGGTGATGCCGTGGGCGGCCATTCCCTCCATGAGCCGCTCACGCATGGCAGTCATCCGCGCGCGACTGCGTTTGGAACCCATGGCCTGCCGGAGCTTGTCGGCGTCGGCCGCGCTGAACCCGGCGACGTCGATGGCCATCTGCATGAGCTGTTCCTGGAACAGCGGCACCCCGAGGGTCTTGCGCAACGAGGGTTCGAGCAGCGGATGCAGGTAGGTGACGGGCTCCTCTCCTGCCCGGCGCCGCAGATAGGGATGCACGGAGTCGCCCTGGATGGGCCCGGGGCGGATGAGCGCCACCTCCACCACGAGGTCGTAGAACTTTCGGGGACGCAGCCGCGGCAGCGTCGCCATCTGAGCGCGGCTCTCCACCTGGAACACACCCACCGTGTCGGCGGCGCACAGCAGGTCGTAGACCTCATCTTCCTGGGGGATCGTGGCGAGGTCGACCGCCACACCCTCGTGCTGCGCGATGAGATCGACCGCCAGGTGCAGCATCGTCAACATGCCGAGCCCGAGCAGGTCGAACTTCACGAGACCGGCCGCCGCGCAGTCGTCCTTGTCCCACTGGAGAACCGTTCGGTTCTCCATGCGCGCCCATTCGACGGGCACACATTCCACGAGTGGCCGGTCGGCCATGACCATCCCACCCGAGTGGATCCCCAGATGGCGGGGGAAGTCCTGGACCTCCCGGGCGAGGTCGAGCACGAGCCCGGGAACCGGCATCTCCGGCTCGCCGGCGGCGCCCGCGGCAACCTCGTCGAGCTGCTCCCGGCCGCTCCAGCGGTCGAGCCACCGGGTGAGCGCGTCGGCCCGGCCGGGTGAGAGACCGCCCGCCTTGGCCATCTCCCGCAACGCCGAGCGAGGGCGGTAGGTGATGACGTTGGCGACCTGCGCCGCACGGTCACGTCCGTAGCGGCCGTAGACGTACTGGATGACCTCCTCACGGCGTTCGTGTTCGATGTCGAGGTCGATGTCGGGCGGGCCCTCACGTTCGGGCGACAGGAACCGCTCGAACAGCAGGCCGAGAGCCACCGCGTCGGCCTTGGTGACACCCAACGCGTAACAGACGGCGCTGTTGGCCGCGCTCCCCGGCCCTGGCAGTAGATGTCGTGGATCCGGCAGAACTCGACGATGTCGTGGAGGAGGAGGAAGTAGCCGGGGAAACCGAGTTCGTCGATCACCCCGAGCTCGTAGTCGATCTGACGCATCGCCCGATCGTGGTCGGGATGGGTGGCCGGGTAGTAGACGGCCGCACCGCGCTGTGTCAGCTCGGTGAGCCAGCTCATGTCGTCGTGGTCGTCGGGCACCGGGTAATCGGGCAGGTTCGGTACCGCGATGCGAAGATCGAACGCGCACTGCTCTGCGATGTCGACGGTGCGCTCCACCGCGCCCGGATAGCGGGCGAAACGACGGTGCTGCTCGGCGGCGCTGCGCAGATGGGCGAACGGTGTGGGCGGTAACCATCCGTCGACCTCGTCGAGAGAACGACCTGCACGCACCGCGGCCAACGCGGTGGCCAACCGGTGACGACCGGGGGTCGCGTAGTGGACGTTGTTGGTAACCACCACCTCCACGCCGACGCGCGCTGCCACCGCGACGAGAGCATCGTTGCGCGCACGGTCGAGGGGATCGCCGTGGTCCCAGAGCTCGACGAGCACACGGTCACGCCCGAAACCCTCGACGAGCCGGTCGAGGGCACGCCGCGCGGCAGCCGGTCCTTCGGCAGCCAGTGCGGCGGGCACCGCTCCGCGGCGACAGCCCGTGAGCACGAACCAGTGGTCATTGTGCGCGCTCGTGTCCGGACGGAGGTGCACGGGAGTGCGCGCGTCGTCGGCGAGCTCGGCGAACGTGGTGACCGGCGCCCCCTTTTTCCCCGCCAGTTGCGCCCTGCTCAGCGACTTCGCCAGACGGGCGTACCCCACCGGCCCTTCTGCGAGGACCACCAGATGGGAGGAAGAGTGCGCCCGAGAAACAGCTACTTCGGCACCGAAGACGGTGGGCATCCCGAGGGTCTGTGCGGCCACGGCGAAGCGGACCACTCCGTAGAAACCATCGTGGTCGGTGACCGCGAGCGCCTCCAGGCCGAGGCGCTGCGCCTCCTCCACGAGTTCCTCGGGATGGCTGGCGCCGTCGAGGAACGAGAAGTTGGTGTGGCAGTGCAGCTCGGCGTATCCGCCCATCGCCGCTCACCTGCCTCCACGTGCTCACCCTACGGGGGTGGCCACGCTATCGAACATGTGTTCGATCAGGCAAGGAGGCCGGCGGGTCAGGTTCCCTTGCTTCGCCTCGGGCGCCGCAGGATACCTGCGACGCTTCTCCTCGGCTCAGGTGAGTTGGGCGGCTCCGAAGGCCAGGCCCACGGCGGCCAACGCAATCGTCAGATTCGCGAACACCATCGTGCGCACCGCCTTGGCCAGCTCCAACCCGAACTCGCCGCGAAGTTCCGACATCTCGGCCCGGAGTTCCGTTCCGAAGGTGTCGAGGTCGCGTTTCGTGGCGACGTCGGCCCAACCCACCGGCGGCAGGTGTTCCATCAGCACCGATGTTCTCTCCACACCCAACAGCTCCTCGAGCCCGACATAGAGGTCGTGACGGGTACGTTCGTTGACGGCCATCTCTCTCTCCCCACAGGATACGGCATTGCAGTGGGCGGAGGAGCGTGAGCCCGCTCACTCGAGGCGTCACTGCAACGTACCGGGCGCGTACGACGGTCATGGCCCGATTGGCTGCTGTGCAACGGGCGGGATCAGGAAGGAGGCGAACTCTCCTTCAGGTCGAACGCGGTGGTCCCGAGCACCTGGCCGGCGACCTGGAGATCGATGTGATGTCGGCCGGCGTAGTAGCGGCGGGTCGACGCCGTCCGGATGCGTCGCCGCTTCGACAACTGCACGGTCTCCCCCGGAGCGAGTTGGATCGTGGCCCACTTGAAGACCTTCGGCGACATGCCACCGGACCCGGTCACGTGGTGAACGACGAAGTCGATCACCAGCAACTGCTCGTCCTCAGAGGTCGACGTCAACTCAGCTGTCAGTTCGATGACGGAGCCGAGCTTCAGAACGTCGGGTTCACACGAGAAGTGGGAGACGTCGACCTGTGGATCGGTGGTGAATCCCAGCAGATGCAACGCACCCGGATGACCTTTCTTCACGAGGGTCCGGAGTGCCTGGCTCACCATGCGCTCGTCGATCGGATCGGAATCACTCATCCACCCGTCGAGCAGATCCACCACGAGATCGGGTCGGGACTTGGTGACGTCGTTGAGATGATTGGCGACCGATCGGCGGACAATCTCGGAGTCGTCGTGACGCAGGGCGCTCAGAAGTTCGATTCCGATCTGCGGATCGTCGATCAACGCCGGGACGCGCGTACCCCAAGGGAGCAAGGGGCGGGTGCCCTCCGAGCACAGGCGGCGCACAGCCTCGTCGGGATCGAGGACCCAGCGGTGGAGATGGTCGCGCGTCATACCGAGGTGCGCGTTCAGGAACGGGCGGACGGCGAATTCGCACGTCCACAACTTCGTCAGGACCGGCATGGCCTCGAGAGATTCGGCGGGTGAGTCGACGCCGTGGCGTTCCATGAACGAGCAGAGTGGCCATGCGGCCCACCCGTCGATGCCACCGGCCGCCACCTGCATGACGATGGAGAGAGCGGTCGGATAGTCGTCGGGGAGCTCGTCGGCCAGGCGATCGGCGACGAGGTTGACCCGTTCCTTCAGCTCGAGTTCCGGGAACTCCTCGAGGACCGAGGCCGTGAACGGTTCCTGCTCGAAGCCGGCGTGAAACCGGCTGAATCGTTCGGCGAGCTCCTCGACGGCCTCTCTGTCGAACTGATCCTTGAGGGGAGTCGCCATCGATCAGATCATGCCCGATCCTGTGCCGCTTCTTCTCCTGCCTCGTCTCGGGTCCTCGGCTCGGGTCAGTCGTAGACGGCTTCGAGGGCGGCCCTGCCGGACTCGAGCACGACGAGGGCGGCGATGCCCGTGTCGGTGAGGATCTGCCAGCGGGCCCGACGACGACGGGTGAGGCGGTCCCACCAGCGCAGGTCTTCGGGCCACGGGCCCGCCCACGCCGCAATCGTGCCGCCTCCATCGGGCAGCGTGTCGCTGCGCAGGTACGCGGGCGGAGCGGGGCACTCCCCCCGCCCGGTGACGGTGACCGGGCGACCCTGCGCGTCGAGCAGCTCGGCGGGACGCGGGGGTTCGTAGACCCTCGCGGGGGCGGGATCGGGAACACGCCCGGGCCAGGTCGGTGCATCCCCGGCCGCGGGATCTCCGTCGATACCACTGCGGACGTCGCGGTCGGGTCGCGTCGGCTCACGCGGTTCTCCCCACGGCACCCACCGCACGCGCTCGTCGTGCGAACGTCCGCCCTGGAGCACCGGCGTGGTGACCGCGCCAGGACCGAGCAGTCCCTGCACACGGGCGAGCGCACGGGCGGCACGGTCGGCCGCGGCGGGATCACCTCCCCAGAAGCCGAGCTGACGACCGGTGGCCGGAACGACGCAGTCGGGGACGAGTCGCAACATGATGATCCCGGCGGTGGACGGCTCGTACGACTCCTCGAAGGCCGCGTCGTCCTGTGCCGCTCGGGGATCGGGCACACGACCGTCGGGACGGGGTGCGGCGAACCATCCCTCGAGCTGCCAGCGGACCCGTTCCGCCAGAGCCGGGGCGTCGAGCGCGCCGTCGTGGCGCCAGCAGCGGGAGAGACGCTCACCGTGCTCGGTCTCGGCCTCGACCACGACACGGGTGCAGGCGAGACCCCGATCGGCCAGAGCGGCGGAGAAACGGTCGGCCATGGCCTTCGCCGCGAACGCGGCGACGTCGAGTCGTTGCGCGGGCGGGTCGAGCTCGGTCGTCTCGGTGAGGTCGGGAGGTGGCCGGGTGAGCGCCGGTGGGTGCTCGTCGAGGCCTCGGGCGAGCCGGTGGGCCCGCGCACCCGTGCGACCGAAGCGCCCGGTGACGGCCGATTCCGACAGCGCCGCGAACGCTCCCAGGGTGGGCATACCCAGGCGGACGAGCAGGTCGGCGAGGGCTCCCGCGGCGTCAGGCGACTCCTCGAGACCGCTGGGGCCGGTGTCGCCCGCCAGCCGCAGCACCCCGACCGGCCACGACGCCAGGAACTCCGCCGACCCTCCCGGTGACACCACCCGGGTGGCGCCCGGACCCGGCCCACGTGCCGCCAACAGCGCGGAAAACGCACCGTCGGCGATGCCGACACGCACGTCGGCCACCCCGGCGGTCTCCACCGCGCTCACGATCCGGGTCGCCACCTCCTCGTCGCCACCGAAGTAGCGGGCGGGGCCGCGGGTGGGGAACGCGCAGCGCCCCGGACGGTCGAGGACGAGGCGGGGGGTGATCGACTCCACCGCGCGGGCGACCGTCTCGAACGTACGGGCCTCGAGTAGCAGGTCGACGTCGACAGTCACGAGGCCGGGACAGCGACTCTCCGCTTCACGTCGACGCAACCCCGCCCGCACACCTTCGGCGCGCGCCTCGATCGAAGCGGCACGGACCACCGGAGCACCCGATGCGGGTTCGAGCACGACGACAGGACGATCGACGAGTGCGTCGTCGGCCCGGCGCCACGCCACGACGGGCCAGCCGGGGCACCACACACAACACGTGCGCTCGGCGCTCCCTGCACTCATGCCGGATCGCGGCTCATCCGGCGAGAGCCACGGTTCGGGTGGCACCACGGTGCTCGATCGCTACACACAGGGAGCGCTGCTCGAGCAATCCTCCCTCGGGAGTGAGCCCCGACCATCCGCCCTCCGCCTCACCTCCCACCGCTCCTCCCATCGCTCCGCCCACCGCTCGCAATGTGAGAGCGGCCTCGGCCGGCCAGGCGCCCGTCACCACCAGGACGGCGTCTCGTTCGCGCACGCGCGCCGCGAGGCGTCGCGCGTCGCTCGCGCGACAGCGCGACGGCACTTCGGCCACCACCATCGTGAGCCCGTCGACCAGCGACGCCGTCACAGCCGCCCAACGGTCCGGCGGCACTCCCCGCACCACGGCGGTACGGTCCAGCGCCGCGCCCGCCTCCGCCGCGGCCAGACCACCGACCGAGCCGTCGAGGTCGATGAACGCGGCCCACTCTCCGGCCGCGGTGGTGGCGGCGATCAGGTGCAGTGCCAGGGATGTGACACCGCGACCCGGCGGACCGTCGAGGACCGTCACCGAACCGCGTTGCAGCCCGCCTCCGGGCAGAAGGCCTTCCAACATGCCCGACACCGGCACGACACGTTCACCCGCCAGCACGGTGGGCCGAACGCGCTGTGCCACCGACAGCAGACGTTCCGGCCGGGGTGGGGAAGGGAACGAGTCGGGGAAAGCCACCCCCTCACGGTATCGAACATGTGTTCGATCCGACAAGGGGATTCCGGGGTATGCAGCCCACGGGGCGGGTGGTGGTGGTTGACTGGTGGCGGACAGGGCGCCGCCGGGGCACAGCCCCACGGCAGAACGGCCGGCAGAACGGCGAACAGGCAGCCGAAAGGAGCGTCGATGAAGGTCGACAAGGTACTCGCCGTCAAGGGCCAGGACGTCCAGCGGATCACCCCCGACCAGTCGATCTCCGAGGCGGTGGCCCTCCTCGAGGAGCACGGCATCGGGGCGCTGGTGGTCTCCAGCGACGGGACCGTCGCCGAGGGAATGCTCTCCGAACGCGACATCGTGCGGGCGATCCCCCACAGCGGCGACCAGCTCCTCACCATGCCCGTTCACGCGCTCATGAGCTCTCCCGTGACGACCTGCACGCCCGACGACACCATCGCCCACGTGATGGGGGTCATGACCGACAAGCGGACCCGCCACCTCCCTGTCGTCGACAACGGGGCGCTCGTCGGGCTCATCAGCATCGGCGACGTCGTGAAACACCGAGTCGAGGAACTACGCGACGAGACCGAGACGCTGCGCGACTACATCGGCGCGCGCTAGGCGACGCGCGAGAGACGCACCGGAGAACGCTCCGGGGCGATCTCGTGCCGTGTCAGGCAACGTTCGGGGGTGTGTCCCCCTATCGGCACATCGGGGAGGCGAACCTCGGTGCAGCAGGACTCTCCGCTTGGGGTGCTCGCCTTACGACGACGGTGAAGTGGTCGGCTGGGCTGCCGTGCACCCCGCGCCGACACAGGCTTTGCCCGCAACCGCAAGATCCCTCACGTCGATGACCTTGACGTGTGGTCGGTGTGGTGCATCCGGGTGCGGACGGGTCACCGTAAGGAGGGCATTTCGCACCATCTGCTTAGGGAGCAGTCGAGTTTGCCCGTGCGCCCGGCGCCACAGCGATCGAGGGTTACCCCCTCGACAACAAGGGGCGAGGATCGACTCGACAATGGCCTACGTCGGCACGTTGGCCCTGTTCGAGAAAGCAGGGTTTGTGAAGGCGACCGACACCGATTCAGTACTGAACGGCTTCCCACGGGTCCTCATGCGATTCGGCCTGCGCTGAGGCGAGCCCGCGGCGATATCGAGCGATCCGAACGAGGTGCGGTCCACCCCGCACAGCACAGGCAAACTGCATGGTTGCGGCCCGTCGGAAGGCCCAACCGTTGCGTTCGCCGTACGCTGCATTGCGATGAAGCTCACCGTTCAGACCTTCCTGACGCTGGACGGCGTGATGCAGGCCCCCGGCGGTCCCCAGGAGGATCCCAGCGGCGCTTTCGCTCATGGCGGCTGGCAGGCCCCGTTCCCCGACCTCGCTGTAGGCGAGTTCGTCACCGAGCTCACCAGCCACGCCAGCGCGTTTCTGCTTGGTCGCCGAACGTTCGACATCTTCCGCGGTCACTGGCCTGATCAGGTCGACCCCGCCGACCCGATCGCCACGGCGATCAACTCCCTGCCCAAATACGTCGCGTCCAGCTCGCTCGGCGAACCCGAGGTCACGTGGCGCGGGGAGTACCCTGACACCGCTCACCTCCTGACCGGCGATGTGATCACCGCGGTGCAGGCGCTGAAGGACGAGCCCGGCGACGAGCTGCAGATCTGGGGAAGCGGCAAACTGCTCCAAACCGCTTTGCAGCATGAGCTCGTCGACCGCTTCCGCCTGATGACCTTTCCGCTGGTGCTCGGCTCCGGTCGTCGCCTGTTCAACGACGGCATCCTCCCCGCGACGATGCGCCCAGTCGAGCTCACCGTGACCGATCTAGGCACCATCCTCGGGACCTACGAACCAGCCGGTCCGGTTCGCCACGGCGAGATGTGACCAGCTGGGGGAAGCCCCCGAACGCCAGGACTGTGTCGCCCTCAATCGCGGCCGACGAGCACCACGGAGAACTCTGCCGGTTACGGTGCGCCCATGATCATCGTCTCGGGATGGCTACGACTGGAACCAGCAAACCGCCATCGGTACATCGAGGACTGTCGCTCGATTATCGAGGCGGCCCGACAGGCGCCGGGGTGTCTGGACTTTCATCTGTCAGCTGATCCGCTCGAGGACGGCAGGATCAACATCTTCGAGAAATGGGACAACGCCGAGTCGGTCGAGCAGTTCCGGAGCGAAGGCCCGAGCGACGACCAGCAGGCCGTGATCATCGAAGCTCAGGTCGACCAGCACGAGATCGCTAGCACCGCCTCTTTGACCTGACAGGACCCGTGCACCGGTGAGCGCCGGTTGGGGCCCCGACTCCCGTCGCGGCTCAACGGCCTCCGAGCTCCCGACGACGGGTTGCGATGAGCTTGGTCACCAACGCCTTTGGCAGAGGCGAGTCGATCGGAAACTGCAGAGTTCCCTTCGACACCGTGTAGCCAGCCAAATCATCGGCAACCTCGAGCAGAACCGACCCGCTGTGCGGGAAGTAACTCAGGTGGCTCTTGAAGGCAGCCAAGCCCGCTACTGCCTTGCCGTCCAACTTGAAGGCCGGCACGCCGTAGTAGATGCACTGCTCGGCATCTGGAACGACTTCGAGGATCGTCTGGCGCAGCTGCTCCAGGGTTCCTCGTTTGGGCTCGTCCAACGCAGCGAGGTACTCGTCGATCTCTTGTTCCGACACGCCGTCAGGATGATACGAGTTCATCCATTGTGGCGAGTGAGGTGGTGAGGCCGGCGGCTGACTGCTCCATGAACGTGTCGGGGTCCTCGGGTTCGGGCATGTTGACCTGCATCGTCATGAGCGTGAGCCCGTCGCCGGTTGGTTCGAAGGTCAGGGTCTGGGCGGTCGGAGGCCCCACCGGATCGACATCGCCCATCACGAACCACTCGTCGGCGCCGAGACGATCCGGTTGGTCGATATCCGTGTAGGTGCCATGCCAGGCCATCGGACCGTGCTCGGGGATCACCACTACGTAGTGATACTTCCCACCCACGACTGGATCGGACTCGCACAGGGTCATCTCCGAGCCGGGAGGAGCGCCGGACGGGAACCAGATGCGAAGATCCGCGGGGTCGGTGAAAGCTCGAAACACGCGCTCGGGCGGGGCGCCGAATACCCGGACGCACCGATACGACGCACCGTCGTCACTGAGTTCTATCTGGGTCGATCCACGCCGGGCGGCAAGGCTGGACCGGTCGGGCGGAAGAGTGCGGTCGGTCACGGTAGGTACTCCTCAGTTGGGTCGAGATCGGGGTCGGTCGAGACGAGTTCGTCCACAGCGTCGAAGCGGGCCCGCCAGACGTCCTCGAACAGGGCGAACCAGTCGTGTGCAGCCTGCAAACCGCGGCCGTCGAGTCGGTAGCGGCGGTGTCGGCCATCGACGCGGGCCGAGACAAGTGCAGCGCCGGCCAGGACCTTCAGGTGCTTCGACACCTGTGGCTGCCTGAGACCTGAAGCATCGACGAGCTCGGACACGCTCGACTCGCTTCGCTGGTGCAGCAGTTCGAGCAGGTGGCGGCGGTTCGGTTCCCCAAGAGCGTCAAGGACCAGATCGGTTTCGATCACTTCGACAGCGTACATATTCCTCTAGGAGAATGCAATGCTGGTCCTTGCCCGCGAAATGCAAACTGCGGGCACACGCATCTCGCGCGGTCGAGGGCTGCTGGATCCACTCCGGAACGGCACGCTCGCGATCGGTCGCGAACGCATAGAGCAAAGCGATTCCACACCCGACCGCCCCAAACCGACGTGACTGTGACACGCCTCCGGCAGCAAACGTTGTCAGACGCGGCGCTAGGTGTCGGAGGACTTCTCGGAATCATCTGAGGAGTCGCCAGAGGTTTCGTCAGCGACGTCCGGCACGTCGGTGTCCGTGCCGAGTGCCTCGGGGGACCATCCGGCGTCGTCGCCGTAGTAGCCGAAGAGGTTCTCCACGGTCTCGGTCACGCGGGGTTCGAGCTCCCCCCACGACGCCGCGGGGGCTTCCACCGTCACGACGTTCGAGTACACCGTCACCTGCTCGGCGCCCAGGTCGAACAGGCGGCTCGCCAGCACGTCGGACGGTCGGCGGCCCCGCACGCCGTCGGCCGAGGCGTAACGCTCGATCTTCATCCCCGTGAGGCCTCGGTTGAGATCGAAGATACGCACGTCGGGAGAGGCTCCCGGACGCGCTCGAACCGTGATCGGCTGTCCCATGGGCCGCACTGTACGCCTGCCGCCTGCGCTGCTCCGGAACCAGCCTGCCCGGGACCAGCCTTTCCGGAACCAGCAGTGAGACGCCTGTCTCAGGCGAAGAGCCGCCCCGGCGGTGGTTCCAGGTTCCGCCACGGCAGGCCCGACATGAAGATCCACGACCGCCGATGGATGGCGCTCGGGCCGTAGGCGAGAAGAGCGCTGCGGTGCACGGGCGCCGGATACCCCCGGTTGCTCTCGAACCCGTACACGGGGTAGTGGTCGGCAGCCTCCGCCATGAGCGCATCCCGCGTGACCTTGGCCACACACGACGCCGATGCCACCGCGAGCGAGGTGGCGTCACCCTTCACGATCGTCGTGACCCGCTCCCCCAGCCGCAGGAAGTCGAAGGAACCGTCGAGCAGGATCCGGTCGGGTTGGTAGCCCTGTTCCTCGACCTCACCCAGTGCCCGGAGACCCGCGCGGCGCAGGGCCTCGGTCATGCCGAACTCGTCGCACTCGTGATGCGAAGCGTGGCCGACGCCCACCGCGAGCGCCCACCCGAGCACGGCCAGCGCGGCGGAATCCCGTCGGGCCGGGGTGAGGTCCTTGGAGTCACGCACGCCCCGCAGCGTGCGGGAGCGTTCGGGCGCCGCCACGACCGCCGCCACCGTGACGGGGCCCGCCCAGGCGCCCCGACCGACCTCGTCGATCCCACAGACCACGCGGTCGCCCGAACGCATACACGCGTTCTCGACCCGCATCGTCGGCCCGGCGGTTGCCACGACGCGAACGCTAGCAATCCACCCGGTGAATCCGGCCGATACGCGCACCCGATGCGAACACCGTGCGGATACGATCGGGCGATGAACAAGGGCAGTCGCGTCGAGGTCCGGTCGACCTACGACAACCGGTATTCACGCGGCTTCGACATCGTCGACATCGTCCGCGACGGTGGCGGCGCCCCCCGCTACCGGGTCCGCCGACGCTCCGACGGCTCCGTGCTCCCGAAGCTGTTCGAGGAGTCGGATCTGCGCGAAGACGACCGCCGCAACCGCATGTGGTGGCACTGACCCGTTCTGATCCGGGCCACGACCTGCTCAGCCCGAGGCTTCGAGGGCCTCCACGAAGGCGTCCACCGGAATGGCCTGAAGTGTCGTCGTGCGCATCGTGCCGCGAGCAGCGAGATCGACAGCCGCCCTGGCCATCGTCTCCTCGTCGGGTGCCTCGATGACGTTGAGGAAGTCGTACTGACCCATGAGCGCGTACTGCGCGATCACGGTCAGACCCTTGGACTCCACCTCGGCCTTCACCGCGCGGATCCGTTCGGGCTTTTCGCGGATCGTGGCCCAACCGTCGGGCCCGATCGTGGAGAGCATCACGTAGGTCGGCATGCCCCGAGCCTACGCGCGCCCGACGCGGGGCTGCTCGCAGAGGGCAATGTTGTCGGCCTCCTCGGGATCGGGATCGGTCGAGAGCCACACATCCAGCATCTCGCGGGCACTGGCAGGGCTCGTGAGCCGTAGCCCCATGACGAGGACGTTGGCGTCGTTCCACCGACGGGCTCCCTCGGCGGTGGCGGCGTCGGTGCACAGAGCCGCCCGTACCCCCGACACCTTGTTGGCCGCGATCGACGCACCGGTACCGGTCCAGCAGAAGAGCACGCCCGTGTCGGCCTCACCCTCGGCCACGGCGCCACCGACGAGATGGCCGACCTCGGCCCACTGCTCGTCACCACCCGCCGGCGGCCCGACCAAGCGCACGTCGTGGTCGAGTCCCTCCAGGTGTTCCACCACGGCGTCGACGACGTGCTGGGCCTCATCCGAACCCACGACGATCCGCATCCCGCCATCGTACGGGCGCCGGATCACGGCGAGGCCGCCCATATGCTGGCGCCCCATGAGCACCACGGCTTCCCCACCCGATGTCGGCCACGATTCCGGCCACGACGCCAGCCAGAGCGCCGGGCGCCATGTGGGCATCGTGGCGCACACCCACTGGGACCGGGAGTGGTACGCGCCGTTCCAGGAGTTCCGGATCCGCCTGGTCGAACTCCTCGACGAGCTGCTCGACCTGCTCGAGCACGACACGTCGTACCGACGTTTCATGCTCGACGGCCAGACAGCGGTCGTCGACGACTACCTCACGATCCGTCCCGACCACGAAGGCCGCATCCGGGCGCTCGTGGAGAGCGGCCGGCTGTCGATCGGGCCGTGGGCGGTGCTCATGGACGAATTCATGGTCTCGGGCGAGACGATCATCCGCGATCTCCAGGCCGGGATGCGACGGGCCGCCGCGCTCGGGGGGGCCATGGAGATCGGATATCTGCCCGACATGTTCGGACACATCGCGCAGATGCCCCAGATCCTGCGCCTCGCCGGCTTCGAACACGCCGTCGTGTGGCGCGGTGTTCCGAGTGCCGTCGACGACACGGCCTTCGCCTGGCGCGCACCCGACGGTTCGACGGTCCGCGCCGAGTTCCTCTACGGGTCGTATTCGAACGGACGTGACATTCCCGAAGACGGCGCCGGACTGATCCGGCGCGCGGAGAGCTACGCCGCTGAGCTCGGGGAGTCGGTCACCGGCGACATGCTCCTCATGAACGGAACCGACCACCAGCTCCCTCAGCCGTGGCTGGGCCGTGTCGTCGCCGAGGCCAACGAGATCGCAGCGGAGAACAGCGACGGGGGCTACCGGTTCTCGGTGATGTCGCTGCCCGAGTACCTCGGCGGTCGCACGACCGACGGGCTGACCACCTGGCAGGGAGAGCTCCGCTCGGGGGCACGATCCAACATCCTCATGGGGGTCGCCTCCAACCGCGTCGACGTCCACCAGCTCGCCGCGGCGGCGGAACGGTCCCTCGAGCGCCGGGCCGAGCCGCTCGCCGCACTGCTCCTCGCCGACGATCCGCCGAACGAGCTCCTGGATCTGGCCTGGGACAACCTCGTCCTCAATGCCGCCCACGACTCCTCGTGTGCGTGCAGCGCCGACGAGGTCGTCGAGGCGGTACGCGTCCGATACCAGGAAGCCCGCCAGATCGCCGACGGTGTGACCCGCACCGCCTGTCGTCGACTCGCCACGATCGTGGAGGCCGCGCCCGACAGCACCGTCGTGCTCAATCCGACGGCTCGGACGCGCGCCGGGCTCGTGGAGGTGACCGCTCCGGGCACCGGCCCCTTCACGGTCAAGGGAGCCGACGGCTCTTCCCGGCCGTATCAGGTGATCGACGAGATCGGCGGGGAAGCGTTCTCGACGACCGTGACGGGATCGAAGATCCGCTGGGTCGTGGAGGCGATGCGCGGACCCGAGTTCCGCGGCGTGCAGATCGCCGCAGCCGACATCACCGAGCACGACGAAACGACCGAGGTCGAACTGCAAGCAGCCGGCCCGGGCGAAACCGCGACGAGCCTCGACGGATTGCGTGACGACCTTCTCGCCCGAGCGGCGACCGATCCCGGCACGACGTTCCGCGTTCGCATGCTGCGCGCCCCGGCGTGTCGGCTCGCATTCGCGACTGATCCCGTCGACGGTTTCGGATGGTCCACGTACTCCATCAGCGAGAGAGAAGGTGTGCCCACCGACAGCACCGACGAGAGCGCCGACGAGAGCGCGACCGTCGTCGGCACGACGCTGTCGAACGCGGTCCTGAGTGCCACCGTCGACGAGACCGACGGCACCGTGTCGCTGCGCACGAGCGACGGCGTGGAGATCCACGGTGCGAACCGTCTGGTCGACGGGGGTGACGGGGGCGACACGTACAACTACTCGCCGCCCACGGTCGACCGGATCGTCGATTCCCCCGTCGCGGTGTCGGTCACGACACGCGAATCCGGACCGGTGCGGGGTGTCATCGTCGTCGACGCCACCTACCACTGGCCCGCCGCGGCGGTGGGCGACGAGCGGCGCTGCGAGGCGCGCTCCGACGATGACGAGACCGTGCGCGTCGAGACGGCCTACGAACTGCGGGCCGGGGAGCGGTTCCTCCGGATCCACACCGAGTTCGACAACCGCTGTCGTGATCACCGCCTGCGCGCCCATGTGCCGCTCCCGGGGCCCGTGCAGGGCTCCGACGCCGAGTGCTCCTTCGCCGCGGTGCACCGGGGTCTGAAACCCGAAGGGGGTCCCCATGAGTTCCCCCTGCCGACCTTTCCGTCGCGCCGGTTCGTCGACGCCTCCGACGGCGACAGGGGCCTGGCGCTCCTCCACGACGGACTGCTCGAGTACGAAATCACCGACGGCGGCACGGAGATCGCCCTCACCCTCCTACGCTCCACGGGCTACCTCTCGCGCCTGGAGCCTGCGCTGCGCCCGAACCCGGCCGGTCCGGCTGATCCCCTCGCGGGACCGCAGCTCCAGGGCCGCGTCGCTCTCGACTACGCGCTGCTCCCCCACACCGGCGACTGGTGCACGGCCGACCTCTACGGAGCGGCCGACGAGTTCCTCGTGCCGCTCGAACGTGTGCGGGGCGGCGGTGCCGAGCGGACCCGGCCGCCGGAAGGACGATTGCTCAGAGTCGACGGAGCCGAGGTGTCGGCGCTCACCACCCGCGACGGCGCGGCACTCCTGCGCCTGTTCAATCCCAGCGATGAAGAGGCCTCCTGCACCGTGGAGCGCGACGGCACGGCACTGAGCGGCGACATCGTCGACCTGCGCGGGCGCGTCGTGGCGCCCTGGAGCTCACCCGTGACGCTCGCCCCCGGCGCCATCGCCACCCTGCGCTTCGGCTGACCCCAGGCGAATCGGGTGCTCTGCGTCCATGACCAACAGAGCTTCGCCGCTCGGCTCGGTCGTCTCCCAGGTCGGATCGATGCCGGGCACCCGCAGGCGCAGGCCGTCGGCCCCCTCCCAGAGCAGCGCCGGATTTTCGCCGTGCCAGCGCAGCGCGTAGGACAAGGGACCGGAGCGGGTCGGAAGATCGTGGACGTCGAGATCGCCGCCGGCCCAGGAAGGTGGAAAAGCCGCCAGGAGCTCGAGGGACCCGTCCCGGGCTTCACGTCCGAGAATCGCGCGCAACACCAACAGGAACGAAGCCGGCCCCTCGGACCATGTGGCAACAGGTGACGCCTCACCGGTCAACCGGTGCAGTTCGACTGCGAGCGCCTCGGGGGTGGCGTCGTTCCACGGTCGCCGCCGGGCGCGACCCCGGCCCCGAAAGCCCAACTGCGCCCAGCCGGTCACCGCCTCGTCGTCGTGTCCCCAGTCCTCCAGGGCCGCGACGAGTTCGGGTGCGGGACGCGGCATTGTTCCCGACAGGAGCAGCTCGCAGCGGGCCGCGTGCGTCAATGCCGCCACCGTCGGATCCGGGATGTCGGTACGCAGCCCGGTCGAGCGCTGCCGTTCCCAGCCCCGGACAACGGCCCCCACGTCGTCGACGTGGCGCGGATCGGTCGGCGTGCCTTCGGCCTCGAGAGGCACGGTCACGCGGACACGTGCACGGTGCGCCACCGGAACCAGCGCGGCAACGTGGTTCCACACCTCGCTCGAGACTCCCGGAGCCACGCCGGCGGCGACGTCGGCGCGCAGCGCGTCGAGGGAGTCGGCTGTGGTGACGGCCGACGGTGCGTGGGCGAAGCGAGCGGCGACCGCACCCCCGACGAGAAGGCTCGTGTCGTCCACGCGCACCGAGCCCTTCACTGGGCCGTTTGCGACGGTCCCGGCGACGCTCAGTACCAGCGCACCCAGGAAAGGAGCCGGCGAGTCGTTGTGGATCTCGATGACCACGCTCGATCCCGTGGCGTACACGGTGTGCACGGCGTCGCCACCGGGCACGCGCATCGCCGTGACCACCACGGGCGCATTGCCCTCGAGGTGCTGGCGAACCGCCACCTCACGACCGGGATACCGCCAGCGGTCGTCGGCGCCGATCCACCACTCGACGCAGCGCCCTTCCGGGAACACGAGCCGCCCGGCGCTGTCGACCTCGGCCGTGGACGGTGTGCCCACCGTCCCCACCCGGCACGGAGGGTCGCTCACGTGCTGCCGCGTCGGCGGGCCTCCGCCATGCCGTGCCCCTCGGACGTCGCCTCGCGCATCATCAGGGCGGGAACGATGTCGCGGGGCGTGCGCCGTCGTAGAGAACGGCACCGACCTGTTCGGCGATCGGCATCTCCACGTCGTTCGCCCGGGCGATCTCGAGCACCGCAGCCGTCGACTTCACGCCCTCGGCGACCATGTTCATCGACGACGTGATCTCGTCGAGCGAGCGGCCCTTGCCCAACTCGTAGCCCACGGTGCGGTTGCGGCTCTTCTCGCTGGTGCAGGTCGCGATGAGGTCGCCGACCCCGGCCAGACCGCCGAAGGTCAGGGCGTGGCCGCCGACCGCCAGCCCCAAGCGTGTGAGCTCGGCGAGCCCGCGCGTGAGAAGCGCCGCCATCGTGTTGTCGCCGTAGCCGAGTCCCGACGCGATCCCCGCCGCGATCGCCATCACGTTCTTCAGCGCCCCGGCGATCTCGCATCCCACGACATCGGGGTTCGTGTAGACACGGAACGTCGGCGTCATGAAGAGCGCCTGGAGGTCCTGGGCGACCGACTCGTTCGCCATCGCGATCACCGACGCTGCCGGTTGTCCCGCCACCACCTCACGCGCCAGGTTCGGGCCGGTCAGCACACCCACGGTCTGCGGGTCATGGCCCTCGAGCACCTCGAGGATCACCTGGGTGCCGCGCAGGTTGGTGCCGCGCTCCACGCCCTTGGCGAGGCTCACGACCGGCGTGGAGGAATCCACCCACCCGCTGCCCGACGTCAACACGTCGCGGATCCCGTGCGACGGCACTCCCATCACGACGACCTCCGCGTCGCGTAGCGTCTCTTCGAGGGAGGTCGACGCCACGAGATCGTCGGGCAGCACGGCGTCGGGGAGGTAGCCCGGATTCGTGTGGTCGGTGTTCACCGACTCGGCGACCTCCGCCTGACGCGACCACAACATGGTGTCGGCGTGCGCGCTCACGATTCCGGCCACCGTGGTTCCCCACGACCCCGCACCTACTACCGCGACCTTCATACCGTCTCCTCGTGTTGACAACTGCGCAGCTGCGCCGACCCGGGGTCACGCACCCACCAGTCGCCCTCACCGGGCTGGGGCGACTGCGGATACAACTCCCGAGCGCGGGCGACCTGGACGCAGATCGCCTCCATGATCCTGTCGGTGGCCTCGTGCACGTCCTCGTCGGGATCGATCCGCATGGGAAGACCGACCGAAATCGTCTCGGCGATACCCGCGCGCCACCGGGGCTTGCGGCCCTTGAACATGATCCGGTGTGCGCCCCACATGCCCACCGGGGTGACGGGAACGCCCGATGCCTGCGCCAGCCGGGCGGTCCCGGTCTTGCCGGCCATCGGGTCGAGGTCCAGGGAAATGGTGCCCTCGGGGAACACCGTCACGCACTCGCCGCTACCCAGGTCCTCGACAGCCGGACGGAGTGCCTCGGCGGCATCCGAGGTCCCTCGCCGCACGGGGATCTGTCGCACGCCGCGCAGCAGCGGCCCGAGGCCGCGCTTGTCGAAGAGCTCGTCCTTGGCGAGGAACCGCACACGCCGGTGTCGGCGATCGGCCAGGAACGCCAGGATCAGCGGGTCGAGATACGACGAGTGGTTGGAGGCGAGGATCGCGGGGCCGTGGGTCGGGATGACCTGGGCACCCTCGATCGTCCAGCGCAGACCGAAGGTCAGCGGGGCCCAGAAGACCGTCCGTGCCACGGGATACAGCGGTTCCACCACCGGTAGGATACGCACGCCGATGCCTCTCCACCTCCCGCCCACCGGCGTCGCGATTCCGCTGCGTGCGTTCGGCGACGGGAAAGCCCGCCTGGCGGACCGCCTCGACCCCGTCGAACGCGAGCGCCTGCTGCGCGCCATGGCGGACCGTGTCGCCGCAGCCGCGGCGGGGCTCCCCCTTGCTGTCATCTCCGACGACGCCGCCGTGGTCGCCTGGGCCGAAGAGATGGGCGCGGAGGTACTTGCCGATCACGGAACACTCGACGCGGCAGCGCATTTCGCCCAGGTGTGGGCGCAGGGCCGGTCGTTCGACCGTCTCGTGATCGCCCATGCGGACCTGCCGCTCGCCCGAACGCTCGAGCCGGTTCTGCGTTTCGACGCCGACGCGATCGCCGCGGTTCGTAGCCACCGCGACAACGGAACTCCGGTGCTCACGGTCCCCAGCCGGCTGCCGTTCGAGTTCGCCTACGGCGTCGACTCGTTCGACCGCCACCGGGCCGAGGCCCTTCGACACGGGGTCGCGTTCCACGACGTCGACGATCCCGATCTCGCCTTCGACCTCGACCGGCCCGAAGACTTCGACGCCATCGGTGCCCGTCTCCCGTGAGCTCCGAATCGAGCAAAGAGGGGGCTCCCGCGAACGTGCCCCTGACGCCCCCCGAACGAGCGCTCGCCATCGGCGCCCACCCCGACGACGTGGAGTTCGGCGCCGGTGCGACACTCGCCCGCTGGGCGGCGACGGGCACCGACATCACGCTCCTCGTTCTCACCGACGGCTCCAAGGGCACCTGGGACTCCGGCGCCGACCGTTCCGGGCTCGTACGCACCCGTCAGGAGGAACAGCGCGCCGCAGCCGACATCCTCGGCATTCGCGCCGTGGAGTTCCTCGGGCGCACCGACGGCGATCTCGTGAGCACCGTCGCCGAACGTGCTCTGGTGTCAGCGGTCATCCGGCGGTGTCGCCCCGACGTCGTGCTCGGTCACGACCCGTGGAGGCGCTACCGACTTCATCCCGACCACCAGCGGGCCGGCACGATCACGATCGAGGCGATTGTCGCCGCACGCGACGCCACGTTCCACGCCGAACAGATCGATCCGGGAGGACTCGTGGCGCACCGACCGGCCACACTCCTTCTCTTCGAACCCGAGGAGCCCAATCACTGCGAGCCTGCGGCGGACGGTCTGGACGCCAAGGTCGACGCACTCCTGGCCCATCGCAGCCAGTGGCGCTCCACGATGGGGATCGACACCGACCCCGATGCCGAGATCGCGGCCTTCGCCACCCGCGTGCGCGACACGGCCCTCGATGTCGGCGACGGCGTGGCGGCCGAGGAGTTCCACCGCATCGACGACCTGTAGAGAGCGGCGCGACCACCCGCCCTCTGATGCACAGGCACCCGGACGCGCCGGAGGGGGCCCGAAGGCCCCCTCCGTTCGACGTGTCGCCGGGAACTACCGGCGGCGGCGAGTGCTCTTGCGCTTCGCAGGCTTCCGCTTCGCAGGCTTCCGCTTCGCAGGCTTACGCTTCGCCTTACGCTTCGCAGGCTTGCGCTTCGCCTTACGCTTCGCAGGCTTACGCTTCGCCTTACGCTTCGCAGGCTTCCGCTTCGCCTTACGCTTCGCAGCCTTACGCTTCGCCTTACGCTTCGCAGGCTTACGCTTCGCCTTACGCTTCGCAGGCTTACGCTTCGCGCTTACGCTTCGCGGGCTTGCGCTTCGCAGGCTTGCGCTTCGCAGCGCTTCCGCTTCGCGGGCTTCCGCTTAGCAGGCTTGCGCTTCGCAGCCTTACGCTTGGCAGGCTTCCTTGCTTTCTTTCTCTTAGCCGGAGGCACCGTCACCACCTTTCCCTTGGATGAGTGCTGTTCGCACCCCTGTGCACCGGGCCGGCGAATGCCGGCGTTCCGACACCTTGCTTAACCGTTGACGGCCTTCTTGAAGCCGGCACCGGCTGAGAACTTCACGCCCTTGGAAGCCGGGATGTCCACCGGCTCACCGGTACGAGGGTTCCGACCCGTACGCGCCGCACGCTGCGTGCGGGACCAGGAACCGAATCCCGGAAGCGAAACCTTGTCGTCTCTCGCGACCGTGGCCACCACGACCTCTGTGAGGGCGTTCACCGCACGTTCGGCTTCACTTCTACTGCCCAGTTCCGCAGCCGCTTGGACCGCGTCGACGAGCTCTGCCTTGTTCACACCAACCTCCGCCTGAAGACAACTATTCAGGAAATGAGAACGCATTTCGCGCTTCAGGTCAAGCATTCCCGGGGTTTCGGGTGTTGTCGCGCACGCGTTCGCAGCGATCGCAACGCCGCACGCGGCGACGCAAACCGCCGCGGGTTCGCGAACGTGTGCGCACCCGCGTCGCCCGTCAACAAGTGATTGTGCATGCTCGCGCTCGTCGCGAAAACACCTTCTGACCTGCGACAACGACACCGCGCGGAGAATCCCTGCGAGGTTCGTGTGACAACGCGCCGTGTTCGTGTCGTTGGCGCGACAACGACGTGCACTGCACACCGAACAACGACGCGACACGACGTTCAGCGGCGGAAAAGAAACGCAAAGAAATTTCCGCCGATGCACGCGAAACGGGTCGGATCGGTGGCCCGTCCGTCTTCCTGTCGCTACTACTTCTCTCAGTACTTCTCGCTGCTTCTCGCTGTACCTGGTAGCCCCGAGGAGATTCGAACTCCCGTTTCCGCCTTGAGAGGGCGGCGTCCTCGGCCACTAGACGACGGGGCCTCGCTCAGGCGCCGATGGCGGCGCCGGCTCGGGGGGGAGGACTCGAACCCCCAATAACAGGACCAGAACCTGCTGTGTTGCCGATTACACCACCCCCGACAGTGAGCGCCCGGGGCCGGAGCCACGGGCGTCGACTACAGGATAGCGAGTCCCGGAACGAGATCGCCGACCGGCTCCGCTCTCATGAGCCGGCGGAACCCGATGATCCGGCCAACGCCGACCCGCAGGGTCTCGGTCCCGAGGCGGCGCCACTCCGCCTTCCCCTTGATCGGGCTCGTCTGCGTCGGTGACGTCACCGCGTTCAGCCCCACCTCCTCGGCGATGGCATCGATGCGCGCCGAGTGGAAGGGGTCGGAGACCAACACGACGTCGGTCATGCCCCGCTCCTCGAGGAAGTGCGCGGATGCCGCCAGCGATTCCCAGGACGACTGCCCGGTGGTTTCCCGCAGGATCGCCGTGTCGGGGACCCCGTGAGCGTGGAGGTAGTCGGCCGCCGCCTGCGCCTCCGTGAAGCGGTCGCCGGGCTGGCCGCCGCCGGTCACGACGATCGTCGGCGCAATCCCCTCTTCGTAGAGACCGATGGCGTGGTCGAGCCGGGCCTTCAGAACGTCGGACGGGACCCCGTCGTACTGCGCCGCCCCGAGCACCACGATCGCGTCCGACGGACGTGCGCCGTCGCTTCGCGCCGCGTGCCACACCTGGTAGAAGGTCACCGCGAAGTAGACGAAGACGATCGCGAAGAAGGCGAGCACCGCCCACACGGTGATACGCAGCCATCGGCGGCGGCGTCGACGCGGATCGTCGAGTTGCGGAGCGTCCGACTCCGGCACCGTCGAGGTACCGGTCATCCCTTCAGTCTCGCGCGCCGCCCGTAGCCGGTCCAGCACCTTTTCGCGTCCAAGGAGCTGAATGGAGTCGAACAGGGGCAGCCCGGCGTGGCGTCCCTCGACCGCCGCGTACAGCGCGGGCATCGCCTTGCGGGGCTTCACGTCGAGATCCTTCAGCACCGGCCGCAGGTCGATCGCGTCGACACTCCAGTCGCACTCTGCCACGTGCGCGATCACGGCGTCGAACACCTCGGCCACACGCTCGGTGGCCGCCAGCTTCTCCCACGATTCGTCGGCGATCGTGAAGGCGTCGTCGGCGACGAAGAGGAAGTCCATCTGCTCGAGCAGCGCGGCGGTCGTGACCGCGCGCTCCTGGCCGAGCGCGACGGCTGCTTCGAAGAGCGATTCGTCGAACGATCCAGCGAAGAGCTCCTCGGCTTCCGGGCGCATCCGTGTGATCAGTTCGTCGAGAGGCAACGCGTGGAGGTACTCCCCGTTCATCCACTCGAGCTTCTTGAGATCGAACACCGCGGCGGCGTGTGTCACGGCGTCGAGGTCGAAACGCGAAACGATCTCGTCGCGGTCCATGACCTCGGCGTCGTCCTCGGTGGTCCATCCGAGCAACGCCAGATAGTTGAACATCGCCTCGGGCAAGAACCCCGATGCCCGGAAGTCCTCCAGAGCCACCGCGCCGTGGCGTTTGGAGAGCTTCGCGCGGTCCTCGCCGAGGATCAGCGGGAGATGGGCGTACCGGGGCGGCTCCGCATCTCCCAGCGCGGAAAAGAGTGCACGGATGCGATGCGTGGAGTCGATGAGGTCCTCGCCGCGGATGACGTGGGTGATCTCCATGTCGGCGTCGTCCACGGCGTTGGCCAGGAAGAAGACCGGGCTGCCGTCGGAGCGCACGATCACGAAGTCGGGAACAGTCGACCACTCCACCGCCACCTCGCCGCGTACGAGGTCGTCGAAGCTGCTCGTTCCCTCGTCGGGTGTGCGGAAACGGATCGACCGCTCCCGGCCCTCCCCTGCGAGGCGCTCCCGCTCCGCGTCGCTCAGGTCGCGGCAGCGGCCGTCGTAGCCGGGGGTCTTTCCCGCTGCGCGTGCGGCTTCGTTGCGTTCCCGTACCTCGTCGCCCGAGCAGTAGCACTCGTAGGCGAGGCCGCGCGCCAGGAGATCGTCGGCCGCCGCGGTGTAGCGGTCGAGACGTCCACTCTGGCGGATCGGTCCTTCGTCCCAGTCGAGCCCGAGCCATTCGAGCGAGTCGCCGATCGCCTCGATCCAGTCGTCCCTTGATCGCGCCGCGTCGGTGTCTTCGATACGCAGAACGAGTGTGCCGCCGTGGTGGCGGGCGAACAGCCAGTTGAAGAGTGCGGTGTGTGCGCTGCCGACGTGCAGGACACCGGTGGGCGCCGGTGCGAACCGCACCCGGGGCGCGTCAGCAGGTCCGTCAACCATCCCGTCAGTCACTGCTCCCGACCGCCCAGCGCTCACGACCTCTCCCCCACGACCGCGTCGAGCATGCGGCGTGCCACGACCATGCGCTGGATCTGGTTCGTGCCTTCGTAGATCTGGGTGATCTTGGCGTCGCGCATCATGCGCTCCACCGGGAACTCCTTGGTATAGCCGGCACCGCCGAGGAGCTGCACGGCGTCGGTGGTCACCTCCATGGCGGTGTCGGCGGCGAAGTACTTCGCCATCGCCGCGGAGCGTGACACGTCGGGGTCGCCGGCGTCGATCATCTCGCAGGCCCGGTAGCAGAGAAGCCGCGCGGCGTCGACCTTGGTGGCCATGTCGGCGAGCATGAACTGGATGCCCTGGAAATCCGCGATGCGTTTGCCGAACTGCTTGCGTTCCACGACGTAGTCGAGGGCGACGTCGAGCGCACCCTGCGCGATGCCGACGGCCTGGATGCCGATGATGGGACGGGACCCGTCGAGCGCCGTGAGCGCGTAGGAGAACCCGCGTCCTTCCTCGCCGATGAGGTTCTCGGCGGGGACTTCCACGCCGTCGAGGATCACCTCGCCTGTAGGAGACCCGCGCACGCCGAGCTTGTCCTCGAGCTTGCCGATGGAGAAGCCGGCCATGTCCGATTCCACGACGAAAGCCGAGATCCCGCCGTTGCCCGCCTCGGGATCGGACTTGGCGAACACGGTGGAGCGGTCCGACACGCCGGCGTTGGTGATCCAGGCCTTGCGACCCGTGAGGCGCCAGCCGTCGCCCGTCTTCTCCGCGCGGGTCGCCATCGAGGCGACGTCGCTTCCGGCCTCGGTCTCCGACAGGCAGTAGGAGAACTGTGACGCGCCCTCCACGACCAGCGGGACGTAGCGCGCCGCCAGCTCTTGGGTTCCCCACCGCAGGATCGGCATGACACCGAGGCGGGAGATGACGACGAACAGCGAGGACGCCGCGCACGCCCGGGCGACCTCTTCGACCGTCAGGGCGTAGGTGAGGGTGTCGCCGCCCTCCCCTCCGTACTCCTCGGGATAGAGAGGACGCAGGAAACCGGCGTCGCGGAATGCCTCGAACGACTCCCGGGGGAACACGGCGTCCTCGTCGGCCTGACGGGCCCGCGGGGCGAGTTCCTTGTCGGCGAAACGGCGCAGTGCCCCGCGGTACTCCTCGAGCTCGTCGGAGAGCCGGAAGCGGCGCGACACGGCGGCGCCCTCAGGCACCGGAGCTGCGGAGCGACCCTTCGGTCGCCAGTTCGCGCACCGCCGCCCGGAACTCCTCGACACCCTCACCCAACTGGTCGGGTGCGAGCCGCAGCAGCTCATCGGGAACGACGTTGACGATCTCACGACGGCGGGGCCACTCCTCGTGCGCCCCTTCGACAGCAGGCAGTCGCCAGTCGAAGTCGTCTCCCACCGGTCGGTCGTAGCCCATCAAACGGATCGCCCAGTCGATGTCGTGAACGGTGGGCGCCCGACCGAACGACGCGGCACGTCGCATCCCGAGCTCGGACACGACGGGGAGAGCGTCCTCGAGAGCCTCGTGGTCGCGCAGGTGCATCCGGTCACTGCGTCCGTGGGCCAGCTTCGTGGCGAACCCGACGTTCGGGCCCGGCTTGCCGTAGAGCGGCCCGTCGGGCTGGCCGGTCGGCAGGTCGCCCGCACGGTTCGCCTCCCACGCCGAAGCCGGTGGGTAGTCGACGCCCGGCGAGAGGTTCTGGCGTTCGCGGGGAAGATCGCCGAGCCGGGGAGCCACAAAGGGATCGGTCGCCATGTGTCAGTCCCGCTCCACCGGTTCGTCGGCGCGCTCGCGCAGTTCCGCCTGGAGCAGACCGTAAACGATGGAATCCGACAGGGCCTGCCAGGAGGCCTCGATGATGTTCTCGCTCACGCCGATGGTCGTCCACGTGGTCTCGCCGTCGGTGGTGTCGACGAGAACCCGGGTGACCGCACCCGTGGCCTTCCATGTGTCGAGCACACGGACCTTGTAGTCGGTGAGGTGCAGGTTGGCGAGCGCCGGGTAGATGTCACCGATCGCGGCGCGTAACGCCCCGTCGAGTGCGTTCACCGGGCCGTTGCCCTCGGCGGCAGTCATGACCGTGCGGCCCTGCACGACCACCTTGATCGTGGCCTCGGTCCGGAACGTCCCCTCGGCGGTGGCCTCGCCGCCGTCGTCGCCGGGGAGCTTGTCGGTGCTGACCCGGAACGACTCGATCCGGTACCAGGGCTGTTCCCACCCGGTGGCCCGGCGCAACAGCAGTTCCAACGACGCGTCGGCGGCCTCGAAGTGGTACCCCTCGTGTTCGAGACGCTTCAGCTCATCCACCACCTCGATGAGCTGAGGACCGTCGATCTCGAGGCCGATCTCCTTCGCCTTGAGCTCGAGCGTGGAGCGACCGGCCAGCTCGGAGACGACGAAGCGGGTGCCGTTGCCGACCTCGTCGGGCGGAACATGCTCGTACGCGTCGGGTCGCTTGACGATCGCGCTCGACGTGCAGCCCGGCCTTGTGGGCGAACGCCGACTCGCCCACGTAGGGCGCCTGTGGGTTGAGCGTCAGGTTCACGAGCTCGGCGATGTGGTGCGACACCGGCGTGAGCCGTTCCAGACGGTCGGCCGGGATCGTCTCGACACCCATCTTGAGCGTGAGGTTCGGGATGATCGTCGTCAGGTTGCAGTTGCCCGTGCGCTCCCCGTAGCCGTTGATCGTGCCCTGCACCTGCGTGGCACCGCCGCGCACACCGGCCAGTGCGTTGGCCACGCCGCAGCCGGCGTCGTCGTGGAGGTGCACACCCACGGGCACGTCGAAGTAGTCGACGACGTCGCGCACGATCTGTCTCGACGTCGGAGGGAAGACGTCCCGCCGTTCGTGTCGCACAACACGAGCGTCGAGACGCCCGCGGTCGACGGCCGCCTCCAACACCCGGAGGCTGAACTCGGGGTTGTGGCGGTAGCCGTCGAAGAAGTGCTCGGCGTCGAAGAGCACCTCGCGACCCTCGCCGTGCAGGAACGCCACCGAATCGGCGACCATCGCCACACCCTCGTCGAGTGTGGCGTTGAGCGCACCCGGTCGACGTGGTAGTCCCAGCACTTCCCGACGATGCAGACCGACTCGGTACCCGATTCGATGAGCTTGCGCAGCGTGTCGTCGGAGTCGACCTTGCCCGAGCGGTCGGCGGGTGGAGCCGAACGCCGTGAGACGGGAGTGTTCGAGCTTCAGCTCGCTCGGCGCGCGCCGGAAGAACTCGTCGTCCTTGGGGTTCGCCCCCGGCCATCCGGCCTCGATGTAGTCGACGCCCAGCCAGTCGAGCTGTTCGGCGATGCGCAGCTTGTCGTCGACGGTGAGCGAGATGCCTTCGAGCTGCGATCCGTCGCGCAGTGTCGTGTCGTAGATCTCGACGCGTGCGGGAAGAGGGCGCGTGTTACTCCGAGGCCGCGTGTTACTCCGAGACATAGTCCAGCCACTTCGAGTACGCCTCGACCTCGCCGTGCACCACGGCGAAGTAGGTCTCCTGGAGCTTGCGCGTGATCTCGCCCGGGCTCGCCGATCTCGCGGTCGTCGACCGAGCGGATCGGCACGACCTCGGCGGCAGTCCCGCACAGGAACGCCTCGTCGGCGAGGTAGAGGTCGCTGCGCAGCATGGTCGCCTCGCGCACCTCGTAGCCGAGGTCGCGGGCGATGGTCATGACGCGTGTCGCGGGTGAGTCCGTCGAGCGCGCCCGCCGACAGCGGCGGCGTCGACGAGCACACCGTTCTTGACGATGAACACGTTCTCGCCGGTGCACTCGGCGACCTGGCCCTGCGTGTTGAGCATGATGGCCTCGTCGTAGCCGGCCTTGATCGCCTCGACCTTCGCCAGGCTCGAGTTCACGTAGACGCCCGACACCCTTGGCGGCCGACGGGTTCACGTTGGGGTCCATGCGACGCCACGACGAGACCTTCAGGCGCACGCCGTGCTTCAGACCCTCCTCACCGAGGTAGGTGCCCCACGGCCACACCGCGATGCTCACGCCGACAGGGGCGGCGAGTGGGTTGAGGCCCATCTCCCCGTAGCCGAGGTAGACGAGCGGACGGATGTAACACGACTCGACCCCGTTGACACGAACGACCTCGCGGGTCGCCTCGCAGAGCTCGCTCCTCGGAGTACGGGATCTCGATGAGCAGGAGGTTCGCGGAGCTCGTGGAGGCGTCGCATGTGGTCCGCGAGGCGGAACACCGCCGGGCCGCGGTCGGTCGGGTACGCGCGGACACCTTCGAAGACGCCCGAGCCGTAGTGGAGCGTGTGGGTGAGGATGTGGACCTGCGCGTCGTCCCAGTCGACGAGCTCGCCGTCCATCCAGATCTTGTCGACTTTGTCGAGGGGCATGTCCTCAGAGCCTTTCTCGCGATCGCGTCGCCGATCTCGGTGGTCGTCCCTGTCACGTCCTCGGAGGCCGCGACCGCCTTCTCCACCCTTTCGGCCGCATCGTGCTCCCCGAGGAACTCGAGCATCATCGCCGCCGAGATCACCGCGGCGCGGGGATCGGCCTTGCCGGTGCCGACGATGTCGGGCGCCGAACCGTGGACCGGTTCGAACATCGACGGTCCGGTGCGGTCGGGATTCAGGTTTCCCGACGCGGCACGCCCGATACCGCCCGAGACGGCACCGCCCAGGTCGGTGAGGATGTCGCCGAAGAGGTTGTCGGTGACGACGACGTCGTAGCGGCCGGGGTCCTCCACGAAGTAGATGCAGGCTGCGTCGATGTGGTGGTAGGCGGTGGTCACGGCCGGGTACTCGGTGGCGACCTCGTCGAACGTGCGCTGCCACAGGTCGCCCGAGAACGTCAGCACGTTGGTCTTGTGCACGAGCGTGAGGTGCTTGCGGCCACGTGTGTTCGCCAAGTCGAAGGCGTAGCGGACGCAGCGCTCCACCCCATGGCGGGTGTTGACCGAGCCCTGCGTGGCGATCTCCTCGGGGGTGCCCTTGCGCAGGAACCCGCCCTCCCCCGCGTAGATCCCCTCGGTGTTCTCGCGCACGACGACCATGTCGACGCCGTCGTTCAGCGTGGACGGCTCGGCACGGAACGGACGCAGGTTCACGTACTGGTCGAGCTCGAAGCGCAACCGGAGCAGCAGCCCGCGCTCGAGCACACCGGGAGGCACGTCGGGGGTGCCGACGGCACCGAGCATGACCGCGTCGAGCTCGCGGATCGCCTCGAGCTCGTCGTCGGGGAGCACCACACCGTCGGAGAGATAGCGAGCGCCGCCCAGGTCGAACGGCAGCTCCTCGACGTCGACACCGGCGGCGCGCACGACCTTCAGGGCCTCCGCGACGACTTCGGGCCCGATGCCGTCCCCGCCGATGATCCCGATCCGATGCGCCATGGTCTCGAGCCTGTCCCTCTTTCGTGGTCCCGGATACAAAAAACCGCCCACCGAAGTGGACGGTCGTGCAGACGCCGAGGGTTCGGCGCCCGCTAGCTAATGACGATGACGGGTGCCGTGTGGGAAGCGTTCCCGAAGAGATCGAACGCGCCGCGCCGCTGCTGGTCCGTCATCCGACTATCTTCGCAGGCCAGAGCCCCTCAGGCAAAGGGATAGACCGCCGATGAGCCGCGCCGTGAAGATCGCCTTGTGGTTACTGCTGGCTGTCGTCGTGGTCGTGATCATGGGCGTGGCCTGGTACTACTTCATCCGCGACGACTCCGAGCCGCCGCTGGAACTGACTACGACGACGACCGAGGCCGACGGCTCCACCGATCCGTCGACCACGGGCGGCGACCCGGCCAGTGATCCGGCCAGCGCCGACTCCCCCGACGGCGACTGGATAGTCAGCCTCGAGTCCGCGGCCGGCGACGCCGTCAGCGTCGTGGGCTACCGGGTGACCGAGAAGCTCGCCCGGCTCCCCGCCGCGCAGCGACGCGGTCGGGCGTACCGAGCTCGTGGCGGGCACGCTCACCGTCGAAGGAACGTCGATCACCGCCGTGGAGGTCACGGCGGATCTCACAGGTCTCGCGAGCGACGTGGATCGACGAGATGAATCGCTGACGTCGAGGGGTCTCGAGACCGACACGTTCCCCGAGGCGAACTTCACTCTCACCGAGCCGATCGAGCTCGGGGAGGTTCCCGCCACAGGCGAGGACATCTCGGTCACCGCCGTCGGTGATCTGACGCTGCATGGCGTGACCCAGAGCGTGGAGGTGGCGATCGACGCCCGCTGGAGCGTCGACGAGAGCGGTGAGGAGATCGAGGTCGTGGGCTCCACGGCGATCGTCATGGCCGACTACGACATCGACCCTCCCAGCGTCGGCGGCATCGTCGACGTCGACGACAACGGAACCATGGAGTTCCAGCTCTTCTTCACCCGGCCCTGAACGGGACGGACGGTTCCGCGGAACCGTCGACAGGCGGCGAAACCTGCCCGGGAAGCCTCCGCCGGGCGGTAGGATGAAGGGATGGAGGAATCTCACTTCTCACCGCGCGCGCTGGAACGGCTCAAAGAGGAGCTCGAGAAGCGCACAGGTCCGGATCGCAAGCGCATCTCGGAGTGGATCGAACGCGCCCGCGAACACGGCGACATCCGCGAGAACGCCGACTACGACGCCGCCAAGAACGAGCAGGGCCACAACGAGGCCCGGATCCGCCACATTCAGCAGATGCTGAAGAACGCCGTGGTCGTGGAGGCCGGTGAGGCCGACGTGGTCTCCCCCGGTTCGCTCGTCGAGATCCGAATCGGCGACGTGGACGACACGACGACCTACCTGGTCGGCTCGATCGAGGAGCGACACGACACCTACGACGTCGTGTCGCCGAGCTCACCCCTGGGCAAGGCCCTGATCGGCCGTGGCCCCGGCGAGGTCGTCACCTACGAGGGCCCCCGCAAGCCCCTCGAAGTCGAGCTCGTGAGCGTCAAACCTCTCGACTGATCGTGATGATCACGCGGGCTGCCCGGTGATCCTCACAGTCAAGAGAGCCAGGCGCTGAGAACATTCCGATCGAGGATCGTCGCCGCCTTCTCCGCTGCCTCGGTCGCCACCTTCAGCGAGTCATCGACGTCGTCGTTGGTCGGTTCGCTCGCAGTGTCGCCCGGATACTCGAAGCGGTTGCGATTGCGGCGGATGCGGCCGAAGGCTCGAAAAACCCGCGCGCCATCTCCGAACTGAGCGATGACCGCCTCTTGCACTGCGATGTGGCCACCGCGGCTGGTCACTCGCAATCCCTGGACGGCGAGCAAACTGGCGGCGGTCTTGCGCAGCGCATCGTAGGCAAGCTGATAGGCGCCGCTGAGGTCGCCGGCGCGCGAGATCGTCCGCGCTGATGCGATGTGCTGCTCCGCGTCGGTGAGGAGGCGGCGCGCGACATCGGCACTCGGCTCGACGTTCTCGATCTCACCAGCATCCAGGAGCTCTTGGATGCGCTCAGAACCAGCCGACCACGTCACGGCACAAGGCCCCCGTCGTTCGAACCGATCAACTCGACCAGCGGTCGTTTCCCGATCTCCTTGCGGAATGCATCGTCGCCCGTCTCCCACCATGAGCGCCGTCTGATGGTCACCTGGACTGGCCGAGCGAGGCGACCCTCGGCTTCGGAGACCGCTTCATCGAGCTTGTCGCGATCAGGCTCCCCGATCACGAGCACGTCGATGTCCTGAGGCGACCGTCCTCGTTCACCCCAATAGCGTGCCGCCCACGACCCGAACAGGTACGCGGCCTCCACACGTGGGACATCGGCGAGTGCCTCGGCGAGTACCTGCCTTGGCCCCAGGGATCGTAGGAGCAGCTCCGTCATCGGCTCGGTGAGCGGTCCGTCAAGGTCGGCCCGGACCAGACGGGTGTTCCCCACCCGGCGAGAACAAACGACACCAGCCTCCTCAGCACGCTGGATCTCTCGTTGGACGGTTGCCACGGAGGCGCCAGCCTGCTGGGCGAGCTCAGTCAGGGACCATTCCTGCTCGGCGTCGAGTAACACCGTGCTCAGGACCTCGGCTTGGATGCGCGACCTCAGGAGGGGCAACAGCGGCGATGCGCCTTTCTTCATAAGACGCAATATACCTTGCGTGTTCTGCAACGTCTAGGAACTTGATACGGGTTGGCTCGGAGGGCGCGCCTACTGGGACCGATGAGAATCGGGACTGGACCCAACACACCTGGCGGGATCAACTCCCAGCGCCCACGCCCGATCCAGAAAACGACACGCCGTAAGCCCGGGAGCTTGCACGATTCGTGCACGTACTTTATGATCCGTGCATGACCGATCTCCGGACCCGGCAGCGGGACCTCGCCCGGCAGTCCATCCTCGACGCCTGCGCGGATCTCATCACCGAGCGCCGCCACCTCGACTTCGCCATGCGCGACGTCGCCGAACGCGCCGGAGTGTCGCTGCGGACCGTGTACAACCACTTCGCGACCCGCGAAGACCTGCTCGATGCGCTCGGGCAGGACTTCGACGATCAGATGGCCGAGCGCGGCGGCCCCGATGCCCGGGACCTCCGTTCCGGCGCCGACCTGCTCGCAGCCGTACGTATGAATCTTCGGCTCTTCGACGAGCTCGACGGGATCAGCGAGGCGATCGCACAAATGCCGTTGGCCGACGTGGGGCGCCACGCGAAACGAGCAGAGCGGACCCGGATCCTCGTGGACCACCTGGCCGAGTTGATGCCGAACGCCCCAGCGGACGACGCCCACGCGATCGCCGTCGTGTTGCGGCACCTGCTCAGCCACCGCAGCTGGTTCTGGCTGACCCGGGAGTACGGCCTCGACGCCGACGAGGTCGCCGACGTCATCACATGGGCCACCACCACTCTGGTCGCCGCCGCCGAGGCGGGCGACCTCCCGTCACGAGACGAGCTCACACAGAAGGAGACACCATGAACCCGGATCCGGTCACGCTTGACCATTCACGCGCCCTCGACGCGAGCCTCGTCGGGAACAAGGCCGCCGAGCTCGCACGGTTGCGCGCGGCAGGTTTCGATGTTCCCGGCGGTGTGGTGTTGCCCGTGGGCATCGAAGAGGCGTGGGTGTCGAACCCGGTGCCGGATCCGGCACCGGACTGGGTCCGGCAGGCGGCGCAGGAGGCGTGCGCCACACTGGGAGAACGTCTCGCGGTTCGCTCGTCCTCGACGTGGGAGGACGCCGACACCAGCGCGCACGCGGGCGCCACCGCGACGGTGCTCGACGTTCGGGGTGTCGACGCCGTGCTCGACGCGGTGCGCCAGTGCCTCGACGCCAGCGCCGAGCAGCAGCGTGTCCGAGGGATCGACGGGTCGATCGCCGTCCTGGTTCAACAGCTCGTGCCCGCGGAGCACGCCGGTGTCGCCTTCACCGCCGATCCGATCACCGGCGAGCGCGACATCGTGCGGATCGCCGCCACCGCCGGGCTCGGTGAAGCGCTCGTGCAGGGTGAGGTCGTCGGCAGCGACGTGACCGTTCGCGGCGACCGGGTCGAGGGTGATCTCGCCGGTCTACCCGTTGAGAACGCCCTCGCTGTTGCGAAGATGGCCCGCGACATCGAGGCGTTGTACGGACAGCCCCAGGACATCGAGTGGGCCGTCGTCGACGGAAACGTCCACGTCCTCCAGGCACGTCCGATCACGGTTCTTCCGGTCGAGCCCTCCCCGCCCGAGGGGAACAACTGGCAAAAGGACGTCGCGCACTACCCCGAGCCGATGACGCCCTTCGGCTGGTCGCTGCTCCACGAGAGCGCCGAGGTGACGAGATCGGTCTTCGACGAGAACGGCCTGCTGGTTCGTGGGCTCGAGGAGGTCCTCGTGGGCGGTGAGGTCTACGACCGGGTCGTTCCGGCCATCGGATCGGCCAACAGCGCGGGAAGACCTCCGCCCGCCGCCATCCTCGGGCTCGCCGCCCGCGTGGTGCCGAAACTTCGACGGCGCAACGCCACCGCACGGCATGTGCTCGAGACCGGACAGATCCAGCGCTGGGTGGACGAGTGGCACAGCACGGACCGGCCCGCGATGCAGCGGCGAGCGACCGAGCTGGCCGAGATCGACCTGACGACCCTGAGCGACGCGGCCCTCGCCGAGCACCTCGTGGCCTGCCTGCAGTTCACGCGCGACGGTACGCAGATCCACTTCAGGCTGGTGATGCCGCTGGCCCACGCGTTGTTCCGCCTGCACACTCTCGTGGGCGACGAGCTCGACTGGGACGATGCCAAGATCGCGTCGATGCTGGCGGGCCACTCGCCCGCGACGAGAGCGGCCGAGGACGCCATGTCGGCGCTGCGCGACCGCGTCCACCACGCGGACGGCGCCGTCGCTGCTCTCGAGGCCGACCCGGGCCATCCCGTCGAGGTACTCAGCCGGCTGGACGGCGACCTCGGTCACGAACTCCAGGCCTGGATCGACGAGCACGGGTGGGCGCTCGTGAACTACGACGCCGGCGTGCCGGTGCTGGCCGAACGACCGACGATCATCACCCGACTGATCCTGAAGGATCCCGAGGCCGGCGAGACCGACGACGCGGAGGCCGTGGCGGCGAGCGCCCGCGAGGCGTTGCCGTCGACGTCACGATCCGCGTTCGACGACGCCCTTCGTGAGGCGCGCGCGATCTACCCCGTGCGCGAGGACAACACCATCATCGTCGGCGACCGTCCCCTCGCCCTGCTGCGGCTCTGGATGCTCGAAGTCGCCGATCGGCTGGTGGCGCGTGCCGTCATCGCTCGAGACGACGCCGCCTACCTGTTCGTGGACGAATTACGTGCGGCACTCGTCGGTGAGGAGACCGACGGCCTGACCGATCGCATCGTGCGACGACGCGGCGAGGAGGCGTGGGTACGCGCACAGCCCGGTCCGCTCTACGTCGGCAAGCAGGCACCACCGCCCGACATCTCCCGGCTCCCCGACCCGCTGCGCCGGGTCAACGAACCCGTCATGTGGGTCATCAGCCACGAGTATCCGGCTCCGGTGGAGGCACCCTCCGACGAAGAGGTCCTCCTCGCCGGCGTCGCGTCATCGCCCGGTGTGGCCGAAGGGACCGTCCGGGTGATCCGGGGACACCACGACATGGATCGCCTCAGCGACGGTGACGTCCTCGTGTGCCGGGTCACCAGTCCCGCGTGGGCGCCGCTGTTCCCGTTGGCCGCGGCCGTGGTCGCGGACGGCGGTGGCGTGCTCAGCCACGCGGCGATCGCCGCGCGTGAGCACGGCCTGCCCGCCGTGCTGGGCACCGCCGAGGGCACCTCGACACTGCGAGACGGACAGCGCGTCCGCGTCGACGGCACTCGCGGGCTCGTCTTCGCCCTCGACTGAGCCGGCCGCCGACGCGACGGCGAACGGATCAGCGACGAACTCTTCCAGCTTCTCACTCGGAGAGAGGACAAGCGAGGTTCAGTGGTCTGTGGCCAGGGCCGCGAGGATCTCGGACCAGTGCTCGTACCACAGGAAATGCGTGCCCCCCTCGACGATGTGCAGCGTCGCTCCGGGCACCGCCTCGGCGAGCCGCCGCCCCCAGGACTCGGGAACCAGGTCATCGGCGGTGCCCTGCCAGATGTGGGTCGGCGTCGTGACAGCGTCGGGCTCGAAGCCCCACGGGGCACCGAAGACGCGGTACTCGTCGAGAACGCCCTGGGAGTCGACGAGTCCCTCGGCGATCGCCGCGGTCACGTCTCTGCCCGTCTGCCCGTCGAGGTCGGACTGGTTCGCCAGGAGGCGGGGCGCGTGCACGGCGGTGGCGTGCATCAGGTGAAAGATCGAGCGTTCGAGCAGTGGGTGGTTCTCCGACAGGCGCAGCAGCACCCGATCGACGCGGTTCAGCTCGTCCAACATGTCCGGCCACGTGACCGGCACCGTGCCGGCGATCACACCGAGCCCGCGGACCCGGCTCGCGAGCGCCCACGCGCATGCCAACGCGTACGGGCCACCCAACGACCAGCCCATGACGGCGAACCGCTCGATGCCGAGCTGTTCGGTGAGCTCCCCGACGTCCGCCGGCCAGTCGAGGAGGGAGCGACCGGCCAGAGGGGCCGACAAGCCGACGCCCGGCCGGTCGGGGGCGATGATGTGCACGCCGAGTGCCACGGCCGCATCGGCTGCGGGGAGGACGTCGAGGCGCGAGCTGAGGCCACCGTGGCACGAAACGACGAGTGGGCCGTCGGGGTCGCCGATGTCGAGATAGCCGAGCCGGCGGCCGTCGGCCAGTTGGAATACGTGGTCGTGATCCCCGACCGTTGGCGGCCTCGGCACCACCGCATCGTAGGCATGGGCGCCGCGGCGGCCGACCAATTCGCCGACCTCGTGGCCGCATCGGGCCGATCGACGTCCATTAGGTTCGGTGGGTGACCGCGCCGCGTCGGGTTCTCCTGGTCGGGATGATGGGCGCAGGGAAGACAACCGTCGGTCGAGCCGTGGCAGCGCGGACCGGTTGGCCCTACCTCGACAACGACGAGCTCGTCGAGCGCGCAGCCGGACGGCCCACACCCGAGGTGCTGGCCGACGCCGACGAGGCGACCTTGCGCCGAGTCGAAGCCGCGGCACTCGATGAAGCCCTCACCACGCCCCTACCGGTCGTCGCCGGTGTCGCTGCCGGAGTCATCGAGAACACGGCTGCCCGTGAGCGCATGCACCGGGAGGCTTTCGTCGTCTACCTGCGCGCACCGCTGGACGTGCTGGCCGCCCGTGTGGGAGACGGTGAAGGGAGACCGTGGCTCGCCGAGGATCCTGTCGAGGCGTTGGCGCAGCTGTACGAAGGGCGCGAACCGCTTTACGGAGCAGCCGCACATCTCGTGCTCGACGTGGCGGGTACGTCGGCCGATGAACTGGCCGAACAGATCGTCGACGCCGCCACTGGCTGACCGGCCGGCGTCGAGCGGGCGCGCTACCTCGGGGTGAGGATGGCGTGCGACAGCATTCCGCCCGAGACGACTCGGGCGTCGAAGCCGTTCTGGAGGAGGCACCGGGTCGCTGTGTACGCACGCTGACCGGAACGGCAGATGACCCCGATCTCCCGATCGCGGGGCAGCTCGCCGAGGCGCCCGCGCAACTGGCCGAGTGGGATGTTGAGTGCTTCGGGCACGTATTCGACCGCCAGCTCGGCGGGCTCGCGCACATCGAGCAGCACACCGCCGGTCTCCGAGTTCCAGTGCCGAATCGGCATGTCGCCGCGCAACACACCCGCCGCGACCATTCCGGCGAAGTTGATCGGGTCCTTCGCGCTCCCGAATGGCGGCGAGTAGCAGAGTTCGGCCTCCTCGAGGTCGTAGACGGTGGCGCCGAGCTGGATCGCCAGAGCGAGATGACCGATCCGCTTGTCGACACCGTCCTCTCCGAGCGCCTGTGCACCGAGGATCCGGCCGTCGGACGCGCGGAAGATCACCTTCATCGCGATCGGCTTGGCACCCGGAAAGTAGCCGGCGTGCGAGTTCGGGTAGAGGTAGATCTTCTCGTAGTCGGTCTCTCCGACGCGCTGGAGTGTCTTCTCGCTCGCGCCGGTCCAGGCGATCGCCGCGTCGAACAGCTCGATGATCGACGTACCCTGCGTGCCCCGATACGTCGAGTCGCGCCCCGCGATCACGTCGGCCGCGATGCGTGCCTGGCGGTTCGCCGGCCCCGCGAGCGCCATGAGGCTCCACTCTCCCGTCACGAAGTCTCTGACCTCGACCGCGTCACCGACGGCGAAGATGTCGGGATCGCTCGTGCGCATGTGCTCGTCGACACGGATGCCTCCGCGTTCACCGACCTCGATACCGGCCATCTCGGCCAGCGTCGTGTCGGGCCTGACCCCCAGCGCCACGATGACGAGGTCGGCCGGAAACGCCGCGCCGGACTTCGTAAGCACACACAGCGCTTCGTTGTCGAACTGCTGTTCGAAACGCTCGACACCGTCGCTGACCACGACGTGGACACCCTTGCTCTCGAGGAAATCGCCGACCAGGCGGCCGTACTCGAGATCGAGCGGGAGCAGGACCTGATCGGCCATCTCGATGACGGTGACCTCGAAACCACGGTTCGTCAGGTTCTCGGCCATCTCCAGGCCGATGAACCCGCCGCCGACCACGACCGCGCGCGTCGTAGGACGCACGGTCTGGAAGCCCGAATACCTCTCCATTCCCTTGAGAAAGCTCGTCCCCCGCTCGATCCACTGGCGGATCTCACGGGCGTCGGGGACAGTTCTCACCGCGAAGATCCCGGGGAGGTCGATGCCGGGCAAGGGTGGACGGATCGATGGAGCTCCCGGAGACAGCACGAGCTTGTCGTAGGACTCGGTGGTCACCTCGCCGGTCTCGACGTTCTTCAGGTCCACCGTCTTGTTCTCGGAATCGACCGCGATCGCTTCGCAGCGCGTCCGGCAGTCGACGTTGAAGTGCTCACGAAACACACGCTCGTTGGCGACCAGGAGATCGGACTCGTCCTCGATCACACCACCGACGTGATACGGCAGCCCGCAGTTCGCGAACGACACGTACGGTCCGCGCTCGACCATGACGATCTCGGCCGTCTCGTCGAGCCTACGAAGCCGCGCGGCACAGGACGCTCCACCCGCGACTCCCCCAACAATGATCACCTTCATGGTTCGACCCTGCCTGTCTGGTTGTGTGTAGAGAGATGCTGCGACCGACTGTCGCTACCAGGCTGCCGCTTCAGGCTCGGTCGATACGGATCAAGCTACGGATCAGGCGGTCCACGGGCCGCGCCAGCCGCCGCAGTCGGCGACGAGCTCGTCCGCACCCGACGGCCCCCACGAGCCGGGCTTGTAGGACTCGACAGGTGGCGGACTGCCGAGCAGCGGCTGCATGATCCGCCACTGCTCCTCGACCGTGTCCTGCCGGGCGAACCGGGCATTCTGGCCCTGCATCGCCGCGAGCAGTAGGACCTCATACGGCGTGGGGCCCTCGCCCCCGGCGTCGGAGAACAAGCGGTCGAGGGTGATCGCTTCGGGCTTCATGGCATCGGGTTGCTTGGCCTGGACGAAGATCTGCACACCCGCCGTGGGATCGAGCCTGATCACGAGTTGATCAGGTTCACTGGTCGGTTGACGCAGTCCGAAGCCCAGACGCGGCGACGGTTTGAAGACGAGTCGCATCTCGGTCTGGGTCACGGCGAGGTGCTTGCCCGTGCGGATGAAGAACGGGACACCCGACCAACGCCAGTTCTCGATGTCGAGTCGCAACGCCGCGTAGGTCTCGGTGGTCGAGTCGTCGGCCACACCCTTGGTCGACAGGTACCCGTCGTACTGGCCCCGCACGTAGTTCTTCGGGTCGCCTGGGGCCACGGCGCTGAGCACGGTCGTCGCTGCGGAGCGAAGCGTCTCGGGGTCGCCCCGAGACGGCGACTCCATCGCAGCGGCCGCCAAGAGCTGGAGGAGGTGGTTGACCACGACGTCCCGTAGCGCGCCGACGGGATCGTAGAAGCTGCCGCGGTCCTCGACGCCGAAGTTCTCGACCATGGTGATCTGGACGCAGCTCACGTAGTTGCGGTTCCAGAGCGGCTCGAACATGGTGTTGCCGAACCGCAGGAAGAGGATCTCCTCGAGGCCCATCTTCCCGAGGTAGTGGTCGATGCGGTAGAGGCGGCTCTCGTCGACGTACTGGTGCAGATCGTCCGCGAGTTCGCGCGCGGAGGCCAGGTCGTGGCCGAAGGGCTTCTCCACGACCACCCGTCCGGTCTTGGTCAGGCCGACACCGGCGAGCCCCTTCACGACACGACCGAAGAGGAAGGGCGGGATCTCGAGGTAGAACACCGGATCGTTCTTCCCGTCGATGGCCGTGCGAACCCGGTCGTAAGTGTTGTCGTCGCCGAAGTCGCCCTGCACGTAGGAGAACCGTGCCGTCAAGCGGTTGAACACGTCGGGGTCGAGCTTCTCGCCGGTGCCGACGATGGACTCCTGGGCCCGCTCGATGAGCTGATCGAGGGTCCAGTCGTCCACCGCCACACCGACGATCGGGCAGTCGAGCAGCCCGCGTTTCTCCAACCGGTACAGCGACCGGAACGTCATCACCTTCGCGAGGTCCCCGGTGATCCCGAAGATCACCAGGACATCGGCGCTCCGCTGCCCGTCGGCAGGCGTCGGGCCCGGAGCCATGTCAGACCGCCTAGCTGTCGAGGAGCTCGATGTCGCGTCCGTGGGAGGTCAGCGCCCAGATGACGGCGACGTCTATGGAGATCACGACGATCGCCCACACCGGGTAGTAGGGCAGGAAGGCGAAGTTGGCAATGGCGCTCAACCCGGCCGCTACGACCCCGACGGTCCGTGCGAGAACGTTCCCGGTGAAGATTCCGATGCCCGAGAGAACGAGGACGATTCCCCAGAGCAGGTGGATCCAGCCCCATGTCGAGGGGTCGGCCTCCAGGACCCACTTCTGGCCGGTGACGTAGATCGTGTCCTCGGCGATGCCCGCGATTCCGGCGATGATCGAGAAGAACCCGACGATCATCAACATGATCGCCGCGAACATCGCCCAACCCACAGCCCAGCCGCTCGGTTGTCTACTCGGTTGTGCACTCATGGTTCCTCCCACGGTGTCTGATCCGACGGGCCCACAGCACCGGGGCCCTCACCCAGGCGAAGCCTAGAGTCCCCGCTCCCCAGCCCCGCGGATTCATTGGCGGTGGCAAGCGGGCTGCTGTAGCGCCCGGCATCTACCCTCGGGTCGTCCCGCCTGCCGTTCCGGCAGGACATCAAGCTGAGGAGCCAGACATGAAACAGATAGTGATCCTGCGGATGCGCCCCGGCGCCGATGTCCAGAAGAAGGCTCTCGAACTGTTTCTGGAGCACGGACCGACCGGCGGAACCGAGTGGGTCCTGGCCGGTGCCGACAGCACGACATACGTGGCCCTGGGCTCGCTCGACGACGTGGACCTCGCCGGGGTGGCCACCTTCGCGCCGTACTTCGACGTCGAGACGATCCCCGTAGTCGAGATCGACGACGAGTGGACGAAGAGCATGCAGGAGGCAGTGAAGCGACAGGCCTGAAACGGACCGGCGGCGGGTCAGGTCCCCGGCGGGCCCCACCCACCACCGCCCGGCGTCAGCATGCGGATGACGTCGCCGGGGGCGAGGGTGACGGTGCACTTGTCGGGGAGGCGCTCGGCGCGCCCCTCGTCGCCTCCGGGGAGGAGCCAGTTCTCACCTCTTGCTCCCGGTTCGCCGCCGTCGAGGCCGTAGGGCGCGCGCTCGCGTCGTTCGGTCACGAGCGACACGGTCACGGGGACAAGGACCTCGAGGTCGCGTTCGACGCCGTCGCCACCGTTCGTTTCACCCTTCCCTCCGCTGCCCCGGCGCAGGGCGTAGCAGCGCACGCGTAGCGGGAACTCCCTCTCGAGTGCCTCGATCGGCGTGTTGCGGGTGTTCGTCATGTTCGTCTGCACGCCGCTCATGCCGTCGCGACCGGGGCGCGCTCCCTGACCGCCGGCGACCGTCTCGTAGAAGACGAACTCCGCTCTCTCGTGTCCCGCAGCGTCGACGGCTCCGCTGGGTCCCGTTCCGCCGATCAGGAGGTTGTTCATCGTCCCCTGGCTCGCCGCGGGTACACGATCGGGCGCCGCCTGCGCGAGCGCGCCGAGGCAGACGTCGGCGACGCGCTGGGAGACCTCCACGTTGCCCGCTCCGACCGCCGCCGGCGGCTGCGCGGCGACGATGGTTCCTCGGGAGCGATGACCTCGACAGGTCGCATCGCTCCCCCGTTGGCCGGGATTTCGGGATCGGTCGCCGAGCGCAGGGCGAAGCCGACCGCACTCTCGGTCACGGAGTGCACGGCATTGACGTTCCCGTGGGCTTGGCGAGCAGTACCTGTGAAGTCGAAGCTGATCCGCTCACCGCGGATCGTCACCTCGACGGCGATGCGCACGGGATCGCGCTGATCGGCACCTGCACCGGTGGAGTCCATGACGTCCTCGAAGGCGTAGATGCCGTCGGGAAGGCTCGCGAGAGCGGCACGCATCCGGCGCTCGCCGTGCGCGACGGCCTCGTGAAAGGCTGCTCCGGCCATGCCCGCGAGACGTCGGACTCCTACGGCGTTCGCGCCGCGCTGTGCCGCGAGGTCGCGCCTGCGCTCCGTTCCGGTGCGCGAGTTCGCGGCGAAGAGCGCGACGACCTCGTCGGTGAGGAGTACAGGCGGGAGGATGAAGCCCTCCTGGACGAGCTCGCGGGCGTCGGGAGGGATCGAACCGGGGGTCATGCCACCGACATCCGCGTGGTGCGCCCGGTTGGCGACCCACCCGACCAGGTCACCTGATTGCTCGGTGCCCATCACCCCGAAGCACGGCGCCACGAGCGTCACGTCGTTGAGGTGTGTGCCTCCGGCGTGCGGATCGTTGAGAACGATCTGCTCACCCGGAGCAATCCGCTGCCCGGCGTCGGAGTCGATCGCGGCCAACACCGAGGCGGGCATCGAGCCGAGGTGCACGGGAATGTGTTCGGCTTGGGCGAGAAGCTCGCCGTCGGGGGTGAACACCGCCGCCGAGCAGTCGGCACGTTCCTTGATGTTGGGGCTGAACGCACCGCGGCGCAGCACCGCTCCCATCTCGTCGGCGATGCCCGCGAGACGGGAGATCAGCAGTTGGAGCGACGCCGGATCCATTTGATGCGTCCCTGGAGTCCGCATAGCGCGCGTCACGGACGCATCAAGAGGAGGGCGCCGGAGGGGTGAACGTCGGCCGTCCAGCCGTCGGGGATCCAGATGGTGCAGTCGGGCTCCGCGATGACACTCGGACCGGTCGCTCCGCTGCGATGGACCGTCGGGAGGTCGGACGGATCCAACGGTGCGGGACCGTGTGCCCGAGCCCGGATCGCCACGACAGCGACGGGCGCGCTGCGGTCGCACCAGCCGTTGCGTCGTTCGTGTTCGTCGTGGAAGGCGTCCACGGACCCGACCATGATCTCGTGGCTCTGGCCCTCGTACCGGCAGTCGTAGGCGAGCTCGACCTCGACATCGGAACGGGGATCAGCACCTCCGGGGCCGGACACGAGCGTCGTCGCCTGCTCGGAAAGAGCTTCCGCAGTTGTTGACAGGGTGTCGACACGTGCGGAGCCTGCCAACGAGCGGACCACCTCCCGCTGCCGGGGCGCTGTGAGCAGACCCACGGCGGAGAAGACCCCGGCACGCGGCGGCACGACCACCGTGCGCATCCCGAGACCCTCGGCGACGGCACAAGCGTGGAGTGGCCCCGCTCCCCCGAACGCAACCAGCGTCAGATCACGCGGGTCCACACCACGCTCGACCGTGACGACCCGCACGGCCTGTTCCATGTTGGCGTCGACGACGTCGACGACGCCCTGCGGATCGACCCCGGCCCGCTCCAGCGCCGCCCGGGAGGCGTCGATGTCGAGTCCTCCGAGACCGGGGAAAGACCCGTCGGCGGGAATACGGCCCAGCGCGAGATCCGCGTCGGTGACCGTGGGTTCGGTGCCGCCGCGGCCGTAGCAGGCGGGCCCGGGCACGGCGCTGGCACTGCGGGGCCCGACCACGAGTGCGCCACCGGGGTCGAGCGCGGCGATCGAGCCGCCGCCTGCTCCCACGGTGTTGATGTCGAGCGACGGCACACGGAACGGAAACCCACCCACTTCCAGGCCACCAGCGGGTTCCGGGACACCACCGCGCACGAGGCACACGTCGGTGGACGTGCCGCCCATGTCGAAGGTGACGGCGTCGGGGAGTCCCACCGCTGCCGCGACGGCCGCGCCGGCACGAACTCCGCCGGCGGGACCCGACAGAAGCAGAGTCACAGGTGCGTCCGCCGCCTCGCGGGCGGGGACGAGACCGGCCGCCGAGGTCATCGCGAACGCCTCGTCGGCGAGATCGTCGACCGTTCGCAGGTAGTCACCGCACACAGGGCGCAGGTAGGCGTTCGCGACCGTCGTGACCGTGCGCTCGTACTCACGAAACTCCGGTGAGATCTGGTGTGAAGCAGTCACGTCCAAACCACGGGCCGCCAGCGCCTCGGCGACGATCCTCTCGTGGGTCGCATCGAGATCGCTGTGCAGGAGACACACCGCGACCGATTCGGCGCTGTCGGGGACGGGCGGCACGTCGTCCGCGGCCACGCCTTCGAGTTCGCTGCCGTCAGCGGCCAGACGCCCGCCGACCTCGAGGCGCAGATCGCGCTCGACCAACGGCTCGGGGCGGTCGACGAATGGATCGTAGAGCGACGGGCGGTCCTGGCGTGCGATCTCGATGACGTCGGCAAAGCCCTTCGTCGTGACGAGGGCCACGCGGGCGCCGCGACGTTCGAGCAGCGCGTTGGTGGCGACCGTCGTGCCGTGCGCCAGCAGTTCGGGACGAGTGCCGCCGGTCAGCGCGTCGGCTCCCGCGGCGACGGCGGTCGCCGGAGCGTCGGGAGTGGACGGGAGCTTGTGCACGCTGCCGTCGTCGGCCACGACGTCGGTGAACGTGCCGCCGGTGTCGACGCCGATGCGCATGAAGCAAAGCCTCGCGCGTCGGGCTCAGTTGTCGGCGACCTCCAGGAGGTATCCGCGGCCACGCACGGTCCGGACCGCGAGGCCGATCGGCTCGAGGCGTCGTCGCAACCGGAGCATGTGCACGTCGAAGGCGTTGCGGTTCGGCAGAGAACCCGACCAGGCTCGACGGGTGAGGGTGTCGCGACCGACCACGGTGCCGAATCGTTCCGCGAGCTCGGCGGCGAGTTCCCGTTCCACGGGCGACACAGGAGCCCAGTCGTCTCGGAACCGCACGATTCCCTCGTCGGTCACCACGGGCGCCGGGTTGTGGTGGCGGGCGCGTGCCGCGACGGCCTCGCGTCGCGCCTCCACGTCGGCATCCCGCGTCGGAAGGCGGATCCAGTCCTCGAGGCAGTCGTCGCTGAACGGCGGGTCTGCGTCGTGTGCAACCAGTACGAGCCGCGGCTGGTGTCGTTCCCGCAGTTCGCTCAGCCGGGATGCCTCATCGGGCCAGTGGAGAGTGGCGACCTCCATGACGACCACGGTAGGGGGCCCGTGTTTCAGCTCTGTTTCCGAAGAATGAACGTCAGAGACCCGCCCGGTGTTCGAGGTCGCGGGCGGCTCGCGCCACAGCCTGGGCGAAGCGTCTGCCAGGGGTGCGGGTGAGGCGGTCGATCGGTCCGCTCACGCTGACGACGGCCACGAGTCTGTCGTCGCGCAGCACCGGCGCACTCACGCTGGCGACCCCCGGCTCCCGCTCGGCCACCGAATCGGCCCACCCCCGCTTGCGGATCCGCCGACGTTCGGCATCTTCGGCAGGGCCCTCGAAGGCGAGCATGACCTTGCCGCCCGAACCGGCGTCGAGCGGAAGCGACGCGCCGACCGGAACGGTATCGCGCAGGCCGCTCGGGCGTTCGGCCGCCGCCACGCAGATCCGTCGGTCGCCGTCGCGCATGTAGAGCTGCGCGCTCTCATCGGTCGTGTCACGCAGGTCGGCGAGAACGCTGCGGGCGGCATCGAGCAGCGGACCTGTACCGCTCGCCCCGGCCCAGGCGGTGGCATGCGCACCCAGTCGGAACCGCCCCTGCTCGTCACGTCCGACGACGCCGTGGTGCTCCCACGCTCGCGCCAGGCGGTGCGCGGTCGGACGTGGCAAACCGGTCGACTCGACGAGATCGGCCAGGGACGCCGGACCCTTCGCCAACGCGTCGAGCAGCCCGACGCTCTTGTCGACGACGCCCACTCCGCTCGTCGCCGTGACCGGCTTGCGCATGTCATCGGACCTCTCTAGACTGTCCACGATTCAGAATCGTAGTCTCATTATTTGAGACATGCAAAATCTGAGAAATGCAACATCTGGGACAGACGCCCTGACGTAGCCGAGCGCAACGGAGTACGACAATGGGACGCACACTCCCCGAGAAGGTCTGGGACCGCCACGTCGTGCGCAGCGCCGCGGGTGAGCCGGATCTGCTGTACGTGGACCTGCACCTCGTTCACGAGGTCACCTCGCCCCAGGCCTTCGACGGGCTGCGCATGGAGGGACGCACCGTCCGCCGTCCCGATCTCACGCTGGCCACCGCTGACCACAACGTGCCCACCGACGGGCTCGATGGCCCCGTGAAGGATCCGATCTCGAAGAAGCAGCTCGAGGTGCTGAGCGCCAACTGCGACGAGTTCGACATCCGCTGTTACGCGATGGGCGACCCCGATCAGGGAATCGTGCACATCATCGGTCCCGAGCAGGGTTTCACCCAGCCCGGGATGACGATCGTGTGCGGCGACAGCCACACGTCCACCCACGGCGCCTTCGGCGCGTTGGCATTCGGGATCGGCACGAGCGAGGTCGAACACGTCCTCGCCACCCAGACGCTCCCCCAGCAACGGCCCGGCACCATGGCGGTCACCGTCGACGGCGAGCTGTCGCCCGGTGTCGCCGCCAAGGACGTCGTGTTGGCGATCATCGCCCGCATCGGCACCGGCGGAGGGATCGGCTCGGTGATCGAGTACCGCGGCTCGGCCATCCGCGGACTCTCGATGGAAGGACGGATGACCGTCTGCAACATGTCGATCGAGGCCGGAGCGCGTGCGGGGATGATCGCGCCCGACGACACGACCTTCGCCTACCTCGAAGGTCGCCCGAACGCCCCGAGCGGCGCGGCATGGGAACAGGCACTCGACGAATGGCGCGCGCTTCCGAGCGACGACGACGCCACCTTCGACAAGGAGGTCGTGCTCGACGCGGCGACGATTCTGCCGGGTGTCACGTGGGGTACCAACCCGGGCCAGACCGTGACGCTCGACGATGCGGTCCCCGACCCGTCGTCGTTCATGGATCGCGCGCAACGCGACGCTGCCGAGCGGGCACTCGAGTACATGGGTCTGGAGATCGGCACACCGATGCGCGACATCCCCGTCGACACGGTGTTCATCGGGTCGTGCACAAACGCCCGCATCGAGGACCTGCGCGCCGCCGCCGACGTCGTGCGAGGCCGCCGCACCCGCGACGGGATGCGGGCGATGGTCGTGCCGGGTTCCGCCCGGGTGAAGCAACAGGCCGAAGACGAAGGACTCGACACTGTGTTCACCGCGGCGGGTTTCGACTGGCGGGCGCCGGGCTGTTCGATGTGCCTGGCGATGAACCCCGACAAGCTCGCCCCGGGCGAACGCTGCCGCGTCGACGTCGAACCGCAACTTCGAGGGTCGGCAGGGCCGAGGTGGTCGAACGCACCTGGTCTCCCCCGCCGTGGCGGCCGCGACCGCGATCGCCGGCACGTTCAGCGCCCCCGCCGATCTCGACTGACCTGGCCTCGACTGACGCGCCGTTCGTCGGCCACGCTTCCCGACAGAAGGGACAACGCAACATGGAACCGATCTCAGAGATCACAGCCCGGGCCGTTCCCCTGGAACGCTCCGACGTCGACACCGACCAGATCATTCCCAGCGACTGGCTGAAGCGCGTCGAGCGTACGGGATTCGGTGAGGGGCTCTTCTCGGAGTGGCGCGAGCTGTCCGACTTCGTGTTGAACCAGGACAACCACACCGGCGCCGAGATCCTCGTGACCGGTCCGAACTTCGGCACCGGTTCCTCGCGCGAACACGCCGTGTGGGCACTGACCGACTACGGCTTCCGCGCCGTGATCTCGTCGCGCTTCGCCGACATCTTTCGCAACAACTGCCACAAGAACGGGTTGCTCGCAGTGGAACTCGACCAGGCAGTCGTGGAGCGGATCATGGAGATCGTGACGCGCGATCCCGACGTGGAGCTCGTCATCGACCTTCCGGATCGTCGGGTTCTCGTTCCCGCCATCGATCTCGACGAGCCATTCGAACTCGACGACCACACACACCACCGCCTCCTGCACGGTCTGGATGACATCGCGCTGAGCCTCACCCACGACGACCTCATCAGCTCCTACGAGACCGACCGGCCTGCATGGCTGCCGACGACCTGAACGACCCCGCACGTACGGCCGAACTGGCCGATCGCTTCGACGCGATGTACCGCACCGCGGATCGCGACGCGACGGGCGTTCCCTGGTCGCAGTTGCATCCGCAGTTCGACATCGAGCGATGGCTCGACACACATCTCCCCGAGCCCGGGGAGCGTGCTCTAGTGGTCGGTGCGGGTCTCGGCGACGACGCCGTCGCGCTCGCCGAGCGGGAATGGGATGTCGTCGCTTTCGACGCGTCGCCCGCAGCGCTCGAGTGGGCTCAGGAACGCTTTCCCGATTCGGACGTTTCGTGGCAGGCGGAAGATCTCTTCGACGCGCCGAGTGAGTGGATCGGCGCTTTCGACCTGGTGATCGAGAACCTCACGATCCAGTCGCTTCCGCCGGTACTGCGCGACGAGGTGTGCGCCACGATCGCCTCGTGGGTGAAGCCCGGCGGCACTCTGCTCGTCGTCACCTTCCTGCGGCCACCCGGCACTCCGCAGGGCGAGGGCCCGCCGTGGCCGCCCGCACCCGACGAGCTCGACGGCCTGAAGGCCGCCGGGCTGACAGAAGAGAGCGTCACGGACTGTACGACGCCGGAGATCCGCGCTGCGTTCGAGCTGCGCGCCGCGTTCGTCGTGTACACGCGCTCCGGAGAACCCACGGTCGTGGTGACCCACGCCGAGTCGCCGTTCGAGGCCGACATGATCGTGGCACTGCTCGAGACGAACGGCGTGAAGGCCACGGCGCAGCACCGACCACTCGAGGATCGCACGCAGACCCTGTTCTCGAAGCGCGGCACTCCCGTGTGGGTCAGAGCCGAGGACCTCGTTACGGCGCAGGGTCTCCTCGACGCTGCGCCCGAACCCGAACAGGAGTGAGTCGGCGTCCGACGGTCATCGCACAGCCGGCGAGCACGAGAACACCCGCCGACGCGAGAAGCACCGACAACATCCCGGGCCCGGTGGCGGGGAGCGTCGGAACGGAACCCGTTCCGGTGCGCCCGCCGGTCGGTGTCGCCGTCGGCGTGCTCCCCGGGGCATCCGCAGGGCCCGGGCCGGGGTCGGGCGGATCGGGCGTCGGCCCGGGCGGCGAAGGCGGAGTCGGCGGCTGGGGGACCTCGGCCTGCCACACCGTGGCCGGCGCCTCATCGTCCGCCCGGAGAGCGATCCCGGGGATGCGGCCGGTGTCGTCGATGTTGGCGCCGTAGGAAACCTGGCCTGCTCCGGGGTAGGCCGGCAGAGGAACGAACCCGTCGGCGTCGGCGTAGAGATAGCCGCGCGATCGTTCCCGCCGACGAAAGCGGTGACGACGATCTGGCCGTGCGCGTTGATTGCCGCCCTCAGTGGACCGCCCGCCGGATTACCGCCGAAAGCGAACTCGGCGCCGCTGGGAGCTCCGAGGTCTTCGATACCGCCCGCGGCGGTCCAGCGGAACAGGTGAATCTCCGCGTCGCCCGGAATGCTGGAGAAACCGACCACCACGCCGTCGTCGTTGATTCCACTGGCGTACACGCCGGAACCACCCAATGTCGGAAGCGACACTGCGGCGTCGCCGGGAACCCACATCATCGGCATCGACGGGAGGTTCGGCGCGCCCGAAAAGCCGACGGCCACGCCGGAGTTGTTGATGTCGAGCGCGCCCGCGTCCTGTCCGCCCAGCGGATCGAGGACGCTCGGCGAGCCGCCGCCGGTGGGCCACACGATCGCCGAGCTCGTGTTGGTGTCGTTGTCGAGACCGGCACCGACGACGGTTCCACTGTCGTTGATCGCCAGCGCCATCGCTTGTTCGTCTCCAGCCGGCGTGGGTAGCACCGTCGGGCGCGGTCTCGGGAACCCAGATCGCAGCGACCGTGCCCTCGCTGTCGGAGGCCCAGCCGACGGCGAAGTCGTCTGCATTGACATCCCGCGCTGCGGAGCCGTCGTATCCGGTCGGCTCCCCCAGCGGAATCGGTGCCCTGTCAGCGAAGAACTGATACGCCGAGGGGTCCGAAGCCCCAATGCCGAACCCGACGACGGTTCCTGAATCGTTGGAGGCCTGGGCGAACGCGGGTTCACCTATGAGCGGAAGGCCGTAGTCCACCGGCGGCGAGATCATCGTCGCGGCGTGGGCTGTGCCGCCGGTCATGGCGAGCCCGTACACCGCCAGAGTCAGAACGCCGACTGCGACAAAGAATCGAGTCGAACCCCGACGAACGCGCGTCATCGGATTCTCCGAGATGTGAACGTGAGTCCGCGACCGAACGCCAAGATCGAACCGGACATGACAAGCAGACTTGCCATCACGACGAGCGCGGGCATCGTTCCGGGGCCGGTGGCCGGCAGGGTCGGAGCCGAGCCGGTTCCCGTCGCTGCCACACCGCCGTTGTTGGCCGTGCCGCCCGTCGGGATCGCTGCCGGCTCCTCCTCCACCTGCATCCGGATCCGGGGCCGGAGGCGCCGGCGGTTCGGGCGGCATCGGGGGCGCAGGCGGGTCGGGCTGTTGGATCTGCCAGAGCGCGGGGTGGCCCGTGTCCCCGGTAGCTGCGGCGCCCACCACGCGCCCGGCGTCGTCGATGTTGATGGCGTAGGCGACCTGCTGCTGACCTGGGAACGGTGGGAGCGGCACGAAATCGTCGGCATCCGTCCAGACGTATCCGACCGGGCCGCTCTTCCCGAATCCGAACAGGGAAATCTGACCCTGATTGTTGATCTTCGGTCCGATGATCTCGAAGATCTCGTTGATCGGCACGAGACCGCCGGGACCGGGCGTCCCGAGGTCCTCCATCCCCCCATCGACCGTCCATCGGAACATGTGCGTATCGGCATCGCCGGCAGTCAGCGAGTAGCCGATCACGGCGCCCGCGTCGTTGACGCCCGTGGCGACGGCCGACGAGCCACCCAGGGTCGCCAGTTCGAGTGCAGGTTTGCCGGGGATCCACACGGCAGGGGTGAAGGGATCGGAGTCCAGATCACCGTCGCCGAGGTGGCCCACGGCCATGCCGGAGCTGTTGACGTCGACGGCGCGGGCGACCGTGTGCCCGAGCGGGTCCAAGACGCTGGGGACGCCACTGGTCCACGTCAGTGGGTGCACGCCGGTGTCGTCGCTGTTGCCGCCGAAGCCGACGATGAACCCCGAGTCGTTGAGAGCGATCGCGAAGGTGCGCGTATCGGTGCCGAACGAGGAAAGAAGCGCCGGAGCGTTGCCGGGGACCCAGATGGCCGGAACGATCGTTCCGTCCCCGGGGTCTCTGGTCACGGCTCCGATGGCGACCCCACTGCCGTTCACGTCGGAGGCGACTGAGTCGCCGTAGCCGGCGGGAACGCCGAGCGGGGTGGGCGGCGAGCTCATGGAGAACCCGAGCGCGTCTCCCTTGATTTCCACGTCGGTCGCTCCGACGATCGGACCTGCGGCGCTACTTGCGAGCGCGAAGGAGACATCCACTCCGGACGGAACTCCGAGGTCGATGGGCGCGTCGATGTCGAGAGCCGCGGCCTCCACGCCACTCGCCGGGGCGCCGATACCGAGCGTCATGCCGACAGACACGACCGCGGCGAGCAGCGTCAGACGCGCACGCTGTCCCGGAGTTCTGTGCATGACGGTTCCTTCCCGGCGGACCGCGCGCTGTTGCGCGGTATCTGCGGGGGTCCCATCGGCCACAAACCCCGGGAGATAAGAAGCGCTCGCGCGGAGCGCGGGGAATAGTGCGCTTGCACTATGACGAACGGTGGAACGGCTGGGGCAAGCCGTCAGCCTCAGCGGCGGACGCCCCGCCAGTGGCCGCGTTCGTGGCGGCGCCCCAGGTAGTAGGAGCCGACCATTCCGCCACCGGCTGCGGCGCCGAGGACACCGTATTTGGTGATCTCGGTCGCGCGACTGCGGAACTCGACCACGGGCCAGCCTCGGGTCCGCGCGATCTTGTGCAACGCGTTGTCGGGGTTCACCACGACGGGGTGCCCCACCATCTCGAGCATGGGAAGGTCGCTCGACGAATCGCTGTACGAGTAGCAGAGCTCGAGGTCGTAGCCGCGTTCGGCGGCGAGCTTGCTGATCGCCTCGGCCTTGGCCGGTCCGTAGATCCATGCCGACGTGAGCGCTCCCGTGTATCTGCCGTCGTCGGCGACCTCGGCCTCGGTGCCGATCGCTCCTTCGAGGCCGAGCTGATCGGCCAGCGCTCCGACGATCTCGATCGGTGACGCGGAGACGATGTAGCGGTCGCGTCCCGCCTCGCCGTGCATCTCGAGCAGGTTGTTCGACTCGGGGCGAACCTTCGACACGAGCTTCGGGACGAGCTCGTCGGACAACTCGAGCATCGTGGCCTTCTCGGCGCCGGCCACCAGCTCCAGTGAGGTCTCGACGGCTTTGCGCGACTGTTCGTCGGATCCGCCGGTGATCCGGAACGTGATGCCGTTGACGAGAGCAGACAGCATCGGAGCGCCGGGCAGCATGCCGGCACGCCACGCCGCCAACGCCCACTTCACCGTCGAGGAACCCTGGATCAGCGTGCGGTCGAGATCAAAGAAGGCGGCGCCCCTGTGCGGAGAGTGCTCGGCGGTTGGTGTCACGGTGCCTCCTGAGCGTCTGGTGCGGCGGTCGTCAGCATGGCGGCATCCACGATCTCCATCGTCTCACGCTCACGGCCCCACCTCGCGTCGGCCCGTGTCGCCGCGCGCTTTCAGCCGTACGACCTTGTTCGCCGCGTTCAGGTAGGCGCGCGCGGACGCCTCCACGACGTCGGTCGACACGCCACGCCCCGACGCCTTGACGCCGTCGGCTTCGAGTTGCACGACCACATCGCCCAAGGCATCGACCCCACCGGTCACCGAGGAGACGTTGAAGTCGAGAAGGGTCGCCTTGATGTCGCAGGCCGTCGCGATCGCCTCGCAGGCCGCGTCGATCAGACCGTTCCCCTCGGACTTCGCACGCACCTGATCGCCGTCGCGGCTCAACACGACTTCGGCGACGGGCGTGCTCGAGGTTCCGCCGCTCATGTCGAGGCTGACGATCTCGAAGCCATGGGTGAAGCCGTGCCCCAACTCCTCGGCGACGATCGCCTCGAGGTCGGCCTCGGTGATCTGGACCTTCTTGTCGGCCAATTCCTTGAACCGGTCGAAGGCGCTGTTCAGGGCATCGCCCTGAATACTGATCCCCATCTTCTCGAGCGCGTCGCGAAAGGCGTGACGTCCGGAGTGCTTCCCGAGCACGATCTGCACGGCGTCCTGACCCACGGTGGACGCGTCGATGATCTCGTAGGTCTCGCGGTCCTCCAGCACGCCGTGCTGGTGGATGCCGGCCTCGTGCGCGAACGCGTTGCGCCCTACGACCGCTTTGTTGTACTGGACGGGATACCCGGTGAGCCTCGACACCAGACGGCTGGTGCGGGCCAGTTCCTGCGACTGCACACCCGTTTCGACGTCGCCGAAATAGTCGGGGCGGGTCTTGATGGCCATCACGACCTCCTCGAGCGCCGCGTTGCCCGCACGCTCGCCGATGCCGTTCACGGCGCATTCGACCTGACGCGCCCCGGCCACCACGCCCGCGAGCGAGTTCGCCACAGCCAGCCCGAGATCGTCGTGGCAGTGGGTGGAGATGACATAGTCGCCCGGAACGCTCTCTCGCACGTACTCGATGATCTTGCCGAACTCCTCGGGCACGCCGTATCCCACGGTGTCGGGGATGTTCAGGGTCGTGGCACCCGCCTCCACGGCCAGGCGCAGCACCTCGCACATGAACTCCGGATCGGAGCGGCTCCCGTCCTCGGGAGAGAACTCGACGTCGTCGGTGTACGAGCGCGCGCGGGCCACACCTTCGACCGCGGCCGCCGCGACCTGTTCGGGGGTCATCCGCAACTTCTTCTCCATGTGGATCGGAGACGTCGCGATGAACACGTGGATCCGCGGCCGCTCGGCGTGACGCACGGCCTCCCACGCCCGGTCGACATCGGCGAGCCCCGTACGGCTGAGCCCGGCGATCACCGGGCCACGCACGGCCTTGGCGATGGCCTCGACGGCCTCGAAATCGCCGTCGCTGGCGATCGGGAACCCGGCCTCGATGATGTCGACACCCAGGCGGGCGAGCTGCTCGGCGATCTCGAGCTTCTCGCCGACGTCGAGTGAGATCCCGGGCGACTGCTCGCCGTCCCGCAGTGTCGTGTCGAAGATGCGGACCCTGTCCATGACGGTTGTCTCCGTTCGGATGTGGAGGAAATCGGGGAACTAGAAAACCCCCCGGCCGAAGCACGAGGGGTCACGTCGCGAGCACCGGAGGGCGCCCGCGACTAGATAAGCAGCAGGTCGAACGTGGCGGTGGCGCGCGAATCCCGGCTCATGAGACCACGATGCTCGCACGCGACCCGCGCGCTGTCAACTCGATTCCCGGGCGACTCCACAGGCAGATTCCACCGGACTGCTCGACGGGTCCGGTACGGTCGATGTGTTGACGGGAGGCGGAGATGGTGCGTCGGGTGCTGCGGTGGAGCCTTCACTCCGTGCTGGATGAACCGATGAAACGCGCCCGGCACCGCCTGTTCCGTCTCGTGCGAACGGTGTTCGTCCTCGGCGTGCTCGTCGCCATCGGAATCCTGTTGTGGCGCCTGCTGACACGTGAAGACGAGGCTCCCTCCGAACCGACCTCGGAGAAGCCGCCGTCCGACGAACCTCCGAAGGTTCCCGCGGAGGACGGTGCGTGCCCGGCCACGCATCCCATCAAGGCGACAGACGGCAGCGAGGTCTTCCACTCCCCCGGCGGCGCCTTCTACGAGCGCACCCACGCGGATGCCTGCTACCGCGACGCGGCGGCCGCCGAATCCGACAGTCTGAGGGCCTCCAAGCGCTGAGAACCGAGCGGAAGACTCCGCCGAGCAATCAGTCGAGGTCGGTCCCGGTCGAGTCAGTCCAGGTCGAGTCAGTCCAGGTCGATACCGCGCGCGGAAATGATCCCCGGCTCGGCGCGTAACACCTGCACGACGTCGTCGGGAACCGCCGCCGCCGTCGAGATGGCCATGAGCGCGGCGACGCCGCCGGGCGTTCGACCGACGTCCATGTCGGCGATGTTGGCTCCTGCTTCGCCGAGGATCGTGCCCACCCGTCCGATCATGCCCGGTCGGTCCTCGTTGCGTACGACGATCATGTGGCGTGACGGCGGCAGGTCGACGACGTGGTCGTCGATGGCGACGATCCGCTGAGCGTCCTGCTTGCCGTAGAGGGTGCCGGCGACGTGCACCTCCTCACCACCCGCGGTTCCGCGCAGGGACACGAGGTTCACGTAGTCATGCGCGGACGATGACGTGGTCTCACTCACCTGAATGCCCCGTTCCGATGCGAGCTGGGGCGCGTTGACGAACGACACGGGTTCGTCGACGACGCGGACGAGCATCCCGCGCAGGATGGCGAGTGTCAGCACGCCGCAGTCGTAGTCGGCGATCTGACCCTCGTACGAGATGTCGACGGCTTCCACGCCGCCGTCGGCGAGCGCAGCGAAGAGCGCACCCAGGCGCTCGGCGAGTGCCAGGAACGGTCGGACGGTTTCGGCGACTTCCGTGGCTGCGACGTTGACCGCGAAGGGGACGAGCTCGCCCGAGAGCGCCCGGGCGACCTGGTCGGCGATCGTGCGGCCGGCCTTGTCCTGTGCCTCGGCGGTGGACGCGCCGAGGTGTGGCGTGACGACGACGCTGTCGAGGTCGAACAGGGGGCTCTCGGTGGTCGGTTCCTCGGCGAACACATCGAGCGCGGCGCCCGCGATCCGCCCGTCGGCGACAGCGTCGGCCAGCGCCGCTTCATCGACGATCCCGCCGCGCGCCGTGTTCACGAGACGAAGCCCCGGCTTCGCCCGGGCGAGAACCTCGGCGTCGATCAGCCCGGCCGTGTCGGGCGTCTTGGGAAGGTGCACGACCACGAAGTCGGCGCCTGCCACGAGATCGCCGAGATCCTCGACGAGCTCGACACCGAGTTGGCGGGCACGATCCGCGCTCACGAACGGGTCGTAGGCCGTCAGCCGCATGCCGAAGGCCAGGGCCCGTTGCGCCACGAGAACACCGATACGCCCGAGCCCGACCACGCCGAGCGTCTTGCCGTGCAGTTCGACGCCCTTCCACGTGCTGCGATTCCAGTTGCCGGCCTTCAGGTCGGCGTTGGCGGCCGGGACGTTGCGCGCTTGGGCCAGCAGCAGGGCGAGCGTGTGTTCGGCGGCCGACAGCACGTTGGACTGCGGCGCGTTCACCACCATCACACCGCGACGAGTCGCCGCCTCGACATCGACGTTGTCGAGCCCGATCCCTGCCCGGCCGACAACCACGAGATCGGCGCCGGCCGCCAGGACCTCGTCGTCGACCTGCGTGGCGCTACGTACGACGAGCGCCGAGGCTCCGGTCACGGCTTCGAGGAGGGCAGCACGGTCCATCCCGAGGCGCACGTCGGCCTCGAGGCCCTCGGCGCGCAGGGTTTCCAGGGCGCCGTCCGCCAGTTCCTCGGTAATCAGTACTCGCGTCACGGATGCGAGCCTAGGCGCCGCCCGCGTACGACTCAGAGCCGATATGCGGTGGACTCAGAGCCGATCGGCCACCAGTGCCGCCAGGTTCTCGACCTTCTCCTGCTGACCGTCGGGTTCCGGAATGAACGCGGCCTGCACGACGATCACCGTGTCGTTCGCCAGGACGGTCACGGCGCCGAAGACCGGTTCGTAGTAGGCAGCGTCTCCGATCCCGTCGACCTCTACCGCATCGGTCGCGGCCTCGCGCACGATGTCGTAGTAGTCCTGACCCGACTGGTCCGGGACCTGTGTACCCGCGGCGACCGAGATCGTCCCTGTGCCGGGTTGCGACTGGTCCTCGCCGACCTCCCACTGGCACTGGTACCCCTCGTCGATCGGGTTGCTCACCGGACCACCGAACTCCGCCTCGATCTCGGAAGCCTCGAGCAACGTGCACTTGTCGATCTCATCGCCGCCGTCGGAATCACCCGAGGTCGTGTCACCGCCGGTGTCACTCCCGGTCTGCTCGGCACTGTCATCCGACGAACCCGTGGTATCCGATCCGGAATCGTCACTTCCACTGCTGCACGCGGCGAGCAACACCGCGCACACGGCCACGAGGACAAGGAATCTCCGCATGGGTGTCCCGGTCGTTTCCACGGGCACCTCCTTCGCTCAAGGGAGCACGTCGCGCCCCCGCAGAAAAGCGGGCGGAGCGTAACTCAGGCCAGGAGCTTCGCCAAACGTCCGATGCCCTCGGTGATGTCGTCGTCGGAGCACGCGAACGTGAAACGGCCGTAGCCCGGAGTGCCAAAGGCCTCCCCCGGCACGAAGGCCACACCGGCCTCTTCGAGCGCCACCTCGGCCAACTCGAGAGACGTGACCGGACGCTTCCCGGCGATCTCGTTGCCGAGCACCGCCTCGAACGACGGGAAGCAGTAGAAGGCACCCTGCGGCTCGACGCAGGTGACACCGGGGATCTCCGAGAGCATGCGGAACATGAGCGCGCCACGGCGCGGCGTACGCATCGCGCATCTCGGCGACTGCGGACAGGTCGCCCGAGACCGCGGCGAGCGCGGCCGCCTGTGACACGTTCGCGACGTTGGAGGTAACGTGGGATTGGAGACGCGTGGCGGCGGCGGTGACGTCGGTTGGGCCGATCATCCAGCCGACCCGCCATCCGGTCATCGCGTAGGTCTTGGCGACTCCGTTGACGATCACGCACCGATCTGCGATCTCAGGGACGAGCACCGGCATCGACGCGAAGACGTTGTCGCCGTAGGTGAGGTGCTCGTAGATCTCGTCGGTGACGACCCACAGGTCGTGCTCCACCGCCCAACGGCCGATCTTCTCGATCTCGTCGGGCGGGTACACCGCACCCGACGGGTTGTCGGGGGACACGAACAGCAGCACCTTGGTGCGGTCGGTGCGGGCGGCTTCCAACTCCTCCACGCCGACGCGGAAGCCCGTGGACGCTCCGGTGGACAGCACGACCGGCACACCGTCGGCGAGAGCGACCGACTCGGGATAGGTGGTCCAGTAGGGAGCGGGGACGAGAACCTCGTCGCCGGGGTCGAGCAGGGTCTGGAATGTGTTCGCGATGGCGTGCTTGCCGCCGTTGGTGACGAGAACCTGCGAGGCCTCGCAGGTGAATCCCGAGTCGCGGGCCGTCTTGGCCGCGATCGCCTCGCGCAGCTCCGGGAGCCCTCCGGCGGGTGTGTACTTGTGATACCTCTCGTCGCGCGCGGCGGCCACGGCGGCGTCGACGATGTGCTGGGGCGTGGCAAAGTCGGGCTCGCCCGCCCCGAATCCGATGACGGACTCGCCCACGGCGCGCATCGCCTTGGCCTTGGCCGACACAGCAAGGGTCGCTGACTCCGCGATGGCGTCGACGCGACGCGAGATCCTGGGCATGGCGTCATCCTGCCACACGGGCACACGGTTCCCCCCACGAATCTTGGTCCCCGCAATGCAGATGGCACGCCGGTAGCGTTGTCGCGCATGGTTCGCGGACTAAGGGTGCTCGTGGCGACGCTGCTGATCGGGGCGGCCTTGCCGGTCGCCGCCGCGGCCGGGCACGACGGGCATGGCTCAGAGCCGCACCCGGGGGCGTGGATCCTGGTCGACGCCGACACGGGGGCCGTGCTCAGCGCCCACAACATCCACGAGGCCCTTCCTCCGGCCAGCGTGGTCAAGGTGATGACGGCGCTCGTGGCTCTGGAACAGGCGCCGCTCGAATCCGAGGTGACCATCAGCGCCGAGGCCGCCGGCCGGCCTGCCCGTCGGATCGCCATGGTCGAGGGCCAGGTGTGGCCGCTCGACGACGCCCTGGCATCGATGCTCATCGTGTCGGCGAACGACGCCGCCTACGCGATCGCCGAATCGGTGTCGGGTGACCTCGAATCCTTCGCCGCCGACGCCCAGAGAATCGGCGCACGCTACGGAATGCAGGACTCGGTGCTCCGCGACCCCGCCGGGCTCGACGACGACACGTTCGCCCACGACGGCGGAAGCAGGTTCTCCGCCTACGACCTCGCGATCGCCGCGCGGAATCTTCTGGAAATTCCCGAGCTCGCGCAGTACCCGCCGATGGAGACATATGAGTTCGTCGGTCCCGACGGGATCCAGCACCGTCTGCTCGGCCAGAACCTGCTCATCGGCACCTACGACGGCGCCACGGGGTTGAAGACCGGGTCCACGGATCTCGCCGGCAACACGCTGATCGCTTCGGCCGAACGTGATGGACGCACGATGATCGCCGTCGTGCTGAACGACGTCGACACCTACGGCACCGCGACGCGCTTGTTGGATGAGGGTTTCGCTTCAGAGGCCGGCGCCGCGGGAATCGGCGAGGTGCTTCCCGCTCCGGCAGTCACGACCCGTGACGCCCGAACCACGTTCCTGAATGCGCTGCCCGCCGCGCTCGAACCTCTGGCCGGTGCCTCGTTCGCGGCCGCGGTCAGCGGCTACGAACCCGTGACCCCGGATCCCGCACCTGCCGCGGCGCAGGACACGGGAACGGGATCCGCGGGGTCCGGCGACGGCAGCGGCAGCGGTGTCAACAACGACAGCGGCACCGGCAGCGGTGCCGCCTCCCCGTGGTTGTGGGTACTCGTCGCGGCGCTCGGCGTGGGCCTCTTCTTCCTCATTACGCGCCGTCGATCGGTACTTGCGCGTCGACGCGCCCGCGACGCTCGTCGCCACGAGTTGGCCGAGGCGAAACGGCGAGGCACGGTGCACATCGTGGAAGCCGCGGGTGGCCCGCCGGCGGGAGAGCGCGTCCGCAAGCACCCGAGCATGCGCACAGCGCCGGGGCGTTCGTCGAAGGGTGTTTCGCCGAAGGGCGTTTCGTCGGGCGGTCGACAACCGCGGGTCGACACGCCCGGCTAGGCCTCAGGCCTCGACAGCCGCGCCTTCGACGACGTCGCCGTTGCTCGAGGCCCAGGCGTGCAGGTCCCGCAATCGTTCGTCGTTCGAGAAGATCTCGACCATCGGGAGCGAGAGGCCGAGGCGCCGCTGGAGAAAGCGGACGTCGTTTTCCTGGTCCCAGAGCGCCATCGTGACCGCCACGCCTGTCTCGCCCGCTCGCGCGGTACGCCCGGAACGGTGCAGGTACTGCTTGGCGTCCTCCGCGGGGTCGTAGTGGACGACGACGTCGATCACGTCGATGTGGATTCCCCGTGCGGCCACGTCGGTGGCAACCAGTACGGGGAGCTTGCCGGAGCCGAACTGGGAGAGCGCCGCTCACGGGCTGCCTGACGAAGATCTCCATGGATCGCCCCTGCGTCTACGCCGTCGCGCTGGAGTTGGCGGACGAGTCGGTCGGCACCCCGCTTGGTGCGCACGAAGATGAGCGTGCGGTTCGACGCCTCACTGATCGCGGCGGCCACCTTCACCTTGTCCATCTGGTGGACGTGGAGGAAGAGGTGCTCCATGGCGTCGACGGTGACTTCGGCCGACTCGATCTCGTGGAAGATCGGGTCGTCCATGTAGCGGTCGACGAGCTGGTTCACCGCACGGTCGAGCGTCGCCGAGTAGAGCAGCGTCTGGTGGGGCGCCTCGATACCGCGCAGGATCTTCTGGACCTGGGGCATGAAGCCCATGTCGGCCATCCGGTCGGCTTCGTCGAGCACGAGCACACCGATGTCGGAGACCGACAGTTCCCGTCGCTCGATCAGGTCGATCAGGCGTCCGGGTGTGCCGACGACGATGTCGACACCGTCTTCGAGTGCGTCGATCTGGGGATCCATCGATACTCCCCCGTAGACGGCCATGACGCGCCGGCCCACAACCTTCGCGAGTGGCGCCAGTTCGTCGGCGACCTGGTTGGCCAGTTCACGGGTGGGCACGAGAACGAGCGCGCGGGGGTGGTGCGCGTCCGCGGACTCGACCCGTTCGAGCAAAGGCAGACCGAATGCGAGGGTCTTACCCGAGCCGGTCTTCGCCTTACCGCAGATGTCGAGTCCGGCAAGGCCGTCGGGGATCGATGCCTCCTGGATCTCGAAGGGCTCGGTGATACCGCGCTTTTCGAGCGCGCGGACGAGGTCGGACGAGACGCCGAGCGCCTCGAAGGTGGTGGTCATGGTTGTCTCTCGCTTCGTTGGATGCTGTGTTGGACGAATCGGTGTCTTCCGAGGGCCCACCTCGGACTCCGACACGCCGAACACGGCGAGGTGATGAGAGAGGGTGGCCCCGCGAGCGCGCGTGGGAGGCGCCTGCTCGCTCCGCCCAGTCTAGTGGCGCTGGGCGACGCCCCTTGGCACGGGGTGCGAGCGCGATGCTCTCAAAGTGTCGGGGCTCTCAGAGTGTCGGGCTGCCATCGAACGTGTAGGGCCCGAGCAGCGTGACGGCTTCCAGCGTTCGTTCGTAGGACGCGGGGTTGCTGGCGGCGCTCACGGGCACGATGCGGTAGTCGGGCCTCTCGACGAACGTGGGCGTGTAGGTCACCGAGGTCGCCAGAAAAGAACCATCGGGTTGCTCCTCGACCTCGACGTGGACGATCACTCCGTCCTGACTCCCGGCGGGACAGCACGCCTCCGACTGGTTCGACAGGAAGTTCCCGACGCCGTAGATCACGTACTTGTCGTCGATCTTCTCCATGGGCTGGACGACGTGCACGTGGTGCCCGATGATCAGATCGATGTCGTCGGAACCCAGCAGTTGCTGAGCGAGCGCACGCTGTTCGGGAGTGGGATCGCGCAGGTCCTCCTGGCCCCATTGGAGACTCACCACGGTGAACTCGGATCCGGCCTGTCGCAACTTCTCGGCATCGGCGAGGATTCGATCGGCGTCGATCTCGTTGACGAGCCAGGGCATACCGGCGGGGATGGGAATGCCGTTGAACCCGTACGCGTACGCGAGGTGCCCGACTTCCACTCCCTCGACGTCGTAGACGTTAGGTTCCGCGGCCTCCTCGGCGCTGCGTGCGGTACCGGCATGTTCGATTCCCGCAGCGTCGAGGTGGCCCAGGGTCGTCTCTATTCCCTCTGCGCCCTGGTCGAGCGAGTGGTTGGACACCGTCGAGCAGGCGTCATACCCCGCGGCGGAGATGGCACCGGCGAGCTCGAAGGGGGCGTTGAACAGCGGATAACCGGAGAGGTCACTGTTGTCCGCCGACAACGGCGTCTCCACGTGACAGATGGCCAGGTCGGCGGCGCTGATCTCGGGTGTCACCGCTTCCAGCATGGGGCCGAAGTCGTAGCCGACGCCGCCGCCGTTCGACAGCGCCTGGTTCCACACCGGGCTGTGAATGAGAAAATCGCCGGAAGCGGCAATGGTGAAGCTCCGAGGTGGGCCGTCGCCGGTCGCGGTGGCCTCCGCGTCCGGTGCCGCCTCGCTCGATGCCGTGGCGCCGCGTGTCGATCCGTCGCCGTCGCCGGTTCTCCAGACCACATAGGCCGCGAGAACCGCAACCGTGATCACACTCGCGAGAACGACTGTCCACAGCGCGGGGCGCGAGGTGGAGGTACGCGACGATCGGATCAGATCTCGACCTGACCCGCGTCTACCCGGGAACCGCATCTACCAGGGCATCGCGACGCCGCCGTTGGGTCTCTCGATCTGACCCGTGACGAAACCCGAGGCGTCCGACACCAACCACCAGATCGCGTTCGCGACGTCCTGGGGTGTGCCGACGCGCTGCAGTGGCGCCATTCTTCCGAAATTCTTGCGGTACTTCTCGAGGCGCTCGGGGTCGACCTCCCCCTCCTCGTCGACGAAATGCTGGCGGGAGAAGTTCGTCTCGATGACGCCGGGGGCCAGCGCATTGACGCGAATCCCCGAACGGCCTGCTTCCATGGCAAGGACCTTGGTGAGTTGCGCGACGGCGGCCTTGGTCATCCCGTAGAGCGCCAGCGTCGGTGCAGGTGTGTCGATGGCACCCGACGACAGGTTGATGATGCTCCCGGAGCCCTGCGGAACCATGACACGCATCGCTGCCTGGCAGCCGTACCAGACGCCCTTGAGATTGATCGCGAGGATCTTCTCGAGGTCAACGTCGGGCGTGTCTTTGACCATGTTGTTGTAGGGAACGCCGGCGATGTTCCCCATGACGTCGAGCCGGCCGTGGCGCTCCATCGTCGTGTCGACGAGAGCGTCGATGTCGGCCCGATCGGTCACATCCGTGCGCACGACGGAGGCCGTACCCCTGGCCTCGGTGATCTCGTCCGCCGTGGCCTGAGCCCCGGCCTCGTCGATGTCGGCGACGACGATCGACGCGCCCGCTCGGGCGAGCGTGAGGGCTGTCGCCTTGCCGATTCCGCTGCCGCCACCCGTCAACGCGGCGACGCGGCCGTCGAGGCCGAACGCCTCTCGATCGAATGCGTCTCGTGGATCGTCCACACGTCCCCCCGTGCTCATTTCTTCGGGTCTGCCCGTACCGCTCCGGGCGTCAAGACTAGGGGGAGCCGAATCAGCCTCAGGAGTTGAACGCCACGGCCTCGTCGTAGAGTCGCACGATGGTGTTCGAATACCAGGTGCTGCTCGCCCACGTCGTGGCGAGCCCGCCGACCGTTTGCGCCTTGCCCTTCGGGACGACCCGGTCGAATCTCGGATCCACGAGCGACGCGTGCAACGTCCGGCGTGACGCCTTCCAGTCCGCATACGCCCGCAGGTGTTGAATCTGAGCGCGTACGCCGATCGTCGGGCTCGAGAAGATCGCCCCGTGGGCGCCGCCGTCGGTCGCTCCGATACCGGCGTAGTTGTTCTGGGTCCACAGGACCTGACCGCCGTACTGGAACCAGCCGGTCTCCACGACCGCCTGCACGAACGCGAGATCGCCACGCACGCCTTCGCGGTGGCCCTCCATCAGATAGGTCATGGCGAGCTCGTCGATGGTGACGCCCTTGAGCTTGGCGGTATGGCCCGACGCCTTGTACCAGGCGGCAAGCTGTTGGGCGCTCAGGCAGCTCTGACCCATGATCGGCATCGCGCCGTCCGGCTCCGCACACACGATCGGACCCCACGGCCCTTGGACCGTCTCGGGCACACAGGCACCGAGCGCCAGAGCAGCCACGACAACCGCGACGGCCTTCGTCTTCACACCTCGCGCCATGGCGGGAAGTGTCGACCGTCCGGGCCTCGAACTTGAGCGCCGCGGCCGGTCGAGCACTCCGGCACAAGGCCCCCCGGCTCGTCTCCACGGTGCCGCAAGCGTTCAACTTTCCGGCCAGACGTGTCGATGCACCTTTCGTGCCCAGCCCGCTCGCCCGTCGCCACGCGCCACGGGCGCTTCTCGTCGCCGTGTGTCTGCTCGCCGTGACTCTCGTTCCGACCGCGGCAGCCCCGGCGCCGCCACCGCCCAGCTCCGACGAAGTGGTCGGCACCCCCCTTCTCGGTGGGAGTCGATTGAGCTCCGCGGAGATCGTGGGCTGGTACGGATCGACCGGCCACACGCCGCGTATCGGCGTGGAGCTCGCCGAGCTCGTGGATCTCTTCGTCGACGAAGGAGCGCGCGAGGGAGTGCGGGGGGACGTGGCGTTCGCCCAATCCATGGTGGAGACGGGCTACCTCAGCTTTCCTGCCGGCGGCCAGGTCCGACCCGAGCACAACAACTACTCCGGTATCGGCGCCTTCGACGACGGCCGTCCGGGCCACGGCTACCCCGACGCCCGCACGGGCGTGCGCGCGCAAATGCAGCTTCTCCACGGATATGCCGAGGTCCTCGACGGAGAAGGCCGGCTGCTGAATCCTCCCGCTCACCGAAAGGGGGCTGCACCGACCTGGGAGGAGATGGGCGGCGGCAACTGGGCCACCGACCCGAGCTACGCGGGCAAGGTCCTGGCGGTTTACAACGCGATGCTCGCGTCCGCGGGCCTCGAACCCGACGTGCCCCCTCCGCCGCCGTCAGCTCCCGATCCCACGCCGGCCGCCGAGGAGGCGATTCCTCCTCCGCCCCCACCTCCTCCCCCACCCGATGAAGCGCCGTTCGGCTACTGGGTCGCCGACGCGGGGGGCCAGGTTCACGACCGCGGCGTGACGCGGTTCCTCGGCTCGGCCGCCAGCCGCACGTTGCAGGCCGAGGTCGTCGACATCGCTTCGCACCCCGACGGGAACGGCTACTGGATGGTCGCCGCTGATGGTTCCGTCTTCGACTTCGGGAGTGCCAACCACCACGGCTCCCTCGAAGGGCTGACGGGCACCAGCCCTGTGGTGGGAATGGCCGTCACCGCCTCCGGTGAGGGGTACTGGCTCGCACAGGCCGACGGTTCCGTCGAAGCATTCGGTGACGCCACGGGCGACCGGGCCGCCTCGTTCGCCGACGCGGCCATAGGGGTGACCGACATCGCCGGCACTGCCGAGGATTCCTTCAGTCTGCTCCTCGCCGACGGAACGGTTCTGGCGGGCGACGGCTCCGGCTGGAGGGTCGGCACTGCGGTGGTCGGCCAGGCCGTGGCGCTGGAGCCGACACCCGACGGTAGGGGTGCATGGATTCTCGACGAGACGGGCGCCGTCCACACCCTCGGTACAGCCCCCCATGCCGGCGACCTGTCCGGCCAGGACGCGGTGTCGGTGGTTGACCTCCAGACGACGACCTCGGGAACGGGCTATTGGATCGCGTCGAGCGGCGGAGGCGTGGCGAGCTTTGGTGACGCCGGAACGTTCCCCCAGCCGTCGCGCGCTGCCCGGCTCGTGGGGATCACCGCGCCGCGCTGACCTCGGCGCTTGCGACGGGAGCGCTGCAGCATCCACCGTCGCCGACGGCGGGTGTCGGTGAGTCCGAAAGGACCGTGTAGAACTCCCAGGGGGTGTCGTCGGGCCCGGTGACCCATGTCTTGTCCTGGGTCGCGAAGCAACAGGTCCCCCGCGCGGGATCGCTCGCGTCGAGACCGTCTTCCTCCAGACGACTCGCAGCGGCGGTGACCTCCGCGCTCGTCTCGACCTCCACCCCGAGGTGATTGAGGGTTCCCGGCTCCCCACTGCCCTCGAAGAGCACCAGCTTCAGGGGTGGGCTGTCGATGGCGAAGTTGGCGTATCCGTCGTGCCGCTTCGCCGGCTCCGTGTCGAACAGGCGACGGTAGAAGTCGACGGCGACATCGAGATCGGAAACATTGAGTGCGAGCTGTACCCGGGCCATGACGGTGTCCTCTCTGTCCGTGCGATCGGCGGTCTGACCGACCGCCTACATATCGATGTTCGTCGATACTTGCACATTATATCGATCGATGTCAATATCTTTGTATGACGAATTCCTGTTGCGCACCCGTGTGCGACGCCCCGTTGTCCGAGGCGGAAGCCACCGATCTGGCGGCAGCGATGCACGCCCTGGCGGACCCGGTGCGGTTGCGGCTGCTGAGCCACGTGGCGGCACGGCCGAACGGCGAGGCCTGCGCCTGCGAGTTGGTGGACGTGGTGGGGCGCTCGCAGCCCACGGTGAGTCACCACCTCAAGGTTCTCCACGAAGCGGGACTGCTCGAACGGGAGCGGCGCGGCACGTGGGTCTGGTACCAGGTCGCGCCCACCCGACTCGCCGATCTCCAGAACGCACTCGCTCCCCCACCGCCGACGACGGCAGAGACCCGAGACGAGGACAAGTAGCGCAGGTATCCTGCGCTACCCGAGACGAGGCAAGAGGAATCGCCCGATCCCGGGGCCTATGTGTCACTCTCACGGGTGTGGCGACGCGGCCTGATTCCGATCCTCGACGCAGCGCGACGCACGTCGGCCGTGAGACGACCGTGAGACGGCCGTGAGACGCGGCGATCAGATCAAGGCCATCGGCCGCCAGTACCGCCAGTCCGTCTTCCTCGCCGCGGCTGTCGGGGCCATCACCGGCCTCGTCGTGGCATTCTACGACGAGCTCGTCGTCGAACTCATGCTCCACGCCGTTCTCGAGGCGCCCCTGTGGGTCGCGGCATTCATGCCACTCGTCGGCCTACTCGTCGCCGCGGCGATCGTGCAGTGGGTGGGGGGACGCTCTACCGAGACGGCCGACGCCTACATCCGCAGCTTCCACGATCCCAACAAGGACCTGGATCACCGACCACTTCTCGGACGCCTGGCCGCGTCCGTGGCCACTCTGGGCTCCGGGGGCGCGATGGGTCTCGAGGGTCCATCGATCTACATCGGAGCCGGCATCGGCTCGCAGTTCCAACGACGCTTCGCACGGCTGTTCACGTTCGACCATCCCAAGCTGCTGATGGTCGCGGGAGCCGCCGCAGGTGTGGCGGCGATCTTCAAGACGCCCGCCACGGGCGCGATCTTCGCGTTGGAGGTTCCCTACCAGGGCGACCTCGCGCGTCGCATGCTTCTTCCGGCGCTCGTGGCGGCGGCGTCGGGCTACCTCGTCTTCGTCTCCATCGAAGGCACCGACAGGCTCCTCCCGGTCACGGGCGCGCCCGCCATCTTCGACCTACGCGACCTCGGCGGCGCCATCGTGGTCGGTGTCGGCGCGGGCCTGTTGGCTCGCGGATTCGCCAAACTGATCCGGGAAGCCAAGGCACTGGCGCAGCGGACTCATCCGTATCTCCGGGCACTCGTGGGTGGCCTGCTGCTGGCCGGCCTGTTCGGCATCTGTCGTGCGATGCTCGGTGAGAGCCTCACACTCGGACCGGGTTTCGACGCCGTCGAATGGGCGCTGGATCCGAGCCGCGGCGTCGGCGCGCTCCTCGCCCTCTTCATGTTGCGTGCCGTAGCGACGTCGACCACGGTCGCCGGTGGAGGTGCGGGTGGACTGTTCGTCCCCCTCGTCGTCGCCGGCGCTCTGTTCGGCCGAGCAGTCGGTGGCATCATCGGCGCCGTCGACACGACGCTGTTCCTCGTGATCGGGGTCGCCGCCTTTCTCGGCGCGGGCTACCGCGTCCCGCTCGCCGCGGTCATGTTCGTGGCCGAGTCGACGGGTCGACCGGGCTTCATCGTCCCGGGGGTGATCGCAGCGGTCGCCGCCGAGCTCGTGATGGGGCGTTCGTCGGTCAGCGCCTACCAGGTCGCCGCCTCCGACGAACCCGAGGAGCCGGCCCAATAGCCCCGTGCGTCCGCGGGCGTGGCGGCCCCGACCGGTTGCCTGACCGGCGTTTCCGGCGCACCTGCGCCGGTGGTGGGCAAACAGGGAGCGCGGCACGTGTCCGACGTCGGAATGAACGAGTTCGACGACGACAGCTCGCTGGGTAAGGAGCTGAGCGACTCGGGAGCCGACGACGCCTACTGGCCTGCCTGACGACCTGCCTGACGACCTGACGGGCCGGACTACGCCTGCGCTCAGTCGGAGGTGCGCTGACCTCCGACGCTGGTCGTTCCCCCGAGCAGCGACACGCCCCGGGCCACGACCGTGACGAGGAAGACCTGCCCCATGAGGGCCTCGAGGACGGTGAGTGACTGCCCGAAACCCTGTGCCGGCGTCAGATCACCGAAACCGAGCGTCGTGAGCGTCACGAAGCTGAAGTAGTAGAAGTCGCCCGACGTCGGGTCGCTGACCTGGTTGAAGAAGCTCGTCTGGCTGATGCCGTCCACACCCATGAACAGAAGCGCGAAGACACTGCCGAGACCCACGTACACGCAGAGGAGACCGAGGATCGTCTCCCCCGTGACGGTGTCGTGGCGCCATACGCGCCCGAGGACCACGACGGGGAGGACCGCCAGCATGGCGGCATTGATCAGGGTCCCGACGCCGCGGAGCTCCGGAACATCGACGAAGTGGGCCGCGATCTGGAAGCCGAACGCACACGTCCCCAGGACGACGACGAGAACCATCACCCGCCGTTCGACGCGCGAGGTCAGCAACGCGGTCACGAGGGTCGCGAGCGTGAGAGCCGACGTGACGGACCGCATCCAGTCGGCGCTGGTGGCCATCGAGAGCACGAAGGTCAGGATGAGGAGCCCGAGCACGACGCCGTAGCTATCGCTCGGCCTGAAGAGCGGCGTCACCCTCGTGAGTCCCCACCTCGCGGGTGCGGTGTTCTGCTCGGGTTCCTCCTCGGGTTCGGTCACGCCGATAGCGTCGCGTAGGTACGCCGCTGAATGAGGGACCCATGGTCAGAACCGACTCCACGATGGTTCCGCTGGGGACCCCGGCGCCCGATTTCCGCCTTCCGGACCCTTCAGGTGACGAGTTCGCCCTCGCGGATTTCGCCGACGCTCCGGCGTTGTTGGTGATGTTCCTCTGCAACCACTGCCCGTTTGTGCATCACGTACGGCGGGAGTTGGCGCTTCTCGCGGAGCGGTGGGCGGCCCGGGGAGTCGCGGTGGTCGGAATCAACAGCAACGACGTCGACGCTCACCCCGACGACTCCCCCGAGCACATGGCTGAGGAGTCACGCACGGTCGGCTACCGGTTCCCGTATCTGTTCGACGCAACCCAGGAAACGGCGAAGGCGTACCGGGCGGCGTGCACCCCCGACTTCTTCCTGTACGACGCGGAGCGCGCGCTCGCGTACCGGGGTCAGATGGACTCGAGCCGTCCCGGCAACGACGTTCCGGTGACCGGCGAGGATCTCGACGCAGCGATCGACGCGGTGCTGGCCGGCGACGCGGTTCCCGAACCCCACCACCCGAGCATGGGCTGCAACATCAAGTGGAAGCCGGGTAACGAGCCCCCCTGGTTCGGCTGAGTATCCCCCGCCCTCACGTAGCGCGTGGCGGGGTTACGACGGGAGGACCGTGAAGGTGGCCCGGTACCGGTCTCCCGGGCTCACCGCCGGATGCTCTCCGGCAACCAGAGCGTTCGTCGCAGCCGTCATCGGCTCGAGCGCGGTGAACGTGTGTCGCGGCGGTGCGTACACCTGCGTGAACTCGTAGCCCCGCCCGATGTGCACCTCGAGCCGACGTCCGCCCCCGCTGATCGCCAACCGCCGTTCACGGAGGAGCCGGTAGTGGTCGTCGAAGGTACGACGCTCCAGACCGATGTCCCCGCCGTGCACCTGCGACATCTGGCCGGTCGGGATGCCGCGGTCGTCCAGTTCGATCTGGGTGCAGGAGGGGAGCTCCACGGACCAGTCGCGGCGCGGCACGCCGGGAAGTGTGAAATACGGGTGGAATCCGAACGAAATCGGCACGGCCCGTCGGCCGGTCGGTTCGACGGTCGTGGCGATCTCGAGCGCGTCAGGACCGAGCGCTGCGGTGATCGTCACACGGTGCGGAAACGGGAACGCGTGGAAGCGCGCCGTGTCATCGGGGCCGTAGTCGAACCTGGCGCCGAGAACGGCGCGGCGTCCCGTCTGTCCCGCTCGCACGACCGACCAGCGCAGGGGTCCGACCATCGTCCCGTGCATCGGGAGACCGTTGCCGTCGCGGTGCACGTCGAGACCGGCGAGGTCTACACGAGTCCGCCCCACGCGGTATTCCTCGTCCGCGAGCCGGTTCGCCCACGGGTGCAACAGGGGGATCCCGGTCGTATGCCCGCTTCGAAATCCCGCCACGCCATCGGGCAGTGCGACGTACTCCAGGCCGTCGCGTCGAAGCGACACCCCCAGCATGCCGACCGACGGGAGGAAGCGGGCGCTCAGCCCGCCCGCCGTGAGAGTCACGGCCGCTTCGTGGTGGCTGACATCGACGTGAACACGGGGTCGTTCCGTCACGGGCCTGACGGTACGCCATCCTTGTGCGGTGACAACGGCTGCGGGACCCGCCACGACCGTGTACACCGACGGCGCCTGCCTGGGGAACCCGGGTCCCGGCGGCTGGGCCTGGGCGGTGCCCGACGGCCCCTACGCCAGCGGCCCCGCGGCCAAGACCACCAACCAGCGCATGGAGATCACCGCGGCGTACGAAGCCTTGCGCGCCCTTGACGGGCCGCTCGACGTCGTGAGTGACTCCACCTACGTCGTGCACTGCTTCCGGGACGGGTGGTGGGAAGGTTGGATGAAGCGCGGCTGGAAGAACTCGAAGAAGGAACCCGTGGCCAACCGCGACCTCTGGGAACCCATGATCGAGCTCGTGCGCTCGCGCCCCGACGTGTCGTTCCGCTGGGTGAAGGGTCACTCGGGCGATCCGATGAACGACGCCGTGGACGCTCTCGCCACCGACGCCGCGCGTACCCAGGCCGCGCGGGAAGGCGAGCATCTGAGCGCCGCACTGATCGCGGAGCTGGAAGAGGACCCCGCGAGCCGATCAGGCACGGTGGCACCGAGTGAGAGCACCGGCAGCGTCGAAAGCCGTCTCGAGACGCACGGCATCGTGGTCACGGGCCACCGGCCACCCGAGCTGGGTGGCTATGACGCGAACAAGACCGCCGATGGCGTCCGCCGGCATCTCGTGGAGATCCTGCGCGCGAAGGAGCAGGTCGACGCCGAGCTCGTGGTGGCGACCGGTCTCGGACTGGGTGCCGAACAGCTCGGCGCCGAAGCGGCCGCCGAGGCGGACATCCCCTACGTCGCCGTGCTCGCCTTTCCCGATCCCGACAGCGTCTGGCCCGACGCGTCGCGCCGTCGCTTCCGGGAGCTGCTCGACGATGCCGAACAGGTCGTCGTCCACACGTTGAAGCCGCCGCGTTCGAAACAGCAGGCCGGTGCGGCCATTGCAGCGCGTGACGCCTGGCTCGCCGCCCACAACCACGAAGCTGTCGTCGTGTGGGATCGCGCCGACCGAGCGGTCGGCAGGACCGTGCGCACACTCGAGGAGTCCCTCGACGACGTCTGGATCGTCGAACCGCGGTGAGCGCGACGACGAAGCCGCGGGTTCCGGGAGCCTTCCTCGTCGTTCTCGCCACCGTTCATGTTCTCGCGGCGGTCATGCTCCTGAGCGACAGTGGTCTGAAGACGCCCGACTACGAGTTCACCTCGGATGCCGGCCGGTACCACGAGATCGCCACGTCAGAGGGCCGACCCTACCGGGATGCCGAGGTGGAGTATCCGCCGATGGCGCTTCTCGCCATCGAAACAATCGACACCGGCGATTTCGGATCGACTCTGGACATCCTGATCGTCGTCCAGCTCTTCGCCGACCTCGGAATCGCCGGACTGCTCCTGTGGAACTGGGGCAGTCGCGCAGCGGCGTCCTATCTGCTGATCTCCGCACCGCTGCTCGCCACCGTGTTCACGAAGTTCGATCTTCTCAGTGTGTTGCTGGCGCTGCTCGGAGTCACGCTCGTGGCCCGGTCACGCGACGGTCCGGGTGGGCTGGTTCTCGCTGCGTCTGTCTTCGTGAAGATCTGGCCGATCGTCCTCGCGCCCTGGCTCGTCGCCACGCGACGGTGGCGGGCGGTCGCCTGGCTCTGCGCGGGCGGCGTGTTCGGTCTTGTCTTCTGGGTACTGCTGGGAGACATCGACGGTCCGCGCCAGGTTCTGACGTTTCGCGGCGCGACCGGTTGGCACGTCGAGAGCGTCCCGGCGCAGATCACTCTCCTCGTCGGTCACGGCGCGGCACGCTTCGAGTCGGGCGCGTGGCGTGTCGGGGTGCCACCGATGTGGATCGGACCGGCGCTGGCGGCCGCCGCGCTCGCACTTTCGTGGTGGGTCTGGGAGCGGGCCCGGGAGCGCGTCGACATCGGCCTGCCGGCGACGGTGTCGGTCGCGGCACTCCTCGTCCTCTCGACCGTGTTCTCCGAGCAGTTCATGATCTGGTTGATTCCCTGGGTCGCTATCGCGGGGGCGGCTCGTGAGAAGCAGATCGAGATCCTCGTCGGGGTCGCGGTCGTGTTCACCGCAGCACTAGAGATTCTCTTCGACGAGCCGGACTCCGACGCCGTCGTGACCCAGATCGGTTACGGCATGCGCAACCTCGCGTTGATCGCCGTCGTGGTGGTGGGTATCCGCCGGCTCCACGCAACTCGGGCGGGCGACGACACTGCGTGAACGCCGCGATCAGGCCACCCACCCGGCGTCGTCGAGTTTGCGGTCGATCGCGTAGGCCGCGCTGATCAGGCCGAGGTGCGTGAACGCCTGCGGGAAGTTGCCGAGGTGTTCGCCGTGTGGGCCGAGTTCCTCGGCGTAGAGGCCGAGGTGGTTGGCGTAGCCGAGCATCTTCTCGAAGACGAGGCGGGCCTTGGGAACGTCACCCGCGCGGGCCAGTGCTTCGGCGTACCAGAAGGACACGAGATTGAAGGTGCCCTCCGCGCCGTCGAGGCCGTCGGCGGTGCCGTGCTCCTGGCGGTACCGGAACACCAACGAGTCGTCGACGAGATCCTCCTCGATGGCGCCGAGCGTCGACCACCACCGCGGATCCTGGGGGCTGATGAACTTGACGAGTGGCATGAGCAGATAGGCCGCGTCGGTGGCCGTCGAGCCCTTGGTCTGGACGAAGGTCTGGCGCTCTTCGTTCCAGAAGTTCTCGAAGATGTCGTGGTAGATCGCGTCGCGGGTGCGCCGCCAACGTTCGAACGGGTAGGGGAACGACCGACGGTCGGCGAGGCGGATCCCGCGATCGACCGCCACCCAGCACATCAGCCGTGAAAACAGGAAGTGGTGGCGGCCGCCACGCACCTCCCAGATCCCCTCGTCCTCCCGTTCCCAGTTCTCGGTCACCCAGTCGATCAAACGAACGCAGTTGTCCCACAGGGACGACGAAATCGGGGCGCCGAACTTGTTGTACAGGTAGATCGAGTCCATCAGCTCGCCGTAGATGTCGAGCTGGAGCTGGTCGTACGCGCCGTTGCCGACCCGCACCGGCGACGACCCGCGGTAGCCCTCGAGGTGGGGCAGCTCGATCTCGGTGAGCGTCTTGCGCCCGTCGTAGCCGTACATGATCTGCATCGAACCGTCGGGCTCGAGTTCCGCCGTGCGCGTGCTCGATCCATTCCATGAACCGCCCGGCTTCCTCGGTGTAGCCGAGGCGGATCAGCGAGTAGAGGGTGAAGGAGGCGTCACGGATCCAGGTGTAGCGGTAGTCCCAGTTCCGCCCACCACCGAGCTCCTCGGGGAGCCCGAACGTCGGCGCTGCCACGAGCGACCCGTAGGTCTGGGAGACCATGAGCTTGAGGGCCAGCGCCGAGCGGTTCACGGTCTCGCGCCACCGGCCCTTGTAGGTGCAGCGCCCGATCCAGTCGCGCCAGAAGTTCACCGTCTCGACGAACGCGCGGGGTACGTATCCCGGGGCAGCCGAAGGACTCTCCTGTCCGGGGGTCACCTTCTCGAGCACGAACGCCGCGTGGTCGCCCGTGGCGAGCGCGAACGCGCGACGGCGGCGCCGTCGCGGATCTCGACCGGAACCTCGCTGCGCAGACGGAGAACGAGGCCGTCGTCGCCACTCGAAACGAAGAGCACCTCTCCGTCGTGCGCCTCGACGGTGTGATCGGCACGGCCGTAGTCGAAGCGCGGTGCACACACCATGTCGAAGTCGATGTCACCGCGGACGGCCTTCGCTCGCCGGACCAGACGGTGGGGGTGGTCGTCGCGGTGCGTGCCGAGCTCCATGAAGTCCGACACCTCGGCCACACCCGCACGGTCGAGGAACCGGGTCATCAGCACGTTCGTGTCGGGCAGGTAGAGCTGCTTGCGTGCCCCGCCCTCGATGCACGGCCGGAGCCCGAAACGCCCACCCCGCTCGGAATCCAACAGGGAGGCGAAGATCGTGGGCGAATCGAAGTGCGGGAACGACATGAAGTCGATCGACGCGTCGTTGCCCACCAGGGCGACGGTGTGGAGATCGCCGACGATCCCGTAGTCCTCGATGGGCAGATACCCGCCCTTGCCCATGCTCGGGTACCCTGGCATCACCACGGGTTCATTCAAGCAGCCCCAGAGCTCCCGTTGGGCGGTCCGGTGACCGCACGCACCATGACCACCCATTTCGAAATCCCGAAGCTGCGGACCCTCGCTCGCCACTCTCTGCCGAACATCATCGAGGGAACCCTCGTCCCCGTCGCCGTGTTCCTTCTGACGCTGCGCTTCCTCGGCGTCTGGGGAGCGGTGGCCGCGGGTCTCGTGTGGGCGTACGGCAACATCTTCCGGCGGGTTGTGACCGGTCGGCGGGTCCCGGGGATCCTCGTCCTCGGCGCCCTCACGCTGACTGCACGTACTGTCCTGGCCGCGTCCACCGGAAGCACGTTCGTCTATTTTCTCCAACCGACCCTCGGTACGGCACTCGTGGCAACGGCGTTTCTCGTGTCGGTACCCCTCGGTCGACCACTCGCCCAGCGTCTCGCCGCCGACTTCTGCCCCATCCCCGCCGACGTTCTCGCGGACGTGCGGGTTCGGCGGTTCTTCCTGCGGATCTCACTGCTGTGGGCGTTCACCCAGTTCGCCAACGCCGGAATCACCATCTGGCTCCTCCTGAGCCAGTCGGTCGGCACCTATGTGGTGGCGAAGACTCTCCTGTCGATGACACTCACCGGCGGCGCGATCGCAGTCTCGGCCCTGTACTTCCACCGTTCCATGACCCGCCACGGCATCCTGCGCCGTCGGACCGTCCCGATCGCGGCGAGCGTCACCGCTTCCGCTGCGTAGGTTGCGCACCATGACATGCCCGCCTGATCGTCGCGCCTGACGATGCACCGGCCCACCTTCGCCACCGCCGACAACGTCCTGCTCGCGGGGCACCGGATCCTCACGGACGGGCCTCCCCGCGGTGCGGTGGTTCTCGCCCACGGCTTCAGTTCCACGGCCGAGGACCCGTCGGTGACGGCTGTCGCGGTCGGCCTGAACGACGCCGGCTACGACGTCATCACCTACGACGCCCGCGGCCACGGTGGATCCGAAGGTGAATCCACACTCGGCGACCTCGAGGAACACGACGTGGGAGCCGCCGTGGCCGAAGCCCGGACACGCTCGGAGTTCGTCGTACTCGTGGGGGCGTCGATGGGCGGCATCGCCGTTCTGCGCTACGCGGCGTCGCACGCCGACATCGACGGTGTGGTGTCGGTCAGCACACCGGCCCGGTGGCAACTCCCCCGCACACCCACGGCGATGCTCACCGCAGGCATCACCCGCACACGCCTCGGACGTCATCTCGCGTCCCGCTACCTCCGAGTGCGCGTCGCTCAGAAGTGGAACTCGCCCGACCCTCCCATCGACCTGATTCCCAAGATCGGTGCTCCGGTCGCATTGATCCACGGGACACGCGACCGCTTCATTCCGGCTGCTGCGGCCGAGGACCTCTTCGACGTGGCATCCGAGCCCCGGCAGCTGAGGATCGTCGAACACATGGGCCACGCCTTCGACGAGGCCGCTGTGCCGGCCGTCATCGACGCCGTCAACTGGACCGTCGAATCCGTTCCGGTGCCCGCGGCTCTTCGTCCGGGCGGCCTGAGCGGTCAGATCGCCGACGGCGCCTGATCGGAGGGCGACTCCCACCACCAGGCGAGCCCGGCGAGCCCGGGTCCCGTGTGCACGACCATGACGGAGCCGAACTCCTCGACGAACGAGGTGGCGGGCTGCACATCGGCCTCCACCTCCCCGAGGAGGTGCTCGGCGACCTCGCGGGCCAGCGTGTGCAAGGCCACGACGTGCAAGGCCGCCGCCCTGTCGGGGCGTGACCGCAGGCAGGCCGCGACGATTCGGTCGTGAGCGGCCTCGGCGCTGAGGGCCGGGCGCAGCCTCTTCACTCCTCCGCCGGAGAACTCGAACAGCGGATTGATTCCCAGGTGGCGACCGGCCCAGCCGGCGATGCTCGGGACTCTTCCTCCCCGGACGAGGTGGTCGAGCGTGGGGAGAGTGGCAATGAGTCGGACCCGCTCGATGACGCGCCGGGCGGCGGCCTCCACGACGTCGAGCGAGCGGCCTTCGGTTGCGACACGGGCTGCCTCGAGCACCACCAATGCCTCCGCACCGGCCGCCGTTGTCGTGTCGATGACACTCACCCGGTCACCGACGTCGCGCGCGGCCACCACCGCCGCCTCGTAGGTGGAGCTCATCGACCCTGCGATCGTGCAGACCAGAACGTCGTCCACCCCGGGCTCGGCGAGGCGCGACCGAATCGCCTCCTCGAATTCGCCCGGCGTGGGGCCCGAGGTGGTGACCCGCTCGTCACCGATCAGCTCTCCGAGGGTCCGTTCGCCCTCCCGAACCGCCTGGTCGGCGATCGTGAGCCACATCGGAACGACGGTGATGTCGTTCGCCGACGCGAGCGAATCCGGAAGGGCGGCCGCGCTGTCGGTGACGACGGCGACGCTCACGCGGTCGCTCCCCCGGCTCCGACGCCTCGAGGATCCTCCCGGCGCTCATCGTCGGTGGCGGTCGTCGGGTCTCCGGTGTCGTAGCCGGGGCGGATCCTGACCGCCAGGGCGCTGAGCATGACCAGGAGTCCCGCACAGAGAAGGACGAGACGGGACGGCTCCAACGTCCCGACGAGCGGGCACTGAACCTCGGCGACGACGTCACCGACGGCCCCCGCCCCGACGGCAGACACCGCCAGTGCCACACGGATCACGACGTGGAAAGCCGCGAACGCGAGGACGCGCTCGGTGCCCTCGAGGCGTGACTGGATGGCCCCCATTCCGGACGCGAGCGTGTACGCCGCGGCTGCGCCGAAGCCGACCGCTCCCAGAAAGGCGAAACCGATCGACGGAGCCAGACTGAAGGACGCCACGATCACACCGATCGCCAGGACACCACTGCGCGCGCGCACGAGGAGGTCTCCGCCCTCGGGTGCGCGTTGCAGAACCGCCAGTCCGGCCACGGCGCCGACGCCGAACAGAGCAATGAGCAATCCGAACTCGGCGTCACCGGCGCCGAGGACCTCGCGCACGAACACGATCCCGAGCGAGAAGAGGGCGCCGAGGCCGAGCGCGACCGCGGCGGCTGCCGGCATCACCGCCCTGACGAGGGGGATGCGAAACGCCGCCCGGAAGTTCGTGGGCTCGTCGGTCACGGGAGCCTCACCGCTCGCGGAGCCGAGCTGTGTCACCCGGGCGATGAGGAGGAACGACACGATGAACGTAGCGGCATCGAGCCAGAAGACCAGCGCCAGAGAGCGACCGGCGATGTCGACACCGGGAAGCGCCGCCACGAGGGCGAACAGAGCAGCTCCGAGCGGAATGCTGCCGTAGGAGAAACCGAGGATGAGCCCGTTCGCGACAGGTAGTTGCTCCTCCTCCACGAGATCGGGAATCGACGCATCGCGGGCAGGCAGGAAGACGATACTCGCCACCTCGACCAGAAACGCCCAGAGATAGATCCACCACAGACCCCGGACGAGCGGGACGAGAGCGATCATCGCCACGCGGGCGGCGTCCATGGCGAGCATCGTTCGGCGTCGGTCCCACCGATTTGCAGCACGCGCGGCCAGCGGACCGCCGACCGCCGCCGGGAGCAGCCGCAGTGCCAGGATCCCCCCGACGGCTGCCGGCGATCCGGTGATCTGGAGTACGAGCGCCATGAACGCCACCGTGCCCATCCAGTCGCCGAGGGCGGAAACCCCCTGGCCGATGAGCAGATCCCGGTAGCCGGGGCGGCGGACGACCGCAGCGACCGTCACGGTCGACTCCCGGCCGCGCCCCGCCTCACGGCGCGACGATCCCGTCGGGCTCGTCGCGTTCGTCCCGGTCGAACAGCAGCCGCGTCAGGTACGTCCTCGGACGATCGGCCCGTGGAGCCGCATTGCCGATCACCCGCTTCGCGATCATGGGGATCGTCACGGCGAGACCCACGAGCGCGGCTCCGCTCCACCCGAGCAGCGCGAGCAGCGGCGTGAGGGACAGCTCGGCGACCAGCGACACGAGTGCCGTCTGTCGGATCAGGCGGCCGACAGCAAGACCCACGAGCAGGATCAAAGACCCCGGCCAGGCCGTGGCCGCCAACGCCCCCATCGCGGTGGAGATCCCCCGGCCGCCCGCTCCGCGCAGGAACGGTGACCAGTTGTGCCCGACCACCGCGAGTCCGCCGGCAAGTGCCGCCAGCCCCGGACGCCCACTTCCTGCCAGCAGCGGGCCGACAGCACCCTTCGCGACGTCGCAGACACCCGCCAGAGCCAGGGGTACGAAGCCCGCGACCCGGAACAGCGACGTCCCCGAAACGGTCCCCGAACCGACCTCGCGCAGATCGACACCCCGGGTCAGGCGCGCCGCGACGTTCGAGAACGGAATCGCCCCGGCGACGTAGGCAACGACGAGCACGAGCACAGGGCTCATACGGCCAGTCTGACCACTCCGGGCCGCTTCCGCGGCGACAGCTCACGAAATCGGCAGATGTAGAAGACTGCGGGCATGCACACTTCACACAACCGTCACGTATCCGGCGCCCTTCCCGGTCCGGGTCCCCGCTCCGCCACTCGGGGCAAGAGACGGCGGCGGAGTCCCGTGATGGCGGGGCTCGTTCTCGGAGCCCTTCTCATCGCTGCATGCTCGTCGGGTGGTTCAGACTCCGGATCCACCGACGAACCCACCGTCGATCTCAACCAGATCCAGGTGCTCGGGTCGCACAACAGCTATCACCTGCAACCACGCGAGGAGATCTTCACGGTTCTCGAGGGGCTGAGCAAGGAGCTGGCCGAATCCATCGAGTACTCACACGTCCCGCTCGACGAACAGTTCACCGAACACGGCGTCCGCCAGATCGAGATCGACGTCTTCGCCGATCCGGAGGGTGGCCTCTACGCGGATCAGGCGGCGAACCCCGTGGTCGATCTCCCCGAGGCGTCGGGGATTCCCGAGCTCGATGAACCGGGCTTCAAGGTCCTGCACACCCAGGACTTCGACTACGCGACCAACTGCCTCACTCTCGTCGCATGCCTGGAAACCGTCGAGGCATGGTCGAGCACCAACCCCGACCACGTCCCGGTGATGGTGATGATCGAGGGGAAGCAGGAAACGATCGAGGAGGCGGCGGCCGGGTTGGGCGACGGCGTCGAGATCCCGGATCTCGGCTTCACCGAGCCCGTGCGGTTCACTCCCGAGCTCTTCGACGATCTCGACGCCGAGATCACGTCGGTCATTCCCGAGGAGATGATCATCACCCCCGACGACGTCCGCGGGGGTCACGACACGCTCGAAGAGGCGGTGCTCGAAGACGGATGGCCGAGCCTCGACGACTCACGCGGCAAGCTCATGTTCGCCCTCGTCAACACCGGCGACGAGCGCGACGTCTATCTGGAGGGACACGCCTCCCTCGAGGGTCGGGTCATGTTCACGAGCTCCGAGCCCGGAGAACCCGACGCGGCGTTTCTCCGTCTCGACGACCCGATCGAGGAGGGTGAGCGGATCATGCAGCTGGTCGAGGCCGGCTACCTGATCCGAACGCGGTCCGACACGCCCACTGCCGACGCCCGCAACAACGACACGACACGTCGTGACGCGGCTCTGGCCAGCGGCGCGCAGTTCGTGAGCACCGACTACGAGGTGCCCGACTCGATGTTCGGCACCGGGTACACCGTGAGCATCCCCGGCGGTACGCCCGCCCGTTGCAACCCCGTCAACGCCCCCTCCGATTGCACGCCCGAGACCATCGCCGAACCCTCCGGCTGAGACCGGTCACAGCTTTCGAGATCGCTTCGACCACTCCTCTTCGACCACTCCCCACGCGCTCGGTCGACGATCAACCGCGCCCACGCCACCCTGGGTGACATTTCGTGCCCTAGTTCCGGATTTGTCCCGGTGACGTTCAGGATCAGCCGCCACGGGCCGATTTCCACGGTGAGCGGCACCGACACGCGGTGCCCCGGGGACGGGATGGGAGGCGAGGTGGAGCGCACGACGTCGGGCGAGACGCGCTGGGTCACCTGGCTTCTCGGCGTCATGGTCGCTCTGGGTCCTGCCTCCAGGCCGTCGGGACTGCTTCGGGGTCGTCCACGACGCAACCTTCATGCTGCTCGTCGGCGGACGTGTCGCGGCCATGATCTACGGCGTCCGTGCACTACCAGCCGGCGCTGCGATGGCCGTGGGCTGCTGGCTGTCGTGGCGTTCACTGCTCTTCTTCCTCGGAGGCGCTGGCCCGGCAGTCCTTCGACACCCTGGGTGACCTCTCTACCGATCGCTTCCTCATTCCCGACTCCTCACGTTGCCCGGCTATCTGGCTCTGGGAGCTGGGCTCGTCGGAATCACACGCGCACGGCAGCCTGATCGCGACGCCCGCATCGACGCGCTCCTCGACGCCGTCGTCGCCGCGCTCGCAGTCCTGACGCTCGCATGGATCTATCCTCGTCAACCCGGGCCTCCTGGACACCGACGCCCCGCTGACGGTGCGGATCGTCGTCTCGATCTACCCGGCCCTCTCGGCATTTCTGGTGGCGATGGTCGTTCAACTCGCTCCTCACGATCCCGGCAACCCCGACCCGTTGCCCTGAAGCTCATCCTTGCCGCCTTCGCCGCGACCCTCGTCGGCGACACGATCTACATGCTGCTCGAGACCGGCGCGCTCGACCTCCCGCAGCACCTGATCGATCTGCCCGTACGAGCTGGCGACGCGTCTGCTTCATCGGTGCCGCGCTCCACCCATCGATGCGTGAGCTCACCGAACCTGCACCCGCCGACCGACTCACGACACGTCCACGTCGCTCGTCTCACGCTCGTCGCCGTGGCACTCGGCATTCCGGCTCTCGTCACCGTGACACGTGGGACACACCTCGACCCAGGACCGGATCGCCCTGGGGATCGATCGTCCTCTTGCTGACCGCACGGCCATTGCCCGCGTGGTCCGTGCGTTGCACGCGCACGCCCGCTCGGAGCGTCGACTCGTCCACCAGGCCTTCCACGACGCCTTGACGGGGCTCCCAAACCGCGCCCAGCTCCAGCTACGGATCACCAAGGCTCCTGGAGGCGACAGGGCACCGACGCCGTGCAGCGTTGCCCTCCTCCTCCTCGACCTTGACCGCTTCAAGCTCGTCAACGACAGCCACGGTCACGGCCTGGGCGACGAGATGCTCTGTGCCGTTGCACAGCGGCTCTCCGACACGGCACAACCTGGTGATCTCGTCGCCCACCTCGGCGGTGACGAGTTCGTCGTGCTTCTCGAGTCAGTGGCGTCGAGTGAACGTCGCCCACGAGGTCGCCGACCGCACGAGGCTGTGCTTCTCCATTCCATTCCGGATTCGAGGCGCGGAGATCTCGTGTTCGGTGAGTATCGGCGTCGCCGTCACCGACGGGAGTGATCCGAACGTCGACGCCGAGACGCTGCTGCGGGAGGCCGACACGGCTGTCTACGAGGCCAAGGACGCCGGACGCGACGCCGTCATTGTGTTCGACGGTTCCATGCGCGACCGGGTCGCGAAGCGTCTGGCGCTCGAGGGCGATCTCCGCCACGCGCTCGACCGTTCGCAGCTCCGCCTCGAGTACCAACCGATCGTGGCGTTGCCCGGCGCCGAAGTCCAGGGATTCGAGGCCCTCCTGCGGTGGACGCACCCCACGATGGGGGAGATCTCACCGATCACGTTCATTCCCGTCGCCGAAGACACGGGACTGATCGTCCCGATCGGAGCTTGGGTGCTGGAACAGGCGTGCCGGCAGCTCGCGTGAGTGGCGCCAGGAGCTTCCCCACGGCTCCGACCTCTACATGGCGGTCAACCTCTCGGCGCGCCAGTTCCGCGATGAACAGCTCGTCCAGAGGGTGCGCGAGACCCTCGTTGCCACGGGACTTCCCGGGCGCGCCCTCTCGCTGGAGCTCACCGAGAGTGTCCTCATGGAGAACCCGTCGGCAGCCGTGGACCTGCTCGGAGCGCTCCGCCAGCTCGGCGTGCAGATCGCCATCGACGACTTCGGCACGGGCTACTCGTCGCTGTCCTACCTGCGCCAGTTCCCCACCGACAGCGTCAAGATCGACCGGTCCTTCGTGGACGGACTCGATCAGGAGGACGGCTCGGAAGCGAGCCTCGTTGCGGCGATCGTCGCCATGGCCCGTGCGCTGGGCATCACCACGATCGCCGAAGGCGTCGAACGCGCCGCTCAGGCGGTCCGTCTCCAGACCCTCGGCTGCCGTCTGGCACAGGGCTACCACTACTCGCGGCCGGTGCCCTCCGAAGCCATTCCCGAAGCATGTCGCCGTCTTCGCGACGAGTACGACCCGAGTCGACCCGACCCCGGCTCGTCGCTCTAACGGTCCGCGGCGTCGTTCCGCGCGCTTCCTGTCGTCGCTGACGCCCTCGAATCGCGGCGCACGGTCTGAGGCCACTCAGGCGGGTGCACCACGGACTCGAGACCACGTCCCTCGCTCATCTCCAGCATGACCGGATCCGCATCAGCTAGTCGAGCGAAGTACTCCTCGATGTCCACGAAGATCGGAACACTCGCGGGGGAATCGAGATAGCCGCGCGGCTCCACGCCCGGAAAGAGTTGGCACGGACGGCCGATCAGGTCTTGAACGCGCTCCAGCGCCGCCAGGTCCATCACGCTGACGGCCCACCGCGTCGACGACATGCGGAACAGCACACTCATCCCCTGAAGCAGCGCCAGCGTGACAAGTCCGTCTGTGGCGGCACCGCGGTATTCGGGCATCACTGCGATCGTCGTGACATCCATCGTGTGATCTCGATCGAAGTGGAGGCCGTGCTCTCGTCCGAGCATCTCCAGGTCCACGTTCCAAACCTCGTGAAGGTCCTGGAAGGTCTTGAACCCGGCCGATGACGGCAGGATGAGACGCATGGCGCCTGCCGGAAGACGACGCTCATGATCGACGACGCACAAGAAGATCGAAGCCTCGTCGAACGGGCTGTACTCCTCCGCGAGCATCTGTGGCGTGTTCCCAAACCACTCGGCGAACACGGAGTTCTCGACGAAGCGGGCAAGGTCGGAATCAGCCGACGAAGCGGGAAACACGTACAGGCCGAACGGTTGAGTCGGTTCGCCCGCTTCGGTGAGCAACCGGATGCAGCGATCGCGGATTTCCTCGCGAACCAGGTCGACGTGGTCTCCGTCGGTATCGGCGTTCTCCCTCCCGCCCTCGCTGTCGACGCGACCGTCGGGTGTCGCCATCAGAAGGTTCGGGCGATGATCTCGGGTGCGTCGAAGAACACGCGCGTGAAGTGCACGGCCTCGGGCGCGTCGAACGCCTTGCACGTGTACACATCGACACTGAAGAACAGTGGATGGTCCCAGGCATAGAGGTGCGCGCCCGAGGTCTCCCAGTGGATCCATCCCGCCCAGCCGTACTTCTCCGAGCGGTGCGTGACGGGCTCGATGAGGGTGCGCATGCCGCACACGGTCGACAGGTCTTTCAGATACCGACTGACGTCGTCGGCGGTCACCGCGCGACGGCAGGTGCCTTCGATCACCAGTCGCTGCCGGAAGATCTCGGGGGCCAGATCGCGCGGTGCCTCGTCGTCCAGCACGATCTCGAGCTCAACCGGTTCACGAGGTGTGGGAGAAGCGGAACGCTCGGTGATGGTGTCGTGGTCGCCGCCCGCCCGGTGCCACCGGTTCGCTCCCACCACAGTCTCCCCCTCCCCGGTACCCAACTTCAGCCCCACAGAGCACTTCAACCACGAAAGACTAGAGGACTCTCATCTCCCACGGTAGGGCGTATTTGGGATATTCCGCCCACTCAGGCGGACGAGGTGGTGGGGGCCCCGCTGCGCTCCCAATGACCACGGATTCGTGCCGTCCACCGGGTCAGCCAGGTCCCCACGAGCAGTCCGGCCCCCAGAACCACTGCTCCACCCAGGGCGTCGAACAGGTAGTGATTACCCGTGAGGACCACCACGGCGATGCTCCACGCCAGGTGCGCACAGACGAGAGAACGACCCAGTCGTCCGGCAACGGGCCAGGCGGCCCACACGCACCAGATCGCCCAGCCGATGTGGAGACTCGGCATGGCGGCGAACTGGTTCGAGGCATGGCTGATGGCCGCCCGCGCGGACTCCGTGTTCCAGAACTCGCTGCCGACTCTCGCCGTGTCGACGAAGCCGAATGTTTCGGGCAGCAGGCGTGGCGGCGCCAGCGGGTAGAGGGCGAAACCGACGAGCGCCAGCACCGTCGTACACAGGAGCACATTACGTACCAGCGGGTAGCGCTTCGGCGCGCGAAGCAGAACGAAGACGAGCACACCGATCGTCACCCAGAAGTGTGCACCCCGGTAGTAGAAGTTCGCCGACCGGATGAGCCACTGATGCGCGAACGCCCAGTCCTGGACGCCGGCCTCCGAGAAGACCCCCAGTGCGCGCTCGACGTCGATCAGGCGTAGCGCGTTGGCAACAGCCTGTTCGGTCGATACGACAGCCGAACCGAGCGAGTTGCGGACTGCCGTGTAGAGCGCGTAGACGCCGACGACGAGACCGATCTCGAAGAGCCAGCGTTGCCAGGACGGAAAATGCCAGCGTTTGTCCGCCGTCGCGACCCTCGTTTCGAAGCTGCTCTCGACCGCGGTCACGCGGGAAGCGAGGCCGCGGCCGCCGGGACCTCCTCGGCGTCGGGCCGCAGTACCCACCACCACACGGCCAGGTTGACGGCGTAGATGATGATTCCGATCCGGGCTGCCGGCGCGAACAGGACCGCCGCTCCGACAAACGCCGCGGCAGCAAGTGCCGCGTGGGCAGGATCGCGGGGTGGTCGTCGAACGAGCAGCACCACGGCACCGATCAGCAGTCCGACCGGGAGGACGACCGCGAGCACGGCGCCGGCACCGGGAATGGCAGCACTGATGGCACGTCCCACGGTGGGCGAAGCCGCGGCGCTTGCCTCTTGGCCGATGCCGAGAGGGAAACGCAGTGCGTCCTCGACGAACGCGCCGGGGCTCCAGACGATGAAGGGCAACAGGAACGGCAGCATCGTGAGGCCGGCGGCGGCAGCGGCGCGTCCCCGTGCCGAGTTTCCTTCGGCGTCGACGGCGGCGAACACGAGGAACGGAAGGAGTGGCCACGCCAGTTGCTTCGTGGCGGCGGCGAGCCCGATCGCAATTCCGGCCGCGACGGGATGACGACGGTCGAGCAGAACGAGTGACAGGAGCATGAGCGCGAGAACCGGGAGATCGTCACCACCGGTCGCCAGGATGAGCGCGCCCGTGGGCAGCACGATCAGCACCTGGAGGGCACGCACGAGCCGGTCGCGACGACGCGCCATGATCACGACGAGGCCGAAGATCATCAAGGTCGACGCGGCGAACGCCACTCGGGCATCGGCCAACGGTCCCCAGCCGTCGGGAACCGCGCCGAGCACGAGCATACCGGGGAGGTATGGGAAGTGCGTCTGGGTCCCCGCCTTTCGTCGTGCGAGGACTTCGTCGTCGAAGACCGCGTCATAGGGGTTCTCGCCGCTCAGCAGCGCCGTCGTCGCCTGCTCGACGACCAGTACCTCGGATTGGGCGTGGTGGCCGAGCGCGTCGGCTCCGCGTTGGGCGATCTGAACACCCATCGGCGCCAGCGTGGCCACCGTCAACAGCACGATGGCGACCCAGGTGCGAAAACGGGCGTCGACGCGTCGTGGCGACACCCACGCCACGATCACGAATACGACGGCAGCCACCGCGTAGGGCACGACGGCCATTCGGCCCCAGGCCCGATGGGGTGTGAGGCCGAACCAGACCGCGGCGAGAGCGAAGGCAGCGGAAGCGGCGTAGAGCAGGGGCTCCGACCACCGACGGGTCATCACTGGACGATACCGGGGAACCCGCCGAAGCGCACAGGGCTCAGTGCGACTGATCAGCGATGGGGCGATGGAGTGCCGGCCTCCCGCTCGCGTCGGCGCGCCAACAGGAGCGTTCCCACCCGGGCGTCCCAGTCGTAGATGACGCAGGTACCGGCGATGTAGTCGTGCCAGCCTCGTCGATCCCTGGAAATGAGGATCCACAGGAACCCGAGCCCGAAGAACATCAGCGCCACGACCCAGCCGAAGCATCGGCGCAGTCCCCGTGCCGGACCCATCGGGCCCCCGTCCTTGGCCACGATGCGCAACCCGAGCAGGGCCTTGCCGATGGTCTGGCCGAAGAAGGACCAGCTGAACCACCCGTAGAAGAAGAGCCACCCGGTGAAGGCCAGGGCCCACCCCACGTCGGAGATCGAGAAGAACTGGGGCTGGTCGAGACGGACGAGCGCCACGACGAGCGAGGCGAGGGCGATACCGGCGTAGAAGAGCAGAACGATCATCACGGCGTCGATGGTCACGGCGGCGCCACGCGAAGCGATACCGGCGTATCTCCCGCGCAGTCCCCGAAGATTCGTCTCGTCCGCCAGTTCCGCGGCGGGGCTCGCGGCGCTCACCGGGAGTCGGTCTCCGACTCCCGTGCGACGTCTCTCCCTTCGAGTCCGCGATCGTCCGGCGCTTGCGACGCGTGACCTTGGTGGCGATCCGGTCGACGAGTGAGTCGATCCCGACGGCCTGTGCCCTCACTGTGTCGAGCATCTCGCCGGTGATCCCACCGGTCGACTGGAGAATCAGGTCGTCGAGCTCGAGTGACTGCACGATGCCGTTGATGTCCAGATGTTCGACGATGAAGTCGGTGCCCACACCGGCGGCACCGAGCAGAGCCGTTCCCGCGTACTCCCGGCTTCGCTGCTCCTCCAGCAGACCGCGTGCGTACCAGGCCAACAGTCGCTCTCCCACGAGGCGGCTGATCGGAGCAACGGCGGGAGAACGCGGCGATCACGCCCGAGACCGGTGCGCTGCTCCGGGCGAGTCGGTCAGTGACGTCGAGAACAGCCCGCTCGACCTCGAACGTCAGGCCAATGAGAAGGGTGCGGGCGACCCCGGCGATCACGAGGGGCCGAGCAAGGGGATCGTCTCCGGATTCACCGGCTGGCGTGTGTTTCGGACTCGGGGGTCCCGTAGCGGCGGATCATCGCGGCCAGTCCACGACCTGCAAGCAGCGATGCGCCCACCACCAGGCGCGTCGATTCCCGGACCGCTTCGGTGACGGGGAGGGGGCGCTGATCGTCCATGACCGGGCCGAGCCTACGCGTACGCTGGGGGCATGGCCGACGTAGCGATTCCGATCACCGGAGACGTCGACGCGGACCGGTTGCTCGAGGACGATCCGCTCGCCTTGCTCCTCGGGATGATGCTCGACCAGCAGGTACCGATGGAGTGGGCCTTCCGCGGCCCGTACACGTTGCGGGAGCGCCTCGACGGGCCACTCGACGCCACCGAAATCGCTGCGATGGACCCTCGACACGCTGGAGCAGACGTTTCGCGAGAAGCCGGCCCTTCACCGTTACCCGGCGTCGATGGCGAAGCGTGCACACGCTCTGTGCACCTGGATCGTCGACAACTACGACGGTGACGCCGCGGCTGTGTGGACCGGAGCCTCCGACGGCGCCGATGCGCTCGCCCGCATTCGGGAGCTTCCCGGCTACGGACCCGAGAAGTCGAAGATCCTTCTCGCCGTGCTGGGGAAGCGGCTCGGTGTCGCACCGAAGGGATGGAACAAGGCCGCGGCGCCGTTCTCCGACGCCACGCCACGCTCGGTCGCCGACATCGACTCCCCCGCCGCGCTCGAACGCGTGCGCGCCTGGAAGAAGACCCAGAAGGCGAAGGGCAAGAAGAAGACCGAGTGATGAGATGCGTCCGTGGCGCGCGCATAGCGCGCGCCACGGACGCATCTCAAAGGGGGTGTGACTACCGGAACGCGGGGCCGCCGATCCAGGAGACGAGCGAAAAGCGCTCGCCGCGCTCCAGCGCCGTCACCCGATGGAACTCGAAGGCGGGGAAGGCGATGACGGTCCCGCGTGTGCGCGCGGCCCTCGCCCACTCAGCGACCTCGTCGCTCTCCGACTCCTCGTTCACGGAAAACAGCTCCAGGTCCGACCCGTCGTAGTCGTCGGGGTCCGACAGCTGGACGACCATCGACAGCTTGCGCACCGCCACGTCGCCGTCGAGACCGTCCTGGTGCCAGTCGTAGAACGCGCCCGGGGCGCCGTAACGCGTGAACTGGAGATCCTCGGTGAAACCGGTCAGCTCGAAGCGCCAGGTGCGGTTGGCGCGTTGCGCGAGTTTCGCCAGCATGTCGAACATCCACATCGAGTCGTCATCGGACTCGATCCAGGCGATGTCGGCGACGCGGGTTCCCGTGTCCTCCATCGTGTTGGTGTCGACAGTTCCGACGAGGGCCTCGTCGGGACCGACGGAGCGGCCGCGTTCGATGATCCGGTTGCATTGCCGTTCGGTGAAGGCGCCCTCGAACACCACGTTTGGGGCGTAGTCGGGACCCTCCGTCGGGATGAACAGAGGTCGCCGTTCCGCACGAAACCGCCCAGCGCCGGCGCTCACCGGCCGACCAGGAGTGGCGAGGTGATGGGCACACCCGGAGCATCACACGCGAGGAGGCCTCGGGGCGGATTCCGGTAGGGTTCCCTCCAAATCGACCAAGGAGCAGGGGCGTGCAGGTTCGCGACAAGTTCTACATCGGCGGCGAGTGGGTCGACCCGGCCGGTTCCGGCAAGGTCGAGGTGTTCTCACCCCACGACGGTGCCCACATCGGGACGGTGCCCGAGGCCGTGCCCGCCGACATGGACCGGGCGGTCGCCGCCGCCCGCGCCGCCTTCGACAGTGGCGAGTGGTCCAACACATCGCCCCACGACCGCGCCGACCTGATGGCGAAGATCAACGAAGGCATCAACGCCCGCATCGACGACTTCGCCCAGACCATCTCGTCGGAGAACGGCTGTCCCATCACGTGGGGCACGATGGGCCAGGTCCTCGCTCCGTCGATGGTCCTCAACTACTTCACCGAACTGACACGTGAGTTCGCGTTCGAGAACCGTCACGTGGGAGCGCTCGGCCTTCCGGTCGTGGTCCGCCGCGAGCCGGTCGGCGTCGCCGCGGGGATCATTCCGTGGAACGTGCCGCTCTTCATCACGATGCTGAAGATGGCTCCCACGCTGGCGTCGGGCTCCACCCTCGTGATCAAGCCCGCTCCCGAAACGCCTCTCGACGCCTACCTGCTCGCCGAGGTACTCGACGAGGCGGGTGTTCCGCCGGGCGTCGTCAACATCGTGCCGGCGGGGCGCGAGGTCGGGCAGCACCTCGTGACCCACGGCGACGTCGACAAGGTCTCGTTCACCGGCAGCACTGCGGCGGGTCGCAAGATCGCGGCTCTCTGCGGCGAACAGCTCAAGCGCGTCACCCTCGAGCTGGGCGGGAAGTCGGCGGCGATCATCCTCGACGACACGGATCTCGCCGAGGCGGTCCCGCAACTGCTCCCGGCCGCGATGATGAACAACGGCCAGGCGTGCGTCGCGCAGACCCGAATCCTCGCGTCGCGCGACCGCTACGACGAGGTCGTCGACGCCCTCGTCGACGCCATCGGCAACCTCAACGTCGGGGATCCTCTCGACCCGGCAACCGACATCGGGCCCCTGGTCGCCGAACGCCAGCGTGAACGCGTCGAGGGATACCTCGACATCGGACGCGACGAGGGCGCCAAGATCGCGATCGGCGGCGGACGGCCCGATGGGCTCGACAAGGGCATCTACGTCGAACCCACGCTGTTCGTCGGCGTCGACAACACGATGCGCGTCGCCCGCGAGGAGATCTTCGGCCCGGTCGTGGGGGTGATCCCCTACGACGACGTCGACGACGCCGTGGCGATCGCCAACGACACCGACTACGGGCTCTCGGGGTCCGTCTACAGCGCGGATGTCGACACAGCCCTCGACGTCGCCCGTCGGGTCCGCACGGGAACGTCCACGATCAACGGATTCCTGCTCGACTTCGCGAGTCCGTTCGGCGGTTTCAAGGATTCCGGCATCGGGCGCGAGCTCGGCGAAGACGGCCTCGAGGCGTTCCTGGAGACGAAGTCCATCTGCCTTCCCGGCTGAGCGCGCGCCATGACCGATACGCCCACGCGGGGCGACATCGAGTTCGGAACCATTGCGCACCTCGTGCGTACCGCGGCCGAACGGCACACCGACGCTGAGGCCCTCGTCGACGTCGACGCCGGCCGTTCGTGGTCGTTTCGCGATCTCGCAGCCGCGATCGACACCGCGGCACGCTCCTACATCGCAAGCGGCATCGAGCCGGGCGACCGCGTGGCGCTGTGGGCCCCGAACATCGGCGAGTGGGTGGTCGCTGCGCTCGGCGTTCACGCCGCCGGAGGTGTGCTCGTCACCGTCAACACCCGTTTCAAGGGCCGCGAGGCTGCCTACGTACTGCGCTCGAGTGGCGCCAAGGCACTGGTGACAGTCACCGACTTCCTCGACACCGACTACATGCAACTCCTGGCCGACGCCGTCGACCCTGCCGCCGACCTGCCGAATCTCGAACTGACGGTCGTGCTCCGCGGCGATGCTCCCCGCGGCGCCTCCGGCGGCGCCCTCACCTGGAACGAGTTCCTCGGACGTGCCGTGTCGGTCGACACCGCGACCGCCGACGCACGCGCCGAGGCCGTCTCCCCCGACGACACATCGGATCTTCTGTTCACATCGGGCACCACGGGAAGTCCCAAAGGTGTCGAGACCACTCACGCCCAGAACCTCCGCGCCTTTCGCGACTGGGGCGACGTCGTGGGTCTCACGGCCGGCGACCGGTATCTGGTCGTCAATCCGTTCTTCCACGCCTTCGGCTACAAGGCGGGAATCCTCGCGGCGCTTATGGCCGGCGCCACGATCCTCCCGCATGCCGTCTTCGACGCCGAAGCCGTGCTCGCGCGCATCCCCCGCGACCGCATCACGATGCTCCCGGGGCCGCCGACGCTGTACCAGACGATCCTGGCGACGCCTGACCTCGATCGCCACGACCTGAGCTCCCTGCGACTCGCGGTGACCGGCGCCGCCGCTATTCCCGTCGAGTTGATCGTGCAGATGCGCGAACAGCTCCATTTCGACACGGTCATCACCGGCTACGGGCTCACCGAAGCGTGTGGGATCGCGACGATGTGTCGTCACGACGACGACCCCGAGACCATCGCCACCACATCAGGACGGGCGATTCCCGGCGTCGAGGTACTCGTCGTCGACGACGAGGGCGACGAGGTGGCTGGCGGCGAGCCGGGCGAAGTTGTGATCCGCGGCTACAACGTGATGCGCGGCTACTTCGAGAACCCCGAGGCGACTGCTGAGGCGATCGATGACGAGGGCTGGCTCCACACCGGCGACATCGGGGTCATGGACGACCGGGGCTACCTGCGGATCACCGACCGCCTCAAGGACATGTACGTCGTGGGCGGATTCAACGCGTACCCCGCCGAGATCGAAGAGCTGATTCTCGCCCACCCGTCGGTCGCCCAGGTCGCGGTGATCGGCGTACCCGATGAGCGCATGGGAGAAGTCGGTATGGCTTTCGCCGTGCCCGTCCCGGGCGAGGACCTGAATCCCGACGAGCTCGTCGCCTGGTGCCGCGAGGAGATGGCCAACTACAAGGTGCCGCGCCACGTGCGCGTCATCGACGCACTGCCGCTCAACGCCACCGGCAAGGTCCTGAAGTTCGAACTGCGCGAGCAGGCAAAGGCAGACTTGACCTGAACTATGATGCGTCCGTGGCGCACGCGCTATGCGCGCGCCACGGACGCATCATAGTTCTCGAGCCCGCTGCGTAGCCCACCGATAGTCGGGTTTGCCGACCTCGGTGCGGCGCAGCGGGCCGAGCACGAGCGCCCGGGGAACCTTGTAGCCGGCGAGGTGCGCCCGACAGTGGGCCTGGAGCTCGTCGAGGCTCGGCGCGGTTCCTGCCCGCGGTGCCACGAGGGCCACGACCCGCTCCTGCCACGTCGGATCGGGAGCCCCGACGACGATCACGTCCTCGACGTCTGGGTGGCCCGCGAGCACGTTCTCCACCTCGTCGGGGAAGACCTTCTCCCCGCCGGTGTTGACGCACTGCGAGCCGCGGCCGAGCAACACGAAGGTCCCGTCGTCCTCCACCCGGGCCCAGTCGCCCGGCACGACCCAGCGGGTCCCGTGGCGATCCACAGGAAATCGCTCCGCCGTTCCCGACGGATCGCCGTGATACCGCAGCGGGATGGCCCCCCGGCGGGCGACGCGACCCACCCCGCCCGGGCCGAGGGGTTCGAGGTCCTCGTCGAGCACGGCGGTGTCGTGGGCGAGCTTGAAGCGTGGGCCGTCGGTCTCCTCGTGACCCACCTCGAACGCCGCTGTCCCGATCTCGGATGCCCCCACGCCACCGGTCACGAGCACTCCCGGGAATGCGGCGCGCAGATCGGAACGCACGTCCGCACTCAACACCGCTCCCCCCGACGTGATCACACGCAACGAGCCGACCCGGCTGGCGTCACCTCGCAAAGCGTCTTCGCGCAGAGCGGCCTCCGCGAGCGGACGACCCATGGCGTCCCCGATGATGTTCAGGGTCATGACGTCCTCGTCGGCCACGAGTCGGAGCACGCGTGAGGCGTCGAAGGTGCGATCGGTCGACAGGATCGACACCCCACCGTTGAGCGTCGTGATGATGAACGGATACTGGCCTCCTCCGTGCATGAGCGGGGCGAGAGCCAGCGTGCGGAGCCCTAGCGGGTTGCCCGAGACGCGCACGATCTGGTCCGGCTCTTCGATACCGTCGGCGGGGGCGTCACCGAGTCCGGCGGTCAGGCGTCGGGCGAGGTTCGTGTAAAGGTCCTCGTGTCGCCACACCACGCCCTTGGGCATCCCCGTGGTTCCACCGGTGTAGAGGAGGTGAATGTCATCGCCGCTGCGGGGGGCGAAGCCACGCTCGACCGATGCCGCGCCGAGCGCGTCCTCGTAAGGATCGCCTGCAATCGTGACACGCTCGTCCGGCGAATCGTCCTCGAGAACGAGGATCGTGTTCAGCGCCGGAACATCGCCGACCACTCCGGCGACGGGCGCCGCGAGGCCTCGCTCGTAGATCAGCGCGCGCGGCTCCGAATCGTCGAGCACGTAGCGCAACTCGTCTTCGACGTAGCGGTAGTTCACGTTCACGGCCGCAACCCCGAGCTTCCAGCACGCGAGGAGCGACTCCACCCACTCGACCCGGTTGCGGGAGTAGACCGCGACGCGGTCGCCGCGCGTGATGCCGCTCCGATCCAGGTGGTGCGCCAACCGGTTGGCGCGAACGTCGAGCACGGCGCGGGTGCACCGCACGTCTCCCGCGACGAGGACCGGAGCGTCGGGGCCGGCGTCGGTCAAGGCCTCGTAGAGATCCGCGAACTGGAACTCCACGGCCACCACCCTTCGACCACCGTTCGACCAGCTGCCACGCGCCTCGTATTCTGACCGACGGGCACGTCATTGAAGCACCTGATGTTGACGGGTGACGACGCATCGAGGCGGGCAGCCCGCTACGATTCCGCCCGGCCCGCCAAAGGGCCCCGAATCTCATCTCTAGGGGGACACATGCGTCGTACCGGCACCTGGCGACTTCTCGTCGTCGCCATTCTCGTAGCTCTCGTGGCGCTCGCGTGCGACAGCGACTCCGACAGCTCCAGTAGCTCCACCACAACGGCCGACGACTCGGGCGGCACCGACACGGCGGACCTCGACCTCGTGGCGGAGGGCAAGCTCACGGTGTGCACCGACTCGCCGTACGAGCCGTTCGAGTTCGAGGAGGACGGTGAGTTCACCGGCTACGACATGGAGATCCTGCGGGCGATCGCCGAGAACCTCGGCCTGGAGCTCGCTCCGACCGTGCAGCCCTTTGACGGCATCTGGTTGGCACCGGCCGCCGGGACGTGCGACCTGGTGGGCTCGGCGATGACGATCACACCCGAGCGCGAGGAAGAGGCGTTGTTCTCGGACCCGTACTTCGACGCCGACCAGTCGCTGCTGATCGCCTCCGATGATTCGGAGATCACCTCGCTCGAGGACACCGATGGTAAGACCATCGGTGTCCAGACCGGGACGACTGGCGCCGACTACGCCGCGGAGAACGCTCCGGAGGGCGCAACGCTGAAGGAGTTCGACGAGCCGGCGGCCATGTTCCTGGCCATCGACTCCGGTGACATCGACGCGATCCTCCAGGACTTCCCGGTGAACGCGTACCGGGCGACCCAGGACGACGGCGTCAAGGTCACCGAGCAGTTCCCGACCGGCGAGCAGTACGGCTTCGCCACATCGAAGGACAACACGGCACTCATGGACGCCATCAACGAGCAGTTGCAGGCGATCCGCGACGACGGCACGTTCGACACGATCTTCGAGACCTGGTTCGGATCCGGGGAGACCGGCGAGGAGCAGTAACTCGACTCCCGTGTCATAGCTGTATACGTCGACGGGGGCCCTCCAGGGCCCCCGTCGTCGCGAACAGCTGGTTCGCGAACAGCTCCCGAGCGACAAGAACACGTTGATCAAAGAGGGCACGACGAACGAGAGAGGGACTGCCGTGTCGAAGAGACAACGCGCCAAGCTCGTCCGAATCGGCGTCTACATCGCCACCGCCCTGGTACTCCTGTTCGTCGGGCTCACCGTCGACTGGCAGAGCATCCAGGAGTCGTTCTTCAACCCGGAGATCTTCCGCGAGCAGTTCCCCGACATCGTCACCCAGGCGGCGCGCAACACGCTGATCTTCACGTTCTTCGGTTTCACCGGCGGTCTGGCCGTCGGCCTGCTGATCGCCATCATGCGGATCTCGAGCATCAGGGCGTACCGCTGGTTCGCCGCGTCGTACATCGAGCTGCTGCGCGGCCTTCCCGCACTGCTCACGATCCTGATCATCGGCTTCGGCGTCCCGATCGCCACCGGGACACAACTTCCCGGCCGCTACACAACCGGCTCGCTGGCGTTGGCGTTGGTGGCGTCGGCCTACATCGCCGAGAACATTCGGGCGGGCATCGAGGCCGTCCCACGAGGGCAGATGGAGGCGGCTCGTTCACTGGGCATGACCTACACGCGGGCGATGATTTCGATCGTGATTCCCCAGGCGTTCCGGATCATCATTCCTCCTCTCACCAACGAGCTGGTCCTCCTCTTGAAGGACACGTCGCTGATCTCCGTGCTCGGTGTCACCGAGGCAACCCGGGAAATCACCCGGTTCGCCCGCGACGGCGTCATCGACTCGGCCAACGCCACCCCCTTCATCGCCGCCGGCGTCGTCTATCTGGCCATCACGATCCCCCTGACACGTACGGCGGCGCTGATCGAACGCCGCGCACGGCAGGCACGATGAGCAGCGATGGATCGGTGGCGCCGGGATTTACCGAGGCTGCAGGGGCCACGGACACCCCGATCCAGATCCACGACCTGTACAAGTCGTTCGGCGACCTCGAGGTCCTCAAGGGGATCAACCTGCACATCGAACGCGGCGACGTCGTCTGCATCATCGGGCCGTCGGGGTCGGGCAAGTCCACACTTCTGCGTTGCGTCAACCACCTCGAGGTCCCGACGTCGGGACGTGTCATCGTCGACGGCTTCGACCTCACCGATCCCGACTGTGACGTCGACAAGGTTCGCCGCGGCATCGGCATGGTCTTCCAACTCTTCAACCTGTTCCCGCAACTGACCGTGCTCGGCAACGTCACTATCGCCCAACGTCGCGTTCTCAAACGCCGGAAGGCCGAGGCACGTGAGATCGGGATACAGGCACTCGAGCGTGTGGGCCTCGCCGAGAAGGCCGATGAGTACCCGATCAACCTCTCGGGCGGTCAGCAGCAACGTGTCGCGATCGCGCGGTCGCTCGCCATGAACCCCGACATGATGCTGTTCGACGAAGTCACGAGCGCTCTCGACCCCGAGCTCGTGGGTGAGGTCCTCGGCGTCATGCGCTCTCTTGCCGAAGAGGGAATGACAATGCTCGTGGTGACCCACGAGATGGGTTTCGCCCGCAACGTCGCCGACCGGGTCATCTTCATGGACGACGGCAAGATCGTGGAAGAGGGACCGCCCGAGCAGGTGATCGTGGACCCGCAGGAGGAGCGCACCCGCCAGTTCCTGAACATGGTGCTCGAGGACTACTGAGCCCCCGCCTTCACGTCGAACGGGACGAGAGCCGGGGAGAGCGTCAGGTCGAATCGGGCGCCGGGAATCACACCTCGCCGCATCGCGCCGATCTCCGCCAGCCCCGTGCCCGCGAGGATGAGCACGGCACCGACCACTCCGCCGACACCGAGCCGCTCGCCGACGACATAGCCCAGGATTCCGGCGAAGACGGGCTCCAGAAGCAACAACAGCGCGGTACGCGACGGGCCGACGAAGCGCTGCCCGAACGCCTGGAGCCAGAACGCCACCGCCGAGGCGAACACACCCGTGAAGACGATGGCGGCCACGGCCGTGGGTGTGAGGTGACCGATCCCCGTGAACGGCACCAGAAGCGCGGACCCGATCGCGACGACCGCCATCTGCACCGCGGTGAAGCCGACCAGTCCGAAACGTGACGCGTAGACGTCGAGGAGGATGACGTGGCCCGCGAACGCGACGGCACAGCCCACGGTCAACACGTCCCCGCGCCCGAAGTCGTCGATACCGCCGGTCAGAGCGAAGAGGCCGATGAGAGCCACCGCGACGCCGGCGAGAGTCGTGGCGGTGAGGCGACGCCCGAGGAACACCGCGGCGAGCAGGGGCGTGAAGGCGACGAGAAGCCCCGTGATGAACGCGGAGTTCGTCGCCGAGGTGAACTGGAGGCCAGCGGTCTGGAACAGGTAGCCCGCTCCGAGCACGGCGCCCGCCGCAATCCCCGCCACGAGGACACTGGGACCACCGGCCCGTGCAGCACCGGGTACCGGGTTGCTCCCCCGGATGAAGGGGATGAGTACGATCGCGGCAATGCCGAAGCGCGCCGCGAGAAACGCCGTGGGCGTGAGATCCTCGACGGCATCCTGAACGACGACGAACGTCGAGCCGAAGATGAAGGCTGCGCCGACGATCGCCAGCCGACCGCGCCAGGCGGGAGTCAGCTTCCGGAGTCCTGCATCAGCTGAGCGAGCCTCTCGCTCGTGTCGATGCACTCCTCGACGAGGTCGTAGATGACGTCCTTGACGCGTCGGACCTCGTTGAGCCTGCCGATGATCTGGCCCGCGGGGTTGAACATCACGTCCTTGGCCTGTTCCGAGTACCGGTGCCCACGTGCCACCGCGTCGGAGGTCACCATGAACTGGAGCGGCATTCCGAGCGGGTCGGGTGTGTCCTCGGCGGCCCAGGCCTCCGTCCAGTCGTTGCGCAACATGCGCGCCGGCTTGCCCGTCCATGCCCGCGAGCGGACGGTGTCGCGGCTACCGGCGGCGAGATACGACTCCATCTGCGACGGTGGCGTTTCGGCCTCCTCGACCGTGAGCCAGAGCGACCCGGTCCACACACCCTGCGCCCCCATCGCGAGCGCGGCCGCCATCTGGCGTCCGGTGCCGATGCCCCCAGCTGCCAGCACGGGCGTATCGGGCACGGCGTCAATGACCTCGGGCCACAGCACCATGCTCCCGACGTCGCCGGTGTGACCGCCACCCTCGGTGCCTTGCGCGATCACGATGTCGACACCTGCATCACGGTGAGCGCGGGCGTGCTTCGCGGCCCCGCAGAGAGCCGCGACGAGACGACCGGCGCCGTGAACCTCGTTCAGCACGTCGGGTGGAGGAGTCCCGAGTGCGTTGGCGATCAGCTTGACGTTGTCGTGTGTCAACGCGACCTCGACCTGGGGGGCGGCCGTGGCCGCGGTCCACCCGAGGAGCTGGCCCACGGGCGATTCGTCGTCGGGGAGCTTCGGGACGTCGTGTGCCGCGAGGAGTTCGTCGGCGAACCGGCGGTGCTGCTCGGGAACGGCCGCCAGGAGGTCGGCTTCGAGCTTCTCCGGGTCGAGCTCGCCCATGCCCTCGTACTTGTTGGGGAGCACGATGTCGACGCCGTAGGGCCGACCGCCGCAGTGCTCGTCGATCCACCGGCACTCGACCTCGAGCTGTTCGGGGGGGAACCCGACGGCGCCCAGGACGCCCAGACCCCCGGCTTTGCTCACCTCGGCGACGACGTCGCGGCAGTGGCTGAAGGCGAAGATCGGCAGGTCGATCCCGAGCTTCTCGCAGATCTCGGTGCGCATGGTGTCTCGTTTCCCGTCTGGTTCATGAACGCAAATCGTGAGCTCAGTCCAGAGGTCTATCAGCCTGCCTCATGGTGCGGGGTTCCCGAGCCGTGTTCTACGGTGTCCCCTATGCGCCGATTCGCCGTCCTGGTCGCAGGCCTCGTCATGGTCGCGACGGCGTGCTCGAGCGGGAGCTCCGACGACGCCACGCGCTCCTCGCCCACAGACGTTGACGAGTCGGTGGACGCCGTCCCGGCCCGCGACCTCCCGGCTGTTCCGTCTGCGGCGTGCACCGACGGCGTGCGGCTTCCTTCGGGCGACGCGGACCGCACCATCGCGAGCGGCGGCGTGGAGCGCAGCTACGTCCTGTCGGTCCCCACCGGATACGACGGCACGACTCCGATGCCCGTGGTCGTCGACTTCCATGGCTATCTCGAGGGCGCGAAGGTCCACACCGCGATGAGCGAGCTGCGCACGCTCGGCGAGTCCGAGGGCTTTCTCACTGTGACGCCACAGGGCACAGGGAAAGTGCCCTCGTGGAACTTCACCCCCGACGGTGCCGACGTGGCGTTCGTCGACGATCTACTCGACGAGCTCGAATCCGCGCTGTGCATCGACACCTCGCGCGTGTACGCCTCGGGAATGTCGAACGGAGCCATGATGACCTCCACTCTGGCGTGTACCACGTCGGACCGTTTCGCTGCCGTGGCACCCGTGGCCGGAATCATCACGATCGACCAATGCTCGGCGGACCAACCCGTACCCGCGATCATCTTCCACGGCACCGACGACCAGTTCGTGGCCTTCGAAGGGGGGCTCGGCACCGGAGCACTCGAGCTCCCGACCGCCGACGGCGGAACCATCGGGGGTGGTGGGTCGGTCGGCAACGAACTCGACGGTCTGTCGGTCGAGGGATTCGCTCCCGACACCGTGCCCGAACGGGCGGCGACGTGGGCCGAACGCAACGGGTGCGACCCCGAGACCGACACCGAGGCCGTCTCGGATTCGGTGGACCTCATCACGTTCCGAAACTGCCCCTCGAATGGCGCTGTCGAGCTCTACGTGATCGACGGGGGTGGCCACAGCTGGCCCGGCAGTGACTTCAGCGCTGCGATCGAGTCCGTCGTCGGCCCCACCACGACCGACATCGACGCCACGGCGCTGATGTGGGAGTTCTTCTCCGGGCAGCGCCGCGATACCGAGGCCGGATAGCCGACGACGGCTCGGACGACGCCGTCAGTCCCTGTGTCGACGCCGACGGCGACGACGCCGGGCGAGCAGCACACACGCCACGACCACCGTTCCGGCGACGGCGATGATGATGCGCCGGTCGGGACCCGATGCGTATCCGGCTTCGGGAGCCTCGGGGACGGGCGGTACCCGCTCGGGAGGGGTCGCTGCGCCGTTCATCGGAGTGCCCGACGCCGACCCCGCGGGCGCGGCGGCACCGTTGGTGGGCGCCACGTGCGCGCCGGCCGTTTCGTCGAGCAAGGCGTCGACGGGAGCCGGGCCGCCCTCTTCGGTCACGCGCCGGCGCTGGTGCTTGCGTTGGGGGTCGTAGCCCATGTTCCCTCCGTAGCGACGAGCTGTTCGTAGACGGCGTCGAACTCGGCAACGGCTTCGTGCGCTCCCGAGCGTGCACCGAGTCCGCGCAGCGGCACCGACTGGGCCGCCGCTTCGGCGATCGCGGCGCGCTGATGGATCGGCGGCCAGACGCGGTCGCCGTAGCGACTCGCCATCTCCTCGTACCAGTAGCGTCCGTCGCGTGTTCGGCCGAGGCTGTTGACGACGATCGACGGAGCACCGGGTCGGCCACTGTGACGATCGGACACCCGATCAATGGTCCGTAGAACCTGCTCCACCCCATCGGCCGCCCACGCGGAGGGTGCGGTGACCACCAGCGCGCGTTCGGCGGCGAAGAGACCGTTGACCGTGAGCAGGCCCAACGACGGCGGGCAGTCGATCAGCACGAGATCGTGGTCGGCACCGCCGACGGCGGCCTCGAGGCGGTCCTGGGCACCGACGGGATCCGTGGCGAGTTGTACCTCGCGCGACGCAAGTGCCGGGGTGCTGGGCACGACATCGGGAGTCGTGCCGGTGGCGAGCGACCAGCCCGACGGGCGGATCACTCCCTGGAGCGAACCCGGCGTGCCGGCGTCGAGCGCCAGTTCCACACCGGCGGGAGCGTCCCAGACTCCGAGGCCGCTCGTGGCGTTGCCCTGGGGATCGAGGTCGATGACCAGGACCCGTCGGCCGCGCACGGCGGCGGCCTCGGCGAGGCCCAGCGCGACGGTGGTCTTGCCGACCCCACCCTTTTGGTTCACGATCGTGACGACGGGCATCCGCCGCACGCTACCCGCCTGGGCGGTCGCGGGCGTACAGCCCCGCGGGGGAGGCGATCGGCGGGCGCTCAGGCGTCGAGGAATCAGTCATCGGGGGTTCAGTCATCGAGGAATCAGCCATCGAAAACCGAGGCGGCGACGAGCTCCTCGAGGTAGCGCGTGTCCCACCACGAAATCTGGAGCTGTTTGGCCCGCCGGAAGTACAGCTGGATGTCGTACTCCAGCGTGAAGCCGACACCCCCGAAGACCTGCTGGGCCATCGCCGTGACGTCGCGGAACGTCTTGGTCGCGAACATCTTCGCCATCGGGGCCAGCCGACGGATGGAACGACCCTCCGCACGTGCCCAGGCGGCTTCGTACACGAGCGTGCGACCTCCGTCGACGGTCGTGACGGCGTCGGCCAGGTAGTGCGCTATCGACTGGAACGCGCCCAGAGGCTTGTCGAACTGGTGGCGATCCTTCGCGTACTGCACCGTGACCTCGAGTGCCTGCGCGGCGCTGCCGATGGCCTGGGCCGCCAACAGCACGATCCCGTCGTACATCGCGGTCTCCCAGGTGGCCCAGCCGGTGCCGGACGACCCGATGCGCGCCGCGGCGGGAACGCGCACGTCGCTCAACCGAACCTCGAACTGTGTATCGGAGGCAATCGTGAACTGCTGAGACAGCTCCACGCCCTCCGCCGCGGGATCGACGAGAAAGAGATCGATGTCGGTGTCGGCATCTCCGGTGCGGGCGAGAACGACAAGGCGGTCGGCTGCCTGCGCGAACGGAACGTGCAGCTTGGTGCCGTTCAGCAGATAATCGTCACTGTCGACGGCGGCCCGGAGTTGCACACCTCGAGGCGAGTAGCCACTACCGGGCTCTAACCAGGCGATGGACAGAACGGCGTCACCGGAGCTGACGCGCGGCAACCACTCCTGCTGCTGGGACTCGCTCCCGGCGAGGGCGAGCACGCCTCCGGCCATCACCGCGCTCACGAAGTGAGGACTCGGTGCCAGCGCACGCCCGAACTGCTCGTAGACGACGGCCGCCTCGAGAAGCGACTGGCCGGAACCGCCGTGGTCTTCGGGCAGAGTGAGCCCGATCAGGTCGAGCGCTCCGAGCTGCTTCCAGAACTCGGTCGGATACCCCACCGGGTCGTCCTCGAGCTCCCGCACGGCGTCGAGTGACGCGTACTGGTTGCAGAGCCCGGCCACGGCCTCGGCGAGCATCTCCTGTTCCGCGGTGAAGTCGAGATCCATCAGGGTTTCCAGTCCTCGTTGTGTCGGTCCCAGGGATTGTCGGTGGCGTCGACCGGGAGTGCGATCCGCGCACTGCACTCGGACACGGTCGTGTCGCCGACCGTGAGCGTGACGGTGAGGTCGACCCAGCCGCAGCCCGCGTCGTCGGTAGACACTCCGTCGACCACGCCGCGGAACGTCATCGTGTCGCCGGGGAACACCGACGCCAGGATCCGGAACTTCATCCGCCCGAGGCGACCGTGTGGTCCGGACCAGTCGGTGAGGTAGCGCTCGAAGTACGTCGCCTGGTGGGGCGCGTTCATGAAGATGTCGCGGGTGCCGTTCCGCTCCTGCGCGAAGGTGCGGTCATGGTGCATCGGACGCCAGTCGCGACTGGCGAGTGCTCCCAGCACGATCGTCGTAGTCGAGACGTCGACGTCGAGTGCCGGCACTTCGTCGCCGACGGTCACGTCGGACAGCAGCAGCTTTGAGGCAACGTGAGGCGTCGTGCTCATGCCTGCCTCCGATACCCGAACCCGGTCCAGGTCTCTCGGGCCACGAACTCCTCGCGCTGGTTGGAGTACTCCACGTCGATCACCCAGAAACGCCCGGTACCGAGCTTCGTCGTCTTCTCGTCGCTGACGGATCGCAGGAACTGCCGGGTGGAGAGCCGGTCGCCCGGGCGGACCGGTTCACCGAACACCACCTCGTTGCCGGTCATGACCGCTTCGGGGAGTTCCAACATCTCCTTGAGGTCGAAGTGCACCTGGAGGGGCAGCCCCGACGACTCCCGGCCGGGTACCCAGTGATGGGGTCGGAACCAGACCGAGATCATGCTGGGAGGAGCGACCGGGCCGCCGGTGATCTCCTGTGCGACGTCGTCGTCCCAGAACAGGGGGTTGGCGTTCTCCGCCGCGGCGAGGCTCGTGAAGACGTAGCCGCGCTCGACGTCGAACTCCCCCTCCTCTTCGTACTGGGCCTGGTCGATGAGCGAACGGGCCTCGTCGAGTCGATCGGTCATGCGACGATCCCTTCGGTGCGCAAGCGTGCGATGTCGTCGGGAGCCACGCCCGCCGCGTGCAGGATCTCGTCGGTCTGGGTCGTGCCGGGATCGGGGATCCCGCCGGGGGGAGGTGGCGGAGCACCGGCCAGGACCGTACCGACCTGCCGGAAGTCGTCGTGGTCGGTCATCGTCGCCGCAGCGAAGGCACCGCGTGCACGGAACTGTGGATCCTCGGCGACCTCGGCGACGGTCAGGACCGGTGCGATGCATGTGTCGGCCTGGGCGAGCGTGGCCACCCACTCGTCGCGGTCGCGTCGCGCGAAAGCCGCCGAGAACGCGGCACGGATCTCGTCCTGGCTGTCATCGTCCAGCTGGTGGTCGGTCCACTCCTCGAGGTCGAGCAGTCGGCAGAGGTTGGCGTAGAACGCGGGTTCGATGGCACCGACTGCGAGCCAGCGACCATCGTGGCACTCGTAGGTGTCGTAACACGCGTAGCGGCCGGTGAGGATGTCGTGGCCGGGACCCGGCTCGACACCGGTGGCGAGATACTCGTCGACGGCGAGGGCCATGAGCCCGAGCATCCCGTCGGCCACCGAGCAGTCGAGGTAGGCGCCGTCGCCGGTGCTCTCCCTGCCCAGGAGTGCGGCGAGGATCGCGAGCGCGGCGTGCATCCCGCCGCCCGCTCCGTCGGCGACCGTGGCGCCGGGCAGAGGCGGACCTCCGTCGGCCCGGGGCCCCGAGCACGCGAGGAAGCCCGACACAGCGAGGTAGTTGAGATCGTGACCCGCCCACGTGGCGCGGGGTCCGTCCTGGCCGTATCCGCTCGTCGAGCAGTACACGATGCCGGGGTTCATGGCCCTCACATCGTCGTATCCGACGCCGAGGCGGTTCACGACGCCCGGTCGGAAACTCTCGAGCACGACATCGGCGCCGGCCGCCAGGCGCAGGAACGTCTCCCGACCTTCGTCGGCCTTCAGGTCGAGTTGCAGGCGACGCATGCCACGGTGCGCGCCGTACGCGAAGAACGGCGGCTGGATGGCGACGCTGCCGTCCTTGGGCACCGGACCGAGCTTGATGACATCGGCGCCGTAATCCGCCAGGATGCGCGCGCAGCGCGCCGCAGGTCCGACCGAGGAGAAATCGAGCACGGTGCGGCCGTCGAGCGGCCCGGCGGCGGGAGCCTGTGATGCCACGTCAGAAGTTCTTCGGGAGACCGAGCTTGCGTCGGGCGATGATGTTCTTCTGGATCTCGGAGGTACCGCCACCGATCGTGTCGATGACCGTGTAGCGGTAGGTCGATTCCGCCCGACCCTTCATGGGAGCCGTCTCGGTCTTGACCCGCAACTGCGAACCGGGCCCGGCGATGTCCATCGAGGCGTCGGCCAGACGCTTGGAGAGCTCGGTGGCGAACAGCTTGTACTCGGAGGCCTCCGACGTCGGTGGCGCACCACCCTTCATCGACGCGGCGACGACACGGAGGCCCAGGACCCGCGCGGCCTCGCCGTCGGTGAGGAGCTGCGCCACCCGCTGCCGGATGACGGGATCATCGCGGAGGGGCTTGCCGTCACGTTCGGTGTCTTTCACGTAGTCACACAGCAGATCGAGCCGCTGCTGAATCGGCGAGTACGTGAACATCGTGAAGCGCTCGAGGTCGAGCGCCTCGGAGATGTACTGGAAGCCCTTGTTCACCTCACCGACGAGGTAGTCGTCGCTGACGTAGACGTCGTCGAAGAAGACGTCGTTGGTGCGTTCGTCGCCCATCGTCCAGATCTCGTTGATCGTGAGGCCCGGATGGTCGAGCGGCACGAGGAAGAGGCTGATGCCGTGGTGCTTGGGGGCGTCGGGGTCGGTGCGGGCGCCCACCCAGTACCACTCGGCGAAGTGCGCGGACGTGGTCCAGGTCTTCTGGCCGTTGAGGCGCCAGCCGTCGCCGTCGCGGGTGGCACGCAGCTTCATCGCGGCGGCGTCGGAGCCGGCGTCGGGTTCGCTGTACCCCACGGCGAACTCGACCTCGTTGCGCAGGATCTTGGGGAGGAACTCGGCCTTGAGGTGCTCGCTGCCGTGGCTGATGATGGTCTTGCCGATGATGCCGACGCCCTTGCCGATCTGGGGCCCACCGCGCCCGGCCAACGCCTCGTTCAGCAGGTACTCGTAGACACCTTCACCTTCGGTGCCGCCGTACTCCTTCGGCCAGGTCATCCCGAGCCAGCCCTTGTCCGAGAGCTTGCGCATGAGAGCCCGCCGCTTCGGCGTGTCGACGATCTGCGCCATGTTCTCCCGGGTCAGGTCGAAGACCTCGGGATCGTCGTTTGCGTCGAGGAAGGCCTCGACCTCCTCGGCGAACGCGACCTGATCGTCGCTGAACTCGAAATCCATGCGCTGGTCCTCCCGGGCAGCTTCGGGTGCGTGGCGGGGAGCCACCGCCGTGTCGAAACGCCGCGGGAGCCTATATCTGACGGGTCGTCAGATACGATTTCCGCCATGCGGCAACCCGTCTGATCTGCTGGACTTGACCGAACCCGACACGCAGGAAGCGGAATCAGGTGCGAGGAATCATCAGCTACGGCACCCACGTGCCGCACCACCGACTGCAACGCAGCGGCGTCGCAGACGTGTTCGGCGGGACACCCGGCAAAGGAACACGGGCCGTGGCCTCCTACGACGAGGACACCACGTCGATGGGTGTGGAAGCCGGACGCCGGGCACTGCGCGACGCTCCCGAGGTGCGGCCCGGCGCCGTGTGGTTCGCCACGTCCGCCCCCGCATACCTCGACAAGACCAACGCCACCACGATCCACGCCGCGCTGCGTCTCGACACCGACGCCGACGCTCTCGACATGGCGGGTGCCGTCCGTTCAGGCGTGGGCGCGCTGCGCGTCGCACTGCGAAGCAGCGACCCGACCCTCGTGGTCGCCTCCGATGTGCGGACCGGCCTTCCAACCTCTGCCGACGAAGCCTCGGGAGGCGACGGGGCCTCTGCACTGCTGGTCGGCAACGAGTCCGACGGCGCCGTACTGGCCGAGGTCCTCGGCTCTGCCTCGGCTACGGAGGAATTCCTCGACCGGTGGCGGCTCCCCGGCGAGGATCGCTCGCAGGTGTGGGAGGAGCGCTTCGTCGAGACGATGTACCTCCCGCTCGGAGAGAGTGCCTGGAACGACGCCCTGAAGGACGCCGGGCTGAGCGCCACCGACGTGGACCGGGTCGTCATCACCGGCACGCATGCGCGTGCCACCAAGGGACTCGGGCGCCGGCTCGGCACCGATGCCGAGGCGCGCGTCGACGACCTGTCGGCGACGGTGGGCAACACGGGAACCGCGCATCCGGGTCTCCTGCTCGCGTCCGTACTCGACGACGCCGAGCCGGGCCAGGTCGTGGCTCTCGTCGTTCTGGCCGACGGCGCGGAGGTCCTCGTGTTCCGTACGACGGAGGCGATCACTGAACACCGCTCGAGCGCGCCCGTCGCGGAGCAGATCGCGACGGGCGACGACACACTCCCCTACGGGAAGTTCCTGCGGTGGCGCGAGATGGTGACGGTCGAGCCACCGCGACGCCCACCTCCCGTGCGACCCGCCGCACCACCGGCGGTGCGCTCCGAGGAGTGGAAGTACGCGTTCGTGGGTTCGCGTGACCGCGGCAGCGGTGCGCTGCACCTCCCGCCGCAGCGGGTGTCGTGGCAGGGCGGCGCGCTCGACGACATGGATCCGGCACCGATGGCCGACATCCCTGCCACGATCGCGACGTTCACCGTTGACCGGATGGCGTACTCGCCGAGCCCACCGATCGTGTTCGCCGTGCTCGACTTCGACGGAGGCGGTCGACTCCCCTGCGAGCTCACCGACGTCGACGCCGACGAGATCGCCATCGGTGACCGTGTCGAGATGACGTTCCGGCGGCTGTACACCGCCGAGGGAGTCCACAACTACTTCTGGAAGGCGCGTCCGATCCGGACGCCGGGGGGCTGAGAGCCATGGGTTCACACGGAATCAAGGACCAGGTCGCGATCGTCGGCATGGGGTGCACCGCGTTCGGGGAGCGCTGGGACAAGAGCGCCGACGACCTCATGATCGACGCCGCCAACGAGACCTTCGAGTCGGCGGGGATCACGAAGGACGACGTCGACGCGTACTGGCTCGGCACCGCGATGTCGGGCATGAGCGGCATGACGCTGGCCCGGCCGCTCCAGGTGGAGGGCAAGCCGGTCACCCATGTCGAGAACTTCTGTGCGACGGGATCCGAAGCGTTGCGCAATGCCGCGTACGCGGTGGCGTCGGGTGCGTACGACGTGGCAATGGCGCTCGGCGTCGAGAAGGTGAAGGACAGCGGCTACCAGGGTCTGAACGGCATCGCCCCACCCGCCGACGGAACGGCACGCACGCTCACCGCCGCGGCGATGTTCAGTCTCGTGGCACCTGCGTATGCGAAGCAATACGGCGTCGACGAGGCCGAGATCGCCGACGTTCTCGCACGCATCGCCTGGAAGAACCACTACAACGGCGCGAGGAATCCCCGCGCACAGTTCCAACGGGAGATGACCAAGGAAGCCATCTGCGCGTCGCCGCGCGTGGCGGGTGGCCTCGGCGTGTTCGACTGCGCCGGTGTCGCCGACGGGGCGGCCGCGGCCGTCGTGTGTCGCGCCGAGGACGCCCACCGCTACACCGACAGTCCTCTCTACATCAAGGCCTTGTCGTTCGTGGCGGGAACCGGCTCAGGATCGCTCGATCCCGACTACGACTACACGACGTTTCCCGAGGTCGTGGCCACGGCACAGGACGCGTACCAGCAGGCGGGCGTGAAGAATCCGCGTGCCGAGATCGCCATGGCCGAGGTGCACGACTGCTTCACGCCGACGGAGATGGTTCTCATGGAGGATCTCGGGTTCGCCGAGCGCGGAACCGCGTGGAAGGAGATCCTCGCCGGCACGTTCGACCTCGAGGGCGAGTTGCCCGTCAACCCTGACGGCGGTCTGAAGAGCTTCGGGCACCCGATCGGTGCCTCGGGCCTGCGGATGATGTTCGAGTGCTGGCTCCAGTTGCGGGGTGAGGCGCCCGAAGAACGCCAGATCACCACCGACCGCACACTCGGTCTCACCCACAACCTGGGTGGCTACCCCGGCGAGATGGTTTCCTTCGTCTCCCTCGTCAGCACGACACAGGACTGACCGACACCGGAATCCCGTTCAGCACGGCGTTGCCCGACAGCGGATCGATGGCGCCGTCATCGGTGAGTGCGTTGGTGTTCACGCCGGGGTGGGCGGCCGCCACACTCATCCGTGTTCGCGGAGCGTCGTGGCCCCAGCCGTGGGGCAGGCTCACGACTCCCTTCATCATGTCGTCGGTCACCTCGACGGGCACAGTCACCTTTCCGACCCGTGACGCCACGAGCGCGCTCGACCCGTCCTCGAGGCCGAGCTCGGCGGCGTCGGCCGGATTGACGAGCAGAGTGCAGCGCTCCTCGCCCTTCACGAGGACCGACATGTTGTGCATCCACGAGTTGTTCGAGCGGAGCTGTCGCCGACCAACGAGACGAAGCATTCCGTTGGCCGAACGCGCGAGTGCGCCCCGCAGTCGTTCGAGGTCGTCGATGACCGACGGGGGTGCCAGCTCGACCTTCCCCGACTCGGTACGGATCGCCGCCGGGAACCGCTCCACCAGCGGCCCGTAGTCGATGCCGTGTGGCTTCTCCCGGAGCCTGGTGAGCGTCAGGCCGTCGGGATCGGCACCGAAGCCGTCACCGAACGATCCGGTGCGCAGCCGCAGGTCGATGACCCGTTCCACCGGCGCCAGCGACGTCAACTCGGCGACGATCTCGTCCTTTTCACGGCCGAAGATCGGGCTGGTCTCGTCGCGCAGTTCCCGATCGACGAAGTGGTCGAGCACCTGGTCGTGCACGAGATCCGTGTCGGCGTCGAGCCCGGCACCCATCAGCAACAGGACAAGTCGCGAGAGGATCTCACCCTCATCGAGGACGTCGGTCGTGAACACAGCCGGCGAGTACTTGGCGACGCGCCGCACGGCGTTGGCCGAGAACGCGAAATCGTAGTGACTCCGTTCGAGCGCCGAAGGTGGCGGGAGGATGACGTCGGCATGGCGGGTGGTCTCGTTGATGTAAGGATCGACCGCTATGTACGCCTCGAGTCCGGCGAACGCGGCGTCGAGACGCTCACTGTTCGGGCACGACCGCACCGGATTGCCCGCCACGCTCAGGAACGCGCGGATCTGTCCGTCGCCGGGTGTCTCGATCTCGTCGGCCAGGGTCGCCACCGGAAGCTCGCCGCGGACCTCGGGGTGCCCTTTGACCCGGCTCGTCCACCGCCCGGTCGCGAAACCGCGACCGCCCGGCTCACCTTGTGGAATGCGCGTGTAGGGCGGGCTGGCGAACATGGCACCGCCGGGGCGGTCGAGGTTGCCCGTCAACACGTTGCACACGTCGGCTGCCCACGCCCCCAGAGTCCCGAACTCGACGGTGTGGTTCCCGATGCGCCCGTAGACGACGCCCGCTGGGGCCGCGGCGAGTTCGCGGGCGAGCCGACGAATCGTGCCGGCCTCTACGCCGGTGGGGCCGGCCACGGCCTCGGGGGTGAACGGGAATAGCGCGGCGCGCACCTCGTCGACACCCGCCACGTGCGGGGCCAGCCTCCCGATCTCGTCGAGTCCCTCGTCGAAGATCGCATGGGCGATTCCGCACAACAGGAGCGCGTCGGTACCCGGCACGACGGCGATGTGCTCGTCGGCGTGTTCGGCGGTCTTGGACCGCCGCGGGTCGACCACAACGACCTTGCCGCCACGGGCCTGGATCGCCTCGAGCCGGCCGGGGAAATCGGGAGCCGTACACAGGCTGCCGTTCGACTCGTAGGGGTCGGCGCCGAGCATGAGCAGGTAGTCGGTCCGGTCGATGTCGGGGAGCGGAAAGGCCAGAGGGTCGCCCCACATCAAACCCGACGACACGTGCTTGGGCATCTGGTCGACGGTGGACGCCGAGAAGATGTTCTTCGATCCCCCCGCGAACACGAGAGGGATGACGTAGAGCTGCCCGGCCATCGTGTGGACGTTGGGATTCCCGAGATACAGGCCGAGCGATTCCCGTCCGTGTTCCTCGAGCACCGGCATCAGGCGGCGTTCGACCTCCGCGAACGCCTCGTCCCAGGACACCTCCCGCCAGTCGTCACCGTCGCGGACGACCGGCGCGCGTAGGCGGTCGGGGTCAACGTGTAGGTGCTTGAGCGTCGAGCCCTTGGGACAGATGAAGCCGCGCGAGAACGGATCCGCACGGTCGCCGCGGATCCGGACCACGTCCGAACCCTCCGACGTGACCTCCAGGCCGCAGGTGGCCTCACACAACGGGCAGGTGACGAACGTCGTGGCCATGGCAGCATCCCTCCGACTCAGAGGCGACGGTAGTCACGGTTCCGGGGGTGCGCCACGGCTCCGGGATGGCCCGCTGTCACCCAATCCGGTACAACCGGGGAGCTTCAGGGCCCCGGACGCGACGAAGCCGCCGTACCCGTGAGGGTCGGCGGCTCCGAAGGCTGTTCGGTCCTCAGACGACTCGAACGTTCTGCGCTTCCTCACCCTTTCGGCCGGGAGCCACGTCGAACTCGACCTTCTGGCCCTCGTCGAGGGTCTTGAAACCCTCGCCCTGGATGTTCGAGAAGTGCACGAACACATCGTCGCCGTCTTCACGGGAGATGAATCCGTAGCCCTTGTCGTCGTTGAAGAATTTCACTGTTCCTGTTGCCACTTCAATTTCTTTCTCTCATGCGAGGAATCCGAACGACACCCTCGTCGCTCACAACGCTAGACGCTGGCGGTAACGCTCTCTCCTACCGGGCCCGGATTGTTGTCCTGCAAGGCCTGCGGCGAGAACACGGGCGTTCCGATCACTGAGAGATCGTCGGCGGCCCGGCACCAATCGAGCCGCGCCCCAACGCGGCGGCCACCTCACCGAGGTAGTCGAGATGCGCATCGACGGAGTCGAGACCGAGCCCCATCGTCACGACGGCCGCATGGGTACCGCCGTTGTCGGCCCACCGTTCGATTTTCGCCGCGGCACCGTTCGGTCCGTCTTTTGAAAGAACGTTGTACTGCGCGCCGAAACCCTCGACCTTCCGGTCGTGGTCGCCGAGCAGTTCGCGAAGGCGCTGCCACTGTTGCAGAACGTTGGCTTCGGACCCGGCGAAGATGAAGCCGTCGCCCACTCGGGCAGCGCGCTCCACGGCCGGCTCCGAGAAGCCTCCGAGCCAGACCGGTACCGGTTCAACCGGCGCGGGGAGTGTGGTCGCGCGCTCGATCCGATCGAAGCGACCTTCGAAGTCCACCACGGCGCCACTCCAGAGAGCACGCAGCACCTCGATCTGCTCCTCTTCGCGGGCGCCACGGGTGGAGAAGTCCTGACCCAGCGCCGTGTACTCGACGTGGTTCCAGCCGATACCGACACCGAGGCGGAAGCGCCCTCCGGAGAGCAGCGAGAGATCGGCGGCCTGGCGGGCCACGAGCGCCGTCTGACGCTGGGGAAGAATGAGGATTCCCGTGACGAACTCGAGGCCCGGGCAGCGTCCCGCGAGATAGGCGAAGAGCACGAACGGGTCGTGGAACGGGTCGCGTTCGGTGTACGGACCGAGCAGCGTGGGATCGCGGTCGGCGTGCACCGCACCGAGGACGTGGTCGTAGGCGAGGAGGTGGTCGTAGCCGAGACCGCCGAGCGCGTCGCCGATACGCCGTACGGCGTCGGGGTCTCCACCGAGTTCGATCTGGGGATACACCGCTCCGAGTCTCACGGCGGCCACCGTACCGCCGCCCGAGTTCGGCTCGGGAGGGTCCGGGTCCGCGTAGTCGATCCGGCTACGCGTGCAGGTCGACAGCCTCGGCCGAGTCGATGGCGTGCGTGGGGGCCGTGCTACCGAGTCCCCGGAGGGCGTCGGAGTGGGGGGGAAAGGCGCGCACGACGTCTTCGATGACCAGATCGAGGTAGGTGTTGCCGGGTGGCCGTGTGCTGGAACGCTTGCCGAGCTCGAAACGGGCGAACAGGCCGATCAGGCCGGCGAGGAACACTCCCGGGAGGAGAACCCACAGCGGTCGCTGCAGCCACCATCCGGCCGTGGGCTGTTCGAGAAGCGTCCCGCCGACCAGTTGGAACACGCCGATCGCCATGACGAGTGCAGTCATGTGCCACGTGAACACCGTCATCGACACGGCATTGGCGGCCACGACCGCCTTCCAGGGGCGTCGGTGCGCCAACCAGCGATTCAGGCTCGGTCGCAGCAGGAGCGCAAGACCGGCCTGGAAGACACCGAGGGCGGCGATGCACGCGTTGGGCGGAAACATGTTGCTCATCTCCCCTCCCTGCACAGCGACCATGGAGTGCTCGTAGGGACCGACGGTGGTGAGCAGCACGAGAGCCCCAAGTCCGCCGAGAGTGAGGCCCCACTGCGCACGGCGGGAACAGCGGGTGAGGGTGCCGTCGCCGTAGAAGTAGCCGAGCTGGTGGACGAAGACGAACACGAAGAGCAGGTTCGCGAATCCGATCGCCCCGGCATCGAGACCGAAGCGGAGCAGGTCGACCCAGAGCACGATCGCCGCCATGGCGAGCAGCGTGCGCAGTGGCGCCCGCTCGTGGAGCCGCAGCGTGATCGGGGCCACGAGGACGACCGCCGCGTACGTCCCGAGGAACCACAGCGGCACGAACACGACGAAGCCCCAGTGCAGCACGCCGGTGTAGCCCGGGCTCAGGGCTCGAACCACGAAGTCGAACGCCGCCCAGAAGACGACAAGGACGGCGATCGGCTTGCCCAGTCGCTGCATGCGTGTGGCGAGGAAGCGACCCGTGCCCCGGCCGGCGCGCTCGTTCGCATTCCACGCTACGTAGTTCGAGAAGCCCCCCACGAAGAAGAACAGCGGCATGATCTGCAGTACCCAGGTGGCGAGCCAAAGACCCGGAACGTCGCCGATGGGGTTTGGCATCGTGAGTGCACCGTCCGAGTTCCACTGGGTGATCGAGAAGATCCAGTGCCACGCCACAACGACGAGGATGCTGAGAGCACGGAAGAAGTCGACCGTGCGGTCGCGTGAGTCCGGGGTGGCGGCGACGAGTCCGTCGATCGTCGACCCGGAGGCCGCGGGGCGGGCGGTGGACGGTGGCTTCTTGGTTCTTGTGGTCATACCGATGATGATGGCGACCGCTCATCCCGGGCGATATCCGGCGCGGCCCCCAAGGATGCCTGGGGGATCCCCCGATGCCCCTCCGCACCCGCCCGTGCGGGACACCCCTAGGCTGGGCGGCCATGGAAGCCCCCTTCCTCCGAGGCCTGGCGATATACCGCTGGGTCGCCTGGGTCTGGATCGCCGCCATGACGTATGCCGGCCGGGACAACCTCGGTCGGCCTGTCCTGGCTTGGGCGTTCGTGGCCGCCGCGCTCGCCGTCACGGCGTGGCTCACCGTGCTGCTTCAGCGCGACCCCGACTCCCTGCTGGCCCCGCTACCCGTCACTGTGGAATTGATCTGCGGCGCGTCCCTGATCTTCTTCGACGGCGTGGTCTACGAGCCGGGCCACGCGTTCGCGACCGTCGCAGTCGCTCGGCGCGGTCTGGCCCACCGCGGGGGTTCTCACGGCCGGAATCGCGTGGGGCCCGTTGGCCGGAGCACTGTCCGGGAGCGTCATGGGCCTCGCACGTTTCGGTGCGGTCATCGTGAACGGCATTCCGCTCTCTGACATCACGGGGGGTCGGATCACCTCGCTCATCTCGACGACGGTCGTCTACTCCCTCGCGGGTGCCGTCGCCGGCTACATCGCGCGACTACTGCGCCGAGCGGAACGGGAGATCTCCGCTGCCCAAGCGCGTGACGAGTTGGCCCGAACACTGCACGACGGCGTGCTCCAGACGCTGGCCGTCGTCGAGCGGCGGGCCGAGGATCCGGAACTGGCGCGCCTCGCGCGGGAACAGGAGCGCGAGCTGCGCGAGTACCTGTTCGGAAGCGAAGCGGAAACGGTCGGCGGTGGCGGCGATCTCGGCTCGGAACTGCGAACGGTGGCCGGCCGCTACGAGGACTCGTTCGGTGGACGGGTTCAGGTTCTCGTCGCCGACGATCTTCCGAGATTGCGAAACGACGAGATCGAGGCGGTCACAGGCGCCGTCGGGGAAGCACTCACCAACGTGGGCAAGCACGGCGGAGCAGCGCGTGTCACCGTCTATGTCGAACCCGACGGGAGAGGGCTCTTCTGTTCGGTGAAGGACGACGGCACAGGTTTCGACGCGGCGGCGGTATCAGAGGGCATCGGCGTGACACACTCGATCCGTGGCCGTATCGCCGAAGTGGGCGGTCGCGCCGACATCCGGAGCCGACCCGGAGACGGAGCGGAGGTGTGCCTGTGGATCCCGTGACCGTGGTTCTCGCCGACGATCATCCGATCTGGCGCGACGGAGTCGCCCGCGACCTCGGCGACGGCTTTCGTGTCGTGGGGGAAGCGTCGACGGCAGCCGAAACGATCGAACAGATCCGAACGAACGAACCGGATCTCGTGATCTGCGACCTGCACATGCCCGGCGGCGGAGGTATCAAGGTCGCGAAGGAATGCGGCGAACAGACCCGGATCGTGATCCTGACGGTCTCGGAGCAGGAACGCGACCTTCTCGACGCGGTCGCCGCCGGCGCCGTCGGCTATCTCGTGAAATCCATCCCCGGCGATGAGCTCCGCAAGAACCTCGAACGCGCGGCGCGCGGTGAGCCGGTCTTCTCCCCCGCGCTCGCCGCCCTCGTGCTGGGTGAGTTTCGACGGATGTCGAAGGACGCCACCGGAGAGAACCCGCTGTCGGATCGGGAGCGGGAAGTCCTCCAGTTGGTCGCCCGCGGCCACACGTACAAGCAGATCGGCGAGGACCTCTTCATCTCTCCGAAGACCGTCGAGAACCACGTCCGCAACATCCTCGGCAAGCTACGGCTCAACCGGAAACAGGAGCTCATCCGGTACGCCCTCGAACACGGCATCGAGTAACAGACGCAGAGGGCGGCCCAGACCTTTTTGGGGGCCGATCAGGATGGTGAAATCCCCGGACACATCGCATTCTGGGGACATGCACGACACGCTGACACGACCCACCGCGCCCGGCCGCCGAACCGTACGCCGCACCGTACGCCGCGACGCCATCGACGTCACACGGTCGTTGGCACTGCTCGTCGTCGTACTCGGGCACCTGTCCCTCGCCGTCGTGGACCGCCATGGTGGTGAAGTCCGGGGGGCGAACCTCCTCACACTCCTCCCCGGCTGGTCCTGGATCGCGGTGGCCGCACCGATGCCCGTCTTCTTCGCCGCTGCCGGCTGGGCGAACGCCACCACCGACCTCGGGGGTTCGACGAAACGGCTTCGGACCCTCGTGGGCCTCGCGGCCGTCGTGGTCGGGTTGTGGTCGACCGCCGTGATCGCGTTCGGACTGCTGACCGGCGGGGCGGACCCCGTCGCCGGAGGCGCACGGATCGCCACCCAGCCTCTCTGGTTCCTCGCGGCCTATCTCCCGCTCGCCGCCGCCGGAGGAGTTCTCGCGCGCCTCGTGACCCGACACCCCCTCGCGTCGGTCGGCGGCTGCCTCGGCTTCCTCGCGGTTGCAGACATCACACGCTTCGGTCTCCACGGCCCGGCGTGGATCGGCTGGGTCGGCTTTCTCGTGGCGTGGAGTGTTCCGTGGTTGCTCGGTGCATGGTGGCGTGGACGCTGGGAAAGTGGAGGTTTCCCGGAGAAGGCGATGGGGGCGGCACTGCTCGGCGGGTTCGGAGTTCTCGCCACGCTTCTGGTCGCGTTCGGTGGCTACCAGCCCTCGCTCATCGACGTGGTTCCCGGCGGCCGGTCCAACACCTCACCCCCGACGCTGTACACGGCGGTTGTCGCGGTGGCTCAGATCGGCGTGCTCATGCTCCTCGCACGCTCCCTCGACACGCTCGGGCGGCGGACCCGCCGCCTCTGGGACCGCCTCGGCGAAGCGTCGGTCGGCGTGTACCTCTGGCACCTCAGCGCTCTCGCTCTGTGCGCGGCACTGCTGGCGGTGGGCCTCCCCGCCTTCGAGCGACTCACGACCGCCTGGTGGTTGAGCCGTCCGGTGTGGTTCGCCATGGTTCTCGGTGTGACGGCCCTGCTCGTCGGCGCAAGCGCCGCGGTCCGCCGCAAGCTCACGCCGAGCGGATCGGTGACCACCGGCCGTTCCCGAAGCGCCGTAGCCGGTGTCGGTGACGGCGACGGTCGCAGCGGCGCTCGTCGGTGTGCACGGTCCGGTGACCCCGACGTGGGCAGCCTTCTGCACCGCGTTGTTCGTCGGAGCCTGGTGGATGCTTGCTGAACCGCGAGTTCTTCCCTACGACAAGTAGCCCTCGGAGCGCAGCCAGGCTTCGGTGCGGCGCATGCCCTCGTCGAGATCGATCCGGGGTTCCCAGCCGAGGACAGCGGCGTGCCTTGTCGATCGAGACGTCCCCTGTCGCCGCGAGCATCCGCATCGTCGCGGCGGTCGCCTCACTCGGCCGCCCGATCGCACGCAGCGCGCGGCCCGAGGCCTCGGCGAGTGCGACCGCAACCGGCGTGGGAGCAGTACGCGGCCCCTTGATGCCGAGCATCCGGCAGTAGTGACCGAAGAACTCCCCCGTCTCGACGCCCGGACCGCCGGTGACGTTGAAGATCTCCCCCGCCGCCGCCTCGGACTGTGATGCGAGGAGGACGAAGTCGACGAGGTCGTCGACGAAGACGGGAACGAAGATCCCGCGTCCGTTCGCGGGGAGCACGACGAGGCCGGAGCGCAGCATCTCGACCGGCAGGATCGTCCAGGGTCGCGACCGCGGGCCGTAGACGTCGCCCGGTCGCAGGATCGTCACGGAGGTTCTGCCCTCGACGTGGGCTTGGAGCGCCACCTGCTCGGTGGCGATCTTCGTCCCGTTGTAGACGTCGCCGGTGGGCCGGACGGGGCGGTGCTCGTCGACCTCCCCCTCCCGGTGATGCGAGTAGACGGCAAGGGACGAGAACACCACAACACGCCCCACGTCGGCCGCGGCCGCGGCGTCGAGCACATGACTCGTCCCGCACACGTTCACTTCCCACGCACGTTCGAGCGGAACGACGTTCGACACCAGTGCGGCGGTGTGCACGACGAGGTCACAACCGGACACTGCTTCCTGCCACGTGCCCGGCACGCTGGTGTCCCCGGCCACGATCCCGTGCTCGGGATCAGCGACAAGGTCGACTCCCCCGACCTCCCATCCGTCCGCACGGAAACGCTCGGCGAGGGCGTTGCCGATGAACCCGCCCGCACCGGTCAGGAAGACGCGACCGGCACTCATCCGGACCCGCGGGCGACTTTCGCCCGGCGACGTTTCGCGCTCCACTCGATGACCGGCAGGACGCGGAATGCGATCTTCGGCCACAGGCCGAGGAATGGAACCGTGGCACTTCGCGTCGCGGGAACCGAGGCGACGAAGCGTCGACGCGACCCGAGCAGCTTCATGCCGGCGGCCGCGACTTCGTCGGGTTCCAGAAGGCGCTTTCCGGTGAACGACATGAACTGCTGGGGGTCCTCGGCGTTCACCATGGGAGTACGGATTCCATCGGGAAGAAGGCACTGCACCCTGACCGGGGTCGTGCGGATCTCGCCACTCGTGGCGACGCTGAACGCGCGCACGGCGTGCTTCGTGGCGGAGTACACGGCGAGGTGGGGAGTGGGAGCCCATCCCGACAGGGACGCGATGTTGAGAATGCGGCCTTCTCCCGCGGCGAGCATCCCGGGGAGCGCTGCACGTGTTCCGTTGATCACGCCGAGCAGGTTCACGTGGACGAGTCTCTCGACGTACTCGTCGCTCTGGTCCAGCAGATCCCCCACCCCGGTGATCCCGGCATTGTTGATCCATACAGCGGGGTGCATATCCTGCGCGAGGCTGCGGCACGCCTCCATGTCGGTCACGTCGACCCGTCGTTCGGTGCCGGTGAGATCGACCGGGATCACGTCGTAGCCATCGGCCACGAGCGCTGTCGGCAAAGGCCCGGCCGAGGCCACCCGCCCCACCGGTCACGACCGCCGTCGGGGTCATCGGTCGCTTCCAGCTCTCAGGTCGTCGAGGCTTCGTACATGCCCACGAAGTCGTCGAGGCCCGGCGGGTTGATGTTCTCGCGGTCGTTCACGACGACCTGCACGACCGCCGGCTTTCCGGCGGCGAATGACCGTTCGAGCGCCGGAACGAGCTCGTCGGGCTTTTCCACGAACTCGCCGTGGCAGCCGAGGGCCGTTGCCACCTGGTCGTAACGAACCTCGGAGTGCTTCACGCCGATGGTCGTGTTCGCGACCTTCTGCATGTAGACCTCCTCCATCCCCCACGCGTAGTCGCAGCTCACGACGGCCACCACGTTCACGCCTTCGCGTGCGGCGGTCTCGAGCTCCTGGATGTTGAAGCCGAAGGCTCCATCACCCGAGAGAAGCAGGACCGGGCGCTGCGGGTCGGCGACCTTGGCTCCGATCGCGTATGGCAGGCCGGTACCCAGGTGACCGAAGTGACCGGTCCACAGCAGCGATCGCGGACGGCTGAACGTCATCGCGAGGTGCGCCCACAGCCCGGTGTTGCCCCCGTCGACACACACGACTGCGTCGTCCGGGAGGAATCGTGCCGTCTCGACAGCGAGGCGCCCCGGATGGACAGGGCTCGTGTCGATCTCGAGATAGGAGTCCTGGAGGGTGCGGCGGAACTCCTGGAACTCGCGTGCGTAGGTCGTCGCCGCGTCACTCGGCGACCGGGAAACGCCTCGGTCCACGAGCGTCTCGGTCAGGGCAACGAGTCCCGCACGTGTATCACCGACCAGCGCGACGTCGACGACACGGTTGACACCGAGGACGGCGGGGTCGGCGTCGAGGTGGATGACCTTCTGGGTGTCGGGCCCCGCCCAGCCGGGCGGCGTCAGGAACTGGGTCGACTCCCCGAGTTGCGTACCGACCGCCAGGATCACGTCGGACCCGAGGTGAGCGGGTGTACCCCACGGAAAAGCCATACCCACCGACTGCGGGTGGTCCTCGGGGAACGCGCCTCGCGCACCGGCGGTGGTCATCACCACCGCACCCGTTCGTTCGGCGAGGTCGCGCAGTGGTCCGGCAGCGTCGGCGCGGTGCACGCCGTGACCCGCCAGAATCAGGGGGAAACGGGCACCTTCGAGCAACTCGGCGGCAGCCAGGATCGCGCGAGGTTCCGGTGCTCCGGGTGCGAACTGTGAACGGCCGGGATCGCCGATCGTCACGTCGTCTTCCTCGATCTCCTCCAGAAGGATGTCGGTCGGGACGTCGAGATACGAGGGACCGTGACGGCCGTCGAACGCTTGGCGGACCGCTTCGTCCACGTACTCGGGGATCCGTGCTGCGCTCTCGATCCTGGCCGCGAATTTGCTGATCGGCCCGACCACCTCGAGTTGAGGCCCGAACTGGAACCGGCCGCGACGCACCGCCTGGAGAGATCGCCGGGCGCGCTGCGTACCGATCGCGAGAAGCGGCACGCCCTCCATCCACGCGCACATCAGACCCGGAACCATGTTGGCGACTCCGGGACCCGCCGCCCCTGCGACCGCGGCCATCCGACCCGTGCTGCGGGCGAATGCATCGGCCATGTGGACAGCGGCACTCTCGTGGCGGGGCCCGACGTGACGCAGACCCGCCGACTCGGCACTCCGCAACATCGGACTCTGGCCGATGTCGGAGATCGAGAAGATCGTGTCGATTCCGTGCGCCTGAAACGCACGGACCAGCACTTCCCCGCCGTCGATCCGGGTCATGGAACACCTCCGAGGCTGGAAACGACTCGGATCGTACACGTACGACTCGCCATGGTCCGAAGGCTCTTCGACTTCGATCACCACCGCCGGCGACTCTAGGTTGGTTCCGTGCCGAGCCAGTCGGAGAACGTGAGGGTTGTCGATCCCGAGCGCGCAACGCCGGGTCGAGTGACGTCGTTGACACGCTTCCAGAAGTTCGCTGTGGCGACGATTCTCGCCACGCTTCTCCTCGTCGCGTTCGGCGGATACACGCGGGGCAGTGGAAGCGGATTCGGCTGCGCCGATCGGTGGCCACTGTGTGAGGGCGGCGCTCTCGGTGGCGTGTTTCCCCGAGCCGAATTCCACATGGTGATCGAATGGACCCACCGGTGGTTGGCAGCAGGCGTGGGACTGCTCGCCATCGCGACCGCTCTCGTGGCCTGGCGCGACCATCGCCGAGACGCTCGAGTGCTCTGGCCTTCGCTCAGCGCCGTCGTGCTCATCGGCGTCCAGGGCTACGTCGGCCGGGTGATCGTGCAACGGGAACTCGACTCGGACTGGGTGACGCTGCACCTCACGATGGCGATGGCCATCACCGGGCTGCTCGTCGTCGGCCTCGTGAACAGCTTCTTCGTCGGCGGACGACGACCTCTCACCCTCGATGCGCCCGATCCCGCGTGGTCACGGTGGCTCGCTGCGGGCGCGACCGTCTCGCTCGCCGTCCTGCTCCTCGGGTCCTCGGTCCACAACCGGTATGTGAACGGCTGGCCGCTGGTCAACGACGAACTCGTTCCCGACTTCACCGGGTGGGTCGTGACCCTGCACACCACACACCGCGTCATGGCTGCGCTCGGACTGCTGCTCCTCGCGTATCTGGCGATGTCCGTCGTGCGGCGGCACCGGCCCCGGGTCGAAGTCGTCCTCGTCGACGGCGCGCTCGCGTGTTACGTGGTCAACGTCGGGCTGGGAGCTGCGCACGTCTTCACCTTCGTTCGATCCAGCGGTCTCGTTGCCGCACACCTGGCGCTGGCGTCCATGGTGTGGACGATGCTCCTGGCCGCCGCGGTCCTGGCGCGCTGCGGTGATGAGGCTGTTCGGAACACCGAGGCCGGCGTTGCGCGGACGACGACCCGCGCCCGCGTGGAGGTCTGACCCGACACGTTCGGGCACCCGACCGGATCAGTGATCGAGGAACCAGCTCCGGGCGAGGGCGGTGACCTGGTCGAGTGCGCCGGGTTCCTCGAAGAGGTGGGTGGCGCCGGGAACGATCGCGAGGCGACACTCCCCGGGGAGGAGCTCGGCGGCCTGACGGTTCAGATCGATCACCACGTCATCGTGACCCCCGACGATGAGCAACGTGGGCGCGGTGACAGACGGCAGCCGGGACGCTGCCAGGTCGGGACGGCCGCCGCGCGAGACCACCGCGGACGTTTCGGAGCCGGGATCGGCGGCCGCCCACAGGGCCGCACCAGCACCGGTGCTCGCACCGAAGTACGCGATGTCGACACCCTCGAGGCCCGGAAGATCGCGCAGCCACTGGGTCGCACCGACGAGTCGGTCGCCGAGGAGAGCGATGTCGAAAACGTTCCGGCGGTCGGCGGACTCCCGGTCGGTCAACAGGTCGAAGAGCAACGTGCCCAGGCCGTGCCGGTTCAGATCCTCGGCCACGGCACGGTTGCGCGGACTGTGACGGCTGCTTCCGCTGCCGTGGGCGAACACGACCACGGTGCGGGCCCCCTCGGGCACGGTGAGATGGCCGGGAAGGCTCCCGGTTCCGATCTGCACGAGGACGTCGTCGTCACGGGCGGGCACGGTGCGCGCACCCGGAGTCGCCGCACCCGGAGTCTTGTCGCCGGATTTGGGAGGACCTGTGTGTCGGAAGGAAGCACCTGCTCGAGCGAGTAGTGACACGACTTCGTCGTCGGTCGTGGCCGAGAAGTCGTCGTACCACACGCCGACTGCGCGAAACGCCGGGGGCGTCTCGAGGCACACGACTTCGTCGGCCTCGCGGCCCAGCGCCTCGACCGTCTCCGGCGGAGCGACCGGAACAGCGAGGATCACGCGCTCCGCTCCGTGCGCCTTCGCGACTCCGATCGCCGCGAGCGCGCTCCCTCCCGTCGCGATGCCGTCGTCGACGATGATCACCGTCTTTGCGTCGAGGGCGAGGCGGCGTCTGCCGCCCCTGTAAAGCCGGGCGCGACGTTCGAGCTCCGCCCGCTCCCGAGCCTCGACCGCGGCGATGTCGCGCTCGGTCGCCCGCGCCACGCTGATCACGTCGGGGCTGAGAACGCGGACACCATCCTCGCCGATCGCACCCATCCCCAGCTCGGGTTGCGACGGCACGCCGAGCTTGCGCACGACCAGAACGTCGAGCGGGGCGTCCAACGCGGCTGCCACCTCGGCTGCGACGGGGACCCCGCCGCGTGGAAGTCCCACGACCACGGCGCCGCTGTCCTTGAACCGGCCGAGTTCGGCAGCGAGTCGCCGACCCGCCTCGGTTCGGTTTCGGAAGGGCATGACGTGACCTCCAACTCCATCGTGGTCCGCCGACCACGCCGGCGCCAAGGGCCGAACGTCACAGACCGCCCGGGCCCGCCGTCGCTCATCGATCGCGCTGGTACCGTCCCCCCGGAGGCTCCCCATGAACGAGTATCCGAACCGCGCCGCCCTCTTCGAGGCGTTTGCAGCACACGTCAACGCCGGCAAGGCCGCGTTCTTCGAGAGCGTCGGGTTCGACGCGGTCATCGGAGAACGGGACGGCGCGGTCTTCCACGATGCCTTCGACGATCGACAATGGTTCAACTGCCACAGCAACGGCGGCGTCTTCAACCTCGGACACCGCAATTCGGAGGTTCTCGGTGCGGTGCGTGACGCGCTCGATCGGGTCGACATCGGAAACCATCACCTCGTGAGCGGCTACCGGACAGCGCTCGCGGAGCGACTCTCGGCGACGACCGACGATCTTCTCAGCGGAGTGGTCTTCGGCGTGAGTGGCGGCGAGGCCATCGACCTGGCGATCAAGGTCGCCCGCGCGTCGACCGGCCGGAGCGGCGTCGTCTCCGCGATCGGCGGCTACCACGGCCACACCGGCCTCGCCCTGGCTGCGGGCGATCCCGAATACCGCGATCCGTTCGGGCCCAATCCGCCGGAGTTCTCGCAGGTCCCGTTCGACGACCTCGAGGCACTGGCGGCAGCGGTCGACGAGACCACAGCCGCGGTACTGCTCGAGCCGATTCCCGCCACGCTCGGCATGCCCATCCCGTCACCGGACTACCTCGCCGGCGTGCGGGCGATCTGCGACCGCCACGACGCATGCCTGATCCTCGATGAGGTCCAGACCGGACTCGGTCGCACCGGACGCATGTGGTCGTACCAGCACGAAGGAGTCGCTCCCGACGTGCTCGTGACGGGCAAGGGACTCAGCGGCGGCATCTACCCGATCACTGCGACGCTGATGACCCGCGACCTCCACTCGTTGTTCGACACCGACCCGTTCGTCCATGTCTCGACCTACGGCGGAGCGGAACCCGGCTGCGCGGCGGCCCTCGCCGTGCTCGACATCGTCGAGGCGCCCGGTTTCCTGGATCGGGTCGAAACCCTCGGTCACCGGTTCGAAGCAGGATTCGACGGCGCTCCCTTCTCGCTTCGGCGTAGCGGCATGTTCATGGGGCTGGCCTTCACGGAGCCCGACGGGGGCATGGTGGCGACGAAAGCGCTCTTCGACGAGGGCGTCTTCGCCCTCTACGCCAACAACGACCAGAGGGTTCTCCAGTTCCTTCCGCCGATGATCCTCTCCGACGACGACGCCGACGAGATCATCGCGATCGTCCGACGGGTGCTCGGATGAACGCGTCGAAGGACCTGACCGAGGAGGTCACGTGGCTGGAGGACGAGGTCGCCCACGCCCTCGAGACCGGTGACGTGTCCGACCTGGAGATCCTGGGGTACGGCGAGATCTCGGTGGTGGTGGCGCTCGAGACCGATGAGGGCCGCTTCGCGTGCAAGCGCCTCCCCCGCTTCGCCGACAGGACCGCGTTCGACCGCTACGCCGAGCTGCTCGACGACTACCTCGACGCGTTGAGATCCGTCGGCGTCGAACCCGTGTCGAGCGAGCTCGTCCCCGTCCCCGATGACGTCGACGTCGACGGCAAAGGCGATGGTGAAAGCGACAGCGGCCTGATCGCATACTGCGTCCAACCCGCATTCGACCCGTCGTGGCTCGCGACGAACGTCCTGCACGAACCGGGGTCTGATGTCTTCCTCGCGGAGATCGTCGACACGACCGTCCGTACGATCGGTCCCCGGTTGGGACTGGACGCACAGGTCTCCAACTGGGCACGCGTCGACGGCGACCTCGTCTACCTCGACGTCACGACACCTCTCATGCGCAGCGACGACGGGTCGGAACGACTCGACACGGGGATCTTCCTGGCGTCGCTGCCCTGGGCGATGCGCGGCGTGGTGCGTCGTTTCCTCCTGAGCGAGATCCTGAGTCACTACTACGACGCACGCGCCGCGCTCCTCGACCTCGCCGGCAACCTCGTGAAGGAGCGACTCGACACGCACATTCCGTCCGCGGTGGCTCTGGCGAACGCCTACGTCGAGCCCACGATCACCGAACACGAGGCACGCGCCTACTACCAGTCGGACGCCCGGACCTGGGGGCTCCTCCAACGAATCCGTCGCGTCGACCGAGGTTGGCAGAAGCATGTTCGTCGCCGGGTCTATCCGTTCCTGCTCCCCGGCCGCATCGAGCGCTAGGACGCGCCATGTGCGACACGATCGCCATCGTCTCCGACGGTGAGGTGCTGTTCGCCAAGAACTCCGACCGCGATCCGAACGAGTCGCAGATTCTCGACTGGCAGGAACGTGCGGCTCATCCGGCAGGATCGACGCTCACGTGCACCCACATCGAGATCCCCCAGGTCGAACAGACCTGGGCGGTGCTCGTGAGCCGGCCGTTCTGGATGTGGGGTGCCGAGATGGGCGCCAACGAGCACGGTCTGATCATCGGCAACGAGGCGGTGTTCACACGCGAGTCGGTTCCCGAGACCGGACTGACCGGCATGGATCTGGTGCGCCTCGCCCTCGAACGTTCCCGCACGGCCGACGAAGCCGTCGACACGATCACGTCCCTGATCGCCGCCCACGGACAGGGAGGCCGCTGCGGCTACGAGAACGAGCAGCTTCCGCTACCACAGCAGCTTCCTCATCGCCGACCGCGACGGCGCGCGGGTCCTGGAGACTGCCGGCGAGCACTGGGCCGTGGACGTGGTGCACGGTACCCGCTCCATCTCGAACGGGCTCACGATCCCGGAGTTCGCCGCCAAACACTCCGACCGTCTGAAGACCGCGGTGTCGGCGTGCAAGACCCGTCGAGCCCTCACACAGCGGCGTGCCGCCAGCGGTGCCGGCGTCGAGAACGCTGATGTCGGTGCTACGCGATCACGGTGGCACTGAATGGCCCACATACCGCCGACTGAACGGAACACTACACATGCCGTGCATGCACGGCGGCAGCGAGATCGTTTCGTCGCTCTCCACCGCGAGCTGGGTCACGCGGCTCAGCGATGCGGGAGCCGAGCACTGGGCAACGGCGACATCGTCACCGTGCCTGAGTCTCTTCAAGCCGGTCGCCGTCGACACTCCACTCGACCTGGCGCCTGTCCCTGCCGGTACGGCCGACGACTCGCTGTGGTGGACCCATGAGCGACTCGAACGTCGGGTGATGCAGGATCCGGAGAACCTCGGGCGGGATCTCGTCACTGAGCGCGACGCGCTCGAGACCGAATGGCTGAGTGACCCTCCGGGCAGCGCCGAAGCGTTCGCCGAGCACCGCCGCCGACTCGACACGTGGCTGGACCGTGTCGGCACACCCACCGCGGACACCCGTCCACGATTCGTCCGTCGCTACTGGGCCAAGCGCGACCGCCTCGCCGAACTCTCGTGAGCGACGCGCGTTGTCTTCCGGGGCGGCCTTCCTGGGCGGCCTTCCTGGGCGGCCTTCCCGTGCGACCGGGTAGGCGTGATCCTCGAACCCCGGTCAGCCTGCTCGACGTTGACTGCGGGAACGGTTGCGTCGACGTGACGGCTTCCCCGCGGGACGCTTGCGCCGCTCCTGCTTCGGAGCAGGAGGTGCGAAGCCGAGTTCACGCTGCAGCTTGACGCTGTCACGCTTCTGGTCACTCGCGACCAGAGAAACGACGACACCGGAGGCTCCCTTGCGGGCCGTACGACCCGACCGGTGGACGTAGGTCTTGGCGTCCACCGGTGGGTCGAAGTGCACGACACACGCCACGTCGTCGACGTGGATGCCGCGGGCGGCGACGTCGGTCGCCACGAGGGCGTCGACGGATCCACCCGCGAACCGGGCCAGCGCCCGGTCGCGTTGATTCTGAGATCGCCCACCGTGGATCGCCGCTGCCTCGACACCGGCGTGGCCGAGCTTCTTGGCAACCTTGTCGGCGCCGCGGCGGGTCCTGCAGAACACGATCGTCGCACCCTCGGCGTCGACGACCTCCGCGACCCGATCGAGTCGGTCGTGAAGCTCGACCGTCTCGAAACGGTGATCGGCGTCCATGGCGTCGCTTTCGGGATCGCCGACCTCGTGGCGGGCGGGATCATGCTGGTAGGTCACGGGTGAGCACGGCGACATCGCCGTCGAGTGTGGCCGAGAACAACATGGTCTGACGGTCGTCCGCCGTGGCATCGACGATGCGGCGCACAGCGGGAAGAAAGCCCATGTCGGCCATCCGGTCGGCTTCGTCGATCACGACGATGTCGACGTCGGACAGGTCGACGAGCCTCTGCTGGATCAGGTCTTCGAGCCGTCCGGGGCACGCGACGAGAACGTCGACGCCCTTGCGCAGCGCGCGTCGCTGGGGCTCGTAGCCCACGCCTCCGTAGATGGCGAAGACGCTACGACGACGAGCGGCGGCGAGCGGGCTCAGTTCGCGTTCAATCTGCGCGGCGAGCTCACGCGTGGGTGCAAGCACGAGCGCCCGGGGACGTTTGGGCGCTGCACGTTCGACGCGGACGACGAGCGGTACTCCGAAGGCGATCGTCTTGCCGGAGCCCGTGGGGGCACGTCCGCAGACGTCGCGGCCGGCGAGTTGGTCGGGAATCGTGGCTTCCTGGACGGGAAACGGTTGGGTGACGTCTCTCGCCGACAGTACGTCGACGAGATCCTCGGGTACTCCGAGGTCGGAAAAGCTGGACATGTGTAGGGGGGTCTCCTTGGCCCGCGAAGGGCCGTTGTGATTGGCGCGCTCACTCGAGCCGCGCGGCATGAGGCCGAAAGATCGAGAGGGATCCGGCGGCGCGAAGAGTGTGGCCGCAGATCCTGGGAAGCGAGAGTTCGCGCTCGCGAACAACAAGACCGTATCACACGGACGGGGTGTGGGCGCTCATGGCCTGGTGTCGGCGGCGGCCAACTCTTCGAAGTAGCTGCGCAGGGTCGTCGCTCCCCGGGGTGGGCCGACGCCGTCGACCTGGCCGGCGACGACGATGAACTCGGCCAGGTCGCCGAACTGTTTGGACAGGAGGCGGAGAACGCGCACCAGCCCGCCGGCGAGCCACAGCGGGATCACGGTGATCTTCGCGGGCTTGCCCACCACGTCGAACGCCAGTTCCGCTGCCTCCCGTTGCGTCATCACCTCGGGTCCGCCCGCCTCGACCTCGAGCTCGTGGCCTTCGGCCACGTCCACGCAGACGCGACCGAGGTCGTGGCCGTGGATCGGGCTCATCCGGTTGTCGCCCGCTCCTACGAGGAAGGTCCGACCCCGCTTCGCCATGCTCAGCAGCACCCCCATGTCGGAGAAGTAGCCGCAGGGGCGCACGACGCCATACTCGAGGCCGGATGCGGCGAGCTCGGCGACAACCTTCTCGTGGGCTTTCGTGATCGCCAGGTTCGAGATCTCCGGTCCGTCGGCGCCATGCATCGAGACGTAGACGAACTTCCGAACGCAGGTGCCGACGCAGAGCTCGATGAGGGTGTGGTTGCACTGGTAGTCGACCTGCTCGAAGGTGAGCCTGTCGCGCTGTCGGGAGATTCCCACCGACGAGAAGACGATGTCGATCCCGTCCATGAGACCGCCGAGCGTCTCGGGGTGGGTGAGCTCGCCGACGAACACGTCGTCGACGTCGCCCGGACCGACGCCGGGGGCGGTGAAGGGTCCTGGTTGTTCGAGCCGTTCCTCGCTGCGGGTGAGGGCCCTGACCCAGTACCCGCGTTCCTTGAACGCCTGCACGACGAACTTGCCCAGATATCCGGTGGCCCCGGCGACCAGAACCCTCTGCTGGTTGTCGGGCACTCGCGGACTCTAGCGAGGGCAACGGGCGGCGGCGAGCGGGCTCAGTCGGTACCACACGGACGGACCGCGGACGGACCGCGGACGGACCGCGCGCTGATCAGCCGGTGGAGCCGAACGTCAAGATGTCGAGCTCCAACGGATACGCGTCCGTGATCTGTTCGGGAGCTTCGAGCAGGTCGGGGGCTTCGGGGCTCACCTCGCCGAACGGCTCGGGGAACAGCGAATCGATGGACTCGAAACTGCCCAGCAACTCGAACTCGTCGAAGACGAACGGGACACCGTGCGACTGCACCACATGGTTGTCGTCCATCACGTGGATGTGGAGGTGCGGCGCGTCGGTGTTTCCCGAGTTGCCGACCAGCGCGAGCTTGTCGCCCACCTTCACCTTGTCGCCCACCTCGACCTCGACGCTGCCCGACTGGAGATGGGCGTAGACGACGTAGAGGCCGTTCCCCATGTCGATGATCACGTGGTTGCCCGTGATGTTATCGACGTTTCGGGGTTTGGGATTGGGCTCGAAGGGCGTGATGTCGTCTTCGGTCGTGAGCACCGACGACACGGTGCCGTCGACGACCGCCAGCGCGTCCTGGCCGTACGTGTACCAGGAATCGAGATCCTTCGGATCGTCGCCCTCCCACACCTTGCCGTCGACCACCTTGACGAAGTCGATGGCGTAGCGCTGGGCCAGGAAGTCCTGACCGTTCAACGTGAGCGGCGGGCGTCGGTGGTGAGACGTGAAGCAGCACCCTTCGGCAGCGATCCAGTCGCCGTCGGAGACGGGCTGGGCCAGCACGGGTGGCTTGATGTCGGGGGGCGTCGTGAACGCACCCTCGATCGTCGGAAACACGTCTCCGGTCTCAGTGTCTGTGGATTCGACGATGGTCATGAGTTCGGCGGGCACGGCGTCGAAGTCGTCGACCGACGTGTCGATGTAGACGATCGCCCCGGCCGCTCCCTCGACGGTGGAGCCCTCCACGGTCTTGTCGAGGTCCGACGTCATGTACTTGTCGAGTTCCTCGCCTGCCAGGTCGACGATGACGTCGGTCGGATCATCCGCATCGACGACCTGCACTCTCGTGACCGTCACGGCGTCGGGATTCCTGTTGCTCAGGTAGATCTCGTAGTCCAGATGAACCCGCCCGTCACTGGCCAGATAGGGAACGGGGCCGAAGCCGGGCTGCACACGCAACGGCGAGAGATCCTCGGCGAATTCGGGGACGCGGCTCTGCGCGACGTCACTCGCAGGAGATGCCGAGTCGGTCGTCTCGCTCGTCGACGAACCATCGTCGGAACAGGCGCTCGCGACGAGTGCCAGAGCGACCGCAGCTACGGCCCCGATCGGGACTCGTCGAGATCGGGTACGCATCTTCGGCTCTCTTCCTGAGATCGATCGGATACGCGAGCATTTGCGTGCTCGTTTCCTTTCGGTCCTGTTGCCACTCACTGAAGGCCTCGTCGTGTTCGCCGACGAGCGGGACGGTGCTGGGGCGGCCCGACCTCAGCCGAAGTCCTCGGCTTCGTCGGCAGTCTCGGGCCGCGTGCGGAGAACGGTGATCAGGCCGAAGTAGAGCAACGGCAGAGTGAGGTACAGGAGCAGGCTGACCGTCGGCGCAACGCCGGCGACGACCATCGCCACGACGTAGACGAGTATCGGCGCGGCCGCGATGTACATGCCGACCTTGCGGCGCCGATCGGACACCGGCTCCCACAGCAGGCTCGGCCGTCGCATGACGTATCGGTACATGAGCATCCGCATGAGGTTCACCGCGATCAGGACCGCGCCGTACACGTGTAGGGCGACCGCCTCGTCGTGATACTCACCGAGCACCCTCGCCGCGAAAGGAATCAGTGCAGCGGGAAGAAGAAAGAGCAGGTTCAGCCACATCAGGTCGCGGTTCACGGTGCGGACCTGGGCAAACAGATCGCGATGCCACACCCAGTACATGCCCGTGATGAGGAAGCTGATCACCCACGCCAGGAGCGTTGGGGCCGTGTCGCCGAGGGCGTCTCGCAGCGATTGCTCACCGAGATCCGCCGGGACATGGATCTCGAGAACGAGGATCGTGATGATGATGGCGAAGACACCATCGGTGAAGGCGTTGACTCGCTCGGGGTTGCCGCGGCGCTCCGCGGCCGTGGGTCCCTGACCCGCCTGACGAGCGTCTTCCTTCGTGCGACTCGTCTGCGGCCATATCGGATTCTTACACCGCTCTCATGGCCGTACGCTGCGTCCTGCACCGATCGGAAAGGACAGTTCTGTGATTGCACTCGGCACGTTCTTCGTCGTCGCACTGATCTCCATGGTCCTGACCCGGATCGTCACCGGGGCCCTCATCGCCACCGGGCTCCCCGTCTCCGTTGCCAAGTTCCAGGCCCGGTCGGCGTTCACGACGGTCGGCTTCACGACGGCCGAAGCCGAGGCAGTCGTCGCCAACCCGCAGCGGCGTCAGATTCTCTCGTGGGCGATGCTCATCGGAAATCTCGGCACTCCCACGCTGGTCGTCACGGTGATCCTGGGCTTCGCGGCACCCGGACCCGGTGACACCGAAGCTCGACTGGTGGCGTTCGCACTCGGCGCTGCCGTGCTTCTGCTCCTCGTGTCGAATCGGTTCGTCGAACGTGGGCTGGTTCGATGGGGACGTCGTTTCATGCTGCGCCGACTCGCATCTGAGATTCCCGAAGACTTCGAGGAGCTCCTCGCAGTCGACGGCGACAACGCCGTCGGGAAGATCACGCTACGGTCGGATCCTGCGGGAACGAGCGCGACGGTTCTCGGTTTCGAGCACGCCGCCCGCGATCTGCGCGTGCTCGCGATCCGACGACCCGGAAACGAGCGCGACGAGATCCTCGGCGCGGTGAGCGTCGACACCCACCTCGAACCCGGCGACGAGGTCCTGGCGTACGGCCCTCGCGCCAGCTTCGAGCGCGTCGTGCACGCTGCCGACGTCTGACGACCAGAAGCACATTCTCGTTAGTACTGCTTCATCTATGTGCGTGTATGCCACCGAGGCAACTGCGGCGATCAGCCCTCCAGCCAGTTCCAAGCGTCATCGTCATTCTCGAAGTACCGGGCGGCCTTGGCGTAGAAGGGGGCACACAGCTTCGTGAGATGCTTCTCCCACTTCTTGTTTCCGACCAGTGCAATCTTGTCGATCTTGTCGTGGAACTCGTGGCCGAAGCGCAGGTCGGAGCCCCAGGCGCTCACCTTCTCCCAATGAAATTCCGTGAGGTCGATGAGCAGGTTCGCTGAATCCGAGTCCGCGATCGCCGCCTCGACGGCCGGGGTGAGTGCCGCGTAGTCCTCCTTCGTCGCGTCGCCGGACACTTTGAAGCCCAGGGTGGATCCCGAACTGCGGTCCATCATTTCAATCATGAGGCTCGTCCTCCTGTGATCGGCTTCCATATTCCCATACCGTGGAAGCGACCGTATCCGCTCCAGGGATGTGTCGACGAGATCGCGTTTGCGATGCTCATCGGAAATCTCGGCGCTGTGAGCGTCGACACGCACCTCGAACCCGGCGACGAGGTCCTGCGTACGGCCCTCGCGCCAGCTTCGAGCGCGTCGCGCACGCTGCCGACGCCTGACGACTGCTTTGGGGCTTTCGCCGCCACCTCGCCGAATCGTCGAGCATCGGCATGGTGCTCTACGTTGAACGCGGAATCCGTGGGCATCCTCACCCCACGACGAACTGTGGAGACCACCATGTCGGCTAACGGAGACTTCGTTGGAACCGGAGTTGTCGCGGAGTCGACGGAAGCCCACACTTCGCGTTGCTACGGAGCCTTCGCCCTCACCGACCCCGCCCCCCGCCCCCGGCATGGCGCGTGACACGATGGGCCGGTCGACGGCCGAGGAGCGTCCATGAGGATCACGGGACCGACACCACCCGGTGTCACGTTGGAGAGGGACGAGCACGGGATCCCGCACATCCGGGTCGATGATCTCGCGGGTGCGTACTGGGGCATGGGCTACTGCCACGCACTCGACCGCGGCATGCAGATGGGCCTGGTACGCCTCCTGGGCCAGGGTCGCGTCGCCGAATGCCTCGATCCCAGTCGAGTCGTCCATCGAGATCGACACGTTCTTCCGGCGGATGAACTGGGCCGGCCACACCGAGAGCCAGGTCGACGCCCTCACGACGGAAACGCGCACACTCATCGATTCCTACTGCACGGGCGTCAACGCCGGCTTGGAACGATCGCGTCCGTGGGAGTTCCGCCTGCTGCGCTACCGACCCGAGCCGTGGACCATCGAGGACACGTTGCTCATGGCCCGCGTGACCGGGTACGTCACCCTCGCTCAGTCCCAGGCCGAGATCGAGCGGCTGTTCGTCGAGATGGTCCAGGCCGGGATCGATGACGACAGGCTCGAGGCGCTGTTCCCGGGATGTCTGCTGAACCTGGACCGGGAGCTGCTCGGTCGGGTCAAGCTCGGCGAGCGGATCGTGCCCGAAGAACTGAAGTGGGGCGCCTCGGGCCCGCGCATGATGGCATCGAACAACTGGGCGGTCGCCGCAACCCACTCGAGTACCGGCAGCGCACTCATCGCGAACGATCCCCACCTCGAGGTGAACCGCCTGCCGAACGTCTGGGTGGAACAGGTCATCGAGCTCCCCGATGACACGGTGCTGACCGCGAACATGCCCGGGCTCCCGGGACCGCTCGTGGGGCGTAACCGCCACGTCGGGTGGGGCGCGACCTACACGTTCATGGACGCGGTGGACTCCTGGGTGGAGGACTGCCGCGATGGAGCATTCCGCCGAAACGACGAGTTCGTGCCGTTCACCGAGCGCCGTGAGCGGATCCTCGTGAAGAAGGGAGATCCGGTCGACGTCGTCTTCCACGAGAACATGCACGGCGTGCTCGACGGCGATCCGAACGCGGAGGGGCTGTACCTCGCCACGAGGTGGGCGCCCGCTGAATCCGGTGCCGCGACCCTGAACGCGATGACCGAGGTGTGGCGAGCCCGCAACGTCGAAGACCTCCAGAGGGTCCTCGGTCGGATCGAGACGTCGTGGAACTGGGTGACCGCCGACTCGACCGGTCGAATCGCCTACCAGATGTCGGGTCTGTTCCCGGTGCGTCCCGAGGGTGCCTCCGGCTTCGTTCCGATGCCGGGATGGGATCCCGAGTGGGACTGGCGAGGCTTCGCCGAGCCCGAGGAGCTCCCCCGCGTTCTCGACCCACCCGAGGGCATGATCGTGACCGCCAACAACGACCTCAATCGCTTCGGCGACGTGGATCCGATCAACATGCCGATGGGCGACTACCGGGCTCGGCGCATCGAGTCTCTGTTGTCGGAAGGCCCACCCGACCTCACCACGTTCAAACGGATCCACGCCGACATCTACTCGCTACAGGCCGAAGAGGTGATGTCGATCCTGCGGCCGCTCCTTCCGGACACGCCGGTCGGGCGGTGTCTCGCCGGGTGGGACTGCCACTACGACCTCGATTCGCGGCGGAGCGGTGCTGTTCGAGAGCTTCTACCGGGAGCTGCTCGTCGAGGTGTTCGCGTCCGACGGGATGGGTCAGCCGGTGGTGGACCATCTGGTCGACACAACCGGGGTCTTCATCGACTTCTATCAGAACTTCGATCGCGTCCTCATGGCCGAAACATCGCCGTGGCTCGGCGATCGAAGCCGCGAGTCCGTCCTCCGACAGGCGTTCGACCGGGTGGACGGCGCCGAGAAGCGGACCTGGGGAGAGGTCAATCGCGTCACTCTCACGAACATCCTGCTCGGTGGGAAGCTCCCGCGTTGGGTCGGCTTCGACGTCGGTCCGATCGCGATCCCGGGCGGCCGGGCGACACCCCACCAAGGTCAGATCTACGAAAGCGCAGGCCGCCAGACGAGCTTCGCTCCGTCGCTGCGGTGGATGGCCGACATGGGCCGAAACGAGATACACACGAGTCTCGCGGGCGGTCCGTCGGACCGAAGATTCTCCAAGTGGTACACGTCGGATCTCGAGCGATGGAAGCAGGGCGAGTACAAGGTCCAGAAACGTCTCGGCGATTGATCGACACGCGTGGGCTCACACGCGGGCTCATGACCGGCGGCTGGCCCGCGCTGTGCCAACGGGAACCCGTCCGAGATACCTTCTGCGACCAGATGCGCCGCCGGAGTGCGCGGGCAACCGATCCAGGAGACCACCATGCGGCACGACCTCGAATGTGAATCTCGGCGTCGGACTGCTCGGCGGTCGGTCGTCTCGCTCGCCCTGGCGACCCTCCTCCTCGTCGCTACCGCATGCACGTCCGACGACTCGTCTCAGAGTGCGGACACGACCACGACCACGAGCGCGGTCACGCCGACGGCGGAGTCGTTCAGCATCCCCGAGGGGCTACGGGACCGCGTGGAGGAGGCGGGTCTCCCCTTCGAAGAGATCGACTACGCCACCGCACCCGACGACGTGCCGTGGCCCACCGAGGAGTGGCCAACGGGTGACCTCCCCGACGACGTCGATCCTGCGGCAGTCCAGGCTGTGGTCGACAAGGCCTTCGGCGAGCTTTCGAGCGACGATCAGAGCATCGACGCCATCCTCGTTGTCAAGGACGGTCGGCTGGTCGTCGAGGAGTACAACAACTGGGACCCCGACACACCGCATCCGTCGTGGTCGATGGCCAAGTCCATCAACTCCGCGCTCGTGGGAATCCTCGTGGGTGAAGGACGCCTCGACATCACGGAACCGGTCGGCGCTCCCGAGTGGTCGGAACCGGGCGATCCGCGTGCGGAGATCACGCTCGATGAGCTCCTGCGGATGAGCAGCGGTCTGGAGTGGGACGAGAGCTACGAGGATCCGAACGGCGACGTGCTCGCGACCCTCGGCCCCGACTCGGACCGTGCGGGCTACACCGCCTCGAAGCCCCTGGCCGTGGAACCCGACACGGAGTGGTACTACTCGACCGGCACGGCCAACCTCATCGCACGCAGTGTGGCCGAGGAAGTGGGCTACAACGACGAGCTCACCGACTGGATCGACCGGGAACTGTTCGACCCGCTCGGCATCACGCAGGTCGAGCACCTCCTCGACGAAACCGGTCTCCACAGCGGCGGGTCGGTCATCGATCTCACCCCGCGCGACTTCGCGCGCTTCGGTCTGCTCTACGCCCGCGGCGGCATCTGGGACGGCGCGCGGATCGTGCCCGAAGGGTGGGTCGACTACAGCCGTATGCCCACACCGACCACCGACCACGTGGAGTACGGCGCGCAGTGGTGGCTCGACGAAGACCACCCCGGGATGTTCAACGCCAGTGGCTACAACGGCCAGACCATCAACGTCTTTCCCGAAGAGGACCTGGTCATCGTCGTGCTGTCGACGGCCGGCGACAGCCGCGACGAAGAAGTCCGCGAGGAACTCTTCGACATATTCGGCGTGTAGGCAGACCCGCGTCAGCGCGTCGGTAGGGTCTCATCCATGCATCCCCCACGATCCCCTGGGTCCGTTCATCCCCTGATCGCCGCAGAGGAGATCATGGTGGTCCCCGGCGTCTATGACGCGCTGTCGGCGAAGCTGGCCCAGCGCGCCGGATTCTCCGTCGTGGTGCTCACCGGCTACGGCGTGGCTGCCGCCGCCCTCGGTGAACCCGACTTCGGACTGCTCACCCAGACCGAGATGCTCGACGTTGCCCGCCGCGTGTGTGCTGCCACCGAGCTGGCCGTCATCGTGGACGGCGACACGGGGTACGGCGGCCCGCTCAACGTGCAGCATCTGGTCCGGGAGCTTGTTCGCCTGGGCGCGTTCGGTGTGCTGTTGGAAGACCAGCACTGGCCCAAGCGGTGTGGCCACATGCGCGACAAGTCGGTGATCGACGCGGAGGAACACGCGGCGAAGATCCGAGCTGCGGTCGACGCCCGCGGTGACAACGATCTCACGATCACCGCTCGCACCGACGCGCTCGCGGTTCACGGGCTCGACGAGGCCGTTCGAAGGGCCCGTCTCTACAAGGAGGCCGGCGCCGACGTGCTCTTCGTGGAGGGCCCGCGCAGCGTCGACGAGTTGCGGGCCGTCGGCGAGCAACTCCCGCCTCCCCTGGCCGTGAACCTGATCGAGGGCGGACAGACCCCGTTGTGCTCACTCGAAGAGCTGTACGAGATGGGGTTCTTCTCCGTGGGCTTCGTGCTTTCGGGTCTGTACGCGGCAGCACGGGCGCTGGAAAACACCTACCGACACCTCCGCCAGTTCGGCGAGACCGACTCGATTTCCGACACCTTGGCGGACTTCGACGAGTTCGGAGAGATGATCGGTCTCGAGGACCGCTACGCGACCGACGAGAGATACCGGATCTGAACCCCCTTGGGTCGAGACCCTGTGTGCTCCATCAGAGCGGAATGCCGGTCACCTCGAAGTCGGCGGGCTCGACCGCGGCGACGTGCATGTGGGGAGCGAACACCCGGTAGCGATTCTTGCCTGCCGCCTTCGCCATGTACATCGCCAGGTCGGCGTTTCGGAGCAGCTCGTCGCATTCCACACCCGCCGCGCCGTAGGCGATCCCGATACTGGCCTTGGCAAACACCTCCTGAGAGGGCAGACCCAGAGGCTCTTCCAACACGGCGATGATCCGACGCGCGATCTCGATCGCGTCCTTCGGGCCGCTGAGGTCCTCGAGCAGCAGCACGAACTCGTCACCGCCCAGACGGGCCGCTGTGTCAGCGGGGCGCAACAGACTCTTCAGTCGTTCGCTCACCATGACGAGCAGGGCATCGCCCGCAGAGTGCCCGATGCTGTCGTTGATGGCCTTGAAGTCATCCAGATCGATGAACAACACGGCCAGCGCGCCCCCGCGGGACAGTCGAGCAGTCGCGTGATCGACCCGGTCGCGGAGGAGTGTCCGGTTCGCGAGACCCGTCAACGGATCGTGGAACGCCTGATGGGCGAGCTCGGCCCGTAGCTGCATGTGTTCGGTGACGTCGCTGAAGCTCCACACCCGGCCGACGACCTCGTCATCGATGTACTGAGGGTGCGAATCGCGTTCGAACACACGCCCATCCTTGAACTCGAGTACGTCGTGGCTGTGTGCCTCGGGTGTTGCGTAGAGCTCTTCGATCTTCCCCATGAACGCGTCGGGCTCGCGCAGTTGCTCGAAGACAAAGGTGAGCGCTTCGCTGTCGTCGCGCGACGCGAGCATCTCGTCCGTGAGCTGCCACAGTTCGGCGAACCGACTGTTGAAGCTCGTGATGTGACCCTGACGATCGACGACGAGAATCCCGTCTGCTGTCGATTCCAGCGTCGCCTCCAGTACCGAGTGCGCCTCGCGCAGGGCGGTTTCGGCGCGCACCCTTTCGGTGATGTCGTGTCCTGTCGCGACAAGCCCTTCGACCGTGGGGTCGTCGAGCAGATTGGTGATCGTGAGCGCGAACGGTACGGAGTCGCCTTCACCGTTTCGCAGTCGCACCTCGATCGTGACGCGTCCGACCGGCGAAGGTCCCACCAGGACGTCGGCAAGCGCGCCTTCGAGGGCCGGGCGGTCGCGCTCGTCGACGATTTCGACGAAGGGTCGCCCTTCCAACTCCTCCTGGTCTTGTCCGAGGAGCCTCGTCAACCCGCCCGAGGAGGAACTGACGACGCCATCGGGCGTGAGCAGCACCATGACCGACGCCGCGTTCTGCATGAGCGAGCGGAACCGCGCGTCCTCGTCCTGGGCGATTTCCCAACGTCGACGCTCGGTCACGTCCCGGAAGCTGAGCACGATGTTGTCGCCCAGCGGTGCCCCGGCCATCTCGACGAGACGCCACCCGTCAGCGGCCCGGATTCGCAGTTCGATCAGCGTCCCGACCTCCTTGCCCTGCACGCTCGAGAGAGACACGGTCGCAAGCTGGAGATCGTCGGGATGAAGCCACTCGAAACCGTTCTCGCCGAACGTCTCGTCGAGCGTCACGCCGAACAACCGCTCGGCCGCGCGGTTCCCCCACCGCAGCCTCGCGGACGAGTCGATCAGCACCACCGCATCCGGCAGGACGGAGGCGACCTCCCCGAAGTCGACCTCGTCGCGAGATGGATCACCGAGACCGCCGACCGGCCCCTCCCCTTCACTCATACCGGGATCATCGGCAGGCATCGACCGTGACTGAGCACAACTTCGTCCCAGGGAGCGGAACGCTTCCGCCACGCGAACGCTGTGCGTGAGAGGACTTGGGAGAGGGCTCGGAGTGTCAGATGCTGCGGCCCGTGAATGCCGCGAGCTGGTCGATCGAGCTCGCGCCCGCCGGTGCCTCCGTGGCATCCCCGAAGGTGTCACCGTCGCGCATCCCCTCGATCATCTTCTCGGCCGTCTGGCGCGCACTATCGACAACGTCGGCCGGTGGGTCGAACGGCTGGCCCGTCGCTCGGGCGAGGTCCCATGCGTGAATCAGCAGGTCGAACTTCACGAGGTCGAGTGCAACCTGCGCAGGAAGCGTTCCGAACGGCAGCACGACGTCACGCTCCATTGCTCCGGGCGATCCGGCTGATGCTTCGAAATCGGTGATCATCCCCGCGAGCGCTGCGGCGGGATCATCGCCGAGCAGATCGGGCGTCTCGTCGTTAGCACCCATCTCGACCGTGTCGCCCCGGAAGCTCGCGGCGAACATCGTGCCACCCCCGACGAGATGGCCGGCGAGATCGCGCACCGTCCATTTCGCACAGGGTGTGGGATCGTCCCATTGGTCGCCCTTCACGCCGGCCATGAGGTCTTGCAGGGTGGCGGTCTGGTAGTGGAGTTGCTCGGACGGCGACGGCATGATTCACGCTCCAAGTGATCGGCGAGCCATCGGAGTCTGGCCGTTGCGACGGGCATGCGCAAGGGTGACCGTGTGGCTCGTCATCGGCGCATCGATCGGCTGCGCGTCGGAACCGTCAGCGCCGTTCAACCAACTGGTGGGTGTTTCGTAGTGCAGGAGCAGCGTCGTCGTATCAACTCTCGAGAGCGCCGGGATCGCTGGGGACATCCACGGCGTGTTCTTGGAGCGCGTCGAGCGAAACGACATCAAGCGCGCGTTCGTGTGTGGACGAGAGCACGACTGGGGCGGCCACACCGTCAGCGTGGGCGCGCAGCCAGTTCGCTGCCGTCACGCACCAGCGATCACCCGGCTGGAGCCCCGGGAAGTGAAACTCCGGTCTCGGGGTACTGAGGTCGTTCCCGATGTTCCGCTGATGTGCGAGAAACTCCGTCGTCACGACCGCGCAGATCGTGTGGCTCCCGACGTCCTCGGATCCGGTGTTGCAGCAGCCATCACGGTAGAAGCCGGTGAGCGGATCGGTCCCGCACGGCTCCAACTCGCCACCGACCACGTTGCGTTCCATCAACTGCAAGGTTCCCACAGGCTCACGTGGGAGCCGGTGTTCGCTGCAAAGCGGCATCGATGGCCAGCGCGGCACGGTGCCCGTCTGCCACCGCCTCCACCACGGTGCGGCCCGCACCGGAGAGATCGCCGCCGAGGTACACCGATCGGCCGTCGAGCACCCGGGCACCGCCGTTGCCTTTTGCAGACCCGGCGAACTCGGCGGCCAGCTCGGCGGCCAGACCGTCGGCGGGGCGCTGGCCCACTGCCACCACCACCCGATCAGCAAGCCGGACCAGCTCCTCGCTGTGGTCGAATTCCGGAGCGAACCGCCCGTCCGCATCCAGCACCGAGACACACCGTACGAACCGCACGCCATCCTCCACGAGTTCCTGGGGTCCCCAGCCGTAATGCAGCGCCACTCCGGCGGTCTGTAGCTCGACCAGCTCACTGGCCAACGCCGGCATCCCCGACTCGGTTTCGAGACAGACCAGGTCGACCCCGGCCGCACCGGTAGCCGCCGCTGTCAGCGCCGCATCGGACGCCACGCTGCCGCCCCCGATCACCACCACCCTCTCCCCCGCGGTGTCGAGCTGTCCGACGCGTGTGGCGCGAAGGAACTCCAGGGCTTCCACGCTCGCCGGACCGTCGCCGGGGAGCTCCAGAACCCGAGCTGCGCCCAGTCCCGGTGCCACGAACACGGCGTCGAACTCGGCTTCGAGCCGCTCCAGTGACACGTCGTCACCGACCCTGGTTCCCAACCGCCACGTGACGGCGGTGTCGGTCATGGCTCGGATCTCGCGATCGACCGTCTCGTCGTCGAGACGGAAGCCCGGTATCGCCTGGTTGAGAATGCCCCCAGGCCGATCGGCCGCGTCGAGTACCTCCACGCGGTGACCTGCACGGGCGAGGAAGTGGGCCGCGGTGACCCCCGCCGGACCGGCACCCACCACAGCGACCCGTTGACCGGAGCCGGGTGCCGGCTCGCCGCGGTCATCGAACGCCGGCACCTCATGGCACACCCAGCCGTGGAGCTCACGGATGCGCACCGGGCCATCGGCGTAGGAGTTGCGGATGCACACCGATTCGCACAGCCGCTCCGAGGGACAGACCACCCCGCACACCTCCGACAACGGATTGGCTTCGCGCACGACGGCTGCCGCGCCGCTGAGGTTTCCCGCCTCGATGCGGCGCAGGAACCCGGGGATGTCGATGGACGTCGGACAGGCCTTGATACAAGGGGCGTCCTCACACAGTTGGCATTCATGGGCCAGGCGCCGAGCCACATCGGCATCGAGGGGGACCGAAGCTTCGGGCACCGGTGTCCAGGGCTTACCGTCCACGTAGTTCACGTACTGGCGATCGAAGTGTCGGGGAATGTACTCGTCCATCCCGAGGTCGCGGAGAACCATGTTGGCGGCGCCGATCCCCGAGGACGTCGTGGCCACCACGCCTTCACCCATCACCGTGGAGTCGCCGCACAGGTAGAGGTGCTCCCAGTCGCTGCGCGCGCGAGGGCGCTCGAGCATGTGAGCACCCAGAGACGGCTTCGGACCCCCGAGGTTTCCCCAGTTGCGCAAGGTGTAACGCTCGACGGTCGTGGGCGTACCGATCTCCATCACTTTGATTGCGGAGCTCAGGCCGGGCAGCACCTGTTCCATGCGCTCGAGCAGATCCTCGGTTTCGGCCACCTTCATCCGCTCATAGTCGTCGCTGCGGTAGGCGGCATCCGCGGAACTGGGCCACTGACGGCGGTTGGGAGACACGACCGTCATGGCGTGGGTGCCGGGCGGACACCGCGCGGGGTCTTCGAGTGAGGGCAACTCGACATTGAAGTTGCCCTCCCCCTCGAACCCGCTGGGGTCGAGCACGATCATCTCGACGTGGCCGAAGTCGTCGGGAATCACCGAAGCGTCGAGGCCGAGGTAAGCCACGAGGAAGCTGAAGGTCGGCTCGAACCGATGCGCCCAGGCCATGTGCTCGGGGTCGATGTGCTCGGACCGCACGAGCCCTCCGTAGAGGTTCCACACCGTGGCGTTGGACACCACACTGCCGGCTCTGATCTCGGTGCCATCCGCGAGACGGATTCCGTGAGCAGCCCCGTCGGTGATGAGGATCTCGTCGACCCGGTCGCGGTAGAGCATGTGGCCGCCGTTGGCCTCGATCGACTTCTCGAGCAAGTTGGCCAACATCTGGGGAGTGTCGGCCGCATAGCACGATCCCCCGGCGTGGTTGTCGATGAACATCATCGTGGTGATGATCGCCGGGGTCTCCGACAGGTCGCACGAGGTGAACGTGGCGGCCACGATGTCGAAGAAGTTGATGAGGCCGGGGTCGGACACGTACTGGTCGATGAGCCAGCGGGAATCGCGGTTCATCATCTCCATCACGCGGGCGAGCGCCGCCGGATCTGCGTCGGGGTTGATCCCCGACTGGCCGACCGGCGTCTCGGTGGGCGGCACCACCGCCACCAGGTCACCGCCCATCACCGCGTCGTAGGCGGCGGTCATGTCATCGAACAGGGCCCGGATGCCGGACTCCTCGTGCGGGTAGCGTGCGCACAGTTCGGACAGGAAACGCTCCTGGTCGCGCCAGAAGGTGATGACGCCATCGTCGAAGCGCATCCGGTAGACGTACTCGTGGGGGATCATGTCGATCTCCTCCTCGAGCTCGTTCATCACAAACCGGTGTGGGTTGTAGCCGGTCTCCTCGAAGCCGTAGAGCAGTTCGGGGCCCACGTCGAAAGTGAAGCCTTCCCGGCGTATGGCGGTGCAGCATCCCCCCGGCAGGTAGTGGTGCTCCACCACGAGCGTCGACAGCCCCCGTTTGGCCAGCAGCGCGGCGGCGGTCAGACCGCCGATTCCGGCTCCGACCACGACCACGTCGTAGTAGTCGCGGATCATCGTTCCACGGTGGAATCGCATGCTCGGCCCCCCGGCCCTCGCAGATGAGACCTGGGGTGGACCGGCACGGCTGGGTCTCAGCCCCACGGCGTCTCAGCCCCACGGCTGTGCCTCAGCCTGCCGACGCCGCGGCCAGGCGATGTCTTAGTCAGACTAATACAAGTGTGCGGATTCGGGAATACGAAATCCGCTTCATCCCGGCTCCACCCACGCCCACTTGACCTCCGGTCTCCGAGTTGTAGCGTGAGTTAGCACAACTAAGTAACCATGAGCACACGAGGGTGGCGATGAGCAGTGCGGACATGACAGCCGCGCAGACCAAGACCTCCTTCTGTCGCTTCTGCCACACCTTCTGCGGGATGAAGGTGGACGTGGTCGGCAATCAGGTGGTGGCCGCACGCGGCGATCCCGACAACCCGGTTTCCCAGGGCTACACCTGCCTCAAGGGCCGCGCCGAGCCCGAGCGCATCAACCACCCCGATCGACTACTCGCGTCGAAGAAGCGCATGGGCTCGAAGCTGGGTGAACCCGACTGGGCCGACATCGCCGCGCAGGACGCTCTCGACGAGATCGCCGAGCAGCTGGCCGACATCATCGAACGCCACGGACCCGACGCGGTCGCTGTCTACGTGGGCGACGGCGCACATCGAACATCCGCCGGCGGTCCACCGCTGGTGAGCGCGTGGCTCAACGGGCTCGGCTCGCACCGCATGTATACGTCGTTCACCATCGACTCCCCCAGCATGATCGTGGCCGCATCCCGATTGTTCGGATCCCCGCTGCCGTTACAACTTCTCGACATCGAACACGCTGATGTTGCGATGTTCGTGGGCACGAACCCGGTGGGCTCCCACTTCATGAGCATGCCCCAGTCGGATCCCCGCCGGCGGCTCCAGGACGCCCGCAAGCGCGGCATGAAGCTCCTCGTCATCGACCCGCGCCGCACCGAGACTTCCCGCCTGGCCGACATCCACCTCCAGGTGCGTCCCGGTGAGGATGCCACCCTGCTCGCGGGGATGATCAACGTGATCATCGAACGCGGGCTCATCGACCACGCGTATGTGGAAGCGCACGCCTGCGGGCTCGAGGACCTGACCGAGGCGGTTCGCCCGTTCGATCTCGACTACGTGGCCCGGCGCTCCGGCGTGGCCCCGGAGCTGGTCGAGCAGGCCGCCGCGATGTTCGCAACCGCGCCCAGCGGCGGAGCCACCAGCGGAACCGGTCTGCACATGGCCCGCCACCAGAACCTGTCCACCCAACTGGTGATGACCCTCAACGTGCTCTGCGGACGTTATGACCGCCGTGGCGGTCTGACCCGCCATGCAGGGGTACTCAACTTCGAGCTCCCCGATTTCAGCGACCCCATCACCATCAGCCGCTACACCGGGCCCAAGTCGCGCATCCGCGGCATCGAGGGCTCCTTCAACTATCTCGGCTTCTTCGAGGAGATGCCCACCAACACCCTCACCGACGAGATCCTGACGCCCGGTATCGGCCAGGTCAGAGCGCTCATCGTGCACGGCGGCAACCCGGCGCTGGTCTTCGCGGATGCCGAGTCCACCGCCCGAGCGATGCAGGAACTGGAGCTGCTCGTCGTGGACGACTTGTTCATGAGCTCCACCGCGCGCCACGCCGACTATGTGATGGCCGTGAAACACCCCTTCGAGCGGGTGGACGTCACCAAGCTGATGGACGGGTCGTACCCGTTTCCGTTCAGCCAGTACACCGAGGCACTGGTCGACGCGCCCGACGGCGTGGTCGACGACTGGGAGATCTTCTGGGGTCTGGCGCAACGACTCGGATTCCGCATCGACCTGCCGGGCATCGACATGGACCACACACCGACCACGGATGAGATGATCGACGCACTGCACGCCGACTCCCGCATCCCCATGAGCGAAGTCCGGCGTTACCCCGATGGGAAGGTCTGGGGCGAGCGCGATCCCCTGGTCGGCGGCATCGTCGGTTACATGTCAGGGCACGCCGACCAGCCGATGGCGATCGGGCACCCCGAGGTGCTCGCCGAGTTGGCCGAGGTGCTGGTCGAGCCGGTGACCGACCGGGGTGGATACCTCACCCACGAGGAATTCGCCTTCCGGATGATCACGTATCGCATGAAGGAGGTGTACTGCACCCAGGGTCAGAACCTCCCGTCGTTGGCCGCGCGCCGGCGCTACAACCCTCTGCTCATGCACCCCGATGCCATGGCCGACATCGGCGCCGGTACCGGAGAGACCGTCGTGGTGCGCAGCGGCTTCGGCAGCGTCGAGGCGATCGTGGAGCCCTCCGACGACCTGGCACCCGGCACCGTTGCCCTGGCCTTCGGTTGGGGCGGCCCCGACGACGAGGGAGTCAACGTGCAGCACCTGATCCCCGACGACGAGCTGTTCGATCCGGTCACGGGGCTCGCCCTCCAGAGTGCCGTTCCCGTGAACGTCTTCCCGGTAGTGGAGGCAGGAGATCCACGATGGACCGCGTCGACGCCACGAACGAGTTGATCGACCGCCACTCGGCGGCTGCGATGATCCTCCGCTACGGCTCCAGCCTGGACGAGCGCGATTGGGAGCGGTTGTCCACCTGCTTCACATCCGACGTGATCAGCGTGCTCGCCGGGATCCCTGGCATGACCAGCTACCGCGAGCTCGAGGAGGCCGTACGTTTCACCCTCGGCAACTACGCGGCGACGCAGCACCAGATCGCCGGAGTCGAGGTCGAGATCGACGGCGACAACGCTGCGTTGCGCGCCAACCTGCTCGCGACGCACACCACAGACGGCCCGCCGTTCGTGGTCGGCGGGGTCTACCGCGAGCGAATGGTGCGCACCGACGAGGGTTGGCGCATCACCCACCACAATCTGGACGCCCTTTGGATGGAAGGCACCTGAGCGCCCACCAACCAGCACTGAACGGTTGGCGGTCTCGTTCGAAGATCGCGGAGTCGTCAACACCGAGCTTTCGGCACCCACAGGTGTGATGGCGAGGCACGATCATCGAGCGAGAGTCACCAGCTCGGATGCAGCGGCGCGCAGGTGAGTGACGATGGCTCGGGGGTCACCGACGACGTCGGGATCGACGGTGATACCGACGCCCAGGTCATCGACGTAGGACAACACGCCGATGATGAGCGCCACGTTGCCGACGACGTTGATGAACGGGTGGAGTCCCAGCATGCGCGACTCGCAGAGAAAGAGGGGTGCTCTGGAGCCGGGGATGTTCGACACGGCCAGATTCACCAGTGGTTGGCGCGCCAGCAACCGAGTGACCAAGCCCCGGAGCACGGGTTGGGGAACGAAGTCGGCGATCGAGAACAGGTAGGGCATGAGCGACTGGGCCGGTGATGCCGCGTGTTCGTGCATCCGGGAATGGATCAGGCGCACCCGCTCCAGGGGATCGTCGACGCCGACGGGTAGAGCCTTGCTCGTGATCGAGAAGCGGTTGTGCAACGATGACTCGTCGGACTCGGGGCTGCCGATCGGAATCAGCGCACGTGGTTCTCGGCCGGTGGAGTCGAACGAACCGATGCCGTCCAGGTAACGGCGGAGCGCACCGGCGGCGATCGCCAGCACGACGTCGTTCACGGTGGCGTCGCACGCCTTCTTGACTGCGACGATGTCGGCCATCGGGATCGAATCCCAGGCGAAGGCCCGGCGCGGCCCGATCCGCCGGGTGAACGGGAGCTCCGGCGCTGTCGAGGGTGGACCGTTGCGGATCGAACCCATGACCTGCGAGGCGAGACGCGCGTTCGACACGATTCGCCGCGGATCGATCAGCGCCCGGGCGCCATCGAACACGAGGCCTGCTTGCCGACGCGTGCGTTCGGCCAACGCTCTCGCCGCCAGGTCCAGAGTCCCCGGCGTCTGTTCGGGTGACCAGTCGTGAGGCTGGTTCCGAAATGGGCGGGGGACCGGGTCGAGCAGCAGTGTGGCAGCAGCGTGGAGGGCGATGCCGTCGGCCATCACGTGGTGGGCACGGACGACGACAGCGACGGTTTCGACGTCCGCGCCGTCGTCGCCGGTCGTGTTGTCGACTCCCTCGACCACGTGGATGTCCCACAGGGGATGAGCGAGATCCATTGGTTCGCTGAGGAGACGGTCCATGAACTCCCGGAGGACATCCGGCCCGCCAGGCGCCGGGAGCTGCACCTGCTTGGTATGACGTTCGATGTCGAAGTCGGTGTCGTCGACCCACATGGGCGCAGCCACGTCGGCGTACACCGGTGCGATCCGCTGACGGAACCGGGGCAGCGCGCCGAGTCGAGCCGCCACGTGGGAGCGCAGCGCTGCGTATTGCAGCCGCCCTCGGCCGTCCCGCAACGGTGCCGCCTCGAAGAAGCACAGCGCGCCGATCTGCAACTGTGTTCCCGGAATCTCCGCACTCAACAGCGCGGAATCCTCCGCGGTCAGCGGCTCGACGGTCATGCCGGCACACTCGCCAAACGCAGTACAGCCTCCCGGTGCCTCGAACAAGCAGGCGGCGCCGACCCACAGCGGGCATCCGCGGCATGCACACACCAGAGGGTGGCGTCCTGGAGGCGGAGAGGCTCAACCGGCATGATCGTGCGCGCGCGTCTGATGCGCCGGCACGGGCTCGGCCTCACCGTTGCGAGGCCGCGCCCACACGTCCTTCACGAACGCGGCGATGACGTCGGTGAGCCGATCGGGCCGCAGGCGCAACTCGATCGGCGAGCGGGCCCGGACGAGTCGGGCCGTCGGGAAGTTGGGCCGCGAGGTTGGCGGCGTCGTCGAAGGGATGGATGAGGTCGTTGCGGTGGGCGAGCACGAGCGCTGGCGCGTCGATCGCCGCCCGCTCCTCTTGGGTGGGCGCGACCGGGCCAACGAGGACGCCGTGCAGGATCGCCGCCATGACCTCGGGAGGCAAACCCGCCGCGTGGAGCAGGCTGTTCATCAACATGAACCTGGTCTCCGGGAGTGACCGCACGAGCGACGAGATCCACCGGGCCGGCCTGCGGCCGTAGTGCACAAGCAGCAGAAGTGGCGCGAACAGCAGCGCTGCCGAGGGCGTGGCCCACTCCAGCACCGGCATTTCGAGAACCAGTCCTCGCACCCGCCGGGGTTGGCGGCTGCCGGCGAACAGGCTCACGTTGGCGCCGAGCGACATTCCGCCCAGAACCGCCTCTTCGACCCCCAGCTCGTCGAGCAGCGCGAACACCTGATCGGTGTACGTATCGATGCGGTAGGCCGACGCATGCTTGGGCTTGTCGCTGCGACCGTGGCCGAGCAGATCGAGCAGCACCACCCGATTGCCCCGGTCGGCGAGGGCCTTCGCGATGCCCCGATTGATGTCCGAGTCGATCAGCAGGCCGTGCATGTAGACAATCAGCTGCTCGCCCTCGCCGTACTCGTCAAAGACCAATCGGTTCCCCGCACAGGTGAACGACGAAGTGCGAAACGCAGTGGTCATCAAACGCCTCCCGAATGTCGGATGCGGGCCTGGCAACCGTATTCTGCCCCCGGGCAACCCGAGCGTGTGGGTGCCGGCGACCCGGTTCGGATAGTCGACCTGTGGGTTCGCGCCCCCGAACAGAGCTATCATGAGCCCATGACTTCAATATCGGTTGAATCAACGAGGATCGAGGTATTCGATCGGCTCGCTGCGCTGGCGGAGCCGACACGGCTGCGGATCGTCGGTCTGCTCGGCGCCGAGACGTGTTGCGTTTGCGATGTGCAGGACGCCGTCGACGTCGCCCCGAATCTGCTGTCGTACCACCTGCGGGTGTTGCGGGAGGCCGGTCTCGTGTCGGCGACTCGACGGGGTCGGTGGATGGACTACCGCCTCGACCCCGACGGGTTCGAGGTGCTGTGGTCTCAGCTGGCCGAGGCCGGTGTCCCGCTGCCAGGCGCGCCGACGGATGCTTCCACGTGCACGGCGAGGACCGAGGAGGGCCGGTGAGCGACACCGCCCTCGCGGGCGAGCCTGTCGCGGCCGACGACGGGGCCCCTGTGCTCCGACGGCTGTCGGTGCTCGACCGATTCCTTCCGCTGTGGATCGGGGCTGCGATGCTGCTCGGGCTGTTGTTGGGTCGGGTGTTCACCGATCTCGATGACGTGCTCGACCGGGTCAAGATCGACACGGTGTCGCTGCCGATTGCCCTCGGCTTGTTGCTGATGATGTACCCGGTGCTGGCCAAGGTCCGCTACGGCGATGTCGGTCGGGTCACCAGCGACCGGCGGATGTTGGTGACGTCGCTCGTGCTGAACTGGTTGGTGGGCCCGCTGCTGATGTTCACGCTCGCCTGGCTGTTGCTGCCGGACCTCCCGGAGTACCGCACCGGGCTGATCATCGTGGGGCTCGCGCGCTGCATCGCCATGGTCCTCATTTGGAACGACCTGGCCTGCGGCGACCGCGAGGCCGCGGTTGTGCTGGTGGCAGTCAACTCCGTGTTTCAGATCGTGGCCTACAGCCTGCTCGGCTACTTCTACCTCGAAGTCCTGCCGGGGTGGCTCGGCCTGGACCAGGCCGCCATCGAGGTGTCGGTGTGGGAGATCGCGTGCGTGGTCGCGATCTTCCTCGGAGTGCCGCTCGTCGCCGGCTACCTGACTCGCCGCTGGGGTGAGGCCCGGCACGGCCGGGAGTGGTACGAAACCCAGTTCCTGCCGCGGATCAGCCCGGTCGCGCTGTGGGGGCTGCTATTCACGGTGGTGCTGCTCTTCGCTCTCCAAGGGGAGAGGATCACTGCCACGCCGTTCGATGTGGCGCGGATCGCTATTCCGCTCGTCCTCTACTTTGCGTTCATGTGGACGGGCTCGTTCGCTCTGTCGAAGCAGCTCGGGTTCGGGTATCCGAGATCCACGAGCGTCGCGTTCACCGCCGCGGGCAACAACTTCGAGCTCGCTATCGCTGTCTCGATCAGCGTGTTCGGTGTCACCTCCGGGCAGGCCCTCGCAGGCGTCGTCGGTCCCCTCATCGAGGTGCCGGTCCTCGTCGGGCTCGTCTACGTCGCGCTGCGGACCCGCAAGAGTTTCGACCCGCCGATCCAGCAAGAGCAATCTGCCGAGTGGTCACGGTCGGATCCGCTGTGACGCGACCGACGTGAAGACGAATACAGGATCGGTGGGCTCTCGCGAGATGAGAGGGGAAGATGACTAGCGCCAAGCCAGCCGTGCTGTTCCTGTGTGTGCACAACGCCGGCCGCTCACAGATGGCGGCTGGATTCCTCCGGCATCTCGCCGGGGGCGACGTCGACGTGTTCTCGGGCGGTTCCGACCCTGGCAACGAAGTCAATCCGGCCGCGGTTGCCGCGATGGCTGAGCGCGGAATCGACATCGCCGGCGAGTTCCCGAAGCCGTGGACCGATGAGTTCGTCCGCGCCGCCGACGTCGTCGTCACGATGGGCTGCGGCGACACTTGCCCGCTGATCCCGGGCAAGCGGTACCAGGACTGGGAGCTCGACGATCCGGCCGGCCAGGATGTCGAGGCAGTGCGGCCGATCCGCGACAACATCGAGCGACGGGTCCGCACTCTCATGGCCGACCTCGGCGTGACCGCCCGCGCATGATCACCAACACATCCGACCTGTGCCCGTGCCGTACACGGCCTCACCCGCGGTAGGGGTCGCGAGGCTCGGAACGGATTCCGGCGATCTCGGAACGCGGGACAACGCGCCGGGATCAAGGCGCAGTCGCCGCCGGTATGGTGTTGCCGACCGCGAGGAGCGGGACGCAGATGGCTCGACGAAGGCACGCCGTGTTGCTGGTCGGCTTGTGTTGTCTCGCGCTCGTCGTTGCCGCGTGCAGTGACGACGGGAGCGACGCGGGCCCGACGACGGTCCCGTCGGGCGGCCAGAGCGGCGACGACGGAACGTCGGCACCGTCTGCGGCCGACGTCCGCGTGATCACTCTCGATGGTTCGCCGACCGACGGCCCAGCCGAGTACGACCAGGTCACCGTGGTCCAACAGGGCGCCGCCGACGCCGAGAACGTTCTCGTTCTCGCCCCCGGAACCTCCGCGGGCGCTGCCTACTTCCTCCCCCTGGGTGCCGACATCGTGCGCGAGCTCGAAGGGTGGCAGGTCTGGTCGATCGACCGGCGCGAAAACCTGCTCGAGGACCACAGCCTCATCGACGAGCGCAAAGCCGGCGACGCGACCTCACAGGAGGCCTTCGACTACTACCTCGAGTGGATCGCCGACGACACCATCACCGACCACTTCGACCCGCCTGCCGATGATGACGTTTCGTTTGCGAGCGACTGGGGCATGGACGTGGCGGTCGGCGACGTCGACGTCGTCGTGCAGGAGGCGAGCGAGCTCGGCGGCGCGGTGGTGCTGGGCGGACACTCGCTGGGAGGCACGATCACGGTCGCGTACGCGACATGGGACTTCGACGGTGCCCCTGGGGCCGAGAACCTCTCGGGCCTCGTGCTGGTCGACGGTGGCAGCGCCGGAGGCGAACCCACCAGCGCAGCGGAGGCCGAAGCAGAGCTCGCGGAGATCCGCAGCGGCACACCGTTCAACGACCTCCTCGGTCTCGGCCTGCCGTGGGCGCCGGGGGTCTTCAACGTGCTCGGCGCGACGGCCGCTCTGCAGGAGCCCGACGAGCCCAACATCGCCTACGATTTCGCGCTCCTCCCCGACGATCTCAAACCGCCGGTGTCTCCGACGAACGCCGCGCAGTACGGGTACGCGCTCGACGTCGACACGAGCCCCGAGTCCCTGGCACTGGTCCACCTGAGCCTCGGGGGAATCGCCGACACCGGTGAGCCACGCGGTTGGAACGACGACGGTCTTGTCCCGCTCGAGCGGGCGGCCGCGATGTTCTCCGGCATCGAGAGCATCGACGGCACGGCCTGGTACCACCCGCTGCGCCTCAGCCTCGACGGCGGGGCGGTCAACGGCGGGATTACCAACCCTGCGCAGGAGCCCCTGGGGGTGCGCGCGATCCACGGTACTGAGCTGGCGCTGCCGATCTACGCGTTCGAGACCAGCTTCGGGGAGGGACGTGTGCTCGCCGGCGCTCGCCTACTCGCCGAGCAGTCGGACATCCCCGACGACGACCTCACGCTCGTCGAGGGCCACGGCCTCACCCACACCGACCCGATGGGCGTCGAGCCCGACAACCCGCTCGTACAGACGCTCGTGCCGTTTCTCCACGACCTCGGGTGAGCGGCCAGCGACACGGTTCCCGCTCGCGAGCGCAAACCGCTGTGCAATTCGCCCTGATGGTCAACTGAATCGCGCTCGACGGAACTCCGACGTCGTTCCCGGCCGGTAGAAGACGTTCCGACCAACGGCTGTTGACGCGATTCGAAAGGGATTTCGTAGGACTCGGCACGCGCCTGATCAGTTCCCGGTTCGTCGCCCCGCGTCGAGCAAAGTCGTCGAGGGCTGTCAGGACCTCGGGGGATCGCCACACGCGATTGCGCTTCTGATCGGTGAATTCCTTGAGCACCCCTGCCTCCTCGAGAGGAACGATCTGGCGGTACACGTTGGGGGTGTCGATCCCCAACTCATTCGCGACGAGTGCAGCATTGACAACGGGGTGGCGCAGTAGGAGGTCGGCGACGCGCCAGGCCGCTGAGTCGCGACGGGCGCGCACCCGGTCGTCCCAGCTCGCTCTCAGGTTTCGGAGAACATGCGCCACCACGGCCGCAGGGCGGCCTCGGAACGGATTCTGCGGATCTCGGAACGCGTAGCGCCTGTAGGGATCCCGTCATATCTGGAATAATTGTTTCGTTTATGACGCCTATCCGTGTACACTCCAAGTGTGGATTTCGTACGGCCTGTCGAAGCGGTGGTCCCTGGTTCCCAAGGCCGCGTTCTGGCGGTTCTGGCCGAGACCACTGCAGAACTGAACCTGCGGACGTTGGCCCGACTCTCCGGAGTGAGCCCGGCGCAAGTGTCCCGAGTGCTACCGAGGCTGGTGGATCTGGGGATTGTCGAACGCCGCGAAGCGCCACCCTCGTCGCTGTTCCGTCTCGTTCCCGAACACGTCGCCGCGCGAGCGGTGCTCGACCTCGCCGGTTCAACCGACATCGCGCTCCTTGAACTCGGCCGCCTGGCCCGGTCACTCCCAACAACCCCGGCCAGCGTGATCGTCTTCGGATCCTTCGCCCGACGCGAGGCCGGCATCGCCAGCGACATTGATGTCGTGTTCGTACGCCCACGAGGAATCAACGACGACGACGAACGCTGGAGCGCCTCGGTCGAGCAGTGGCGCGCCCAGGGGAGACGCCTCACCGGCAACCGGCTGGAGGTACTCGAGATGGGCCTCGACGAGGCATCTGCGCGCCTCGCGAGCCGGACGCAGCTGTGGCGTGAGATACGCCGCGACGGTCACGTCGTCCACGGCGCGAGCCTGGACGAGCTCGAGGATGCGCGACTTGGCTAGACCGATGCGTTCCAAACCGGTGTCTGCCGCGCAGGTGCGTTCGTATGCCGAAAAGGCCGAGGAGTTCGCGGCGGCCGCCGGGAGTGGCCTCGAGGCTGGCCGCTACATCGCTGCCACGAGTCTCGCCGTCCACGCAGGGATCAACACGGCCGACGCGGTGTGCGGCGCCCGCCTTGGTCGTCGCGCGGCCGGTAAGGACCACGACCAGGTCCTGGCGCTGCTTGGTCAGGCGGGCCGTGACGGCGCGGACGTCGAACGCCATCTTCGTCACCTGCTACCGCTCAAGGCGAAGGCCGAGTATGAGCCCGACGCCGTCGCACGATCAGTTGCCGCAAAGGCCGTCGAACGCGCGCAGCGTTGCGCGCAGCTCGCCCGCAGGGTTGCCGCCACGACGAGGTGAGCAAGCAAGGGCTTGGCCCCGTCACGGGTCCAGGCCGGTAGATTCACCCCTCGAAAGCAACGTCGCGAGCCGCAGCCGGCGGTTTTCGACCACGTTTTCTACATCCCCCGCCCTCGTGGGGCCGGCAGAAAACCAGCGCCACAAGGGCCGTAGAGCAGGCTCGGAACGGATTTCGCCGATCTCCGAACGCGGAATACACGGGACGGAAATGCCCAGCCTCAGCGCCCTTGTGGACCTCTTGCGCGTTCGACGGCTGGCCCCGCTGCCAGGAATCCTGGCGTCCTCTCTCGTCAAACCACGTCTCGCCGCTGAACCGATAGCAGCCCAACCACGGCGGGGACCGCAGCCCAGGCGGCCAGGGCGAGAAGCGCAGCGACGGCACCCGCTTGGCTCTCGACACCGGCCGCTTCGGCCTCCACACCGGACAATGCGGTGGCCAGCGGAGATGGCACCCAAAGGCTGGCGTCGTTGATCAGCTGCACGATCAGCGGCGGTGCGACGATGAGGGCGAGGACGGCGCCGGTGACGGCGCCTCCGGTATTGCGCACGACCGCACCGATCCCGGCGCCGAGCACCGCTCCGGCGGCTCCGGCAAACGCCGAGGCAGCGAGCACTCGGGTGACGCCCGCAATCGAGATCATGAAGCCGAACTCGGTCGTCAGCAGCGAAAGGGCGAGGGCGATCATGGTCAGTGCCGCGCCGATCAGACCGATCAGCGCACCACCTACGGCGACAGCACCGAATTGGGCCAGCACCGCCCGGGAGCGGCGTGGTGAGCTCAGGAACGTCGGAATCACTGTGCCGTGGGCGTACTCCCGTGCCACGGCGATGGCGCCAAACAATCCGGCGATCACCATGGCGTTCGCGGCGAAGGCCACCAGCGAGCGCTGGTCAGCGGCGGTGGAGATGAAGGTCTTACTGCCGTCGAAGTCGGTCCCCCATATCACGGCACTGGCGTTGATCGCGCCGATGGCGACGAGTACGGCGAGGAACGCCCACGGCATCATCGTGGTCGTGAGCTTTCGCAGTTCGGCGCGAAGGAGTCGTGCCCATCTCATGACTCGGTCGCCTCCTCGGTGCCGCTGGTCCACTCGAGGAAGCGCTCTTCGAGCGACCCGGAGTGTGGAGACAACTCGTGGACGACGATGCCGGCGTCGAAGGCACGCTGGCCGATCTCCTCGATCGCCACTCCCCGTACGACCAAGGCGTCACCCTGGCGCCCGAGATCTACGCCCGAGCTCCCGAGTACGCGCCGGAGTCTTTCGGGCTCAGAAGACCGCACCAGCGTGGCGGCCTCCTGAAGATCGGAGAGTGCTCCGCTGGTCACGAGGCGGCCCCCGTTCACCACGACGACGTCGTCGGCAAGCAGTTCGACTTCGGCGAGGAGGTGGCTCGAGATCAGCACAGTGTCGCCCATCGCGGCTCGCGCTCGCAGGAGGTCCCGCATCTGGTGGATGCCCTGTGGGTCCAGCCCGTTTGCAGGTTCATCGAGGATCAACACGGGGGGATCGCCCAGCAACGCCGCTGCAAACCCAAGTCGCTGTCGCATGCCCAGCGAGTAGGCGCCGACGCGGCGGTTCGCCGCGTCGGCGAGCTCGACGAGCTCGACGACCTCGTCCACGCGTTCCAGACCGACCCCTTGGGCGTCGGCGAGAATGCGGAGGTGGTTGCGTCCACTGCGGCCCGGATGGAACGCGTTGGACTCCAACAGGGCACCGACCGTTGATGTTGGATCAGCCAGATCGCGGTACCGGCGGCCCCCGATCACGACGCGGCCGCCATCAGCGGATGCGAGGTCGAGCATGATCTTCATCGTCGTGGACTTACCCGACCCGTTCGGGCCGAGGAATCCAGTCACCCGCCCCGGCCAGGCCACGAACGACAGATCGCTGACGACAGCCCGCCCGCCGTACTGCTTCGTGAGGTTCTCCACCTCGACGGGAATCGACCCGGCGTGCTCTCGAACCTGTTCCTCACCGGACCTCGAGGTGACGGCCGCAGCAGTTGTCATTGCGCTACGTCCCTTCGGACCGGCGTCCCTTTGAACCGTTCCCTGGCCTCCCCGCGTGCAGCGCAACACGCCGACTGCGCCAAGCCCCATCAAAATTAGCAAGAGGCCCGTGAACGTGCTCGCCAACACTTTCCCCTCGGCCAGTAGATTCGCGCGAGAAAGCGGAACTCGGAAACTGCAAAGCCAGTTTCGACCACGTTTTCTACAACCCCCCGCCCTCGTGGGGCCGGTAGAAAACCTTCGCCGAATCGTATGTAGAGCAGGCTCGGAACGGATTTCGCCGATCTCGGAACGCACGGTGAACTCCAGCGTCCGACCGGTTTCCAGGTCATCGCGGTAGCGAATCTCTCGGTCAGCGCACGACGATTGACACGACAGTCAGCGGGCCGTGACACTCGTAGGTCAGCACCAATCAGGGAGGTCGGAGAATGCGCACGATGATGCAGGTTGAGATTCCCGTCGAGGCCGGCAACAAGGGCATCAAGGACGGTTCGTTGCCGACGACCCTCGAGGCACTGTTCGGCGAAATTCAGCCCGAGGCCGTCTACTTCCTGACAGGCGAGGGGCGTCGGTGCGCGTTCGTGGTCTTCGATCTCACAGACACGTCGGATATCCCGTCGATCGCGGAACCGTTGTTCCAGAACCTCGATGCCCGTGTCGAGTTGTCGCCCTGTATGAACCGGGAGGAACTGCAAACAGGCTTGGGCAAGATCGCCAAGTAGGCGGTTCAGACCTCCGCCGACAACGACCATCTGACCGGCTGGCGACCGCCACCTGAACCCTCCCGGGCGTACGAAAAGACCAGAGGGCCGGTGAGCTGTCGCCCGACGCTCAGGCTCCGGGGGCCCGCCAGCCGCTCTTCTTGTCGCCCGAGCGATCAAGCTCGTCGGGCGTCAGCAGTACCGTCGTCGACACCGCCACCCGACCCGAGGACGAGATCTCCATCGCAAAGGCGGCGGCGGTCGCGTTGTCGGGCAGATCGGCGATGCCGACCACGTCGTCGTCGCCGAAAGCGAAGTAGAACGCCTCCAGACTCCCGCCCAGTTGCTCGATGGCATCCTGCACGACTTGGCGGCGGGCGGTGCCGCCCTCAGCCAGAACCCCGCCGATTCCTTCGGGAGACAGCGAGGCTCGGATCAGGTACTTGGGCACGGTGGACTCCCTTCGCCGGTCGGATCATTGTGGACAGGATCGCACCACACTTCCCCCGCTGCCAAGCCTTCTTTGATCGACCACCGAACCGAGTCGCAACTCGTTGGCGCCCTACGGACGCTCATTCGCAGAGTCTTGCGACCGCCGAGGAGGAATCCCTCACGTACCGAAGCGCTGCTCGAGCTTGCTGACTTCGCCGGCGAACACGGGACCGAGAGCATCGGCCAATTCGTCGGGCTTCACGTCGGTGATCCACTGGAACGTCGACTTCCCGCCCCCGGCGTCAGACACCTGCATGGACGCAGCATGAACCTGTATGGGAAACGGGCTGTCGGTGATCGTGTACGCGACCCGTCGGTGTTCGTCGTCGACGCCAATGATGGTCTCAGAGAGCTCCGCGCCGTCAGCCATCGTGCAGCTGCGCTGGTCGCCGTCGACCGAGCTGTCGCTGATGATATCGAGCAGAGTCGAAAGGCCCCCAACGTCTTTCACTTGCGACCAGAGCTCATCGGCGCTGATCGCGAGAGTGGCTTTCAAGTTGATACTTGCCATCCCGGCTCCTCGGTTCGTGGGGGCGTCACGGTACTCGCAACGGACGTGAACATGACGAGCATCCCGATATCCGCTGCCTCCCAGCCCCGGATCGCCGGCTCCGCGCGAACTCCATCAGCGCCGCGGTCTGGGGCAGAACGCGGATGCAGGAGCTGTTCGGTTCGCGACTACGAACTTGGCCTAGCCACGACAGCTCGCCGAGCACCGGCCGCCGCCGGCAACTCGTGAACGTCCTCGGCTACGCCCTCATGGTCAACTCGCTCACACTCCACCGTCACCGGCTCCGCTGCCGAGGCCGACCACCCGACCGGCTGGCGACCGGCGCCTGATCCTCACCAGGGACCATCGAGCCGGCCAGATCAGCGCGGTCGATCTCGCGTCTGAGGGCACAATTGCCCGGTCGTGAGCTGCGCAACCGCTGTTGACCGGTAGATTCGACGCAGAATCGAGTGTTGGTCGACGTGTCGAGAGGTTTTCGACCACGTTTCTACTGCCCCGCCCTCGTTGCCCTCGTGGGGCCGGTAGAGAACGCTCGCCGCAACGGCCGTAGAGCGGGCTCGGAACGGATTTGCCGATCTCAGAACGCGTCTTCAATGCGTGCGTCGAAACCGCGGCACGAACGAGGTGCGCTGAGCGGTTGCCGGTCTCGTTTGGGGATCGGGAAGTCGTCAACTGCAGATCACTTCGGTTCGTCGACGATCCTCGGCGCAGAGCTACCCGGCGCGGGGAGCGACCTCTTGTTCCAGGCGTCGACCGAGCCGATCGCGTTCGACGTCGAGGTCGTACTGCGCCTGAAGATTCAGCCAGAACCTCTCGCTCGTCCCGAAGTACCGGGCGAGCCTCAAAGCGGTGTCAGCCGAGATCCCCCGCTCACCGTGCACGATCTCATTGATCCGTCGAGGAGAGACACAGATATCGGTGGCCCTCCACTGCTGGTGAATTCGGATGCTGTGCTGCCCCGAACGGTCACCGTGCAGCCGCTCGAGGCGGTTGCCAGGTGGAACACGCAGGTCATCGAGCCTCTCGGCCGCATCAAGCATCCGGAGTTTTCGCAGCGCTCTTCGTTGCAGATCAGCGGACAATCGTGGAGCGTGCCAGCGGTCGAACAGCCGTTCAGCGGCTCGACCCCGAAAGCTCCGAATCACTCGAATGATCACAACGGACATCGTTAATAACGTCAGCCGTCAAGGCCTGTCTCCCATCCGGCGCTGGCTGGAACCCAATCAAATGAGTCTCCAGAGAACCCAGGGCGGTTCAGTGCGCTACCTGGGCAGCCACCGGACTGACGATGTGGTGGCCCGGGCCGAGGTGGTCAAGGTCGGCAGCCGCCTGATCGTGGTGGAGTGCAAGGTCATCAGCGGTGTCGGCGACGACGGGGGAAACCACGTGATCGCCGTGGCCGACTTCTCCATGATGGTGGTGTCAAGCCGGTCGCGGCCCATGCCCGGCTCGGACGACTCGGAGTCGCCGGCCGGCTGAATGCAGAGTTTTCGGTCGCTCAGTCGGCTAGTTGGGCGACTGCATCCTGGATGGCCGCGATCGTGAGCTCGATGTCCGCGTCGGTGTGGGCGGTGGACACGAAGAACTTCTCGTGAGCCTTGAGCACCCCACGATCGAGCAGCGCCTGGGCGAACCGCAGGCGTTTGAGGGAATCAGCGGTGAGACTCGATCGGTGATCGACAACGTCGTGGTTGGTGAACCAGGCCTCGAACGCCGGTGGTTCACCAGTGACGCTGACCGGTACCCCTGCTTGTTCGCATGCGCTCCGCAGCTCGGTCATGAGCCGGCGACCCCTCGAGAAAAGCTCGTCGTACACACCGGGTGCACGGAGCTGTTCCAACACGGCGAGGCCGACCGCGCAGGAGATCGGGTTGCCGCTGAAGGTTCCCGTCATGGCCACGTAGCCGCCGGTGAGGCGCCGGATCCCCTCGGCCAGGTGCATGATCTCCTCCGAGCCGCACACGACCCCGATGGGGTGTCCGCCCGAGAGGCTCTTGCCCAGGGCGCACAGGTCGGGCACCACGCCGTAGCGTTCCTGGGCACCGCCATAGGCAAGGCGAAATCCGGTCACAACCTCGTCGAAGACCAGCGGGATCCGGTGGTGGGCGGTGACGTCTCGTACGCCCTGGAGGAAGCCCGGCATCGGGGTGATGGTGCGTTGCAGGGGCTCCACGATCACCGCGGCGAGATCTTCGGCGTGCTCCTCGACGATTCTCACGGTGGTCGCCAGGTCGTTGTAGGGAGCAACCAACACCTCGCCTCTCACCGAGTCGGGGATGCCCTCGGAGCTGGGCACGGCGCCTGGAAAAGGAACGGGATCATGGGTCCACTGGTTGGACATCGACACCGCGTCTCCCTGCCCGTGGTAGCCACCCTCGAACTTGAGGATCTTCGAGCGCTGCCGGTGCGCGCGTGCGAGCCGGAGGGCGAAGAAGGTGCTGTCCGAACCGGTGTTGCAGAAGGCGACGCGCTCCGCGCACGGCACAGCCGCCACGATCTCCTCGGCCAGCAGGATGGATGCCTCGTTGGGAAGCAGGAAACTGCTGCCCCGCTCCACCTGGTCGCGCACCGCTGCGACGACGGCGGGATGGGCGTGCCCGAGCAGCATCGGGCCGGAGCCCAGCAGGTAGTCGACGTACTCGTTGCCACTCATGTCGGTGATTCGCGAGCCCTTGCCGCTGCGGATGACCATGGCCGAATCCAGCGACATCGTGGGCGTGAGCGCGCAGGCCGGGAGGAGGGCGCCGGCGCGCTCGATCAGGTGCTGCTCCCGTTCGCTTCGGGGAACGCGACTGAACCCGGTCATCGGTCCTGGAGGCCGAAGTGCTCGATGTAGGCGGCGAACTGGTCGCGGATCTCCGCCGCTGTGACCCCGATGCGATCCGCGTCGTACTCATGGCGTCCGTGCTTGCCCTGTGGGTGGTCTGTCCGCCACTCCTCGAGCCGCTGCTCACCTTCGGTGCTGAGCCGGTGGTCGAAGCGGTCGTCGATCCGTTTCACCGAGCCGATCGGATCGGCCATGAAGTCCTCGAAGTGGAGATCGAAGAACTGGTCCTCGTTGCCGTGGGTCTTGCGCGCGGTCATGCCCGCCTCAGCCGCGTGGGCCCAGCTCCGCACCAGTTCCCGGGCCAGGGTTGCGGTGTCCACGGAGTTCTCGTGAAGCGCCCGGATCCTCGTGATGAAGCTGGTGTAGGAGGCAATCACCGCGCAGGGGTCGCGGTGGGTCTGGACGATGCAGGCGTCGGGGTACACGGCAAGCAGGGCCGGGAGTTGCCTTAGGTGCACCGGATACTTGAGCAGCCACCGGCACGCGGGATCGGTCGATCCGATGAGTTGCACGAGGCGTCGGTGGAGCCGGTAAGCCTCGATGTGATTGGTGTTGTGGTACCAGTCGGCGTAGGTCGGCAGGGTCGCGGCGACCTCGAAGCGGTCATCGACGAAGCTCTGCTCCAGCAGGTGGCGGCACTCCTCGGGCCAGTCGGCGCGCATCTCGTGCACGGCCATGAGTGCCGGGGCGTTGTCGTACAGGAAGCGCAGCTCCGCGTCGGATGACTGGAAGTCAGGGTGCTCCTCCCATCCGGCGCGCGGGCGGCCGAGGTTGGGGGTGTGCGGCGAGCCAGTACTCGAGGTGCTGCAGGTCGGGGTCCCGGCCCATGAGATAGTGGAGCGCCGTGCTGCCCGTGCGGACCAGTCCGGTGATGATGATCGGGCGCCTGATTCCGTGGTTGGAGTCTGGCTCATGGTCGGAGTGCTCGGGCAGTTCACTGAGCCGATGCTGGGATCGCAGACGCGTCGCCAGTGTGTTGACGATCTGGCCGCGGAAGATCATGTGACCGGTGGGGCTCAGGTCTGCGTCGCGGTCGATCGACTCCAGCAGCACGCCAAGGGCGGTGCGGTAGGTCGGGTCACCGAAGTCGTCGCGCCCGGTGAGCTCCCGGGCCTCCTCGTGCATCGTCTCCTCGGCTTCGGCGAAGCTCTCGGCTGGTGCGTTGCTCATCTGGCGACGCGTCTCCCGGTCAGCTCCTGGCCAAGCGAGTCGGCATTATGGCACGACAGTTGCGGCGCGACACTGCAACCGGCGGGGAGAACCGGTTTCATGAGCAGGGACAGCGGGTTCAACGGGCCGCCGAAGCTGTCCCTGCCTGCCGGACGTGAGACTGCCGAGCGGCTCGACCGCCACGGTCACGCTGTACGCCCGAGGTGGAGCCGTCGGAATCGGACGACTCGACGACCGCGGCAACCTGGACTTCGTCGATGACTTCACCGGCATCCGACCCACGCACGATCAGGCGCCGCTGCCGACCTCCGCCGGGCCCACAGCATCGGCCACCCGCCGCTCGTGAACGTCCTCGGATGCGCGCTGATGGTCAACTCCCTGACACTCCACCGCCACCGGCACCGTCACGGAGGCCGACCACCCGACCGGTAGATTCGTGCAGGAAAACGGAACTCGGCGACCGCACGATCAGTTTTCGACCACGTTTTCTACATGCCCCGCCCTCATGGGGCCGGTAGAGAACATGTGCTGAAAGGGTTGTAGGGCGGGCTCGGAACGGATTCCGCGGATCTCAGAACGCGGAAGCACATGGGCTAGAAGCACCGGTCTCTCGCCACCCTTCTGGGCTCTTGTGCATTCTGCGGGGCCGCACCGTGGCCGGGAATCCTTGCTAGCTTGCGCGAGCGCTGGAAGAGTCCAGCATCACACGTCCCGCCACTTCCCGGAACACTGGCCGCCGCTACTGGAGGTGCGCTCGTGGCCGAACGAGCGACTCCCAACCGAGATCAGGTCGAGCGTTGGGAGCGGGACGGAGCGCACTGGGTCGTGGAAGCGGATCGATACGACGCCATGACCGCGGGCTTCGGAGACCGCGTGCTCGGCGCAGCCGCGCTGCAGACCGGAGAGCGAGTGATCGACGTCGGATGCGGCGCCGGTGCCACAGCCCTCGAGAGCCGCGGCGTGTGCGTCCCGGTGGGACGGTGCTCGGCGTCGACATCTCGCCACCGATGCTGGCGCTGGCCCGCGAACGAGCAGCAACCGCCGGTGCTGAAGACGTCGAGTTCGTCAGAGCAGATGCACAGGTCCACGACTTTGGAGCTGGCCGATGGGACGCAGTGGTCAGCCGATTCGGCATGATGTTCTTCGATGCTCCGGACGAGGCCTTTGCGAACCTGGCGCGGGCGCTGCACGCCGGCGGCCGCGTCGCGTTCACCGCTTGGCAGGGCTTGGAGAGCAGCGAGTGGATCATGGCACCAGGCGCCCCTGCTGCCGTGCACGTCGGCATGCCCGAGGGTGTTGAGCCGAACTCACCCGGTCCGTTCGGGCTCGCCGACCCGGATCGCACCGTCCAGAAGCCGAATCCACGCGGCCGAAGTCGCGTATCGGGTCTTCTCCACTCTCTCCTGGGCTCCGCAACGACCACCGGCCGGTAGATTCGTACGAGAAAGGAAGAGCTCGAAACCGGCGAGTCCGGTTTTCGACCACGTTTTCTACATGCCCCGCCCTCGTGGGGCCGGTAGAGAACACGTGGGCCATGGGCTGCAGGGTGGGACCACGTACTGGACCGGTACCTTCGCGCGGCTCGTACAGCTACATCCCGGTCGGTGGGAGTCCCGCCGACGTGGACACGCTAGCGGAACCGCTCGACGATCGGGTCCTGTTCGCCGGCGAGGCAACCGAAAGGAACTACTACGGCACCGTTCACGGGGCCTTCCTCTCAGTCTCGCGAAGCCAGGAGGCTCCTCCAGTCCCGGGAAATCACTGTCGACCGGCGCCGCACCCGACATCGGGTGCACGGTCTGATTCCCGTGCCCAAGCTCGTCGACCACGAAGAGAAGCGCCGAGAGATCGCAGCCGGAGCTGCGGAAGCCATCGCGGAGATGGGGATCGACCAGGTCACGATGGTCGACATCGCACAGGCCGCGGGCTGCACGACCGGCTGCGTGACGCACTACTTCGACAACAAGGACGAGATCCTGCTGGCCGCTCTTCGCTATGTCGATGAATCGATGACCGTCCGGCTACGAGGCGCTCGATCACAAACCCCCGCCCTCGTGGGACCGGTAGAAAACACTCCGGGCAAGGGTCAGAGGGCAGACTCGGAACGGTTTTCGCCGATCTCGGAACGCGCCTGATCAGTTCCCGGTTCGTCGCCCCGCGCGTCGAGCAAAGTCGTCGAGGGCTGTTAGGACCTCGGGGGATCGCCACACACGATTGCGCTTCTGGTCGGTGAATTCCTTGAGCACCCCTGCCTCCTCGAGAGGAACGATCTGGCGGTACACGTTGGGGGTGTCGATCCCCAACTCATCCGCGACGAGCGCCGCATTGACAACGGGGTGGCGCAGTAGGAGGTCGGCGACGCGCCACGCCGCTGAGTCGCGACGGGCGCGCACCCGGTCATCCCAGCTCGCTCTCAGGTCTCGCAGCGTCCCAACAAGGCGACGACCATTGTCGATTGCTGCGAAGGCAGCCGAACTGAATTGGTCCACGATCTCCGACGGATCGCCCGCCCGATAGGTACCGAGTGCGTCGAAGTATCGCTGCGTGTCAGCGAGCAGCCCTGCCGAGACGGGCACCGTGACGTTGCGGGTCAGGGCCTTGTTCCTCAGCATGGCGTGGACGAGTGCCCTTCCGGTGCGCCCGTTGCCATCAGGGAAGGGATGAATCGTCTCGAATTGAGCGTGCGCTATCGCCGCGTGCGGCAGCGCGGGCAGATCGTCGCGACCCATGAATCTGACGAGGTCTGCGATTCCTGCAACCACCCGGCGGTCATGCGGCGGAACGAACAACGCCTCGTGTGGCCCGATCGACCCCCCGCCGATCCACACCTGCTCAGTGCGCCAACGGCCCGCAATCCGGGGGGCATCATCCTCCATGAGTGCACGATGCATCGTCAGGATCGAGTCAGCATCGAGCTGTCCCGACAGCGCCACCGCAGCCTCCATGGTGCGAGTGTTCGCGACGATGAGGCCGGCATTGCGACGTGGCCTCACCCCGAGCTCCGCTTCCACGATTGCGCGAGCGGACGCGGTCAGGTTCTCGATCTGCGAACTCGCCGCTGCCTCCGACCTCAAGAGAACAGCACCGAACGGAGCGATTTCACTGCCCAGCTCTGCGTCAAAGCGCGACAACTCCGCGGCGGCATCACTCGCTGCGGCAGCCACTATCCCGGGCAGGCTCAGATCCCGCGCGGCGATCTCGGGGACAACGGCGGCACGATAGGGACCGGAGTGAGCGCGGATCTCCGCTCGCGAAGCCTGGCCCGGCTGATAGGACCTACCCCAAGGAAGCGACTCGTACTCGACCGGCGGCCATTCGGCTGCGTTCGATTCCTCCAGGCGCTTCTCCGGCGAGGTACCTGACACCACCGTCTCCCTCCTTTTCACCTAGTTAAGTAAATGATAACACCGTCTGGTTGGTCGCGCTTTCCGGCGCCAGATGGGACTCGTGCCACCGCCGACAACATCGCCCACAGGGCTAACCGCCCCGAGAACGTCCGACCGATCCCGACTTCACCGATCTCTTCCGCCGTCGCAACGACGCCGAGTCCATTCACCGCGCACTCGACGGCACGCTCTATCTCTGCGGGGCCCAAGGGACGACCCAACCGGTCGGATCAGCGCGGTCGCTCTCGCGTCTACGGGCGCAATTGCTCGCTTGTGAGCTTCGCAGCCGCCGTTGACCGGTAGATTCGACGCAGAATCGGGTGTCGATCAACGTGTCGAGAGGTCGACCGCTGCACGGTTCGGACCGGCGTGACGGCGGGTCTGCGCCCGGATCGGTCAGGGTACGTGCGGCGACACACTCCCCCCGGTGAGCCTTCGCCGACCGCTGAGGACGCCGATGCCCGCGGCGATGAGCGCCACCCCGAGGGCGACGAGGGGCCGGGGGTTCCCGCCGGTGCGAGGCAACGTGCCCTGGTCCGTGGCGTCAGTGGTCGGTGTGCTCGGGGGGTCACCGTCGGTCTGGGCGGTCGTTGGTGTCGAACCGGTCGGTTCGCCATTGGCCGGTGTACCGCCGGTCGGTGTCGTCGTTGGTGTCGTACCGGTCGGTTCTCCATTGGCCGGGGCACCAGGATCGACGATCGTGCCGTTCTCGGTGAAGTCGTCATCGCCGTACTGGCCGTCCTGGAGGTGGAGGATCCACTGGTTGGTGGTACCGAAGGTCGATGGGTTCACGGGCTCGGCGCCCAGGTCGAATTGCGAGAGGTAGTCGAACGGATACCAGGTCGGCGTGCCTCCCTCGTACAGAGGGCCGAAGCGCCAGTAGCCGAGCGAGCGGACCTCGCTGTCGACGCCGACCAGCGTCCGTCCACCTGGGGGCAGGTCCGTCACCTTGAACGAGAAGATCCCCACCGGGAAGCTCAGGCCCGGCGGACCCGGGCGGGTCACCGGGCGGACCTCGACGAAGCGACCCTCCGACGTGAACAGCGTGACCGGGTTCATCTCGTCGCTGGGGAAGACGACCTTCTTGGGGTTGCTGGGGTCGCCGCCGAGAGCGGTCTGGATGATGTCGGGAATGCCGGTTCCCGACGTGTCGGGATAGGTCGTCGGGGTGGCGCAGGTCGAGTAGTTCGACGTGCGGCCCTGCTTGAAGCCCATCGAGCTCGTTGTGCCGTCGAGCGTGGTGATGGTGGCGGTGATCCCGCCTGCGGCTTCACCGGTGGGGGCGTAGATCGCTGTGGTCCCGTTCTCGATGAACTCCTTTCTCACCAGTTGAGTCTGGAAGCCCTCGTTGGCGCAGTACGGGTTGGCGAACAGCTCGAGCGTCCCCTCCACAGCGGACTCCACGACGATCCAGCGACGCGCCTCGCTCCCGAAGTAGGCCTGCACCACGGCAACGGTCGGCGCTGGGGGACCACCGGCCACCGCCAGCCCTCCCTGGGGGGAGAGACCGGTGCGGTTGTTCCAGGTGAAGTTCGACCTGAGCCGCGCCTTGGCGGCGGCGCGGATGTCGATCCCCTGTGTACCGTTGTTTTCCACTTTGTTGCCGTGAATGTACGACGTGCCGTTGTCCACCTCGATGCCGATCCTGTTCGGGATGGACTGGCCCGCCTGGGCGCGTCCGACGTAGTTGTCGCGGATCTCGGAAGTGCCAGGGCCCAACAAGCTGATCCCATCCGCGCCGCCGCCGACGACGTTCCCGTCGATGAGGATCTCATCACCCTTGAAGCTCCTGATCCCGTTCTGATTACTGGAGCCGCCCGACGCGGCGCTGCCCGACAGGTTGGTCCCGATCCGGTTCCCGGTGACCGTGGTCCTGGTGCCACCGGAGATGGAGACGCCCGTCCCGAAGCTGAGGTTGCTGATGACGTTGCCGGGTCCGATCGTGGTGTCTTCGCTGCCCTCCCAGACGCTCACGCCGTACGCGCTCTCACCCGAGCCGACATCGGCGCCGGTGGCGCTGATGCCGATGCGGTTGCCGGCGATCGTGGTGCGGAGACTGCCGGGCCCGCTGTCGGTAAGGGATCTCGTCAGGAGCACCGCGCTTTCCCTCTCCCCTGGAGAGATGGTGTTGTTCGTGATTTTCGTGTCGTCGGCACCGCTGAGATCGACGCCGTCGCCGGAGGCGATCGAGGCTCGCTGGTCGGCGGTGGTGCCGATCCTGTTGTTCTCGATGGTGGCTCTGTCCGCGCCCGACACGCCGATCTCTTTGCCGATGCCGAATCCCTGGAAGATGTGGCCCGCCACGTGGTTGCCCGACACCTCCACCCCGTGGGCCTCGGCGATCACGTTGATCCCCGACCCTGCGCCCGAGGTCGTTCCGTCTGCCAGGACGCCGACAGTGTTGGACGAGACGGTGGCGCCCCCGCCGCTGCTGACACCTGTCACCGGGACGGAGTTGCTCGGTGGCGTGTTGGTGGCCGGGTCGTTCTGAGGCATGCCGGTCACCACGATGTCCACCGATTGGATCCGGACCGCGAGTGGTTCGGACTCGTCCGGCACCGTGGTGACGACGTTGCCGCCGACCTCCGCGCCGGGGACACCGTCGATCCAGATGCCGACCCCGGTGCTGCCGAGCAGAGTCGTCCCTGAGGCGTTGCCCACGTGGTTGCCGTTGACCCGCGACCCGGTGGCGGAACCGCCCCGCAGAATCACCCCGATCTGGCTCGTTCGCAACGTGTTGCCCGAGACTGTCCAGACGCCGGCGCCGTCGACCGACACGCCGACCGCCGTGGCCGGGTCGAGAGGCTTCTTGTCGGCCGAGACGCCGATCCGGTTGTCGGCCACAGTGCCGGTGGAACTGCTGGTTGCATGCACGCCGATCTTCTTGGCCGTGATCACGTTGTCAGTGATCTCCGTGTTGAGCGTCGCGGCCGTGACGATGGCCTCATTGGGTTGGAGCACCGCGGTCTTGCCGTCGGCCGTGGTGCCGAACCGGTTACCGGTCACCTCAGTGTCGCGGCCGCCGATGCGGAGCGCGTCGTTGAAGCCCTTGAACACGAGGCCTGTCGCCTCGCTGTTCGCACCGTCGAGCTGGAGTGCATCGAACGTGTTGGTTGTGCTCGAGAGCTGGACGAACCCGCCCGGTTGCGATGCCCCGTTGACCTTGAGGGGCACGGTGGCGCGGGGAAGGCGGTCGGTGAGGGCGATGTCGGGCACCCCGACCGCGGGGACGTCGAACTCGATCGACGAACCGCCGCCGGCGTTGGCGGCCTGCAGCGCGGCACGCAGCGTGCACTCGGGATCGTCGCTGGGCCCTACGGTGTTCCCGGTGTCGCAGGTCTTGCCCGACGCGGGCGCGTTGGCCGTGTCAGCAGTGGAGTTGACCGTGATCGGGAGCGCGACACTCAGCGTGCGTTCGAGCGAGTTCGTCTGCCCGTTCGAATCGGTCACGGTGAGGGTCACGTCGTAGACACCGGGGGCGGGGAAGGTGTGGTTGACGTTCTTGCCCGTTGCGGTGGCCTCTGCGCCCGCATGGCCGAAGTTCCAGTCCCACTTCGTGATGGTGGCGCCGGTCGCCGTCGACCCGGACCCGTCGAACAGCCAGGTGAGTGAGCCGGTGGACTGCTCCTCCGCGGCGAACGAGGCGGTCGGGGGCGTGGAGGTGCCGCCGTCCCGCACCGGGATGGCGCCCTGGGCGGTGACGTCGACCCATTCCGTCTGAGCGAACGCGACGGTGGCCCGAAGGGAAATCACCGCCGTGCCCGGTGACACGAGCGACCCGTAACCGAACTTGTCCGGCGTGATCGTCCATTGGCAGGTCGACGGCGCGTAGGCCACGCAGCTCGGGTCTGCAGGAAGGATCTCGGAGTACAACGTCTGGGGGATGACGATCCCCTCGGGCAGGTTGGGGAACACCCAAACCAGTGGACTCCAACCGCTCACCAGGCAGGGATAGGACTGGCCGGGTTTGGTGAAGTCGCACATATCCGGCAGGTTCCAGTTGATCGTGAAGGGCCCGCCCGTGTTCCCGTCGATCGATGAGGGGAACGAGGCGGCAGGGGCTCGGCCGTCGGTGAGCGTTCTGATACACGGACGGATCCGCTCGCCCAGCAGCCCGGGTGGGCACTCCGGCAACGCGGGGGCCGTGTCGCCGCCGATGACTCCGGAGTTGCAGTAGGTCGGCGGACTGTAGGACGGAGGCAGCACGTCGCATGACGGAACCGCCGACGCGGCGAGAGTATCGACCGCATCGCCGGCTGCGGGAGCCAACGTCGTCTCGGAGCGGGACGGCGCGACGGTCGTGGAGGTGTCGGGAACGGTCGGCTCCGCAGCCGGCTCGGCCGCGGACACGTCGGGCGAGGACTCGGTCGTTGTTCCGGTCGGCGGAGGACTCGACAGTTCGGTCGTGGTGCTCGTCGTATCGTCGACCGCTTCCTCGGCCGCGCCGGCCACCGTCATCGCACCGATCGTGCTGATGACCAGCATGATCACACCCGCCAACCGTGCCGAGGTTCGGCCCACGTGCATCGTCCTCTCACTCATCGGCCGGACGCTTCCACGTCCGTCCGGAAGATGTGCACCAGGCCGGGAGATGTGCACCAGGCAGATCGCTGCCGGCCGGGAGCATATCCCCCGATTCCCACCCCGGGATAATCCCTTCATTTCGATCTGGCCAGATCGCGCTTCCATGCGCACATGGGGGCGATCTCGGGTCAGCGCGACCGCTCCGGGCCGGTAGATTCGACCCAGAATCAGGTGTCGATCACGGTGTCGAGAAGTTTTCGACCACGTCTTCTACATCCCCCGCCCTCGTGGGGCCGGTAGAAAACGTGTGCTTCAAGGCCTGTGGAGCAGGTTCGGAATGGATTTCGCCGATCTCGGGACGCACGGTGAACTCCAGCGTCCGACCGGTTTCCAGGTCATTGCGGTAGCGAATCTCTCGGTCAGCGCACGACGATTGACACGACAGTCAGCGGGCCGGGACACTCGTAGGTCAGCACCAATCAGGAGGTCGGAGAATGCGCACGATGATGCAGGTTGAGATTCCCGTCGAAGCCGGCAACAAGGGCATCGAGGACGGTTCGTTGCCGACGACCCTCGAGGCACTGTTCGGCGAAATTCAGCCCGAGGCCGTCTACTTCCTGACAAGCGAGGGGAGTCGGTGCGCGTTCGTGGTCTTCGATCTCACAGACACGTCGGACATCCCGTCGATCGCGGAGCCGTTGTTCCAGAACCTCGATGCCCGTGTCGAGTTGTCGCCCTGTATGAACCGAGAGGAACTGCAAACAGGCTTGGGCAAGATCGCCAAGTAGGCGGTTCAGACCTCCGCCGACAACGACCACTTGACCGGCTGGCGACCGCCACCTGAACCCTCCCGGGCGTACGAAAAGACCAGAGGGCCGGTGAGCTGTCGCCCGACGCTCAGGCCCCGGGGGCCCGCCAGCCGCTCTTCTTGTCGCCCGAGCGATCAAGCTCGTCGGGCGTCAGCAGTACCGTCGTCGACACCGCCACCCGACCCGAGGACGAGATCTCCATCGCAAAGGCGGCGGCGGTCGCGTTGTCGGGCAGATCGGCGATGCCGACCACGTCGTCGTCGCCGAAGGCGAAGTAGAACGCCTCCAGACTCCCGCCCAGTGCGCATCTGCTGCAGCGCTGCGTCCAGCTTCGCTCGACGGCACCGCCGAAGACGACACCCTCTACCTGCGCCGAGCCCACAGCACCGGCCGCCGCCGGCAACTCGTGAACGTCCTCGGCTACGCCCTCATGGTCAACTCGCTCACACTTCACCGTCACCGGCTCCGCTTCCGAGGCCGGCCAGCCGACCGGCTGGCGACCGCTGCCTGATCCAGGCCCGGAACAACCGACCGGCCAGATCACCGCGCCCCAACACGCTCGTATACGCGCAACGGACCTGTCCCGGAACTCCGCGACGGCTCCCGGCCGGTAGATTCGACGCAGAATCGGATGTCGATCAACGTGCCGAGAGGTTTTCGACCACGTTTTCTACATCCCCCGCCCTCGTGGGGCCGGTAGAGAACGCTCGCCGCAACGGCCGTAGAGCGCGCTCGGAACGGATTTCGCCGATCTCAGAACGCGTCTTCAATGCGTGCGTCGAAACCGCGGCACGAACGAGGTGCGCTGAGCGGTTGCCGGTCTCGTTTGGGGATCGGGGAGTCGTCAACTGCAGATCACTTCGGTTCGTCGACGATCCTCGGCGCAGAGCTACCCGGCGCGGGGAGCGACCTCTTGTTCCAGGCGTCGACCGAGCCGATCGCGTTCGACGTCGAGGTCGTACTGCGCCTGAAGATTCAGCCAGAACCTCTCGCTCGTCCCGAAGTACCGGGCGAGCCTCAAAGCGGTGTCAGCCGAGATCCCCCGCTCACCGTGCACGATCTCATTGATCCGTCGAGGAGAGACACAGATATCGGTGGCCACGCGGTACTGGCTGATCCCCATTGCCTCCACGAACTCCTCGAGCAGGACTTCACCCGGATGCACCGCTGCAAGCCTCTTCGCCATCAGAAGCCCCTAGTGGTAGTCAACGATCTCCACCTCGTACGCGTCTCCCGACCGCCAGCGAAAGCAGACCCTCCACTGCTGGTAAATACGGATGCTGTGCTGCCCCGAACGGTCACCGTGCAGCCGCTCGAGGCGGTTGCCAGGTGGAACACGCAGGTCATCGAGCCTCTCGGCCGCATCAAGCATCCGGAGTTTTCGCAGCGCTCTTCGTTGCAGATCAGCGGACAATCGTGGAGCGTGCCTGCGGTCGAACAGCCGTTCAGCGGCTCGACCCCGAAAGCTCCGAATCACTCGAATGATCACAACGGACATCGTTAATAACGTCAGCCGTCAAGGCCTGCCTCCCATCCGGCGCTGGCTGGAACCCAAATCAAATGAGTCTCCAGAGAACCCAGGGCGGTTCAGTGCGCTACCTGGGCAGCCACCGGACTGACGATGTGGTGGCCCGGACCGAGGTGGTCAAGGTCGGCAGCCGCCTGATCGTGGTGGAGTGCAAGGTCATCAGCGGTGTCGGCGACGACGGGGGAAACCACGTGATCGCCGTGGCCGACTTCTCCATGATGGTGGTGTCAAGCCGGTCGCGGCCCATGCCCGGCTCGGACGACTCGGAGTCGCCGGCCGGCTGAATGCAGAGTTTTCGGTCGCTCAGTCGGCTAGTTGGGCGACTGCATCCTGGATGGCCGCGACCGTGAGCTCGATGTCCGCGTCGGTGTGGGCGGTGGACACGAAGAACTTCTCGTGAGCCTTGAGCACCCCACGATCGAGCAGCGCCTGGGCGAACCGCAGGCGTTTGAGGGAATCAGCGGTGAGACTCGATCGGTGATCGACAACGTCGTGGTTGGTGAACCAGGCCTCGAACGCCGGTGGTTCACCAGTGACGCTGACCGGTACCCCTGCTTGTTCGCATGCGCTCCGCAGCTCGGTCATGAGCCGGCGACCCCTCGAGAAAAGCTCGTCGTACACACCGGGTGCACGGAGCTGTTCCAACACGGCGAGGCCGACCGCGCAGGAGATCGGGTTGCCGCTGAAGGTTCCCGTCATGGCCACGTAGCCGCCGGTGAGGCGCCGGATCCCCTCGGCCAGGTGCATGATCTCCTCCGAGCCGCACACGACCCCGATGGGGTGTCCGCCCGAGAGGCTCTTGCCCAGGGCGCACAGGTCGGGCACCACGCCGTAGCGTTCCTGGGCACCGCCATAGGCAAGGCGAAATCCGGTCACAACCTCGTCGAAGACCAGCGGGATCCGGTGGTGGGCGGTGACGTCTCGTACGCCCTGGAGGAAGCCCGGCATCGGGGTGATGGTGCGTTGCAGGGGCTCCACGATCACCGCGGCGAGATCTTCGGCGTGCTCCTCGACGATTCTCACGGTGGTCGCCAGGTCGTTGTACGGAGCAACCAGCACCTCGCCTCTCACCGAGTCGGGGATGCCCTCGGAGTTGGGCACGGCGCCTGGAAAAGGAACGGGATCATGGGTCCACTGGTTGGACATCGACACCGCGTCTCCCTGCCCGTGGTAGCCACCCTCGAACTTGAGGATCTTCGAGCGCTGCCGGTGCGCGCGTGCGAGCCGGAGGGCGAAGAAGGTGCTGTCCGAACCGGTGTTGCAGAAGGCGACGCGCTCCGCGCACGGCACAGCCGCCACGATCTCCTCGGCCAGCAGGATGGATGCCTCGTTGGGAAGCAGGAAACTGCTGCCCCGCTCCACCTGGTCGCGCACCGCTGCGACGACGGCGGGATGGGCGTGCCCGAGCAGCATCGGGCCGGAGCCCAGCAGGTAGTCGACGTACTCGTTGCCGCTCATGTCGGTGATTCGCGAGCCCTTGCCGCTGCGGATGACCATGGCCGAATCCAGCGACATCGTGGGCGTGAGCGCGCAGGCCGGGAGGAGGGCGCCGGCGCGCTCGATCAGGTGCTGCTCCGCGTTCGCTTCGGGGAACGCGACTGAACCCGGTCATCGGTCCTGGAGGCCGAAGTGCTCGATGTAGGCGGCGAACTGGTCGCGGATCTCCGCCGCTGTGACCCCGATGCGATCCGCGTCGTACTCATGGCGTCCGTGCTTGCCCTGTGGGTGGTCTGTCCGCCACTCCTCGAGCCGCTGCTCACCTTCGGCGCTGAGCCGGTGGTCGAAGCGGTCGTCGATCCGTTTCACCGAGCCGATCGGATCGGCCATGAAGTCCTCGAAGTGGAGATCGAAGAACTGGTCCTCGTTGCCGTGGGTCTTGCGCGCCGTCATGCCCGCCTCAGCCGCGTGGGCCCAGCTCCGCACCAGTTCCCGGGCCAGGGTTGCGGTGTCCACGGAGTTCTCGTGAAGCGCCCGGATCCTCGTGATGAAGCTCGTGTAGGAGGCGATCACCGCGCAGGGGTCGCGGTGGGTCTGGACGATGCAGGCGTCGGGGTACACGGCGAGCAGGGCCGGGAGTTGCCGTAGGTGCACCGGATACTTGAGCAGCCACCGGCGCGCGGGATCGGTCGATCCGATGAGTTGCACGAGGCGTCGGTGGAGCCGGTAAGCCTCGATGTGATTGGTGTTGTGGTACCACTCGGCGTAGGTCGGCAGGGTCGCGGCGACCTCGAAGCGGTCATCGACGAAGCTCTGCTCCAGCAGGTGGCGGCACTCCTCGGGCCAGTCGGCGCGCATCTCGTGCACGGCCATGAGCGACGGGGCGTTGTCGTACAGGAAGCGCAGCTCCGCGGCGGATGACTGGAAGTCGGGGTGCTCCTCCCATCCGGCGCGCGGCGGCCGAGGTTGGGGGTGTGCGGCGAGCCAGTACTCGAGGTGCTGCAGGTCGGGGTCCTGGCCCATGAGGTAGTGGAGCGCCGTGCTGCCCGTGCGGACCAGTCCGGTGATGATGATCGGGCGCCTGATTCCGTGGTTGGAGTCCGGCTCATGGTCGGAGTGCTCGGGCAGTTCACTGAGCCGATGCTGGGATCGCAGACGCGTCGCCAGTGTGTTGACGATCTGGCCGCGGAAGATCATGTGACCGGTGGGGCTCAGGTCTGCGTCGCGGTCGATCGACTCCAGCAGCACGCCAAGGGCGGTGCGGTAGGTCGGGTCACCGAAGTCGTCGCGCCCGGTGAGCTGCCGGGCCTCCTCGTGCATCGTCTCCTCGGCTTCGACGAAGCTCTCGGCTGGTGCGTTGCTCATCTGGCGACGCGTCTCCCGGTCAGCTCCTGGCCAAGCGAGTCGGCATTATGGCACGACAGTTGCGGCGCGACACTGCAACCGGCGGGGAGAACCGGTTTCATGAGCAGGGACAGCGGGTTCAACGGGCCGCCGAAGCTGTCCCTGCCTGCCGGACGTGAGACTGCCGAGCGGCTCGACCGCCACGGTCACGCTGTACGCCCGAGGTGGAGCCGTCGGAATCGGCCGACTCGACGACCGCGGCAACCTGGACTTCGTCGCGTTGCGACGTGTCCGTACACATCGCACAAGAGACAAGACTGGGAAATACCGCTGGTACAACCACTACGCACTCCCCGACGAATACGGCGACGCGACGATCACCGTCCGGCTGCACGGCACCGCAGACGACGACGCCCGCGGACTCAACCGCACGGAGAACGTTCGGCCGATCCCACCCACGGATCCCGACTTCACCGATCTCTTCCGCCGCCGCAATGACGCCGAGTCCATCAACCGTGCCCTCGACGACACGCTCTACCTCCGCCGGGCCCACAGCATCGGCCACCAGCGCCAGCTCGTGAACGTCCTCGGATGCGCGCTGATGGTCAACTCCCTGACACTCCACCGCCACCGGCACCGTCACGGAGGCCGACCACCCGACCGGTAGATTCGTGCAGGAAAACGGAACTCGGCGACCGCACGATCAGTTTTCGACCACGTTTTCTACATGCCCCGCCCTCATGGGGCCGGTAGAGAACATGTGCTGAAAGGGTTGTAGGGCGGGCTCGGAACGGATTTCGCGGATCTCAGAACGCGGAAGCACATGGGCTAGAAGCACGCGGTCTCTCGCCACCCTTCTGGGCTCTTGTGCATTCTGCGGGGCCGCACCGTGGCCGGGAATCCTTGCTAGCTTGCGCGAGCGCTGGAAGAGTCCAGCATCACACGTCCCGCCACTTCCCGGAACACTGGCCGCCGCTACTGGAGGTGCGCTCGTGGCCGAACGAGCGACTCCCAACCGAGATCAGGTCGAGCGTTGGGAGCGGGACGGAGCGCACTGGGTCGTGGAAGCGGATCGATACGACGCCATGACCGCGGGCTTCGGAGACCGCGTGCTCGGCGCAGCCGCGCTGCAGACCGGAGAGCGAGTGATCGACGTCGGATGCGGCGCCGGTGCCACAGCCCTCGAGAGCGCGCGGCGTGTGCGTCCCGGTGGGACGGTGCTCGGCGTCGACATCTCGCCACCGATGCTGGCGCTGGCCCACGAACGAGCAGCAACCGCCGGTGCTGAAGACGTCGAGTTCGTCAGAGCAGATGCACAGGTCCACGACTTTGGAGCTGGCCGATGGGACGCAGTGGTCAGCCGATTCGGCATGATGTTCTTCGATGCTCCGGACGAGGCCTTTGCGAACCTGGCGCGGGCGCTGCGCGCCGGCGGCCGCGTCGCGTTCACCGCTTGGCAGGGCTTGGAGAGCAGCGAGTGGATCATGGCACCAGGCGCCCCTGCTGCCGTGCACGTCGGCATGCCCGAGGGTGTTGAGCCGAACTCACCCGGTCCGTTCGGGCTCGCCGACCCGGATCGCACCGTGCAGATCCTCGAATGGGCCGGGTACGACCGGATCACCATCGACGAGACGACGCAACCCATGCGCATCGGCGACGACGTCGATGATGCACTCGCCTTCTTCCAGTCCGTTCCATTCGTTCGCGACGCTGTCGCCGACGCACCGCCCGACCGGGTGGCTGCCGCGCTGGAGGCCGCTCGCGAAGCCCTTGTCCCCTACGCCGGCCCGGAGGGCGTCGTGATGAACGAAAACCACGCCTGGCTCGTGACCGCCCGTCGACCCTGAACCGACGTACCGGGCGTGAGTTCATCAACCAAGCCCTCGACGACATGCTCTGTCTCCGCAGGGTCCACAGCATCGGTCATCACCGATAGCTCGTGAACGTCCTCGGATGCGCGCTGATGGTCAACTCCTTGACACTTCACCGGCACCGGCAAAGAGGCCGACCACCCGACCAGCTGGCGACCGCCGCCTGAACCCCACCCCGGAACCCACCACGAGAGCCACACGGGCGAAATCGCGTATCGGGTCGCCTCCACCCGCTCCTGGGCTCCGCAACGACCACCGGCCGGTAGATTCGTGCGAGAAGGCGGAACTCGGAGCCGGCGAAGTCAGTTTTCGACCACGTTTTCTACATGCCCCGCCCTCGTGGGGCCGGTAGAGAATGCTCGGCGCAAGGGCTGTCGACAGGGCTCGGAACGGATTTGACCGATCTCGGAACGCAGTGTCTCGCTCCGTCGATGCTCGATCAGCTCGCAGTAGCAGGCTCTGTCGTCGCTGATGCTGTCCGCTCGTGACGAGCGCTCGAGCTACCGCGGTTGTGACATGGCACGGACCGAATCCCCGCCTGCCGTCCGTCTGCCGGCGGATCTGGGGCTCCCCGGAACAGGGGAAGGCCCGAGTGTGGGAACCTCTTGCCTTCCCGAAATGCCTGTTACATAATCGCAATTATGTCAACGATGGATCGCAGAGAGCTTCTTCGTTTGCTCGGCGTCGCATCCGCAGCGGTGGCGATACCCGGATGCTGGGGCGGTGACTCGGGAGATGATTCGGGAGTTGATCCGGGAGGGGGCGAGGAGGCCGACGTCATCGTGATCGGCGGCGGCGTCGCCGGTCTCACGGTCGCGAACGCGCTCACGACCGCCGGCCGGGATGCCGTCGTCCTCGAGGCGCGACCCCGCTCGGGGGGCCGAATCCGCACGGAAGACCTGGACGGTGCCCCAGTCGACTTCGGTGCGGCGTGGATCCACGGGCCGGACGGGAACCCACTGGCCTGCTTCGCGGCTGACAGCGGGCTTGTCTGGCGCGCTGGCCGACACCGTGGACGCGAGGATCTCCGCCTTCGATGCCGAGCTGGGCGCGTTCTTCCGGCAGAGGCTCTCGTCGAGCTCTCATCGGCTGAGGCCGGCTTCGAGAACTCCCTCGAGGGTCTTCGCACCGAGCTGGGTTCGGACGCTTCTCTTGCCGATGGTACGGCGCGCTACGTCGAAGAAGCTGGGCTCATCGGCGACGCTCGTCGGTATGCCGAGTTCGTCATCAGCCAGGGGCTCGGCGAGCTCGAGTACGCGGCCCCCGCGTCCTCGCTGTCCCTCGAGCACGTCGACGCGGAAGCGGGCTTTGGAGGAGGCGACAAGCTGATCGAGGGCGGCTATGTGACTGTGGTCGACATCCTGAGTGCTGGCCTCGACATCCGGCTCTCAGAGGTCGTGAGTCAGATCGACTACGACGGCGCCGACGTACGTGTCGAAACGTCGAGTGGCACGTTTCACGCCGCCGAGGTCGTGGTGACGGTGCCGCTCGGGGTCCTGAAGGCGGGGAGCATCGCGTTCTCGCCGGCGCTGCCGGCGCGGAAGACCGAAGCCATCAATCGCCTCGACATGGGCACTCTGGAGAAGGTCATCTTGCGCTTCGACGATGCGTTCTGGCGCCGGCAGGAGCGTGGAAGCCTCTTGTACGTGTCCGAGAAGTACGGCGAGTTGCCGTACTTCTTCGATCTGACCGACTACGTAGGGCAACCGATCATGGTCGGTCTGTACGGCGGGGAGTTCTCGCGCGACACCCTCTCGAGCCGCGGACACGTCCCCGACCGGGCAGTCGAGATCTTCCGGGAGATGTTCGGTCCCGGCACGCCCGAACCCGTCGACGCTCGAACCACGTACTGGACCGGTGACCCTTTCGCGCGCGGCTCGTACAGCTACATCCCGGTCGGTGGGAGTCCCGCCGACATGGACGCGCTCGCGGAACCGCTCGACGATCGGGTCCTGTTCGCCGGCGAGGCAACCGAAAGGAACTACTACGGCACCGTTCACGGGGCCTTCCTCTCCGGTCTTCGCGAAGCCAGGAGGCTCCTCCAGTCCCGGGAGATCGAGCTGTCGACCGGCGCCGCACCCGACATCGGGTGCACGGTCTGATTCCCGTGCCCAAGCTCGTCGACCACGAAGAGAAGCGCCGAGAGATCGCAGCCGGAGCTGCGGAAGCCATCGCGGAGATGGGGATCGACCAGGTCACGATGGTCGACATCGCACAGGCCGCGGGCTGCACGACCGGCTGCGTGACGCACTACTTCGACAACAAGGACGAGATCCTGCTGGCCGCTCTTCGCTATGTCGATGAATCGATGACCGATCGCGGCTACGAGGCGCTCGATCACAACGAGGAAATCGCCTCTCTGCTCCTCGGACTGCTGCCGACCACGAAACAGCAGCGGCGCGAATGGCTCGTGTGGAACGCATTCGCACTGCGCGCCGCCTATCAACCCGAGATGGCGAGCGAGTTTGATCGACGGTACGAGCAATGGAATCAGGCTGCGGCCCTCCTCTTCGAGCGCGCCCAGGAGCGACGACAGCTGCCAGCTTCCTTCGATCCGGCGTCCGAGAGCGACGGGTTGGTCGCGTTCCTGGACGGGCTCGGAAGCTGGGCTGCGGTGGCGCCCCACCGCTCGCCGCGCGCCAGACTCGAAGAGCAGATCAACCGTTACCTCGACAGGCTCTGCAACCCGGCCCACACGGCGCCCGCGATGAGGCCTGCACCCGCCGACGTCGCGTCTCTCGGTCGGCCCGCGACCTGATCAATCCGGTGCGCGTCTGGATCGACACCGACGTCGGAACGAACTCCGACGACGCGCTCGAGTGGCTGGTCGCGCTCGCACATCCGCACGTCGACCTCGTTGGCGTGAGCACCGCGTCTGGCGACGTGGACCGCCGAGCCGAGGCCGCCCGCCGCATACCGGCGCAGCCACACATGCACGGTCTGACGCACCACCCCATAGCGGCGAGCCACCTCGGTCACCCTGGCGCCGTCGTTGAGCACCTCGAGCACCGCCCTATACCGCTGTTCCACGAGCCCCAGCTCCACCAACACGATCCAGATCTCCTCCGTCGCGGGCACCAACACCCACAGCGAAAAAGAACAGGAACCACCAAACGCGGATACCCAGGTGTCGCCCAGCTACCGGAACTAGTGTCGCCCAGCAACCGGAGCCGCGTCCCAGAACTGTCGTGGACCTACCGGAGCCAACCCGTCGGCCACCTACCGGAACTTCACAATTCGAGCCAGAATCGTGTGCCGAGAACAACGTGAGCGGAGTTTTCGACCACCTTTTCTACAACCCCCGCCCTCGTGGGACCGGTAGAAAACACTCCGGGCAAGGGTCAGAGGGCAGACTCGGAACGGATTTCGCCGATCTCGGAACGCGCCTGATCAGTTCCCGGTTCGTCGCCCCGCGCGTCGAGCAAAGTCGTCGAGGGCTGTCAGGACCTCGGGGGATCGCCACACCCGATTGCGCTTCTGATCGGTGAATTCCTTGAGCACCCCTGCCTCCTCGAGAGGAACGATCTGGCGGTACACGTTGGGGGTGTCGATCCCCAACTCATCCGCGACGAGCGCCGCATTGACAACGGGGTGGCGCAGTAGGAGGTCGGCGACGCGCCACGCCGC
>CAVPGR010000001.1:0-10531 GCA_963704035.1 uncultured Actinomycetes bacterium | reverse complement strand
ACTCTGGAACGAGCGACCGATGCCGCAGACCGCGCGTCGTCTGGCCGACCAACGGTCGACGGGAATGTCGTCGAGCAGAATCCGACCTTGGGCGCACGGCACGAAGCCCGTCATGGCGTCGATCAGCGTCGTCTTTCCCGCACCGTTGGGGCCGATGAGCCCGTCGATCTCCCCGGGTCGGACCACGAGACTGACATCCTCGAGCGCCACGACCCCACCGAAACGCACCGTGACGCCCTCGGCACGCACCGTCATGGCCGGAATCCTCGGACGCTCGACCTCGGGAAGCGGCTCGACCTCGCGGACCTGTTCGAACTCGCCGACCTGTTCGAACTCACCGACCTGTTCGAACTCACCGACCTGTTCGAACTCACCGACCTGTTCGACCTCACCGACCTGTTCGAACTCGTCGGGCGGTCTGAGCGGTTCGACCGGGAAGAGGCGTCGGCGCCATATCGGCACGAGACTCGCGAGCCCGTTGGGGATCAGAACGAGGATGACGATGAGCGCGATGCCCAGGACGATCTGCACCGTCTTCTCGTCGAATGATCCACCCAGGAACTTCACGACGAAGTTCCCGGGTGCGACCGCGGCGCCCACCAGGGCGCCGACGATGAACCCGATGCCGCCGATCACGGCGTAGATCACGACGAAGATCGATTCGAAGATCGAGAATGTGGGGAAGAACGTGACGTTCGGGCGGCGAAACCCGATGAGCATCCCACCGACAGCGGCAAGGGCTGCCGAGAGCCCGAATGCGTAGAGCTTGGCGCGAAAGACGCTGATCCCGAGCGCGGTGGCCGCGCGTTCGTTCGCACGGACCGCGACGAGACGGCGTCCGGCTCTCCCTCGTCGAAGGTTCGCGACGAGCACGCCGCAGCCGACGAACAGGAGCAGGCTCAGGAGCGCATAGCGCTCGGGGTGGGCGAACGTGTCGAAGTCGATGCCGAAGAGCGTGACGGACGGGATCCGCGTGCCTGCGACACCACCGGTACGATCGAGGTTGGCCAGGACGAGGCTTTCGATCACGAGTGCCAGCCCGAGCGTTGCGACAGCGAGGTTCACGCCGCGGGTTCGAAGCGCCGGGAGCCCGACGAGAATCCCGATCGGAATGGCGCCGAGTACACCGACGATGAACGCCAACTCGAACGGGATGTCCCAGTTGGCGATCGCGCGCGCCGCACCACGCCCCCATGCCGGCGAGGGCGAACTGCGCGAGCGAAAGTTGGCCCGTGTATCCCGTGACGACCACGAGCGAAAGGATGACGATCCCGAGTGCGAGCGTCGTCGTCATCGCTTCCACGAGCGTCGTGGACATGAAGAAGGCGATGATGACGGCGGCCACGGCCAGTACGGGCAGGAGAACATAGGAACGGATACGACCGGTACCGATCTCGGGTGGCTTCTCGATGCCTTCACCACGCAGTGGAAGAGCCCGACCGCGCACCACCAGCACGATCACGATCACGAGGAACGGGATCGAACGGGTCCAGCCGTTGAGCGTGACGTCGAGTCGGATCTGAGCGAAGGACACCTCCGACTCGAGGATCCCGATCAGCAGGCCTCCGGCGAGCGTCAGACCGAAGGAGCGGAAGTTGCCGACGAGGGCTGCGGCGAGTGCGGGCACGACCAGCAACGTGAGGCTCACGACGTCGAGTCCGGTGAGATTGACGATGAGGATCGCGGCAAGTGCTGCCAGGACGCCGCCGAGGGACCAGTTCACGGTGGCGATGAGGTCGGGTGAGATCCCCTGCGCCGACGTTGCCCTCCGGTTCTCCGCCACCGCCTGGGTGGACAGCCCGAACTTCGTCCAGCGGTAGACAGCCGTCAGCAGAACCGTGAGAGCAACCCCGATTCCGAGAATGACGAGACGATCGCGCCCGATCGACACGTCTCCCCAGAGGGTCACACCGTCGGTCGGGAGCATCCTCGTCACGATGCGCGGCAGATCACCCCAGCGTGACTGACCGAATCCGAAGAGGATCGTGAAGAGGCCGAGCGTCGCGATGAGCCGCGACAGCGCAGGGGCGCGTCGTAGCGGACGCATGATCACCAAATGTGTGAGTGCGCCGATGAGTGCGCCCAGCGCGAGAGCTTCGATCCAGGCGATCGTGGTGGGGGTTCCCGAGTCGCGGGCGTTGTAGAACACGAACGCGCACACCATGCCGACGGCGCCCTGGGCGAAGTTGACGACTCCGGATCCCCGGTACGTGAGCACGATTCCGAGCGCGGCCAAGCCGTACACCGCACCGGCACCGAGACCCAGGATCGCGTACCGAAGGAATTCGTTCACTCGAAGAGTCCTCCGGAGAGCCGACGGTTCGCGCCGGAATCGCCACCCGGCGATTCCGGGACGTTAGTCTTGGTTCACATCGCGGACAACCACCGCCCGCGAGCACCGCGGACACGAGTACCCGCGACGGCATCGAAGGGGCACCATGAGCGGCAGAGGAGGGGACGTCGGGCCCGGGACGCGCGGACCGCCACGGCCGCAGCGATCACAGCCGACACCTCCCCCACGCGGCGCGAGCTCATTCTCGAGTCGGCGATACGCCTGTTCCGCACGAACGGGTACGACGCCACGGGGATCGACGAGATCGGGGCCGCGGCGGGCATCACGGGTCCGGGCGTCTACCGGCACTTCTCCAGCAAGCAGGAGATTCTGGACGAGGCCGTGATCCACGGCATCTCGCACGTCCTCCAGCACGCCGACGCGATCCTCGAGGGCGAACTCCCCGCACGCGAGGCCCTCGACGCGCTGGTCGCCGGCATCGTGGAGGACGTCCTGGACCGTCCCGATCAGGTCACCGTCCTGCTGCGGGAACGGCGCCACCTCTCCGCCAACGGCAAGCGTGCCTGGACGCGCGCGGCGTCCGTGACTACCAGCGCGAATGGCGAAGCGTCCTGGCGGAACTGCGACCCGATCTCGACGAACCCGACGTGGACGCGGCGATCTGGATGGCGCTCGGTATGGCGCTCGCCGCCGCGCAGTACGACTCGGGATTCCCGCGGGAACGCCTGGCCGCGCTGGTCCACGACATGCTCGTGGGATCACTGCTCGGCGTCGAAGGCCGCTGATCGGCCGCTGATCGACTGTTCGGTGGGCTACTCCTCACTGGCCCCTGTCGTCGAGCTGCCCGAGTCGTCTCCGTCACCGGAGCCTCCACCACCGAGTTCGATGGCGTCGCCGCTGGCGTCACACGGGTCGCCGGTGAAGACGTCGATGAGCGTGTCGAAAAGCGGTGTCGTCTCACCCTCCGAGTCGTAGACGGTGGGAATGGCACACGTGTTGAAAATCCGCGGGAGCGGGAGGCCGAAGTCGGCCGGTGTCTGCCACTGGAGCGGCGGGTAGAGACCGACGTCGAGAGCGGTCTGTGCCTCGAGGGCGTCCCACAGCGCCGCACTCGAGATCTCCGCCGCGTCCTCCAGCAGGAGCGCCGTGATCGTCACGCCCGACCAGGCCAGGAGCCGGTTTCCCGTTGTCTCCTCGAAACCTGCCGCGTGCATCGAGTCGATGTACTGCTCGCACGCGTCGCTCTCGAACTCGCATGTCGTCGAACCGGAGGTCACGATCCCCGCCAGATCCTCACCGAGCGCGTCGCGAAACGCCTGGACGTCCGTCGAAAACGTCCCGAGCGCGACGTCGGGCTGGCTCTGGCGGGCGGTGATGACGAAGTTGGTGGCGTCCTGACCCGACAGGAACACCGCGATGCCGTCGGCTCCGCCGTCGAGCGAGGCCTGCACGTACGTCGCCATGTCCGGCGCGAGCTCCGGCACCGGCACGTCGTTGCCGAACTCGGCGCCGAACGCCTCCAGCGCGGGCGTCACGAACGTCGGAATCGCCGCACCAGCGGCCAGGTCGGGACGCGGCGTGCTCACCTTCGTCGCACCCTGCTCGACCACACCCACCGCCACGCTCGGCGCGGTCGCCACGATTCCACCGATGGTCGGAAAGGCTGCAGGGGAGGTGAAGCCCGGTACCCCCGCGGCGATATGTGCGACAGACGGGATCTTGTTCTCCTCCATGAGCGGCATGAACTCGGCAGCGTGCACCGACAGCACACCCGAGAGAGCGACCACGCCCTCGTCGACCATCATGCGCCCGCACTCGGCCGCCGTGTTCGGGTCGTTCGCCGTGTCGCACGTGAGGATCTCCACGGGACGGCCCTGGATGCCACCCGCCTCGTTGACGAGCAACTGCGCGCCCATGGCGCCATCGGGAATCTCCGGGTTGGCGAGCGCACCACCGGTCTCCTCGACGATCACGCCGATCTTCACCGGCTCGCCCGTGAGCCCTGCCGTGAAGTCGACGTCCGCCGGATCCGCGACGTCGTCACTCGTGTCGCCGCCACCGTTGCCGCTGTCGTCGCTATCGCTGTCGCTGCTACAGGCCACCGCCACCAACATCAGTGCAGCCAGCGCCGCAACAACTCGAACCCACGCCCACCGTCGCATCTGCTGCTCCCCCTCGAGAACATCCGATCCTGGATCGCTGCGGTCGCGCACCGACTACCAGGGACGCTAACGACCGTTCACGCTCCCGTCAATCACCCTCACCCACGTTTCGGCCATGGCTGCTCCAGAAAGTCGGCGCGTGCCACCGATGTTAATGTTCGTTCACACGTCATGCCCGATCGAAAGGGAGCCGGCGAGCATGGATTTCCAGGACACGCCCGAGGAAGCGCAGTTCCGACGCGAGGCCCGGACGTGGCTGGAGGCGCACGCCGAACCGCGCACCGGCGACAGCCCCCAGGGAGTCCTGTCCGTCCTCGGCCGCGAAGGTGACTCCCTCGACGACATCGCCCGTGCCTCGCAGTGGCAGGCCAAAGCCGCGGCCGATGGCTGGGCGGGCGTCAACTGGCCGACCGAGTACGGCGGTCGGGGCGCGTCGTTCATGGAGCAGGTCATCTGGGGCCAGGAGTGTGCACACTTCGACATCCCTGACGCCGTGTTCCGCATCGGGGTCTCGCTCGGCGGGCCGACGGTCATCGCCCACGGCACCGAGGAGCAGAAGCGGCGCTTCCTCCCCCCGCTGCTCTCGGGAGAGGAGATCTGGTGCCAGCTGTTCTCCGAGCCCGGCGCCGGGTCCGACCTCGCATCGCTGCGGACCGAGGCCGTGGCCGACGGAGACGAGTGGATCGTCAACGGCCAGAAGGTCTGGTCGTCGGGAGCGCACTACTCCAAATGGGGATTCCTCCTCGCGCGCACGAATCCCGAGGCTCCGAAACACCAGGGCATCACGTGGTTCCTCCTCGACATGGAGACGCCGGGAATCGAGATCCGACCGCTCCGCCAGATGACGGGGCTCTCGCACTTCAACGAGGTCTTCTTCGACGATGTGCGACTACCCGACGACTGCCGAATCGGCGACCTGCACGACGGGTGGCGCGTCGCCCAGACCACTTTGTTGCACGAACGCTCGATGATGGGCGAGTTCGGCGCGGGCGGGATCGTCGATGCTCTCATCGCGCTGGCCCGACGGCAGGCGACGGGCGGCGTCGTGGATCCCCGAACCCGCCAGGAACTGGCAGACATCTGCATCCGGGCCGAGACGATGCGCTTCATCGGCTTGAGGCTCATCACGGAAATCTCGCAGGGACGGTTCCCGGGAGCGGAAGCCTCGGTGGCCAAACTGGCCATGGCGCGCCTGCTGAACGACGCCGCAGACCTCGGGGTGCGGATCGCGGGCCCTGCCTCGGTCGTGAGGTACCCGGACGAGTTCGCCAACGAGTGGTGGGAGACGCTCCTGGCGGCGCCGTCGCTGCGGATCGCCGGCGGCTCCGACGAGGTGCAGCGCAACATCATCGGTGAACGGGTTCTGGGTCTGCCCAAAGAGCCCGGCCCGCCCCGCGACACTCCGTTCAAGGACCTACTCATCTCTTAGGATGTTCCCCGCCCCGAGCGCGGGCGACCCCCACCGGAGGAAATCATGGCCGTCAGTGACAAGAACGTCGGACTCTCGCTCGAAGCTTCGCGGGGTTCGTGGAGCTCCAAGGATTCCCTCCTCTACGCCCTGGGCGTGGGTGCAGGCATCACGGACCCTGTCGGGTTCGAGCTCGAGTTCACCACCGAGAACTCGCACGACGTGCCCCAAAAGGCCCTACCCACGATGCCCGTCGTGATCGACACCGGAGGCGTCGGCGACGCCATCGGCCTGATCGGCGAGTTCGACTTCACCCAACTCCTGCACGGTGGACAATCGGTCACACTCCACCGGGAGTTCCCGGCCGAGGGCGAGGTCGAGGCCACCACGACCCTGGTCGAGGTGTGGGACAAGGGCAAGGCGGCCATCGTGGTGCTCGAGAGCTCCGCGAACCTCGTCAGCGACGGGGATCCGCTGTACACAACCCGCACAACCCTCGTGCTGCGCGGCGAGGGTGGCTTCGGAGGAGAACGCGGGCCCTCGGGCGACAACAACCCGCAACCCGACCGTTCGCCCGACCACGAGGTCGCCTACGACATCCGCCCCGACCAGCCGTTGCTCTACCGGCTGAGCGGCGACCGCAACCCTTTGCACTCCGACCCCTGGATGGCCGAGATGGCGGGCTTCGAACGCCCGATCCTGCACGGGCTGTGCACCTTCGGCCATGCCGGACGCGCGCTGCTGCACACCCTGTGTGACTCCGATCCGGCGAAATTCGGCCACATCGAAGGGAAGTTCACGTCGCCGGTGATGCCCGGCGAGACGCTGACCACGCGCATGTGGGTCGATGGCGACAGCGCCGTCTTCGGGGTGAGCGGGAGCGACGGTCGTGTGGTCTTCGGCGACGGTCTGTTCCGGAAGGCTTCGTGAGCGGAGGCGACGCAGAACCACGCGTGCTCACCGAGGATCGTGGGAACGGTGTCCGGTTGGTGACGATGAACCGCCCGGATGCCCTCAACGCCTTCGACGCCGCGCAGTACGAGGACATGACGGCAACGCTGACAGCCGCCGGTTGCGACGACGACGTCGTGGTCACGGTCGTCACCGGGGCGGGTCGCGCATTCTCATCGGGTGCCGACACGCGGGTGCTGGGCGGCGACGCGCCGGACCCCCAACGCATCCTCGATGCCTTCATCACGTTCGTCGAGACCCTCGCCGCCTTCCCCAAGCCCCTCGTGGCGGCGGTCAACGGCGTCGGGGTCGGTATCGGGATGACCATGCTGCTCCACTGCGACCTTGTCCTCCTCGCCGGTGACGCGCGCTTGCGTACACCCTTCGCGAGGATCGGTGTGTCTCCCGAAGCCGGGAGCAGCGCGTTGCTCCCTGCCGCGATCGGTCCGCAACAGGCGGCCCGGATGCTCATGGTCGGAGACTGGATCGAAGCCGACGAAGCCGTCGAGCTCGGGCTGGCACTGCGATCGGTTCCCGCCGACCGGCTGCTCGACGAAGCGCTCGCCCTGGCGGATTCGGTGGCCGGGGGTGATCGGCACTCGCTGCGCGCCACCAAGCAATTGCTCGTGGACGCCCGCTCGAAGATCCTCGGCGACGCAGTCCAGCGCGAGCTCGACGTCCTGACCGAGCTGGTCGTCCGTCGACTCGCCGACGGGAGCTCCTGACCTCTTCCCATCCTCCAGCCGAGGCGTCTTCGACAGCCCGGCTCCGCCGAACCCGGTCCTCAGCAGCCCGGTGGTCGACGGTCCTGCCAGGGGGCGGCCTCCTCGATCTGGGCGGCCAGTCGTACGAGGGTGGCCTCGTCGGCGGGCCGACCGACGAACTGGATGCCGATCGGCAGGCCGTCGTCCACGGACAACGGCAACGTGATGGCAGGTTGACCCGTCAGATTCCACGTCGAGGTGAATGCGGCCAGCGCCCGGTACTTCATGACGCCTTCGTCGCCCAGCTCCCCCGTGGAGAACTCACCCACCCGGGGTGCTCTGATCGGCAACGTCGGTGTCACGAGAACGTCGATCTCCTCGAAGAACGAGACGGTCTTGCGGCAGTTGAGCGCGAGCTGCCGCTGCGCGGAGGCGATGTCGGTGGCGCTGAACAGCGCCGCGCTCTCGAACAGCATGCGCGTCGGCGGATCGAGGGTGTCCAAGGGCGGAAGATCGGGCCGCGACGCCCCCTGCGCCGCGAAGAGAGCCACGATCTGGTCGGTGATCCCGGCGTCCCAGAACGGCCGGCCCTCCGCCACATCGTGGCCCAGACCCTCGAGAAGCCCGACCGTGTCGTCGAGTGCCCGCCGGTGCGGGGGCTCGGTGCTGACGCCGTCGACGAACGGCTCATCGGTCCACGCGATCCGTAGCCGACCCGGTGCCGCGCCGACCTCCTCGATGAGCGGTCGTTCGAGCGGAGGCGCCCAGGAGGCGTCGCCCACACCGGGTCCCGCCATGACGTCGAGGAACGCCGCCGCGTCGGCCACGGTGCGGGCGATGGACCCGTCGGTGGCGAACGGGTCTTGCGGGTCGGGGGCACGTGTGATCCTGCCGCGGCACGGCTTGATGCCCACGTCGCCGCATAGACCCGACGGGATGCGTACCGACCCTCCACCGTCGGAGGCGTGGGCGACGGCCGACAGGCCTGCCGCCACCGACCCGGCCGCCCCGCCCGAGGATCCGCCCGTCGTGTGCTCGGTGTTCCATGGATTGCGCGCGGGTGGATACGCGGGCGACTCGGTGACGGGCGCCATCCCGAACTCGGGAGTGTTGGTCTTGCCGAGGATCACGAACCCCGCTGCCCGTATGCGCCGTGCGACCTCCGCATCCTCGTCGGGAACCCGGTCGGCAAAGGTGGCCGTGCCGTGCGTGGTCCGGATACCCGCCGTGTCCACCAGATCCTTGATGGAGGTCGGAACGCCGCAATAGGCTGGAGCTGCGTCGGCGTCCTCGTCGAGCTGCCTGTCGGCGAGCCGCGCCGCTTCGAGCGCCTGATCCTCCACGACGGTGAGGAAGTGCCCGAGGCGGCCGTTGAGCTCCTCGATCCTCCCGAGATAGAGCTCGGTCAGGGCGACCGATCTGAGCTCGCGACGTCGGAGCATGGCCGCCTGCTCGAGCGCCGGGGTGTAGGCGAGATCACCGTCGAATCTCGTGCTGTTCACGTTGCTCCTCTCCTCTTCCTCGTGAGCATGGCGCGGTGAACCTCGGCGTCGAGACCCGGCTGGACGAGGCCACCCGCTTCGAGAAGCGACAGCGACCGCACGAGATCGGGGCGGCGAGTCGCCACACAACGCACGACACGGCTGCCCCACGCGCGACCGACCGGGTGTGCAGAGCCGACGTCGCGGGCGTCGATCCAGGCGTCGACTCGAAGACGACCACGGCACCGCCGGCCAGGATGATCTCGCCGCGTTCCCCGGTCACACCCGGAGGCTAGTTACCGTTCACAGAACCGGGCGTCACACGCCCCGCTCCAGCGTCCGACCACGGAGGACCCGACCGTGAGCAACATTCTCGTAGAGACCAGCGGGGACGGCGTGTCACTCGTGACACTGAACCGTCCCGACACTCTGAACTCCATGACCCTGGAGATGATCGACGAATTCCACGAGACGTTCGACGCGCTGGGACGCGACGAGACGTGCCGAGTCATCCTGCTGACGGGAGCCGGTCGGGGCTTCTGCTCGGGACACGAACTGGATGAAATGCAGGCGACCGACGATGGGGAGAACCTCTCCGGGCCCGTCAACGGCATCCGCGTCCAGGAGGCCTTCGCTTCGATCACCACTCGCCTGATCTCGACGCCTCAGCCGATCATTGCGGCCGTGAACGGTCCCGCCGCCGGAGCCGGCCTTTCACTGGCGTTGGCGGCCGACACGCGGATCGCCGCTTCCTCGGCGAAGTTCAATGCGGCGTTCGTCCGTCTCGGCATCTCGGGCTGCGACGTCGGTGCCAGCTATCTGCTGCCCCGCATCGTCGGCCCGACCGCCGCGTTCGAGATGATGCTCACGGGCCGCCTGGTGGAAGCCGACGAGGCCCTCCGATCGGGTCTGGTCCTGCGCGTGGTGCCCGACGGCGAGGTCGTCGACGCCGCCCTGGAGATCGCAGGCCAGATCGTGCGCAACAGCCCGTTCGGTGTGCGCATGACCAAGGAGGTCATGTGGGCGAACCTCGACGCCTCGAGCCTGCACGCTGCCCTGGCGTTGGAGAACCGGACGCAGATCATGTGTGTCCAGACCGAGGACATGCCCGAGGCGGTCGCCGCGTTCGTGGAGAAGCGGCCCCCCGAGTTCCGGAACCAGTAGTGCCAGGTTCCTATCCCGATGCTGGACACCGACGATGCTGGACACCGCAGTGAACCATCGTTAACGTAGCGGCATGGTCACGACAAATCCGCGCGCGCCCAACGGCTCATCGCCGACGGCATCCTGACCACGACCGGGGACGACGCCCGCCTCATCGGGAGCCGCTGCGTCCACTGCGGGACGACCACATTTCCGGTCAACGCCGGGTGTCCGCGGTGTTCGGGCGAGCAGATGGAGCAGACTCTGCTGCCGCGTCGTGGCACGCTCTGGACCTTCACGACACAGAGCTTCCCTGTCAAAGAGCCGTACATCGGCCCCACCGACGACGATTTCGTGCCCTACACCGTGGGATACGTTCAACTCGACGA